>CAVSNW010000004.1:0-188265 GCA_963729595.1 uncultured Acidobacteriota bacterium
AGGTGGCGGCTGTAACGCGCCGGCCGCAGGACCGTTTCCCGTACCATTCTCTCCGTGGCAAGAAGCACAGTACTTGAGAAACGTCTCCTTCCCGGAAGCTACGCTGGCTTGCTTCGCAACGGGCTTTTGTTCCCTTTTCTCTTGCGGGCGAGCAATGCCGATTGCCGTCACCAGGGCTACGCTCAGGAGAATCAACCTGAGAACAGCACGTTAGCGTCCCTGGGCGGAGTGTTTTCGTGGGTCACGAGAAGAGAAACCGTCTGGGTGGAATATAGCACGGTCGAAACGTCCGGAGCCGTGGCTTTGCCGCGCTCATGTTCAAGTGAGCCTCGATGACATTCGTGTGGCGGTAGCGCTCGCGGATTCGCCGGCGTCAGCGACCGCGCGATAGCCGGTCATGGAATCGATTTCGATGCAGTAGAACAGCGGCGGAATGAGATCGTCGGCCGACTTGAGCCTCCGAGAGGCAAATGCCGTCTGCCACCAGAGGGAACGCGTTTCTAAAAGCTTCCTCGCGTGGTCGCGCTCCTCGGCATACTGGGGCAGGTCGGGCAATTCGCGATAGCGGCCGTAGAGGACCACGCTCGTCCACTGAAAGTGGTTCGTAATTTCATCCATCTCGACGCACACTTTTGGATTCGTGCGCATCCAGTCGATCTTTTGCCCGTCGGTGGCAAATCCATAGAGATGGTCCGGCTCATACACGAAGTAGATGGGCACGACGTACGGCTGGTCCTCGCGCGAACACCCGAGTCTTCCAAGGAAAGTGTGCGCTAGAATCTCCCGGCAGTCCTTTTGAGTCATTTCTCCAATTCGCATCATAAACCTCTTCCAGCTCTCTCTTTTTCGGCCCGCAGGTTCATTGTCAGCGGTTCCGAACGTTGCAGGCTGTGACGGGCGTCACACCGGGTCGTGATGTGAGTCGCATATCCAAAAACCGCAGTCGAGTAGTGTGATGTTTGCCATCGGGACAGGCCAAACGTGTCGTCTGCCTGGAGCGGATATGAAGAGATCTCGCCAGCCTGTTCGCAAGGAATAGCGTGGCTGTATTTAACCCCCCATTCACCAGGCGGTAACGCGAATGACGCAAACTCGGACAAAACCGCTTCTCATGAAAACAGCGCTTGGACTTCAGCCGAAGAAGTGTTTTCCCGCGAACGAGCCGGATATGCAAGACACAGATCACGCCCAACTGCACAAACTCATTCAGCACCTGAATCTTCTGCGATCCGAGATGCTGGAGCTGGAAGCTTCGGGATTGGTGACCCACAAAGACGTGCATCCTGGGCACCGGGCAAGCGCGAGGAATCTCATGCATTACCTGGCGCTACGCCGGCACGACATTCGGCCGCTGCAGTCGCAACTCGCATCCCTGGGACTCTCGTCGCTCGGTCGCACGGAGTCGCACGTGATGAGCGCGTTGCAGGCCGTCATCCACATGATGAGTCGGCTCGCTGGTTCCGGTGAAGTGTCCGGAGAGGCGTCGAACGACACTCCCGGATTTGGCGAAGGCGCCGTCCTGCTGGACAAGAATACCGAAGCCCTACTTGGCACGGCGCCCGCAGGCCGCACGGTCCGGATCATGGTAACCATGCCTCCGGAAGCGGCAACCGATTACCCGTTGGTTCGAGATCTTCTCTTGCACGGAATGGATTGCATGCGGATCAACTGCGCTCATGATGGTCCCGAGGCGTGGTCCGCGATGATCGGAAACCTACACCGGGCCGAGAGGGAAACGAACAAGCGCTGCAAGATTGCGATGGATGTCGCCGGGCCGAAGTTGCGCACAGGACCAGTTCAGCCGGGACCTGCGGTATTGAAATATCGCCCCAAGCGGGACCTTTTGGGACGCGTAGCGTCACCGGCACGAATTTGGCTGACGTCAAGTTCTGCCCCCGAGATCCCTCCCGACCGAACCGATGCCGTCCTACCTGTTTCCCAGGCCTGGCTCCGGCGGCTGAAGCGGAAGGACTGCGTGCGTTTCACCGACGCCCGTGGAGCCGCACGCACTATGACGATTACTGGAGTCGTGGGAGACAGTCGGTGGGCCGAAGCAGTTCGAACCGCGTACATCGTCCCCGGTCTAGCCCTTGAGGTTCGCAGGCGGGCGCGAAATGGAGCTCCGGCGCGCGTCTGGCGCGCACAGGTTGGAGCCATTCTTCCGAAGGAGCAAACCCTTCGATTGAAACTCGGCGACACGCTCATTCTGACTCGATCGCAGGAGGCGGGACGGCCCGCCGAGTACGACGACGAAGGAAAGCTCATCCGCCCCGCGCAGATCGGTGTTTCGCTGGCGGAGTTCTTCGATTCCGTGCGGCCGGGCGAACCGATTTGGCTCGATGATGGCAAGATTGGAGGCACGATCCGGACGGTTGCCCCGGAGACCGTCAGCGTCGAGATCACGCAGGCGCGACCCTCAGGGGAAAAGTTGGGTGCGGAAAAGGGGATCAACGTACCCGAGAGCGTGCTGCGTTTACCCGCTCTCACGAAGGAGGACCTGGAAGCGCTCCAGTTTGTGGTGAAGAACGCAGACTTGGTCGGCTATTCCTTCGTACGAAGTGAAGCCGACGTGCTGGAATTGCAGTCGCGGCTGGCGGAGCTGGGTGCCGACGAAAAGCTCGGAATCGTGTTGAAAATTGAAACCCGGGAGGGCTTCGATCAATTGCCGGCTCTGCTGCTCGCGGCGATGCGCAGCCGTGCGGTCGGGGTCATGATTGCGCGCGGCGACTTGGCCGTCGAGTGCGGCTATCAGAGGCTGGCCGAGGTACAGGAAGAGATTCTCTGGATTTCGGAGGCGGCACACATACCGGTGATCTGGGCGACGCAGGTTCTCGAATCGCTGGCCAAGAATGGCATCCCCTCGCGTTCGGAAATCACGGATGCGGCCATGGGGGAGCGCGCCGAATGCGTCATGCTCAACAAGGGACCCTACATCGTGACCGCCGTGCGCATCCTCGACGACATCCTGCGGCGCATGCAGGCCCACCATGAAAAGAAGCGCTCCATGTTGCGGAAGCTTCATCTGGCGGATGCCTTTCGAGCCAGCGCCTGACCGCGGAGCCTCGGCCGCCAATCGTAAAGCTGACACATGAACGTAGCGGGCCATGAGCACTTGTGCGAAGGCTTGTTGCTGAAGCAATACGCGAAATCAAGAGAGCAGCGCTGTATCTGAAAACGCGCGACAGACGGGAGCCCGGAAGGGATTGGGCGATCCGACCGGGCCCGCTGTCCATAGCGAGTGCTGCGCTCCTAGTGGCGAACGGTCAGCACCGGGCAAGTGGCGTAAGACACGATCTTGTGGGCCGTCGCGATCGGCAGATGCGTTGCCGCGCCGGGTACGCCTTTTTCCGGTCGCACGCCGAGAACGATCAGATCCGTTTCTCTCCGGTTGGCGAATTCCAGAATTTTCTGTGCGGGGTCGCCGCGTTCCACGAAGTATTCGGGTTTGCACCAGGCTTCCGCTTCCGGCGGGACGAGCTTGCGCAGCAGCTTTTCCGAGGACGTCGTGACATCCGCCGCGGAAACAAGGTCACCGGGCTTCCGCTCCGGGATGACGTGCAGGAGAATCAGCCGTGATTGAAACTCTTGGGCCAGGAACACCGCGTACGCGGCGGCGCCTTGCGCCTCGGGACTAAAATCCGTCGCATAGAGAATTTCACGGAACTGGCCACTCGCGCCGCGGGACGAGTCGGAATGTGGTCCAACGGTGAGCACCGGGCATAAGACTGTCCGGAAAATCTCTTCCGCAACCGAACCCAGCAGTAGCTTCCCAAGCCCGGTGCGGCCGCGAGTACCGATGACGACCAAGTCCGTGTTGTTCTTCGCGATGGCCGCGTCCAAGCAGGACTGGATGCTGCCTTCTTCGATTAGGACTTGCGTGCGGATTCCGGCAAACGTGTCGAGAACTTCTTTGCGGTGTTGGTCATCCTGGGCTTTCGCTGCTTCGATGTCGACAGGCCAGGTACCTGGCTCGGTCATAGGGTTCACAACCGGGGGACGGACGTGCAGGGTTACGAGGTCGGCGGCGTAGTGTTTGGCAATCTTCTTAACGTACGGGATGGCCTGCGCGGCGGCTGGGGAGAAATCCGTTGCAAATACGATGTTGCGGAGTCGAACTGCGGTTCTTGCGGTGGCGGTTTTCATGGTTTCCTCCTGTGGCCCATTGTTCCTTCAAGGCAGAACGAGACGCTGTGACGCGCGTCACCGGGCGAGGTGACGTGGCGCGCATTCACGGATACCGCCGAAGACTTAGGATACAAAAGGCTACCCGCAATTCTCTTCGCGACCTGCAGATGCGGATACTGAGGCGGCATGATGACGGCGCACAATTCGGGCCAGGCCTTCGCAGTGGATGTACTGAAACGCAGTCCGCGGCGGGCTGTGACGAGGACAGCCCCTCCTGAACTGGCGCCCCGCTGGGCACGGATCGTCACCCTGGTGGCGTCGGGAGGAATTGTCACTCATTTGCTGTTGCGATTTGCATGGAACAGTCCGGGGGCAGTCTCGAAAATCCCGCTGTACGTAGCGTTGGTGCTGGGCGGAGCGCCCCTGGTTGTGAATCTTTCGAGAAAACTGTGGGCCGGAGTATTCGGTTCCGATTTCCTGGCGGGCGTGTCAATCGTTACCGCGGTTTTTCTCCAGGAATACCTTGTGGGCACGATTGTCGTGCTGATGCTGTCGGGCGGGACCGCACTCGAGGAGTTCGCCACGCGACGCGCTTCTCATGTGCTTGATGCGTTAGCCAAGCGGATGCCGAACATCGGTCACCGAAAGTCGGAGGCAGGGCTCACGGATGTAACGCTCACCGAGATTCGCGTGGGCGACACGCTGGTTGTTCTTCCTCACGAGATCTGTCCGGTGGATGGAGTTGTGACCGAAGGCCAGGGATCGATGAATGAGGCGTATTTGACCGGTGAACCCTTCGAGGTCGCCAAGACGCCGGGCGCGCTGGTCCTTTCGGGGGCCTTAAACGGAGAATCTCTGCTGACGATCCGCGCAGAGAAATTGCCGACGGATTCTCGATACGCGCGAATCATGCGCGTGATGGAAGAAACGCAACAACGCCGGCCGCGCTTGCGACGATTGGGAGACACCCTCGGTGCCTGGTACACGCCGCTGGCCCTGGCCCTTGCGATCCTCGCGTGGATGCTAAGCGGCAACGTGCAGCGGTTCCTGGCTGTTCTTGTTGTAGCCACGCCTTGCCCGCTACTCATTGCCATCCCGGTGGCCGTGATCGGAGCAATTTCGCTGGCCGCCCGGCGTGGCATCATCATCAAGAATCCTGGAGTTCTCGAACAGATCGACTCCTGCCGGACGTTCATTTTCGACAAGACCGGTACCCTGACCTACGGCAAACCCACACTGACAGGTATCGTGTGCGCACCCGGGTTCGCAGAAGCGGACGTGCTCGCCGCGGCGGCGAGCCTGGAGAGGTATTCGAAGCATCCTTTGGCCAGTGCGATTTTGGAGTTGGCGCGTCAGCGAGGTTCCGCGCTGTCGGAAGTGTCTCGGGTCAGCGAGCGGCCAGGCGAGGGTTTGCGGGGAACGACAAACGGCCGGGAAGTCTGGATCACCGGCCGCAATAAGGCTTCCGCGGAAGGTTTGCGGTTGCCAGCGATCGAAGCGGGCCTGGAGTGCCTGGTCTTTCTGGATGGAGTGTTGGCCGGTCTGTTTCGGTTTGAGGATTCCCCGCGAGGGGATAGCCGTGTATTCGTAGGTCACCTGTCACCGCGGCATCGGGTCACCAAAGTGATTCTCGTATCCGGCGACCGCGAAGCGGAGGTTCGTTCGCTCGCGGCGAAAATTGGGATTCCAGCGGCTTACGGAGCCAAGAGTCCGGAAGATAAGGTGGAGTTGGTCCGCGCAGAAACAAGAAAGCAAAGAACAGTTTTCGTCGGAGATGGAATCAATGATGCTCCAGCCATGCAGGCAGCGACGGTCGGGGTGGCGTTCGGGCATGAAAGCGACATCACGTCGGAGGCCGCCGACGCCGTGGTTCTTGAGCGCTCGTTCGGGAAAGTCGACGAGTTGATGCACATTGGCAGGCGGATGCGCCGGATTGCGCTGGAGAGTGCCATCGGCGGCATGGCGCTCAGTGCGTTGGGCATGCTGCTCGCCGCGTACGGCGTTCTACCTCCCATCGGCGGGGCGGTGGCACAAGAAGTGATTGACCTGGTCGCGGTGCTTAACGCTGTCCGAGTGGCGCTTCCGTTCGGCGTCTTGCGTGATTTCTGAGCAGGCGGATTGCTTGCGAACGTGACGCACATCACCAACGGCGGTGACATCCATCATAGCTGTCTTCTCTCGGCCTTGCGTTAATGGGGCGAGACGATTGGAGGTCAATGTGATGGCAACCTTTCAAGTAGCACTCCCCAAGAAACACGCCGTTCCGTCCACGATGAAAGCTCTGGTGTTCCGGGGGCCCAACCAGATCGGGATTGAACAGGTGTCCATTCCGAAACCAGGACCGGGCGAAGCCGTGATCCGCGTGACGCTGACGACGATCTGCGGGACGGACCTGCACATCCTCAAAGGCGAGTATCCGGTAAAGGCGGGCCTGATCATTGGTCATGAACCGGTCGGCGTCATTCACGAATTGGGCGTCGGCGTGACGGATTACGCCGTCGGCGAACGCGTACTGGTTGGGGCGATCACGCCCTGCGGGCAGTGCAACTACTGCTTGAGTGGCGAATGGTCGCAATGTGGCGGGCCGATCGGCGGCTGGAAATTCGGAAACACCATCAATGGCGCGCAGGCCGAATACCTGCTGGTTCCGCATGCACAGGCCAACCTCGCGAAAATTCCTGACGACTTGAGTGATGAGCAGGTTGTGCTGCTGGCGGACGTCGCTTCGACCGGAATCTCTGCGGCAGAGAGCGCGGACGTTCAGATTGGCGACACTGTGGCGGTTTTTGCCCAGGGGCCCATCGGTCTCTGCGCAACGGCAGGGGCCAAGCTCAAGGGCGCGGGTCTCATCCTCGCGGTGGAATCCGATCCCGTGCGATCCGAGATGGCCAAACGCATGGGAGCGGACATCGTTCTCGATCACACGAAGGCCGATGTCGTTGGAGAAATCCGGCGTCTTACACACGGTGTCGGGGTCGATGTGGCGATCGAAGCGCTGGGCACGCAGACTACATTTGAGAGCGCCCTTCGCGTTCTCCGCGCCGGTGGCACGCTGTCGAGCCTGGGTGTTTATTCCGGGAAATTGTCGCTGCCACTCGAGCCTTTCGCCGCGGGCCTCGGAGATCACAAGATCGTGACGACGCTTTGCCCGGGAGGCAAGGAGCGCATGCGGCGGCTAATGGAATTGGTACGGCATGGTCGATTGGATTTGCGGCCACTGCTGACGCATACGTTCTCTCTCAACCAGATCACCGAGGCGTACAAATTGTTCGGAGAACGGAGGGACGGCGTTATTAAAGTTGCCATCCGTCCCTGACGACCTTCTAAGGGCGCAGGAGTTGTAACGTTCGTTGCCGCCGAGGAGTGCGGTGTTCTCTACTGGAGAATGTCTCCGAGGGAACGTTGCGGACATGGCGGCGCTTTGTATGCAGAATGCGTGAGGCTAGGTCGCTTCTAGATTACCGCTCCGGCTGGCTTCTGGACACCAGTGAGAGAAGATAGAGGAGTATTCCGAGTCCAATAAGGAGCCCTCCGACACCGAGGAACAGAACGAACGCTAGGGGCCGCGTCCAAAACAAACACACAGCCTCGACCAACAGCCCCAGAATCAGCAAGATTCCCGAGAATTGCAGATGGCGTTCCAATGGGTTCGCGCTCAACATCACGGACCGCCCTTCCAGAACTTTACGTTAGTGAGAGAGCCGACGTTGTGCACGACTTCGTGGCAGCCGCTCGAAACGCATGAGACTTTGTTCGCCTTGACCGCAGGGAGCAAGTCGGGATCGGCGGTGTGTACCGCGCCCTCTTCGAACGAGCGCGCGCCCAAATGACAGTGCAGACACTCGCGATTGTTATACGGGTCGTAAAGGCGAATGGCTTCGGGCGCAGGCGGCGTGCCGATATAATGCACGTACACATGCTTCAGCCCGTGCAGTTTGGCGCGAAAGCCGCCGAACATCGCGTAGTTGGTATGGCAGGTGTAGCAGGCTTCTTCGGCGGGAACGCGGTGGTTTTGAAAGTGGGCAGCGGCTAAATGAGCGGGATCATCGACCAAAAGGCTCTTGCCGTAGGGCTCCATCTCGTGACACGAGAGACAAAACTCCGTGCGCTTTGAGCGATCGATGTGATAACTGGTGCCCATACCCAAGCAGATGAGCGGCAGCAGGAACAGGACAAAGAACGCCAGGATCTTTCCGCCTTGCGTGGCGGTCACGTTCGGGCGAAAGACGAGGACGCCGATCAGAACAGCGGTGACCGCGATTAACAGAAGCAGAAGTGGGCCTGGAAGCGCCATTGTCCCTGGTTATCCCTGCGGGACCGTGGGGTGGTCGTCGCGCATATTTCAGGCCTTCTTCGCGAGACCGCGGATGTAAGCCACCAGGTCTTTGATTTGGTCGGGCTTCAGGCCTTTTCCGTAGGCGGGCATTTTGCCTTTTCCGTTGGCGATGATGGCGGTCAGATCGGCGTCGCTTTGCTGTTGCACGTCAGCGGAGCTGAGATCGCGAATCTTATTCGTCTTGCCTATCGAGGTCTCGCCCTTGCCGTCCGCACCGTGGCACGCTGCGCATTTTGTCTTGTAGAGAGCCGCCACATCCTGCGACTCGGCCGGCACGCTCACAAATTCGAGCCCCACCAACGTCGCTACACCAATTGCCACTCTTGCGATTCGCGTCCAGTTCCTTTTCATGTTTTTCTCCTTTGTAGGAATGCCCTGCCGCCGCCATCTTAGAAGCTTCTAGAATGCGTATCGCAGTGAGAGTGTCACCAGATTGGCGCGGAAATTACGCGGCGCGAAAAGGTCCTGCACGATGCCGATCGTGGGATCTTCATGATAGCCGTAATAATCCCAGTACGCTTTGGCGGTCCAATCTTTTCCGAAATGATAGTCCACTCCGCCAAAGGGATGAAGCCACTTGGAATTTAGCGAGCCGGACGGCACAGTGGGCGTAATCACTAGAAGGGCGGAGCCGCTGGTGCCGGTCAGGTTTGCGCCCGCCCGGACCGTCAGCCGGTGAACCGGAGTTATGGTGAAATCAAAATAGCCGTAATTGGATGTATTTGTGTAAGTGGAAAGCTGCTGTTGCAGGCCGGTCACTCCCGGGCAATTCACGGTGGCGGGTCCAACGGGGACGGCGCTGCTCGTGAAACAGATAAGAATCTGGGAGAAGACGTCGCTATAGTCGTAGCCCAACTCAAAGCCATACTTTTCAGCGGGCTGGAACAGCGCAGAAAATCCATAGACGCGGTTGTGCTGCAGATTGTTTACGTTTTCTACGTTGTCGCGCCCTTCCCAGATGGTGATTGAGCCGTTCAGGTTCAGCCAGCCAGTTGGTTTGTAGGTCGTGCGCACGCGATATTCCTGGGACTCTCGCGGACTGATGCGAGTGAAGACGTTGTCCGCGCCCATTATCTCGGTATCAAAGCTGATGCGCCAGTTGCTGGTCGGCCGCGCCCATAGCCCGAAAACGCCAGCGTATTCATTGATGAGTGTTTCGCCCAAGCCAGCGGAAAAAGGGGCACCCGAAGGCGGCGTTACGAAGGAGATCGAGCCGTCTCCATTCAGCGCGCAGCCCGCGGGCAGATTAGCTTGGGTTACCGGACCCGCAGGGTTAACGAGCGCGCAGTCGCCACGTGCGGCAAGATTCGGAAAATAAATTTCATTTTTGCCTTCGAAGAAATTATCGTCGATTGCGCGGTGGCGATAGCGGAATCCCAGTCTGGCACCGAACTTACGACTGAACTGGTATTCCAATTCGGCGAGGTTGGTTTTCTCGTCCTGTTTCAGGAAATTGCTGTCGACAATGACGGAAATGTCCGCCAAAGAACTTGTCGAGTGAACGGGAGTGCCGGGCTTTGTGCCTACGGGCGCGGCACAAGTGAGCGGGGTGGTGGCAGTGGGCGTAAACACGTTCGCAGTGGTGAGCAAGTTGGGGCTGAAGAACGAACAGTCGCCCGCGTCAAACTCACCGGGGTCGTGCCAGTTCAGATAGTGGAAGGAATCGACAAAGCTGAGCTTGTCGGTGATATGCCAGGTGGCGCCGAAATCGGCGTTGGCCGCTACCCTGCGGTTGTGGATGGGCCCGGTCGCATTGTCATTCCTGAGATTGGTGCGCGACTCGCGACCGAAAATCGCCTCGTTGTAATCGAAGACATTCGAATCTCCGCCAGAATAGCTCACGCGTGCTGACAGGTCCCAATCCTTCCAGTAGTTCGACTGAAGACTGAACTGCTCTGTGGGGAGGTTCGTTCGTGTCCTTCCGTGGTTTAGGTAGCTGAAATAGGCGCTGCAGGTTGGATTCACGAAACCAGTCGCCAAAAACGTTCCGCCACAGGGCTGGTTCGCAGCCGCATTGAAGGAGTAACCCAAGTCGACGTTCTGTCCATTCGACAGCCTAAATAATGGGTTTGCGAAGGGATCGGTCGTGCCGGTGTCCCCTTTGAAGTAATTCCAGATCTGGTCGTAGCTGATGTTGGTTCGGGGCAGAACCTTGAAATCCACGCCGACGCGATAGGTATTCACGGTCGTCTTGTAGTCTTCAAACAGCGCCTGCTCCGTGCCCTGGTGAATTGAGGAGAAGGCCGGGCCCTCCACGATATTCCTCGAATACCCCACACGGAATCTGATCCGGGATTGCGGCAACAACAACAGGCTGTAATCCCCGAGCTTGCGGCGAGTATTAAAGAGATGAGGCGAGCTTGCGAGGACACAACTCGTGCAGACGGGGGGTCCAAAACCGGCCGGGCCATTAGCGAACCGCGTGGTGGGATTAATCGGGTTGGCCTGGAGCGAGTAGTCCCAGAAGTTTTCGTCTTTGCGGAACAGCGCGTCCAAGTCATACCAGCGGTTTTTGCTGATGCGAAGCCGCGAGACGTCGACGGGGTCGCCGCCGTACCCGAAGTTGCTGAAGTAAAGGCGATCAAAAAGCGTACCGTGATGGTTCAGCGAGTACATCTCGGTGGTGAACCCTAGGAGGCGCGGTCCCTGTTGGAGGTTCACAAACGTATCGTAAGCCTGCGGGTCGCCTGAGATGCTGGTGAAGCGTCCGCCGAACTCGATGGATTGCTTGATGTTGTAATTGCCCTCGTCAATGCCCTTCTGCTCTTCGGCTTGTTGGGCACGCAAAACCGGTCCCGCCACCAAATACAGAGATATAGAAAGCAGCCCGATAGATCTCGCCGCGCGTGTTGCTTTTCCCGTTCTGTTCCCGTCCGCCATAGCCGCACTCCTTAGGGCTTGAAGAAGAATTTATTGGTATTAGAGCCATGGATAGCCGTGTGGCAGAGGGTGCAAGCTTGATATTTCTGCGCCAGGTTATGGAATGTGGGAGTTGCGGCCGGGCCGCCTGCGTCCACGCTGAAAGCATGGCATTCCAGGCACAGCAAGTTCACCTGCGCGCGCTTCAGCAGCCGCGGATTTGAGGTGCCGTGCGGGGTGTGGCAGGCAACGCAGCCTTCGATTTTTACGGCTTCGTGTTCGAATACGAACGGACCCTGCTTATCGGAGTGACACTTAAAGCAGACTAAATCTTGCGACGCCGTGGCGCGTAGCTGGCGGACCTGAAAACCTCCGTGCGGATTGTGGCAGTCGCTGCACTGCACCATTCCTTCGTTGACGCGGTGATGGAATGTCCGGGTGAACTGCTGCTTCGTCTCAAGGTGGCAGCCGTAGCAAAGCTGCGGCTGCTTTTCCTTCATCAAGAACTGGCTTTCCTTGGCGTGGTGTGGGTCGTGGCAATCCGTGCAGCCGACGTTGTTTTGCAGGTGCGCCGAGCGGCCAAAGTTGCTGTGTTCCTCGCCATACTGGTGGCAATCGAGGCACCGCGCGCTGATCTCCTGTGCCGAGGCATTCTTGAACGTAAAGATTTTTGTTTTGTCTCCGCCGCCGTCAACGTGCTCTTTGCCCGGTCCGTGGCAGGCTTCGCACCCGTGCCACTCCGGCCCCTTCTTGGTGTCCAACGTGGTGGCGTAGTGAGGTGACGCCTCGTAGTTTTTGAAAAAATCCTTCGTCGGCATGTCCTCGTGGCAGGTCTTGCAAGTTTCCGATCCTACGTAGAGAGAAGGATCGGTTGACCGCTCATATTTGGTTTTTTGCTTGGACGAGTCCGACTTACTCTGGGTTTGCTGGGGCCGTCCGGCAGCACCTGCGGCACACATCAGGAGAACCGCGATGAGAACCTCCATGATAGTGAGAGAACTTCTCGGGCTAAGCGACCGCCGCATTCCCACCCCCTTGGCACTCCGCTATCGCAAACCAAGATATCGCTGGTGAATGAAACTATCGTTAAGACCGCGTAGGGAGTCTGTGACGCTCATCACCAGGTTTGCGGCAGACTCATGGTTCGTCTGGAAGAGGGTATCGCGCCGTGAAAAGTACACTTCGTCGTGAACGGTGTCAATGCCCAAACCTGACGTAATTCGTTACTAGTTGGTCTCGTTTAGACCAAGAATCTCTCGCGGCAACAGTGGTCCTTACCTTGTGTGTGACCTGCGTCACATGGGGAAGTAACCAGGCTCACCGCCGCTGTCGGGGTATCGTGTCAGGCTGTAGTGGTAGCGGAGGGTAGCCGTCAGAGTGGTCTCGACTGGCGCCTGGGAGGTAAGTTCATGACGACATCTGGGACAGCATCTCGATCCATCGCGACCTCGGTCGAATTTGACACAGACGGGAAAGGGACCAGAATTATCTACTGGCACCGCGAACTACCTCCGTTCGATGCCGAAGCGATGGGGGAGCATGTCGTCGAAGCGGCGAGCGGTCGTGTGCCAGGTACGCTGGCTCATCGCGACGAGTTGTGGAGCCAGTGTTACGAGGACTTGATGGCGCAGGTCCGCATGCGGCTGGAGCAGGAAGTGGCGCGTCTCGGAGGCAGCTACGCGCACGTGCTGAATGAATCTGTGGACAGCAAGCACGACGACATCTCCGGTGAAGCCTGGCTATACGGTCGCTTCACCTACATGCTCTACCGCCAGGGTTCGGCTTGATGCGAGGTCCAGGTTCCTCGTCCGCCGCACTGTTGTTGCCAGCCGCGCTTGCTTTACGACTCCTTTTGCTGCAGAGACGCCAGGTAGTCGCTGAGATCCTTGATGCGCTTTCGCACGGCAGGTTCGTTGTAGTTGTCCAGGGAGCCAAAGATGGGTCCCCATATGGGCATGTCCGACGAGCCATGGGAAAGGATACGGGTGCCAAAACGCAGCACGTCCGAGACGTATTCGTACGGGAATTTCCCGTCGTGGCGTTTGGCGAGCGTGGTCAGGTCAGGCGGCGGTGTTTTGAGGACGAACGCAGCCGGTCCCTCGCCCCGAGCGTCAATACCATGACAGGAAGCGCAATATTGCATATACGTTTGCTTGCCAGACGCAGCGATAGTTCGCGGCGTCGGCGCTTTGGCGACGGCCGGCTTATCCTGACCTTCCGCGACGCTGGCCCCCAGAATCAGAACACCAAACAGAATGGCACGGCCCACAACCATGATCACCTCCCAGCACTCTCCGTTTAGAACGGCAGTGGTTCTTCGAAGTAAGGACATTCTCGCAGAAGCAAGACGAGTCCAGAAGCCGGAGGATGACCTTGACCGGAGCCTCCTCTGGCCAGGGACGGATCGCTATGGAATGGCAAGGCATCCCTAGAGATCCAACTGGACTCGAAAGCAGGTTGGATCGGGCGTGCGTTGAACGGTGGTGCCGCCATGCTGGGCCAGATGACGAATGGCGCTGTTTTCCGAGTGAAAGTCGGCAACGAGACGTTTTATTTTTTCGACCCGAGCGATCTCTACAAGTCGTCGAATCAGTTCGCCGCCCAAGCCCTGGTGTTGGTATTTGTCGGTTACGACAACCGCAAGTTCTGCTTCCCGCGAGGACGGAAGTCGGGAGAGGCGCGCGACCGCAAGGACGGTGGCGTTCTGCCTGTTGGTGTCCGGCAACTCGGCGACAAGAGCCATTTCGCGGTCGTAGTCAATGAAGCATTTGCGTAAGAGCCGTTCGTGAGCCACCCGCGTGCTGAGTTGGGCCATGTGAAAATAGCGCAGGCACATCGACTCGGAGAGGGACTCGTGAAATTTTACGAGCAAGGGCTCGTCCTCAGGCCGGATGGGACGAATGACGACCTCCGAACCAGCCTTCATCCTCCAACG
This sequence comes from uncultured Acidobacteriota bacterium, assembly GCA_963729595.1. Taxonomy (GTDB): domain Bacteria; phylum Acidobacteriota; class Terriglobia; order Acidiferrales; family UBA7541; genus Acidiferrum. The sequence continues at coordinate 14,256 of CAVSNW010000004.1, forward strand.
AGAGACATATTGTGATGGATACGGGCGGATGGCGGGCCGCGTAAGATTTTCCAGCGGGGTCTCGGGATCATGTAGGACCACGCGGGCGTCCAGCGCAAGGACCCCGCGAGGGGACGCCAACAAGGGATTGATGTCGATCTCTTTGATCCAGGGCTGCTCGACAACGAGGTAACTGAAACGCACAAGCAGGCGTTGGAGTTGCAGGAGATCAACGGGAGGGCGTCCACGGACGCCTCTAAGGGCCTGGAAGATGCGCGTGCGTTCCATCAAACGCAGCGCCAGTGTCCCGGTGAGCGGAGGCAAGCCGAGGGCTCGGTCGCGATACACCTCGACCAGTTGCCCGCCCGAACCGAAGAGCAGAACGGGACCAAATTGAAGGTCGACGCTGCTTCCCAAAATCAGCTCGTAGCCGTCTGGTTTCACCATGGGCTGCACCGTTACTCCGAGGAAGTGGCCAGATCCCGCCTTGTCTCGGACGGAGCATTCGATCGCCTTGTACGCTTTGCGGACACTGTCCTCATCCGGCAGGTTCAGTTGCACTCCACCGACGTCGGTCTTATGCGTGATCGTTTCGGAATACAGTTTGAGCACTACCGGAAAGCCCAGCGCGCGCGCAAACTGAGCCGCGGCTCCTTCGCTGCGCGCTATGCGTGTGTCCACGGTAGGAATGCCATAACTCGTCAGTATCTGTTTGGACTCGAACTCCGTGAGCAAGGTGCGGCCCTTGTCCCGCACCTTGTCCAGCATCTTCTCGACCGCCGCGCGCGCGGTTGTGCTGTTTTCCACGTCTTCGGCCACGTTCGGCGTCTCATAGAGCGCCCGCAAGTTGTCGGAGTATCGCCACATGTAGTCGAACGCGCGCGCGGCCGCATCCGGGTAGGCGAACGTCGGAATGCCCGCAGCACTCAGAATCTTCTCGCCCTCCTCAACACTTTGACCACCCATCCAACTCGCCAGAACCGGCTTGCCGTACCCTTTCGCGTACGGTGCCAGGCTCCGAGCGGCCTCGGCAGGGTTGGTCATTCCTTGTGGAGCGAGTATCACCAGAAGGCCGTCGCTTGAAGGGTCGGCAATCGCGATTTCCACGGCCTTCGCATAGCGTTCAGCATCGCCATCCCCAAGAATGTCGATCGGATTCGCGTGGCTCCAATGAGGAGGCAGAAACGCACTGAGGTTTTTCAAGCTGTCGTTCGATAGCTCTCCTAGTGCACCGCCATTGGCGATGAGGGCGTCGGTGGCGAGAACACCGGGGCCTCCTGCGTTGGTTACGATGGTGAGGTGCGGCCCGCGTGGTCTCGGCTGTTTGCTGAGGACGGCGGCCATGTCAAACAAATCCGAAATGGTTTGCACGCGAAGTACGCCGCAGCGTGCGAGCGCCGCATCAAAAACGTCGTCACTCCCCGTCAGAGCGCCGGTATGCGAGGAAGCTGCCTTTGCCGCCGCTTCCGTGCGGCCCGCTTTGATGACGATGATGGGTTTGCTCAGAGCCACTTCTCGAGCGGCCGACAGAAAGGACCGTGGATCTCCGATGGACTCCATATAGAGAAGAATGCTCTGGGTTTTTGGGTCTTCTCCAAAGAAGGAGATCAGGTCGCCCCAGTTCACATCCAGCATCGAGCCCGTAGACACGATCGCGCTGAATCCCACTTGCTCCCGCAGGCTCCAATCGAGAATAGCGGTCAACATAGCCCCGCTTTGGCTCAGAAATGCGACATTTCCTGGCTTGGCAATAGCTTGCGCGAACGTGGCGTTGAGCCCCAGCCATGGATTCATCATGCCGAGACAGTTCGGGCCAACCAGGCGCATGGAACCGCGGCAAAGCTCGGCCTGCATTTGGCGTTCTAGCTCGGCTCCCATCGCTCCGCGCTCTTTGAATCCTGCGGAGATCACGATAGCGGATCGCACACCAGCGTCCATGCAATCGCGGACGACACCAGGCACCGTGGCGGCAGGCGTGGCGATCACGGCAAGGTCCACCGACTCCGGCAACGCGGCCACGCTCGGAAAGCACTTAGTGCCCAGAATTTCGGAATGTTTTGGATTCACGGCGAAGACTCGTCCGTGATAGGAACCGCCGACGAGATTGGCAATGACCGTTCGTCCCACGCTCCCTTCGCGATCCGTGGCGCCGACTACGGCGACAGACGTGGGAGCGAAGAAACTCTGAAGCGCCGTGCGTGCGGGAGTCGAGGAGGCGATGACCATCGAGGAAGTCATGGTTGTTCTTTGCCGACGCCAGGTTTCTGCCGCACCCTGGGTATCGATCCAAGCTTACAACCGTCGTCAGAGGTCCGGCCAACAATTCGGTTGCGCCGCTCTTGCAAGTGTTTCTAGATGTTTGTCATCCGCGGACCGTCAAGACCGGACAAGCAGCGTGCGCCACCACTTTGTGTGCTGTGGTTCGCTCGAGATGCGTCGCGGCACCGAGGCGTCCCGCCGAATCGCGGACTCCCAGGACGATCAAATCTGCGTCGTGTTCTTTGGCAGCTTCGAGAATTTGGTCCGGTGCATTTCCGAATCGCACGGTCGCTTGCGGCCGGCACCAAAGCTCCGCGGCTTGCGGCACGATCTCGTAGAGCTCGTGCATCACGTTGGCCACTGAATCTTGCGGGTTCTTTTCGGCTGCCGCAGGATCGGGATTCCTCATCACGTGCAAGAGGAGGAGTTTTGCTTGATTCTCCTGGGCCATGGAATTGGCGTAGGGCGCCGCCGCTCGCGATTCCGGGGTGAAATCGGTCGCGAAGAGCACGCGATGGAACCGGCCACCACTGTGCGCGCCCATTCGCACCGAGGGACCAATGGTCAGTACCGGAACGCTCACCCTTCGGAAGATTTCTTCCGCTACGGACCCGAGCAAGAGCTTGATCGCCCCCGTCCGTCCGTGAGTACCCACCATCACGAGGTCTATCTCGCGATCTCTGAGTATCTTATCGACAGAAGACCAAACGGACTCGCCGCGAACGATGAGTGTCTCGTGGGCTACGCCAACGAACTGCGAGTCGAGTCGTTGCATCTCCGCTTGCGCGCCTTCTTCGAGGCTATCGATCAAGGCCGCATCGGACTCCGGGGTCGCGTGCGGCAATCGGAAGGGAGTGAGCACGTGGAGGGCATGCACTTTGGCCTCGTACTCGCGGGCGGTGGCTATCGCGTAAGGGATCGCGGTTTCCGACGGCTCGGAGAAATCCGTCAGAAACAGAATATTGTTCAGGGTAACCCGCGCTCCGGCTTGGACGGCTCGCATTTGATCGACCTCCTACCTCCAGTCTGTGGCAAGGAGAACAAAGAATGCTGTGACGCCCGTCACCTGCCCTAATAAGGCCGTCCACTCTCGGGTTGCGTGCTATATCGCAGCGTCTGGTGAGTAGCGGTTAAGACTCATTTCGGGAACGGCACTCTTATGAGTGGGAGTTCGCGGCCCGCATCACTTTAAAAAAGCCAAACCGGCCCAGAACGCAACTCGCCGCGACTATGGCACCCATCAGTGCCCCCATGATTCCGGGCAACGCCGCATCGACGCCCGTGAGATACAAGTTGTGGATCGGCGTGCGCGGGCCAAGCCAAGCCTTCCGGTACTTTTCCGGCGTGGCCGGATAGCCGTAGATCGCTCCCGATGGGGCTGCTGTGAAGTGCTCGAAGGACAGGGGCGTGGCGAGTTCCGAATATTCCACAAGGTCTCCAAATCCGGGGTGGTGCCGCTCGACAATATCCAGCAATGCTCGCGTGATACGGTTTTTTGCAGACTCGTAATCGGCGCCGCGTCTGCGCCAGGGTTCATCATGATGTGCTTCCAACGAGCCATAGGACAGCGGGGCGATAATCTCCGCGGTGTGCCGTTGGGCGTGACGATCTCTCAGGGACGGGAACGAGAGATAGGCCATCGCGGCTTGGCCGTCGAGGATTTCGTTCCGCTGCGCATACATCTCATCGTGGTCGAAAGACTCAAAAATCCAATAGTTCTCTCCCTGGAAACCCATCTCCCGGGGATCGCGTCGCAAACCGAGAAAGAGTTCGACAACCTCGAAGCCTTCCGGCGGCGATTTCAGTTGGTCGGGGAACGGGAGAGCGGCTGCCGGCAGCAGGCGCGTAAATGTGTTCCACGCCCCTGCGTCGGATACGATAACCGGCGCTCGAAATTCTGCACGAGCCCCTTGTTTGCCCTTGCCGACGTTGACTTCCACACCGACGGCACGGCCGCCTTCGAGAAGAATGCCGGTGACTTCGTGGTTGGACAACAGCTCGCCGCCTGCCGCGCGGATCACCGCGCCGGTCGCTTTGGCGATTTCGCCTGCTCCTCCGTCCGGATACCACGCTCCTTTAAGGTAGTGAGACGCGATCACCGCATGAGTGGCAAACGCGCTAAGGCCGGGAGGCAATCCATAGTCGGCCCACTGCGATGTGACGACGGCGCGAAGCCGCGGGTCACCAAAACGCCTCTCGAGATACTGCTCGGTGATCTCTAGGGGCAGCTTGGCCGTACGGCGATTCACCGCGCGAATCATCCAAGCCAAGAGCGGAGGCATCGCCATCGCGATGCAGTGACGGCTCGCCCAACCGGTGGCGGACTTCAGGTCGCGGAAGTATTGTTCGATATTCGATCGCTCGTTGGGGAAAGCGCTGATCAAGGCGGTTCGGAGGTTTGCTTCGCCCTTGCACGCCCTGACTTGCAGACCTGGGTAAACAAAGACGTCGTAGACATCGGGCAGCGCGTTCCACCGGACTCGGGCATCGGTGACGAAATCAAACAACCGGCGGCCCATCATCCCTTCGCCCATGTCGCCCACGTAATGAAGGCCTACGTCCCACGACCAGCCGCCTGGCCGGGTGAATGTGTGCGTGAAACCCCCAATCTTGAAGTGGCGCTCCAGCACGAGTACCCGCCACTTCCGCAGCTTCGCCATAATGCTTGCGAAGGCGAGGGCGCCTATACCGGAACCGATAACTATCGCGTCGTATTCGGATCGAGAGCTCATGCGGTTGGCCTCGGTTCTTTACAAGGGTCTAACGTGGTAAGACGTGTTTGGTTGATTGATCGGTGTGACTTTGCTCGCAGGGCAATTTTCCGCGTCACAGCAGAGTCTTGGATGTGGCATCATTCGGAGCTGTCGCGCCGTAGCTGAGATATCAGCGATGGGCGACCATCCTTAGGATAGTCGCCCATCAAGCTGCGAATCACGTCTTGGCGATGTGAATCGGCCTCACGCGGGAACGGTCAGCACGGGGCAGGTTGCTTGTGAAATCACCTGATGTGCCACAGCGGCAGGCAGGTGCGTCGCACGCACAATGCCTTTGACGTTCCGGAGACCGAGGACGATCAAATCGGCTTGTTCTTCCTCGGCTACCTCGAGGATCTTCTCCGCAGGCACGCCGTGCCGGACCATCGCTTTCGGTTCACACCAGAGTTCTGCTTCTTCGGCGAGCAGAGCACGCAGGCGATCGAGTGCGGCCTCTTCCAACTCCTGCGGAGGAACCAGGTGCCCTGCCTTGGGATGCGTCACAACGTGCAGAAGTGTGAGATGCGCCTGATGTTCCTGTGCCAACGCCACGGCGTACGCGGCCGCCCCGGGTGAAGCGTCGCCGAAGTCCGTCGCGTACACAATCTTTCGGAACTTGGCTTCTCGCGGGGGTTCGGATGGAGAATGCGGACCCACCGTCAGGACGGGGCACTTGGCCCGGCGCAGAATCTCTTCCGCTACGGAACCCAGAATAAATTTCCCAATTCCTCGCCTCCCGTTCGTGCCTAGCACGATCAAGTCGGCCTCCTTCTGTCGGGCCACTGCTTCGATCACTCCCCAAACGCCTCCTTCGGCAAGCAATACCTGACTCTCGACGCTGGGAAACTGTTCATGCAGGGTTTCCTGCAGTTCGTTTGCTAGTTTCTCCACCTCGGCGTTGGCTGCCGGCCAAAGTTCGGGGGTTGGCAGGGCATAGTTTTCTGGTGTCTTCGCGTGTACTGCGAAAAGCTTGGCACCGAAGCGTTGCGCAATTTCTGTCGCAAACGGCAATGCGGTCGCGGCGGCGTGAGAAAAGTCTGTGGCAAAGACTATGTTCTTGACCTGAATGCGGCTCCGAACGGCTAATGCTTTCATGGCCCACCTCCTGTCCCACTTGTACCCTGCTACGTAGGCTCAGCGCAGTGATTCCAAACACTCCGAGATGTGTTCTGCGTCACTTCGAGTCACCATTTCCTTCTGATTTGCGATTCTGGGGAGCCCAAAAGGAAAACGGCCCGGAACCAGCTAGCTCCGGGCCGTTTCTGTTGTCCGCCACTTACGCGGCGATTTGTTTCATAAGCGGTGCAATCGTCTTAATTTCGATTTTCCGTGGCAAGGCAGCCGCGGCAATCGGCGCTGCGATTTCCAACACACCGTTGACGTACTCGGCGGTCAGCTTCTCCGCCATCACACCCTCGGGGAACGTGAGTGTTCTGTCGAACACGCCGTAAGCAACCTCTTGCTCCCTGAGTTCAACTTCCTTCATTCCGCGAGTGAGTTTTCGCTCGCCATGAATTGTGAGCAGGTTCCCTTGTGCATGGACTTGCAGGTCCTTGGGCTCAACACCCGGCAGTGTCACGCGGCAAACGTATTTCTTACCCTCTTTGTCCACGTAGGCTTCCACCGCAGGAGTAAAGTTGAACTCCTTCTGGAATGCAGGCAGTTCTGCCCACTCGGTCCATGGCTTGCCCGTCAGAATCCGATGGAACATCTCGTCGAATTCTCGACGGAATCCAAACAATTCTCCATATACGTTTCTCATAAATCCTCCTTGCCCGCCTCCCTAAGAGACGGTCGCTGGTTGCATTTCCGAGGCAGCGGCAAAAGCGAAACATTGTCCGGCCCGATGGCCGGTGCGTCGAAACCACTGGCGCTTCACATAGACCTTCAGGCCTCGCCGCTGCCCCAGAGAAGAGGGACCCGAACTCTGCTAGGTCGAACCTCGTTCAGGATCTGGAGGTAGAGCCGCAGGCCCAGCCGTTCTTCCTTTCCCGGCAGCCTCGACAGCTCCCTTCCTTAGCAGTGTCCGTCCTTCTGCGCCTCCTTTGTACGACGGCACGCACGGCAAAGTCAGTGATTGCTGTCACGCCTCGACGTGACGACCCTCACGTATCCGCTTCACGCGCGCCCGCCTGCCGCGGTGGGTTTTCCATGGCCTTCTGGGCATCCCGTTTTAAAACTAACTTTCCCGCAAAGCTAAGGTTTCTCTCGTTACGGTCGATAGAGGCCTTTGCAGGCATGAGGGAAATGGCCTTATCCGTCAGCAGTGTCGACGACGCAGCACTCCGGGAAGCCACCGAGACCGCAATGCCAATTGCCAAACAAGTGCAGGGCGGAGACCTCAGGGCGCGAGATTGCTTGCGAGAGAGGCCGCAAGAAGGATAGCCTAGCTTCAAAGCTCATCGGAGGAAAATGGAAGTCCCGGAACAATGACTATGATCCTCTCTATCGGCGACAAGATTCACGTCATTCATCGCCAGCTTTTTGACGGTGACGCCCGGCGCCATGTCATTGGCACTGTGGAAGCATCCGAGGGTAGCTTGACTAGAATTAAGGGTTATCTGTTTGCGATGGATACAAAGAGCAATGAGTTCGTCAAACACGACCGGGAACCACGAACACGCATCGTTGCGCTCACCTCAGATACAGTGATTATCAATGTCCTTCCCCCGCAGGTGGATATCGAGAAGATCGTTTACAAGCATCACGCCGGACACGAAAACGCGGTTACGGACGGCAGTGATTGGCACCTCGACCTCTCGCACCTCTGACTTTCGAAGGTCTCCTGCGCACCTCGTTCAATGCGTACCAGCTGACCCCGGAGTTGGGGACGGAGTGTTGCGGCCCTGCTCGAGTCGCTCGATGGTATTGCGCAGCCACACACCCAGCGCTTCCTCGACTTCCTCGTGCGTTCCCAACCGATAGTAGGTGTCAATCGTATACCCCTGGGGATTGAGCGGAATGTGACGGCAAGGAATCTTTTCGTTACGGCAGTCGTCAGGAACCAGATTCATCAGGCTGCACTCGCTGCAGGGCCGTGGAGTCTTTCTCTTGCCGTGGTTGATGCAGGTCGGCGAGTCCTCGAAGATAAACTGCGGCCTCCACTGTGCGCTGGGAGAATGCCGGTAGCCACCGTTTTCCAGGAAGGCAAGCTCCGCTTTTAGCACCGTCACGAGATCGCGATCATCGTTGGCCATGGGCGTTGTCCTTTAATCTTAGTGGTAGAGGTACATGCGCAGGGGACTCGGTGGGCGGTCCACAACCAACTCCGGATGTTCCCGCCGAAAGGTCTCGGCCATATGGCAACTCCAGCAGACGGGCCGGTGTGTTCCTAGTGCCTCCTGCAGGTGTTCTGCAGCGATCTCGTTCCATTGCACCGTCTTTTGTTCCTTACTGAGCAGGGCCGGCGGGTGGTCGTGCCAGTGGATTTCTCCGAACGGTTTGTGGCAATAAGCGCATACTTGGCCTTGATACCAGCGATTCATGATCGTCCAAACCAGGCAGGCCTTTGGAGCTTCCTCGATTTGCGCCACACATTCTTGAGGGCAATCTTTCCGGCCGGGCCAACGCGAGCACGCACTCAATCTGAGTTGCTGGGTTCGGACGGTTCCCTCAAGGGCCGCTTTGCCTGCGGCGACGCGTACGGCGGCCGGACGATGATTCTCCGGACAGGAAACCAGCCTGTTTCCGCGGAATGTTAGGTACACGCGAACCGCTCGAACAAGTCGGAAGATTGCGTAACTTGCAGCTAGAGATCCGGTAGCAATCACCAAATAATTTACAGTGATCATAAATACCTCCCAGCGGTGCAGCTGACTCAGCGATCGAGCGTAAACATCACGGTCACGATCAGTTGCACGGCGATCGGCTGGTCGTTCAAGTACGTTGGCTCATACTTCCATTGCCGTACCGCTCCCAGGGCGGCGTTCAGTAACAGCGGGTGACCCGAGATGACTTGCATCTCCACGACGTCCCCCTTGCTATCAATCACAGAGTCAATTAACACAGTCCCTTCGATCCTGGACTGCTTGGCCGCTGCGGGATAGATCGGAGTAGCTTGCACGAGCAGCCGTGGCGTTCTTACGTGTCCGCCCACGCGGAGGGGAGCTCTTGGCCCAGAAGTCACGGGAGCGGGCCCAGGAATATAGGTGCGCGATGCTCCGGAGATGATGCCACCGATTACGCCACCCATCTGACCGCCCACAACTCCGCCGGGGATACCTCCTGCGACACCGGCAGTGATGTCGGGCGGGAGCGGTTCCTCTTTTAGCATGGCTACCCTTTGCGGAATGGCGGAGGGGGCCAGGAGTTTGCCGCCGGTTGTGAAAACGCGCCGAGGAGTTGTTACAGCCTTCGAGACGGTTTGCGCCACTGGTGGAGGCGGTGGTGGAGGGGGCGGCGCGACGAGGAAAGTTTGCGCGAACCCCTTCAGATCAATCGTATCCGTGAAATAGAGCGGGGGCAGGAGCAAGGCAAGCAAAACGAGCGTATGAAACAGCATCGAAAGGAATAGGTCGCCCGTGCGGCGCGGGGAAAGGGTCGAACTCATCTCCAACAACGTCTCCGAGAACAAGTTGTGTATGCGAGCAGGCGTGATCGGAATTGCCATGCTAGTTAAATCGGAAATTCGCGCCTCCCCCGCAACTTTGGTTCTGGGAAGGACGTGCTGGGGCGCCCGTTTTTTCTCCGCTTGTGTTGCGGCGATCAGATCGGTAACCATTTCCGTGACCTCCGTCCTCTGAGAGAAATTCTCGGTCCAAGGTGTATTCGTTTGCAGTGCCACACGTCACGGAGACCGGTGATGCGCATCACGGGAGCTCTGGAGTGCGCAACTCGCCACCCGACGCACTTGCGTCTGTAGGCACCCGACCAGGTCAGTTAAGGCGCCCGTGCACAAGAGACGGCGTAAGCCGGGCCTCGCAGACCGGAAACGACAGATATTCAATTGCCCGCTCGACGGCCTCTCGAGCAGTCGTTCCGTAGAACTTCCTGCTGTCTCGCGTGCGGGCTGCGGGCACGCAAACGCGAAACCTCTCAGGCCAGGTCGTCGAGCCCCAGACCAACTCTTCTACGCGGAGAACGTGTTCTTTCGTACCGACGAAGAAAACGTATCGTTCTTCCTTGATGAGATCACCCATAGACGCCTCCAGAATCCGGTTCGCTCCGGCAGCCCGGACGTCTTTCATCGTTGAAGAAACGAAGGCCAATAGCGGTGACGTTGGTTACTTCCCGATGTGACGCCAAACACAAGTCGCCGGGTATGGTCCCTGACGGCTGAAGTTCGAGTGCGGGGCATCCCGCCTTTCTCTTAGTGAACCTGCCCTGCCTAGGATCAGTTTTGAGAACGAGTGTGTCCGAGGACACCCACGAAGGTGACGGCACTCACATACGAGCCCCCGCAAGGATCCTAGAGTTACGGACAGTGGATGACTGAACCCGGCAACTAGAAGGAGGTTCTATGAGACCGTATCGAGACGTGGCAACCGTTGCGGGTGCGCAAATCGTGTGTTTTCTTCTGCTAACCCATCTGGAGCCCAACTTTTTCCTGATTCACTTGTATCAATCGATCCTCTATATCGCGATTTTGGTGATGTTGTTCTACATGGAGGATCGGTGGGCGTACATGATCGGAATGCTGGCGTCGGTCGTATGGCTGGGGCTCGCGTATGAGTCCGGCATATTGGGGAGCGGCGTGCATCAGCTCTCGGAGCTGAGAACGGCCAGCTTGACGTCCAATCTCGTGGGCGTGGCCGCGTTAACGACGGGGCTGCTTGCGGTCCTGATGATTGCCTTCTGCGGCAGACACTGGATGAAGGAATATTCGGGACTAGGGAAAGCGCGCAGCACGTTCTTCGTGAGCCTAGGAATCGTGGCTGTGTACTACGGAACCCTGCTTCGGTTTTTCTGGGAAATGATCCCGAACGCGTGACAGGGCAGGCTTTGAATGAGGTCGGCCAGTCCTTGGACACCGCTTTTAATGCGGAACCGCAAGAGAGTCTGGATTCTGACGTCGGCCGCATGGATTGATCGTCAGGCATTGAGGGAGGATCACATGGAAGTGCTCGTCGAACATCTTGGCGCTCTTCAGTTCGAAATAAAAGCGCGGCAACACAAGATTGCGTGCGATCAGCCCCCAGAAAACGGCGGATTTGATGAGGGAATGACACCCCCGGAATTGCTGTTGGCTTCTTTAGGTTCTTGTGCGGGATTCTACGCAGCGCAGTATCTGAAGAAGTGCAAACTGGCGAGCGAAGGCACAAGGGTTCGTGTCACGGCCGATAAGGTCAACGACCCAGCACGAATGGATAACTTTCGGATTGAAGTGGAGATTCCATCGGCTTTCAGCGACCAACACCGAAATGGAGTCGAAGAAGCGATACATCACTGCTTGATCCACAACACGTTGCTGCATCCTCCAACGATCGCCCTGGAAGTGAAGACCGCTGTACTGGTGAGCGACTAGTCGGCCACTTAGACGCCGGCGGGTCCATTCTTTCAATGGAAATCTGGGCGTACTCTACCGCGTCCTCGGCGCGGATTAGGAGACTCGATGCCGGCTTATTTCATCTAGTCGTGTATTTCACGTGCGACTTGTCTTTGTGGGAAGGGACTACTTCCACTTCGGGTTTTAATACCGGCACAAGATAGGTGGCGAAGCCGATGCCGACAAGAATGGTCCCGAACGATTTTTCCGGCGTGTATGTGCGAACGACCGATTTCCCGAACTCGAGTTTGTAGAATCTCGTCTTATAACGCCGCGCAAAAAGCTGCTGCATCGCTTCTCGCAGATTGGCTTCCGCTTCCTCGACCGATCCGTTACCGGCATACTCGCACGCAAAACCGCCCAGGTACGAGCCGTCGGAATTGCGACAGACCTTGGCCAAAAGCAAACCAGCTGTGATCCGTGTTCCCGGCTTATTGGTGTGCTGAACGGCGATGATTCCCTCGAGCACGGATCCATGGTGGATGTCGGGCAAGTGTGGGAGTTCGAGCGCCTCTGGCGGCAGCACGGAGCTGTAAAGCAGCACGTTGTAATTCTCGATGCCGGCCATGTGCAGGGCTGCGTCATACGATCCGGTCTCGATTCCGACATCGCTCTCCCCCCAGCCGATCACCCAGAAATATTCCTTGGGAATCCGGCAGCCAATTTCGGAGTAGCGTGCGGGAAGATGTTTCGGCATTTTGCGTTTGCCCGGGCAGCTTAGTGCGGTTCCGGTCGGCCGTCAAACCGAGGTCCGCGTAACCCGACTGGACATTCTCCGATCGAAACCCTTGCCCTACTCAACGAGTTGCAGGTTCAAGGCGATACGCACACCGTTGACAAGGATGACGCTCTGATCCAGGAACTGCTGGTTGGTAATCTCGGCGTTCACGAATTGTTTAAGGGCCGTTCGCGGGCAAATGAATTCAATCGCTTCGGAAGTGCCTTTCGGTCCGGGAGAAAGTTTGTTGAGGACGGAAAAGTCAAAGAGCTGGAATTCCAGGTCCGGGGAAACCTTATCGGACAGATCTTTGAGCTGAGGGGCCAGGAACAGGTCAAAGCTCTGCGCGGCCCTTTTGTAGATGGAGCCTTTCGCAGGCCCGAACTGGATGGAATTTCGCAGGGTCATCTGGAGCGCCAGCTGATCATGGAAAACCATGAAGGCGGGCGGAGCGTACTCAACAAAATGATATTTCGCTGCACCATCCTTGGCCAGAGCAGCCAACTGCGATTGATACTTTTCGCTCAGGCGGTCGGCATCAGCCTGCGTTGGCGGAGTTGGGGGTGGCGGATCCGCAGCCTTCGGCGAAGGCAGTGTTGGATTGGCGGTTGCCGAAACGGCCCCCACCGGGGGCGGTACAACCGGGGATGCGGATGACAGCGAAAGGTTGGATCTGAGTAAGGAAGACCGGCCTGCCGCCGTCGAAGAACGCGCCGTGGAAGTTGCATCGGGTTTGGCAGGGACGGACCGGGGCAGTGCCTGAACGTTGAGAGGGTCGCGCTCGGTGAGCGAAAGACCAAACTCGGTTCCGCTGACATAGACTTTTGAACGATTCACAACTTCCTGGCGCTCGGCATCGGCGGAGGTGCGGGACAGCGCCCAGGCATCGTCACGGTCCAGCACCACGACGAGGATTTCTTTGCCTTCATAGTCGTAGCTGCGATCCCGGGTGTGGGCGTGATGAGAAATCTCGAAACCGATGCCGTCGCACGCCAAGTCGTGCGGTAGAGCGGCAGTCAGCTGTTGCAACACCGGAAGAACCACGGTGCGAAACGTAGCGGCCGCACGCTCGTTCTGCGTGAGACGAGCAGTGTCATAGGCCGCGTTGTAATTTCCCGTCACTTTCAGAATCACGCGATCTTGAAACCGGACGAACTCCAATCCGCGCGAGTCGGCCTCTGCTTGCTGCGCCGGGTCGAGGCCAACAAAGCGGCTGAGGTAGAAAGGAAAGGGGAATTTCGTTCTGGCGATCGATTGATTAAGAGTCTTCAACTGCTGAAAATAGGATTCTTCGAGTGCCTTGAGATCGGGATTCAGGATTTCCGACGGGCTTACCTGTGCTGACGCAGAAAAGCTCATCGCTAGTCCGATTGCCAGGAAAATTGCCTGACGGCGGAATCGGTACGAGAATCTGAGTTTCCAAGTTCGCACGAAGTACCTCCTATTTGGCGGAGTATTGCGATCCGACTTGCGCTGGCGACTGATAGGGCGGCTGGGCGATGGCGCGCGTGAACGCAATTACGGAGCGAATTTCTTCCGCCGAAAACATGCGCCCGTAGGGCGGCATCATTGCCGATTTGCCCATCGCAGCACCACCGAGCGTAACGAGATTCTGCATGTACTCGTCACTTTCCGCATTCAGCGTTGCTCCGTCATTGAGCAACGGCGGAACAGGGGTCAGGTTGGAACGATTCGAAGGGCCTGCCGGGGTCGCATCCGCATGGCACCAGACACACTGTTGGTAAAAAATACGTTTCCCTTGTGCTTGCTGGTAGCTCAGAGGAATGACGCGCTGTGCATCGTTCCAGTCGGCCTCGGTATCGTACGCTGCGAGAAGCGGATCGGCTTTGGTGGTTTCGGCGGGCTTGCGGCACCCGGAGACGCCGGCGAGAGTCATGCATAGGAGCGCGCCGATCGAGGCTCGGAATGTCATCGGCCAGCCCCTTGCGCTGTGGCGTGCTTTGGCGTGGCGCTCGCAGTTTTTTGCGGTTTGATGCTTTGCCGCAAGGTCATCAAATAAGCCGTCAAGGCCTTCACTTCGTCTTCTGTGAAGTTTCGACGCGGCTCGATGGTATCCGCAATGAGCGCCTGCGGATTTCTGAGCCAAGCTTCGATCCATGCGGGCGTCAGCCACCCACCCGCGTTGTTGAGGTTGGGCCCAACGTAACCTCCGGCGCCGCCGATGGTATGGCATGACTGGCATTGATACTTCACTTCGTAGAGTTGTTTGCCGAGCGCCGCCATGGCGGGTGTGAATTCCTTGACATCGACATCCGCAGGATTCGCGGCGGGATGCTGCAGCACCATCGTCATGTAGTCAGCGAGAGTGGCCGCGTCTTTGTCGCTCATGTTGAATTGCGGCATCCGCAGAACCAGAGTCGGACGCAGGGTCTGCGGATTTTTCAAGAAATCGACGAGCCACTGCCGCTGGGCGCGGCTGCCTTCGTAGGTCAGGTCGGGCGCGAGGTCCCCGCCGTAGCCATTGAATTTATGGCAGGTGTAGCATTTATACCGCTCGTAGACTTCGCCAAACGAACCCACCGGATGGAAGGCAACCTCCTTGCGTGGCACGACCAGATTCTGCAAGGCGCTGGTCGCGGGCGCTCCCTTCATACTCAGCAGAGCGGTGGTGATGGCGTCGAGATCCGATGGATTCCAGTTGTACTGCGGCATGCGCGCCGCAGGATTCACGGAAGCGGGGTCCTGCAGTTTCGCCTGGATGTAGGCCACAAGATTGTGCGGAATCTTGGCGGCGCCGAAGTCCAGCTCGGTGGCGTTCTTTCCGCCGAGAGCGCTCAGGTCCGGCCCAAAATCTTTCTGTGGATTCAGGCCGCCAATCGAATGACAGCTCGCGCACCCTTTTTCGAGAAAGAGGCGACGTCCAAGCTGAATCTCCTCGTCCGTCGGTTGCCCCAGCTGGGGAACGCCGGTGAGCAGGTCGGAATCGGTAAGCTTGGTGTTGATGTACTCCGTGACCTTGTAGAGATCTTCATCCGACCAGCCGTAGCGTGGCATCCGGGTGTGCGGCAAGTAACCCTGTGGATCGCGAAGCCACGCGACGAGCCAATCCGGTTTGACCTTGCTGCCAACTTTGGTCAACTCCGGACCAATATCGCCGCCGATCAGCTTGGTCTCCCCAGCCCGCGTCACCGCCAGCGAGTGGCACGTCGAACAGAACATTTGCCGGAACCGTAGCTCCCCCTGCGATGTCAATTCGGGATTCTTGCTCCAGGCGGCAACGACCCGGGCGTCGATCTTGTAGGGCACGACGGCTTTGGCTTTTTGCGCGCTGAGGTAAGCGGAAAGCCCGCGAAGTTCGGTCTCGGCCAGACGGAACTTCGGCATACGCGGCTCTTCTTCGGTCTCGTAACCATTCACCGTGACGTTGCCGTCTTTGTCGAGGATCGTGCGCGGTTCTTTCAGCCACTTGTAAATCCACTCGCGGCTGACTTTGGTCCCGATGTTCGTGAGGTCAGGACCGAGCATCGCGGGACGCTCGATTCCGGGGAGGCGATGGCAGGCCTGGCAATTGAGTTCGGCGAGAAGCTCGCGACCCCGTGTCAGCCGCGGCGTTTGCGGCAGGTCGGCGTGATGACATGTGCCGCACGACGCTTGCAGGAATCGGGTCGGCAATATCGGCTGCTCCCAAGCAAGCGTCGATTCGTGAGCTTCCGCGAGTTCCGTGGCCGGACCCTGGCCCCGGTGACAGACCGTGCAGCCCCAATCGCGAACGTTGTGCGGGATGGGTGGGTGCGCGCGAAAAGGCTGGGGCACCGCTTTGTTCGCGAGGCTGGTCTGCGTGATTCCCTGATGGCAGGTCGTGCATCGGTCGACGACGTTCATTCCGGGAAGCCAGATCTGATCGATGTCGGTACGGTAGTCCGCCAGCAGTTTTTTTGTATCAGGACGGCCTAGCGCGAATCGCAGGTACGAGCGTTTGTATTGCTTCCACTCACGGCGAAAATCCTTGAAGGGCGAGATCGCGAGCACGGCCAAGAATACGACGCACGAAACCGCAAAGATCAGGCGGCTGCGGTCCGTTACCTTGCCCATCTCTTCAGCCGGCATGGGTTCTCCACGGCCACACCCAAGACCAGCCTGGGCCCCGGAAGTACGTCCCCACGACAGTCAAACAGAGGGCGACGGCAATGAACCACGTCATGATCCACCAGGAGAGTGGTTTGGTGGCTAGAGTAGGCAACCAGCCCTGTTGTCCATGTCGGGCGGTGTAGGAAAAAAGCAAAACAGCAGCAACGAGCGCCGTGGGCACGAAAATCGTCCAAGCATGGAATGCGGCCAGAAATGGGAGGAGGAGGAGCACGATGACGAGAACGGTCCACAGATTTTGCGACGGCCGCCGGGCCCAGATCGCCTGGCCTTCGACATTGACGTTGAAGTACGGAATGACCACAAGCGCGATCACCACCAATGTCGGAATCAAGATTCCGGCGACGAAGGGCGGGAAAAAATGCAGCAGTTCCTGAAGGCCGAGAAAATACCAGGGGGCCTTGGCGGGATTCGGGGTAAGCAGCGGATTCGCGAGCTGTTCGAGCGGAGCGTCCCAGAAAAGGGCGACGAGCACCATGGCAATCACGAGCGCTTGAAAGGCGATGGCTTCGCGGATCAAGAGATGGGGATACGTCATCAACTGCGGGCCGGGATCGCCGACGACCTTGGCGGAGGTTTTCTTGGTGACGAAAACGACGCGGCGTGGCTCGTTCTTTGCGTCCGAGCTGAAGCCGGTTTCGATTTTATTCTTTTCCATCGTCGTCCTTGGGCTTTACGGTCAGACCGCCGTCCTTCTGCACGCGCCAGAAGTGAATGCCGATGAGCACGAAGGCGATGAGCGGGAGAATCACGACGTGGAGCACGTAGAAACGCAGCAGCGCGTTTTCACCCACGATGTTCCCGCCGAGCAGGAGAAAGCGAATCTTGTTGCCCACTACGGGCATCGCGGAAATGATGTTGGTGCCAACCGTCACGGCCCAAAATGCAAGCTGGTCCCACGGCAAGAGATAGCCCGTGTAGCTGAGGAACAGCGTGACCAGAAGAAGTACGACCCCGATCACCCAATTGAACTCATGCGGCGGTTTGTAGCCTCCGCGGTAGAACACGTGAAACATATGGCAGAAGACGGCGAAAACCATCAGGTGTGCGGCCAACCGGTGAAGATTGCGAAGAAAGACGCCATTCGAAACGACGAACTGCAGATCCTTCATATCCCGGTAGGCATGGGGCGCGGCCGGGTGGTAGTAGAACATCAGTAGAATGCCTGTGACAAATAGAACGATAAAAAGGAGGAAGGAGATCGAGCCCAGATAATACGACGCCCGCACGCGGAGGGACTTCTCTCGAACCTTGACGGGCAACCAGTGGAGGAAAAGATTGCCGAAGACGGCGAGGCTGCGCGTGCGGTTGGTGTTCGCGGGGCCGTGACGAAAAATGGACTTCCAAACCTTCGTCTCGCGAAGCTTGTGCAGCGCGGAATGAAAAGTCGTGGCCATCGTTTCCGTTAGGCTTTCAGAACTTGCTCGGGCTTAATGTTTTGCAGTTTGTCGACAAGCAGTTCGCCATCCGCTGTCAGGGAGATAGCGAAGTGCGGGAGCGGCCGCGGCGCGGGACCCTCGATTTTCGTACCGTCTGCTTGGAACTTGCTGCCGTGGCAGGGACACGCAATCATGCCGGTGTCGGGTTTCCATTGCGTTACGCAGCCAAGATGCGTGCACACGGCGGACACCGCGTAGAAGCCTTCCGGCATGCGCACGATATACACCTGCTGGTCCTGCAGAAACGTTACGGAATGGACAGGATAAAGATCGGGATTGCCGGCTCGGAATGTCGGTGAGGGCTCAAACAAGACGTTCGGGGAAAAAAACTGATACGTGACCGCGACCGACCCAAGGCCCGCGATTCCCAGCGCACCCAGGGTGATCTCATTTAAGAAGTCACGCCGAGGAATCGCGTTCCCCGCTTGTACGGAGAGAGGTACCGCTGGAATCGAGGAATCGTTTGCGTCACTCATGCGTGGAGAACCACCTCCTCAATTTGGACTAGATGGGGGTCGCGATCGAAGACTTCGAAAGCTTCCATCGTGATGGTGTTCACCGGGCAGCGCTCCGCGCAGAGCCCACAGCGGATGCAAATCGTCTCGTCTTTGACCATCACCGAACCTTTTGCGTTCGAGAGTTCTTCGGGGGAGAGGTGGAGAAGCTCGTGACCCCGTGAATCGGATGTAACGGATAACTGTTGCGTAGTCTCATCGGAGAATTCGAATTGGCTCAGTGGCACGAGTTGTAGGCAGTTTTCCGGACAGACGTCCACGCAGCCGCCGCAGAGTATGCACTCACTGCCGTTCGCTTCGGTCCCTTCGAAGATAGTGTTGATCCAGCACTGAAGACAACGCGATGCTTCTCGCCTGGCTTGCTCTTCTGTGAAGCCGGATTCGACTTCGGCTATGCCGGTGCGGCGTTCGAGAGGGATGACCGGGACAGCCAGGCGTGAATATTCGTCGTACCGCTCAGCCATTTTGTGATGATCGAGAACCGTGATTTGTACGAACTGGGGCTTGGGCTTCCAGTTAGGTCCCTGAATAAATTTGTCGATTTCTTCGGCAGCTTTTTTGCCATCCGCAACGGCGTTGATGATCAGGCGCGGACCGAAAGCGACATCCCCGGCTGCGAAAATTCCCGGCGCGGTCGTCATGAGCGTTGCGGGATTGATCTTCACTGTGCCCTGCCGCGTGGTTTCGAGGCCATCGGCAGGTTTGAGGAAGGACAGATCGGAAGCTTGCCCAATGGCCAGGATGATCGTGTCGCACGGAATGATTGTTTCTGTGCCGGGCGCGAAGGTGGGGCTAAACCGCCGTTGCGCGTCGAATACGGACGTGCAGGTGATCACTTCGAGGCCCGTTACCTTGCCATTCTGACCCACGAACTGCTTCGGGCCGAGCGAGGGATGGATCTTGATCCCCTCGACCAAGCCCTCTTCAATCTCTTCTTCGGAAGCGGGCATTTCCTTGCGCGATTCAAGGCACACGAGGTGCACTTCCCGAGCGCCCATGCGCAGTGCCTGACGGGAAACGTCCATGAACTCTTTCATAGCGACGTCCATCTCACTGGAAGTCAGTTCATTGGGCAGCCCGGCGGCATCTGTGTCCGCCGCGAGCTTCTGCTGTTCGCGCATGGCGGAGCGCGCGACGTCGATGGCTACGTTGCCCCCACCGATGACCACAACTTGCTTGCCCACGGAGAAGCGGTAGCCAAGATTGACGTTGAGGAGAAAATCGATCCCCTTCACGACGCCATCCAGGTCATGCCCGGGGAGATTGAGGTCGCGGCTCCGGTGCAGGCCAAACGCCAGTAGCACAGCCTTGTAGCCCTGGCGGCGGAGGTCGTCCAGTGAGAAGTCACGACCGAGCCGCATATTCAAACGAAGTTCCGGCCCAAGATCGAGAATCTCCCGAATCTGAGCCTGTAAAACATCGCGCGGAAGCCGATATTCCGGAATGCCGAGATGCATCATTCCACCCGGCACCGGCGCGGCTTCAAAAACGGTTACCGGATAACCGAGCAGGGCCAGATCGTGCGCCGCCGACATGCCGGCGGGACCGGAACCGATGATCGCGATTTTTTCTGGGCGGAAGGCCCGGGGCCTTTCCGGAAACACATCGATAGGGTTGCGTGATTCTGGTCCGTGACGTTCCGTGACGAAGCGCTTTAGAGCGCGAATGGAGATCGGCAGGTCCAACTGTCCGCGGCGGCAGGCAGGTTCGCACGGATGTCCACAAACACGGCCACAGATGGAGGCGAAAGGATTGGGGACCCGGGCGTAGCGGTACGCTTCCTCGTACCTCCCCTGCGCGATGAGCGCGACGTACCGTCCGGCCTGGGTGTGGACGGGACATGCTTGCATGCAGGGAAAGTTTGATTCGAGCCACTCGAGGTCGACGAGTTTGGTTCGGCTGGCCACGAGGGTTGTCCCGGGTCCCTTTCTCGTCTACTTCTTGACCGTCAGTTCCACTGTCGCCGTCGCAGCGCTGGCATCCACAGCTTGCGTGGTTGGTTTACCATCTTCGCTCCAAGTCTTCAACGTGTACTTTCCTGCGGGGATATTCTTGATTTCGAAATTGCCGTCTTTGTCGGTCACCGCAAAATAAGGGGTTGGTACAACCACGACATAGCCGGACATTTCGGGATGCACGTTGCAAAGGAGAGAGGCCGTACCGAGGTCATTGAATTGGAAAGGTTTCTTCTCGCCCTGCGGCCAGGTGCCTAGATTGTGAGAGAGCTTCTTGTTGCCGCTGATCGATGGCCAGTACACGTTATGGCCGACAGGGTCGCTGTTTAGAAAATCCACCGTCGTGCCCTGCTGCACAGCAACGACATGCGGAAGGAAGGCCATCTTCCGTTGGTCGACCACGACGTGGTCTTTCGGCGGATCAAACTTTTTATCCGCAATCACGTCGACGTATACGGTGATGTTTTCGGCTGACTTGATCCCCTGTACGCTGACCTTGCCTTTGATTTCATTGGCCCAGTTTGGCCCTGCCAGGGCCAGCGTGATGCTCCCTGCGAGTGCCGCCTTTGCTGCGATTCCCAATAGACTCATGGCATTCCTCTCGTTTTTGGATGTACTTGCGTTTCGATCCCTTGGACACAGACAGCCTCTAGAAAACGTAGTCAATTCCACTGACGACGCCGTTCGGGTGGAAGAATACGGTCGAGCCGTTGCCGAGGGTAACCGGCCGCTCCCACCGATGCTCGTATTCGAACGCAACCTTAATGTTCGCTCGCACCAGGAACTGGACGCCCGGGCTGAAGCGGTTGCGCGTGTCGTTGCTGGACGCGCCGCTCGAAAAATCCGTCGGCGAGTTCACAACGTCGTAGCGCATCAACGCAATCATCCACGGATAGATCCAATAATTGGCTTGCGCAAATCCGCCCGTGAACGTCACTGGCGAGGTGCGAACGAAGCCCGTTCCGGTCGCGATATTTGGCAGCAGGTTCTGGTCGTGTCCATACATACCAACGCCATAGAGTTCCAAATGGCGATACTTGAAGCGGAAGTCGCCACCGACCCGATAGAATGGCTCGTGGACTGTGCCAAACCCGGGGAACAGAGAACCATCCATGTTGAGTGCGTTGCGGCCGTAATAGTAGAAAGCGCCGAAGCGAATGGACGTGTGGTCACGCGGACCGGTGGGCCCTGCGGCTTGGACCGCATTGCGGCTTTCGGGCTCGCGCTCCAGGTTGAAGCGCTGCGAAACCCTTAGATACACGTCTTTCGAATTGCGAAGGGCAGCAGTGTTGTTCGAACCATCTACGACGGCAGCAGACCAGGTGAAATTCCCGTCATTCGGGTACCCGCCGATTTCGATCCCCCGCTGCGGAATCCCGAATTGCAACGGATTGTTAGTCGTGCAAGGAGTCGTCGTCGAGGCGCACGCTGCGTTGTTTACGGTTGCGATGCTGGCTTGGCTGTATACGTCATAGGGAGTGAGGTTAATGGTGCGAGCCTGCGTGATCGGCAGGTCCAGCTCGAATTGGCCCATCCTGAGATTCAAGGTGTCTTTTGGTAAGCCAAGCGCATGGCCGAGGTCGTTGAACTTCAAATAGCCGTCACCCAAGCCGGCTGCGGCATCGGCACCGCCCGCTGAAATATCGTTGTCGACCCAGAATGAAATCGAGGGGCCGAAGCTGCCTGCGCCGATAATTGTGAAGGTGTTCGGCACAAAAAGATCCGTCCGAGGCAAGAATCCGGCAGCAATCGGTTGCTTACTGTTGTAGTTGAAGTTCCCGGAGTAGCGAAAGGCCACGGGCACGCTGCCGGGAATTTCCCCAGGGTACACCGCCTCGGGAAACGCTTCCTTCTGTGCCTTTGCGCCAAGCATCACCACGGCCTCTTTTATGAAGGCTTCGTCATCCTTGGGAAACTTGAACCCGTTTTTCTTGAATGCCTCCCCAAAGTCGTTCAGTTCTGGATAGTTGTTGTGGCAGGTGGTGCACGACGTCTGGTACTTCCGCGAGAACGCTGGGATAGCGGAAGTCTTAGGTACCGACGCAAGCATGACCCAGGTAACGACCACGACCGCGGTCAGACTCGCCACCATGCTGGTATTAAGTACGCGACCTTTCATTCGCTTGCCCTCCAAATCTTTGCCCACCGAACCGCGGGTCAAGTTCCCGAACGCACAGCTAGGTTTCAATGATCTGTATTGTTTCCTGTAGCCGATTGGCGTGCCGTGACGTGCGTCACCGATCGATGTGACGGACATCACAAGCCTGCCTTTGAAGGGGGACTTCCGGGAAGGGAAACAGGGAGCTAAGCGCCCACGACGGATTCGAGCCCTGCCTTATTTTTGATGATAAGTGTGGAGCCTCTTACTTGCAAGAGTTGTTTCTTCTTGAAAGCGGCGAACAGTCGCGTCACCGTCTCTCGGGAGGCCCCGATCATCTGGGCGATTTCCTCGTGCGTGAGGGTGAGCGTCAGCTTCACCTCGCCTCTTCCGTCCTCATGGCCTGCGCAGAGATCCAGCAGGAAGCGGGCCAACTTTTCACCTGCGGAGTGAGAAAGCCCGATGGTTCGCATTTCCGCGATCGCGGAATGGTAGGTTTCACCGAGCTGCTGCGCCACGCGCAACGCCGCCTCGCCGTGCTCGCGAAGGAAGCGTAAGAAATCCTCCCTAGAGATGAAATTCGCCTGAGTAGGTTCGATTACCTCTGCCGTGAGCTCATAGGGTTTTCCAGTAACCGTGGCGGGCAAGCCCAGAACTTCTCCTGGCTCCGAGATTCTTAGAATTAGCGTCTTCCCATCGGCGGACGAAGTCGAGAGCTTAGCTCTCCCACTGCACAAGATGAAGACCCCACGAGGTGACTGCCCTTCCACAAAGAGGGTCGCCCCCTTCGGATAAACTGACGGTGAAGTGATGGCTGCCAGCGCTTGTGCCGGTGCCGGAGGAAGATCGCAGAACAGTCGATCCTCACGGTGGGGGCAGGACAGGCAACTTTCAACAATTTCCAAACCGTACGGGGCACAAGCGG
This sequence comes from uncultured Acidobacteriota bacterium, assembly GCA_963729595.1. GTDB lineage: Bacteria > Acidobacteriota > Terriglobia > Acidiferrales > UBA7541 > Acidiferrum. The sequence continues at coordinate 37,488 of CAVSNW010000004.1, forward strand.
CCCCGGTGCCCGGGAGCAAACCTCCCTTTCTGCGCGACAAAAAACGAAACCCGCTTGGCATACGCATTCATCCGACAGATGACAACTACTTCCGAGCTTTTTACCGCCATCGAAGGTTCCTGGCTGTGATGGCCGTCACGCTGCGACGTGACGTGTGTTACAGCAGCCGGTCCCGGCTAAGTGCATGTTTTGACGTGAGTCGGAGGTGCGAGATGCAAAAAGATGAGCGCGACCTCTTGGAGGTTCTGAAATTCGAGCTCGAATTCCTCGAGCAGGGCGGCTATGGCCGTTCGCCGAGGACACCCTGGAGACCCCAGTATATCTTCGAAGATTCTCTCACTTGCATGAACTACGATTCCAAAGAGAATCCAGGGCCGTGCAGCGATTGCGTTCTGATGCACTTAGTACCATCCGAGCTCCGCTCCGAAGAGATTCCCTGCCGCCACATTCGGTTCAACGTGTTCGGTGAGACGTTGCATTCCCTATACGGGTACAGCGATCAAAACGAGATTGAAGAAACAGTTGGGAACTGGCTGCGGGCCACCATTCAGCGTTTAGAAGAAGAGCGGACGGCTATTCAAAGGGATCACGACAAGCAGCCGGCCTCAAGCCGCGACGCGTTGAGAGGAATGCCTCTCTACCGGGAAGAAGAGCCGAAATGTGCAAACGCAGCGTGCGCGACTGCCTTTCATTGGACCGGAGGCGGCAAGTTCTTCCGATTTCGGCCCGATCCGGTTTCGGCAAATCAGAGCAATGAAAGAGTTGATTCGCCACGTGGAATCCACGGTGTAAGACACTATTGGCTCTGCGAGCGTTGCTCACATGTCTTCACTTTGACGTACGAGGAAGGATGCGGTGTCATGCTCAAGCTGATGTGGCCTGAACTTCCCGTCTCGGAAGCTGCCAAGAGGTTCTCGGTGGCTTAGGAAAGACTTGTGGTTGCGGCAGGCAGAGACGCACCGAATTTGCAATTACTATCCATACCTCTCCACAGCGAACTAGTTCACCACGTCGCGTAAGTCTCAAACCCGCCTGTACGGACCTGTGAGGGGGTCGATCAGCGATGGTCGTCCCCACCGCGAAGTAATTCTGCGAGTTGAGAGCGAACGGCTCCGAGGCGTAAGTCTGTGATGAGCAATGATTTGATCTTGGCGGCCACAGCCAGATTTGTTTCTCTTCATAGCAGCCGAATTGTATTCGACTCAGCGTTCGTCTCGATAGCACCGGATTGTTCGCAATTCAGACATAACTGGCGGGAGACGGCAGCGAAGTCTTGGCCGCCGGGAATACTTGAAATTTGTGAGACACGCTAAGCATTGGCCGGTAGGAAACGCCGAGCCGAATCTAATTTCCTCGTTCCACGTGATCGGACAGATCTTCGACAAAGTGTATCGAGAAGGGGATTTGCTTTCGCCTCCTGCACGCAGTCTTCAGACTACCTTGATTCCAGCAGGCGGTTCGGCTGTGGTGGAATTTACTCCGTCGGTTCCGGGCACGTTCCTTCTGGTGGACCACGCGATTTTCCGGCTGCATCACGGAGCTGCGGGCAGCGTCAACGTCCATGGACAGGAGAACGCGGAGGTTTTCGAACCTAATACACCGCGAAACATGGTGCCGATGAGCGAGGATGCGCATCTGGGCAATGGGCCACTCGAAATGACGCCATCGGTGAAGAGCGAAAGCGACTCTGGTGTACATTTTCGCGATGACTGCGCCGGTGGCAGCACCTGTTAAGTCCGCAAAGAGCGTGACGATCAAAATGCTGCCAGGTTCCGGCGTTTGGAAGAAAGGGCCGATGCAGACATTCGGGCCCGAGGTGGACTTAATTCCCATGCCCGCTCGCGACATTCCCTATTGACCAGGGCTAAGCGACCGCAGGTAAGCCACGACTGCCTCCGCATCAGTGCGTGTCATCCGAAAACTAGGCATTGGGGCGCGAAGAGGCCGGCCGCTTCGCGTGACTGAGGTAGTCAACAGCGTAATCATCTCGGCGTCGCTCCCAGGTGGTGAGCCGGCAATCCGGGGTGCCGTATTGGGCCAACCTGGCACACGTTGACCTGGTTGATAAAACACTGGCGCGCCTGCGAGCCACTTTGTGCGGTCGAGGTCGCCGTTCTCATCGCGAGGCGTGTGGCAGTAACCACAACCTGCAAGCCCTTCTACGATGTATTTGCCGCGCGCAATGAGTTTTTCATGGGCGCTGGTTTTCACAACTTCCTGCGATCGCTTTGTCTCCTGCGCCGAGGTGAGATACTGCACATCCATTGTGAACAGCAGGAAAGTAGCGCTCAACAGGCCAGCGATCAAGGATCCGATAGTGCTACTGAGATTTGTGTGTCGAACTGGCATGGCATCACACTCCTAATCACTTGACTGGCACTCGATTTTGAACTCCCAAAGGGTTGGCATCAAGTGCTTATACAGCCCAAAGGGCTTCCCGGAGCCCGCCCCGCTAGGTTGCGCCCCAGGAACTCATGAACCTTCACATATTCGATTTTGGCTTGCTGCAGGATGGGAATGTCGGCGTCTTTCCAGAGTGCGAGGAAATCCTGATACGCGGTGCGTGCTTTGGCGGCGTCGCTTTGCATCGCTCAGGCGTGGCTGGGGCCGAGGCGGGCGAGCGCGCCGATACGATTAACTAGGCAAGGGCCTGTCGGAGGTATCCCGCCACTTCGTTAATGAACCCAGCCTTATCTAGTTGAATCTGTACGCTTGTATGTGTAGACTTCTACACATAGGAGAACACAGTGCCTACCAATCTCGCAATCGACGACCGTCTGTTGGAGGAGGCCCAGAAGGTGGGCCGACACCGGACAAAGCGGGAAACCGTCACAGTTGCGCTACAGGAGTACATCGAACATCGCAAGCAACAAGAAATCCTTTCTCTGTTTGGGAGAATTGATTACGAGCCTGGCTACGACTACAAGCGCGAGCGCAAGGCCAAGCGTACATGAATGTCTTGATAGACACATCGGTTTGGTCCCTTGCACTTCGTCGAAAGAACGAGAGTCTCAGCACAAACGAAAGATTCCTAGTGGCCGAGTTGTCTGAACTCATTCGAGAAGGCCGAGCGCGAATGATCGGATTAGTTCGGCAAGAGCTCCTCTCGGGCATAAAGGCAACGGAACAGTATGAAAAATTGAGGCTCCATCTTCGCTCCTTTCCAGACGAGGTTGTCGACACCTCTGACTACGAAGAAGCGGCGAAGGCCGGCAATCGTTGCAGGGCAAAGGGAGTCGTAGTATCGATTGTGGACATTCTTCTATGTGCGGTCGCAAACAAACGGCTGTGGACGATCTTCACCACTGATCCTGATTTTTCAAACTACGCAAAAGTGCTTCCCCTTCGTATTCACGCGCCCCGAAGATAGTTAGTTTTCTGCTGAACCCGTTTTAGAAATGGGACTTCTCGGGTGCTGCGAACCGACACGAAAAGGTCGGGGCAATTCATGACCCTGTAAAGCTAACAAAACAAAAGGCGATTGGTCTGTGCGAACAGGGCAGAGTGAGCTCTAGCAAACCGCCTTCCTCTGATGCAAATTACTCGAGACGTCCCACGGCTTGGGTCCAAACTGGGGTCCAACTTGCCCGTTTTTGGGTGGCCAAAATCGGTGCTAAACGGTGCAGAATCAACGCTGAGTGTGAAAGTTAACAGCCGAATGCTCTACCATTGAGCTACCGGGGATCATTCCCATTTTCTGCTAATTACGCTACGTTTTCAAGCGAGGCCCTGGAGAGAATTACAAAGAAAAACTCGCTCAAAGCACATAAAGCGGCAGACGGGTGATGCCGGCTAATCTCGAAAAGTCCTTGTCCAGAGTAAAGAGTGTAGCGCCGTGTTCTAAAGCAATCGCTGCGATCAGAGCATCGATGGTCGTAACCACAACACCTTTCGCTCTCACAGCCCGAAAAATGGCCGCCGCTTCCCGATACGTTGAAAATCCCCTAGGTTCGAGCATGTCCCATTGCGTCAGATAGTGCTCGAGACGGCTGACGTCACGCTTGAGACCCTGCAAAACCTCCGTGATCACAACTCCAGCGAGGGCGAAGGGCTCGGCATCGGCTATCATGCGGCGCAACTCGGCGCCCGCAAAGGAAGGAGACGAGCCGAGAAAATCGATCCAAACAGAACTATCGACCAAAATCAAATGCGATTTCTCCGCATGGCTTTGAGATCTCCTTTCCAAATACCACTGCCGTAATATCGCAGAATGCCCTTTCGGCTCTCCGAACGAACGAGCAATTCCAAGGCTTTGTCGACGATCTGGCGCTTCGTTTTGAGACGCGTGAGCTTTCGTGCCTTGCGCACTAAACTCTCGTTAATGTCGATGTTGGTTCTCATGGAATGATTATACACCACTCTCGGATATTTTTGTGCATCGCTTTGTTCAGCAGTATGGTTAACAGCCGAATGCTCTACCATTGAGCTACCGGGGAACGGGCAAGTGGACTTTTGATTTACAACAACCTGCGGAGTCGTGCTTCTCTCCTCTCTTTGAATGGACTGCACCGTTGAAATGAGACAGTGGGTATGGGCATACCTGCAGGGAAAGGGCTGCAAGTGAATCGAAAGTGATACTCACAGAAGTTTCAGCGGATGGCCCTCGAGCGTCTGAGCGCCTGTGATGATGTCAACGAGCAGGAGTTTGCTGGACTGCTTCTTGCCATCCCTCGTCGCAAGCATAAACGAGGGCTCGGGGGCCCGGTCCGGCGCTTATGCTGTCCACCCATTCGCTCGCAGCCTCCAGTCGGTAATTCGCGGCGACTCGGTTTGAACGGATAGCCTTTTCAAGTTGTCCCCGCAGATCCTCATTCGGCTCCGTCCGCGCCGTTTGTTGAAGCAATCCGAGTGCTTCCGCGGGCCATTGGTCGCGTGACCAAGCAAGAAACGCTTGCAGAGCCATGTTCCGGTTCCTCACCACGGGGCTCCGCAAACCGGTCTTGATAAGTTCCCACTCTCGGCCGGGGAAGCGTTTTAGGTCCTGCAATAACCAGTCGAGAGCACCGTGGGCTTCGTATCCTGGTCCTAAACCCAAGTGGTCGGCCGGACCAGTAGCGATTTTTTCCAATGGAAGAACACTGGAGGGCGAAATCAATAACTTCATCAATTTGAGTCTCGTCCGTTTGCTGAAGAAGCCTGTACCATGAGCCCGACGTGATAGGAGCAGACCGCACCCTCGCAAGATGCAAATCTCGAGTGTCAATTTTCAACTTGGCTGCTGCGATATCTGCCTCGTCGAAGATCATCGGATCTTCAGACTTCAGCCCGACTGCGATCTTGTTCCGCCACACATCCCGATTGACGATTTCACGGCACTGATCACGAATTTGGTCTCGGAGTTCGTCCGTCCATCCCTTTGAAAGGCGCGATTCCCAACCTTCATCATTCGAGAGAAATTGGAGAATTTCTGCCACACAAAGAAAATGTTCTAAATTGAGATCATTGACCTTGAGGACGTGGCGGACATAACGTCGAATAGTGGCAGGAGCATGCTCGTAGTCATCTATAGAGTCCGCTGGTCCACCTTCGATCAAAGCGCGAATGATCCCCGCTGCCCCATCAAGCAATGTCTGATCGAGATCCGACCTATCTAGTGCCAGATGAAGGTTTTCGGTCCGGGCGCAGATTCCAGCGAGATAACCATCCATCACTTCATTCCGAAAGCCTTCGCGCAGCATCCACCCCTGAATTTCCAGATTGCGCGTTCCATTCAGGCGCTCGACGACTTGTATGCGACCCCAACCGTGAACCCGTCTCGCAATGCTCCACAATGCTTGCGCAGGATAATCGGTGACATGGGCCAGCGCGAGTGCTGCGAACAAGGTGAATTCGTCGTTGAGTGCCAGCGTTTCCAAGAGAAATGAGTCAGTTCGGTTTCCAGAGACTTCCAGCAACAGGATTCCAAACTTGGTTGCCTCCCTGCGGTCTGCACCGGCGGCGAAGTATCTGCCAATCTGTGCGACCTTCGCTTTGTGAGAAGCTACAATCTTAGACAGTTCTGACTGAAATGCGTCCGCGATCGGAAGAATGGATTCTCGAAGGACTGCGTCACACAACGACTGAAGTTTTTATCCGTGGCTTCTCTCAGCAATCGCGTGAGAACAGTCAACAGCTTCTGAACCCGACGACTGATTTCCTCCGGCTTCGTCGAAGCCATGTGATGACCGAATACACCGTCGAGTGCCCCTGAACTCCAGGTCAATTCGTTAGGTTTGCCTTGGCTGTGGAGCGTCCGGAAGTTCTGTCGCCTTTGGGTTGTCGCGAATGTAGATGTAGATCGAAACGTCGCTGTCCCATGGAGGGATAAGCGCATTCAGAGACCACGCAGAGGACTTGAAGAACCCGAACAAGATCGCACTCTAACCTAAACAGGGGTTCCCCCGCGATGCTCACGGGAAGCAATCGGTCATGAAAACTGACGTTTTCGAATTCGAAAACGTAAGATGGGCCACAACATTGGGTCCAACTTGCCCGCTTTTAGGTGGCCAATTTCGGGGTTAAACGGTTCAGAATCAACGGTAAGTTAGAAAGTTAACAGCCCAATGAACAGACCGAATGCTCTTTTTTTCGGTGGTTCGCTCTTCAGAAACTCCGGTTCCCTGCCGAATGCTCGGCCAAGCCCAAGTAGCTGGGAGGGGAGCGCCTGCCTAGTGAGCAGGAGAGCTGCCCAGGTTCGTTGGTTCAAATCAGGCCTCCGCAACCAAGATTCTCTCTTTCAATCACTTCCCCAAAGCTTGCAACCATCCGAATGTGTCTGGCCGCAGGGGCGATTCGAGAAAATTACCTGTAGACTCTCTTTCTCCGCCTCATGCTCGGGCATAACATGATGGATAGTTTCCGGTTTGCTCGTGCTTCTGTGAATGTCAGAATTAGATGAGAGTGGCGGGAAGTGAGGGATGTGGAGGAAAATAGAGGGATTAGCTGAGATTTATACGGATAGAAGTTGTCAATTTTGCATGAGAGTAACGGACAAAGAGTTGAGGGTTTCACGCCATTTTCGCTGAGACCACTGACGGCAAATCAACAACTTAGATTAAGGTCCAGCAGGAGGATTTCACGCCATCCAAGGGACGTCAACTTGTGGCGCAGATTGCCGCCTTTCCGCTAGTGGTTCATTTTCGATTTCCACAAGGTAGCTGATGCCCCTCTGCGTGTGCGGAGGCCGCTGGTGCAATCCGCAAGCCCGAGATTACTGTGCTTGACCGCTATGCCATGGTGGTAAACGACTCGGCTGCCAGTGCAAGGGTGCGTGACGCGTTCGAGCAATACTTCACGAAGTCCCGAGTAGTCGAGGGCCAGCCATCTTTGGCGAGCGAAGACTTTCGGTTACTTCGGTTCCGAGGGACACATGCCCGGTAAGCGATGAGGACCGCGAAGATGTGCGCGCCCGCTGGTTGGCCCCGTAGATCGCCCTTTTCCTAACCGCCGGACCGGTCGTGCGGACCTGCAGGCGGCCTTCGCAACAATGCATGCCGCAGGAGGTGCGTCCCGGCTCCGCTCCCTTTTTTTGCTCTCGTCATCCAATTCGGATATTCTCCTAACGCCAACGACTTTCAGGTAGACAGAGTCACGCAATACACACGATCATGCGGCCGGGACGGTCGATGTTCCCGTCTCTCGGTCACCGATACCAACACAACAATCGCTAACGAAGGGAACGACAAAGTGGCAAAGATGAAAGCGGTTCAAGTGCCTAAAGCGGGAGCAGACTTCGAAATCGTGGAGCGCGAAATTCCTCAGCCCGGCCCTGGGCAGGTCAGGATTCGTGTCGAAGCCTGCGGAGTGTGTCACAGCGATGTCCTTACCAAAGAAGGCATCCTGCCTGGCATCTCGTATCCTCGCGTTCCCGGACACGAGGTCGCCGGCGTAATCGATGAGGTTGGCGCCGGTGTAAAAGAGTGGAAGAAAGGCGAGCGCGTTGGCGTGGGCTGGTTTGGCGGCCAGGACAATACCTGTCCGGCCTGCAGACGAGGCGATTTCGCGAACTGTGCGAGCGTCATCATCTGCGGGGTCACCTATGACGGTGGCTACCAGGAATATATGGTTGCACCCGTCGAGGCGCTAGCCCACATGCCGGAATCGCTCGATCCCGCGGAAGCCGCTCCGCTCATGTGCGCCGGAGTTACAACGTTCAACGCCCTGCGCCGAAATGGTGGGATGCCCACCGATCTAGTCGCGGTCCAGGGGATAGGCGGCCTGGGGCATCTAGGGATTCAGTTCGCAAAAAAGTTTGGATACCGAGTAGCGGCAATCGGACGCGGAGCAGACAATGCGTCCCTCGCGAAGAAGCTGGGCGCCAACGTATACATCGACAGCGCGGCAGTCGATGTGGCGGCTGAACTGAAGAAGCTCGGTGGCGCTCGCGTCATCCTGGCTACCGCGCCTAGCGGGAAAGCGATGTCGTCCCTTGTTGACGGCCTGGGGGACAATGGCACGATGCTCGTCATCGGCGCGTCGCAAGACCTTATCGAGGTGCAGCCCGGGAGTTTGATTTTCGGCAGGAAGCGCATTCAAGGATGGTCGGCGGGAATACCGACCGATTCGGAAGATACACTGCGCTTTGCTGAAATGACCGGCGTACGCGCCATGATCGAAAAGTATCCGCTGGCGAAAGCGGCGGAAGCCTACGACCGAATGATGAGCGGGAAAGCCGAATTCCGGGTGGTGCTCACGATGTAAGTAGAACCTTGCCGACCGCACGCCGGGGGCCGGCTCGCAAACCGGCCTCCGGTCGCTAGGAAGCGAGCAACTCACCTCTTACTGCAGATCACGCGTTCCTACCGCTTCCCGTAATTGCTCCTGCCCGGTCAGGTACGACGCAAGAGCCTGCCGGTAACTCAATTCCGTCGAGCGATAGTTGCGCTCCGGTGTCGTGCCCAGCGATGGCGCAGGGCCCCACTCGCCTAGGACGAGGCCTCGCTTTCCACAAGTACGTAAACGAACATCTCCACGCACATCACAGCGTCGTCGTTGTGCCGTTCTGTAGTCACAGCCAACGTTGCATGTTCACTTCTGACGCGGCATTGCCCCTGATGTTTCCTAATTGAAGCTGTTGGACGCCGAGTTGCGGGGCATGTTCGCGTCGCGTTTGAGGTCGATGACTCAACGGCCAGCACACGCGCTCTTGAGGCCGCCGGCGCGACGGTGCTGGCTGAGCCAACGCGAACTCCGTGGAACTCGTTGAATGCGCGATTGCAGGGGCCAGCGGGTCTCCAGTTGACACTCTTCACCGAATTGGTTGAGTAGTCGAGCGAGCACCGGGCAAGACCAAGGTCGGAAACCAAATACAGCGATCTCGCTGACATCCCAAACCGCTTTCCAGGCAAGCTGTTGATCGCCGTACCAATCATGACTTGTCTCCTTTTCTATCGAATCTTCTCCCTCGAATGTTCATCGGTTAGTCGAACCAGTTCTTGCAGATAGTAAGAATGGCATGCAGGGCAGACAGTGTTTTTTCTCCCACATGGCGTGTTGTGTTTTTGTTCGATTCTACTTCTGCGTTTGGCCTGCTTTCAGAATTGCAGTCGCAGCTGCGAATACCTTCTGCGCGGACGCCGCTGGGAATTCCTTTTCGCCTCGTAGCCAATGCTGGATGTATCCCCGACAATACTCGGAGCCTTCCAGACCAAGCGCTTCGAGACAGATTAAGGCGGTAGCCTCGGCTTCCACTTCTCGGAGACTTCTCGGAGTGGCCTCCTCGTCTACAAGCATCGACTGTTCGGCTGTGTGATTCAAAACGACGTGCGCCATTTCGTGGAATGTCGTCTTGAGTGGGAGCTGCACGATTGGACTAATAGCGATGGTTTTCGCCCTGGCAAAACCCTGAACGTTTCCATCTAGCAGGTCGAACTCAATCCGCCGGATTTCAAGAGCGCGGAGCGCACCCTCGATATCGAAGCCGGGAATCGGAATAGCATATGGCGTGTCCGGCCCAGTCTGGGCCGCGACAAACCACAGGTTGCGGAACGTGAAATGCGTCAGCACTCGTTCCTCTTCTTGGTTGGTTTCCGGGCTGGAAGGAAGGCTGCCCGAGCTGCTCGTTCAATATGGATCACACGGACGCCGCGCTGATACACCTGGCGCAGCGCGATGTGACGTTCGCGGCTATTTCGCGGGCGACATTGCCACAGATCGAAACGTTCAAGAAGCGCATGGGCTGGGGCTTTGCGTGGGTGTCAGCGAACGGGAATGACTTCAACCGGGACTATCATGTGTCGTTCACCAAGGAGGAAAAGGCGAGCGGCAAGGTGTACTACAACTATGAGGTGCAAGCGTTCCCGAGCGAAGAGGGGCCGGGAATCAGCGTGTTCTACAAGGACAAAGCGGGAAACATCTTCCACACCTATTCGGCTTATGCACGCGGTACGGAGATGACCATGAGCACGTACAACTATCTCGACTATGTGCCGAAAGGCCGGGACGAAGATGGGTTGGCGTTCACGATGGAATGGGTTCGGCACCACGACCGGTACTCGGATGGCAAGTTGGCCGACAAAGACAAGCCGTACTGGCCGTCCGCCGCTGCATCTGCATCGTAATTCCGCAGCACGAACGGCAGCTCCGGGCGTTGCCAACGCTGAGCGTTTGGGGTGCAGCGGTGCTGCGGCGCGGGGACTGGTCGGACGCTCTTGCACAAAAACAGCCACACAAAAAACAAACGCGAGCCTCGGAAAAAGCTCGCGTTTGGGCTTTACTGCTCGGGGCACTAGGCTTTCTGCTGGGCTCAGTGAGAATCGGACTGAGAACGGGTGTAAAGCAGAGAAACTATCGATAAGCCAAGACTAGTTACTCGACCCACTGCCGCCGCTTTTTTGATCCCAGACTACAAGGCTTGAATAACGGATTTCGGTGGCTCAGGTTTCTGCGGCTGCGCCTCCAGACTGTCGATGTCCGCTACCAAATCGAGTTTTTGAAACAAAAAGAAGGTGTTGACTCTGGACTATACTCCAGGGTGTAAGTTCACGATTGGTGCGAGATCTATGCAAATCGGCATCGTCGCCAAAAAAGTTGGGCTGAGCGTTGACGCGATTCGTTTTTACGAGCGCAAAGCGCTGTTACCCCCGCCAACCCGGACGCAAGGGGGCTTTCGCCAATACGGCGAACGCGACATCGAAATGCTGGCTTTTATCCGGCGCGTGCAAGGCTTGGGATTCAAGCTGAGCGAAATTCGGGGACTTCTGAGTTTGCGGGGAAGCCGGATGCAGCCGTGCGCACCGGTGCGTCGTCGCTTACAAACGAAGCTGGCTGATGTGCGGCAAAAGCTCGACAACCTGCAAAAACTGGAGCGCGAGCTACGTTTGGCTTTGCGTAGTTGCGACAAAGAACTGCGCAAACAAGACGCACATTGTCCGATCCTGCAGGACGGAGATGCGCAAAAGGAAGGTCATCGATGAAAGTCGAGGTCTTGTACGTCGCGGAGTGCCCGTCTCATCCCGCCGCCGTAGAGTTGGTGAGAGACGTTCTCAATTCGGAAGGCGTTGCGGCGGAAATTCGCGAACTGCTCGTCACGGACGAAGCAATGGCAACGAACCTTGAGTTCTCAGGCTCTCCAACGATCCGCATCAACGGGCGGGACGTTGCAGGAGAGTCTTTCCAGGCGAAAGCGTTTGCCTTGCGCTGCCGCTTGTATCCGGGCTCAACCGAAATCGGCCTGCCTCCCGTTGCAATGGTGCGTCGCGCCATCGTCAAGGCCCGCGAAGGGAACGCGTTTTGAAACAGGGCGCAGGTATTTCGGCGTCGCTGGTTGCCATTCTGAGTTCCGTCGCAACGATCAGTTGTTGTCTTCCGCTTGGCTTCGCTGCGGCGCTGGGAGCGGGTGCGGCCAGTGCTTTTTTCACGACTTTGCGACCATGGCTCTTGGGGCTGTCCGTCGCGCTGCTTGCCTTGGGTTTCTGGCAGCGGCATCGCGCCACACAATGTTCGGTCAGTGGCCGGATGATTGCGAATGTGCTGCTCTGGACGGCCCTTGTTGTGGTGTTGGCAATGATTCTGCTTCCGCAAGAAATTGCCGCATTCATCGCGGACAGGTTTTCCGGACGATGAAAAGTAAACGGCTCATCGGCTTGGCGGCGGCAGTTTTTGTACTGCTGGCGGCTGGGTACCTGTGGGGCCCGGGCTCGGCGCCACGCGGCCAAGCGCCAGTTGTCACACTCTCGGAACGAAATCTCGGGGAGTTCGAGAAAGCGTTCGATGCCGAGACGGGCGTTCCGCGGCTGGTCTTGCTGTTGTCTCCGACTTGATCAACCTGTCTGCGGGGGGCCTCCGCAGCTCAGCAGCTGTTGGCGCGGCACACCGACCGAAAGGTGCGGGTGCTTGTCGTATGGGAGCCGATCCTTGCAACGGACTGGCGGCCACCGAGTGGCAACACGCTCGCAAGAATTGCAGATGGCCGCGCACGGCAGTTCTGGGACCCGAAGCATGTTGTGTCTTTAGAACTGAAGAGTCGTACAAGCCGAACTCCGCTGCAGCCGAATCCGGATTGCTGTATTCAAAAAGGGTTCTACTGGGACCAAGCGATTTTGTTTCCGGCAGGCACGCATTGGATGGATGCTCCGGCTTCTGCTTTTTGGAACGGTCCGGTAGTTCGAGTCGTTCCGAGTCTTGAAAACTCTTTGAGTGAACTGCGTCGATAGCGAAACATGCCACCAAACGGGCGTGGTCGGCGGCAAAACGGACACTCACGGCGGCAGGCCGCGTTGACAAGCCAGTGCGCCCAGTGGGGTAGTTCCCGCATGGCTCGGCGTCCGGAATGTAGATGCCCTCTGCCACAGTCAGTCATCCGTCCGTTCCGGCGGCCACCCCAACTCTCAGACGCTTGGGACCGGAGTTTCTTTTGAATTCGGGATCTCTCTTCGACGCGCCACATAGGTTTCCAGGATGGCATCGAGCTCCTGAGGGCGGATAGGCTTGCTGAGATATCCGTCCATGCCCGCCGCCAAGCATCGTTCCAGATCGCCTTTCATGGCATGTGCCGTTAGGGCAATCACGGCCTGATGCTTGCTGCTAAGTTCTTCGTGCTTACGAATCGCTGCTATCGCTTGTAGCCCATCCATCTCCGGCATTTGCACGTCCATGAAGACCAAGTCAAAAACTTCCTTCTCAAGCGCCGCCAATGCCTCCAGGCCGTTTGCGGTGACCATCACGCGGTGTCCTCTCTTCTCAAGTAACCGGGCCGCGAGTCGCTGGTTCACTGCGTTGTCCTCGACCAGAAGTACACTCAAGAACTCTGAAGGATCGCACCCCGGCTGTAGGGAGAATCGCGTGATCAAGGGAGTCACGCCGTCCTGCTGTTTTGCCCCAAGCGCTCGGGCAACAGCCTCCCGCAACTCGGATTGACGGACGGGTTTTAAGAGATAAGCCGTGATCCCCAGTTCCTGGCAGCGCGCCGCGTCACCTCGATGACCCGCCGAAGTGAGCATCATGATTGTGGCCGTGGCCAAGTGGGGACTCTGCCGAATCCGCTCGACTAGACCGAAACCGTCCATCATTGGCATATGCATATCCGTCAGTATCAAACCGTAGGGAACTCCACCTTCGAACGCGACAGCTAGCTGCGCTAGAGCTTTTTCAGCACCTTCGACCGAGGTTGGTTTCATCTGCCAACGCTTCAGCATTCCTTCCAGAATCCCGAGGTTGGTGCGGTTGTCATCAACAACGAGTACTTTCACTCCCCTCAACATTTCCAGGGGTGCCATCATTCCAACTTTGACTGCTTGCGCGACCGCGACTCCCAGTCTGGCGGTGAAGTGGAAACGCGTCCCTGTACCGGAGCCGCTCTCGACCCAGATTTTTCCTCCCATCATCTCGACGAAGCTGGTCGAGATCGCTAGTCCTAGACCTGTTCCGCCATACTTTCGCGTTGCGGAGGTATCGGCCTGGCTGAAAGGTTCAAAAATCAATTTTTGCTTCTCGGGCGGGATGCCGATTCCCGTATCCGATACCGTAAACTGCAGCAGTCGCTGTGCACCCTCGATTTCCAGGGCTTTTACACAGAGCGCGACTTCGCCTTCCCTCGTAAATTTGATGGCGTTTCCGACCAGGTTGACCACGATCTGGCGCAAACGGTTCGAGTCTCCACGAACCGACTCCGGCACCTCGGGAGCCACTTCACACAGAAGCTCCAGGCCCTTCTCGTGTGCTCGCAACGCAAGAGTCTTGAGCGTTGCTTCCAAAGAATCGCGCAGATTGAAATCCATCAAATCCAGATCAATTTTCCCCGCTTGCGCCTTGGAGAAATCCAGGATGTCATTGATCACCGTCAGCAGAGAGTCGGCCGACATCTTCACCGTCTCCAAATATTCTCTCTGCTCCTTGGTCAGTGCGGTGTCCAATGCCAGGTCGGTCATGCCCATCACGCCATTCAACGGGGTGCGGATCTCATGGCTCATGTTGGCCAGAAACTCACTCTTGGCTCGACTGGCGGCCTCCGCCGTTTCCTTGGCCTCGCGCTCCCGCTCCTGGGACACCTGCAATGATTTGAGCATGAGGTCAATGGACTGACCAAGACTGGCAAGTTCGTCCCGTCCGGGGAAGGAAACACGCGCCGACGAGTCACCGCTGGCTGCAATCGAACCCACGCTAGCATTCAATGTGCTCAGCCTTGAAATAACGGACCTCTGCAGGAGGAGTTGTATGACGATGCCGAACACAATGCCGGACAGGAGCAGCGTACCAAGGCAATAGAGCAGGCTGACACGGCCCTGCCGATAGATCGTGCGCGGTATTTCCACTCTTACGATCAATGCCGGTTTGCCGTAAATATCGTCGATCAGGATGTAGCCACAAATGAGCATCTCCGTTAGCGGGTGGATGTAAACCGATTCCACTCTACTGAGATGTGCACGCGCTTGTTCCAGATCAGAAGACAGACTTGAACCGTCTAGTGGATGAGCCGTCAAAGCCACGTGAGTTCTTTCCGCTAATCGCTGAATCTCGGCAGAATCGAGAAAGCGTGCGGCTAGAAGTGCGCCTCGGGCAGGTCCGTTGTTATTCGTCGTCAGGATGGGACGCGAAGCGATGAGCAGCGGACCTTCGGCGATCAAAATCACTCCAGTAACCCTGCTGGCTGTCGTTGGATAATTGAGCAGGATGTCCTGCGACGTGATATGGGCCATCAGGCCATCCGGGAGGCGGGCCACGGTGCCGGAGGCCAGGTCAGACCGCCTTGCCGCGACGATTCGAGCCGAGTTATCGATGAAAGCAACGAAGTTGAGGTGTTGCACCGCCAGAACGCCGGTGCTGCCTTCACCGAGAACCGACCTTATATAGGCTTCATTAGGGTGCGCCATGTATTCATAGGTTTCATCAAACGCAGCATTATCAGTATTAAACCTGTCAATACCCTCGAGTTCGTCATCGATGGCGCTGTGCACTCTTTGTATGTTCTCTCTAACACTCGCCTGCTCAATCGCGATGAATTGGCGGAGAAGGACGAAACGGAACGCGCCATAAAGCAGGACGATAAGCCCCAGGGAGGTGAGGGCGACGATGATCACGGTCTTTAGGCGTATCGTCAAGGCACGAAGCTCAGAGAGTCCGTGCAAGAACAGGACCCAATTTCGCAACACGTGGTCCCTAACGCTGTTTCCGCCCAACGCTTTCATACAAGGACACGGGTGCCGCCCGGGCGCGGGGAGGGTCCTGTTCTAAAGGCGGAAGGCCAGTTCCAAAACTGAAATTTTTTGACGCAGGACCAGTGTGACGTACGCACCCGTTTGACCGCTGCAGAGAGCGCACCTGGATGATTAACACCCTCTTATTTATCTGAGGTATGGTGCGGAACCAACGGTCCGGAATCCGCCTTCAACGATCGGTTTCCACCTCTGACTGCACTTGATTCTTGCGTTTGACTCTGCTTTACCACGAGACCTATAGTTGCCCCCATTTCCCCAGGGGAAAATCACGCTTGCTCGAGCGCCTCTTTCACCTCGACGAAAACCAAACCACCGTCCGCCGCGAACTCCTCGCGGGCCTCACTACGTTCATGACTATGGCCTACGTGGTCGTCGTGAATCCGCGCATCCTCGCCGAAGCAGGCATGCCTGTCGAGGGAGTCTTGTTCGCCACGTGCGCGTCCGCCGCGATCGCCACGCTCATCATGGGCCTCTGGGCAAACTACCCCATCGCCCTGGCCCCGGGCATGTCTCTAAATGCCTACTTCACTTATTCCATCGTCATCGGCCGCGGCATCCCCTGGCAGACCGCACTCGGCGTCGTCTTCCTTTCCGGCCTTCTCTTCCTCCTGCTCACACTGACCAACGTCCGCGAACAAATCGTCAATGGCATCCCCGACTGCCTTAAGCACGGCACCGCCGCAGGTATCGGCCTGTTCATCGCCTTCATCGGCCTCCGCAACGCAAAAATCATCGTCGCCAATCCCGCCACCTTCGTCGGTTTGGGCAAGGCCTCCGACCCGCAAGTCCTCCTGGCAGCCGCCGGGCTAATCCTCATCGCCATCCTCATGGCTCGACGCATCGGCAGCGCCATCCTCATTGGCATCGTAGCCATCGCCCTGGCCGGGATCCCCCTCGGCTTGGCTCACTGGCCCGGCCATTTGTTTTCTCTCCCTCATGCTAGCGGCACCTTCCTCAAACTCGACTTCCGCGCAGCTGCGAAGATCGGCCTCGGCGAACTCATCTTCGTCTTTTTCTTCGTCGACCTGTTCGACAACGTTGGCACTCTGGTTGGCGTTTGCGAACAAGGTGGCTTCCTTCGCGATGGCAAACTCCCTCGAGCCAGTCGAGCGCTCCTCGCCGACGCCTTTGGAACCATGGTGGGCGCACTAACCGGCACTTCGACGGTAACCAGTTATATCGAAAGCGCTGCCGGAGTCGCAGCCGGAGCCCGCACAGGCCTGGGCAACGTCGTCATCGCCGCTTTTTTCCTCGTCGCCATGTTCTGTGCTCCGCTGGTGGCAGCCATTCCCGCTTACGCCACAGCCCCGGCCCTAATCCTGGTCGGTGCCCTGATGTGCGGCGCCGTAGCCCGCGTTCGCTGGGACGATTTCAGCGAAGCCTTTCCCGCCTTCCTTACCCTGGTCGCCACCCCGCTCACCTTCAGCATCGCCACCGGCCTGAGCCTGGGAATGCTCTCCTTCACCTTTATCAAGGTAGGCACGGGCAGATACCGCGAAATTAGCCCCCTCATCTGGATCCTCTCCGTCCTGTTCCTCCTCCGCTACGCTTTTCTGGGCGCCGAGTAAATTATTTCGTTCGCGTAAGGTAACCACCCGATTACCCTTCGGGGAGGCTTGCCGACACCATTGTTGTTGCATCGCCGGAAACCCGCTATCGTTGCTTCGTAGCCGCAAGCCCGAATAGCTTGTAGGGATCGCGTGCAAAGATTGTCAGCCATGCTGGATGTCTCCAAATTTCGCGATACCATGCGTCGGGCCGTATCCGCGCACAAGGAGCGGAAAAATCACGATGTCGCCGGACGTAAGCCCCAAGCCACTCCTGAGACTCTACTCCGCGGTCATCGTGGCCACCTCCATCGCCATCCCGGCGATGGTGCTCGTACGTCTCATCCTTAATTTCCGAAACCAATATTTTCTCACTCACGTGGAAGGCGTTTGGCTCGCCTGTGCCTACGATTTCATGCACGGAGTCTTCTACCGCCCGCTATTCAGCCCGCTCGGCTATGGCGGCACCCGCTATTTTCCGCTCTATTTCGTTCTCACCGGCGCACTGTCCAAGGTTTTTGGCTCTCTGGCGACGGCAGGGATCTCGCTTTCGGCAGCAGGTGTAGTCCTCGCTCTGATCGCCGTATATATATTGCTGCGGCGCTTGAACGTAAGCGTCCTGCTGAGTGCCGCGTCGGTCACCTCCGTCCTTGCGGTCGCCACCACCCAGCAAGCCCTCCTGGGAGCAAAGGGCGACAGCCTTGCCGCCGCATTGAATCTCTGGGGCGTTGTCCTCTGTGTGGGCTCCCAGACCCGCCGCGCCTCTTTGCATTTCGCCGCTTTACTCTTCAGCCTCGCCTTCGCCACCAAACTCACCACCGTATTCGGTGTCGCCGCAGTCGTTCTCGCCTGGACTTTCGCTCGCCGTTATAAGGAAGCCTTGCAACTCGCTGCCGCGACCGCCGTCGGCTGCTTTCTGGTGCTCGCATCCATGTACTTCGCTAGCGGCGGACGCGTTTTCGCAATCTTCCGCGCCTGCGCCGGTGGTGGCGGCTCCCTGTCCTACACGTTACAAGCCCCGCTCCACCTGCTCTCGAAAGCACTGGACGTCGACCCTGCGTTCTTACTTTTCCTTGTTCCTGCCGTCGTGTTCGGTCTGCATTCCTTCTACGGGTACAAATCCGATGTCCTTTCGATATATTTCGCGCTGGTCTTGCTGGTAACCACCGTAATCTTCGGATCGCTGGGCATTGGTATAAATCATTTGTTCGACTTGCAAATCGCTGCGGTGCTTCTACTGGCGGTCGCCATTTCCCGAGCGCCGGACTTGCTCGAGGTGGGCACCGGCCTGCTCGCGTTCGCCCTGATCGTCGCGATCGTCCCCACCTCGCAAAGCCTCCACGGCGACTTCACTAGGCCCTCCCTACGGCGCGACTCTTCCGAAGTCCTTCGCCGTCTTACCCCCGACCGCCGTCCTTTGCTCGCCGAAAACCCTCTAATTGTCGTGAACTCCGATAAAGCTCCCTATCTCCTAGACCCGTTCATGTTCCGCATCCTCGCCATGAAACATCCCGAGCTAACCGGCGATTTTGGGGAGAAAATGAAACATCAAGGTTTCGCAGCAATCGTTCTCGAAAGAGACCCAACGACCGCGGAAGGAAAAACCTGGTACACCGACACCCACTTCGGCGGCGAATTTCTGCGCGACCTCGACGCGCAGTACGCCCTCAGTTTCACGACCGCGAAATCGTACGTCTACACGCCAAAGGCCGGACAGCCTTGAGCGGGAAGCAAGCTTCCGTAGCTTGCAGAAAGGTTTGTTCTTTAGGCGCGTCGGAGCTTTCAGCTCCGAGTTTGCGTGCGTACTCTGAAATGGGCTTTAGCCCCTGAACGAACTCTTCGGCCGTAGTCGCTGGTGTGTGCCGCTGCCGAGGCGGTTTCTTGGTCATTGCCACGCAGGCCCTGGATGGGAGAAAAAAGACTGGAATGGCTCGTACGACGCAAATGGATGGAGACTCGCTAGCGATGGCTTCGCTACAAACCTGCCCCGGCGGTCCGCTGGTGATCGCTTCATCAAATGGAGACTCCCGCATCGATGTGTCGCTGGTCCTCCCCACCTACAACGAAGGTAAAAACATTGCCGCGGTCATTGCCCAGCTCGTCCCTGTTCTCGATTCGGTTCCAAATCTCCGATACGAAATCATCGTCGTGGACGATGACAGCCCGGACCGCACCTGGGAGATCGCTCTCAGCCTCAGCGATAAGTTCCCGCAACTCCGCGTCCTTCGCAGACAAGGTGAACGCGGCTTATCCACCGCTGTGATTCGCGGCTGGCAAATCGCCCAGGGAAGAATTCTCGCCGTCATGGATGCCGACCTTCAGCATCCACCGGAAGTTGTCGCAAATCTCTGCAAAGAAATGTTGCGCGGCGCGGACTTGGGAATCGCCAGCCGTCACGTCGAAGGCGGCGGCGTCAGCGATTGGAGTCTTGCTCGCAGAATCATTTCGCGCGGCGCTCAGATGATTGGCTTCCTGCTGCTGCCCGAAGTCATTGGCCGCATCAGCGACCCCATGAGCGGCTTCTTCATGATCCGCCGCACCGCCATCGAAGATCGCACGCTAAGTCCGCTCGGCTACAAAATACTGGTCGAAGTCCTTGGCCGCGGCACGGTAGGCTGGATCAGCGAAGTTCCCTACACTTTCCGCGAACGCGCAGAAGGCTCCAGCAAGCTCACCAAACGCATCTACCTGGAATACTTCCAGCACTTGTTCCGCCTGCGCCTCTATCTGTTGCAGGTTTCCACCTTCTTCCGCTTCTGCGTCGTCGGGGCCAGTGGCGTGGTCATCGACATGTCCTTCCTCTTTCTCTTGAGCGACCCCCGAATGCTCGGATGGGGACTGACGCGGAGCAAAATTCTCGCCGCGGAAGCCGCTCTCCTCAACAATTTCATTTGGAATGACATGTGGACCTTCGGCAACATTTCGAAGCACCAGAAAACTTTCGGTCAACGCGTCAAACGCTTTCTGAAATTCAACGCCATCTGCTCGCTCGGAATCTTCTTCAACGTGGTCATCATAAACATCGAATTCAACCTCCTGCACATGAACCGTTACCTGGCCAACCTCATCGCTATCGGCCTGGTCACCCTCTGGAACTACAAATCCAACAAAGAATTCAGCTGGCGCGTAACCGCAAAAGCCTGACCACTACCCACTGTTCGGGATCCCACGACGACCACGCCCGTCACCTAAAACTTGTGGGAGCACAGCGTTGCTCCGATCGGTTCGCAGCTCGTACAAGGAATCGTAGAGCTACTCCCGTCCTCCGTTTTTCGTATGTGCGGATTCTACAGAAGCCAAAGCAGTTTGTTTCGTTGCAATGTCGGGCGCCAACTGCTTTAGGCTCCGACTCCAAAACCGACCTAGCCATCGGGGCATCTAACCAAATGACGCAACCCAACAGGCAGTAGCAAAGGCGAACCGCATGACCCTTCCACCACCGCAACCCGAAACCAAATCCATCTTCAAGAACCCGCTCCTCTATTCCTCGTTCGCCCTGGCAATCGTAGCCCTGGTCGTAGGCTGGATTGTTCTCTCCCGCTGGCAGGAAAATAAGCGGATCGATCGGCAGACCGCCGAGATGAGAAGCGAGAAACAAAGAGAGAACGACCGCGCGGCCCTCGATCAATTCGGCGGCAAGACACTCGACATCCAAAGCTTCTACGCAAGTCCCGGCGCCATACATCGCGGCGAAATCGTCCAGCTATGCTACGGAGTGGCCAACGCCAAAACCGTAAGGCTCGAGCCGCAACCCAACCCCGTCTGGCCCTCATACTCTCGCTGCGTCGACGTCACTCCCACAAGAACAACCACCTACTCGCTAACCATCCAAGACGCCGCCGGCAACACCAAAACCCAATCCGTAGAAGTAAAAGTTGAGGGAAAGTAGCGAAGACCACGATCACCAAATGTCGCGGCGCGCTTTGGCGCGACCGATCCGTGCCGACCTCTACCGTGGCACAGGCGCACTTGTTCTACCCCGAGCTCTCGAAGAACCCGTGCTCGGCGGCCGACCGATCTCCTTTAGGAGTAACAACGAGGCCGGACCAGGATCGCTACGCCGGCAACTTCGCCGTCGGCGGATAGTTGTGCTGTTCGCGACCGATCTTGCCGTCGTATTTCGTGCTGGTCTTAAACAGCTCGTAGCGCCCATCCGCAGCCAACGGGCGTGCTCTCTCTCGCAGCGCCTGCATCGCCTCCGCCGTCAGCGGTTTGAATCCTCGCGCCACACCCAGGTTTTGCTCCAGGACTCCGAGCGAGTCCATGCCACTGATTGTTGTGGCCACGGGCAAGCTCATGGCGTATCGCAATCCCTCCTCGGCGGTCAACGCACCGTGCGACACAATTTCCCCGCTCCCGCCCAGGCTCTTCATTCCCAAAACTGCGATGCCGCGCTTGTTGGCCTCCGGCAGCACTTGATGCTCGAAACTCTTGAACGTTCCGTCCAGCGCATTCAACGGCATCTGCACGGCATCGAAGGGAAAATCATGCGACAACATCTTCAAATGAATCGCCGGATTCTTGTGACCGGTGAACCCAATGAAACGCACTTTCCCCTGCTGTTTAGCCGCCAGCAAGGCTTCCGCCGCACCATTCGGCGCGAAAATCAAATCGGGATCGTTGTAATAAACCACTTCATGAATCTGCCAAAGGTCCACTTGGTCGGTCTGCAACCTTCGCAGTGATTCTTCCAGTTGCTTCATGGCTATGTCCTTGGTTCGACCGTGCGTGCACACCTTGGTCATCAAGAACGCTTGCTCCCGTTTGCCCTTCAATGCTTCTCCCAGCCGCTCTTCACTGATCCCGTCGTGATACTCCCAACAGTTGTCAAAAAAATTGATCCCCGCGTCCAGCGCCCGCGTCACCAATTCCATCGATTCCTTCTGGTCCTTCATCGATCCCAAATGATATCCGCCGACACCCAGCGCCGAAACTTGCACCCCGGTCTTACCGAGCGGGCGGCGAGGAACCTGCTCTGGAATGTCGGGCACACCACCTCCTCGAGCGCCCGCCGCTGCCAGCGGCGGTCCGACCACCATCGTGGCGGTCAGTGCCGCCGCGCTCTCTTTCACAAACTTGCGTCGCGTAAAGCCTTTTTCGTCGGACATGCGAGTCCCCTGGTCCCATCGACTTCATTCCATCAAGATTGCCTATACCTATATAGGTTGGCTTTTTTAAAGCCTGCCGACCGGTCGCTTTACTGCTGTTGCGGCTTCACGTCCGGAAAAGGAAATCCGGTATTTTCCGTGGCTTTCATCATCTCCTTCACCTCTACGCTCTGATCGTCGAGCGGAAACCCATGGGCTAGTCGCGCTTCCGGATTGTCGAACTTCAGCGACACCTTGTAGAGTTCATACCGCCCGTCTCCCGCCGATTGCCGTGTACGGTCCCGAAGCGCTTGCATCTCCGCCGTGGTCATCGGCTTGAACCCCTGCGCGATCTTCACGTTCTGCCGCAACACGTCCAGCTTGTCGATGCCCGTGATCGTCGTGGCCACCGGAAGGCTCATGGCATAGCGCAATGCTTCTTCGGCGCTGAGCTCGCCTTGCACAATCGGCTCGCCATGCCCACTGAGCGGTTTCATTCCCAGAGCAGCGATGCCGCGCCGGTTGAGCTCGGGCAACACGTGTTCCGCAAAGCTCTGGAAATGAGCATCGAATGCGTTTAACGGCATCTGCACGGCATCGAACGGGAAACCTGTGTCAATCATCTTCAAGTGAACGGAGGGATCCTTGTGTCCGGTAAATCCCAGGAAACGCACCTTGCCTTCCTTTTTTGCCTTCAGCAAAGCCTCCGCTGCGCCTCCCGGCCGAATGAACAATTCCGGGTCGTTATCCCACCCGACGCCGTGCACCTGCCACAAGTCCAGATGATCGGTCTGCAACCGGTGCAGCGACTGTTCCAGCATCTGCGTCGCGATCATGGCTTCACGCCCATGCGTGCACACCTTGGTCATCAGGAAGACTTTGTCTCGCCGCCCTTTCAGACCCTTTCCCATCCAGTCTTCGGTTTTCCCCCGATGGTATTCCCAGCAGTTGTCAAAAAACGTGACGCCGCTCTCCACGGCCTCCTGCACGATGCGCATCGCCGTTTTCTCGTCCTCCGCGTCACCCAGGTGATGTCCGCCGAATCCCAAGGCCGAAACTTGCTGGTCGTGGCGCCCGAACGGCCTCATGGGTATGCCGTCACCTTGCGGAGCTCCCCCCATCGCCAAATCGTCATCCGGATACGCTTTGCGGTCCATGGGGCCTCCACGCCATTAGCCGCTGCCAGCCCGTAATGGGCGGTGTGCGACAGCGGTTAGATGGCGCTGCCCGTCGAAAGTGCTGCGTTCTGCAAAGCCCGCTTGTAGACGCGTTTCCCTCGCATCTATAATGAATGGTCTCGGGCCCGCTGTTTCAGCAAGACAGCACACTACCCGGTTATTCAGAGACGACGATCGACGACCATGTCCGACCCACTCAAGCAGATCAAGCAGAAGCTTCAGGACGAAATCACCGCTCTCGAGCACGAGCTCAACGTCGAACTTCCGAAGGAGATCGCGGTTGCCCGCGCGCACGGCGACCTTTCCGAGAATGCGGAATACAAATTCGCCAAGGAGCGGCAGGGCTTTGTCAACGCTCGCATCGGCCAGCTCAAGAGACGCATGGGCGACCTGGGCATGCTCAACCTCACCAACATTCCCAAGGATCGCGCCGGCTATGGCTCGCGCATCATCGTCCTGGACATGCAGAAGGACCTGAAGATCGAGTACAAGCTGGTCAGCAGCGAAGAAGCCGACGTCGAAAAGGGTCTCATTTCCACGACGTCACCCATCGGCAAGGCTTTACTCAACAGAAAAGTGGGTGACGAAATTCAGGTCACCACCCCTGCTGGCCAGAAGGAATTTGAAGTCGTACGCCTGGTCACGATTCATGACGAGGCGTAGTGAGAATGTGTAACCGGCCACATTGAGCGAAGCACCCCCCGCTCTGCTGGATGTGGCCGTGAAGATCGGCACGTGTAAAACAGGCCGACCGTTTCCTCATGCGCTTCAAAGAATGCGGGAGTAACCAGCCGTCTTTTTATGGCGTCCTACGTCAGAGACCTAGCGCAGTATGGTACGCTGGAGTACGTTGCGCGCTTTTGTGAGGCAACGTGAGTTGGGGGGTTGGCCCAGGCTTGGGTTTTTTGACTCTTCTCGGCTACCTGTCGTTTGTCGCTGGGGCTGTGCTCGTTTGGCGCGGCCGCGATGATATTTACTTCTGGGTCTACGACGAGGTCCGCGCGTATCGCCGCCACCTGTCGCGCTACACTACCGTGGGCCCATTCTACAGTCGCCGCGAAGAATCGCGCCTCAAAGTAATTCCGACAGAAATGGTGCGTACCCTGAGCTGTATCCCCCGCAGCCGCTACATATACGGCGCATCCCTTCTGGTCCTGGGCCCTCTACTGGTCCTGCTCGATTTCTTCATCTGAGCCGGACAACCGAACAACCTTTGGGTGGGCCTTCTTCGCGCGGGTCTAGGCGCAAGCACCAAGTTCCCGACTGACGCTTTCTTGCTCGTTCCCTTTTCGGTGCCTCGCCGCCTCCTCGTCATGGACAAATCTAACGCCCTTTGCCATTCTCCTAACCCGAGAACCGAACCTGATGAAGCCTTCCCTGATCGTTCACGGCGGCGCGTGGGACATCCCCGATGAAGCCGTCGAAGCCTGTCAATCCGGCTGCCAGCGCGCACTGACTGCAGGCTGGTCGATCCTCAGTTCCGGTGGCTCCGCGCTCGACGCCATCGAAGCTGCCGTCGTCGTCCTTGAAAACGATCCTGTCTTCGACGCTGGCTACGGCTCGCACCTCAATCTCGACGGCCGCGTCGAATGCGACGCCATTGTCATGGATGGCGCGACACTGCGCGCGGGTTCTGCTGCGGCGCTTCAGCGCATTCGCAACCCCATAAAACTTGCGCGCAAGATCCTCGAAACGTGCCCTCACATGATGCTGGTCGGCGAAGGTGCCGAGCGATACGCCAAGGCCCAGGGTATTACCCTGTGCGATCCCAAGGAGCTAATCGCCGAAGCTGAATGGCAAGCCTGGCAGCAATGCAAGAAGGACAAGCACGCCGCCGCCAACCATCGCGGCCACGAACAAGGCACCGTCGGCGCGGTCGCCATCGACTCCCGCGGCGCACTGTTCGCCGCCACCTCGACCGGCGGTACCTGCTGCAAACTGCCCGGCCGCATCGGCGACTCGCCCCTCATTGGTTGCGGGTGTTACGCCGATTCCGAAGCGGGGGGCGTTTCCTCTACCGGCTACGGCGAAGCGATCATGAAAGTCCTCATGGCTAAGGCTGCGGTCGATCTGCTCCGTGGCGACTCGTCCTCAATGCCAGCCGCACAAGCGACGATTGCCATGTTCGCCAAACGCACGCAAGCGACCGCCGGCCTGATCCTCCTCGATCGCGAAGGCCGTCCTGGCTTCGCCTTCAATACGCCCCGCATGGCCTATGGCTACGTGGCGGCCGACGGCTCCTTTCTCACCGCCGTCTGAATTCGTCAGGGTTTCTAAGTTCCGACCGCGCGCCCGGCCGCTGCTCCCGAAGCCCAGGCCCACTGAAAATTGAAGCCACCGAGCCAGCCGGTGACGTCCACAACCTCTCCAATAAAATACAAACCGGGTACTTTCCCGCTCTCCATGGTTTTGCTTGAAAGCTCTGCCGTGCTCACTCCCCCCGCCGTGACCTCCGCCTTTTCATACCCTTCGGTCGCGGCCGGCCGGATCTCCCATCGATGCACGGCTTCCTCCAAGACCTCGAGCGCCCGGTTGGTCCAATCCACCGGTTCGTGCCGCTCGATCCAGCGGTCCGCCAACCGCTGCGGCAACACTTTGCGAAGGGCTCCACGTGCTGCGACGAGATCCCGCCGGCCAACCCCATTGCGCAAGGACTCGGTCCACTCCTGGCCGGGTGCCAGATCGACCCTCACCGGCGCGTCGCCCTTCCACTTCCAATACGACGAAACCTGCAAAATCGCGGGACCGCTCAGCCCACGATGCGTAATCAACATCTTTTCTCGGAAGCTGGTTCCGCCGCACTTTGCGGTGACCACCGTCGACACGCCCGCCAATTCGCAATACGAGCGGGCATCTCCCCGCGCAAAGACCAATGGCACCAGGCCCGGCCGACACGGGATGATCGCGTGGCCAAATTGCGTGGCTAGTTCGTAGCCAAGACCGGTCGCCCCCATTTTGGGAATCGAGAGCCCGCCCGTAGCTATAACCAGCGACGCCGCGGTGAACACCGTATCTCGGCCAGTCTGCGTCGTCCGAACCACAAATCCGCCGTTGCGGCGGACTTCGCTAACATTCTTATTCAGGAAAATTTGCACGCCTACTGAGGCGCACTCCTCCAGCAGCATTCCCACGATGTCGGTAGCCGACCGGTCACAGAAAAGCTGTCCCGCGGCGGCTTCCGGGTAAGGCCGCTTCTCGTGGTAAGGAATCCTGTGTTTTTCGACGAGCTGCACAAAATCAGCCGGGGTGTACCGCGCCAGCGCCGACCTGCAAAAATCGGGATTCTCGGACAGGAAATTTCCCGGGTTGCAGTCCAAATTTGTGAAGTTGCACCGGCCGCCTCCCGAGATCAAGATCTTCTTTCCGACCTTCTCGGCACGCTCCAGAACAGCGACCTGCAACCCGCGTCGCCCCGCCTCCATGGCGCACATCAGCCCGGCCGCCCCACCCCCCAGAATCACCACGTCAAATTGCTGGTGCATTTCTCCCCAACTGGTACGAGCGCTCGTTTGAATCGATCTTCGGATCCATTCCTGTTTGCGGCGCGGCGGGAAATCACCGGTCAATCGTTGCGCTTAGCTCGGTATTGCGATCAGTGCTACGATACTTAGGTTTTCCGATCCCGGTGTTATCCCAAGGTATGGAGAGAACCGAAGTTATGACCGAAAAACCCAATACCACCATGCCCGGAACCGTCAAGAAAATCATTAAGCCCGTCCATCCAGAAATGCCGGAAAAGGCCGAAATCGCCGTGGACGGCGCCGACGAACTCTATCGCGAGATCCGCATAGAAAACACCCTAAAGGATGAGGAGGGCAACGAGGTCAAACTCAAAGCTGGCGCTCAGGTAGAAGTCACCGTGGAAGCCGAGCTAAAAGACACCGAAGTGAAAGAGAAATCAGCCGGGAAAGGCTGAGCGAGACCCTCCTACCGCCGCTACGGCTGGGCGCGGCCTGCGGCCTTGGTCGGCTCCGACAGGGGCAAGTCAACGGTCATTGGCGCATGATCCGAGATGCGGTCTTCGACCGACTCATTCAGCGCTCGCATGGTGACAGGAAAGTACGGAGCGAACCGGGAGCTTTGCCCCGCACGCCGCGGATCCTCAAGGAATGGCTTCACCAAGACCCAGTCCAGCTTGAAGCGACCCACTAGTCCCCCGAAGTCCCGGCTGAACGCATAGGTAGGCGAGAATCCCTTCCAAACTCTTTGGTTGCTATCGGCTAAAGTGCGCGCTGCCGGCGGTGAGGTCCGCTCCCGATCGCCACGAAAATCGAACACATGGTTGTCGCTGAAGCGGAATTTCTCCATCGTGCCGAACAGGGGCCGCTCGCGGTTGTCCCACAGGATTGGTAGATGAAACGCGCTCGGATCGTTATACCCATGAAAGTAGCGAAGCGGAACAAGGCCGTACTTGAAGATCCCGAGGGGGTGGAAGTAGGAAACCGCCTGGCCGATCCAGAATTTGTAGTCGGTAACACGCGTCATGATCTCGTTGCGGACCGACGTCGGAGTGTTGTCGCTGCTTGTGGTATTGAAATCCCCAGCCAGAACCAGCGGATTTTGCTCTTCTTTCACAACCGCGAGCAATGCTTGCATTTGCCGCAACCGGCATGCCGGGGGACACTTGTTTTCCAGGTGCACCGCGACCACCGTGGCCCGGCCAGTCGGCAAGTCGGGTACGGAAAGATCCGCGACGAGCGCCATTCGGCCTCCGCGGCGTAGTTCGCGCTCGACGCGCTCCTGGAATAGTTTCTGAGCAGACCATCGCCTCCCCTGCTCGAGCCGCGAGATCGCTTTGTATTCGGCGCCGTACCAGTCGTAACAAATCGGGAGGGGAACGATGTGCGCGCCCTTGATGGGATAGCGGCTCAGAATCGCAGTGCCGTGGAGGCCGTGGTACCGTTCCCGATCCACCCGCAAGTCTGCTTGCAAACGCTGATCCTGCTGCGCATCCTGCAAATGAATCTGCCGCGTGCCCAGGTCGAACACCGGATCCACTTCCACAAACTCGACGCCGTACGCGTAGTCCATGTGCAGCGCCGCTGCCAGATCCCGGGTCACATCCCGATACTCGGTTCGCTTCATTCCCCAGTCGGCTTCATTCAGGATCAGAACATCGACGTCTTGAAGGCTGGCCAGTTGCGCCTCGACTGTTTCCTTGTGGAGCAGACCTGCGCCGCCCTGCGTTCCCGCCAGCCGCAAAAACTCGTCGCGATTCGATAGCGCGGCGCGGATCAGCTCGAAATTCAGCCCGCGCTCGATGTTCCACAGTGCAACCCGAAGAACAACACCGAGACCTGCGACGTTTGGCCGGTGCGCATGAATGTCCCCGGACGGCGTTTCACGATGCAGAAACGGCGTGTTCAGCAGGGCACCCAGACGTGCGGTGAGCCGCTCGTCAGGCTCGGCCGTCGACGCCAGTGTGACCAACTCCTCGAACGAGAGCAGGTCCGGATTCTCAAGCGGGGCCGCGGCGGCGGTCGAAGCCTCTGGCGCGGGCGTGGGCTTCTGTTCGATGGCCTTCGAAGACACGACGAAGCCCAAGGCCAGCGCGCAGAACAGTGCGACGTTTGCCAGCGAAATTTGCCTGCGCGTCGGGCGTGCATTCATGGGTTCAAAACGCGCCAGGGATTCTTATGTTCATCTCTGCGGTCTGTGGGCATCGGTGCGTGCCAGCAGCAACTCCTCGATGCGCGTGAGATGCTGCTGCAGGCTTTCCTCGGCTTTCGCGATCTTTTGTGCCATGAGAATGAGTTTTATGGAAACCAGAAGTACACCGGTCTCGAGGAACAAGGCGTGCGTGAACCCTTTTACGAATAACGCCACGACAAACAAACCAACAGTCAAAACAATAACGACACCTGACCACGGGTCGGAAGATTTGAATAGCGCCATACCGATCACTTCCTCTGATCAGAGTTTCCGCATCAGTGCCTCGCTTGTTAGAGCTGGAACATATCACAGGTGATGCAGCATTCTGCTGGAGCCGGATCGGCAAAATGAATCGTCTCGTCGCCCCACGGCATCCAATCGGGCTCGGAGGAGACGTTATGACCAAGCTCCCATTTGAAGGCCACAACCTTGACAGTCCTGAGGTGTCGGCCTACACTATGGAGTTTTTAGACAGCCCCAAAAGCTTCGCTGAGGGGCGGGACTCCCACATGGACAAGAAAAGGCTCGATTACTACAAGAAGAAGTTGATGACGCGGCGCGAAGAGCTGATGAAAACCATCGCGCGCACCGAAGAGGAAGGCCGGCAAGCGGACGATGATCCGACCGTGGACTTGGCGGACAAGGCGGCCAACTCGTACACCAAAGAGTTTCTCTTCGGCATGACGAACACCGACCGCACCATCCTGAATATGATCGACGAAGCGCTGAAGCGCATCAAGTCCAATGAATACGGACAGTGCGCGAACTGTCAGGAAGAGATGCAACAAAAGCGGTTGGAAGCGGTGCCCTGGGCCAAGCACTGCATCAGTTGCCAGGAAAAGATCGAACAGGGGCTGTTGTAATCGCACGGCCGCGGGGCGGCAGCCCCGCGTTTTCTTGAACAACAAAGCATCTCGAAATCTTGCCGCGCGGATCTTCGCAGCGGGCGGAACTGGTTTGCACGCGCGGGAGCACCGAAGAGCGTTGCTTGGCAGCGCTGCAACCTCTTTCGGCTTGGAGATGTGGGCGGGGGTGGGCGAAAGCCTGGATTTTGATTTTGTGGCAAAATGGTTGGGGTAAATAGCGATGGCTGATCGAACTACGTTGGAAGTTGCGCGTCCGACCAAGGCTGCAAAGGTCCCCAAGAAGAGCTCGGAAAATGGCCAGGAGCGGGAGCGCGTTTTTGAGGCGTTCCGGCGGTGGGGATTTTTGGAAGCGGACCTGGATCCGCTCGGCTTGTTCAAACCTCTGAAATATTCCGATTTGGAACTTGCGGGGCCTGCGGCGGAGGAAGCGCGGCGGATTTACTGCGGCACGATTGGCGCGGAGTTTATGCATTTGCGGGAACCGGAACGGCGGCGGTGGATCGCGGAGCAGCTGGAAAAGGCCGATGCGGCAGTGGACCAGGGGAAAATCCTGGAGCGGTTGGTACGCGCGGACCTTTTTGAGCAGGTCTTGCAAGCGCGATATCTCGGAACCAAGCGATTTTCCCTGGAAGGCGTTACGGCGTTGATTCCTTTGCTCGATTCGATTTTGGATACGGCGGGGAAGGCGGGCGCGGTGGATTCGATTATTGCGATGAGCCATCGCGGCCGGTTGAACGTGATGGTGCACGCCGCTTGCAAGCCACCGCATGAGGTGGTGTCGGGATTTGAGGACGTCGATCCGCGGAGCGTACTGGGAGCGGGTGACGTGAAATATCACGTTGGTGCTACCGGGACTTACGTCACTTCTGGCGGACAGTCGATCAATATTCATATTGTTTCGAATCCGAGCCATCTGGAGGCCGTCGATCCGGTGGCCATGGGCAGGGCCCGGGCCAAGCAGACGCGGCATGGCGCGGACGGGCCGATTGTGGACCGTTCTCAGGAATCGCTGAATAAGGTTTGGCCGATTGTGATGCACGGCGACGCGGCGTTTGCCGGGCAGGGGATTTGGGCGGAGACGCTGAACCTGGCGGATTTGAAGGGTTATACCGTCGGCGGTACCGTGCACATCGTGGTGAACAATTTGATTGGGTTCACAACGCCGCCCGTGCAGGAGCATTCGTCGCGGTTTGCTTCGGATATAGCGAAACGCCAGAGCGTGCCGGTGTTTCACGTCAATGCGGAAGATCCGGATGCGGTTGTGCGCATGGGGCGGCTGGCGGCGGAGTATCGCGCGAAATTTGGCAGCGACGTGGTGGTGGACATTATCGGCTATCGGCGGCACGGGCACAGCGAAGTGGATGACCCGACGATCACGCAGCCGCTGACGTACGAGCGCATCAAGAGTCATCCGCCGCTTTGGAAGATCTATGCGCAGCGCACAGGAATCGATGCCAGCGCGATCGGCGACGCGGTGCGCAAGGAATATGAGGAAGAGCAGACCAAAGCGAAAGCACTGAAGAAGATGCCGCACTTGCGCACCCTGCCGAATTATTGGGACCCGTACGTTCACGGCAAGTACGACCCTAAACATGAGGTGGACACCGGGCTGTCTCGGGAAAAGCTGGCGGAGCTAACCGACGGGCTGGTGCGCGTGCCCGAGGGCTTCCATTTGCATCCGAAGCTGGCGAAACTGCTGGAGCAGCGGGCGGAGATGGGGCACGGCAAGCGGGTCATCGACTATGGCTTTGCCGAGTTACTAGCGTTCGCGTCGCTCGTGCTGGAAGGGACGCCGATACGGTTGACTGGGCAGGATACGCAGCGCGGTACGTTCAATCAGCGGCACGCAGTCTTGATTGACACCGAGACCGAGCACAACTACCTGACGCTTTCGCACCTTTCGCGCGGGCAGGCATTTTGCGAGATTCACAACTCGCCACTGTCCGAGGCGGCGTGCGTGGGATTCGAGTACGGGTTCAGCCGCGACTATCCGGAAGCTCTGGTGCTGTGGGAGGCGCAGTTCGGGGATTTCGTGAACGGCGCACAAGTGATCATCGACCAGTTCCTGAGTGCCAGCGAAGACAAGTGGAATTTGCCGACGGGGTTGGCACTGCTGCTGCCGCACGGATATGAAGGGCAGGGCCCGGAGCATTCCAGCGCGCGCATCGAGCGGTTTCTGCAACTAGCGGCCGAAGACAACCTGCAAATCTGCCAGCCTTCCAATGCGGCACAGTATTTTCATATGCTGCGGCGGCAGGCGCGGCGGATGTGGCGGAAGCCGTTGATTGTGTTTACGCCGAAGAGCATGTTGCGGCATCCGGATGCCAGTTCGAACATTGAAGATTTTACCGCGCCTCGATTTTTGCCTTTAGTGCCGGATCGCGAGATTCAGGATGCCAAGCGGATTTTGATTGCCAGCGGCAAAGTGGGACACGAGTTGCGCGCGGAGCGGAAGCGGCGCGGCGATGGGAGCACGGCGATTTTCTTTCTGGATCAATTGTATCCTTTTCCGCGCACCGAGATTGCCGCGGCTTTGGATGCGCATCCTAACGCGCACGAGATCGTTTGGGTGCAGGAAGAACCGAGCAACATGGGCGCGCATTTCTACGTGATGCCGAGATTGCAGCGGTTGGCGCAGGACAAAGGGCGGAAGGTGCGGGCGGTCAAGCGGTCGGCCAGCGCTAGCCCGGCGACGGGGTCGGCTAAGGCGCACGAGATGGAACAGAAAACACTGCTGAATTTGGCGTTTACCACGACGGCGGCAGAATAGTCGACGCAATTCTCAAAGAGCAACGGCGTGCCCCCTAGTGACTCACAGGTCGAGCGGCTCTTGCAGGAACTCCGGGACACGCGGGCCCGCGCGGAAGAGGTTTTCAACGGCCGAAAGCCCGTGGAACTCCTGCGGCGGCCCGCAGAAAGACGCTGGTCGGCAGCGGAGTGCGTCGAGCACTTGAACATAACCAACCGGGCTTATCTGCCGCGCTTGTCCGAAGCTGTCCGCAGTCTTCGTCAGAAAAATCTGGTTGGCCACGGCAAATTCCGCCTGGATTGGAACGCGCGCCTTTTACAGTATTGGCTGGAGCCACCTTCCCGCTTGCGTTTGCCGACGGGAGCGGCGTTTAGACCTGCCGGCCAACCAGACCCGGCAGCGGTCCTAAACGCGTTTGAAGCGATCGGCCGAGACCTCGAAACCGAACTCGCCAATGCGCGAGGCTTGGCGCTCGATGCCGAGAAGATTCGCTCGCCATTCGCTCAGAACATGCAATACAGCGTATACTCAGCGTTTACGCTCATTGCGGCGCACAATCGTCGACACATCTGGCAAGCGCGCGCCGCGCTTTAACACTCCATTCACATAACAGACATCGCCGCGTCACCCGCAACCGGCAGACTGGGACATCAACTGTGCTGCGCAATGTGCCAGCTGACCGAACGCCTTCCAATGCCTACCGCATTTTGCCGGTGTACGGTACACTTCGGACAAGCCGGCGGACGGAACGTGCTACCTGCATGAAACGTGTCCTGATCATTGAAGACGACAAAGACATCGTCGAGCTGGTGCGTTACAACCTTGCCAACGAAGGATTTCAGGTCAACGCCGCCTTTGACGGCAGCAGCGGCCTGAATTCGCTGAAGAAATCGCCTCCCGATCTTTTGCTTCTCGATCTGATGCTGCCGAAACTTTCCGGGCTCGATATTTGCCGGGAGGTGCGGCGGGACGACTCACTCAACCGTCTGCCCATTCTGATGCTTACAGCGCGCGGCGAAGAAGCTGACCGCGTTGTGGGACTGGAAATGGGAGCGGACGATTACGTGACCAAGCCGTTCAGCCCTCGCGAATTGCTGGCGCGCGTTAAGGCGCTGCTACGTCGCGCGGAGCCTCCCGCCGATTCCCCGCGGACGATCGAGATCGGTAAATTGGCTATTGATCCAGCGTCGTACCGCGTCAGCCACTCTGGGAAGCCCGTCCCGCTGAGCACGCTCGAATTCCGGCTGCTCTATTACCTTGCTTCACGCCCGAACCGCGTCTTCACGCGGGATCAGCTTCTGGATGCCGTCTGGGGCACGGACCGTTTCGTGACGCCGCGCAGCGTAGATGTATACGTACGGCGCTTGCGCGAGAAAATCGAAAGCGATCCGGAGAATCCCAATCATCTGAAGACGGTGCGCGGCGCAGGGTACTTGTTCGAAACTCGTGCGGCGTAACCTTTTCTGGAAACTAGCTCTGACATTCCTGGCGCTCCTGCTGAGCGTGCTCGTTGCTGTGGATTTTTTTGCCGAGCGGGCGCTGCGCCGCGATTCTGAACGCGCGACATTCGAACAACTGGCAACCGTGGCGCGCTTCGCACGCGCTCAATCCCCGGAATTCCCCGCTTTGACCTCCGCACAACCAGACCTCGAGCCATTGAATCGCTGGGCCACCGAAATGGGCGCAAGTGGCGTGCGTGTGACGGTGATCCGCGCCGACGGGCAAGTTCTGGCGGACTCGCAGTCCGATCCGCGAACCATGGAGAACCATGCGGAGCGGCCGGAGGTACAAGAAGCTTTGGCGAAAGGCGAAGGGCGTTCGGTGCGGCACAGCGTCACGCTGCAGCGCGACTTCCTGTATTACGCCGTGCGGCAGGATGTAGCCGGAAGCCCGCCGATCGTATTGCGGTTCGCGATCCCCCGGGAAACCTCCGATCAGGCACTGGGATTGTTTCGGCGGAGCTTGTGGGTGGCGTCGTTTGTGATTTTGCTGGTCGCGGGGATGGCGGCGATGCTGGTGTCGCGGAGCTTTTCGGACCGCGTGGAGCGCTTGCGGGAATTTTCGCGGCGCGTCGCGGAAGGCGACTTCCGGCCGCTGCCCGGCGGAGATTCCGGCGATGCGCTTGAAGCCCTGGGAGCATCGCTGAATCAAACGGCCACGCGGATGGATCGCACGATTCGAACGCTGACCGAGGAGCGCAACCTGTCGTCGGCGATTCTGGGCAGCATGGTGGAGGGCGTCGCGGTCGTGAACGGCGCCGAACGCCTGGTCTTCGCGAATCAAGGCTTTGCCGACATTTTGGAACTGGATGTGCCGCCGCGGTCGGGGAGCGCGCTGGTCGAAATTGTGCGGCAGACAGAAATGATTGAGGCCGTCCGACAAGTGCTGGCGGGAGAGCCGCGCGTCGAAGCCGAGATTGTCACCGGCACTTTGCGGCAGCACTACTTTGCGGCAACGGTCGCTGCGGTACGCGCGGGGGAAACTTCCGGCGCAGTGGTGGTGCTGCACGACATCACGGAACTGCGGAAGCTCGAGCGGGTGCGGCGGGATTTCGTGGCGAACGTATCCCATGAATTCAAGACGCCGCTCACCGCGATTCAAGGCTTTTCCGAAACGCTGCTGGCCGGCGCGATCGACGATCCGCAAAACCGCGAGCGCTTCCTGGGAATTATCCTGGAGCATTCGCGCCGTTTGGCACGGCTCACCGACGACCTCCTGAAACTTTCGCAAATGGATGCCGACCGGTTGGAGCTGGAAATTCGCAGGGTGAGCGTCGCCGAGCTGATTGAGAGCTGCCTGGAAACCGCGCAGCACCGCGCTGCCGAGCGGGACATACGCGTTTACGTCAGCCACTCGCCTGACCTGCCGGATATTGCGGGCGACCGGCGCCGGCTCGCGGAGGTCCTGCAAAACCTGCTGGACAATGCGACGCAGTACACGCTTCCGGGAGGGCGAATCACGCTGACCGCAGAAGCGCGCGACGCAGACGTCATTTTCACCGTGTCCGATACGGGCATCGGCATTCCCAAAGCAGACCAATCTCGCATTTTCGAACGGTTCTACCGTGTGGACGCCGCGCGTTCACGGGAAGCCGGCGGCACGGGGCTGGGACTCGCCATCGCCAAACACCTGGTGGAGGTGCATGGCGGCCGCATTTGGGTTGAAAGCGAAATCGGCCAGGGTTCACAGTTCAATTTTTCGGTGCCGATTTTTGACCCGGAACGCGCCGCCCTGCGCGTGGCCTCCGGCGGCGGCGCGAATCGCACCGCGGCGAGCCGCTCGCAACCCCTGTAGGATCGCCGGCTGCCCATTCGGCCTGTTTTCAAGTATTCACATCACTTTGAATAAACTGTAACGCTCGGCGCGAGAACATTTCGCTTACGAGTGGATGTGTGGTTTGACGCCGCTCGGAGGGACAACAACCCATGGCCACCACCCCGGGACCCACCGAAGCTGTGCTCTACGATACGCTCATGAACTACCTGGTTTCGATGGCGCGTACCGTAGAAGGTGCAATGAATCGGGCGCTAGATTCCCTGGTTGGGTTCGACCACGCGGGAACCTCATCGCTGCCTGGCGAGGTGTTTCTACTGGAGCCGCGCATCAATGAAATGGAGATCGTGATTGACGAGCACGCGATCCGGCTGCTCCGCCGGGGCTCTTTTTCTGACGACGAAATGAGACTGATCGTCGCCGCGCTGAAGATCACGAATGACCTGGAGCGAATCGGGGACATTGCCGTGAACGTCGCCGAACGCGTAATTTCGCTTCGAGAACTGCCCGATGCGGAACTACCGGAAGAGCTGGCCCCCATGGCTTCGGCAGTACGCGCCATGGTGAGCAAGAGTCTCGGCGCCCTGATTTTCCGCAATGTCGAAATGGCCACGCAGGTTCTCGAGAGCGACGACGTGGTGGATCAGTACCGTGACCGCATTTTCGAACGCTTGCTGCAAAGCATGACTCAGGAGCCCACCGCCGTGGGCCCGGGCCTGCAGTTTGTGCTGGCCACGCGTCACTTGGAGCGCATCGCGGATCACGCCACGAATATCGCTGAAGACATCATTTTCTGGGTGCGAGGGTTGGATGTACGCCACGGCCGCGGTCTGACGGTGAACGCCGAGCAGGTGGCGGACACGGAAACGCATCCGGCAAAGGTTACGAAGAATTTACACGGCTGTCATGCGAACGTGACGCCAGAGTGCGACACTCAACGCGCTTGATCTTCACTTAAGGTCCTACCACGGGGACCGGCGCACCCCTGGCTCCGGTCCCTTCTCCCCCCTCTGGGTTGGGCTGGCCTCGTGCATGATCCACTGTCACCACCATTTGCGCGGCGTAGTGCATTCGCATTATTGCCTTTCCCCCGCGCAGGACTAAGAATCCCTTCACTATTGCCGATTCGTCGGCACACCCCTTATCGAGTCGTTTCTTGAAGTAAATGGCGGCGAAGTCTTTGGTGCGTTGGTGTTTCCGGCCGGACGCCACGGTTACCGCGGACGATTACAAGATTGGACCCGTAGAGCCATGAGGGTGACTTTTCTTGAGGGCGCATAACTTATGAACGCAAGCATCACAGGGAAGAGGTTCCTGACCGGCTTTCTCCTGACTTTGGGTTTTAGCATTCCGGCTTTGTCGCAGACCGACACCCCGCAACCGATCGAGATTGGTGGAGTGACTTTCTCGGGAAACATCCGCGAGCGTTATGAGGCTTGGGATTTTTTCCAGCCGGCGACCGGGCAGAATCTCTATGGCTATTCCGGCACACAAATCCGATTCGGGATCTCGCAGACGCGCCAGAACTGGGACTGGAACATGGAGTTCGAAGCACCCGTGCTGCTGGGCATACCCAATGGCGCCGTGAGACCCGCACCGCAGGGGCAGTTGGGCCTGGGCGGTTCCTACTACGCGGCGAATGATAACCGTCAGAACACGGCTTTCATTTTTCCGAAGCAGGTTTTCGTGCGCTACAAATGGAATCATTCCAGCCTGCGAGTGGGCCGGTTCGAGTTTACCGACGGTAGCGAAGTGAAACCCAAGGACGCCACCCTGGCCTCGCTCAAGAGTGACCGGATTGGCCAACGGCTCCTCGGCAATTTCGGTTATTCCGACGTCATGCGCAGCATGGACGGTTTGCACTATGCCTATTCGAGCGGACCTTGGAATTTAACCGCGGTCAGTGCTATTCCCGACCGAGGCGTATTCCAGGTGGACGGCTGGGGCTGGGTGAAGACGCCGATCACCTACGTGGCGCTGACACGGCAAGCAGAACTTGGCCCCAGCCACGCCGAATGGCGCGTATTCGGGCTTTTTTACAATGACGATCGTGGAGTACTGAAGACCGATAGCCGGTCGGCCGCCGCCCGAACCGCGGACCCCGGTGGAATCGACATCGGAACCTACGGTGGACACTTCATCATGGCGACGCCGACCGGAGGGGGAACTCTGGACCTTCTCGGATGGGGCGCGTTGCAGACCGGACGCTGGGGAATCTTGACGCAGCGGGCAGCGGCGGGAGCGATTGAAGGCGGCTTTCAGCCTAAGTTTGGAGCGAGCGTTCGTCCGTGGTTCCGCACCGGTTACTACTACTCGAGCGGCGATGGTAATCCCAAGGACGGAACCCACGGCACATTCTTCGCGGTCCTGCCCACGCCACGCGTCTACGCGCGGTTCCCGTTTTTCAACTCGATGAATAACCGCGATCTTTTCGGCGAGGTTGTCTTGCGTCCCGGCAAGCGCTTGACCGTCCGCAGCGATGTTCACGGACTTTGGTTGGCGAGCAGTTCAGACTTGTGGTATTCCGGAGGGGGCGCGTATCAACCTTGGACATTTGGCTTTCAAGGGCGCCCGTCGAATGGGCACACGAGCCTGGCCACCCTCTACGACATGAGCGGCGACTATAAGTGGCGTTACGGAGTTTCGTTCACGCTCTACTTCGGATACGCCATGGGTGGCGATGTGATCAAAGCCATCTATCCCGCGAACAGCAACGGCGCGCTGGGGTACGCCGAAGTGAACTATCACTTCTAGGCGGTTTGACGACGGCGAAGCGCAAAGCGCCCGCCACGGTGGTGCTCGGCGTACTAAAATAAGGGCAGCTCCAAACGGGAGCTGCCCTTTTTCTGTTTTTACGATAGAAAGGTGGCCGCCGCAACTACGGAATGTAGTAGCGGAACGAGGTCCAAATCATGTTGTCGATGCCCTTGGGAGAGATGGCCGGGGCGCCAACGGCCACACCGCCGAGGCCCGACCAGGCGTCTTTGGAAAGATAGGAGTATTGGATGCCGAACTGCATGCGACCCTTCGAACCCTGGTAGAACCTGTACCAAAATCCGAGAGTGCTTTGTTGGATGCTGCGGATGTCGCCGGCGCAATTTGCACCTGACGAGGGGTTGAAGTCGTTCAGCGGAACGCCTTCGGTGGCGCAGCCGCTGTTGTTGGCGGCAACGTTGCCGTATCCACCG
Source organism: uncultured Acidobacteriota bacterium (assembly GCA_963729595.1). Classification (GTDB taxonomy): domain Bacteria; phylum Acidobacteriota; class Terriglobia; order Acidiferrales; family UBA7541; genus Acidiferrum. The sequence continues at coordinate 76,660 of CAVSNW010000004.1, forward strand.
ATACCGGTGGTTGAGATTTTGGTGGTGGTGGTGGCCGGAATGGCTGGGCTAGTGGCCGTCGCAGGAATGGCGGTCGTCTTGGTCACCGTGACGGTCTGGTAGCCGGAGTAGCCAGATCGCCACGCGTATTCCATGCCCCAATAGCCGTAGATGTCGAGCTTGGGAGTAGCGTGCCACTCGAGCCTTGCCAAGCCGTGAGCGGTACGGATAAGGGCGAGCGAGCCGTCCGGTCGAGCCGTGGCATCGGCGAGTTGCGCGCTGCCGTACCGGCCAATACCATCGCCGCCGACGGCTTTGAGGCCGAAGTCCGCCTTCTTGTGGAAGAGGGACCACAGAGCACTGGCGCCGATTCCACCACCGGTGGTACTGCTGTTGGTGGCCCCGAAGCTGCTTACTACCGTCGGCGTCGCAGAAGCGCAGGAGCCGGTGAGTACGGTTGGCGTAACTCCCGGAACGGTGTCGCCTTTTGTCGTGCCGACAACGCCGCAAGGATAGATGCGATCGCGGAAGAAGCTGACGATCCCGAATAGTTCGTAGTGGCCCCAGCCGTCGGCCGCGGCCTTGAAGATCAGGTCGGGAGCCTTATTGACGGTGTAGCCGTTAGCGTCAAATGCGTTATAGAGACCTCCGCCGGCGCCCGGAGCGTTGATGAAAAAGTTCCCGGAGGTCGCTGTCGTAGCACCGGAGGTGACGATCGTGGCCGGCGCGGCGGCGGAGTTGATGGTGGTGACGCTGGAGAAGCCGCGGCCGCCGATGGTGGCTTGCGGGCCTTCAACCGAGAAGCCCAGGGCGAATTTGCCGCCGAAGTCCTTCACGAAGCGAGCTCCGTATTGGCGGGCCCAAGTGAAACCCACCGTGTATTGCGGATCAATCACCATCGGCAAGTCTTCCTGGCGATTGAACAAACCCTTCTTGGTTTCCGTCGCCAAGGTCCACTGCTGACCTCCGGTGATGATAAAACCGTTGGCAAAGGCGGCTTGCGCCCACACTTGACGTTGGCGAAAGACGTAGCTGTTGCTCTGGCGGTTATTCGAAGTAGTGCCGGCGCCGAGGAAGTCACCCTCGTAGTAGCCGCTGGTAGTGACGGAGCCGAACTTGCTCTCCGCCAACAGGGAAACACGGCTTTGGCGGGCGGTGAAATTGTTCTCAGACGTGTGCGCCAGATTGGCGGCTTCGAAGGGAATTCCGGTTAACGGCGTGTTGATGTCGGCGCTGGCCGCGCGCGTGCGGGTAACGGTTTCCGCCGCGAGGAAGCCGCCGGGCGTGAAGCTAATTCCTTTATATCGGATGGTCGCGGGACCTTCGTCGCCAGATTTCTCTTGGCCGTTGGTATTGGTCGAGGTAGCGGCGACGGTCGCAACGCTGGTCTTGAGCGCGTCGTTACTCACTGCAAGATCACTGACGTGCGAGGTCAACGTCGCTTCCGTAGCCTTTACTTCGGCCGTGGTGTTCACGGCTTCCGTGGCCTTGGTGGTGGCTTCTGCGGCGCGCGCGTTGGCGGCGGCAGCCTCTTCACGCGCGGCGTCGATTTGCCGGTCGCGCTTGGTCAGCTCTTCCTTCAGCATCTGCAGTTGTTCCTGCTGAGCCTGCATCGCCTGGCGGAGTTCCTCGAGTTCCGCGGCGAAATTCGCATCCGTCCTTTCAACCTTCTTGGCCGCTTTCGGCTTGGCAGGCTGTGCGGACTTCGCGGGCTGGGCATCGGCGTCCTTGGGTGAATCGGCGAGCGCCATCCCGGAAGTCAGGAATAACGACAGTGTTAGTGCTGCAAGTTTTTTCATTGCCTCTCTCTTTGCTTCAAAATTCGACTTAGAAACCGGTGAGTATGCGAACCACCCCGCGGCAGAAGGTAAAGGGTGCGTCTTACGGTTACGTCAACCAAATGTGAATATCCTGTAACAAAGACTTTTGACCGAACGCATGTGGTTGAGTAATTTGGAGTTACCGAAACCTACGGAGCTTCAGTAACCGTGAGGACGACATGGGAAGCGATGCGAGGTAATCGCGCCGGCTTTCGCGCCAAAATGTTCCTGGATGGGCCAAGTCATTCTGGATTCCCGGGAACCTTTCCTTTTGCCGCTGGAAGGAGCCTACTTCGGAGCGGCAATCGTATAAGCGAGGACTATCTGGGTCAAGCGATATTGGTACGTGGCATCGGTGTCCGCAATATCGGCTTCGGTCTTACCGAGCTCGGCTTGGGTGAACTCCACGATCGAGCCGAGACCCAAGCTATAACGTTGTTGCGCAAGATCGAGCGCGAGGTCGGCTTGCTCGCGAAGCTGCTGCGTGAGGGAAAGGCGCTCGTAGGCCTGGTTGGTTTGTTCCCAGGACGTCCGGACGTCGCGCGCGAGATTGTTGCGAAGGTCCGCCAACTTCTGGCGGACGACTTCGGTTTGCAGATCGGCAGTCTTAGCGCGCGCGCTGTACAGAAAACCATTGAAGACCGGAATGTTGACGTTCACACCCACGGCCCCGTACCAGTTTGAAATTGCCGGGTCGCGGACGGGCGCGATGCCCACGACACCCAGCGCGCTGATCGTTGGCCGCCAGAGGTCGTGTTCGGCGGAGCTATTTTTTTGCGCGGACTCGACCTGGTATTGCAACGCATCGACTTCTGGCCGCTGCCGCAGTGCTTGGAGAATGAGTGGTTGGGGGTCGGGGACGGGCGGAGTCGTGGGTTCGCTTGGTTGGACCAACTGAAAGTCTTGCTCATCCTGATAACCGAGAATGGCCGAAAGCGCTGCGAGCGAGGTTTGGTAATTGTTTTGAAGATTCGAGGACAAGGAGCTTTGCGCGGGCCACGTCGACCTTGGCAAAACTAAGGTCCAGGTCGGACTTCAATTTGGCGCTCGTCAGGGCCTGGATCTTGTCGACGAAAGTCTGTCGCGCGTTCAGGGTCTGCTGGGCGACTTTGACGAGTTCCCTGGTTTCCAGCGAATTGTAGAAGGCTTGGTCCACCGCCAGGGTAATGTCGGCAGCAGTCGCTGCGGCATTCTTGTCTTCGGCTTTGGCTTGGAATTCCGAACTCGACAACATATTCGTGGTCCGGCCGAAATCGGTGATCAACTGGGTGACGGTGGCGCCCGCTGCGGCGCGCGGGAAGACACTTGGGTTGTTGAGCGCACCGGCGGCAATGCGGCTGCCCGACCGCGAATCGACACCCGTCAGGCTCAGAAATGCCGTAGGCAGGAGCGCGGAACGCATTTCGCGCACGTATTGCTGCGCTTCCAATGCACGCAATTTCCCAATCGTGATCTGCGGATTGTTTTTGAGGGCGAGAGCTTCGGCTTGCGCCAGAGTCAGTGGGGTTCCCATCGGCGATGGAGCAGGATCTGGCGTATTGCTCTGTGTCTGTGCATACGAGGGGCAGCACACAGTGTAAAGAAGCAATGCGGGCAGGACCGAGCGTTTCACGAGTGTGCCTCCCCGATCTTCTCTTCCTTGCGATGCACGATCATGTAGGCGGCGGGAACCAGATATACCGTGACCACCACGGAAACCAGCAAACCGCCGATGATCGCGCGTGCCAGAGGAGCGTACTGTTCGCTGCCCGCCTCGGTGCCGAGCCGCCATAGGAATCAAACCCAGTACGGTTGCGAGCGAAGTCATCAGGATGGGGCGCAGCCGCAAACGGGAAGCTACCGACACCGCCTCATGAATGGGCTTACCGTCGTGATGCAGGTGGCGCGCAAACTCCACGATCAAGATGCTGTTCGAAACCACGATGCCCACCATCATCACCAGGCCCATCAAGGACATCACGTTCAGCGTCGTCCCGGTGGCCAAAAGCGCGAGAAGAACTCCGGCAAGTCCGGGCGGGATCGCCAGCAGAATAATGAACGGGTCTTGCCAAGACGCGAATTGCGCTACCAAGATCAGATATACGAGCACGACAGAAAGAATCAGGCCGATGCCAAAGCTCTGGAACGAAGCGCGCATGCCCTGCACCGATCCGCGCAGGTTCACTCGCACCCCTTCCGGTAGCTCCGTATCCTTCAGGATGTGTTCGATCTGCGACGCGACCCCACCGAGGTCCTGATTTTTCGGCGAGATGTAAACGTCGACGACGCGAAACAATTGGTAGTGATCCACTTCCGTGGGTGACGGAATCGTTTTGACCTTTACGACGCTGTCCAGAAAAGTAGGCTGGGTGCTGTGCACGCCGCGCAGCGGAATCTGCTTCAGATCGGTCATGGACTTGACTGCGGCTTCCGGATACTGCACGGTCAGCAGGTAAGGGTTGCCGCTTTTTGGATCGATCCAGTAATTCGGGGCGATCATGCTGTTGGAAGTGAGCGCCGTGATCACGTTGTCCACGATCTCTTTTTGCGAAAGTCCCAGCAGGCCTGCTTTCTCTCGATCGACGTCGAGCTCCAGCGCCGGATAGTCGATGTCCTGCGGGATGAGCACGTCACTCACGGTGTTTAGCCCGCGCGCCGGAGCGGCAATCTTTGCCGCCGTCGCATAAACCTGATTGAGATTGTTGCCGCTGACCTGCACGTCGATCGGCGCCGGCAGGCCGAGGTTGATCACCGCGTCCACCAGGCCTCCCGACTGGAAATAAGTACTCAGCTGCGGCAGTTTTTGACTCAGTTGCGCGCGCACGCGCTTCATATATTCGTAGCTGCCCGTCTTGTGGCCCTCCTTGAGACTGACTTGGACAAACGCCGTATGCGATGCGGAATTCGGCGTGTAAATCGCCGAAAAGTCCGTGGTGATGCCGATGTTGGAGACGATGATTTGCAGCTCGTGCGGCGGCACGACTTCGTGGATGATGTCCTCGACCTGCTTCACATAGTTTTCGGTAAGCTCCACACGCGTTCCGGAAGGCGCTTTCAGGTTGATCACAAATTGTCCGGGGTCGGTCCGGGGAAAGAACGACACGCCCAAAAACGGATAGAGAGCGAAGCACAGGAGGGAGACTCCCGTTAGGCCCACGAGCGTTGCGACGGGCTTCAAGAGCGCGGTGCCGAGCTTCGGTCGTACTTGGCCAGCATTTTTTCGAAGTACACGTTGAAGTTCCTGGCGACCACTCCGAACCTCGCGCCGAGCGACCCTTGCCCAACTTCTTCGTCGGCTTGGTGCTTCTTGATCAGCTTGGCGCAAAACAGCGGAACGACCGTCATGGCCACGAAATAGGACGCGAACAAGGAAAGGATGACCGCCAGCGCCAGCGCGACGAAAAGGAACCGGCTGACTCCATAGAGAAACACCACAGGAAAAAACACAATCGCGGTTGTCAACGTTGCCGCCAACACCGCCAGCGCAACTTCCTGCCCGCCTTTCTCCGCCGCTACTTCGGGCGCCTCGCCCATTTCCAAATGCCTGAAAATGTTCTCCAGCACAATCACGGAATTGTCGATCAATCGGGAAAATGCCAGCGCCAACCCGCCGAGCACCATGGTGTTCACGGTTCCACCCGCCACACTGAGGGCCAGGAAGGCCGCAAGCGCCGAGAGCGGGATCGACAGAAAAACCGCGGCGGTCGCTCGGACGCTGCCGAGGAAAAGCAGGATCATCACTCCGGTCAGGACCAGCCCGATGGCGCCCTCGTGCAGCAAGTTGTTGATCGCGGTTTTGACAAACAGCGATTGATCGAAAACCACCCGCGCCCTCAGTTGTTTAGGGATGTCCACCAAGTGCTTGAGTGCGGTCTGAATACCGTCCACCACAGAGATGGTGTTCGTATCGCCGCCCTGCTTCAGAATTGGCAAGTACACCGAGGGCTGCCCGTCCACACGCACGATGTTGGTCTGAATGGCATTGGCGTCGACCGCTTTGCCCACATCACCGACCAGCACGGAAGATTGGCCGACCGCTTTCAGCGGCATGCTATTGATAGCCTTGGCCGTAGGTGCTTGGCTGTTGGAGTAGAGGTTGTAGTCGAACGGCCCGATCTTCACATCGCCCGCCGGGAGGATCAGGTTGCTTTCGTTCACCTGACGCACCACATCCATGGGGCTCAATTGATGGGCTTGCAGCTTCATCGGATCGACGTAGACCATGATTTGGCGGTAGCGGCCGCCAAAGGGTTGCGGCACCGAAGCCCCCGGCACATTGGCGATCTGGTTTCGCACCGTGTACTGGCCCAAATCGTGGAGTTCCGTTTCGTTCAGGCCTTCGCCCTTCAACGTGATCAGGCACACTGGCAAACTGGAAGCGTCAAATTTCAGTACCACGGGAGGCAGCGTTCCGGGCGGAAGCCGGCGAAGGTCGGCCATCGCCAGATTGGAAACGGTACTCAGATCCGCGTCCGCGTTCGTGCCCGGCTGAAAATAGATTTTGATCAGGCTAACGCCGGGTAAAGACCGCGATTCGATGTGGTCCACCCCGCTGGCCAATGTGAAGAAGCGTTCAAACGGATTGGTAATGTTGGTTTCAATCTGCTGCGGCGGCATGCCCGAATAAAACGTAGCCACAACAACAACGGGGATGTTGATCGGTGGGAACAGATCGACAGGCATGCGCACCAGTGTCACCGTGCCGACAATCGCGATGACCAGACAGGCGACGATGATGAAAAAAGGATACTTGATCGAAAATCCCGACATCAGTGAGCACTCCCCTGTTTCTCGGCCACGCCCGTCGGGTTCGGCTGAATCTTCTGCCCGTCGTGGAACGCACTGCGATTGCCGATGACGACGCGGTCCCGATCCGTCAGCCCGGAGATCACTTCGACGCGTGCCTCGTCCTCAAGCCCAAGGCGGACGTGGCGTTCTTCCAGAATGTTCTGCGCGTTCACGGCCAAGACCGTGGCGTCGTCGCCGTTGCGGTTGACGGCTTCCAGAGGAACGGTCAGCACATCCTTCCTCTGGTGCAGCGACACTCGTGTCTCGGTGTACATTCCCGGCATCAGACTGCCATCGCCATTCTTTACATCGATTTCCGTTTCCATCGTGCGTGTCTGCATATCCAGCGAATCCGCGAATCGCGACACCTTTCCCTGGAAATCCCTGTCGAGCGCCTGCACGTGCACCCCGACCACCTGGCCAAGGCGAATCTGCGCCGCCACCGACTCTGGAATCGGAAGCACTAGCCGCAAGACCGAGATCTGCGCCAGCCGCACCACCGGAATAGCTTGGGTGCTGCTGGAAGTTCCGGCAGCAATGAGCGCTCCGGTATCCGCGTAACGATTGGTAATCACGCCCGCAAAGGGGGCAGTGATGCGCGTGTAGCTCGAAAGCGCGGTGTATTGCTTCTGGTTGGCTTGCGCCACCTCGAGCTGTTGCTTGGCACCCGATAGCTCTGCTTCTGCACTGGCTACCTGCGCGGCGCTCTCCTGGTCCTTGGCCTGGGAATCATCCACCTCTTGTTGCGCCACCAGGCCCGCTCGGGAATCGGCAGCCTGCTTCAGCCGCGTGTACGCCGAATGCGCCGCAGCTTGCGTGGATTGTGCGCGCTGCAGGTCACCCTGTGCCCGGCGAATCTGCTCCTGTGCCGCGCGCATCCCGGCGTCCGCGCCAGAAAGTTGCGCTGCAAGCTCTGGCACCTCGAGCACGGCAACCGTCTGGCCCTGCTTTACGTGGTCGCCTACATCGACGTTGATCGTTCGAATGTAACCTGCCACCTTGGCGTGAACGTCGACGTCCTGAAATGGTTTGAATTCCCCGGCAATCGTCAGCATATTCCCAACGCTATGACGCTCCACTCGCGCGACCGCCGCGGGAGCGGCCGCGGCACCGGCTTGTTCTTGGCTGCCGTCGTCTGCTTCGGTCCTACCGCGTCCGGACCATCGCCACGCAGCCAGGACGCCTGCGATGAGAACAACTCCAGCGACAATCCATTTCGTTTTGTTCATTGCAGTGTCCTGTGCGGCTGAAATGCAGGCAGGTCGCCCGGCATTCCACTCTCGCGGATTGCTTCGAGGGCCCAAAGACTTAGACTGCCGGGGACTAGTGCCCGGGTGCAGGGAACTCAATCGAACAGAGGGTTTACAGGCTTGGGGGTGGTCGGAACCAAAGACGGGCGTCGAGTTCCCGCGGCGCAACGCGCACCATTTCCTCGATCAAGCTAGGAAACTGATGGTCCTTCTGTCGGAGCAGCCCTTTCTCGGTGCCCAGCAAGACTCTCAATGGGGAAATGAGCAGCTTGGTGGGCTGAACCGTGCCGCAACCCAACTCGCAGGAAGCGAGCGTCGAGCGGTAGCTCGGCGGGCGCTGAACGGTTCCATACGAGGTCGACGAAGTGCAGATGGTAAGAAACGGGTTGTACAGAAAAAAAGCGCTTAGAACAAGGCATAGCACGATGCGCCAAGGAAATGGGCCCGGTTCGACCCGCACGTTCGCTATTGCACGCATGGAAGCCACCTTTTTACGATAGTGAAGAGCGCCGCCGCCGTCAAGGGACATGCTTGCCGTAATGCACGCGCTGCTAAGATCCCAACAAGGCCAACAGGGCCTTTCCTGCTTGAACGATTCCTCGGCGTATCATTCGCACAAATCCGTCCATTCCCTATCCGAATTAAGTCGGTTTGACATCACGATATGAACCGTATTGAATAGTCGGTTCGATACGTGAGCAGCATGGTTGGCTCCGAACGGCCCGCATGCCTGCCGTAGTTTCCGGGGGCTCCCAGAATGAGCGCACATCCGTGGTTTATTGCTTTGCGGAGGTTTCTCTACCCGCCTCAACCATTCCCATTGCCGCGGCACGTGATTCTTGCAGTGCTCGTTGCCCTCGCTTGTTCATCGCCGGCACGTGGCCAAATGTCAGCCAGCGTCACCGGAATTATCACCGACGCATCGGGCGCGCCAGTGCCGGGCGCAGCCGTCAAAACCCGGAACCTGGAGACTTCGGCAATCCGCAGCAGCTTAACCGACGACATTGGTCGCTATCTGGTTCTGTCACTCCCGGTCGGCGAATATGAAGTAACCGTTTCCAAGACCGGATTTCAGGACGCCATCCGCACCGGCATCCAGCTGGGGGTAAATCAGGAAGCAACCGTCGATCTGCGTCTCGAGGTGACCACGGTGAAATCGCAGGTCACGGTTAGAGGCGACGCTCCTCTGGTAAGCACGACCACCTTGGATGTCAGCGGTCTCGTCGGCGAACGAGCAGTGAAGGAACTTCCTCTGAACGGCCGCAGCTACGATCTGCTGTTGACCCTCAATCCCGGCATCGTCAATTTCACTTCGCAGAAAACCGGTGGCACTGGTATTTCCAATTCCACCACCGCCAACAACTTCGCCGTGTCCGGCAACCGCCCGCAACAGAATCTCTTCCTGCTCAACGGAGTGGAGTATACCGGCGCTGCCGAGAACAACATGCAGCCCGGCGGAGCGAGTGGCATGCTGTTGGGCGTGGACGCCGTCCGCGAATTCAACGTACAGCGCGATTCCTACAGTGCCGAGTATGGCAAGCGTCCCGGGGGACAGGTCGTCATCGTCACCAAGTCCGGCAGCAACCAGTGGCATGGCACCGCTTTCGAATTTCTCCGAAACAACGACCTCGACGCGCCCAATTTCTTCGATCAGGGCTCCGCTCCGCCCTTTCAGCGCAACCAGTTTGGCGCTTCCGGCAGCGGACCGTTGCGGCGCGACAAAACCTTCTTGTTCGCCAACTACGAAGGCTTCCGCCAACACCTGCACGAGACCTCCGCAGCTTTCGTCCCCGACGCCACTTCCCGCGCCGCCGCGGTTCCCAGCGTGCAGCCGTTGCTGAACCTGTGGCCCACGGCCCCGGCTGGCACCCCCGACTTCAACGGCATCGCGGAGGTCTTTAGCAGTCCGTTGCAAACCATCCGCGAAGATTTCGGCACCCTGCGAGTTGACCACGTCTTTTCGCAAAAGGATACGCTCTCCGGCATCTATACCGTCGACGACGGTGGCGATGTGACCGCCACACCTGTGAATCCTTACAGCGCGGACATTCTCAATCTCCGCGAGCAGGTCGTGAGCCTCGAGGAAACCCACGTCTTTTCTCCCGAATTTCTAAATACGGCGCGCCTCGGCTATTCGCGAGCCGGCTACTTTTTCACCGGCGAACCAACGCCTGGCACTCCCGCAGCGAGCGTTCCCGGTTTTCTTTCCGGACGTCCCGTGGGCGCGGTCGTGGTCGGCGGAAGCGCGGCGTCGAATCCGCAAGCCTCCATCGGCTTGGCGGGGAGCAATAACGGCAGCAATTTGCACATCGCGCGCAACCTGTACACCTACGAAGATCGCGTCACGTTCACACACGGCCGACACCAACTGAGCTTCGGCGCATGGTTCCAGCAATTTCAGTCGAACGAAATCATCGCCCTCAGCCAGTTCGGACAAGCGACGTTCGCGAGCCTCACGCAGTTCCTCGGCGGCACGGTCAACAGCTTCCTTTACGATCCGGCACCCACCCCGATGCACTGGCGCTCCTGGTTTGGCGCGCTCTACGCCGAGGACGTCGTCCGCCTCAGCCCTAGACTCACGGTTTCTCTGGGCATTCGCAATGAGTTCTCTACCGGCTGGAACGAAGCACACGGCCGCGCCGCCAACTACGTGTTCCTCGATGGCGTGCTTTCCTCCGCGCCGCTCATTGGGAGCTCGCTGTTTACGCAAAACAACGCAAGGGCACTTCCACAGCCGCGCATCGCAGTGGCGTGGAGTCCTATTGACCACAAAACGGTGCTCCGCGCAGGCTTCGGGATGTACAACGACTTACAAGATGCACTTGGCTATCGCGCTGATCAAAACGCTCCGTTTAATCCGACGTACAGCATCGCGACCTTGCCGGTGTCGAAGCTCCCCATCAACACCGCCGCCCCGGTGTCCGCAGCGGCAAAGCTGGTTCCCGGCGGGGTCCAGCCCGACATGCGAACTCCCACGCTAGTCTCCTGGTCGCTTCGTGCAGAGCGGGAAATCTCACCGAATACTTCGATCACCATCGGCTACGTCGGCTCTCATGGCTACCACGAACTCATCGGCATTGACGCCAACGAGCCGGTCCCCGTCATTTGCCCGGCGTCTCCGTGCCCGGCCGTCTATCCGACGTGGGATCCTACCAAACCGACCACCGCCACCAATTCCCCCAACATCGGTTTCCCGGCAGGTTCGCCACTGGCTGGTGCCGCCGTTCCGGCCGGCGTCTACTACATCCCCGCGGGCGCGCCGAAAGCGAATCCTGCCCTTGCCAACAGCTGGACGTGGTTCTCAGAAGGCGTCAGTTCTTACCACGCACTGCAAGTCGACCTCAGGCGCCGCTTTAGCCACGGTCTCTTGCTGCGAGGCGTCTACACGTTCTCGAAGACTCTTGACGATGGCGATTCCCTGAATCAGACCACCGCGGGCAACGCCCCTGGGTTGGCGTCCAATCCGCTCAACTTGCGAGCAGACAAAGGGCTTGCCACCTTCGACGCCAGGCACATCGCAGTAATCAACGTGCTCTACGCCCTGCCTTTTGGTCGCGGTCAGCAATTCGCCAGCGACTTCGACGGCTGGCGCGGCGGATTCGTCTCCGGTTGGTCGGTGTCGAGCATTGTCACCGCGCAGTCCGGCTTTCCCTTCACACCGCAGTTGAGTTACAACCCTTCGAATACTGGCGACACCCGCAATCCGGTCAGGCCGTTCCTGAACCCAAATTTCACGGGCCCGGTCATTTTGGGCAAACCCGGCCAGTGGTTCAATCCGGCTGCATCCCTTGCGCCGCCATCGACCAGCGGTTTCGCCGGCAATCTCGGAAGAGATACGTACATTGGTCCCGGCCTCGCCACTTGGGATTTTTCCGTCTTCAAAGACACGAAAATCCGCGAACGCCTCAGCTTGCAGTTTCGGGCCGAAATTTTCAATCTGCTCGATCGCGCCAATTTTAATACCCCCAACCTGATCGCCTTCACGCCGCCGACCGCCGCAAACCCTTCTGGCCTGTCCGGTACCGCTGGAGCGATTACCAGCACCTCCACGACGTCGCGCCAGGTGCAGTTTGGTCTGAAACTATTGTGGTGAAAGCCGGACCAGGAATTCACCCGAGGCAAAGCTCTCGCCGCTAGGCACGTTCGCTCCCTAAAGGGCCTTTTCTTCCTGTTGCGCCTGCAAGCGAACCCTCCCGTGCGATGTTTTGTTACCGCCCACCGGCCTGGCGGCGACCAACGGGGTATGTGACTGATAAAGAGTCAGTTACAGAGGCATTTGGCGCATTCTCTGTCAACAGATGCTGAATCCGTTGTAACAATGCTGTAACACGGATAGGAGACACTCCAGCATCGCAAGTCAAGTCGAGAGTAGAGACGGAGAAAAACGCATGAAGCGAATTGGGGGATTGTTAGTGGCCATGTTGCTGCTCTCCGGAGCAGGAATTGTATTGGCGGACAACCCATTGTCGATCAATGGGGCAGGTGCGACTTTTCCATACCCAATGTACTCAAAGTGGTTTGACGAATATCACAAAATGAATGGGAACATACAGATCAACTACCAGTCCATCGGCTCGGGCGGCGGCATCAAACAGGTCACTGAAGGCACCGTGGATTTCGGCGCCTCGGATGGTCCCATGAACGACGATCAATTGAAGGCTTTCCAGGATAAACATGGTTTCGGCATTCTCCACTTCCCGACCGTTCTCGGCGCCGACGTTCCCACCTACAACATTCCCGGTGTCAGCGGGGAACTGAATTTCACTTCGGACGCGATTGCCGGAATTTTCCTTGGAAAGATTACCAAGTGGAATGATCCCGCGATCGCTGGAGCCAACAAGGGTGTAAACCTCCCTGGCAATGACATCGTTGTTGTGCATCGCTCGGACGGCAGCGGCACGACGTACATCTGGACCGACTATCTTTCGAAAGTCAGCGACGAATGGAAAAACAAGGTGGGCAAGGGCACTTCGGTCAACTGGCCGGTGGGCCTGGGCGGCAAGGGCAATGAAGGCGTCGCAGGTTTGATCAAGCAGACTCCCAATTCTTTCGGCTACGTTGAATTGATCTATGCCATTCAGAACTCCATGCCCTATGGCCGAGTGAAAAATTCTTCGGGCGCTCTGGTCAAGGCCGACCTCGCGAGCGTCACCGCGGCAGCGGCCGGCGCCGCCAAGGACATGCCCGCTGACTTCCGGGTGTCCATCACCAATGCTCCGGGAAAGACGGCCTATCCGATTTCGAGCTTCACTTGGCTGCTGGTTCCCGAGAAGTTTTCCGATGCCAGCAAGCGCGATGCGATCAAGGGCTTCGTGAGCTGGATGCTCGCCGACGGCCAGAACTATGCCGAGGCTTTGTCCTATGCCAAACTTCCAAAGGAAGTGGTTGCGAAGGAAAAACAGGCTCTAGCTAAAGTCCAGTAAAAGTGGCTACGACAACGACAACCGTTCCGAGCGCGGGCCCCTTCGCGGGCTCGCGCTCGTTTATGAGCAGGCTGCGCGAAGGCGACGAGATCGTGCGCATGATCACGTTTCTTTTCGCGGCCTCCGTGGTCCTCGTCACGCTTCTGCTGGTATTTGAACTGTGGACGGGTTCCACCTTGCCGCGCCACAAATTCGGACTCGATTTCTTCGTCACTCGAGTTTGGGATCCTATCGCCGGCGATTTCGGAGCCCTGCCGTTTATCTACGGCACGCTCGTCACCGCTGCGGTTTCTCTGATCATCGCCGTCCCTCTCGGCATCGGCGCCGCCATTTTCCTGGCTGAACTTGCTCCCGCTCGTGTTTCCGATATCCTCGAATTTTTTATTGATTTGCTGGCTGCCGTTCCCAGCGTCATCTACGGATTGCTGGGTGTCTTCATCGTTGTGCCGCTGATGCGCGAATATATCCAGCCGGCCTTGAAAAAATCGCTCGGCTTCCTCCCGTTGTTCCAGGGTCCCGCTTACGGCGTCGGCTTCCTCACTGCCGGTATCGTCCTCGCGATCATGGTGATTCCCTACATTATTTCGGTCTCGCGCGAAGTCCTGCTTTCGGTGCCGCGCGATCAGCGCGAAGCAGCCTTGGCTCTGGGCGCCACCCGCTGGGAATCGACCTGGAAGGTCGTTGTTCCGTTTGCGCGAACTGGCATCATGGGTTCCATTTTCCTGGCGCTCGCTCGCGCTTTGGGCGAGACCATGGCGGTTACCATGGTCATCGGCAACACTCCCACCATCAGCGCCTCGCTGTTTTCTCCGGGCTACTCCATCGCCGCCGTCATTGCCAACGAGTTCACCGAAGCCACCGGCGACCTCTATCTTCAGTCGCTGATCGAACTGGGCCTGGTGCTGTTTCTCCTCACCTTCATCCTCAATGGCCTCGCTCGATTGCTGATCGTCGCCACCTCTCAGCGTGGAAGCGGAATGGGGCAAGCATGAGCCCACGACTACGCTGGCGCAAATTCGTAAGCGGCTTCATGCTCACGTTGACCGGTATCTGCGCCGTTGTTGCAGTTGCGGTCCTTTTCTTCATTCTCGGCTACCTCGTCTATCACGGCGGTACCTCCATCAGCTGGAACTTCTTCACGAAGCTGCCGGCACCTGTCGGTGAGACCGGTGGCGGCATGGCCAATGCGATCGTTGGAAGTGCCAAGCTGCTTCTCTTGGCTGCGCTCATCGGCGTGCCGGTCGGCTTCCTGGGTGCGATTTATCTTGCGGAGTTCAGCGGTACCACCCTGGCTTTCGTCGTGCGCTATGCCGCGGACCTGCTCAACGGGGTACCTTCGATCGTCATCGGCATTTTCGCCTACAGCCTCGCCGTCCTTCCCTTCAAGCACTTCTCCGCCCTTGCTGGTGGACTTGCCCTCGGGTTGATGATGATTCCCATCACCTTGCGTAGCACCGAAGAATTCCTGCGTGCGGTCCCGCGCGCGCTCCGTGAAGGCGCCATGGCCCTGGGCGCTAGCAAAGCGAGGACCATTGCCACCGTCATCGTCCCGGCTGCCTACCGGGGCATTCTCACCGCCGTTCTCCTGGCGTTCGCGCGCGTCGCCGGCGAAACCGCGCCACTACTGTTCACCGCATTCGGCAACCGTTTCTGGAGCCCTGGCTGGAACCAGCCGATCGCGTCGCTTCCCGTCATGATCTTTACTTACGCCATTGCGCCGTACGAAGATTGGCACCGGCAAGCCTGGGCCGCGGGACTCGTACTCCTCGGTCTGATTCTTGTGATCAACATCCTTGCGCGGGCCATTCTTTCCCGTGGCATCGCGGTTCCGAGGTCTTAAACCATGCACGCTTCTGTGAGGCCGGCAGTGTCCGTAAACATCACACCGACTGGTACAGGGTCCGCTAGCCGCGAAGCCACGGCGCCTCTGCCGATGCGCATGAGCATCAATAAGCTGAGCTTCTTTTACGGCTCCAAGCAGGTTCTGTTTGACATCAACTTGGGCATCGCCGTAAACAAAGTCACCGCCCTCATCGGCCCTTCCGGCTGCGGCAAATCCACATTACTCCGCACCCTCAATCGCATGCACGAAACCGTCCGTCATGCGCGCCTTGAGGGCGAAATCGTTCTGGATGGCCAGGACATTCTTGCCCAGGATGTTACCCAGTTGCGCCGCCGCGTCGGCATGGTCTTTCAGCGCCCGAATCCTTTTCCCAAATCGATCTTCGACAACGTCGCCTATGGCCTGCGCATCAACGGCACCAAGCTTCCCATTGCCGAAGCCGTCGAGAAGAGCCTGCGCCACGCAGCCTTGTGGGACGAAGTGAAGGACCAGCTTCACAAGTCCGCGTACGACCTGTCTGGTGGTCAACAGCAGCGCTTGTGCATCGCTCGCGCTCTCGCCGTCGAACCCGAAGTCCTGTTGCTCGATGAACCGTGCTCGGCTCTCGACCCCATCAGCACCGCCAAAATCGAAGAGTTGCTCGTGTCCTTGAAGGATCTTTGCACCATCGCCATCGTCACGCACAACATGCAGCAAGCTGCCCGCGTCAGCGATTTCACCGCCTTCCTCCTGACCGGCCAGTTAATCGAATTCAGCCCGACGCCGCACCTGTTCACAACGCCGGGCGACCCACGCACCGAAGCCTATATCACCGGCCGCTTCGGCTGACGGGAGCGCGCAGGAGCGATGTAGGGGCGCACTAAAGCGCGTCCCACATAGGTCGTGTTCTTTTGTTTTTTCTTTTTGCGCTTGGAGCTTCCGCTTGGACGTAAGATAAGCGCACGAGGCGGGCTTTGGCACCCTGATGAAGGCTTTTAGTTTTGTCGACCCGGGCTGACTCACGAGGATGATTCCATGGAACGCCACTTCGAAAAAGATCTAAACGAGCTCAAAGAGCGCTTGCTCTGGATGGGTAGCCTCGCCGAACGCGCCGTCCACCAATCCGTGCATTCCGTCCTCGACTCCGACGAGCAGCTCGCCAAGCGCGTTCTCGACGAAGAAGACGCCATCAATGAACTCCAAATCGAGATCGACGACCGCGTCGTTCAGCTTCTCGCCCTGCACCAGTTGATGGCCGTTGATCTACGCTTCGTCCTAGCCGTCTCGCGTATCAACAACGATCTCGAACGCATCGGCGACCAGGCCGTCAACATCGCTCAGGCTTCGGTTCGCATCTTGCGCCACCCGCGCGTCAAGCCCTACGTCGATCTCCCGCGCATGAGCGAAGTAGCCGAAGAAATGGTCCGCGACGCGCTCAACGCCGTGGTTCGCCGCGATGTCGAACTAGCGCAAAAAGTCCTCGCCATGGACGACCAAGTTGACCACTTCCGCGACCAAATCTTTCGCGAACTCCTAACCTACATGATGGGGGATTCGAGCGTCGTCTTCCCGGCCTTCGAGCTGATCCTTGTAGCAAAAAATCTCGAACGCATCGGCGATCACGCTACCAACATTGCCGAAGATGTCATTTACATCGTCCAGGGCCAAGACGTACGCCATCCGACCGTGGACCGTCGCTAGGTAGCACGGAGGGTCCTCGTCCTCCGCTCGGCAGGCATCCCGGGAAAGCCGTGAGCTTCCAAAGCGCCTGGGTTGTGGCGAATCACTCGTGGCGAAGTGCAACGATGGGATCCACACCGAGAGCCCGCTTGGCCGGCACGTACGCAGCAACCACTCCTACGGCCATCAGCACCGCCGCAAAAAATAATGGAACGGCGAAGTTCATCATGACCAGCCCGAACACATAGTGTGAAACTGCACGGCTGATCACCACGGACAACGGCAGCGCAACGGCCAGCCCGATGCTGGTTAGTTTTAATGATTGCAGCACCACTTGCTTCAAAATATCCCCTGGACGTGCTCCAAGCGCCAGGCGAATGCCGAACTCTCGCTTCCGCTGGGCCACGCTTTCCGCGAGCACCCCGTAAACTCCGACGGCGGAAAGAGCAAGGGCAACGCCGCCGAAGATCTCCATGAGAATTCCCATGATGCGTACAATTGCGATGGAATCCCCGACTTCCTTTTCGAGTGTGCCAAGCTCGTTTACGACCACCTCCGCGTCCAGCTTTCTGACGATTTCGCGGAGCGAACTTCCATAACTTTCGGGACTCGAGCCGGCGCGCAGCAACAGCTTCATGCCACGCTCGGGATACTGCAGTGCGGATTGGTAGATGACCGGGCGTCCCGGCGAATTCCACCAGTTTTGCCGGACATCGCCGACAACCCCAATAACCGTGAGCCAAGGCCGGTCGGGATCGAATGCGCCGAGCTTGATCCGCCGACCGAGGGCATTGCTATTTGGCCAAAACCTCTTGGCCATGCTTTCGCTGACGACCACGACCGGAGGCGCCGCGGGACCGTCCTCATTTGCGAACCCTCGCCCGGAGCGCATCGGAATGTGCAGCACCTGAAAGTAGGCAGGGCTAGTGACCTCAACGTCCGCGGAAGGTAGGTCACTCTGCTTCTGACTCGCGCTGCCCTCCACCGTGAAAAGCGTGGCCGGATTGTCCACATTACTGGCCGGGTTGTTGGAGTTCAGCGCGACACCGGCGACGCCGGGCAAGGCGGCTGCCCGCTGCAACAACTCTTGATCAAAATTCACCACCTGCGAATTGCTGCGGTATTTTTTTTCGGGCAGATTGATCTCCGCTTTCAGAACATTCGCCGGCTGGAAGCCCTGGTAAATATCTGCGAGGCGCGTAAATCCTTCCATCATCAGTCCGGCGCAAACCAGAAGCGTCAGCGCGAACATCACTTGCGCCACGACGAAAGCGCTGCGTAAGCGATTCGTGGCGCGCGTCATATTACCCGGGCCGCCTTCCTTCAGCGTCTGGTTAAGCTTCAGCTTTCCCGCATGAAAGACACTGGCAAGTCCAAAAATGACGCCCGCGGCCACGGCCGTCGACACGGTGAAGGCAAGCACCGTCGTGTCCACGTGGATGGCGTTCCAGCCGGGCACCCACATCGTCCAATCCGGCGAAATGCTTGCCCGCAGAATACGCGCGCTCCAGAACGAAACCGCGATGGTGGCCAGCGCAGCGATCGCGGACAGCACCAGCGACTCGCAAATCAACAATTGCGCGAGCCTCATGCGCGTTCCACCGAGCGCCAGCCGCAGTGCCAGCTCTTTTTGCCTTCCGACCATGCGCGCGAAGTGCACGTTCACAAGATTGGCGATCGCCAGCAGCAGCACAAACAATGCGGCAGCTTGCAGTAGCAGAAATATCGGTACGGTGAAACTGTACAACTCCTTTCGCAACAACATCACCGAGGCTTCGCGGTTGGCGTTGGTGCGAGGGTATTCTTGTTCCAGTCGTCGCGACACGCTGGCCAGCGCCACTTGGGCCTGGGTGACGCTCACACCGGGCTGCAGGCGCGCGAGCGCTTCCAGCGAAAGCTCGGCGTGGTCCGCTTTCTCGGCCGGCGTCAGTGCGAGCGGTATCCACAATTCCATGGGCACCGGATAGTCGAAGCCCGGCGGCATGATGCCAATCACGGTGTACGGCTGCCCGTTGATCTGAATGTCGGACCCCAGAACCGAAGGTAGGCCGCCCAGACGGCCCTGCCAGAATCGGTGGCTCACGACGACCACGTTCCCGGCTCCCGGTTGATCATCTTCCTCGCTGAAATTCCGGCCCTTTGCGGGGCTTACGCCCAGAACGTCGAAAAACTCCGTCGAGACGCCGCATCCTCTGGCAGGCTCCGCGGCTCCCTCGGCCGTCAAGGTGAAGTCGCGGCACTGGTACGTGGCGAACGAACGAAATATCTGGCTGCTGCCGCCAAATTGGGTCGCGTCCGCGGCGGCCAGCCGCCGGGAATCGAATCCTTCATCCACGCCGCGATATTCCCAGACGCGCACCAGCCGGTCGAGATCACGGAAATCGTACGGGTGCAGGAGAAGCGCATTTACCATGCTGAAGACGGCGGTATTTGCGCCGATGCCCAAAGTCAATGTGAGGATGGCGAGCCCCGCAAAGCTCGGACTCTTCCCTAACAAGCGCAGGCCATAAAGGAAGTCCTGCTGGAGATTTTCGAGCAACCTCACGCCGCGCGCGTCGCGGCATTCTTCCTTGACTTGCTCGACGCCGCCGAAGCTCAAGCGCGCCCGGCGTAGCGCTTGGTCGCGCGAAAAGCCGGCCTTTAGGTGTTTTTCGACTTCTCGATCAAAGTGAAAGCGAAGCTCTTCATCCAACTGTCCTTCCGGGTCATCGCGCCGGAGCAGCGCCCAGAACCGATGTCGCAGATCCTCGAACATTGGCAATTCTCTAGACCGTTTCCAAAATTTGCCCCACGGCGGCGGTCAATTTTCGCCAGGACGTTTCCTGTACTTCGAGTTGCTTACGCCCGGCCGCCGTCAGCTCGTAATATTTCGCCCGGCGATTATTTTCCGATGTTCCCCAGCTTCCCTTGATCCAGCCACGTCGTTGCAGCCGGTGCAAGGCCGGATATAGGGAACCCTGCTGGATCCGCAGAACGTCGCTCGAGATTTGCTGGACTCGTTCGGAAATGGCCCAGCCGTGCTGCGGCGCAAGCCCAAGCGTCTTCAATATCAACAAGTCTAGAGTTCCTTGCGGCAGATCCAGCCGCTCCGCCATGGAATACTCCCCTGTAGCTTCGACAGGAGTCTACTCTTACACCTGTCGAAGTGCAAGGGGAGTCTACTAGAGTGCGCTCGGGTCAGGGATCAGCCCCTGAAGTTTCAGGGAAAAGCCGGCAGGCTAGGCGAGCTTTACCGGCGTGTGTGCGCCAACAACCAGCGCTAAGGCGAAAAGAAAACTGATCAAGCTGAACAGATCACCCACGGTCTGGTCCGTTGTTCTGACAAACTGTGCCCTCACGCGGGACTCTCCTGCCGGCAACTCTAGAACCATCTGGCCGGAGTCCGCGGCGCTTTGCGGCGTGACCCGAGAATCATTCACCTCGACCCGCCAAGCCGGATAATTCAGCAGCCGCAACGCCAATCGAACGGGTGCACTCGAGGTGACCCGAAGCTCTTTGCCGACCGCCGTCCAGCGCTGCACGAAGAGTGTGGCCCCCCCGAAGGTTGTGGAATCGCCCGCGGGCAGGATTTTCGCCTGCGCCGGCTGTGCCGGAAGATTGTAATGATCGTCCCCGACCGGATCGTACTCATCGACTCCGTCGAATCCTGTACCCGCCGCGATCCCCGCTCGGAGCGTGGCAACGTCATCACTGTCCCACCAGGTCGCGTGAACGAAAAAGATCGCCATGGCGGCAAGGACCACCAAAACGGCGCCAACCCAAAGCCAGCGAAAGCGTCGCTTTGCCACCGCCGCGGCCATAAAGTAAACAAACGGCACGCTGAGAATCGACATCCAGCGCCACGGAAACTGTATGAATCGCAATTTCGGCAGCGTCTGCCAAATAAATAACGTCGGCCGCAGCATCAGCAATGTGGACGCCGCCGCCAGAAGCAGCAAGGCGCGCCAAACTGTTTCTTCCACGGGGAGGGCGCTATTCGCCGCGCCCAACCACCCGTTGTACCGGCGGGGCCCCGCAACGCCGGTCGATCCCACTCGGCAACGCCCCGCAAGGGCTGCTGCTCCCGTAGCAATCGCCAACGCGACCGCCGTAGTCGACGCGATCCAATTGAAAAACGTGTGTTCCGGGTCGTCAATCACCGTGTATAGAAAATTCTGCGCGGGCAGCAGTCCCGAAGACAAAGCTTGCCCGATGTTCACCCAACGCTGCTCGTACGCGGCAGGAACCAGGTAAAAAGCGGCCAGCCCGAAACCCAGCGCTAGGCCCCCCGCACCGCGCACCAGCGGACTCCACGATTTTTCGCTCAAAGCCAACCAGGAGAACAGCAACAAGCTGCTGTACGTGGCCATGACGCCTGCAGGCGCGTTCGAGAGCCACACCGCGGCGAAGACCACGGAAAACAATACCGTCGGAGCCTTTGATCCGTTGCCGCGCTTCAGAACTCCGCCCAGTTCCAACACCGCGCAAAACAGTAGGGGAAAACACGCCGAGGCCAAAAGCTCAGCATAGTCACTGCGCATATAAATGATAAGCAGCGCGTTGGGATTGGCCACATAACACACCGTGCCAAAAAGTGCGGCTTGCTCCGGCAAAATGCGACGCGCGAAGGCAAAGGTAGAAATTCCCGCAAACGTTTGCACGACCACGATGAAGGCCACGGGAACATAGTTCCACGGGACGATAAAACTCAGCGCCGGGCCGAGCAGCCATGACAGTGGCGGGTAGAAGATAAATCGCGGCTCGCCGAATCCGTGATTGGCCCACTCCGCCCACCGCGGAAAAACAATCCCTTCCTTCCACTGGCCGGCTACGTCGAGCCAGGAAGCCACGTGAAACTCGAAATCGTGCCCCGAAGCGCTCCCGAACCAGAAAAACGGCGCAACCACCAGCAACGCAGTCGCGAGAGACAGGACCAAGGCAAGCAACCACCCATGAGAGCGGGTTGAGGAGATTTTCGAAGTTGAAATGGCGGTGGCTGGAATCATGCAGCGTTCATGGAATTGTAACCTGCAAGGAATGTGCGCCCGGTCTTCGATCCATATGTGCGGTGTCTCGAAACTTGAGCCATAATACACGCACTCATGAGCACTCCCGCCATTTCCGAAGCGCCGATCCTCGAAGCGCGCAAACTTGAGAAATTTTACCCTCAACCCGACGGCAGCCGCATCCAGGTCATCGCGCCCACCGACCTCGCCGTCTATCCCGGCAAGATCATCGCGGTCCTCGGCCCGTCCGGCTGCGGCAAGTCTACGCTGCTTCGCATGTTGACGGGCCTATCTCCGTCTTCTGCAGGAGGAGTGTTCTGGCACGGCCAGCCGGTTGGCGACGAATCGCCAAATGTTTCCATCGTGTTCCAGAGTTTCGCACTGTTCCCCTGGCTAACCGTGCTCGAAAATGTGGAAGCGCCGCTCGAAGCCCGCGGCATGCTACCGATCGAGCGCCACAAACGCGCGCTTCGCATCATCGACGCCGTCGGACTCGACGGTTTCGAGAGTGCCTACCCGAAAGAGCTTTCCGGGGGTATGAAGCAGCGCGTCGGCGTCGCTCGCGCTCTGGTCGTTGAGCCCGAGGTCCTTTTCATGGACGAGCCGTTCTCCGCGCTCGACGTGCTCACCGCCGAAACACTGCGTGGTGAACTGCTCGAGCTTTGGCTCGGGCACAAAATCCCAACACGCGCGATCTTTATCGTCACTCACAACATTGAAGAAGCCGTGATCCTCGCCGACCGCATCATCGTTCTTGGTCGAAATCCCGCGCATATTCACGCGGATTTTGCGGTTGATTTGGCGCAGCCTCGCAATCGCAAGTCTCCACATTTCATCGAGTTTGTCGATGCGATCTACCGTGTCCTCACCAGCCCTGATACGAAAGACGACGTGATTCACATGGCGCCAGGCACGAGCAGCCCCGTCCAGCATCAGGGCTTGATGCTTCCGCACACGCGTCCCGGGGGCATGGCCGGCTTGCTGGAAATCGTGGCCGATCATGAAGGCCGCGTCGACCTCCATCATCTCGCCGCCGAACTAAGCCTGGAAGTCGACGCTCTGCTTCCCACTGTGGACACCGCCGTGCTCCTCGGGCTTATGCGCCTGGAAGAAGGCGACGCGATCATCACGTCCGAAGGCCAGGCATTCGCGAAAGCAGACATCCAGACTCGCAAAGCCATGTTTCGTAAGGCGGCGCTCGCCAACGTTCCACTGCTCCGCCAGATGGAGCAATCTCTAAAAGCAAAGTCCGATCGGACGCTACCCGACGAATTTTTCCATGATCTGATCGACGAGCATTTCAGCGAGGACGAATC
Source organism: uncultured Acidobacteriota bacterium (assembly GCA_963729595.1). GTDB lineage: Bacteria > Acidobacteriota > Terriglobia > Acidiferrales > UBA7541 > Acidiferrum. The sequence goes on from CAVSNW010000004.1 coordinate 99,702, forward strand.
GCAGCGCCAGCTCGAAACCGCGATCCAGTGGGGGCGCTACGCGGAGATTTTCGACTATGACGCCGCCACCGGCAAGCTGACGCTCACCGAGGCTTGACCTTCCCGTGCCGGCAACCGCTCCCCTCGCCACAACGCAGCATCAGACTCCTCTTCCACCCACCGCGGCGCGACCAGCTGGTTCGCGGTGGACCTGGGCGTTTCTGATCGACATCGCCGTCTTCGTTTTCGTCTTCGCCGCCATCTACGGCGTTTATGCGATTGGACGATCGTGGCTGGGCCCGGTCGCTCCAACGTCGCATATTTCACAAAACCCGCGCGCACTGCCACTTTACGCGCTGTATTCGGTCGTGCGCATCGCCATCGCGTATGCCCTAAGCCTGGTCTTTGCACTGGGTTACGGTTACGTCGCGGCCAGTTCGCGAAGCGCGGAACGGGTGCTGGTTCCGCTGCTCGATATTCTGCAATCCATTCCGGTGCTGAGTTTTTTGCCTGGCGTGATGCTCGCGATGGTCGCGATCTTCCCGCAAAAGCAGATCGGTGTCGAGCTCGGCTCCATACTGCTGATTTTTACCGGCCAAGTCTGGAACATCGCGTTCAGTTTTTATTCTTCACTGAAAACGCAACCCCGAGATTTGCGGGAAGCCGCCATTATCTACCGCTTCGGATACTGGCAGCGCTTCGTAGAGCTGGACTTGCCGTTTTCCACAATCGGTCTGGTGTGGAATTCGATGATGTCGGTCGCAGGCGGCTGGTTTTTTCTGATGGCTTGCGAAATGTTCGTCCTCGGCGACCGCGACTTCCGCCTGCCGGGCCTCGGATCCTTTTTGCAGACCGCCGCGGGAAATGGCGATACTCGCGCCATTGTCTGGGGTCTGGCCGCGATGGTCGGCGTTATTGTCCTGCTCGATCAGCTGATCTGGAGGCCGGTGATCGTCTGGGCGGACAAATTCAAGTTCGAACAAGTAGAAAACGCCAGTGCCACGCCCAATTCGCTGCTCCGGCTGATCGGTCGCGCATCCTTAGTCATCCGGGGCTACCGGATTGTGGTGCGGCCTATCGTCGACTGGCTAACGCTCGCATTTGCTGTCAGCGCCCGCCGGGCCGCGGCGAAATTCTCAGTTCCCAAGCCCGATCGCGCTCGTCGCGTGCTGCTGATCATCCTCGCCGCCGTGATTCTTTTGGGTTTAGGATTCGCCGTTTTTCATGCGACCGGTGAGCTATCGGACCTTCGTCGCGCCGATTATTTCGCGCTGTTGCGCAGCGCGGGTTTAACTTTCTTGCGCGTCAACGCAGCTCTGCTGATCGGCGCCCTTTGGACCATCCCCGCCGGCGTTGCGATTGGCTTCAACCCGCGGCTTTCGCGCTTCGCGCAGCCGCTTGCGCAGTTGGCCGCATCGATTCCGGCAACCGCTCTTTTTCCGGTAATCCTACTCTTTTTAATTCATTTGCGGGGCGGTCTGGAGATCGCTGCGATGACCCTCATGCTTCTCGGCACGCAGTGGTACATCTTGTTTAATGTAATCGCGGGAGCTATGGCCATTCCCACGGACCTGAAAGAAGCCGCGCGTATTTTTCGCTTCGGACGATGGCATCGTTGGCGCTACTTGATCCTCCCGGGAATTTTCCCGTACCTCGTCACCGGCATGGTCACCGCTTCCGGTGGAGCGTGGAACGCCAGCATCATCGCGGAATATTTTCATTTTCAGGGAAAGATACTCTCCGCTCCCGGACTGGGGAGCACCATCAGCCGGGCTAGCGATGCCGGACGCTTTGATGTGCTGCTAGCCTCCACGTTGATCATGGCTACCGTGGTCGTCCTGATCAATCGCCTCGTATGGCGACGCCTGTACCGCCTCGCTTCTTCGCGGTTCAAGCTGGAAGCGTAAGAGGAGGTGGCCTCGATTTAGTGGGAAGCGGCTTGCGTAGCGGATTGCTTCGACAATTCGCGGCTCAGGTTAATCATTTGACCGACGTGATGATCGGCGTGGGCTGCGCAGTCCAGGAAAATCGCAAATCGGTTCTTTGCCGTGCTACGTTCCGCCGAATATTCTCTCCCCCAGCCCTCCTCGGATTGTTGGCGAGCGGTACGAGCGGCCAGCGCGATGGCGCGATCGAAACCTTCTAGCACCTGCTGCTTGCTTGGCCGGGCAATCTCGGCAAATTCGCGGTCACGATCGCGCACATACCCTGAGCCGGCGATTCTCGCGCCAATGTAGTAGTTCAGATTCCCGGTCAGGTGCAGAACCAAATGCCCGATATCGTTCCCGTACGGAAATGGATTTTTCCAGAATTGTTCTTCCGCAACAGGATCGACCCACTTGTGCAACTTCGTCCCGACCGTCTCGAAATAGTCTGCGATTCCGGAACCGACCGTCCTCGACAGTTCTGACATAGACTTTGGCTCCTCGTGCTCATCGTTCCTAGGAGAGTGCTAGCGCGCCGCCGCGTTTCGATCATCACGGTAGATCACGCCTTCTTTCATGACGAAGAAAGCCTTTTCCGTCTGGCGGATGTTCTCGACGGGGTTGCCGGGTACCGCGACAACGTCAGCGATCTTGTTCGGTTCCAGCGTTCCGATCTGGTCCGCAAGCCCTAGAAGCTCCGCGTCCGACGACGTACCGGCCTTCAGCGCGTCCATCGACTTCATGCCCAGGTCTACCATCTGGTGAAATTCCTCGGCGTTGCGCCCATGAGGATAGACGGCCGCGTCGGTTCCGAGGCCGATGTTGACGCCCTTGGCGAGCGCTTTCTGAAACGTCTTGCGAATGTTGGCGATGGCCAATTGCGCTTTGACGGAAATGGCCGGCGGAATATAGATGCCCTTATCGAGTTGTTCCTGAAGACCCTGGACCGCCATCAGTGTCGGGACCAGATATGTTCCGTGTTGCTTCATCATGTCCAGGGCTTCGTCGTCGAGAAAAGTTCCATGTTCGATCGAATTCACACCAGCGCGGATCGCGCGCTTTGCGGCTTCGGCGCCGTGGCAGTGGGTCGCCACTCTCAACCGCAGGGCGTGCGCTTCATCAACGATGGCGTTGAGCTCTTCCTGCGTGAGTTGCGGCGTATCTACATCGTCGGTGAGAGACAGTACGCCGCCGCTGGCACAGGTCTTGATGACGTTGGCGCCATATTTGTGCATGAGCCGTACCGCATATCGTGCTTGATCAGCACCGCTGATTACGCCTTGCGCGGGTCCGGTCTCTTTTCCAAACAGGCCTTCGCGGAATCCATCCGATCCGTCGCAGTGTCCGCCCGTGGCGCCGATGGCGTACACAGAGACGAGCATTCGCGGACCCGGAACCTTGCCGTCGCGGATCGCGTTTCGCAGACCGACGTCCAGATAGTCGTGGGAGCCAACGTCGCGCACCGTTGTGAAGCCCGCCATCAGCGTGACTCGCACATTCGATGTGGCGTCTAGGGCTTGCTCAGCGATGGGCTTTTGCAGCCGGTCTAGTTCGCGTTGCTTGTAGTCGTTGGAATTCATCCCGGTTTCATGGGTATGGGCATCGATGAATCCCGGCAGTAGCGTGGCGTCGCCGAGATCAATCACTTCGGCACCGGCAGGGACCACCCCTTTACCTCCAACGGCAACAATCTTTCCGTCGGTCACCACCACAACTCCCGGTGTCACCAGCGCGTTGCTCTTCCCATCGAAAAGCCGTGCCGCCTTCAACACCGTCGTTTTGCCGACAGCCTGTTGCGCGCGCCCTGATGCCGGAAGCAACATCGCTGCGCAGAGAACCGATGCGCCGAACCATCTGCGTGTCATGAAATTCTCCTTCAATCGCCCACAAAACCCGGACAGACAATAGCCCGGTCCCCAAAAAAGTCAAGATTCGATTCGGAGCGGGGCTCAATCGGCGATCCGGTATCCATCCGATATCTCCGCGGCGCCGTAATTATTCACCGGGGCCGGCGCCGGACCTCTGATCCGCAGGCAGCCGCCTAACCGACATGCCAGACTCGCCGGTAGCTACCGCACGGATGCCGATCGTTACTCCCCGCGTGTTTCGTTCGGACCGAATCGACTCTGCGCTCCTCGGCGCTTACACCTCGCAAACCGGTCAAACGCTCGCCGCGCTTGCCGAACGGCCGCTGTTTCTTGTTTTCCTGCGCCACTTCGGCTGCACGTTTTGCCGCGAAGCCGTGGCGGACCTCTCGGAGAAGCGTCAGGCCATCGAGGCAAAAGGTGCGCCGCTCGCTTTTGTCCACCTGGGAACCGAAGAAAAGGCACAGTGGTTCTTCAAGCCGTACGGCTTGCTCGACGTCCCGCGCTTGAGCGACCCGGAAGGGCACCTCTACCAAGCATTCGGGCTGCTTCGCGCGGAACTTCGACAGTATTTGAATTCCGAGAGCATTCTCAGAATGCTCAATGCGTGGTTTTGCGGCCACTTCGTCGGTTTTCCCGCCGGCGACATTGAACGGATGCCCGGCGCTTTTCTGATCAACCGGGGCGAAATTCAAAAAGCATTTCGTCACAAGCTGGTTTCCGACCGCCCTGACTATCTCGCCCTGGCCACTCCGAATTAGGCGCTTGAAAATTCGCGATCGCAGACAACGTTGGGTTTGGTTCTGCGTCCAGTACTTTGGTGCTATTGAAGAACCAGGTTCCGGCCCCGAAACTTGCATCAGCATGGCCCGCTATTCCGCCTTTCTCGGGCGCAGGGTCGAGGTGCATTACCGCGCCGGCGATATCCTTTTGCCTGCTTCCGGAACGTTTGTGGCCGACTCCGGCCGTTCGATTTTTCTCGAACAACATCTGGAGCAGCACGGTCAAATGAAGCAATTTCGTTGGGAAATTCCTTACCAATACATCGTGCGTTTGGAGGACCGTAGCGAACCCTCCGAAGCCTCGGGAACCGGCAACGTTCGGCCGGCTGCGGCATCGGGCCCGGCAGAATCGCGCGAATCGGAGAAGAACACCGGGGGCCGCGATTCACCGAATTCCGCCTCGAGCGACCCGCAAGCAATCCTCCCTCTCCGCAATCGTCCTAAGCCCGCCTAGAGCAGCTCGCCTTTCGTTCCACCGCGAGTGGTCCCCGCGAAATCTCAAGCAGCCTTCAGCTACAATTGAGTGCGGATCTGTCGAGCAGTTAAGATCACGCCGCCGCGTAGCGTGCGGCCACTCCAGGAGGCTTTGTGGAATCCCCTTCCAGTTCCAAGGCGAAAATCGGGTTGATCGGGCTGGGCCTGATGGGCCGCCCCATGGGCATGAATCTCTTGAAGGCCGGGCACCCGCTAACGGTCTGGAATCGGACTGCGTCCCGAGCCAACGAGCTTGTTGCCGCAGGCGCGATCCTGGCCAAATCTCCCAGAGAAGCTGCGGCCTCCGCCGACGTCTTGCTGACGATCGTCAGCGATCCCCCGGCGCTCGAAGAAGTGTTGTGGGGTTCGACCTCGAGCAGTGGTAACGGAGCGGGCGTCGCCAAAGACGATGGAGCGTTCGCGGGCCTGAAGTCCGGCGGTATCTATATCGACTCCAGCACCGTATCCCCTGACCTTGCTCGAAAAATCAGTGCAGGGTGCGCCGCAAGGGGCGTGCGCTTCCTGGACGCTCCCGTCACCGGCGGCGATTGGGGCGCGAAGAAGGGCGAGCTGGTTTTTATGATTGGCGGTGAAGAAGGAACTTTGAAAGCAGTCGAACCGATACTGGGCGTGATGGGCAAGCGCTGGTTCCTGCTAGGACCGAACGGCGCGGGTCAAACGATCAAGCTGGCGATGAACTCGATATTGGCACTGCAGGTGGAAGCCCTCGCCGAAGCCCTCGCGCTGGTCGCCGCCGCCGGACTGAAAGGCGAAGGTCTGGTCGAAGTCCTGCAATCCAGCATGGCGCGGTCCGGCGTCCTGGATGTCAAAGCTCCAAACCTTCTGAAAGGGGAGTACTCGCCCAGCTTCCCTTTACGCTTGATGTATAAGGACCTTAGCCTTGCACTCGACTTGGCTAAGCAACTCGGCGTTACCCTGCCGGCGGCCACCGCCGCGCGGGAGACATACGGCAGCGTGAAGGCCGCCGCCAAAGAGGACTTGGACTATTCGGCGGTCATGAAGTTTTGGCAGCACTGACCGGCACACCATGTGCCTGAAAATATTCCTGGTCTTGGTTGGGATGGCAACCAAACGGATTTAATTTCATAACTTCACGAGCGAATTACGTACCATCCGCGAACTCATCGGGCACTCCGGCTGCGCCCTATTCGCGGTCACCAATTCAGTCGGAGTGTCCGGATTTCGCGCGAACCTCTGCAGTTTCAGCCCCGGCGATACCGAAGCTTATCGATTCGCAACTTCTTGATGCGAAATTCCAGAGTAGAAGCCGGCATGCCCACTCTCATCGCAGCTCCATTCTCTCCGGACACTTTCCCGCGGGATGCTTCGAGCGCCGCTTCAATCGAGTTGCGTTCCTCGAGCGAAGCTGCATCTTCCGCGGGCGTTTCGGTGACCGCGCAGCGCAACATTCCAGCTTCAACGCTGAGCGCTCCGTTGCGCGAGAGAATCACCGCGCGCTCGATCGTGTTTTCGAGCTCTCTTACGTTGCCGGGCCAGCCATGCGCTTGCAGCACGTCCAGAGTGTGTCCCTCGATCCTCGTGATCTTTCGTCCGAAGCGCTCACCGTATTTCTCCGCGAAATGGGCAACCAGGGGCGGAATGTCTTCGGCGCGCTCTCGCAGTGGCGGCACGTGTACCGGGAAGACATTCAAGCGGTAGTACAAATCGCTGCGAAATCTCCCGGCGCGCACATCCTCGGCGAGATCTCGGTTGGTGGCCGCCACCAACCGCACATCGACCTGCAGGGTGTGCGTTCCGCCCAATCGCTCAAACTCGCGCTCTTGCAGCACGCGAAGCAGCAACACCTGCATTTCTTGCGACAATTCGCCGATCTCGTCCAGGAAAAGCGTGCCGCCATGAGCTTGCTCGAACCGGCCTTTGCGGCGCTCGACGGCGCCACTGAAGGCGCCACGCTCATGGCCGAACAATTCAGAGGCAAGCAGCGTCGGTGGAATCGCGGCGCAATTTACCTTGACCAGCGGACCGCGCGCCCTCGGCGATCTGCGGTGGATAGCACGGGCGATCAATTCCTTCCCAGTCCCGGTTTCCCCGGTGATCAGAACCGTTGCGTCCGTCGAGGAGACTTGTTCGACGGCCTCGAGCACCCGCTTGAGTTCTGCCGAGTGTGCCAGGATGTCCTCGAACCAAGGAGCCTGGCCCAATTGCGCTCGCAACGATATGTTTTCCGCTTCCATCTGCTCGCGTAGCTTTCGAATTTCCTCGTTCGCCAAAGCATTCGCCGTGGCGACAGAAAGCGCTCGCGACACATCCTTCAGGATGGCCAACTCTGCTGGCGGAAACGCTCGCTGTTGAATCCTGGTGAACACGGCAACTCCGATCACCTTTTCCCGCATGACCAGCGGAACTGCGACATAGGAACGGATTCCTTCTCGGGCCAGATAAAATTCGTGCCGATACCACCCGTCCTTTTGCAGCAGGTCATCGCAGGCGACCGGTTCGCGGGCACTTTCGCCGTCATCCTGTTTGCCGGGGTAGGGAATGAGGGGACGCGTTCCGTTTACTGGCGGGGGTCGGTCATGGCGCTCTGTCCTGGCCATAAGTTCTTCCGGGCTTTCCCCCTCGATCCCGCTGATTCCAACCACATGCAGCGCCATCAACCGGTGTTCCAGCCCGTCCTCCCTGAGGACGCGATTCTCAGGCGAAAAATCGACGATGCTCACACTGTCAAAGGGCACGACCGGAGCAAGTACGTCGGCAAGCGACGCCAGCACCCCCGGCAGCTCTCGCTCGGTGCTGACCGCCTCCCAGGTCCGCAGCAGGAGAGCCGTGCGGTGAGAGTCGTCCAAGACCGGATTTCGTGACGGCACAATTTCGGGCATCGGCGGTGATTCTAACACAACTTGCGAATATTGCGAATTAACAATATCGTATTGCGAAAACGTTGCGAATCGAGCGTCTCGAAAATAGCTAGGTCTTTTATAATCACTGTTATACGCCATCCTGTGATCTGGCTTCCGTCTTGCGTTAGTTCACGCAAGAGGCCAAGTGCAGCAGCGGCTGGTTGGCCTCGTGAGGTTGGCCAAGATGCTATGCGCTCTATTCTCGTTGATTCAGATTTTTATTCCCGATACTGCCGCACTCGCAGCTGAGGTCCAGACCTGGGCCGCGGTGTTGTCCTGTGCAGTATTCGCGTTTGTGGTGTACCGAGTCCACGTCTCGAAGGCTGCCCGTGCGGCCTGCAAGATCGGCTCTTGAAATCACGCCTGGCGCGTAGCGTTGTTGATTCCGCGAGCGAAGCGCCACACGCCATCCAATCCGCAATGCAAGATACTCAAGCCGTGCCCTACAAAGTGCACCGCAGCGCCTCCGGTGATGGGCGTCATCGTGATTTCATCCAGGCCCCAAGCGAAAGCCCACTCCCCCATCAACTGCGTTTCTTGGAAGCGGAAGGCTTGTATCAGGTCGTAGCGTGCGAACAAACTTCGGTAGAGTTGTTCCACCGTGAAGCGGCCGCGCAACGGCGGCGCATTGGGCGCAAGAAATACGCAGTCCTCGGTGATCAAGGAAACTAAAGCCGCTGAATCTTTGGCCTTTACCGCCGTAGCCCACTGATCGACGAGACCGTCAAAGATGGTCAGCACAAGTCTCCCTGCTTCGCTTTCCGTGGAAGCACTCTCCTGCAAATCTGGGAGTGGTTAGGCTTCTTCTTCGGCGTGGACCAGTTCACCATGAGCAGCCTTGTAGGCGGCGATCACCTTTTCCGCGAGTTCGCTCGGCACGTAGTCGTAGTGCGAGAACTCCATGGAGTAACTAGCACGACCTTGCGTTTTCGAAATGAGGTCATTCGCGTACGTCAGCATCTCGGCAAAGGGCACCTGTGCCTTGATGATGACGTTATGCCCGCGGGCTTCGCTCCCGGCAATGCGTCCGCGGCGGCCGCTCAGATCTCCCATCAGATCGCCGGAGTACTGATCGGGGGCGTAGACCTCAACGTGCATCACCGGCTCCAATAGCGCAGGTCTCGCCTGCTTCATGGCTTCCTTGAACGCCAGCGAGCCGGCGATCTTGAACGCGATGTCGGAGGAATCCACGTCGTGATATTTGCCATCGTATAAAGTCGCTCGGAAATCTACCACGGGAAAACCCGCCAGATAGCCGCGCGCCGCTGCGTCACGGATTCCGCGCTCGACGGAGGGAATCCAGTTGCGGGGTATCGCGCCGCCGAAAACATCGTCGACAAACTCGACGCCCTTGCCTCGTTCGACCGGCTCCATCTTGATGCGGCACACGCCGAACTGCCCGTGGCCCCCGGATTGTTTCTTGTGCTTGCCTTCTGCATCGGCCTTGCCGCGAATCGTCTCGCGATAGGGCACCTTGGGCGGCTTGAGCGTGAGGTCAACGTGATACCGCTTGTGCAGCTTCGCCACCACAACTTCAATGTGTTGCTGCCCCGAACCTGCCAGCAGGAATTCCTTGGTCTGTGGGTCGCGCGAGAAGCGCAACGCGGCGTCTTCTTCCAAAATCTTATGGATGGAGGTGCCTATCTTGTCTTCGTCAGCACGCGTTTTCGGCTCAATCGCAAACGTAATCGACGGTTCCGGCAGTTGCGCAGGGCTATAGAAGATGGGCGCGGCCTTGTCCCCTAGCGTTTCTCCGGTCGTCGTTTCCTTAAGCTTCGCGATGGCACCGATGTCCCCGGCGTGCAGCTCGGAGACCTCCGTCAGCTGCTTTCCCTGCACGGCCAAAATGTGCTGAAAGCGCTCCGGCGTCGACCGGTTGAAATTCATCAGCGTTGCATCGTTCTTCAACACTCCGCTCTTCACTTTGAAATAGTTGATGCGCCCTGCGAAGGGATCCGCTAGCGTCTTGAACACGAACAACGACATAGGCTGATCGTCATCATATTTCCGTTCGATCCGCTCGCCCTTGCCGCCTGGCTCTTTGAAACCAACCTGAGAGTGTTCGTCCGGGTGCGGAAATACATCGGCGATAAACGTAAGAAGGCTTGCGGTCCCAATATTGTGCAGCGACGAAACCATCAGCACCGGGAAGATCTTCTCCGCCACGATGGCCTTGCGAACGCCTGGAATCAGGTCCTGAATCGGAATCGTGCCTTCCCTGAAAAACTCTTCCATCAAGTCGTCGTCACCCTCGGCGATCATTTCCACCAGTTTTTCGTGCGCTTCCTTGGCTTCATCCGCCAAGGCCGCGGGAATTTCCTCGATCGATGGTTTCCCATCGCCGTCGGGTTTGTACATGTGCGCCTTCATGCTCACCAGATCGATCACGCCGCGGAAGCCGCGCTCGGTGCCGATCGGGAGTTGCAGCGCGACCACATTGCGACCAAAAACCTGTTCGAGCGATTCCATCGAGCGCTCGAAGCTCGACAGCTCGCGGTCCATCCAGGTCAACACAAACGCCCGCGGAATATCGTACTCCGTACAGTAATCCCAAACTTTTTCGGTGGTGACCTGTGCTCCCACATGGGCATCCACCGTGATCAACGCCGCATCCGCGCCGATCAACGAAGCCTTCGCTTCCGTGATGAAAGTTGAGTAACCCGGCAGGTCGATGAAATTGATTTTTACGTTTCCACCAGAACACAGCGTGCACGGCCATTCCGCATAGGCCAACCCCGTCTGAATCGAAATTTTTCGCCCGATTTCTTCCTCGTCCCAATCCGTCGTGGTGTTTCCTTCCGCAATTTTCCCCCAGCGCGGTGTCATTCCCGCAGTGAAGAGCAACGACGACACGAGTTGCGTCTTACCGGTGCCGCCGTGGCCGACAATGCCCACGTTTCGTATGTCCTTGGTGAGATAGTTCTTCATGTAGACCTCCATATTCCGGTGATCCGGCGTCAAGGCCGGGATCGACTGGCGAGGTCCGCCCTGGGGGCTGAAGGCGCGGGCCTGCGCCTATGCAACTTCGATACGGCTGAGGGAGGAGAACGCGGCCTCTGCCTGGGTTCCCGCAAGAAGCGAGGGCGAAGGTCGAATGAAACTTTTTCCCTGGTACGCTCCCCAACGAGCGGATGCTAGCACACGGCCCTAAACGTCGCAATCCGCGACCGCGCTACTCCATATCTCGAATCGTTACGACGGCGCGAGCCCGTCTGGCCGGTGCAGCGGGACGCGATTGGGAGTTTGTCGGCACGGCGCAACTGCCCTCAGACGGCCACGAGGATCGCTCCAGCAAGCCACGACACTGGGCGGGACGCCGCTCGATGACCGCTACGAATAAAGTAGAGGTCGGTAGTAGTACTAACGTGTTCCTACATTTCTATGAGTTAGAGGGATCTGGCTTCGACGGGGATGGCGAGTATCCGGAGCAGGAGACGACCGGCAACCGCGGATACTTCGGAAACCGCGAATCGGTGGCGGAGAGCTGGCAAAGAAGGAAGACCGATCCCCTTGCGGACTCGATTTCCCTCGAGTTACAGCAGTTTGCGCACAACCCTGCGTTGGGCCGAGGCTGATTCGATTTGTCGTCGGCCTTCATCGGGAATCGGTCTTCGGCATTCTCGGCGGGGATCAGGGCGTCGATGCTGGCGGCGCGGATAGGTCCGGAGCCGCAGGCTTGGTGAATTCCGAATCACTGATTTCCGGGTTCAGCTGGATCTTGTCGATGACCAGCTTTTGCGTAAGGTCCGTAGCGGAGCTGCCAGAATCGATCTGGAAAGAGAACTTCAGGCCTTCCACGTCTCGATAGTCGCGGAAATACGATTCCACCGGGAATTCTTTGCCTTCCGCGCGGCGTTTGCCCTCCCATTTCAAGAGCAGGAACGTGCTGGCATCGAATAGATAGTATCGGATGTCACCAGTTTTGGTGGTGAGCCTTACGCGCCACACATCCTTGTCCTCGACTTTATCTTTCCCAATCAGCTCAACCTTATTGCCTTTCTTTGCGTAATCGACCAGCGGGCCGTCGAAGTCCGCTTCTTCCGAAATATTCTTTAGCTCTTCCTCGGTCATGGGATCCGGATTTGTTTTTCCGGCAAAGGGATTGTTGGCCCATCCCTGGGTGCCATCGAAGACCCGCACCATGGTTTGGTTCTGTACGCTGAGCGTCATGTGCATCTTCACCGGGCGCTTCAGCTCAACCAGGAACGGCCCGGACGCTTCCGACCCAAACGAGATGATGCCCGAAACGCGTTCCGACTTGATCGCACGGATCTTGGTGAGCCCACCTCTCGCCACCAATACCTTCGCAAGTATCTGCGTAACGGTTTGCGCCGACAGGGAGGAAGTAACGAGCGAGAAAAGTAAGGACGTGAAGATCAGCCGGCCAAGCCCCACCCGGCGCGGAGTTAGGTTGCATACGAGCGGTTTTGTGTTCATCAGTTGACCTTTCGTTCTGCGCCCGTATGCCGCAAGCATATTTCATCGTAGAGGCAGAGGCGACGAAGGTCAATTTCGCGTTCGCCATGCTTCAATACCGGTCGGTACTCCGGGCCGCACGCTGGGCATTGACTTTGCGGCATTACTCGTTACAAATGGTTTCTCCGATACCGCTCCCTAGGATTTGACTTCCCATGAACATTCTTGACCTGCTCGTCGGAAAACCGCTCGCCACTAGCGACGAGCGCGCGGAACAGATCGGCCCAGGCCGAGGCATTCCCATTTTCGGTTTGGACGCCCTCAGCTCCGCGGCCTACGGTCCGGAAGCGGCGCTGAGCTTGCTTATACCCCTGGGTCTTTTGGGCTTGCGCTACATCGTCCCCATCAGCACCGCGATCATCATTCTGCTGGTCATCGTCTATTTTTCGTATCGCCAGACGATTGCCGCGTATCCCATGGGCGGGGGTTCGTATACCGTTGCCCGTTTCAACCTGGGTCCGCTCGCGGGCCTGCTCGCCGCTGCCGCCTTGTTGACGGACTACATTCTTACCGCGGCGGTAGGTATCTCCGCTGGAGTCGGAGCTTTGGTCTCGGCCGTTCCGCGTATGCAGTCGCACACGGTCAGCTTGTGCCTCAGTATTCTCGTCGTCGTTACGCTTGTAAACCTGCGCGGCCTTCGCGAAGCCGGCTTTGCGTTCATGCTGCCGACGTATCTTTTTGTCGGAACGCTCATCATCACAATAGCGGGCGGTTTGTTTCACGTCGCTTCCGGCGGCGGCCATCCCCAACCCATGACGCCTCTGCCGCCGCCGCATCCAGTAACCGAAATGGTCACCTACTGGTTGCTCCTGAAAGTGTTCGCCAGCGGCTGCACGGCGCTCACCGGCGTGGAGGCCGTCAGCAACGGTGTGAGAGCATTCCGCGAACCCGCCGTGAAAAACGCACAACGTACCCTCACGGTGATTATCTTTATCTTGGCCGTGCTACTGGCGGGAATTTCGTATTTGGTCAAAGTCTATGGCATCACGGCCACGGATCCCGGTCAGCCCGGCTACCAAAGCATTCTTTCCATGCTGACAGCGGCGGTTTTCGGCAAGGGCTTTTTCTATTATTTGACGATGGGTTCGATCCTGCTCGTGCTTTCACTTTCCGCAAACACGGCGTTCGCGGATTTCCCGCGGCTGTGCCGCGCTATCGCTCAAAATAATTACCTACCCCACGTTTTTGGTTTCCGCGGGCGACGCTTGGTTTACACCTACGGAATTCTGGTTCTCGCCGTGCTGACCGGTGTGTTGCTCATCCTGTTCGACGGCATTACCGACAAATTGATTCCGCTATACGCCGTTGGCGCGTTTCTGGCTTTCACGCTTTCTCAATTCGGTATGGTCGTGCACTGGAGGAAGAAACGCGGCCCGCATTGGTTGAAGAGCGCCATGGTGAACGGCCTCGGCGGCCTTGTGACCGGCGTTACCGTCGTCGTAGTCCTGGTGGCGAAATTCGTCGAAGGCGCCTGGATCACCGTGCTCTTTATCCCCCTGTTGATTTCCTTTTTTGTGTCGGTTCGTCGCCACTACCACTCCGTGGCAGTTAAGACCCGCTGCACCGAGCCGGTCGTCCCGGCCTGCCATATGGCCCCGCCCGTGGTGGTCATTCCGGTCGACCGTTGGAGTGCTATCACCAAGCAAGGTCTCGAACTGGCCTCCAGGCTCGCCAGCGAGTTAATCGCTGTCCACGTGGAGCCCGATGAGCATTCCGAATTACTTCACCAAGACTGGGAACGCTACGTCGTAACTCCGTTCCGGGCGTCGGGTGATCCATCCCCCGAGCTGGTGACCCTGCCTTCGCCCTATCGTTTCGTGATCATTCCGCTGGTCCGGTACATTCTCGACTTGTCGACAAAACGTCCTGATCGCCGCATCGTGGTCGTGATTCCCGAACTGGTGGAGGGCCGCTGGTACGAATACTTCCTCCACAACCAGCGCGGCCGCTTGCTCGAATGGATGCTCTTGGTGCACGGAAACGGGCGCATCTTCACCCTCGCCGCACCGTACTATCTCGGTGACCGCCCGGAGGGAACCGCGCAGCGATCAACCAAGGATGGCGACGCCGTGCACGGCGAGGTTGCGAAGTAGAAAGCCAAACGAAACCTCAAAAATCGCCCGCGAAATGATCTGCTAAAATTTAGCCGATGCTGAGGCGCTTGCTAGTGCGTCTGATCCTGCCCGCGATCCTCGGATCGGTAGTCGGCTTTCTTGCGTTGGCGTTTGCTGTACAAGATGAGCCCACCTTGCCGGTTCCGGTGCTTTCGATCTTTTCTCCCGGCCTGAAAATAGCGGAAATGGTCACTCCCGCAAAGCACGAGTCGCTCGGCTCAACCTTCGGCGGCTTCCTCCGCGTCGCCATCGGCGTCAATGCCGCGCTCTACTTCTCCATCTTCGCTCTCGCCGGCTATCTGGTCGACCGGCGCCTGTCGCGATAGGCTCCCGCCGATGATCTAAAGCCTCCGCGCCAACGCCAAAATATGCGCGCTTTGCCCCGTCAAGGTGGGCTCGCGCTCCATCTCTCGGATGACGGTCAGTAATCTGGCCCGCGATTTGGGATCGTTCCATTCCTTGTCGAAATCGGCCAGTAGCCACCCGGGCCCTTCGAGACCGTAGAGTTCCGGCCGCTCAAAACCCACTTCCTCGATCTCGCTTCTCAGTTCGTCGGGATGGTGAAAAAATGCTGTGGTGAAATATTGAGGGTTGTTCGTCCGATTTCGGTGCTGCCCATTTTTCAGGTCTTGTTGCATGATCCGGAAGAATTTCGGATCCCGGGCAAAACCGCGAAACAATCCGTCGAATGCCGACGCAAATCGCGAAATCACCGCCGCAAACAGTAGGCCGCCGGGCTTCAGCGTGCGAAAAGCCTCTGCCAGCGCCCGGATGCGGTCAGTGCGCTTCACGAGATGATACAGCGGTCCCAGCAGCAGGACGGCGGTGGCCGACCTGTCCGCAAAGTTCAAATCGCGCGCGTCGCCGACTGCCGCGCTCCACGTCGCTTTACGTCGCGCGGCATCCAGAGCGGCCTTCGCCTGCTCCACGTGTAAGGGAACCGGATCGATCAGATGTACCGAGTGTCCGAGCTTCGCAAGCCAGTGCGCGTACCGGCCGGGTCCTCCGCCAACATCCAGAACCACCGAGGGCTTTTTCGGCAAATTGCGCGAGATAATTTCTTTGGTCCTGAAAAATTCTAGGCGCGCGTATTTTTCCAAGCGGTCGCGTTCTACGGCATCCTCGCCATAGTGCTGCAGAATTTGTCCTGCTACTTTCGAACGTTTGCCGCGCTTGACGCTCATCTGAACGACAACTGTATTCGATCTCACCAGCGTATTCAATTCGCGGCCTTTTGGAGTAGGATGCACGCGGCATTCCGGCAAATCCCATCGGGTAGGGAGGAACGAATGGTCAACCGAAGAGAATTTCTGGCGGCGACAGGTGCGGCGGTTACGGTCTCGACGGTCGGCGGCGCCGCTGTTCGAGGGGGCGAAGTCGCGACCGGTGGCGAAAAATCCACGCGACTGTTTCTTCCGGACGACCATCTAAAACCCGCCACGTTCGATCGCCTGCCTCTTGACTGGCACAAACAGCGCGCCCAGAAGCTGCAAGACAAGCTCGCCGAAGACGGCTGCGACGGAGTTCTGCTCACCGATCGCTGGAACATTATCTATTTCACTGGCCTTTGGCACACGACTACCGAGCGGCTGGTCCAGGTTTTTCTCCCAAAGAGCGGCGACCCCGTATGGTTCAACGCCGCTCTGGATCGCGATCTGGTGAAAACGTGGTGGTACTCCGATGGCGAAATGTATTTCGACTGGCCACACGCCGAAGGCGCCTTCCCCAATGAAGGAAAAGTCCAGATGGGCCCGCAGGTCGACCTTTTCGAATGGGTGCTGAAAGGACTGAAGAAGCGTGGCTATGCCGACAAAAAGCTCGTAGCCGACACGGAACTCCGTCCATCCTCCCAGCGCAAAGTCGGGAGTGTGCTTGGCCGCGAGATGGGCTCGGCGGAGGATGTCTGCATGAAGATGAGGATCCTCAAGACGCCGGAAGAATTGGCGCTGACGCGGCGTGCGTACAACTATTTCAACCTGATGCACGCGTACGCGCGCGATATGCTCCTGCAGCATGGCACGGATCTAACCGACTACGATATTGGCGCCGCCGCCACCAAATACGGCACCGACCTGGTGATGGCCGACATCAAGCGCGATGGGGCTCCGCACACCGCAGTCGGAATCGAGATTGCGGTGGACTGCCGCGTGGGCCGATCCACCGCCTATCCGCACCCCAATCAATTTCTCCACGATAAAATCACGCGCGGGCAGGCCATTCAGATCGAGGGCGGCGTAAATATCGCGGGCTGCGGTGGAGAGCTCTACCGCGCCATGTTTATTCACCCGGTCACCGATCAGATGAAGAAACTGTGGACTGTCAGCCGCGATTCCTGCCTGATCCAAAAAGAAGAGTCCGTCGCCGGCGTCACCGGCTCAACCGTCGCCTACAAGATTCACAAGCATCAGGTGCAACAAGGGGTCGCCCCGTACATCTATCACCGCCCCGGACACGGGCAGGGCTGGGAAGGCCATCAGCCGCCATACCTGTCGCTCGGCGACTACACCATGTTGGAGCCCGGTATGTCCTTCTCGGTCGAACCCGGTTTGTACGACCCGGAGCACGGTATCGGCGCGAATTTCTCCGACGATTTCGTGGTTGAGCCCCAAGGCCCCTCGCGCCAAATGTCGCGCCTCCCGTGGAGCGAAGAGTGGTGCTTCGTCAAACTCTGATTTCCCATTGCGGCGCGGCGTCAGGCGGGTTCGATAGAACTTTGTATTTCGTCCGCAGTTCTATGGCGCCAGAATGACTTCTGCCCGCACGCGCCGCCGTTTTTATCGGCGTGATTGCGCCGGGCATCGGAGGTCATTCATGATCAAGAAAGCAAGCGGCGGCTACAAAGTTGTTTCCGAGAAGGGCAAGGGTCTGGGCGGGCCTTACAAAACCAAACAGGCAGCCGAGAAGCGGCTCAAGCAAGTCGAATACTGCAAACACAACAAAGGCTAGCCAGATTATTTTTAGCTTCCGCGGGCCGAGCATCTTTCTTGTTCGAGAAGGCTCGGCCCCTTTCAGGCTACCACCACTTGAACAAATAGCCCGGCGGCCATGATTGCGTGCCGAAGACGGCCTGTAGCGCTATGTTGTCAGAAACGAAAGCAGATCCGCGTTGAGCCGGTTCATGTGCGTAAACATCAACCCGTGCGGGGCGCCCTCATACACCTTGAGCTGACATCCCGGTATTAGCCCTGCTGTCTTTCGCCCCGTAAAGTCAATCTGCGCAGACACATCCGCGTCGCCGTGAACAACCAGGGTCGGCACTTTGAACTTCGTGAGTTCCGCGCGAAAATCCGTTTCCGTCAACGCGTGGTTGCAATCGACGAGCGCCTTGAGAGAAGCCTGAAGCGCCATCCTTATTACCCAGTCCACCATCTCCGGCGAAGTCCCGGGCGTAAAAAACGGCCGCGCGTTATCTCCCAGCCATTTTGGAAAATCCTTCATCCATCCAGCCCGAAGCTGTTCGAGGTTGCTCTTGTCCACGCCGTCCGGATTGTCGGCGGTTTTCAAAATGAACGGCAGCGTCGGCGCGACCAGCATCGCGCGCGAAACCCGTGACGCGCCATGGCGGGAGACGTAGCGCACGATTTCGCCGCAACCCATCGAATGGCCCACCAAAGTAAGTTCGCGCAGATCCAGCTTCTCCATCACCTCACCGAGATCATCGGCAAGCGTGTTGTAGTCGTATCCACGCCCGGGATCGCTGGAACGCCCAAACCCGCGCTGGTCGTAGGCGATGCAACGAAAGCCACGGCTGCTCAGGTCAATCATCTGGTATTGCCACAGCGAGGTGTTGGCTGCCCAACTGTGGACAAAGAGCACTGGCCTTCCGGCGCCCCAATCCTGATAAAACAGCGTCGTCCCATCGCGCATCTCGAGCAACGGCCCGCCGAGAGGGCCCGAGCCTTTCGATCGACTCGTGCGCGCACCATTTGCCCACGCTCCCTCTGGATCTATAGCCATCAATCCTGCGCCGGCGACCGCCGATGTAACTGTCTGCAAAAGATTTCGTCGATTCACAAATTCCTCCTTGGCTCAAAAAAACGCGTCGCAATCATTGATAGCGGACGACGACGCGCGAAGTCGATAACCTGGGAGGTAATGGGCGAAGTAACTCGAGCGGACTAGGACGCGATTTGCTTGACCGAATCGGTCGCCGTAGACCGGTTCGCGTGCTGCGCCGCGGCGGCGGCGCGCACGACGGCGGCGGTGGCCGCGTCGGCCGGATAAAAGCACTCCAGCGCGAGTTCGGACAAAGTGACATCCACTGGAGTTCCGAAAATTGTCGTGGTGGTAAAAAACGAGAGCAGGCCCAGAACCGTCGAGATCCGGAACGGCACGGCCACCGCTTGTTCCGGTGAAGGAGCATCGGCGCGCCTCTTGGCGAGGGGCTTCGCGTAGTCCACCAGTTCCCGCAGCAGATCGATCAGCAGCGGGTCCGCCGTGAGATCGACTTGGCGGCGCAGACGTCCCAACACATGCTCCCGCCATTCCTCCAGGTTGACGATTCTCGGCGCGAGGCCCTCGGGATGCAGGCTCAATCGCAACGCGTTGATTGGCGGACGCAAAACATCAGCGGCCACGCCCACATAGACCTCGGGAATCGCGCCGTTCGAGGCCACAATGTTCCAATGCCGGTCAATCGCAAATGCTGGGTAGGGCTTTTGGCTCTCCAGCAGCAGGTCGATCGCCTTGCGCGCGGACCGCAACGCCGGATCTTCCAGCGAACGTTCCGGGAACATCGGGGCGTAACCCGCCGCGACCAGCAGAATATTGCGCTCTCGCATGGGAATGTCGAGTTGTTCGGACAGGTGCAGAATCATCTCGCGGCTGGGTTGCGCGCGGCCGGTCTCGACAAAACTCAAATGCCGCGTGGAGATTTCGGCTTCGCATGCAAGATCGAGTTGGCTCAGGCGTCGCCGCTGCCGCCATTCGCGGAGCAGATCCCCGACAGGACGCGCGGTACTCATCGAAATCGATGATAGCGCAGGACGCTGGGGTCGCCAATTTTCAGATTCTTGGGGACGGAACCCTCCCCAGCGGAATACTCCCCAAGCCCACAATCCACCCCTCTTCATGCAAAATAAAGCCGTGCCCGTAACTACGATCACCCTCTCCGCCCTCTCCCTGGCCATTTGGCTCTACCTAACGTTTGCTCGCGGCATGTTCTTTCGCCTGAGCCCCTTCGACGACGATCAAGCCAAACATCTCCCACCGCCAAGCTGGCCCCGCGTAGTTGCCATCGTCCCCGCCCGCAACGAAGCGGAGACCATCGGCCAAACCGTCGCCGCGTTACTCGGACAAGATTATCTGGGTCAATTTTCTGTCATCGTAGTAGACGATCACAGCGAAGACGACACCGTGGAAGTCGCGCAGCAATCCGCGACAGAAAACGGGGAATCGCGCATACAAATTCAGCGGTCGTCACCCTTGCCCCCAGGCTGGACCGGCAAGCTCTGGGCACTAAACGAAGGCGTGAACCGGACCGCGTCGCCTCCCGAACGGTCAGCCCGGGCGAAGCGATCGACCCCGCCAGAAGGGATCTGCTTCCGTCCGCTAGAGGGCGCTCGGGAAGCGACCGCTTCGAATCCTTCCTATTTCTGGTTCACCGACGCCGACGTTGTCCACGCTCCCGACACCCTGCGTCGCCTGGTTTCCCGCGCCGAGCAAAACAAACTCGACCTGACATCCCTGATGGTCCTACTGCAAGCCAGGACTCTGCCCGAGCGCGCCCTCATCCCAGCTTTCCTCTATTTCTTCCTGAAGTTGTACCCGCCCCGGTGGATCGCCGATGCACAAGCCAGCACCGCAGGCGCCGCTGGTGGCTGCGTCCTTCTGCGTCGCGAAGCTCTTGAGCGCATCGGCGGCCTGGTCGCAATCCGCAGCGAAGTGATCGACGATTGCGCGTTGGCCCGCGCGGTCAAGCGCAGCGGCGGCGCACTCTGGATGGGCCTGACCCGCACCAGCCGCAGCCTCCGCGCCTACAAAACCTTCGCCGACGTCCGCGACATGATCGCCCGCACGGCGTTCACGCAACTTCGCTATTCGTCGCTGCTGCTTTTCGGAACGCTTGCCGGACTTTTCTTCACCTACATCGCACCCGCCACGGCCTTCATCACACACCAAGCCGCGGCGCGGCTCTTCGCGATCGCCGCTTGGCTATTGATGTGCCTGACTTTCCTGCCAACACTTCGCTTCTATCGCCTGTCGCCGTTGTGGGCGCCGTTGCTTCCGTTTGCCGCGCTGTTCTACGCTTACGCGACGTGGCTCTCCGCCGTGCGCTATTGGCTGAACCGCGGCGCACAATGGAAAGGCCGCGCCCAGGCTCCTCGTCAAGCCTGACCTTGCTCCCGTAACCATCCACACTCGTTGCGCCATGAGGCCTCCGTTTCTATGGGCATGAACCACATCGCGCCGGGCCGTCCACGACCAGATGTGCAAAAAAATCGACCGGATACCCTATTTCAATGCGTAGGTCAGCTTCACAATGCCGCTCTTTCTGTACACCTGGTGGTTCGTAAGCTTCAGCGTTTGACGGCTTGCCGGCGGCCGCAACAATGGGATTCCTTGCCCCAGGAGCGCGGGGATCACGCCAACCTCGACCTCGTCCACGAATCCCTTTTCCAGGAAGCTACGGAATAGCGATCCGCCCCCGAACAACCAGATGTCTTTGCCTGGCGCGGAACGCAGTTCGCTCACGGTTTCTTCCAGCTTGTTCGCCACAACCGTTACTGCCGGATGATCGGCGGCGCGCATCGTTTTGGAGAAGACCACGATCCTCATTCCAGCCATCGTGGCGTACCCCGCTTTGACCATGCGCTCGTAAGTCTTGCGCCCCATGACCAACGTGTCGTACCTTGCAAACATCTCTCCGAAATCGATGTCCGGATCCTTCACGATCCAGTCGTCTTCACCGTTGGGTCCTGCGATATACCCATCCAAGCTCACCACCACGCCGTAGCAAATTTTCCGCATCGAAGCCACCTCGCATCGCCTCTTTGTGGACCAGCCGAGCCGCTTGCCTATTTCACATCGAAGCCGCGCTGCGAGCAAGCTGCCGTGCTGGAGCCGGTCCTCCGAGTGAGCGATGGCCGTTTGCAGAAAATCCGGCCCAGCGGGAAATGAAGTTGCCGCCCGACTGGGCCGAACCTGGCTCATCCAGGGTTCTGGCCGCCCGGCTCAGGATTTGTTATAATATGAGACTCGGTCAGGTACAGGGCTATATCCCCGGTCGCAGTGCGGCCACCAGCGATGGGTCAAGGGAATGGCACCGGAGGCCACCCATGAGTGTTGTCCCGAACGCGGGCGACGGCAAAATTACCGTGCCCGCTCTCTTGCAGCGCAAATCTGCTGCGGACTCGCCATCACAAAAGATCATTTGTCTGACGGCCTACGACTATCCCACCGCGCGTTTGGTGGATGAGGCCGGAGTGGATGTTGTTCTCGTCGGCGACTCGTTGGGGATGGTTGTGCTCGGATACCAGAGCACCCTCCCGGTGACGCTCGAGGAGATGATTCACCATACGCGCGCGGTGCGGCGCGGGACGCGGCGGGCGCTGGTCGTTGCGGACATGCCTTACGGGAGCTATCACACCGATACTGCGGAATCGCTGCGTAACGCGGTGCGCTTTGTGAAAGAAGCCGGGGCGGAAGCTGTCAAGGTCGAGGGCGGCGAGCGTCGGCTGGAATTGATTGCGCGGTTGACCGAAGCGGAGATCCCCGTGATGGGCCACGTTGGGCTGACGCCGCAGTCGGTGAACGCTCTCGGCGGCTATCGCGTGCAAGGCAAGACACCGGACGCGGCAGAGCAGTTGCTGCGTGATGCGCACGCGGTCGAAGCGGCGGGCGCCTTTGCCGTCGTGCTCGA
Source organism: uncultured Acidobacteriota bacterium (assembly GCA_963729595.1). Classification (GTDB taxonomy): domain Bacteria; phylum Acidobacteriota; class Terriglobia; order Acidiferrales; family UBA7541; genus Acidiferrum. Next base: position 122,060 of record CAVSNW010000004.1, read on the forward strand.
AGCGGTGCCGCGCGAGCTTTCCGCACAGGTTACCCGCGAACTGCAAATTCCCACGATCGGCATCGGAGCGGGACCGGATTGTGATGGCCAGATCCTGGTGATCAATGATCTGTTAGGGCTAACCTTTAATCCCGCGCCGAAATTTGCGCGGCAGTATGCCAATGTCGGTGAAATTATTTCCGGCGCGGTGCGCGCCTATTGCGACGACGTACGCAGCGGCAGCTTTCCCTCAGACGCTGAGTCTTACCATTCCGGCGAAGCTCTGAAGCGGCGGAAGCTGATTCACATCGACTGCTGAATTCTGGTACACGCGGTGACAGTCCACAAAATACGGTGACGTATGACACCTGAGGAAATTGGCTTGCTCTACGATTTCAACGCCTGGGCGAACCATCGCTCGATGGAAGCTGCATCGGCGCTCACGCCGGAGCAATTCACCAAGCCGCTAGGCTCCAGTTTTTCTTCCGTGCGCGATACGCTGGGGCACATTTGCAGCGGAGAGTGGGTTTGGCTCGAGCGCTTTGAGGGCCGTTCGCCTTCCTCCATGCCCGACCATTCCGTGTTTGCAGACGTTGCAAGTTTGCGCGCGCACTGGGACGAGTTGGAGAAACGCTCCATGAAGTTTGTGCGCGGGTTGACGCAGGAAGATCTCGATCGCGTTCTGGAATACAAGACCATGAAATTCGGGGTCTACAGGAATCCCTTGTGGCAATCGCTCCAGCACGTCGTGAATCACGGCACCTATCACCGCGGCCAGGTGACCACCATGCTGCGGCAGCACGGCGCTCAGCCGATCCCTACCGACCTGATGCATTTCTACCGCGAGCGCGCCGTCGCCGCGGGCGCTTGAGCCGCGGAGCGCTGGCCCCTTCGCCGTGGAAACAATCCGAACCATTGCCTGGATGAAACAGCAAGCGCGGCTCGCGCGCGCCGAAAACCGCATCATCGGCCTGATTCCCACGATGGGCGCGCTGCACGAAGGACATCTGGCGCTGGTCCAGCGCGCCCGGCAGGAGTGCTCGCAGGTCATCACATCCATTTTCGTAAATCCCAAACAGTTTGGACCGAAAGAAGACCTGGCGAAATACCCACGAACCTTCGATGCCGACGCCGGCAAGCTTGACGCGGCTGGTGTCGATTCTGCTTTCGTACCGGAGGCGGTAGACGTTTATCCGCCGGGATTCCGGACCTACGTCACCGTTGAAGGCTTAAGCGATCGGCTTGAGGGACGGTCGCGGCCGGGACATTTTCGCGGCGTCGCCACCGTTGTGCTGAAACTCCTGGAGATCGTGCAGCCGCACTTCGCCTACTTCGGGCGGAAAGATGCGCAGCAGGTCCGGATCATTTCTCAAATGGCGCGCGATCTGAATCTGGACACGGAAATCGTAGTGTGTCCTGTCGTTCGAGAAGCCGACGGCTTGGCACTCTCTTCGCGCAATGTTTATCTCAAAGCGGACGAACGGGGTGCAGCACCCGTTCTGCACCGGGCGTTGATCGCTGCTCGCGACCAGCTCGCTACTGGCGTGCGCGACGCGCTTCAATTACAAACCGTGCTGCGCAAAGTGCTGCAAGCGGAGCCGCTCGCAGCCGTCGATTACGCCGAAATAGTTGACGCCGACGCTTTTGAGCCGGTCGTGCGTATCGCGCGCCCTTGCTACGTGGTTCTCGCCGTGTATATTGGCAAGACCCGCCTCATCGACAACCTCTACATCGAGCCTGCAGGCCCCGACAGCGACGAACTCGTCTTTCACCTTTGACCACGCATCCGATCCAATTGTTGTGGCCTCGGTCTTTCAGAACCTCGGGGTGTAGAGCTAACACCGAACGCCACCGACCCGACATGCGATCGCGGCGATCGTGCTTGACTACTTCGACGCCGCGGCCAGGACTTCGGCGGCGTGATTTTTTACTTTTACGTTGTCCCAGATTTGTTCGATTTTGCCTTCGGGGCCGATCAGGAAGGTGCTGCGGACGATACCTTGGTACGAGCGACCCATGAATTTCTTCATGCGCCACACGCCATAGGATTCGATCATTTTGTGGTCGGGATCGCTCAGCAGGGGAAAATTGAGTTTTTGCTTCGCCCGGAATTTCGCGAGGGCTTTTTCTGGATCGGCGCTGGCCCCCAGGATGAGCACGCCGATTTTGTTGAAATCCTTCTTTGCGTCACGAAACTCGGACGCTTCGGTCGTTCAACCGGGTGTGTTGGCTTTGGGAAAGAAGAAAAGCACAACGCGCCTCCCGCGAAAATCTGCGAGGGACAGCGTCGCGCCTTCATCGGTCTTCAATCGAAAGCTTGGTGCTTTGTCGCCAATGTTCAGCATGGAATCCACTTCTCAATCACTCCCTTGTGGGGCCCAGTCGCGTGCAGTCACTTTTGCTCCGAAAGCAAGGCGCGCAGGATCTCGTTTACGGCTTGCGGATTGGCTTGGCCGCGGGTGGCGCGCATGACCTGCCCTACGAAAAATTTGAAGACACCTTCGTTGCCGGAACGGAATTTGGCCACGTTGTCTGGATTTTTCTCGATTACCTCGCGCGCGGCTTGTTCTATGGCGGAGGAGTCGCTGATCTTGGTCAATCCCTCCGCCGCTACAATATCTGAGGCAGAACAGCCCGTCTCGAACATTTTTAACAACACGCCTTTGGCAGCCGAGGCCGTGATCTTGCCTTCCTCGGTCAACAGGATCAATTTCGCTAACTCCGGCGCGGAAACCGGACTGGATTCAATTTCCTTGCCGGATTCCTTGAGATGACGGAGAAAATCGGTCTGCATCCAGTTCGCGGCACTTTTCGCCGGGACACCGGAGTTTACGATGTTCTCGAAAAAGGCCGCACTCGCAGCCGTGGCGGTCAGCACTTGAGCGTCGTAGGGCGTAATCTTGTGCCGTGCGATGAAGCGAGCGCGCTTTGCTTCCGGAAGCTCCGGGAGCGTGCTGCGAATTTCTTCGCGCCAAGCGGCGCTCACGTGTACTGGGAGCAGATCGGGCTCAGGGAAATATCGGTAGTCGTGAGCTTTTTCCTTCGAGCGCATGGATACCGTGCGGCCTTCGGCCTGGTTCCAGAGGCGCGTTTCCTGTGGAATGCGGCCGCCCCTCTCGATTACGCCGATGTGGCGCTCGATTTCATATTCGAGAGCTTTTTGGAGGTACCGGAAAGAGTTGAGATTTTTCACTTCGACTTTGGTGCCGAATGGTTCGGTCCCGCGCAAGCGGACACTCACGTTCGCGTCGCAGCGTAGCGAACCTTCTTCCATGTTGCAATCGCTGACGCCGGTGTAGAGCAGGATTTGGCGGAGCGTCGTCAGGTACGCGTAGGCTTGTTCTGGCGTGCGCATATCCGGCTCGGAGACGATTTCGGCGAGCGGCGAGCCGCAACGGTTGTAGTCGATGTAGGCCTTGGTCGCAGATTGCGCGAAGCCTTCGTGCAGATTTTTTGCGGCGTCTTCTTCGACGTGCAAGCGCGTGATGCCGATGCGCTTTCTCGAGCCGCCCACTTCAATCTCAACCCAGCCTCCGGTAGCCAGCGGCAGCTCATATTGCGAGATCTGGTAGCCCTTGGGAAGGTCGGGATAGAAATAATTTTTGCGGGCGAAGCGGGAATGTTCGTGGACCGTGCAATTCAGTGCGAGAGAAGCGCGGGAGGCCATTTCGACGACGCGCTTGTTGAGTACCGGAAGTGTGCCGGGCAAGCCGAGGCAGACGGGGCAGGTGTTGGCGTTGGGAGCGTCGCCGAAGCGTGTGGAGCAGGCGCAGAAAATCTTCGTTTTGGTCAGCAGCTGTACGTGGACTTCCAAGCCGACGACGGGCTCGTATTTCGCGAGCAGTTCGGGAGAGATGCTGACCATATCGGGAGCCGTTTTTGCCATGGGAAGTAGGAATTATAGCATCAGAGCATCCGGTGCCGGCCGCCATACGGAGTACCTTCCGGGGCTGAAGCCCATGGAGAGCTGGCACGGCTCCGCGCACAAACCAGTCAAACTGAATTTGCCAGCACAGTGGCCGAATCCGGCCAACTCCGATACACACTGTTACCAGAAAGAGTGAAAATCGGCCAAAACCCACATGACGACTTGTCGGGGGTCGACTCAAAACATCCTAAAAAAATAAGGCATCACCCATCCCGTTCGGTTCATCTACTCATCTTGGATGTTGTAAACCCGGCCGCATATCGAATCGGACTGATTGGCGGTATCGTTGCAAGCCTGGCCGTCAGTCTCCGACCTCTGAGAGAATCTATAGGAGAACAGCACATGAGCACGATCACAGTAAAAGACGGAACCCAGATTTATTACAAAGATTGGGGCAAAGGTCAGCCCATCGTTTTCTCGCACGGTTGGCCTTTGTCGGCGGACGATTGGGATACCCAAATGATGTTCTTCCTGAACCACGGCTACCGCGTGATCGCTCATGACCGGCGAGGACACGGACGCTCAAGCCAACCCGGCGACGGACATGATATGGATCACTACGCCGATGACCTAGCCGCACTCACCGAGCATCTCAATTTGAAGAATGCCATCCACGTCGGACACTCAACGGGCGGCGGCGAGGTCACCCGTTACATAGCCCGCCATGGCCAAAGTCGCGTCGCTAAGGCCGTCTTGATTAGCGCAGTGCCGCCACTTATGGTGAAGACGGCGGCCAACCCGGGTGGCTTGCCTAAAACGGTGTTTGACGATTTTCAGAAGCAAACTGCCACCAACCGAGCGCAGTTCTACTACGATGTGGCGGCTGGACCGTTCTACGGTTACAACCGGCCTGGTGCGAAACCCTCAGAGGGAGTGATCTTGAATTGGTGGCGCCAGGGAATGATGGGAGGCGCAAAAGCTCACTATGATGGCATCGTGGCCTTTTCCCAGACCGACTTTACCGAAGACCTTAAGAAGATCACTGTGCCGACACTGGTGATGCACGGCGATGATGACCAGATCGTTCCTTATGCCGACTCCGGTCCGCTGAGCGCGAAGCTCGTGAAAGGTGCGATCCTGAAAACATACAAGGGCTTCCCGCACGGCATGCCGACCACGAACGCCGACCAGATCAATGCGGACCTGCTCGAATTCATAGCGGCAAAGGCGAGTGTCGCGGCGGGGTGAAATTTCAAGGTGGCCCCAGTCTTCGGTTCTATTTTGAGGGCTGGGGCTGCCAAGTCCGGACTAGCGTTAACCCTACAAATGGGTTTCCGCGACAAAGCACGTGTCCGACATTTTGACATGTGGCGAGACAATTTTACTTCTGAGCACCCCCGCTAAGCAGGACGTCTTGGTTTGGGTAGTTTTAACCTTTCCACAATACGAGGGAGCAAGTGCGATTTCTAGATTTGGTTTCCGTCCTCTTGATTGGCTTCATGATCGGCAACGAACTGGGGCTCTCTGTTTTTGTAAATCCGGCATTGTGGCAGCTTGACGATCGTCCCCAAGCAAAGGCACTCGGCCTTCTTGCACAATCGCTTGGTAAGGCCATGCCCTTTTGGTACGCGCTCAGCGCGATTCTTGCGATTGCGGAAGCCTACCTCCGACGCCGCGCGGCATTTGCGGGTTTACGGTTCGCATCGGCCGCACTCTTTGTCCTGGTGATCCTGTACACCATCCTCTGGCTCGTCCCCATCAACAAGAGAATCGCGGGTCTAAACCCCGATTCACTTCCTGCAAACTGGAAACAACAACACCGGCATTGGGATAAATTACATCGCGTGCGCGTGGCCCTGCTCACGGTCGCGATGGCATGCCTGGTATGGACTCTAGTGTGAACCACCGTCGTGGACCCAGGCCGGAATCGGTTGAGAAGGACGGCCTCAACAACTACATGGAAAACGGTTGCCCGAAGGTAATCCAGAACCGGTTGCAGTCCCGGAAGATGAATTCGCGCACGCCGTATTCGGTGTCGTGCGGCGGTTCCACAATCTCCACGCGATTCTGCAGGCGCTGAAACTGTTCTTTCACGTTTTCGGTCGTGATGTACAAGTCCATTTCGCGACGGTGCTCCGTACTGGCTCGTCCGCCACAATTGAGCATGATCTCGCTGTTTCCGAATGTGAGCTTGGCCCAATTCATCTCACCGTCTTCCACATTTTCCCCAACAAGCGTGAACCCGATCGAAACGTACCAAGCCACAGTCGAGCGAACATCCGGCACGTGAATCATCGGAACAACGGTTTGGGACATAGACTCACCTTTTTGTCCTCTCCGCCCTCTATCGACGCCGATCAGTGTTTGATCTTCATGACTTTCCGCAGTGCGAGATGGGATGAGTGCGCGAACGAAGCTGGAGAAGACGGATGTTTCCCGGAATCCAGTTTCTCGACGGCGGCTCCGAGAAGATTGCGCAACCTGCGAAGTGCATGGGCGTCAAGCGCTACACTCACAGGTCCGACGGTCACATGAATGGACCCGCAGTCGCACGCCACCACCTGCCCAAAGTTTTCGTAGACCACCAGCAACTCGGTACCTGCACACATCGTTGTCTCCTTCGATTCGATGAGAAGAAATGGCAGAAGGCCAATCCGACCGGCGAATTCATGTTGCAAGCGATTTGCAACTACATTGGGGACAGTAAGACCAGACTGGTCCTTCAGCAAGCCGGTTTCGTTGAAAGGCGATTTCCGCGTGTTGGAATGCGTCTATCGGACCTAAGGGGCTGGCGTGCGGATAACCGCGTCGCGGCCGACCAGCACCGTCCTTGCTTTCGTTCTTGCGTTCCCCCTTCACTCGTTCAGGACCACATCATTCCGATTTCCGTTTGCTTGGAAGAAAATAGACTGAAAATCGCGTGTCATGGATACCGGCGTTGAATGCCAACGATCACTTCGTGTCAACAACGGAAACGCTCTTCTATCGCGCCCTCTGTCGCTCCTCCGTCCTTGAAGCAAACCTTCTTCTCATAGGACTCGTTCCACACAAGCGGAAGAGTCCTATTTCTCCTCTGCCCTTCCCGTGGAAAGACCGCGCCCAGAGGGTCCGCTTCTCCTGATCAAGGGTCTGCGCGGCCCGTCCGACGAAGCTGCGCTGTCCTGCCGTCATTATTCGTAGCCCCCACAAACCTCCTTCCCCAATTCCGGCCTCTCGAGGGGTGTTACGGTTGACTAGAGATTCGGCGCCCTTCGGTTACGAGGCGGGGAGAATGGTTACGCGGGGGCGGCCAGAGGGGCTGGACTCGACCGAGAGCGGGGTCTGGAAGACTTGCTCGAGCAGTTCGCGCTGGTAGACGGCCGCGGGGGTGCCGACGCGGAGGCTCTTACCACGGTGGAGCAGGACAATCTGGTCGGCGTATTCGGCGGCCAAGTTGAGCTCATGGGTAACGACGACAACGGTGTAGCGATTTTCGGCGGCCAGGCGGCGCAGGGTATCGAGCAGGCCTACCTGGGAACCGATGTCGAGGTGAAGCGTGGGCTCATCGAGGAGTAGCAGCAGAGGTTGCTGCGAAAGGGCGCGGGCGAGAATTACTCGCTGCTTTTCGCCGCCGGAGATTTGGTTCATCCAGCGGCCGGCGAGATGCTCGGCGCCAACCTGAGCGAGGGCGTTGCGGGCGATGGCAATGTCTTCACGGGTTTCAAAGCGCAGAGAGCGGCTGTGGGGATGGCGCCCCTGCAGAACAAATTCCCAAGCGCGAGAAGGAAACAGAAGAGGACTCTCCTGCTGGACCATGGCGATGCGCTGGGCGCGGATGCGAGGCGTGAGTGAGTGGGTGACGAAACCGTTGAGCAAAACGCGTCCAGACATCGGTTCCTGCGCGCCGGCGATCAATTTCAGCAGCGTGGATTTGCCGCTGGCGTTGGGGCCGAGGATGGCGACGATCTCTCCCGGGCGAGCTTGGAAGCTGCTGGCTTCGAGGGTGAAAAGCGGGGCTTGCGAGGGATTCGCGAAATAAGCGTAACTCACCTGCTCGACACTGAGGCGAATGTCGCTGGGGCGGGAACTGTCGGCGGAGGTGGAGGGGGCAACCATACTTTGCGACCAGGGGCTCACGCGATCTTGCGCCGCAGCAAGTAGATGAACAAGGGGGCGCCGGCGAGGGCGGTCATGGCGCCGACTGGGAGCTCGGAAGGAGCGACGACGGTGCGCGCGAGTGTATCGGCAATGACGACGGCGATGGCGCCGCCTAGCGCGGACGAGGGAATCAGGATGCGATGGTCGGAACCGAAAACGATGCGCATCAGATGGGGGACGAGCAAGCCTACATAGCCGATAGAACCACTGACAGAAACGGCCAGGCCGGTGAGGAGGGAGGCGGCAATATAAACGACCAAACGCACGCGGCGAACATCTACGCCAAGATGCATGGCTTCCTTTTCGCCGTTGAGCATGAGGTTCAAATCGGTGGCGGTGGTGTAGATGATGCCGGTGGCGACGAAGAAGCCGATGCCCAATACCCATCGGAGGCTGGGCTGGAGGGAGACAGACAAGTCGCCCATCAACCAGAACAACATGCCACGCAAATCGCCGCGACTCGACAGAGTGGAGATTAAGAACATGATGATCGCGGACAGAAATGAGGCGGAAACGATGCCGGCAAGCAACAGGGTGCTGCTGTCAATCTGGCCCTCGCGGCGGCCCAGAAAATAGACGGCGGCGATCGTGACCGCCGCACCGAGGAATGCGCCGACCGGGGTGACCAGAGCAGCCAGCGTCAAGGGAAGCGCGAGATAAGGCTCGGCAATCAGAGTGAGGATGGCACCCAGAGACGCGCCGCTCGAGGCGCCGAGAACGTAGGGGTCCGCGAGAGGATTACGAAGCAGCGCCTGGAACGCGGTGCCGGCAACGGCGAGCGACGCGCCGACCACGATCGACAACAGGATCCGCGGCAGCCGGATGTCGAGCACGATCATGTCGTAGTTGCTGGAGAGTCCGGTGGTCTTCCTGAGCAGCAGGTGAACAAGGTCGAGGCCAAGGCCGTACAGGGAAACAGGCACCGCGCCGAGTTTCAACGCGATAACCACAACGACAAACAAGATGGCGGCGAGGACGCCGCAGCGCAACAACAAGCCTGGGAAGGTCAGCGGGCGCAAGGGAACTCCTCGGCGACGCCGGGAAGGGCTGCGGCAACACGAAACGATGGCACGGGCGGCGACGGCGGTGAGGGTGGCGGCACGACGGCTGGGGGATTCACTTTGTCTTTCTCTTTTTGGTCTTTCTGGTTGTCCTGGTCCTGATGATCATCCGGTTTTTCAGAGAAGGCTTCGGGATGAAATTTCCTGGCTAAGTCTTCGATGGCGGAAACGATGCGCGGCGCCGGCCGGTCGATGGCGTCGCTGGTCATGATGTAGCGGTGATGGCGCACGGCGTCGAGGATACGCCAGCCCGGCAATCCGGATAGAGCTTCGACGCCCACCGGCATGGTTTCGGTGTGGTTGCCGGCGAAGACCAGGAAATCCGGCTGGATGCGCGCAACTTCCTCGAGACTCACTTGCGGCCAACCTTGCGCATCCACGATGGAATCGGCGCCTGCGTAGCGAAGCGCATCGGCGATGAAGGTGTCCTTGCCGATGGACATGAGCGGCTGGGTCCAGGTGACAAAGAGAACGTGGCGTCGGGGAAGCGGAGCTACGCGGCGCTGAAGATCGTCGAGGCGCCGCTCAAGATCCTTCGTGAGCGCGCTGCCGACCTCGGGCACACCCAGAATGCCTGCGAGACGCTGCGTTGAAGAGATGATTTCTTCCAGTGTGTGAGGGTCGGTGGTATAGGAAGGGATGCCGACTTCGGCGAGCGAATTTACGGTCTCAAGGCGATTGGAGGGCTTGGTGACGAGCACGAGATCGGGGTGGAGAGCGACGATGGCTTCGAGACTAGGATTGATGACGTTGCCGACCTTTGGTTTGTACTGGGCGTCTTCGGGGTAGTCGCAAAAGTCAGTGTCACCGACCAGACGATCTTGCACGCCGAGAGCGTAGAGAGTCTCGGTCAGGTTTGGCGCGAGAGAAACGATGCGGTTTAGAGTTTGCGGGATACGAATGGTGCGACCTAACTCGTCGGTGACTTCACGGAAGGCGGGAGACGTTGAGGGGCCGGCGGTGGCAGGAGACTGTGGGGGCGCTTGCGCATGGGAAACTGCGCCGCTGGCGGACAGCAGCGCTACGGTGCAGGCGGAACATCGCAACATCGTGCGGACCGAGGGCAACGGCACAACTCTCCTTGGATCGCGAGAGTCCATTACCAGCAAGAAAAAAGCCCCATGCGAGTGGCGATGGGGCGTGAACCGCGCTTTCTCTCGCGAAAAGCGCACGTGTTTCCGCGGCATGGAACGGTGGCCTGGCTTACGGCTTCTCAGCCGATTACAGTGGCGGGACCGCGGCCGATTTGCACGGCCTTCCCCGCTTCCATTGCCTGCAAATTTAAGGTACGAGTTTATGTTGGGCATCTGGGGGTGTCAACGAACGGCGCTGTGCGCCGGCAACGATGCCCCTTGGAAACTCGGGGCCAGCCGGCGCTACCGGTTCGACTACGCGGCACGCAACTCGTCGCGCGACTGGGCGTTGGGCGTTGGCATCAGCGATTTTTCCAGTTGGGCTTGCGCTTTTCGACCAGTGCGCGCAATCCTTCCTGGGAATCCTCGAGGCGATAAAGCTGATTGAGAAAAATATCCATGGACTGCTTGAGGCCGTCGCGTAGCGACAGGCCCATGCCGCCGAGGACGGCTTTTTTGGCCATGGTGAGCACCGGAGCGGAATGCGCGGAGATGCGCGAGACGAGATCTTCGACGGTTCTTTCGAGCTGGGCTTCGGGGACCAGACGATTGACCATGCGTAGTTCGAGGGCGCGCTCGGCGGTAAGCGGCTCGCCGGTCAATATGATTTCGAGCGCGGTCTTAGGTCCGACGAGATAGGGCAAGATGGTGGCGGCGAGCGGCGGAAATACGCCGATGGTGATTTCAGGTTGCGCGAAACGCGCTTTCGGCGTGGCGATGACCAGATCGCCGAACGCGGCGAGTTCCGCGCCACCGCCGATGGCGGGACCGTTTACCACGCAGATGACGGGTTTGCCGACTTCGAGCATGCTGGCGAAAGCGGCGTGAAACGCGTCGAGCATTTGAAACACGCGCTGCGAGGTGTATTCACCGATGTCGATGCCGCCAGAGAAGACTTTGCAAGAGGAGTCCAGGACGATGAGCCGGGCTTCTTCGGTGTTGCCGGCGAAAATGATGCCATCGGAAATTTCGCGGAGCATGGCTTCGTTGAGGAGATTGTGCTCGGGACGGTTGAGCGTCATGCGCGCGGCGCTTTTGTCGATGCGAAACTTTATGAATTCGAATTGGCTCGGGTGGCGGCGCGCGGATTGCGTTGTGAAATCGGTGGCGTTGACGGGCTCAATCATGGATGGGCCTCCGGGACCGTGGCTTCGAGAGCCGCTTGCCAAACGTGGAATCTGGCCAAAATCGATGCTAGCACACGGTTCTGGCGGCGCTCTGGCGGCGCAAGGGGTTCGTGCGCAAACAGTTTTCGCGGATTTATGGGAACATCGGATCGGGTGAATGAAGGCGGACAATGAGAAGCGATACGGTCACCGCAATGCGCTTAATTGGCGCGACCGATGAGGCGGGCTTTCCGGCCGAGGCGGCGTGGGAAGGGGCTCCGCCGCTGCGTTTCAGCGCGGATTGGCGGGGGTTAGATGCCGACCCGGGGCGCGAGACCGAAGTGCGGGTGCTGTGGACTGCGGAGAATTTGTTTTTGGGGTTTTGGGCGCGGTACCGCAGCATCACCGTATTTCCGGATGCGGATGCCAGGGGGTGGCGGGATCACTTGTGGGACCGCGATGTTTGCGAGGTGTTTTTGCAGGCAGATCCGGCGCAGGCAGGATATAAAGAGTTCGAAGTGGCGCCGAATGGATTTTGGATCGATCTGGATATTGCGCCGGGGGAAAAGCGGGATTTGCACAGCGGTTTGCGACGGCGGGTGAAGATTGATGAAGGGACCAAATGCTGGCGAGCGGTGCTGGGTTTGCCCATGAAGAGCTTGACCGCTCGATTTGACGCCAGCGCGACTTGGCGCGTGAATTTTTTCCGAGTGGAGGGCGCGAAGGAACCACGGTTTTATTCGGCATGGCAGCCGACGCGGACGCCGCAGCCGAATTTCCATGTGCCCGAGGCGTTCGGGCGGCTGGTTTTCGCGGGCCACGAGTGACGGGGGTGCGACGCAGAAGTGGTGCGATTTATACGGTGATGGCGTCAGACCTCTTTCTTCTTATGCTTCCGGGCGCGTGTAACTGTTCTCGATTTCTCCTTTCTCGATTCCGGCGATTTGCTTTGGGCGTATTCCTTGTTTCGATCTTGTTTGCCAGTTGTGACTCGACGCTTGTCGGCGGGGAAGCACGGCAGGAGGCTGCGAACTCCGACAAGTCTCCATTTGTCGCCAAAGTTGAACCACCGACTTGGTGGGTGGGGCTAACGCCAGAGGTGATGCTGTTGATTTCGGGACGCGGGCTTGAGGCCACCCAAGTGGAATGCAATCTTGCGAGCCTGCTCGTGGAGCGGACCCAAGCTAGCGCCGGCGGGAAGTATCTGTTCGTGTGGTTGAAATTTGACGTGGGGATGAAGTCGGGGACCGCGGTCTGCCGGATTACCAGCGCCGACGGAGCGACTTCGTTCGAATTGCCGATTGCCGGGCGGACCGAGACGATTCATCGATTTCAGGGGCTTGCACCCGAGGACGTGGTGTACCTGATCATGCCGGACCGATTTGCGAATGGAGATCCGACCAACGATGAACCGGCTGAGGCGCAGGGCTCGCAGGATCGTTCGAAGCCGCGCGCGTATCACGGCGGCGACCTGCGCGGAGTCCGGGAACACCTGTCCTATTTGAAGGATCTGGGCGTGACGACGGTGTGGCTTACGCCGGTCGTGAAGAATGGTACTGCGGAGGATTATCACGGTTATGCGGCGGTGGATATGTACGCAATCGATCCGCACCTGGGGACGCTGCGGGATTACCAGGAGATGGTTGCGGCAGCGCACCAGCAGCACATGAAGGTGTTGTTTGACATTGTGCCGAACCACGTGGGACCGCGGCATCCTTGGGTCGCGAATCCGCCCCTGCCGGACTGGTTTCATGGGACCCCGCAGCAGCATGCGAATTCCGCGGTGGCGCCCTATGGATCGTTTTACGGGAAGACGAAGGAGCAAGTGTCGGGGCACGATCCGTTTGAAATCATTGTCGATCCGCATGCGCCGCCGCGCTTTTCGCGCGATTTGACCGACGAATGGTTCTTTGGAATTTTCCCGGACATGAATACGGAGAATCCGATCGTAGCCCAGTATTTGCTGGAGAATGCGATCTGGTGGGCGGAATCTTCGGGGCTGGACGGGTACCGCATCGATACGTTTCCATACGTACCGCGGGCTTTCTGGTCGCGCTGGAACGCGGGACTACGGAGGATTTATCCGCGGCTGACAACCATTGGGGAAGTGTTTCATCCGGACCCGGGTGTGACTTCCTTTTTTGCGGGTGGTCAAAAACGGTATGACGGCATCGATTCCGGCGTGACCACGGTGTTCGACTATCCAATGTATTTTGCGCTGCGCGATGTTTTGCTGCACGGAGCGCCGGTTGGGCGGCTGGCGGATATTTTGCGGCAAGATTCCTTGTACGCCCGGCCTGATGAGCTGGTTACCTTTTTTGCGAATCATGATGTGCCGCGCCTTGCGAGCGAGGAAGGGAGTTCGGCGGCAAATGTAAAGCTGGCATTCGGGTTGACACTGACGTTGCGCGGAATTCCTCAGCTTTACTACGGGGACGAGATCGGAATGACAGGTGGCGGAGACCCGGATAACCGGCACGATTTCCCGGGCGGGTGGAGGGAAGATTCGCGGAATGCGTTCACGGAGGCGGGGCGGACGGCCGAACAGCAGGCTTTGTTTGCGTACGTCCAGACGCTGCTAGGTTTGCGGCGCAAGCATCCGGCGCTGGCTCGGGGACGGCTGTGGCATCTCGAGTCGGATGAGTCGTCTTACGTGTTCTTGCGGGAATCGGAGGAAGAGCGGGTTTTGGTTGTATTTAATAATTCGTCGAAGGCTCGGGAGTTCCCGATTGCGGTCGGTGAGCCACCCGCGCAGGGGTCGCGAGGAATGAAGCTCTTATTTGGCGATGGGGTAGCGGAAATTGCGGGGAAAGAGATTCGGATTCGTGCGCCGGGAAAATCGATTTCTATCTTTGAGTTGAATTGATAACGCGGATTCTTCGTCGTGCTCCCTTTGCAAAGTCTCACTCTGGAACACGTTATTCATTGGTTGCCGGGACGGGCGCCGCAGCGCTGCGCCCTACAAGGGTATGCCCAGTAGTTCAGAAGGTTAGGCGGATGGTCCAGTTTTCCAGGGCGCTCGGAACAGTTGTTGTCACGGAGTGTGACTTGGGGTCGTACTGCCAATCGCGCGTGCTTTGCTGACCGATGTGGAGTTCCTTGGGTTCGGCAGGAACGCCGTAGATCGCGAGGTGCGCGGCGTGCCACCAGGGTTGGAAACCATTTCTCTCGGTCGTCGCGCTTACTGTGACCGAATCTGGTAAAGCTTTACACACATACTTTGTGGTGCGAAATTCGCCTCGTTCGTAGGCGAAGGTGTGGCCGTCGTCTTCGTAGAGTGAGCCGCGACAGTCCTCGCCGGCGTATACCTTGATTTCCAGCGCTCCGCTGGGTTTTTCTGCCGTGTTCTGCACGATAGGTTGCATCGGAATGATGGCACCCGCGCGGACGTATAGAGGCAGTTCATCGAGAGCGGGGTGCAGCGCGATTTTTTCTGTGGTCGAGTGTTTTTGCGCGGTCCAGTAATCGTACCAGTCGCCTGGCGGAAGCTGGATTATTTCGGGATCGACCGTTTCGGTGACAACCGGGGCCACGTAGAGGTCGCTGCCGAATAGAAAATCGCGATCGTCGTTGTACGAGCTTTCTTGTTGCGGGTAGTCGAGGAAAGTTGGACGCATGAAGGGGAGGCCGGTGCGGGTCATGGCTTCGATCCCGGTATAAATGTAAGGCAGGAGTTGATAGCGGAGCTCGATGTAGCGACGGCGGATGGTTTCCTGCTCGGGGCCGCTGGCCCACGGCTCGTGGTCGGCGGTGCCTTTTGCGGCGTGGTCGCGGTAGATGGGATTGAAGACGCCCAGTTCGTACCAGCGCGTGAGGAGATCAGGCGGCGGAGAGCTCGCGAATCCGCCGACGTCATCGCCCGCGAGCGCGTAGCCGGAAAGGCCGAGATTCAGGAGCATCGGCGTGCTCATGGAAATGTGATTCCAGGTGGCGCTGTTATCGCCGGTCCACGTGGCAGCGTAGCGTTGCGTGCCGGAATAGGCGGCGCGGGTAAGGACAAACGGGCGCTCGTCACCTTGCAGTTTGCGCAGGCCTTCGTAGGTGCCGCGGGTGTTTTGCATGCCGAAGACGTTGTGGATGGCGCGATGGTCGGCCGTGGTGCCGTCGTCGAGGCGGTGCACGGTGTCCAGCGGCATGGTTTTGTCGGCGCGTTCGAACACGGAAGGCTCGTTCATATCATTCCAGAAGCCTGCGATGCCCATGTGCACAAAGTCTTTATAGAGGCCTCCCCACCAATCGCGCACGCGGGAGAGTGTGAAATCGGGGAAGACGCTGGGGCCGGGCCAGACGGGGCCAACGAAAATCGAGCCATCGGGATTCTTGACGAAGACGTCTTGCTTGATTCCGGAATCGTAGGGAGCGTAGCCGTGGTTCGGATCTTTCTTGATGTGGAGATCGGTGATCGTGATGGTGTGGAAGCCTTGTGCGCGGAAGTCGGCGACCATCTGTTCGAAGTGTGGGAAATATTCGCGGTTGACGGTGAACGGCGCGTAGCTTTGCTGATAGTCGATGTCAAAGTAGATGACGTCGGCGGGGATCTTCTTTTCGCGAAACAAGCGTACGACTTCACGAGCGCGCGCTTCTGGATAGTAGCTGTAGCGGCACTGCTGGTAGCCAAGGCTCCAGAGAGGCGGCAGAGGCGAGCGGCCGACGAGCGCGGTATACGCGGCGACCACCTGCTTTGGCTCCGGGCCTGCGAAAAAATAATAGTTCAGCTCGCCGCCTTCAGCGCCGAAGGAAAAGTAGTCGGGTGATTCCTTTCCGAAATCGAAGCTGCTGCGGTAGGTGTTGTCAAAAAACAGACCGTACGCGGCGCCCTTGCGGAGGCCGATGAAGAATGGAATGGTTTTATAGAGCGGATCGGTGGATTCGCCCCATCCGAAGGCGTCGGTATTCCAGTTTGTGAAGGCGCGGTTGCGGCGGTTCATCGGGCCGGCCTTATCGCCCAGGCCGTAATAGTTCTCCTCGGCCGGCATTTTCTTCCAGATGCGGATGCGCCGACCGTTCCAGGCCATGGGCAAAGTCGGCTCATCGGCGAAAATGACGTGACCTTGGGCGTCGGCGAAAGATAGGAGCAGAGGCGACTTGTGAACGATCACATTCACGATTCCAGCGGAGAGGTGCACGTCGCTTGTATCTTCGTCGATTTTTACCGAAGGGGGTTCAGGAGTTTCGATGACGGCCCACGAGCTATCTTTCGGGAACGTGCCTTGAGGAGCGACACGTACTCGAACGACACCATCGCGAAATGCGGTGACGCGTATTTTTGCGTTCCCCGCGGTGACTTCGACTCCGTCCCGAAGTTTCTCGACATGCTGTACGGCGCCCACATGCTGCCAACCGTCCCCGAGCGCAGGCCCGGAGCAGGCCAGTGCGGCGAACCATGCGAGAGAAGTGAGGCCCACCAGCTTTAAGGCGAGAGTCTTACGTAAGAGCGCCATCCCTGTATCGTCTTCCCTCGGCGATGGTATTTTGTGATCGTCGCCGAAACCGTTGCCTATGCAGCCAACCACTGTTCGAAAAAGGCAGAAGCCTTGGCTCCCTCGATCCGCCGGCGCGTCGCGTCCATGACGCGGCACCGCGCAGTCGTGTCGCCGTAGAACGCCAGCCAATAGGGAAGGTGCAAATCGATGCGCTCTCGAGTGCATGCCAGGTTGGATTCCCGCAGCTTGAAAAAGCCTTGCTGAAAGATGATACGCAGGACTTTATCGCCTAGTAGTTCTTCCGCACGCTTGCCGGAAAGCGCCGGGCGCAAATAATTTCGAGTCTCCACCTGAACAAGCTGCGCTTCGCTGGGCAAACCCGGAAATTCGAACAAGTCCAGGGAGCCGTCCACGGCATCCATCGCGAAGAAACGGGTTTGTGGCGTGCGGCCGAGCTCGTAGTGCACGCGATACAGAAAAAAGGGAACGTAGACGCCGGCTATGCGACGCAACGGCCCCACACGAATGCGCCGGTACAGCGTGCCAAGTCCCGGTGACGAGAATTTGCGCAGCGCTTCGTTCTGCGAAACGTTGGGTCTGATGGTTCGGATAGAAGTGGTCATGATGCGATCCCCGTGCCTGGGTGTTCCTGTCATGTTCGGCAGCTAGCGGAAGTAAATCCACAAGCCGAGCACGGTGGCCAGCAACACGTAGGTAAAGGCAAGATTCACTCTATGCTCGGTTTCTGTCTCTCTCGCGAGGTGCGCTGTCTTCACATTCACCGTGTCAAGTTTCTCGTCCACCGTTGCGAACGTGAGCCCGGCGATTTTCTTGCGCTCCGGGGCCGGAAACATCATGCTCACGCCGATCAGAACGAGCGCGCACACGACGAACATTACGATCGAGTAGTGAAGGAAGTTCATGCCGATGAGGGCACGGATCGCAAGAGATTGGAAGTGCGCCGTCTTGTCCAGCACTTCCAGGACGAAGCGCACCGCACCGAGAACGAATCCAACCAAAAGTGACGAAATTGCTCCCTGTCCATTCAGCCGCGGCCACAAGATGCCAAAGATGAAACAGACGGCGATGGGCGGGCTGATGTAGGCCTGCACGCTCTGCAGATAGACCCAGAGTTGCGCGCTGAGCACGTGTATGAACGGAACCCACAACAAGCCGAGTACCACCATTCCTCCGGTGGCGATGCGCCCGAAGGAAACCAGCTGTTTTTCACTGGCTGCGGGCCGGAGCTTTTTGTAGAAATCGAGGGTGACCATGGTCGAGGCGGAATTAAATACGGAGCTCATCGCGCCCATCAAAGCAGCAAGCAGCGCGGCGATCATCAAGCCGACGAATCCGGTGGGAAGAAGGTTCACGACGGCGGTGGGAAAAGCAATGTCACCGTTGGTGACCGATCCATTCGCGATGGTGAAAAGCTGAGGATAGAGAGCGAAGGCGATGATGCCTGGAACGACCAGCAAGAACACCGGAAGAATCTTGAGGAAGCCGGCAAAGATGGTGCCGGCCTTAGCGTGCCCCTCGTCTTTGGCGGAGAGGACTCGCTGCACGATGACCTGATCGGTGCACCAATACCAGATACCAAGAATGGGAGCACCGAAGAAAATTCCCGTCCAGGGGAAGTCAGGGTCGCTAATCGGCTTCACCATATGGAAGTAGCTGGCCGGCACAGCGGCGCGCAATGCAGAGAAGCCACCAACCTTATCCAAGCCGATGATGGTCAAGGCGATGGCGCCCGCTAGCAAGATCAGGGTTTGCACCAGGTCGGTATAGATGACCGCGGCGAGACCGCCGGCGATAGTGTAAATTCCGGTGGCCACGACCAGAATGATCGCCGCGGTCCACTGGTTCCAGCCCACGACGCGCTCCAGCACAATGGCCGCAGCGTACAAATGCACCGAAATTTTCGTGAAGATATAGGCGATAATCGAAATCGACGCCAGATAGGTGGCGCAATTGCGGTTAAAGCGGCGCTCCAGAAATTCCGGCATCGTGAACACGTTGGAACGCAAGTAGAACGGAACAAATACCCAGCCGAGGAGCAGTAGAATGACGGAGGCTTCCCACTCAAAATTCCCCGCAGCTAAACCCGATGTGGCGCCCGAGCCCGCCAGTCCGATGAAGTGTTCCGTGGAAATATTCGAAACAAAGAGCGAGGCGCCGATGGCGAACCAGCCGATGTTGCGCCCGGCCAGGAAGTAGTCTTCGGAAGTCCTCTCTTTCCTGGAAAAATAGAAACCGATGCCGAAGACCAGTACAAAGTACACGGCGATAATGACCAGATCCACGGGCGCGAGAGTCCGGTGGGTAACCGCGACTCCCGATGCAAAGAGCATCCGAACCTCCCTCGTTTCCACCGGCGAGACTGTGCCTGCAACGAAATCCGTGCGGTAATCGTGCGCGGCGAAGTCTATACCAGGGGTAAACAAGGCTCAATGGGCGTTTGCGATGGCGTAGAATGTTTCCGTATCGCAGCGCTCGGGCAACGCGGTCGGCCTGGTCCCGGAGGTTCCGGATTATCGCCGGTCTGGACGGAAACAAGACGATATCGGAGGAACGAGGATGAGAGTGATAGCGCCGTTGCTGTTTTCGCTGTTGTTTTGCGCTGCCGCGCTGATGGCCGGCGACAAGTCGATTTACGATTTCACCTTGAATTCCATCGACGGGCAGCCGGCCCCGCTGGCCGCCTATAAAGGTCACGTCGTGATGCTGGTCAACGTGGCCAGCCGCTGTGGTTTTACGCCGCAATATACGGCGCTGGAAACAATTTACGAGAAGTATAAGGACCGTGGCTTTGTAATCGTGGGAATCCCGGCTAACAATTTCGGCGCGCAGGAGCCGGGCACGAATCAGGAAATCAAGACATTTTGCTCGTCCAAGTACAATGTGACATTTCCGATGATGGCGAAGGTTTCGGTGAAGGGCGACGACAAAACCCCGCTCTATCAATATCTGACCGACAAAGCGGCGAGTCCAAAGACCGGCGGGGAAATTCAATGGAATTTCACGAAGTTTCTGGTCGGGCCGGACGGCCAGATCGTGGCGCGATTCGAACCCAAGGTCACGCCGGATTCGCAGGAAGTGACCGCGGCGATTGAGAAAGCGCTGGATTCGAAACACTAGGCGATCTTCACGATGCTATGCATCGCCGCAGGTCGAGCTCGCGATCGGACGCGTGGCGCAGACATTGAAATTGCTGCGCCACGACTGCACAAAGGCCCGGCAGACTCCCACTCATGCCTATTCTATCCCTGCAGAACGTCACCAAGGACTACTCGACAGACGGTCAGACCGTACGCGCACTGGATGGACTCTCGCTCGAAGCGGGTCGCGGCGAATTCGTGGCGCTGGTGGGGAGGAGCGGCTGCGGCAAGTCTACGCTGCTGAATCTGGCGGGCGCGATGGACTTTCCCACTTCGGGGCAGGTTCTCATCGATGGAGTTTCCACGTCTTCCTTAAAGGACGCCGCATTGACACGGCTGCGGCGAGAGAAAGTGGGCTTCATTTTTCAGTCGTTTCAGCTGCTGCACACGCTGACCGTGTTCGAAAACGTGGAGCTGCCCTTACTACTTGCTGGGAAGCCAGATGCGCGCGCAGTTGCTCGTGAACGGCTTGCGTGGGTCGAACTTGAAGGTCTCGGCGAACGCTACCCGCATCAACTTTCGGGCGGCCAGATGCAACGGGTGGGAATTGCGCGCGCGCTCGTCCATAGCCCGAGTATTTTGCTGGCTGACGAGCCCACCGGGAACCTCGATACCGCGACCGGGAACGTGATTCTGGAATTGCTCCAACGCCTCGCCCGCGAGCTGAACGCGGCAACGATTATGGCAACTCACAGCGCGGAAGCCGCGGCGCTTGCGGATGTCATCGTGCGACTGCGAGACGGAAAGATTCAAGACACCAAGCAGCGCTGAAATGGCACGACTCCAACTTTTTTACCGCTTGATGGTTCGACCGCTGTTCGCAGAACCTGTGCGCACGGCTCTCACCGTTCTGGCGATCGCGTTAGGTGTTGCGGTCGTACTGGCGATCGATCTTGCTGGCACAGCGGCGACGGGATCGTTTCGTTCCTCGATGGAAACCCTGGCTGGCGACAACGATCTAGAAATCATCTCCGCAGGCGGCGTGCCGGAGAGTGCGTTGGGTACCCTCACGGCACTCCCGTATGCTGTGCATGTGTCGGCTCGGATCGAGGACTATGCCGTCGCGGTGGATACCAAGCGCTCCTATCCACTCCTGGGATTGGATTTGATCGCGGAGGGCGAAGGCCGCGCGAACACCGCTTCTAGCTTTCGCATGGAACGCCCGGAAGATGCGCTGAAATATCTCGGTCAGTACAACAGCATCTGGGTTGGGGAGAGCCTGGGGCTGAAGGTGAACGATCACATTTCCCTGCTGATCAACGACAGGGTACGCGAGTACATCGTCCGAGGCGCTTTTCCGGATGCGGGTGGCAGTGCGGCGGCGATCGTCATGGACATCGCGGCGGCGCAATACGCACTGGGCCGCTTCGGCCGTGTGGACCGCATCCTCGCAAAAGTTCCACTGACAGCTCCGCTCGAGCAATGGCAGCGGCGCATTCACGAAGCGCTGCCGGCTGGAGTGGAGGTGCGCCCCGCGGGTACGGGCATCACGGAAAATCGCCGCATGTTGGCTGCGTTCCGCTGGAATTTGCGATTGCTGAGCTACATTGCGCTGGTGGTCGGCGCATTTCTGATCTACAACACGATTTCCGTGTCGGTGGTGCGGCGGCGCGCGGAGATCGGCATCGTGCGCGCGCTCGGCGGGAGCCGGAGCACGGTTCTCGGCGCATTTCTTGGAGAATCCGCGAGCTTTGGCTTGGTGGGCGCGCTGCTGGGGTTGCCGCTGGGCCGCGTAATGGCCACTGGCGCGGTGAAATTGATGTCGGCGACCGTCGAGGCTTTGTACGTGAGCAGCCGGCCCGGTTCGATTGCATTGAACGTTGGATCGGTGGTGACGGCAATCGCGATCGGCGTGGGAGTCGCGGTCGCTTCAGCGTATTCTCCAGCGCGCGAAGCGTCGCTGGTGCCGCCGGTGGAAGCGATGGCGCGCGGAAGACGGGAATACACAGCGCGCCTTCACAAAAGGCGCGATTTTTTGTGGGCTTGTTTCCTTGGGGCCTGCGCGGCACTCTCTTCCCGTGCCCCTGCGATCGGGGGCAAGCCGTTGTTCGGCTATCTCGCCACACTGCTATTGATCATTGCATCGGCCTTGTCTATTCCCGCTTTGGTGGACGCGACGACGCGCTGCGCGTCGCGGCTGCTCGGGACAATATTTGGTGTGGAGACGCTGCTTGCTTCACGAAGCTTGTCCGGCTCGCTGCGGCGCACGTCGGTCCTGGTAGGCGCACTCTCCACTTCGATCGCCATGATGACCGCAGTCGCCATCATGGTAGGAAGCTTCCGGCAAACGGTGCTGCTCTGGATGGGCGACCAGTTGCCTGCGGATCTCTACATGCGCCCAGCGGGCGTACCCGCCGCCGATCGTCATCCCACGATATCACCGGAACTCGCCGACAAAATCGCAGCATTGCCGGGCGTGGCGGCCATTGACCGGCTACGCGAATACGAAATCAGCTACGACGGTATGCCTGCAGGGCTAGGTTCGGTCGAGTTGCGGGTATTGCGTTCGTACCACAAAGCTGACTTTCTGTCTGGACGTTCCACGAGCGACGTTCTCGCCGAGCTGCGTGACGCCAACGCTGTCATCGTCAGCGAACCATTCGCGAACAAGCATCACGTCGAACGAGGCGATTCCCTTACGCTCTCGCTTGGGAATGCTAGAGCGGCATTTCGTATCGCGGACGTCTTTTACGACTATTCCAGCGAGCGCGGTGCCATCTTGATGGATCGCAACACGGCGCTACGCTACCTGCCCGATCCCGCACCTTCGAACATAGCCATCTATGTCGCGCCGGAGGCATCACTGGAGACCACGCGCGCGGAAATCGAACAAGCGGCGGCGGGGCACCGGGTGCTGATCTTCACGAATCGAGATCTGCGCCGCGAAGCTTTGCGCATCTTCGACCGCACGTTCGCCATTACGTACGCGCTCGAGGCGGTGGCGGTCATCGTCGCCGTGATGGGGGTGGCGGGCGCGCTACTAGCCTTGGTCATCGACCGGCGCCGGGAATTGGGACTCCTTCGTTTTCTGGGCGCAGCGTCCGGGCAGGTTCGCAAGTTAATCCTGCTGGAGGCGGGATTGCTGGGATTGCTCGCTACATTCGCAGGCGTTGCGCTGGGCTTTGCACTATCGTTGATCCTCGTTTTCGTCATCAACAAGCAATCGTTCGGCTGGACCATTCGTTTTCACTGGCCTGTCGCGGTGATTCTCGGGGCGTTGACGGTCGTCTACGCGGCGACGGTACTCGCGGGTCTGTATCCGGCAAGCGTGGCCGTGCGGTTGAACCCGATCGAGGTGGTGCATGAAGAGTAGGCTCGCGTGCCTCGGCGTTGCGCTGCTCGCGCTGCAGCCGGCGTCGGTTCCGCAATACCGCACGGCTCTGCCCGGCTATCGTTACGAATTTCCACGCGACCACTTCGACCATCCAGATTTCCAGACGGAATGGTGGTACTACACGGGTAACGTGAAGTCGGCGGATGGCCACCGCTTCGGATTCGAGCTCACGTTCTTCCGGCAGGGCGTCGACCGCGGCGTTGCAAAAACGAAACCCTGGGACGTGCGCGATCTCTACCTGGCGCACCTGGCCTTGAGCGATCTGGACAGCCGCGAGTTCTACCACGCGGAGCGAACCAGCCGAGCCGGACCAGGGCTGGCAGGAATCAGTGAGACCGATCACCGTATCTGGAATGGCAACTGGCAGATTCAGTGGCAGAACGACGAGCAGAAGCTGCAGGCGGTGGATGACCGCTTCGAATTGCATCTCGGTTTACGCTCCGAGAAGGCGCCCATAATCAACGGCGAGAATGGCGTTAGCCAAAAAGCTGAGGGACCGGGACGCGCGTCGCACTATATTTCCCTCACCAGGCTCGCCACGCACGGCCGCATCGTGCTTGGAAGCAAGACCCTGGAGGTAACCGGCTTCGCCTGGATGGACCATGAGTTCTTCACCCACCAATTGGAGAACAATCAAGTTGGATGGGACTGGTTCAGCGTGCAACTCAACGACAGGACGGAATTGATGCTCTTTCGTATTCGAAGGAACGATGGCTCGGTCGACCCTTATTCGGCCGGCACATTTGTGGATGAAAACGGAGTGAGCACACATTTGCGCGCAACGGACTTCACACTCGAGCCATCACGGGACACTTGGACGAGCACGGTCACGCGCGCGGTGTATCCGATTCGCTGGAAAATATCGGTTCCCCGCTTTGGTATGGAGTTGGAAGTGAAAACTTCACTGCCTTCCCAGGAGCTCGACGGCGAGACAAAACTTACGCCGAGCTACTGGGAAGGGTCGGTAACCGTCGCTGGAGGGAAGGGGCAGAGGGCTCTTGCCGGCGTCGGCTATCTGGAAATGACCGGATACGATCGGGCATTTGAGATGGGTTCGGAGCTGAAACGATCGGGGTACGCTGCCAAGCCATGAAAAAAACCGGAGCAAGTTCACTGTGAACCTGCTCCGGTTTCTATGTGCGTGCGGTTGGTCGTGTAACTTCTAACCCTCAATCAAAAATCGTTCTGCAGCCAACTAGTGGCCGCCGGCGCTGCGCATCCGCTCGCGGGTTGTGGTCTCGTCTGTTCCATAGGTGCGCGAGAACTCGTCTACCTGGCGAGCAGCTTCTTCCTTGGCGATGCCGTAGCGCTCCTGGATCTTGCCGATCAGCTGATCACGCTTGCCGGCAATCACCTGCAGATCGTCGTCGGTCAACTTCCCCCACTTCTCTTTCACTTTGCCGCCCGCTTGTTTCCATTTTCCTTCCACTTGATCCCAATTCATGGAACCTCCTCGGTTCTTGAGTCTTGCTACTCGTTCAGCAGACCACCCCGCAAGGGCCAAGGAAATACAGCAGATCAAGTAAGCCACCCCTATCAGCGGGTGTATTCCGCCTGATAGCGCTGCTAGGCGCAGTAAGAACCTAGGGGAAGGATTGATTTGGGCAGCCGAGCGAGACAGCGGTCAGCTCGACGCCAAGTATTGGTAGGAAGCTAAGAAGTTAACTTAGCCCGTAATCCGGCCTAAGCCTCGATAATATTGTTGCGCACCGCGTAGCGAACCAGTTCGCTGACCGAATGGCAATCCAGGCGTCTCATGATGTTCGCGCGGTGTGTTTCGGCGGTCTTCACGCTCAGCCCCAGCGCCACCGCCACTTCCTTGCTGCTCTTGCCCTCGGCAAGCAGCTGCACAATCTCTCGCTGCCGGGGAGTCAACCGGCTGCGCGGTTCTTCTTTGTGCTCGTCCGTTTTCCGCGGCTTTTTGTCCAAGTAACCATCGAGGACAATCTGCGCCACCTTGGCCGTGAAAAACGTCTTATTGCTGCGTACCGCGTTCACCGCGCTAACCAGATCGCGGCTCGCGTCGGATTTCAGCACATAACCGCGCGCACCGGCGTCGAGCACTTCGCGAATCAGAGGATCCGACTCGTGCATCGTCAAGATCAAGATTTTTGCCCGGGCGTCATTCTTGATCATTTGCCGCGCTGCCTCCAGCCCGTTCAGCGCGGGCATGCTTATATCGAGCACGGTAACGTCGGGCTTTAACTCCTTGGCTTTCTCGACCGCTTCGCGCCCGTCACACGCCTCAGCGGTCACTTGCCATCCGGGTTGCGCTTCGAGCAGCGAGCGCAATCCCTTGCGCACAATTTCATGATCGTCCGCGACCAACAATCGTACGGGTTCCATGATTGCCTCCTCAGTTTGTCCACCCGGATTCGCGAAAGCTCCTGCGATTATCGGGCGCCGTTCTCGCCCCTCCAAGGCAGGGTACTCACCGAGACTTTCTTTTGTGTATGACGCTGCCTAAGGTCGCACCGGTTGCAGCTATCTTGTTGACAACGGTGTTCGGTGCATTCCGACCGCCGTTCGGCGTTAACAAAGCAAGTTGCGGCAACCAGACAACTTATCTC
Source organism: uncultured Acidobacteriota bacterium (assembly GCA_963729595.1). Lineage (GTDB taxonomy): Bacteria > Acidobacteriota > Terriglobia > Acidiferrales > UBA7541 > Acidiferrum. The sequence goes on from CAVSNW010000004.1 coordinate 147,829, forward strand.
CGCAGCCCGTTCTAGTACGCTCGCGGCCGACCGATCGGAAGGCCCGAAGTTTTTACACTGTTCTACATATAAATAACGGGTTAGCCCCGGTAAGGGCGCCCGGTGTCTCACCTGACATTGATGTAGGCCGGACTCCTAGCGCTACACGATGGTTCTAAGGTCACTAGGGTCTCTTCGGTATGGAGCTTGTAGCTGAGCCTCTGTACAACTGGGGGGAATCGTGGCCCAAGGAACCAGCAAACAAGTTGTTTCATAGCCCGGTTCGGGCCCTTCGTCCGTCACTATTCAAACTCAGGAGGTTCCGATGTTGCGTTGGGCATTAGGCTTTTTCATCGTAGCGCTGGTGGCCGCCCTTCTAGGTTTCACGGGAATAGCCATTGCCGCTGCGGGGATCGCCAAGATCTTGTTTTATCTATTTCTGATTTTGTTCCTCGTTACTCTGGTCGGACATCTACTGCGCCGAACGTAGAGAGAACGCGTAGGGACTATGTCCCCATCGATGCCTTCGCTCGAAATTTGCTGTTGCCGCGTCTAGGAGGAGTTCATGAAGCCGCTCGCAGTTATCTTGGTCATTTTTGGTGTGCTCGCTTTGGTCTACCAGGGGTTTACGTACACAACGCAAAAGAAAGTGTTGGACGTGGGCCCCATTCAGGCCACCAAGCAAGAGCACCATACGGTGCCGCTCCCTCCGATCCTAGGCGCGCTGGCCTTGATCGGTGGTGTTGTCATTCTCGTATCGGACCGCAGGAGTTAGACGCCAGCAAGATTCTGTAGCTCGAATTCAGGCCAAAAGAAGACGGAAAAGGAGACCGTGGATGAAGGCTTCAAACAAGAAGTTTTTTGCAACATTGGTGGTAGGCGCATTTGCACTGGCGGGTCTGGTTTTCGCTCCCGCGTCCTCGGCAAAAGCGAAAGATGACGACACGAAAGACAATGACCGCATCGAGAACGCTGGCACTGTCGTCCAGGAGATACTCGACATTCCCGACAGCATTCCTCAAGACTTGCTCGATAAAGCGCGCTGCGTGATCGTATTCCCTTCGGTCCTCAAAGCGGCATTTATCGTGGGCGGCAGCTATGGCCGCGGTGTGATGACCTGCCGCACTCACAAAGATTACTCCGGGCCGTGGGGAGCTCCCACGATGATGGCTCTCGAAGGCGGTAGCTTCGGCCTGCAGATTGGCGGCCAGGCGACAGACTTCGTCATCCTCGTCATGAATAACCGCGGCGCGGATAGCGTCCTGCACAGCAAAGTGAAACTCGGCGCCGATGCTTCGGTCGCGGCCGGTCCGAAGGGCCGCGACGCTTCGGCTGACACCGATGCCACCCTGCGCGCCGAAATGTTGAGCTACTCGCGGGCGCGCGGCGTATTCGCCGGCATCTCGCTCGAGGGCTCGACACTTCGTCCTGACAACGACGCCAACAAGCGCATCTACGGCAAGGAGATCTCTTCCGAGGACATCATCACGGAATCGCGACTCCACGCTCCCAACTCCGCGCATAAACTGCTTTCCACGTTGCAGAAGGCTACTCCGCATCGCAAGGAGAAGGACTAAGCAAGGCTTGGCCAATCCGAATGGCGAAAGGGCGGAGAAGAACTCTCCGCCCTTTTTTTACGTTTAGGGCGTTCTTGGAAGTGTAGCGACCACGATCCACAAAGACGCATCGTTCGGTGCGACTAGTCACCGTCTAGCAAGCCGACCTCGCCTTTAGCCGCCTCAACGGGCTCATCCGTAGCTCCGGAAAGTGTCTCCCATCCGCGCCGCGACAAACTCCAATAAATGAAATATCCGGCAACCGCCGCTACGACAAGCAGGACAAATCCCGTCAGCCACGCCTGCAGCACCAACTCTCCGATTCCGAACATGCAGCAATAGACCAGCGTGCAACCCATCACCCAATCGAATGCATTCGCCTTGAAGTCCCGAACCGGCTTGATTTCCGGAGCCAGAAGGGCGATTCGCTTCCACCCATGAATGGTGGGGTGAACCCGCCTGTAAAATTTCAACAGCCGTTCGTCCGATTCCGGTCGCGTTAACAAGGTCGTCCCGAGCCACACGATCGTGGTCACGGCTGTGGTGATCAGGGCCGACTTCGCAAATACCACCGAGGTGTTCCCGGAAAACTCGATGCGCTGCAGTGACACCGATACCACGAACGCGGCAATCATCGCCGAAATTTCGCTCCAGGCGTTGACCCGCCACCAGTACCACCGCAGCATCAACACACCGCCGGTGCCCGCCCCCATTCCCAGCAACAGTTGCCATGCCGATTGAATGGAGGTGATGTGCGCCGCGGTGTACCCGCTCAAAATCACCAGCAACACGATGAACAATTTGCTCAGTGTCACATAGTGCTTCTCACTGCCGTTGCGTACTACAAAGCGCCGATAGAAGTCGTTGATGAAATAGGACGTCCCCCAGTTGAGTTGCGTGCCCACTGTGGACATGAACGCCGCCAAAAACGCCGCCACCATCAAACCCCGCAGCGCCGGCGGCAGAAAATCCCGCAGCACCATCACGTAGCCCTTCTCCGGCTCCGCGGCAAATTCTGCGCTGGGATGCAATCCGCCGTGCGGCGAATAGACGGCGACGGCCACCAAGCCGGTCACGATCCACGGCCACGACCTCATCGCGTAATTCGCGATGTTGAACCACAGCGTGGCTCCCAGCGAATTCCGCTCGTCCTTGGCGCTGAACATTCGCTGCGCTACGTATCCGCCACCGCCCGGCTCGGCTCCCGGGTACCAACTCGCCCACCACTGCACTCCCAAATACAGCACGAATGTAATCACCGGCAGCGTCCAGATCGCGTCCGTCGTCCATCCCATGTGGAACGATGGAAAGAACGCCGTCACGGAGCCTGTAGATTGCCCGGTTTGCCGCACCGCTTCGTCCACATGGGAAAGCTGCAATTTGAGAAGGGTCATTCCGCCGATTTTAGATACCGCCACCCAAGCCAGCACGATAATCATCGACATCTTTAGAATGAACTGGAACAGGTCGGTCACCAGCACGCCCCAAAGCCCGCCGATGAAGGTGTAAATCCCGGTGAACGGCACCAACAGCAATACGCAGACGAGCAATCCCGTGTGGGCAGGCTCGCCAAAGGTGTAGTGAAACAAAGTGCGCCCACCGATCCCGATTTCCAGTACCCGCCCTTGCGCGATCGCATCTCCGAGCAGCACCGTGGTGATGCTGATCATGGCCTTGATGACCCATCCCAGAATCAGACAATTCATCAATCCGCCCAAGTAGATCGCGCGAAACCCGCGTAAGAACGCCGCAGGCTTTCCTTCATACCGCAATTCGACAAACTCCACGTCGGTCAGAATCCCCGCGCGCCGCCAATAGCGTGCGAAGAAGAAGACCGTCATCATTCCGGACAGGCATTGCGACCACCATATCCAGTTTCCCGAAATCCCGTTTCTCGCCACCACTCCGGTAACAAACAGCGGCGTGTCTGCTGCAAACGTAGTGGCCACCATCGATGTTCCCGCCAGCCACCACGACACATTTCTCCCAGACACGAAAAACTCCTCGGTGCTTCCCGAGGAGCGGCGGCGGTAGTACAAACTGATCAACAGATTCAGGAGCAGGTAGGCGGCAATTACAATCCAGTCGGTTGCGTTAAGGGCCATCTTTAGATTTTCACCCCAAAAACTACGTTGACCCGGAAGTGTAGACCCAATACTGTATTTCGCGATGACAATTCTTGGGCTTTTGCCGAAGGGCAAGACCGCTCTGACCGCTAAGGCATCCAGGCGACAAGAATAGGCAGCCGCACTTCGCTGCCGCGTCGAATGCGCTGGAATTATATGTTTAAATCGGTTTAAACTGGAAGCCGCAGAATCCCGATCATGCTTCTCGTCCTAAAACCAGGCAAGGAAGAACTCGGCCGCGAAGCCGCCCAAATCGTCGCCCATGCCGTCCGCAGAAATCCTGCGTTGCGCCTGGGACTGGCCACCGGCAGCACCATGCTTGGAATGTATAAAGAGTTGGTGCGTTTGCATCGTGAAGAAGCTCTTAATTTCTCTCACGTCGTCACCTTCAACCTGGACGAGTACCTCGGCCTCTCCGCCATCCACCCTCAGAGCTTCCACCACTTTATGCACCAGAATTTCTTTTCTCATGTAAATGTTCCCGCGGCCAACATTCACATCCCCGACGGAACCATCACCGCGAACTACGACCTTTACTGCCGCTCCTATGAAGAAGCCGTTCGTGACGCTGGGGGCATCGACCTGCAAATCCTCGGCATCGGCCGAAACGGCCACATCGGTTTCAACGAGCCCACCTCCAGCCTCGGCTCCCGCACGCGTCTGAAAGTTCTCAGCAAGGAAACGATCGACGACAACAGAAAATTTTTCGAGGCCGATGAAAAAGTCCCGGAATGCGCGATCACCATGGGCATCGGCACAATCCTCGAAGCCAAGCGCATCCTGCTCCTGGCCAGCGGGTCCTCCAAAGCCACGGCGATCGCCCAAGCCATTGAAGGCCCGGTGGCCGCGAGCGTCACCGCCTCCGCACTCCAGCTCCATCCCGAAGTAACCTTTATCGTCGACCAGCAAGCCGGCGCCCAACTCAAGCACCACGACTACTACCGCCGCGTCCTCGAGCTGACCGCTATCCTGACTCCCAACCGGCTCTAAGTAGCACCGCCACCCCCGTTTACCCTGAACCTCGAAGGGTCGGCGTCCGCGTCCTCACGAGCGATTGTCGCCGGCAAACGCTACGTCCCCATACCATCCACCCTCCCGTGCACGACGCGCATGCGCTAGAATTCACTGGAGCGCCCAAGTCGCGCGGCAACCTATCAAGGATCTTCGTGCCCGAACCAAGCATCATCGGAACCTCTGTCCCTCGCAAAGAAGGCCGCGAGAAAGTCACCGGCCGCACCCGCTACGTCGACGATCTGTCCTTTCCGGACATGCTCTACGGCACAACGGTCCGCTCCGCCAAGCCTCGCGGCCGCATCCGCGCGATCCACTTCGATTCTGCTATTCCCTGGAACGAGTTCACGGTAGTCAACGCAAAGGACATCCCCGGGAAAAACTGCATCGCTCTGCTCATCGAGGACCAACCGTGTCTCGCCGAGCAATTCGTCAATCATCCCGAAGAAGCGGTCGTGCTCCTGGCGCATCCCGACAAATATCTGTTGGAAGAAGCGCGCCGGGCGGTCCAAATCGAGATCGAACCGTACCCCGCGATATTCACGATCGAAGACTCGCTCGCGCGCAAGCAATTGATCTGGGGCGAAGACAACATTTTTAAGTCCTTTCGCGTGGAAAAAGGTGACGTCGGGGCTGCCTGGGGCGCCGCCGATTTCATTGTCGAGGGCGACTATGAAACTGGCGCGCAAGAGCAGCTCTATATCGAACCGCAGGGCATGATCGCGCAAGCAAATCCAACCGACGGCGTAACGGTGTGGGGCTCGCTGCAATGCCCCTACTACGTGCACAAAGCGCTCGTCCGTCTTTTCGGCCTTCCTAAAGACCACGTCCGCGTCGTGCAAACCGAAACCGGCGGCGGGTTCGGCGGCAAGGAAGAATATCCTTCCATGATTGCAGGTCACGCCGCTCTTCTGGCGTGGAAATCGAGCAAGCCCGTCAAGATCATCTACGACCGCGCCGAAGACATGGTCGCCACAACAAAGCGCCATCCGTCACGCACCCACCACAAGACCGCCCTCACGCGCGATGGCAAGCTCCTCGCGATCGAAATCGACTTCACCATTGACGGCGGCGCCTACGAAACTCTTTCGCCGGTCGTGCTCTCGCGCGGCACGATTCACGCCGCCGGTCCTTATAACTGCCCCAACGTGCGCGTTCGCAGCCGCGCGGTCGCCACCAATATGCCACCGCACGGCGCCTTCCGCGGATTCGGAGCGCCGCAAAGCGTCTTCGCGCTCGAGCGCCATCTCGACCGCATCGCCGAGATCGTCGGCCTAACGCCGGACGAATTGCGCCGCCGCAACTTCATCCACGAAGGACAGACCCTGGCCGTCGGTCAAGTGATCCGCGAAACGGTGAAGATGGATCGCCTCATGGACCGAGCTCTGGAGCTAAGCTCCTATCACGCCAAGCGCCAGCGCTTCCAGCAAGAAAATCCGCGAAGCACGATCAAGCGCGGCATCGGCTTCGCCGCCTTTCTCCACGGCGCCGGCTTCACTGGATCGGGTGAAGAATATCTCGCGTCCGAAGCGGCACTGGATGTCACCTCCGATGGGCGCGTGCGTGTTTTCGCGGGCAGCACCGAGATGGGCCAGGGCACCAACACGGTTTTCGCGCAAATCGCAGGAGAGACTCTGGGGATCGGCATCGATCGCATCGAGATCATGCAGCCGGATACTGCGATGGTACCCAACAGCGGACCGACAGTGGCTTCGCGCACCACGATGATCGTCGGCAAGCTCGTCGAGTCCGCCGCGCGCGCCGTGCAGAAATCACTTTTCGACGGCGGCTTTCTGCAGACCGGTTACGACGCCGACGACTTCGCGTCCGCCTGCGGCGACTACATCGCCAGATTCGGCCCGCTGCAATCGCTCATCAAGTACGAACACCCGACCGATCTCCACTGGGACGATGCAACGTACACCGGTGACGCGTATGGCGCTTATGCCTGGGCGGTCTACGTCGCCGAGGTTTCCGTCGACACGCGCACCGCGGAAGTTCGCGTCGAAGACTTCGTGGCCGTGCAGGAAGTTGGCAAGGTCATCAATCCGGTACTCGCCGCCGGACAAATCGAAGGCGGCGTGGCCCAGGGCATCGGCTACGCGCTGTATGAGAATGTCGTCTGGCAGGAAGGCCGCATGAGCAACGGCCAGATGACGAATTACATCATGCCCACTTCGATGGACGTTCCGCCGATCCGCGTGTTCTTCGAGGAAATTCCTTACGCGCGCGGGCCGGGTGGCGCGAAGGGAATCGGCGAATTACCCCTCGACGGCACCGCGCCTGCAATTGCCAACGCCATCGCGAACGCAACCGGCGCCGACATCACGCGCGTTCCAGTCACGCCCGAAGTTCTCCTGGAAATGCTGGAGAGCGTGCATGCCTGATCCGGGCACACCAGACGAAGTTCGGAAAATTCGCGTGCAATGCCAAATCAACGGCCGCGCCATGACGCTCGAAGCGTATCCCATGGCGCGTTTGCTCGATGTCTTGCGCGAGCAAACTGGCCTCACCGGCACAAAAGAAGGCTGCGGCGAAGGCGAGTGCGGCGCTTGCGCGGTTGAACTCGACGGTGCGCTGGTGAACAGCTGCCTGGTTCCCGCGCTGCAAGCCGACGGGGCAACGATTCGCACGATTGAAGGAGTCGCCAGCGGAGATCGACTGCATGCCGTGCAACAAGCGTTCCTCACGCACGGCGGAGCGCAATGCGGCATATGCACTCCCGGCATGACTCTCGCCGCCATAAATCTTCTCGAGCGTAACCCGCATCCCTCGGAAGCCGACATCCGCGAAGGTCTCGCCGGAAACCTGTGCCGCTGCACCGGCTACACGAAAATATTCGAATCCGTCGTCGCCGCCTGCAGCGCCACGCCCCCTCATTCGGAGCTTCTCCGTTGAGGTCGTATATCCCTGCCTATGAATTGGCTGCGCCGCGCGACCTGTCCGTCGCGTTGAAGCGCATGGCGCAGGAGCCCGGAATCTGGAAGCCGTTTGCTGGGGGCACCGATCTGATGGTTCTACTGGAAGCGGGAAAGCTGGCACACCGCCGGTTCCTGAGCATCTGGAAATTGCCCGAGCTCGGTGGGATCGAGGTAACGCCCGAATCTGTCATGCTCGGCTCGCTAGTCACGTATACCGAAATGCGCAAGAGCGACATTCTCGCCCGCGAATTCCCGCTCCTTTGTCGCGCCGCATCCGAAACCGGCAGCGTCGCCACGCAAAACCGCGGAACGCTCGGCGGAAATATCGCTAACGCTTCGCCGGCCGCTGATTCACCGCCGGCCCTGTTGGTCTATGACGCAGAACTGGAACTGGTCTCCTCAGGAGCATCGCGCTGGGTGCCGTATCACGGCTTCTGGACCGGATACAAACAAACCGGTTTGCGCTTCGACGAACTGATTCGCCGCATTAGACTGCCGCGTCCGACGGCCGGTTGGAAGCATTACTACCGCAAGGTGGGCACGCGTCGTGCCCAAGCCATCTCCAAGGTTTGCTTTGCCGCCGCCGCAAACGTGGACGCAGGCCGCGTTGCGGGCGTGCGCATTGCGCTTGGCAGTGTCGCGCCCACGGTCTTGCGCGCGGTACAAACGGAGGGAGCATTGCGTGGCGAGCAGCTCACCCCCGCGACTCTGCGCACGGCGCAAGACGTTCTCGCGCGCGAAATCGCCCCCATCGACGACATGCGCTCGACCGCGCGCTATCGCGTTCGCGTCGCGCAAAATCTTCTCGCCGAATTCTGCGAAACGTTGGTCACCTAGGCGAGGTGGAGATGCCAGTCCTCTCTAACGGATCAGCCGGATCCCTGGCCAGCGGCGACCTCGTCGTCCGCGGACGCAGAGTGCTCGCGCCCGAGGGCGAACGCGCGGCATCGATACACATTCGCCACGGGGTAATCACCAAGATCTCAGACTTTGACGAAAGAGTCGGCGACCACGTTGTTTTCGACGCCGGTGATTGCTCCGTGATGCCTGGTCTGGTAGACACCCACGTGCACATCAACGAGCCCGGCCGCACGGAGTGGGAGGGCTTTTGGACCGCAACACAGGCAGCCGCGGCCGGCGGCGTAACGACGCTTATCGAAATGCCGCTGAACAGCATCCCCGCAACAACTACGGTCGCGGCGTATCGTGAAAAAATCGCTGCGGCCGCAGGCAAACTGTGGGTCGATGTCGGGTTCTGGGGCGGCGTGGTTCCCGGCAACGCGCGCGAGTTGCGCCCGTTGTGGGACGCGGGCGTATTCGGCTTCAAATGTTTCCTGGCCCCAAGCGGTGTGGACGAATTCGCGCATGTTACGGAATCCGATCTGCTGCTGGCGCTGCCCGAATTGGCGGCTCTCGGCGCTCCTCTTCTCGCCCACGCCGAATGGCCCGCCGAACTCGAAGCGGCCCAGAGAGAAATCTCTCAACCTCCCAATAAGTACGCCACTTGGCTCGCATCCCGCCCGCGCAGCGCCGAAGACTTGGCCATTACCGTCCTCTTGGATCTTTCGCAACGTGTCGATGCGCGCGTCCACATCGTGCATCTCTCGTCCTCGAACCCGCTCATCATGCTCGCGCGCACCAAATCACAAAGAGCCAACGTAACAATGGAAACTTGTCCCCATTATTTGACGTTCGCCTCGGAAGATATTGCCGATGGCGCCACCCAATTCAAATGTGCGCCGCCGATCCGCGAGCGCGACAATCGCGAGCAACTCTGGGGGGCTCTGGGCGCCGGAACAATCGATCTGATCGCTTCGGATCACTCGCCTTGCCCGCCGGCGATGAAATTGCGCGAGGAAGGCGATTTTATGCGAGCGTGGGGAGGTATCGCGTCGCTGCAGATCATCTTGCCCGCGGTGTGGACGGAAGCGCGTTCGCGCGGATATGCTCTGAGCCATGTGGTCCGATGGATGTGCGCAGGTCCGGCACGCTTGGCGGGCCTGCAAAATCGAAAGGGAGCGATTGCCGTGGGCCGCGACGCCGACCTGGTCGTCTTTAATCCGGACCAGAAGTTTCGCGTCGATCCCGAACACCTCTATCACCGTCACAAGCTCACTCCCTATGCGGGGCGTGAGCTCGCGGGCGTCGTTGAGGCGACATTCGTGCGCGGCCAAAAGGTCTTTGAACGTGGACATTTTGCTGCAGCACCTGCCGGGCGCGTTCTTCACCGAGGCAAGGAATGAATGATTTCACACAACTCGCCGATTTGGCGGCGGAACGCCTGGGCGGCAAGGTGTTCGCGGCCAACGACGAATTCTTTGCGCCCAAGGAGAATTTGCTGAAGGAGTCGAAGCCCGTCTTCATCGAAGGAAAGTACACATCGCGCGGAAAGTGGATGGACGGCTGGGAGACGCGACGCCGGCGTACTCCGGGATACGACTGGTGCGTACTCCGCTTGGGATTGCCGGGCGTGATTCGCGGCGTGGTGGTCGATACCAGTTTTTTCACGGGCAACTATCCGGAACATTTTTCCCTGGAAGCGTGTGATCTCGGTAGCGCACCCTACCGTACGGAAAGCAAGCTTCTCGACGATTCCGGCGCGCGATGGCTCCAGGTCTTGCCGCAGACACCGCTCGAAGGCGACTCGCGCAATTTGTTTTCGATCGCGAACGACAATCGGTTCACGCACGTGCGCCTGAAGATTTACCCGGATGGTGGGGTGGCGCGGTTGCGGTTGCACGGTGAGGCTGTTCCAGACGCAAAGCGTACCACCCGCGGCGAAATCAATCTGGTCGCGGTGGAAAACGGCGGCAGTGTTGTGACCTCGAGCGATCAGTTTTATGGCGCGCCGCGAAACCTCTTGATGCCGTATCCCGCAAAAAACATGGGGGACGGGTGGGAGACGAAGCGAAGGCGCGGGCCGGGCTACGACTGGGTGATTCTAAAGCTTGGAGTGCCGGGCACCATCCGCCGGATTGAAGTCGACACCGCGCATTTCAAGGGAAACTATCCCGATCGGTGCTCACTCGAAACTAGTCACGTTGCGCCGCAGCCCGGGGAAGACTTCTTTGCCGGGCCGCGCGTGTGGAAAGAGCTGCTGCCGGAGACAAAGTTGAAGCCAAACCATCGGCACGGGTTCGGCAAACTGAACGATGTTGGTCCGGCGACCCATGTGCGGTTCAATATCTATCCGGATGGCGGCGTGAGCCGTCTGCGGTTGTTTGGCCGTGCGTCAGGCGCCGCTCGGAGCGCTCGCGGAATCGAACAGCTCAATCGCGCCTTGCCGCCACAAGCCCGGGCGATGCTACTGGATTGCTGCGGCTCGCAAGCGTGGGTCGAGCAGATGCTGAAGCACAGGCCCTTTCTCGATGCGGCGTACCTCGTGGATAGCGCGGACAGGATCTGGGCGCGGCTTGACCGGCAAGCTTGGCGGGAAGCGTTCCGGCACCATCCGGCGATCGGAGCGAAACGCGGCAAAAAGGTACAGTCCGCGACGGCGCGTCGTTGGTCTAAAGGAGAGCAAGCGGTGGCGCAGAAAGCGGAGCGGGCGACGCTGTCGGCATTGGCCGAGGCCAACAAACAATACCGCGCGAGGTTCGGCCACGTATTTCTGATCTGCGCCACGGGCAAAACCAGCAACGAAATTCTCGAGAGCCTACGGCAGCGATTGCCGAACGACCCCGAGACCGAACTGAGCATCGCTGCCGAAGAGCAGCGCAAAATCACGCGGCTTCGCCTGGAGAAATTATTCACATGAGCGAAACGACGACGAGCCAAATCACCACTCACGTTCTGGACGTTTCCATCGGAAAGCCCGCAGCGGGAGTGCCCGTGGTGCTTGAGGTTGAAGATGTGGGAACTGGCTGGAAGCACTTGGGGCGCGGCACCACCGACAAAGACGGGCGGCTGCGCGATTTGCTGGCTGCGGGCGCGCTCGTGGAGGGCACGTATCGGCTCACGTTTGACACGCACACGTACTTCGCGGACCGGAAAATCGAAGGGTTGTACCCGCAGGTGAGTGTGGTCTTCAGCGTCCGAGAGTCCAGCAAGAATTATCACATTCCGCTGCTGTTGAGCCCATTCGGATATTCCACGTACCGCGGGAGCTGATGCATGGCGATTCATCTCGGCGAAAACAGTTACGGTAAGTCGCGCGTGCGTTTATTGCGCGTGGCGCGGCAAGAAGGCCGGCACGACATTAAAGAACTGACGGTGGCCATCCGCTTTGTGGGTGATTTCGAGGCCGCCCACACCAAGGGCGATAACCGCAAAATCCTGCCGACGGACACGATGAAAAACACGGTGTACGCTCTGGCACGGCAGCACTCGATCGAGACCGTGGAAGAATTTGGATTGCACCTGATGGAGCACTTCCTGACATACAACGCGCAGGTATCGCGCGTGCTCATCAAGATTGAGGAGCAGCTATGGTCACGCCTGCCGCACGGTGGGAAGCCGCACGCCTCCGCGTTCACTCGCGCAGGCGGCGAGAAACGCACCGCATCCTTGATCGGAACCCGCGAAGGAATCACCATCCGCGCAGGCGTCGAAGACCTCGTCGTGCTGAAGACGACGAATTCCGCGTTTGAGGATTTCCTGCGCGATCCTTTCACCACCTTGAAAGAAGATCGGAATCGAATTCTGGCGACAGCGATTCAGGCGGACTGGCTATACCCCGGCGAGGAAGTGGAGTTCGGACCGGTGTGGCACGGTGTCCGCCAGATGCTGCTGGAAACCTTCGCTGAGCATAAGAGCCTGTCCCTGCAGCACACGCTTTATGCCATGGGCGAAGCTGTGCTGAACAACTTCGAGAATGTTCGGGAGATCCACTTGTCACTCCCCAACAAGCATTTCAACCTGGTGGATCTCGCTCCCCTGGGAATGGACAATCCAGCCGAAGTGTTTCTGCCCACCGACGAGCCGCACGGATTGATCGAAGCCACGCTGCGGAAGACGTAAAGTGGCGAAAACAAAGAGCATGATCGCGAACCAGCACTTGCACCCTGCCCTCTGATACCCATGCCGGAACTTCCGGACATCGCCGCTTATATCGTCGCACTCGACGCTCGCATCCTCGGGCAGCCGCTCGAGCGAGTGCGACTGGCCAGTCCTTTTCTGCTTCGAACCACGCAACCACCCATCCGCAATGCGGAAAGTCGAGTCGTGCGCGAGCTGCGAAACATCGGCAAGCGAATCGCCATCGGAGTCGAAGGTGACCTTTGGCTGGTGCTGCATTTGATGATCGCCGGCCGGCTGCACTGGAGGCCCGCAGGGGTGAAGCTGGCCGGACGAAACAGTCTCGCGGCTTTCGATTTTCCTCACGGCTCGCTCGTTCTTACCGAAGCGGGCGCAAAGCACCGTGCATCTTTGCATGTTCTGGAAGGTGAGGAAGGTTTGCGATCCCTCAACCCGGGCGGGATTGACGTCTTCCAAAATGACCTCGCTGCGTTTCGTGAAGCACTTACTGTCGAAAACCGAACCTTAAAGCGGGCGCTCACCGATCCGAGACTCCTCAGCGGCATCGGCAATGCCTACTCGGATGAGATACTGCACGCAGCGGAAATGTCGCCGATCACGCATACCCATAAGCTGGCACCCAAGGAATGGGAACGTCTATGGGCAGCGACGCGCGCCACGTTGGGGCTTTGGCGAGACCGGCTTTGCGCAGAGGCGAAAATAAAGTTTCCCGAGAAGGTGACCGCGTTTCGGCCGGAGATGGCCGTTCATGGCCGGTACGGCAAGCCCTGCCCGAGGTGTGGCGAACCCATTCAGCGGATTCGTTATGCGGATAACGAAACCAATTATTGCGCGCGTTGCCAAACCGGCGGAAAAGTCCTCGCGGATCGCAGTTTGTCGAAGCTGTTGGGCTCGGACTGGCCACGCACGCTCGAAGAACTCGAAGCTCTCAAGCGGCGGTAGGCACTCGGGGCCGGTCGGTCAAAGGCCTTGCGGTTTACAAACTCCCCGCTTGGCGAATCATGCCGCCGTCGATGAAGAAGGTCCCGCCGGTGCAGTAAGCCGCTGAATCCGACGCAAGAAAAACTGCGAGAGCGGCAACCTCTTCGGGCTGGCCCCATCTTCCGAGCGGGATTTCCGCCATCAGCGCGGCTTCCATTTTCGGATCCGCTTCGATATCGGCGTCGATGGGAGTAAAGATTGCGCCGGGGGCGATGTTGTTGACGGTGATCTTGTGGGGCGCGAGTTCTACCGCGATGGTACGCATCAGCATGCGCAGGCCGCCCTTCGCGGCGCAGTAAGGGGCGTTGGTGGGCATCGGCAGGTCCTCGTGAATGGACGAGATGTTGATGATCCGGCCGCCGCTGCCCTGGCGAATCATAGCTTTGGCGGCTGCCTGCGCGCACAGGAAAGGGCCGGTAAGGTCGACCGCGATGATTTTATTCCAGTGCTCCAAGGGAAATTCAGGGAAGGGATGTTTGTATTCGAGGCCGGCGTTATTCACGAGAATATCCAGGCGGCCGAAAGTATCGATAGCTTTCTGTATGAGTTGATTCACTTGATCGGGGTTGGAAACGTCGGCGGGATACGCTTGGACTTTGCCACCCGCGGTTTGAATTGCCTGCACGGCGGCGTTCGCCAAGGCCGGGTCACCAACGTAATCGATTACCACCGACGCGCCTTCGGCGGCCATTGTTGTGGCGATGGCTTTGCCGATGCCTGTTGCCGCGCCTGTGACGATTGCAACTTTATTTTGGAGTTTCATGTAGTTTATCGAGATTGAAAGAAGCTAAGCCGGGATAAATTTATTGTCTCTCGTATGCGCAGAAATAGCACCCGCGATTCTTGAAGCACTCCTGGGGTGCTAACGGTTTCTGTTGGGGAGCCTGAAGGCTATGTACACGCCGCCGGATGGGGATTTCGGATCTTTGCCGCCGCCGGCCGCGATCACCACGTATTGTCGCTCGTTGACGGAGTAGGTGGCGGGTGTGGCGTTGCCCGCGAAGGGGAGCGCGGTTTCCCAGAGGAGTTTGCCGGTAGATTTGTCGAAGGCCCGGAACTTTTTGTCGTAGTTGGTTGCGCCGATGAAGACCAGACCTCCGGCGGTGACAACCGGCCCACCGTAATTTTCGCTACCCGTGTTGGTCATGCCTTTGGCGGCTAGTTCGGGGTACTCGCCTAGATTGATTTTCCAGGCGTATTCGCCGGAGTTCAAGTCGATGGCGTTGAGGGTACCCCAAGGCGGCGCGATGGCAGGATAACCGTCGGGGTCCAGAAACCTGCGATAGCCGGTGAAGCGGTAGTCGGATCCAGGAGGCGACGGCAGTGAACTGGTTACTTCTTTGCTTTCCGCTCCCGTAAGAAAATCGACCAGGCCCTGCAACTGATCGGCGGATAAATTCGGAAACCCCGGCATTCGGCCTTTGCCGCTCTTGATTGTGGCGCTGATCCGCCCGGGCGAGAGGCGAGCGCCCACATCGACAAGCGCGGGAAAGGCGGGAGGCGAACCAGCCAATCTTTCGCCGTGGCAGATGGCGCACTGGCTCAGATATGTGGCTTTCGGAGAGTTTTCGCCAGTATTCTTCGCGAGCGAACCGATCCACGCCATTTCATTCGAATTGACGTACAGGATGGCGGTGTCCGGGTCGACAGCCGGGCCGCCCCATTCCGCGCCGCCATCAAAGCCGGGGAAGATCACCGTGTCCGTGCCTACACTGAAGGGAACGAACTGACCTTCGCTGCGAAACGTGCGGAATCGCTCGACGGCCCACTGGTGAACTTCGGGAGTGCGTTTGGTAAGCAGGTCGTCGGTTAGCAGCTGCCGGGCGTAGGGAGCGGGTTTGGCTGGGAGTGATTGCTCGGCAGCAGGGACTTCACCGGGTACGGTGCTGGGTGGATATTTGCGGGAGTTGATGGGAAACAGTGGGGCGCCAGTCGAGCGATCGAAAAGATAGACGAAGCCTTGCTTGGTGGTCTGCGCCACGGCGTCGATTTTTTTGGCGTCGCGTTGCACGGTAAGCAGCACCGGAGCGGAGGGAAAATCGCGATCCCAGATGTCGTGGTGGACGCCCTGGAAATGCCAGAGGCGCTTACCGGTTTCCGCGTCCAGCGCGATGAGACAGTTCGCGAAAAGATCGTCGCCAACGCGATTTGCTCCGTAGAAATCGAAAGCGGCAGAACCCGTGGGAACATAAACAATCCCGCGCTCGGCGTCGACAGCCATGCCGGCCCAATTGTTGGCGGCCCCGGTGTATTTCCAGGCGTCCTTGGGCCAGGTGTCGTAGCCAAATTCACCGGGCTGTGGAATCGTGCGGAACGTCCATCGGAGCCTGCCGGTGCGCGCGTCAAAGGCGCGGATGTCGCCGGGCGGCGCTGGGAGAGTTTCGGCGTTGCGCCCGCCGACGATGAACAGATCTTTGTAAACGATCGCCGGACTCGTCAGAGAGACGAAAGGTTCGGGATCATTGCGGCTGAGATTTTCGCGAAGATCGATGCGACCCTCTTTGCCGAAGGCTGCGATCGGCTTGCCGGTGGCGGCGTCCAGCTCGTAGACGAAATGCATTACGCCAACAATGATGCGCTTGTCTTTTTCACTAGACCAAAAAGCGAGACCCCGGTCGGGTTGCGTGCCGGCAATTCCGGAATCGAATTTCCAAAGCAGCCTTCCGGTCACGGCGTCCAAAGCGAAAACTTTTTGCGTCGGCGTAATTCCGTAAAGTACGCCATCGACGATGATTGGGCTGGTCTGGAGGCCGCCCGATTCCTTCGTGTCAAAGGACCAGGCTTGTTCCAGGCTCGCGACATTCGCGCGGTTGATCTGTGCGAGGGGCGAATAGTGAGCGTTGCCCGGAGATCCGCCATTCATGGCCCAATCTTGGGTCGTCGTGTGCTGAATCTGCGACCCGCGCGCGGGAAGAAGCGACGCAATCGTGAGCGCACAACCGGCCGGGATGCTCCCGATGGCCAATCTTCGAAATTTCATAGCGCAAGTCTAACTTGGAAACACAGAGGAGATAAGAGAAGTTTATCTGGGCCGCGACGCGTTTGCCGAGACGTCTCGGTGCAGACCGGCAAGAGGTCATCGCATCAAAAACGCCACGTCGAAACTAGTCCCATCTTGCTTACTAAGCATAGAAACGGCACGACCATCGCTGCGTTCTCACAAGAATTTGGACCTTAGCTGAACTTCTTGCGCGGGACCTTGGCGCCTTTCTTGCGCGCCTCGGAAAGACCGATCGCAATCGCTTGCTTTCTGCTCTTGACCGTTCCGCCTTTGCCGCCTTTTCCTGATTTCAGGGTTCCGCGCTTTCTCCGGCGCATTGCGCTGCGCACCGTCTTGCCTGCAGCCTTTCCATATCTTGCCATCGCTATCTCCTTTTCGTTCGCTGGACCCAAGTCAAGTATCTGGCCTCAATGCATGCCAATAACTTCCGAGCGATCCCATCCAAGCTCACGATACCTCCGGATGGTTGGTCTCCGGCGCGGAATTTCCCGTATGGCGGCAGAAAAAAATCTGTAGCCGGCCTTAGAAGGTCGTTGCGATATCCATCTTCAGGGCCACCTTTTGTGGTTATGAGTTTTTCAACTGGTACGGGGGCTGCGTGATCTGCCCACATCGTGCAGAGAGGAGCGCATACTCAAATTGAATTGTGGCCCAGCTTCAAGTTCCAGAGCGCGGCAGCCAGTGCGTCGATCTCTTCGCACGTGTTATACAGCGCAAGCGAAGGCCGCACAGTGCTCTCCACCCCGAACCGCCGGAGAATCGGCTGCGCGCAGTGGTGCCCGGCACGCACCGCGATGCCTTGCCGATTAAGTGCCGCGCCGACATCCTCGGTCCGGTATCCGTCGAGAACAAACGACAGCACGCCTGCTTTCTCTTTTGCCGTTCCGATCAGCCGCAACCCGGGAATTCTCTGGAGTGATTCCGTGGCATAGACGAGCAGATCGTATTCGTAGCGTGAGATGTTGACCATGCCCACGCGTTCGAGGTAATCGATCGCCGCGCCCAATCCCACCGCATCGGCAATGTTTCCCGTACCCGCCTCAAATCGGCCGGGTGGGGGCTGGTAGGTCGTCTTTTCGAAGGTCACATCCTGGATCATGTTGCCTCCGCCTTGCCATGGCGGAGAACTCTCGAGTGCATCCGTCTTCCCGTACACCACGCCGATGCCTGTGGGCGCGAACATCTTGTGCCCGGAAAACACGTAAAAATCGCAGTCGAAGGCCTGCACATCGGTCGGCATGTGCGAGACCGCTTGCGCACCATCCAGCAAGACCTTGGCCCCATACCGGTGGGCCATCTCGATCATCTCGTGCGCGGGCGTCACCGTGCCCAAGGCGTTCGAAACTTGCGCAAACGCCACCAGCCGCGTCTTCTGCCCCAGCAGTCTTTGGTATTCCTCGAGCAGCACCTGTCCGCTGTTGTCCACCGGCACAACGCGCAGCTTCGCGCCTTTTTCCGCGCATAACCTTTGCCACGGCACGATGTTCGCGTGGTGCTCGAGCCACGTGATGACGATTTCGTCGTCTTTCTGAATGTGCTGGTGTCCCCAACTCTGGGCTACCAGGTTGACGCCTTCGGTCGCGCCTCGCACAAAAACAATCTCCCGTACCGTCGGCGCATTGATGAACCGCCGCACCTTTTCCCGCGCGCTCTCATACGCATCCGTGGCGCGCGCCGCCAGTTCGTGCGCTGCACGATGAATGTTCGAGTTCTCATGCGCGTAGAAGTAGCTCAGCCGGTCAATCACGCTCTGCGGCTTTTGTGTCGTAGCAGCATTATCCAGCCAGATCAAAGGCTTCCCGTGGACACGTTCCTGCAGGATGGGGAAGTCGCGCCGGATTGCTTGCACGTCAAAGGCTTGGGAAGAAAGATTCAGGCCCGGGGATGCGGGCAGGTGCATGCGCAGAGGATCTGCAGCCACTCCCGTTGCTCCGGGCGCCAATTGCCTAATCTCGCCCAGGAACGAATAGCCAACGGAAAAATCCGCTGCCTCGCGCGGTAGAGTTGTCCCCCGCAATTGCGGTGCTCCCTGGGCCGCGAACGAATCCGTCAACTCCGGCGTCGCCGAGTTCGGAAAACTGTTCGCGAGTGCCTGCAACTCCGCCTCGCCCGGAATGCTCACGGTAGGTGGTGGAAGCGCAATGGGCAGAGGAGTTCCTTTGGGATAGGCGAAGATCGGCCGGATTTCATCTAAAAACGAGAGCGACGAAACCCCTCCGTAGCGCGTCTCCGTTACGCCGCCAGGAACTTCCGGAATGGCGGTTCCAGGTATGGCCGGGATCTGCGGCTGCACCGGTGGCAGCACCGACGTAGCCGGCAGTGCGCGCAATTGCGTCTCCGAAGGTAAAGTTGCCGTGGGAACGAAAGCCGGATTCGCCGGAACGCCTGCAAGCGGCGCGGCTGCACCCGGGACGCTCACGCCCCGCTGTGCGTCAGCCAAAACACTTTCCGCTAGCGGAACCAATTCCGGCAAGGCGGTGAAAAACTCGTTCGCCATGCGCGCGAGTACGTCCGGTTCCGGTAATCCCGCCGGAACCGTTTGCCCCGCCCGGGAATTCAACGGCGCGCGTTTTTCCGGTTCACTTATAGTCATGATACTGTCCGACCTCGACGTCATCGAGCGCCGCGATCGCGTCATCCACCAACACAGCGGCTGAGCAATACAGCGAAATCAAGTACGACGCCAGTGCGCGGTTACTGATTCCCATGAAGCGCACCGACAACCCTGGTGTCTGTTCGCCCGGCAAACCCGGCTGGAACAATCCGATCACTCCCTGCTTCTTTTCTCCCACGCGCAGCAACAGGATGCTGGTCTTTCCGCCCGTCCCCTTCGGCTTCGATTGCCCATCGACATGCAATTTGTCGGTAGGAATCAGTGGAATGCCGCGCCATGTCAGGAAGGGCGTCCCAAACAAGGTCACTGTTGGCGGAGGCACACCACGCCGGGTGCACTCCCTTCCAAACGCCGCAATCGCCGATGGATGCGCCAGGAAGAACGAAGGCTCTTTCCAGACTTTCGTCAGTAGCTCGTCCAGATCGTCGGGAGTGGGAGCTCCCTTGCGCGTCTTGATGCGCTGGCTCGCCGGGACGTTCTTCAACAATCCGTAATCCGCGTTGTTGATCAGCTCGCCTTCCTGCCTCTCCTTCACGTTCTCTACAGACAGGCGCAACTGTTCGCGCACCTGGTCGTACGGATTGCTGTACAAATCCGATACTCGGGTGTGCACATCGAGCACCACAGAGATCGCGCACAACGTGTATTCGCGCGGTTTCTCTTCATAATCCAGATAGCTTTCCGGTAGAGGCTTCTCGTCCTTCTGCCCGCACACCACCTCCAGCAGCTTGTCTTCCACCACGCGGTTCACGCGCAGCGTGCCCGCCTCCAGCGGTTTCCAGTCCAGCAAACGCACCAGCCACCTGGGTGTAATCGCCCCATACTGCGGTGGTGTTTTTGTGACATTCGCGAGTTGAAATGCCGCGCGGTCACTCAGCGCGTGATGCGGAGTATTTTCTGGCACGGGAGATTCTCCTTTGCGAAACAAAACCTGGTCGTATTATAAAAATCGTTGAGGCTGCAGCCAAAATCCTCTACAAGATACCGCGAATCTCGAGGAGACTTCGCGCGACGTGCTGCCTTCGCTTGGGCGATTTTACCGTCTTCTATTTGAAACTCATACAATAAAGCGAAAGCAGAACACGGCCGAAAAAACCACCGCTCTTGCGGATGACCTCCATCAAAAAAATCGAATTGAGCGCTCACCACTGAGTAAGGTCCTGGGCAACGACTGTAACGATCCGACCGCTACGGAGCTAATGGGATTTGGAGTCTCTGACGCGAACGTTGAGGCTACTGCAGAAACAGGGCTGGATTCGCGCCCGGCGCGAAAGGAACGACGGGAGCGCCTGTTTGGCCTGACGGGGGCACGCAAGCGACAGATGGCGATGGCTCAACCGCACAGGGAGCGGGCGGAACAAAGTTACGTAAGGAACCCGGGGGATGTGGGCTGGAAGAATATAGAAGAGACGATAATTCGAATGACGGAGGCCGGGATGCAAGTGTAATTATTGTTCGTAACCAAATAGATGTATATACATCTAACCAGGCAGCCAAAGGAGCCTCCCTGTGAAGATCTTAATTTATTTGTCGGCTGTCTTGCTGTTTGCGGTTTTCCTGGCCTCGCTGCGTGGTGCGGCTTCCACCGAAAGTACCGGAGTTGACTCGTCGTCCGGCTCACGTCGGCCGGAGCTCGAATACCTGAAGGCCGTCAACACCGTCGCGCCACCGCGAGACCCACAGTTGTTGTTTCTATTGATGGCGCAGTATTCGAACGCCAACCTGCAGGCCGAGGGCGCGGAGTTCTTCTCGGCGCGGCTGAAGGAATTCGGCCCGCGCTTGACGGATCCGCAAAAGGCGTTGTATCTGAGCGCCATTGGACTGTTGCGCGCCCAGCATGCACCTTCGGTCTCGTTGTTGCACCGAATTAGCTACGTGAAAGACACGATCGCGATCCTCGATCAAGCCAAGCAGCTTTCCGGAGGGCAAGTCTTCGTTGTGAACTGGATCGTCGGCATCGTCCATACCGAACTTCCAAGCTTTTTCCACGAGAGGAAGGCAGCGCAGGATGAGTTAGCTTGGTGCGTCGAAAACGCCGACAAAGCCCCTCACGCGGGTTGGTTGCGGGAAGTCTATTACCACCTCGGAAAGCTGGCTCTTGCTGACGGGGAACAGGCCAAGGCACAGGACTACCTGCGGCGGAGCGGTTACAAGGGTTTTGACAGGCCGATTACGCTGATCACGCCATTTTCAGAAGACGTCGCTTCGGGGCATACCTTTTCGCCGCGGCGCATCGCCGAGATCGTGCCGGGCCGTGTATATGCGCTCTCGGGTTTCGAGTTCACGGAATACTATTTTGTGGTTTCCGATGATGGGCGGCAATTGATCGGCATCGACGCCGGTACACGAGCAGATTCTGCCAAGGTTGCGTACGAGGCGCTGCGAGCGTACGCGCCCAGCCTTCCAGAATTGACAACCGTCTTCATTACGCACTCCCACTGGGACCACATTGGCGGCCACAAATATTTCCGCGTCCTGAATCCGCGCTTGCAGTTCTATGCCAGGAGCAACTATCAGGAAGAAATCACTCGCGGAGTCGATGCGCCGGGGATTTTTGGTAAGCAATTTTTCGGTGAACGCTTCAGTCTCGACGACGTACGCAGCTTCAAGCCGGATGTGACGATCGACGCCCGCACGGACTTGAAGATTGGGGGGACGCGCATCGAGCTAATTCCTGTGCACGGGGGAGAAACTCACGACGCCATGTTCATCCATCTACCGGATCAGGGTGTGATGTTCGTGGGAGATTTCATCATGCCGTATCTTGGCGCACCCTTTGTGGAGGAAGGCGATTTTCAGGGACTGCTCGACGCGATTGACGTTGTTGTTGAGAAGCATCCCCAGCACTTGCTGCACGGCCACGAGCCGCTCACCCGGAATTTCGCCTCCGCCGCCATGCTGGCGCAGCTCAAAACGGACCTGGTGTGGCTGCGCGAGCAGGTAATGAGCGCGATTCGTCGAGGTGATGAACGCGCCGCGCTTCACCAGGCGAACTTGATTCCTCCGAATCTGCTCGGTGGCCAGCCTGACGTGTATCAGCCATACCTTATCTTGCGCGAACACGTTATTGACCGACTATACGACCAGAACGTCGGCTATTGGCAGCCGGACCTGCAAGGTCTCGACCATCTGGGGCGGGCCGACCGCGCAGAACTCTTGGTTGACTACCTCGGTCTGTCGGAAAAGCAACTGGTCAGGACCGCGGAGCGCCTGGCCGCGGACGGCAAATACGAACTGGCCGCCTCGCTGCTGGAATCGTCCGGAAGCAGATTCGAGCACAGCACTTCCGTGGCTAACGCCAAACGGCTCGTCTACCTCAAGCTGATGGAAAATTATCAGAATACGGACCCGTTCAAATTCATCATTTATTCGGGGAAGATCGGAGAACAAACACTGCAGATGGCCGAGTGACGAGTGATGAAACGATGAGCCGAACTTAATCCATTGTGGAAAGCTGGAGGTTGAACCCAGGTCCTGACGGCTACTCGGAAGCTAGCGGGCCAGAAGTCAAATCACTACCAAGCAACTTCATTGACTGTTGATCGCGATTGCTCAGAAATTAATCTAAACCGACTGTCAAGTAACTTTTCGCGTCGCAAGAGGCTGACAGATTCCCCGGCACTTCAGTAGCGAACCGAAGGGTGCTTCCACACAGTTTCCTTCAGTGGGCGCTGCTCGAGCCCGAAATTTGATGGCGTCAGTTGAAATTCAACCGCCACTTTCCGTAGTGGCTAAATTCTCATACAATTAACATTATACTCACTGTAAGTATGCGTTTATGTTTATATGTGAGAATTATTGTCACCGTTATTCTCACATATAGACATAAACAACTACTTTTAATATGCTAATATTGTTGTACATGAGAATCACAAATGCGCCTACCCTTTACCCAATTTGCTCAAGCCGCGCCCCTCTTTACGCTCGACGAGGCGCGTAAGCTCTATAATAAGGATGAGCGAAATCGCTCCCTTCTGAATCTGCTCCAGCGTCTCAAAAGACAGGGCCGCGTCCAGCAAATAGCCAACGGAGTCTACGCCGGAACCCTCACCGCAGCTCCCCTGAATCGCTATCGTGTGCCATCCGCGCTCCGGGACGACGCCGTCGTTGCCCTCCATTCCGCGCTCGAATTCCGCGGGCTCGCCAACCAGACTTTTCAAACCGTCTACTATTTCTCGGCTCGCCCCCGCAAGGATGTAGTCTTTGACGGCGTCACGTACCACAGTGTCGTCCCCCCGCGTCCATCACTCGCCCCAGCTCATCGCCTTTTTCAGACCGAACGGGGCGCCGAAAATGTCCTGCTTACCGGACGCGAGCGATCCTTCGTCGACTGCCTGTTCTTTCTCGACTACAGTGGAGGCGTCGAAGAACTCGACAAGTCTCTCGCCATGTTTCCTTCGTTTGATTTCGAAGCGGCCCTTGCCTACCTCAAACTGCTCCGCAGTCCATGGCTCTATTCGCGCCTAGGCTTCCTTCTCGATCGCCATGCGGACAAACTCTTTTTTCGTGGAAAGGCCCGTGACCGTTTTCTCCACAAACTTCCGCGCGGTGTGGTTTACCTCGCCGACAAACGTCCCGGTCAACGCTGGGTCCCTACGTGGAAACTCATGGTGCCTGAGACGCTCTCACCTTCGCGGACGAGTTCCGTGCAAACATGAAATTCACACCCGCACAAGTCACGCGAACTCGCCACGAACACACGCTTTCCCGCTGAAAATCTTGAGAAGGTTCTCCGCCTCCGCGAGCTGCTAACCGAATTCCACAAACATACCTATCTCCGAGGAAAGCTTGTCCTCAAGGGCGGAACGGCTCTCAACTTCTTTTATCTCAATCTCACGCGGCTTTCCGTCGATATCGACCCGAACTACGTCGGGCACATCGCTAGAGCTGTCGAGTAAGTCTCTACCGGTCTCGGCTACCGGCCCAGCGTGTCCTGCGGCATGCAAAAGCGCACGTGACCAAGGATCGCTACATCAAGGTTTTTGACCAGTGCTCGCGGCCATGAAGTGGATGGAGACGACTTTGGATGCCATGAGAGTCTGTGCACCAAATTAACGAGGGCAGATGTGCTAAGCTATTGAAAGCACGCCGCGGAGAGGTGGCAGAGCGGCTGAATGCGGCGGTTTGCTAAACCGTTGTAGGGGCCAAAACTCCTACCGGGGGTTCGAATCCCCCCCTCTCCGCCAGATTTCCCCTAACTGCTTCTAGCGTCAAGGTGTTACGCGCATTCTCATTCCCGACTTTTGTGCCCGATTCTGCTCCTTGGTACGTCAATTGGGGAACAGTTTGGGGAACAACTAGGGAACACTTCGACTCCAACTTTTTCATCGCTTCTTCCGCATCCTGCGTGACCATCTTCACGTAAATGTTGATCGTGGTGGTCACATTCGCGTGACGCAGAATCTGCTGAATGACTTTGTCGGAAACGCCGAGCCGGTGAAGATTCGTAGCCAGCCCGCGCCGAAAAGCGTGCCAGCCGTACCAGGGAATCTTCTCCGCTTCGAGTGCGGGTCGAATCACTTGTCTCACCAGCAGGTCGAGATTCAACGGGTTCCCCCAGAGATTTCGAAAAATAAGTCCCTGCGAGGGATTACCCAACGAAGCTCGACGCCTGTCGAGGTAAAGCTTTAACTGTGCAATCACCGGAATGGTTCCTTTACTCTTCTCCCTCTTTGGTTCGCCCACCTGGTTCCGCCATACGGACTGCTTTACCTCGATGGTGTAACCGTCGTAGCTCTGCCAAAGGAATCCACGGATTTCACCCTTGCGGGCACCCGTGAACGCCGCCACCGCGACGATTGTCGCGGCGGGTTCGGGAAGAATTGCCAGCATCTGAACCTCTTCCTCAAGCGAGTACGCATGCGTTTCGCCTGCCGGGCGCGCTCTGGGAATCTCCACTTCCCGCATGGGGTTCGGAGAATCGAGCACACCTTGCCGGCGGGCATAGCGAAATGCGCCACCGAGGAAGTGTTTGATGTGGGCGAGCGTCGAACGGCACAAATCGTGGTTGCGAGCAATCGACGTCAACATCTGCTCGCATTCGAAGGTGCGGAATTCTCGCAGCGCCCTGTCTCCATCCGGTTTTATGTAACGCTTCCACATGTTGCGATAGCCGATGAACGTGGACCGACGCTTCTGACGTTCCGCGTAGGGGAAATACACGGTCTGTATGAATCGGTTCAAGGTCATCGTGCTCTCCGGGACCAGCACGCCGTCGTTGAGCGGCCGTAACATCTTTTCGGCCAATCCTTCGGCAGCACGCTTTGTTTGGTATGGCCCGGTTGCCTTCGTGAGTTTGCGGGACCTGTGAACCTGCCGTACGGTTCCGTCTTCAAGCACTACGGGCTCACGATACCGGACATACCAAAACCTTCCCTTTCGAAATACACATCCAGCCTGTGTCTGACGGGCTCTCTTCATTCCTGCTCCTTTCGTTGAGTCCGTCCCAGGCGCCTGTTGTTCCCCACCACTATACGACGGCGTATCCACAGTTCAAGCGCAGGGCTGCCCCAGAGAAAACGCACATACTTTCCCAAATTCACATGTGGGAGAGGGTCTTCAGATCTGGCACGAACCTGGTCCCGGATCCAGGAAGCAGGAACCGTCAGACGACGTGCCAGTTCACGACTGTCGATGAATTCATAGACTGTCAATCTTTCGGTGTCGCTGTCTTGCGACGAGGACGGACTCGGTCTGCGATGTAACGGAGCGCCGGCGTTGTCAGTGAACTTTGATTGTCCGTCCGGCAGCGTGCCACCAGGTGTGATTCCGATGGCGCGTTCGCTGTGTGACATGGGACCTCCGATCATTCAAAAGGGTCGTTGGGATTCTGGCTACCAGTGCCTGCACACTCCTGCGTCCTGTTCATGAGTTTCGTCTTTGCCCGCAGGCTCGCTCCTCTCGTCCGATCGGATGCTTGATCGGAGTTCAGCCTGGGCCTTGGTAACCGTGCGGCGTGCGTAATCAGTTGGATCGGCCTTGTCCTGCCTCCGGTAATCGGCAATGCGGTGGATGATTTCTTCCGGATCGTCGCCTCGAGCAAGGGCACGTTTGGCATAAGCCCAATCCGCTTCGGACTGACTCCGGTGTCCG
Source organism: uncultured Acidobacteriota bacterium (assembly GCA_963729595.1). Taxonomy (GTDB): domain Bacteria; phylum Acidobacteriota; class Terriglobia; order Acidiferrales; family UBA7541; genus Acidiferrum. The sequence continues at coordinate 174,087 of CAVSNW010000004.1, forward strand.
AACGGCATGCGCCGCGCGTGCTCCTGTGCCTCGTTAAGATGGCGTGTGCGGTCGGGAGAATCTTCGTGTACCACGAAGTTGCGGCGTTGGTAGATCTGGTCCGTCTGCTGAATCGCACGAACGAGGAATCGTTCGTTGTATTTCCAGTTTCTGAATCCGGGTACGCGAAGCACGCGGGATATGTCGGTCGCGGCGGGGTCACCACGAAACTGTGTGGCCACCGAGCGAAGCAACGATTCGGCCTGCGCCTGGTCGAGACCGTCCACGCACCACACGACCTGATTCTTTTCGCGAGACGTGTCGAGCACGAAATTCGGAACGGGAACTTCTCCCGTCGTTCGAATGGCATGGAGCGACGTGGGACCATCCTCGTCGAGATCGAGATAGACGTGGCGAATCTCCAGAATGCATTCCTTGGTTCGCGCGCAACTGTTATGCCGGAGAGGATTCATTCCTAGAAAAATGTCGGCACCACTTTCGTTTCGTTTCCTAAGCCAATCCTGAAAAGGAGGGATGACGACAGCTTCCGCGGCTAGTATCCGTTGCATGGTTTGGCCGCGAGCGCGGTTCCGAAGGAGTAACGCAACTCGGTCTCCGGGACGGTGTAGGGCGAGGACATATTCCGAGGCGGAAAGGAGCCGTGGGGTGAATGCATTCGTTTTGCGTCATGCGTGTTCTCTCGGGGCAACGTAAACCGCACAGAAGCCGAACAGGTCGGCATCGGGATCGTAGCTGTTGATTTCAAGCACTTCAGAAATGAAACGGCAACCGGGACGGCGTTCGATTTGAATCACCACGTTTAACGAATCGCCGATATTAGCTTTAACGGCGCGGTACGGTAGCTCAACGCCGCTCTGGAGAACACAGCTCGTGAAGCGAGATAATCCCTGCTTCGCGGAACTGGCATGGATCGTCGAGATGGAGCCCGAATGGCCCGTGTTCAGAAGCTGCAAAAGGTCGAAGGCCTCCCCACCCCGGACTTCGCCCAGCAGAATTCGATCGGGGCGATGCCGCAAGGCGGCCTTCAGGAGATCGCGAATGGACACGGCCGGGGCGTCGTTCTGTTCGCGGCGCGCTTCAAACCGGACTAGATTTGTGTGCGCTAGTTGGATTTCGGCGGTGTCTTCGATGAGTAGGAGTCGCTCGTCTGCCGGAATGAACTTTCCGAGTGCGCTTAATAACGTAGTTTTTCCCGAACTTGTTCCGCCGGATAACAAGAGATTGCGGCGATGGAGGATGTAGTCCTCGAGTCGGTTCGCAAGAGCCCTGTCGAGCATGCCGCTACGGATTAAATCGTCCATCTCGAAGTGCCGGGAATTGAATTTGCGGATGGTCAGCGTCACACCGTTTAGGCTGCACGGTGGAATGACAGCGGCAACGCGGCTCCCGTCCGGAAGCCTGGAATCGAGAATGGGTTTCGCCTCTGAGATGTCGTCGCCGAGACGGCGCGCAATGTTCTTGACGGCGACAGTCAGAGTCCGTTCGCCGAGGGAGATTCCGGGAATCTCCTGAACGAAGCCGTTGCGCTCAATGAAGACGCGATCGGGGCCATTGACCATTACTTCGCTGATGGAGTCGTCGAGGATGAGGTGTTCGATGGGGCGCAGGAACGGCAGTATGGTTTCAAAACCGCGCATCAGAGTTCACCGTCTTCTAGCTGCCGGAAATACGACTTGTTGGGATCGTTGTAGTAAGGCTTCAGGTAGCAGAACAAGGGCGGAATAGGATTCAGGCCGTCATACGCGACGGTGACGGACTGCGCGTTGCGGAGTTCCATGAACGTCTTGGTGTCGAAACGAAAGTCCTTCTGTGTGTTGTAGCTTTTGGAAGCAGTGATGTTGGCGCGATGGGATAATGCGTTACCGGTGAGCAGACTGACGCGGGCATCGTGTCCGCTTTCAGACAGGTTGTAGCTGACCTTCAGACGGTCTTCGCGCCCGCACAACTCGCTCGCGGTCTTAGCGGAAAAGTCGTCTGAAAGCGTCAGGAAGATTTTCGTCCGGAACGTCTGGAGCAGGGTGCGCCAGCTTTCGCCCGAAAGCGCTGAACGAAGGGAGCTGATGCTCTGCGTCGCGACGATGGGAATGCACTTTGGCTGTCTCGATAGACTGAAAAACTTTTCGTCCCCTGTCGGATCGCTTTCGCCCACTGTTGCGAAGTGCTGGTATTCGTCGCAGAGGAAGAGAACCTGGCGGAAATATTTCTCGGGATGGGCTTCGATTTGCGGCACGCGATTCAGCACGGCGCGTTCGAAGTCGAGCTTCATCATGACCCCGATGGCTTTGGCGAGTCCGGGATTCATGCCGATGGGGAAATTCAGTCCGCATACTCTTCCAGCCTCTATCAGCCATGAGAAGGAAGGCAGCGGTTTGCCGAGTCTTCCGTTCGCGTTTGCTTGCTGGTCGTAGCACTCCTTCGGCGGGCAGAAGACCCTTTTCACTCTCGGATTGTCGTCAAACAAAGAAAGAAAGACGGAAATGCCCTCGACGATCGAAGTGCGGAGCTTGGACTCGATGCGTTTCCAATCCTCGTTGAACCAGCGCTTTACGGCTTCGAGCTGCGCGAGTTTGTCGGGATCGGCGTAGGCCGGATCCAGAATGCTGCGGGGTTCGAAAGAAATGCCTTTCGTGCGCAGCAACTCTCGCAATTCGGGCGTCGCTTCGGCGACGTGGCGGCTCTCACTTTCCAGGTATCGGAAGCCGAGTCCGGCGAGGTCCGCTGCGCGCTTCGAAAACACTTCGGTGGTGACTGCCACATAATGTCGACCCATAACGATTTCTTCCGCTTCCTCGATCCTCTGTTCGAGAAGCGGCGGCGAGATGGCGCACTCATATACGTCGAAGAGCGTGACGTAGTCGTAGGCGACCTTGTGCAGAAGGATGATGAACTTGACGAGATTGGTGTACGCCTGTTGCCAGAAGGGTTCTTTCCCTCGTCCGAAAAGATTGTTTAATAAGGATGCGATATTGAAGGCTAGGGCGTAGGCGTCGAGATCGTTGTGGAGCGGGTTATAGCGGTATTCGGAGTCGAGGCTAATTTCGATGTAGTCATCGCCGCGTCCGTGACGGTCCAGGATCTGTTTTACTTTGCGGCAGAAGTCCCCTTTCACCTCCAGAATAATTCCACCGATACGTTGCTCAGAGTCATGCGCTTTGAACGCGAGGATCTGCTCGGCATACGGGTACATGCAGCTTGACGACTTACCACTCCCCACGGCGCCTATGATCGCAATCCCCGTGAACAAACCACGCTCGGGAATTTCGAGCCAGTGCGGGGTCTCGGGCGGACCAAGCCGGCGAGGGTTATGCACTTCACCGACAACGACAAACAGGTTGTCGCGCTCGCTGGGATTGGGATACCGAGGAAGGTGTCCCGCAACGATTCGGGGACGGAACTTGAGCGTGCCGACATACAGCGCCGAAAGAACACTGAGGAACGCGATGTACGGGGTCGTGAAAAGACAGACATTATATAGGTAGCGAAAGCTCAGGAAGGCGTGCGGCGCGCGGTTGGCAATGACGCGGAGAAAGACCTGGTCTTCGGGGAAGGGCCGAGCATAGAAAAGGACCGCTCCCGTCATCATCGCCAGCATCGCGGCGACAAAGTGCCGGAATGCGAGAATTTTGCGATGCATCATTTGCCTCCCTGCTCGATTGCTGCGCCCGCCGATTCGCCCGTGCGTGTTCTGCGCGACTCGCGCCATTTGCGATAGTCCTGGTCGCGCCAAAGGGTTTTCTTGAGCACGGCATTGACGACGTGATCCGCGTTGCTCTCGATGAATTGCGCGTAGTCATCGAGCAGCGTGCTGACGGGTTCCTCAATGCGCACTTCACGGGTGACGATGGCCGGCGCCTTCTTAACGATCGACATGGTTGCCTCCTAGGAATTGAGTTTCAAAACTTCTTCCGGTCGGAAAACTACCGGCACCGAACGAGGTGCCGCAGGGCGGGAGCGACCCCGAAGACTTTTTGGGCGGCTGAAAGCCCAAAAAGTGGGGTCGCTCCCGCCCGTTTTTGTAGTTTTCCCACCGCTCTGCTTTTGAATTTCGGTTCGGGTATCTGCGTCGTTTTCCGAGACATGCGCTGCCACAAGGTGACAATTTGGGTACAGGAGAGCTTGCAGAGTGTCAGATTTACGGTCTTCACCGGGTTTGCTCCGGCTGCGGATCGGCAGCCTCGATGGCCGCGAGAACCTTGGTTTCAAAATGGACGGCATGGGGTTTGTCGCTGCCACGCAGGTCTTCGCGTATCTGGGCGTCCGACATCCGCCCCACTTTCCAGGCACGATAGGAGTGCTCGAAACGCCGTCCACGGAAGCGCTCCTTCGCGAGATTCCGGAAGATCAAATCGCCTTCGGTGACAGAGGTGTACTTCGCCAAATCCCACGCTTTCCGAATGGCGAAGTAGCGGAGCAGGTCTTCGGCGGGATTCGATTGGAGCGGAATCGTGACGAGGTCGCGGAAGAGTTCCGACGCTTTGACGAAGAGCGCGTCGACGCGAGCCAGGAACACAAAACGGAATTCGGAAAGTTCCCGAAACAGCGGGAGGTAGGTTTGCAAATGATAGACGAATCCCGCGAGATTTGCTTCCGGACCTTGAATGTAGGTGAACGTCACGATGCGCGACATTGCGGCCTCTGGGGAGAAGAACATGGGATAGCGGTCCACGAAGTAGCGCACGGTGGGCTTGGGGGTGTGGCGCCCGCCGTACGTTTTGGAAGGCAGGGACGCAACAGGAACCTTCCATTCCGAGCAAAAATACGCGACCTTATCCGGTTCGGTTTCAAGGTACTCGTTGTGGAGATTGCCGAGCACAAAGTCGAGGATGGCAATGCGCGCGCTGACATATTCAAACTCGTGGTCTCGGCGGTTGCGAAGGTGCTCGTGGCCGATCTGCCGGTAGACCCTCCGGGCGAACAGGTGGTAGACGGTGCCGCCGTACTCAAAGCGATAGGTCCGGGCAAACTGGCTCGACTGCAATTTGTTCCAAAACAACGTGGTGCGCTTCCCCCAATGCGAGCCGGTAAACCCAAGAAATTGGCGCGCGACGAAGTATCCCGAATGCGTAGCCACCAGGTAGACAAAACGCGCCTCGCTTTCGGAGAAGCCGAGAGCCTGGAGTGCGTCGAGACGGTATTGCGGGACATTCATAGCGATAGAATCTCCGCGGTGATTTCGTGCGTGTCGAGGACGCGGCGAAGTCGTGAAGCGTCTTCGCGCAAGGCGTAGAGGGAAAATCCTGCTTTGGCTTTTTCGGCGAGCGCGCCTGGCCGATAGTTGCGCGTAGCGAGTTCCAGGTCGAGATGCTTGTGCTCCATCTCCGCGGTGTCGTATTCCACGCGCAAATCCGGGACGGGAATCTTGCCGTTAACAACGGCGAGCCCATGCCGCTCCGCAATCCGTTCGCGGGCGTCATCCGTCAACTCTTCTGCCGGAATGGCTGCCAGATCGCGGTTGAGATTCCGTTTCAATTCAAAGTCGAGAAGGATGCGCGTCGGACGTCCGCCAGCCTGCACGATGCGTTCGGCTTGGGCGTGATAGAGACGATAGAGATCGGCGTCGTGCTTTGCCTCGCGCGGTTTCACAAACCCGTGATGGAGGGCTTGCCCTTCCAGAACGACGCCGGACTTCCGGACGGTACGCGCGCCCGTCTTCGTGAGGGCGAACAGACGAATGGTTTTGTTGCGGCCGCCGCGAACCGTGTTTTCCGAGAGCAGGGATCGTTCCTTGAGACGGCGAATTTCGCGCTCCATGCGCTGGGTGTCGCCGCCGTAACTGATGCGGGCAAGGTCGGTCGCGGCGACAGCACGGAAGGTGCCGACTTCGGCGAGCGTCTGGAGTTCGGACTCGCGAAGGAGATAGGTTCGGTCGCCGAGTGTATGTGCGCGAGCGGAATCGAGTGCCTCGGGCTTGCGCCGTCCTGCCGGCACGCACTCGACGGGCCGTCGCAAATCGACGTCCATGTTGGGCCGCTCGACCTGGCCCGAACTTCTCGTAGCGCGTGCGCCCGAAGAGCCGTTCGCCGGTTGACGGTCCGCTTCGTGTTTATCCCTCGGGTCGGAGGAAAATGGGTCACGCGACATCGCTGGGCGCCTCCTGGTTTTCCTCGGGCACGGGCATTTCGATCTGACGGACCTGGAACTGGCGGTCGAGGTGCGACAGCTTGCGGCCAGTGTCCTTCAAGAAGAATTTCCGTTGCAGCAGCAGCGCCGCGCCAAAGACATTCAGAAAGAGGACTCCCAGAGCGAGCAGAAGCACGACGCCATAGGAATGAAAAAGGACGGCTCGGTAGCGCGCCATGAATTTCAATTGATCGAGGAGCCAGAAACCGTACGCGAGCAGGATGGCGATGGTGAGGAGGAGGGCGTTGGCAATCATGTGGGACCTATCCGGGTAGTGGTATTCGCTTCGGAATTAAGAGGAGGTGCTTCAGGGGAGGAGCGGGCGGCCACGACTCCTTTGCTGTGCGATTTTTGTGAAGCGTTCATTGGAACGCCTGATCTTCGCGGAAATAGGAAATGGTCAGCCCCAGGGGATTGATGGGGATGAGTTCATTGGGCACGTGCGACTGGAAAACAAAAACGAAATTCGCGGTGTAGAGGTCACGCTTGAGTTCGGTGTGATCGGCGGGGGAGTAATAGACGAGATAGAAGTCCACGCGCGCGCGAAACGGAGGCGTCTGCAACTCCTCCAGTGCAACCTTTTTGACATCGACATCGATTTCGGACGCGGAGGTGTTGGTGAGGAATTTCCGCACGATGTCGTCCTTGCGATATGCGTCGAGAATCCCGTTCGCCAGCTTGCCGTCGAGAAAGTACAAGGACTTCGCGAAATCGTCCTGGATGGTGTAGCGGTTGCGGCGGTAGTAGAGCTTGGTGAACTGCGAGAGAAAGTATTTGGTTTCGGCGTCCTGGGGCTGGTATTCGAAGTTGTGGTAGTTGATGGCTTCGGCGCGGCCGAGGTCGTCGATGCGGATGACGAGGGGGCGGAAGTTTTGAAACGTGCGGATGGTACGTAGGTCGATGAGCGCGAGAGCGACGCAGACGAGGGCAAGGAGCGCCAAGGCGATCTTGAGATACGTGTTCGTCACCATGGGGTCTCCGTAGGTTTCGAGGTAGAGGCGCTTCGCGTCGTGAAAGCTCCGCTCGTTGCTCATGAGCGCCATCCGGTGAGCAGGGCGGCGGTAGAACCGCCCGCAGTGCCGCTGAAGATATGGTTGGTGAAGGCGGGAATCTTCAGGAGTGCATAGATGGAGGCGAGAAAGGTAATCAAGAGGACCGGAAATTCTTCGACGAGCGCCACGGTCGAGACGGCGCCGGTCGGCTGGAGCTGCAAGATGCCGAGAATGAGGTTGGCGATGACAAAGACCACGGCCGCCGCGATCACCTGGTAAAAGGCGTATTGCAGGAAACAGCGGAACCAACCCCAGAAAAGCCATTCAAACTTCGGAACGATGAAAAAAGGGACGAAGACCGGGCCGACGAGAACGCAGACCGCGGTGGCGAGGAAGCCGTAGGCGATGACCACAATGGCGACAGCCTGGGCCGCGGCGAGAAGAACGATGACGAGCGTATAGAGGAGGGTGCCACGGAGGTCGGTAACGCCGGGGGAATCGATGCGGGACTCATAGTCGTTCACGCGTTCCATGACTACTTGGAGCTGCGTTTGATCGATCCGCGCGGCGAGAAACTGCGATTCATCGGTGACGAGGTTGTGAAAGCTAGTGCCAACGCCGGGGATCGGGGTGCTGTAGTAGTTGACCATCGCAAAGCCGAAGCTGATGGTGAGGAGCAAAGTGGCGAAGTTGTCGAAATGAAAGGGCTGCTTGCCGCCGACGGCGGCAAGTGCGGATTTCACTCCATACCAGACAATCAAAATGGTCGCGAACATGCGGAAGAGGTTCTGGCCCATAGCGTCGAAGAAGCCGAGGTTTGCGGTGAGCAGATCGTGGATGGCCTTGAAGATGAACTGAAGGTAATCGGTTTGCATGGGAGGAATCGGCTCCTTCGGCGAATGGGTTCGGACAAAACGGACTACGGCATGCGGAAGTTTTGGAGAGAATCGGTCAGGGTGCCGGTCACCATGGCGAGGTTCCCGGCGAGGGTGGCCTGGCGTTGGATGTCGGCATTGATTGCATTAGTGGTCGCCTCGCGTTGCTGCTTGGCGGCGATGGTTTGAACTTCGAGCAGCGAGGCCAGGAGCTTGTTGGAATCCTGAACAGAGCGCAGGGTGAGCATGTTCGCGGCATTGATCTTGTTCAGGACGGAAACTTCGGTGTTGAGATCCGGGTCGCCTGAAAGGGAATCGTTTTCGAGATTCGCTATCTGGTTCTGGATATCGAGAGCGTTTTCCCGGATCGCACCGATAGTGCCGATCGCGGTGACGTTGGCACCGTCGGCGAGTTCGACGGAGGCGTACTGCGACTTTACGCGGGACAGCTCATACGGGTCCATGGAAGCGAGATAGGCTGGTCTGTACGGCACCAGTTGCGTGGTGGCGAGCTGATAGCCATCGCCCGGTGCTCCGGTGTTGATGGCGGTGACCCATGCTCCGGTATTTCCATACGTGTCGAGGGCGATGCCGTTTCTCCATTGCGAGAAAAGCGCCTGATAGCGGGCCGGCATGTTCTGGAGGTTTTGGGCCATCCGAAGGGCCAAGTTGTACTGATTGACGATCTGTTGATAAGTCTGTTGAAGTTGCAGGAGTTGCTGCACAAGCTGGTTGTAGCGAAGGAGAGCATTGGCATAGTTCGTCGGATCGTAGACGATCCCGCCGAACTGCGCGGAGGTGGAGCCAACGGCGAGACCCATCAGAAGAGCGACAACGAGAATTTTCTTGCGCACTGACTTCCTTCTTTCCGCCTTCACAGGTTCGAAGGCATGGTGTGACTTGCGTAGTCGGGGAGCGCGAGATCGCCCGACAGGTAGACTTTGACCCGGTGCCCCTCGCGGATGGTGACGGTCGGAAGCACGTTCAGGAATTTCTCCAGGATTTGCGCGGAGGATTGCCCCATGCTTTGCGCGAATCCCTGGCGCACGAGGTCTCCGCTGGAAGCGGTAAGAGCTCCAGCCGTACCGGCTTCGGCCACAGCGCCGATCGCGCCAACCGCCAGCGAACCGCCGAAGATCCGTAGGTAGTGATTGTTGACCTGGTCGCGGAGGCCGGCGTCGCCGACCTGATTGAGCCCTTGAAAATGATCGAGGCTCGCGGAGTAGCCGTCGGGCATGACCAGGCGGTGAAAGGAAACGGCGAGCCGAGTCTGGCCAAGACTCTGAACCCTTCGAGTCTCTCCGAGGAGCTTCGAGCCCCCCGGAATCAGGAGATGCTGGCGGTCATGGGAATAGACGTCATTGGCGAGAAGGCATTCAACCGGGCCCGAGAATTGCCCGTCGAGCCGGTTGATCAAGACGGTTTCCAATATGGTTCCTTCGAACAGGACGTAGGTTTTTCCCGTCGCCGTGGCTGGTGCGGCGACAGGTTTTGCTGGTTCCTCCTTTCGGTCACTCTCCGCAGCGGACTCTTGTCGCGCCGGAGCCGACGCCGCCGGAAGCGCGGGAGGTTGCAGCGGCTTCAGAAATTCTGCGAACTGCCCGGCAGTGGATTGCACCGCAACGGGGGCAGCGGGTGGGTTCAACTCGCTTTCATGCGTAGAGGGCGGAACTGAATTCTTGCGGTAGCTCAGGGCAACGTTCGAGGCGAAGAGCGAGAGATAGTCGCGTTTTTTCCGTTCGGCCCGAATCGCATCTTCGGCTCGTTCAGGGGGAACTCCGCCATTGCCGACAACCCCGGGACCGGTTTGCGGCTCTGCGCCGGTGAGCGCGCGAGTCTGTTGCGCGAGCGCACTCTCGGCGGCGTTCTGTTGCCGCTGGAGCTCCTGGATGCGCTTCTGCATCTCGACGATCTTGGCTTCGTTCACTTCGAGCGGCGCTTGCACGGCCGGCCCGGAGGGAAGAGCCCGCGCAGGAGCGGTGGCTTTCTTTCCGCCAGTGGCCCACATGATGAGCACCATGAGCAGGGCGAGGGTCACGAGAAGCCAGGATTGAACGTTCTTCGGAAGAAGACCTGCGGGTTTCGGCGCTTTGTCTTGAATGGGAGCAGGCGAAGTCATGGGGGCTCACTTGGCGGCTGGTTGCCGCGTGAAGTTCAGCTTCTTCTTACCAACGGCGAGATAGCCGGCGTCGAGGATTTTAGGAGCGATATAGACGCCGTTCTCAACCTGGAAGGAGATGAGATTCGGTTTGCCATCCTTGATTTCATAGAGCGCGGGCTTTTCGCGTGCGTCACACCGGATGTAGGTGAAGGAGTCGTCGTGATAGAGGGCGGTGACGAGAAACGGCTCGCGGGAAGCCTTCGGGTCCAGCGCGTAGTCGAAACGGAGTTTCGTGGCGTAGGGCCGAGCGGAACTGGTTGATTTCGTCGGCCGCATGCGCTTCCGCAGCCCGAATTTGTTCGGCGGCCTGGACGCGAAGGAATTCCAGTTCTTTCCGGTAGGCCTCAGCGTCGGCAGCTCGGACGTAGCCGCGCGAGGCCACGCTCGATGTCGATCCTTCCTTCGGTTCGACGAAGAGTTTCAAGTCGGTTTGCGTATTCGGCTCGGAGCTGATTTCCGTGAGGAGGAAAGAATAGACGTGGCCGCTTGCGGTGATGAGGTTGAGGTTGCTGCGGATGCCGGCCTGGGCCGGATGCACGTAGCAGAGGTTGTGGGAGCCGTTGATGATCCAGAATTCGCGGTCGCCGGTTGTGAAATCGAGAATCTCTTCGTCCTCGGGCAGCACGATGAGCGTGGAAAAGCGCAGCTTGGCGTGGACCGGAACAACATCCTCCTTGCTGTACTTCACGACGCGAGCGCCGTCGCCGGCGGCGCTCGCCACGAAGGAGACTCCGAGGAGCAAGAGCACCATCAGAAAGAAGCGGATTCGAGTGGCATTCAGGACAGACGGCATGGGTGTTTCTCCTTTTGTTGTGAAACGTAGTTCACTTGGGATTTCGGTATTCAAACCAACCAACGACGGACTGGACCAAGAGCACGAAAAGCGTGGACACCGCAGCGAGGGCGAGCGACACCAGCGCCGGACTCACTCCCGATCGCTCCGCCAGTATGGCCAGCGCCGCGGTCACGTCTCGACTCCCGCCAGAACATCCAGTCCCTTCTCAAACCCGTGGGCGTCGAACGCTTCCTTCCGCTTGCGGTTGTCGTACGGGTCGTTGGTGTAGAGCCAGTAGCTCTTCGCGTCGACGTGCAGATTTGCGACCTTGGCGAGTTCCGGGGTCTTGATGAGGAACTGATGCTTGGGCACGAGCCCGGCAATCAATTCCACTTCGGTTTCGTTCAGGTGAAACTTCTGGCGGTAGAGGTCGCGGTCCATGCCGGGATTCGCGAGAAAGATTTTGGTGGAGCAGCTCTCTAGGATCACGTCGAGGATGTCGGACTTGCGCAGGTCGTCAAGCGACTGCGTCGAGAGAATCATGGCGGCGTTGTGCTTGCGCCAGGTTTTGAGCGCTTCGACCACGTAACGCTGGATGCTGGGATTCCTAAGGAACACCCAGGCCTCGTCGATGAAGAAGGCCTTGAAGACGGAGGAGATTTGCCGGTCGCCAATCACCGCATTCGCACGATGCAGAACGTAGAAGAGCAGCGGTTCGAGCAGTTCCGGGTATTGCGCCATGCGCTGGAAGTCGAAGCACTGGAAGCGCGCGAAGGAAAGGGTGTCCTCCGGATGGTCGAAGAGAAATCCGAACTGCCCGCCTCCGGTCCAGCGGGTCAATCGATCGGAGAGCGCACGAGGGAGCATATTGGCGAGCACGCCCAGCGTGCGCAGCGCAGGATCAAGGACATACAGATTTTCAATCTGCAAATACAGTTCCCGCTCGGCGATGGGATCGCAGGAAAACTTCCCGCTGGATTCGAGCAGCACGCGGACAAAGAGCGCCAGGAAATCGAAGTTCTCCTTGGTGGGCGCGAGAGAAAACGGATTGATGCGAAAACTTTCGGAGGCGACGCCGACGTTGACATAAGAGCCGCCGAAGAGATGCGTGAGGCTCTCGAAACCTCCGCCCAGATCGAAGATGAAGGTATGCGGAGCGTATTTCTGGAGGTTGGCAATGAGGAAGCTGAGCGTAAACGACTTGCCCGATCCTGTGCGGCCGAGGAGGAAGGGTGTGGGCCACATCCTTGTAATGGAGGTTCAGGAAGTACGGCGTGCTGTGGCAGGTTTCGAGAACCGCGAGATATTCCTGGCGGAGATGGGCGTTCCGGGTCTCACCCTGATGCAGCGTAAACAGAAACGAATAGTCGGCATAGTTGGTGTTAAGCAGGTAGAGGGTACGGAAATTGAAGACGGAATTGCCGGGCACCGCAGCGAGGAAGGCGTTCAGGAGGTTGTAGCGTTCTTCATAGAGCTGCGCGTCGTGAACGCTGAACACTTTGTAGAACTCGGCGCACGCGCGGTCCACCTTCGACAGGTCTTCGTCGTAGATCACTATGGTGAGCGAAAACTGCCCAAAATAGTTTCCGCGCAGCTCCATTTCGCGCGATGCCCTCGCCCAGTTCGCGGACCTGGGACTCCTTCGAGTCGTCGAGGAGGACGTCTTGGGGCGCCGCGTCGTTAAGATTGACCTGGCTCATGAACGAGCGTTTAGTGTTGTGAAAGTGACGGCGCTTGCTCTGAATGGTGCGGCGCGTTTTGCCGGGGTCCTCCTTCTTCCATTCGGTGACGACGTGGAAGTTGGCCGGGACTTCCAGGAGCTTGCGGAAGATCAGTGGGAAACTTTGCGCGGAAGGCTCCTTGAGTGTGAGCACCTTGACATAGTCGTCTCCGATACGAAGGTGGTCGCGATGACATTCGAGTTCGGATTCGCAGAGGGAACAATCGAGGAACGTGTCGTGCAGAAGCCGGGCGTGCTCGATCTTCTGCGGCGCGAAATTCAACGTGCGTTTCAGGACGCGGAAGGCTTCCTGTTTCGGAAGCGCACGCACGGCGACAAAGTCACTGACCTGCACCACAAAGCTGCGAATTTTCTGTAGGAGCGTGGCGTGCCCGCGCGAAAGGTCGCGGTCGAGACGCACAACCTGCCCGTCGGTGGAAAACCACGCACGCAAGTCGGCGAGCGCGGACTTGGGATGTTTCGGTAAATCCGCGGCTAAGCCGGCCAGTGTCTCCGCGGAGCGCAATCCCTCCAGCAGAACCACGAAATAGAGAGAGAGGGAGTAGAGCCGGTCGGCTTTATCGGCCAGATACGAGACGCGGTTGCGGATGGCCGCGTCCACGACGGGATTTGCCGTAGAGTTTGTGGGGGATCGCGGCGTGATTGCGTTTGAACAGGTACTGGTAGACGCGGTAGTTCTCATCGAAGACCCGTAGTGCCGACTCGAGCCTTTTCGTTAGCGCGTCGATGGTGTCGTCGTCGAGACACTCATAGTCCACGCCCGAGACTTCGAGCACGACGCCCACGTCGCCGGTCTTGGTGAGGAAAGGTATTCTCGTCGAGAAATCCGAAGAGGTTTACATAGGCGTTGAGCGCGCCGCTCTCACGGTAGTTCTTGAAAATACGCCTGAGGTTAAGCACGAGCCACCTTCCGAATCGTTACAGGCTCAAACTTCGCGGGGTCATAGCGGCGACGGATCTTCGCCGCGGTCAACAAAAAGCGGAGGATCTGCGGATCGGTCCGGGTGGCCCACAGGGCCACGGCATAGAGCAGCAGGAACATCAGCAGCCCTCCGAGCAGGCTTCCCAGAAGGTTGAAGGTGGCCGCACCAAGGCACATGGCGAAAAAGAAGAGCTTCCGCTCGGCCCCGAGAATCGTGAGGGGCCGGGAGAGCGAGCGATGAACCAGGTTGATGCGGCGCGCGTTCATGGAGCGTTCCTTGCGAAACGACCGGCGCTAGGCCGGAAAGAGCCAGGCGAGGAAGTTGACGGCGGCGATGGCCATGCCAACGCCGAAGAGCACGCCGGCAAGGACGCGTTTCGAGCCGCCCTCCCCAAAAGCGAAAGTGAGTCCGGAAACGACAATGGCAACAAGCGAAAGTCCGCGTGCGATGGTGCTGGTAAAGGCCGTCATCAGCACGTTGACGGCGTTCTCCCATGGAGAGTTGGCCTGTGCGAGCACGGGGCCAGCGAGCACGAGGCCAACTAGTGAGATAAAAACGACGCGCACAACGGGGACCTGGGTGGTAAGTCTTG
>CAVSNW010000005.1:0-2073767 GCA_963729595.1 uncultured Acidobacteriota bacterium
TCCTGCGATCGTGCGGAGGATCCGGAAAAGCCGAAACCACCGGACTGGCGGAAACAACTGGGTGAGGTCTTTCCGGCCTCGAGATCGCGTGGCTTGGCCGTCCAAGCTGGAGGTCCTGTATGTCGTGGGTGTCGCGAAAAACGTGTACAGCGGCGATTTGGTTCTCTCACTGCAATCGCGCAACCGGAACGCCAACGGCAGTTTCTCGCGACCCAAAGTTCTTTCCATGAGCCAAGGCCGGATACGCCCAGCTCCCGCTGTCAGAGGATCGCGAAATTCTGTCCGCTCTGCCGGGAGGTCAATCGTATAGCTACGGCTATGCGGGAACTTATCTGCCGATCCCCGAAGCCCCTCGGCTCTCGCTTGCATTAGCCGGGATGCTCATGCCCTTGGTGGCGCGCACGGGACGTTGCTTCCTGCGGCCATTGAACAAAGCGGACAACCTACTTCCGCTGGTGTTCTCGCAGTTCACCAGCTTGCTGAAGATTCTCCGAACTCGCCTGAATCAGGACGGTAAGCTTTTACGAATACCTAGACGGCGCCACCCGTGACCGCCAGACCCAGTGGAGCGCTTCCAGAACGATAAAGACTGCCGGCTCTTCCTCGTCAGTCTGAAGGCGGGGGTCTGGGCTTGAATCTCACCGCCGCCGAGTATGTATTCATTCTCGATCCTTGGTGGAACCCCGCGCTTGAAGCTCAGGCCGTAGACCGCGCGCATCGCATTGGACAGACTCGGCCCATTTTCACCTATCGACTGATTGCCCGCGACACCGTTGAGGAGAAAGTCCTGGAGTTGCAGAAAACTAAGCGCGACCTTGCCGCCGCAATCATCGGTGCCGAGAACAGCATGATTCGAGACCTGCGCTCTGAAGACCTGGAATTGCTGCTGTCCTAGCGATGAAAAGGTAGTACAGACGTAGTATCAGTTGTAGCGAATGGCAGCAGAAAGCGAATAAAGGGTAAATGAAGGTTAAGGAAGTGACGCTACGGATTTTAGTGCAATTCGTTAGCTTTCCTCGGTTTAGCTTAGCTCCGGCGAATCGTGATTAAAATACTCTGCTGGCTGTTAACCGAAGGGTTGTTAGTTCGAATCTAGCCCGGGGAGCCAACTTAGTTTTCAATCCCTCAATCAGTTACGCGACTTGCTATTTTGGGCGCAGCTAACGATGCCGTAGGTCCACTGGATGCTCACGATGGAAAATGGATTTTGAATTCGATTCCACCTAGAAACCGCCTCTTCGTTGACGGACCTCTTTGTACAACCTAATATGTGCTACCCATGCTAGGTATCGACGCGTTGATCGGACAGACCATCTCGCATTACCATATCCTTGAAAAACTCGGCGGCGGTGGGATGGGCGTGGTCTATAAAGCAGAAGACACCCGCCTGCGTGGCTTCGTGGCCCTCAAATTTCTTCCGCCCGACGTGGCCCGCGACCCGCAAGCCCTGGCCCGCTTCCACCGCGAAGCCCAAGCCGCATCCGCCCTGAATCACCCCAACATTTGCACCATTTACGACATCGGCGAACAAGACGGCCAAGCCTTCATTGCCATGGAGTTTCTCGATGGCATGACGCTGAAGCATCGCATCGGCGGAAGCCCCGTCGAAATCGATGTCCTACTCACGCTGGCAACCGGAATCGCCGATGGCCTGGACGCCGCCCACGCCGAAGGCATCGTTCACCGCGACATCAAACCCGCCAACATTTTCGTAACCAAGCGAGGTCACATCAAGATCCTCGACTTTGGTTTGGCCAAGGTTACGTTCACAGGTTCTAGCTCGTCCGGAGCAGCCGTAACCGGCGACATGACGGCGGGCGCCAGCGCCGAACATTTGACCAGCCCCGGCAGCACGCTAGGCACGGTCGCCTACATGTCTCCCGAACAGGTTCGCGGCAAGGAACTCGACGCCCGCACCGACTTGTTCTCCTTCGGCGCAGTCCTCTACGAGATGACCACCGGCGTGCTCCCCTTCCGCGGCGACACCTCCGCGCTGATCTTCAAAGCCATTATGGATAGCGCTCCACCGGCCCTTATCCGGCTGAACCCCGAAGCTCCAGCCGAATTGGAACGCCTCATCAACAAAGCTTTAGAGAAAGATCGTACATTGCGGTACCAAAGCGCCACCGACATGCGCGCCGATCTTTCGCGACTACGGCGCGAACTGGATTCGGGACATTCCATAAGCGCCGGCAGTTCCGCAAGTGCTCCAGTTGTTCCAGCCAGCTCCTCATCCAACGCAGCAGTTCCCACAGTCCCAAACAAGCGGCGCAAGTTTTTGATCGCCAGCGCGATAGCCGCCGCGCTGGCCGTCGCTGCAATCACCGCATTCTACGTGCAGCACCAAAAAGGAGACGCCAGAAAGGTCACCTCCATCGCTGTCCTCCCCTTCGTGAATTCCACCTCCGATCCGAACAACGAATACCTGAGCGATGGCTTGACCGAAAGCCTGATCGGCACACTCTCGCAACTCCCCAATATCAAGGTCATGGCCCGTAGCACTGTCTTCCGCTTTAAGGGCAACCAGCAAGACCCGCAGCAGATCGGCAAGTCCCTCGATGTCGGAGCAGTCCTAATGGGACGCGTAACGCAGCACCTCGATGTTGTGGCGGTCCAAGCGGACTTGGTGAATACCAGCGATGGCACCGAGCTCTGGGGTTCGCACTACGAACGTAAACTCGCCGACGTCACCCAAGTGCAAAGCGACATCACGCGCGACGTCTCCAAAAAGTTGCAAGTCCACTTGAGCACCGCTGAGCAGCAAAAGCTGGGCAGTGCGGGCACTACAAATCCCGAAGCCTACCGCTTGTACCTCGAAGGCCGTCAACAGTGGTACGGACGCTCCACGCCCGGCATCAAGAAGAGCATCGAGCTCTTTCAGCAAGCCATCGCTGCCGATCCCAACTACGCCCTAGCCTACACCGGCTTGGCCGATAGCTATTGCGTGGCCACCGGCTACGGCGTCATCGTCCAGCCCAAGCAAGCGTTCGCTTTCGCAGACTCCGCATCACGCAAAGCCCTCGAGCTCGATGATTCCCTATCCGAAGCCCATGCCGCCCGCGCCGGCGTGCTGAGTTCCACCTATAAATGGAGCGAGTCCGAGCCCGAATTCCGCCGCGCCATCGAGCTCAACCCTAACAATGCCAACGCGCATTACTTCTATGCCTTCACTCTGCTGATGCCGCTGAACCGCATCGACCAGTCTCTCGAAGAGTTCCGCGCGGCGTTGTCGCTGGATCCCCTTTCTCCGATTGCAAACACGAACTACGGCCTGACGCTCATGGTTGCCCACCGCTATCCCGAGGCCGTCGCCCAACTCCAGAAAGTGTTGGAACGCGACCCGTCGTTCGACCCAGGAAATTTCTATATCGCGCAAATCTACGCAAACCTAGGCCGCTATCCCGAAGCTATCAGTGCACTGCAAAAATCCTCACCGGGAGCGAAAGGCCCCTGGAGTCCAGACGCGCAGGGCTTCATCAAGCTAATGCTCGATCCCGCTTTCCCGACGGCGCCCACCACCATTGCCGAGGTCTACGCCCTAGCGGGCGATCGCAATAAAGCATTCGCCTACCTTGAGAAAGCCTACGCCGAACAAGACGCCGAGCTGATGGCATGCATCCGCTTCCCCGCCTTCGACTCCCTCCACGCCGACCCTAGGTGGGCAAACCTCATGGACGCCCTCAAACTACCGCATTGAGAATCAGAATTTCTTGAAACGGCGACTGGGAACAGATCTTGAAGGACGCGCTCGATAATAACCCTTGAGAGAGAGACGGTGGCCACGTGCCCCATTTCTGTCATTCTCTTGCCTCGGCGTAGGTCATCAGCAACCGACTCGATTTCGCCGAGGCACTTGCATCTCTTCCGCGTCCATGTGGATTACTTCCGGTAGTTCGTCATACCGGCAGAATAAGGCCCAGACCTAGCTGCAGAGGCGTGAGCGCGATCGTCCGATTTCATCGACAGCGAATGTGGTCGGGTCCGTAACTTGCCCCCCACTCGCGCTTCTCGTACTACCCTCGAACACCCTGTGACCGCGACTGACGAAATCTCGGGCACGCATTTGCTCCTTAGAATGGATAGATATTCCGGCGCATATCCGTGAGAATGTTGGCATGAATCAGAGATCGTTGTTTTCATTGGTCGCCATGTCGGCAAGCAGCGTCCTTCTCACCGTAAACGTTTTGGCTCATACGCACCAGACAGCAACGAAGGCGACCAAGGACCCGCCAGCAAACCTCGCAAGGACTGACTATCCCGATTGGCCTTACCCGAAGGGTGTGCACGAGTCGCCGAAACCGGACGATGGCCAGCTGTTCCGTATTCCCGGGAGCACGAAGAGCTACACGGACACACAGATTAATAGGAGCACCAGCACGGTCGATTGGTTTCCGGAGCTGCACCCCGCGCCTCCTGCTGCGGTAATTTCGGGTAAGCAAGGCGCCTACACCGCGTGTGGGCAATGTCACCTCATAGACGGACGAGGAAAGCCCGATACGGCCGATCTTCAGGGGCTGCCGGTCGCCTACTTTCTTCAGCAGCTCGCCGACATGAAGGACGATAAGCGGCATGGTTCCGTGCCGCGCGCAACCGTTAACGACATGATCCCTGTTGCGAAAGCGCTGGACGACGCCGACGCCAAGCTCGCAGCTGAGTACTTTCACTCCGTGCCGGCGGTCAGAAGCGCGCGCGTGGTTGAAACCGATACTGTTCCTGTTACACATCCTGGCCCGCATAACGTACAGCTGGTGGATTCCAGCGGAGCTACAGAGCCAATCGGGCTCCGTATCATCGAGGTGCCTGAGGACGTGAAGCGGACGTTGTTGCGCGATGCCACGTCTGGGTTTATCGCATACGTGCCGAGCGGAAGCGTAAAGAGGGGCGAGTTGCTGGCGAAGACGGGTGATGCTGGCAAGACTCTTCCTTGTGCTTTTTGTCACGGAGACGGCTTGAAGGGAAAGGGAGACCTGTTCCCGCCGTTGGCGGGGCGTTCTGCTACTGCTACGGCGCGACAACTTTACGACTTCAAGAGCGGCACTCGCGATGGCCGTAATGCCGCTGCTATGAAACCGGTTGTCGCCAATCTTACAGACCAAGACATCGTTGACCTCACTGCTTATATCGCTTCACTGCAGCCGTGAGTTCGTCCTTCGCGAATCGTGAACCTCGGGATCCTTATTGTCGCGGACTTGGCCGGTAAAAGCGTTTGAACGTAGCCGCCCGTGCGGCAGACGCTACGCGTGAGGAGCGGAGCAGTAGTGCATGTTGTTGAGATAAGTTTTGGGTCACAAGGAGGTCCCGGTGACCCATTTGAGAAAAATGATGCTGGAGGATCTCCAGCGTCGCAATTATTCGCAAGATACCATACGTTCCTACATCCGCGCAGTTGAAGATTTCTCTCGACGATTCAACCGTCCTCCTGACCGTTTGGGCCCGCGACACATTCGCGAATACCAAGCGGAGCTGTTTCAGAAGCGAAAACTGTCGCCGGGTACAGTAACGACTCGCCTTGCCGCGCTACGATTTTTCTACACGAAGACTCTAAAAAAGGCCTGGAGCATTGCGGAAACTCCTTATCCTAAAAAGCACCATCGGATCCCAGGCATTCTCAGTCCAGAAGAAGTTGCGGAACTCATCGATGCCGCTCGTACACCCTACCAACGCATCCTGTTGATGATGCTCTATGCCACTGGAGTGCGACGTACCGAGTTGGCCAAGATAAAAGTCAGCGACATCGACAGTCGGCGCATGGTGATTCACATTCAAGGCGGCAAGGGGCGCAAAGATCGTGATGTCATGCTCAGCCCCAAACTACTCGAGGCCTTGCGCCAATACTGGCGCGGGCTGAAGCGAAAACCAACCACTTGGTTGTTTCCAAACCAGCGCCGGCAGAAGAACGCCGATGCACCCATCGACAGCAAGGTGGTGTGGTATGCATGTCAGCAAGCCGCTAAACGCGCAGGCCTAAAAAAAGCCATTCATCCACACACCTTGCGTCATTGTTTCGCCACTCATCTGCTCGACGCCGGTGCCGATCTGCGCACCATTCAGATCCTGTTAGGCCATAACGATCTGAAAGAAACCACCATTTACCTACATGTTTCGCAGCGTCATCTCCATGCAACCCAGAGTCCACTAGACGCCCTGCAACTGAAAGACGGATCACCGCAGAAGGCGTAGATGAGCCGGCCACCACTCGAGGTGGCCGATATCATCCGCAGCGCCGGAGCTGCCTTCATCGAGCGAAACCACCAGTGGATCGGCTGGAAGCACGTCAAAGTGCTGCTGGCCATTGCGCGCTGTCGTACCGCCGCACTCGGCGGTCACCTCGATGAGTGCACCCGTTGCGGACATCGTGCCACCATCTCGTTCAACAGCTGTCGCAACCGCCACTGCCCGAAATGTCAAACCGCAGCTCGCGAACAATGGATCGCGGCGCGTCAAAAGGAACTGCTCCCCCACGCGCTATATGCACGTGGTCTTCACGCTTCCCCGTCGCTTGGCCCCACTGGTGCTGCAGAACAAGAAGGTCATCTACGATCTGTTGTTCCGTACCAGTGCGGAAACCCTTCTCGAGGTGGCACGCGACCCGAGACTTCTCGGCGCAGAGCTCGGCTTTTTCAGTGTTTTACACACGTGGAGTCAGCAGCTCCGTATCCATCCGCATGTCCACTGCGTCATTCCCGCCGGCGGTCTCTCGCCGGATCACACCCACTGGATTCGCTCCCGAGAGAAATACTTCCTCCCCAAGGCAGTGCTGGCCGAAGTCTTTCTTCCGGAAAGCCGAATTGCGTACAGGGCTAGGATGCTTCGGCGCAAGCACTACAGCACTTTCTGTTTGAAGGGATTCAAGACGGCCACGTCGAAGTGCGCGAAATCACGTTCGTTCCGAGTGGACACAGTGAGGCCATGAACGCGCGCCGTGGCGGCCATCATAGCATCCTCACCTAGGGTATCGGAACGGCGGTGCATTAGGCGGGCATATTCTCGAAAACACGCGGCATCCATCGACAAGATTTGTGAAGTGCGTTCCAACTGTGCCGCCCAAGCCTCGATTTCGTTCGCCTTTACAGGATCCTGTCGACGCGTGAGTTCCACACCCCTTTGAATTTCCCCGAACGTTACCGCCGAGAAGAAGGCTTGGCCCAATTCAAGACTATGCAACCAAGCGACTGCCCCACCGTGAGGCTTGGGCTTGCGCAATTCGGACACCACGTTCGTGTCGATCAGGTAGCGGATCAATCGAACACCGCAGGCTTGCGCGATTTGACCGTGCCACGTTTGGGGAGCGGGATTTCGAATCGCGGACCTTCACCCAAAAGTACATCCTTCCAGGTCAAACGGTTTTCGTCTTTTAACTTATGCCATTCGTCGATTGAAACGACAACCGCGGTATCGATTCCCCGACGGGTCACGACTTGTGGCCCCTTCTCGAGCGTGTCATCGATCAGTTCACTGAAACGCGCCTTCGCTTCCTGTAGTTGCCATTTGGTCATGAAACCCTCCTAGGGTGCCATTATATGGCTAGTCAGATGTCTAGTCAAGTCCAGGAAGCAATCCATCCGCGACAAAGGATCTGTTCATCCTCAGAAGTCGATAACCCGCCGTCATAAAAACGCAATACTAACGGTGGTGAACAGCGGCTAAACGCGAACGGAAGGTGAATAAAGAAGGAGAAAGTGATTCGTCCCGTTTCATCGCAAGTTGCTGAATTGCTTCGATTAGCACGAACTCCGGCAAGTTCTGATTAAATTGGTTGTTCGGCTGTTAACCGAAGGGTTGCTAGTTCGAATCTAGCCCGGGGAGCCAAATTCTCCTTCTCTTTCAGTCAGTTACGAAAGCTCCCTTCCCGCGTTTAGCTCGGAAAGACCGAGTGTCATACCAGCGTCATGTAAAACGCTAATTCACCAGAGTGCGCTCGCCATACACCTGTTGATTCGCTCTTTCCACGATGTGCCTCCCGAAAATTCCGTGCAGCCTATGGCGGAAGCCCTTCCTCCAAACAAACGGACAGCCGTGCTCCAATCTGGTGAAACGAATCCAGCGGTGCGCACCGCATGTGCCGCGCCATGCGCGTCGACGCAAAGTAGCAAGGGAAGGAGAGTAGGAGCGGTTCACCGCTCTGCTCCAGCATCTCAACGTTGATCTACTCCGCGACAGCTTCTACGCGCTTCAGCGCACGGCTTCGCTCGTTTTCGCTCCGGGCCTTTTTCCGCCCTGAGCTTCGAGGCATTCTGGCTTGTTGACGCATCAAACTTAAGGCGCGTTGTGAAGAGAAGACGTTAGCGAAATTCAAGAACCTACCGGGAGTCGTGACTGGAGTTCTCAATGCACGTAAGGCAACAAGCCGCTCTGTTCTTAGTGCTTATTGTTTCTCCGACGTGCGGCTATCCCCAGGCTGTTTCAGGCAAAACGAGCACCCCCGCATATGCCGCCGAGCAGCAGAACCAGCAAGATCCGACCCCACCCGATCAGACGACGGATAGTTCTGAAGGCAAACAGACTAAGCGCATGTTTGGGGTCGTTCCAAATTTCGCGGCTGTGGACGCCAACACAGAACTACCTCCGCTAACCACTAAAGGAAAATTCATCCTTGCAACCCAGGACAGCGTAGATTATTCGTCCTTTATTTGGACTGGAATAATCTCGGGCCAAAGTATGGCGCTGAAGTCGTATCCGGAGTTGCACCAAGGTCTAGCTGGGTACGGCCGCTATTATTGGCGAGCATTCGTGGATCAAGCGTCTGGATCTTATTTCACGGAAGCGATTGTCCCCTCGTTGACGCACGAGGATCCCCGTTACTATACCCTCGGCCATGGAGGTTTTTTCCGCCGAACCGGCTATGCTTTGTCCCGCGTCGTACTTACGAAGACCGATTCCGGAGGCACGAGCTTTAACTACTCTGAAATTGTTGGGAATGGACTGGAAGCAGGTTTGTCCAACTTGTACTACCCACCGGAGGAGCGTAGCTTGCACAACACTGTAGTGAACTGGGCGTCACAGATCGAGGCTGCAACCATCAACAACATCGTCAGGGAGTTTTGGCCAGATATTCGTCGTAAGGTTTTTCGACAGAAATAGTGGTTTCCTTTCTGGTGCCTATGCAAATTCTCGCCTTAACTGGTAATCAACGTTCCCCTGAGAGGGCTCGTCAGGAAGCGAGGGTCAAGCCGTAACATTGGCACGCCCCGAATGAGTCCATTCAAGCATGGGCGCTACTCGAAGGCCGCACGCGAGGGCTTCTTCAACAAGCTGCTAACCGTCCGAGTGGAAACAGATCATCGGAACAGTTAGAGGTGTCGCTAACCCCAACCGCAAGACCCAAGGGGTTACGGCAACTGGAAGGTCCAAATTGAGAGCGAGTTGGTGTTGTCATCGACGAAAGCGAGCCGGGTCCCATCCTGGGAGGCCGCCGCATTAAGCCCGAACGAGCCGCCTGGATTCTGGTCAACCGATATCTCCCTCACAAAGTTCCCCTCAGTCGTGAACTCGACAATTTCACTTGGTCGATTCGGGTCGGGGTTGATAGCGTCATTGTTGCTGACAAGAAGGTGGCCATTGCGGGCCATCGTCATGGCCAGAGCCCCGTGCAGGTGGGTGCGGTCCTGGTAGATTACATTCCCCGTGCCGTTGTCGTGCGTTCGATCCCCGGCGTCCGAAACCGCGAAGATGGCGTTATCCACCGTCGAAGCTACAAATAGAACATCCGTTTTCTGGTTATAGACTAGTCCCGTAGGAGCGTCCACGAACGTGACCGGATCACACTGATGCCCGTACCCGGAGGCGATCTGAGCCGCCTTCTTTAAGGATACGCCGCCGGAGCTGACGACGAGATCCAAGCGCACGATGGTACCGCTCAGGCCGTTCGCGACGAAAAGCTTGGCTGAGTTCCCTTCGTCGAAGAGCGCTGAATCCCAAGGGCCGTTGATGGATGGATCGACGATGCTGGCGACTTGCTTGCCGTTCTTGTTGATGACCAGGATCGAACCGGCCTGGGCCGTGGCGCAGGAGCCGGACAAATCTGGAGACGGAAAGTTGCCCACGAGCGTGAACCCTGCTCGCAGAACGGTTAGGGCAGTGGAAAGCCCTAGGGGCGCCGTCCCCTGGAAGAAAACGGACGCCGGTCCGCTGCCTTGGATTCTTACGATCGTAGTCCCGGTGCCCTGGAGATTGGATTTGTTGTTGAAGTTCGACACGAGAATGTCGCCGGGATTGACCATTCCTCCGGCTGGAAACTTAGGGGGTACGAAGGCAACGCCGTACGGGTTCACGTCGCCGTTGGCCGGGATCGTCGATATGACACGAACGTGCGCGGGAAGGAAAGGCCGCGCATCATCGTCGTTGTCCTGAGCCCTGAGCACCGCCGGCAGTACGAGGAACGCAGTGCCAGCGATAAGTGACTTCACACGAATGCTAGTCTTGCGTATGACGATCTGAGACGCCGGCACTCGTTCCTTTGACGTGATGTTGATGTTGGTTTCCATGCGTTTTCTCCCTCTTGCTTGAGGCTTAGTGGGGCCGGCCGCGTCGGGTAAGTCTTAGCGCTCTTCCGCAAAGGCCTTGTGTGGCAGGGACTGACCTGCGCTGCTTTAGGGGTTCCCCTAAATGCCGCGCGTTTTACCGTAGGGCTAGAGGCGGTAGTAGGGATAAGGCAGCGAAGAAAATGAATTGCCACGAAAATGTATTTTCTTTGTCTGTTTACTATTGGCCGGTCACGAACGAGCAGTTTGTCGATCAGTGAGCCTGATATCCAGCCCGGGACCACCTTCAAGATTCAACTGGGAGGATTCCGGGTTATGAACGTCTAGCTGCCTTTCGAGTTTTCTCTCTTCGCGCTTGATCGCACCAAGAATGTCCATGAAGCCTCCACATGGAATCTATATCAACCCGAGATAGGGCACCAGACGTGCTGCCCGAAGACAAGTGACTCCAGAGAACGAAATCTATGCAGTCTTCTTAGGTCCACGCAGATCCAACCAATTGCAAGAGACCTACGATCAATATTGAGGACAACAGAACCGATTACCATCTCTGGCTAGAAACCCAGCACGATCCCTTCGTAGAGGAATTCCATCTTTCTCTCCCGTCTAGCGTTGCGGCTTTGCAATCCCCATCGCAAATCCGAAAGCTGGACAGCGGGCGGAACAATCCCAACACTAAACCGGTCGGCGTCGTCGTAGGGCAGAAGTCACGCTGAAGAATGGTCAGGCCGCAACCGTCACGAAGGTGAACTCAGACGGAACGTTTGAGTACAAATGACGTTGGGTCTAGATTGGTTCGGAGGCAAATCCAGACAGCGTTGACGGCTCGTCCGGACTGAGCAACGCTTTCAAGTGCTTACCCAGCTTGCTTAACCCTTCCGGCTTTGACAGCACGACTTGCACACCAATTTCCGAGGCCAGTTTCTCGCCGAATTCGTCCGCGTACATTGTGAACAAAACAATCCGTGCGCCCGGCATCTCCTGCCTTAGAATCCCGGCAGCTTCCGCACCATTCAGGCGCGGCATTGACAAGTCGAGAAGAATTAGTTCTGGCTGAAGCTCCTTAGCTCGTTCAATAGCCTCAATACCGTCTGCGGCTTCCCCGCACACCTTGTAGCCATCGGCCTCCACGAAGGTCCGAATGATCCCTCGAACGGTGGCATCATCATCGACGATTAAGAGTCCGGACATGGACAAGCATTCTCAATTCGCGCGGGGCACCCTGCAATACACGATTTCCTGTAGTCCGTTCCGTCTTGAACGCCGCGGCGAAATTGCAGTGCCGCCGACGCTCAAAGTTCAGCCTAAGACATAGGAAATAACGTCGTTTGTGGCCCTTAGCTGAGCTATCTTCCCAAAACCGTTCGCGCGGCGGAATCCGCGTTCTGGGAACCTGTGGAGAACGAGCCAGCGTGTCGTCACTGAGCTTCGGAGGTTCTCGGGCATCAAGTGGTCTCTGTAGACGCAGAGTCAACTGCGGCAAAGATTTCAAGTCGGTTGAAAAATCTTCTTCCACACCCAGGGGAAAACCCTATTGGCGGTTAGTTGAGTCTCCTCAGAAAGACGCTTGCGTAGAGGGCTTTGCGAGATTTAACAACTTAATAGTCTGTACGGACTGCGATGTGCTCGAAGTTACGATCCGCCCAAACCTGTCTAGGAGGTTTCGTAATGATTCGAAAGCTTCTCTGTTGTATTTCTCTAGCCGCTTTACTGTCACTTAGCGTAGCAGCACGAGCCCATTCGAATTTGATGCAATCGGATTCCGGGAAGCAAGCTGAGCCAACGACGAAAAGCGTCGCTGGTAAAGTAGCATCGATCGGAAATTCAGGCACAACGTTTGCGTTGCAGGTGGATGGGAACGACAAACAGGTGATGAACTTTGTCGTGGGTAAGGACACGCAACTGAAAGGCCACGTCACGACTGGAACCTTGGTGACGGTCGAATATCGGCCCGCCGATGACGGACAAAACGTCGCGTTGAGCATAACAGTTCGTAGCTAAACCTGAAGAATCACTGATGATCGGAGGGGCGGATGAACGTTCCTCAGGCTCTTGCTCGCCAAAACATCCGCCCCGATGAAATGTCGGTTTCGTCGCCGCAAGCAGTAGTACTTAGGTGGGTCCATTGTCGCTGCGGGTTCTAATCGTGGATGACTCCGAGACCACACGGCGCATTCTCCGTACCGTCATACATTTTTACTACTGGTTCGTTTGCGGCGAGGCCGAGTGCGGTTGGTCGGGCGTCAGGAAACTCGAAGAACTAAAGCCCGACGTTGTGATACTTGATTTGTCCATGGCGGATATTGGCGGTATCGAAGCTGCAAAATGGATGACCGAATCTGACCCTACTGTACCGCTGATCCTATTCACCGTGCTGGAGACTGAAGGAATGGAGAGCGCGGCAAGACAAGCGGGCATTCGCGCAATCGTGCCCAAATCCCAGGTTTGGAAGCTCCTTGCGGGTATCGAGACGGCGGTCAGGGAGAACTTGAATTAGCTCCATCAACGTGAAAAGGTACGGCCTCAGCGGCGACTCCTTAAGGCGCGTCGAGCGATGCGGGAAAACGGACAAAAACAAAAAAAGAAACGAGGGCGGCGCCCCGTGAGAGCCGCTCAAGTCCAGACAATGTTCTTAGTAACTGGGCGGAACACGCGAAGACAGCCCAGGGTGCCGGGTCTAGTGTGCATGCCGATTGTGCCTCCCACCTCGGACCGAGAACAGCAGATAGGCCAAAACGCCGCTGAGAATGAGAGAAATAGTAATCAGGAACTCCAGAATCGCATCCACCATGGTTTCCTCCAGGGGATCAACTAGATGCTAAAACTCGATAACGTAGGAAACCATACACTTATTACCTTAACTTGCGATGTCTACGACAACGGCTCCTTTGGATCATAACGAAGAGTTTTCGGATCGCATCGTCGCGATAAAACAAATGGAACGGCTTAAACACTGAGGCGGTCTGACATTGTGGGCAGGTTCGAGTCTCGGTACCTTGAAGAATGTGTACCACCCCCAACGGCTCACTTCAAAAATCGAATCCAGCCTGTCCCGAATGTGAGATGCGGATTTGCCAGAGCGACGTCGTCTAATTGCGTACGGTGCTAAGCCGTCGCTTGCGGGCCGTTCGACCGCTATGGTCGACATAGACGACATAACCGAAAGCGGCAGTGGCCCCGACAATGATGGCCGCGAATATTCCAACGATAAATGTCTCCATACTGGGAACCCCCGAAGGTGACTATAATTATCGAACGCCTCGATGGGGTCGATAGGGTGATTCCTGTAGGTCAGTACGTACGCCCGCGTACCCACTATTTTGCTGCACGGGCTGCACATTCACGGTCAGCCTCCATCATTGACATTTGCGCTGGCGAATCAACGCTTGTCGACGACCTTCTTGCACAAGGATACGAACATATTACGGTCCTTGATGTTTCTCAGACCGCTCTCGACGTGACGAAGAAGCGGTTAGGTGCTCTCGCAGAACGGATCAAGTGGATTGTCGCGGACATCACGCAAGCGCGACTGGAACCGTTCGCTTATGACGTGTGGCATGACCGTGCAGTATTCCACTTTCTTACCTCGATCGAGCAACGTTCTGCGCGCTCGCTTCGCTGCGCATTTCCGAAATGTGGTGGGTGTGACTCCATTCGACTACCTCACAGATTGGCGGATTGGCATCACCCAGACACTTCTGCGAAAAGGAGAACCCCTCAAGCTCATTGCACCTGCCGTGGACTACACAAATGCAACGGCGCTCACACGCATCTTCACGCAGAGGACAAGAGTGAGTCCTTCCGAGCGGCTGTCCCGACATAGATCCTCGGCGCAAAGCGCGTGACCCATGGCCGCAGTCTGTCACCACATGTTGTCTTAGGCGTAATGCAGAAGCCCGGCTAGTGGGGAACTTCTATCTTCGTTGAGCGACAGTCGTCGAGTGACCGGCAGCTAGCCGCCCTCAATGACCCCGCAAATCGGTCTCGGTGGGTTGAGTCACGGGCGAGCCGGATCACAACGGTGACCATTGATCACCGATCTGGACCGGGGATTTGGGCCGATATGACGACATATTGGTCCTACCGGCTCTCGGCGAACGAATCGGCGATTTGGCGTCGAATTCTGAAGCATTCCGACTAACTCGGAATGGATTGTTTCCCTCGCGAGAGGCAAAGGCCGTCTGCTCAAGGCATATTAGACCGTGCTGGGACGTAAGGTTCAGACATCGTTGTGCTTGCCGACTCTAAAGAATCGACATCTTTTTTTGCCCGACCGATCCGTTGTGACTAACAAAATCGTCTTCATGGTGTAAGGACAGAGAACAACTCTTTTAGAGGAGCACATCGTGAACACGACCATAGAGGTGACGAAAAAAGTCACCACCCTTATCAACATCCTGACCGTCGAGCCTGAGAACCAGCAAAAGCTCATCAAGCTCCTGCGTGACAATACTGAAAGTGTCGTCAGCAGGCTCGATGGCTGGATCTCGACCAGCTTCATCGCTGCCACGGATCAGCGTCATGTGGTCATCTACTCGCAGTGGCGCGACCTTGCTTCGGTAGAGGCGATGCAGACCAACCCCGATATGGTCGCTTACTTCCCGAGGATCGCCGCGCTCGCCGCGTTCGACAGCCTCGCTGGCGACGTCGTCTACAACCACCACGCCTGATGCCCGGAGAAAGGAGAATGAACATGCAGAACCTGAACGGAAAGCGCGTGGTCATCACCGGCGGCAGCCAGGGGCTGGGGCTCGCGATGGTCGAGGCGCTCGCTGCCTGCGGCGCGAACGTAATCGCAATTGGCCGCGATCGAGCGAACCTCTCTTTGGCCGAGCATGCCGGTGCTGCGGTGATTGCCGGCGACGCAACCGACGCCACCCTTATGAACAAGGTCGTCCGCGAGGAGGTGCCCGACGTGCTGATCCTCAACGCCGGCGCGCGGCTGCCGATAAAGCCGATCGACCAGCAGAACTGGGACGAGTTCTCGACCGTCTGGAACACCGATGTGAAGGCAGGACTGGTCGGCATTCAGGCCGCACTCCACACTCCGATGAAGCGAGCTGGCCGTGTTCTGGTCATGTCGAGCGGAGCAGCAATGGTGCTTGCGGTGCCATTCATTGCGCCCGAAAACTTGAGCCTCTCTGGAGGCTACATAGGCGCCAAACGGATGCTGTGGTTCATGGCTCACAGTGCAAACGCGGTCTCGCGCGAACGTGACCTCGGGATCCATTTTCAGGTGCTCGTGCCAATGCAGCTGATTCCCGGTACCACGCTCGGCCATCAGGTTGCGGCCGCCTGCGCGGAGATCGAGGGTGTCAGCATCGAGGAGCATGTCATGCAACGTTATGGCTCGATCCTGCGCCCAGCGCAGGTTGGAGAACAAGTCGCTGAGCTGCTCGGCGATCCGCGTTATATGTACGGCGTCGCCTACGGCTTTCGCAACGAAAGCGACATCCTGCCGCTCGACGTAACGTATGATCCAAAGAGCACTGCTATTCCGAGGACGCGATAGTCAATGACTGATGATGCGCGTGATCAGTTCGAGCAGTTGGTGGGTGAGCTTCGTCCAAAGCTCCATCGATACTGCGCCCGCATGACCGGCTCTGCTGTCGATGGCGAGGATATTGTCCAGGACGCACTGATTAAAGCCCTTGCCGCCCTGCCCAGTGTCGGTGTCATCGACAACCCTGAAGGCTGGCTGTTCCGTATCGCCCACAACACCGCGCTTGATTTTCTTCGTCGCCGCGCGCGCGGTCCGATGATGCAGCATGACGAGGCCCTCGACATGATTGCCGCTCCGGATTCCCCCGATCAGGACCACGAGGCCGCCACGTTGAGTCTGCGCACTTTCATGCGGCTTCCGGCGCTCCAGCGGAGCGCGGTCATCCTGAAGGATGTGCTTGGCCACTCACTGGAGGAGGTTGCGTCGATTACCGGTGCGAGCGAGGCCGCCGCGAAATCCGCGCTCCAGCGGGGGCGTGTCCGTTTGCGCGAGTTTGCCGAAGAACCCGCCGACGTCTCACTGCCAACGCTGTCCGATGGAATGCGCGCCCGACTGACCACGTATGTAGAGGGGTTCAAGATCGGAGACTTCGACACCGTCCGCTCGATGCTGGCTGACGACGTCAAACTCGACCTCGTCGCGAAGCTGCGGAAGCAAGGAAAGAGCGAGGTCGGGGAATACTACGCTGCCTATGCAGCCGCCAAAAGGTGGGCTTACGCGGCGGGCGTTGTCGATGGCCGGGCCGCGATGCTCGTGTACGATCGCGAAATTTCACTCGGGACGCCTGCCTATTTTGTTGCCCTTGATTTCGATGGCGATCGCGTGGTCTCGATCCACGACTTCCTGTATGCCCGTTATGCGATGGACGGTGTCGACCTATCCCCACTCAATCCCAAAGCGCTATCACAGTAACGATGCCAAGTCTATTGACATAGATACATGCTGTTGGACTGCGGTTATATAAAAGAGCAAAATAGTTTCGTCATGGATAAGAACTCGCGAGACCCGGTTCACTGTTGGCTGGTATGGGGGAAGGCCTTTCACGCTGCCGCGAAATATCTTTATGCGGGACTTGAGGAGACGGGAATCGACGATACCGACTTCCGGATACTTGAAGTGCTCCTCAACAAAGGGCCTTTGCCGGTGAATACGATCGGGCCAAAGGTCCACCTTACGCCCGGCTCGATCAGTACAGCCGTTGACCGCCTCGTCGAAAGGGGCCTGGTAAGCCGGGTCGAGAGTCCCGAGGATCGGCGCGTCCGCGTCGTGTCGCTCACGGGAAAAGGCAAAGAATTGATCGCGCCGATTTTTCGCAAACACGCAGCCGAAATCAGGAAAGTCTTTGCCGATGCGAGCCCGAAAGAGTTGCGAGCTCTTGAAGCGACATTGAAAAAGATTGGGAAGCGCGCCGAGAGCCTCGGGAACGGAATCAAAGCAAGGTCTTGAGGCCAACTCTCACAATAACGACGAAGTACGCCGGTCATCGAAATGAAAGTTGTCCTGAAGCAGTGTCGTAAATGCAGATTGGAATCGACAGCTTCGCAGCAGCTATTTCCGACCCGGCCGCATGTCTGTGCCGACCATCGAGAATCACAGAATGGCCTGGGAACGTCGAACGTAGTAAGAACGTAGTACCAGTGTGGCGAATGGCGGCGAAAAGCGAATAAAACATGAACAAAAGCTGAGGAAATGACTCTCTGGATTTTACTGCAATTCGTTAGCTTTCCTCGGTTTAAGCTTAGCTCCGGCGAATTGTGATTAAGTTACTCTGCTGGCTGTTAACCGAAGGGTTGCTAGTTCGAATCTAGCCCGGGGAGCCAACCTCTCCTGTTCGCTCAGTTATTTACAGACTGCTATTTTCTCCCCCGTTTCTTTCGTTTGCGCACTGTCACGGAAATGTACCGGTGCTCGCTTCCCGTATAGGCGCTTGTTAGTCTTCTCGACTGCTTGCCTCACCTGTTCGGCCATTCCCAACTGGTAGCGACGCTTGGTTTCGGGGCTTGTGTGGCGCATGGCGCGCTGCACGACAGCGTCCGGCGCAACTTCACTCAGCCGAGTACAAAACACGTGACGCAAATTGTAAATTGGAAATGCTGTCACGCTAGCTCGCCTGAGCATGCCCTTCTTCTGAGATTGATCCTCCCACGATCTTCCAGCAGTTGTTCTTCTTCAGCCACATGCGAATGGACTTCAGCGAGATGCTGGGTTTGGGAGCCTGATAAATCCACTGCGTCAAGCGTAATATAGGTTTGCGCTTGTTTCCTCGTCATAGTCTTAGTTCAGGAGGAGGACTAGAATGCGTTTAGGGTCAGGTCCAGGATTGGTGGTGCGTGCAGCGGCAGCGACGGTGAGTGCAGCGGTGGTGCGTGCGGGGGCGATTGTAGTCGTCGCTTCGCTGGTTTCCACAGCTGCATGTCTGGCGGATTCCCACGCAGATCTGCACCGTGCGCACGAAGCGTTCCACGATGCATTGCGCGATGCAGACTCCCCCGCGCTTCTGCGCCTTCTCGATGATCACTTCACGTGGACACACACCGACGGCCAAGTGCAAAGCAAGTCTGACTTGGTCGCGACCATTCGCGATGGCAAACTGCGGTACGCGGAGTTGAAGACCGATCAGGAAAGCTTTAACGAGTACGCCAAAGCAGCCGTGGTCACGGGCCATTCCACGCGTCGCTACGCCGACGCCGCCAAGCCCTTCGAGCTGCGCTACACGCTGACCTTTGTGAAGAGCGGCCGCGACTGGAAAGTCGCCGCCTATCACACGACCGTCTTCACCCCCGGAGCCAGCCAGCCGCTGCAAGTTCGCCTCGGCTATCCCCCTACCGCCAAGCTGCTCATCCTCAACGCCGATGATCTGGCCGTAACTCATTCCGAGGATGTCGCTAGCTTCGCGGCGCTCGACCAAAAGCTCGTTACATCGGCCACAGTGATGGTGCCCTGCCCGTGGTTCACGGAAGTCGCCGCCTATGCCAAGGCGCATCCCGAAGCGGATTTGGGCCTGCACCTTACGCTGACCTCGGAATGGCAGACCTTCCGCTGGGGACCGATTGCCTCGCGCGCGCTTGTTCCCAGTCTGGTCGGTGCCGACGGCTATTTCTATGCATCGGTCGCTGACGTTGTGAAGCATGCGAAGCTGGACGAAGTTGAGATGGAGATTCGCGCGCAGATCGAGCGTGCGAAGTCCATGGGCCTAGAGCCCTCGCATCTCGATGCCCACATGCACTCGCTGTATGCCTCTCCGGAACTGTTTGGCGTGTTCCTCAAGGTGGCCCACGACTACAAGCTGCCGATTCGCGGGGCGCGCAACGACAAATTGTTTCAGGCCGTGCTGCCTTTGATGGCTCCTGGCGATCCTGTTCCCGACGCCATCTTTTCCCCAGGGGAAGATGTTCCGGTGTCCGGCTGGACGGACTATTACGTGAATCTGATCAAGAACCTCCAGCCTGGCGTTACGGAAATTTTCGTGCACCTCGCGCACGACGACGCGGAAACGCAGGCGGTCACCGTGGATCATCCGGAGTGGGGCGCGGCGTGGCGGCAGCGCGAGGTGGAGGCCATGTCCAGCCGGCCATTCCGCAAGGCCCTCGAAGACAACCACATTATCCTTATCGGCTGGCGCGACATTAAGAAGCTTCTCTGACCCGGATAATTGGCCGTGATGTTGCGAAGGTCCCACCCTTTCGAAGACCGGTAGGCCACCTGCCTCCCTAACTCCTGGTGAGTCGATTACCAGGCATCATCTGACTCTAGGACGGTTCCACTTTGGGCCAACCACTTCGAAAAACCCTCGAGCTCGACCTCGTCCTCGTGGTACGAAACAGTTTGCCGTCTGGGCCGTCTGACCTATAGCTGTCTATGGGAGCGGTACGAGTCTTCAAAATATTTTCGATGGGAGGCACAACTGGTGCTGGATCATCCTTTTATTCCTCTGCTCGGACGACTACTGATTACCTATATCTTCGCAACCAGTGGAATCGCAAAGATCTTCAGCTGGTCGGATAACGTTGCCTATATGAGTACAAGACACTTGCCAATGATTCCTGTTCTGCTGGCTTTCGCGGCGCTAATTGAGCTAGCGGGTTCGGCCTCCCTAATAACCGGGTATCAGGCACGAATCGCTGCGTTCGTAATGTTTTGGTATCTAACCGCCGTTACGATACTGTTCCACAATTACTGGGCGGC
Organism: uncultured Acidobacteriota bacterium; assembly: GCA_963729595.1. Classification (GTDB taxonomy): domain Bacteria; phylum Acidobacteriota; class Terriglobia; order Acidiferrales; family UBA7541; genus Acidiferrum. The sequence continues at coordinate 20,170 of CAVSNW010000005.1, forward strand.
GACCTCTATGATGGCGGGGATGCAGGAAACGCATTTTCGCAAGAACCTTGCCGTAATGGGTGGTCTGCTAATGCTTGCCCGCTGTGGTCCAGGGAAATGGGCGCTAGGCGCTCACGGCAGCAACACCGCTCCTCCTCTTCGCGATTGAAGCGACTGATCTACCAAGTAACTACCTACCCGGCGACCGTACGCTGCACGACATTGCGCGCCACCGCGAGAGTCGCACGATTCGCATTTCCTTTCTGTTTCTCCCGGTCGTACAGCAAAGCCAAGAATAGGCAACCAGCTTGGAACAATAATCGAGATTCTTCGGCCTGCGGCCTGCCAGGTCTTGCCATTAGCCGCCTAGGCGAAGGAGCGCAAGTTCCGGATGCTCCCTTCGGATTGTTTCGAGACAGGCAGGAGATCACTAACTCAATCTTCTGTGGAGGCTGATAGTGGCGCTCCGACAGCAAATGGATGTCTGGTTCTGCAGATTGCAGGAACAACTGCCGAGAGGCGACAACCGCGAGCGGAAGAACTTGAAGAATTCTTTCACGCTCCTCCTGAGCGCGTCAGGAGAGCTTTTGCCCTCTTGACAAAGACTTATCATGGAGGTCGGCTTGCCGGAAGCTCTCCGGCTTCGACGGCGTCGGCATCTCGTCAGGAAATCAAGCACTGACGAGATGCGCGTTTAGCGAGACTGGTTCGCACGACCGGTTACACCGCTGCCGTGACAGCGTTGCGTGAATAGGTTTTGAAAACAACTTGGCGTCACCTAGGCACGAACACTCCTTCGAGCCAGACCCACGGAAGAACCGTGCGTATCAAAAAACGAACACGAGCCCGGTTGCCGAAGCTGAGCCCCCAGCAAGCGAAAGTGTCGCGTCACTTCGGGAAGGCGTGCAAGCCCGGTCGGTCTCAGCGGAATTATCCCAGGCGGATCGTTTCACTCGAGGTCATGGAGTGGCTAAAAATTGTGACCAGGCGAGCATTCTGCTGCGGGCGGCAGCCAACAAGGGCAATCGAGAGGCGCGACTCAGGCCGGTACCAATTGGATTCCGGAGATAGCCAATGATGGCATATCAGGACGGGTTTTGGCATGACACTCTGCGCGACGCTCATCCAACGCTTCTTTTCGGGCGACTTCTTCGTCCCATGCCTTTCTCAAATCGGTGTACTCGACAACTCGTCCGCAACCCCCTCGCACACTTCCTACAACGCCGTTCTGTCCAGTGAACGGCACTTTCATGATCACGCGATTGTACGTCCAAAGGTCTCGCGCGATTCAAGCTTCCGCTGGCACTCGTCCGCAGCGTTAATCCATTCCTGAGTTCCGAGTCGATCAGGAACTGTAGGTCGCTTCAGTCACGATGCGGCAATGTGTTTCGTTCCATGCCAGTTGTATCCGAGAATCGCTTGCCGCGTGTTAGAGTGCTGCGCTCGCGCAGGTTTGGGGGCGTCGAATGGTCAGTGTGCGTTTCCTTCGTTAACTTCTGACTGGACCGTTGCTCCGGATTGGTTGACGCGGCGCATTCGCGCATCAGTGTATTCTGTGTTCTCTAATTTGCGTAATTTCAGATCAAGTTCTTGCCAGGGCTTTGGGCGGATCTTATTATCTTCAGTATGTATGTGCCTCTGACACGTTTTTAGCGGAACGATCGATTGACCGCCGCTTTAAACGAGACAGAGCCAGGACCGGGAATGAAGAATTCTGCAATCAATCGCGCGATCCCCTGGAATGGCGGTCAGTTCATCGCGTGGATCCTGTTGCTATTTTCTTTGACGGTCCTCGGCGCCCTGCCGCTGATGCTCCAAGGGCTAAATCTCAGCAGCGTCGGACCATCTACATCGCATTTGCCGCTGGTAATGACAGGCATGCTGGCAACTGCATGCGCCCCCACGCTAGCGGCACTTCTGATCGTGGCATTTTATCCTGGAGCCGGCGGAGTTCGTTCGGTCTCCCGTCAAATAAGAACTTGGCGCGTTGGCCTCGTGTGGTATGCGATTGCACTCATCGGTCCAATCATTCTTCTCCTTGCAGCCGAGGTGTTCAGCGCTGTCCGGCGTGGCGCGCCACCTTCGCACTGGATGATTCTCCCATTATTCTCTGGACCTGGTGGTTTGTATTTCGTCATCTTTGGTTCGCTCTTTGCCGAAGAACCGGGCTGGCGGGGCTTTGCCCAACCGCGACTGCAAACGCGCTACGGAGCCCTGACCGCCAGCGTCGTTATCGGACTACTATGGAGTACCTGGCATTTGTGGTACGTGATCTTGCCAGGTGGTCTCTCCAATGTGACGGGAGCCGACGCAGTAGCGACTTACATACGGCTAGTTTCGACCGCAATCGTCTATGCGTGGATGTATAACAGCACGAATGGAAGCCTGTTTATCGCAATGCTTGCCCATCTCGGGCACAATCTTGCCGCCAGTCTTATTCCAATACCTCCCGACGGAGGCCGACAACATTTGATAATCGCGCTCACCTATTTCGTTGTGGCCATCGTGGTAGTCCTCAGCACGCAACCGCAAACATTGTGTAGAACCCAAGTTCCACTTTGACTCCTGGAGCAATGTGGACACTGCAAAACGCACAGCATCGTGCGAGATCGTTCAGGAAATGCCCTGTTACTAGGTGAATGAGAATTGCCAGTCCTCCAGTGGAAGGCGTCACGCTCGGGCTAGATCTATGGTGCTTACGTGGGTTCGGCGCCCCGGGTTGGAAGCTCTAGAGAATCTCAAAGACTTCGTAGGTCACACCATCCGGCTGCCTTTCGCCCATGCCGATGCTTACGATCTTGTTCAACCACGCATATTTCGGTGACGAGGTTTCGAAGAAGGGCGCTGTTCGCAGGTAATAATCCGATGGAGCGACCCGCTCACCACGAGCGATCCGAGCGCTGACTTCCGCAGAAGCATAACGCACGCCACGATAGGTCATGAGAATCAGGGCCCCGTCGTTGGTTCGCAAGATGAGGCGAACATCTTGTTGAAAGGATCCGTCTGTTCGAACTAACAATAGGTCGGAACTTGCCTGCGGCAAGACCTCTCCTCGAAGCCGGTCGCCGGTAAATTCTCCACCGGATACAGTGAATACACGACGATTGCCCGCAGGCGTGTCTCCCAACTCGAGGATGGGAGGGAGCTTCATGGTGATCGTAAATAGAAGGCGCGACTTGAGTTCCGTCATTGCCAGACTCCGAGCTGAAAGGTTTGTTGCGGAGGGAGCTTGCGGCGTCTGCGTTAGGAGGGCGCAAGCCGCGAAGGCCACTCCCGCAACCAATAGTTTTATTCCATTCTTTCCGAGCAGTCGTCCCGCCTTTTCAAGGAACAGCTGTGCTTTGCCGTTTCCCACAGGATCCTCCTCGGGAACCATTCTGCAGATGCAGCCTTTGATTCGTCCAATCGATTGATGATATGGTCGCAATTCACATGACGAATTTAGCCTCGATCGATCTGAATCTGCTGGTTGCACTCGACGCGCTGATATCGGAGGCGCATGTCGGTCGCGCCGCTCGCAAGATCGGGCTTTCCCAACCGGCGGCCAGCCACGCCCTGAAAAGGCTTCGAGACCTCTTATCCGATCCTCTGCTGGTGCGCGTGGGTTCGCGGATGGAGTTGACGCCACGCGCGATCGGTTTTCGAGAGTCGTTGGCCGAGACCTTGCAGCGAGTGCAAACTCTCCTCGTCGCAGACGCTTTTGAGCCTCGAACGAGTTCTCGGCGCTTCTCGGTGATGATGCAGGATCACGTTGCCCACCTCATCATTCCCTCTCTGGTCAAGCGCGTGCATGCCGACGCGCCAGCTGTGAGGTTAGATGCTCTGCCCTGGCGAAGCCCGGCGTCGGTGAAACCGGAACGCCTGCAGTCCATTGATCTTCTTCTCTCCTGCTCCACAAATGAAATTGCTGGATTTCAGAAAGAGACTCTGTTCACCGACACGGAGGTGACTGTCGCACACAAGGGGCACCCGTCCGCGTCGCGGATGAAGAATCTGAAAGCATTTCTCAACGCAAGGCACGTGGCGGTTGTCGGTGGAGGTCTGACAGAAGACCCGGTAGATAGCTGGCTTCGTCAGGAGGGGTTGGCGAGGCGGATCGTGCTGCGTGTTCCAAGCTATCTACAAGCCCTGCAAGCCGTCGCTCAGACAGATCTCGTAGCGTTCGTGCCCCAGCGTCTGGCTGAATCTCAGGCACGGTCATTGTCACTCGATGTACTTCGGCCTCCGATTGATCCCGGAGAATATCAGGAGTATCTGTTCTATCCGCGGCGCGGCCGCCAAGATCCGGCATCCAGTTGGCTGCGGAAGTTAACTGTGGAGATCGGTAAGCAACTCGACCGCGCAGACCGGCAGGGCTTCGTTGCTTGACGCCGAAGCCGTTCATTCGCGTCCGCTATGTGATTCGGCTCAAGCCTAACGCGATCCCTTCAACTTCAGACAAGGTCAAGGCGACATGGTTTGTCGTTCCTGGATCGGGGACAGGTGATCTTTCCGGGCTGCGCGGCGAGGGCGGCTTTGAAGGCTACTTTGGAAAAGGGTCCGACGCGACGCTGGATTACTGGTTCGAATGATGTAGCTACGGTGCGTAGCCCTTTACGGCGGAAGCGCTCTAACTTCGCGCCGAGACAATCCGGCCCGTCTTGAAGGCTTTACGGACGGCGTTGCGTCCGTTGCGCTGCCGCTGCTCCGCCCCGAAGAGCCATTTCGTGCGGCCCGCGCCTGGGGACCGAGCTCTGCCCGGTCGGTGCACTCGAGTCCTGCGTTGGGACAACAACGCAACGTGGTAATTGTGACTTGGGCCTGCTCGCGCTATGGCTTGGGTCAGAACGTGCCGCGAATTTGCCATTCGGAGCGGATCGCTTGTACCCGGAATCATCTTAGGATCTCATCGCTTCTGCCCGGGTAACGCGACCAAGCAGGTCCGGTGACTTCATTCGCCGGCACTGCTCTTCAAAGTTCGGGCGCGGCCCTTTCCAGCGAAGATCCTCAAATGTGTCGAAAACAGGAACATCTAGTCGCAGGGTGGCAAGGGTGCGAAACAACAGGGCATCGTTCCATGCGCTGAATAGCGATTCGGCCAGCAAACGGGCCCTCCGGATGGATGGATGCCATTTTCGCCAATCTTTCGGAATATCTTCAAGGTGGGCGTACTGAGACAAGGTTAGAGCCGTAGCCTTTGGGCCCCATCCAGAGACACCGGGGAAGCCATCTGCACTGTCGCCAACCAGAGCCAGGTAATCCGGAATCGATTTGGGCTTCACTCCAAATTTGACCACAACACCAGCTTCATCGCGCAGGATATCGCGCCTGCGGTCCAGCTGAACGACTCGCGTGCCTACAACACACTGACTGAGATCTTTGTCCGGCGTGCAAATGAGCACCTGCCTCACGCGGTCATCTTTGGCTGCTTTGCCGGCCGCGGAAGCGAGCGCATCATCCGCTTCGTAGTAGACCATCGGCCACACAACGACTCCCATGGCGTCCAGCACTTCCTCGAGAACGGGAAACTGCGAGAGCAATTCCGGAGGTACACCTTCGCTGGTCTTGTATCCCGGATACAGATCGTTCCGAAACGACTCCACAACATGATCGGTTGCAACGCCAATATGGGTTGCACCGCGCTCGATCATGGACAAAACAGAAGTCACGACACCACGTACTGCGCCTATTTCCTGGCCGTTCACATCTGCAACAGCGGGCACGGCAAAAAAGTGCCGGAACAGTTCATACGTCCCATCAATCAAATGTACATTCACGAAGCTCCGGCCACCTCTCCGCAAGCGATGTTATACGATTCATCAAGCGATTTAGGCGATTCATGTCGCGTAATGGGTTCGTGGGCTTTGTATTTGTCACTCCCCTTCCCGATCTACGGTATTGGTCATGGGGCCGTCATTCTTGGCGGGACTCTGAATTCATTTGACAGAGTTGCGGCGATTTCGCCGAAACCAAATGGGCTGCAGAAGGCCATCCTTTGGTGGGCGTTCTCCACCACTTTTCCGATTGTGCTGAGCTCTGATGAAGAATCGTACGCGAGCGAATTATTTTGCAACGGCAACGTTGCACGATACTTCCACGATCGACGACAGGCCTTCCCACAAAAGTCGGATGAACTCATCTCTGGCCATCGGGCGCGCGCCACTGGGTTTCCAGTCCCGGTACCAGCTTCAGTGCGTTTTCGTAATAAATCTTCCTCAATACTTCGTCCGGTACCTGAAATCCGTAAATCCTCCAGAACGCATGTCGCTTCCGGTAATACTCGAAATACTCATCCCGCGTTTCCAGCGCCCGGAAATACCACTTGTATTCATTCACTTCGTAAATGTCTTTGCCCATCAGCACGCGATCCTGATACTTCACCAGAAAATCGTGCGCCGAATAGGGTTGCCGGCCCAGTTCGGCCAGCACCGCCGCAATGTCCACATAGACATTCGGATTCGCGTCGAATAATTTCCCTAACCGCTCCAGATCGTTTCCATGAAACGCCAGATGGGCCGCAATGAAGTTCGTCCGTGGATGTTTCGCGAACATCCGGTTCCGTTCTGCAATCAGCGTCTCAAACGGTGGATATTTCGAAGGCGTCCTCGCCCGTTGCGGAAATTCCCGCAACTCCTCCCACCGCTCGTTGTGATAATCCCAAGGATCGAAAAACGCCGACGGCTCCGCGATATGAATCAACACCGGAATTTTCAGTTCCGCGCACTTCTCCCAAACTGCATCAAACTCCGGATCGTCCACGTGCACGCGTTCACCGTTGGCATACTTCAGGTCCATTCCGTAATTCTTGAAAATCTTAAGTCCCTGCGCTCCATTCTTCACGTCCTGTTCCAGCCGCGCTGCGGCTCGCTTCCCGTATCCCGGCCCGTTCAGATCATCGTAACTCAAATTCGCAAACACCACGAACCGGTCGGGATAGCGTCCCTTCATGACCGCCAGAGTTTTCTTCAGCTCTTCGCCGGTTCCTCCGCTCAGATTCACCAGCACACGCAGATTGATCGTGTCCATCTCCTTCACTACTTGATCGACGTGCTCTGCGGTTGGATTCCAGTGATGGCTGTGAATGTCGACGAACGGATACTTCGCCCGCTCGATTTTGTGTTCCGGAGTCACCAGCGTCGACTTGGGCTGATACTCCTCGATCGTCGGCACGCGCACGTCTGTCGTTCCTTGTACCTGCGCGAGCGTGCCCGCCAGCCGTCCCGTTCCCAGCAATGCACACAACGCGAACCCGCCCACCGATACAACCGCACCTACCAACGCCCGGCTTCGCAATTTCATCTTCACCCACCCTGACCAAGATCATCGCTGTGCATTCACATATCCTGCTTGCATTCCGCCGGCAGCTCTGCGACATCTCATCACATGAATGAGCCGCTTGCGAGCTCTCATTTACTTTGAAACGAATTCGCTGAACTTGTGACCCCATCGGTCCTAGCGGTGTATGCAAGAAAGGCAAGGAATGATTACTCTAGACATTGTATCGAGGCAGTTGCCGGGACGTCGTTTCGTATGGTGGCCATGCTTCGCAAGCCATGGGCGTGGGTGCACTGAGAAAGAAAAATGGCTCCCGATTTCTCGTAAGCGACACCAGATAGGGCACTTAGATTTGGACCCCCTCGGTTGTTAACCGAAGGGTTGCTAGTTCGAGAGGCCCTAACGCAAGAGTGCGGAGGATGAGGACGTCGAGGGTGCCTTGCGGAAGATCGATGCGTAGTGGCGACATTGCTCCCCTGTGGCTTCGACAGGAAGAATACGATTACTCTTGTCGAAGCGCAAGGGGAGAGTTCGTGGTTCTGGTACAGGTTCTTGTCGACGAGCGGTGTGATGCCGGATTTAAGGATCGACCGCGCGAGCGCAGTATTTAGCCCTCGGCGTTTGGCAACATCTAGGATGTACGACGTTGCCGTTTCACTTTGAAATTTCTTTGTGCGAATCTGAAGCGAATTATCTTGGGAAGGCAGTCTTAACCTTCACGTTGTTTTTCTCAATGGGTATTAGAAAACAATTGATGTCGGAACTGGGACGAAAAACGAGCAGAGGTCGTCAGGCGAGACGCACGACGGCGATTGTGCTGTTCTTTTTCTCCATCCTCGCGAACAGGGTCCCTTCCGCGGACCCTGGTTTTATTTTTCAACAGGCCGCCCGCAGCGAATGTCGTACTCTAATGAATTCAGCCAGGATCAAATGAGCGAACCTCTACATCAGAGCTACCAACACAGAAATGACCTCCTGCGCAGCGCAAAACGAGTGGTCATTAAGTTGGGAACCAGCACGGTCACGGGCTCCCAAGGTGAACTCTCCTTGGAACGAATCGAACCGATTGTGGGCGCGATCGCGACTCTCCAAACGAACCGCCGCCAAGTCGTCTTGGTATCGTCCGGCGCCGTCGGACTCGGCCGGGGATGGCTCGGACTCCACCCTTCTCGCCTGAAGGACATGGTAACCAAGCAGGCCTGCGCCGCCGTTGGTCAGAGCTTGTTGATGGAAGCCTATAAGAGGCTGTTTGGTGTATACGACGTGAAGATTGCTCAGGTGCTGTTGACCGAAGAAGATTTCAGCAACTGGCAGCGCTATTCCAACCTGCGCCGAACGATGGACAAATTGATTGGGTTTGGTGTTTTGCCCATCGTCAACGAAAACGACGCGGTTTCGACAGCAGAGCTCGAGACCGTTGGCGACAGTCCCCGTTCCATGGCTTTCAGTGATAATGACCGGTTGGCCGCGCTTGTCATGAGTGGCTTGGAAGCAGACGCGCTCGTTCTTCTTACGAACGTCGATGGTCTATTGGGTACGGAGATTTCTACGACACACAAACGCACAAGATCAGGAAGTCACCCGCAAGTGATCCCGCTGATTTCGAAGGTGACACCGGAGTTGAGAGCACTCGCGAGCGGACCTTCGCGATCCGGGCGGGGCGGCATGGTGACGAAGCTTGCGGCAGCCGAGATTGCCATGAAGTGTGGTGGTGTGGCCGTGATCGCCAATGGTAGTCGACCGGAAACACTTCCACGCATCTTTGCGGGAGAATCCGAAGGGACTGTTTTTCTGCCATCCAACCGAATGAAGGGCAAACGCCGGTGGCTGGCCTATGCGGCCGGGGTCCGTGGCCGGGTCGTCGTTGACGCGGGCGCGCAGCGTGCCATAACGTGCGGCAAGGCCAGTTTGCTCGCGTCGGGTGTCGTTCGCGTTGAAAAACCATTTGGTCCGATGGATGTGGTAAGCATCGCGAACGTCGAGGGCAACGAATTTGCAAGAGGGATTGCCAATTGCGCTAGCGAGGCGGCGGCGACCGCTCGGGTCCTCTTCACTCGCGACAACATTGTTCTCCTGGAGCGCGAAGCTTGAGCAACACGCCTAGTACGAGACCACTCTCTGATGTGGCTTCCATTGCGCGCTATGCGCGGGAAGCGTCCCGAAAACTCGCACTCCTTTCGGGCGAAACCCGCAAAGCCACTCTCCTGGCGATTGCGGACGCACTCGAAGGCAATGGCGGGCGGATTCTGGCTGCCAATGCGAAGGACTGCAGCGCCGCGGAGAGGCTTGTATCTAATGGAGAGATGACACCAGCCCTGTTGTCGCGGTTGCGGATCAAAGAGAGTGGCGTCGCCGAGATGGCCTCCCGAGTCCGGGAAGTTGCGAACTTACCCGACCCCCTGGGAAAACGGCTGGCAGCCACCGAGCTCGACCAAGGCTTGATCTTGCACAAAGAATCCTGTCCGCTTGGCGTGATTGCGGTGGTATTTGAATCTCGGCCCGATGTCGTTCCGCAGGTCGCTTCACTGGCGCTCAAGTCCGGTAATGCAGTTCTGCTCAAAGGTGGCGCCGAAGCCGCAAGTAGCAGCGAGAGCATTGTGGCCGTCTGGCGAGAGACGCTTTGCAGGTTTCCCGATGTACCCCAGGAGTCCATCCACCTGCTGCAATCTCGTTCGGACGTGATGAATCTCTTGCGTCTGCGGGGCGAAGTCGATCTGTTGATCCCGCGTGGTTCGAAAGAGTTCGTTGCCTTCATGGAGCAGAACAGCGGTATCCCTGTTCTGGGCCACGGCGAGGGAATCTGTCATGTGTTCGTCGATCGCGCTGCGGATGTGAACAAAGCGGTGACAGTCACGTTAGACTCGAAGGTTCAGTACCCTGCGGCTTGCAACTCCGTCGAGACCCTTCTTGTGCACAATGATGTCGCCGCCGCATTCCTGCCTAGAATCGTCGCAGAATTAAGAAGAGCAAAGGTAGAAGTTCGTGGCTGTCCTCGTGTCCTGTCCCTGCTGCCTGAGGCAAAACTGGTTCCCGCGATCGAAAAGGATTGGTCGACCGAATACTCCGACCTCATCCTCTCGGTAAGAATTGTGGATACGGTAGAACAAGGGCTGGAACACATTCACAGGTACGGTTCGAAGCACACCGAATGCATTGTTACGGAAGATCAAGCGGTCGCCGAACGTTTTTTGCAGGAAGTCGACGCCGCCGGCGTATTCCACAATGCTTCGACGCGTTTTGCGGATGGTTACCGTTACGGCCTCGGCGCAGAGGTGGGGATAAGCAACGGCAAACTACATGCGCGAGGTCCCATGGGCATCGAAGGACTAACCACCTACAAGTACAAGCTCCGCGGAAACGGCCACATCGTTGCCGAATACAGCAGCGGCGTCCGCCATTTCAAACACAAACCTCTCGGATAAAAAGAATAACCGGCCTGCCCTCATCGCCCGGCGGGGCTTCAAATTCCTCGCTCGCGACGACCGTAACGCGGTGATGGCAGGACTGTGCACGAATTCTAGGTTTTCATTCGATTGGGGTTGGCTTTGAGGAAAAGCGGATGCCCCAAACTTATTGAAAACACTGGAAACCAAAAGACTGGATGGAGCCGTTAGAGAGGAGTCCGCTTCTTTGCAAGCACGGACCCGCGATCCAATAACTCCATCCTTCGCCCTACGTTTCCAATGGTTTCAACAATTTCGGGGAATCTGCTTCTCGCTCGAAGTAAGCCCCGACATCACAATTGAATAGGGTTTTGGCACAGCAGATGCGCAAACATACGAAGAAGGAGTCCGTGGAGAACCTCCCGCGATGCAACGCACCTTTTTCATGCCGGCAAACATAAGGCGAACGAGTGTTAGGACGTGGATAGTGGATGTTGAGAAGACAAAAAGATAGCGGCGATCATTGCCTTCGGTGCGTCTGAGTCTGGGCAGAGGGCCGAGTTGTTTGTTGCCGACGGGCTCAGTGTGGAAATTAAGCCGAGCTAAATCGTGATGGGAAATTTCGCGGTATGTAAACAAAATGTAACTCGGAGGGAGACTAACAGATGGTAGTTGACAATTCAGATCGGGGAAATCATGATACGCGCGCTTTTGGGCTTCCAACCCACCCAGGAGTTCTCCATGAGACGCTCGCTCGCCCTGTCGCTGTTTTTCATTTTGCTGTCATCTTCCTCGGTACTCGCACAGAAGCCGCCCAAGACAAAGGGTGATCCAAACGATTCAGGATACGTGAGTCCGTATCTTTCACAGATAAATCGCTCCGCGATTGCTGAATCCGATGATCCACGGGCACGACAGGAGGCATTGCGGGAGAGCAGGGGCGGCAACCCGCTCTTCAAAGTTCACATGCTCCGAGTGGCGGCGAAGGAACGCCAGCAATTCGAACGCTTGCTGCCCGGTGCCGCTACCGCGGTCAACGCGGCAAGTACGTCCGGTGTTCCGCGCTGGGTGAATATTGGGCCGACCAAGAACGATTACATTCAGAATGGTGTGACCTTGCATGTCACTGACAGCGGACGGATGCGTAGCATCCTGCCGGATCCGAGGAATCCGAACATCGTTTACTTGCTGACCTCCTCTGGGGGGCTATGGAAAACGACGAACTTTACAGATACGCATCCGCATTGGGAGCCAAAGACCGACTCAACCTTCACGACGTCGGGAGGCGCCGCCACGTTTGGCAGAAGCTCCGACACTATCTACATCGGGCTAGGCGACCCCTTTCAGAACGGGCACTCCGCCGGTGGGTTCATGATTAAGACGACGGATGGAGGCGAAACATTCAGTACGCCCATCGTTCTCCCCAACGTGAGCAGCATTCGAGACGTTAAAGTGGATTCCAGCGGAGCGCAGGAAATCGTCTTCGTGGCCACTGATTTTGGTCTTTACACGTCGAACGACAGCGGGCAGACCTACAATCGCGCACCGGACACCGTTTTTTTGGACCCCACAATCTTCGGACTGTTTAGCAGCACCGTCTGGAGTATCGTCAGATCAAGCACTGGCTGGGTTGCGTCAACAGAAAACCCCTTTGTCGGCGATCCGGCGACCGACGGAGTGGGCGCCCTGGCGATCTCGATAGACCGCGGCGCGACCTGGCAGCCGATCCCGAATAAAGGAAATGTCTTCAGTGGCGCTGGCCGCGCGACACTTGGAGTAGGTCGTCCGGGTGATAAGACCGTTTACGCCTTTGCCGCAAATACTGGGGATGTCGCCCAACTTGATCTTTTCCGTTCCGATGACGGCGGGCAGGACTGGACTGCGCTGAATCTCCCTAGCAAGAAACCCATCAACCCGAACGCGGACCAGCCCAACCTGGACGTGATGGAAGGACAGGCGTTCTACAATCAGATGGTCCTTGTCGATCCCACGGACCGAGCGCGCAACACGATTTATTTAGGAGGGCAACTTAGCTCCGTGAAGAGCGGCGACGGGGGCAATACCTGGAAGGTAATTGCCAATTGGCTGGCACAATTTGGGTTGCCCTACGTGCATGCCGATTATCATGCCGCGGCGGTCTTCGCACCGCACCGCGATGGAGAGGACGACGGGAGTCCTTTGCTGTTTTTCGGAACCGATGGTGGGTTGTTTACGAGCCAAGATGGCGGGAAGTCTTGGGACGATGACCGTAACGAAGGGGTGGTTTCGTTGCTCGGGTACACCATCAATTCCAACCCGCAGCGCCCCGAGACCTCCATCATGGGCCTGCAAGACAACGGCACGTTTGTACGCCGCGGCGGTAGCAAAGTTTGGGAACAACCCATTGGCGGCGACGGCTTCGGCGCGGCATGGAGTCAGGCCAATGATGACGTCGTCCTAGGGACGGTTGAGTTTTCTCAAATCTTTCGCTCGACGGCCGACAATCCTCTTCTCCAGAATGACTTCAGCGACGCGTTTAGCGGGATCGACCGCACCTTCGCCACCTTTTTCACGGCTCTGGCAACGCCGCGCGCCAGTGCGGACCCAAGCGGTCACGCCTTCTTTACGTATACCCAAGGCGCGATCTACAAGACTGCGGATGGGGCTAAAACAGCGTGGGTAAACATCGGTCAAAACGGGCTGGAAGGCACGCCGTCCACCGGCATTGGCGCCGCTCGCGTGTTCCGTGATGCAGTCCACGGAGTGGGAGTTAGCCCCTCACCAAATGGCGGACTGAACAACGTCGCCGTAGTTTGCAACGGCGGCTGGGTGGTGGTGACCCACGACGGGGGATCCAGTTGGCATCAGACGCCGCTGATCGGAACGGTTCCGAATTGGCAGGGATTCAACTCGAATGTCGAATGGGGTGACAATGAGACCCTGTACGTTGCCTCGGAGAGTCCTTTCTCTGGTGCACGCGTCGCCAAGTCCACTGATGGAGGGGCCACTTTTACCGATGCCAGCACAGGGCTGCCTGATTTGCCCATCAATCGCGTGCTCGTAAGCCCGGTGAACCCTAGCACACTGTACGCCGGCACCTTCCTCGGTGTGTATCGTTCCACGGATGCAGGAGCGAGTTGGGCGCGTTTCGGGAGTGGTCTCCCGCAAGTGGAGGTTCACGATTTATATATGCCGCCCAACGGCTCCTTCCTGCGAGTTGCAACCTACGGTCGCGGTGTCTGGGAAACCGAACCGTAAAAACCTTGCGGACGTCCACGCTCGTAAACGTGTCATGTGAAGCCGTGTTTCGGCGACCTTCGCGTTCTAGGCGGGCTGCGCAACAGTCTGTGGAGTCTCACGAAATGATACTGCCTCGACCTCTACTGCTCGCGTCATTTTTATTTTTAGCTGCAGCCAGGGCCGACACCCCGAAACAGAACGTGAAACTAGCGGATCTTCCCGCGACCGTGCGGAAAAGCGTGCTGGAACAAAAACAGCAAGCCAGGATTCTGCGATTGGAAAAGACACTGCAAGAAGGAAAGGAAATCTACGAGGTTCAACTCAAGAGCGGAGTGGTGAGGAAGACCGTTTTCATCGACGATGATGGTGCAGTTCTGGAAATAAAGCAGCCGATACCCTTGTCACAGGTATCGCCAGCAGCCAAGAAGGTTATTGAAAGTTCGGTGCAAAACGGAAAAATCGTAACGTTGGAATCCGTGAAGTCGGCGTCGGGTCTTATCGCGGCCTACCAGGTCAGGTTCACAAGAAATGGCACCGAATCGCAGCTGAGGGTCGGTCCAGATGGGAAGTTGGTGCCAGAATGATTGGTTTCTGCACTCTTCATCCATCTCGAACTAATGCGCGGGGATGCTGCCCGGAACTTCGGTAGTCGCCGGAAAGGGCGGGATAGGCGCCTGAATCATGAGCGAACGCTTCCAGCGCGATGAGTGGCGCGCAAAGCAGCAAGATCAGTGAGACAAGGACGCGACGTGGATTCTTGCGTGACATTGGGTACTCCTCATGGCCAGTATGTTATCGACCCTGAGCAGATTCGCTGATTCGTCATCTTTAAAGGATATTTTTACACCAATCTGGTTGGAACCCTTACGACGCGTAATTGCCTTCAGCGCATCTTCAAAACCAGCCAGGTAATGCTTGTTGCCTCTAGCTTCATCCGTGAGTTCGCGCTCCAGCTTGGGAAGCAGTGTTTCATTGATGAAATCCCGCGCAGACATCCAACCTCTCCTATGGCCTCTCCCACCCACACCGCATGCAAATACTCCTGTCATGGAAAAACTCCAGCTTCACGTTCCCGGCACACCAGAGAAGAGGAGGGGCCTGAACGGAGGACGCTCAACGTCATTGACTGAGGCTCCGTTAAACTGTGCAGTTCAAGCAATTGAAATGGAGAGTTTATGGCCACCATTACGACCACTGGGAGGAATGGCACGATAGTGGTTTCCGCTTTGCGCGCCCGCGCGAATTTCGGGAAGCTGCTGAACCGTGTGGAGGATGAGCGCCGGTCACTCATCATCGAAAAGCGCGGCACGCCCAGGGCGGTGCTCCTCAGCATCCGCGATTACGTCAAGCTCGCTGCCCCGGAACCCGAGGTCTTAAGGATTATTGGCGAAGAATCGGTGAAGAAAGGGACCAATACCCTCACGTCACGCCAGATCGACCAGATCATCAAGGCAACCAGAGCGCAAAAGAAAAAGCACTAATGCTTCCGCTCCGGCTGGTCATTGACACCAACGTGCTGGTTTCAGCCGCCCTCAAGCCGGAGAGCCTCCACCGCACGGCCCTTGTCCTTGCCGTTACCAAACCCGCGCGCTTCTACGTGTCGCCGCGTCCCATTTTGGAGGAATATGCGGATGTGCTCTCTCGACACGAGCTGGGTATCCGCAAAGGCGTGCGCCAGCAACAGTACACGTCCGGCCATCAGCATTCGTACGACTCTTGAGTTGCTAGGAGTAGGGAGGGACCTAGCCAAATCACCCAGTGGGGCTAGCAAGAACTTTCAGGACCTGGGAAGTAACATCCATCACAATTCAAAGAAACACGGCGGCGCGGTTACGACAGATGAAGAAATCCGTGAAGGTTGCAATGGCTAACTGACGCCTGGCTCTTCAGCCAAAATCTATCGGTTATACATTTCAGCGCTTCCCTTCTCTCAAATGGACTGTCTGTCATTCCTCCCCATCGACGACGATGTCGAGCACTTCATATCAGTTGGTTATTCCCCCGGCGTGGCCTGCGCCGCTACTTCGGGCGCTTCTCGGGTGCTTTTTCACACAGGAGTACTAGCTGGGTACCATTGAGACGACGCGCAGCAAATTGATATTCTGAAGTCTCCACCACCCGCCCTCAGGTTTTTGGAAGTGTCTCAACAGAGGCAGCAAGCCATGGATGCTGAAAAATTCCGCGTCGCCCGGGAAAAGCTTACTCGCGTATTCCGCTATCTGGAAGCCCTGAACCAGCACCGAAATCCGGCGAAGCGGCAGATTCGCGAACAGCCGTGGAATCTCCGGCTGCACGAGCTTCCCGAACATCCGTCCATTCAACGAGGCGCGGCGAGAGCCGGTTCCGCTAAAACAAAGAACGCAGGCAGCCCGAGTTCAGAAGAGGGCGGCGCGAATTACGTTTTGAAGGTGCAGCGTCCGCGGTTGTCTCGGCCACCGGAACCGCCCGGGGAAATTGCGGATTGGCTCGAAGAAGGGTGGGATGATCCTTCGAACGCAGTCGCCGTCGAGGAAACTCTGGAGGAATCCGACAACCGCGCGGAGCTGAGGATTGCGAAGTTCGCTGACGATCCGGCGAGGACGGCGAGCCTAGAACGCTGGAAGCTCCTGCGCGAGGAATGGTTGAAAGCCGAAAAGCCCGCTCGCGCGGCGATGAAAATCTTCGAGACATTTTACGCGCTCTACGGCCGTATCGATCGCGAAGCGGAGCGGGTCGAACTCATCCTCGGAGACGGCATCTTGAGTTGGCAGCGCACGGAAGGAGGCATCTATCATCCGATTCTCCTCCAGCGCCTCCAATTGCAGTTCGACGCGTCCGTGCCCGAGTTCACGCTTTCCGAAGCCGACCACCCGGTTGAACTCTACTCCGCCTTGTTCCAGTCCATGAATGATGTGGATGGGCGGGCGATCGGACGGTGCCGCGAGGAATTGGACGAGGGAGGATTCCATCCGCTGATCAATGGGTCCACCTCAGGCTTTCTGAAACGGTTGGTCGTGCTGCTCTCCCCGCGCGGAGAGTTTCTAGAGGATCGCGCACCCAACACAGAAGCAAACGACCCATGCATTGGACGGGACCCGGTGCTCTTCCTGCGCGCGCGCACCTTGGGATTTGCGGCCGCGATCGAGGCGATCCTCGCAGACCTCCGCACGCGCGAAGATCTGCCTTGGTCACTCCTGAATATTGTCGGAGAAGAATCGCCGATTTCCGGTGCAGGAGATCCGAATCTATCCGCAAACGGTTCCGCTCAACCAAAGGGTGAAGTGCTATTGAGCAAACCGGCGAATCCCGAGCAGGTCCGAATTGCGCAGCAACTTGAGGAACACGGAGGCGTTTTGGTGCAAGGCCCTCCGGGCACGGGGAAGACGCATACCATCGGAAATCTGGTCGGTCATTTGCTGGCTCAAGGCAAGAGCGTTCTGGTCACCAGCCACACGACAAAGGCGCTACGCATGGTGCGCCATCACATCGTTTCCGAGTTGCGCCCCTTGTGCGTCAGCGTGCTGGAAAATGATTTGGACAGCAGGAAGCAACTTGAGAGCGCCGTGGGGTCCATCGCGGAGCGACTGTCGCGTGCCGACGCAGGCTCGCTCGAATTGGAAGCGAAGAAACTGGAGTCCGAGCGGCTGCATCTCTTAAAGAAGCTCGATGAAATTCGCAATCAATTGACGGACGCCCGCGCCGATGAGTACCGGGAGATTGCGATTGCTGGAAAGTCCTCGGCGCCCGCCGATGCCGCCCGCCAGGTGGTGCAGGAAAAGGAAGCGCACGGCTGGATTCCCGGTCCGGTCGCGGCGGTGGCACCGCTCCCTCTTTCTGCAGGCGAACTGGCCGACCTCTATCGCACGGGTGTTTCGCTTTCTCGCGAAGACGAGCAGGAACTCTCGGGTCATCTTCCGGAGCTTCACGATCTTCCGAGAGCGGAGGACTTTGAAGCCAGCGTGAGTGAGCGCAACCGTCTCGGCGTGGAGGACCTCGATTTGCGCTCCGACCTGTGGAAGTCCAACGTTGCGCAGAATACGCCAGAGGAAATAGAAGGACTCGCTGCCGCTCTTGCGCAGGCGGTCGAACCGCTCTCCGGAAAAGACAAATGGAAACTTGCCGCAGTTTACGCTGGCAAATACGGCGACGTGCACCGGCAACCCTGGGACCAGCTTGTCAGCTTCGTGCGGCTGGTTCATCGCGAGGCTGCGAACGCGCAGGAATCATTCGTCAAATACGGCCCGGAGTCTTTGGGCGACCCTCCGGTCCAAGAACAGGAACGCGTCGCCGGCGAAATCCTGGCGCATCTTGAGGACGGCGGCAAGCTCGGCTCCTTGACCTTGTTCACGCACAAGTCATGGAGCCGATTCCTGGAACAAACGAAAGTGAACCACGCGCGTCCGCGCGTGCCCGAGCATTTTCATGCTTTGCGCCAATTCTTCCGGCTCAAGAGCCTCCGCGAGGATCTCGGCGCGCGGTGGGATCGCCAGGTGGCGATTCTCGGCACTCCCACTTCAAGCGAAATGGGTGATGAAGTCGAGAAGACGCTGATGCAGTATTGCGACTCCATCGAAGACTGCCTGAGCTGGCAGGAGTGCACCTGGGTTCCACTACAGAGAAGGCTCGAGGACCACGGCTTTCGCTGGGATAAGTTCCTTGCCGAACAGCCTGCAGTCGTTGGTTCCGATGGCGAGTTGGTACGCACCCACAACGCGGTGGCGGGTGCGCTGCTACCGATCCTGGATTCTCGTTTTAAGAAGCTGAAGCTGCTACAACTCGAGGAAGAATTCCGCGACCTCAAGAACCGGCTCAAGCTCGCCGCCCGCGTAGCGAAAGCATCGAAAGCGATTGGCCAGCTCCTGGCAGCCGTGAGCGACGAAAACTCCAATCGCTACCGCGAAGCGTACGAACGGCTTCTGGAACTAAAGAGTAAGCAAGCAGACTTGGATCTGCGCCGCGCTCTGCTCGCAAAGCTCGAGACCGCGGCTCCCACCTGGGCGGGCGCGATTCGCAACCGCACCGGCGTGCATGGCCGCGGAGAGCCGCCGCGGGACGTCGCTGCCGCGTGGACCTGGCGCCAACTCAATGACGAACTCGATCGCCGCTCCGGCGTTTCGCTCGAAGCCTTGCAGGCGAAGAGCGAAAAAATGCGCGAGCAATTGCGCCGCGCGACCGTCGAACTTATTGACAAACGCTCTTGGTCCTCACAAGCACGCCGCACATCTTCTCGCCAGCGTCAGGCGCTCGTTGGCTGGCTCGATACCATTCGCCGCATCGGCAAAGGTCACGGAATCCGGGTTTCTATCTTGCGCGCCGAAGCGGCCAGAAAAATGAGCGAGTGTCGCGGGGCTGTTCCCGTCTGGGTCATGCCACTTTCGCGCGTGGTCGAAAACTTCGACCCGCGCACGACACGCTTCGATGTGGTCATCATCGATGAAGCGAGCCAAAGTGACGTGATGGCACTGGTCGCGCTGTACCTGGGCAAGACCGTGCTCGTTGTCGGCGACCACGAGCAAGTTAGTCCGTCGGCGGTGGGGCAGGATCTGGGAGTGATTCAAAACCTCATCTTCCAGTACCTCCGAGGAATTCCGAACTCCGATCTCTACGACGGGCAGATTTCCATCTACGACCTCGCTCGCCAGTCGTTCGGCGGGACGACGTGTCTTGTCGAACATTTCCGGTGCGTTCCGGAGATCATCCAATTCAGCAACATGATTTCCTACGACGGCCGTATCAAGCCGTTGCGCGACGCGAGCCGGGTCCATCTGCGGCCGCACACCATCGCGCATCGCGTCACGGGTTCCAGCCGCGACGGCAAAGCTAATCGTCAGGAAGCGCTGACCGTTGCCTCGCTGGTTGCGGCCGCGATCGAACAACCCGAATACAAAAAGAATGACGCGGGCCAGCCCTTGAGCTTCGGAGTGGTTTCTCTGGTCGGCGACGAGCAGGCCATTGAAATCGACAACCTGGTCCGCGCCCACGTCTCGCCCGATCGCTACGAACTCCATCGCGTCCTTTGCGGAAACGCCGCACAATTCCAAGGAGACGAACGCGACGTGGTGTTCATTTCGCTGGTCGACACCGCCGAGCGCGGTGCTCTCTCCTTGCGGGATCAAGAACTCTTCAAACAGCGTTTTAACGTCGCCGCCAGCCGCGCTCGCGACCAGATGTGGATCGTTCACTCGCTCAGTCCGCACAACGACTTGAAAGCGGACGACCTCCGCCGGCAATTGATTGAACACGCGGAAGACCCCGCGCGCCTGATGCGCGCGCTCGAAGAAAAAGAAAAGCGCACGCAATCAAATTTCGAGCGTGAAGTGATGAAGCGTCTCGCGGCGGCGGGCTATCGCGTGACCCCGCACTGGAGGATTGGAACGTTCCGAATCGATCTGGTCGTGGAGGGCGACGGAAAACGCCTTGCGATCGAATGCGACGGTGATCGCTATCAGCCGCTCGAAAAACTTCCCGAAGATATGGACCGGCAATCGGTGCTGGAACGCATGGGTTGGATCTTTACGCGCATCCGCAGCTCGGAGTTTCTGCGTAACCCTCCCCGTGCGATGAAGCCCGTCTTCGAAAAGCTGCAGATGTTGGAAATCCCTCCCGCTGGTGACACGAGAGGCGTTGACCCTGCAGACTTGACGTCCCATGAAGTGATCGACCGCGTTATCCGTCGCGCCGAAGAGCTTCGCAAAAGCTGGTTGAAGGCCAAAGGAGCAAGCACTCGTTTGTCCACGCGTGCGTCGTCGGCGGCTACCGTCTAGCTCGGTTGTGACTTCAACTTAGGGATATCGGCAAATGTGGGAGGTCGTCGGCAGCTCACGCCTAGTTGTCGGTACAGAATCGACGGTTAGTTGAAACCGAACAGACGAATGACGCCGATTCGGTCCTAAGTATTCGGTTCTCTGCCGAATGGCGGGAACGATCAAAGTAGCGCTCGGATTTAGTGCATTTTTGGCTTGACGCCAATATTGCCATCTGGCAATATAGCCATATGGCAATTAACGGGAAAACCGACCGTCTGAGCCTGACCTTCGCCGCGCTCGCAGATCCCACGAGACGCGCGATCCTATCCCGTCTGGCGTTGGGAAACGCGGATGTTTCGGAGCTTATGGAACCGTTCGTCCTACGTCAGCCGACGATCTCTAAGCACCTCAACGTACTCGAACGAGTGGGCCTCGTTGTGTGTACGCGCGATGCACAGCGGCGTCCGCGCACGCTCGTCGCCGTCCCGCTAAAGGATGTCGCTGAATGGCTTGATCCCTTTCGCCGCTTCTGGGAGCAGAAATTTGCCGGTTTGGACGACTACCTGAACGAGATGCAAAAGAAGCAGAAAACACGGGAACGCAAGAAGCGATAAAGAGAGATCACCAGTGAAGAACATCGGGACAGTGAAAATCGCAACTCCCACCGACCGAGAAATCGTGATAACGCGCATCTTCGATGCACCGCGCGCTGTTGTATTCGAGGCCTGGACGAACGCCGCACACGTCGCACATTGGTGGGACCCGAGCGGCGTACCGCTCGCCGTTTGTGAAATCGACCTGCAGCCGAACGGTGCCTTTCGTTGGGTCCATCGCGCCCCCGATGGCGGTGAGGGGCACTCGTTCACGGGCATCTATCGGGAAATCGCCCCACCAGAAAAACTCGTCTTCACCGTACGGATGTTTCCATCCAGTCCCGAGCCGGTTGGGACGCTCGTCTTCACCGAGGATGGGAAGAAAACGAAGCTGACGATGACGATTGAGTGCGCGACGAACGAGGATCGCGACGCTCTGCTCCAGATGCGCATTGATACCGGCACCGCTCAAACCTTTGAAAACCTCGCGGCATACCTTCCCAAGATTGCGTAAGGCGGGCAGCATGTTGAACGACGGCGCGGATTTTGTAGGGGCCCAGCGAAAGACGAAATAGGAGAATCCATGCAGAAGGGCACAGTTCTAGAAGCTGCCGAAGGGAGAGCCTCAAAGATTGCGCAGGCGGCGACTTTCCCGTTTGAACGAAAGGTGTTCTCGAAGGATGGCACGGCGATAGCATTCGATCGAATCGGTAACGGACCGCCTGTGATTCTGGTCGACGGCGCGCTCTGCTACCGAGGTATGGGTCAAAGTGGGCAACTGGCTGAGCTTCTGGCGCAGCATTTCACCGTCTTCACCTACGACCGTCGAGGTCGGGGCGCAAGTGGTGATACGGCGCCCTATGCCGTGGAGCGCGAGGTCGAAGACATCGCAGCGCTCCTCGGCGAAGCGGGTGGGGCGGCGTTTATCTGGGGCACGTCCTCCGGCGCAGCGCTTGCACTAGAAGCGGCGAATCGCCTCAGTGGCATCAAGAAGCTCGCGTTGTACGAGGCGCCATTCATCGTGGATGACACCCGTCCCACAACCGAGAACGGTTGGGACCGGATCAGCGGGGCGGTCGCGGTAGATCGTCGAAGCGAGGCAGTCAAGCTCTTCCTAAAGGTGGTCGGAGTTCCTGGCTTCGTCCGGGTGTTGATGCCGCTGATGATACCTGTGTGGTCGAAGCTTAAAGGCGTTGCGCACACGCTCCCCTACGACGGCACGATCGTGCGGGATAACCAGAGGGGCAAGCCACTGCCCGCTGGCCGGTGGGCATCCGTCACGATACCGGTACTCGTCATGGACGGTGGGAATAGCCCTGTGTGGATGCGCCACGCGAATCGGGCGCTCGCGAGCGTATTGCCGCACGCGCAGTACCGAACGCTCGTAGGGCAGACGCACATGCTGAAGCCGAAGGCGCACGCGCCGGTATTGGTGGAGTTTTTCAAAGATTAGATCAACACTTTTAAGGACCAACGAATGCGAATTCGCCATTTAATTATCAACGTAGACGATCAACAGAGGCTCTTTCCTTCTTCACACTATACATCCATCATCAATCGGCTTAGGAAAATGCCCGATCATTCGTTTCCAAACCGAAGCGTTGGGCCTTCACCGCAGAGCGCTTTCGCAGAGAGATTGGGTTATTGAGCCGTTCTTGTCGACTCGCTTCTGGAAAATCGATACTACGTTTTGACTGCGCTCGCCAAAGACCGAAAAAGAGCAATTCCTAACTAGAAGTTATCTAAGTTATCTCATAAGCACATTCAAGCCGCTGAGCGGTTGAAACTTATGGCAAACGGCGTAAACCGAAAGCGTGGACCTTACCGACGTCCAGTGGGCGGTTCTCGAACCGTTGTTTCGTCCCAAACGACGAGCCGATGGGCGAGGGCGACCGTGGCAGGACACACGCGCGGTGCTGAACGGAGTCTTTGGGTTCTACGCACGGGTGCTCCTCGGCACGATTTGCCGTCTCGCTATCCGTCCTATCAGACTTGTCACGCTTCCAACATTGGCAGCGCAGAGGGTTTCCCTCTCGCCGTGCATTCACGGTCAGCCATCACGGGACTCCGGGGAAGCGATTTTCCTTGCATCGGACACTCCGTTAACTGAATTGTTGCAGCCTGTTCGTGGTTCTTGACTTTGCTGGTCGACGCGTCACAATAAAAGTCCCTTCCGGAATCGCTTCGCTGACAGCCGACTGCCTTCTTGAGTCAATAAGCAAGCGCCGCAGTTGCATAGTCAACCGTTGACAATTGAAGACTCCATGGGCTCCCTCTGCTCAAGGATCGCGCCCGCTGAACTGAGACGCATTGCTAAGCTCTGCTGCGACTAACGCGAACACGGCTCTGGCTTGGAACGCTAGTAGAAGCCTTGGGCAAATCACGATTTAGGAGGACGCGACTGTGAGCACTCCTGACCTTGTTCTGCAGGGCCATTACGACACCCGTCTCGTCGCCCTGTCCGTCCTCATCGCGGTAGTGGCTTCCTACGCTGCTCTTGACCTCGCGGCGAGGGTGACTTCTGCCCGAGGCCGGGCCCGCTACCTCTGGTTGAGTGGCGGCGCCACCGCGATGGGAATCGGCATATGGTCAATGCATTACATTGGCATGCTCGCATTTCGCTTGCCAGTCCAAGTGCTATACGACTGGCCCACGGTATTGGTTTCGCTCCTGGCAGCCATTTTCGCTTCCTTGGTCTCGTTATTTGTCGTGAGCAGGCAGAAGATGGGTCTCCTTCAAGCCCTCGCGGGCTGCGTCATTATGGGCGGCGGTATAGCTGGGATGCATTACATTGGCATGGCGGCGATGAGGCTGCCGGCGATGTGCCACTATTCTCCTGCGGTCGTTGCGCTTTCGGTGGTTCTGACATTTGTGATTTCTCTGGTCGCTCTATGGCTGACGTTTCATTTTCGCGGAGAAACTACCTCTTGGGGCTGGCGGAAGATCATCAGTGCCTTGGTGATGGGTGCGGCCATCCCGGTCATGCATTATACCGGCATGGCCGCGGCCAGTTTTACGCCTTCCACCTTGGTCAACGAGGATCTATCACATGCTCTAAACATCTCTTCCCTGAGCCTCGCCAGCGTTATCGTCGTCACTTTTATGATTCTGGGGCTTAGCCTCCTGACGTCATTGGTTGATCGCCGATTCTCCGCTCAGACTTTGGAACTCGAGGCCAGTAAAGAGTTACATCAAATTCTTGAATCAGCCCTCGACGCATTCATCGGAATGGACTCAAACGGGATCATCACAGATTGGAACGGACAGGCGGAGGCTGCCTTCGGATGGCTCCGTTCCGAGGCCACGGGGCAAGTACTTTCTAAAACGATCATTCCTGACCGCTATCGTGACGCACACGAACGAGGTCTCCGGCACTTTCTTGCCTCCGGAGAGGGCCCAGTCTTGAATAAGAGGATTGAAATAAGTGCGTTGCACAGAGACGGGCGCGAGTTTCCCGTAGAACTGACGATCTCTGCGATTCGTGGAGCAGGCGCGCGCCGCTTCGCCGCATTTGTGCGCGATATCACCGATCGCAAACGATCCGAACAAGAACTACTTGCAGCAAAGGAAGCTGCCGAGCAATCGAACCGGGTCAAGAGCGAGTTCCTCGCCAACATGAGCCACGAAATCCGCACGCCGATGAACGGCATCCTGGGAATGACGGAGCTGATGCTGGACACCGAACTTACGATCGAGCAACGCGAGCATTTGGGCCTGGTCCGATTTTCCGCGGAGTCTTTACTTTCAGTCATTAATGACGTTCTGGACTTCTCCAAGATTGAAGCAGGGAAAATGGAGCTGGAGTTGATTCCATTCGATCTGCGCGAGAGCTTGGGCGAAACCATGATGGCGCTCAGTCTTCGTGCGCAAGAGAAAGGACTGGAACTCGTTTACGAGGTACAACCTGAAGTTCCCGAGGCGCTTCTTGGCGATCCGGGGCGGATTCGTCAAATCCTGGTCAACCTCATTGGCAATGCCATCAAGTTCACCGAGCACGGCGAGATTTTCGTTTGCGTAGATGAGCGCACGGACGGATCAGCCACTAGCGCCCTGCATTTTGCGGTGAAAGATACGGGCGTCGGCGTGCCCATTGAGAAGCAAGAGAAGATATTCGAGGCCTTCTCTCAGGCGGACGGCTCGATGACGCGCAAGTACGGCGGCACCGGCTTGGGACTCTCCATCTGTGTGAGACTCGTGAAGATGATGGGAGGACGCGTGTGGCTGGAGAGCCAGCCTGACCAAGGGAGTACATTTCACTTTACCGTCCAGTTGGCAGTGCAGGACAGTTCCGCCCGGCCCATTCCGCTTCAGCCCGAGCAGTTGCGCAACCTACACGCGCTCATTGTGGATGACAATTTCACAAATCGCCGCGTCCTTCATGGCATGCTAACTCGTTGGGGAATGCGTCCGACCTCTGTCGAAGGCGGCCGGGCGGCGCTGCAAGCGCTGGAGATGGCTAAGAGCGCCGGCCACCCCTTCCCGCTCATCTTGTTGGACGGTCAAATGCCCGATATGGATGGCTTCGCACTGGCTGCACAAATTCAGAAGGACCCGGGCCTGCTCGCCGTGACGATCATGATGCTCACGTCGGCGGGTCACTTGGGTGACGCGGCTCGCTGTCGAGACCTGGGCGTTTCCGCCTATCTGGTGAAGCCCATTCGCCAAACAGAACTGTTGGATGGGATTTGCCAGGTTCTCAATAAAGTGGCCTCGCCGAAGAGTATGCCGCTCGTCACGCGCCATACGTTGCGCGAAGACAAGCATCGTTCCCGAGTCCTGCTGGCGGAAGATAACCCGGTAAATCAAACTCTGGCGGTCCGCCTGCTGGAGAAGCGCGGCTACTTTGTGACCGTCGCCAGTAACGGCGCGGAAGCGATCGAGGCTTTCGAAAACAACCAGTTCGACCTCGTACTCATGGACATCCAGATGCCCCTGATGGATGGTTTCGAAGCTACCGCAGCGATTCGAGCAAAAGAAAAGTTGACCGGCAGGCACATCGCAATCATTGCCATGACCGCTCATGCGCTGAAAGGCGATCAGGAGCGATGCATTACCGCGGGGATGGACGGCTATGTTTCCAAACCGATCCGCACGAGCGAATTGTTCTCCACGATCGAAAGCATACTGCAAAACAAAGACTCGGCTGCGGCGAGTGAAGCAGCCAGCGTTCCCGATCCAATCGCAGGCCGAACGCAGTAAAACGGGCTCATGCTTCGACGCGCCCTGCATCGTCACCTCATTTTTATTCATTGACGCCGTCAAATGTCCTGCGCTCGTCGCACGTCCGACGGCCCACGCGAAGTTGCATGGGGAAGACTCTGTGCTCGATGATTTTCTCCGACAGACGCGGTGGGTTGCTAGTTCGAATCTAGCCCGGTGAGGCAAATCGTCCTTAGTCGGTTACACGTGGCGCCCCTAGTCCCTCTCAATAGTAGTAGGGAGCCGAGGGCACCGGCTGTGATGCGTCTAGTGGGAAACAGTAGTCACCCTTCGGGTGACTCCAAGGATCAGCGGTATTGGCACCGGGGGCGTCACGGCTATCCGTCGCGAAGGTCGCGCACAATTCGTAATCGCTCCTAGACCTTATGTGATAACCGAAGGACCTGCCGGTCACCGGGTCCTGCCGGACGGAAACGGAAAGCTTTTCCAGACTATCGGGGAGTGCCTTATCTGCGCCCGAAAACTTCATATTGATTTGCTGCGCAAGATTCGCAAGCGCACGCACGGTGCGAAGGTCAGATTGCACCAGCCGCTGTTTGCCCGGGCTGCCCAAAACAAGGAATCCCAAGAAAATGACGACCACGACGGCGGTGCTGGCAGCTAGTGCAGCCCACACGTTTCCATTCATTGGATTTTTTTCGGGTCAAGCGCACCCTTCTGCAGAGATCCCATGTAGTACCAAAAAACTCCGCCGGCAATCACGAGTACAACGGCAACCTTGGCCACGAAGCGTGCCGTCAGTTCGCCGCGCAGAAAGTACGTCAGGAACGTAATCAAATCGCCGACGACGACGCCCGCCGCGATAAGCAGCGCGATGTAGGTGAGCCACTTTCTCACGGGGGACTCGAGTTTTTCGGGATGGCTCTCGATTTCCCTGAGGATATAGCGCATCACCAAGAGGTAGACGGGAAACGCAATGATGACGCACGCGAGTGAATCCGCAATCTGATAGTAGCCAATCGTGTAGTTATTGAACGATGTGATCGGGTCTTTAATCCAGCGGTCGATCAGCGAGAACATGATCGAGCCAAGCCCAAAGGTCCACGTCGCCAGAGTCGAAAAACTCAGCAAATACAAAAACGCATCTTTGGCCGAACCAGAACGCTTGTAGACGGGGACCTGAACGCCGCCGCGGGCTTCATAGTGATCCGCAAGAGCACGGTAGACATCGTCCTCGTGCCACCCGCGGCCGCGCAGAAGGCCAACTAGGATTTCGTCAGTTGTCCCCTGCTGCTTTGCAGCGTCAAGAAACTCCTGGAGACCGTTTCCTGCACTCATAGGCCAGCGATTGTAAGACGAGCACGATCGAGAAAGCGAGCACTGATCTTCTTGAAGAACGACTGATAGTCAACGTTCGGCCTTACCCTCAAAATGATAGTTGCGTATTTGCTCGAATTGTCATTTTAACGATCCATCTCTCTGTCCCAGCCACCTGTACTTGTGCCTTCAAGCGCCCGGTGATCACCCGAAGGCGCTGGTTCGCGTTCCTGCGGTGAGACGCTGTGTATAAGGATATAGGATGCCTCAGTAGTTTTCGAGAAGCGCCGAGCGACTTCATCAACTCGTTCAAACCGATGGATGTAGCTCAAGATACATCTGCGGGGAAAGTTACCCAAGCAGAGAGGCGGGCCGAGCTGCCGGGGCATCGAACTGATGTCCGCAGCAGCTATCGGCCTCCATTCTAGCTTGACATCTTCCCAATAGCTGTATATACATATAGTGTGCACGCCAAAAAGATACCGCAAGCCCAAAGCGGCTTACCCGTGCTGCCGTGTGCGTGTGCAAACCTACGGCGCGCGGCCCGCGCGGTCACCCGAATCTATAACCAAGAGCTACGGTTCACCGGGCTTGAGCTGACACAGTACACACTGCTGATGGCGTTGAACATCACTGGGCAAACGACGCAGGGAGAACTAAGCAAGGTGCTGGCACTGGACACAACGACTTTAACACGCATGCTCAGGCCTCTGAGAAAGAACGGATGGATCGGACTGCAGCCGGGCGCGGACCGACGGCAGCGGCTGGTGCGTCTCACTCCCTCAGGCGAACGGAAGTTAGCGCAGTCGCGACCTCACTGGGAGCGCGCGCAGGAGCACTTGCGGCGCGACTTGGGAGAAGCAACGTGGAGCCAAATGGGCGGATTGCTGGCCGAAGTAACCCGGGTATCGGCTGAGGCGTGAGCTTTTTTTGTGACTATAGCTGTATACAGGCCGCCTACTGCCACGAAGGCAGATCTTACGGTCACCGCGGCTTCCAATGCGGATGAAGCGTGAATAGACCGTCGACGAAGCCGATCTGGTAGGAAAGAAACAAACCGAAACCCAGACTGAACAGCCCCGATGCCACAGCTGCGCTGCGGTTCCACCCGGCAAAGTCTTTAAACATAAAGGCGAAGGGCATGGCGATCATCGCCGTAATCAACATCATCCCTGCGATCGTGCCTATTCCAAAGAGAAGGAGATATGCGATGGCCCACCAGGAATCGCGAATGGTGGTCATCATCAAGAGCGCCACCGCCGCTGAACCCGCCAAACCATGTACGGTGCCGATTATGAGTGGCCGCACAACGTTGTACAACCCCACTCCACCGAACATGTCCTCGCGAAAGGCCTTTGCTGTAACAGCACCGACTCGTTGTGTTCCCGACAATGGGATCGGTCGCGTTTTGGCTACGTCGCTGCCAGTAGCGTTAGCCATGTCACGGGATTGCGTGCCTGGGGCGAGTCTGTCTTGCAACCATCGTAGACTTCCCGTCAGATTCAGAGCCCCCAGCAGTATCAGCATCGCCGCCACTGCAAACTCCATGGAAAGTCCGAGGCGCGGAGGGATGGTGACCTGGAAAAGAATGATCGTCGTGCCGACGACGAAGATAGTGAACGTGTGACCGAGCCCCCAAAGCGCTCCAATAAGGCCAGCTTTCGCGACCCCGCGCTGTTTGGTAACGATCGTAGTTATGGCCACCACATGATCCGGATCCGTGGCATGACGCATACCGAGGAAAAAACTTAGAACGAGAATGCCAACCAGTGACAACACGCCGCCTCCTCCATGACCATCTTCAATGAGCCTCCGGATTGCAGAAGTTCCGCACCGAAAATCAGGACCACATTCGAATTTGCACGATACCCGCCGACATCAAACCGCGTATCGCTATGGTTACGCCCAGCAGAACGATCATTGCCGCCGAGCCCATGGGCAACCATCGCTGAACGAATGATCCTTCCAGCCGCAGCCGGGACATCGCGTGGCCCGCATAGACAGCCGCCAAACCCATGACGATAAGCACGGCGGCCAGTCCGATACTAAAAGCCACAATCAAAAACAGCCCAAAGCCTGTGCGATGCAAAGCGACAGCGCTCAGCAAGACCACCAGCGCAGCTGGACAAGGTATGATTCCTCCGGTGACACCCAGCACCAGCAGTTGCCGCGCAGAAACTTTTCCGGTTTGCTGTTGTGCTCCGCCCGTTGCAGCGTTCCCTCCGGCGGAGAGTTCGTCGCTATGAGTGTGCGCAAACTCCCCGCCGAGATAGCGCTGGAGAAAAAGATAGCAACCCATCCCCGCGATGAGTGCACCGGATAAGACACCAAGGAAAGGATAGATGCGGTCCGGAAGAATATATTTCTGCGCGTAAAGCGTGATGGCTCCGAGCAAATAAACCCCTGCGGTGTGTGAGAGCGTGACGATGATTCCTAGAAGTAACGCGTGCCGAGCGGTCCCCTGCGAACCCACCAGGTATGCCGCCACAATTGTCTTGCCGTGCCCCGGCTCGAGCGCATGAAGAGCCCCAAGGCCAGCGGCGATAGCCGCGGCAAGCAAAACAATGCCAAAGCTGATCTCCTTGATCGCCATCAATTCCGTAAAGGAGTTTCGCGGAGTGGCCTGCAGGTTGGGTTTAAGCTCGGCGGGCCGGGAAATCCCATTGGCTTGTGCTGTGGTGTGCACCGATACCTTTGCGGAGCCGCCGCTCGTTCCGTGTTGCATCGAATGAGCCGCCTTCACTGGAGTCGCCCCGGTCTTCGCATGCGCAGTCACCGGCGAGAGCCAGTCGGACGACCGCTCGACCGAATACACAATTTTCGCGAAAACATCCTGAGGCGGGCTGTTGATCAAATCCGTGGGATAGTTCGATAGCTGACTGCTGCGGTCTCGCGACGCCACCGAACTGTTTTGTATTGTGACTCGGTGGCCAGGTGAACTGACAACCTCTTTCCAACCTAAGCGGCCGGAAAAGTTCGCATCATAATATTCGAGTTCGCAGGGCGTGAATGCGCATGCTTCAGACACTTGTGCTCGATAGACGACACCGAACTTCATGGTCGGAAGATAGCCTGCGCCTGGGGAAAAGAGAATGTCCTGCGAAACGGTTTCCAGTGAAAGTGGCTGGCCGTTCAGAGTGAGAAGCAAATTCTTTTTGAACCCTTCCGCCTGGCTCAACAGGTAGGGTCGCACGCGGACGTCATCCGATCCGGCGACTATATTGTTCTGCTGCATTTCCTGAAATGTGGGAATCTCAGCCATATCGATGAAATAGCGCACTTCCACGAAGCGGCCTTCGATGGTTATCCCTGCATAGTGGCTGATACTGAAGTTCCCCATGGGATGCGCTGGTGAAGGATCGGGGATTACCGCCAGCGTCGCGGCTGCGGCCAGGAAGTACCGGACGATGCGCGCTTTAACGGACACCGGCAGCCTCTTGCTGGCTGACAAGGACATCCTTTTGCGTCAGCGCGGCCAGCCTCTCGGCTGCCACTTCGGAATAGAGAATGTTAAAATGAGGGTTGGTTGCCAGTGCCTGGCTCAAGTAGCTTTTTGCCCTCGCCGAATCTCCTGTTTTTTCGTAGATCATTCCCGCGTGAAACAACGATTGCGCGTCTTTTGTCCCTTGCGCCAGAGCGTGAGAGATGGCATCGGCGGCTTCCTGAAACTTGGAGCTCTTATAGAAGGACCACGCAAGTACGTCCCAGGTGTAAATGTCGTGGCGCACTTCCAGCTCCTTCCGAGCGAGTTCCAATGATTCATTGAGCTTCAGGTCATGATCGGCATAAAAGAGCGCCAAGTCTCGATTGTGAATTTGTTGATTGATTTGACTTAGATGACCGACGAATTCCACCAACTGATATTGTTTTTTGGCTTCCTGGGTGTCGCCAATTTTCTGATAGACGTCACCCAGTGCGGTTGCATATTCGGGATACGGCACCGCCGCGATCGCTTTCTTGAAAAGGTCAACGGCATCTTTGTACTTTCCTTGCGCCGCTCGTACCTTGGCTAGCCCTGCCAGCCCGCGGTAGTACCCGGGATACTCCTCCAGCGCTGCGACGTAAGCCTTCTCGGCAGCCGCCATTTCTCCGATCTGGAAAAGTTCTTCGCCAAGCTGATATTGACTCCAGGCGATGTTCTCGGCAGGCATGTGCATCTGAATCGCTTTTTGTATCGCGCTACGCATGAGGTCGATGGCGCCCTGCGTGTCGCCCGCCACGAACCGAAGGAAAGATATGCGCGTGTCCCGCTGGTAAGAGAACGCCAGCTTTTCGTCCTCGGAGCCAAACAGGCTGTCCAGTTTCGAATAGGCCTCGGCCGCGCCCACGTAATCTCCCATATCCGCGAGGGCGTCTCCCGCGATAGCCCAAGGCGATGGATCGCCCGAACCAAGTGCCAGAGCTTTCTGCGCCCAAACCAACGCACCGTCGAAGCGGTGTTCCGCCATACAAACCACGGCCATCTGCGTCATAGCGAACGCTGCCGCGGGATCGTTTGAAAGCAGATCAATAGACTTTTCGAGCGCTCCCTTGGCTAGCTCAAAATCGGCGGCATCACCCGTTTCTCGACCCTTCTGCAAGTAGGCCGCACCAAGGCCCGCATATCCCGCGTAGTCTTCCGGATACCTTCTGACACGCGACTGCAGGGTCTTGATCAGTTCGTTCGTGGAGCTCTGTTGCGCTTGCAGCACTGTGGGTCGCCCCACGTAACTCAGCAAAAACATAAAAAATAGAATCTTGCGCATCATGACCTCCTCCTTGCGTCGCACGTCTACTTCGAGTGGCGCACTTCGGCCGTAGCCGGAGTTAGCTTCTGGAGGGCTTCGCGCGCGGCCCCCGCTGTCTCGGACGACGGATCGAGTTCCAGTGATGCCTTCAAGAGCTGCGTCGCCGCCGGGCCATCCTTCAGACTTTCGGAAATCGCGCCAGCGTGATAAAGCATGACTGCATCCCGGACGCCTACGGCGAGAACGTTTGCGATCTGCTTTTGAGCTTCCTCGTAGTGTGCATTCGCGTAGAGCGCCCAGGCATACGCATCCAGCGTGCCCACATCATGCCTCTTGGCGATTTCGATGCGCGCGATGCGCAGCGCTTCGGCGGCGTCATGTCCGTGCGCCAAATAGTAGAAGATCAGTTCCTCATTGGCATTGTCGGCTGAGTCGATGGTGCGCCGTGCGCTTGCTTCAAACTCGCGGTACGCAGAATTTGCGTCGGCTGTGTGGCCGGCACGTTCGAGAGCCCGCGCCAAGGCGTAGCTGCTTGCCGCTGTTGGAAAATTCTGGTTGCGCTGACGAAGCACTTCCACCGCTTCGGAGTAGTGCTGCTGCGCCGTTTCCAGGCGGGCTAAACTTTCCCGGGCCTGATAGTAGCCGGGAAATTTTTGAAGTGCTGAGCGAAGCAGTCCCTCCGAGTCATCGAGGTGGCCAACGGACAGTTGCAGATCCGCCATCTGCGTCAATGTCCAGGCCAGATCTTCGGCCTGCGTTGGAGGCATCTGCTGATACGCCTGCGAAAAAAACAGCATTGCACCTTCCGTATCACCGTACAGGCGGCGCAGAGCGGCTCCGCGGAGAAGCGCTGGCACGTTCCCAGGACGGAGATCCAGCATCCACTGAACCGCCGTCTCGGCATCGGCGTATTCGCCGAGCTCGATCTCCGCATCCGCGATGAATGCGTAGAGCAACACGTCATCTGGAGTCTTCTTGTTGAGTGCTTTCGCGAGATCAAGCGCTCGGGGGAATTCGCTGCGACCTAGCAAGATCATCACTCGCGCTTTTTGGCCCTCAAGGTTGTCCGGCGTTAGCTCCAGAGATTTTTGAATCGCCGTTTCTGCTTGATGGTAGTAGCTGCTGTCAGCAGTCTCGCGCACGCGGTTGACGTACGCTATTGCCAGTTCGTTGTAAGGTTGGCTGCGATCCGGGTGCGCTTTGATGGCTGCTTCTGCCCACGCGATTTTCTGCTCGGCGGGCGTGGCCGACTTGAGGTGCGCCTGTGCGTAGATTGCCGGCGTCAATACGAGCGAGAGAACCACCGCACCGAAATTCTTCATTTTTTCCCCTTTTTGCTTCGAACGAAAGCCGAAGCCGCGCGGATTTCGCCGCGCGACCGCGGGCTGCGCTTCTACGACACCGGCCCGCCTCCGGGCTCTCCTGGATCTACGTGCCGCCGGTTGCGCCCGCTGGGCGAATCAGCGAGATACGGAAACTCTTTCCGGAAAGGCACATCGTTGACGTTCACTCCGTCACCGAGAACGTTGTTCGGGAAGTGATTGAAGCTGGGAATCAAGACACCTCCGACCGCTACCCGCAGCGTGATGTCTACGGCGTCGTCGAACAACCGCCGCCCGTTCGGATAGCCGGCGGGATCGCCACCAATCAAACCCAAACGGCTTGCGGTATCGGGCGGCGTTGCCGGAACTCCCGTGTTGAGCCTCAGCAGGTCTGCGATCGGCCCGGCTGGAGTTCCGGGAGCCGCGATAGGCACGGCATACGTGACCAGCGGTAGCAAGTCGGTTCGCGGCGCTGGCGGAATCTTCAAGGCTCCGCCATACAACGCTTCCACGACGTGCGCGATCGCCGGATCCAGGTCGAAGTGCGCGAACTGTTTGTCGTTGACCGGCTTGTCCATGCTCCATCGGTCCTTCGAGCCGATTCCGATCACCAGTTCGTTGATGAGCGAGTTACCCATTCTCTGCACCTGGCGGTAGGAACCGAAATTGTTTGCCGGGTTCGGAGAATTACGAACGGTGACGCGCGGCCTAGAGGTGGTTCCCCAGATGCCGATCGTCGCTGCGGGCGAGCTCGCCGGTTCAACTTTTCCCGTATTCGTCAACATCTCGATCGGTACCTCAAGGGCGATCGTGTTGACGGCGTAGCCCGAGACCGTGTCGCTGGCAAAATTCTGGTTCGCTGCATCCTCCGCGGCCGTGAGCACGCCGGGGATGCCGCTGCCCAGGGTTCGGTAGTTTACGGTGTCAAACGTGGCGCCGAGGTCGATAAAGAAGGGATCGTCCACGGTGCCGGCGAAAACCGATATACCGTTTTCAAGATGATAGGTGCCGGCTTCAAAAAGCTTGCCGTAGTCCATCGTGCGTGGACCGTTGTTGGTGGGCACAGCAAAGAATGGCGACCCGTCGGAATTTGCCAGCTGGATGCTCTGTGTGTCATCAGCTTGGCCGTCAGCGTCGTCCTCCTTCTCGCCTTTCGTGTGCCGAATCATCGTGACGGTGTAGGTTTGTCTGAGATTCAGACCTGGATTGTTGAAATCGCGAATCTGCGGGGGCACCACGAGATTCGACGTCCCCGGCTGGTTCGCCCCGTTGTCACCGATGCCCGCCAGCCCTACAGGTATATTGGGAAGCTGGAATTGGGTCTGGAAGCGGATCTGAAAAGTCACGTCCGCCAGAGCATCGTGGTCGTTGTCCACGTGAATCTGGTAAAGAATGTCGGGATCGAACGGGAACCAGTTGGGTCCGTTCGCCGGTTCCAAGAGAGGGTCAACATTGAGAATCAGCGTGACCTTCGACGGAGTTGTTTTCGGTGTCTGATTAGCGCGATAGCTCACAAATGCGTAGAGGTCGGTGATATCCGCTTTGTGGTCTAGCGCCGTTATGGGAGCCTCCCGGTGGCTGGAAGCCAACAGGCCGGGTGGCACAGCAATCCCCGCCGCCAAAAGCGCGGCGAGGCAACTTCGGAACCAATTCATCGGCAATCTCCTTTAATTTGTTGCCACCCGCCCGCACCCCGGAGAAAATCCCGCAGACAAGTGGCCGATTCACAAGGCAGTCTGCGCGCGCCGCAGGTCCACCCCTTGGTTGGAGTCGTATGCTAATACGCGAACAAACGACGACTCGGATGAGCTTCTGGGGACTATTTTTCTTCTGTAAACGAATTGTTACCAAGCGAGGTTCCTTTGGTAGCTTCCAAAACTAGGGGGTACAAAACCCGCCTAGGGCACCCCGTAAACAGTTCCTGCGAAAGTGGGCCGGCGATAGTCGACGGTCTCGAGAGCAGACAGCGTACAATTGGATCCGCTTGGAACCGTAAACACTGAAGCACTTCTGAAAGCGGGTTCGAGTCATGCCCGATATAATCGATTGGCAGCAACCGCGGCGGCGCCATCGCCGTCTGTTTTTCCTTGTTCTTGTCACCCTTGCCGTCGTCATTTTCTGCAGCCGGACGGCGTTGTCGTATTACGTCGACGCCCTCTGGTTCGGGTCGCTCGGTTACCGGGACGTGTTCCGGAAGACACTCACCCTTCAATGGGCAGTCTTTGCGGCATTTCTTGCTGTCACATTTTTCTTTCTGTACGGATGGTTCCTAGCGCTGAGGATGACCTACCAGTCCGATTTGCCGGACGACTATATGATCGTCATCGGCGGGCAGTCGTTGAAGCTGCCAGTAGCGCGCATCCTGCACCTCCTCGGTCTCGTGGTCTCGCTCGTCGTCGCCGTCGTTACCGGGGCCAGCATCATGATGGAGTGGCCGACGTTCGCACTCTATTGGTACACACGACGCGCGACCGGGGGCGCTGTAGATCCGATTTTCGGCAAGCCGATCAACTTCTATCTATTCACTCTGCCCTCATGGCAGTTCATTACGGGCTGGCTGCTGACGCTAGCCGTGATTGCTTGTGTAGTCGCCGTTTTCTTTATTTTCGTCACCGGCAGCACGCGAATGTTCTCGGGACGCCGAGGCAGATACGCCTCACGACCGTGGCGCGGGTTCTCCATTGCGTTTGGATTCTTGTTGCTGATTCTCGCGATGCGCGCGTACATCGCCCGATTCGAGCGATTGTTCGACGATCATACGATCTTTGGGGGTGTGACCTACACGGACGCGCACGTCATGCTTCCTGGAATGCTCGTTGTCTGTGCCGCGCTCGTTCTTGGTGCTGCGATTGCAGCCATCAATGTCGTGGCGGTGCCGCGCGCTCGCTGGCTCGCGGTTTCCGTCGCTCCAGCCGCGGTGTGTTATCTCGTACTTCAAATCTTCGGCTGGTACGTCAGCAGCTTTATCGTGAAGCCCAACGAACTGGTTCGCGAGCGACCGTACATTGCCTACAACATTGACCTGACGCGGCAGGCTTATGGATTGGACCGCCTCGCGCAGCGCGAATTTCCCGCTGAGACGACCGTGGAGGCCGCGGATCCGGCGAACAATCAGGCTACGTTGCAGAATATCCGGTTGTGGGACTGGCGCGCACTTCAGGACACGCTGCGTCAGATTCAGGAAATTCGAACCTACTACGACTTTCCCGATATCGATATCGATCGCTATGAAATCAATGGCACAATGCGTCAGGTGATGCTTGCCGCACGCGAGCTAAACGTCGATAAGCTACCGGAGAGCAGCCGCAATTGGATCAACGAGAAACTTATTTACACGCACGGCTACGGTATCACCCTGAACCCTGTGAACGGGTTCACGCCGGAAGGACTGCCGACACTAATTCTGAGTAACATGCCCATTCAGAGCACCGTGAAGAGCATCGTTGTAAAGCGCCCGGAGATCTATTTCGGAGAACTCACCAACACCGACGTGTACGTGAAGACGCGGCAACAGGAATTTAACTACCCGCAGGGCCAGACCAACAGTTTGACGTCCTACGAGGGTAACGGCGGCATCCTCCTCGGCGGTTTCTTTCGACGACTCCTCATCGCATCCGACCGAGGCGACCTGACGAAGCTCCCGTTTAGCGACGATATTAACCGGGAGAGCCGGCTGCTGATGCGTCGCAACGTGCGCGATCGCGTGGCAGCGATTGCGCCATTCCTTACTTACGATTCGGATCCGTACATCGTCGTGGGGGACGATGGTCGGCTGTCGTGGATTCTGGATGCGTTTACGAGCTCAGACAGCTATCCCTACTCGCGCCACTATGCGCTCGGCGACACCCTTATAAACTACATGCGGAATAGCGTTAAGGTCGTCATCGACGCCTACGATGGCACCACGACGTTCTATGTGTTTGACCCGCAGGATCCAATCATCATGGCGTATCGCCAGATTTTTCCTACCCTGTTCCACGATGCGGCGGCCATGCCGCCAGCGCTTCGCAAACACGTCCGCTATCCAGAGTTGTTGCTCAAGCTGCAAGCGGCTGTATACGGTCTTTATCACATGACCGATCCACAAGTTTTCTACAACCGTGAGGACCTGTGGACCGTCGCTTCGGAAGTCGGCATGGACGAGTCCGGTCAGCAGAAGACGCAGCCGATGGAGCCGAACTTCGTGCTGATGAAACTGCCGGGCGAAACCGCCGTCGAGTTCGTGGAAATTCTGCCGTTCACGCCGGCGAACCGGAACAATCTGATTGGCTGGATTGCTGGACGTAGCGACGGCGACAAATACGGCACATCGGTGGTCTACGACTTCCCGAAAACGAAGCTCGTCGACGGCCCTCTGCAAATCGAAGCGCGAATCGATCAGAACGCGCAGCTATCGGGGCAATTGACGTTGTGGAATCAGCAAGGTTCCCACGTGCGGCGAGGCACTCTGCTGGTAATTCCGTGCGGGCACGCGTTGTTGTATGCCGAGCCAATTTACCTCCAGGCTGAGCGCAGTCCGATGCCGGAGTTGCGTCTGGTGGTGCTCGCGCTGCAAGACCGGCTCGCTTATGGACCGACATTCGACTCGGCGATGAGGGCCCTGTTTGGGGGAGAGGTCTCGTCGCTAACCGGCACAACTGCCCCCGCGGAACCGGAACGAGGCGCAGCAGCGCCAGCTGCCGCGACCAAGCCGGTGGCGGACGTGAACGCGCTGATTACGGGAGCGGCCAAAGATCTCGCCGACTACCAGCGACTTACCGCAGAGGGGAAGCTCGGCGAGGCTGGACAGAAGCTTGAACAGTTAAAACGCAAGCTCGACGAGCTGAGCGCACATCAAAAGTGATTCTTTCTCTGAAGAGTAGCTTTTTTACAGACTAGTTGCCGGGCTCCGGAAGTATCGGCTTCAACCGATCGGTTCGTACCCGAGAGTTGCTAGTTGAAGCTAGCAAGCCAAAAGCTCTCTTCTTTGGAATCACGTTCTTCGGATTGCTCACAAACCCGCTCCGCACCCTAGAATCGAAATCCCCCACTCTTTTCACGAGCGAGATCGGCCGTTCCCTCTGGCTGTCTTCCCTTTCAGCGCTCACGGCATGTCGCGCATCAGCCGTCCCGGGCGCACTGCCTT
This sequence comes from uncultured Acidobacteriota bacterium, assembly GCA_963729595.1. GTDB lineage: Bacteria > Acidobacteriota > Terriglobia > Acidiferrales > UBA7541 > Acidiferrum. The sequence goes on from CAVSNW010000005.1 coordinate 58,974, forward strand.
ACCCCAGCGCGTCATGCGATCAACTCCTTTGCGATCACCCTGAGTTTGCTTATCCCATCATGAATCTGATGCGCGTTGGCTCCCCCGTAGCCGAGGATCAGGCCGCCCCTGGTCGGAGGTTTCAAGTAGCATGTGGACAAGGGTATTGCAGAAATGCCCTTCTGGGCAGCCTTCCTCGAAATCGCCACATCATTCGTTCCCCGCGGCAGTAGTGCCACTAGGTGCATCCCTGCTTCGGCGCCGATGACATCGAGCATGTCTTCCATCTGGATGCGGATTGCTTTCACGAGCGCCGTTCGCCGCTCCCTATAAAGGATTCGCATCCGGCGTATATGCCGAGCGAAGTGTCCCTCTCGGATGAAATCGGTCAAGACAGCCTGATACAGAGTCGAGGAAAAGATGTCGGCGGCATCCCGAGCGGCGGAGAAAGCGGGTACCAAATCCCTGGGAACAACCACGTAACCCAGACGTAAAGCAGGAAACAGTACCTTGCTGAACGTCCCGACATAAATGACCCTCCCGTCCGTGTCCAGGCCTTGCAGCGAAGCGATCGGGTGGCTTCCAAATCTATACTCGCTGTCATAGTCGTCTTCAATGATCCAGGTACCGGAGCGTACTGCCCAGTTCAGCAGAAGCATACGGCGTGTGGCACTCATCGTCATGCCCATGGGATATTGATGCGACGGTGTGACATACACGGCACGCGCGTCGCGACCCCGACGGATGATCTCTGCTACGTTTATGCCGTCGTGATCCACCGGAACGGGAATCAACTGAGCCCCGGCCGTCAGGAAAGCCTGGCGCGCGCCGGGATAGCCCGGCTCTTCGATCCACACTCGATCTTTGGGATCCAACAAAACCTGGGCGGAAATCTGCAAGGCCTGCTGCGACCCGGTTGTTACCAGAATCTGCGATGACTCGCAGCGCACCCCACGAACCGCGCCTAGATACTCCGCGATCGCTTCGCGGAATGGCAGATATCCCATGGCATCGCCATAGGCCATGATGCCCCTTGGCGGCCTTCGAGAATGTCGAGCCACCAGCCTCGACCAGACGCCGATTGGAAAGTGGTCGAGCGCAGGCAGGCTTACGCGAAAAGCACCCAAGTTGTCCAACCATGATTGTGCCGGCACGCGCGTCAATGCCGCCCCACGACGTGACATCCGGCGCGGACCTCGCTTCTCCGTTATTTCCTGACCTCCTTTCCGCGCTTTCACGACCGGGGGATGCAACGTGTCATCCGGGATGGATCTAGCCACACACGTGCCGGCTCCAATGAAAGTCTCCAAGTACCCTTCGGCAAACAATTGCTCGAAAGCGCCCAGCACGGGCATGCGGGAAATCTTCAACTCGGCGGCGAGGTTTCTGGTGGACGGCAATCGTTGTCCCGGCCGCAATTGGCCGCCGGCGATCGCTCGCCGGAACCAGTCATACAACTGTCGGTATATCGGAAGTTCCTCACGATCTTGGAGCGCAATCGGGGGAAGGTAGCTGGTCGGAGTCCGTTTCATTTGGGGGATACCTGCAAAGTGGCATATCGTATCACATCAAAGTGGCTATTGTGACAAACCACTGCCCGGGTTAGTTTTTCCGTGCCACGAAGCATCAATTGCGAACCAAAAGGGGGCAGCGGTGAATAGTAAACACATTGGGATTTATCTCACGGTGTGCAGCCTGGTTGCCACGCTACAGCCTAGCCGAGGGATCGCGCAGCAGAGCTCCGGCGCGTCGACAACAAGCGCCGAGCAACCTCTCGCGCAACGGGATGGGCAACACGATTTTGATTTCGAGTTGGGCACTTGGAAGATTCACTTGAAGCGGCTCGTCCATCCCTTAACAGGCTCCACGACGTGGGTCGAATTTGACGGTACTTCCGTCACCCGAAAGGTTTGGGATGGCCGCGCGGATCTGGAGGAATTCGAAACCGACAGCCCTGCTGGCGGGCACATCGAAGGTATGACCCTGCGCTTGTATGATCCCCAAACTCACCAGTGGAGCCTCTATTGGGCCACCAGCAAGAGCGGAACCATGGGCCCGCCCACGATCGGCGAATTCAAGGATGGCCGAGGCGAGTTTTACGACACGGAACCATCTGGCCCCAATGGCAAATCTATCCTGGTTCGATTTATTTGGTCGAAGACCAACACGAATTCGCCCCACTTCGAACAGTCGTTCTCGGAGGATGGGGGGAAGACTTGGGAAGTAAACTGGATCACGGACCAGACAAGGGTAAACGATGAATCTGGCAAAGCGCACTGAACTCCAGCGTTTGCCGGGCAGGCGATCGCGACGTTGTATTTGGGCTTGCTCCCTGATGTGCAGCTTGCTTGTCGTCTTGCAGCCTGCTCAGGGACTCGCTCAGCAGAATCCAGATGTATCGAGCACCAGCGATCAACACGCTCCCGCGGAACGAGACGGGCAACATGATTTTGACTTCGAGATCGGTACTTGTAAAACTCACCTCAGGCGCCTCCTGCATCCCTTAACGGGCTCCACGACGTGGGTCGAATATGAGGGCACGACCGTCGTCCACAAGGTTTGGAATGGCCGCGCCAATCTGGTGGAGCTCGAGGCCGCTGGCCCGGCGGGTCACTTCGAAGGTCTGAACCTCCGTCTCTACAATCCTCAATCCCGCCAATGGAACCTAAATTTTGCCAACAGCAGGAGTGGCAGCATAGGCCAACCTACCATCGGCGAGTTTAGGGCTGGCCGCGGTGAGTTTTTCGACCAGGAAATACTGAATGGCCGCGCCATCCTTGTTCGATTTGTAATCTCCGACATCACTCCGAATTCGTGCCGTTTTGAACAAGCGTTCTCGGATGACGGGAGCAGAACTTGGGAAGTGAATTGGATAGCGACCGACACTCGGGTGCAAGATGAATCTGACAAAGCGCACTGAACTCCGCCGCATTCCCGATCGAGGGTCGCACGATCGGGAAACGATTAACAAAATTTTGGACGTGGGCTTTCTCGCTAGCGTCGGATTTTGCGTGGATGGCCAGCCGTTTGTCATTCCGACCGTGTATGGCCGGGACGGAGAAAGACTTTATTTGCACGGTTCCGCGGCCAGTCGCATGTTACAGGAACTTGAAACCGGCGTCCCGGCCTGTGTAACCGTGACTCTCGTGGATGGACTAGTGTTATCGCGGTCTGCCTTCGATCATTCTCTGAACTATCGCTCCGTCGTTGCCTTTGGAACAGCGCGGAAGGTCATGGATCCAGAGCAGAAAATCAAGTCTTTGCGGGTTATCTCCGAACATCTCATCGCCGGCCGATGGGCGGAAGTCCGGGGACCGAGCGACCAGGAACTGAAAGCGACAACGGTGCTGGAATTCTCGATCGAGGAGGCTTCATCAAAGGTGCGAAGCGGACCGCCGCTCGACGATGAGAGCGACTATGGGTGGAAGGTCTGGGCTGGCGTACTACCGCTTGAGATGAAGTCTCGACTGTCCATACCGGATGACAAGTTAGTCCAGGGCGTCACTGTTCCGGAATATGTCCAGCGCTATGACGCTCGGCTCAATGGCCGTAAGGAAGCGTGAGAGAGGGAGGCCTGCCTCAAACAAGGAGCTACGTCCGGGTTGCACCGACCGTGGTGCAGCGTTGCGTTTCTTGGTGCCAAAGCTGCCGTGGCATTGCTAAGTTTTCGAGGACGCTCTTGAATTTCCGTTTAGCAGACGGCGTTTCAGAGTCTCACGGAGACTGGTGATGGGGCCCGACAGCCTGCCAACCTGCGGGGAATGCAGGACCCACGTCGATACGCGAGGCCGAAAGTCGCTCACCGAAATTACGCGAACCTCTTTCCGCAAGGGAGACGCTTGTAGGATCTTCGGATGGACGAGGCCCCGTCCGAGCCCCTTGGCCACAAGCGCAAGTTTCAATTCCACTCCATACGCTTCGACTCCAATTTTGAAAGGCAACCGACTTCCGCTTAGCGTTCCCCGAAGGAGCTCGCGGCCACCGCACCCGGCCGGATTGACGATCCACGGGTGCTCCGACAGGTCTTTCAGACTGCTAGTCCTCTTGAAGGGCATCTTTTTCGAGGCGATGACGAGGAAGGGGTCTGTGGTGATGACGTCTCCCGCCACATGTTCGGGAAGAACGTAATCCTCGGGCAGTAGCGCGACCGCGACGTCGATCTGACGTAAATGCACTCGCTTTAGGAGCTCATTCGACCACTCAGCGATTGCCTGAAGTTTCTAGTTGCGTCGCCTAGAGCCGAACGCAGGGGCCGGCTCCATCAGGCTGAGGAACACGTCCGGCCTCGACAAAGCAAGCAAATAGGGACTATGCCAGTCGCGCAACCTTGTCCCATTCATGGAGGTTGATGACGGGAAATGCCCAAGTGCCGCAGTAAAACGCGAAGCGGCCGTGCCCAGTGTTCCATTCGCGCGGCGGGAATTTAGCTAACTTGGCCAGTCAGCTGTAGGGGCGACCCGGTCTCGTCACAGCAACTGTTTGGTTCGTACCGGAAAAGTTGCTGGTTGCGGTGACAAAGTGCCGGCGAGTACATCTAAGCAAAGCAGGAGTGTGGTGAAACAGCCGGCGAGGGCAGGGTTTGAGATTGTCTGTCATCAGATTGAGAAATCCGAGAGTGGACTCTCGCACCCCCGAATCGAGACAGTTTTCCATGGACACAGCGGGAAACCGCAAATTGGATTGTGAGGAATGGCCGCAGGAACGGGCTGGCCAGTTGCAGAGCAAATGTTGGAAGGCGTCATGAGACGCTTTCAAAGCAGCGGAACAGATCGCTTCCTCGCGAACGAGGAGTCGCTCCGGCGGCGTGTGAAGGAGCCGGGGACGAGGCAAGTTTTTGAACAGGTTCCGAGCAGCACCCTGCTGCCATTCGTCAAACGCTTCCTGGTCGTCGAGTCTCCTTCCCGTCATAGCGACGTACACCTGCCGGATACCCGCCCGGTTGCGGCGTTTTCTTTCCGAGGAAGATGTCGCCTCGATGGAGATAGGTGGGCACCGGCGGCGGCGTTCACCGGACCACGAGAAATTTTGCGAGCCCACGAACACTGCGAAGGCCACGCCGTGCTGCTGGCAACGTTCACAGCCGTGGGCGCTGCCGCTTTCCTGCGCCCGCCGCTCGAAGAGTTCGCTGGAAGTACGATCGATCTGGCTGGCATCCTCGGTCGCCCCGAAGAGCTTGACCGGCTCCACGAACAGCTCGCAGGCGCTCCGCACCACAGACGACGCATAAAGTTGCTGGAAAATTTCCTGGGCACTCATATTCGGGTTTCTGCGCCCGACCCGCTCGTGACTGCGGCGGTCGACTGGCTTGAGCGGGACACGGAAGCCAAGCGAATCGCCGAGCTGGCGCGGTATATTGGCCTAAGTCAGAGTGCACTCGAGCGCCGATTCCGGAGAACCTTGGGGATTTCGCCGAAGCGATTTGCTTCGATCGTGCGGTTGCGGCGCGCGGTGCGACTCCGGGCCGGCGGGGCTGATCTCACGACCATCTCCCAGGCCGCGGGTTACTTTGACCAGGCCCATTTCATCCACGATTTCCGGCGAGCAACTGGCCGCCCGCCAGAAACGTTCTTCCGCCAAGTTCCAGCGGAGTAAAACGCCGAATTCTTACAATTTCACCGAAGCGTCCCGGCGGTAGGGTCAGGTATGGACAACAACCAATCGACCGCCGTCATGAAACCATTTGTCATCATCTTCCGCCAGGGTCCCTTCCTGCTCAGCGAAGCCGACAAACAGCACCGCGCCGAGGAAACAGCCATCTGGGCGCGGCGTCAGAACGAAGCCGGCCATAAGCTGGATCCCCACATCTTGGCGCCGGAGAGCGTACGCCACGCAACACGGAGTTCCGCCGACAGGGAAAGCGATGCGTGGCCCATCACCGCGATTCTGTTTTTGGAGGCGCGCGATTTGAACCAGGCTGCCCAAGTTGCCGAGTCTCACCCTGCGCTTCGTTACGGATCCGACGTCGAAGTACGCCCGTGGGCTTCACCTGTTCTGTCCGCGGCGGCCGCGAAGAAACCAACAATTTCGTAGAAACGGTCGAGGCGCTGGATCGGCGGTGCCGATTGGCAGAACTGGCTTGTCTGGAAATGGCTGGCTGACGGTTCTAAGCGGGACATATTGATTGCACCGCCTTTCTCAATTGCCTGGCGGTAGCGATCTGTATTCCATTTCGGCGTGGAACTCCACGGAAACGAGAAAGCGGAGAACCGGGGCCATTCCCGGCGCCTGTCCTCCGCCGAGAGTTTTCCGACGAGTGGAAAGCGATCAGAAGCTAATGCGTCCGGTGAGTTGAACCGCCCTGGGACCGGCGCCCTCGGCCGTTTGCAGCCCTGTCAGAGTTCCGAATCCGTTGGTATCCACGGCCATGTTGGGTGGCTCGTAGTTACGATGATTCAGCAAGTTCGCGACTTCGGCGCCGAATTGAAAGCGCACGTTCTCCGTGAACTTGATGGTCTTGATCAAGGACAACGAGACCGCTTGGGTACCGGGCCCGACGACGGCCCCGACGGGAGCGTTGCCAAACCGTCCGATGGCATTTCCGGGTATGGTGTACGCGGCGGCGTTGAGAAACAGCGGGCCATTCGAACTGGTTAAGCCGTGAGCGTACGGGGATACACCGGGGACAACGTCGGGTCGAGAGAAAGCCGTTACGCTGACTTGGTTCGTCCCCGCGGGATCGGCGCTCGTATCGTAGGGCGTCAGGAAGGGACCGCTTTGAAATACGAGTACGCCAGCCGCTTCCCAACCGCCCACCATGCGGTCAACGAAACCGTTACTCCCGCTGAGAAATTTCTTCCCTTTGCCGAAGGGCAGTTCATAGAGATAGGTCGTCAGGAACCGGTGACGCCGGTCGTAGATCACGTTTCCGTAGTCGAGGCCTGGATGAAAGCGATCGGAGAGCCAATTGCCGCCGGCGGCCACGAAAGCTGTGGGATTTCCGCCTCCTTCGTCTGAAAGATCACGCGTAAAGGAATAGCTGCTCTCAAACTGAAAGCCGCCGGAGTAGCGTTTTTTTATGTCGACCGTGAAGTTGTTGTAGTTGCTTTCCGCCTGGTTATAGACACTCTGAAGGACGCTCCAGATGGGAAATGGTCTGTTATTCCCAGCGACAGAGTAGCCCTCGGTGTTGGCCGGAACCTGATTGAGGTCCAGGAACGTTTCCAGATTGGCTCCATGACTACCGGTATAGGAGAGACGAAGGCCTGTACCGAATCCCAAATCCCGCTCAAACGTAAGGTTCCATTGATGGACCGTGGGATCGTGGTAGTGAACAGGAAACGCATAATAAAAAGTTTGCGAGCCAGAAACGTTGAGATTGGCCGGGAAAGGAGATGGATACGTCAACGCCGCGTTCCCGCTGCTGTCGAAGCTCTGGTAGTAGTAGGGCACGCTGCTGGCATGGACGGCCCAACCGGAGACCAGGGAAAATCCCAGCGGTGCTTCGATGAATCTTCCGTATCCGCCGCGGATCACTGTCTTGTCGTTATGAAACGGGCGCCAGGCGAAACCAATGCGCGGACCAAAATCACTCTTGTCGGTGTAGCGAAGCTTATCCGGAATGCCGGCTTGCGATGCGGTCAAGATGGGTGTGGGTGCAATGGACTGCGCAAATGCCGGGATCGTCCAGCTGAGTCCCTTCGCATTCGGGACGACAACCGCGCCATTAACGGCTTGTCCGTTTACGGTCCCTGACCAGTTGGGCAGAAAGTCGGCAGTGTTGTACGCGGTGTCCTTCAGCGGAGGATGCAGCTCATACCGCAGGCCGAAATTCAGCGTCAGGCTTGGCGTGATTTTCCAGTCATCCTGCGCGAAGACCGCGTATGAGTATCCCAAACCATTCATGGCCGGATTGTTTACCTGCGACAAGACGGTGTAATCCGGATACCCGAGCAAGAAGGCCGTGAACGGATCGCCAACGGCCGGGGGAAGGCCGCTGGCACCGGGATCATTGCCATTAATGTCGAGGTTGGTGGCGGACCCGTCAAAAACATATTGTCCAGAGCGCTGATTGCCGAACACGTTGTCATCATGGTCGGTCATGCGACGGAAATCTCCGCCGAATTTGAAGGTGTGATTTTTCTTGGTCCAGGTCAAATTGTCCAGGACTTGAAAAATATTGCTGCGCTGCAAGGACGGGTTGGCGCCGCCGGTCGCCTGGAATCCAGTGACCTGAAAGTTTGGCACCGTGGGGATGGAATCAAGGGTAACGCCGGCAGGAATCACCAGGCCAAGCTGGCTCAAAATTCCGCTCGTATTGATGTTAAATGTGGTTTCGGCGTGATATCCGTTGAAACCTGCACGCAGCTCGTTAATAAGCGTTGGTTTGATGACGTAGTTGTACGCGACAGTCATGCCGGAATCCTGTTCGGGTTGCGAGAAGGGCCCCAGGGAAGGCGAACCCCCCGTGTTGCAGAATCCAGAACAGTTCGCGTACGGTGCAGAAGTTACCTGCCGATTCTTGTAGGTGACCCGCGCGTACACGGACTGTTGCGAAGTTATGCGGTGGTCGATGCGCAAGTCGGCCTGATTGCTGGAAATTGGCGCAGGGAAATTCACCTGATAATTATTCGAGAATGCGCCTGCTGGCCCGGTATTCGGCAGAGGAAACAAATATTTCATGACGTTGGCGGCGAGTGGAGAGACCGGGACCGCGTTGCAGGGAATGGGCGTGCCGTTTGGCTGGTAGATCTGCGTACCGTTCAGATAGGCGCAGAGATTGCCATTGCGCATGTCGACCGACGGAAAACTCTCGAGAAGAGGCGTTTGCCTTGGCAGACGCAAGCCTTCGTAACTCAGAAAGAAGAACGTCTTATCCCGCCCATTGTAGAGCTTCGGAACGCCAATTGGACCGCCTAGGAAACCTCCAAAATCATTCATGATCAGCTTTGGTTTTACGCTCGCAAACGGATTCCCAGCGTCGAACGCGGAGTTCGCGTGGTTCTCGAAGATGCCGCCGTGGAAGGCATTCGTTCCGCTGCGGGAGATGGTCGTGACATCACTGACGCCGCTGAATTCGGCGTTGTTGTTGGTCTCACTTACTTTGATTTCCGCAATCGAATTGAATGAAGGGAACAACTCGTTCAGCGGGCCGCTGAGTTCGACATTGACGCTACTGATGCCGTCGATGGTGTAGGACAATAGCGCAGGCGTCGCGCCCGCGATCGTAAGGTTGCCGCCGTCATCGGTCTGCACGCCCGGCTGGGTTGTCAGCGTGGAAATCGGGCTGGTCGAACCCGACGAGCGCGAATAGATCGCTACCGGCAGATCGACCAGTTCCCGCCCCGTTTTTGTTTCCGATAAATTCGATTCGTCGGTGGTGACCACGGCAGCGCCGGCCTCGACCACGACCGTTTCGGTGGCTGTCGCGACCCTCAGGCTGGCGTCCACGCGCTTTGTCTCTCGCGCCTGCAAATCCAGGTTCTCGAATGCCGTTTTCTGAAAGCCAGTTGATTCGACGTCAAGCCTGTAGATTCCGGGGTCGAGATTGATAAAGGAATAGGTGCCGCTTTGGTCCGTGGTCGTTTGCCGCTTTGCCGAAGTCCCGGTGTTGATCAAGGTCACCGTCGTGCCGATCATGACGTCGCCCGACGAATCTTTCACGGTGCCGACGATGCTCCCAAATGTAGATTGACCGAGAGAGGGAGCACCACACAGTAACGCAAGCACGACGGTTGTCACGGCCGCGAGCACGAAACGTCTCAGGCCCACCGTTTGACCTCGGCCTTCAAGGAACCCTAACGAATGATTCATGGCTTTACCTCCATCGTTTTGCAAAGCATTCGGCCCTTTGCCCAAACTGGACAGACCACCACGGGGATCGTCAAACCACGTACAGCGAGCCGTCGGCGCAAACGTGTGCGCGCCGAAAAGAACGGCAGTAACAGCCGTTCAGCTAGCTCGACCTAGGCTCTTCTCGGAGCGGGGAGACCTGCGCATTGCAGACACGACGAAGTGTCGATGTGACCTCGATAGGTGGCGGAAATATTTCGACTGGGCCACTTTTCGAGAAAATCGGGATTCGCCAGGATTTCATTTCCTGGGTGGATTTGGCGAGTATCTTGGAGGTTTCAGCTAGAAATGCAAACGCAAAATTTGAATCACGCACATCGTGATTCTTAAATTGAAGCTTTATCCACAGTGCTTGGCGCGATGAGCCAGTCATCAGCCCTGCTGCTGGACCGTTCGCAACATGATGTGATATATGCATCTCATCGGTGTTGCATGCGCAAGGTCGCACTTTGCCAGAACGCAAGTTGGACAGTTAGAAATAATCGCAATCGAGCTGATTTGTTTTTTGAAGTTGTATTCTGCGCGGAAATCCTCAGGATGCAGGGCTACACTATTTGGAAAGCCTACCGTTTGTTGGATGCGGTCCCTTGGCGCACATCGTTGTGCCCAATAGCACGCCACTCGCTCCGAGCCGAGCGTAATAAAAAAGAACACTGGAAAGGATCGCTGATGCCTTCGCTCGACACGTTTATCTCGCGATGTTGCTGCGGTGCCGTGCTCTCTCTCCTGCTGATGTCCGCGGCCGGCGCCCCTGCGATCGTCGCACAGGAGGCAGCGCCCGCGGCGGCCGATGCGAAGCCGTCACCGCAAGCCCCCAGTGAAGAAGGCTTCCCCGCCACCGACAAACTGGTGATCAGCAAGTGCGGCGCATGCCACGCGCCGGACGCCAAGGGGAACATGTCTCGCATTTCGTGGATTCGCACCACGCCGGAAGGTTGGGAAGAAGCGATCAAGCGGATGATTAGGCTGAATGGTGTTTCGCTCGAGCCGGATGAAGCCCGCAAAATTCTGCGTTACCTCAGCGATGAGCACGGACTTGCTCCCGAAGAAGCAAAGCCCGTCGAATATTTTCCCGAACATCGCATGGTGGATGAAAAAGTTCCCAATGAGGAAATCACGCGCTCGTGCGTCGGGTGTCACGCGCTGGCCAAGCCACTTTCGTGGCGCCGGAGTTCGGAAGACTGGAAAATGCTGGTCAACACGCACATCGGGCTGTATCCGTGGGTCGATAGTCTGAATTTCCAGCGGCCTCCGCATCGGCCAGGTGATCCGCCGCCTCCGCCGGGAACGGATGTGCGTCCCCCGGTCGAGCAAGCGCTTTCCTTTTTGGCTCAGAGCGGTTCTCTCCACTCGCCTGAATGGGCGGAATGGCATGCCAGCATGCGTTCGCCGCGGCTCGCGGGCCACTGGTTGATTTCGGGCACCCAACCCGGCAAAGGGAAATTTTTCGGCACGATGGATATCGAGACGGTTTCTTCCGGCGAAACTTTTGCAACAAAAACGAAATTGACGTATCTCGATGGCTCGGTGGCGACCGAAACGGGTAAATCCATCGTCTACACCGGCTACGCTTGGCGGGGACGATCGACGGCGGACAAAGCCGGAACGACGCCCAACGACCTGACGGTGACGCGTGAAGTCATGATGCTCTCTCGCGATCAATCGCAGATGGAAGGGCGCTGGTTCTGGGGCGCGTACCAGGAATTTGGAATGGATGTGTCCATGCGCCGAGCGACGCCTGCGCCAACCGTTCTGGGTGTGGATGTCTACGCACTGAAATCAGGTAGCACTGGTGACGAAGTTCGCATCTACGGCGATCGCTTTCCCACCGATGTCGGCATCGCTGACCTGGATCTCGGCGCCGGCGTAACCGTGAAGAAAATCCTCAGCCATACGGCCGATTCGATCAAAGTTACGGTCGACGTTTCCGGCGCCGCTGTCCCCGGCAAGCGAGACGTCGCATTAAAATCCACGCTCGCGCCGGCAGCGTTCGCAGTTTACGACCGCATCGACTACTTGAAGGTTTCGCCGCAAACGCCGCTCGCGCACCTCGGCAGCGAACCCCACCCCAAGGGCTACTGCCAATTCGATGCCATAGCCTACGCCAATGGACCCGATGGTAAGGAAGGCACGGCCGACGACATTGAACTCGGTCCGGTGAAAGCTTCCTGGAAGCTTGAGGAATTCGTGGCAACGATGGGCGACGATGACGTCGACTTCGTCGGCAATCTCGATCCCGCCAGCGGGCTGTTCACGCCCGCCCTCGACGGCCCCAATCCAAAGCGCAGATTTAGCCGCAACAATTACGGCGACGTTTGGGTTGTTGCGACTTTTAAACCTGCGGGGTCCGACCAGCCCGTCACCGGACGGAGTTACTTGGTTGTCGCGATTCCGCAGTATCTGCGATGGGATCAACCGGAGGTTGCACAGTGACTACGTACGCGCTCGGTGAGTCCCACAGATTCCGCGGCGCCGCGAGCGATTTTCTGTACCTCGTTCCGAGCGGCGGCATTTTTTCGCTGGATGAGCTGTCGTCGGCTATCCTGGACACTCTCGCGCCCGGCCCGCTCGGCCGGGAGCAGTTGATCGGGACCGTTTCTCAGAGGTTAAGCTGTGCGCCGGCCGATGTAGCCGGCTGCATTCTCGAGTTGTGCCAGGTGCACGCGCTGCGTGATCCTGCTGCTGGGCGCGTGAACGAAGCGCCGCAGCAGCTGCCCGAGCACTTCCCGCTACAGACGCTGGTGATGAACGTCACCAATCAGTGCAATCTGTCCTGTCAGTACTGCTATGAGTTTGGTGAAGACAAGATCGCCACGCCCGAGGGCAAGAAAAAATTCATGGACTTGGAGACCGCAAAGTCTTCGGTCGACTATCTGTTTGCGCAATCGGAAGGCCGCAAGTCAGTTCATATCACTTTCTTTGGCGGCGAGACGCTTATGAATTTCCCGCTCCTCCGCCATGTCATTGATTATTCGCAAGAACAAGCGAGCCGCAAAGGTGTGAGCATCGATTTTAGCCTCACCACCAACGCCACGCTCCTGACGCCTTACATCATCGATTTCCTCGCCGAAAACCGCGTTGGAGTCACGGTAAGTCTCGACGGGCCGAAGGAAATGAACGACAAGTTCCGCATTTTCGCCAATGGTCGCGGCAGTTACGACATCATCGAGCCCAAGGTTCGCGAATTGCTTGCCCGGCATCACACCAGGCCCATCGCCGCGCGTGTCACCATGACTTCTCACGCGATGGACGTTTTCAAAATCTATCGCCATCTCAAGCATGACCTCGGTTTCCACGAGGTGGGCTTTGCACCGGTGACTTCATCACCGGATCGCTTGTACTCCATCAACGAACCGGGCATGGATTCCGTGTTCGCTCAATTCAGCGACCTGGCGCAGGAATATCTTCAGTTCGCGATGCGCGGAGAACTCCATGGATTTTCGAATGTTAGCGATACGCTCGCCGAACTCCACCAGGGCGTGAACAAATCGCATCCCTGCGGCGCGGGCCTCGGACTAATGGGCGTTGGACCCTCGGGCGATATTGCGCCGTGTCACCGTTTCGTGGATTCGGACGAGCACATTCTCGGGAACGTCACCACGGGGATCGACAAGAAGAAACAATCGGCGTTTCTCGATCGCGGCCATATTCAGGCCAAGCCCGACTGCCACACCTGTTTCGCACGGCCATTGTGCGCGGGCGGATGCCATCATGAAGCCTTCGTGCGTTATGGAGATACCGGCCATCCAAATCTTCATTTCTGCACCTGGATTCGCGGGTGGACGCACACGTGCCTTGAAATCTACGGAGCCCTCGCCGAGAAAAATCCTGCGTTCTTGGAATATTTTGCCGAAAGGAAGGCGGTATGAAGCACATTCGGGCGGTCAATCGGAAAGCGCAGCGCATCGAGGAGCACGTCGCACCCGTTCAAGGCGATATCGTCGCTCTCCAACAAGGCCCGGGGGCGAAGCCCCACATTCCCATGGGATGCTCGCTCGTTTTCTATCCGGGGTGGGAAGTGGATTCCGCGGGCGGCACCGCGGGTCTCTGTCAACCAGTCGAGCGGGACCTGTTTGACTGCTACGTTACGTGCTTCTGGCCCGCTCATGTCCCCGACCATTTGAACAATTCGCCCGACTGGAGCAGCAAGTGCGCCACAGGAACCAAAGACTGGCGCAATATCGACATCGTTTTTCCGTAGTCGCGATCTGGACGGAGGTTTACGTTGCGATTTATTCTCTGTTTGCTTGCCTTGTTTTTTCTTGCGGGTTCTCCGGCGCCTGCCAGCGCCGGAGATGGGGGTCAGCAATTGCTGTATCTCGCCACTTGGCCCCATCAAATCGTCGTTTTCGACGCCGCGCAGGAAAAAATTATCGACCACATCAATCTCGACACCGATATCGCAGGCCAGCTCGTGCTTTCCGCCGACAAAACGAAGCTTTACGCCTCGACAATCAACGACAATGCCATCGTCACTGTCGACCTTGCCTCTCGCAAAGTTGTTTCCTCATTCTCGTTGAACTCCGGCAGCCGCAATGTTCGGCTGCTGGGTCTAGCGGCGGATCCGACCGGGAAATATCTGTATTCCGTCGCTTCCACGGTCGTCAAGCAGATCGATCACTATGACGTCGAAGCCAGCAAACTGGTGGTCATCGACATTGGCAATCACAAGATCAGCCGGTCCATGGAATTCCCCAAGGACGAAAGCCTCGTGGGCTTCTGGCGCATCCAGATGAAGTTTTCGCCCGACGCCAAGTATTTCTATATGTTTCTCGGCAACGTCTTGGTGTTTGACACCGGCAGCCTTCAACTTGTGAAGAAGATTGACTTGGCCGATCCGCACGTTCCCGGCGTCAGTAACGTGATTTTCAATCCTGTCGAAGAAGAGGCCGCCGAAGATCCGAATGAAGAACCCGGGAAACTCACCGATGTGTTTATTTCGTCGGACCCCTACGTGCATCGCGCCGTCTTCGGCATTGCAAAGATCGATCTTGCCACTCTTTCCTTCGATTTCACCCCGGTCGCTCCGGCGACGACGCTATCGATGACGCCGCTTCTGCTGACGCCCGACCGTAAATTCGGCTATACGATCGCCATTAACGGCACACCTGGCAATCGCCGCTGCGAGTTCTGGGCTTTTGATATGAAGACTCGCAAGATCATTAACAAAAAGGACTTCGAAGGCCGCAACCGTTTTTCAGCCGGCTTGTCCGCCGATGGCACAAAAATACTCATTTACGGGGCGGGTTACGAAGTGGACGTCTATGACGCCAAAACATTCACGCTCCGCAACAACGTCGTCTTGCCGGGCGACACGACCAGCAATATCATCGTGATGCCGTTGTCCAAGGCGGCTTCTGCTGCCGTCCCCAACGCCCCTGCGATCTCTGCTACCGTGCAGTGAGCGCTGCGCGACTCGCCGGACGGCGAAGTTTTGCGGCGTTTTCAAATCGAGGAACTGGAATGCCAACGATGTTCCATCGTTTCTGGCTTGCCTGCCTGGTTTTCACGGCAATCACCTACCCTGCCCGCGCCGGCAGCGAAGCAAAACAGCTGGTCTATTTCGGGGCTTGGCCTCATCAAGTTGCAGTGTTTGATTCCGCCCAAGAGAAAATTGTCGACTCGATCACTCTGCAGAACGACGTCCCCCGCACCCTGATACTCTCTGCGGACAAAAAGAAGTTATATGTCACCACTCTCAACGACAATTCCATAGTCACCATCGATTTGACTACTCGTAAAGTCGTTTCCTCATTCAGTCTGAACTCTGGCAATCGCAACGTCCGCTTGTTGGGCCTTACGCCCGATCCAAACGGAAAATATCTCTACGGCATCGCCACGGTTATCAGCAAGCAGCTCGATCACTACGACGTGGATCGCCCCCAATTTATCGTTATCGATCTTGCCTTGCAGAAAATCGTCCGCACGGGCGAATTTCCGAAGGAAGAGGGTACTTTCGGGTTTCGTACCACATTGAAAGCGTCCCCGGACGGAAAGCTCCTCTATCTGTTCCGCGAAAACATTCTAGTTTTCGATACGACGTCATTTCACGTTGTAAGAAAAATCGATCTCGCCAAGCCTCAGGCGCCTGGTGTCGAGAACGTTTCCCTGAATCTTCTGGACGACCCCAACGAGCTTCCGGGAAGAATTACCAGCGTATTCATCTCTTCGGATCCGTTCGTCCATCGCGCCGTCTTCGGCATCGGCGCCATCGACCTCGCGACTCTCTCTGTTGACTTTTCTCCGGTGGGGCCAGTTGACGCCGGGAACCTCATGCCCCTCCTTCTTACTCCCGACCGCAAGGTTGGCTACACCGTTGCCATCAACGGCGACCCTGGCAACCGCCGGTGCGAATTTTGGGCCTTTGACATGACTTCGCGAAAACTGCTTCGCAAACGCGAATTCGACGGCCGCACGCGCTTCTCGTTCGGCTTGTCTGCCGACGGCTCCAAGATTTTCATCTACGGCGCGGGCTTCGAGATTCAGGTATATGATGCGGGGACATTCGAGCTGCGCAGCGACGTGGAAACTCCCGGCGATATGACCACGAATATGATCGTCTTGCCGGCAACTTCGGCATCGGTCACCGCCGATGCGTCACCGCCGCAGCGGGCTCGTTGAAAGCCCGAGAATACGCGTGGAGAAGCCCGTTATGACCGTCACGTTTGAGCGAATTGCTGTGATGGCGTTGTTCGCCGCGAGCCTTTGCGCGTCGACCTTTCGCGCCGAAACCAACGAACCGCTCACCTGGAATAAAAAAGCCGCCGCTGCGTATCTCGACGACCGCCAGACCTGGTGGATGAATTGGCCTGCCGCCGTTCGCGATCACCAAACGTTCTGCGTCTCCTGCCATACCGTTCTGCCATATGCGCTCGCCCGCCCGGCGCTCCGCTCGGCGCTTTCTGAAACCGCGCCGTCTGCTAACGATCGAAAACTTCTCGACAATGTCACCAAGCGCGTCCTCGCCTGGAACGATATGCAACCCTTCTATAGCGACGAAAAAGTTGGCCCGGACAAAACGCCTCAATCTCGCGGCACGGAATCCATTCTGAACGCGTTGATCCTCTCGTCGTTCGAAGCCGGTAATCCGCAGGCCAGCACCACGCTGACCAAAGCTTTTGACAATATGTGGGGGCAGCAACAAAAATCCGGCGACAAGAGGGGCTCGTGGTCCTGGCTGAACTTTCACACTCAACCGTGGGAAGCGCCCGACTCGCAATACTATGGATCAACCCTTGCCGCCATCGCCGTGGGAGTGGCGCCGAACGACTATCGATCCTCGCCCGCCATCCAGCCCGGCTTGCAAGCTCTTCGCGACTTTCTTCATCGCGGCTACGCCAGCCAGCCGCGCAACAACCGGGTCTTCCTTCTCTGGGCTTCCGCGAAAATACCCGGCATCCTGACGGCAGAGCAGCAGAAATCCATCATCTCCGACACCCTCACTCTCCAGCACGAGGATGGTGGCTGGAGTCTTTCTTCTCTGGTTGGACCCTGGACGCGCGAAGACAACACACCACTCGAAACCAAAAGTGACGGCTACGCCACCGGGGTGATTGCCTTCGCGCTTCAGCAATCAGGCCTCACCGTTGACAACGCTCAACTGCGGAAAAGCCTTTCCTGGCTCAGCACAAATCAAGACAAAACCCAGGGGCTTTGGCCTGCTTACTCCCTGAACAAACAACGCGACCCGTCCGCCGATGCATTCCTTTTCATGAGCGACGCCGCCACCGGCTACGCAATTCTTGCCTTGACGCAGCAGCGAGCCAACTAGCGAGCAATGCCAACGCCAGCTCCGAACACGAATCCGCCCACCATCCCCTTGGCGCAGTATCGTCGCGCCTTGTCATTCGTCGCGCCGTATTGGCGCAGCCTCGCGTTCGTAATGCTGTTGAGTCTTCTCTCCACGGCCATCGCCCTGGCGCAGCCTTATATCTCGCGTCTGTTGATCGACGACGCTCTGCTCCGCCGCAACCTTCATAATCTCGGCATCATCGCTGGCGCCATGGTCGTCGTCACCATCGCAGGCTTCGCTGTCAACATTGTTTCCAGCTACCGGTACGTGCGCCTATCCGCCGAATGTCTTTTCGATATGCGCTTGGCGGTTTATCGCCACCTGCAAAATCTTTCGCCCCGCTTCCTTGCCAATCGCAAAATCGGCGATATCGTCTCCCGAATCAACAACGACATCGGCGAAGTCCAACGCATCTGTGCGGACACGCTACTGTCCGTACTGTCCAATATTCTTTTCCTCGTTGGCAGCCTTGCCGTCATGGCCTCCCTGAATTGGCGGCTCTTCCTGGCCAGCATCGCCCTGCTTCCGGTCAGCGTCATCGCCCTCCGTCACTACCAGGCGCGCCTCACGGTCGAGACGAAAACGCTCCGCGAGCGTAGTTCCGATCTCGGCAGTTTTCTTATCGAAAGCCTTCTTGCGATGCGCCTCATCGTCGCCACCGGCAACGAACACCGCGAAGCCGAAGAATTTCGACGTCGCAACGGCCGCTTCCTCGACTCCCTTCTCTCCATGCAGATGATGGCATTCCTCGCCAGCGCTCTGCCCGGCGCGGTCCTGACCGTATCCACGGCGATCGTCTTCATTTACGGCGGCAAGCTGGTCATCGACAATCACCTGACCATCGGCGGTCTCGTCGCCTTCATGGCCTACCATCTCCGATTGCTCGGCCCCGTTCAAGTCATGCTCGGCACCTACACAAACCTCCTAACCGGTGGCGTAGCCCTCGGCCGTGTCTTCGAAATCCTCGACATGCCTATCGAAGTTCGCGAATCTCCATCTGCCATCGCCTGCGCTCATCTCCGAGGACAAATTACATTCGATAGCGTCCGCTTCCGCTTTTCCGAAGATGTTCCCGTCCTCGAAGATGTTTCCTTCCAAATTGACCCCGGCCGCATCTGCGCCATCGTCGGCGCCAGCGGCGCCGGCAAATCCACCATCGCCGATCTGCTGCTCCGTTTTTACGATCCTGATTCCGGCGCCATCTCGATCGACGGCCGTGACCTTCGCAATCTTCGACTTCGCGATTTGCGCAAGCAAGTCGCCCTGGTGGAACAAACCCCGTTCCTCTTCCACGCGACCATCCGGGAGAATATTGCCTACGGCAATCCCGCTGCGACCCTCGATGAACTTCGCGCCAGTGCCCGCAGCGCCGCCATCGACGATTTTATCCAGACGCTTCCGCTTGGCTACGACACCGTAATCGGCGAGCGTGGCTGCACGATCTCCGCCGGCGAACGTCAACGAATCGCTCTCGCTCGCGCCTTGCTCCGCAATCCCTCTATCCTGATCATGGATGAACCCACCGCCGCTCTCGATCCTGGTTCCGAAGCCGCTATTGCTCGCGCGCTTTCCCAGGCGCGCCACACCCGCACCGTCATTCTCATCACCCACCGCATGTCCATCGTTGAAATCGCCGACCAGGTTTTTGTTCTTGAGAATGGCCGCGTCGCCGAAACCGGAGCTCCCCGCGAGCTTTTGTCGGCAGGCACCGCACTTACCCGCCAGTTTCGCCTCGTCAGTCTTCCCCTTGTGGAACCCAAAACCGTATGAGCCGTCGCATTCGCATCGGCGTCATCGACAGCGGCGTCCACGTCGCCCATCCTCACGTCGGAAATATTGCCGGCGGCGTCACCATAGCCAACGCCACGCAAGACTCCTCGTCCTACGTCGATCACCTCGGCCACGGCACGGCTATCGCCGCCCTGATTCACTACCGCGCCCCTCAAGCAGATTTGTTCACCGTCAAAATCTTCCACCGCGCACTGGTAACAAACGTCGCCGACGTGCTGGCCGCCATCGACTGGTGCCTGCAAAACCAAATGCACCTGATTAATTTGAGTTTAGGAACAACGAACTGCGATCATCGAAGCGCTTTCGAGCAAGCCATAGCGAGGACAACGGCGGCGGGAACTGGAATCGTGTCGGCGTTCGAAATGGATGCGATACCGGCGCTGCCGGGGAGCCTGCCCGGTGTAGTAGCGGCCGGAGCCGATGCGTCAAAAGCTCCCGGCGAGCACGAAGTACGCGTCGTGCAAAACAAGAAAGTCTTCACGGCTTGCCCGTTCCCCCGCGACATCCCCGGTGTCCCGCGCGAAAGAAATCTTCAAGGAGTTAGTTTCGCGGTTGCCCAGGTGACCGCGACGCTCGCCAATCTCTGGAACCCCACCTCCGCAATCACCGATTGGGAGGCCACTCTCGAAGCCGAAGCGGGCCGCCCCACCGCGACGCTGTCATCCTGAGGCCATCGGATAACGATAGGCGAAGGACCTTCGTGCCAGCACTAGCACGGAAAATGGAGGCCCGCATCAGCAAACGTCCTCGGCGGCATTGCGCTCCAAATCATAGCCCACCAAACGAAATTTAGGCCGCCCCAGCCCGCGCAATTTCTCCTGCGTCCAGGCAATCCCACGCTCAATCAATTCCAACTCCGAATCCCAAAACGCACTCGCCGCATCTCGCCGGTAAAACTCCCGGCAATTCTCCAAGTGCCGCAAAAACCCCAATCGCAATCGCAACGAATACTCCGCCTGGATATCCCCTTCGGACTGTCCGCCGGCGATCGCCCTCACCGCCGCACACGCGAGAATCGCTTCTCGCGCCGCATTTCCCGCACCCTCTCCGCACAAAGGATCAAAGGTCATCGCTGCCGATCCGCAAGCGAGCCAGCCCGGGCCGCACAAGGTCGCTGCCGTCCGCGGGTACGCCACAAATTCCCCCAACACGCCGCACAAACGTTTGATCTGTCGGCCCACCAACCTGCTTTCTGCCAGTAGCGCTTCAACAGCGGTACCTACGCCGATCAACGACCCTCTTCCGCCGCCCGTCGCCAGCAAAAATAGCCAACCTTCAGGCACAGCTTCGACCCAGCACACGTCACCTTCCGCATCCTCCGCCAATTCCACCTCCGTCACCCGTGCCATCCGCGAGCCAAAATGCATCTCCTCCCCGGTGTGGCCCGGCGCGCGCGCCGTGTCAATCGTCCATTTCGAATCGCCAATCACGCCCGCTCGCTCGCTCTCCCCAATGAGCCCATGCAACCTCTCGAGCAGGACGCCTTCGGGCGCGACCAACGCCAAGTGAGGCAGCGCCACCGGCTCTCCTCCCCACGCAACCACCCGTTTCCGTATGCCCGGCAGCCCCGCGAATAGATCGCCACTCTGAAATATGTCCGCCAACAACTTCTGCGTACTCGAGCTGATCAGAATCGCGGGCAACGCCGCCCGCGTCCCGACCGCGATTGCGTCCAACCCAACCAAACACCCCTGCCTCCGCAGCAGTTGCGCGCAACAACCAGCTGCAATACCGCCTCCCCGCACCCACACCCCGCCTTCGCGCATGCCCCAGCATATCTCACCCGTCGCCCTGTCCTTATATAAGGACAACCCCCCGCTGGGTCTACGCGAGCCGGCAGTCCGGTGAAACAAGTCGTCCCGCCGCCAAAACCGTCCGGGCTAACCTTTGGCTCGCATCCTTCGTCCAGAACGAAGGGGCAGCTCGGGTGGGATCCCGTGGCATCCATTCCTCCCAACGAGGAATCCTTTCTTTTACTCTAATTTGTACCTAAACTACGGATAGCAAAGGCGAAACTTAGGAACGCCTCCTGATACCAAACCATTCGACCGGAGCAGCACCGAGGGTCAGCCTAAAGGCATCCCTGGACAGTAGATCTTGCAGACTCAACACTCTACGGGCGAAACATTTGCTCCCCTCGAACCGTATGTAAGGTATCGGACGACAGGACATCACAAATCAGGCTGAAGTTCCGCGCGAGTGGTTTCGCCGCGGCAATCCAAGAGGAACACATGAAGACGTGGCAGAAGGTCGGAATCGGCGTCGGCGCCGTGGCGGTGCTCGGCGGAATCGTGCTCTTTAGCGTGAACCAGGCCAACAAGGGCGTCGTTACCGTGCAAACCGCCAAGGTCGCCCCGCAGGACAGTCTTATCTCCCAGGTCACCGCGTCGGGAGAGATCAAGCCCACCACCTACACCAATGTGACGGCCCAGGGCTTCGGCAGGATCACTTCGATCGTGGTCAAGGAAGGCGATCACATCACCAAAGGTCAGGTCCTCCTGACGCAGGAAAACATTCAGGCGAACGCCGATGTGCAGGCGCAAGCTGCCGCCATCAACTCCGCCGAGTCAGGCGTGCAAGCGGGCGAGGCCAGTTACAAATCCGCCCAGTCCGACCTCCTTCAGGCGCAAGCCAACCTAGAAAAGGCCAAGCTCGATTGGGAACGCGGCCAAGGTCTCTACAAGGATGGCCTCATCCCCAAGCAGGATTACGATCAGCGTAAGACCGCGTATGACGCCCAGTTCGCTGCCGTAGATTCGGCCAGGTCGCATGTGCTCTCCTCAAAGGCCAGCCTCGATCAGATGCGTTCTCAAGTAAGCCAGGGTCGCGCGGTTCTCGTACACACGCAGGACATCCTGCACAAAACGACGTACACCTCTCCCATCAATGGGATTGTCAGCTATCTCCCGGAACGTGTCGGCGATTACGTCGTCCCCGGCATTCAGAACTCCAACGGTAGCTTCCTCATGACCTTGTCCGACATGTCGATTGTCACTTCCGAAGTAAAAGTCGACGAGACCGATATCGTCAATGTCAAGATTGGCCAGGACGCCGACGTCACCATCGACGCCATTCCAGGGAGAATCTTCAAAGGGAAAGTTACCGAAATTGGTTCGCAAGCCGTCCTGCGTACCTCGGGCCTCGCGACCACGCAATCCACTACGAGCAACCAGGAAGCGAAGGATTTTAAGGTTGTCGTGACCCTCGCCAATCCGCCGGAAAATCTGCGCCCGGGCCTTTCCACCACGGCCAAGATCAAGACCGCGGAAAAGAAAAATGTTCTGGCGATTCCCATCCAGGCGCTTGCGGTTCGCACGCGCAAGGATCTCGAAGAAGCCGCGAAGAATTCGAAGCACGGTACCGGATCGGGCGTAACGCTGGCCGCTCCTCCTCCGCCTGCGCCGGGCGATCCCAAGAAAGACGAAATTCAGGGCGCCTTCGTCGTCAATGGCAAAAAGGCTGTCTTCCGCCCCGTTGACACCGGCATTTCCGGTGTCACGGACATCGAAGTCACCAAGGGCCTTCAGCAGGGCGACGAAATCGTCGTCGGAAGC
Organism: uncultured Acidobacteriota bacterium; assembly: GCA_963729595.1. Classification (GTDB taxonomy): domain Bacteria; phylum Acidobacteriota; class Terriglobia; order Acidiferrales; family UBA7541; genus Acidiferrum. The sequence continues at coordinate 81,879 of CAVSNW010000005.1, forward strand.
TACAAAGCTCTGCGCACGCTAAAACCCGAATCGAGCGTCAAGGTCGACAATACCGCGCCGAAAAAGACCGAAGATCAACAGAACTGACGCGAGAACCGCGAGTAGCGATGGAGAGCGCATGGCCGTGGAGACAACGTCCGCCGATTCATACCGCGAGGATCTAGTCAGTTCCGGCGTCGTAATCAAAACCGAAAACCTCGCCAAAGTGTATGAAATGGGCGCCGAACAAGTGCGGGCCCTCAACGGGATCGATCTCGAAATCCGCAAGGGCGAGTACGTGGCGATCATGGGTCCTTCCGGTTCTGGCAAGTCCACGCTGATGAACCTGATCGGATGCCTCGACTCACCCAGCTCCGGAAGATACTGGCTCGCCGGGCGCCTGGTCAGCGATCTCGACGACGACGAGCTCGCCTACATTCGAAACAAGGAAATCGGATTCGTCTTTCAAACCTTCAACTTGCTTCCCCGCGCGACGGCACTCCACAACGTCGAACTGCCGCTCATCTACAATGGAACACCTGCCGAGGAACGCCTCGAGCGCGCAAAGAAAGCGCTCGAGAAGGTCGATCTCACCGAACGCATGCACCACAAGCCCAACGAACTCTCGGGCGGGCAGCGCCAGCGCGTAGCCGTCGCCAGAGCCTTGGTAAATTCGCCCTCCATCGTCCTCGCCGACGAACCCACGGGAAATCTCGACTCAAAAACCGGCGATGAAATCATGGCTCTTTTCGCCAATCTCCACTCCCAGGGCAACACCATCATCCTGGTCACACACGAACACGATATCGCCCAGCACGCCCACCGCATAATCTTTATCCGCGACGGCAAAATCGCCTCCGACCAAGCCGTCAAGAAGTAAATCAGGGCCTAGCACCCAATTCGGCTCTTTCACTGCCCGCGGTCTGCCGCTAGGCTAGGGACCGCAGTGAATTTCTGTCGGGAACGTTTGGGAAAAGGTGCCCTGTTTAGGAAGTCGAGCTTTCGCTCCGACCTACGCCATGCCTCTAGGGGGTTTACGCACCTGAAGCTACATTCTTGTCCTAAGACTCCGCGAACGTTTTGAAAGGTAGACCAGTCCATGCCAGCAGAAACTCTTCAACATTCGAATCGAATCGACAACGACGCCCTCGCCGTCGCCGCACAAAGATCCCGGCACTACATCCAGGGCATCGCCGACCGCAGAGTCGCACCCGGACAAAGTGATCTCGCTGCGCTCGCGCAATTCCACGAGCCATTTCCCGAAAGCTCCACCGATCCGTCAGAAGTCATTGCCATGCTGGACGAAATAGGCTCGCCCGCCACCGTAGCCTCCACGGGTAATCGATACTTCGGTTTTGTCATTGGCGGCACGGTGCCGGCAGCCATGGCGGCAAGTTGGCTTGCAAGCGCCTGGAATCAGAACGTGGCGCTGCGTGTGATGTCGCCGGTCGCTGCGGAACTCGAGGAAGTCGTCCTGCGTTGGGTTTGCACCGCCCTTGGCTTGCCCCCCGAATACGAGGGGGGACTGGTAAGCTGCGCCACCATGGCGAACTTCACCGCGCTAGCCTCCGCGCGTTATTCCTTGTTGGCGAAATCGGGCTGGAATGTTGTTGACGACGGAATGTTTGGCGCTCCGCCCATCGAAGTCGTCGTGGGCGAGGAAGTTCACACCTCGGTTTTGAAAGCGTTGAGTCTTGCGGGTTTCGGGAAAAAACGCGTAACCATTGTCGAAGCCGACGGTCAGGGCAGAATGCGGGCCGACAAGTTTCCGAAACTAAGCGCACGCACCATCGTATGCCTCCAAGCGGGTAACGTGAACACCGGCGCTTTCGATCCAGCAGCCGCGATTTGTGCGCAAGCGAAGGAACAAGGCGCGTGGGTTCACGTAGATGGCGCATTCGGGTTATGGGCCAGCGCGTCGCCAAAATACCGCCACCTGACAAGCGGGTTCGCGCAAGCGGACTCCTGGGCCACCGACGCTCATAAGTGGCCCAATGCCGGTTATGACGGTGGCATCGTCATCGTCCGCGACGGAAAGGCCTTGCGCGCCGCCATGACCTCCTCCGCCGCTTATCTCGAACCCGGAGCGCGCCGCGAGCCCATGAACCACACGCCCGACGCATCGCGGAGAGCGCGCGGTGTCGAACTCTGGGCCGCGCTCAAGTCGTTGGGTCAGTCCGGTCTTTGCGCGTTGATCGAACGCACCTGCGCCCACGCGCAAGAATTCGCAGAAGGGTTGCGGCGCGCCGGCTTCGAGGTATTGAACGAAGTCGTACTCAACCAAGTATTGGTATCGTTCGGCAACGCGGAGACAACCCGGGAGGTTATTCGCCGTCTTCAGGAAGAGGGCACGTGTTGGTGCGGAGCAACCGTGTGGCAGGGAAAAACCGCGATGCGCATCAGCGTTTCTTCCTGGGCCACAACCCAGTCCGATATCGAGCGAAGTCTCGCTGCCATCCTACGCATCGCGCGCGAATTGAACCCTCGCTAATCGCCGGTGAAAAAAAGAACTTAATGCCCTTGCGCCACGCTCGGGGTGTGCATGTGCGCACGCGTTGCGGGCGAGCTCAGATACGTTCGCGAGATCCGGTCGTGCCACGTGAGAGCGTCCTCATCCCACCAAGCCCACAGAAAACCCGTAAAGCACGCGCCCGCGGAGAGTACGTAACCCACGCTCCGCAGCAAGAATTGTCGCGGCGACGGCGGCGCTCCGTTGAAACTGGCCACCTGTAATCCGCGAAACATCATTCCAGGGGTAGTGCCTCCAAACACCGTGAACAATGCGAAGTATTGCAGATACACAATCGCGAACGTAGAGGCGTAAACCGCCGCGGTCAGCTTGCTGAGCGTGAATTGTCCGCCGAGCGAGCTGAACAACGTTAGAAATGCGCCGTACGCGAACAGCAGGCAAGCTCCATCGATCAGTGCCGCAAGGCGCCGGTCCTCCAGCGAAGCGACCGGGTAAAGCCCGTAGTGCTTGGAGCTGCCCTCTTCGAGGCCCGCATTCTCTTCGGGTTCCGATCCCGGCGGCACCGAAACATCAATCACCATCCGCGTGTCGCGTTTGTCGTTAGGCGGTATGTAACGGCCGATCGCGATCGTAAAGGAAAAATCGTCGTCACTCGCGGACGCCGGCTCGGCAACCGCAACGCTGCGCCGCTCCTCGGTCGGCTCATCGAAGGGAAGTTGCGACTGTGCCGTCCCCGGCGCCGGCTTGCCGCGCCGCGCGCGATAGGCTTCGAGTCGCTGGCCAAGTTCGCCGCGCCACGCAGCATCTTGTTCTCCGCCGGTCGCGCTCCCCGGCGAGACACAGTTCTCCCCCAGGCTGCTCACGGCAGTCTTTTTTGGAGCGGGAGATTCGCGTTCATCGTCATAGCAAGACGAATCCACGCGAAAATGGGAATCGCAAAAGTTACAGGCGCGCACGCTCGAAGGCAGTACGCAGCCACACTGCGGGCATGTCTTTGTCACCGGTGGTTTTTGCGCTGCGGACGCTTCCACTCCGGTGAGGAGGGAACGATTCGAGGTTACCACCGAAATGAGAAAATCAAGGAGAGATTTGAACGGCGATGTTGCGAATCAGGTAGCGAGAACGTCAAAACGCGTTCTGCGGAGTGAAGGGCTAGGTTTACGCTTCGATTTGCTGCGCGAGCAAGTCGCGGCTGAAGGCCACCCGGCGATCGAGTGCCACGGCCGCGAAATACGTGCAACGGCCGCGTTCCTTTTCCGCCCAAGCCAACAACGACGGCAGCAGCCGGCCCGCCGCCGTCTTCATTACATTGAGCAAGCGGAAATACACCCTGATGGCGCGAATCTCGCTACGATCTTCCGGCCGGTCCGGGCAGAGCATCAGCAGCTGCATCACGCGCGCAAAGTCGTCACCAGCGGCTTGCGTAGTGATGCCGGTGACGTCCTGCACTTCCGGAGAAAGCACGTGTCTCGCCGAGCTGGCAATCAACGAACGGCAATACGGCACGAAGAATTGCAGGAAGAAAGCCACCGAGCAAACCAGAATGATCGCGGCCATCATCGTGAAGCCGCCATGGCGAGTCGCTGAGGCGACAATCGCGCTTCTTCCGGCACCCGCCAGAACGCGTAAGCCCAGGACAACGGGAGCAGACAACCGATAACCGGGACCATGTAAGCCACGTAGGAGTAAAAGGTCGGATGCAAATTCGAAAGGGAGTAACTCGCCGCATAGGCGCTGAAATAGATACCCAAAGAAAGCACCAATTGCACGAGCAGCGCCTGCGTATGGCGCATTTTCAGAACCGCGGCCCAAAGAACGTAGGTCAGGACCAAGCCGACGAAATACAGGTTCTGAGAGAGCTCAAATGCGAAATAGGTCAGCATTTTGTGGGAAGATTGGCTTACCACCGCGTAGGTGAACCACGAAGTTCCTGCCAGCAAAACGATCGCGCCCATGCGCAGATAGCGCTCGACCTTCATCTCTTCGAATACCGAGATGTACAAGCTGATCAGGCCAAAATATAGAACGATCGTGAGGAGGGCGTCGGAATAGAAATAGAAGTAGCGGTACGTGATGGACTTCACGCCGCCATCGTGAGTCAGGATGTGGTATCGCCCGACGCTCACGAACACACACAACAACATGTACAAATTTAGAACGAAATACTTTTTGAGGACTTTCCGCCGAACGGCGCACACCACCACGAGGGCTTCCAGGAGTGTTCCCAGGAGTAATATCGCGTAGCTCGCGGATCCAGGCATCTCACCCTTGTCAGTGGGCCCTGGTCCGCTGTCCCGTTCGACAGCCTAGACTAACGGTTCCGGCTTATTTCCAAGGTGCTGGGGCCGGATCTGGTCCGTTTTTCCAGGGCGCTGGTGCTGGGTCTGGTCCGTTCTTCCAAGGTGCTGGAGCCGGATCAGGCCCATTCTTCATTACCGGTACCGGGGCAGCGCCGTTCGCCATCATGAACGAACCATCGCCGTGCGCGGTAACCGCTGTTTTCAGGCCCATGGCCCCAACCAAAACAACCATCGGCAGGAGCAATACAACGAGTCTACGTGACATTCAAGAGCCTCCCAAGGGAAAGACAAACCCGGGATGACTCTATAACAACCTACACCAATGTCAAGCAGGCGCTCGGGGAGGGCCTGTGCCCAATCGGTACACATCCAGTCGGCCTACGTTTCGCTAGATGTTCGCCTAGCAAGTCGGTCGGCTATCGGTGACCTCCGGCAGGATAAGATTCAGGACGTATAGGGTCAACAGTACGGTAGTACTAGAAGCATTGGAACTCTCTCATCGCGGATTCGAAGTCCAACCTCGCCGTTTTTAACGAATTATGAAGCCCATCGCCGAACGCAATGTATGCTGCCGACAGATGCCCGGAACCTGAAATTGTATCCGAACGAAAGCGCCCTTCTCTTGACGCTTTAACGAAGACTCCGTAGCATGAAATGTTGCTTCAGGCCGGCGTAGCTCAGTGGTAGAGCGAGGGTCTCATAATCCCTAGGCCGTGGGTTCGATTCCCTCCGCCGGCACCAAACCCGCCATTTCGAGTATGGGGCGAACCGTCCGTTTTGCGAGATTATCGAGATTGAGTGGCCTTCCTAAAGGACTTCGTAGGATTGGACCAGCTTCGGGGTTGCCGGCGGCTGCGCGCAATTCCGCAAGAAGAGATCGCAGCGGATCAATAATCGGGACTGGGCTGGAGCTTTCAGCAGTTTTTGTTTCAGTTGCATAGGTTCGCCATATCGACTGTCGGACATTCAGGCGCTTGCCATCATAATCTTCCCATCGAACACCCCGAGCCTCACCCGGACGCAAACCGGCAAAGAACATAAGCCCAACAGCACAGCATGCTTGCCGTTCATCCGCTTTATCTAATATCTCAATCATCAACAACACTTCGTCGGGCGTCGTCGCATGTGTTTCGCGGGGTGCTTCAGCCTTCCGGGGAATAATTGCGTCCTGAATCGGATTCACACCGTCGAGCACGCCCTGGTTTTTGGCAAACGTGAACACACTGCTCATGAAGGCTTTCAGGTGCCGCAGCGTGGAACGACCGAGTTTATGCGAACGATGGATGTCGGCCAACAAGGTCGCTGCATCAACAGTTCGGAAATCACGCAGGATTAGTTTGGTTAGCCTAGGCGCAAGATAGGTCGCCCATTGCGTTTTGTAGGCTGAGTATGTCGATGGCCTACAATTCTCCATTGCGGAAGGTAAGTAATAATTCTCAACAAAATTCGCAACAAACAATGTACTTTCTGGTCTAGCCCGCCGCTCGTTGATTGGACGCAGTTATCAGCCAGTAACAAGCGAACGTCGGCCTTGGAACGAAAACGGTCAGAGACTTCGGCTAGTTTCTCGCACCGCTGCTTCCGCACGACACGGCCATTCACGATTACGTCATCCCACCAGCGCCCGTACCAGTTCCCACCTTTACGGAAAATGTGGCCTTTTTGGTGTCTAGGCATTTTGTCCTCCCTGTCTCCGTTGTAACCATTTTTCCACTTCAGGCCAATAAAACCGTAGATACTTTCCCATCCGAATAGAAGGGAGCGGGTCGTCGTTGCGACGGATTGCTCGCCTGCGCGTGTTTTCGTACACCCACGAAACCGGGACCTTAAGCCGCTCGCCCAATTCCCCAGGCGTTAGGATATGGGCATAGTCAAGTTTGCCCGGTTGAACGGGCGCGTCAATGATCTCGAAACTCACTGCTGCGGCCCCTGTTCTCCGCCTTTGAGCGATTCACGGTTCTTAGCTTCCAACAGCTCACGCTTTGCACCGCATCCCCTCCCGCAACTCCGCATTCCGCAGGTGCACTCTCTTGGCGCAGCCTGTTCGGGTCTTGCGTCCACAGGCCAGCGTTCTCGACATATGCGTAGAATCTCCTTTTTAAGATAATCCGACAGAACTACGTCATGTATCCAATTGCGACCGAAGCCCTTTCGACCGGGCAATACGACGAAGTCTTGGAACGGATAATATCGAAGATGACGAATAGTTACGTCTTGATTGACTATCCAGTCGAAACGGACATAACTTTTTTGTTTAGAGCTATTTACGAGCATAGTGTTTGAATATCTTTTATTATCTTTAATTTACGGTCGACCATGCTTGAGTTGAGTCCGCATTGGCACTCCTATAAAACCTATGGGGCCGCTTGACGCGCCCCATTAGTCTCACTCCGATCTGTCGACTGTTGCTCGCCCGAACGTCGAACCGGGCTGCTACTTGTACAGAAAAATTCGCCGGCTATGGGGGGGAAGTCTATGCCTATCAATACCCTAGGGCAGACTAGAGTAGTCACAACACTATCTAGAGTCGATGGATTACGAGGAAGGAATGGATTTGCAAGTAACGGAACCTCGGGGAAGTCGTGACAGGGAAAGTAAAGCTGATTTACATTCAATAGCCCTGATCTTGATGTCGCGGCGATTTTTGAAACCGCGAGATGGGGCTGCCCGCAGAAAATCTTCGCAGGGCCTTTGTTTTCAATATTTTAGCGCCAATCTCTCGCAAACTCTTTGGAAGCAAGCATATCGGCTCGGCAGGCGACACCAACCTAATCGCCAACTTCTTTTAGAACCAACGAACTAAGCCCAAACAACCATCTTGGAGCGAGACGAGCTGTCCAGTACGTTCCACCGACTTGGGTCCTCATATGTCTATGAAAAGGTTCGCTGGTTGCAGCGAGAGGAGACGTGACTCAGCATGGAATCAGGCGGTTGCCTGATCCTTTTAGAAATTCGGTGAGTCAACATTTCAATAAGGACCCATTCGGGTGGTAATCAAGGCGTCGAGGGAGCCATCGACGCCTGTATGCCAATGCCAGGTTAAATGAGGGTTTGTGGCCTACGCTTGAGCGCAGCCAGATTAAATCCATTACAATTTACGGGCTATGAGTCCCACGCCCGCAATAGCCATCTGGCCTCCGAATGCACCTACACTTTTCTCTATTGCAGTAGACTCGACAAAAAGAATCGCGGGGGCGCCTAGAGCAGGTGGCCACAAAGAAGCATTAGTGAGTGTCGTGTTCGCCGCGGCCTCCCTGGAAGCATTCCTCAACGAATCAGTGTATTTGGCTGAGAACACTGGTGGTGCTCAGCCGATTGTCTCTACCTTTGCACAAGTGATGGCAGACGCCGAAGAATCGAAGGCCCAGATACAGGCAAAGTTCCAACTTGGAAATCTGGTTCTCACAGGTAAGAGCTACGACAAAGGGGCAGTGCCCTATCAGGATTTTGCCGATCTTCTTGCCGTTCGGAACTCTTTGATGCATGGGAAATCAAACGAACTGTTCCTGACCGTCACTGGCAAGCCGGGACTGATGGTTAATCCTCTCGCGGTGATGGAAAGACTTTCATCGAAAAATATTCTTCACGAGGCTCAACCGGAGCACCAAAAAGGATATGTGGCCGTTGTTGGAGATACGATGAAGGCGGAATTGATTCTCGTTAACGATTCAGAAAGTACCACGCCCTGGTCCTCAGTTGAGTCAGTCCGCTCAATCGAGCCGTCCTCCTTGAGGCCGCGTGGCGACCGCTTGATGAGTAGGTGGACTTACGTGATTGGTACCAGAGCCGTCGCGCAATGGGCGTGTAGTGCCGCCTCTCGGATGGCCACGGATTTCATGGAGAAGGCCCCATCCGGCGGTTGGAAACAAACGATGCAGTCTTACTTTCTGAAACCATTTTCTGCTTCGTTCGAGTAGTCGATAAACGCGCAAACCGGACAAGTGAAATCGGGAGGCTGTTAGTCCAGCTCCCTGGCAGTGACCGGGCTAACCGTCAATTTGACATCGTAAGTTCGCGTCTCTTTACCTTTCACTCGGACTTTGTCACAACGCGGACTGAAAGCTGTCGCAGTCACAAAAACATCATAAAAGCCGGGAGGCAGTTCCACAGAAAAGCGTCCCCTTGCATCAGTTGTGGCGGCGATGTCCTGCTTGATTCCGAGATTGTTCTTCAAATAGTTGAAACCGCTTGAGTCCCAATGGACGACGATGTGGGCGTTGGATATTGCCGCGCCTTCAGAATCGCGCACAGTGCCGGAGAGGGTTCCTGCTTTCGCAGCAACTACTGAAAACAGCAAAAGTACAGCGAAACGTATGAGGTTCATGGCTGGCGATTATAGCCGAACCTCGTCAAGTGCCTGGTATACGCGGCTATCGTTCAAGTGGAATTTCGGCCAAAGGGACTTCTCCGGTAATGCGACTACACGTCCAAGTGGGTTAGCAGACGGATGAAACATTCCAGTCCTAAGCGGCTGTCCGACACAATGTGTTACATAGACCACATCTCTTGGGCGCTGAAATTCCGTGAAATCAATCGTCTAAGTTTGGCAGACAGTCTGCAAGAGCCACCTCAGGAGGCTGAGCACACCGATGCTGATATGGGTGCTGGTTGTTGTCGCAGTTTCACTGGCTCAACACGGGAAGCAGCCTGGCTCGCAACGACAAACGTTTGTAAGCTCTGACGGTGTTTTCCGATTCTTGTACCCTCGAGCCTACATACTGAATACGAAGGAGAACGCGAATGAAGTGGGAGTGAGCTACATTTCCGTTTGCAGTGACGAAGCAGTTTGTGTTGTATCCCGCCGCAGTGCTTCCGAGGGGACAAACTTCCAGGCCGCCTCATTTCAAGAGCGTGAAATCCACGATGCAACGACCGAAATTGCCTGTTTAAAGGGTCCGTCTGAGGATGTTCTCACGTACAGACTCCCAAAGAATGACCAGAAGCGAATAATAGGCGGTGTTGTCTTTACGCATGGAAGGAGCGGCGAGGGTGGTGCGGGTAATCATATGGGCTCAGATTTCTATCGCGTCTTTCACAAACGCAAATGCTACGAACTGAGCACTAGCATAGCGTCGTCGTCTTTCGCGAATTTCGATCCAGGCACCGTAAAGGAGTTCACCCGAGAGGACGAGAGAAGGGTTCAAAGTGAACTCATGGCCATTCTGGATTCTTTCAGATTCTTGAAATGACTGCGCGGCCAGCCACCCTCCGACAGGGCCTTATGGACGTGCTAACCAGGCAAATGGAGCCTGGAACAGCACTTGTCCGGTAACCCGACTAATCGTCCGCTTGGGCCAGGCCGTCCCTGGTGTTCCGTCTATAATCATGAGAGGGGTGTCTAGTGCAGCAGACGGATTGGACCATTTTCAGTGCGTTTTTGATGTCGCTCACTCTCTCGATTCTCGGGCTTGCGTGTCTTCTTTGTACGGAAGAATTACAGCGCTACGCGTTGAGGTTCAACACCAGGTTGAAGACCCCGCAAAACGGTCGGCGTCTCCGGGTCTTGGGATGGATAGCCATTTCCACAGGAATTCCCTTAACGATTGTTTTCGCCCAAAAATGGTATGCAACCTGGTTTATTTGAAGATGTCCGGTTGCGCGACAAACCGTCCACTGACAAGCGGTAGAAGCCGTATAGCCGGAGCGTCGTGAGGGCGTAAGAACGAGCTAGTTAATTCTAACTTCAGTTATTTTACTCAACAAATGGCGGGCATGCTAAGCTTTCCGCGTTTGCTCGAATCATGAGGCGGCAATGTGTGACGACTGGGATTGCAAATGAGGAGTCTTCTGATACTGGGGGTATTGGTCTCTGCATTCGTGGTCGAGGCGCAGAGGGCACCGAGGGTAATTGCGCTCTCCTCCACCTCTACCGTAGCAGCACCCGACATCCGAAAGGGATTTCAGGACAAGTGCTCGAACGTAAGCCTAACTCTCGAACCACTCAAGGCAGATTACGCACTCGAAGCTATGACTGAACCGATCAACCTGCTGAGTGGCTCTTCGACCACGCGCTACCGCTTCACGCTGTTCAGTCGTTCGGGGAACATTGTCTATTCTACTTCCCCACACAAATTCTCGAACGCGATCAACAATGTGTGCATGGCGATCAACAAACAAGACCCGACGAGTGCAACACCATTACCTGATTAACGTTTACCGAACAGGTCCTGATCCGGCAATTCTCAATGTCCGGTAATCCGACTAATCAACCAGGTTAGAAACACGGGCAGTTTGTGATAGTTTTCGTTTCATGCAGAACGTTTCGGTCCAAATCATTAGATTCGTTGACAGTAGTTTTCCCGGGTGGGTGGAGTGCGAACTTTTTGACGCCGATGGCAAGCGGCATGTCATCAGAGACAAAGTCCCTATCTTCACGGCGGAGGCTCTGGATGCGAAAAGCCTTTACCCAGCGGCGGGAACTATGCAGTGTGAAGTCGTGCAGCGATTTCAAGATGAAGTAGGACGACAGTTGGCTCGTGTGAGTACAGAACGGTTCGGGGTTGAATCTGTTGACGGAGTTACTCAGTTCACGGTGGATGCAAATCTCGTGAGCATGCTCCCCGGTTAAGTACTATGAGCCACTTTTCCGATTATGCGACTTACCGGGACTTGACTACACGGGCGCAACTGAACCGCCGACCAGTGCCATGACAAAACAAGAAATGTTAGCGTGAACCTGGAATCCTACACAGGAACGGTGAAAGTAATGAGCCCACGGAATCGCGTTAGCCTTCGTCGCTTCTCATCCTGGCTAGTGCTCTTGATTTCGCTCGTCTTCACAGCCTCGTCGCACGCGACCCAACTTGAGATGAAGCACCAGACAGCCAGCACCTTCCGATGGATTCATCCAAATTCTGACCCTCAGCTCTGGCAGCAAATTGAATCCGCTTTTCAAGATGAACTCGGGCCGGACGATGCCAAATCAGGGCAAGACGGTCTCGATGTGTACCGTTACAAATATCTACAAAAGGTTGGCATCCTTTGCGATTCCGCATTGGTCATCATCGGCCGTCGACCGGCCAAAGAAGTGACTGAGGAAAACGCTTGGGATGAATATTATTCCGCTTTCAATTTCGACCTAACCACAAAGGAAAAATCGAGCATTGAACACGCGGAAGTTATGTGGAAATGGAAATTCATAAAACTGGCCAAATTTGGCCCCTCCCCTGTCCCTGATGTGGCTTTCACTTACCTTACGTGCACCGAGTGCGAACCCTCCGTAATGTTCGCCTCCCTATATTACGAAGAGACAAAGTCCGCATGGGGGGTCCGGTCCTGGGGTGATGGAAAGGACCTCTGGTGGACCGTTAACGATGGATTGGTCGTGGACTTCGACAACATCCATAGCGGAGATACGATTTCCTTCGATTGCGTTTACGGCATCTTGGATTTGAAGGGAACTGGATTTGACAACGTTGTGATGCGGTGCAAAGACGTCAGTTACAACGATGAGGGAAGGGCAAAGATAGACGATGTTACGGTCCTCTACAGTTCATCCAGCGGGCAGTTCAAGCGTCGACGAGTAACAGATGAAACGGAAGCCATTGAATTGACCGCGAAGATTTGCCGGCCAAACTCAGCGAGCATCCTCTGCAAGCTGCCTGCTTATATGATCGCCACCTCTGGACAAAGTGCAGCCCTCGACGAGATGTTTCCGAAAGCTCCCAAAACAGTTCGCGATTTAGCCCACTTTCACGCTTTGAGACGGACGATGTCGATGTTGGAGGTCGTGGGTCAGTGCGGCGAGCCGGATGAACTTGGGGGCAGTGGCATCAACATTTTCATCTACCACCTGGATGACGGCTCACTAGTGGCCGTAGGCGCTACCGGCGTAACGGAGCCACTTCTTTATGCGAATCACATTACGACTACTGGTAAAACGTCATCACTGCTTCCTACGGAATGAGGTGTCGCCTCCCTAAGCTGTCTCCAGTGCCTGGTAAACGCGCTTACCGCCGAAGTTGATTTGGGCGCAGGGAACTTTACCGGTTTTGCGTGCCGACAAATCAGGCACTTGAGCTGCGATTCCTATAAAGTGAACGCAGTTCAAGCCTGACAGGAAAGGCGATAAGACGACCAATTAATCCTATGTTTTGTGCAACTTGGAAAAAGTCACAGAAATTTTGAGGTGCGTGTCGATTTCTGCGAAGCACGTTCGACGTATAAGTGAGGTCAGGAATTGAGCTTCGCCGACCACGGACACTCATTCAGGAGAATGACAATGAAATTCATGCTGATTCTAAAAGCGACCAAAGAGTCCGAAGCCGGCAAGATGCCGAGCGAGGAATCGATCGCCGCGATGGTGAAGTACAACCAAGAGCAGGCCAAAGCGGGAATTCTGCTCGATGCGGCGGGTCTGTACCCCAGTTCCAAAGGCGCGCGAGTCCGATTCTCGACGGGCGGAAAGAAAACCGTGATCGATGGACCATTCGCCGAATCGAAGGAACTGGTTGGCGGATACTGGCTGATCCAGGTGAAGTCCCTTGAAGAGGCGATCGAGTGGGCGAAGCGATCTCCGTTTTCGCCGAACGGTCCGGACCAGGAGACCGAAATCGAAGTACGAGAGTTTATTGAGTTCGAATGAAGTAGCCCGCCGCGCCTCGCAAAAAGAGGGGGCTATGGGGAATTTTCACCATCCGGCGTTGGCGCGACGACCGTGTCCTCTTTGGATTGCCTGAACAATCCCAGGCCTCTGATTCCCGCTACGCTCCTGGTAAACGCGGTTACCGGAGAAATGGACTCTAGACGCTCGGTAGCCCAATGGCGCAACATTAGATCGGCGATGCGACTCTCAAGTAGTGTATGAACTCAACAAAATCTTCGAGCGTCTCTCTTCCACGAAATTTACTGTCGTCCTCCTTGGAAGGTTTGCGACAGCCGAATTGTCTAGCAATTTGAGTCAACGCATCGTCCACATCACTTGGGTCAAGCCTGAGTATTTGAGCAACCTTGTCAGATTTTCGGAACGGAAAGTGTCCAGTGTTGGTGTAGTTCTGAAATTCAGAGTACACGGCACGCGCAATGGTCCGCACTTCTGGTCTGAATGATTCAACAAAGGTGTCCAACGTATCAGAGGTACGCGAAGCTAAAGCTGCTTTCTCGCGTCTTACGTTCCTGGTCCTGCCCCACCACAATAAGAGAAGCAGCACCAAGACAACGACAATCACCACGAAATATGGTTCGGAAAGATGCACCGAATCTCCTCGCCCTGGGTTGAATTTGTCGTGATTCTATCGGCCTGCGACTAACAGCGCCAGTGCCTGGTAAACGCGCAAACCGGAGAAGTGAAGTCCTGGTACGGTCAAGTTTCCGGTAACGCGAACTAATCGGGCATAGCCCAGTCAATAGTCACAGACATCTGGGTTTCTATGATTCCACATCCGACTGGCCTCGGCTTGTATTTCCAGCGTGCGACTGCATTGAGGACCTTCTCATCAATATCGGCTACTCCAGAACCGCGTGCTATTTTGGCGTCGGACACCCTGCCGTCTTCTTGGACTTGATACTTAATGAGAGGTGACCCTTTGTATGATTCCGTGGGAAGGAACGTGAATGGCCCCTTTGGGAAGGTGCCGCTGACGCGAACCATCTTTGTGCACTCCGATGGCACATCTTTCTTTTGCGCTTGCTGCCCCCAACAGGCGGTCCCCAGACCAAGCGTCAGCAGGACAGCCGGGATTCTCGGCTTCATGAAGGTTTAGACACCACAGTTCCGCAAAAAGTATAGACCGTACTCAACTGGGCCGGTCAAAAACCGAATATTCGGCTAACCGGCGCAAAGCGCGTGCGTTAGGTGGCTATCGTCAGCTTCAATTTGAGGTTGGCCCCGCGTTTGCGATCTACCTGGACGCGCAGACGCAGCGGGTCAAACCCGGGTGTCGAAAGTTGTAGGCAGTAAATCTTTCGACCTTGTACATTCGCAAGCGAAAACCTTCCGTGGTCATCCGTCGCGCTTGTCCGTAAAACTGTTTTCCAGTCCGGGCTAAACTCTTGTACCAAGACATTTGTCAGTGGAGAGCCTGCAGGGTCCTGTACAACTGCAGACAGAGACTTCGCCAATTGAACGTCGGCAAGCTCGATGACCTGATACTGCGCATCGATTTTGAGGGGTAAACATAGCAGCGGAACGATCGTGGCTAGCCTAAGTAATCGGCTCATTTAAGAAGTTTACATCCAAGAGCTTTTGGACGGATTGTCCAGTCCCTGGTTAACGCGGAAACTGTACAAGTGGAATTGGGCTGAAAACCACATCTCCGGTAACGCGACTAATCGTCCACTGACCAAGCCTTGCCCGCCGTCTGTGGTATAAACCCAGCGGTTGCCCAGGTGATTGCCCCCGGTTCTTCAAGGTCTGGCAAATACTGCCGAATCTCAATTTTGGAGGTAGCCATGAAAACGCTTGTCGCGATCCCTTTTATGGTGATCTTCTTGGCTGTTGGATTAGGCATCGGCTTCAAAACCGCTCTGATACGAGAGCACAATCAATTAGAGCGGAATAAAGAGCTTCTCCGACGAGTTCACAAAGAAGTCTGGAGCAATCCCGACCTAAATGCCGCAATGAAAGCTGCGGACGAACTGTACACTCCTGATTTTGTTCTTCACGACTGGACTGGCGATTCGTATGGCGTTAATAATGTCAAAAAAGGTGTGACCGAGACTCGTGCATCATTCCCCGACTCGCGTGAGGAGGTCTTGGACATAGTTGCCGAGCGAAATATGGTGATGACACGCTTCGTGTCTACCGGCACCCAGAAGGGCGAGATCCCCGCGATTCCGGGGTACCAACCGGTGGTTCCTCCCAATGGTAAATTCCAACAGTTTCCTGAATTGGCGGTGCATCGCCTGGTGAACGGCAAGATTGCTGAACAGTGGGATTTTACAGATAGCTGGGGTGCAAATATTCAAGGTGGTCTCATCGACCCCAGCAACTGGTCCGCCTCGACGGTTTGTCGACCAGATGCAGGAGTTAGCAACCCGCGATTCAAGTCGTCCAATAGCCGGAGTCAGCTAGAGTCCGCAACCAGGCAAATTCCTGCCCAGAGTGACAAGACGCTGTTAGACCTGATTATGGCCAATGAGTACAAGATCGTTGCGACGCTGCAGAGGAACGATATCGACGCCTTTGCAAGCATGTTGCCGGAAGATATCGTCGATATCGAAGATGATGGCATCCATGCCAAGGCGGACTGGGTGAAGGAGATTCAGAAGCAGAAGAAAGACGGATACCTTTTCATAGATTTTAAATTTGAGGACCCTCGCTTGATTCGCCTTGGACCGGACGCCGCCATCATGTTCGGCAAAGAGACATGGCATGCGACAGACAAGGGCAAACCAGTTGAAGCACGCTTGTACACCCATGCACTGTACGTCCGCCGCGCTGGAAAGTGGGTGCCCCGATTCTATCAAGATACGATTGCGCAGAATTCCAACTAGCAGCCTTTGCTTGAACGAGATGGGAATTTGCTTTCCAACCAGCTCAAAGGCTCAGCGCCTGATAAGCGCTTACCGGACAACTGGAATAAGGGTTCTTCTGTCGTGGCCCAGGCGTTTTGCTAGTCGGTCTCTTTCCAAGCATGGATCTTCCAGAATGGATAACCGGAGAGGGAACCAGATGCGACGAAGAAAAGCACTGCAAGAACTACGACCCCGGTGGCAACGGGCCAGCGGCCTTCGATGACATCCATAACCGCGTCGAGCAACTGAATGAGTGCAACCAGCAGCAACAGGTTGTTCAGCATGCCTTTTGCGCCGAGACGAAGCGCCGCGATCAGCATGATAGCCAGCGCCAAATTGCGAGAAGCAAGGTAGCCCGCGTAGATGTGGACCGCTCCATTGATTTCGTCGTGCGCAGAAACGAGCATTGCCGGATGGAACAGGGCGATGAGCGCTCCTGCGGCAAGCAGCAGAGCACCGAGTACCGCAATCGCTTTCGGCCACCAGCCAATTGCAGACTTCTCTCTGACCAACGACGAATTTGCTTGGACGCTTTTGCTACCGGACTCGTAGGCAGACATGGGCACGCTCCGATCCAACGAAGTGGCGACGCACGTATCGCGTCAAGTGCTGGGTTCAGGTTCTAAATGAATACGCCACGCGGAAGAGTTAAATTACCCAACCTTTCGGGTTATGCCTGGTAAACGGCGGTTACCGGACATCTCTAACAATGTCGGCCCTGTCAAACACTTTTTGAGCACACCCCTCCAATCACTTAAAAGAGTTTTTTCTTCCGCTTCCTTCGGTGTCTTTCCGATCGGCCCCGACAAGTACGGTTCGTTCGTAATCTAGCGGTCGGTTTCAGTCCGACCCAAACATCTCTTCGATCAAAACTTCGACCATGATTATTTCTTCGAACTCCCTCTCACGAGGGAGCGGGATGCCCTATCAAGTGGACGACGCTTTACTGCACGCCATGTCCGGTACCGAGCTGTCCCGCGTACGAACCGAACTCCGGCTCCTTCCTCCTGAGCCTAACAACCACAGACTGCTCGCGTCGAGAGGAGCCGACATTGTTATGCAATCAAGTCGTTTTCGATCTCCGCTGGCCGGAAATACGTTGGCTTAGGACCTAGTCGCGGTACCCCATTTTTTTCGATTTTCGTTAATCAGCAAGCGCTCACCAAAATACATCCACATTCTGGGCTTGTTCGAGCCCATAGAGTGTAATGTGCGATAGCTTTGCCCGTCCCAATCGAGCCTGGAACAAGTATAAAGCGATACCCATCCTTATGACCGCTCGCAAGCTGCGAGTCAATTAGACCGTCGCCTTTTGGCCCCAAGCTTTCTAGGTTTCGGGAGTAACCTCTTTTTGCGTCTCCGCCCCAGTGCCCATAATCGGCGCCACCAAGCCCCACCACCTCGAAGACGCCGTAGCCGCCATCAACGTGAAGCTCTCCGACCAGGAAATCGCCCGCCTCGAAGAGCCCTATCAGCCTCATCCGCCCTCTGAAGCCTTCTCCTAGTAGCCGGCGACAGAGGCGTGCGGGCGCGTTCGCGGCGACGCAGACGCAAGCGAGATCGACGCTCCCGAATCGGCATTTTTCGATGGATTGGTCAGATCACTAACAGCACAGAAGGGTGATACTGCCTCAGGGTGTAATTTGACCGTTGACGGAACAACCAGCTACTTCAATCCGGTGATCGTATAGGCCTGCGACTCATCATGGATGTACACGTAAGCGTACGCTTTGCCGTCGGCCGAAAAGCGCGGCGCGCCAACGAAGTTGCCTCCGGCTTGCAAATTCGCGCCAAACTCTTTCCAGAACACTATCTTGCCGGTCGTGGGATTGACTTGGTAGACCTTGCCGGCCCGCTCCGAAGCCCGCGACGAGAACAGATACAACGAATTGCCGTCGGGGCTAAAACCGATTACGGTGTACTTTGGATCGACTCCGGGAATGAGGCGCAGGCCGCTGCCATCCATGGGCCAGACGGCCAGCTTGCCGCTGGGGTCGCGGACCGCGATTCTTTGGCCATCTGGCGACAGCGTAGTTCCGAAGACACCCTCTGGCGTAATGGGCTTGGCTTTTCCATCGCTCACGTCAATCACGTAGTCGCGGCTGCCATGCCCAGCCTCAATTCCAGCGGCGAGTAACTGTTTGCCGTCAGGAAAATAGCGCACGGCGCTATAGAGAATATTGTCGTGAGTTAACTGCCGGGCCTCGCCGGCTCCTGTGGGGACGAGAATTAGCTCCTCGCTCTTGAGAGGTTTGGTGATCACCCATTTTTTATCGGGCGAAATGGCGCGAGCTTCGCCCTGCCCGATCCGCACCGGAGGAGAACCGTCGGTGTCGCGGAGAAATGTAGTGTAGTTGGGCCCGCCACCTTCGGCTTCTTCTTCGAACAAGACTTTGGTGCCGTCCCGAGAGATGTCGCGGAGGTACGACCAACCCAGCCAACTGAGATCGCGCTCTTCCTTTCCGCCTGGAGGCATGGCGCGAATGTTAAGGCGCTGCTGATGGGTCACCATCAAGGCCACGCCGTTGCGAAGGTCCTGGAGCCACATACCACCGGGCACGTTGGCGATCGTCCGCAGCTTCGCGCCTAAAGTTGCCGCGCGCAGATCCTGCGCGCTCCCGCTGTTGGATGCCGAGAACCAGACCTCATCGCCCGCCGGAGACCACAGGACACCCTGCAGCGAGGTCCAGCCAGAGGATAGCTTCTTTTCATGCCCATCGAGGTCGATAATGGCCACCGAACCCTCGTCGTCGCCATCGGGGTTTTCATGATCCGCAAAAGCCACACGGCGTCCGTCCGGGGAGATTTTTGGATTGCTGATCCAGTTGATGCTATCGAATAGCACCTTGCCAATGGGGTATTCCAGCCGCCAATGCGACGTCTCCGGGACGAAACGCACGATCGCCATATTCTGTCCGTCCGCTGCCCAATCGGCGTCCTGCACGTCCTCAAGCACTTCCCGCGGTGATCCACCGCTGAGGGGAATCCGCGCGAGGGTGCCCGATCGCCTGTAGCCGCCGAAAACCTGGGAATTGAGGCGGACCGCAAGTTCCCCTGTCTTGGAGATCGACAGAAGTTCCGCATCCTTGATTTGCAGCTCCCGGGAACCCACCTCGTCCGTGCGCGCCAGATACAGTTGATTTTGGCCGCCCTCCCAGGTGGCGTTGTACACAATGCTTCCGTCGGGAGTGAAGCGCGCATTGCCAAGGAAGCCCGCGCGAAAAGTGAGTTGCTGGTAGTTGGGCACGGATGCGGCGACACCACTACCGCGTCCCAGCCACCAGCCCAGGCCAAGCATGGCGACGGCGACGCACCCTGCCAGCAAAGAAAAGATAATGGTGCGATTGTGATTTGAGGCTGAGGCCGTAATGGAAGTTTGCGCGCCGGTCTTTGCACCAGATGTTTGCGTGATGGCTTCCAGTGCGAACGCCAGATCTTTCGCCGACTGGAAACGATGGTCCGGACTCTTCTCCAGGCACCGGCGCACGATGCGATCGAGAGCCGGATTAATCGGAGGTTCCAGGTCCGCGATTTCCGGAACGTCATCCTTCAGGATCGCGGTCATGGTTTCAGCCGCCGTATCGCGACGAAATGCGCGGCGCCCGGACACCATCTCATACAGGACAGCACCGAACGCAAACATGTCGGTGCGCGCATCGACAGGCTCACCGCGTACCTGCTCCGGCGCCATGTAGCTCACTGTGCCCATCACCACGCCCGCCGCCGTATGAGAGGTGATGGTGACGCCGTCCTGGCCTGGAGTCTCCTTGGCAGCCAGTTTTGCCAATCCAAAATCGAGAATCTTCACGCGCCCGTCGCGGCAGATAAACAGGTTGTCGGGCTTCAGGTCGCGGTGAACGATACCTTTGTCGTGCGCCGCTGCCAGACCCTTCGCGGTCTGCGCGGCGTAATCGATCGCCTTGCGTTGCGGCAATGCTCCGCGATCGAGCACCGCGTGAAGCGACTCACCTTCCAGTAATTCGGAAACAAGAAAGGGAGGCCCGTTGTGATTGCCGACGTCGTAGAGCGCCAGAATGTTGGGGTGGTTCAGCGCGGCCACCGCTTGGGTTTCCTGTTCGAAGCGCCGCAGCCGATCGCTATCGCTGGCAAAAGACTCTGGCAGAATCTTCAAGGCCACTTCGCGGCCCAAGCGCGTATCTCGGGCGCGATACACCTCGCCCATGCCGCCTGCGCCCACCAGCGACTGGATTTCATACGGACCGATCTTGGTGCCCTGGGCAAGAGGCATGAGTGCGCGCATTATAGCGCAGCGGAGCGCCAAATCCATTGCGACGAGCCGCTTCACCGACGAACCGGCGTCCCTCGATCTTCCGACGGTCGGACACCGACGCACACGCCTTGACTTTCATCTACGGAGGACGAACATCCAAGCTAATCATTGCTGATCGCCTTCCAGCCTAGAAAGGAGGGAGCAGTGAATCCCCAGTACGCTTGGATCAAATTCTACGAAGCCGCTGTCCACGAAACGAATACCGACGCCCTACCCGCTCGAATCGAAGTCGCGCAAAGTGATCGGGCAGCGTGTTTTGGCAAATGATGTGAATGACAAAGAACGAAGAGAAATCGTCAAGGCCCTTATACGTCCAACGCCAGCCAACTGAGCTCGGTGACATTTCATGGGTCGTCGATCGGAAGGCCCACACCCTAACAGAGATGGAGGAGACGTGGACCACGTTAATCCTTCCGGTCTGCCGCTAGTGCCCTTCATTTGCGTGGCACTCGAAAGATACTCTACCTGCATCGCCCGACCACAGCGTGCACGGGCGCATCCTTTAAACCTTGGGCCTATTTCTTGATGGCCTTGTGGTCTTGGCCGCCTTGGTGGAGGACCAAGTGCGTGACTTGGCCCTTGTCGTTCTTGAAGAATTCGATTTCGGCGTCCACGACCTTCGGGAAAAACGTTGTTTCCGACTCGGCAAAAATGGGCACCTCGGGCTGGCCGGTGATCTGGGTTATGAGTTGGTCTCCCTTGAGGCTAACCACCATTACAAAATTCGGCTCCAGTTCGTAGCTGCCCACGTACCCGGCAAGAATTTTTGCCGGCACCTTCACTTCTTTTCGCTCCGAAATCAACACAACCTTCTCGCCGTGCGCCACCGCGGCCATCCTCGTCGCGATGCCGCCCGGAGCAGCTCCGTTGAGATTGGCCAGTACCACCACGGTCAGCTTGTCGTCCGGATAGTAGGACAATTGCGTATTGAAGCCTTCGATTCCGCCGCCGTGCTCGATCACCTTATGTCCCTGCGCACTCGTCACAGCCAGACCGCAGGCATAGTCTTGCTTGAACGGGGTGGTCATCTTTTGGAGTGAGGTGGGGGAAAGCACCTTCCCAGCAAACAGCCCTTCCTCCCATCTCAACAGATCTTCGGTCGTGGAATACAGCGCGCCGGCCGAGAACGGAACGCTCATGTCGATATAGCCAGCGTTCAAGGGGCCGTTCGCGCCAGGCGTGTAACCGGTGGCCCGGCGCTCGATAACGGTGCGGTTTGAATCGTACCCGGAATTCTTCATCCCCAGCGGGGTCAAGATGTTTTCCTGCACGAATTGCTCGTAGGTCTGTCCGCTGATTTTTTCGATTAGATATCCTAACAAGACATAACCCGAATTGCTGTAGTTCCACTTTTCGCCGGGTTGGAACTCCAGCGGCTTATCGCGAAACCGAGCCACAAGCTTTTCCGGAGTGGTGGGAGCCGCTTCGGTCGAAGCGTAGTCCGGAAAACTAGTGAAGCTGGCAATGCCTGAAGTGTGGGTAAGCAGGTTGTAGATGGTCACCTTGTCCCAGGCTGCCGGCGCGTCGGCCATGTATTTCTTTACCGGGTCATCGGTTTTTAGTTTGCCGCGCTCTTCGAGCAACAGAATGCTCGCCGCGGTGAATTGCTTGGTGATCGAACCCAGCCGGAACTTGGTTGTTGGGGTATTGGGAATGTTCCATTCAAGATTGGCGAACCCATATCCCTTGTCGAGTACAATAGTCTCACCGCGCGCCACCAGCACCGAGCCCATAAACTGTTTGTCAGAAACGTAAGACTGTACGACCTCCTCCATGCGGGAAAGGTTGTCTTGGGCGTGCAAGGGGGTGCCAAAGGCCAGCCACAAGGCGGCCAGAGCCGAGATCGTCGCTATTCGTTGTGTCATGGTTGCTCCTCAGGCCCTCTACGTAGAGACGCGGGATCGATCGTCAATGTTTCTGACCGAATTGTCGGGCCACATTTTCCAGCACGGACGGACTTTACGGGATGCTTCAGGAGAAGTATCGCTTTACGTACTCCTTCGAGCGTAAGCGTCACATCCCAAATTCGCGCCCCTCGCCATCTGGCGGGCGGAGTCTACTGATGCAGCGTAATCCCGCGTCCCAACACGAAAATGAAAACGAGCGACAGGCCTACAGCGACGATGATCCACGCATAGTTCCTGACAATGCCATCGGATCGTCGCTCGGGAATGGTTCCTCTCGGAATGCAGTACCTCAACCACAGAAGCCCGCAGTGCGCGCCCGCCGCTGCTGGCAGAGCGGATTGCCACATGAGTTGGATTCCAATCGGATTCAAGAGCCCACCCGCGCATAGAAGAAGTACCGAGGAGAAGTAAGGAATAAGCGTTAGTTTCAGCATTCGACGCGTGGCGTTACGAGGAACTCCGACGTACCGAACCAGCGCGGTGCCCACGACCAATACGGCGCCGTAATACGACGCTATTCCGGCGACGACGAGGAGTGACCGCCACAACCACTGCGCGTGCAAGCCGGCGATTACCCTTGCCCAATCGCCGAAATTCGTGACGCCGGAGAAGAAGAAATACCCGGTGCCGGCAAAGAGGTTGAACGCAAGACTGGTGAACAGAAAAAAGCGCAATCGAATTGATGCGCCTGTCGCGCTGCGCAATGCAATCCAAAACACCATGGCAGCCGCCAGGTTCGCCAGCGTTCCACACGCGGCAACAAGTCGCGAGTCGAAGTCGCTGGACCACGCAACGGTGGTCAACACGCCCGATTTTGCGCCGGTGAGCAGAGCCGTCGCGGCATGACCCAACCCTTCGTGCAGGACATCGCCAATGATTTCAGCCAGGAGGCTGATGGCGCACACGGTTAGCACGTCGTCGTTCGCCTGCGCTGGGCTAACTTCCGCTGCCATTTTCTCCTTCTCTTGCTACGCACGCAGCCTGCTTGCGCGAGATGACTCTCTTGAGCTTCGGGGAGAAGATTAGCAGGAAAATGCCACCAAAAAATCTCACAATTGAAAACGACGAAGCCTTGAAAATCACACGATTACGGCACAACGAAGGCAAGCACGATAGCTGGCACGGCGAGAAACCGAGTGAGGGCAGCTAGGGAGTTCCATCGCAAACACAGCTCGTCCCCAAGCCTAAATGATGAAGAGTTCTTTTACCAAACCCGGACCAGCGATCCTGCTTTCGGCGACTTTAGTTTCCGAATATTCAAATGGCATCTGGCCCTGCTCCGCGCACCATTTGTAAGCAGAGCAAACTTGCCGACGACTTGGGACTTGCGCGGCCGTGTCCTGCTAAAGCAATCCGAGATGGTCGGGATACTTGGCTTGTAACGAGCTCACCAGAACCTCAAATCCTGGTAGCTCGCGAAGGTTTTTGAGGCAAGGGTCCTTCAAGAAAAAGGGCCAGCACGCGTAGCCGCTGCTGACACTTCGCTCCAACCACTCAAACGCAGCGCTACGCCGCTCTAACAACGCAAGTGTGCAAGCGATTTGATAGTAGCTGTGGTGCGCATGCCCAAACGATTTTGGGCTCGCACAAGCCGTTGTCACGCAGTCGAACGCCTTTTCCGCTGATCCGGTCGACGCATAATAGACACCTTCCAAACTGACGATGAGCGGTTCTTCCGGCAAGAACTTGACCGCCTCATCCAGCAGGGCTCTAGCTTCTTTCAAATCTCCAGTCATCAAGGCCAGTTGAACAGCAAAGTAGACTGGATACTTGTTCTCTGGACTCTCGGTGCTCCAGGCTTCGATCTCCTCGCGCGCTAAGTCGTATTCTTGGTTCCAAACGTACACTTGCACGATGCTGTGACTAACCGTTTTCCTGGGATGAAATGGCCGTGCTCGCTCATACATTTCACGGGAGTGCTCGAGCAACCCGATGTGAGCCAGGATGGTGCCCAGACGGTTGTAGGCTTGGGGCTGATTGTTCTGCAGAGTCAAGGCTCGCTTGAGTTCGGCTATCGCTTCAAGGTGTTGGAAGTTCTTTGACGGCCCCCATAATAGAAAGGCACTGGCGACGTGCCCTTCGGGCAAATCCGGTTCCAGGTCAAGGGCGCGCCGGCAATGAAACTCGGCCTTCTCTAACCAAGCGCTCGCTGGATCGAGTTCAAAGTGGCGCGTCGCGCACACTACGGAAAGAACGGCGTGCGCCAGAGAAAAGGCGGGATCTCGAGTGACGGCATTGCTCAGGTGCCTGGCGGCTTCGTCCAGCATCGCTGGATTGCCTGAGGAACTCAGCTTGTAACCCAGCATGAATTCCGCGTACGCCATAGGGTCCTTGCTATAGCGTGGGGAGCGTTGAACTATGGCTGGACCCAGAGGCCGGTTCAGTGCCGTGGCGATTTGCCTGGCGATCTCGTCCTCGAGGTCGGACAAGCGGTTGAGATCGAGATCGCGTTTCCTTGCGAAGCAAACCGTCTGCAGACGCGAGTCAAACATTTCCAGCGAGAGGCGCCAAATGCCCTTGGACATTTGAATGCCACCGTGGACGACAAAACGTACGCCCAGACGGGAAGCGGCCTCCGCAGGTGTCGCCTCGGGCGACACATTCAGAACTGCAGAAGTCGGCAGGACGTCCACGCTTGGCAAATTCCCGAGGCGCACGACCAGTGCATCGGCTAACCCCAGGCACACGCCATAGTCATCCGTGGCTTTGCCGAGAAGCATCAGCGGCAAGACGGCCAACGACGAGCGCTCGTTCCACTCGCCCGTCTTCTCCGGGCCGAGAGCGCGCGCAACACCTGATCCGAGGTCGGATAGTGGATACCGCGCATCTATCACACGCACCGGTCCGACAAATCTGTAGCCTTTGCCCACCACGGTTTCTAGAAAACGCGGTTTAGCGGAGTCGTCACCCAGAGCGGTGCGGATTTTTCGCACGATATTGTTGACGTTGGTCTCGCTGTCGATGAACAGGTCCGAGCGCCACAACTTCGCGACGATCTCCTTGCGTGAAACCAGTTGTTCCCGGCGGCTCACCAGAAAAATCAGCAGTTCCATGGGCTTCTTTTCGAGTTTGACTGGCCGTCCCTGGCGGCGCAGCTCATAACGCCCCAGGTCCAGTTCGATCTCGCCCACCGGCGGTCTTCTGCGTCGCATAAGGCTCTCAAAGAGCATTATCCCCTAAGAATCAGTAATTTGCGACGATATGGAAAAGATAGGCAAACGGTATGCGCTCTTCATTGGAATAGTCCTCCGCGCAAGACATGATTCCCCCCGTTCGATTCTGAGCAACGGAGGCTCAACGATGAAACGATACTTGTTCCTTTCGCTCGCAGTGGCTGGAATGTTCTATGGGGCGGGGCTGGCTTTCACCAGTGCCGCGCACGATCGCTCGCAAGAGAAAAACGCATTCACCCCGGATACCATTCCGTGGGGGCCAGCACCGCCCGTTGTGCGTCATGGCGCGCAGTTTGCCGTGCTCGAAGGCGACCCGACCGCCTCAACCGGCGATTTCACGATTCGCCTGAAGATGCCTGACGGGTTCCGCATCGCGCCCCATTGGCACCCGAACCGGGAAAACGTCACAATCATTTCCGGAACGTTCAAAGTTGGTATGGGCGATGAGTTTGATGCGAACAAGATGAAAGCGTTCATTGCCGGGAGCTTTGCCTTTCTCGACCCCGATATGCACCACTACGCCATGGCCTGCGGAGAAACGATTGTCCAGGTCCACGGACAATCTCCACTTCAGTTCAACTACGTCAATCCTAACGACGACCCAAGCAGGGATAAGTAGTCCGATCCTCGCGCACGCCAGGCGAGCATGCCAACCAGCCCGGGAAGGGGCAGCCGATCGCTCCCTTGGCCTAGCCCAAGGGAGCAGCGTCGTGAGCAAACCGCACGAGAGCAGCACGACATGAAAATTCAAAGAAATCGCAATCACAAAGGAGAACAAGAATGGCACTCGACATGGACAAATTGAATAGGTTCGTGGGGCAATTCGTCGGGGATCTAGGAGCGGCGGTCCACGCTGGGATGGTGGTGATTGGTGAAAAGCTGGGGTTGTACAAGGCTCTCGCTGAAGGCCCGCTCGACTCAGCCGAGCTGGCCGCAAAGACTAGAACAGATGAACGCTATGTGCGCGAATGGCTGGCCTCCCAAGCTGCGGGCGGCTACGTCACTTACAGCGAACAGACGCGCAAGTTCAGCCTGAGCGAAGAGCAGGCATTTACGCTGGCGAACGAAGACAGTCCCGCTTATCTTCCCGGGGCCTTCCAATTGGCGCTCGGCTCTTTGGCCGCAGTTCCCAGGATCATCGAGTCATTCCGCTCCGGCGCAGGCATGGGCTGGCATGAGCACGATGAAGATGTGTTTCATGGCTGCGAGAAATTCTTCCGGCCGAGCTATGCAGCAAACCTTATAACTTCGTGGATACCTTCTCTTCAGGGAGTACAGGCCAAGCTCGAGGGCGGCGCACGCGTCGCCGATGTAGGGTGCGGCAAGGGTGCGTCCACCGTGCTGATGGCGAAAGCCTTCCCGAAGTCACAATTCTTCGGGTTTGACTATCATGACAAATCCATCGAGGGCGCCCGCGCAACCGCCGCCAAAGAAGGTCTCGAGGTTCGCCTCAACTTTGGCGTCGCGAAGGCCAAAGCATTTCCAGGCAAAGACTACGACTTGATTACTGTGTTCGATTGTTTGCACGACATGGGTGATCCGGTCGGCGCCGCAACCCATGTGCGCAATTCGCTGAGCAAGGATGGCACATGGATGATCGTCGAACCGTTTGCCAACGATGAACTAAAAGACAACCTGAATCCGGTCGGCCGCGTGTACTACTCTTTTTCAACTTTGTTGTGCACTCCCTGTTCGCGTTCACAGGAGGTTGCGCTGTGTTTGGGTGCACAGTCAGGCGAGAAACGGATTCGCGAGGTGGTCACCGCAGCCGGCTTCAGCCGTTTCCGGCGAGCCGCGGAAACCCCGTTTAACGTCGTCTACGAAGCCCGTCCCTGAGCCCTTCCGCTCAAAGAGGACAACGACAGTTATTCTGCCAGCCAGGTCGCTCGACGGATTGTGGTACTGCGAAACGGACCAAGAGCCGATCTTCGTCATTTACTACCGAAATCCCTTACTTGCTTCTGACCGCATCGGGCGCGATTTTCAAACAGCAGCTGTTGCTCTCCGTTCGGTCCTGAACCCGTGGTTTCTGCCGTATCCCGGTCCTACAGACGTCACAGGGTTATGGCGTCGTCGAATTTTAGCGGCTGATGCGTTGCTTAATCGGATCTGTTCGAGCAGATATCACAGGGAGACCGTTCGAGAGCGGCGGCAGTACATTGACTCGCCTTCTAAGCGGGCCTAACATCACAGTTAAGTGCCGGGTCCTATCATGGTCGCCCAAACCCTCGGTCACTATCGGATTCTCGAGAAACTCGGTGAAGGTAAATGGGGTGTGGTTTATCGCGCCCACGATGAACGCCTCGACCGAAGTGTCGCCTTGAAAGTCCTATCGAGTGGAACGCTGGCTGATGAGAGTACGCGCAAGTCCTTTCGCCAGGAAGCCTTGACGCTTGCGAAGTTCAACCATCCCAATATCGAGGGAATCTTCGACTTCGATTCGCAGGACGGCGTCGACTTCCTGGTGATGGAATACGTCGACGGGGGAACGCTTGCCAGTCGGATAAAGGCCCGCTCACTTTCCGAGAAGGATATTGCTCGGCTAGGGGCGCAAATCGCTGAAGCACTCGACGACGCCCACGACCGTGGCATCATCCATCGCGACCTTAAACCAAATAACATAGCCGTGACATCCAAGGGACAATTGAAGGTGCTCGACTTCGGACTGGCAAAGCTGTTCGATCCTTCATTAGGCCCGATTAAAGCGGAAACCCTCACGCAAAGCACGGATGGAGAGCACGTTGTGGGCACTCTGCCCTACATGGCTCCGGAGCAGGTACTCGGGGAGCACATTGATCCTCGAACAGACGTGTACGGCCTCGGAGCCGTACTTTATGAAATGGCTACCGGCGAGCGCCCATTTCGCGATTGCTCGGTAGCCCGGCTCTTCGATTCGATTATTCATCAAACCCCAATGTCGCCGCGGGCTCTGAATCCGCGTCTCTCGATGGACATGGAACGCATCATCTTAAAATGCCTCGAAAAAGATCCTGCACAACGCTATCAGTCGATCAAAGAGGTTGGTGTAGATCTTCGTTCCATTGGCCCGCGAGCTGTTTCGGGCGTCTTGCCATCCGTAACCGCCCCGATTTCTTGCGCGCAATTGGCGAAAGTGGTTGATGGCCCCAATTTTGGGTTTGGTAGTAGCTGCGCTAGCGACTGTCTCCTTCGGTAGCCGTGTTGGCGGAATGTGGACCCACCTGTGGGGGCATGCCCCAACGGGGCAGATCCGAGCAATCGCTGTTTTGCCTCTTGCAGACCTCTCGCATGACCAGGACCAAGAATATTTCGTGGACGGTATGACCGACGAATTGATTAAGGACTTGGCCCAAATCCGTGCCCTGCGAGTGATTTCCCGGACTTCCGCGATGCGTTATAAGGGAACCAATAAAACGCTCCCGCAGATCGCAAGGGAGCTTCACGTGGATGCCGTCGTGGAAGGCTCGGTCCTACGGGACGGGAGCAATCTTCGCGTCACCACACAACTTATTTATGCGTCAACGGATACGCAGCTTTGGGGCGAAAGCTACCACCGCGACCTGAGCAACTCGCTATGGGTACAAGATGAGGTCGCTCGCGCCATCGCTAACGAGATCAAAGTCAAGCTGACCCCGGAGGAGCGAGGGCGTTTTGCAAAACCTCAGCAAACGAGTTTCGAGGTGCACGACGCTTACCTTAAGGGTCGATTCCACTTGCGACGCGGTACGGAAGATCAGATGCGCGAAGCGCGGATGTACTTCGACGAGGCCATCAAGATCGATCCCAACTACGCCCCCGCTTATACGGGATTAGCCGACTATTATTGGTTGACGAACGAATTGCCTCCTGGAGTGGCGATGCCCAAGGCGAAAGCCTACGTCGAGAAAGCGTTGGCTCTCGATGGCGGCCTGGCAGATGCTCATGCGACCTTGGCCTCTATCAATTTCTACGGTGATTGGGATTGGATCGCTGCGGACAAAGAATTCAAGCGCGCCATTGAGCTAAGTCCCGGCGATGCCGAGTTCCACCGCAACTACTCCGATTTCCTATCGGAGATGGGCCGACATGAGCAAGCCTTAGCGGAGGTCGGAATCGCGCAAGAACTGGACCCTCTATCCAGCACTACAAACCTGGCTGTCGGATGGGTTTTTTACTACGCACGGCAATACGATCACGCTCTCGAACAGTGCCGTAAGGTCCTGGATCTAGATCCACACTTCGTCTCGGCGCACGAGTGCCTCGCATCAACCTACCTGGCAAAGGGTGCCTACGATCAAGCCTTGACGGAGTATCAAGACCTGGCCTCGTCTTCGCAGAACGATCCTGTTCGATTGGCCGGCTTAGGATGCGCGAATGCTTTGGCGGGGAAAAAGCTGCAAGCGCGAAAGATTATTGCTCAGCTAGACGCCGCATCCAAAAGCCAGTATGTTGCGCCCTATTTTGTGGGCGTGGTCCATGCATCGTTGGGTGAAAAGGACCAGGCCTTTTCGTGGCTGGGTAAGGCATTTGCGGAGCGTGATTCATATTTAGTCAGGCTCAAGGTTGAGCCCGGTCTAGACTCATTGCGGTCTGACCCGCGATTTGAAAAGCTCCTGCTGCGAATGAACCTGAAGCCATCTTGAGTTGTCCAGGGCAGAGCCCAAGATCATTTCTCCATCTTGAGCTCTGGCAGCGCCGAAACTATCATCGTGCTCATTTTTCCGTGCAATAGTGTCAGCAACCAATCCGGCGAATCTTCGTCTTGTTCAACGGAGGATAGCGTCACCCAGGGACCTGCGGTTATGACATCTTTCGAGAAGAATTTATTCACGTTGACGAATTTTACGAACTTCTTTGGGTCATGGAAGTATTTTTGATAGGTCGCGTTGGACACACGCATGACTGTAATTTGAGGCCAAGACTGTGGGCCTTCCACCTGCCAGAGCCTCAGCACCCGCGATCCATCGACTGTCTCCCATTGTATTGATGCTTTCGCCCTCGCCCCGTTCTCCTTTGGAATGCCCTCTTGCTTCGCTCGTGCCGGCCACAAAATCATGACCAACAATAAGAAACCTGCCGTCAATCCTCGCTTCATGGGACCTCCTTGCATAGACTTGGCACCGGAAGGGATGAGTTGATGAACGCTGGTATATCATGGCTGAAGAAGTAGTCAAGCGGAGTAAACCTTGACGCAACAGAGCGCAGCTCCGTCGGAATCCCTTTCGAATATCCTGTGATTCACATGCGATCTCGGGGATGGTACGAATATCGGCAATACCTTGGACGCACGGATCACAGATTCCATCTAACGCTCGGCGCCAAGGGCGTGGCTCGGTTTGTGAGCCGATCGTGTGAGTGCCTCACCGATACTCCGCGCTGCCTGGTTCGTCAACGCAGGCAGGCCCGCGAGTCGGCCCCCCGTAGACACCTAAGCACTATCAGCCTTTTGCGCAACACCATTTCTGGTCGCCCTAGGGGCCCAGACTGACCCAGATACACTTTGTATAAGGAGTTCCTCTCCCATGCAACGTGTGCCTCGGGGTTCCGGGCCGATGTGGCTGGTCCGCGTTTACGGCTTGGTCTATCCTCTACCGTGCTTTCCTCTATGTCATGCGGCAGCGTCGCGTTCTGACGAAATTCACCGCGACCACCGTGCGCCAAATCGTTCCGTATTGAATCCTCGCGCTTTTGTTGCCGTTGTCCTCGGGGTGACCGTCATTCTTGGCCTTTTCGGTATTTCGGGATGCGCAGGCGGATTTGAGGGCGCCAAGCCACTCGCGGCTGTCGCTCCTACGGTCACGCAGCCAGCGAACCAAACCGTGATGGTGGGACAAACTGCAACGTTTAGTGTGACCGCCAGCGGCACCGGACCTTTGAGCTACCAGTGGTTCAAAAATGGCGTCGCCATCAGCGGAGCTACCTCCAGCACCTATACAACTCCGGCGACGGTATCGGGTGACACCGGCGCCGTGTTTACGGTGAGCGTGTCGAATTCAAGCGGATCCGTGACGAGCGGACCTGCCACCCTGACGGTTCAGATTCCAGCTCTATTGGTCGAGAGCATCGTTCCGAGCGCCGCAACTCCACCCTACGATGCGGCGGTATCGCTCGTACCTACCTTCTCCGGCGGCACTGCGGTCATCGGATCGACGGGCGTCGGCAGTTCTGACATTACGACTTCGGCCGTAAGTGGCGCTTCGTATCCAACGCCAGCATTGACCTCGCCTAAAACGTACACGCTCACGGTCACGGACTCTAAAGGAAATGTCGCTTCGACAACCTGCATCGTCACCCCCACAAGCGTGACGATTACGCCCATCGCGCCTGCGAATCAGACCGTTGCGCCGGGACAAGTTACCTTCACTGCTACGGCCAGCGGCGGCCTAACGAACAAGCTGACATGGAGTGCAAGTGCCGGAACCTTCGCAGGCAATGTGTGGACGTCGCCCAATGCCGTCGGTACGTACACGATCACGGCCACCAGCGTGGACAACCCATCTGTCTCGGTCTTTACCACCACGACCATCAGCCCTCCAGTGATCCAGACTCAGCCGGCCAGCCAGCGCGATTGCACCGGTGGCAACATATCGCTCTCGGTAAGCGCCAGTTACGCGGCCAGCTATCAGTGGAACTTCAACGGCTCGCCCATTCCCGGAGCCACAAATTCGACTTACATCATTGCCGGCGCGGCTTCGGCAAATGCTGGGAACTATACCGTCACCGTCACGAATGGAATTGGAAGTGTGACCTCCAGCGTCGCCGTAGTCGCCGTCGGGTCAACGATTACCTTGAATCCAACCAACGTTTCGCTCCACCCGACGCAGACCGGCACTTTTTGGGTGGCGGCGCAGGGCCTCAGTCCATTTACTTACCAGTGGTATCAAATACCGTCGGGTGGCACTACGGGCGTGGCAATCTCCGGCGCAACGTCCAACAGTTACACCACGCCGGGTGTCGACTTGACTTATAACGGCGCCAAGTATTACGCGGCGGTCACCGACTCCTGCGCCGGAACTCCCCTCGATAGCACCTCGGCTACGCTTGCGGTTACCGCCGGCAATGCCTCGCCAACAATCATCACACAGCCTGTGGGTGTGACGGTTACGGCCGGGGGTACGACCTCATTCACCGTCCTGGCAACCGGCACTCCCGCGCTCTCGTATCAGTGGTACAGAATTCCTGCGGGACAAACGACCGGCACCGCGATTGGAGGCGCCACTTCGGCCACCTACAACGTGCCTTCCTCGGCGACCACCACCGCCAACGATCAGGACGCTTATTACGTTGTAGTGTCAAACCCCTACGGACAAGCCATCTCGCAGCACGCCATTCTTGCTGTCGGCGGCGGGATCTTAATTACCAGCCAACCGGTCACACAATATGTGGACGTGGGGCAACCCGCGACGTTCCAGGTCACGGCGACTTCCACTCTTCCCTTGACATATCAGTGGTACGAAGCGCTGCCTGGAAGTTCTACATTCGCTCCCATCGCCGGAGCCACCAGTTCAACCTACACCGTGGACAACACCACTACTGCGGAAACTGGCTCTGTGTTCTACGTGATCGTCAGCAACGGAACCACGCCATCGGTCACCAGCAATTCCGCATCTCTGTTTGTTGGCCCTCTTGCTTCGGTTCCTAACCTCTGCAGCACCAATTGGTCCGCGCTGGGCAATGCCGTGGCCCTCTCTGGTTGCAGCTTCCAATTGACCGCCGCGGCCAACAACCAGCATGGCGAAATGGTGTACCCAACTCTCATCTCGACCGGCGATATCCAACTCAGCTTTACGGTGACGCTCAGCAATCCCAGCGCGACTCCAGCCGACGGTTTCACCATCGTCTTCGGTGACCCCTCGCTCGGTGCCAAGCCCACCAGTTTGGGCGCAACCGGCATGGGCCTGGGCGCCGAAGGGATCCCAGGACTTGTCTTCGGCTTCGACACCTATCACAACGCCGGCGATCCGCCGGTGCCCTACCTGGGCGTTGGACGAGGCGAGACCCTCCTGTGGGAGAAGCCCTGGGATTACGTCAACACCAGCATTCCCACGCTGGTAGCAGGCGGCCTGACCATCACTCACAACTACACCGTGTCCATTATCCAGGGAGCGCTGATCGTGACGCTCGACGGCGTACAGGTGGTGTCCGGAAATATCACGCCGCCACCTGTCGCGTATCTCTACATCACCGCTTCAACGGGCGGATCTTTCGAGGATACCGTCGTCAGTAACGTATCCTCCACCGTTTCTGTGCCGCCCAATTGATCCGAGTCGCGTAAGGAGAATGCAAAATGAGATCGATACTACTGGCAACCGCTCTGTTATTCGGAAGCGCTTCGATCACGATGGCTCAGGAGTCGTACAACGGAGACGCTGCCGCGACCTACCAGTGGGTGCGTTCGAACGCGGCCCCGGGACAGTGCGGGTGCTTCGGCCTGAACGGCGGCGGCATTTCGGGATCGTGGAATGTCCGTGGCCCTTGGTCTGTGGTGGCCGACGCCAGCAGCGTGTTTAGGAGCAGTTCATCGACCGGGAATTCTCTGACGCTGACGTCGTTCTTGGCCGGCGCGCGGTTCCAGATTCCGGAACCTTGGCTCCGCGGAATGCGCAGGCATCGGCCTCAGCCATTCGCCCAACTCCTGATCGGCGCGTCACATGCCGGCGGTGGCGTCGCTGGTGTCGGCGACGCATCCTACGGATTTGCTGCTCGCATCGGCGGCGGCATCGATGTTCCCGTGAGTTCTCGCTTCGCACTTCGCGTCATTCAGATCGACTACTATCCGACGACCTTTGCCAACGCCACCAACGATCACCAGAACAATCTCCTGATCGGCGCGGGCATTGTCTTCCACTGGTCCCACCAGAAATAATCCCGCGCCAGCTAGTCGCGGCAACGGGCCGCAGCCCGCACGCTGCGTCATTTCACGCGGATGCACGGAAGCGACTTTCCTGTACTATTGGTTTTTCTATGAGCCTCCCTGCATCGGTCGAGCCCAGCCACCCACTTCGCGTGATCAAGAGACTTTGCGTTTTCTGCGGATCAAGCGTAGGCAACCGCGATGCGTATCAAGAGGCTGCGGCGAAACTCGGTTGGCAGCTTGCTGCTTCAAGGATTGCGCTGGTCTACGGCGGAGGCCGCGTGGGATTAATGGGCGTGCTGGCGGATTCGGTTCTGCGCGCTGGCGGTGAAGTGATCGGTGTGATGCCGAGAGCTCTGGTCGAAAAAGAGATTGCCCACGCCGCACTAACTCAGTTGCACGTGGTCGAAACCATGCACGAGCGAAAAGCGCTTATGGCCGACCTCGCCGACGCTTTTGTGCTCCTGCCCGGCGGATTTGGAAGTTGGGAGGAATTTTGCGAGGTGGTTACGTGGTTGCAATTGGGGATGCATCGCAAGCCTTGCGGAATTCTAAACGTAGCAGGTTACTATGGCGCGCTGTTGGCGCTGACAGAGCACGCCGTCGGTGAAGGATTCGTGGCGTCGGCTCACAACGAAATGGTCATCGTGCAGGATGACGTCGAGCAACTCTTGTCCCAACTGCACACCGCGCCGCTGCCCTCGGTAGCAAAGTGGGTGTCGAGTCGAGAGCGATGAAAGCCGCAAGAGCGCCGGAAGACGCCGAATCACAACCACGAGTCGGAGTAGGCGTATTGCTCCTTGATGAAGGCGGCCGGGTTTTGCTGACATTGCGAAGATTTCCTCCCGGAAGCGGAATGCTGGAGCATCATCGGCGGCAAGGTTGATTTTCTGGAAACCGTCGAGGCTTGCGCGGTCCGCGAGGCGCTGGAAGAGGTCGGTCTGAAGATTGCCATCGATCGCCTGCTTTGCATCACCGATCATTTGCTGCCGGGGGAAGGCCAGCACTGGGTTTCGCCTGCCTATCTGGGCCGCATACTGGAAGGCGAAGCGCGAAATTGCGAGCCGGACAAGACCCAGGAAGTGCGCTGGTTCGGGATGGGCGAACTTCCTACGAACCTCACGATGACCGCAAAGAATGCCATCGCGGCCTATCAAGGTTGGGGTGTCACTCGCTCGTCGTCAAAATAAGCAGATTGCTGCTTTCGATTTCTTCGCCAAATCGGATTCCCGGTGACTTCGTCTCTCCGGTAAACTGGCCCGGTATGAATTGGAGAACCCGGCCCTGTCCCTCCATCGGGCGCTCGAGCTGTACCCCGAGACCTACCCGGCGGAGTACGTGGTGAACGGTGGGAAGCGTTCGCGACGTGACTGGCTTCGGCAGACCTCGCGTCTCGCACTGGGTATTCCCCTAAGCGTTTTACGCGCTTCGGAAACGTTTGCGGGCGGCGCGTGGCCGGTTCCCGCGCTCGAGCCGCTGCCGCGACCAGAGTTTCCAGCACAAAATACGCTGCCCTTGAGCGGCATTTCTTCGCTGTTCAGCAGCGATCCCACAAAATACCGGTTCACGCTGGAAGAAGATCGCTTCCTGGAACAGATCGAACGCGCTTGCTTCCAGTTTTTCTGGGACGAAGCGAACGCCTACACCGGACTAGTGAAAGATCGCAGCCAGGCCAACGGAACCGACTCCCGCAACGTTGCCAGTATCGCCGCCACGGGATTCGGATTGACGGGCTTGTGCATCGCCGATCATCGCGGCTGGGAGGACAAGAGAAAGATTCGCGAACGCGTGCGCAATACGCTGCGCTTCGTTGCCACGCGCGTACCGCAAGCACACGGGTTTTTCTGCCATTTTCTGAATTTCCAGAATGGCGAGCGCGTCTTTCAGTCGGAAGTATCTTCGATCGATACGTGTCTTTTCATTTGCGGAGTGCTGACATGCCGCGCGTATTTCGACGACGCCGAGATCCGCGACTTGGCGAACACCTTGTACAACCGCGTGGACTGGAACTGGCTGCTGCATGGAGAGAAAACGTTGTCGATGGGCTGGACCCCCGAGCATGGATTCATCCATGCCCGGTGGGACGCCTACAGTGAACTCATGATGGTCTATCTGCTGGGCCTCGGTTCGCCTGCGAACATCATGTCGCCGGCGAACTGGGACGCGTGGACGCGGACCTATTTCGAGTTCAATGGAATCCGTTACATCGGCTCGCACGCGCCGTTGTTCGTGCACCAGTATTCCCATGCGTGGTTCGATTTCCGCGGGAAGCGCGATAAATATGCCGATTACTTCGTCAATTCCGTGATCGCCACAAAGGTTCACGAATTGTGGTGCCTGGAACTTGCCCGCGAATTTCCCGACTTCACCGAAGACTTATGGGGAATCACGGCGTCCGATTCGGCACGAGGCTACGCGGTGTGGGGCGGGCCCCCGGCGATGGGACATATCGATGGGAGCGTTGTGCCGTGCGCCACAGGGGGATCGCTGCCCTTCCTGCCGGAAGCGACGCTGCGAGTGCTGCGGACCATTTACACCAAGTATCAGGACCGCACGTGGCACCGGTATGGATTCGTCGATGCGTTCAATCCGCTGACGAACTGGTATAGCCAGGATGTGCTGGGTATCGACGCAGGGATCACGATGTTGATGGCCGAGAACGCGCGCACGGGTTTCGTCTGGGAACATTTCATGAAGAATGACATCGCGAAGAACGGAATGGCGAAGGCCGGTTTCTATTCCATTCCGCCGGAGACGGAGGTTCAGGTGGCGCCGCCGATACCTAAGGGCTATCCGATTTTCGTTGTGAGGTAGCGGGATCGGGTCCGGTAGTTCTCCTTTGAGGGCATGCTGAGATTGTTGCCTGGTTATCCCCCTTTTTCTTAACAAGCGTTGATGGAAGAAAAGTTACGAAGTTCGAAACGGGCACTCTGTTCACCCGGCGACGGCAGGAGCGGAGTTGTCCGGCTTCTACTCCAGTTCGATCAGAGCCAGAGCTTGGGGCTGCAGGGTTAGGGTCAAGGAGCCAGCCTGGAGAGGGTAGGATTTGGGCGCGGGTAGAGCTGCGGCTTTGCGAAGGGCGTCGATTTGGGCGACCGAGGGTGAGGCTGGGCGGCCTTGTTTCTCGTAGAGCGGCAATGGAGAGCCGTGGTCTTTGTCGACTATGGTGACTTTGGCTGTTGCCGATTGCACGCCTTTGAAATGGAGCGTCAACGATTTCGGAGAGCCGGCTTGTTCTGGAAGGAAGAGATTCCAAGCGGCGATGACGAGAGAGCCGTCTTTACGGCGTGTGACCAACAGGGAGTCCGAGCCTGCGTCGAGACGGGTGTCGCCGAGACGGTGGAGCAGCGCGAAGTCGTTAAACGACGGCTTGGGAATATCGCGCTCAGCGAGCAGGCCGAAACCGCCGTAGAACGGTGTCTTCACCACCCCTTGTTCCTCGAAGACGTCGGAGAACGACCAGTAGCTCATGACCTCAGCGAGGCCGTCGCATTCGCGGATAATATTGGCCAGATAGGGCCCCATGTAGGCGCTGTCGGTGACTTGAGTTTCATTGTCGTAGGCGGCGTTATATTCGGTCCAGATGAGCGGCATCTTGGGGAACGCCGAAGCAGCAATCTGGTCGTGCACTTTTTTCACCGAGCGGCAAACCATATCGTTGCGCGAAATCTTCTCGTGGGTGCCGAAGACGTCTTCGGTTTTGTCGTTGCCGTAGACGTGCGTGGATACGAAATCGACAGGAATGTTTTTATCCTTGCAGTGAGTCAGAAAGGTGTCGGCCCAAGCCGCCTGGGCTGTGGCGGGTCCGCCGATGCGGATGCGGGGGCTTACACGCTTGATGGCTAGGGCGGCTTGATCGTATAGCTGGAAATAGGTTTCTTGTTTCGGATTGCCTACCCAGAAATCGAGGTTCGGCTCATTCCAGACTTCGAAATACCACTGCGAAACTTCTTCAATGCCATAGCGCTCGACGAGATGGCCAGTGAAGGCTTCGATGAGTTGTCCCCATTTGTCCCAGTCTTTGGGGGGAGCCACGTTTTGTTTGTACCAGAAGGCGTGCAGCGCGTTGGGGTCGGCAGTCAGCTTCTTGGGCATGAAGCTTAGCTCGACGAAGGGGCGGACTTTGTTGGCGAGCAGGCCGTCGTAGATCTGGTCCACATAAGAAAAATTGTAGATGGGCTTGCCGTTGGCATCTTCGTCGTAGAGGCCAACTTCATCGTGGAAGATGGCATGAAATCGAACGTATTCGAAATTGGTGATGCGTTTGGTTTCGCGGAGATCGTGGCGGTAATCGTCGCGGAGGGAAAGGATGGCGCGGCCGGAGCCGAACAGTTTTTCCCAAAAGTGGGGGAGGGGGTGGGAAGCGGCGTTGGCGTCGATCTCGACGGCTTCGGCGAGGGTTTGGGGCGTGGGTCGGGCGTGCGAGGGGAAATTGAAAACAGAAAGAAGCGAGAGAGAAAGCGCGACGCGGCGCAACGTTGTCAGCATGTGGATGGTTATCTCCGACAAGAGTTTATAGCAGAGATCGGTGGTGGGGCGCACCGGTGGAAGGGATCGCGGCCGAGAGAGGGAAGATTCTGAATGTCGCTGCTGGAAAGAGTACCGCTGATTTGTCCGGTCTCGGTATCGATGGGAGGAGTGACGTCGCCGCTGACGGTGACGGTCTGGCTGACGTCGCCGACCTCCAGGGTGATGTTAACGGATTGAATTTGTTCGGCGGCGACGCGGACATCGGCGAGAGTCTTCTGCTTAAAGCCGCCCGCTTGGGCCGCGAGAGAATAGCGGCCCGGAGCCAGGCTGAGAAAGTTATAAACGCCGCTCGCGTCGGTGGCGACGGTTTGCGTGCGATTGGTTTCTTTGTTGGTGAGTGTAACGGTTGCCGCGTTGATGGTGTCGCCCTGCGGATCGAGCACACTGCCCTGGATGCCGGCGCGATATTGAGCAAAGGTAGAAAAGGCGGGAAGGAAAAAAGCCAAGAAAGACACAACTTCACGCAGCGATTTCGACGAAATGGTCTTTCACCTCGAGGTCCCCTGGTTTGAACATCGTTTAAATCGATCCACTGGGCGGGAAAAGCGGAGGCGATCTAGCGACGAACATTCATGAGATGCGGCGGGCGAATAAGGGTGGATAAGGTGTTCTTGGTAAGAGGACTTGCGGTTTCGCGTACACCAAAGCACGCAAGAAATTGTCGCGCGGCGGCGCTGGTTGACAGGCCTGGCCGCGTTCGTCAGCATGGCGAGCCAGTGAGCGACTTTCAAAATATCTTGCGCGGGTTGCCGGCGGTTGTGATCGTGAATCCGCTTGCCGGAGCAGGCCGGGCAGGAAAGTATCTGACCTCAGTGCGACAGGTATTCGAAGCGAGGCGCATTTCCGCTGAGTTTCTAATTACGGAATCGGCGGAGGATCTGGAGTCGCGGGCGCGGCAGGCAATTGCGAACGGACACGGGCTTCTGGTGGCGATGGGCGGCGATGGAACCTTGCAAGGGCTTGCGAATGCCGCGTATGGCAGTGATGTTGTGCTAGGCGTACTGCCCGGGGGCGGGGGCAACGATGTTGCCGCGGCGCTCGGGCTGCCGAAAAATCCAGCAGAGGCTGCGCGCGTGGTGTTGAACGGGCGACCGCGTTCGATGGATTTGTTGCGCGCGCGCACAAGTGATGGCAGGGAACGGCTGTATGTGGGAGGAGGCGGCGTGGGGCTGGACGTAGAAGCTTCGCGCTACGCTTCCGGAGTTTATCGGCGAATGCCGGGCCGATGGCGTTACGTCGCATCGGCACTACGCGCGTGGCGCGAATTTATCCCTCTAAAAGTGCGAGCGGAATTTCCCGAGAGCGAGCAGCCCGCTATGGAAGCGAGCGTGCTACTGGCTGGGGTGCTGAATGCGCCGAGCTACGGAGCGGGATTGCGTGTTGCGCCTGGTGCGCGGATCGACGATGGATGGCTGAATTTGTCGTTTGTGAAAGACTTGAATGCACGCGAAGTGCTTGGGCTGGTGCCGCGATTGCTGGCGAATGGAACCCTCCCAAAATCGTATTTGAAGCAGACCGCAGCGCGCAGAGTGGTGCTGGTCACGGACCGGCCGTGCTTTTTTCACGGCGACGGAGAGATTTTGGGGCCCACCCCCGTGAAGATTGAAGTGATGCCGGGCGCCGTGAAGGTGCTGGCGGCACAGTAGTGCGATTCGCCATTTAGTTTGGACGCGGTGCACCCGTCGTGCCGGGTGCTGGCGGGGCCGGCGGTGCGGTTGATGCGGGGTCTTGTTCCCGATGGCGCTTAAAGACGATGCGAAGAAAATCGGGGTAAAACTCCTTCAAAACGTTGTACGCGCTGTTGTAAGCGAGCGAAATTCCCCAGTTCTGGAAAACGCGCTCCGCGGTGCGATC
Organism: uncultured Acidobacteriota bacterium; assembly: GCA_963729595.1. GTDB lineage: Bacteria > Acidobacteriota > Terriglobia > Acidiferrales > UBA7541 > Acidiferrum. Next base: position 122,649 of record CAVSNW010000005.1, read on the forward strand.
GACGGGCGGGTAGTAGATCGTCGAGATGCTTTGTTGGAACAACTGCCCTGCGACCTGGGGAACATTGAAAGTGGAATTCCCCGAATCGGTGCGGGTGATGACCGTTCGGGTAGCCGAATAGCGGATGCGCGACCAAGCTGAACCCCTCGCCTTCCGGAAGTATCTTGGATCATCGTGCAAGACATGCGGTAGAAAGCCGAAGATGAAAAATGCCGACGTCGCCTGGTCCCCTTCCGCCGCGCCGAATCGCTCGGCGTAAGGCCCCCATCCCTGGCCATAGTGGGGTTGTCCGTCGCTAGCCTGCTGAAGCATCGCCTGGAACGCATTCCCGATGTGGGCGCTGAAATCCACAGTCTGGTGCCAAGCGAGGTTGTACTTTTCCTTGACACTCAAAGGCGGTTGATTTTGCGGGGTGTCGTCTTTGGTCTGAAAATTCGGAATGATTCCCAGGATGCGCTTGGGATTCTCGTCCTGCTGACCGGTGGGATTGGAAGGCGGGCCCGCAGGCCCCTGCGAGGCGCCCGAAGAGGGTTGCTGGACCGACGATGAATCCTGCTTTGGCGTGGGAGCGTCCGGCTTGTCCTGAGCAACGCAGGAGACCGCGCATACGGCAAGTGCCACGAACAGCGCAGTGAAACGATAGGTCGTACTTGGATGCATGTTTCCCCTAGCGCCCGAAGAGGGCATTTGTCTTGGACGAGCGCCACGGAACAAGCGTTTCGCCAGCGTTCTGATGTGAAAACAGAAACGAGAGATTAGATGCGGTCCCCACTAGGGGCGTGACTTGAGAAAAGGGCGACGGTGCCCATCAACAAACCAGCGGGAAGCTCAACTCTTCTTCCGGTCGATCTTGAGATTCAGCACAAGGTCCTTTTTGCTATCAAAACTGGAGACCGAGCGGGTGGGCGACGTGGCCCCATCTTTCTCAGCGTGAATCTCGTAATCCGCATTTGGATCGAGGCCGCTGAAGCGATAATTGCCGGCGTCATCGCTGATGTAACTGCGGACGACGTTGCTGCGCGTGTTCTTGAGAAAAACCACGGCGGCGCCAACAGGCGCTTCCGACTTGTCGGTGACGATGCCGTGGACGGTGCGGAGTTGCGCTTCATGTTTCGCATCCTGAGCCGCAACGAACCAGGCACACAGCAGTAACGTCAGCGCCACGGAAAACAAACGCAGCCGCAAATTCATTTTTTACCTCCCGCTGCGGGTTGCATCTGAAAGACGACGTTGTCTTCGCTTATGCCGCTCTTCGCACTGATCACTTTGGTTTGATCAAGGAAGCCCTTGGCAACTATTACCATCTCATATTCGGAGCCTTGGGGGACGCGGATCGCAAATTCACCGCGCGAATTGGTATACGCCTCCCAGTGAAACTTTTTCTCCGTGGCGCGGCGGACGCGCAGGCGCACGCCCGGGAAGGCCAAGGCCTTGTCGGAAAAGACGGTTCCGATGATCAGGAAATCGTTTGCGTGGCTCGCGTGGGAATGTTTGCTGCTCGAGCTCGAGGGTGCCGCGGGAGATTCGGCGGGCGGGTTCTGACCTGGTGGAGGTGCAGGAACCGTTGGAGGCGGGGGTTCCGGAGCCTGGGCATACACTGCGACACCTGGAATCAACAGCGACACAATGCCGACAACGGTAAGCCGCCGAAACGCGTGCACGCAAAGGCTACCGAGCGCTTTCACTTGACCCCTGTGGGCAGCATGTGGTGGTTTAGATGGTGGATGAGCAGAAGAAGATGTAAGCGCGCAACCACGGACTACGGCTACTCCTCGTCTTCTACCTCTTCTTCTTCGTCCTCGATGAGATCGCCCTTATCGCCGTCTTCACCCTCTTCTTCCTCTTCTTCGTCGTCCTCGTCATCCTCGTCGTCACCGTCTTCGGAGATGACATTCAAATGAACGGGATGTATTTGAGAGACTTCGAGTTCGGATTCGCACTCAGGGCAACTCAGGATTTCGCCCTCCTCTACTTCGTCTTCGTCGACGTCAATTTCTGCGGAACACTCGGGGCAGCGAATCACGGATCCATCCTCCGTAGAATTGGTGGGGCGGTGCGTGGCCAGGATCGCAGGCACCCACGTCGAGCGTATTATATACCGCGGTGCATGAAGTCAACTGGTACGGGACGCGAATGCTGTGGTAAGGCAAACCTGCGGCTCGTCGGTACGGAGAGGGACATTGGCGCGCGAATATCCGGAACGCCCGGTGGTCGGCGTAGGGGGCGTGGTGATCGAGGATGGACGGGCGCTGTTGATTCGGCGCGGAAGCGAGCCATTGCGCGGGGAATGGTCGATTCCCGGAGGCACGCTGGAACTGGGGGAGTCGCTGGAACAAGGCGTCGCGCGGGAGCTACGAGAGGAGACCGGCCTGGAAGTGCGCGTGGTGGAGCTGATCGAGGTATTCGACCGGATTTTTGAGGGTGATGAAGCGGCTGCCGGCGGCGAGTTGCAGAAAAAAGGGCCGAAGTTCCACTTTGTGATCGCGGATTATCTATGCGAGCGGGTTAGCGGCGAGGCGGTTGCCGCCAGCGATGTGACGCATGTAGCGTTCGCGCGGGAGGAGGAGCTTGATGGGTACGGGTTGACGGAGACGGCGGCACGGATTCTGCGGAAGGCTTTTGCGATGGAGCGGGCGCGGCGTGGCGCCCCTGGTTAAATATGGCCGTCAGCCAATCAAGGTGCCTTCACGATTTCGATGCTGCCGTTGGAATCCGTGAGCTGAAGACGGCAACCGCCGGCGCCAATGGTGCCGTTCAGGGAATCGCCGCCAATGCTGCCGGAGGCGGTCACTGGCAAATCCGAAGTGATGCGTCCGAAAGAAGTGTGTGCGGCGAGATTGTAACCGGCACCCTCCGGGATCCCTACGCGAATCGATGAAAACGAGGTTTTTAGGGAGATATCGTGGCAGCCGCCGCTGGGACGGGCGGCGGTCACGTAGATGGCTCCGTTCTGATTGTCCACGGTGATACGGCCGCCGATGGATTCAAGGGTCACACCCGAAAACGATGTGGTGACGGTCGCGTCGCCTTTCACAGCCTTGGCGGTCACCGAACCATTGGAGTCTTCCGCGGTCAGATTGCCGTTGACGCGCTCCGCGGTAATGCTGCCAAAGCTGGTTTTGGCGTAAGCGTCGGCGCCGATGTCGGTGAGAATGATCGCGCCGTTGCCGGTGATGGCACGGATGCCTTTGGGGATGTTGGAGGCCTCGATGGCGCCAAAAGAAGTTCGAAGCGTGACGCCGCCGCGGGCGTCGTGGACACTGACTTTCCCGTTGGAGGTTTCGGCGTCCAGCGTGCCCGCGACATTTTCCAGCTCGATGTTGCCAAACGAATTGCGAATGGCAAGGGAGCTTCCGCCCACCGAAGTACCCTTCACGCGGCCATTGTTGGTCGTACACTCCATGCGGCCCTTGATGTCGGAGAAATTCACGTTGCCGAAACTGTTGGATATTATGGCGGCACCACCGACCGAGGAAATGTCGACGTTGCCGTTGTTGTCGTGAAGCGTCAGATCGCCTCGAATGTTGCGGACTTCGGCACTGCCAAACGAAGTGGTGATGTTCGCAGAACCTGCGTCATTCAGCGTGACCGCACCGTTGCCTCCGGTGACGGTGGCCGCGCCTTGAACCTGGCGGACGGTGATGCTCCCGAATCGATTGCGCACGTCTAATGCGCCCTTTATGTCCGAGGCTTGCACGGTGCCGTTGTTATCGCTGATGAAAGCGTCGCCGAATGTCCCGGTCAGCTCGATACTGCCGAAAGAATTATTCAGACGTGCAGGGCCAATGTCGCGGACCTCAAGTGATCCGTGACTGTTTTCGATGTCGGATTTCCCGCGCACGCCATTTGTTGTGACGCTGCCGAAACTGTTCCTGATGAAGGTCTGCGCGTCGGACGGAACGGTGACGTCATAGTCGACCGAATACGACGTGTTCTTGCCGATGTGGAACCACTTTTGCCTCTCCTCTTCCGGATAGATGGTTCGGACGCGTATTCCGTCGCTGGATTGTTGGACGTCGATCTGGATTTTTTGCGCGTAAGACTCCGCTTCCTCATGCGAACCGGCTTGCACCCGGATGGTGGCGGAAATTTTGACTTCGCGGCCGGATTCGCCGTGTATACGGACCTCGCCGAACTTATTTTCGATATGGAACGATTGGCCCGAGCCGAGCGGCAAGGTTTTCTGGAAATCGCGCGAGACTTGATCCTGGCCGGCGCTCGCAGCGGCTGCTTGCGTCGTGGCGAACGCGGACAGAACAAGAGCGCCCGCGGGGGCGACTCGACAGAGCCACCGACGCGCTCGCTGTGCCCCGGGCCCGAGTGCACTCATCGCTTTGCCTCCAGAATCTCTTCAAGCGTACGCTGCTTCTCCTGGTACATGGCGAGCAGTTGATACCGCAAATGGGCGTTCGAGGGATTCAAACCCGCTTGTGCACGCAAATCGTCGATCGCGGTATTGAGTACCTGGAGTTTCTCACGGTAGTTGGCCAACAGCGGCGTCTCAGGATTATCGAGCTGCGGTTTTGCGTCCAGAGCCAGTTTGTCGATGGCTTGGACGTAGGCGGCTTCGGCGCGTTCGACTTCGCCCAGGGCCTTGTTGCGCAAGAGCGGGCTTTGATTGGCGGCAGTGGAGGAGCGGTTTGTTTGCATGCGATAGAGCCAACCGCCGGAAGCGAGAAGGAGCAGCGCGAAAGTGCCAGCCGCCGCCAACTGCCAAGACCGTCTGAAACCCAACCACGCGGAAGACCGATCCCACCACGATACGGAACTCTTTGCTTGTACAGCGGCAGCGGCGAGTGCGGTTTCGATGCGCGGCCACAGCGATGGGCTTGGGTCATAATCGCGGAGTTGCGATGCGGCCACGCTCAGCGATTTCCACGCGCGGAGTTCTTCGGCGCACCCCGCACACGTAACCGCATGTGCTTCCAAGGCGGCCCAGTGCGCGGGCGTACCGCTTTCAAAAATACGGTCGCGATCGTTACAAGTCACCGTCATCGACTGTCACCTAGCATCCACTTCACCTAAGCGGCGCCTCACCTTGCCCCCGGAGCATCGCCGCGGGGAGCTTCCAGCATTCCGCGAAGATTTTTCTTCGCCTGAAAAAGCGTGTTCTTTGAAGCCGCTTCCGTAATCTCCAGCATCGCGGCGATTTCGGAATGGTGGAAGCCTTCGACCTCATATAACAGAAAAACGTCGCGCTGATGGCGTGTCAGCTCCGCCAAGGCGCGTTCGAGTGCCAGACGCAACGACGGATGGGAAGCAGGCGCCCGAGGTTCAGGGCGCGGAAACTCGCCGCTATCGTCTTCACTGGCGACTTCCTTCTTGCGCAAGCGCTTGCGGCGCGCATCGTGGCAGGTATTGACCAGGATGCGGAAGGTCCAGGTGACGAAACTCGATTGGCCGCGAAAACTGCTGATGCCGCGCTGCACTTTCAAAAACGTGTCCTGCACCGCGTCTTCTGCATCGAACGGATTGCCGAGAAGGTTCCGGGCGAGATTCTTCATGCGCGCGCCTTGCAGCGCGTACAGACGCTCGTAGGCGCGCAAGTCTCCGGACTGGCAGGCCAGAGCCAGTGCGGAGTCTTCGGCCCTCACCGCCTCCGCCGCCGGATCGCTACCAGCGGGGGGCGGGGGTTCACGGAAAGGTTCCACTCGCCTCTCCCGGTCGCGCGGTACGGGAGGGATTCTATGCTCCCAGGGCAGTGCAAGTCCCATTGTTCCCATGCCATGCTCCTGAGGTATAGACGACGCAGAAGCGTGGAAGGTCAGGGTGGGGTGCGCGCAGGAGAGCTAGTACCCATGAATTGAGGTATTTAGATCGGGTGGTGCCGATGCCTACCCGGCGATGGCGTCGGGGAGAGCGCCCCGGGTTCGCTCGCGGTGGCTGAATTCATGAACGGCGGCTTCCAGGTCGGGGACGGTAAAATCGGGCCAGCGTTTGGAGAGAAAGACAAATTCGGCGAAGGCGCATTCCCAGAGAAGGAAGTCGGAGAGGCGCTGTTCACCGCCGGTGCGGATCAGGAGGTCGACTTCCGTGGAACCGCCGCGCAACACTTCGGAGAGCACGTTGCTAAATGATTCCTGCGAGAGTTCGGTGACTTTGTAGAAACGGCAGGCGGCGTTATAGATGGCGTTGCGGCCGGAGTAGTCGACGGCCAGGCGCAGATGCAAGCGGGTGCCGTGCGCGGTGGCGGCTTCGGCATCGATGATCGCCTGACGCAGCGTTGCGGGAACGCGATCGCGGCGACCAATGATGCTGAGGCGAATTCCTTCGTCGATGCAGTGGGAGGTTTCGGTCAACAGATATTCGTGAACGATGCGCAGGATTCCATCGACTTCCGAAGATGGACGCTTCCAATTCGCGGAGGACAACGCGAAGAGCGTGAGGGTGTGGATGCCGAAGCGCGGGGCCGCCTCGATTACCGCTCGTGCCGCCTGGGCGCCGGCGCGATGCCCGGCGGAACGAGGGAGGCCACGAGACGTGGCCCAACGGCCGTTGCCGTCGGAAATGATGGCGACGTGGAGGGGACGCGTAGGCAGGGTCTTGGATTGAAGATCGGGCTGGACTACCGGGATGTGTCGTTGCGTGAAGATAGGTGACATGAGCATGGGTTCTTTTCTCCGCCGCGGGAGTAGAGCGTTCAAATGCTTACTACAAACTACTCTGCACCGCAAAGTATAGGGACAAAAAAATATCGCTAGCCTTCGCGCGTTGCGCGAATCAGGGCTTCCATGTGATTCAGGTAGCGCTCCAAGGCTTTGCGACCTGACGCAGTCAGACGGTACTCCGTCTTGGGCAAGCGCCCGTCGAAGGATTTCGTGCAGACGATGTAGTCGGCTTCCTCCAGCTTGCGCGCGTGCACGCTCAGGTTGCCGTCGGTGGTCTTCAGCATGGCTTTTAACTCGTTAAAGGTCAGCGAACGGTTGACGGCCAATGCGCTGACGATGCCGAGGCGCACGCGCTCGTGGATAAGGCGGTCGAGATCGCCGGGAACGGCTTCTTTTGATGCACTGGAAGCGGCCGGCAGCGAGGTTTCACGATCCTTCGCGCGCTGAAAGCGTTCGTCACGAGCTGTAGATGACTTCGCCATACGATTCCTTTGGCAGCCCTTTATGCCGCCGCCGAGCTCTCGCCGAACAACCCTGCGTACTATCCCCCGTGATGCCGCGCGATCCAAAGCCCGAAGCCGATTTGCAGCAACCCGAAACCGCAGGCCATGAAAGCGTCACCCCAAGTTGCCGGAGCGACCAGCGCTACAGTTCCAAAAGCCATCAAGCACAAACCCATCACCGGAACCACGCGTACCGAGAACGCCCCGCCGGTAACGATGGCGGTGCCATAGAGTAGAAGCCAGATCGCTGGAAGTAGCGTGAAAGCGTTGGCATGGAACAACGCGAATGTCAAAAGGCCGCCCACGATGATGGGGGGCGCGAAGCTGAGCAGAAAGCGGCGCCCGGGCCCGGAAAACAGGGCGGCGTTTGCGCGATGCGCCTTAGTGGCCGCGGTCGCCCCAGCGATGGCCACGGCAACGAAGGCCTCCACTAACCAGACAGCAAGCCAGGCGCGCGGAGACGACTGGCGCGATGCAGCGAACGCCGCCGCAATGGCGGTGATGCCCATGGCCACGCCGCCCCAGCCGGGAACGGCGGTGAACTCCGAGGCGCTTTCCATGGTTTCGCGGATGTAGCGAAGGTGGTCGGCGGCGCGAGCGTCGATGGGAATGGGCTCGTTGCGAGGAGAGCGCAGTGGGCTGACGGACGGCATGAACGGAACTCTAACAGGGGGTGTGAGGGGCTGTCAAGTACTTTGTGTGACAAAGTGAGTTCCTCATTCTCTGGGAGGCCTGGTTTCGGTGCGGCGCGCCAGCAATGGCATACATCCTGCCCGGCTGGGCCGCCGCAGTGCCAGGCCCCACAGATTCGTGGAGGGCTTAGTGTTTATTTGGTGCGACGGGGATATTTGCCGGTGAGGGAGTTCCAGCGGATGACGAATACATCGATGAACATCTGGATGCTGTCTCGCATCATGTTCACCTTGGTGGCGGGAGAGTGGCCCCAGCGAACACTGATTTCCACGGCACGCAATCCGTGGTGCCGCGCGAGATACAACAACTCGGGATCGAACCCGAAGCGCTCGATGGTCTGTTGTTCGAAAATGATTTTGCAGGGTATGCGGCGAAAGGCCTTGAAACCACACTGCGTGTCCACAAACGGCAAACGGAGGATGAGGCGAACGATCTTGTTGAAGATGATTCCGGCGAACTCGCGGAACCGCGATTCGTGAACAGTGATCTGGCTGCGATCGACCGCGCGTGAACCGATGGCGACATCATTGGTTTTCATGGCGGGAAGCAACTTCTCGACTTCTTCGATCGGAGCGGAAAGGTCGGCGTCTGTAAACAGGACAATGTCTCCGCAGGCTTCCTGCATGCCGTGACGGACGCTGTAGCCCTTGCCGCGATTTTCACCGTTGGAAACCACGCGCAAGGAAGGGATTTCGTTGCGGAATCTCTCAGCGGCAGCGACGGTATCGTCGCGCGAGCCGTCATCCACAACGATCACTTCGATCGCACGATTCGACGAGCGCGTATATGCGGCAATACAGGAGAGCGTCGCGGGAAGCCGAAGCTCTTCGTTGTAGGAGGGGATAATGATGGAAAGTTCGGGGGCCACTGGGCTCATCGAAACGAAGATTCCTTCCAACCGTGCGCACCGATGAGCGGGACAAAACGGCAAGTGTCGAGCACAGTGGTCCGAAACGTATCACGGCTCCGTTCAATAAGCTGTAATTCCTGATTTTCCAGACTGCCGACCGGTACGACCATCCTGCCTCCGTCGGCGAGTTGTGCGAGAAGCGGTCCGGGCTGCGCCGGCGCGCCGGCGGCCACCAAGATGGCGTCGAAAGGTGCAAGTTCCGGTAAGCCTAGTGTGCCGTCGCCACAGTGGACATGAACATTGGCATATCCAAGGCGCACGAGGCGGTCAGCGGCTTGGGTAGCCAGCTTTGCCCGGTATTCGACGGTGATGATTTCCTTTGCGAGCGCAGAAAGGACTGCGGCCTGGTAGCCGCAACCTGCGCCGATCTCTAGCACGCGTTCTGTTGCTTTGAGATGGATCGCGGCGGTCATGGCCGCCACCATGTAGGGCTGCGAAATTGTCTGGTCATCACCGATGGGCAAGGGCACGTCTTCGTAGGCGCGGTTGCGGAATTCGGCCGGCACGAATTCGTGGCGCGGCACCGAACGCATAGCCGCGAGTACAGCGCTATCGCGAATACCTCGGCGTTGGATTTGCGTTTCGACCATGGACTGGCGCGCGGCTTCGTATTCCGCGGGTGTGAGGTCGCAGGAGGAGTCGCAGGCGTCTTTCCACGGCTGGAGGCGAAGATCCTTGAAGTAGCCCATCAGATTACGCCGGCGTTGTGGAAGCCACGGCATGTCTCTCCCATGCATGAGTGCGAAGAATCTCGTCGATCTGCTGCAGCACCAAGTCGCATTCCTCCTCGCGATTGTAGAAATGCGGAGAAACGCGCACGCCGGCCTTCGGGCGATAGTCGACCAGGATTTCTCGAGCGAGCAGCTCGCGGCAGACTTCGTGAGCGTGCGGACAGTCGATCGAAACGGTGCCGCCGCGCTCGGCTGGATTTTCTGGCGTGTTCACGCGCCAGCCGTGGGATTTTGCGCCTTCCAGCAGGCGCGTCGTCATGGCCACGGACTTGGTACGGATAGCGGAGATCCCAGCCCGATTGAGGATATCCATGCCGGGCTGGCACGCGTACAGCGCCGGTATGTGAGGAGTGCCGTTGAGGTAGCGGAAGGAATCCTCGCGCGAATCGATGCTTCCCGTTTCGAATGCAAAAGGCCGGCGATGCGCGATCCAGCCCGTGAGGGCGGGTTTCAGCTTGGCCCGCAAATCCTCGCGGACGTAGAGATACGCAACCCCGGGGCCGCCACACAACCACTTCAACACGCCACCCACGGCAAAATCGACGCCTAGTGCGCGGACGTCGACGGGAATCGCGCCGGTGGCCTGAAAGATATCGAGAATCACGTGCGCGCCGACTCGGTGAGCGCGTTCGATGATGGCGCGAGCGTCGACAATGTAGGAGCTACGAAAGAGAACGAGCGAGATGGGAACGAGAAGAGTAGTTTCGTCGATCGCGGCGAGAAATTTGTCGAGGTCGAAGCGCACCGTGCCAGAGCTTGGAACCAAGTCCACGCGCGCGCCGTGGCGCTGCTGCTCGTGATAGAAGTATTGGATCGAGGGAAATTCAAGTTCGGTCATCACCACTTTGTTGCGCGGTCCGCGAAAATCGAAGCAGGAAGAGATCACCGCTTGTGTCAGCGTGACGTTTTGGTGGAGCGAAATTTCATTGGGCGCCGCACCGATCAACGGAGCGATTTTGTCGCCTATGCCGACAGCCATGTCCCACCAGCCTTCCTCCCAAGCGCGAATTCCGCGTTCTGCCCAGGAATCGGCGTAGCTGTGCAAGCTGTCGTAGACGCCCCGCGGCATGGCGCCGAGGGAATTGCTGATCAGATAGGTGGATCGCTCCAGAATCGGAAACTCCGCGCGCAATTTAAGCAATTCATCCATTTCAGCGGGCTGCACCTGGAACAAAGACTCCCGACAAAGTAACACACCGAAACCGCTCACGACAGAGGCTCGGTTCTTCGATGACGGAAGACGGGGTTAGGACTGCCTGCACGGTCGTACAGTGCCCTCGAGTACCGTCAACAACGCCCGAAAACTGACCCAGCGTACTGCTGCGGGCAATGGACGCATTTTTTAAGATGGTTGGCGCGGCGGAGTAGGGAAGATCCGCGCCGGAGGGTGGGCAAGTCATGAAGGCCTTTTTGGTGCTCGCGGCGATCTACGTCGGAGCGTTTTTGATCGCAATTCAAGGAGCGTCGCAAACGTCGGCAGAGGGAGTCGGGCGTAAGGCGGAAGTCTCGCACATCGATCCCGCAAAAGAAGCCGATATTCGCTCTTTGATGGAGTTGGCTGGTGCGCGCGGGATTGTTCAAGACGCCGCGGCAAACAACGCCGCGCAAATTCGCGAGAATCTGGTTGCGACCATGCCAGCGAATGATCGTGGACAGCAATTTGTCGAAGCGTTCGTGGCAGACTATAACAAGAAATTCCATCCGGAAGAAGTCACCGGGCAGTTGGTCGGCATCTACGACAAGCATTTCACCGATGACGAGATCAAGGGCTTGCTGCAGTTCTACGGCTCACCACTCGGCCGCAAATTTGCCGCTGAAATGCCGAAAATCACGTCGGAGATCCAGGATGCGGATCGCGCCGTGGGCACGCAAGTGGCCAAGGACGTTCTGCAAGACTTGCCGAACGAATATCTAGGCATCGGCACGCAGACCAGCGCGGCGAGCTCAGGGAAGCCGGGGGCGGCTACGCCGACCCCGGCCGCACAGCCGAAACAACCAGTCCGAACTTCAGCGCGGACACAACCCGAGAGCATGGCCAGCGCGTCTCAACCCTGACCGAATTCGTAGAGCCATCCCAGAATGCTTTTCAGGCGGGTGAGGCCGGTCATACGGCTTCTCCCGCCGTTCCATTTTGCGCTTGGATCCGGACGGGCCGGCCGACAAGGAGGCGGTAATGCGAAAACTCATAGCGGCGTACGGACTTCTGGCAGGGGCCTTCGTCGTCGTCGCGCAAGGGCCGTCGGTTCGCGCGGGCGCGGATGACGCTCGGTTTGCACAGGCGGCCCGCCAGTCCCCTGGCGCACAAACTCCTCCTCGATCACCGGATACCGCTGCCAAGGTCGATCCCGCAAAGGAAGCGGACATTCGGCAACTGATGGACGTAACCGGAGTGAAGGATCTCGGCCGGCAACTCATGAACGCCGGGATCGCTCAATTTCGCGCCAGTGTGACGGAATCTCAACCGGACAATCCCCGTGCAAAGCAATTCGCGGATGCTTTCGCCGCCCGATTCGAAAAGCACTTCAATCCTCACAGCCTCACCGAGATGGTGATTCCCATCTATGACCAGCACCTTTCGAGCGAAGACCTAAAGGAACTCCTAGCGTACTACCAATCGCCTTTTGGCCAACGCATGCTCAAAGTGCTGCCGGTGGTGGCGCAGGAGTCCCAGGAGGCGGGATTCAAGATCGGGCAAAAGGCCGCACAAGAAGCGATGGAAGAATTAAGGGCAGACTATCCGGGGTTCGTTCCCAATTCGAACGAAGAAGAAAAACATCCCGCAAACGATAGGTAGGAATGGGGGATTGCTCGCGCTGGCGCAGGCTTACGGGAAACGTTTCTTGATTTTGATGTCGATACCAAAGGTGCCGTTGTAGTCCCGCAATGCGACAATCGAAATATTGCGATTGATGTTGTACTCGACCTGAATCACCTGCTCCTGCGTCGATCCCACGTTCGAAATATAGGTGATGGTAACGTTTCGCGTTACCTGCTGCTGAACGGTGACGCGCGCCGCAGCATTCTGGTTCGAACCGGTCGAACCCACGGTGGTCAGCGCGGGGTCCACGCGGAAGTTGGTGATGCCAAACAATTTCTCCAGACGGCCGCCCACTTGGCTGGAGACCGCCTCCGAGAGAAGCGTAGACGCCCCGGCGGTTCCGCTTTGCGTGTTACCGGCGCTACGCGCGGTGCCCTCCGCGCTGGTTTGCCCCAATGCCAACAACGTGACGATGTCGTTGCCCGGCAACGGCGGATCGGAGCGATAGGCCAACGTGAGTTTGCTGGCCGGTCCGTTGAAATTCAAAGTGATTTCGTATTGCTGGATAGTGGTGCTGGCTTCCACGTTCACCACAGGGTCTAGGCGGAAGGGGTTGGCGAAGTTGATATCGCCGCGCGCGACCCGGTAACGGTTTCCATGGAAGAGCAGGTCACCCGACAGAACGTGAATGTGCCCGAGGATGATGGGATGCTCCCACGTGCCGCGGACACGGAGATCAGCTTCGGCTTCCAGCTCCGCGCCAGGCCATTGCATCCGCGCATCGGGTGTGGAGACGGCTTGAATGTCGAATTGGAGGTTTCGTAAGAAGGTCGAACTTGTGGAGGGGCCGGAAATCCCTTCCTTCGTGGAGATGAGCGAGCCGGCAACTTCCAGGCCCTGCGCGAGCGTCACCCGCTCCACGGTCACGCGCCCGGAAAGCACGCCGCCCTCCGTAGTACCGGTCAGCCGAAGGGAGCCAGCGGTCAGCCAACTCATGCCTTCCGGATAGCGGATGCGGGTGCTGTCACTACGCGCGGTGATGTCGTAACGAACGGGCCGCTCGGTGTAGTTGACGCTGCCGGTCAAGCGCAGCGTGCCGCCGCCGGCCTGGGCCGTCAAATTGTCAAAATAAAGCCGCGTGGTGTCGAAGATGAGATCGCCTTTGATGGCGCTGAGGCCCGTTGGGAAGTCGGCGACGCGCGCCGAAGCGTTGTCGATGTGGATGCGTCCGGTGATGCGCGGAGTATCGAGCGTGCCTTCGAACACGGCGTTGATTTGCGCGGAGCCTCCGGTGGTGAGGCCTGCCGCCAGCGTGGAGACCAGCCGCAGGTCGAGCGCGCCGTTGAGCCGCAGACTGAGCGCGCGGCGTCCCGAGAATTGCACGCTACCATCGACCTGAATGTTTGTGTCCGTGCCGCGGAAAGATGCCGATTCGATCTCGAGGTTGTCGCGCGACGATTTAAAGCGAATCGGACCCGCATTTTCGAGTTGCACGTTCGCATAGTTGAAAGCCAAGTGCGAAAAGTCGGCACTGACGACGAGACTTTCCGGATGCTTTAGGGATCCTTTGACGGCAATCTCTCCGTCCGCGCTGCCGTGGCCGCCGAATTTATCCAGGTGCAGAGCACTCATCAGGAATGGATCCAAGTCGATGTTCTTGATCGTCACTTTCCCGTCAAGAGAAAAAGGATCGGCCAGCCCGAGAGTCAAACCGCCAGAAAATTCTCCTGTGCTCATCGAGGAACCGAGTTTCAATTTGGCAACGCGGCCGTCGGCAGTCAGTTCTCCGTCAAAACTGCCGATCACTTCCTGCCCGACACGCAGATCGACGACGCGGAAGGTTCCATCCGCTTCGGGGGCGGTAACCGGGCCGTTGGCCTTCACCCGGAAAGAGACTTGTCCGTCGACGGGAAAGCGGGCGGTCTGCAATTTTTCGAAATTAGCCAAGGGGATGGAGGCGCCCACAAGATCCAGAGATATGTTGCGATCCCGCATCCGGTATTCCGCGGTCCCGGTAACAATACCCGCACCGCGACCCGCTTCTTTTCCCGGCGCAAACAAGCGGAGTTCCGCGTTCGCGATGCGAACTTCGTCTGGTGTGACGGTCAGCTGGCCGCGAAGACGATTGAACAGGACGTGGTACACATCGCCGTCAGCCAGATCGAAAAGGCCGGTTATGATCGGCTCTTTTCGCGTCCCGTGGCCGTGAAATTGGCCGCTCAGTCTTCCGCGTACCGGATAAGCCATGCCGAGCAGTTGCTGGAGCGCTTCGACAGGAGTGGCGTCGAAACTGGCATCGGCAGACCAGGTGTTATCGGGAAGAAAACTCCAGTCCGTCAGCGCCAGTGTGCCGTCGATTTGCGTATCAACGCTGCCACGGCGCACGTGGCCTCGCGCGATCGAAAGCTCGTCCGGCGAGTAGACCAGATCGCCTTCAATCAAATCAAATGTAGCGTTTTCATAGCGCGCGCGTTCACCCCGGAGGTGACCTGCAAAAGTCGTGTGGGAGGACGGGCCGGTGATTTTGCCGTCCCAGGTTGCGCTGCCTGTAATGACCCTGATGGCCTCGGGCGAGTTGGGTTTCGCGCCTTGAATGGCGTTTATAAAATCGCGATAGCTCTCCAGGGCGCCGGTTTCGAATTTCACGTCCAGCGACGTATTCCGCAGCGGTGCGTAGACCCCGGAGAGCGTGCCGCGAGAAGAAGGCGTTTCAAATTCGCCGTAGTCGACCTGCAGAGTCTGTGGATCGTAGCGGTAGCGAATCTGCCATTGACCATCTACGGGGATGTGATTCGCGGCGATGTCGTCCGGCGAAGACCATTGAATTTTCGCGGAGATATCGAAGTGTTCGAAGCCGCCGGTCCACGTTTCGACGGAATCTGCGCTAAGCACGGAGTCCCAGTGCAGTTCGTCCACGGGAAAGCTGGGCTCTTCGATTGAGGGGAAAACCCGCGCAAGCCGCATGCCCTCGATATGCGTATCGCCACGGAAGAAAAGTCCGTCGAAACGAAGCGTAACGCGGCCCTTTACGGTGCCGCCGAAGGCTTCCGCCAGGAAATCGGGAACCACCAGGCCCTTGTTATCGATGCGAAAACTGCCTCGGCTGGACACACCGGAAGCATGAAAGTACGGAAGATAGGTCAGGGTAATATCCTGGCCGGAATAATTACCGCTGCTGTTAAACCGCCCGGCTGCGTACGTGGCTTCGCCACGAACATCGGCGCGGCCTGTCGGCGTCTCTTGGGAGCGCAAATCTTCGCGTAAATCCAGCAGGTTGACCCAGCCGCGATAGCGAAATCTCCATTTCGGGTTCGCGAAATCGGTCATTTCGGCTTGTGCATCCAGTCGCGACCGGCCGGCGTTGAGAACGCCTTGCTCCAGCGTAAACCCCTCACGCGAGAGCGTGAATTTAGCGGACAGATTCGCGGGTATGGGTAGAAAACGGTTCGCTGTGAATTGGAACGCCTTCCAATCAAACGTGCCGAGATACCAAGGGTGGTCCGGCGAGCCGCTGGCTTCCAGGGCGAAATTCAAGTCGCCACCTTCCACGGCCAGCGGCTTGCCCACATCGTTGTACATCACCCAGCCATCCTGGATTTGCAGGCGGCGGACGTGCAGAGCGAACAGCGATGCACCGAAAGTCTGGTTTGGAGTGGCCGCTAAGTGCAGCAGGGGAACATTCGACGATCCGTTTTTTTCAACGCGAAGGTGTACCTGCGGTTGCCGCAGGAGCAGATCATTCAGAGAGATTTTACGTCCCCACAACGAATCGATGCGCAGGCCGGCACGCACTTCTTCGGCAGAGAACAGGGCTTCGGTGCCAGCAGGTTCCTTGCCGTGAATTACTACGCCTTTGAGGGTCACGCTCAAGGAAAGCCACTGAAGGGAAAGCGTACGCATTTCGACGCTGCCCCCCGTGATGGCTTGAAGCCGCCGCACGAGGACGCGGCGAATCAACGGATTGCCTGCACCGCTGCCGAAAAACACGATCACCGCCAAAATCGCAATGGCGGCCAGCACCCACGGCGTGTGGATCACCCAACTCCAGATTGGATGGCGGCCTCCACGCTTCATGGCGTGTTTTGCTCCAGCAACTTTTCGACGTGCACGCGTCCGCGGCTTTCGTTCAGCCAGCGTTCCGACTGCTCGTCAATACTGCGCTGCACCAGAGCTTCGCGGATATAGTCACGCGCAGCATCCAGCGAAGGTGGCGCTTGTCCGCGCGCTTGTGCGCGAGGGATGACGGCCTTGTCGTAGAAGTCTTCCACATCTTTCGGTTCGATTTTCGCGGACGGGCGGAATCGCGAGTCGAGGTAGTTGCTGAGATAAAGTTGCGACGACACCATGCCCCGGATGGCGGAATCGGTCAAGCCGATCTGCTTCTTTCGCGCTTCGTATTCGTCGGCTGACGTGAACGACTTCTGGACTCGCTCGACGCCGCGGGTGATGTCCTCTTCGGAAGCCTGCGGGAATCGGGCCGTTTCTGCTTCGTTCCGCACGATCCACTGGTCGATCAAACGATCCAGAATCTGCGCATCGCTTTCGGGCTTGCCATCCACGAGTTGCTGATAACGCGCCAGCAAACGTACATCGCTCAGAAGAATGATGTCGCTTTCCACGCGGGCAGCTATGCGGTCGATGACTTCCTGAGCGCATAGTTGTTTCGCCGTCAGCACCAGGAAGGCAGCGATCAAGAGGATGCCAGCGCGGCGCATCAGAACGTGGACCCCAAATTGAAGAAGATCTGGAAACCGGGCAGACGAGTACTTTGAAAGCCGGCCTGGCCGTGCAGGCAGCTCGCGTTTCCACTGGGACAAATCGGAGCCACAAATTTGGGCCGATTAATCGGAAAGCCGAGATCGATTCGAATCGGGCCTACCGGTGTCGAATACCGGAAGCCGATACCTACCGTGTGAGCGAAATAATTCAGCTCGTTTGTGCAGTTATATTTGCACACCGTGGGCTTGGCGGGGTCGAAAATTGGCTGCGGAGGTGACGCGCGAAACGTGATTCGCCCGAGCCGGCTGTAGACGTTGCCGGCGTCGTAAAAGAGCGCCCCACTGAGCGCCGTACCGATGTAGGGAAGGCGCATGGGAAAGCGGAACTCCTGGTTGAACCCCAGTAGAGCCTGCCCGCCGACCGGAAATCCCGTGGAGTCGCGCGGGCCCGCCTGGTTCAACGCAAAGCCGCGTAGCGAAGTTCCGCCGCCCGCAAAAAACCGCTCCGGCAGTGGTATCAAGGTCACTGGTGTCGTCTGCGGAGGAAAGCTTAGGGAGACGGTGTCACGATACGGCTCCAAAATCCCAATGCGCACTGACCTCGCGAAGCTGAATCTGCGGGCGATCGGGTGATACGTGGAATTCTGAAAGTAAAATCGCAGAAAGCTCGCGCTCGATCCGATGCTGGTGTCCGCAATCCCGAAATCGACGCTATTAAAAGTTCCTTTCGTCGCATCCGCCGGATTGTCGCGTGCGTCCCTGGCCCAGGTTACGCCAAATTGCGAAACCAACGTGGGCTGCTCGAACAGGGGAATTTCCTCGGGGGCCACCGTGTTGTTGAGGTTCGATACCACTACTCTCCGAAATGCGTAGTGGTACTGCAGCGTCGAGAAGCGCGTCACTTGATTGGTCAATTGGACCGAACCTTCGTAGCGCGACTCCGTAAACGTATTGATGTCTTGCGTTTTCTCCGTATAGACGTTGGCCTGGAAGGTATAGTGCGGGTTGGCGAAGGTGTTGGGGTCCGAGTAACTAAGTAACGCGCGATCTTCGATGGTGCTGCCGCGAAGTTTCAGCGACAACGAGTCACCTCGCCCCGTAACGTTCAGCTTGCTGACTTCCAGAATGCCCCGCACAGCGGCTTGCAGTTGGCTGCCAGTGGGATCGGTCGAACTTGCCAGCCGCTGCACTTCGAACCCTCCGCCATAAGCGATGGTGTACCGCTTCGCTTCTTCCACCAGCACCATCACGTCTTTATTCGTGTCGGTGCCATTCGGATTCTGTGGCTCGATCGTCACCCTGTTGAAAACACCCAGGTTGTACAAGCGGCGTTGCGATTCCACGACCTCACCTTCCCGCAGCGGCGCATTTTGTTTGACGCGGATCTCTCGCCGGATCACACCCGCACGCGTGTGATTGTAGCCGGTGACCAGAATTCGCTTCACACGCGTCTGTGGTCCCTCCTCGATGTGGTAGACCAGCCGCATCAAGTCGCCCGCTTGCACGTCGGTGTTGGCGTTCTTTTCCTTGCCTTTCTTCGGGGCGGCTTCTTTCGATGGCGAGTTTCCGTTCGCACCCTCGCTGGTTGCGGGTTTTGCTTCGGGCACTGCCGTCGCGGTAAAGCGGGCACTCGGAAAGCCGTCGTTGTAGTACATCGCCAGAATGTTGTCGCGGTCGGTGGCAACGTTGAATTCGGAGTAGGGCTGGCCTGGCGTCGACGCGATCACCGGCAGCAGCTCTTCTTCTTTGAAGGCATGGGTGCCTTCGATCGCCAGCGAAGCAACCCGCGTTTGTTTCCCTTCCTCGATTGCGAAACGGATTAACAGCGTCCCTTCCGATCCCTTGTAGTTATCCAGCGTTTGCGCGCTTACCTTTACATCCAAAAAGCCGTTGGACTGATACAGGCCCTGCAAAGAATCCCGGTCGGCCTCCACCAAACGACGGCTGAAGCGCCCACGCGTTGCAAACCCCTCCCCATAGATTTGTAACCGGCTGCGCAGCAGCGCCGTATCGAAGTAGTGGTTACCGGTGATCTCGATGCCTACCAATTTATGGCGATCGCCCCGTTCCACCTTATAGGTAATAACTTCCTCGGTGCCCTTCCACCCGCCCTTTTGCTGCACTTCTTTGGTGGCAGTCGCGTAGTCCACTTCCGCGTCGAAATAACCAGCGCGCTCGAGCCGCTCTCGAATGTTGCGCTTGCCTTCCTCGAGCAGGTCCACGTCGACCGAGCCTTCTTGGTACACGGGAACCAGCTTTTTCAGCTGGCCGCTGGAGATTTTCACTCCAGTGACCACAATTTCTACACGAGGACCTTCCGTCACTTCCAACACCAAGGGAAGGGTGTTCTGGGCCCGGTCGTATTCGCCTCGTCGAACCGACGCCCGGGCATTCAAGTGGCCTTTTTTGACCAGGAACTTTCGAATCCGCTCGGTTCCTCGCCCAATTCGCGCTGAGGTCAGTACCCCGCCGGGCTTGATCTTCAATCTCGACAACAGGTCCGCGTCGCGATATTCGGTGCCGTTTTTGAGTTGGACATCCTTGGCTAGCGCTCGCGGCCCAGACTTCACGTGAACGATGATGTCCATCGCGTGTATGTCTTCGTGCGGCACCGTTTCCACCGAGACTTCGGCCGCGTACAGGCCTTCGTCGTGGAGTGTTTCGATCAATCGAGCGACGCCTTCATCCACCGCGTCTCGACGGTAAGGTTGCCCCAGCGTGAGTTGCATCGCGGCTGCCGCCGAAGCCTCCGAGGGTGGCGGCGCCAGGCCCTGAATCAACACTCGATTGAAGAACAGTTGCTCGCGCACAACGAAATCGATCCGCACACCACCTTCGGCTGGCGTCAAGGTCACCTTCAAGTCGGAGTAGGCACCCGTGGCGTAAAGCTTTCGAATGCTCTCCGCAATTTCATCCGGGTCCAGAGGTTTGCCAGTTTCAACCGTGACATTGGCTGGCGCATTGGACAGGACCCTTCCGTCCTGCGTCACCATCCTGACGGCAACAACCTTTGCACCGTTGCTGGTGGCATTCTGCCGGGCAGGTTCGGTTTCCGGAGCGATCCCGGAAGGCGGCGTCGACGGTGGTGATTGCGCGCGCGCATACGTACCTCCCCAGAGGAGTACGAGCGCGACGATGATCCGCAACTCATTGGCCCGGCTCGCTTTCATGCTTCCTTTCGCTCAGACGAAGGGTAGCACACGGGCGTTGTATGCCCCGCGAACTTTGGCGCTATGATGACCTGTGGGACGCGATTGGAAGCGGGCGAGGCCAAACGATCTGTGAACGAGGCGCTGCGCGAAAAATATTCACGGCAGATTCTATTCGCTGGCCTTGGCGACCAAGGACAGCAGCGTTTGCTCGAATCGAGCGTGGTCATCGTAGGGTGCGGTGCGATCGGCGCGGCCGCGGCGAATTTGCTAGTGCGGGCTGGCGTCGGGCGCATCCGCATCGTAGACCGCGATTTCGTCGAACCTTCGAACCTGCAGCGCCAAACTCTTTTCGATGAAGCGGATGCACGCGACGCGCTTCCAAAAGCCGTCGCCGCCGAGCGCAAGCTGCGATCCATCAATTCCAGCGTGTCGGTGGCAGGCACCGTAGCGGATGTGAACCCGTACAACGCACAGGAGTTGCTTGCGGGTTTCGATGTGATTCTCGACGGCACCGACAATTTCGAAACGCGCTTTCTGGTCAACGACTTCGCCGTAAAATCAGGCCAGCCTTGGATTTACGCTGCTGCGGTTGCCAGCTACGGGCTCACCATGACCATTCGTCCGGGCCTGACGCCGTGCCTCGCGTGCCTGCTCCCTACCGATCGTCGTGGGCAGGGCCTCGAGGAAACGTGTGACACCATCGGTGTGCTCGGCCCCATCGTGAATCTAATCGCTTCGCTGGAAGTCGCCGAGGCCATGAAGCTATTGGCGGGACGCGAAACCGATCTGCACGGTCGCTTGATGTCCTGCGATGTATGGACCGGTCGCTTCCAGTCGGTAAAGGTGGCGCGCAATCTCGAATGTCCGGTATGCGCGAGCCGCGAATTCGCCCATCTCGACGGCGGCGCCCAGCCGCACATCACCATGTGCGGGCGCGATTCCGTGCAGATTCACGAGCGCGGCCGCGCCCTCGATTTAGCCATGCTGAAAACCCGGCTGGCCCCGACGGTCGATGATGTCCGCCAAAACGATTTCCTCCTACGCTTCCGCATTGCACCCTACGAAATGACTATCTTCGCTGACGGCCGCGCCATCCTGAAGGGTACAAAAGATCCCGCCGTCGCACGTTCCCTCTACGCCCGCTACATAGGCACCTGAGGCAGCACAGGCCCTCCTGCTGATGCACCGGGTGTGCTCCTTGGAGGGCGCCTGCGACCAAACGCAGTACGGCTTGGCTGCGTGCGTTTTTTTGGGTTTTCTAGGAATCAGAAATCGAGGATTGAAAATGCCGCTCTACCGCGGAACCGGCAGTCGCCCGTACGACGAACGCATCGAAGCGCGATCAATATTCTCGCGCAAATTCATCAACGTAAGAAACGTGCTCAGAATCCGCGCCTTCAGATCATCGGTTAACGGTAAACCGCTGGTAGCCACGCGCGCCAGCGTCTCGCCATTATCGGTAATAAACCGCATAATTTCTCGTTGCCGCTCGTGCGGCGTATTTCCCAACGCCGTTTCCCGGCGCATCGCTGAGCAACCGGCTTCCAGCGACAACGTAAAATGCAAAACGCATACTCCATGCTCGGCAAGGGCCGCAGGAGCGTCGTTCTTGCATCCCGGAGTTTGGCAACGTGTTCCCATGGGGGCGCGTGGGCGCTCCTTCTAGGTAACAACAGTTAGCCCCCAAAATCTAGTGTACGTGTGGACACTGCTGCGAATCCTGCATTAGCTCCCTGCACGCGAGAATTCCGTTGACAAGGGCTCCCAAGGGATGTATAAAAATACAGTTGAGTGCATAATTGCATAGGTGATGAATACAAAGAAAACATTTCGCCACGGCCAGATTCTTCGGCTCGTCACCGATGCCAGGATCAACAACCAGGAAGATCTGCGCCGCCGCCTCGCCGCGCAGAAGCTTCGCGTCACCCAGGCGACGCTTTCGCGCGATTTGCAGGAGCTGCGCCTGGTCAAAACTCACGAAGGTTACAAACCCGAAGCGGTCCTCCCGGAAGATACTTCCGGGTTACCCTCGTTGACACGCGCTCTCGGCGAATTTCTTTCCGACATCCGTCCCGCGGAAAACATGCTCGTCTTGAAAACACCTCCCGGCGCCGCACAACCCCTGGCCGCCGCCGTGGACGCGGCCAAATTCACGGAGATTGCCGGAACCATCGCGGGAGACGACACCGTCCTGATCATTACGCCGGATCGAAAGTCGCGCGAGTCCCTCCAAAAGCGAATTGAATCGCTCGTAAGATAAGAAATGACGAATCCCCGCCAAGTCGCCGTAGTTGGTGTCACCGGCTATACCGGTTTTGAGCTGGCGCGCTTGCTTCTGCGCCATCCCGAAGTTCGCAACCCTGTCTTCTACGTTCGCGAAACCAACGGCGCGAAGTGCCTCGCCGAGCTGTTCCCGCAACTTCGTGGGCTGGGTGAAGCTCCGCTGCGCACGCTTTCCCTAGACGCCATCAAACAAAGCGGCGCCGGGACCGCATTTCTGGCCACGCCGCACGAAGCTTCCTCGGAAATCGCTCCGGCGCTCGTCGAGGCCGGCATGCGTGTCGTCGATCTCAGCGGTGCTTTCCGCTTCCGATCCGCGGAAACTTTCCAATCCTGGTACAAGCTGCCCGCGCCCCGCGCCAATTGGCTCGGCGAAGCCATTTATGGCCTGCCCGAGCTTTACGCCGCTGAAATCGCGAAAGCGCGGCTCATCGCCAATCCCGGGTGCTATGCCACCAGCGTCGTCCTCGCGCTGCGCCCGCTCTCCGAGGCCAACTGGATCGCCGAGGGCAGCCGCGTGATCTGCGATTGCAAGTCCGGCGCCAGCGGAGCAGGCAAAGAACCGCGGCGGGACCTTCAGTTCGTCGAGGTCGACGAAAATTTCAAGGCTTACAGTCTGTTCTCTCACCGCCACACGCCGGAAATCCTCGATCACACCGGCTTGCCCGAAAATCGCCTGATCTTCTCCACGCATCTGCTGCCGCTCGCGCGGGGAATTCTTTCGACCATTTACGTCACGCTCAACGAACAGCAAACCGGCAGTGCTATTGAATCGTTGTACCGCAAGTTTTACGCGGAACGTAAGATGGTCCGCATCTGGCCGGCCGGCAAGCTACCGGAGCTGCAACACGTCGCTCACACAAATTTTTGCGATATCGGCTTCGCGCTGGACAACTCGGGCCGCAATCTAATCATCGTTTCTTGCCTGGACAATCTCGGCAAAGGCGCAGCCGGCCAGGCGGTTCAGAATTTCAACCACATGCTAGGCGTTGAGGAGCACACCGCACTGCAATGAGAACCGTAATCAAACTCGCCGGAGCCTTGCTGGAAGACGAAGCCATCGTGAAGTCGCTTTCTCGTCAGATCGCGTCGCTTGCAAAAGAAGGCCATGAAACCCTGGTCGTCCACGGCGGCGGCCGCCTGTTCACTGCCACCCTCCAGCGCCTGGGCATGGAAAGTAAATTTGTCGCCGGTCTGCGCGTCACGGACCGCGAAACCCGCGACGTCGCTGTGATGGTTTTCGCGGGGTTGCTGAACAAGCGCCTCTCCGCTGCGATTTCCGCGGAAGGGCAGCCGGCCATCGGCATTTCCGGCGCCGACGCGAAGTGTTTTCGGGCCGAACCAATGTTCCACAACGCCGAAGAAGGCGATCTGGGTTTTGTCGGCTACCTTACCAGCGTCAACGTCACCGTTCTCGAATCGCTGTGGCGTGAGGGTTTGCTCCCCGTGGCCGCCTGCCTCGGTTTGGGTTCCGACAATGAGCTCTACAACATCAACGCGGACCATATGGCCGCAGCGTGCGCCGAGTATCTGGCCGCCGACCAATTGATCTATCTCACCGACGTAGCTGGGGTGCTCGACGGCGAAAAAGTTCTGGCCGCGATCGCCTGCGAGGAAATCGAGCGCTTGGTGCAGTCGCGGGTAGTTTCGGGCGGAATGGTGCTGAAGCTCGAAGCCGCAAAGCGCGCTCTCGAAGGCGGCGTGCGCGAAGTCCGCATCGTTGGCGGTGGCGCGCCCGATGCTCTACTCCTGGCCTGGCGTGCCTCGGAACATTCCGCCGACGACAGCGTCGACGGCATTCCCGGCACTCGTGTTCTCCGCGAGCCGTTCTCGTCCGCGCGCACCGCGGTGTCGGTGGCGTGATGCCTACTCCCTCCAAAGCCAAGACAGTCGTGCGCGCCGCGCACAAAGCAAAGTCCGCGCCCACCCGCGCGCCGAAACTGGACGCTCGCATAGGCGCTGCGGACAAATTCCTGCTCCCTACCTACAAACGCTCGCCGTTCGTACTGACCCACGGCCGCGGCTGCTACGTCTTTGATGCCACCGGCAAAAAATATCTCGATTTCCTGGGCGGAATCGCCGTCAATGCGCTCGGCCATGCCCATCCGCGCATCGTCAAAGTCATCCGCCGCGAAGCGGCTCGCGCAATTCACTTCTCGAATCTGTACCACAACGCTTTCCAGGGCCCGCTTGCGCTGAAGCTCTCCCAATGGTCCGGCATGGATCGCGTTTTCTTCTCCAATAGCGGATCGGAAGCCATCGAAGGCGCGCTGAAGCTCGCGCGTCTCTACGGCCGTACTCCCGCTGACTTTCCCTCGAGTGCCGCTCCAAAACACCGCATCCTGGCGATGGACAATTCTTTCCA
This sequence comes from uncultured Acidobacteriota bacterium, assembly GCA_963729595.1. Taxonomy (GTDB): domain Bacteria; phylum Acidobacteriota; class Terriglobia; order Acidiferrales; family UBA7541; genus Acidiferrum. The sequence goes on from CAVSNW010000005.1 coordinate 147,367, forward strand.
CGGACGAACGTTCGGCGCGGTGAGCGTCACTTCCACGGAAAAATATCGCTTGCCTTTCGCTCCTTTGCTACCGGGCATCGACTTTGTTCGGTTCAACGATGTCGCGGACCTCGAATCCAAGTTCGACAACACCGTCTGCGCTGTTCTGCTCGAACCGATTCAAGGCGAAGGCGGTATCCATCCTGTCACCGAAGCGTTTTGGAATCGCGCGCGAGAGTTGGCCACGCAACACGACTCCCTGCTCATCGCTGACGAAATTCAGTGTGGCCTGGGGCGTACTGGCCGCTATTTCGGCTATCAGAAATTTGCCGCAAAACCGGACATCGTGGTGATCGCCAAGCCCCTCGCCGCGGGCCTGCCCCTCGGCGCAATCCTGGCTTGCTCTTTAGTGGCGGAGCGTATCGCTCCCGGTTTACACGGATCGACCTTCGGCGGCGGTCCGCTGGTCTGCGCGACCGCCCTCGAATTCCTGAATATCGTCGAAGACTCGAAACTGCTGGAAAATGTCCGCGTACGGGGCGCCGAGCTTCGCGAAGGTCTCGCCGCGCTCGCCAACAAGTTCGCCTTCATCCGTGAAATCCGGGGCGAGGGCTTGATGATCGGCGTCGAGCTTTCCGTCGAAGGCACGCCGTTTGTAGCCGAAGCCTTGCGTCAAGGGCTGCTGATCAATTGCACTCACGATTTCACGCTCCGGCTCCTGCCGCCATTCACGGTCACCGGCGCGCAGGTGCGCGAATTTCTCAAGACGTTTGAAATTGTTCTTGCATCAACTTCAAAAGCGGAATCGTCCCCCGCCGCGAAGAAATCTGAACACGCGCCGCGTTTGGCACATTCTGCGGCGAGGTAAAAAGGAAAAAAATGCCTACAGCAACACTCGCTGCACCCATTTTACTGGTCAACGATCTGCTCACCGGAGCGGAATGGAGCCCCGCGCAAACGCGCGAACTCCTGCAACTGACCGCGGAGATTAAAGCGCATCCAGCCCGGTATGCCTCCACCCTGCGCGGCAAATTTCTCGCACTGATTTTCGAGAAGCCCTCGCTCCGCACGCGGGTAACTTTCGAGGTCGGCATCCAGAGTATGGGCGGCTCCGTCGTTTTCCTGGACCACACGCAAGCCCGCCTTGGCGAGCGCGAATCGATTGCCGACGTCGCGCGAAACCTGGAGCGCTGGGTTCACGGCATCGTGGCCCGCGTCTACGAGCAGCGCGTTCTCGAACAAATGGCCGCCAACGCCAAAATTCCGGTCATCAACGCCCTTTCGGACCGCTTCCACCCTTGCCAGGCGCTCGCTGATTTCTTCACGCTCGAAGAAAAATTCGGCGCGCTCCGCGGCTTCAAGCTCGCCTACGTTGGCGATGGCAACAACGTCTGCCATTCCCTGATTTTTCTGGCCGCGCGCCTCGGCGTGAATTTGCGGATCGCCACGCCGCCGAACTACGAGCCGGCGCCGGAAGTCCTCGCCGAAGCGAAGCGCGTCGCTCGCGAGACCCGCGCGAAAATCGAATTGTTCGCCGACCCGCGTGAAGCCGTCAGCGGCGCGCAAGGCGTCTACACCGACGCATGGACCAGCATGGGATTTGAAGCCGAGGAGAAAGTGCGGAACGCCGTGTTCGCCCCTTACCAGGTGAACCGGGAGCTGATGGCGCTTGCAGCGCCCGATGCCGCGTTCCTGCACTGTCTTCCGGCGCACCGCGGCTCGGAAGTCACCGCGGAAATTCTCGACGGGCCGCAATCGGTGGTCCTCGATCAATCCGAAAACCGCATGTACGCGCAAAAGGCAATCTTGCAAGCGCTCTTCAGTTGAGCGGCGGAGGTTGACCTCCGCTAGGAGCCTTCGCGGGAATAACTTTGCAGTGTGCCGTGTCCGGACGACCTGTAGCCGACCTGTTCCGAGGGCAGGGTTTAGACGCAACCAAGACGTACGCCAAGCCACGGGCGAATGTCGCGGCACAATGTCTGTACGAGATTCCACGAATACCCATACAATTTGTACTCGAACAAAAACAGAGAGGCGTCGTGAACAAGCAAGCGAATAAACCAAAAAAAGTCGTACTCGCGTACTCCGGAGGCTTGGACACCTCCATCATCATTCCATGGCTCAAGGAAACCTATGGTTGCGAAGTCATCGCCATGATCGGCGACGTCGGCCAGCAGGAAGATCTGCAGGCCGCGTACAAAAAAGCGCTCGCCACCGGGGCCTCCAGCGCGACGATCGAAGACCTCCGTGAAGAGTTCGTGCGCGACTACATCTGGCCCACGTTACGCGCAGGGGCAGTGTACGAGCATACCTACCTGCTCGGCACGTCGATGGCCCGCCCGGTCATCGCAAAACGCCAAGCGGAAATCGCGCTGAAGCTGGGCGCCGACGGGCTGGCCCACGGCTGCACCGGCAAAGGCAACGATCAAGTCCGTTTTGAGCTGGCGTATAAGGCCATCGCGCCCAACGTGCAGATCATCGCGCCCTGGCGCGAGTGGGACATCGACTCTCGCGAGGACGCCATCGCCTACGCCGAAAAACACAACGTGCCGATCGAGCAGAGCAAAAAGAATATCTACAGCCGAGACCGCAACATCTGGCACCTCAGTCATGAAGGCGCGGAACTTGAGGATCCCGCCAATGCGCCCAACGAAGCCATGTGGCAGTGGGTCGTCTCGCCCCAAAACGCTCCGGACAAGGCGGAGGAAGTGGAGATCGGATTTGAGTCGGGCACGCCGGTCGCCGTCAACGGCGCGAAACTCGGCCCCGTCGATCTACTCAACAAACTTAACGATATTGCCGCGAGGAATGGCATCGGCCGCACCGACCTCGTCGAAAATCGCCTAGTTGGCATGAAGTCGCGCGGCGCGTACGAAACTCCCGGCGGCACCTTGCTCGTCAAAGCGCACCAGGAACTCGAGCGTCTCACCGTCGACCGCGAAACCTCGCATTTCCAGCAAGCGCTCGCGAATCGCTACGCCGAGCTGGTTTACAACGGCGTTTGGTTCTCCACGCTGCGCGAATCGCTGGACGGTTTCTTCAAAGTCGCGCAGCAATTCGTCACCGGCTCGGTCGGCCTCAAACTCTGGAAGGGCACGCTCAACGTCACCAGCCGCAATTCGCCTTTTTCTCTCTATCGCGCCGATCTGGCCAGCTTCACCATGGGCCGCTACAACCCGAAGGATGCCGAAGGCTTCATCAATCTGTTCGCGCTGCCCGTGACGGTCCGCCGGAAAGCGAAGGCAGAAACCGGAAAAAACTAGCAAGCCGCTGCTGTGGCGCAGGCCTCCTGCGACCCGTCTCGGCAAGCAACGCACCATGCCCATGACCGACCAACCTACAACCGCACGCAAAGACGACCGCCTTTGGGGCGGCCGCTTCGAGCGCGAACCCGACAAAGAGTTCGACGCGTTCCAGCGTTCGTTCCCGTTCGACCGCCGACTCTTGCCTTACGAGTTCGCCGTGGACCGCGCGTGGGCCAAAGCTTTGCAAAAGGTCGGCATCCTCACCGAGGTCGAAGTTCGCGACACGCTCAACGGCCTGCAAAGCATTGAAGACGAAATAACCGGCGATGAAACGTTTCTGCAGGGCTCCACCGCCGAAGACGTCCACCATTTCGTGGAAAGCGCGCTGGTGCACGAACTAGGCGGGCTAGGCTGGAAACTGCACACCGGCCGCAGCCGCAACGAGCTTGTCGCAACCGATTTCCGGCTCTTCGTCATGGACGCGTCGGTAGTCGTTCAACGCCAGCTTGCCGAATTTCTAAGCGCGATCCTCGAGCAGGCGAAGACGAATTTCGGCGTGCCTATGGCGGGCATGACCCACATGCAGCATGCGCAACCAATCTTGCTCTCGCATTTTTTGCTGGCGCATGCCGAAGCGTTTTCGCGCGACGTCACGCGCTTGCAACACGCGGGAGACAGCGCCGACGCGTGCCCCATGGGTTCCGGCGCCCTCGCCGGCAACAGTTTCCAGATCGACCGCAACGCCGTCGCGCGCGACCTTGGCTTCTCGCGCATTACCACCAACAGTCTGGATGCCGTCAGCGACCGCGACTTCGCGCTCGAGTATCTTTTCGCGCTCACGGGCATTGCCGCACACCTTTCGCGGCTCGCCGAAGACTTCGTGATTTTCGCTTCCCAGGAATTCGGCTACGTCATTCTTCCGGACGAATATTCCACCGGCAGCAGCCTGATGCCCCAGAAAAAAAATCCTGACGTGTGGGAGCTGATTCGCGGCAAGACCGGGCGCGTCACAAGCGCGCTGCTAGGCTTACTGACGACGCTGAAGGGCTTGCCTACCGGTTACCAGCGCGATTTGCAGGAAGACAAGGAAGGGCTGTTTGCCGCGCACGACCAGGTTACCGCCATGCTCGTGGTCGCAACGGGTGCGGTTGCCACCACGAAATTCAACGCTGACCGATTGCGCGCCGCCGCGTCCAATCCCGCATTGTTCGCAACCGACGCCGCTGACTACCTGGTGCACAAGGGGCTTCCCTTCCGGCAAGCGCACGACCTGATCGGCACGGTCCTGCGCGAGGCGGAACGCCAAGGCAAACCCTGGACGCAGCTTTCCCTCGAAGACCTGAAGAAAATTTCTCCACTCTTCGAGCAAGACTTTCTCGCGGCCCCATCGGTCGAGACTTCCATCGCGACCAAGGCGGTACCGGGAGGAACGGCGCCGGAGCAGGTTCGTTCCGCGATCGCCGAATTGCAAAAACGCATCACCAACTGGAACACCGATCTGAACAGCGAACCGAACGCCAAACTCCAATCCAAAACAGGAGAAAAGCCATGAGTATCCAAGTCGTAAGTCTTAAACAGCAAACATTCGCGAACCTCGCACAGGATCGGGGGCCTCTTCCGGGGGACCGAAGCTAACACCTCGAAAAACGGCTCCAACGTCAATCGCAAAGTAAAAGCAGTTGCATCAAGTCCCGGCCCAGCGGCAATTGGCTCCAAGATCCGCAAAATCATTATTTCGAAGCAAAAACCCGCTACCGGCAATAACGAAAGCAAAGCAGCCGACATGAAGCATGCCCTCTCCGAAGCGTCGCTCCCGCGCGGATTTCGATTCGCGGCGACCGCTTGCGGCCTGAAGAAAACCGGCGCTCTCGATCTCGCGATTTTTTCCAGCGAAGTGCCGGCGTCCGCTGCGGCCGTGTTCACGCAAAATCTTGTCGTCGCCGCGCCCGTGCTGGTTTCCAAGGCTCATCTACGAGCATCGAAAGGGCGTATGCGCGGCGTCGTTGTGAATGCAGGCAACGCCAACTGCGCGACCGGTGCGGAAGGGCAGGCCGCTGCCGAGCGCACGGTCGCCGAAGCAGCGAAGCACGTGACCTGCAGGCCAGAAGAATTGTTCGTCTGCTCGACCGGCGTCATCGGCGTGCCGCTCGCGGTGGATAAGATCCTTCGCCGCTTGCCGCTGCTCTCGCGCCATCAAAGACCGTCGGCGCGATCGTTCGCGGAATTGTCGTTGGCCATTTGCACTACTGACACGGTACCGAAAACCGCGGCGGCTTCTTTCAAGATGGCCGGCAAGCGCATTCACCTGGTTGGCTGCGCGAAGGGCGCGGGGATGATCCATCCGAACATGGCCACCACGCTCGCATTCGTCGCCACCGACGCGGCCATCGCGCCATCTCTGTTGCAAAAAACTCTCCGCGATGTGACCGGGCGAACGTTTAATTCGATCAGCATCGACGGCGATACCTCTACAAACGACACGCTGCTGGTGCTGGCCAACGGAGAAGCCGGCGCTCCGCCGATTAAGGCCGGCAGCACAGCGCATCGCGCGTTCACGGCGGCGCTCGAGGACGTTTGTCATTCGCTGGCATTGCAGATTGTCGCCGACGGCGAAGGCGCGCAGCGCGTGATCGAAATCGAGGTGCGAGGCGCAAAAAAAGAAGCAGATGCCAGGCGCATCGCCGAAACGATCGCCACTTCGCCGCTGGTGAAGACCGCCTTCGCGGGCGGCGACCCGAACTGGGGCCGCGTCTTCGCCGCCGCGGGCCGCTCCGGAATAAAGTTCGACCCCGCCCGCGTGGACATCACCATGGCCGGCATTCACGTGCTCAGCCGAGGCAAACCGCTCGATTTCAACGAGCGCGCCGCCAGCAATCGCTTGCTCACTCCGCACGTGCACATCGTCTTGGATCTGCACGCAGGGCGCGCCGCCGCGCGTTACTGGACCTGCGACTTCACCGCCGAGTACGTCCGCATCAACGCGTCGTATCGTACCTAGCCGGAGCGGGTGACCGGCAACGTACCGGTGGAAACAGTGGTCGACGCAAAGCCGAAGTCGACGGTGGAAGGTCGAAACCGGGTGCAGCCAGGCCAGCTCGAAGTGGGACCGAGGGCTGGTTAGCATTTCCCCCGCCTTTTTCTGTAACTGCGCATTCTGAAGCACTTAGTAAATTGCGGGTAGGAACTGTTCGGCGCGAATTTGGGAGATGAGCACGACTCATGATCGCCTCGACTACCCATCTTATAAATAATTACTTGTATAAATTTGTCATTTCCGATGTGGAAATCGCCGCTTCGGCCTATGGGGGAAAGCGGAAACAGACACATGCCAAGGGCGGACAGCGATTCGAGGTTGGGCGAACCAGTAGAAATCAGCTGAAATACCACCAAGGGAAAGGAGACACCATAAGCGCAAAAAAACCCCACGTAGAAACGGGCAAGCCGAAAGCCATGCGAATGGAGGTTACCGCGACCCAAGACAGTGGAAGAGCGATTGCAATGTAAGAAGGAATGGTTATTTTGAAGAACCTCTTGTACCACCTCCGGGATTCCTCCGGTCCCTTCGCAATTTTGATGAGTATACGCACGATCACCCATGGAAAGCACAGTGGCACAAGGAACCAACTGGGGCCGCCGTGACCGGAATAGGTGAAATTGAGCCCGGGAACGATGGCGAGCGCAAACATCACGATCGGAAAGCGGTACAGCTTTAGAACTTCACGCCAAAAAACAGGTGGAGGGCTGGTGTCAACGCTGCTGGCCGAAGGGGAACCAGGCGATCGTCGCCAAACCGTGAATCCAGCCAAAGCCAAAACGATTGAACCGCAAACGGCTACCAATGAGGGAACGAGTCCGGGATGATTTTGGAGCACCGCGCGAAAGCCGGCTTCTTTTGAGTTTGTGACAAAGTAGCTCGAGTGCGGGAAACGAGCGGAAACGAACAAGCGCTTCCCTGGTGACAGAACGTGCGTAGTTTGAAACCTCATGCCCGAAGGCAGGTCGGTCCGCACACAGTCAAAATTAAAATCGGAATCGGTGCCGGTGTCCGCGCTTATTCCAGCCTGTGGAGGAAACCCTTCAGGAAAATTCAGCTCCACATGGGCTTGTTCGATCGGGACCGGCCACTCCCCGCTTACGTCTTGATTAAGGTCTTCGTAACCATCATAAATCGTGAATTGATGCTTCGCCGTATAACTGAGCTCAAGTACATGACTACCGCGTGACAGAGAGGCGGTACCGGCCGCAACTCCGATATCGAATCGTTGGCCATCCTGGATTCCATGAAAGTCGGTGTCCTGTCCGTCAACGATCACGCGGATCGATTCAAACGAACCGACCTTGAACCTGTGAGGACCGGTGGGTTTGATCCGCAACCTTCGATGAAAGCCGTTGTCGAAAACACCCTGATCGTTTGTAATTTCGAAGCGCTCCTGGACGTGCAGGGTGCGATCGCGATCCACGGTGATCCGACTCGTAAAGGTCGAGATGCGATCAGTAGTTTGTGAGCGGGCGATTCCAGCACAGAGCGACGTTCCGCAAACGAACAAGGCAGGAATAAGGGCGAGTTTGCTCGTCTTCATCTGAGAAAAGCCTAGCACAGCGGCGATTCCGCGGCTTTTCGGCAACCTGCTTCGCTAGAGCAAAGGGTTAATCCCGCACCGAGCCGCTGCTAGTCCCAATTCCAATTTGCGAATTGGGCGCGGAGAGCGATTTTTTTGAATTTGCCCACGCTGGTGCGCGGGATTTCCGGGAGGAAGACGAAGGCGTCGGGGAGCTGCCATTTGGCGAAGGAGTGCGCTAGGAAGCTGCGCAGTTCCTCGGGGGTGGCCTTGGCGCCGTCTTTCAGGACCACCGCGGCTAACGGGCGTTCTTGCCACTTTGGATGAGGGACGCCGACGACCGCGGCTTCTTTTACGGCGGGATGGCCCATCAGGGCGTTTTCGAGATCGACGGAGCTGATCCACTCGCCGCCGGATTTTACAAGATCCTTGGCGCGGTCGACGATCTTGATGAAGCCCTCGTCGTCCATGTTGGCGACGTCTCCGGTGCGGAACCAGCCGTCGGCGGTCCAGCGGTGGGATTGGTCGGGAGAATTGTAGTAGCTACCGGCAATCCATGGTCCGCGAACTTCGAGCTCGCCCGGAGTTTCTCCGTCGCGCGGCGCTTCCATCATCCTGCCATCGGACTCATCTTCAGGGTTCTGCGGCCGCATCACGCGGAGCTCAACGAAGGGGGTGGGCCAGCCTTGCTTGCTGCGCACTTCGTATTGCGCGTCTTCACTCCAATCACGCATATGAGCTTTTAGCTTGCCGACCGTTGCGATTGGCGTGGTTTCCGTCATTCCCCACAAGTGCATGATGTGGAGGCCAAGCTTATCAAGCGCCCGCATCAGACCGACGGGGGGCGCGGTGCCCCCGCAAACGATACGGACGGAGGAAAATTTCCAGCGGCCAGGGTTTCTCTCGAGGGCGGAGCGTACGCCTAACCACACCGTGGGCACGCCGGCCGCGACGGTAACATGTTCCTGCTCCATCAGATCGAGAACGGATTCGGGTTCCAAGCACGGGCCGGGAAGAATAAGCCTGGCGCCTACCATAACCCCGGCATACGGTATTCCCCAGGCGTTGGCATGAAACATGGGAGCGACGGGCAGAACGATATCGTGTTGGCTGATAGCGAAAGCGTCGGCCATGGCACAGGCAAAGGAATGCAATACCAGGGCGCGATGCGAATAAATCACACCCTTCGAAAATCCGGTGGTGCCGGAAGTGAAACACATCGCCGCACCGTCGTTTTCGTCGATCTTGGGATACGAAAAGTCATCGCTGGCGTTCGCAAGCAAGTCCTCGTAGTTGAGGAAGCCGGACGGAATCTCACCACCGCCGTAGGGCACGACGATCACGCGTTCGAAACGGGCGGTTTCGCGGAATTTTTCATAGACGGGGAGGAGCACGTCGTCGACGATGAGAAACCGCGAGCCGGCGTGCTTTTTGATCGCCGCGATTTCCTGAGGATGAAGGCGCAGATTCAGGGGTTGCAGGATGCCGCCGGCGCAGGGCACCCCGAAGAAGGCTTCCAGGTGGCCGGAATGATTCCACATCATGGAACTGACGCGATCGCCGGGTTGCAGCCCAAGCTTCGTCAGCGCTGACGCCAGTCGGCGGGCCCGACGGTGAAATGCGCCGTAGTTCGAGCGGGTAATGGAGCGGTCCGGCCGGCGGGAAACGATTTCGACACGGTCAAAAAGCTTTCCGGCGCGATCGAGCAGGGTCGGCAGCGTCAACGGAAAATCCATCATCGTGCCGCGCATGAAAGCCTCACTGACGGTGGGGAGCGCCCAAGACGGTAATTGGAGCGCATCCTATCACCATTCGGGACCAACGGCGCAGGCGCGAGGGCCGCGCACACCTCGAGCGTACAAACTCCAAGCCAAGTGGCCCTGTGTGCGCGTGCAGCAAAAGTCTTTCCGGTTGCAAAAGCAGTTAATTTTCGAGACCATGCCCTTGACCGCTGAAGCGCCTGTCTCGCGCCCGTGGTGGCTGGGCTACCCGGACTGCCCGTGTACGACGCACGTCTCTTCGGCGCGCTCCGCGACTCGACAACTGGGTTCCGGGCAGAAGGAGTAGGCAGGTGAAGAAGCTCTACATTGGGAATCTTCCGTTTTCGGCGACGGATGATCAGCTTCATGAGTGGTTCTCGCAAATCGGTGTAACCCCCTCCGGTGTAAATCTGATCCGCGATCGTTTTACGGGGCAGTCGCGCGGGTTCGCGTTCGTCGAGGTGAGCAGTGACGAAGATGCGGACCGGGCGATTAACTCGTTGAACGGCCAGAATTTCGGTGGGCGGAACCTAGTGGTGAATGAAGCGCGGCCGCAAGCCGAACGCGCCGGCGGTGGCGGCGGTGGTCGTGGCGGCAGCGGAGGCGGCGGGGGTTACGGCGGTGGGCGGGGCGGCCACGGTGGCGGTGGCGGCGGACGCGGAGGTCATGGAGGCGGTGGCGGCGGACGTGGCGGTGATCGTGGTGGAGATCGCGGCGACCGTGGCAATCGCTGGTAAGTAAGCCTGCCCCTGGCGGGCTTGGGCTCGATTCAGAATGCGGCTCACCTCCTGAGGGCCGCTTAGCTACCTTCCCAGAAGTCCTACGCGGTAGTTGTGTGCCAAGATTCGGCCTCCTCCACGCTTTAAGGAATAGAGAGGTTTCGTTGAACGACGGCGGGCGCTGTTTCAGCGCGTCTTTTTATCCTGCTAGGTATGGCCCGGACCGGGCTGCACGTTTCCGCGATTTAAAATAGGAAAGCACTCCTAGCCGGCTCCATGGCGCCGTTCAAGTTGTGGCGCGGCCGAGCGGGGGAAAAGGCAAAACTTCTTTCTGCTGGCAAGTTGGGAATTACACGCGTAGTATACACGCGCAATTGGCGGCTTCGCGGGAACAAAATGATCGACAGGTCACCCTCCAGGTTCCAGGCGAAGCGGCAGTACGGCAGCCAAAGCAAAGGGACGCGAAACAATTAACCCGGTAACGGGTTTGAAACAGTGGGCGAGGAAATGTCTCGTCATGCTTGCGCAGGCGTATATCGTTAGCAGGCTTGGCGAGAGTTTGTAGCCGTCTACAGGATTTTGCCGGGCCGCCCTGAGGTATCGGCGTGCCACCATCGAGAGGGATGGAGCATCCAACGAGGCATCGAAGAACGTATTAAGAGTGAGCAGCGGAACAGCGTGAACGAAATGACGACTTGGCACAAACGCGATTGGCAACAATTCTACGAACTGGCGCGCCGGCCATGGCAGCGGCACCGGCCGCCACGCCCGATCTACCCGACTGGGTTGAACCGGGTACTGCCGGCGCAGGGCTTTAGCTTGTCGGAACTGGACGATGCCGGAGTGGATCTCGATCTTGCCGAGCGCCTTGGTCTGCCGGTAGATGCGGGCCGCATTGGAGCCTACGGGCCGAACGTAACGGTACTGCGTGACTTTGTGAGGTCGTCGCGGCAGCCGTTGTAATCAGTCCATCTTCCAAACAAGTCATTGCCATTGGCAACCCTGCGGCTCCGGCATTCCGCAAGCTGCTTCGCAATTGTTCGTGCCTCTTCCCAGCATCCCCGTCCTTGGAAGGCCGGGCTTCAGCCCTGGCTCAAGCAGTAGGCGCAGAGTCTACTGATACTTGGCTGATTACCTGTTGCCGTTTGTCCGGCGCCGATGTTTGTGTGACGCGCAAGATGTGCGTAAAATGGCTTTTTGAGCAAAGCTAGCATGGCCTCACCGTTCAACATCATTTCGAGCACTTCGCCCGTCGTGCCGCTGCCTTCGCCGGGAGTGCATCCACGTCCGGACTGGCTGCGCGTGAAGTTTTTTGGCGGGGAACGGTATCAGAACTTGAAGCGCATCATGCGCACGCTCGACCTCCACACCGTCTGCGAAAGCGCGCGCTGCCCGAACATGGGCGAGTGCTGGGAACATGGCACCGCCACCTTTATGATCCTGGGCGACATCTGTACGCGGGCCTGCGGGTTTTGCGCGGTGCCTTCGGGGAAGCCGGTGGGTCCACCGGATGAGGAGGAGCCTCATAGGGTTGCCGAAGCGGTTGCGCGGATGGGATTGCGATACGCGGTGGTTACGTCTGTCAACCGCGATGATCAGAAGGATGGCGGGGCGCACATCTTTGCGCGCACGATTGAGGAAATCCGGCGTCGCGTACCGGGCTGTAAGATCGAGGTGCTGATCCCAGATTTCCGCGGCGATTGGGAGGCCCTGAACGTCGTCCTGGCGACCAAGCCTGACGTGTTGAATCACAACACGGAGACGGTGCCGCGATTGTACCGACAGGTGCGCAAGGGGGCGCTCTACGAGAGGTCGTTGGAACTCTTGCGCCGCGCCAAGCAGGCGCATCCCGAGATCCCGACCAAGACGGGTCTGATGCTAGGGCTCGGCGAAGAGAAAGACGAAGTGCTGGCTACATTACAGGATCTCGCAGCTCAGGGAACCGACATTCTTACTTTGGGGCAATATCTACAACCCACCCGCGAACACTTGCCGATCGTGCGCTACGTCCATCCTGACGAATTTGCACAGCTCAAGGAGCGCGGCGAAGCTATGGGCTTCAAGCACGTCGAGGCCGGGCCGCTCGTCCGCTCTTCGTACCACGCGTTCGAACAAACGGAATCCGCGTTGAGCTAGTCCTCGAAATTTCCTGCTGCTTCCCGTCTTACGTGCTGGGGCCAAGCGCTCATACTTTCCCTCTAGCTGCTCGACCTTACCGATTTTTCTATTTTGGCGCGACCGTAGCCCAATCGGTGAACGGCACCGGCCGGCCGCTCCGAATGACCGAGGGGATTACGTGATCGAAACCTTTATGGTCCTTGGCCGAGTAGTCCAGTTTGAGTTGCGGTCCGAGCCCGAGGTCCAACTGGTGGACAGACTCGATACCGCGAATCAACCCTTCGCGCGTCAGGTCCTTGCCGGCGCGTTTCAAACCCTCGACCAGGACTATGGCATCAACAAATCCCTCGAGGCTCACGAAATTCGGCCGCTCCGCGGGCAAATATTGCGTAAGCGCGCGACGATACAGCGCAACCGTTTTGAGGTCGGTGAGGTAGTACGGCGGCACAACCTGCGTGACAACCATGCCGTCCGCGTCGGCCCCCGCTTGGGTGATCAATTCTTCGGTGCCGACGAACGAGACCGTCAGGAATAGCGGCTTCCAGCCGGCGCTGTGGGCTTGCTTCAGGATTGGAGCTACGGTGTTGGGCGGCCCCACAATCACGACAGCTTGCGGATCCGCAGCCCGGACGTGGTTGATGGCCGCGTCCGCTTTGGCCGTCTGACGCTGGTAAGACGCCACGGCACTGGGCTCCGCGTCGTGACCCTTCAGCGCTTCTTTCACCCCATCGAGCACCGCGGCGCCGAAAGCGTCGTCGGGATAAATTACGCCGATCTTCTTGTAGCCGAGAGCATTCCACATGCCGTCGATTTGTTCGCGGGTTTCGTCAAAGTAAGAGGCGCGTACATTCACGACCCAGTGGCGCAGCGGCGTGTACAAGGTTTGTGCGCCGGTGAACAGGCCTACCAGGGGAATCTTGTTTTCTTCCGCCAGCGGAAGGTATTTCACGGCGGTAGGCGTGCCGACGAAAAATCCCAGCGCAAAGACTTTGTCGGCCAAAAGTTTGTCAAAGCAGGCTTGCGTCTTGGCGGGATCATAACTGTCGTCGTAAGAGATCAGGTGCAGTTTACGGCCGTGCACGCCCCCTTCGTCGTTGACCACAGAGAAGTAGGCTTTGGCGCCAGCTACGGTTTCGGTGCCCAAGGGGCTCGAGGGGCCTTCGAGTGCTGAGCACGAACCAATCAGAATCTCTTTTTCGCTAACGCCGGGTGTGCTTTGCGCGTCGCCGGGTATCGCCGCTCCAACAAGCAGTGCGCACACACCACAGAATCCCAGGGCTCGACCGAGGTTTGTGGATTTCATTTTCCGCTCCAACAGACGAACTGGGGGCTGACACAATAATCCGGGAGATGGATCCTGTTTTCATACTGAAGGTCAATCTGTTGCACTGTCAACGCGGTTGAACGCGAAAGGGCACAAACAGGTAATGGGGAGCGCTGCGCAAGAAAGCGCCCCTGAACCCAACGGGCGCAGGGGCGTCGAATACTTCAACCGGGTCGGAGCTTAGGCGCGGGCGGCTGCGGCTGTGGCGGCCGCTGCAGTAGCCGCTTTCTTCGCGGCCTTGGCTGCGGTGGAGGCCTTGCGGCGCCGCTTTGTCTTCGGCGGCGTGGCAGGGGCTTCGCCGATGAGTTCGGCCGTCATGATGCTGGTGACGAAGAGCTTAGGTCCGTGGTCGTCGAAGTCCACAGCAGTGCGTTCTTGATCGGATGCGGTAACCACTCCAAGTCCATATACTTCATGCTTGATCGTCTGACCTTCTTGCATTGATTGCACAATATCCTCCTGGATCACTCACTCGACGCGGGAAAAACCTTGAATCAAGAATCCTGAATCGGTGTCCCGGTGTTGCCCGGACGCTATTGCCGGGACACCCGAATCGACAGGCTAGAGGCTGGTTACGTTCTCTGCCTGAAGGCCCTTCGGGCCTTTCTTCACTTCAAATTCCACTGCCTGGCCTTCATTCAACGACTTGTAGCCGTCCATCTGAATGGCCGAGAAGTGGACGAAAACATCCTCTCCTGTTTGCCGCTGGATGAAGCCATAGCCCTTTGAAGCATTGAACCACTTCACTGTGCCTTGTTCCTTCACCGCTACCACACCTCAAGTTGGAATTGCTTTGCGTCTCTTGGTCGCGTTTCCTGGCTACTGCTGACGGCGAACGCCCCCAATATCCCAAGATCGTGACGCCTTCGTCCCGCAAAAATGCCGCAAACTTCCACCTTGCAGCGCCTTTTGAGCGGGTCAAAAGGTAGTACAAGAGCAACAAATGCTTGAAAATGGTACCACGAAAAGGGGGTTTTGTCCACGCTTGGAGAGAGGGTGTTCTAGCAGGTGATGCGCTTTTAAGTCATTGATAATACTTATGTTATCGGGCGTTAGAGAGCGTCTTATGCAAAACGGAGAGGGTGCAAAGTGCCTACTCCAAAGAGTCGGGCTCAAGGCTTGCATCGCCCTGTCCTGTGGACTTTTTGGCCCAGTACTTTCGGACCCAGGCTTCCCAGCTTTTACCTGCGGCAGGATCGCGGCCGGAGAAGGCGAGTGCCGCAATATCGGCATAGGCGATTTTGAGTCGCTGGTTTGAATCTTTGGGGAGCAGGCGAACGAAAGACGCGCCGAGAGTTGAGCCCGCGATCCGATCGAAAATGTAACCTTCGATCTGGGTGCCATCTTTACGGGTGATGGTTACGTCGCCGCGATAATCGAACGCTTGCTCGAGAGCGGAGCGAAGTTCGTCTTCGGTGGCGAGTTCGGGCACCCAACCTTCCACGGTTTGGCGGGCGGTTCCGGGGGCGACTTCCAGTTTGTCGGGATCGAGGGCGGCCTTTGACCCACTCTTACGTTCGGCGTGACTCGGGGCGCTCACGCGCGTGTCTCTTCCATCTGGGCATTGTCCGAGCTGCTGATTTGCACCAGTGGGTTGAAAGCATGCACGGGCTTGACGGGTTCATTTAGGAGCGCGATTGCATCTGGATCTTCGTACTTGGTGGAGAAGTTCGCCTTGGTTGCAGCCCACAGCCCACGCAAACCGCTGAAGGTATGGTCCATTGCACTGGCTTCGTAACCGCTGTGTACCATGCAATTGGCGCACTTGGGATTTCCTGACTCGGTGCCGTAATTTTGCCATTCCGTGGCGTCTAGTAACTCCTGGAAAGTGTCGGCATACCCGTCCTGGAGCAGGTAGCAGGGTTTTTGCCAGCCGAATACGTTGTACGTCGGCATGCCCCAGGGGGTGCAGGCATATTGCTGCTTGCCCATCAAGAATTCGAGGAAGAGCGGCGACTGATTGAAGCGCCAACTGGCCTTGCGGTTCGAAAGAATCGAGCGGAAAAGGCGGCGGGTTCGCGCGCGGCCTAGGAAGTGCTTTTGATCCGGGGCTTTATCGTAGGAATACCCGGGCGAAAGCATCATGCCCTCGACGCCAAGCTGCATCATCTCATCAAAGTGGGCGCGAACGCTGTTCGGATCGGCGCCATCAAACAGCGTGGTGTTGGTGGTGACGCGAAAACCGCGCTTGACCGCTTCCTGGATGCCTTCGATGGCCTGATCGTAGCCGCCCTCGCGGCAAACCGAAAAATCGTGGTGCTCGCGCTGACCATCGACGTGCACGGAGAACGTCAGATATTTGCTCGGCTTAAACAGGTGTAGCTTTTCTTTAAGGAGCAAAGCGTTGGTACAGAGATAAATATATTTCTTGCGCTCCACGAGGCCATCGACGATTTTGTCGATTTGGGAATGCATCAGCGGTTCGCCGCCGGGGATGGACACCATCGGGGTGCCGCACTCGTCCACAGCCTTGAAGCACTGTTCCGGGCTGAGTTCTGTCTTCAGGATGTGTGCGGGATATTGGATTTTGCCGCATCCGGCGCACGCCAGGTTGCAGCGGAATAGCGGTTCCAGCATGAGGACGAACGGATAGCGCTTGCGACCCTTGAGTTTTTGCTTCAGGACGTAGGTTGCTACCGTCCAGGCTTGTGAGATAGGTACGGGCATATTTTGCAGCGTACGTCCTTATTGGAATGGGGGAATCGCTTCTTGATCGTCCCCAACACTTATTGTAACCGAGATTGCTGAATTCTCGGCCAGTCGTTTCTTGGGATGCGGGGACGGGTCAGTGGGTGGCATCTGGCGTGCGTTCCGTGCTCTAACAGACACGGCGGGCTCGTATTCCGTTGTCGCCGCCCCGCTCCAAACGGCGCAGCATCCAGAAATGGGCCTCGCTTTGCCGGCGCGGCCGACAATGTCGGCGCAATCTATGCAATGATAACTGTTACTTAAATTAATATATATGTTTATCTGGCGAATAAGAGTAGGCTTCTATTGGAAAGACCGAGCGCGGCCATGTCGGAAATCGGCTGGGCGCTTGGTTCACGGTAGTGAGCGATACGGTCGTCAGCGTGTTTTATCCCGCGGGTCTGCGAGTGCGTGCCGAGTTACTGGGGGTGTCTGGCTTTCTTCCCCGCATTGCCACCGGACGTATACGAGATTTGCCTGCACAAGTTTGAGGGCATCGCCCCGCTGGGCGGCGGATTTGGCAGCCAAGCTCGCGGCTGTGCCGGGAAACGGAGCGCTACACGTCGACTTGGTCGTTGCGGTGTCCCTTCGCCGGCAGGCGCGAGCGCGAGCGGGGCTGCAAACAGAACGACCTGATCGCCCCCCTGGCGAAGCGGCCGGGGCCGTCTTGTTGATGCCTGCGAGACCGAGGCTGGACAAACGTACGCTCAGGCCCATCGGAGTGCTGGGAGTCGGTCCGTGGCGCTTTTGCCACGCGTCCGGGCAGCCAAGTTGACAATTTACGCGTCTTACTGGTAGATGATGTAAAGACGAGGGGAGCCAAGCTGGATGCCTCTGCCGGGGCATTGCTAGGACGCCGGAGCTAGATCGGCAATGGGCACTACGGTTCCGAACCGTTAGACACCTGGTTAAAGGTTACTCGGACGAGTTTTAGTAAGTTGTAGTACCCTTGAGGGAGCGCGATGAGCGCACGACGGCGAGAACCGGTCGAATCCCGGGGGCACCATACCCCCCAAGCTTCCGGAGCGGCTGTGCCCGGCTCCGAGGGTCCCGCGGGCAGTAGAATCCACAATTCAATTCCGTTGCGACGCGCGTCGCTGATGCAGGAGCCTGTTCTGGTCCTGAACGCCACGTACGAGCCTATTAACGTTACGGCTGTACGGCGCGCCATGGTGCTGATGCTGAAGGGCGTGGCTCAAGCGGAAGAACTTCACAACACAGAGGTGCACTCGTCGGCGCATGCGCACCGGGTTCCCTCGGTGATCCGCCTACTTGCCTACCGGCATATCCCGCAACAGAGCCGGGCGCTTTCCAGGAAAAATATTTTGCTGCGAGATCGCAACACCTGCCAGTTCTGCGGCCGGGTGTTTCCTGGCTCCGAGCTAACACTGGATCATGTAGTCCCGCGGTCGAGGGGCGGGCGCTCTTCGTGGGAGAATCTGGTGGCCTGCTGTTACCGGTGCAACAACAGCAAGGGCGACCGCACACCGGAGGAAGCCGGCTTCAAATTGGCGCGGCGGCCGCGGCCGTTCACACTGCATACCTCCCGTCAGCTCATGCGATTGATTGGTCACCGGGATGAACGGTGGCGTAAGTACCTGTTTTACTAGCAATATTTCGGATTGCGGGAAGTTAAAAAATATTAACCGAAAAAGGAAACCTTTTAAGGCGAGAAGCATCTATACTAGTAACTAACCACTTCGAGGACACACCCCGGGAAGCAGTTAAGGCCAAAACCTTAGCTGCTTCTCTCCTTTTAGGGCCGATTTTTTCGCGCCCGGTGTTCCCGGGAATCTTCGCTCAAGAGAATGAACCCGGCTGCACGTTAGCGCCGCATTCGAGCAACTACGCGCTTTCTTTTTTGCGGTTCTCGGGGAAGCTTTGCAATGCGGTTTCTTCGTCGTGAAATTCCTGGAAGACTCGGTAGAGCTGCGTGATCTTAAGGATTTCCTCAACCTTTGGGGTTAGCCCCACGACTTTCATTTCGCCGCCCTGCTTGATCACGCTCATGTAGCAGTTCACGAGTTCACCCACGCCGGAGCTATCCAAGTAAAGCAATCCATGGACGTTGAGGACAATTTTCTTGCGTCCCTGCCTCATAAGCCCGCCGACGGTGTCGCGTAACGCGCCGCTAGCGAATGAAGTTAGTTGTCCGGTGAGGTCTACGATGGAAACCTCGCCGGTGCGGCGAATGATGGCCGAAAAGTTCACGATGTGCCTCTGCGTTTCGGGACGAAGCATTGTACCTCTCTCGGGTGCTGGGCAAGTAGAAAAATTGTCATTTCTTCAAGGGAAAAATGGAGCGCGGAAGAGTCAAATGATACGGACTTGGCGAGCGATTGTTACTGTCGCATGACGACACGCACGCCGCGGCGCCAACTTTCCGCGATTTCTACGCCAATTATTTCGATCTCTTGTTCAAGATGGCGCAGCAACGCGTCGGTGGTTCGATGAAGCCGCAAGCTGCAATTCTATTCCGGTGAATATCCATATCGTGGAAAATTGCCCGGCTGAAGGTGGCGCCGGGGGCGCAATCTGGCGCTGCGTCGATAAAGGTTGCCGCCGAGGGGCGCCGTTCCCGCGGACTTCGACCGATTCTGAAGCGAGTTGGCGCAGGCAAGCGCCGAGATCGGCGGTGAGTTCCACGCGCATTCTAGTCAAGCAGTAACGTATAGGTCTTAGTATCTGGTTAAGGCCTGGAACTGCAGCCCGCTGATCCGAACAGCCGGCTGCTGTGTGTTCCAGGAAGCGGGAATGTGTTCGAACGAGACCTCGAATCCGCGCCGCTCTCCGGCAGCCAGCGGAGCTGCAACCGGAGTCAAGACTGGACGGGCTTCCCGCAGCGCGATTTGATTCAAATCGTCAGAAAACTCGATGGTTACTTCGACGCCGCGCAGTGCGCGGTCGCCGCCATTGACCAATTCACCTGAGAGCGTGGTGATTTCCTGATGCAGAAAATTTTCAGCGCGACTGAGAGCGATATTTTCGATGCGCATCCTAGACGCGTACGCGTGCTCCGCTGCGCCGAAAGCAAAATGCGTTCCCGGAGGTGCCGCTCCGGGCGGTGATTGACGGCCAGGCAAGAAAAAAAGCGCACCTACAGTGACCAGCACCGCAACAACGGCCAGGATCAGTGCGAAGTTGAAGCGTCCGCGATCCGGCTGCGAAGGTTCACGAATCTCGATTTGAGGATCTTCGTGCATGAACTCACCACGGAAGTTTCGCACGTTTTGCGTTGCGCTAGGTATTTTGTGGTGTGACTCGTTACAGTTTAACGCCCTACCACAAGGCGCTGCACCAGAGGCTCGGGCAACTGGGCGTCGCGCATTCGAGCTTGGACCCCGGCAATATCGTACGGAACTCGCCAGAATTCAACGATCTGGTGCTCCAGGTCAGCGATAGCGAAGCCTGCGCGTGGATCACCGTCGCGTGGCTGACCGATCGAGCCCGGATTGAGCAAATACCGCCGCTTCGGTTCGATGCGCAGCGGAGCGAAAGACTCCGAAGCGCGCGGATGGATGTTGAGTACTTCCAGATGCGAATTCATATTCTCGTACGAGAATCCGCCCTGATGATGCGTGTGGCCGAAGAAAGTGACCGCAGTTGTGGAATCGAGTAATCCCTCCAGCGCTTGCGCAGGCGTGAATACATATTCATCTTCATCTTGAAACGCGCCGTGCACCAGCACCACGCCATCTGTCTCCAGCGGCCCGGAAGGCAGTTCCGAAATCCACTTCAGATTTTCAGGAGAAAGCTGCGAACGCGTCCAATCAACCGCGGCTTTGGCGACAGGATTGAAATCGTGCGTTTCCATCAGGTCGGTAGCGGCTTTGTCATGATTGCCACGAATGGTTCGCGCGCCCAGTTCGCGAATCATGGTGGTTACTTCGTTCGGATCCGGCCCATACCCCACGACGTCACCCAGACACGCGATGTGATCCCAGCGGTCTTTGGCCATTTCTAGGGCCGCAATAAGCGCAGTCGAATTGGCGTGAATGTCGCTAAGAACGAGAATTCGCATCCAGGGTATCCAAAAAGAGTAACCGAGTATAAATGAACACACGCGCCGATGCACGGCGGGATTGCAGGCGGTTGTGAAAATGACCAGAAATAGTCAGCACGCTGACAGATTGTCTCCGGAATTTCTAATTTCTATGAAAATTTGAGCAAAAAACGTCACAACGGTCCGGGAGCGAACACTGTCGGATGACACATACGTGACAATTAAAGCAAAGAATCTTATCCGAACGACGAAACATTCACGCAGTGCGCTTCGTCTATACGAGTGCAGCCGGAAAGCAGGGCTGCCGTAGGTCAGCCAGAGAACTTCAAGAAAAACCCCGCGGTGGCAGCCGCGGGGCCATGACACGCATTCTTTCCGGCCGTTAGTCCAGGAAGAGAAAGTGTCGTTCGGGGAAATTTACTCGTCCCTGTGCCCGCGTGTCAACTCTGTCTGTCCTGCTGCAGGTGGTCTGCGGCTGACTCGATCTCGACGGAAAGGAATTGACACGCATGAAATCCCAATCATTACTTCGGAGTATCGTGCTGCTTGCGGTTGTCGCGCTGGCGGTACCCGTCTTCGCGAAGCCGATCAGCAAGACAATCAACATCCCATCGGCAGCAAAAGTCGGTAAAGCGGATCTGCAGGCGGGTGAATATCGCTTGCTGATTGACGGCACCAAAGCCACGGTAGAAAAGGGCAAACAGGTCGTCGCCGAAAGCGAAGGTCGCTGGGAAGAGCGCGATACAAAATCGCTCTACGACGCCGTTCTATTGAGCGACAAAGGCCAGGTCACCGAAGTGCGCTTCTCGGGTCAGAAGCGCGTTTTCATCTTCAGCGAGTAGTCGGCAAGCGCGGAACTTTCTTCGATCGCGCGAAAAAGGAGGCCGTGCGGTTTAGCGGTCTCCTTGTTCGTTCTTGTACTCCACGGATTCTAAGCCGCAGTGAGGTGGGGAGGGCGCGACGTACGCCCCGCTTATTCTCGCGCGGCCTTAGCTGCCGTGGGCTGGCTTAGCGCGAGTTGTCATACAAGCTGAAGTGCTTCGCATTAAGCCGCGACCTTCAACGAATCAGCATGCAATCCCCATAACTATAGAAACGGTAGCCCACGGCGATCGCGTGCTGGTAGGCTGCCAGCACATGTTCGCGCCCAGCAAACGCGCACACCAGCGACAGTAGGGTAGAACGCGGAAGATGGAAGTTCGTCAAAAGCGCATCAACCACGCGAAAGCGGAATCCGGGGAGAATAAACAGCCGTGCTTCCGCCTTTCCGCTCAGAAGCAGCTTCGGCGAACGTAGTTCCGAAGCTCGCAAAGCGGCGGCTTCCAGTGCGCGTACAACGGTAGTACCAATGGCAAGAATCGGTCGACCGGCGGCGCGGGCATCGTGAATACATTCTGCGGTCGGCTCCGGAATTTCGTAGGACTCGGCATGCATGGCGTGACCTTCGAGCGTCTCGGTATGGATCGGTTGGAATGTTCCCAAACCGACGTCAAGTGTCAACTCGCAGATCTCCGCGCCACGCTGCTGAATCTGCTCCAGAATCTCCGGTGTGAAGTGCAAGCCCGCCGTGGGGGCCGCGATGGCGCCGGGATGTTTCGCGAAGACCGTCTGGTAGCGATCTCGATCCGCCGGTTCGTCGGCACGATCGATGTACGGTGGCAGCGGAATGTGGCCCAGGCGATCGATGTGCTCTTCAATGGAGTGTCCGTCCTTCGAAACAAACTGCAACGTTCGCAGACCTAATTCACCGCGCGCGATGATTTCCGCTTCCAGCTCGCCTTCCCCGAAAAGCACCCGCTCGCCTTTCTGCAGTTTCCGTCCAGGACGCACCAATGCTTGCCAGACGCCGGGCGCGAGTTGGCGCGTCAGAAGGACTTCAACCTTGCCCGTCAAGTGTTCGGACCTGGTTGCTTTCGATGGTGGCTGGGAGCGCGTTCCAGCCCGTCGGCCGAACAGGCGCGCTGGGATGACTCGGGTGTTGTTGAGTACCAACAGCTCGTCACCGCGCAAACGGGCCGGAAGCTCCGAAAAAAGGTGGTCTCCCCATTCACCCGTGTCGCATCTCAGGGTCAGAAGGCGCGACGCGTCCCGGTTGTGCAGAGGGCGCTGCGCAATCTGCTCTGAGGGGAGGTGGTAATCGAGCTCATCAAGGCGCATGCGGCGAAGTTTAACAGCAATCCCCTTTTGAGGACCCTGGAAGGCTTTAGCATGAGCTTAATAGCCCACTGAAGCTGGCGATACGGCCTTGGCTATTTCTACGTAACTACCACATTTTATTAATGTTAAACGACAATCTACTACGGTGGAAATGAGTACTTGACAATCATAGACTTAGATTTTATGATCGCTTTGCAGTTAGATATCAAACGACACCAGATGATGGAGGTTGCAGGACATGAGAACGCTTACATCTTTTCGCGGTACACCCACTTTGCAGGACCAGATCAATCGCTTGTTCAATGACACTTTAGAGCACGCCGGACAGGAATCGAACCTGACGGCTTGGGCTCCGGCGGTCGACATTTACGAGAACGAGCATGAGTTGGTTGTGAAGGCCGATCTACCCGAAGTCGATCCGAAGGATCTGGACATTCGCGTGGAGAACAACATTCTGAGTATTCGCGGGGAACGAAAGTTTGAGAAGAAAGTGAACGAAGACAACTATCTGCGCATCGAGCGTGCTTACGGCTCATTTAGCCGCAGCTTCTCGCTGGCGAACACCGTGAACCCGGATGGCATCAAAGCCGACTATCAAAACGGCGTGTTGACGCTGGTAATTCCCAAGCGTGAGGAAGCGAAGCCGAAACAGATCAAGGTGAATGTCGGTGCCCCGGCGGTTGCTGCCGCTGCGGCGGCTGGCGCGAAATAAGTCAGCTGCCAGTAACATTGTTGTGGAACGATAGCGGGGCTGGCGAGCTTGCCAGCCCCGTTTCGGTAACGGCGAGAAACGGCAGAGGGAAAGATCATGTTGCGATTTGAAAAAATGACCGTCAAGGCCCAAGAGGCGGTGCAAAGCGCCCAGGAAGTTGCTGCCAGCCATGAGAATCAGCAGATCGAGCCAGTGCATTTGCTCGCGGCACTGATCGCTCAGGCCGACGGCGTGGTGTCGCCGCTCCTGGCGCGTTTGGGAATCCGCAGCGAACAGTTGTCCCAAGAGCTCGAACGCGAGATGAGCCGGCTGCCCAGAGTCACCGGATTTGCGCAACAAAACATGAGCCGCACTCTCAACGACGTGCTCGAACGTGCCTTCAAGGAAGCCGAAAACTTCAAAGACGAATATGTTTCGACAGAACACATGTTCCTGGCGATCGCCGGACAGGACCGCGACCCCGCCGGGCAATTGCTGAAACGCCACGGTGCTTCTCACGAAGCCATTCTGCAGGCGCTTACCGGTTTGCGCGGAAGTCAGCGCGTGACCTCCCAGAATCCTGAAGCTACCTATGCCGCCCTGGAGAAGTACGCGCGCGATCTGACCGAACTTGCGCGCAGGTCAAAGCTTGATCCAGTGATCGGTCGCGATGAAGAGATTCGTCGGGTCATGCAGATTCTGGCCCGACGCACAAAAAACAACCCAGTCTTGATCGGCGAGCCTGGCGTGGGGAAGACCGCCATCGTCGAGGGGCTGGCACAGCGAATTATCTCCGGCGACGTTCCCGACGTGCTCAAGACGAAGAAGCTTGTGGCGTTAGATCTAGCCGCGTTGGTAGCTGGCGCAAAGTTTCGCGGGGAATTTGAAGAGCGTCTGAAAGCAGTGTTGAAGGAAATAACCGAGGCGGAAGGACAGATCATTCTGTTTATAGACGAACTGCACACCCTGGTGGGTGCGGGCGCCGCGGAAGGATCGATGGACGCGTCGAATATCCTGAAGCCGGCGTTGGCGCGAGGCGAACTGCGGGCGATTGGCGCTACGACGCTGAACGAATACAAGAAATATATCGAGAAAGACCCGGCACTGGAACGCAGGTTTCAACCGGTGTTGGTCAACGAGCCCACGGTCGAAGACACTATCTCGATTCTTCGTGGCTTGAAGGAACGATACGAGGTTCACCACGGTGTCCGTATCAAAGACGCGGCGATTCTGGCGGCAGCCACCCTTTCGCACCGCTATATTTCCGACCGCTTCCTGCCGGACAAGGCCATCGACCTGATCGATGAAGCGGCGGCCAGCCTGCGCATGCAAATCGATTCGCTACCGGAAGAAATTGACGAGATCGAGCGGCGCATCATGCAGCTGGAAATCGAACGCCAAGCGTTGTTGAAGGAGAAGGACGCCCACTCGAAAGAGCGGCGTCAGCAAATAGAAAAAGAGCTGGCGAAACTTCGCGAAGATTCCAGCGGCCGCAAGGCGCGTTGGCAGGCGGAGAAGGACGCTATTGGTAAGATCCGCAAACTGAAAGAGCAGATCGAACAGCTTCGTGCCGAAGAGCAACGATACGAGCGCGCTGGAGAGCTGGCCAAAGTGGCAGAAATTCGCTACGGCCGAATTGCGGTGGCGGAACGCGATCTGAAACAAGCGGAAGAGCGTTTTGCCGCGATTCAAAAAGATGCGCCGATGCTAAAGGAAGAAGTCGACGAGGAAGACATCGCGAAGCTTGTCAGCAAGTGGACGGGGATACCGGTGGGCCGGTTGCTCGAGGGCGAAGCCCAGAAGCTCGTCCACATGGAAGAGCGGCTGCGGCAGCGCGTCGTCGGGCAAGAGGATGCGCTCGAGCGTGTGGCGAACGCCGTGCGCCGCAGCCGCGCGGGCTTGTCCGACACCAAGCGGCCGATCGGGTCGTTCATTTTCCTCGGTCCGACCGGTGTCGGCAAAACCGAACTAGCGCGGGCTCTGGCGGAATTCTTGTTCGACGACGAAAAGCTCATGATCCGCATCGACATGTCGGAATACATGGAGAAACACAGCGTGTCGCGATTGATCGGCGCGCCGCCAGGCTACGTCGGCTACGAAGAGGGCGGCCAGCTTACCGAGCAAGTACGCCGGCATCCTTATTCCGTAGTTTTGTTCGATGAAATCGAAAAAGCCAATCCCGACGTATTTAACGTGCTGTTGCAAATCCTGGAAGACGGTCGTTTAACCGATGGCAAGGGACGCACCGTCGATTTCCGCAACACGGTGTTGGTGATGACCAGCAACGTTGGATCGACGGCGATTTTTGAGCTATCGAAGACCAACCCGGAACGCGCGCGCAAGGAAGCACTCGACGCCCTGCGGGCCGCGTTTCGTCCGGAGTTCATCAACCGCATCGACGAAATAGTGATGTTCAATCCGCTTGGCAAAGAACACTTGGAGCGCATCGTAGGCTTGCTGCTGCAGGGGGTGGAAAAGCTGCTCGCCGAGCGCCAGGTCAAACTCGAACTGACTCCTGCAGCCAAGGAGCTGCTCGTACGCGAAGGCTACGATCCGGCGTTTGGCGCTCGGCCGCTGCGGCGAACCATCCAGCGCATGATCCAGGATCCGCTGGCCATGCAGATCCTGGAAGGTAAAGTTCTGCCCGGAGATCTGGTTCGCGTCGATCGCGACGGGCAGAAAGACGCCATGCGATTTGAGCGCGCCCCGAAAGCGAAGCCAGTTGCGGCGGCGGCGGTGACTCCGTAACGGACTCCCGCCTCGCCAGGTGCGCGCTGTGCGTTTACTACGCGGAGCACAGCACTTCGAGTAGACTTTCGATGCGACTTGTGCGGGACCAAGCGCACTCCGAAAAGATGGAATTGGTGGTTTCATGAAAATTCTTCGAACGGGCATTCTATTGATCCTGTTGAGCGTGCTTTTGGTGGTTGCCGGAGACGCACTCGCAGGTCCAACGGGCATGAAGATCGCGCTGGCGTTCGCCGTAGTAATGAACGCCGTGTCGTATTTTTTCTCTGACAAGATCGCGTTGAAAACCAGCGGGGCTCAACCGGTAACGCGCGAGCAACTCCCACGTCTCTATGCCGTGATGGAACGTCTGGCGGCCAAAGCCAATTTGCCCGTGCCGAAGCTATACGTAATTCCGGAGGAAGCGCCGAACGCATTTGCAACCGGCAGAAACCCCCGGCACGCTTCGGTGGCGGTAACTCAGGGTCTACTCGAATTGATGAACGACGAAGAGCTGGAAGGCGTAATTGCCCACGAACTGTCGCACGTCCGCAACTACGACATCCTGACAACCTCCATCGCCGCCACCATTGCCGGTGCCATCACCTATCTGGCGCACATGGCCCAGTGGGGCATGATCTTCGGCGGCTACGGCGGCGACCGGGACGATGACCGCGAAGGAGGCGGGCTGGCTGCAATTGCGATGATGATTCTAGCGCCCTTTGCAGCACTGATGTTGCAGCTGTTTCTATCGAGGACGCGCGAGTATTCCGCCGACGAGACCGGCGCGCGCATGGTGGGTCAACCCTACGGGTTGATCAGCGCCCTGCAGAAGCTGGGGGCCTACAACCAGCGCATTCCGACCACAGCACTTGCGCCCACCACTGCTGCTTTGTGCATCGTCAAACCACTCCTTGGCGGTGGGGGATTAGCTTCTTGGTTCAGCACGCATCCGCCGCTCGAGGAGCGCATCGCCGCTCTTCGCCAGATGACGGTCTTGCCGAGTCGCTAAACGATTTGAACTTCGGTTTTTTGCACAATCGCGCCATTCAACGTGTAAAGATTCCTACCGGACTTAGAGCCAAACGAGCGCTCCATTTGCCAACCACATTCCAACCCGCTGATTCGGCAGTCATTAAAATAGCCTGTACGTTGGGGCAGTCTTTGGTCGATCAAGTGCACCGATAAATGGCGTCCGGGAATCTAACCGGAGGACACCGAGAGACGGGGAATTATGAGCTGTAAGGACACTATCCATCTGATTTGTTGGTATTTAGAGCGTAAATTATCGCCTTCCGTAGAAAGCGAGATCGAACGCCATTTAGGTGCGTGCCGCGATTGCCACCTGGTCTTCGAGGCCGCTAACACCACGTTGGATCGCTATTTCGGACCCGCACGAACTCTCGACGCCGACGGAGCGCGGACGGCGGCTTAGGATCAAGGCAGTTAATCATTTTTGAATCAGTACTTTGAGGCTGTGCACAAAACATGCACAGCTTCTTTCTTTGCAGCTTAGCTTTTCCCCTGCCCTCGCCGGACCTTTGCGCTCCCTCGCAGCAAAAATTACCGTTGCTCCACCCTCCGGGTAATCTTTACTGGTACTAGTACGTATAAGCATGGCCCGCGTTTGACTCCTATTCCCGTGCAACCCACTTTGGAGATTGGGATTATCATTTTTTCCACAGCATATAGGGTGTTTGGTGTACGAGATGCTCCTTCCTTTGGCACGCAGAAGCGGAAGACGCAAAAGGGGAGGAAGTTCTTATGAGTGACTTTCAGGAACCGGTTTATCACACAAACGCGGGTGCGCCCCGCTGGGTCGGATTGGCAGTTGCGGTTTTGGGCGGCGTTTCGGTCCTCGGTCTCGGGGTGGGTCTGAGTGCACTGAATCATGTAAACAGCATCCAGCAGGCAACCGAAACATCGGTCAAGCAGTCGACAGACGCGTTGTCTCAGCGACTCGCCAAGGAAGACGAAATCAACCAGCAGTTGCAGAGCGACTTGAGGGTAGTGACCGACAAGCTAAACCTAACGCAGACGCAATTGGTTGCCGCGCGTAAGCAAAACAAAGCGACTACGGTCGCGGTGGACAAAAAATTAAGTGGCCTGGAGAGCTCGGTCAACACGCAGCTTGCGACGAAGGCAAATACCGACGATGTCAACAAGCTGAACGGCGATGTCACGGGCGTAAAGAGCGACCTCGACGCAACGAAAAACAGCATCCAAATGGCTCGCAGCGAGATGGGCACACTGATTGCCCGCAACCACGACGAAATCGATCAGTTGCGCCGCATGGGCCAGCGCGATTATTTCGAGTTCACGGTCACGCGCAAATCCGGCGCCGCAAAAGTCGGATCAATTCAGGTGGAGCTGAAAGACACCAACACCAAGAAGAACCAATACACCATCAACGTGTTGGCGGACGACAAGAGCTTTGAAAAGAAGAACCGCTCGGTCAACGAGCCCATCTTCTTTTACACCGGCGGAAGCCACGCAGCGCTTGAACTGGTGGTCAATAAAGTATCGAAGAACACGGCGTCGGGCTATTTGAGCGTGCCGAAGGCGGCGGGCACAGCCTCGGCAAGCACTTCGACGTCTGGCCAGTAAACCTCTTGCTGTAGCGCTTGAGGGGGCACACCCAGGGAGGGTTCCAGAGAACCCTCCCTTTTTCTTTTTCGGCGCATTCCGCTACGATGTTGACTGCCCATGGACACAATTCTGTTGCACACCGCTCGAGCGCTCACCCCAACTACCGAGATCCCGGACGCGGGAATTCTGATCCGCGACGGAGTGATCGAATCGATCGGCCCGCGGGAAGGCATGAGCCTCCCGCCGGGAGCGCAGGAAATCGCAGCTCCACAGACGGCGGTACCCGGATTTGTGGACGTGCACATTCACGGCGCGGGCGGCCATGACGTGATGGCAGGTACTGAAGAAGCGCTGGCCGGGGTCGCGCGCACCATCGCTCGCCATGGTACGACT
Organism: uncultured Acidobacteriota bacterium; assembly: GCA_963729595.1. Taxonomy (GTDB): domain Bacteria; phylum Acidobacteriota; class Terriglobia; order Acidiferrales; family UBA7541; genus Acidiferrum. The sequence continues at coordinate 176,319 of CAVSNW010000005.1, forward strand.
TCGTTCGTGGCCACGACCGTGACCGCCAGCCCTGACGACATTTGCCGCAGTGTCGAAGGGATCGCTCGGTTCATCGCCACGCAGCACGAAACCGATGAACCGCGAGCCGAAGTGCTGGGCGTTCACTACGAAGGCCCATTCATTAGCGCCGCCCGCCGCGGCGTGCATCCCAAAGAATGGATCCAGTTACCCTCGGCGGATTTATTGGAAAAGTTCTTGCACTCAGCCTCCGGCAACGCCCGCATTCTGACCATCGCACCGGAACTTCTGGGCGCAGCACCGTGCATCGACGCGGCTCGCAAAGCCGGATTGGTTGTAGCCATGGGTCATACCGACGCAACCTACGAACAGGCGCGCGCGGCTATCTCGCGTGGGGTGCACCACGCCGTGCACGTTTATAACGCCATGCGGCCATTTTCTCACCGGGACAGCGGCGTGATTGGCGCGGTGCTTACTTCTCTCGATGTCACTGCGGAACTGATCGCCGACGGCGTGCACGTTGAGGAAGCCGCCATGCGGATCCTGCTCCAAGCCAAAGGGCCGGGCTGCGTGATTCTCGTAAGTGACGGCATTTCCGCTACCGGCATGCCCGACGGTAACTACATGCTGGGCAAATTTGAGGTGACTGTATCGGGCGGCGTTTGCCGCAACTCCGAGGGAAAACTCGCGGGCAGCACCCTGACATTGGACCGCGGGCTGCGCAACATTGTAGGGTTGGGTGTCCCGCTGCACGATGCGGTCGGTATGTTAACGGCAAATCCCGCCAGGTTACTGGGCATCGAATTCAAGAAGGGCGCTTTGCGCACTGGCGCTGACGCCGACATCGTCTTGCTGGATGAAGGGTTGCAAGTGACGAAGGTTTGGGTTCGTGGCGTAGCCGTCGAATGACCTCGCATCCGAAACATTCGACTGAGAAACAGGCTACGGATTTAGAGGGACGTTGAGTTCGGCGGCCAGCTTCACGGCATTGAACGGACTGCACGCAAAATAGCGTTCCCCGACCTTGAGAGTGGGCACCTTGCGTTTGCCGTTGTTGGCTTTGATTACGATCGCTTCCGCGATTTCATCTTCTTCGATATTGATTTCGTTGTAGGCAACGCCGCGTTGCTTCAAGAAAGACTTCGCACGGTAGCAATCGGGGCACCAGGTTGTGGTGTACATCGTGACAGTTTGCATCAGCCCTTGGGAGGAATCATTGTGAGCGTTACTCGCCGGCGACCCAGACGCCGTGGCGTTTTCGCGCGACTTGAATGCGAATCAGCGAGCGCTGCAGCGCGATGGCGGCGCGGCCCCAATCGACGTTGGGATCGCTGGCAGCAGCTGCCAAGCGCTGCTCGGCGCGTTTCTTGGCTTCTTCTGCGCGCGTGAGGTCGATTTCTTCCGGTCGCTCGGCAGTCTCGGCGAGGACGGTGACGCGGTCGCCCAAAACTTCGGCGAAGCCGCTGATCACCGCGAGAGGCGTCGATTCACTTGCATTCTTAGCGCGATAGCTCAACTCGCCGATCCCGAGTTCGGTGATCAGCGGTGCGTGGCCGGGCAGAATACCTAGCTGGCCTTCTGCGCCGGGGAGTGTGACTTCCACGACGGTCTCGCGGAGCAATTGGCGCTGCGGCGTGACGACGATCAGCTCGATGGAATCAGGAAGCATTTTTGCCTAGGCGCTGGCCTTCATCTTTTCAGCCTTTTCCAAGGCTTCGTCGATGGTTCCGACCATGTAGAACGCCTGTTCCGGAACGTCGTCGTACTTGCCTTCGACGATTTCTTTGAAGCTGCGCACGGTGTCTTCGATCTTCACGTATTTTCCTTCGAGGCCAGTGAACTGCGCGGCTACGAACATGGGTTGCGACAAGAAACGTTCGATCTTGCGGGCGCGGGCCACCGTGCGCTTGTCTTCGTCGGAAAGTTCTTCGATGCCGAGAATGGCGATGATGTCCTGCAAGTCTTTATAGCGCTGCAGGATCGATTTCACGCCGCGCGCGACAGCGTAGTGTTCGGCGCCGACAATGCGTGGGTCCAGAATGCGCGAGTAGCTGGCCAGCGGATCGACGGCGGGATAGATGCCGCGTTCGACAATCTGACGACTGAGGTTGGTCGTAGCGTCCAAGTGCGCGAACGTCGCGGCCGGTGCGGGGTCCGTGTAGTCGTCGGCCGGTACGTAGATTGCTTGCACCGAGGTGATCGAGCCGGACTTTGTGGAAGTAATACGTTCCTGCAGCTCCCCGATTTCAGTGTTGAGGTTCGGCTGGTAGCCTACGGCGCTGGGCATGCGTCCGAGCAGCGCGGAAACTTCCGAGCCTGCTTGCACGAAGCGGAAAATGTTGTCGATAAATAGCAGCACGTCGAGATGTTCTTCGTCACGAAAATATTCGGCGACAGTGAGGCCGGTCAGGCCGACGCGGAGACGCGACCCGGGCGGCTCGGTCATTTGCCCGTAGATCAAAGCCGCGCGCGATTTTTCGGAATTGCCTGGCACGATGACGCCGCCCTCGGACATTTCCAGCCACAAGTCGTTGCCTTCACGCGTGCGCTCGCCAACGCCGGCGAACACCGAAACCCCGCCGTGCTTCATGGCGACGTTGTGAATCAATTCCATAATGAGCACGGTCTTGCCGACACCCGCGCCGCCGAACAAGCCGATCTTGCCTCCTTTCAAATACGGCTCGATCAGGTCGACGACTTTAATTCCGGTCTCGAACATTTCGAGAGTGGTGGATTGATCTTCTAGACTGGGAGCGGGGCGGTGAATCGGATAATGTTTGTCGCTGACGACCGGCCCGAGCTGATCCACTGGCTTGCCGAGAACATTCATCACACGGCCAAGCGTCGCGCGGCCGACGGGCACGGTGATACCGGCGCCGGTGTCATATGCCTTCATTCCGCGGACCATGCCTTCGGTAGGCTCCATCGCAACGGCGCGCACGCGACCTTCGCCAAGGTGCTGCTGCACCTCGACGATGACGTCGAGCGGTTCGGGAATGTTGTAGCCTTCGCTCGTGATGCGAACGGCGTTGTAGATGGCAGGCAGGTGGCCGGCCTCAAATTGAATGTCGAGCACTGGTCCGATGACCTGTACGACGTGCCCTACTGCTGCAACGTTCTCTGCCATGCGTTCTCCTATTTCCCGTAATTCGCGCCGCTGACAATTTCGATGATTTCCGTGGTGATCGCTGCTTGTCGAACCTTGTTCATATGCAGCGTGAGGGCTTCAATGACTTCGCCCGCGTTTTTGGTTGCCGCTTCCATCGCAGTCATTCGGGCTGCATATTCCGAAGCGGATGATTCCAGCATGGCCCGAAGGATTTGCGTCTCTATATACCGCGGCAACAGTTTACCGAGGAGATGCTCCGGCGATTGCTCGTAGATATAATCGATTTGCGCGTTGTCTTGCTCGTCGGTTTTCTTGTTGCCCTGGCCATGGTCGTCGTGAGAATCCGTTTTGGCGGCGGGTGCTTGGTCGATTTTTCCGATCGGCAACAACTTCTCCACCGTAAGATGGGGCGCCATAACACTCTTGAATTCGCTGAAAATAATATAAACCGCGTCGACCTCACCCTCGGCGTAGAGTTCCGTCGCCAGGTTGGCAATTTCTTTCGCGGTCTTGAATTCGACTCGGGCGAGGACGTTCACGAACTCGCCGGCAAAGACGAAACCTGCTTTCTTCAGCGAGTCGCGGCCCTTCTTGCCGACCGGAACGGTCACAACTTTCTTGGCACTGTTGGCGCGGAAGAACTCGTTGGCCTTCCGCAGGATGTTCGCGTTGAAAGCTCCGGCCAGGCCGCGTTCACCCGTGAGCACGATCGCGAGAACCGTCTTCTCCTCACGTTTTGCCAACAACGGATGGCTCACGTCCTGAATACGCGACATGATCGAACGCAAAAGTCTCGCCAACTGCTGCGCGTAGGGCCGCGCCGCCAAAGCCGCCTCCTGAGCGCGCCTCAGCCGTGCCGCGGCGACAAACTTCATCGCGCGGGTGATCTGCTGGCTGCTCTTCACCGAGCGTATGCGGCGCCGGAAATCGAGAAGTGTGGCCATAGGGTCAGTCGCTGCGCGCTTACTTGGCGGCCGTCTCCGCTACAGAGGCGGTGAAACGCTCCTTGAATTCACCGACGGCTTTTTTGATTTCGGCTCGGATGCCGTCGTCGAGAGCTTTTTTCTCGGCAATATTTTTCAGGATGGACGGGGCGCTGGTTTCGACGTATTCCAACATTTCCTTCTCGAAACGTCGCACTTCGTTGACGGGAACGTTGTCGAGCAAGCCGCTCGTGGCGACGAAAATACTCAACACCTGCTTTTCCACCGACAGCGGAACGTATTGATCCTGCTTCAGAATTTCCGTCAATCGCTGGCCACGGCCAAGCTGTGCTTGCGTGGCCTTGTCAAGCTGATCCGAACCGAATTGCGCGAAGGCCGCGAGATCGCGATATTGCGCCATATCCAGGCGAAGCGAACCGGCCACCTGGCGCATCGCTTTGATCTGCGCGTTGCCGCCGACGCGGCTGACCGAGATGCCGACGTTGATGGCCGGACGAATCCCGGCGTTGAACAGGTCGGCCTCCAGATAGATCTGGCCGTCGGTAATGGAAATCACGTTCGTCGGAATATAAGCCGAAACGTCGCCAGCTTGGGTTTCGATGACCGGCAGCGACGTCAGCGAGCCTGCACCGAGTTTGTCGTTGAGCTTTGCGGCGCGTTCGAGCAAGCGTGAGTGGAGATAGAACACGTCGCCAGGGAAGGCTTCGCGGCCCGGTGGACGGCGCAGCAACAGTGAAATTTCTCGGTAGGCCTGCGCGTGCTTGGAAAGATCGTCGTAAAAGGTGATGGCGTGCCGCTTGGTATCGCGGAAATATTCGCCCATTGCGCACGCGGCGTAGGGTGCGATGTATTGCACCGAAGCCGGCTCGGAAGCCGACGACGCGACGACGATGGTGTACTCCATCGCGCCGGCATCGGTCAAAACCTTGACGACCTGCGCGATGGTCGAGCGCTTCTGCCCGATCGCGCAATAGATGCAGATCAGATCGCCGCCTTTTTGATTGATGATGGTGTCGAGAATGACGGCGGTTTTACCGGTCTGGCGGTCGCCGATGATCAGCTCGCGCTGGCCGCGGCCGATCGGAATCATCGAATCGATAGCCTTGATCCCGGTTTGCACCGGCTCGCGCACCGGTTGACGATCCAGCACGCCGGGAGCAATTTTTTCCAGCGGATTGCGCTGTTTCGAAGCGATCGGGCCCTTGCCATCCAACGGCTCGCCGAGCGGGCTTACCACGCGGCCGATCAACGCCTCACCGACGGGCACGGACATAATCGTGTTCGTGCGCTTGACCGTGTCGCCTTCCTTTAGTTCGAACGATTCGCCAAGCAGCACTGCGCCCACTTCTTCTTCTTCCAGGTTCAGCGCGATGCCATAGACGTCGTGCGGAAACGCGAGCATCTCGCCAGCCATGACCTTGTCCAGGCCATGAATGCGCGCAATGCCGTCGCCGACGCTGATGATCGAGCCAACTTCGTCCACCGCAACGGTCCGTTCGTAGTTTGCAATCTGCTCGCGCAGAATCTTGCTGATTTCGTCTGCCTTGATATTCGCCATTCGCGCTCCGTTGCTGCGTTACACTACTTGCATCTGTCGTGGCCAGTCCTTACACCGGTCAACCCGCACTTGCCAATCACTTACTCCATCACCAGTGCAACTGAATCCAACTTTGCTATTCCGCTACGAGCCGCGCGCGCATTTCGTCCAATCCATGGCGCAGCGAGCCGTCGTAGATGGCGTCGCCGATGCGCACCAGCGCGCCGCCGAGCAGCGCCGGCTCGATCGAATACTTCGCTTCGATGCGCTTTCCCGTCAAGCGTTCCAGGGTGAACGCAAACTCCGCCTTCTGTGCAGCGCTCAGTTCGATCGCGGTGAAAATTTCCGCTTCGGCGATCCCCTGACGTTGCCGGACAACATCCTGAAACGCCGCAACAATCTCCGGCAGGATGTGTGTCCGTCCGTGGTCCACGATCACAAACAGAAAATTGCGCAGGATCTTGCTGGCGCCCAGCCGCGCCACCAGCTTTTCGAGCACATCGTGCTTTGCTTCGCGATCGACTGCCGGGCTGGCCAGGAAATTGCGCAGTTCCGCCGATTCGGCGTAGATCGCGCCAAAATCCGCCAACTGTTTCAAGGTGGGTTCAGCTGCTCCCTGTGCCAAAGCAATATCCGCTAGCGCGTTGGCATATTGCAGGCTTGCGGACTTCAATTCGGTCTCCCCGCAAGGCCTTTGACGAATGCGCTGACCAGCGCTTCCTGTACCTGCGGCGTGAGTTGTTTGGCGAGCAGCGATTCGGCCCCGTCTACCGCCAGGTTTGCGGCGATGGCCTTCAACTCCAGGCGCGCGGCGCGTTCGGTGGCTTCAATTTCCACCTTGGCCGCAAGTTCGACTCTTTGCGCATCATTCTGCGCCGCGCTCCGGATTCGTCCTGCTTCGGCTACGCTTTCGCGTTGCGCCGTTGCGCGCAACTCCGCCACTTCCTGCTCCAATCGCGCCAATTTTTCCTCGGCTTCGCGTAAATGACGGTCCGCCTCGGCCTTGGCGGCTGTCGCCTTCGTGATCGCGGAACTGATCGCGTCCGCATTCGCGCGGAATTTCGACGGTAGAACCTTGCCGAAAAGCCAAAAAAGTCCAACGGCTACCAGGGCGAAGTTGATCCATTTGAAAATGTCGTTGGCGCGCTCTTGCGTTCCGCCGCCCTCTTCCGCGGCATGCACGGTCATCACAGCGAAGAGCAGAGCGAAAACCAATGTGGCGAAAAATTGTAGCCTGGGGCGAGTCATCGAACCTCTCTTGCGGGGCTTCCGGGCCGCGGCCGAGGAGCCGGCAGAACACGTCGAGCGATTTCCGCCGATAGCTGCGCGACGGTCGTTTCGATCTCCCGGCGGGCCGCGCCGAGTTCCGCCATCACACGTGCTTTCGCGGCTGCGACTTCGGCTGCTGCTTTGTTGCGCGCTTCCTTCAGCAAAGCGGCGCGCTCGTCGAGCAATTTTTTGCGTGCAGCTTCCTGTTCAGCGTAAACCCTTGCGCGTGCCTGCTTCAGAGCTTCCTGATATTGCTTAACTTTTTCGGCGGCGGCAGCCTGCGCGGTTTCAGCGGCCTTTCGTGCTCCGGCGGTTCGCGCGTCCCGCTCGGCCATGGCCTTTAGCAACGGTTTGAAGAAGAGGGCGCGCAGAATTGCATAAAAGGCGAGAAGTATCAGGACTGTAGGCACAGCCTGAAGGAACAGTTCGCCAAGTTGGTGAACAATCTCTTGCATTTAGCTTGTGTCGCCTGAACCTCAGGATTGACCGCCGCGCCGTGCGCTCGACCTGGGATGAGCGCCTCGGTGGGCCTTGAAGCGCCCGCATGAACAATAATTTTATAGCATCCAGCGCGCCGCGCCGTCAATTCGGCTCCCACGCGCGCAGTGAGCTACAGGACACGCTTCACCCCCATGCGCGCTGCCGTACAGGCACAAAAGGGGTCAAAACGGTAACGTCTGCGATCACAGACGACTATTGCTTGGGTGCGGAAGCGGGTGCCGGCGCAGGGGCTAGCGGCGCGGCGGTGGTCGGTGCTGGCGCGGAGCCGGCCTGATCGTAGACGTAGCGGATCACTAGGGGGGTGTTACTCCGACCTGCGGTCATGTGCAGAGTCTGATAAAGCTGTGTGCCGTCGTACGATAACTCATACGTGCGGCTCATCTTGCCGCCACCAGGGTTCTTCTCGTCGGTTGCCAGCCGGGTCCCGTCCCAGTGCGCCGCAACTTCCTGATAGTTGGCGTCTTTTGATTTTTGGAGTTTCCGACCGTCGGTGAACAGCGCTCGTTTGTGCTCTTGGTCGTCAAACAGATCCACCTCGACGTCCTTTCTTGCCTCGGCGACGGTCAACGTGTTCGAGGGATTGAAGAGTTCCTGCATGCGCTGGCGGTCATCGTCACTTTCTCTCTGCGACCCCATCCTGCGCCCGCCATACCCGCCGCCGCCACCCCCACCCGGGTATCCTCCGCCGGGATAGCCGCCACCCATGCGCCGGTTGCCGCCATAGCCGCCGTTGCCTTGACTGCCTCGCGCTTCCTGCATCTTCTTTCGCGGATCGTCACTGTCGTCCCGGTCGAGCTTCCACGCGCCAAAAATCGAAGTTCTGGGTTGCACAGGAGCCTTCTGCACCTGCGGCCGGGGCGTCGGGGGTGGAGCGTCTTGAGACGGTGCCTGCGGCAGTGGCCCTGGAGGCGCTTGCGCGCAAACAAACGCCGGTACCGCCCACGTCGCAGTTCCCAAAAGGACTATTGCGATAAAAATCGTCGAATTGTGCGGATTCTTGGTCATTGCCGTCCGGGCATACCTCGCATACATTGATTCCCGATTCGGCGATCGGAAGTTCCCACGCGCGGAAATGGGCTTGGTCAGCGGGCGTTAACGTTCACGGCCGTCCCCTATCCCTTAGAGGCGGTTCGAACAGGAAGGTTTGCTTCGCCGGCAAGGCCGCGCCATGCTCGTGATAAAGCGGCCGGGAGACGTCGTTCGGCGAGATCTCGAGGTCTGTTGCCTTAGGAATGACTCTTGGACCAGTCGCGCAACATCGCGGCTGCTTCCGGATGCTTGGCCTGCTCGGCAGCCTCAGGCGCATCTTGAACGCCAAGAAAACTTGTTCCCTTTTGCCGAGGATCAAGCCCCTTCCCCAGGAAGTATCTGCATAGGTCGATATGGCCGCTTGTCGCCGCGGTGTGTAAAACCGTGCGGCCGCGCATGTCTTCGTTGGGATCGGCGCCCGCGGCGATCAAATACTCTGCAGTCTCGATCTTTGGTTTGCCGAACGCCGTGTAAAAAAGCAGTGGAAAACTGTGGGCGCCGCGCTCGTGAATCCGCTGCGGATCTTCCGCCAGCATGCGCTTTACGTCCGCCAATGAACCGAAAACCGTCGCCGTACAGATGGAGTAGGACGCGCCGCGATCGAGCAGAAAACCGCCAATGTCCTCACGCCCCATGTGCGCCGCCGCTTCCACCGGCAATTCGTCCCAAGCTGCCCGCGTGTTCAGCAGTTCCGGGCACAATTCCAGCAGCTTCTTCACGCGCTCGAAGCCAAAATGGGAAAGGACAGTGAAACTGTTTATGAGGTCTTTCGGAAGCCCTTGGGTGTCATCGCGCTGCAATGCGCCAAATCTTGGATTGAATGCAAAACGCCGGGCGTAGTAGTCGCGAGGAATCGAGCGCGCCTGGCGCAGTAGTTCCGCTGCGTCGTGGTGCCCCGCGGCAACCGCAATGTCAACCGGCGTCTCCCCCGCGGCGTTTCGCGCTTCGGCTTGTCCGCCTTTTTGCAGCAGTAGGCGAATCACGCGCGGGTAGCCTGTGTACGACGCGCTGTGCAGAACTGTCTCTCCGTCTGCGTCAGCCAGATTCGGGTCCAGTCCGTTGCCGACCATCGCGAAAGCCATGGCCTCGGCCGGCGCTTGCGGAGCGGACCGCAACCCCAGATGCGCGGCCGTCGAATTTTTCCGCTTTGGATTGCGCAACGCGAAATCCGGCCCATACATGATCGCGTTCTCGATCACTTCCGAACGGTTGCACATGGCCGCGACATGCACCGGCGTATCGCCGGCTGGATTCGCCATTCTCACCAGCCCCGGCGCGCCACGCAGCAATTCATTGGCGCGCTCCATCTTCCCGCCCGCCGCGGCTTCGTAAACGTCCAGTACCAGGCCTTTTGATTCGAACAAGTTCATCAGTGCCGGTTGCGCGGCGTAGGCGGCAAGCAAATACACCGACTGGCCATTGCGGTCCCGTGCATAGAGCAACGAAGGATCGCGAGCGAGAAACCCTTCCACGCCATGGACGTCGCCGCTAAGCACGGCGCGCCGGTAAGGATCGGTTTCGGACCGCAGCAATTGCTCCCCGATCGTCGCACCTGCCAGTTCACTACCGGGAAGCCCTGTGCGTAGAGCGGGTTTCGCTAGGACTCGGTAAGCGCTCGATGGCAGCAAACCAGAGAGGGAAGCCGCGAACCCCGCGCCCGCAGTTACAACCATAAAGTCTCTTCTCAGAAGTCGTTTCGTCATAACGGTTCCTCATAAATACCAGGCAATAGGTAACATCACCACATCGATTGAACCTCTCGAATCTTGCGGACTTCCGGTGGCCGAGAAACGAGGAGGGGTTTCTTCATTTGCTATAACCTTCAAAAGCGCTATCCGCAACCTGTAGCGCATGGCGGAATGCGCGCGCCGTGCGGCCTTTTCAGGAGGACAGAGCTCTTCGCTGGAAGTCGTCTCGCGGACCGCGTGAAGCCGTTAGTTTTGGGGAGACAACCAGCGATTTAGATCCGTCGCGCGCGAAAGCAGGGCCAACGCGCCAAGCTTCTTGAAGTTCGCGGCGCGCTGCTGGTAGCCATGCGCGCCAACCGGCAAAATAGCGAGAAAAGGCACTCGCGCATCGCGCGCTGCCAACGCGTCGTCGATGTTGTCGCCCAAATAAACCGCCGTCGCCGGGTCGCGTTTTCCCAGTATTTTCAGCAATCCTTCCGGATGCGGTTTGCCGTGTTTCACATCGTCCATGGTGACGACCATGCGAAAGCGCGAAGTGTGCGGCCAACGATCGAACGTGAACGCGAATTCCCGCCGCGTCCTCCCCGTGAAAAGATTCAACTCATAACGCGCCGCCCATAGCTCCAGCTGCCGGGGCGTAATCACAAACCTTTCGTTGCGAACGTTTCCCAGCTTGCCCTCCGTTCCCCAATAAAAGTTCTCAAATGCCGCGCGCGCCTCCTGGTAGGTCGTCGGCCGGCCCAGTGAGGTAACCCAGTTGGCGGTCATGCGCCAGTCATCGTTGTGACCGGGTTTGCTCTTCCAGGTATGCAGCTCCGCGTACGTGACGCGCTTCCCGCTAAGATGGCGGACCGTTTCGAGCGCAGACCGCCAGTACGTGCCCCGCACATCGATCAGCACCCCGTCGATGTCAAAAATCAGGATTTGCGGTTCTAAACGTTTTCTCGAGTTGCGTCGACTTTTGGGTGTCATCGTCTACACGGAAAAACAAGGAATTCAAACAAGCACAAATCTGAAACCTGCGCGCGGAACGCGCTGCTTCTGTTTATATTCAGAGATCAGAACTTTGAGTGTCGCCGGACTCCGCGGAATTCGTCAAGCTACGGGCTGTCGGCGGTGCTCATTTGCGCTGCCCGGCAATTTCCACCGCAGTCGCCGTCGACCGCCGCGCCACGTATTCGTAGAGAATCTCTTCCAATTCCTGAGGCCGAATCGGTTTCGTGAGGTACCCGTCCATTCCCGCCGCCAGGCATTTCTCGCGGTCACCTTTCATCGCATGAGCGGTCAGGGCGATGATCGGCTGATGCAGCCCGGTATTTTTCTCCTTTTCTCGAACGATCGTCGTGGCCTCTAGTCCGTCCATCTCCGGCATCTGTACATCCATGAACACCACATCAAACTTTTCCTTGTCCAGTGCGTCCAGCGCTTCCCGCCCGTTGCCAGCCACGGCCACGTGATGGCCTCTTTTTTCCAACAATCTCACGGCCAACCGCTGGTTCACGGCGTTGTCTTCTGCCAGCAGCACCCGTAGCCGCCCCGACGATTCAGCTGCATCGTGCAGCGAAAACCGCGTAATCAGCGGGATCGCACCCTCCTGCGTGCGCACTCCCAGCACGCAAGCGATCGCTTCGCGCAACTCCGATTGCCGAATGGGTTTCAACAAATACGCCGCCACTCCCAGCTGCTTACAGCGCGCGGCATCTCCGCGGTGGCCAGCGGAAGTAAGCATCATAATCGTGGCGGTGGCCAACTCCGGCCTTTGCCGTATGGTCTCGATCAACGTGAATCCGTCCATTTTCGGCATGTGCATATCGGTCAAGATCAACCCGAACCGGCCTCCTGCATCCCGCGCCGCTGCCAATTCCTCCAGGGCTTGATGCCCATCCTCCACCGATGTTGTCTTCATCTCCCATCGACCCAGCATCCCCTCCAGGATTCGTCGGTTCGTCCGGTTGTCGTCCACCAAGAGAACTCGGACGCCGCGCAGTATCTCCGGCGGCGCAATCGTCCCCATTTTGATCTCTTTCGTTTCAGGCGCTCCCAGCCGTGTCGTGAAATGGAATTGGCTTCCTTGCCCCACTTCGCTTTCCATCCAGATTTTTCCACCCATCATCTCCACCAGCCGCGTGGAAATGGTTAGTCCAAGACCGGTTCCTCCATACTTCCTCGTCGTTGACGTGTCCGCTTGCGAAAATGGCGCGAAGATCGCTTCGCGTTTTTCCTTCGCAATTCCAATCCCGGTGTCGGATACGCTGAAGTGCAAGACGCAATCGGACCCCTCCCGGTTCTCGATTTGCACCTTCAATGCCACCTCACCCCAATCCGTGAACTTGATCGCGTTTCCCACCAGGTTCATTACTACCTGCCGCAGCCGCGTGGAATCTCCGCAAACAGTGTCCGGCACTTCCGGCGCGACCTCGCACAGGAGTTCCAGGCCTTTTTCATCGGCCCGCAACGCCATCGATTTTAATGTCGACTCCAGAGACTCCCGCAAGTTGAAATCCACCTTCTCGAGATCGATCTTCCCGGCCTCTATCTTCGAGAAATCCAGAATGTCGTTGATCACCGTCAGCAACGAATCCGAGGAAGACTTCACGGTCTCCAGGTAATCCCGTTGCTCGGCGGTCAATTGCGTGTCCAGCGCCAAATCCGTCATTCCCATCACGCCATTCAGCGGCGTGCGGATTTCGTGGCTCATGTTCGCCAGAAACTCGCTCTTCGCCCTGCTGCCGGCTTCTGCCGCTTCTTTGGCGTTAAGCAGATCTGCTTCCGCTTGTTTGCGGCTGATGAACTGGCCGATTTGGCTCCCCAGCGCGGCGCTGAGCTGCAGCTCATCTTGGTCCAACCTTTGCGCGTTCCGGCTGACCAACCCCAGCAAGCCCCCGAGTTCGTCATTTCGAAAAATGGGTACGATCACCGCGCTGACGAGTCCGCACGCAGTGGCCGCGTCCGCCAGCACGAAATCGCTGTCCTTAGTCACATCCTCTATCCACTCAGGTTGTCGATTGATCCACGCGCGTCCCGCCAAGCCGGCGCAGGAAGGCAGCGCCATTTTTTGAGTAGCATTTAGGAATTTCTCGACAGACGGTCCGGGTTCGTGCCAGACGTGGTCGCATCGTAGCATGTTAGCGGACTCGTCCAATTTCCAGATGACCGCTACGTCCTGCCCCAATTCTTCGCAGATTAAGTGTAACAGTCTCGGCATGACCACTTCTGCCGCGGCCGACTCGGCTAACAGACGCGTCCCATCGTACGCCGTTCGCTGCAGATTCTCCGCCCGCTTGCGCTCCAGGATTTCCTTCTGCAACTCCTTGGTGCGTTCCTGGACGCGTATCTCCAGCTGGCCTTTGGTGCTCTGCAGCGCTGAGTCGCGCTCTTGGATTCGTTCCAGCATCTGATTGAAAGATGAAATGAGCACTCCCACTTCATCGTCTCCGCTTGAGACCGCCCGCAGCGCGTAGTCCTCTTCCTTGGAAACCCGGCTGGCGATCCCGGCCAACTGTAAAATCGGCTCGGTGATCAAGCGAATCAGGCGCGAGGAGACCAGAAATGTTGCAAGAACCGAGCAAAAAATGACTGCGGCGGAAATCTCCGTGTACTGCCCGATTTTTGCGTGGAAGGCATCGAGATCCGAGATGAGGATGATGGAGCCTGCCACGTCACCGCTCAGAGAAATGACCTGGCCCAAGGTCACGGATTTAGCTTCGAATTTCGCCCCTTTGACATTCGGGGAGAGTCTTTGGCAGTTGTTCTTTCCAGCGTCCCGCTGGTAGGTCGCAAAGAAGTCCCCGTGTTTGTCATACAAACATGCCGCCATGACGTGCCGCTCGGCGGCCAGCGCGTTCAGAATATCCACCGCGGACTGATGATCGTTGAAAGCTAGTGACGCCGTGGTGTTGGCCCCAAGCGTCTTCGAAAGCGCTGTCAATTCGCTGGTGAGGGCTTCGCGATAGCTGGCTCTCTCGTAGATCTCGAAACACAAGCACGCCAGGCTCAACCCCAGCAAGCTCGTCGTCATCATGACAAATGTTAATTTCCGCTCGATCGAAGCGCCCCGGCTCAAAAACATTTCAATTTCCTCTCGAACTTCCCACCACCGTCTTCGCCAACGCCAGCAGCTTGGCGCTGATTTTTAACCCTGACTTTTCCGCCGATTCCAGGTTGATCGCGAAACGCACCTTTTTTTCCGCCAGGAGAAATCCGATGATCCCGCCGTCCTGCACAAATTGTTCAGTCTCTCCCACGGTCAGCACTGGGCGCCCGCGGGCGGTGGCCAGCTCATCCGTTTGCCGCATCTTGTCCACCCCCGCCATGAATAAGACTTGGCAACCGTCGATGGGCTCCCGCTCCCCGAGGTGCCGGACTCGCAGTGGCCGGTTGCCAATGCGTTTTCCCTTCACGCTTTCATCCAACGCTCCGCGAAACGCGTCCTCTCCCACCGTGCAATAGGTCAGCGGGCTGTCCGCTTCCTTGAAGGCCTCCGGTGGCCATTCCACGAACTGGGCAAAGTGGAACAAGAACGCCGCCTTCACTTCGTACTCACCGGTGGCGCTCGATTCCGCCTCCACTGTTGGAGGGACCCCGGAAGCGGTCACCAGCAAGACCGCGAACAAAAGCGCCCGCGGTCCTTTCGCATTGAAGCGCGCGCCCGGACCGACGCGCTTTGTGCTCCACATTCGGGATGCCTTCCTCATCAAATCCCCGCGACTTCGAGATCACCGCGTGAATTTCCTACACGCCCCACATTCAGCAGATCGCGACGCCTACATTCCGCGCGGACTAGCCAAAACCGCTCTCGCAGGCAAGCCGCTTCGGGAATTGGGCGGCACGCGAAAACGCACTCCGGAATCGCTGCATCTAAAGTCTCCATGCCAGTTTCAGGTATGCGTTGTTACCGCATCTTTTGGCGACAATTCGCTATCGATTCCGAACCCGCCGTGAAGCAGGTCCCAGTCGTCGCCGGCAACTTGCCCGTTCAGACCGGAGAAAGCTCCATCGTTTTAGATACTTCGCGAAAATTCGGTATTTTTCTCCCTCTCCGATCTTGCCGCCATACTGCGTTGTTCCGAATCCCTGCTCGTGCGTGCCGCCTCCCGCAACCATCAGCGTTCCGGATGTATCTGCGGCCTTTTTCGTGATGATGTTAATGACGCCATGGACCGCATTGGCCCCCCAGATCGTTCCTCCGGGACCTCGGATCACCTCAATTCGTTCGATATCCTCCAAGGGCACGTCTTGCGTGTCCCAATTAACGCCGCCAAACAGCGGCGTATAAACCGCGCGGCCGTCAATCAGCACCAGTAGTTTGTTTTCAAATTGAAAATTGAATCCTCGCGCGGAAATGGCCCAGGTGTTGGCATTGATTTGTGCCACATCCAAGCCGGGTACCATGAGCGGCAAGTCCGGGATACCGGTGGCCCCGGAACGCCGGATATCTTCTGGCGTGATGACGAAAATCGCCGCCGCTACCTCCGACCGCTTTTGCTCTTTTTTCGACACCGACGTTACTTCCACGTTCATCAAGTTCTCGATGCTCAGCTGCGTCAGGTCCGTCTCCCTACCGTGCGGAGACTGCCCCCCGGGAGCGTGGCAGCACAACAGTGAAAGGAACGCAGGCAAAAGGTTGCTGAACCAGCTAGGAAATGCTCGCACGGAAGCACATCTGCCCGTATGCACGGTTTCCCCCGTCTGAACAGTCGTGCATGATCGCTGCCGAAGCATAGGGAGTTGCGGCGGAACCTAAAGCGAGGTGTTTCAAGACCTTACTGTTGAGCGCGTGCCTTAGGCTTTTCCGCTATCCAGTGCAGCGTTCCATTGTGGAACGGGTCCCAAGGCGCAGCTCCCCTTCTGTAAGGGACTCCGATTCCGGATAGACCGCAAATTTTCCAGGATGTGTAGGTGGGTTCCGGTCTGGAACTACGCCCTCGTGGCCATCACCGTTGGCGACCGAACGATCCAGTCGCACGCAGTTGCCCCTGCTTGTAGCGCGTTGCTACAATGCCTTTGCACGAGCCGTGGTTGCACCGGACGCACGTTTCGCGCAACGCCGCGAGCGTCGGGCGACCGGCAGCCCCGCCCGCGACAACGCATTCCCCTTACGCACGATTTTCACTGGCAAGCCTGGCCCGGCGGACCGCGCGCCACCGCAGCAACCCGCGTGCGTGCACACGCTGGATGAACGCGCGACACAACCGGGACCCGTTCGCCTGACGATCGTCTCGCAGCAACGCGAGTGAGGATCCCGAAATCAGGAGAGCACGATGGCCGCATACGGCGGAGTGGACTACATCGATTTTGATTCGCAGCTCAACGACGAAGAAAAACTCGTCCGGCAAACGGCCCGGCGATTCGTCGAAAACGAAGTTATTCCTATCATCGAAAAGCACAGCCGCGAAGGCACATTTCCGCACCACCTGGTGCCGCAATTAGGCGAGCTCGGTTTTTTTGGCGCGAACTTGCAGGGATATGGCTGCGCGGGCATGTCGAACGTGGCTTATGGCCTGGTGACACAGGAACTCGAGCGTGGCGATTCCGGACTGCGCAGTTTCGTCTCGGTACAGAGCGCGTTGGTGATGTACCCGATCTACGCGTATGGCAACGACACGCAGAAAGACAAGTGGCTGCCGTTGCTCGCGCAGGGAAAAGCTATCGGCTGCTTTGGTCTCACCGAGCCGCAGTTTGGCTCGAATCCCGGCGGCATGCTCACCCGCGCGGTGAAGAAGGGCTCCAAGTTTATTTTGAACGGCGAAAAAATGTGGATCACCAGCGGTTCCATCGCGGACATCGCGGTTGTCTGGGCCAAATGTGAAGACGACAAGATCCGCGGATTTCTGGTAGAGAAGGGCACCCCGGGATTCAAGGCCTGGGACGTCCACGGAAAATGGTCGCTACGCGCTTCGGTAACTTCGGGATTAGCGTTCAGCGACTGCGAAATTCCGGAAGCCAACTTGCTCCCCAAAGTCGTCGGCTTGAAGGGCCCGCTCGGCTGTTTGAACCAGGCGCGCTACGGCATTGGTTGGGGCGCGCTCGGCGCCGCGATGGCCTGCTACGACACCGCGTTGCAATACGCGAAGACGCGCAAGCAATTTGCGAACAAGCCGATCGCCTCCCACCAACTCGTGCAGGAAAAACTGGCTTGGATGATCACCGAAATCGTCAAGGGACAATTGCTCGCGCTGCACGTCGGCCGGCTCAAAGATAAAGGCAAAGTCGATCACGCGCACATTTCGATGCTGAAAATGAACAACGTCGCGATCGCGCTCGAAACCGCCCGCAAAGCGCGTGACATCCTCGGCGCCAACGGCATCGTCGACGATTACTGCATCATGCGGCACATGAACAATCTCGAGAGCGTCTTCACCTACGAGGGCACCAACGACATCCACAAGCTCGTCATCGGTGAGCGCATCACAGGCATCTCGGCCTTCAGCTAACCAGCAACTGTAGGGGCCCAGGATTCCTGCGCCCAAACGCCCAGGCCTCAACAACAAGCGTCTTAAATGCCCGGCCCTCGCTTTTTGAGGTTGCGGTCCGCCGCGACTCAGCGATTTGTCCACGTCTCTGTCACCAGCTGAGCCAGATCGTGCGCCCAGTCTTCTGGTGTTATCCCCGAGGGGTAAATCACGTGGCCGAGATTGTCTTTGGTGTACGCGATAACGAAAGCTGCGTGTGCAAAGTCAGCTGCTCCGTTGGCGGACACCGTCTTTGCAGCCGGAGAGATTTTTGCGGCGGTCTGCGCCGCTCCCACTTCGGCCTCGGTTCCGGTGAGGCCGATGAAATCCTTGTCAAAACGATCGAGCCACGCGCGCAGCACCTGCGGGGTGTCGTGAGCTGGGTCGGTGGTCACAAACACCACCTTGAATTGCTCCGCGGAACTCGCCGGAAGTTTCTTGAGGGCCGAGGCCAGATAGGCCATATGCACGGGGCATATGTCGGGACAGTGCGTGTATCCGAAAAATAAAAGAGTGACCCTTCCTCGCGTCTTCGGTCGCAAGTCGAACCGGGCTCCGGAAGTGTCGGTGAGAATAAAGTCGGGTTTGGGAAGGGGAGGGCTTACTAGTCCTCCCCGGTAGGTCACTTGCTCGAGCGTTGGCTGAGGCGATCGCAATGCCCGCGCCGGCGCTTGCGCCGACATCGGGCTGCTCAGCCAGATCGAGCCGGCAACTAAGACTGCACTTGCGCAAACCGATGGTTGTTTCATGTTGGCGGCCTCGCGGAAAATTGCCGTGGACTTAGGGCAGTACGACGACCGTGCCCTTCATTCCCAGCGTATCGTGCAGGGCGCAGATGTAGTTGTAGGTGCCAGCTTTGGCGAAGGTCACGCGAAATTCCGTTTTGGTCAGATTGTTTTGCGGCAACCCAACCTGGTCCTGAGCCGTGGCCATCAGGAATCCGGAATGTACGCTCTCAGTTGGCGAAGTCACGGTGATACTCCGGGCCCCATCGGTGCCGTCGCCGCCATTGTCCACGTTGCTGGATGGTGGAAACAGTAGGTTGGGAGCGGGCTCGGTGCCGAAGGTGACGGTGTGCGGTGTGACCGGGTCGTTGTTGCTCCACGTCACCGTGTCACCTGCATGAATCGTGAGGGTGTGGTCGAAGAAGCGCATGATCGAAAGCGTGCTCGATCCTCCAGGCGTCGCCACGATCTTCCCGATGCCAGCAGTGACTTGATTCTTGGTGAGAGCGGAGCGGTCGTTAAGCAGATCGCCTTCCTCTACGTCGCCGTCATTTCCTCGGTCCTTCAGCAACTCTGCGGCCTCCTCGACGGTTTCATCGTCATAGAAGTCCTGCGTTTTGAAAAGCGCCGTATTCACGGGGTTATCAAAGCGGTCGATGACGTGCACCACGCCAGTCATGTTGTTGTGAACCAGGCAGACCAGCTTGAAGTTCCCGATTCTAGAAAATTTCACCGTGTACGTTGCACCGGTCGTTTGCGTCCCGCTGTTCACGCACACCGTGCCGTTGAAACTGGACCCGCTGGGCGTGGTTCCGGGGCACCCAGCCTGAAATGATGGACGTACTTGCGGAATGGCCAGCGTGTCCTGGGTTAAGAACGTTACGGTGTGAATCTCGT
This sequence comes from uncultured Acidobacteriota bacterium, assembly GCA_963729595.1. Lineage (GTDB taxonomy): Bacteria > Acidobacteriota > Terriglobia > Acidiferrales > UBA7541 > Acidiferrum. The sequence continues at coordinate 195,448 of CAVSNW010000005.1, forward strand.
CGCTGGCAAACTTCCACGTGATGCTGTCGTTGAGTTCAATCCAGACCTCGTTCGGTAGAAACGCCAGCACCTGTCTTCCTTTACTCGGACTTTGCGCTCCGACGGTAAGCTTCCAGGTGTCGGCACGCGCCGCCTGCGTGATCACGAACGTAGCCAGTATTGGCAAGCACCAGCGAAAAATCGACGAAACATGAATCGGGGAGAAACAGAAACGTTTCATAGGACCTCCTTGAATTCGTTTTGGTCAGGGCGCTGCATTCGGTTTTGGGAACCGACGGACCAACCATAGCACTTCGGGTGCCGAGGAACGCGAGATCCCTGATGATCCAGGTTTCCGGAGCAATCGCCTTCCCCAGAAAGACCTAGAGTTGCTTGCGCGCCGGGCGAGCGCGCAGTGCCGCGTATGCGAAAGCCAGGAAAGTCTATCCAGTCGGATAAAAGGCCACCCGATCAGATAGCCACTGAAGGCACACCGTGATCTTGTATGCTGTGGCAGCAAGATATATCGTCCTTTTGGAGCCCACCAATGACTGCGTCCCCCTACCGTTCGTCTTGGGTTTGCCTTGGCGCCACCCTATGCATTTTGGCGTTTAGTGTGTGCAGCGTCGCCAATGCGCAACGCAAACCCGCGGCACCCGACCCGGACAAACCGAAGATTCGTGCGATCACCGCGTTCGTCAACCTCGACCGCACGCAATATCAACCGCAAATCGCGGATGCGCTGAAAATGTTGAAGTATGCCCGGACCGTTTTCGAGTCGCGCGGGTTTGAAGTGCAAACCATCCGGATTTCCACGCAACCTTTCCCGCAGTACACCAAAGGACTCACAACCGAACAAACGCTCGCGTTCTTTCGCAACTACGACGCGGTGGCCGAGCAAGACAAGTTCGACGCTTCGATTGGTCCGGCGATGCTCAATGCGGATGACAGTGAAGCGCAAGCCGATCTGCTCGCCGAAATCTTGAGAAACACGAAGGTCTTGAACGCCAGCCTTGTTGTGGCCGGCGAAGATGGTGTGCGCTGGCGCGCCGTGGGTGCCGCGGCCAGGGTGATGAAGAAGCTCGAAGAGACCGAACACAGCCAGGGGAATTTCCGATTTTCCGCTCTCGCCATGGTGCCGCCGCTGACGCCCTTTTATCCCGGTTCGTATCACACTGGTTTCGGACACCAGTTCGCGATCGCACTGCAATCCGCCAACGTGGTTGCGGCGGCGTTCAAGAATGCCCCCGATCTTCGGGTCGCCAGGCAAAAACTTACCGACTCTCTCGCCGCCTCGGCTTTTGACGTGGAAGCGCTGGCTCAGCGCATCGACCGCGAAACTGGTTGGGCTTACACCGGCATCGATCTGTCGCCCGCGCCGTTAAAAGATGTCTCGATCGGTGCGGCTCTCGAAAATCTGACCTCGCAGCCCTTCGGGTCGAGCGGCACGCTCACCGCCGCGGCCACCGTTACCGCCGCGATCAAGGATATCACCGTCAAACGCACGGGCTATTCCGGCTTGATGCTGCCGATTCTCGAGGATTCGCGTCTTTCCCAGCGGTGGAGCGAAGGCAGCGTTTCGATCGACGCTCTTCTCAGCTACAGCGCCGTTTGTGGCACCGGCCTCGACACCGTGCCGCTGCCAGGCGACATCAGCGAAGAGCATCTCGACCTGATCATCGGCGACATGGCCTCGCTGGCATTCAAGTGGCACAAGCCTTTGTCGGCTCGCCTCTTGCCGGTCACGGGCAAAGGTCCCGGCGACATGACCGAATTCGACGACCCCTTCCTGGTCAACGCAACAATCCAGCCTCTCGAACAGAAGTAGGGACAGTCGGCGACAAAGCCGCACCCTTCCAAGGTCCGGTACCGAGTCTTACAGAAATAGCCGGGGGAGCGGGTACAACTGTTAACCACGCCCGCCCCGGCGTTATACTTCCACCACTCGAGCAAGGGCCCGACGCTAATTTCCCGGAGGATGCAGTGACTAAGCCCAAGTCGCAACCGAACTCAAGGAAACGGGCGCTTGTTGCTTTGCTCCCTGGTTTACTGTTTACCTCAGCGCAAACACTCCAGCCCGCACGGGTTCTTGCACAAAGCGGCGGGGCCCAGGCTGCCATGCTCTGCCATTCCCTGGGCACCCAGGACGAGGTGGCGCCCGACAAGTTGCCGGTGCCGCAGAAGCTGAGTGGCATCGGGAATGCCCATATCAAGATTACCGCCACCTCGGAGGCGCAGGCCTGGTTCGATCAGGGGCTGAGTCTTTATCACGATTTTTGGGATTACGAGTCAGCACGTGCGTTCGAGCAAAGTGTGCGTGTCGATCCGCAGTGTGCGATGTGCTATTGGGGCATTTATCTGGCGGAGACGTTCCGGCACAGTTCGAGCAAACATTTTGCCGATCAGGCGCTGGCGAAAGCGGTGAGCCTGAAGGGGCGTGCGAGCAAGGCCGAGCGTTTGTATATCGAGGCGAGCGCAGCGCACGAGGCGGCGGAGAAAGAAAGGAAGGACAGGGACGAACAGGGCGATTCCAAGGAAGTGCAAGTTTTGCGCAAGCTGGTGAAGCGGTCCCCGAAAGACGCGCAAGCGCGCATTTTTCTGGCTTGGACGTTGATGGACGGCTACGACGATGAGGGGAATCCGCGGAAGGGTACGAAAGAGACGCTGACGATTTTGCCGAGCGTGTTGAAGGATGAACCCGAAAATTCGGCGGCCAACCACTACTGGATTCATGCCGTGGAGGCTAGCCCTAAGCCTGAGCAGGCGCTGAACAGTGCCGAGATGCTAGGCAACCTAGCACCGGCGTCGGGACACATGGTGCACATGCCGGGGCATATTTTTTTTCGGACCGGCGACTATGCGCGCGCGCAGGCCTCATTTGCGGCATCGATGCAAGCCGACGAGCAGTACATGCAGGCGCAGCACGTGCAGGTGGACGACGATTGGAACTACGTTCACAACATGATGTATGCCATCGCCAACTTGATGGAGGAAGGTCAGCTTGCCGAGGCAACCACGCTTTCCGTGAAGCTGAAGGATGCGCGCGGGCAGCTGGAGGCCTCGCTGTATCCGTGGTCGCCGCGAGATTCGACTACCCGGCTTGATCCTCGCTTGCCGGTGGCGTTGCGCGCGGGCGATTGGGCTCGGGCCTCGGAGCTCTTAAAGGCGAGCGAGGCGCCGCCCGCGGCGTTGTCGAACCTGGCATTCTTGCGGCGGGCGCTGGCGGATTTTGTTGCCGGGATGCAGTCGCTGGACGCCGGAGAAATCGCGAAGGCCGAGGAAAGTTCCCAGCGCTTGGATGCGGAGTTGTGGCGAATTTCAGGAGAACTGAAAGCGGAGGATGACGCCAAGGCCAAAGAAAAGAAGTCGGCGGATGCTGGGACGCCCAAAATGCAGGTGATGCCGGATGCGCGTGGAAAGCCTTTAGTGAGCAACATTTCGATTATGTCGCTTGAGTTGCGGGCCGGGCTGCTGGTGGCAAAGAAAAGGACAGAGGAGGCGAAAAAACTTTACGCGCAGGCGGCGCGTGAGGAAAAAGATTTGGGATATCACGAGCCTCCCGGATACATCCGCCCGGTTGCAGAAACAGAAGGCGCGGCGCTGCTGTCGGCGTCCGCGTGGACGGATGCCAAGGCGGCGTATCAGAAGGCTCTCGCGGAGCGACCGAAGTCCGGATTTCCGCTGTATGGCATCGCGTTGAGCAGCGAGCGGAGCGGAGATGCCAAGGCGGCTTCGGCGGAATATGCCGAATTTGTGACGGCGTGGAAGGATGCGGATGCCGCATTGCCACAGTTGGGACATGCGCGGGCTTTTCTGACAGAGCACGGTGGTCGAGAAGCCGCAGCGAAATAGGGAGAATTCGACCGTTAGGCAAACGACCCGCACAGCAAGCGAGGCCGCCGAACTACCGTGTGTCCGCCAAGGCCACGTAGGCGCCCAAGCCAATCATGCCGACGCCCGAGGCGATGCGTTGGCGGCTGCGGAATCGTGGGTTGTGCTTGAGCTTTTGCTCGAGCGGAGCGGCGGCCAGTACCACCAGCAGATCGGCGGTGGTGTTGAGGATCACCGAAATTGTCCCCAATACTATGAATTGCAGAAAAATGTGGCCGGCGTGCGCCGAAATAAATTGCGGGATGAAGGACAGGAAGAAAAGCGCGGTCTTGGGATTGAGGGCCTCAGTAAGGATGCCTTGGTGGAATGCGTTTCGCGATGGCGCAGCGGCCGTCACGGCCAGCTCGGCGTTGCGCGTGCGGATCATGCGAATTCCCAGCCAGACGAGATAAGCGGCTCCGGCGTATTTCACGGTGTGGAAGGCGACCGCGGAGGCCGCGAGAATCGCGGAAACGCCGAGCGCGGCGGCAAATACGTGAAACAGTCCGCCGACGAATGTGCCCAGAGAAGAAAGAATTCCTTCGCGGCGGCCCCCGGCCAGGCTGCGCGCCAAAACGTAGAAAATTCCAGGGCCCGGTGTGATTGCCAACAGCAATGCGGCGGCGATAAAAAGCAGGAAGCGATGCGCGTCAAACATCCAAGAATTGTAAGGGTAATGTCGCGGGTCCAGCAAGGAGCACCGGCGAGACTCTACCGTATCGACGCGGTTGGCGTGTTTGTTCTAGCATAGCGTGCCGCAGCGGGCGCCGGTGCAAGCGCGGGATTCCCTTTTTTTTGACAGACCAAATAGTTGCTCCAAAATATTCTGATGAGGGGGCGGCGTCATGGGATCGATTTCAGTGGCTGGCTACAAGCCGAAGCCGGGTTGCGAAGCGGCGTTGCTCGAACTTGGGACCATCATCGAGATTTTTGCAATCTGAAGCACGATGGAAAATTTCTGGAGGCACGCTAAATGGAAGAGCAGCTGAGCCTGGAATTCTTGCGCGTGGTGGAGAATGGTGCCATTGCGGCCGCGCGCACCATGGGATTTGGAGATCGCCACAAAGCGGATGAAGTCGCCGTCGAGGCCATGCGCAAGACGATGGATGCAGTGCAGATGGATGGCACCATCGTGATCGGTGAGGGAGAGCGCGACGAAGCGCCGATGTTGTACATCGGCGAAAAAGTGGGTCTGGCGACGCACGCGCCTAAGGCTTTGTTCCCGGAAGTGGACATCGCCGTGGATCCGCTGGAGGGAACGAACCTTTGCGCCACGGGAGCGGGCGGCGCGATCGCGGTGCTGGCCGCCAGCGAAAAAGGCGGACTGTTGCATGCCCCGGACATTTATATGGAGAAGATCGTCGTGGGGCCGTCGTGCAAGGGCGCAGTGGAGCTGGACGCGCCGGTGGCGGACAATTTGAAATCGATCGCGAAGCGCCTGGATCGCGACGTGGAGGATTTGACGATTATCGTGCTGGACCGGCCGCGGCACGAAAAACTGATCGGAGATATTCGCAAGGCGGGAGCGCGCATCCGCTTGATCGGCGACGGCGATCTGTCGGCGGGAATTTCCGCGGCGGTAGTGGGGACCAGCGTGCACGCTGTGATGGGAACCGGCGGGGCGCCTGAGGGCGTGATCACCGCGGCGGCGCTGCGGTGCTTGAACGGGCAGATTCTAGCGCGTCTGGTTGTGACCAAGCCCCAAGATGCGGAACGCTTGGCAAAAATGGGCGTCAAGGATCCGCATAGGATTTACGATACCGAGGATTTGGCGCCTGGCAAGAAAATTATCTTTGCCTGCTGTGGTGTGACCGACGGGAATTTGTTGAAGGGCGTGCGATTTTTCGGCGAAGGCGTACGCACAATGTCGATGATTTTGACCCTGGACGACCGCCAGGTGCGTTTTATCGATTCCGTACATCTGGAAAAGCGTCCCGACGTGCGCGTGAGATTCTCTTAGGCCCACGCCGCACCGCTTCGCTCTTGCTAATGCATCGGAAAAAAACGTCCGCCTCCCTTCCGGCGGACAGATTAGACGAAAAAGCGGCTGTTGCAACCGTCCTTACCTTGCGCTTGGCCTGGGGTAGAGGGCGCGTGATGGGACGGCAGGGCACATGAACTCAATCTGGCCACCAGGCCAGTAGCCAGTCCCATACAAGCTGCCTACTCTCTACCTACCCAGTTTCCACACGAATTCAGCTGCAACGATTAGCCATCGACGCGGGTTAGCGCGCCGTAGCTGTGTGCCGGCCGTGAGTCCAAGAGTGAGTCAACGATGGGGGACAAATCCGTGAAACGCATCTGGGTCGCTGCAACCGGAGTCTTGGCGTTACTGTTGGCGGGCTGCGCGGGAATCGGCAGCAAGAGCGGAGGATCGTCTCCAACGACACCGCCCAGCAATGCCGGGGTGACGGTAGCGGTGGCGCCGGCGACCGCGATGGTGCGCGCGGGGGCCATGCAGGCGTTTGCGGCCACGGTGACGGGGAACACCAATACCAGCGTAACGTGGTCAGTGAACGCGGTGGCGGGCGGAAGTGCGGCGACGGGCACCATCGACACCACGGGGTTGTACACCGCTCCAGTGAATTTGCCGAGTCCCAATACGATCACAGTGACGGCCACGAGCGTCGCGGATACCACGAAGTCGGGAAACGGCGCCGTGGCGCTGGAAAATCCCGTGCCAACGCTCACGTCGGTCAGCCCGAACACGATTGCCCCTGGTTCTTTTTCGCTGACCTTGACCGGAAGCGGCTTTATCAAGACATCGACGGTTACGTTCGGCGGACAGCCGTTGACGACCACCTATGTGTCCGCGACGGAATTGCAGGCGGCGGGAACGGTGACGGCCGCACAAGTGGGGAGCGTTCCGGTGATCGTGCAGAATCCCGACCCAGGAGCGGCTGCTTCCTCGACGCTGACGGCGACGGTGGTGGGAGGCGGCACGCCGGTGTCAGCTGCCGCGGCCGTCCGGTTTCTGGAGCAATCGACATTCGGACCGACGGCGGAACTCGTGAGCCAAGTGCAGCAAGATGGGTTCGCGCCATTTCTGGAAGTGCAACTGACCGCGCCGCCTTCCACGTATCCCACTCCGCTGTCCACCGACACGAACCTAACGAAAGTGCAGAATCAGTTCTGGATCAAGGCCATCAATGATAGCGATCAGCTAAGGGAGCGCGTGGCGTTTGCGCTGAATGAACTGTGGGTGGTGTCGCAAAACAAAGTGAACGATCCGACGGGTTACAGCAACTACATGCAGGCGTTAACGAACGATGCCCTGGCAAATTACTATGACGTGATGAAGGATGTGACCCTCACACCTGCGATGGGCCACTTCCTGGATATGGTCAACAACGACAAGCCCGCTGCAGGCCAGCACGCCAACGAAAATTACGCCCGCGAATTGATGCAGTTGTTCACGCTGGGATTGAACCAGCTCAACCCAGATGGTACGTCGCAGCTCGACAGCAGCGGCAATCCAATTCCGACGTATGCGCAAAATGATGTCATGGCGCTGGGGCGAGCGTTCACCGGCTGGACGTATCCGACACAGCCGGGGCAGTCGCTGGCGAAGCACAATCCGTCGTATTACGGCGGGCCGATGGTGGCGTTTGAGTCGAACCACGACGCCGGAGCCAAAACGTTGCTGGGCCAGCCGGTGGCAGCCGGACAGACCGCGGAGCAGGAGGTGGATGCGGTGCTGACCATAATTTTCAATCATCCCAATCTGCCGCCATTCGTGGCGCGGCAGTTGATCGGGAAACTGGTGACGAGCAATCCGAGCCCGGCGTATGTGGGAAGAGTGGCGAGCGCCTTCGCCAGCGGAAAGTTCCAGACCTATGGAACCGGAAAACGCGGAGATATGCAGGCTACCGTTGCGGCGATCCTGCTGGATGCCGAAGCGCGGCGCGGTGATTCGGCAACCACCGCCGATGCCGGTGACGGCAAGTTGCGCGAGCCAGTGGTGATGATCGCGAGCATCGCGCGAGCATTCCATGCAACGACAGATGGGACCGGCTTCACAGGTTGGAGCAGCGGCTTGTCGCAGAGCCTGTTCAACTCCGGCAGCGTCTTCAACTTTTTTCCGTCGGAGAACCTGATTGCCGGGACGACGCTAAACGGGCCAGAGTTCGCGATTTTCAATACCAACACCAGCCTCGCGAGAGTGAATTTCATCAACTCGATCGTGTATGGAACGATCAGCAGCGGAACGAAAGTGGACTTCACGCCGGTAATCAAGGCGGGGACCACCGATCAGATGGTGGATTGGCTGAACACCCTGTTTTTACACGGGACCATGTCCAGCCAGATGAAGCAGAGCATTTTGACGGCGATGGGTGCGGTGGGCAGCACCGACACGATGAATCAGGCGAAGACGGCGATTTATCTGGTCACTTCGTCGTCGCAGTACCAGGTGCAGAGGTGAGATAGCTTGAGAAAAAACAAGAGGGGGCGTGCTGACACTGCGCCTCTACATTTCTTGGCGCACGGTATCGCGTGAGCGGAACGAAGACAACAGCCGGACGATGAGGGGGAACGGGTTATGACGCACCACACACGAAGGGACTTCATGCGGCTGGCTTGCTGCTCGGCGGCGACGGCTTCTTTGGTCGGCGGATTGAGCAAGTTTGGATTGGTGAGCGCCCTGGCGCAGGGAACGACGGGTTACAAGGCATTGGTGTGCGTCTTCCTGTTCGGCGGCAACGATTCCAACAACATGATCGTGCCGATCGATTCCAACTACCCGAACTACCAGACGATTCGCGCGAATTTGGCATTGCCGCAGTCGTCGCTGTTGCCTTTGCAGGTGGGGAGCGCCGCCAATTTCGGGTTGCACCCGAGTCTTCCGGAGCTGCAGGGCTTGTTTAACAATCAGAAAGTGCTGGCAGTGCTGAGCAACGTGGGAACACTCGTGCAGCCGACCACGCGGCAACAGTATCAGAGCCACGGCAGCCTGCCGCAGAATTTGTTCTCGCACTCCGACCAACAGAACCAGTGGCAGACCACCCAGCTTAGCGGCCTGCCGAATGCCGGCTGGGCGGGGAAAGTAGCGGACAAAGTCGCGCCGACGTTCAACAGCAGCGCACTGTTCCCGCCAGTCTTGTCGGTAGCGGGCAGCACGATTTTTTCGACCGGAATCACCACGCGGCCCTTCACGATGAATCCGGGAAGCACGCCGGGGCTGAGCGGCGTTGACAGCTCGGCGGCATCGCAAGCGCGATTCCTGGGAGTGCAGCAATTGCTGACGTTTGACTCGGGTATTTCGCTGGTACAAGCCTCGAGCGCGGTGACCGGGCAAGCCATCAAGGAAAGCCAGATTCTAGCTACGGCTCTGAAAAATATTCCGACGATCCAAACACCGTTCCCGGCGAATAACGGTTTGGCATCGCAGTTGAAGCAGGTAGCCCAAGTGATTGCGGCGAGGAGCGCGTTGGGAATCGGCCGGCAGATTTTTTTCTGCTCCGCCGGCGGGTTTGATACCCACAGCGATCAACTGAACACGCAGGTCGGCCTGTTCTCGCAGTTGAGCCCCGCGATGGCCGCATTCTACGCGGCAACGCAAGAATTGGGTGTGGCGAACGAGGTGACCACGTTTACGCTGTCGGAGTTTAGCCGGACGTTCCAGCCAGGATCGAACGGCGGAACCGACCATGCGTGGGGCGGCCATCAGCTAATGATGGGAGGCGCGGTGAAGGGCAATGCGCTCTACGGAACATTTCCGACGTTGGCGCTGGGTGGTCCCGACGATACGGGGAGCAACGGACGATGGATTCCTTCGACGTCTGTGGACCAATATGCGGCGACGCTGGCGTCGTGGTTTGGTGTGGCCAACACAGATATGCCGACGATCTTCCCAAACCTGGCGAATTTCCAGACGACGAACTTAGGATTTTTGGGATAAGTCCAGCCTGCTGGGGCACACCGGTTTACGGCTGGGCGTCGGGGCGCAGGCAATGCTGCTGCGCCCCTACAAGGAATGAGCGGTCAGCAGCGATAGCAGCGTTTCGCTGGGTTGGTATTCCGGTACAACAGAACAGAGCGCTTCGATCAGAGTTCCCAGATTGCGCGTGCGTACACCTTCCGAAATAGCGTGAATCGCGGAATCCAATAACTTTGACGATGGTTGTGGTCCGTTGATTTTCTTGAGTGCGCGGTCGCCGGTGGGCTCCAGCCATTCGGCGGCCGAAATCAGTTCTTCGGTCAGTTTGTCGCCGGGGCGCAGGCCGGTGAAAACGATTTGGGTCGCGGCAGCGCCGGCTTCGCGGATCAGCTTGTTTGCCAGGTCCAGAATTTTTACCGGAACGCCGAGTTCTGGAATCAAGACCGCGGCATCTTGGTTCAGCTTCAAGGCCGCGAGAATCAGCTCGACGGTGTCCGGCAGCGAGAGGAAGTAGCGGCGGGAGTCCGGGTGCGTGACGGTGACGGGTCCGCCGCGCGCAGTCTGTAGTTGAAAAAGCGGCACGACACTGCCGTTGGAGCCCAGAACGTTGCCCAGGCGGAGAGCGCTCATGCGCGTTTCGGGATCGCTGAGGCGGACCAAAATCAACTCGGCGACGCGCTTGGCGGCGCCCATGACGCTGCGTGGGTTGACCGCTTTATCCGTGGAAATCATGATGAGCTGGCGCACGCGGTGTTGCAGCGCAGCGTTTGCAAGGGTCCACGTACCAAGCACATTGTTTCGAATTGCGGCGATGGGATTGGCTTCCATGAGCGGCACGTGCTTGAACGCCGCCGCGTGGAAAATCGCATCCGGATGATATTTCTCGAAGAGTTCATCGAGCAGGGCTTTGTCGGAGATGTCCCCAAGTATGGGGACGTAGACTGAGCAAAGCCCGCCGGCGCTCAATTCTGCGTGTATGTCGTAAAGATTTTGCTCGGAGTGATCGAGGAGCAGCGCAACCTTGACGCCCGACGCAATGAGGCGACGGGTGAGAGCGGAACCAATACAGCCGCCCGCGCCGGTGATTAGGACAATCTTCCCCGAACTGTTCGCGTCGCTGGAACTCACCGGATCACCGGGTTCTCATGGCCGGCTACCGGTGAGCGCGAGGAAGACGCGATCGTCCACGGCGATGGAACGAGTGAACAACGTGGCTGCGGTCGCGCCTGGAAGAGCAACATGGGTGGACCTGCCGCTGAGCGCGGGCCCCGCGGGCTTTGTATCTGTGGCGGCAGAGTCGCCGGGCTGCAGCGAGATGCGCGTCGTTTTCGGCGTGCAACTCGTGGCGCCGATGCACGTATCGCGCACGAAAACTTGGCGATAGCCGCTGTTGTTTGTGCCGCCAGCTGCGGACTTGGTCTGCGCCGCAGACTTACCGGACGTGTGGCTGGGTGTCACCGCAAGAAAAGCGACAAAACGCCCCGACGCGCTGACCGATGGCAAAATACCCTCCGCGCCGACCAGCGCGCCTTCGGCGTCGGTGGAAACAAGCTGGGTGGAAGGAACGCATGCTGTCGAGCTTGCGCCGAAACATGTGTCACGCAGATAGACTTGGCGCCCGGCGGGCGTGCTGGAGGCAAGATTGGTTGCCGCTGAGCTGAAGGCAACGTAGCGGCCGTCCGAACTCATGGACGGAGCGCGACTGTCGTCGTTTCCGGCGGTACCGTCGGCGGCGGCGGAAAGGAGCAGGGTGCGCGGCTGACAGCCGGATGCCGCGCCCTCGCACGTATCACGTACAAAAACTTGCGCGTGCTCGCCCTGGGTAGCGGTATAGCCAACGTAGCGACCGTCGAGGCTGACGGCGGGCGTCTCTTCCGCGACAGCGCGCGACGCCGTCATCGGGCTCGCTCCTGCGGGCGTGATCGAAAAAGGCAAGCCGCCGGGACTGGTGCCGCCTCCCCCGGTGTTGGGACCTGGTACGCCACCGTTCGGAGTTGTGGAGGACGCCGCCGGAGGATTGTATACGGTCACGATTGCCGAGACGGGTTGCGAGGTGGCGTTAATCAGCAGGGTGGTGTCCACGGTCGCCTGAATTTGCGAAGCGCTGATATTGACGATGGGTAGCGTCGATTGCGTAGGCCCAAGATTCCAGTGAACTTGCGAACCGCCGGAAGGGTCCGAGGTGGGAATAAAACTGCTGCCATTGACAGTGAGGGTAAAGGTGGCGCTGCCGGCGGCGGCGGTATTTGGCGAGATCGAAGTGATAGCCGGAACCGGATTCGCCGGAGGATTAATCGTGAAGGACAGGACGTTGGACAGGCCGTTATTTCCCGCTCCAGAGAAAGGGTTCAGGGTATTGACGAATACTACGCCGGGTTTGGCGATCATCGCCGTGGTGATGGCAGCGGTAACCGTGGAAGCGCTGACGTAGGTAGTCGGGATGGTCTTTCCATTCCACTGAACAACGGTCTTCGCCACGAAACCCCCACTCGGACTGCTTACGGTGAGGGTGAAGGCCGGGCCACTGGCATTTGCATCCGCTGGGGCTAGGAAGGAGATCCCCGCGCCGGTAGGATTCTGGAAGGTGTTGCCGTAGTCATTGCAGCCAGCGACCGCCAGAATCGATGCAAGCAGCGCAAAACCTAACGCTGCAGGCCGCGCAAAGCTCACGGCGGCGCGAGCAGCGTGCGCCAACAAACCATCCTCAGCGCGAAAACCGCGCCCGGCCTTCACACACAAAGGGGTCACACGTAACACGGCCCAAGACCACTCCATTGATACTCCTTCATCGGAAACTTATGACCGCGCTGCGGTCAATCTTGCTGCCCGGCTGCCGCTGTGGTTGCCCGCCCTGCCGAGGCCGCGGCGGGGAGCCCGCGACGCCAAAGCGCTGTTGGAGTGAGATGCTGAATCGTAGCCGCGCGTTGACCGCGGCTTCGCCGGGGCAACCATCACCCAACTCTGCCCCAACCTTCGGAAGTCGCGCTACAACCGATGTTTACCCTGAATTGTGAACGTCGCGCAACCCTACATGCTTACCATTGCCACCCGGATCAGGTCAATCAGCAATCGAGGACGTCGGGCGCGCAGATCGCTGGGGGTCGAGGTGTCCGTGCGCGAGGGCGGACTGGTCTCCGCCGATTGCCGCAAGGGAGGCACGAACCAGATCGCGGATGTGGGCGTTGCATTCCGGATCGCTGACCGCGAGGTTGCGCGCGGCACGATAGCACTCGGCGGCCGGTTGTTTGCGCCCCAGCTTGGCATAGAGATCGCCGCGGATGAGTTGGAAGATCGCGTTTGAAGGATATTTGTCCGCCAGCGGACCGGCAATCTGGAGTGCTTGCTCGTATTTTTGATCGTAGTTGTGAAGATTGATGGCCAGGTAGAAGCGCGCTTCAGGAGACGTGAGGACGCCTTCGGCGATGGCACGCTGCAATTGCTGAATGCCTTCCTGTTTGCTGCCGCCGGGAATGCCCATGAAGAACCGCAGGACGCGGGCAGCGGCCGAGAGGGTGTCGGCGTAGTAGTTGTAAAGACCGAGGCCGGTGTAGGCGTCGGCCAGATCGGGGTCGAGAGCGAGGGCGCGCAGGAGACGTTCGCGCGCATGCACGCCAGCACGCGCAGCATTGCGGGTTTCGCCGCGCAAACCATAGATGCGGGCATGAAGCGCGTCGCCCATGCCCTCGTAGAACTGCATCTCCGCGGAATCGCGTAGCGCGATCTGCGCTTCTGCGAGGGACGTGGCTTTGGCGGCCAGATCGAAATAGTGCTGGTCGGTGGCGAGCTTGGCGCGGTGGCGCGGGTAGGTCATGCCGTATTTGAATTCGGCGGACGTGCACCAGATCTTCCACCAGAGGGCTTCGCCTTCCAGAAGATAGCCGAGAGGGTGGGTGGGCTGAATCTTCTGGAGGCCGCGAGCCCCTTCGATGGCGGCAGCAAGGTCGCCGGAATAGATTTGGTCGATAACGGGAACGGCCGCTGGAGGCAATTCGAGTTTTGCGCACCGGACCGGCGCGCCCGCAGTCAAAGCGGCAATGACGAGAAGCAAAGAGCTGCGACAAAGGGTACGCAACATGAATGAGACCGCCAAGGCTCGCGAGCTTATAACTGCCGAACGTATAGTGCAGCAGGTTCCAGGCGTATGCGCCAGCGTGAATTAGGTACGTCGGCGCGCATTTGTTATCCTCGGCGGCGCGATGACATCGCCACAAAAAGGTGACCCCGGCCGGGGCGCGGCCACTCCGCTGGAGAAGCGCGGAGACCTCGAACGCGGGCTCGGCTTGAAGGAAGCCGTGGCGCTGAACATGATCGAGATGGTCGGCGTCGGGCCATTCGTCGTGATTCCGCTGGTCATCAAGGCGATGGGCGGACCGCAGTGCCTGCTGGCTTGGGCGGCGGGCGCGGCGTTGGCGTTGCTGGACGGTTTCGTGTGGTCGGAGCTGGGCGCGGCGATGCCGCTGGCGGGCGGAAGCTACATCTTTCTGCGCGAAGCCTACGGGCCTGGGCGCATGGGCCGCATGATGTCGTTTCTGTTTGTGTGGCAGACGCTGATTCAAGCGCCGCTGAGTCTGGCGTCGGGAGCGATTGGATTTTCGCAATACGCTTCCTACCTTTATCCACTGGGAAAATATGGAGAGAAAGCGCTGTCGGGAGTGCTGGTGATCGCGCTAGTGTTTTTGTTGTATCGACGCATCGGCTCGATTGGAAGAATCTCGCTGTTTCTGTGGGCGGGGGTGGTCGGAACGATTTTGTGGCTGATCTGGGGCGGTGTAACGCACTTCCAATCGAAACTCGTCTTTACCTATGCGCCCGGCGCGTGGAATTTCTCGTGGATGTTTTTCGCGATGCTGGGTTCCGCCACGGTGAACACCATCTACACCTATTGGGGCTACTACAACATTTGCCATTTGGGCGGCGAGATTCGCAATCCTGAACGCAACATCCCGCGGGGAATTTTTCTATCCATAATTGGCATTGCGGTGCTGTACCTGGCGATGCAGACCAGCATTCTGGGCGTGCTGCCTTGGCAGCAGGCGCAGGATTCGCCGTTCATCGTCAGCGCCTTCATCGAGAAATTGTACGGCGGCGGCGCGGCGCGGTTCGCCACCGTGATGGTGTTGTGGATCGCGTTCGCCTCGGTATTTTCCTCGCTGTTAGGCTACTCGCGCGTTCCGTATTCGGCGGCGCTGGACGGGAATTTTTTCAACGTGTTTGCGCGCGTGCATCCGAAGAAGCGCTTTCCGCATGTTTCGCTGCTGTTTCTCGGCGCGTTGACGTTTGTGTTCGCACTGCTGTTTAAGTTGCGGACGGTGATTGCCGCGGTCCTGGCCATGCGGCTGATCATTCAATTCATCGGACAAGCCGTCGGAGTGATGCTGTTGCGCCGTCGCTGGTCGGCGGACCGTCTGCCATTTAAGATGTGGCTGTACCCTTTGCCTGCGTTGCTGACCATAGCGGGTTGGATTTGGCTCTTCCTGCGAACAGGGAGGGCGGTTTGGTGGGGGCTATTCGTGATTATTTTGGGGCTGACAATATTCTTGGTGAGGTCGCGGCTGCGGCGCGAGTGGCCGTTTCTTGCAGCGGGTACCGAGGAAGCGCGATGAACACGCGCACGATCGCCGCATGCACTGCGGCCGTTATTGGTCTGATCTTCGCATTTTTCTTCGGCCGTGGCGCTGCGAACGCCAACGCGCAATTTTCGCCGCCCGCCGGAACAGGTCCAGGGCTGCCCGAAACCATCGAAGCCATCGACAGCGCGCGTGTAACCACGCGGATTCTCTATATCGACGCGCATCCCGATGATGAATCTGCCGCCGTGCTGACGTACCTTGCGCGAGGACTGCATGCGGATGTCGCGCTGCTCTCACTCACGCGTGGCGAAGGCGGACAGAACGATCTCGGGCCCGAGCAAGCGCCACAGCTCGGTTTGATCCGCACGCAGGAGTTGCTGGCCGCGACGCGTGGCTATGGTGTGAAGCTGTTCTTTACCCGCGCGCGTGACTTTGGATTTTCGAAAACACCGGAAGAAACCGAGAAAGTGTGGGGCGACCAGGTGGTGGAGGACATGGTCCGCGTGATCCGTACGTTTCGCCCCAACATCGTGATCAGCAATTTCGGGAATGTGCACTCCGGGCATGGCCATCACCAGGCCTCAGGTTTGCTGACGCCTAAAGCAGTGAAGGCTGCCGCGGATTCCAGTGCCTGTCCGCAACTCCAGAAAGAAGGACTGAAGCCGTGGTCGGCCGGGACGGCTGGAGTGCAGATTATGGACCTGGATCGCGGCTCGGATTCGCCGCAGGGTTATGCGGTCCCGGTCGGCGAGGTTTCGCCGCTGTATGGGAAAACGTACCGCGAGATTGGTCTCGATGCCTTTGCCAATCATCGCACGCAAGGAATCTCTGCATTTCTTGGCTCACCGTTTTTGCGGCGACCCATCGGCTTGATTGCCGAAGCCGGATCAAAGTTCGCGCCCGGCAATTTGAATACCGGTTTAACCGCGCTGTCGGGTGACGACTCCGGCCTTGGCTGTGGCGGAAAATCTCCCTATTGCGAAACGCTGAAGAAAGTGGACGACGACCTCGCGGGGGCGCGCGCCGCCGGCCTCGAGTTGAACTGGAAGCAATCGTCGACGCTCGTAGCCGCCGCGGGAACCGATCTTGAATCGATCTTCGAGGCTGGCAAAGTGGATCGCTGGGCGCACGGCGCGGACGCATTTCGTGACGAACTGGACGTGGTCAAAAAGCACATTGATCGGGCCCTGGCGCTTGCGGCGGGTTTCGAGCAAACGGCGGAATCGGATCGCACGTACGTGGTGGCCGGAGAATCTTTTAAAATCAAGGTCACCAGGCGATGCCGTACCGATGTAGCGTGCACTTTCGAGGAGCCAGCGCTGGTGCTCCCTGGCGGATCGAAACAGAGCGGTAGCGCCGACGCCAAGGTGGGTGATACCGAATTTGCAGTCACACTCAACTCGAAGCAATCGCGGCGCGAAGGGTTTGACGGCGACCTGCCGGAACCTGCAACCCTCGTGGAAGCGCAACAGACTGTGACGGTGGCCGGATATACGTTTACAGCGGAACACCCGGTGACGCGCATCGAAGCGACTTCGACGCGTGTCGATCGTGTGCCGCTACGAATGGTGCCTGCCTACACCTTGATGGTCGAACCCAAGCAGGCCGTCGAAGTGCTGGCGAAAAAGCGCACGCCATTCGATGTTTTACTGAGGGTCCATTCCTACGCGACGCAAGCTCACAAGATCAACGTAGGGCTGGAAGTTCCGCCTGGATGGACCGCCAGCCCTGCGGTGGACGTAGCGTTCGACGGCGTGGGCGATAAATACGCAAAGCTGACCGTGACGCCGCCTCAGAAAATTTCACCGGGCGATTTCACGATCGCGGCCTATGCAAAGCTCGGCGAGGAGAAATTCACAACATCACTGGAGCCGCTACCGACTTTGCCAACCCAGCTTTGGAGTGAACCGGCGCAGTGCGTGGCGCACGCGTTCGCGATCAATGTGCCGGAAAACTTACGGGTGGGTTACATCACAGCGGAAAGCGAGCCGGTACCCGAGGCGCTGGAGCGGCTCGGCATCCATGTGGAAATGCTGGAACCGGCATCACTGGCGTTCGGTGATTTGTCGCGATTCAACACCATCGTAGTGGGCGTACGCGCCTATGAGCTGCGACACGATTTGCCGGGCGCGAACCAGCGTCTGTTGGACTATGTGTCGAACGGCGGGACGCTGGTCGTGCAGTACGAGCGGGACTTCGCCTGGGATCGCGCGCAATACGCGCCTTATCCCGCGAAGATCACACCTCCGGCGGGCGGTCCTTTGCCGCGCATCACCGACGAAGATTCGCCGGTCAAATTTCTGAAGCCTGACGATCCGCTGCTGAATACACCCAACAAGATCACAATCGACGACTTCAAAGGCTGGGTGCAGGAGCGTGGGCTCTACTTCTGGACGCAGTTCGATCCCAAGTACACGGCGGTGTTGGCCATGAACGACCCTGGCGAGCGGGACCAAAACGGCGCTCTGGTTTACACGCGCTACGGCAAGGGGATTTATATCTACACGGGCATCGCCTTCTTCCGCCAGCTGCCGGAAGGCGTTCCGGGCGCATACCGCTTGTTTGTGAACCTGCTCGGGGGTTCGCAGCCGGTTCACTGACGAGCGAGGTCGCGGCGTTCGTTTCCCCGCCGCCGCGCTCGTTCCGGGATCATTGCCGGGTGCGAAATCGTCGAGACTCGAACCCATAACCGCATTCACTGCATGCTATTCTTTCGCCAGCAAAACTTACCGAAGAAGGAGTCGCAAAATGAAGCATGGAATGCGGCCGGGAAGCAGGCGCGCATATCGCACCGCGATAGGGTTCATGCTCTGCCTTGCGGTCTTGCTCGGAGCTGCAGCGCAAGCCACGGCCCAACAGAAGGACAAGAAAAACAAGAAGGATACGCCAGCGCCGAACAGCACGCCGGTCATTCCCCTCAGCGACGAACAACAAATCGACTACTTGATCTCGACGATGCTGGGAGCTTGGCAGGTAGGTGACGTCGACAAGTTGCGCCAGTGCTATGCGGACGACGTGACCATCGTCAGCGCGACATGGAATCCGCCCGTGATCGGTTGGAACAACTACCTGCCTCTGTATCAGCAGCAGCGTGCGCGCATGCAACAAGTGCGCATGGACCGCTCAAACAGCTTTATCAAGGTAAACGGATCCTCGGCATGGGCCACGTATCAATGGGATTTTTCGGGATCCGTAGACGGGCAACCGTCGGTTTCGCAAGGTCATACGACCCTGGTGATGGAAAAGCGCAACGAGAAATGGGCGATCGCCCTGAACCATACGTCGGCTGCGGAGGCACGTCCCGTAAATTCAGGCGCGCCCGCATCAACCCAACCCCACTAGGACAAACTCCTACTGCCTTGACGCAAGTCCCGATGCCCTGCGTCCCAATTGGATCGGCTAGAAGCTCTTCAGACCTTCGTAGAGGTACATCCCGACAATGACCAGAAGAAGTGTCACTGCCGCGATGCCGCTGGTCTTGATAGGCCGCGACAACGAACCGATCTTGGCGACCAGTTCGCGCTGTTCCCGGGCCATGTGTTCTTGAGCTGCATCGAGGAAGATTTGATCGTCCTCGTGACTGCAGAGGAGGCTCCGCCAAATCAACAAACCGATAAAAACGGCGGTGATTGCTCCCCACGCAAACAGCAAGTAAAGAATGGGCCCCGTGAGCGTCGATTCCATCGTAACCTCCCGTTGGATCCGAACCGCGGTGTTTGCCCAGAGGGCGGGAATCGGCAAACAAGGGGTAAATCGCTAATCTTCGGGGAGTATAGCACCATGTATTTGGATTTCCACTGCTTTGCATCGAAGAAACGGGATGGCTTGGCGGCGCGCTTTGACCGGCGAGCTTGCACAACCGAACGGGGCGAGAATCAATGGTGAAAACAGGACGCGTCGCAATTGTGACCGGGGCGGCGCAGGGCATTGGGAAGCGCACGGCGGAACTCTTGGCCGAGCGCGGATATAGCTTGGCGCTCGGTGACCTGCGCTCGCCAGTCGATACCGTTCGAGCGGTGGCCGCTCATGGCGCCGAAGCACTCGAGTTCCTCGGCGACATTGCCGACGAGGCGGTGGTGTCGAAGTTCGCCTTGACAGTCCAAGACCGCTGGGGACGCGCCGACGTCCTGGTGAACAATGCCGGGATCAGTATGATCTCGCCCGCCGAAGGCCTGTCGGCGGCGGACTATCGCCGCGTTCTCGAGGTGAACCTGGTCGCGCCGTTTCTGCTGGCGAAAGCCTTCGGCGCGATGATGCTGAGCCAGCGCGCTGGCAGCATCATCAATGTGGCCTCCGTTGCCGGGCTGGTCGGGATCGCCGACCGCGCCGCCTACAACGCCTCCAAGCATGGCCTGATCGGCCTGACGCGTACACTCGCCGCCGAATGGGGCGGGCGAGGAGTGCGCGTAAACGCCGTCTGCCCCGGCTGGGTGAAAACCGAGATGGACGTCGCCGACCAGGCCGGCGGCAGTTATACCGACGCCGACATCACCGGCCGCGTGCCCATGGGGCGATTCGCGACACCCGACGACGTCGCCAAAGCCGTCGTATACCTAGCCGACCCGCAGGAAAGCGGCTTCGTCAACGGCCACGCGCTCGCCGTCGATGGAGGCTGGACGGCCGACGGCAGCTGGGAATCCCTGCGCCTTCGCCACCGCTAGTCTTGGGTCAAACTTGCTTCGATTGCTTCCCCGAATCAAAAACGTGAAGAGCGGGCTCGGATAGGGCTTGTCGAGGTGAGGAAGAAAGCAACGCTTACAACCTGGTTGCGCTCTTCGATCGTGCCCTGAAACGGGTCAACGGAACGCCAATACACTATAGTAGTCCCTCGGGAATTGATCTGGGATCGCCGGGGAGTGAGCGTGCAGCGACCATTACGTATCCTGTCAATCCAAGATGATCCTAACGACACGGATCTTATTCAGGGCGTGTTGAGAACCGAAGGCCTGGTCTGCGACGTGACGCGAGTCGATACCGAGGCCGCGCTGCTGGCTTCCATCGCGCAAGGGAAAATTGATCTAATTCTGGCGGACTACACGCTGCCGTCGTTCGACGGCGTTTCGGCATTGAAAGTGGCCCAAAAAACGTGCCCGGACGTTCCGCTCCTCTTTGTTTCCGGAACACCCGGCGAAGAAGTGGCGATTGAAGCACTTAAGATTGGTGCTGCCGACTACATTCTAAAGACGCAGCTGTCCAGGCTCGTGCCATCGGTGCAGCGTGCCTTGCGGGAAGCGGAAGAGCGAGCGGAACGCAAGAGCGCCGATGAGAAGTTGCGCCGCAACCAGGCGTACCTTGCAGAAGCGCAGAGGTTGAGCCACACCGGAAGTTTTGGCTGGGATGTTTACAGCGGAGAACTGTACTGGTCTCGAGAAACCTTTCGCATCTTCGAATGCGCGCCGACTGCCAAGGTCACGATTGACCTGGTCGTGCAACGAACGCACCCGGAAGACCGATCGATGGTGCAACAGCTAATCGAGGGGGCTACCCGTGACACTTCGGAGTTCGACTTTGAACACCGGTTGCTGCTGCCGGACGGAACCGTCAAACACCTGCGGGTTGTGGGGCGGCCATCGGAGAATGAGGGCCGGCTAGAGTTTGTGGGGGCGGTTACCGACGTGTCCGAGCGCAAGCGGGCGGACGAGACTCTGCGCCGGAGCGAAGGTTACCTGGCGGAAGCACAAAGGTTAACCCGCACAGGGAGTTGGGCATGGAACGTGGCGGCCAGGCGGAGTCTTTACTGGTCGCAGGAGAATTATCACTTGTTTGGGTTCGATCCGGAAGACGGCATACCGTCGGATGATGCGTTCTACGAGCGCATCCATCCCGAGGATCGGGATCGCGTCCGCGAAGCAGCGTTCCTGGAGAAGCCGAACGAAGGCTCCGACTTCGAAGTGGATTTTCGCATTGTTCTCCCCGACGGAGCGATTCGGTACGCTCGCTCGACAGGTCACCCGGTATTTAGCGCGGCCGGCGAAATCGTGGAGTACATCGGCACTGCGATGGACGTCACCGAACAGCATGAAGCCCGAGAGGCGCTGGAGACCGCATTTAAAGAAATAAAAGTCTTAAAGGACCAGCTTTACAACGAGAACACCGCGTTGCGCGAAGAGATCAACCGGTCTTCGGTGTTCGAGGAACTGGTGGGGGAGTCGCCGGCACTGCAGGGCGTCCTTGCCCACATCGTGCGAGTCGCGCCGACCGATTCGACCGTCCTGATCACCGGGGAAACCGGAACCGGGAAAGAGTTGGTGGCTCGGGCTATCCACAAACGATCGCAGCGGGCCGCGCGCGCCTTCGTGAGCGTCAACTGCGTTGCCATTCCGCCGCCGTTGCTACTTTCCGAATTATTCGGTCACGAAAAAGGGGCGTTTACCGGCGCGATACAACGTCGCGTGGGGCGTTTTGAATTGGCCGACGGGGGCACGATTTTCCTCGATGAAATTGGGGAGCTTCCCCTGGAGACGCAGATCGCGCTGCTGCGTGTGTTGCAAGAGCGCGAATTTGAGCGCGTGGGTAGCGGAAAAGTCATTCGAACAGACGTGCGCGTGATCACCGCCACCAATCGGGACTTGAAGGCGGCAATCGATGTTCGAACGTTTCGCCGCGACCTCTATTACCGGCTCAACGTGTTTCCCATTGAAATGCCACCACTGCGCAAGAGGCGAGAAGATATCCCACTCCTGGTCGAGCATTTCGTCGAGCGCTACGCCAGAAAGACGGGAAAAAAGATACGCGGGATAAGCAGGAGCACCCTGGAGAGGCTGCAATCCTATTCGTGGCCGGGCAACATCCGCGAACTGCAAAACGTGATCGAACGCTCGGTCATTGTCTGCGACACGGAAAACTTCACTGTGGATCAGAATTGGCTCTCGGGTATGCCCAACGGAACAGTCCACGGACCGCTATCGAAGATGCCCGCGGATCAAGAGAGGCGAGCGATTGAGGCCGCCCTCGGCGAGAGCCGGGGTCGGGTGTCCGGACCGTCGGGCGCTGCCGCCAAACTTGGGATTCCTCGTTCCACCCTCGAGTCAAAAATGAAAGCGCTCAGTATCAAGAAACACCGTTTCAAGACCGCTTAGCGTTTTCGCTCAAAGTCCACTTCAATCGTGGTGGTAGTAGCCCTGGTTGCAGTGCTGGTGGCTATTCGCTGGTTGCCCTTTTGGTCGAAGAAACCAGCAATCCCCGGCAGGCTAAAGTTCCCCCACGCGGCGCTGAAGCTCCCCGGTAATCTCGTTCGGATCCGCATCGGGAGAGAAACGAACCGGTTGCCCAATGGTCACTTGCACGTGCCCTGGAGGCGCTACGATGCGATTTTGCTGTTTTAGATCGAACAGTCCTGCAATTCGCATTGGGACAACGGGAATGTTTAGTTGTTTCGCGAGAAGGCCAATACCGGACCGAAACGCAACCATGTGTCCATCTAACGTCGTCTGGCCTTCCGGAAAGACCAAAATATTCCAGCCTCGGTCCGCAAGATCACCGGCGAACGAGAAACTCTTCAGGAAGCCGGATTGTTGGGGCAGTGGGAATACGTTGAAAAGCGACAAAGCCAGGAAATAATCGAGGCGCTCGAGAAGACGTCCAAACAGGTTCATCTCTCCGGGCGGACGCCGCATTCGAGCCAGTCGTTCACCGCCCATGGCGGTAGCCAAGCGGTTACGAAAACGCGCGGGTAAGGAGGGAAGAATCCAAGCGATGTCCAGGTAGGTCACGTGGTTAGAGATAACCAAAACAGGCCCGCGAAGTCCGCGCAGATTCTCGCGACCCCGGACGCGAGGTGCCGCGAGAAGATAGGTAGAGGGCCAGGCGAGCAGATAGTAGACGGCCAGACGAACGGTTGTTACAAGCCGGTTTTGTGGCCAACGCGGATAGGTGTGCTCGACGGACGGAGCGGGAGTCTCGGAGAGAAGTTTTTCCAACTGCGCGATGCTCCCCAATTCACTAAATCGTACCTCGCTGAGGTCCGTCTGGTAGCGGTCTTCGAGAGCGCTCATCAACTCCACACGATCGAGGGAAGTCATTTTCAAGTCGGCCTCAAGACCGGCGCTTCGCGACCCGGACCGGACGGGGCGTCCCGTGATTTTCGTGATCAGAGCGGCCAAGGCGCTGCCCTCGTCCGTGGAAGGCGCGGCCCCGATTTTGGCATTCACAACTTCACGGATTCGTGGGAGCATCGGCTTCAAGGTAGGGGTGCGTGGAAAATCGGGGTCGGGCCAGGGAAACCAGTGGCGAATCTGCTGGTATTCCGCGAGGGAACGATTGGTGTTCTGTACCGCCGATTCGGGATTCGAACCCGCGACATCCATCAAGAGTACGGCACAGGGTTCGGCGTTGCCGTCTCGTTCCAGGCCTACAACCACGCAATCCCGCACACCCGGCTGCCGGCGCAAGGCCTTTTCGAGGTCTTCGGGATACACATTCATGCCAGCGGGCGTGACGATTACGTTTTTCTTGCGCCCTTTGAAATACAAGCGGCCATTCTCGTCGGTTTCCGCCAAGTCCCCCGTGTGGAACCATCCGTCAGACTCTGCGACGGGTTGCGCCCGATCGTCCCGGCGATAGGCCTTGGCAACGTTCTCGCCACGTACCAGGATTTCGCCGTGCTCGTCGACGCGAACCTCCATGCCTGGGAAGACTTTGCCAATGGAGCCTTGTGCGGGATGGAAGGGATGATTCAGGCTGATGAGCGAAGTGGTTTCCGTCATGCCATATCCCTGAATCGTGGCGTACCCGAGACGGGTCCAAAACGCTTCGACCTGTTCGGGCAGGGCGGCCCCTCCGGAGAGGAAGGCCCAAAATTTCCAGCCAAGGCGTGAGTGAATTCGCCGGAAACGCCACCAGCGCCGAAGAAAATGCTCCTTTCCCGCGCGCGCAAAGTCTTCGATGAATTGCGGGGTCCGACCGTCACGTTCGACCTGGCGTTGGATTTCACGTTGCAAGGATTCGATAAATCGCGGAACCGCAACTAGGACAGAAACACGCTCATGGTGAATCAGGTCGATCATCTCGGAAGGCTTGAAGGAATCGATGAGGACGACGGAGCCGGCCAAAAATGGCGGAATGAAAATCCCCAGCATCTGCCCGAACACATGACTCAGGGGCAGCAGGTTCAGGAAGCGCAAAGGATGAAAGAAGCGCTCGTAACGAAGATACTTCTGGAATTCACGCTCGATTGGCTCGATGTTGGCGAGCACATTGCCATGAGAGATCACCACGCCGCGAGGTTCCGACGTAGTACCGGAGGTAAAAATGATCTCCAGCGTATCGTTTCGCGAGAGCGAGGCCGCCGGGTAGAGCGAAGAGTCTCGGTGGGCTGTTAACTCCTGGACAGAGTCCAGAACGATTACGTGCATCAGGCAATCGGGTCCGGGCAGCGTGCGGGAACGAAAGATCAGCTTTGCATTGACCTCGCGAGCGATGCGCGACATGAACTCCAATGTAGATCCGTGATCTAAGGGCACAATAACGGCGCCGCGCAGAAGGCATCCGAAAAACGCTATGATCCACTCGGGCGAGTTTTCGCCCAAAAGTAGAACGGCATCGCCTTTGCCTATGCCGCGAGATTCCAATTCACGGGCCAGGCGATTGGCTTCCTGGATAATTCGCGCATAGCTCCAGGTCTCCATGCGATAGCCGCGACGAAAACGCACCGCGACTTCATTTGCGTTCGCCGCATACTTCCAAACGAAATCGACTAGCGATTGCACGGCCGTCCCTGCAGAAAACTTGTCAGAAACTCGGCCATCGGTACCTGGCCCCTTCCCGCGAGGCTCGCGAGCCCACTCATTTGATAAAATTACATGCTGTGGCAGACATACGCAAAGCAGTGGTGATCGGCGCCGGTATCACTATGCCAGTTCGAATTCACCGCCCTTAAGGCAAGATCCCCGGATGAGTGATCTTCACAAGGGAAAACGGCACCAGGGTTGGATTTTAGGGTTGCGTGGGATAACATGTGTACTGCTGTTGGTGTGCAGGTTCTCCAGCACGATTTCCCGCGAACCGTTGTTAGAAATATGGTTCGTGCAGGCGTTTCCGAGAATGTTGCGATGAAAATTAGTGGTCACAAAAAGCGCGCTCGGTGTTCGACCGTTGTGACATAACGAACCAGAGCGATGTGACCGACGCAGCAAAGAAACCCGAAAGCGCGGAAATTGGCGGCAAAATTAGCAACAGAGAGAATGCAACAGCGAGCCAACAGTCTGCAAATGATTGATTCTGTATGTGCCCGAATGGCGGAACTGGCAGACGCGCTAGATTCAGGTTCTAGTGGCCTCACGGCCTTGGAGGTTCGAGTCCTCTTTCGGGCACCATCCATTCATCGTTTCTAGCGTTCGTTTCCCGTTACCCGCTCGCGTCGCGCAATACTGTCTGAAGCATTCATTTTTTACCCGGAGCCCGAATGGAACGGATCATCCTGCGCCCCGTCCGGCGCGTCCTCCGGGCTCGGAATATCGAGGTTGATCACCACCGGCTCCTGCCCGCTGCGGACGATCACCGCTTCCACGGGCTCATCTTTGTTCGCGTTCAGCTCCTGATGCGGCACGTACGGCGGCACGTAGACGAAATCGCCTGGTCCAGCTTCATCTACAAACTCCAACCGATCTCCCCATCGAAAACGCGCTCGGCCGCTGACGACGTAAATCACCGTCTCGACTTCGCCGTGATGATGCGGACCAGTCTTGGCGTTCGGTTGCACGACCACAGTCCCGGCCCAGAGCTTTTGCGCGCCCACCTTTGCATGCGAAATAGCTTCCGCTCTCGTCATTCCCGGCGTCTGCGGCGTATTGGTATCCAGTTGCCCGCTGCGGACAATGCGCAAGCCGTGCGTTTTCCAATCGGGTTTTCCGCCGCGATCGACTTCGCTCATGGTTCACTCCAGAAAGGTTTGATTGTACAACTCAAGTTCCGCGCTCTCCGAGCGGTGGCATGAATATTCTTTTGACCGCTCGTTTCGCTATGCACCGCATTGCAAATCGCAATGATTTGCGTCTCGCAAAATTTTCGCAAACCATTGACACCTGCCCTATCCCACCATACATTCGTCGTACCCGGCCGCCAGTGTGCCAGGATTGCCCCGCGGGAAAGAGAGCATCATGAGCCTTCGCGATTTTCTCTCCAAACAGTTTATTGATGTCATCGACTGGGTTGAGCCCGAGGACGGCATCCTGGCCTACCGCTATCCCATGCAGGACCGCGAGATCCAGAACGGCGGCAAGCTCACCGTTCGCGATTCTCAATACGCGGTGTTCATCAACGAAGGAAAACTCGCGGACGCCTTTGGTCCGGGCCTGTACACGCTGAATACGCAGACGCTGCCGATTCTGACGTACCTCAAGAACTGGGACAAAGCCTTCAAGTCTCCGTTCAAATCCGACGTCTACTTCTTCTCGGCGCGCACGCAAACCGATCAACACTGGGGCACGCCCAATCCCATCACCATCCGCGACAAGGAATTTGGCGCGATTCGCCTCCGCGGCTTCGGCATTTATTCCTATCACCTGGCCGACGCGAAAACCTTCTACAGCAAGATCAGCGGGACGCGCGATCTCTATCGCGTCGCCGACCTCGAAGGCCAGCTTCGCAACACCATCGTCGCGAAAATGACCGATGCCTTCGCCACCAGCCAGATCCCGTTCCTCGACATGGCCGCCAATCAAGGCGTGCTCGCTCAAAAAATAAGCGAGCAACTCAAGCCGGCCTTTGCTGACTACGGTATTTCTCTGGACACCCTCGTGGTCGAAAATCTCTCGCTGCCCGATGAGCTGCAAAAAGTGCTCGACCAGCGCATCAGCATGAACGTAATCGGCGACATGGGCAAATTCACCCAATACGAGGTCGCGCAATCGATCCCAATTGCAGCGGCGAACGAAGGTGGCGGCGGAGTCGGTGTGGGCGCAGGTCTCGGCGCTGGCATGGCCATCGGCCAAACAATGATGGAAGCCGTCAAGAACTCCACGACGGCGACCCAGGCTCCAAGCAGCGGCGGGAATACGGCTCCGCCTGTTGCGGCCGGAGCAGCAAGCGCGGCCACAAAATTCTGCCAGGAATGCGGCAAACCGATCCCGCGCGCCAGCAAGTTCTGTCCGGAATGTGGCAAACCCCAAACCTGATCAGCGGAAACCTATGAGCGGAGCCGAATGGGTCCCATGAGCGGCGTCGAATGGATCATCGAAGCATTCGGATGCTCGCCGGAGTCGCTGCAAGACGCGTCCACATTGCACGCGCTATTCGATGAAATCATTCGTGGGATGAAGCTCCGCCCGGTCCATGCGCCGCAATGGCACCAGTTTCCCCGCACCGGTGGCATCACCGGTCTTTGCTTGCTGGCCGAATCCCATCTCGCCTGCCACACGTTTCCGGAGCACGGTTCTCTCTGCCTGAATTTATTCTGCTGTGTCCCGCGACCGGAGTGGAATTTTGAAGCAGCTCTGCGCCAGCTCCTTTCCGCGCAGACCGTAACGATCCGCCGCCTGGTGCGCTCCTACGAAATGCCACGCGAGCTGGCGGCGGGGGACTGACGTGTCCGCGCCGCGCCCGCCGCATTCGAGCGCTCGCCAATGACGCAACCCGTCTCGAACTGCCCCAATTGCGGCGCGAAAATCGTCTTCCAATGGTCCAGCAGCGTACAAACGGTCTGCACCTATTGCAAAAGCATTCTGGTCCGCACCGACGTCGACCTCAAAAAAGTGGGCCAGGTCGCGGACTTGCCGCCCGACAGCTCCCCCATCCAGCTCAACACCGAAGGCATCTACCACAATAAAGCCTTCGTGGTTGCCGGCCGCATTCTCTACCAGTACGAACAAGGCGGCTGGAACGAGTGGCACATCGTCATGAACGACGGCGCCAGTGCCTGGCTTTCCGACGCGCAGGATGAATATGCGATCTCCTTCCCCGTACCCGGCCAAACGCTTCCCGCCGCCCCCCAAGTTCAAGTCGGCCAGCAATACACCTGGAACAAGCAAACCTACACCGTCACGGTAATCACGGAAGCCCACTACAAAGGCGTCGAAGGCGAACTCCCTTTCCAATATTGGGACAAGACCGACGTCATCTTTGTCGACCTTCGCTCGCCAACCGGCAAATTCGCCACCCTCGACTACAGTGATGAGCGACCCGCGCTCTACCTTGGAGAATTTGTCGAATTCGATGATCTGAAACTCAAGAATTTGCGTCAATTCGAGGGCTGGTCATGAGCGCCGGCACTCCGCCACTTCCCAATCCACCCGCCAAACCGCAAGTGAAAGCGCTGCACTGTCCTCAATGTGGCGCCTCCATCACGCTGCGCTCGTTCCAGCAAGCCGTAACGGTCGTTTGTGAGAGCTGCCACTGCATTCTCGACGCCAAGGATCCCACGCTAAAAATTCTCCAGCAATTTCAAGCCGCCACCGGAGAGCTCCTGCCGCTCATCCCCTTGGGCACCCGCGGAAAACTTCGCGGCACCGACTACGAAGTCATCGGCTTCCAACGCCGCAGCATCGAATCCGACGGCGTTCGCTACGACTGGCACGAATATCTGCTCTTCAATCCCTACAAGGGCTTTCGTTACTTGAGCGAATACCAGGGGCACTGGAACGACATCACCGTCTGCAAGGACTTGCCCGTCGTACGAACCGGCCTCGTCCCGAGCGCAAGTTATCTTGGCGAGATCTATCGGCACTTTCAGACCGCCGACGCCACCACGGGATACGTCATCGGAGAATTTCCCTGGCAGGTGCGCGTGGGCGAACGCGCCGCCGTCACCGACTACGTGCGTCCTCCTCGCCTGCTCTCCTGCGAGCAAAGTTCTGGCGAATCCACCTGGTCGGTCGGCGAATACACCTACCCTCAGGAAATCTGGAAAGCCTTCAATCTTCCGGGCAAGCCGCCAGAGCCCATCGGCGTCTTTGAAAATCAGCCGGCGCCCGCGACCGTAAGCGTGAAGCAGGTATGGGCGGCGTTCCTGGCTTTAACGATCTTCCTGCTTGGCCTAATGGCCTTCAACGATATGGTGGCCAGCAAAGAACCTGTCTTCACATCCGCCTATCAGTTAAATCCGGGAGCACCGAAAGGCGAAGCCTCGTTTGTCACCGACGTTTTCGAGTTAAAAGGGCGCACGTCCAACGTGGAGATCAAAACCTCTGCCAACGTCTCCAACAGCTGGATTTATTTGAACTACGCACTGATTAGCCAGGACACCGGCCGCGCCTGGGACTTCGGCCGAGAAGTCAGCTACTACTCCGGCTATGACAGCGACGGCTCATGGTCCGAAGGCAGCCGCCACGATACGGTGATCGTTCCCAGTGTGCCGCCCGGACATTACTATTTACGAATCGAGCCGGAAGCCGACGCTCGCCATCCGCTCATCAGCTATACGGTCGCGGTGCGCAGGGATGTCCCCGTCTTCAAATTTTACGGCTACGCTTTGCTGGCTTTGTTTCTACCGGTGCTGTACGTAACCTTCAAATCCATCAGCTTTGAGCGGGCGCGTTGGTCGGAAAGCGACCATCCCATCCTGCAATCGGAGAGTGATTGATGTTCAACCAACTGTATTTGATCTATGGGTTCCTCGTGCTTGGCTCTGTTGCCATGTCTCAGTATCGCGGCTGGAGCATGGACACCATGAACGAAGTCAAAAACGTTCCCAGGTCCATACGCGACAATCCGGGTGCGTATCGCTCGATCTACAGCAGCTATCACCACTACACAGGAGGCAAATAACATGAACCTGGTCCCGCTCGGCAATGTAGTCAGCGCTCTGGCCTTCGCATTCATAGGCATCCTTATTTTCATCCTGGCGTTCGTAATCATCGACAAAGCCACGCCCTATCACTTGTGGAAAGAAATCGTGCAGGAACACAACATGGCCCTGGCCATCCTGATCGGCGCCATGTCCATCGGCATCTGCATCATCATCGCCGCCGCCATCCATTGAGGCGCGTTCGTGCTGGCGCGCCTCCGCGATCCACAAAAGCAAGAGCTGCTTGCTGAAATGCTCCCCTCTCTTGTAGGGGGCGCAGCAAGCCGCGCCCCATCGCGGCACGATCCAAGCCTTGAGATCTGCGCTGTTATTCCATGCCCAGTTCACCGAAACCGTCATTCGAGCAAAGCGAAGGATCTGCTTTTTCTTTCCGCGTCGGTATTCCTGATGTAACGTCGTAACCTCGTATGGGAATCCTCCTCTTCATCTCCGTCCTATTGGTAGCCGCTTGCGGCCTAATCTACGAACTGGTAGCCGGCACGCTAGCCAGCTACCTCCTGGGTGACAGCGTCCTCCAATTCTCCACCGTCATCGGCACCTACCTGTTCGCCATGGGCCTCGGCAGCGCCATGTCGCGCTACCTGAATCGCGGCCTGGTCTACCGCTTTATCTGGATCGAACTTTTGCTCGGCGTAATTGGCGGTTTCTCTTCCGCGTTGCTGATGCTGGCTTTCGCTTTCACCCAAGGCTTCGAGTTAATCCTCTACGGCCTCGTCATCGTGATGGGTGTCCTAGTCGGCCTGGAAATTCCGCTGCTCATGCGCATCGTGAAAGACCGCTACGACTTCCGCGACGTAATCGCCCACGTACTGACCTTCGACTATCTTGGAGCGCTGGGAGCATCGCTCCTGTTTCCGATCCTGCTCGTTCCGCGCCTCGGCCTGGTACGTTCCGCGATGCTGTTCGGACTGATCAATGTCGCGGTCGCGCTCTGGAGCACGTTCCTGTTCGCCAAGCAGCTTCCTACCGCTCGAGCTTTGCGCGTCGCCTGTGTTGTCGTTCTCTGTGGTCTCGGGATCGGCATGGTCCAAGCGAAAAAAATCACCGCCGCCGCGGAAGACAACATCTACGCCGACGAAATTATCTTCGCGCGGGACTCCCGCTACCAGCACCTGGTCCTCACGCGTTTCAAAGACGACCTGCGCCTCTTTCTGAACAGTCACCTGCAGTTCAGCTCGCGCGACGAATACCGCTATCACGAAGCGCTGATTCATCCCGGCTTATCGAGCATCCCCGCTCCACGTCACGTCCTCGTCCTCGGCGGCGGCGATGGCCTAGCCGTCCGAGAAATCCTGAAATATCCCCAGATCGAAAGCATCGCGCTCGTCGACCTCGATCCCGAAATGACCAGGCTTTTCTCGACGCACGCCATGCTCACGCAACTGAATCAAAAATCACTGCTGTCGCCGAAACTTCACATCACCAACGCCGACGCGTTCCCATGGGTCGATTCCAGCACCGACAGCTTCGATTTCATCGTCATCGACTTCCCCGATCCCACAAATTATTCACTCGGCAAGCTCTACACCACCGCGTTCTACCGCGCCGTCGCGCGCCATCTCAGTGCACAGGGTGTAATGGTAGTTCAGAGCACCTCGCCCATGTTCGCCCGCGATTCCTTCTGGTGCATCGCCGCAACATTGAAACAAGCGGGCCTGCGCACCTATCCCTACCACGTCTACGTTCCCTCCTTCGGCGAGTGGGGATTCGTGCTCGCCTCGTCTCACGACTACACGCCGCCCACTTCTCTTCCGCAGGGCCTGCGCTTTCTCGATGGCAAGGGAATTCCGCTATTGTTTCAATTCCCGCCGGACATGGCGCCCCTAAACGTTCCTCCCAACCAGCTCAACGACCAGGTTCTGGTGCGCCTCTATGATCAGGATTGGAAGGACATCAGTCATTGAAGTCAGATACCTGTAGCCGCAGCCTTCGAGACCGCCGGGGTTGACGTGAGAATGTACCCGTATCATGACGACGACCGGCTACGCGGTTCAGAGCCCTCCGACAACATGGATTTCAACCCCCGTACGAATTCTTGCCTCACCATCCACCATTCATGAGATAGCCTGTAGACAAAATGGATCGCCGCAAATTCCTAGGGCTAAGCAGCGCCGCGCTCATCGGCCTCTCGGTAAAAAGTGACCGCCCGATCGCCGGCTCGTTCGTGAACGAGTCCGCGCAAACGGGACATCTCTTACGTGATCGCGCAAGTTTTCCCGCTCCAACGCACATGGAAAAAGTGCCCGTTGTCATTGTTGGCGGCGGCATCGCCGGCCTCAGCGCCGCATGGCGCCTGCGCAAGCGAGGCTTCACCGATTTCGTCCTCCTGGAAATGAATGACGCCGCCGGGGGCAATGCGCGATGGGGCGAAAACGACATCACCGCTTACCCGTGGGCCGCGCACTACGTGCCCGTGCCAGGTCTGAAAGCGGTGTACGTCCGCGAGCTATTTGAAGATCTGGGCGTTTTGCAAAACGGGCAGTGGAACGAGCGCTATCTATGCTTCTCGCCGCAAGAGCGGCTCTTTCTCTATGGCCGCTGGCAAGAAGGCATCGAACCTGCCGTCGGGCTGAAACCCCAAGACCGGGAACAATTCCAACGTTTGGAAGACATCTTCACCAAACATCGAAACAGCGGCGAGTTCACGATTCCACTCGAACTAGGGCGTTCCCGCCGTTCAGCGCATCTGGATCGCATCACATTCTCCGACTGGCTGAGCCAGCACGGTTTCGACTCGCCGCTGGTAATCTGGTACATGAACTACGCTTGTCGCGACGACTACGGCGCGCTGGCCAAAGACACCTCCGCCTGGGCGGGTTTCCACTATTTCTGTTCCCGAGAAGCCGAAGAAAAGGGCCCGCTGACGTGGCCCGAAGGAAATGGCTGGATCACCCGCCGCCTAATGGAACGCGTCGGCCAAAACGTTCGCACAAATCAAATGGTGCACCGCATCACCCCGGGCCCGCGCGGTGTACTCGTCGAATCAGGCGGCACTCAATTCCAATCGGAATTTGTAATCTTCGCCGCGCCGACATTCCTCGCTCCGTACATCGTCGAGGGTTTCACCCCGCTCCACGATTTCACGTACTCACCGTGGCTCACCGCCAACTTAACTCTGGAGCGCCTGCCCGAGGTTCGCGGCGCCGAACCAACTTGGGACACCGTCTTCCTCGACTCACCCACGCTCGGTTACGTCGACGCCACGCACCAAAGCGTACGTTCGCACATCGACAAAACCGTCTGGACGTTTTATTGGGCGCTCGCCGATGGCGACCCGGCGCAAAACCGGAGATTTCTACTCGAGAAAGACTGGGCGTACTGGAAGGAAGCGATCCTGCACGATCTCGAACGTGTCCACTCCGACATTCGCCAGTGCGTGTCGCGCATCGACATAATGCGCCTAGGCCACGCCATGATTCGGCCCGTTCCGGGATCGATTTTCTCCGCCGAGCGCCAGAACCTGGCAAAACGAGCCGGCAGGATCCTGTTTGCAAATTCTGATCTCAGTGGAATTTCTATCTTCGAGGAAGCGCAATACCACGGCGTCCAAGCCGCGCAAGAAATCCTGCAACGGATCGGTGCAAAGCTCGGATCATGCCGTTCGGGTGCCGCCTGTGAACAGGTGGACGATCAATGAGACCACCGCAAAAATCAGCAACAGGTGAATCAAGAATCCGGCAACGTGAAAAAACACGAATCCGCCGGCCCAGAGAATCACGAGCAAGATTGCCAAGCCTAGAAAAGGTCCAAATCGCATAGTCATTCTCCTTGACGGCCCACCATGGCTGAGCATCGAGCTGAGGTGGGTCTGCTGCTCATCTATAAATAATATTTTCGTGATAAGCAGCAATACACGGAAGTGTGTAGCGGTGCGGCTAGAGTCGTTTACTTTTCTTGCCGCGAGCTCATACTGCCCCCACTGACTTCAGCATTTCTTCGGCATGCAACGCGCCTTCCGGCGTGTCCTCGTGCTTGAAGTAGACAAACACGTCGCCGCGTAGCGCGTCAGCGGCCACTTTGCTCGTCAAAGCCTTACGTGTTTTGGCTGAATAATCTTCCTTGCGCAGACGCAAGTAGGCAAAATCAGCCGTTTGCACGTCGGGCGTTTCCAGTTTTTCGCTTTCTGCCTGGCAGAGCGCCACGTTGGCCGCGCGCATCACTTCGTAGACTTCGTCGCTGAACCACGACACGTGCCGAAACTCGAAGGCGCTGCGCAAATTTCGCGGAAGTCCCGCCAAAAAATCCTTCAGCAACGCCACGTCGCATCTCAAGTAGGGTGGCAGCTGAAACAGCACCGGCCCCAGCTTTTTCTCCACGTCCAGCGGCTCCAACGAGGCCACGAATTCCGAGGTGAAGTCCGCGACATCTTTCAACCGTTTGATGTGCGTGATCTTCTGGTTGGCTTTGACCGCGAATTTGAAATCAGGCGGCGTTGCGGCCATCCATCCGCGCAGTAGTTTTTCCGTCGGGAAATGCCGGAATGTGTAATTCACTTCCACGGTGTTCAGCCGCGAGGAGTAGTGGCCTAGAAATTTTGCGGAGGCGAGCTTCGCCGGATAGAAATCCGGCTTCCACGTCGCGTAAGCCCAACCCGAGGTGCCAGCGTAGATTTTTCCCAAAGAGTCACCAAGAGCAAAACGGATCGGTTCTCGCGGCCACGGGCGTCCAACGGGAGTTCCGACAGGCCGGGTGGGCTACGTTGCTTTCGCCAGCAAAGTCTTCCAGCGCGCCCAGGCATCGGTGCGCGCCTTGCGATTTGCATCGTTCGCGTCGGGCGCTTCCCCTCCACGCATGAAGCCGTGGCCTGCGCCATCATAGGTCACCGGCTCGTATGCCTTGCCCGCCGCTTTCATTGCTTCGACCGTGCCGGGAACGGTTGCGCCAATGCGCGCGTCGTCGCCGGCATAAAAACCGTAGATCGGAGCCTTGATGCGCGCGATCCCGTCCTTGTCCGGTGGCGGGCCATAAAATACAAACGCCGCCGACAAATCGCGGCGGTTGGTTGCGAAGCGGAACGACTGTCCTCCGCCCCAGCAGAATCCGGCGACGAACAATTTACCGTTGGCGCCGGGGATCTTCAGCGCGTAGTCCGCCGCCGCGTTCAGATCTGCCGTGACTTGATCGGGATTGAGTTTGCTCACCGCCTCCATGGTTTTGCCCTCGGCGAAAGACGAGCTGCGCCCGCCATTGGGTCCCATGCCGGAAAGCAAATCGGGAGCGACCGCGATGTATCCCGCCGCAGCCACCTGGTCCGCCAAATCTTCCACCCAATCGGTCATCCCGAATATTTCGTGAATCACCAGCACCACTGGGCGCTTGTCTTTCGATTCCGGGTACACCACAAAAGTCTCGACGGCGCGGGTCTCGTGCTTCACGGTCACCCACTCGCTATGACGCGGTGACTTGGCTAACTGCGCCTTAGCCCAATCCTGCGCGGCAGCAGGCCACACCCCAAACAGCGCAGCAAGAAGCAGCAGAAAATTCAAAGAGGCTCGTTTCATCATTCCCCCACAGATCGGCACTTCAGGAACGGTTCGCAGGCGGTCGGGCTAAAGCCCGGCGCCTACATTTTCGGTTCATCCGTGTGCATCCGGCCCAAGACGCCTTGCTACCATCTGCGAACCGTCAGAATCATATGCGTGTCCCAAGGCTCGGAGCAAGTGTTGGCGTCCATGCGAGTAAATGGCGGCGACAAATGGAAACTGACAAATTGACGTGCCGACGTTGCATCCGTTACCGTGACTTCGCCAACCTTGCCAGGATGGGGCACAGCCTTGCTATGCCTCTGCAACGAGTATTCCGATTGAGGAGGCCTTTGTATGCACTACGTCTCAGCCATTCTCGCGTTTCCCGCATGGAGGCCGCATTTTACGTTTTTGCGGGATGGCGCCGCCAACGAATTGATGGCGCTCCGCTGGCTGCACTTCGTCTTCGGCATCATCTGGATCGGGTTGCTCTATTTCTTCAACCTCGTGGGCACGCCGGCAATGCAGACCCTGGATGCGCCGGTGCGCGTGAAGATTTATCCGGTACTGATGTCGCGAGCGATGGCCTGGTTTCGATGGTCCGCGCTGGTGACCGTGGTCGTAGGCATGCGTTATTTTTTCCGATTGCTTTCCACCGACGCGCACAATGCCGGCGATCCGTCGCTGACGCTGCGCTGGTTTGGCTGGTGGGTGCTGGTCTGGACTCTCGCTTTCGAGTTGATTTACATGTTGCAACGCCCCGCGAAGGGGGTTCTCGACAATCCCTGGGTGCGCGCCACCGGAATCGCAACCGTGGTGATTGCTGCATCCTGGATGGTGCTCGCGCTCAACGGCGGACCGCGTTCGTCGAGCCAACACCTGGCAATCAGCGTCGGCGGCGGATTGGGCCTGATCATGCTGCTCAACACCTGGGTGGTCGTTTGGAAAGTGCAAAAACGGCTGATCGCGTTCGCGAGAACTGCCGCGGAGCAAGGCACGCCGATGCCGCCGGAGACCGCGAACCTGATGCGCTGGGGATTCCTGGCATCGCGCACCGGGTTCTGGCTATCTTTCCCGATGCTGTTCTTCATGGGCGCCGCCACCCATTACCCGTTCCTAGACACGGTGGCTCGCTAACTCCGGTCACCACTCCCTGCGTTTTTTCGTGCCTGTGGATTCTCAGCAGGTTAGAGCCGTCTTTCTTTGATACGGGTTGTAAGCGCTGATTCTAAAGGACTTGGCCAATGTTAAGCCGGGCGAAAATTACGGCGCCGGAGGGGGACCGGCGCGCGGGGAGCGGCATGGCGAGACAAATGTTTACCATAAGCTTATGTATAAAGTCAAGATATTTATTAAATTGGGCGGAAAAATAGGAAGATCTGGTCTCTCCCCTCTTTTCCATTCGGACGCTGATATGCAGCTTTGCCGGCAGGTGGAGAAAAAGACGGCAAGTTGCACGGCTTGCGCGAAGGAACCAGAAGCGCGGGGCCGCTACCTTCGGATCGGCGCGGTACGGAGTGCACTTGGGGAGCGGCCGCAGCGGCAAATCTGGTGCTAGAAGTCCCGCCAGGGTTTCCACAAGGGAACGCTTAGGTAACGTACGTCGCTGGCTCTGTTGAGGAATTCTCTGACCTTGTTGAGTATGTGTTTCAACATGGTGAGCCTCCACGCCTATCGGTCGTCTCGACCGAAGCTGGCACCGTGTATGGCACACGGTCAAAGATTTGACAACTTCTAAAGTGCTGCGCGGCTTCGGGGACCAGGCCGTTCCCGCACATTCCCGTTGCCGTCACCGTGTCCAACTTTTTGCGGCAGTGCTGGAGGTAGCCGAGCAGTTCGGTGGAAGCGGATGGAATCGGGATTCGCCTTCTTCCGAGAGATAGAGATCGAGGAAGAAGAGGACGTGAAAGGCCAGGTACCAAAACGCGCCGCGCCCCTGGCCGGACCACACAGACTCCGGGCAGGCTTCGATCGCGTTGGCGAGCCTGTCGATCGCGGCTCGGAACTGCTGCCGGACCCCAGATCTCCAAAAGTCCATCATGAAGCCTCAACGATTCGAGAATTTCGGTAGCAACTCATTTTGAGAACCTAGTCATTGTAAAGAAGCAGATCGCTTCCGGTGTACTCGCGCGTTTGCCGACAATCAGGATTTTCGCAGAGTAACGTTTTTTGCCACGCCCTATTCCCAGAGTCTAGAGTTCTTCCTCCGCCCCGTTGATAAAGGCTTGCTGCCATTTCTGCACCTCGTATGCCGGGGATATGCTCATCCTCGATCGGTATCCTTTCCCCGCAATTCTTGCAGATCACTCCGATTTTCTGAGGCACTACAGCGCGTCTCCCCTCATTTCCATCCAACAAACGCCGCAAACTGTTTGATCGCCCAAAGGTGATCCGCAACGGCTGCCTCCATCGCAAGCGTTACGCGTAGAGTTTGATGCCCGCGGCAGAGAAGCGGCGAGCTCTTTCGGCCGGGTTGGTGAGCCAAATCGAAATGTCAGTTTATTTGGTAAAACAACCGGAAGTAGAATAAGCGCATCCTTCCGCGAAGGAGGCCTACGACGCTGCCCTCGAAGATCCGCCTTGGCGCAGTTTGTGCCCTCATCTTCATCGCCGGTGCCGCCAGGGTACCATCGGCGAACGCTGCGTCTGGCGATGCCTGTTCACTTCTCACACAGGCCCAGATAAGCGCAGCTTTAAGCGTCTCGGTGGGCGCTGGCCAATACCAGGGAACGTACAAGAAAACGTGCACCTGGTATACGACTAGCAATGCGGCGGAGGGCGCAAAATACGTCACGCTTGTGCTTCAGGGCTTCGACGCGTTCCAGGCGGGCAAGCTGGCGCCTGTGAAGACCATTGTCGTGACGCCGGTCAGCGGCATCGGAGATGATGCCTATTACTTGGCCGTGGGCCCCAATGTTGGCCTGATCGTCAAAAAGGGCAACGCAGCGTTCAAGGTCGCGGTATACGGCCCGTTACCCCTGGAAAAAAAACAGGCAATCGAGAAGACGCTGGCGCTGCAAATCGTTTCCAGTCTCTGAGGTGCCACGGGCCAAAGGCGAGTCTAGAAGTCGAGTATATTTCAAGATTTAAAAAGAAGTGAGAGGCGGGCCAGGTCGTCCCGCCTCGCGGTTCCCCTTTCGGGGAAAGTCCGGCTAGCCTGACGGAGGGCGGCCAGATTTATGTATCCCCAACGTATATTCCAACCAGAGGCCCGACTGCGGCCCATACAGCCAAAATGATCGTCGCCCATACAAAGATATCCATAATTCATATTTTACCAAATGACATTATGTCATGTGCGAACCGCTGGGACACTCCGACTCTAAGCCAATCAGTGCTGGTTTAGCGCAGATTGAAAACAGCGGCAACCATTAGGATTGCCGCCGTCTCTTTTAGCTGGTGGTGAGGTTGCCGCTACCATCGCCCGTGAAAATTGTGAACTGACCGTTGGCCGTTACGCCGACCACGGTCCAATCAACGCCTGCGTAACCACGGTCGGCGCGACCGGATAAACTCCCTCGGAATGCACGGCAACCGCGCTGGAGGCCGGGAACTCTGGGTAGGGAATTAAGTTGGGCCATGGTGGCGCAACCATGTAGTAATACACACCCGCGTAGAAGTTGAACATTACCGCCGTTAGCGCCGCTTGCATCTGGCTGGCAGCGGATGCGGCCATCAGAAATCGAAAATATGCTTGCGCGGAAATGTTCTTACCGTTGACGGTTCCAGTAACGAGGCATAGCGGATTGGGGTCGCCACTGGTTCCATCATACGTACAGTTCGAAACGACGAATGAGTTCATGATCCTTCCTTCGGCCTGGGCCGATTACTACGCGTGTTGGAAACTCGGTGAACGTCAGTTTCCGATTAGCGCGTCAGGCGCTTACGAATGCTCAATCGGTTAAGCTATTCGCTGAGATGAGACAAATCGTGTTTCGAGGCGTGGGCGGAATCCTGGGTCTTTTCGCATCAATAGCCGCTGTAATGGGGCCCATCCTCTTTATTTCCAATTCTCTAAATGAAGCAGACTCAGTTCGCCAAAACGGTGGCCACTTTTCACTCGTCGGTGCTATCGGAGGCTCGCTCGCAGTGTTAGTTTTATCAGGATTATTCGTGTTCCTCGCATTCACGCTGCTACGCTTTGCTCTTCGTGGACCTAAAAGCCATGGTTCCGTCTAACTCCCGATAAGCACGAACTGCGCCTTCGACGCGTCGGGTAACCGGACATCGAGATCACTCGTCCGATTTACGCTTATTCTACTTAGCCTTTGGAACTACCGGCCCAGCATTTCTATTTGCACTCGCCCCAACCTCGATTGGTATAAAACACGACAGTGTACCAATGACTCTCCAAACGATTTACACGAGGAACCTCGCAGGGTATACCCTCGAATTTACCTGGTTGGTGGCTTCGGGCAGCCGCCGAAAGCGAATCTGTTG
The DNA here is from genome assembly GCA_963729595.1 of uncultured Acidobacteriota bacterium. Classification (GTDB taxonomy): domain Bacteria; phylum Acidobacteriota; class Terriglobia; order Acidiferrales; family UBA7541; genus Acidiferrum. The sequence goes on from CAVSNW010000005.1 coordinate 235,390, forward strand.
GATCAAAAACGAGAAACTCGGTGGTGTCCTCTCCGCCCCAGCCCCAGCCGTCCCACTCCACATGCTTAAACTCTCCGTTTGCTGAGGCAGACTGTGCCAGCACCCTGTCCTTGTAGTTGTGCGACCATAGCAACCATCTCGCGGGCGTGCGGATCGCTGACTGATGCTTGATGTCGAAAACGAAGAAAATTGTTGAAACAACCCAAAATGTGGCCAATGCCGACAGCAGCGTTAGACGCTTGGAACGGCCCTTGCCGATTGCTATGTATGCCAGCACCGTGATGCTGATGGCCACCAGGATTGGACCGACGAGAAACAGGTACAGGAAAAGTCCAGTATCTGCTTGGCACACCGCTATCCAAAAAAAGACGACAAACGCAAGCAACGCCGCAATTGACGGCAGTCGCCAGCTAAATCGACTTGCGTTGCTAGGATTTTCGCCCATTCCAGAACTAGCTACTCAAGGTAATCATACTGAAATGCCGCACCTTCGGCCAAGATGGTTTACCGCAACCGACTATTCTCGGTCCTGATTGGAGTGCGAGGTTCGCCGTGAAGATTAAATTTGTTCGTAGGAATACGAGCGTAAATATTTCGCACTGCAGCATCAGGGCCCGGTGAACGTCAGTTTCCGATTACCGCGTAGTCACGATATATTCATCGAGAGAAGATGCCCATCCCCAAGCAAAGACAAAACCGAACGCGAAGAGCAGGACTACCAACATACGCCACCTTCTCGCAAGGCCACCATCCGGATAGAGTCTCTCGTATTCGATGAGCAGTCGCTTTTGTTTGGACGCGTACCACCAGAGGTGGGAGAACTGGCGATCTTCCGGCAATCTTTGGTTCACCCTGTCCACGATCTCGAAGACCACGAGAGTCCCAGTAATCGCACACACAAGGCAGCAGACGAAGGCCGCGATTCCGACGATGACATGAGTTATCACTAGGGTATTCCAATGCAATCGGTACTGGGAGCAACTTTACCGGTAAGCGCTAGCGTCAATCGGGACGTGGCGACTGTCGTAGTGTCGGGCAATCAAATGACACGCATGGTCTGACGCTCAATTCGGGATGCAATTTGGCGAAGTTCCTCGATCATTCTTCTCGCGGCTGCTTTGCGCTGGGCTAATTGCTCCAGCGACGGTTGGTCGATTGTTTTCATGAATGCCTCCTGTCGTCTTTCCTAGGTCGGGTGAAGCATGTCGGCTCCCGTGACCGTCACAACCTCTTGAAATTGGTGTCGTGCGGCCGCGCGTGCTGAACACGCGCGGGACGGGTGGGGGCGACCACAGAGACCGGCCGTAGTTGACCCACTCAGTGAAAATTCTTCACTAGAAATCGAAAAGACTTTCGCCTTGCATCACGTCCGCGACTCCCATATCTCGCGAACTCGCGACTGATTGTCAGCGCTTCATCGATTGTTGTTGCGTCGACACCAAGTGCGATCTCGCCTAGCGTGCAAAGATTGACCTTGGCCTGACGGGCGAGGCCTTCTCCATTCACGTGGTCCCTCGCAATCTTTTCCAGATAGTCGTGAACAGCTTGAGAGGTCCGCGCCTTCTCCCTCGCGCGTTGCTTTCTTTTCCTTTCCAGGTTCGCCTTGCGCCTCATCATTTGCTCCGTCGTCGGTTGTTCGATTCGTTGCATAGAGTCTCCTGAATGTTGTGAGTTGGTGATGGACTGGCAAGACCTCCTGCGGATGGCTCCCTGCCGCCCATGCCGAAATCAGACCCGAAGCGAAACGTTTTTGACTTTCATCCGTATTAGTAATTGTGGGTGTTCGAAAAGGGAGTCCCCTATGACGTTGAAAATGATGATCGCTCCGCTAATATTTGCGGGTCTCGCCCTCCTACTTGTTTACACGCAACCTGATATTTCTTGTGTGGTGACGGTTTTGGCGAATATCGCGGCCAACATATCGGTTTAGTTACGAAGATGACGTACTGCCTAATTTCTTGGGAGGATGTTTCGTGAACAAAAAGCTCTGCTTTGTGTTTGCTGCGTTGATGACGGTTCCTGTTGTTCTACTCGGCCAGGAAAAATCACAGGCGCAGTCCGTTCCGCCAGTGAATCCCATTACCACGAGCGAAAACGCTCTCTACTCGTTTGTGAGCGGAGCGGTCGTCCGTGCAGCGGAGAAAATGCCGGAAGAAAACTACTCCTTCAAACCGACACCGGAGATTCGGAGTTTCGGTCAGATCGTCGGCCATCAAGCCGATGAGGCATATTTTTTCTGCTCGCAGGCTCTAGGTGAAGCAAACCCAAAGCAGGGCATCGAGAAAACGACGACCTCGAAAACGGACCTGGTGGCATCGCTCAAGGACGGAGTTGCGTACTGCAACAGAGTATTCGGGAGCATGACCGATGCGAAAGGCAGTGAGGTCGTAAAGTTCTTCAACTTCGATATGGCGAGGCTGACGTTACTCTCGCTAAATACGGCTCACATGGATGAGCACTACGGAAACATGGTGACTTACCTGCGACTCAAGGGAATTGTGCCCCCGACCAGTGAGAAGCCTCCGACACCGGCGCAAAAGTAAAGCTCGAATCCGCCACCGTTGCGACTCGGTATTTCCAGTGACGGTCACACCTTGCTGAATGTGGTGCCGTACCGCCGCGCTTCCTCTGCGGGTAACGGACCGGGTGGGGGCGACTGCAGGCTCCGGCACTGCCCCGGGCTGGTCATTTTGTTTTACGATCCTTGAGAAGAAACCCTTTCCCAGGGGGCAAATTTCGTCGGAACGTCGGCGGTTCGGGCCTTCGCGGGGAATCTAGGGGGAAGATAGAGCGCGGAGTGTCGTACGAACGAGAAGAATATTACCTTCAAGCGGTTCAAATGTCAACCGTAGTGTTACTAGTACTATAACGACAATACTACACGAAGGTTACGCCAAAAAGGATACGACCACTTCTAATTCTTCGGGCGTCCGTACCCGCTTCTTTCCACGGCGAGAAGCTTTCCGTTTAGTGGCTTTGCTCATTTGCGCTCCGTCAATGGGCGCTCCAGCGTCTCAGCAAGTGTGGCGGCGTCGCGAATGTCGCCATCCATTTCCACGACCACCTGAATTTCGGCGTACTCGACACCGTCAACGTCCGTAAAATCCGGCACGCGAAAGACAACGGAGGATTGCATTTCGTTCTTCATCGCGCCACCAAACCCTTCCTCCGAATGCTGGCGATGACGCCGTCGAGAAATCGCGGCTCAAGAATGACGGTCGGGTAATACGGCTGATAACCGTTATCCGCGCCTATGCAGCGTTCGACCCACCGGAGGCCACCATCGGATAAAGGGACCAGCAAAAGAATTGCGCCGTGAAATTCGACGCGGAAATCTCCCTTGGGTATTTTCTTTTTCTGCCGTGTCGGTGAACTTCCAGAAGCCGTAAAGGAATCGTTATGCGATGACATCATGCCTCCAATGGAGAAAGAGATGCCTGCAACAGTGTAGGGAAAGGACTAAGGCGGGTTTGCCCGAAGGCCGTATCCCTTCTTTCGAAGGATGGCACCGCGACCCTAAGGTTCGGTTGCCGGAGCGCTAACTGCACGCCCTCTCGTGATACCGCCACAGAGTATCTGGGTTTGCATAGAAATGAAATGGTACCGACGTACTCCGTGTCGAGCGAAAACGCGGAAATTCTGCGTATTGAAGATAGGCCATGTACGTCACGGGACTCTTAGCGAATCGGTAGGAAATTAAGTCCGGCGCTAACGCTCTACAGCGCCCAACTTGGGTGACGTGTCATGCCCCATCCCGGTGCCGCAGGCACCGCTCTTCCCGCGCTCCGCGTTAACGGCGGCGACTGGCAGCAACCGAGGCCAGACCGCCCCTAATCGGCGCGGTCCAACCCAGCCCTAGCGCTTGTCAGGTGAAGGGTCAACAATCGGCGGCATGGGTAGCGTGCGCACTTCGACCTCGGTGGGTAACCGCAGTACCACTTCCGGGTTGTCAGCGTTGCCCTTCATTCCAGGTACGAGTTTGTAATGGTAGGTCACCGTGAACGTGGTCGGCTCATGAACCGCGAACTGCCAGGTTCGGGCGTTTTCTTCGGCAGCAGTGGCTAATAGCTTGGGGCCGTCTTCAGCGTGGGCGGTGACTGCACGCTGTCCATCAGTCGTGATCTTCACGTGGACTACGCCCTGAACGTGGGCCGCACGTGCCAGAGGCGGATAGAGTGGTACAGCGGCACCGGCTACCCTCGGGAGCGCTACTTTGGATTCCTGCGCCACCGCAGTAGAATACGCCATCGAGATAAGCGCCAGCACCAGCGGTGCGGATCGTAAGAAGCAGCTTAGAGAGTTGTTCTTCATGGCTAGTTATCCCACGGGTTGTGAGGTTTCGTTTCCTCGTAGTGCTGCCCGTTCTGGTATTTGTACGTATCCGGGATGAAGCGAGTGAGCACTTTGTCGTCAACCGCGCTCCAACTGCTATTCCAGATTGGATATTTCCCGCCGCCGTATCCCAAAGATGGCAGACCGAGTGCGGATGCTGCCCACGCGGAAGTCTGATAGGCGCGGTATTCCCCAGAAAACGGGCTCAGCGTCGTTGCCGAATTGTTGAACCTGGGATCCTCGGTGTCCGCGATGTGGGTGCCTTCGTGAGCGGCGTCAATCGCGTAGTCATTTGAACCGCTGATCTTGCTCGGGTCAAACGTAACGTTGGCAGTGATTTGATTCGTTTGCGTGTTGTAACCAAATGTCGTCTCGGCAGCTCCGTTGGCTACAGCACCGAAGGTCGCATTCACTCCGTTGTGGTCGCCCTCGGTGCCCATCGCTTTTAGTGCCGCTTCGAGCCTTGTCTTTTCTGGCCCGTCCTTCATGTTGTCCACTTTCTTTTGCAGGTTTGAAAGCCCGTTCTTCAAGTCCTGCGCGTGCTGATTGAATTGCTTGTTGCACTTCTTGTCGTCTGCGGCGCAGTTGTTCACCAGATCGTAGAGTCCTGTTGGATCGATGATGTTGAGCGGATTGTTCAGCGCGTAGGCGTAACGATTCCAGCTCTGCGGCTCCCACGGACGCCCGCTATTCAGCAACGGATCGGGCGTCATGAACCGTCCCATGCTCGATGAATCGTACCTGGCGCCGAAGTTGTCGAGACCGGATTCGGAGTCGCGTTCTTTGCCGGTAAACTTATGAGAAGTGGCCGTGGCACCGGCGATCTGCTCTCCGAACGGCAGAAAGTCCATAACATCGAAGACGCATTGATTGCCAAGGGTCACTAGGCGCGTTGAACCGAGGTGATCGCGGAAATTGAAACCCGTATGGGTGCCGCGATAAAGCCCGATCGATTGACCGCCAAACTAAATGTATGTCTGAATCCAGTTGTTGTTGCCATCCCGCTCGGAACGAACTTGGCCATCGGGGCCATACAGGTAGAAGGTGTTTAGTGAATTAGTAACGCCTTTTGCGACACGCCGACCATTGGCATCGTACACATAGATCGCGGTCGCGCCGGTGTCCACCGAACTAATGCGGCTCTCGGCGTCATATGCGTAGTGATGGTTGCCGTCGTACGTCATGTTGCCTGCCGCGTCGTATTGGTAAATGTTGTTGACGGGATCGTTAAGCTGATTGTTCGCATTCACGGAAGCCTGGAAAGTATCACAGGTTCCGGCCGTAACGGTCTGATTGGTTCGGTTGCCCCAGGCATCGTAAGTCCACGAGAGGCCCTTGCAGGGCTGGGCAGCTCCGGTGTCAGCGTAAGTTGATAACCGATTCAGACTTTCGTAAGAGTAAGAGCGCGAAAAGTTCTCTTGCCCGCTCGCCATCCAGTTCGCCACATTGCCATTGTCGGAGACACCCAGATTGTAGTTGTAGCTGAAATCCTGGATGGTGCCGGTGATTCCAGTTTGATTGCAGTTCTGTGAGTTATTTGGAGCGGAGCTGAGCGATATACCGCCGGAATTGAGATTAATCTCGCAAACTTGAAGACGAGTGTTATAGGCAAACGTTTCAGTGAGACCATTGCCGAGCGTCAATGTATGAACCGCGCCTCCCGGAAACGACCCCAGGAGAGACAGGGAATCCGCACTGGCCACAGAAGACATTGGTCTCGGGGTTGTCGAACGAGCATCGTGTGCACTTCATGGCGGGACGCTATCACACCCCGTCATGTCGTGCTAGCGCATAGGCAGTGGTAGTGGAACTACGCTCCCGAAACGCCGTAAACATATCATGCCGAGACAGAGCATGATAGTATCCCCGCCATATAAGACTCTACATAATCGCTGAGTACGCTACCGCTCTGAAGGCAGTCTACCGAAATAAAAATAGGCCGAGATAACCGCTGCTTCAATAAAGAGGAGCGGCCCACCCTCGAAGGGCCGCTCTTTCCGACCAGCGTTAGGCACCTTGCTCTGGAAATAGTTTCATCTTGTCTCGGGAACTGTACGTCGCTCGTTCCTCAAATTGCTGTCCCCTTTTGTACATTCTAAGCGTGATATTCTGCCTTTCCGTTTCCTCTCCTATCCAGGAGACCATGAAGAAATCCGAGTTGTACGCAGCACTCCGCTCCGAACTCCACCGACACGACTTTTCAACCTTCGTTGACCAGCCGCCGTCCATCGCCCAAAGCGGGCGAGGCGTAGTGGATGTGTTGTCGGGACGATAGACAATCCAGTTTCCGCCAGTTTCCGCGAGGGATTGCCGCGAAGGCCCGCGAAGTGCTAGCCTTCGTTAAAGGTGTTCTATGGATGCCAACCTGACCCATAAGATTACTATCGGGTTCGTCGTATTGGTCGCCACCGTAATATATGGAGTACTCCGGCTTGGCGGAGGAACCGCCGCCGCAGCCGCAATGGGCTACTTCCCAATGTCAATGATTCCAGCCCGTTTGCGACACTTTCTTTTTGGCGAACAAAAATGAGCACGAGAGAAGTTCTGATTGCCACTCACCGAAAACTCAAAGCGTGGTACAAGGCGTCAGCGCGATACTTGTTCGAACGCGTCGAATCCGACTCTGACCTAGCGCCAGAGGCAGTGTACATAACACTAGTCGCCGAGGAGTTTTGGTTGGGGCGGTCATGAAAAGAGCGACCAGGTAGAATCGCGCATACGCCCACCCCACTCCGATATTCTGCCTTTCCTTTCGATGCCTAAACAGATCGTTGTCGGTTCCACAGCGATAGTCTGCCTCCACGATGGCCGCGAAGTCGAAGCCAGGATTACGAAGATCGTTGACAGTGTGGTCAGGCGGAGAGCTCATATTGCTTTTGGAGCGTTCGCTCTGATCGTGAATGAGGCTCAGATCATTCGAACGCTTGAGGACTAGATTGAGGCTCGGAACTTTGCCTAGCTAGAGGACCCCAAGCCAACAAATTTATGGATTCGCTCAGCCCTCAACAGTTCAAGGGCCGTTTCTGCGTTCACGATGGCACGGTATTCTTCGCCTTCAATTGGACTCAGGAGCCGCTGTTCGAGCGCGGCTCTCGCTTCTAGAATCCTGCCGTCCATAAGTGAATCGTCGGTCTCATACACCGCCGCCATGTACGCGGCCTCCCACAAGTAATTAGTTTCATCCATGAGCCACTCCCTCTGACCCTGGGGTCGCGGAATTTTTCGAAAATATACCGCACGAAAAAAGCGATTTTCAAGCCCATTTTTCGCTGGCTCTTTTCGTACGGTAGCGTTCTGAGAGTACTAAGGGGAGATAAATATTTTTCCGTATTTTAAAAAGATTACGTGGCGGATAGGGTTGGTCTTTATGCCCAAATGGGTCCTCAAATGCGACAACTGCAATTCGGAATTCACCCACTCGATGATTACCGACCAGAGCGCGGAGAGCTATTATCTGCCACAAAGGCCCGTTTTCGCGAAAGCTGAATTCGAATGTCCTAATTGCGGGAACAAAGACACGTACGACCATAGCGACCTGATCTACCGCGCATAGAACCGCACGTCATAGAATTTGATGAGGCGAGGGCGGAATGGAGAAGGCGGCACCCGAAGGAGGAAAAGAGGACTTAACTAAGCCTCATCATTCCACTTGATGAGGACACCGAGCGGTAAAGAATTTATTTTTAATGTATGAGATTTTCACCCAATTCACTATTTTTAAACTAAATTAAAAACAGAGAATTTATGTCAAATGTCTTACAAATAACACCTCGCCTTTGGCAATTGAAGATGGGCATGGTCAACAGCTTCCTGTTGAAGACGGATGATGGGCTGCTCATGATTGATGCGGGATGGCCTAATAAAACTGAAAAAATATTCGCGGCTGTGCGGGAGAGTGGTCACAACCCGGCCGATATCCGGCATTTGGTTCTCACCCACGGTCACATGGATCATGCAGGTAGCGCTGCCGAAGTGCGGCGGCGCACGGGGGCACGCACTTATGCCCATGCCATTGATCTTGAATTAATCAATAAAGGAGAAGCTAAGCGCCCCGGAACTACCGTTACGCCTGGATTCATTCCTGCCATCGCTTACCTGCTTTTTATTAAATACAGGGGCACGACATACGAATCTTTTCCCGTTGATCAGGTCTTGAAAGACGGTGAAGTACTGACTATGGTGAATGATATAGAAGTTATTCATTCACCCGGACACTGCGCCGGTCATGTGGCGCTGCTGTTGCGGCAGGATGGCGTCCTGGTAGCGGGTGACATTTGATCCAACATTATGGGCTTAAGCTATAGTGTCCTTAATGAAGACATATCTTTAGCACGGCGGACAATTCTGCGGATAGCAGATTATCCATTTGAGCGGGCCGTGTTTGGCCATGGTAAACCGCTGGACAAGCGGGCGAATCAACAATTGAACGAAAGATTCTCGGATACAAAGCTGAGATAGCAACAATGATTATTCGAACCTCGCGGGTGATCTGCTCCGGGTCGATCTCGCCTACCGTTTTCGGTCTTGTTTCATCGAGCGCAATTGGCGCTTGCTTACAAGCCCCGCCCCTACAAGGCGAGATGTGAGCCGCTTGCTACCGTTGGCTGCGTTTTTTAATGCTTGTCGTAGACCTGCACGGTGTGGATCGGCTTGCCGTCGGAGCCGGTTCCTTTCGAAGTGACTGTTGTGGTCTTTCCATCGTGCGACACCACGATTTGAGACGTGCTCACTACTTTCCCGTCCTTCTTCAATGTCCCAACAAACGAGTGGGAGTTCACGCGCTTGAAGGAGATATGATCCGCTCCCGAAGGCACCCCGTTTCCCGATGCCGCATAATCATTGCCGTCATACTTGACCGTGAAACCGTAGGCCAGGGCTGTTCCGTCAGCGCCGCTTCCTTCGAAGCTGTATTTCACGCTGTCGCCATCCGCGCTTACGGTGCGCGTCAGACTCTTTGGCGCTGGGGTGCCGGTGTATTTTGATTTCTCGACATTGAGCTTCCAGGTGCCAATGTTCGGATTGTCCTGGCCTAGCATCAAGCCGGGTACGCCCAGACAGAGAACTACAACAGCCAAGATCACGCACACTTGCTTCATTTCTTCTCCTCCGAATGTTCTTCTAAAGTGGTTTCCGTTGGGCCTAAAGGCGGGTCCGAAAGCTTCGGTGCCGGGAGAGTATAGGGGTTGCTCGGGGACTGTCAAGTGAGTTCCTAAGTGCGAGACCGGCAGCGACACGAGTCGGGGAAGGCGGATCACCGAGAGCTTCGTTAACAGCGCAGCGCCAGAGTTTCAAAGTCTTGTTCGGGCGGCGTTGGACGGGGCAATGGATGAGGCCCAGAAGACGGCGACCTCCTACGGCATACCGCAACCCAATTACAGCAGGATGATTATCCCGGAACGCGAATCCGAAGTGCATTGTAAAGTGCATTAACCGAGGCCATACACCACCGTTCTGTGCCTACTACCACCTAGTGGGTGCCTAGTGGAAATTATTGAAAATAAAAGAAGTGAGAGGCGGGCCAGGTCGTCCCGCCTCCCGGTTCCCCTTTCGGGGAAAGTCCGGCTAGCCTGACGGAGGGCGGCCAGCCGGTCGTGTGTTGGCCTGGGTATGAAACCCCCGGAAGCAGAAAAAAGTTTCGCTTGGATGAAAAAAAAGTGAGTAGAATCCGGGGTGCGGCCCGGCCGCACGTCCAACCCGCTCCCCTATGCCTCGTTCCTCTCAGCTGAGTCCCGATAATATATTGCGTTTTCTGCAGGTTAGGAGAGATCCGGCTTCCTCCGAGGAAATCGCCAGGGGTCTACGTCTGAGCAAGGCTGACCGGCGGCCACTGTTCAAAATGTTGAGTAGTCTGAGGAAAAGGGGGGCCATTGGCGAGCTTCCCGGTGGCCGGTATCACCTGCCCGCATGGAAACCCGAACGGGAGGCGCGCAATCAGGCTGGGGCATCGGGCAAGACGCCAGCGGCTCAAGAAGGCGGTCCGCGGCGGGACGAGACCACCGGGCGGTTGGTCTTGCACCACGACGGGTACGGCTTCGTGGTACCCGACACTCCGATGCCGCAATTTGCGGGCGATATCTTCATCGCGCGCGATGCGGTGGAAGACGCGATGCACGGCGACCGCGTGGTGGCCAAAATATTGCGGACCGGTGTGGGGCCGGGGCCGCAGCGCGCGGAGGGCCGGATCGTTCGAGTCCTGGGGCGCGCGCACCCCACCGTAGTGGGCCAGTTTCGCTATGGTCCGCGAGGCAACAGCGTGATTCCCTACGACGCTCGCATGCAGCACGCCGTCGAGATACCTCCTGGGAATGAGTTGACGCCCGAATTGGCGAAGAAGCTGGGCTTCCACATCACCGACGCTCGTAGCACGCGCGGCAAGCGCACACCGCACATCGAAGTGCTGGACGGGGCGGTGGTCAACGTGGAGTTGCTGCGCTACCCGCGTGGCGGGACGGCGCCGACCGGGCGGGTGATCGAGATTCTGGGGCGGCCCGGCGATCTCGGCGTGGATATCGAGATCATCATTCGCAAGCATCACCTGCCGCATGTTTTTCCCGGGGATGTTCTGGCTGAAGCGGAACAGCGGGCTCTTCCCGTGGCGGAAACGGATGTGGCCGGGCGCGAGGATTTTCGTCATCTGCCGATCGTTACCATCGACGGCGAGACCGCGCGCGATTTCGACGATGCGGTTTATGTCGAGAGGCGAGCGGACGACGGCTGGCATCTGCAGGTGCACATTGCGGACGTGGCGCACTACGTGCGGCCGGCCATGCCGCTCGACGGCGAGGCGCGGCTGCGGGGGACCTCGGTTTATTTTCCGGACCGGGCGGTGCCGATGCTGCCGGAAGCGCTTTCGAATGGAATGTGCTCGCTGAGGCCGCAGGAAGACCGGCTGGTGATGAGCGCGCTGATGGACTTCGATGCCGCGGGCAATATGCGAAGCTCGCGGATGACCTCCGGCGTCATTCGCTCGGCCGAGCGCATGACGTATACCGACGTGAATAAAGTGCTGGAAGGCGAGGCGAAGGCCACGGAGCGCTACGCGCCGCTGGCGCCGCACTTTCGGAACATGAAAGAACTCGCGCTGTTGCTAAACGCACGGCGCAACGAGCGCGGGTCCATCGATTTTGATTTACCGGAGCGCGTGATCGAATTCGATGAGCAGCAGAAGATGATCAGCATCGGGCGCAGCGAACGCAACATCGCGCACCGGCTCATCGAGGAGTTCATGCTGGCGGCGAATCGCGCGGTGGACGGATATTTACTGAAGCGCGGGATTCCGTCGCTGCATCGCGTGCACGAAAAACCGGATGCGAAGAAGGTGCTGGAGTTCGAGGAATTGGCGCGGGCGTTCGGCTATTCGCTCGGCGTTGAAAATTTGCATCAGCGGGAGGTTGCGGTGCGGCATGGACGCGTGCCTGCGCCGGCGAAGGCTGGGCGTCCGGACTCGTACGGGCACGGCCGCGAGCGCGGCATGCGCGTGGCCTTGCCTGGCGGGGAGCTGCGGATTACGCCACAGCACTACCAGCGACTGGTGAAGAAAATCGCGGGCAAACCGGAAGAGCGCATCATTTCGTACCTGATGCTGCGATCACTGAAGCAGGCTCGCTACGCGGCCGATCCGCTGGGGCATTTTGCGCTAGGGTTCGACGAGTACACGCATTTTACTTCGCCGATACGGCGGTACCCCGACCTCATCGTGCACCGCACACTGAAGTGGGCTCTGGAACATCCGCACGAAGCCGCGCCTGCTGCGCCGAAACGCGTGGTGGGCGCGGAGGTGGTCGTGTATTCACACGGCGAGCTGGAAGAGATTGCGGCGGAATCATCGGAAGCGGAGCGGCGCGCGGCCGGCGCTGAACGCGAGTTGATGGACTGGAAGACCGCGCAATTCATGGAGCAGCACCTCGGCGAGGAGTACGACGGACTGATTATTTCCGTGCAGAAATACGGATGTTTCGTAGAGCTATTCGAGGTTTTTGTGGAAGGGTTGTTGCCGATCAACGCGCTGGAGGAAGCGGTGGGAGCGCGGTGTGTTTATCGCGAAAAGGATCATGCGATCGTGGCTGTGCCGGGCGGGGACGGGCGGCATGGCGGGCGCGGGCAGCAACGAGGGCGTGGGGCAAAACCGAAGGTGTTGACGTGGCAGCACGGGGATCGCGTCCGCGTGCGCGCGGAGCGCATTGATCCTATGCGTCGGCGCGTGGAGTTCGCGCTTGCCGTGGGCGGAGCATAGTGTCGCGATGCGTCCAATTTGATCTGTCGCGATTGGGGTGCGACCAAGCGCCATACCGCGGATTGATCCGCGAGTTCTGGTATTCTGAAGCCTCAGCACAGCGGGAGCGGTACCTATACACCGCTCGCCGGCACATCTAAACAGAGAGAGAGAGACTACCCATCGTGAGTCTGTCCACAGTTACACAACGCGGCGTGAAGCGTGCCTACAATTTCAATGCGGGACCTGCGGCTTTGCCGCTGTCGGTGCTGGAGCGCATTCGCGAGGAGTTGCTCGATTGGGGCGGTACCGGGATGTCGGTGATGGAGATGAGTCATCGCTCGCCCGAATTCGAAGGCATCGCCACCCGGGCCGAAGAAGGACTGCGCAAGCACCTGTCGATACCCGAAGAGTACGCTGTTTTGTTTCTGCAGGGTGGCGGGAGCTTGCAATTTGCCATGGCGCCGATGAACCTCGCGCTGCCCGGCAAGCCCGTGGACCTGATCAACACCGGTATGTGGACGGCGAAGGCGCTGGGTGAATTGAAAAAAGGGATTCTGCACAACGTCGCGGCGTCCACCGAGGCGCAGAAGTTCGCGCGCGTCCCGGTGCAAAGCGAGATCAAGCTTTCTGCGGAACCCTCTTATGTGCATATGTGCACGAACAATACGATTGAGGGCACGCAGTGGCACGCGCTGCCGGAAACTGGCGGAGTGCCATTGGTCGCGGATATGTCGTCCGACATTGCTTCGCGGCCCGTCGACGTGAAAAAGTTTGGAATGATCTTCGCCGGTGCGCAGAAAAATCTTGGGCCTAGCGGCGCGACGGTGGTCATCATCCGCAAGGATTTCGCAGAGCGCGCGGACAAAAACCTGCCCACGATTCTGCAATATCGCACGCACATCAAGGAGAAGTCGCTCTATCACACGCCACCGACGTTCGCGATTTATATCATTGGGCTGGTGATGGAGTGGATTGAGGCTGAGGGCGGGATCGCTGGGATCGAGAAGCGCAACGAAGGGAAAGCCAAGTTGCTCTACGACGCCATCGACACGAGCGGCGGGTACTACGCCTGCCCCGTGGAGAAAGCGTCGCGATCACGCATGAATGTGGTGTTCCGCGTAGCTGGCGGCGATGAAGCCAAGGAAAAGAAATTCGGGAACGACGCCGAAGCGGCAGGGATTGTGGGTACGCCCGGGCACCGATCCGTCGGCGGCATGCGCGTGTCGCTGTACAACGCCGTCACGCCCGAAGCGGTGCAGGCGCTGGTCAGCTTCCTGCGTGAATTTCAACGGATGAACGGTTGAGACAGCGGGCAGACGCCGGAAAGTCGTCGCGATTTGTACTAGCAAGCGTCCTTTTTCCCCGGGCCCACTAGCGTTGCGATTAACGTGTCGCCCAACCACCTCTCATATTGATCGGCGGTCCACCTTCGTTCGACTACCAGTCGGCGATAAATGTCGTAACTTGTTAGGGTCCACAAGATATCGCGGGCCATGGACACGGTCAGTCCAGTGCGCAGCGCGCCTTTCCGATCGAGCACCTGCACGACTCCTTCCTGGCGTTCATAGCGGATGCGCTCCCGCTCGCGAATAAAGTCCGGCGCAATGGCGGTCGCGCCGCGCAGCACTTCGGCTTCGCTGCGCAATGAATCGAAGATGCCGCGAGCGATTCTCGCCGCGAAGCGCAGGCGGGTGACCGGATCGTCGGACTCGAGCGCTTCGCGGACGACGTTTTCATACGTGGAGTTGAAAGCGGCGCGGGTCATTAGGGCTTGCAGGATGCCGCTTTTCGATCCGTACGCGGCGTACACCGTTGGCGCGGCTACTCCGGCCTCGGCGGCGATGGCCTCGAACGTGGCATCGGCAAATCCGTTTTGCGAAATCACGCGACGCGCCGCTTCCAGGATGCGGTCCCGGGTCTGATCGGCTTGCTGCCGGCGGCTGGTGGTGTCGTATTTTCGCTTTACGCGTTTTGCCATATTAAATATAGTCTGTTATATTTATTATAGTACACTATATCAGCCGCGGGTTAAGGCTCGCAGCGCGGAGGTTACCGCCATGACATTCTACTCGCTCCTATTGTTCGCTCACATCACCGGCGTGCTTTTTCTTTTCGCCGGACTGGCTCTGGAATGGGTACTGATCAGCTTCTTGCGGCGCAACCCTGACCTTGCTCCCTTCCGGGCCTGGAGCCGGCTTTTCTCCCTCGCCCCGCGCCTCTACGGTCCATCGCTTGGGGTCATCCTCCTTTCCGGCGGCTATCTCGGCGCGCAAATGAGTTCGTGGGGACAGGGCTGGATTCGCGTATCGTTTGTCACCTTGGTTTTAATTGGTTTGATCGGCGCCACGGTCACCGCACCCCGCGCTCGCACGATACGCAAACTTCTTGCGGTGTCCTCCGACTCCACATTCATGGCCCTGCAGACGCGCCTGCACGATCCGGTGCTCGTTGCTTCGGTGCGTATTCGAACCGCACTGGTCTTTGGCGTTCTGCTGTTGATGGTCAGCAAGCAAGGCCTTGTTCCCAGTGTGATCGCCATCTCCTGTGCCGCGGCCTTTGGCTTGATCATTGCTCTGCCCGCTTGGAAGCGCGCGCCGCGTCCCCAGGCGACCCTCTGAAACTGGCGGCGCGTTCAAAGAACGCACAGCATACGCGAGCAGATGCAAGGTCTTGTAGAGCAAAAGAAAACGAGCTTGCTCGCTAGAGGCGAGCAAGCCCGTACGCACTTGTGTCGGCGCGTCAGCCGTGGCGTTCAGGCGAGGTCGAAGAGCAGGACTTCGGCATCCTTGACGCCGGTCAGTTCGACCGATTTTTCAGCGGAGATTGCGGCGCCGTCGCCGGTCTCTAGTGGCTTGCCGTTGAGTTTGACGCTGCCGCGCGCTACCTGCACGTAAGCGTGACGATCCGGCTTCAGCGCGTGCTTCACGGAATCACCTGCGCTTAGCACCGTGGCGTACAGCTCGTTGTCTTGACGGATCTTTACCGAGCCTTCGCGCCCGTCCGGAGATGCGATCAGGCGGAGCTTGCCGCGCTTTTCCGCTTCGGTGAAGTTCCTCTGGTCGTAGGCTGGCTTATGCCCGCGCTGGTCCGGCATCATCCAGATTTGATACAGGTGCACGGGCGCGGTCTTCGACGCATTGAACTCACTGTGGGTCACGCCGGTGCCGGCGCTCATGTACTGAATGTCGCCGGGCTTGATCACGGAGCCGTTGCCCATGCTGTCGCGATGTTCGAGGGCGCCTTCCAGCACGTAAGTCACGATTTCCATGTCGCGGTGCGGGTGCATGGGGAAGCCGCCGCCGCCCGCCACGCGGTCATCGTTCATCACGCGCAGGGTGCGAAACTGCACGTGTTCGGGATCGAAATAGTCGGCAAACGAAAAAGTGAAGTGCGTATCGAGCCAGCCGTGGTTGGCGCGCCCGCGGTCGTCGCTCTTGCGAATGGTAATCATCAGCTACCTCCAAGGTCGCTAAAATCAAACAAGGCAATAATACTCGTTATAACGACTATTGTCAAGAGGTATATTGGAAAAGGCGTTTCCGCGTGCGTTTCGCGCTCTATTCCTTTAGATTCAGGTACTTATTTCGGGACTGCTCGCCCGGCCATTCCCGGCACTGCTCCTTTGGTGTACAGTAGCTAAGCAGCAAGGCCTTCGCCTCGTCTGCCCCCAAGGATCGGTTTATGGACTCCTCTTCAACTGCGACGCAAACGAAAAAGCCTGAGGCGACCACCACGTCCCGTGAAACGCTCACGGTCACCGACAATCGCACCGGCAAGAGCTACGAAGTGCCGATTAAACACGGCACGATCCGCGCCATGGATCTTCGCCAGATCAAAGTGGATGCTGCCGATTTCGGCATGATGAGCTACGACCCCGCTTTCAACAACACAGCGTCGTGCATCAGCAAGGTGACTTACATTGATGGCGACGCGGGCATCCTGCGCTACCGTGGCTACCCGATCGAAGACTTAGCCGAAAAGAGCACGTATCTCGAAACCGCTTACTTGCTGCTGCACGGTGAGCTTCCCAGCGCGGAGCAGTTGAAGACCTGGACGTACAACATCACGCATCACACGTTCATCCATGAAAGCATCAAGAAATTTCTCGACGGCTTTCATTACGACGCTCATCCGATGGGCATGATGATTTCGACGATTGCGGCGCTCTCGACCTACTATCACGATGCCAAAGACATCTTCAACGTCGAGTCGCGGAAGAAGCAGACTTTTCGGCTTATTGGAAAGATGCCCACGATTGCGGCGTTCTCCTACCGGCATTCGCTGGGGATGCCGTTTGTCTATCCGGACAACGAGCTCAGCTACCCAGGCAATTTCCTGAATATGCTGTTCCGGACAACGGAAACGCGGTACCGCGCGAATCCCATTCTTGAGCACGCTCTGGATGTTTTGTTCATCCTGCACGCCGACCACGAGCAGAATTGTTCCGCGAACACCATTCGCGGCGTGGGCAGCTCGCACGTTGATCCGTATTCAGCTACGGCTGCGGCCATTGCGGCGTTGTACGGTCCACTGCACGGCGGCGCCAATGAAGAAGTTGTGCGCATGCTGATGGAAATCGGCTCGGTGCAGAAGGTTCCGGAGTTCATCAAGCGCGTAAAAGCAGGCGAAACGAAGCTGATGGGCTTCGGTCACCGCGTATACAAGAACTACGACCCGCGGGCACGCATCATCAAGAAGGTGGCGTACGAGGTTTTCGACCTGATGGGGAAGAATCCGCTGCTGGAGATCGCGCTTGAATGCGAGCGCATCGCCCTGGAAGACGACTACTTTGTGAAGCGCAAGCTCTACCCCAACGTGGATTTCTATACGGGGCTGATTTACCAGTCGATGGGCTTCCCCTCGACCATGTTCCCGGTCCTGTTCGCCATTCCACGAACGTCGGGCTGGATCGCGCAGTGGGAAGAAATGCTGCTGGATCCGGAGCAAAAAATTGCCCGTCCGCGGCAAATCTACCTGGGCCACGACACGCGCCACTACGTGCCCATCGACCAACGCAGCTAAGCAACGATCCTGATTTTCTCGCCGTTGTCACTTTTGGATACGCGTTGGACCGCGCTGCTCGACATTGTTGCCACGCGCGGTATAGTTGAGGCAGTGAGGTTGGAATGGCTCAAAGCACCAACACGAGCGTAACTACAGGAGCGCGCCGCCGCAGTCAGCGAGTGCTGATGCAAGTGGCCGTCCGCATTCGTGGCACCGACGCCCAAGGCGCGGCCATCGAGGAAGAGACCGAAACGTTAGCCATCAATGCACACGGAGCGCTGGTTTTGTTGCAATCGCGGTTAACCAGTGGCAGCAAAGTTCAGCTTCAGCACAAGAAGACGCAGGAAGAACACGAGTGTCATGTAGCGTTTCTCGGCCCCGTGCGTTCGGGAAAAGCAGAAATCGGGCTGGAATTTTCCTCGCCGCACCCAACATTTTGGCGCGTGGCCTTCCCGCCGGAGGACTGGACGCCGAGGCATCCCGAAGCCCGTGGTCCCTCCAAGGCGCGCACCGGCAACCCTGACAACAAGTAGGCTTCGTGGTGAGTTCTAGCGCAGTTTTCGTCCCCTTGGCCGGAAAGCCCGCCGGCCATCTTCAGCACTTACGTTCATTACGGCTGTGATTGGTCCTCCCAGGCAACCGCACAGGGAGGGCTGAGTCCGGGTGTCCTTAAAGGTTTCGGCTGTTTTGGCCGATAGGGTAGCTGAGGGATTAAGGACCTCCAAAATGGCCATTGCTATCGTTCCCAACCACACCGCCCCCACAGCGGCAGCTCCGACACCAGCCGCAGCAAAGCCCGTGACCCCAGGTCCGAAATCCGCGGCGGGGCAAGCACCCAACCCTGGCACGCCGACCGACACCGCTAAGATCAGCACTGCGGCCCAGAAGGCTTTGCAGGAATCGCAAGAGACCGCGTCGCAGACTGCCAAGGAAGCTGGTCATGGCGATCAACAGGCGATACGCCTCCTCGCCAAACAGGCAGCAGCAGTCAAAAAGGCGTAACCGCGCAGCGAGGACCCCCAGGCCAAGAACCAGCCGGAATCGAGAGCTGAGGACGTCCGGCCGGACGGTTTTTCTGCGGCAATCCTTGGACCCGCCGCAGAGCCGTGTCTACTTGATCAATAAAGATGAAAATAGCCGTCCTGGCGTTCGATCTGCACCTGCACGCCGAAAAGATCGCTGAGGTTTGCGGCCGTGAGGACTTCATCTTTCGGACCATCACCCACGATGTGGCCTTCGCGCAAGAGCACGACGCGTTCAATTTCCGGAATGATTTCGGCTACATGGTGCGTCACTAGCAAAATACCCAGACCTGATTGCGCAAGCTGGCGCATGGTTTCGCGTAATTGCACCTGCGCGCCGATGTCCAGAGCGTTGCTGGGCTCGTCGAACAGCAGCGCCTGCGGAGCGTGTACCAGTGCGCGGGCGATCAGCGTGCGCTTGGCTTCTCCGGAAGACATATGCGCTACCGAGCGGTCCGCGAGGTGGGCAATTCCCAGCCGGTCTAAGGCCGCATTGGTGCGTGCTAGTAATTCCGGGTTTGGCGAATGATGCGGAAAGATGCGGGTGCTGCTGAAAAATCCCGATAGGACGACGTCCCGCCCGGTAGCGTCCGTGGTACACGAGGCCAGCAGATCCGGCGAAACAATTCCCAGCAGCGATCTCAATTCAAAGATGTTCCAACGCTCGCGGCCGAGGATCGAAATGGACGAGCGCTCGCTGGCGAACGGATAGCACTCGCGGGTGATGGTCTTAATCAACGTGGATTTCCCGCAGCCGTTCGGGCCCAGAATGCATACATGTTCGCCGGAATCGATGCGCAAGGTCACGTCTTCGAGAGCGGCGCGTTCGCCCCGCATCACGGTGACATGGTTCAGCGACAACAGGGCCGGTTTACCGGACTCCTTGGGCATCAGTCGGAGGCCTCCACAAGAAGACTATTCGCAAAACAAGCAAACTCGTATTTTAGCCGACGACGCGTGCAGGCCCCCAGGGAATTGGTTGCGGGCAGTAAGTCGAAGCATTGGCGAGGGAATCGGTAAAAGGAGGTGAAAACCGAGGTTCTCACCTCCCGGGGTGGTGGGGTGATACAGGCAAAACCCTCGGCGGCCTGCAGCCTGCCCTGCCAGGCAGGCTTGCTGCCTCACTCGCGTGATGCGCGCCGCATCGTGGTAAGAGACTCACCACCAGAGGGCATGTCTCGCGGTTTTTAGCACCTCCTCCAACCCATGTCAACGCCAAACTCGGCCAAGCAATATTGCCATTCTCAGTCACATGGAACCCTCCCGAAGAATTCTTGTACCCAGGGGGCGCACGACGACGCGCGGGTGGATTCGCTCTGTAGGTTAAGCGATAGACGCTTTCGCCGAGTCCGAAGATGATCGCTTTACTGTTTACCTTCGACGTGCGGCGGTCCCTTAGCTAAAAAATGATTCCACCAAAAAAAGCGAGGAACCCGAAGCCGTCGAGCCTTCTCCGCGATTACCAAGCGCATCGAGCAAAAACAGGTGGAAGAACGCGTAGCCATCGGTGCGAACGTCGTTCACGAGACGATTCGCCGCGAAGGCGAAGACGAACTCAAGCGTTCCGGGTCGGCGTTGGCGTGGTCGGGCCTCGCTGCTGGGCTTTCCAAGGGTTTCTCGTTAGTCGCAGAAGCGTTGTATGTCGCCTACCTCCCCGATCAGCCCTGGCGAGTGACTACGGGTGCGGAGAACTGGGGAGCATTCCTTGCTCATTTCTTTTTCCCCACGCTGCTCGGCAACATTGTTGGCGGAGTTTCCCTGGTGGCCTGCTTGGGCCATGCACAGGTGGTTGCCGGCAAGGACGAGGTACATTCGAAAATCGCAGGAAAATAATGGGACAGCTGTGGCCGCAGGTGCCTAGAACTGTATGCGGTTTTTCGCCCGAGTTCTGGTATTTGTTATCGGACCTCTGCTGCAAAACTCAATCGCCCGATGCGTAGCCGGCCATCGTGCGGAAAGGAAGAAACCCCGATCGGCCCTTTCCTTGAGCAAGGCTCCGATTTTGGTTGGCAGGAGCGCTCCCGGCACTTCGTTGCGTTTTCGGGCGAAGCGTCTCTTCCAATTTCTCTCGAAGCCGGCGGCGCGCACGGAACAATCGCAACCGCACGGCCACCACCGAGATTCCCAGCCGGTCGGCCACTTCTTGCGACGAATAATGCAGTACGTCCCGCAGCAGACATGCCTGCCGGAGATCGGCGGGTAGTTGCAGGATGGCATCCGCCAGCATCCGTCCCATCTCGCGACGGGCGCAGCGTTCTTCAGGATTATCTTCGCGGGCCGTAATACCGGTCCCGAGCGTTTCGTCGGCCGACCCGCGCGGTTCTTCCAACGACAGCATTTTGCCGTCGCGGCGCCGGCGCAAGACGTCGATCGAGGTGTTCCCTGCGATGCGGGCCAGCCACGCCCGAAAATCATCCGCGTTTTCATCCTGATCGCCGGAGAATTGCTCGAGACGGGACCACGCCTTCAGCAGTGCTTCTTGACTTACGTCTTCGGCGTCCGCTACGTTGCCAGTCAGGCGTCGAGCCCGCTGGGTCATCGTCGGAACGAATGGGGAAACCATTTCCGCGAAGGCTTCGCGGTCGCCCGCGCGCGCCCGCAGCAGCAAACCGCGCGGGGTGCCCCGGAGCTCACCGATCTCGGAACAAAACGTAACTGGCGCTGCGCTCATAGCGAGCAAGAGAATGGCAGGCCAATCGCCACCGTGTCATGCGATGTATCTAGCTGACACATAAGGAGATAGATCGTTAGCGCCTCCGGTGGATGGGCTAAGGAATCGACCGCTTATGGGACGCTTTGTCGCGAAACCGGTCATCCCTAAACGCTCCGGGGGTTTGCCTGAGGGAACTTTGAGGGAGCACCCTGGCTGGCGATCGCTGCCCGATATCACGTTTTCGGCGCGTTGGCGAGGGGCACCCAGGTTGCAAAACCGTTTGCAGCCTGCCGGAATGGAATCGCGGTGGGCAAATCTTGCCGCGTAACCCCAAAGCGCTCTCCCTGGATCACTGCTTTCCCAGGTCCGCATCACCCCGTATACTCACACCCAAGGGTGCTAGTGACCGAGGTCTTGCTGTAGTTGGTACGTCGGTCCTTGAAGGAGAGCGGTCTTGACACGAAAAAATACCTCGGGCGCAGGGGCTGTGCAAGCATTGGATCGCGCCGACAGTTTCGCGGCGGCGTTTTTCGCCCTAAAGAGAATTTTCGCGCCACACGTGAAGCACCTCAAAGTCAACACCGACACGCGCAGCCGCTTTTATCTGGAGACCAAATCGCCCACCTATAAAGGCAAGCCGCTTTTCTTCGGCGCGGTAATCTCCGGCAGAACCTACGTGAGTTTCCATCTGATGCCGCTGTATTGGGATGAGTCGTTGCGCAAGAAGGTGTCCGCAGAGCTTAAGAAGCGCATGCAAGGACTTTCGTGCTTCAACTTCACCGGGCCGGATTCCGCTTTGTTTCGCGAACTGGCCAAGCTGACTTCGGCAGGTTTGGCCCTGTACCGCCGCAAAAATCTTTTGTAGGCGTTTGTTGCCGCAAGTCCAGCCAATGCGAGCAGCCGCCAGCCGGTGGAAGCTTGTTGGCTCCTCATGCACGCAAACCATATGCTGATTCCAAGCATCTTTTCTACTAGTTCAATCACACGACGGTCTTAGTGCCGAAGGTGCTGCGGCGCGTTGAAATCTCTCGGGAGTGCGCATGCAATTCGGCAGAATTCCGCGTTAGTGGTGCTGGGGGTGATTCTGCTCGGCATTCAGGCGATGCTTGTCGTTCCCAAGACGCCGACCAGCGTTCCCAGCGAAACGGCGCCAAAGACGGTGGAAAGTAAAACGAGTCTGATACCAGAGAATGTCGGCGCGATCTGTCTGATCGGGGGCGTGGCAACCTTCGCTACCGCGCGCCGCGCCGACGAACCTCCTCCGAAGGACGCCGTTCTGTAGATTCGCAAATCGGTGAGTGGTCCTCCTCGGCCGTAACAGCCTTCCGCCTTCGCCGGAGTGGCTTCGACAGGAGTAGCTTCGACACTTTACGACCCGCATCCTGTGTAGTAGCCTTCGCCCACAAGCTTCTCAATTCTCCGGCGAAGGGGAACTTCATGAAACGGCTATTCTGCTTGGCAGGACTCTTGCTCCTTTCGGCAGTGCACAGCTCCGCCGCCGAGGATCTCTTCGACATCAAGCCCATCGCCGACGGCGTTTATGCCGCCATTGCCAAGCCTGCCTATAAAGTGAACTGCAACGCCGCAATCATTCTGTTCGACGACAGCGTGCTTGTCGTAGACACGCATTCCAAACCTTCAGCCGCCCGGGCGCTCATCGAGCAGATCAAGAAACTCACCGACAAGCCCGTCCGCTACGTGGTCAATACGCACTTTCATTGGGATCATTACCAGGGCAACCAGGCGTATCCAAGCTCCTGGCCCGCAGGCGTGGAAATCATTTCGTCAGAAGCCACGCGCTTGAATATCGAGCAGCGCGGTATTCCGCGAGTGAAGCATGAAATCACGACCATGCCGCAGGAAATCGAGAAGTTGAAAGCGGATTTGGCTGCGGCCTCGGACACGAAACAAAAAGAAGAATTGAAAAGCAATTTGTCCCAGGCCGAAGACTATCTCGCCGAACTGAAGAGCATGCAAGTGGCCTTGCCCACGCTGACCTTCGACCACACCCTGATTCTGCACCGCAAATCGCGAACGGTCGAAATCTTCTGGCTCGGCAATGCGCACACCGACGGTGATGTATTCGTGTATTTGCCGAAGGAAAAGGTGCTAGTGACCGGCGACGCTCTCCACGGGTGGACGCCGTTCATGGGCGACAGCTATCCGTTCGATTGGATCACGACCCTCGACAATGCCGAGAAGCTCGACTTCGACCAGGTGCTTGGCGGCCACGGTGATGTGATGCGCGGCAAAGAGAAATTCGAACTTTGGAAGCAATACTTCCACGATTTGCTTGCCGAAACCGGCCAAGCCTACGCGAGCGGCGCCAGTCTCGAGGAAGCCCAGAAGCAAGTGGCCAGGGTTCTGGTGCCGAAGTACGCCGCGAAATTCGATCCCAACTTCCCCAAGAGTGTAACCGCCAACATCACAAAAGCGTACCAGGTGATTGCATTCGCGAACTAAGCCCTCGCCTTCTCACGTTCTGGCCCATGATGCAGTCGATCGCGATTTCGCCCGGCGTTGTGCGTTTTTGCCTTCCCGTTAAAAGCGGAAGAGCAGGACGCGGCTACGATCTCTATCCATCGAGTCCATACGTTTCCACGATTCAGATTTCGAAATGACTCTGCAAATGCCTGCGTTGCGAGCAGCCGCTCTCCGGGGTCCAAGCGTCCGACAGGGTGAACAAGATGACCGGGTTGGACCGAGCGATGGCGTGCAGCTGCCTGCCTACGTCGAGGCCGGAGCTGGTTCGACTCCCCTAAACCTTGTCCGACGGCTCATGGCTGTGGTCGCCCGGTTGTGAAATAATTGCTTTTCAACGTTCACTTGGGAGTGCCGATGCCTCGCTATCTAACCCAGCACACGCTAGCTTGCCTGACGCGGCAGGGAGCGGAAAAGTTGGCCGAGCGGATGATGTCCGGTGCAACCGCGCGAGCCGACCGGGTGCTCGTCAACATGCTCGAGGGCAAGATGTTCGTCGAGTTCCACGCCGAATCGCGCGAAGTGCTGGAGGCTTGGCTCAAAGCAGAAGGAATGCACTTTGATTGGCTGGTGCGCGTCGAGTGGGAGACGCGGACGCCGGACGGGAAGCTTCACATCGCGGAGTAAATCGTATTTTTTGTTAGTACGAGTTTCGCCTCGCAGGCGCTGTGGCGGCGAGTTGACGTCCAGAACGGTTACGCGCAATCAGTCGTAACGCAGCGCTACCAGCGGATCAACTTGAATCGCCCGTCGCGCGGGAACGTAGCACGCGATCACGGCAACCAACGCGAGGATCGTGGTCACACTGAGAAATGTCCACGGATCGCTGGAGCTCACGCCGAACAACAAGCTCGCTAGCATGTGCGTGAACAGGGCGGCAAGTACCAAACCGACCACCAGGCCCACCACCGTCAAGCGCAAACCCTGGCCGACCACGAGGCGCAGCACGTGCCCTTCCTGTGCTCCAAGCGCGCGGCGGATGCCGATTTCTTGGCGCTGCTGGTTGACCGAGTACGAAAGCACGCCGTAGACACCTACACCCGCGAGAACCAACGCGAGTACGCCGAACAGCGTAAGCAAAGCTGCGCCCATGCGCGGCGCCCACAGTGCCTGGCTCATGATTTCGCGAATCGTCTGCACGTTGGTGATCGCCAGGTTAGGCGCGAGCGACTGGACTTCGCCGCGAACGGTGGCGATGACCGCTTCGGGTTTGCCGGTGGTGCGGACTTGTACGGTAGCAAATGGCGAATAGCCCTGCGTCATGGGCAAGTAGGCGACGGGTTGCGGGTCCTCGCCTATCTGGTTGACCACGGTATTGCCAACAACGGCGACAATCTGCCGCAAATCCGGTTCACCGAAAAAGTGGAAGCGCTTGCCCAGAGCCTCTTCGTCGGGCCAGAAATGTTTGGCCATGGCTTCGTTGACGATGGCGACCTTCAATGAGTCCTTGCGATCGTTGTCCGTGAACGTGCGCCCGCGAAGTACGGGAATGCGAAGCGTGTCGAAGAAGCTTGGCGTGATCGAATCGAGCTGCGTCAGAGTCCCGCGGTATCCAGTGGTTTCATCCTGGCCTTCGGGGAACACCGTGCGGCCAAGCCCGCCGCCAACCGGGAAATTGGAAGCAACCGTGGCAGACTGCACGCCCGGTGCGGTCGCGGCGCGCTCCGCGGCGGCGCGATAAAACTGTTGTCCCTGGCCCTCGGTGAAATGAAGAGCGCCAACATCGACGGCCAGCATGAAGAGTTTTTCGGACTCGAAGCCCGGATCGATGCGCTGGGCATTCTGCTGGCTGCGAATGAAAAGTCCCGCGCCAATTAGCGCGATCATGGCGAGTGCGGTTTCGAATACCACCAGCAGACTGCGCATGGGGTTGCTGCGCCAGCCGACCGAATTCCCGCGTCCGCCGGCTTTCAGGGTATCCGCAAGATCGGGCGAAGATGCTTTGATGGCCGGCACCGCGCCAAACAGAGCTCCGGTAAGCAGCGCAATTCCGAGGGTGAAGAGCAGCACGTGGGAATCGAGCGCGAGATCAACATCATTCTGCGCGATGAAGGAAGGGCGGTAGGACCAGAGGATCCCGCGTCCCCAATAGGCGAGCAGCAGTCCCACGACGGCGCCGGCGAGCGAGAGCAACGTGCTTTCGGTGAGGAGTTGGCGCAGAATCCGGCTGCGTCCGGCGCCGAGGGCGGCTCGCACCGTCATTTCTTTTCCGCGGCGCGCGGCCTGCGCGAGGAGCAAATTCGCCAGATTCGCGCAAGCAATCAGCAGCACCAGGCCAACTGCACCGAGCATCATCGCGCTGGCGAGCGCGAACTGCTCGTGATTGTTCACCCCCACGGCCGCTTCGGCAAGGGAGGTAAGCGCAACGCTGCGGCCGCCGTTGTCCTTCGGATACTCGGCTTCGAGTCGCGATGCGATCGTCTTCAGAGAGGCTTCTGCTTGGGGCAGGGCCAGGCCGGGCTTGAGGCGCCCGAACGTGTTCATTGCCAAAAACCGGCGATCGTTGAAATTGTCGGCGAAAAACCCGGCGAGGAGTTGCGCGTACATGCTGGTGGGAATCCATACCTGTTCGGTGGGCGCGAGTGAAATCGTTCCCTTGAAGCCGCGTGGCGCGATGCCGATGATGGTGTAGGGCGTGGCGTTAAGATTCATGGTGCGCCCCACAATGTTGGGATCGGCGCCGAATTTATTGATCCAGAGTGCGTAGCTGATCACCGCTGTGGTGTTGCTGTTTGGTTTCGTATCTTCATCCGGAAGGAAGAAACGCCCCGCGGCAGGTTTGAGGCCGAGCACGTCAAAATAATTCGCGCTGACGATATCACCTTGCACCTGACGGGGCTCGGCGCCGCCGCTCCAGGTCAGGGGAATCTGCTGCCACGCGGCCAGGTCCGTGAAGACTTCATTCTGGCGGCGAAAGTCCTGGTAGTTGGCAAACGACATGCCCAGTTTCTCGGAATGTGCTTGCGTAAACTTCGTCTTCGTGTCGATGTTGTCGAGTGAAACCAGCCGCCCCACGTCGCGCACCGGCAACGGATTCAAGAGAATGGCGTTCACGACGGTGAAAATGGTGGTGTTTAAACCGAAGCCCAGCGCGAGAGAAAGAATGGCGATCGCGCTGAATCCGCGATTCTTCACCAGCATGCGCACGCCAAATCGGAGGTCCTTGCCGAGGTCCTCGATCCAGCGGTAAATCCAGGCACTGCGGCTGTCGTCCTTCGCCAGACCGACGTGCCCGAAGGCGCGCTGAGCGGCGCGGCGCGCTTGTTCTGGGTCCATGCCGTTTTCCACGTTTTCCTCCATTTCCATCGCCAGGTGCGAGCGAATCTCGGCGTCGAGTTCGCAGTCGATCGCGTCCTTGCGAAATAGCGCGCCGAGTTTCGTGAGACTTCGGGTCAGGCTCATCACCACGCTCCGAGCCGAAACATTTCCCGGGGGCTAACGATCTTCCTTCCTCAAGCGTCCTCGGAAGCAGTTGGACGCAGAATCCTGGCAATCGCCGCGCTGAAGCGCTCCCATTTCGAGTGTTCGGTCGATAGCTGCTTGCGCCCCGTCGCGGTCAAACGATAGAACCTCGCTCGCCGGTTGTTGCTGGATGTGCCCCATTCGGCGGTGACCCAACCTTCCTGCAAAAGGCGCTGGAGTGCGGGATACAGCGAACCGTGTTCGATCTTGAACGTGTCGCCGGAAGTTTGCTGGATGAATTTGGCGATGCCATGTCCGTGCATGGGTCCCCATCGCAGGGTACGCAGGATAATGAGGTCGAGAGTACCTTGCATGATTTCCAGGCGCGGCGCGCCCCTTTGTGTCCGGCTCATAGGTAGACACCCTACCATAAGATGGGTCGGCCGTCTACTAAAGCTCCCGGGAGCGTTGGCCCGGGACTTCGCGGCTTCTTGACCGAGCGTCTTGGAAATCGCCGGCGCAGATGTACTCAACCATTATGTAAGAGCCGCCTAACTGGGGTTTTGAAATCTGAAACAGGAGTAAAACGTTTAACTCAACGAACGGTCTTCCGGAGTATTGTCACGAGAAGACCGACAAAGTTTATCGTGAAGGATTTCGCGATGAAAAAGTTGCGCTTGCTCGTTTCGTTGATGACGCGGGAAAACGATTACCAGATTGAACAAGCGGCTTCCGCCCAACAGGCTGGAACGACCCTGGGTTGCGAAGTACAGGTCATTTTCGCGGACAACGACGCCATTTCGCAGGGTACGCAAATTCTGAAGATCATTCAGGCCGACCCTGCTACGCGGCCCGATGCCATCGTCTGCGAGCCGGTGGGCGGGCCGTGCCTGCCGCAGGTGGCGCGCGCCGCGGTGCAAGCAGGAATTCCCTGGGTGCTCCTGAATCGTGAAGCCGACTATCTGCCGGAACTACGCAGATCAGCTCCTCGGCTGCCGATTTTCACCATCGGCGCGGATCAAAAGGAAGTCGGCCGCATCCAGGGACTACAACTGGCGGCTCTGACGCGCCATGGCGGAGGGGTCTTGCACATTCAAGGCCCGTCGGAAAATTTCGCGGCCAAAGATCGAACGACGGGAATGCAGATGACTCTCCCGTCCAGCGTCCCGGTGATCACACTCCGAGGTCAGTGGACAGAGGAAAGCGCGCAACGAAGCGTGGAGTCGTGGCTGCGTCTGAACACCTCGCAGAAAGTAACCATCAGCGCGGTTGGCGGTCAAAATGACGCGATGGCCATGGGCGCGCGGAAAGCATTTATGGGAATGGTCAATCTTGCCGAGCGAGATCGTTGGCTGCGCCTTCCCTATGTGGGTTGTGATGGGGTGCCGAAGACGGGGCAGACGTGGGTGCGTACCGGCACACTGGCGGCGACGGTCGTCATTCCGACCACCGCCGGGCGGGCGCTCGCGATCGTGCACCAAGCTCTGCAAACAGGCGTGAAACCTCCGGAGCGATCCTTCACAACGCCGGAATCGTTTCCACCCGTCGAGCAACTCTCACCCAAATAGCGCTTGGTCCAGAGAGTTTCCCAGCTGTCTCGAGACTTGGCGGCAGAACGCACTCCGATATCGCGATCGTCCGAGGTTTCCGATTCATTGACATCACGGCGCCCGCGGGATACGTTCGCTATTTCTGTCAGGAGGAACGAATGCGGCGAGCGGCGGCGATTTTCTTGATCTGCGGGGCGATTTTGGCGGCGACGGTGGCCGCCTCGAAAACGTCGAAGCCCGACGAACGCCTGAAAGGCGCGGTCCGTCGACCAGCCGTGAACGGCTGGACCTACGTGCACCTGGAAGGCACTCCAGCGCAAATCGGATTCCAGCATGGCCATCTACTGGCAGCGGAGATTCAGGATATGCAAAAGGTATTTGCCCTGGAGCTGACGCACGATAACGGGAAGGACTGGAATTTCTTTCGGGCCGCCGCGAAAAACGTGTTCTGGCCGCATGTGGAACAGGAATATCGTGAAGAGATGCAGGGAATCGCGGACGGATTGAACGCGCAGGGCGTGAAGCTGGATCTCTGGGACGTGGTTGCAATCAATGCGTCGCAGGAGTGGAGCTACTATGTGGGCGAGTATGACAAAGCGCACAAGATCGCATCGCTTCCCACGGTGACGGCTCCCGAACATTGCAGCGCGTTTGTGGCGGTAGGCAGCTATACCAAGGACGGCCGCGTGGTGATCGCGCACAACAACTGGACAAACTATCTGGACGGGTCGCGGTGGACGATTGCCTTCGACATCGCTCCTACACACGGCTATCGCTTCTTGATGGACGGCCTGCCGGGAATCATTCACAGCGGGGATGACTTTGGATTGAATGCGGCAGGCATGGTGATTACAGAAACCACCATTTCTGGTTTTCACGGCTTCGATACCAGCGGCGTGCCGGAATTCGTGCGTGCGCGGAAGGCCATGCAGTATTCCGCGTCGATTGATGACGTGGCGCGGATTTTCAAAGACGGCAACAACGGCGGATACGCGAACGACTGGCTGATTGCGGACACCCGGAAGAACGAAATCGCCAGCCTTGAGCTGGGCTTGAAGAATGTGACGCTCGACCGGAAAACGGAGGGTTATTTTGTAGGCTCCAACTTTCCGATCAACCCGAAGCTGGCGGCGGAAGAGACCGATTTCGCGGTGGCCGACAAGGGCAACAGCCCCAACGCCCGGCATCGCCGCTGGGAGCAATTGATGGCCGAGAACAAGGGAAAGATCGACGTGCTGACGGCGGAGAAGTTCATGGCGGATCACGTCGACAGCGTCACGGGAAAAACGGAACCCAGCGAGCGGACACTATGCGGACACTTCGAACT
This sequence comes from uncultured Acidobacteriota bacterium, assembly GCA_963729595.1. GTDB lineage: Bacteria > Acidobacteriota > Terriglobia > Acidiferrales > UBA7541 > Acidiferrum. The sequence goes on from CAVSNW010000005.1 coordinate 265,376, forward strand.
ATCCTCTCGCGGTTCGGGAGCCGGAGCGTGGCAGCCGGCCTACGGTACCGCCGGCGCAGCGCAGAACAAAGCGACCGATACGTCCATGGCCGCGAAGATGGAATTCATGGCGGCGGCGGGGCATGCGTGCGGGATGGACTTCATTGCCGCGAAGCATTTGCAGGAACATCCGGAACTGGGTTGGGAGAAGCCGGAACTACGCGATATGAAGGCCTATCCCTGGACGACCATTGCGGCGGGCCAGTAAAGCTGCATCCAAAAAAGCAAGCCAGGAACGAGTGCTGGAGGTCGGCCAACTCGTAGCGAATGCACTCACTCCTGGCTGCTCGATTATTTTCCTGCCTTAGTCGCCGCCGACTCCACTCGAGAAATAGCTTACCGCCAAACCTGCCCGTCCAGCGTTTCTACCGGTGAGTCGTACGGCGATAGCAGCTACTGGCCTGCTGCTTTTGACTTCTGCCCGTGATGCTCGACGTGCAGCTTCGCGGCCTCCGAGGCGTGGTGGGTTGCTTGGTGCAGGTGACCCTGTGCGGTGTGTGCGTGGTGGGCCGCCTGTAGATGGTCGCCGGCTTCGTGATGCTCCGCGGCCTCCCGATGATGTCGCGCTGCGTGATCATGATGCTCGGCTGCCTGGTGATGATGTTCTGCCGCTTGCTTGGACATGAGTCCTCCTCTTCAACTTGGTGCCAGCTTCGTTTTATGCGGTTGGACTGGCAGGACGTAGGGTGCGCCTAGCCTCGTTAACGAAGTGTCAGCAGAGTGTGAACGGCCGAAGATCCAGGCGCGGGCTGCAGGATACTCAAGAGAAATAGGCGGAGCAGGCTTGCCCGTTGCAGGCAACGATTGGAATCAAAACGGCGTCACGTCAACCGAATGCAAGGCCCCTGAACGGAGTATCGTAAGCTTCGGTTTTGGGTTCTGGATTTTAGTCTCGGCTTACGCCGGCGTCGAACTAGACTTCTTCCCGAAAATTCCAACGCTTGTGGTTCAAATCCACCGAAGCGACGTCTTCCGGTGTGAACGGAACATCCTTGTGGCCGCGAACGTGGATGACGCAACCTTCGCTGGCAACCACCTGATCAAAACGCTTCCCGCTCTTCAGTGTCACAGATACCACGTGGTAGCCCATGCCCGTCTCGTTCTGTCGTCGTAGGTTGACTGCCAGCTCGCGCGGGATCGGGATTAAACGCTTCATTAGTCTTGCCTCTGCATTGCATTGGAAACTTGATTCGAGGCTCCTAGTCTAGTCGGCTGCTTTGACCCTGTCTAGAGGGGTCGGAGATTTCCACCGGCCCAAGAACTCGTTGGATCACCGCGGTCTTTGATGCGTGTATCTTATTGACAGATATAGTTGTTAACGGCAATGACGTTCGTTTTGTACCACACCGTACAGACATTCTTGACAAGCGCCTTCTGAGGCGCAAGCACCCGCGGTCTTTCCGCGTCCTGGCTAAAGCCCGCGCGCTTTTCTCTCCCATTTATGAAATCGGCTTGCTGTCTTTCTCGGTTGTCTGGCCCGGTGCCTGCGTTACCCGGTTTATCCAGTTCTGCACCGCCTGTTTCTTGTCGGGGCTGGCACCCGGGGACTTTAGGTAGGCGTTTAGTTCGGATACGGCTTCCCGGCTAGCCCCTCGATTGAGCAATACCTGCGCCAGTGGCAATCGGGCTTCGGGGTACTGCGGAGTGGACTCGCGCAGCAGGTCTTCGGCTTCCATAGAGCTGCTGCCTTCTGCGGCGAGAATCCGGCCGAGCGTGTACCGTGCAGGGCTACGTTGCGGATTGAGCTGCATGGCCTGGCGGGCGGCCAATTCCGCTTCTGGATAGCGGTGGAGAAGGAAAAGACCAAGACCCAGATTGCGATACGCTGCCTGCATCTTTGCGTCAAGGGCGATCGCTGCTTGGAACTCGGTCACCGCGCTTTCATATGCTTTCAACTGAATGTAACTCGCGCCGAGGTTGTTATGGGCCTGGACGAAATTGGGAGCGATCTGGATCGCGCGTTGCAAGTGCTCGGCGGCGGCCGCGAAATCGCCCGAGCGCACCGCCTTCTCCGAACGGTGGAATTCCTTGACCGCACCGCCCGGGAGGAGGAGTCCGTGGACGGAGATAGTTTCCGCTAGGGGTTTTATGTGGGGCGGAGCGACCGCTTGGGACTGGATTGCTGTCAGCGGATCTAGGCCTGGAATGGCATTCGCATAGCGAACGCCAGCGGGCAGACGCGAAGACATACCCTGGGCGTGCATGCTGGAAACAGAAAACAAAAGTATAGAGCAGAGAGCAAGTGCTGAGGTTAGACGCGTGCTCTGATTCACTTTGGGCCTCATGGCGAGATCTCCTTCGGTGAACGTCTGCTTGGCCCGCGTTCACAGTTGCAATTCGAAACCGGAGCCTTCTAGAATGAGGCGGGGTTAAATTAAAGAAGCGCGCGCCCGCGAGGGTTCGCGTATCTACTCGAGATCGTCGTCGCTCCGGCGGCCAAACCAGAAGCGGCACGATCTGTTTAACCCCATTCTTCCGAAAAACCCTACTTAGTCAAAAGACGTTGCAAACAGCCGAGTGGTAGGGCTGTAGCTAAGTTTTTCACCGCATTTTTGCAAAATTCCGCTGCACGCACTTGATTTCTGGAATGTGGTACGGGATAGCCTTGCTAAATGTTTCTGATTCCCCGACCCATGCAGAGAAGTAACAGGTGACAAGCAATACGGCGGCGATGAAATGATGCAAGAGCGTTACCGATGCTTGTCGGTACAGCTAAAGCTGATCTTAATTATTCCAATTTCTCTCGGGAGCCGCCGCTAGTGATTGTCCGGTTGTGGGACGCCGCCGACTAGTTCTGATGATCGTTTCTGTTGTCCTGGTTGAGTTGCTGGAGATTTTCACGGGCTAACTCGTGATTGGGATTGAGTTTGAGGGCCCGCTCGTAGTGGAAGCGGGCTTCTTTGACGTTTCCGGTTTCCGCCAGAGCGCTGCCGAGATTGGCCTCCGCGTTCGCGTCCTGAGGATCCAGGCGAACCGAAGCGCCGAAGTGCACAACCGCGCCGGCGAAATCGCCTTGCGCCGCGAGCGCGTTACCCAGATTGTAATGGGCGTCAAAATAGTTCGGGCGCGCCTTGAGCGCGGCAGACAGATAGGGAATGGATTCGCCGGGGTGCCCTGCGGCTAGAAGTGCCGCGCCAAGCGCGTTATTGGCCGTCGGATCATCCGGACGAATACGGACAGCTCGATCAAATTGAGCCATGGACTCGGCGATCTCACCACGAGCTTGCAGGAGCGCGGCAAGGTTGTAATGCGCTTCGAAATCATCGGGATTCTTGTCGAGATTGTGACGAGCCATCGCTTCCTCAATCAGAGCCCGCGGATCAACCCTGGCTCCGGGCGAATCTTTCGGCAGGACCTGCAACCACAGATGCGCCATCTCGTCGCTCGCGCGGTTACCCGCGACCACGCGCCGGGGCGGGCGGTTCGGATTGCGGATGTTTTCAGCAGAATTGTCGTAGGTAAAGCGCATGGAGACCATCGTACCTTTTGGCAAAAACATGGGTGAAGCGTAGCGGTACACGGCCTGCCAATTCAGATCCCATCGCGCAATGTGAATCAGAGTTTGTCTGGTTCCGTCGGGCAGGGTCGCGACACCTTGCAGATCTTTGCCCAGATAGTGTGCGTGGGGGTAGATAGCCAGCAGATCGACGTCAACGGGAAGTGCGAAATCGTCGGTGACGAGGAAATCGCCGTCGCCCGCCGGGATGTCGAGCTTGTGATCATTTTCCATCTGAACAAGCATGGGATGGAGCGTCGCGGGTTTATCCGTGAAATACAGCCCAAGGCTCGGTTGCAGTGTTTCCGCTTTGCCGGACGGCTGAAGATGCGTGTTCAGGACGAGGTCGTTATTTTTGTCCAAGCGGATGGCCATCCCGTCCGGTTCGACGTAGGGAGCTGAACCTGGTTTCCAGAACAGGAAGTGACTGTCCGGATCGAAGATCTCGGACTCGATGGTTAGTTCCATGCCACCGAAACCCGCACCGGGGTGTTTCTCCTGGAGGCGCGCAGTTAGCCCGCGATCAACCATTGCGTTGGCGTGGTGCACCAGTCGTTTATCTCCCGGACGTATTTCGATGGCTTTCAGCCAGCGCAAGCGATCCACCGGAGAACGAAACACGAAGTTCCAGTAGGTGTCCGATCCGCCCGCCGGAAGGTCGAAAGGCTCGGTGGCTTTCACTACGACGTCGGGCTTGCCAAGCTGCCATCCTTCGACAAACTGCGGCTTGGCTGGCAAATCGGACGGATTGCCTTCGAGTGCACCTTGTTCCACCCACGCCTTTAGCAGCGCGATCTGCTCGGCGCTCAGCCGCAAATCGTCGGCAAATTTCGGATCGTCCGGTTCAGGCAGCCACGGGGGCATGTTGCGACTTTCCGTGATGGCGGCGATTTGATGGGCGTGGGTCTTCGCGTCGCCGTAGGTAAGCAGAGAGAACGGCGCAGCTTCACCTGGCCGGTGGCACGGCGCGCAGGAGTGGAAAAGGATAGGAGCGATGTCGCGCGTAAAGGTGACTTGCGGCGGAACGGCGCGCCTCGACTCGTTCGAAGAAGTCGAAAGAAACGAGTCGGGCTGGTGCCCCGCGGTTCTCGATTGGCGCGCTGCTGCTGTGACCCACAGCAGCGAGATCAGCGTTACCGCGAAGCCCTGCCACCCACCCCTCATGGGAGGTCCGAGATGTAGCACCCGACGGCGGGTGCACTGTCCGCCGCCAACGGTTTGCCGTGAACGGCGGACGCGATGGCATCGTCAAGCTCGTGGGTAGTAGCCGCATTGCGCGCGCGCCCGAAATCCTCGTAGAGATTGTCGATACGCCCGTGATAGATAAGCCGGCGATCGCCATTGAACACGGCGGCTTCCGGGGTGATTTGAACGTGGCTCTCTTTGACCAGCGCACGCTGCAAATCGCGAAGCGCCGGAAGCTGGTAGCCGAATTCCCGCTCATGCTTGCGGATCATCTCGACCGATTCGGCCCGGTCCGGATAGATCAGCCAAAACCGAGCCTGGCCTGCGTATTGAGCGCTGAGTCGCTGGATTGTCGGGGAGTATCGATTTGAAACCGGACAGTCGGTGCGCACGAAGATCAGAACCACCACTTTGCCGTTCGCGGCTTTTACGGGATCAACCGCGGCTCCTGAGAGATCGGGGGCGGTCGCCTGACCTGCTCGCGTACCCACAAGCGAAACACAGAGGCAAGACGCGAAAAGCAAGGTTCGGAGAGCGAATGTCAAAGTGCCGCGGCCCATAAGCGCCCGAACCCCTCGGGCTCAGGAAATGTTACTGCCTGCCCGCGCGCTTGTCCATTTCGATGCAAATAGACCCCTTAGTTTCTTGTATAAGGATTCGGTTTCTAGTGAGCTAACGTGGTTCTGAGGCGGTAACGCGGACCGAAGAATACTCGCGCTGAAAACCCAGGAATCTGAGGTCACAGGTGTCGCAGCGATACGGCCAGACAAACAAAAGGGGATATATAACGCGCTCGAGGAAACCACGACGGTAGGAGCGCCGCACTCGTGAACTGGCGCACCGCGGGCAATGGTTCATCTTCCTGGCAAATACAAGTCGCACTGGCCGTCTCCGAGACTGCCTTTACGTTTTAGCACGCCGATTCTTCAGGCCTCAATGAACACGAATCTCTAGGTCGCGAAGTCGATAGGAGGGGTAGCGCGGAATGCACTTAGCGCCGATTATTCGCTTGCAGGCGCGAAACAACTAACGGAGCTGCCCGGGCTCGATGCCGCTTGCTCGAGCTGCGTCGAACAGATCGTCGATGGCTGTCTGGATCTTCGCCTTCGCCTCCTGAAGGTGGCGTAGCTGCTCTTCCAGCGGTGAAGTGCTGTATCGCGAGGGGTCGGACCGCAGGTTGCCGGCATTTTTCGAATCTCCCTTGCTGAAGTCTTTCAGATCCCTAAGTTGCCGATCCACGATGGCCAGATCCGACTGCAGCCTTTGCAGCTCCGTCCGGAGTTTGGCGAGCGTTCGAGCATCAACAGAGCCGTCCGAAGATTTGCCGGACGTGGCTTTTGACTGCCGCGGCCGGGCGGAGTTTTTCGAAACACTTGAGGCGGTGCCCACGATAGAAATCGTCCCGCTGGTCTCGCCGAGATTCTCTTCCGTCCAGACCTTCTTAGGTCTTGGCTTCGACGATGTTGGCGTCGGCACTGCTGTCGGGGATGGAGCAGAAGCAAGATTCTGCGTCTGAGAAGATCCTCCGGCGGGGTCCTGTGTGCGATTCGTCGCGCAAACGAACGCCGGAAAGATGAAAAACAGCACCGCAACAACTAGCGCGCGGAGCATAAGCAACTCCATGAAGACGTAGAAGCCCGGTCGGCCTTACTTAATTGAGTACGAATCTAAGTATAGGAGGAGACGCTCAAGGATCGCCGTTTGCGCCACTTGGTTTGCCCAATTCGACACGGATCGTGGCGAGAGCTTCTTTCGGCGGGCCGATACGGCGGTATTGCGTATAGAACGTCCGCTCGTGGATCGAAAAGCTGACGAACAACCTGCGGCCGTCGAAGTCGTATTGGGAATAGGAAGGTAACCACAGCCCGGGAGCCATTTCGTAGCGCTCTTGCATGAAGTGACTGCCCTTGTAGACCTTGGCCAAGAAGCCCCCGATGGAGACGTCGTCGGTCACCTCGACTTCGACGCGGGCAAGTTGGCTGGCACCTTCATCAATCCAGGCGTAGCCGCGGACCTTGGCAAAGATAGAGGTGGCGCGCGATGTCGGCTTGTACGCCGGATTCGGGTCCATGCGGTACTTGGAGAGCATGCGGTCGCCGCGCGGTTCACGCCCTACAAATGTATACAGGAAAGCGGAGCGGGTGGCTTCGATTAGCTCCGCGCGGTCTTTCTGTTTTTTTGCGATCTTGTCGTAGGCGTCGCGTTGCGCCCGCCCATCCTCGGCAGCCCAGGCAAGCGAGCGCTCAAGTTTCTCCAGTTCGGCGCGGTAAGCGGCGGTGTCGGTGGGCTTGCCATCAGGGCCAACCGGAATGCGATCGACGCCCGTTCCCGCAGGTACGGCGCGCGAAATTTTGATTTCGGGAGGGGTTCCCGTCGGGCCTTTGCGGCTTTCCAGGCGCTCGATGCGTTCGTAGATCGCCTGCCCCTCGTCATTTTGTTTCTGGTTGGCGATCACGCGCTCCAGCATCGCGCGTCTTTCAGCTTCGCTCTGGGCGGGGGGCGCAGCCGGCTCGGGAACTTGCGAGGCAGCCACGAATAGGCTCCCAGGCGCGAAAAACGAGAAAATTGCAGAAAGGACCAACCTGGATGCCCGCATAGTGGACGCGACCGATGAAAACTCCGTCAGTGATAGTAATGGAGTTAGATTCGCTAGCTGCGTCGATTGTTGCATTGCCGGAAGCCACTGCGAACCGGACGGTGTCCAAAGGACCATCGGGTTTCTCGCTTGCCTGGCGAGCTATGGCTTGGATTTTTGCTGCTCTGCCTCCGCTGTCCAGGGGGGAACGATGCCGTTCATGCGGACATAGGCGATGGATTGGCCGAGATGCTCGCCCATATGACCCGAGATCATGATGAACGATCCGCGCTGCGTGGTTTCGCGTCCAAACATTTTTTGAGGCTTCTCCGCATCTGCGTCGCTCAAAGCAAGAATGGCTTTGCGAAAATGAACGAAGGAGTCTTTTAGACCCTGGACGGTTTTGGCTTTATCGCCGGCAGCTGCGGTAATGGCCTTGAAATCAACGCCGGCAGGCGGCTGCGTGCCGAGTGCGCGGGCGACGCCATAGTTGGCGGCGACGATATGGGCGTAAACCTCGCCGATGGACCGGACACCTTCGGCCGGCCGCCAGTTGTATTTGTCGGCCGGAACCGTCTCCGCGAGGCGCGTAAACCGCTGTTCGTAGTAGGAAATTTCCTCGAGGAACTCGGCCCGTGGGCCCGAAGCGGGAGCGGGAGAGGTTGAAGCAGTAGCCGATGGCCCACTTTGCGCTCTACACGTGCCAGCGCAACACAAGCCCAATAGGGCAACTCCAACAAAACAAATCACCTTAGATTGCATGTGCGGCTCCTGTTCTAGGGTAAAATGACCAGAAGTGGTCCCGAAATTGACGGTAAAACTACCGTGAGGTCGTCGCCATGCACAAACTATGGCGGACCAAACACAAGGCTACACCTTAGCCGAGGCAAAACAAGAGCGAGTTCCCGCGTCTAAACCGACGGAAACCCGGAATACACGAAACGAATTGGCGCTCTCAGTCGTACTTAGATGTGACCGCACGGTCGCGGAGGATGCGTTTGGGTGTAGCTCCAATTGAGGGTTTGACGAGAATCCCCCCGCTGGCCACGAGCGCGGAGGGACATAGACGCCTTGCGCTCGCCGGCATCCGCGGCAACTTGGTCACGTTCTTCGAAACCTTCCGCCTGGCATTGGATGCGTTGCGCGCTCACAAACTGAGAAGCTTTCTCACGCTATTGGGTGTGATTCTAGCGGTCCTTACACTGGTAACGGTGATGAGCGTCGTCGCCGGGCTGAACTTCTACGTGGCCGACCGCGTTGCCAATCTTGGCGCGAATGTTTACGTGGTGGACCGTTTTGGAATCATTACGAGCGAAGACGAATGGGTGAAGGCGCAAAAGCGCCCGCTCTTGACGCTGGAAGAATTTGAGTGGGTCCGCGACAACATGAAGCTGGCCAGCCGGGTGGCGGCCGCCGGCTGGGTCACGATCGACATCCGGGCGGGCAACACGTTATTGGAAAACACTCGCGTGATGGGGGCTACCGCCGACTACGCCGAGCTCCGCAATATCGGACTCGCCTCCGGCCGCTACATCACCGAAGCCGATGACCGGCACCACTCTCCCATCTGTTTTATCGGTACCGACGTAGCGAAGAAATTCTTCCCGAATGTCGATCCGGTGGGAAAGACCATACGCGCTGGCACGCACACATACGAAATTGTGGGCGTTGCAGAACCCATCGGCAGCGCTTTCGGGCAGTCGCAAGACAATTACATGCTCATTCCTCTGGTGACCTACTACAAGGAGTGGCACACCCAGCAGGACTGGCTCGCAATATTCGTCCAGGCTCAGAACACGGAAATGATGTCGGCTTCCCAGGACGAAGCTCGGATGCTGATGCGCGCGTACCGGCACCTGGACTACAACGCCAAAGATAACTTCGCCATTCTCGGCTCGGACTCCATTATGGCGTTGTGGAAACAGCTGACCGGCAATCTGTTCGGAGTCGCCGTGGCGTTGACCGCTGTGTTTCTCGTGGTGGGCGGCATCGTTATCATGAACATCATGCTGGCGAGCGTGACCGAGCGCACGCGTGAGATCGGCCTTCGCCGATCGCTCGGCGCACGAAAAAATCACATCATCCTTCAATTCATGACGGAATCGGCGGTACTCGCGGCCATCGGCGGGATCATCGGCATCCTGCTGGCTTATGGCGTCGTGGCTTTGGGGCGCGCAGCTACTTCCATTCCGATGAAAACGCCCCTTAGCGCGGTGATTTTGTCACTTAGCGTTTCCACCGGAGTGGGACTTTTCTTCGGGATCTATCCGGCGATGCGGGCAGCCAAACTCGATCCCATTGAAGCATTGCGGTCGGACTGAGGAACCCATGGCCCAGGCTCACAGCGAAAATCTGAAGCAGGCAATGGATACACTCCGCGCGCACAAACTGCGCAGCGCGCTGACGGTGTTTGGAGTGGTGCTCGGCGTCAGCGTGATCATGCTCGTGGCGGCACTGATTACCGGTTTCGACGAGGCCATTCAGGAGGACATCAAGCAATACGGAGCGGACACCGCTTTCATCTCTCGCTGGGACCAGGGCCCGCACAACAATACCCGCCCGCTCGAAGAACGACTCCGCAAACCCTTGACGCTTGAGGATGCCGAAGCGCTGAAAGCGGCCTGCGCGGCCGTGAAAAACGTAACTGTCTACATCAACTGGTGGGAAAAACCGCACGTCATCCGCACCAAGGCTGGGGAAGTCACTGCCATCGACTTTCGAGGCGTGCAGCCGAATTTCGGCGAAGTCTACGCGAACGCCGCCACGCTTTCTGGGCGTTTTCTAAGCGAGGGCGACGATCTGCATCGTGGGAAAGTCGTCATGCTCGGGGAAAACGTCGCGCCCGTCCTGTTTCCCGGCGTCTCACCAATCGGCAAGGATGTGATGATTGACGGCGAGGATTTCCAGGTGGTCGGGGTAGTGGAAAAACCCAAGGGAGGATTCGGCGTGGATGACGAGGATCGCCGCGTCCTGATTCCCTACAACACCTTTCGCAAGATCTATCCCGCTGCGTACGAAAACAACATTCGCGTTCAAGCCTATCCAAAAATGCTAGATCAGGCAGTCGACCAGGCGACGGAAGTTCTTCGGCGCCGGCGAAACGTGCCGTACAACGCAAAAAATAACTTCTCGATCGAGACCGCCGAGATGCAGGTGCAGGAGTTCCACAACATCGTCGGCATGGTGGCGGTTGCGACGGTGGTGCTCAGTTCCATAGGGCTGCTGATCGGCGGCGTCGGCGTGATGAACATCATGCTGGTAAGCGTAACGGAACGTACCCGCGAAATCGGCGTACGCAAAGCCATCGGCGCAAAGCGCAGCGACATCACCTGGCAATTTCTGCTGGAGGCCATGACGCTGACCGGCGCTGGTGGTTTGATCGCGCTGATTCTTGTGAATGGCCTCGTCTTGTTGATTCGGTTGACGCTCGAATGGAAGGGGAGCGTGCCGCTCTGGGCCGCCGCGGCAGGAGTAATCGTGAGCGTAGGGATCGGTCTGATTTTCGGCGTGTGGCCCGCGATGAAGGCGGCGAAGCTTGACCCCGTGGAAGCGCTCCGCTACGAATAGCTCTTCAAATTTTTCGGCAAAGCGTTGCCGAACTTCCTGAAATTGTCCGCCTATTTTGTCGAAGCGGAGAGTTTCGCTGATGTCCCGACCGCGGAGGCAGCCGCAGGGGCCACCGCGCTCGGCCACAATACCTCCAGCGATGTTTCGTGACGCACCAGCATTTTCGCCTTCTTGGTCACATGGATGTGCAGCGTGTTCTGGCCATCAGCGCGAATTTCGCCAAGGCCTTCTTTAGCGACCTGCATACTCTTGTCCGGTCGATAGAGGGCCACCCGCAGCTGATGCGGTCCCGAGAGCAAGGCATGTTCCATGCGAACGGGGGCACCTCCAGTCGTCGCGTGAAGTTCACTGGTAAACAGCAGAGCCTGGTCGGCGAAGATCGCCAATGCTCCCTCGCCCACGGTCGAATCGATTTCGATTTTCAGACTGGCACGATCCACGTGGGAGATAGGGCTCGGAAGTGGCAGCGCAGGAAGTTCGGGCGCTAACGTGGAAGAGCTGGCATTCGCGACCTTCGCGGCGGGCACAACGCCGTGGTTCGCGGCGCTCTGGACCATCGCTGCTCCGGAATGCCGAGCACGGAATTTTGGTAGGCCCTTCGGTGAAGCGTCGGCGGCCCCAGCTTCCACGTCAGGCACGGTTGTTGCTTGCGAGTATCCTAGTAGATCGCGGGGCGCTGCTGGCGCGACCTTTGCAACCACGGGCGCGGGCGGCAATCGCAAACGCGCGGCCACCGCGTGTGAAACAGGCACGCAGCAGACTGCAACCAATGCGACAGCGGCCAGCGCCCAGCCGTCGCTGGGCTGCAAGGGCCGCGCAAACCATGACGACCTCGGCTTGGGGCTCGCCTCGAACTTCGTATCCAGCACAGTTGCCTGGCGCGCGAATGGATAGAGCGACGCGGCCAGGGCCTCGGCCGAGGGATACCGGTCCGCTGGAATCTTAGCCAGGCAGCGCAGAATGACGTGATCGAAGCCCGGAGGAAGCGCGGGATTTCGCTGCGATGGAGGAATCGGTTCCGCGGAAAGAATCTGCGCGCAAACCGCGCTGACCGAGCTTCCTTCGAAAGGAGGAACTCCGGTAACCATCTGATACAGAACGATTCCGAGGGAGAACAAGTCCGACCTGGTGTTTTGCGGCTCGCCGTGAATTTGTTCGGGCGACAAATAAGCCGGGGTGCCCATCAGGCGCCCGGAGCCGGATACCTGCGTCGATAGTCGGGCGATCCCAAAATCGCCGAGCTTCACGTTGCCGTCTTCGGTAACCAGGATATTCGCAGGCTTCACGTCTCCGTGAATGATGCCGGCGCGGTGCGCGCGGGTCAACGCTCCGGCGAGATCAGCGGCCCAGGCACAAGCGCGCGGAAAAGGAATCGGACCTTCCGAGAGCACCTGTTGCAAAGTTCTTCCCGGCACGTACTCCATCACCAGGTACGCGACGCTACCTTCTTCGATGCCCACATCGTAAAGGTTGACGATCGACGGGTGCGATAACTGACTCACGATCTGTGCTTCGCGCAAGAATTGCTTTTGTTCGGTCGGCGCACCGAATGCGTGTACCAAGGTTTTCAGCGCCACCGTGCGCCCCAGCACCGTGTCGCGAGCTTTATCCACTCGGCTGGTCGCGCCGCAGCCTAGGGTTCCAATGACTTCGTAGCGGTTCTTTGGCATCGTCGGGGCAGTAACAGCCGCACTACAGCAGCTTCTCGACCATATTCAGGTCCACCTTCGTCAAAGAAAATGGCCCGATGGTACAGGTGTGTCCGATCCAAGGTACTACGGTAATCCCTGTAGACCGTTGAACTTCAAGCGCTGCCATGGCCTCGTTGCACCTCAAGCCGAGCGCAATAGTCGCGTTGCGCGAGTACGAAATGACAACGACTTCGTCGGCACGGCTTCCGGCACCATTTTGCGGCGCGCGAAAGGGTACAAATCGCTAGCGAGATCCTCAGCGCAGTTGCGGCGCCGCGCCGGATCCTTCTCCAAACACGATAAAACCAATTCGTTGAGACCTGCCGGCAACGAAGGATTGGTTTGCGACAGGGGCAGCGGCGCCGAAGACATCACCCGCGCGCAGATGCCCTGCAGTGAATCGGCATCGAACGGCCGGCGGCCCGTGATCATTTCGTAGAGCACCACCCCAAGCGAAAAAATGTCAGAGCGGGCATCCTGTGGTTTGCCGAGAATTTGCTCAGGGCACCAATAGGCCGGCGTTCCGAGAAGCGGCATCTCCTTCAAGTCGCGGCTGGCAAGACGCGCCATGCCGAAGTCGGTCAATTTGATGCGTCCGTCGTCGCTGATCAATATGTTCGCGGGCTTGACGTCTCCGTGAATGATGCCTTTCCGATGCGCCAAGCCCAGCGCACTGGCAACCTCGCCAACCCACCCGCAAGCTCGCGGAAACGGGATGCTCCCTTTGTCCAGCAGTCGCTCGAGCGGCTGTCCTTCAACATATTCCATCACCAGATAAGGCGTCGACGACGACTCCTCGACGCCCATGTCGTGCAATGCCACGATGGCGGAGTGAGAAATTTGGCCCACAACGCGCGCTTCTTTGATGAAGCGTTCGCGCCCTTCGCCTGAAGCCAGTCCAGGCGGAAACAGCTTGATGGCGACGGTACGGCCGATCATCGGATCGAACGCGCGCACTACGCGGCTGTTCGCACCTGTACCAATCGTGTCCAGTATATTGTAACGGCCAACTTGCACGGAATACGACCTTCCCCCGGCTAACCCGGGTTTCCATAAAACGATAGCGGCATTGCCTGTTGCTGAAAACAGTACGAAAGTACCTGATTAGAAAACAGCGAGAGCACTTCCATGCGCCTAGCTCGCCGGATTAGGATCGCGGATGGCCGTGAACGCCGGGCTGACGGCGAAGTTGGCCGGAAAGCTTTTAACGTAATGTCCCATCAGCACCAGGTACGTATGGAAATGGAAGAAGCGCATCTCGTTGTAGGCCTGATCCGCGGTCCAATGTTCCCTGGCCATGCGGTACGCGGCGACCATGACCCCGGTGCGGTCGTCGCCGAAATAGCAGTGCACGAAGATTTTTTGTTGTGGATGGTCGCCAATCAGTTTCAGGAATGTGGCTACCTCATTGTCACTCGGACCTAGAAACGCGCTCGTGGGAATGCTCACGTACTGCATTCCGAGGGCTTCTACCGTGCCGCGCTCGGGAGCTTTAGGTCCGGTGTTACGAAGATCGACCACTATGCCGACGCCCAGATTTTTCAGCTGCTGATATCCCACTTCGCGGGGCTGCGCACCCCGATAAAGTCTGTCGCTGACTTTGCCTGCATTGGGAATGCCCCGTATTTTCAGTTTTTCGCCGAAGGTCAGAACAGATCGAGGGTCCGCCCTGGGCGCGGCGGTTTCTTGCGCGCGGTAATTTTGTGGAGCGAATGCCGCCAAGAGCAGAGCGAGAATCATCGCGGCGCGCAGGTAAGGCGAAAGGTTCACAACCCCGGAGACCAAGTCATTCCGTTCGCAAGAAAAATTAGGTGTTTGCACCGCGCATCAACAGTTTACGCGCGTTGGAGAATATGCGCTTGCGGAAATCTTCGCGTTCGAGTGCCAAACTGGGAATGAAAAATTATGTTGTGCGCGAAATGACACCACTACAGATAGAACATTTTTTCCGTACGGTGCCCACATTTTGCGTTTTTCTCTTGACAGGATTTTCGCACCCGACGATACTGCGATTCCAGATTCGGGGGAACGTGGAAGCGCCAGGCGGACCGGGTCGAGGATGTTAACGCGAGTCCGCACGGGCCACGACACCAGCCGGGTTCTAAGCAAAAAAATCGAGCGCGAGGATCCAGCTTCGTGCCCGCAGGCAAAGCGTAGTAACGCTGCTGTTTAGGCTGCGTGGTAACAACAACACCGGCCCGCGGCAGGGCGTTGCGCTTTCCGTCGGTTTTAGACTACTTTCGACCGCAAGGCGCGGTCGAATTTTTTGCTTTGTAACCACGAACCAGCGAGTCGAGTTGCCGCCGCCAAGGGACTGCGGGCAGCGCCTCTGGAAAATCAGAGGAGTATAATTATAGGGTGACCTCCGTCTCCGGGGGAACCCTCGAGCGCGGAGGAATAGATGGCAACGGTGAAGACGGCATTGCACGGCAAATCGCTACAAACGGGAGTGAGCCCCGAGAAGTCCAAGGGTGAGAACACTGGGCTGGTGTTCAATCGGTATTTTACGGACGGAAAGACTTCGCCATTCGACGCGGTCGAATGGGAAAAGCGCACAGCACTAATCGGCAATGAAAAAGGTGTGACCATCTTCCGCCAGGAAGGTGTGGAAGTCCCTAAGGATTGGTCGCAGACCGCCACCAATATCGTCACCAGCAAATACTTCCACGGAAAGCCGGGGTCGCGCGAACGCGAAAACTCCGTGCGCCAGTTGATCGGCCGAGTCGCCAGCACCATTGTGCGTTGGGGCGAGGAAGGCGGCTATTTCGCCGACGAACAATCCCGCGATGCGTTTCGCGACGAGCTCACGCACCTGCTCGTTGAACAGAAGATGAGTTTCAATTCGCCGGTCTGGTTCAACGTAGGGGTGCAGTCCAAGCCGCAGTGCTCTGCGTGCTTCATCAATTCCGTGTCCGACAGCATGGAATCGATCATGGGCCTGACGCGCACCGAAGGCATGCTCTTCAAGTGGGGCTCTGGAACCGGCACCAATTTTTCCACCCTTCGTGGCAGTAAAGAAACGCTCTCCGGCGGGGGTATCGCTTCCGGCCCAGTCAGCTTCATGAAAGGCTTCGACGCCTTTGCCGGGGTCATCAAGAGCGGTGGCAAGACCCGCCGTGCCGCCAAGATGGTGATCCTCAACATCGATCATCCAGACATCGTCGAATTCATCGAATGCAAGATGAAGGAAGAGCGTAAAGCGCACATTTTGATCCAGCAGGGATACGATTCCGCGATTGACGGCGACGCTTACAGCTCCATCTTCTTCCAAAACGCCAACCATTCGGTTCGCGTCACGGACGATTTCATGAGCGCCGCCGAAGAAGATCGCGATTGGTGGACCCGCAACATCACCGACGGCCAGCCCAACGAGAAGCTCCGCGCGCGCGATCTACTCTTCAAGATTGCTGATTCCACCTGGCACTGCGGCGATCCTGGCATGCAGTACGACACCACCATCAATCGGTGGCACACCTCGAAAAACACCGCGCGAATCAATGCGTCCAATCCGTGCTCCGAGTATATGTTCCTCGACGACACGGCGTGCAACCTCGCGTCGCTGAACTTGATGAAGTATCTCGAACCGAATGGCCAGTTTGACGTGGAAGCATTCAAGCACGCCGTGGATGTAACCATCACAGCGCAGGAAATTCTCGTCGATAACGCCAGCTATCCCACGCCGAAAATCGCGGAAAACTCCCACGCGTTCCGCCCACTGGGCTTGGGCTACGCCAATCTTGGTGCCCTGCTGATGTCCATGGCGCTGCCCTACGACTCCGACGAAGGCCGTGACGTGGCGGGCTCGGTCACCGCGCTGATGTGCGGTGAAGCGTACGCGCAATCTTCGCGCATTGCCGAGCGCATGGGCTCGTTCGAGGGGTACGCCGTCAACCGCGATCCGATGATCGATGTGATCCGCATGCACCGCGATTCGATGCGTGGCATCCGGCCGGAGCGTGTGCAACCGGAACTCTACATGGCTGCGCAAGAATCGTGGGACACCGCGCTGAGCCACGGCGAGAAATTCGGTTTCAAGAACGCTCAGGTCACCGTGCTCGCGCCCACCGGGACCATCGGCTTCATGATGGATTGCGACACCACCGGTATCGAACCCGATCTGGCGCTCGTGAAACACAAGAAGCTCGTCGGCGGGGGCGTGATTAAGATCGTGAACAACACCGTGCCGCAGGCACTCATGAAGCTGGGTTGCACCCCGGAACAAACCAGCGAGATCGTTTCCTACATCGACAAGAATGGAACCATCGAAGGCGCTCCTTACTTGAAGCCGGAGCATCTGCCGATTTTCGATTGCTCGTTGACTCCCGCGGGCGGTGGACGGTCGATCACCTGGAGCGGTCACGTAAAGATGATGGCCGCCGCGCAGCCGTTCCTCTCGGGCGCGATCTCCAAAACGATCAATATGCCCGAGGAATCTAGCGTCGAAGACATCATGGACGCCTACATCGAGTCCTGGAAGCTGGGCTTGAAGGCCGTGGCCATCTACCGCGACAATTCGAAGCGCTCGCAGCCGCTCTCAGCCTCGGGCCAGAGGAAGGATGATAAGAAAGTCGAAGTGAGCGTCGCGCCGGGCGCCGCCGTTCCCGTCCAGCAGGAACTCTTCGGGCGCCGCCAGCGCGAGAAAATGCCTACCGAGCGGGCCTCGGTCACCCACAAATTCAGCGTCGGAGGGCATGAGGGATACATCACGGTAGGCATGTACGAAGACGGCCGCCCCGGTGAAATCTTCATCAAGATGTCCAAGGAAGGCTCGACGCTCTCTGGCGTGATGGACGGCTTGGCCCTCACGATTTCCCTCGGCTTGCAGTACGGCGTGCCCCTAAAGGTGTTCGTCGACAAGCTGGTGAACACCCGATTCGAACCCTCCGGCATCAGCGCGAATCCCAACATACGGTTCGTCTCTTCCGTGCTGGATTACATCGCGCGCTGGCTCGGCGGGCGATTCATCTCCTCCGACTACCTGAAGCTGACGGGCGAACAAATCGCCGCCGCGGCCGCTCCCACTTCGGCGAACTCTGCCATGGTGGAATCGATGCTGACAGCTATCTCCGCCGGGAACCCCGCAACCTCCACAAAGCAACGCGACGCGCACGAAGGCGCTCCAGCCTGCTCGGAGTGCGGGATGCTGATGGTGCCCAACGGCGCGTGCTACAAATGCGAAAACTGCGGCAGTACCTCGGGCTGCAGCTGAGACTCCCCTCATCATCGAGGATCTCAACGAAATGAGCGCTCTTCCGTCCCGCCCGGCGATGGATGCAGGCCTTGTTCAAGACAAGCCGAAGACCCGGGGATTCTTGCACATTGTCCGCCACGGAGTGGGTCTAGGCACGATGTATGTGGTGACCTATCACCGCTTGGACCGTGGTCTGGATCATGGCGAGTCGCACTCGCATCCCATGCTAGCGGAAGGCGCGCAACCTCTCATCGAATTGCTGGAAGAGCTCGGCGTCGACTTTCGCTTGGGTGAAGTACGCGGCGCCTTGGAAGATGTACTGCGCTTCGGTTCCGCGAACATCCCCGATCTGTGGTTTAGCGATGAAGAATTGGCCCGCAAAGGCCTCATCGACAGCTAGTTTTTCGATCTGCTCACGAAGAAACAAGGACCGGAGCCAATTGGCTCCGGTCTTTTTTATGGGGTTCGCGCGAGAATTCGATTGCTGGAAACGTGACTTGGCAGGGGAAGGCGAACCGCTAACGCGGACGAGGCCGAAGAGGCGGCCGCGCCGTTAGCGCGCGTGGGCGCATCCGGAAGCGGGGGCCGAGTGGGGGCGGCACGTTGCGCAACATGTCACCGCAGCAGGGACATCGGCCATCATCGATAATCGGACCTGTAGCGTCAGCGCGCAGCCAGTGGCCGCGTAAATCGCATTGCGCATTGATGCATTGGACGGTGAAACCAGGCAAATACTGCATTTCGTCTTCCCCCAGTGGCGATTTACGGCGGGTAACCGCCGAAGGAACGCCTTGCCCACCGAAAAAGCAGGAAACGTTGCCGCGAATTGTGGCGCGCGATGCCTGTAGTGTCAAGAGGAAATGCCACTAGATATTGGGGTGGCATTGCCGGCGTGGAAAACTCCTATTTTCGCCAGCGCCCCGAACCCCCACCCCGACCCGGCCACCCGTTCTAAAAAGTAGTTAGCGGATACGCTCGGCCAGGCCTCGAAAAAGACTACGCATTCCGTACGTAGTGGAAGATAGAGGGAAGCGGCCGCACTCGCCTTCGGTGAGTACATAGCTTGGGTGAGGGTGTGGCGATGGAGGCAGATATGGCGGATAGTTCGCGTGGCGGCACAAATTTCGGCGGGTCGATTCCGGAGATGCCCAATTTTCGCGGAGCTGGCGCCAAGATCCTGCGCTGGGGTCTTGCAATCCTTGTTGTGCTTCTGTTGTTGTGGAGCACCACTTCGATTCCGACGGGAAACGTGGGCGTGCTCACGCTTTTTGGTCGCGTCACCGGTGAAACGCTCGGTGAAGGCATTCACCTGATCAACCCCTTGAAGTCGGTACAAAAGCTTTCGGTGCAGACGCAATCGGTGAAAGAAAGCGCCAACGTCCCCTCCAATGAGGGTTTGATCCTGGCCCTTGACACATCGCTCTTGTTCCGCTTGGACAAAAGCAAAGCAGCTTTCGTATTTCAGACGGTCGGAGATAACTACGCCGAGAAAATCGTGGAGCCGACGCTGCGCGCAGCGATTCGCGCCTCGACATCGGCTCATTCCGCCAACGCCCTGTACACCAATGCCCGCGAATTGGTGCAACAGCAGATTCAAGATGAACTGACCGCACAGCTGTCGCCGCGTGGCGTAATCGTCGAAAACGTGTTGCTGCGCGACGTGCAACTCCCAGCGATGCTGAAAGGCTCGATCGAAGCCAAGCAACAAGCCGAACAAGACGCGCTGCGCATGAGCTTCATCCTGCAGAAGGAAAAGCAGGAAGCAGAGCGCAAGCGGATTGAGGCTCAGGGTATCGCGGATTTCCAAAAGATCGTGGCGCAGGGCATCAGCACGCAATTGCTCGAATGGAAGGGGATTGAAGCCACCGAAAAGCTTGCGACGAGCTCGAACGCAAAAGTTGTAATCATCGGGAATCCCAAGAATGGATTGCCGCTAGTGCTTGAGCCGAAGTGAGCACCTAAGCCCCGAATCGGTCGGAGCGCGCAAAACGCAAAAGCGCCGCCAACAAGCGCGGCGCTGGGCGCGAAACAAATCAAATACGTGGCGACGACCTGCTACTACGACTGGGGCGGTGTGGCAGATGGCGGCTCCGCCGGTTTTTCTGATTCGGGGCTGCGTCCAGCGGAAGCATGCTTCTTCGCGTTCCACGCCTCCTGTAATTCAGCGAGGTGCGCTTGCGCGCGATCTAGCTCCTGCTGCTGGTCATTGATCTGCTGTTGCTCTGCGTCCAACTTTGCTTTTCCAGTCTTATCGTCAGCGTAGCCTGGCTTCGAATAGTAGGAATCTTGATCGAGGGTAAAACCTCGCTGCAGAAGGTCCAGCTGTTTTTTGACCTCCACAACTTGTTCCTTCGCTCTCGCGATCTCGGGGCTCTCGCCGGCCGTCACTGGTGGATTCTTTTCGGCCGCGGCGTTTGCCGCATCGGCGGCTTCCACGGCCGCGACCGCGCCCGGAGCCGGCGGCACTGCATCCGACTTGGGTGGCGATCCCACATTCAAGCCTTCAGCGCCCAGCTTCACATTTTTTGGATTGATATCGTCGTCGCTGATCACTTTCGCGGGCTTGGCGGCCGCGTTCTTCTTTGCCGCTCGAGCCTGCCGAGCCGCATCCGCAACAGATTGGCTCTGCTGGTCCTGGGTATCCTGCGGGTAGGTGGTCACCGACAACGGGAACAACGCAGCGCACGCCGCCAACAAAGCCGGTGCAAAGCGCATTGTCCTGTGGTCACCCATAATGCTGCTCCCCAAAACAAACCTTGCTCGCCGTAAGCATCGAATCAAGCGTTAGAATACTCCCGCGTTCCGGCGCAGGCAAACCCACAGCCAAGGGCCGGCGCGAATGAAACAACGCCGAAGGGGCAACCGACACGCCGGCAGCCAGCTTGGAAGGTTCAGCGACCCGCCGCGCGCTCTGAGGATGCTATGTCGTGGAACGCAAACGTCTTCTTCAAGTTTTTCACCGGCTGTCCATTCACTTCCGCGTAAGGATAGATGAAATAGTTGAGCGCATCACCCTTCTGATCGGGTGACAGTCGAATATCTCGCCCATACGTGAACAGCACGCGATCGGCATCCACCGCCCCAAAGAAATAGTCCTTTTTCGCCGGGTTTTTCGACGCCTCCGAGGCATCCACCGGAATCCAACCGATCGTGTCGACATAAAACTCCGCCCAACAGTGATAGCCGGGAATCTCGCCCTCCGATTTGCCCTCGGGCAGCGGAAATCCGATTTCAAATCGCGCCGGGATCCCCGAAGACCGCATCATGCCAATCAACACCGAATGAAAATCGGTGCAGTTGCCACGCTTCGAATCACAAGCCCACACCTCGTCCCCGCGTCCCCAGCCCTCCCCCGACTTGTCGTAGCGCATCGTTGAGGCCACATAGTTGTAGATCTTGCGGGCCTTTTCCATTTGTGTGTTCGCCCCGGCAGTCTGCTCTTTAGCGAGATCGGCAATCGCGCTGTTGAGCGGCACCAGCTTGTCCGGCTGCAGATACCGTTGCAGCATTTGCGCACTCCGAGGTGCGTACGACGCTTTCTTCGCCGCAACGCCATCTCGAACCGCTACGTACTCCTTCCTGGTGACTGTGAAACGAATGCCGGCATCAAACCCCGCGGCAACTTGTTCCGCACTGGGCTGAAAAACGACGAATTCATTTCCATATTCCGGATCCCGGCCAACCGCATGCTGGACATTCTCAGTGATCGAGACGTTAGTTGCGGCCGTCTGATAGGGATCAAGTTTCGTCGGATACGGAATCCAGAGATGAACGGGTTCTGTGGCGTCAGACGTTGCCGGAAAATGTACTTGATACGTAAATTCGAACGTCCGCGAACTCGATCCGGCCGACGCTGCGGCGACCGCGCGGCTGCCCCGGAAGGCAACCACAACCGCAAGAATCGCGATCAAAATCGATGAGAGCACGATCGGGAAACGTTTCACGGGGGAACTCCTGCGAACAAGGTGAACAGTGATGCGAACTCTGCGAGTATACTTCAGTGCGCCATAACGCGAAAATACTAGGGCGATGACGGAACGGTGAAGCTCCTGCGGAACATTCGAATGGCTCTTGTATTCGCGGCCGCCTCTGCAGCCTTCGCCTGTCGCCTAACCGCGCAGGAATCGTCCCATCCTCGGGAAACTGCGCCCGCGGCTACCTCACAAACACGGTCCGCCGGCAGCGACGCGCATCGATTCTGGGACCGGACCAACGATTGGCTGTTCGCCGGCGTCGCCGCCTCCCGCACGCTCGATTACTTTTCTACTCTCAACATGCGCCGCCGCGGCCGTCAGGAAATTCTGCTCACCAACGACGTCGTGGATCATCACGCGGGATTCGCGGCCATCGAAGCGGCCGGCACCGCCACCTCCATCGGTGTTTCGTATTTGTTCCACCGATACGGTCATCACAAGCTCGAGCGTTGGACCTCGGTCATTCATATCGGTCTCGCCACCGGCGGCGCAGTGCGCAACTATTGCCTCAAGACCGCGCATCCCGCTGGTTCCATACCGCCTTAGTCCCCCGTCCATGCTCAGAGCCAGCCAGGTTCGAAATGTCGCGCCGCGCGAGCACCCGACTTGCAGTCCAGCGTCGTGAGCCTCATACTCCCGCCCCAGAGCCAATGATTCCATGCCCGACGCCAGAGCCGCCGCGGGAGGAGCGATACCCGTTGGCGAAGCTCGACTTTCTGCCTAAGCACCTGACCGCGCTGCTGTTCCTGAGTCTGCTGTTCTCGTTCGCTCTGCTCGCACCGTGTCGCGCCGCCAAGCTCGCCCCCCAAGCCACAGAAATCCAGGTTTATCCACAGCGCCCAACGCCGTCGCAGCCCGCCGTTCCCGGTTCGCCTTCAAAACAACACACGACACCCGAGCCGCCAAAAACAGAGCAATACACTCTGTCTCAAGAGCGTTACGAAAAGGCGGTCGCCTATTCGCGCGCCGAGTACATTCTGTACTTCGTCTCCTATGTTCTAGGTGTGGTTGTTCTCTACTTGCTTCTGCGCCTCGGCATCGCCGCGAAACTCCGCGACTTCGCGGAACGCACCAGCGGTAATCGCTGGCTGCAAGGACTCGTATTCGTTCCTTTACTGGTCGGGGTCCTGGACCTCTGCGACCTCCCCATCCATCTGTACGGACACTCCCTCTCGTTGCGTTACGAACAATCCATTCAAGGCTGGGCTTCGTGGTTTTTGGATTGGTCGAAAGAGGAGCTGCTCGGAATTGGTTTCGCGCTGCTTCTGGTGTTTCTGCTATTCGCCGTGATGCGCTGGAGTCCACGCCGGTGGTGGTTTTTCTTCTGGCTCGCAGCGCTGCCAATTCTGCTCTTTGTCGTTTTTGTCAGTCCATGGTTCATCGACCCGTTGTTCAATACCTTTCAGCCGCTGGGCGCCAAATATCCCGAGCTGACCGCGGAAATAGAGAAAGGGGTCCACAGAACCGGTCTGGATATCCCGCCCGAACGGATGTTCCTGATGGAAGCAAGCAAGAAGACCAACGACCTCAACGCCTACGTGACCGGATTTGGGGCCTCCAAGCGAGTCGTGGTTTGGGACACCACCATCCAGAAATTGACCACCGAAGAAACCCTATTTATCTTCAGCCACGAAGCCGGACATTACGTGCTCAATCATGTCCGCAATGGCTTTCTGTTCTTCGCTGCCATGCTGCTGGTTGCGTTCTATGTGGGATATCGCGGCCTTCACTGGGCCCTGGCTCGCTGGGCTCAGGATTGGAAGATTTGCGGGCCCCACGATTGGGCCTCCCTCGCCGTGATGCTGCTCCTTCTGCAGGTGATCGCGTTTTTGGCGATGCCCATCGCGAACGGCTTCAGACGCGCGCAGGAACACGCTGCGGATATTTACGGCCTTGAAGTGATTCACGGCATCGTGCCCAACGCGGCGGAAGTCGCTGCCCACGCATTTCAGGTCTTGGGAGAAGTTGGCTTGGCCGACCCCAATCCGCCGTCGATCATCACCTTCTGGTTGTATTCGCACCCGCCGCTCGCGGAGCGCCTGGTTTTCGCCCACAGCTACGATCCCTGGTCAAAGGGCGAACCGCCGAAGTATGTGAAATCCCACGAACCCTAGCGCTTTCGCCGCACCGCTCTCAGGACGCCCGCCTCCGCGCAAAACTCGCGACCTTGTGCCGGTTGCCGCAGATCGCCATCGAGCACCACCGCCGCCGGTGCGTCCGCGATTTGTCACAGAAGAAAAGTTCGCACCCGGGGTTGGCGCACCTGCGGATCCGCGCTTCCCGCCCTTCGACGAGGATTTCCGCGGCGGACCGTGCGATGGCCGCCAACAACCAGTCCAGGCCGCCTTCACGAGCGATAAACTCCAGTTTCCACGTTGCGCCGTCGTTCACCAATTCATCGTGTCCTTCCGTGATGCGCAGGACTTCGTTGATCGGTTCTGCCCACTGGCGTAGAACTCGCTCGCTTCTTACCATTGCTCCAAAGGCATTCCGCAACGCATCGCGAAGTCGAACCGCGCGAGAAAGCGCCACAAAAGCCGCCTTGGGATCAGTCTGTGAGAGCGTCAGAAGCTGCGCGCCTCGTTCCGCAGAAACGATTCGCGAAGCCTCCAGAAACGTTACAAACTCCTCCCACGAAAGGTCGTGATCGGGAGCGCCCGGGTAGGACGGAGCATTGGCGAAATCGATGGCAAGTCTGCCGCCTAGCAAGATCACAATGGCGCTCGTCTGAGACATCGGAAGCCTCCAATAACCGCTGCATCGAGCTGAATCGAGGGGAGGACAGACCAACTAACCGGTTAAACATATCATGCCGGTTGTGCATAGCACAGACACCCCTGCTTACTCTGAGTGTCGAGGTGTCTGTGTCCCCTACCGATTCATGACCCTAAAATCGAGTAACGACCCATCTACTTTCGTGCTACCCGACGTACTATACTTTGAGAACTCCAGGAAGGAACTCCTATGAAGTTTTCGCGGCGGAACCTGGCGGCAATTTCCCTTTCACTGCTTTGTCTCGGATGGTCTGTCGGCCACGCGGCCAATCATGGAGCGAAGCTTTTCCAAGGCCCATCGGATCAGAATTCGAATCCCAGCGCGATACCCGTAGTCGTTGAACTCTTCACCTCGGAAGGCTGCTCCAGCTGCCCACCCGCGGACGCTCTCTTGGCGAAATTCGAATCACAGCAGCCCATCGCCCACACCCAAATCATCGCGCTCGAGGAACATGTCGACTACTGGAACAATGGCGGCTGGATGGATCCGTTTTCCGGTCGGGAATGGACAGTAAGGCAGGAAGAGTATGCTATGTCTCTAGGTAACCAGAACCCCTATACACCTCAAATGGTTGTTGATGGCCAGATTGGGCTGGTCGGCAATCGCGAGGGTTCGGCTCGAGCGGCGATCGAAAAATCGGCGGCCCAATCAAAAGCTCACGTTTCGCTATCCGTGACACCCTCCACCAAGGCCGGTGACGAGCAACTGGCAGTCTCCGTGACGCAACTTTCCGGAACCAGGCAAGGCGATAAGCCTGAGGTCTGGATGGCGATTACCGAATCGGGCCTGCACTCGGTGGTTTCCGCCGGAGAAAACAGCGGCTCCGACCTCCGTCATGCCTCCGTCGTGCGGACCTTCCGCAAGGTCGGCGGTATCAACCTTAAAAAGGAAGATTCCTTCTCCGGGACCTATCCGGTGCACCTCGATTCCTCTTGGAAGCGTCAGAACCTTCGCGTTGTCGTGTTCGTTCAGGTCCAGAAAAGCCGGCAAATCCTTGGCGCAGCCACAGTACCCATCGAACGGTAACGGTATCACTCCTGTTTGCCGCCAATCCGCATCCACTGCTCGGCTGTGCAATCTTCCCAAACGCCCCACTTGCGGCGTTCGGCGCTTGGCGCGCAAAATGGCTCCCCTTGCTCATGAACACGCCAGACTCGCCTCCCTCGGTTCCGGTTGAACCTCCCGCGCCCGGTTTTTTTCGCAACCCCGAGCTGCCGTTCGTACTGGTGCGCGTCTTCATTTATCTTGTCCTCGCGGAAACCTTTACGTACGAGTTCTTTTGGATCGGCAGCTTGTTCGGCACAGGCGGCGGTCGACTCTTAACCCCACAAAATCTGATGACTTCAGAGTTCCTCCGCTTCGCTGCCGTCCTCTCAGCTGCTTGGGTCATGTCGCGGCTCGAGAAGCGCAATCTCGCAGACTACGGGTTGCCTTTGCGTGGCGTGCTCGGAAAGCGCTTTTGGCAAGGCGCGGCGTTTGGCGTCCTCGAAATCACCGCTGTGCTCGGTACACTTGCGGCCTTGGGCTACTACCATTTCGGCTCCGTTGAAATTCACGGCGCTAAGTTTTTCCAATGGCTGGCTTTTTGGCTGGCGTTTTTTGTCGTGGTCGGGTTGTTCGAAGAGTTTGCATTCCGCGGGTACGCGCAATTTGCATTGACGCAAGGCTTCGGCTTCTGGCTCGCCTCGCTGGCGACTTCGCTGGCCTTCGGCGCCGTGCACCTCACCAATCCGGGAGAGACCTGGATCGGCATCGCAGGCGTCGTGCTTACTGGTCTGTTATGGTGTTTCACTCTGCGACGAACGGGAAGCCTGTGGTTTGCCGTCGGGATGCACGCCGCCTTCGATTTTGGCGAAACATTTCTCTACTCTGTTCCCGATAGCGGAATGATCTTCCCAGGCCATCTTTCGAGCGCGACCTTAACCGGCCCCGCGTGGCTCGCAGGCGGCACGGCCGGTCCTGAAGCGAGCATCCTCGATTTCCTGGTCTTGCTCCTATTCTTCTACGTCTTCCACCGCCTTTTTCCCGCCCGCCCAAAGAGCAACCTACATCCACAAGAAGCGGCCAAAAACTGACGGCCACAGTGTCGCCGCTAGTGAACGAGCTCGGAAGCGAGCACCAACCGGACTCCTTGTGTTTTAGCTTCCGGCAAAACTTCACTTAGCGCCTTTAACGTCGCGGCGTGCGGATGTCCAATGGCGATGGCCTCGCCCTTCTGGCGAGCCTCGCGTAAAGCCAGTGCAAGCTGCTTGCGCACCGCCTTGACATCCGCTACATCATCGAGGAACGGCACGTTGCGATATCCCGACTGGACGCCAGCCTTCTGCGCCGTCTCGAACGCGACCGTGGCCGCGGTCGTGCGGCTATCAATATAAAAAAGCCGATGCTCGCGCAGCACTGGCATTAATTCTTCCATCAGCGCCACGTCCGCAGTCGACTGCGATCCTTGATGATTGTTCACGCCGGCAACATCCGGCACCGCTCGCAGGAATCCATTCACCAGCGCGCTCACATCGCTGCCAGACATGCCTGGACGCAACTCTTGCGATTCCGCTTTGGCCTCACCAACCGATTCCATCGGCAAGTGCAGCATTACTTGATAGCCCTTGCGATGCGCTTCCTCGGCAATGTCCACGGAATGGGGATGATTTGGCAGCACCGAAATCGTCAGTGGATACGGCAGCGCAAAAATAGCCTCCGCCGCGGTTCGGTCGTTGCCGAGGTCATCCAGAATAATCGCCAGGCGTGCTTCCCCCGTGTTAGGCGCTTGTGATGCGGCAGCAGGCGCGGAATGAATGTGAATGGTATGGGTCGGGAAACCTGCACGGCGATACTGGAAACGAACTCCCTCGCGGCTTTCCGATGGCGCATCCTGCGTGAGCCCGTGGCGGGTCGCAATTCCGCCCAGCGATTGCAGCACTCGCGCGATTGCAATCCGGTGCGCCGCATCGTCTGAGTCGCCGCGAATCGTAATATCCACACGATCGGTGCTTTGCAGATCCTGATCCGACGCCCGCAGATCGCTCCGAGCATCCGATCCAGAGGGCGCCGCGGAGCTTCCAGCCGCTACAAACTCCCGCGTAATGGCGTGGATATCTCTGGCGCGCAGTGGTTTCCCAGCCTTGTTGCAGCCGCCCACAATCGCGCCGAGCGCAACGACAAGCGCTAGCAGTGTGCGCCGCTGCCATGAACATAGATGCCATGAAGAGAGGGGATTGTTGGAAGGCGGCCCGCTGGTTTGTCGCAGAGTCGACCCGGTCCGCCACGTCACCGGCGGCTAGGCCGCTTTCTTCAGCGGAGTCCGCAACAGCTCCAAAGCCTTGCGATAGATTGGATCCTCCGGCGAAAGCGGGCGCGGCCCGGAAGGTGTGACCTTCGGCGTCGTGGTTGTTGCCGAGCCGTCATCCTCGCCGCCATCGGAATCGTCTTCCGCTGCGGCGCGGACGACCTCGCTCGGTTCAACGCCATCCTCCAGGATTGGCTTGGCCGCCGCGTTGTAATAGTTCGCCACCGTCAGAAACAATGCGGATCCATCGTCCAAGGTGATCAGTTTTTGCTCCGAAGCCAGGCCAAACGTGCGTTCACCAACGACGTCGCCGCGATGATTCGCGACCATCGCAGAGGCCAGCACTTCGGCCGCCCCGGACGTCGTGCCATCAATCAATACCGAGACCGGACCCTTCCAAACCACCTTACTGGGTTCGGCCGACAATACCTGGGCCGAAACCGTCTGCCCACGCAGCGTCGCGACGGTACCGGAAGGAACGAACAACCGCGCCACCGCCACCGCTTCGGTCACCGGCCCGCGGCCGCATTCGCGCAAATCCAGCACAACCTTGTGAATTCCCTGCTTTTCCGCTTCTTGTAGCTTGTTTCGCACCTCTTCCGCGCGGCCATTATCGAGCGAAGTCAGTCGCAGCACCAGAATGTCCGGGTCCGCTTTTTGCACCATGGTCTTTGGGGGAGCGAGTTTCTGTCGGACGAGATCCACTTCATCCGGATCGGCTTTGCCCCGCCGGATCACACCCACCTTTACTCCGCTACCTGCCTGCCCGTTCAACAAGTTCAAGGCTTGCCCCACCGACATGTCCCGCGTGGTGAAGCCCGCAATCGACTCGAAAATATCTCCGCTGTGGATGCCGGCTTTCTCGGCAGGGCTCTCCGGCAAAACCGAAATCACGATCACGTATCCGAAACGCTTGCTTAGCGTCAGGCCAGTTTCGCCCGTTCCCGCATTCTGCTGTTTCTGTTTGTACTCGGTGTATTCGCGCGGTGTCAGGTAACTGGACTCCGGGTCGAGCGATTCCAGCAAACCGTGCAGCGATCCCGCCGTGACCAGGTGCATGTTCGGCTCGTCGACGTAGTCCGCCTGAATCTTTTGCAACACTTCGCCGAAGACGGTCAGCGACTTGTAGGCCTTGTCGTCCGGTGTTCGTCCGAGAACGTGTCCGATACCTGCGTAGCAAAATATCGCCACCGATACTGCAATTAAGCCGAAGCGTGCGTTTCGATTCATTTACCCACCTGTCAATGAGAATTCAGCTCGTATTATAGCATCGCAAAGCTATGGGACGCGGCAGGAAAGCGAAAGGAAGCCTGGGTTACGAGCGCGTGCTAGAAATCCCCGAAAGACACGTCCGATACGTTATTTGTTGTATGTTTACCACGGTAAACTTCGCGCCGTTACGTTTTGTGTCCATAAGTTATTGATACTATGGAACAAACGCTTCAGATTCTGGACGACAAAGTGCTACCATATTCGTATTCATGTTTCAGACCACAATACTCCGCTCGTCGTCCGCCGAGGGTGTGGGGCTACACACCGGAGTCTTCGGCCACATTCAGCTTACTCCCGCCCCTGCCGATACCGGCATCGTTTTCCGCCGGATTGACCTCGACAATTTTCCAATCGAAGCGCAGGGCCACAACGTCGCACGCGTGAGTTATGCCACCAGCTTGATGAAGCAAGGGGTGCTGCTCTCCACTACCGAGCACCTGCTGGCCGCGATCTATTCCTGCGGCATCGACAACGTTTTCATCGACATTGACTCGATCGAAATCCCCATCCTGGATGGTTCCGCGGAGCCTTTCATGCAGATGCTGCAGCATTCGGGCGTCCGCAAGCTGCGCCGCAAGCGCCGCTACCTTAAGGTATTGCAGCCGTTGGAGGTCGTCGAAGGCGACCGCCGCATCGGTGTTTATCCCGCGGACGAATTCCACGTGCGCTGCTATGTCGATTTCCCGCATCCCCTGGTTGGTCAGCAGGAAGTAGAAATGGCCGTAAACCCGGAGACCTTTCGCCATCTTCTGGCGAGGGCGAGAACCTTTTGCTTCGAACGAGACATCGAGCCGCTGCGCTCCATGGGCCTGATTCGCGGTGGGTCCCTTGAAAATGCCATTGTCCTGACCAACGACGGCGTGATGAACGGACCCCTCCGTTTTCCCGACGAATTCGGCCGCCACAAGGCGCTGGACCTCATCGGCGACTTGGCCTTGGCGGGGCTTCCGCTTCTGGCCCGCGTCGAAGCCCACAAAGCCGGCCACGCCCTGCACACACAGCTGGTCAGCCGCCTTCTCGCTGATCCTTCGCTTTGGACCATCGCCACCGACGAATCCTCCCATTCCGGCATGGAAACCGAGCTCTCCAGTATGGCCCCGGCCCCCGCCGCCGATTAAACACTTCGAAGCGCGCCCTAAAATCAATACTTTGCGAAACCCTGCCTGCTCCCCCAAAATGTATTGACACCATGCCACCCAAAGATCTTGCCATCGTCATTCTCGCCGCGGGAAAAGGCACGCGGCTGAAGTCCAATGTAGCGAAGGTACTGCACCGCGCCGGTGGCCGCGCCCTGGTCGAGCAAGTGCTCCGAGCTTGCGCTCCGCTGGGAGCGAAAAAGACCGTCGTTGTAGTGGGCCATCAAGCCGAACAAGTAATGGCCGTCGCCGAACCCACTGGCGCGACCACCGTCCTGCAACAGCCGCAACACGGTACCGGGCACGCCATGCAAGTAGCCCGGCGCACCTTGGGTGGTGCAAAGGTCGTCGTGGTGCTCCCGGGAGACGCGCCTCTGGTTCGAACCGAGACCTTGCGCGCCCTCATCGCCACGCATCGCGCGGGTCATGCCGCCGCAACAATCCTCACTGCCGTCGTGAGCGATCCGACGGGCTACGGGCGCGTGGTGCGCAAATCCGAAACCCAGGTCGGCGCCGTTGTCGAAGAGTCACAACTCCGTGACGAGCAGCGCGAAATCAATGAAATTAACTCCAGCATTTATTGTTTCGCGCTCGACAAACTTTGGCCCGCGCTGGCACAGGTAAAACCCAATAACAAGCACCGCGAGGTCTATCTCACCGACGCGATCGCCATTCTCGCCGCGAAGGGCGAAACGGTTTTGGCACAGGTGGCTCCGGATCCGCGGGAAGTTCTCGGCTGCAATACCCGCGCCGACCTTGCCGAAGTGGATCGTATCTTCCGGGAGTGGAAACGCAACGCGTTGATGAACGCCGGCGTCACAATTCAATTGCCGGACACCGTGTTGATCGATCCCGATGTGACCGCTGGCGAAGACACCGTGGTCGAGCCGGCCGTGCATCTGCTGGGCAAAACGAAAATTGGCGCCCGCTGCACGATTCGCGCCGGTAGCGTACTGACCGATGCCATTCTCGGAGACGATGTGATCGTCGAGCCCCACTGCGTGATCGCGAACAGCCGCCTCGACGAGCGCGTTACCGTTGGGCCTTTTGCCCGCCTTCGCGGCGACACCCACTTGAAACAGGGCGCGCACATCGGCAACTTTGTGGAACTTAAGAAAACCACAGTGGGCGAAGGCACCAAGGCCGGTCATCTGACCTATCTTGGCGATACAAAGATCGGCGCGAAGGCCAACATCGGGGCGGGCACGATCACCTGTAATTACGACGGATTCCACAAACATCCGACGACGATCGGCAATCGCGTTTTTGTCGGAAGTGATTCGGCGCTGGTCGCGCCGGTGCGTATTGGCGATGGTGCCTACATCGCTGCCGGATCGACAATTACCGACAATGTGCCCGCGGAAGCGCTGGGAATCGCGCGGGGACGGCAAGCGAACAAGCCGGGCTGGGCGGCGAAGAAGCGTCGGGAGCTTGCTGCGGCTGCGAATCCGAAGACATCCTCGCGCAAGTCAAAATCGAAAAGCGGCAGATCAAAGAAAACCCGCCGCCGCTGAACGTCGCCGTTTCCGCTTGCGTTCGCCGGGCGCAAGCCCGGCTCCTACATAACCTCTGCGCTTCGGCGCTTTCTCGCTTCGGCATTGAAGAGAACCGAGTGCGATGTTATCGTCCGCCTTACTTGAACGGTGAGGAGCGTTTATCCGTGGGCATGTGGGTCAACGGGCTGCTGGTTATCGGCGGGATCGTGTGCGTAGTCCTAGAGCTGGCGCTGGGCGCAATGACTGGACTCGACCTCGCGCTGATCGGCGGATCGCTGGCCATCGGCGGCGGCATCGGACTGCTGGTGGGTTCGGACAAGGTCGGCTTGCTGGCTGCGGGCGGCTTGGCACTGGTTTATCTCGCGATCTTTCGCAGTTGGCTGAGAGCCAAGCTCACGGTTAGAAACCATCCCAGCAATGTGGACGCGGTGGTGGGTAAGACCGGCGTGGTGACCAAGCGGATTGCGCCGTTCGAACCCGGCATGGTCAAAGTGGGCGATGAGGTGTGGCGCGCGGAACTGGCCGGGGCCGAAGATGCCGTGCGCGACTTAGGCGTGGCGGTCAAAGTGGAAGCGGTCGAAGGCGTAACGCTCAAGGTGAGGTGAAGGCAATGGACACCGGCGTTTTTGTGCTGGCATTTGCGTTTGCGATCGCACTGTTCGGTTTAGTGGCGCTCGCCAGGGGAGCGCGGACGGTTCGGCAGTATGAAAAAGGGTTGATTACGCGGTTGGGCAAGTATCACGGGATGGCTCCGTCGGGCTTGACCTTCATCGTGCCGTTCATCGACGACATCGTGCGAGTGGATATGCGCGAGCAGGTGATCACCGTGCCGCCACAGAAATTGATTACCAAGGACAACGTGACCGTGGAAGTGGATGCGGTGGTCTACTACAAGGTGATCGATCCGGTGAAATCGCAATATGAAGTGCAGGATTTCGGCTACGCCTGCACCACGCTGGCGCAAACCAATCTCCGCAACCTGATTGGCGACCGGACGCTGGACGAAACGTTGGTGGCGCGCGACATGATCAACACGAACCTGCGGCAGGTGCTCGACGAGGCTACCAACGGCTGGGGTGTGAAGGTCACGCGTGTGGAAGTGCAGAAGATCGAGCCGCCGCGGGATATCACCGATGCCATGTCGCGCCAGATGAAGGCGGAGCGCGAGAAGCGGGCCGCCGTGTTGGAAGCGGAAGGCATCAAGCAAAGCCAGATTTTGCAAGCCGAAGGCACCAAGCAGTCGGAGATTTTGCGGGCCGAGGGTGACGCGCAGGCGCGGATCACGCGCGCGAATGCGGAGGCCGAGGCGATCAAGCTGGTGTCCAATGCGGCGGAGACGTATTTCAAGGAGCGCGCGGAGACGATGCGGAAGCTCGAGGTGCTGAACAATACTTTGGCGCAAAACACAAAATACATTGTGCCCGCCAACGCCAGTCTCGTGAACGTACTCGGCTTGGATGGCATCGTGCCGGCCATCAACAAATCCACCGAAGCGCCGGCTCCTCCTCCATCCGGGCTTTCCGGCCGCTCGATCTAGGTCGCCTTGAGCCTCGGCAGGTCTCCTACCGGAGGCCGGATGGAAAGGCAAAACCAGAACCGCGGCACAGAGATTGGTACGCGAAGTCGATCAAGATTGGCGACCGGGTCCCTGCAGGGGGAATTCCTGCCGATCTTCGCACCGGCAAAGGAAAATCCCGCCGGCGCGGAAGAGTTGAAAACAAAAACCGTATTCGAAATATCTGTCGGCCGTATTTTCCCAATCGAGGCCTTCGATGATGACAGGATGGAACTGTTCGTTGGTGTGTGGGCGGGCGACCTTACGAGCATGCAATTTTCCTCGAACCAAAATTCGCCGAGCTGGTCGACCAAGGCAATGTACAGCGCAACGCCGGCGCCGGTGGCAAACGAAAGAAACGGCCTGATGTGCTAAAATAGGGATTTCCCAGATGCCTGACGGAGCAATCACGGTATGAAGTTTGGAGTCGTTGTCTTTCCCGGATCGAATTGCGATCACGACGCGTTTTACGCCATTGGGAATGTCCTGCACAAACCGGTTGACTTCATTTGGCACCAATCCGAAGATCTTGGAGACAGCGACGCCATCATCCTGCCTGGCGGATTCGCTTACGGTGATTACCTGCGGACTGGAGCAATTGCTCGATTTTCGCCGGTGATGAAGTCGGTCGAGAAATTCGCGAACGGCGGCGGGATGGTGCTGGGTATCTGCAATGGCTTTCAGATTTTGCTCGAGGCGGGGCTGCTGCCTGGTGCGATGATGCGCAACGCCGGTCTGCGCTACATCTGCCGGCACGTGCACATGCGCGTCGAGCAGACCGATACGCCCTTCACCAATGCCGCGAAGAAGGGCCAAATCCTCCGAATTCCGATCGCGCACAACGACGGCAACTACAGCGTGGAGGAAGCCACGCTCGACGAGCTGGAGAGAAATCGCCAGATTATTTTCCGCTACACGACGCCGGACGGTTCGGATGACGCGAGCGGAAATCCCAACGGCTCGATGAATAACATCGCCGGCATTTGCAACCGCGAACGTAATGTGGCCGGCTTGATGCCGCACCCGGAGCGCGCAGTCGAATCGGCACTGAACTCCGCGGATGGCCTCGTGATTTTCCAGTCGATGATCGAAGCTCTGGTTGGCGCGGCAAAGGCGCCGGCGTGATTTCTGGCCCAGCCCACTCCTTTTCTTTTGGCGAATTTCTGACTGGATCACGGAATAGACCGTAATGGCCATTGCACCCGCCGAAATCAAAGTGACGCCAGAAATCGCCGCTGAACACGGCTTGACGTCGGACGAATACGCTCGCGTCAGAAAGATTCTGGGCCGCGACCCCAACATCACCGAGCTTGGAATCTTCAGCGTAATGTGGAGCGAGCATTGCTCTTACAAATCCAGCAAGGTCCATCTGAAGCGCCTACCGACGCGCGGAAAGCTCGTCGTGCAAGGCCCCGGCGAAAACGCCGGCGTGGTGGACATCGGGGACGGCCTGGTCGCCGCGTTCAAGATCGAATCGCACAACCATCCCAGTTACGTTGAACCGTTCCAGGGCGCCACCACCGGCGTCGGCGGCATCTTGCGCGACATCTTTACGATGGGTGCGCGGCCGATTGCGGTACTCGATTCGCTGCGTTTCGGCGAAATCGTTGCGAGCCAGACTACGAGTGAGGAAGAAGCAGCCAAGAATCGCCGCATTCTCGATGGAGTGATCCGCGGCGTCGCCAATTACGGGAATTGTTTTGGCGTTCCAACGGTCGGTGGCGAAGTTTGCTTCGAACCTTGTTATTCGCAAAATCCCCTGGTCAATGTGCTGGCGCTGGGAATTGCGGGCAAGGAGGAGATTTTCCTCGCCAAAGCCAAAGGCATCGGCAATCCCGTCATCTATGTTGGCGCGAAGACCGGACGCGACGGCATTCACGGCGCTTCGCTGCTCGCATCCGCTGAATTCACCGAAGAATCGCAGCAGAAGCGGCCGAACGTGCAAGTCGGCGATCCCTTCATGGAAAAATTGCTGCTCGAAGCCTGCATCGAAGCGATGCACACGGGTGCAGTGGTGGCGATTCAGGATATGGGCGCTGCCGGGTTAACCTGCTCCACAATGGAAATGGCTTCGCGTGGTGGAACCGGCATCGAGATCGATCTCGAGAGAGTTCCGCAGCGCGAGTCCGGCATGACGCCGTACGAAATCATGCTCAGCGAATCGCAGGAGCGCATGTTGTTGATCGCAGAAAAGGGCCGCGAGCGCCAGGTGTTGGACGTTTTCAAGAAGTGGGGACTGGACGCTGTCGTGGTCGGAACGGTTACCGACGGCGGCATCGCGAAGGTGCTTCACCATGGCGAGGTTGCGGCCGAAATTCCCGCGCATCCGCTTGCCGAAGAAGGACCGATCTACCAACGCCCGATTTCGCAGCCACCCCTGCGCAGGGAAACGGCGTCGGACTGGTTTGTTTTTAAGGCCGGCACAACGAATTTCACCGAAGGTTTCAAGAAGCTTCTGGCATCGCCGGCGATCGCATCCAAACGTTGGATCACCGAGCAATACGACACGATGGTGCGGACCAACACGCTCGCGGGACCGGGCGCCGGTGACGCCGCTGTAATTCGCATCAAAGATCCACACACCGGAGAGGTAAAGCGGGCGTTGGCACTGTCCACCGACGGCAACGGCCGTTGGTGCCAGCTGAATCCTCGGTTGGGCGCGATGCACGCAGTCGCCGAAGCCGCGCGCAACGTGGCGGCGAGCGGCGCGCGTCCGATCGCTGCGACGAACTGCTTGAATTTTGGCAACCCGGAAAAACCGGAGGTGATGTGGCAATTCAGCGAAGCGATCGACGGGTTGACGGTAGCGTGCGAGGAACTCGGAACACCCATTACCGGCGGCAACGTCAGCTTCTACAACGAAACGCTTGGAAAATCGATCTATCCGACGCCGGTGATCGGAATGCTGGGCATCATCGACGATGCGTCGCACGCCCTGAAACTGGGGTTTCGCGAAAAAGGCGACTTGATTGTGCTTTTGGACGGCTCCGGATCCACTGCGACGGCGTCGCCGGCCAATCTGGCGCAAGAATTTTCTTCCTCCGAGTATTCCAAGACGATCGCGCAGATCGTCGCAGGTGAACCTCCGCAAATCGACCTCGCCGCCGAGAAGCGTCTGCAACAAATGCTTCTGGCGCTAGCCAACGAAGGCCTGGTGCAGTCCGCGCATGACATCAGCGACGGTGGCATAGCGGTCGCCTTGGCGGAGTGCTGTTTTGCGGCGGCTGCGCTCAGCGCCAGCGTAAGCCTGGAGGGATCGGAACCTCCCGCCGAGCACGCGCTGTTCAACGAGCGCGGCGCCCGCGCGGTCGTCTCGGTGAAGTCGTCGCTACTTGCCCGCGTTCTGGAGAGTGCGCGACAATATGGTGTGACCGCGCAACAAATCGGCCAGGTCACCCGTGACAAGGGATTTCGCATCCAATATAAGGGGAGCGCAGCGATCGACAGCCCGCTCGATTCTCTGCGCGAGGCCTGGGCCTATTCTCTGGAACGCGCTTTGCACGCCCGTTAATCGCTTGCACCGACGGGCAGAGGTGTTTTCGAATTGGCTTAAAGGTTTTGCAGCCCGATCGAACTTATGACGCAAAAGCTCGCTTTCGCTGACGACCGCTTCCACGACGAATGTGGAGTCTTCGGTGTCTTCGGACACGAGGAAGCCTCGAAGCTCGCCTATCTTGGTCTGTACGCGCTGCAGCATCGCGGACAGGAGTCCGCCGGGATCGTCTCGAGCGATGGCGGCGATTTGCACTTACATCGCGCGATGGGCGAAGTGGAAGAGATTTTCACCCCCGGCGTGCTGAACACGCTTCCAGGGAACTCCGCGATCGGCCACACGCGGTATTCCACGGCTGGCGATAAAGCGCTACTCAATGCGCAACCTATATTGATCGATTGCAACAAGGGAAAAGTCGCTCTCGGGCATAACGGCAACCTTACCAACGCCGCGGAGTGGCGCCGCAAGCTCGAGCATCGCGGCTCGATTTTCCAGACCAATAGCGACACGGAAGTCATTGTCCACCTGCTCGCGCGCTCCCAAGCGCGCAATCTTTCCGGCGCGATCGGCGATGCACTGAACCAGGTTGAAGGCGCGTACTCCTTGCTGGTGCTCACAACTGACGAACTCTACGCGGTGCGCGATCCGCGAGGATTTCGCCCGCTCAATCTCGGCAGGCTGGGTGAAGCGTGGCTCGTCGCGTCCGAGACGTGCGCGTTCGATCTGCTCAATGCGCAATACGTTCGCGAAGTCGAACCTGGCGAGATGGTTCGCATCTCACGCTCTGGCATTGAATCCATCCGGTTCGCGCCGCAAAAGCCGCTGCAGCAATGTATCTTCGAGCATGTTTACTTTTCGCGGCCCGACAGCATTATCTTCGGCCGCTCGGTCAATGAAAGCCGCGAGGCTCTTGGCCGCTTGCTCGCGCAGGAGCACCCCGTAGAAGCGGATATCGTCGTCCCGGTTCCCGACTCCGGCGTGCCCGCCGCGGTCGGCTACTCGCTGGAGTCCGGCATTGCTTTCCGCATGGGGCTGATACGCAATCATTACATCGGCCGCACGTTTATCGAGCCTTCGCAAGCGATTCGCAATTTCGGCGTCAAGCTCAAGCTCAATCCGATTCGCGGCCTCATCGAGGGGAAGCGCGTCATCCTGGTCGACGACTCCCTTGTCCGCGGCAC
This sequence comes from uncultured Acidobacteriota bacterium, assembly GCA_963729595.1. GTDB lineage: Bacteria > Acidobacteriota > Terriglobia > Acidiferrales > UBA7541 > Acidiferrum. Next base: position 303,288 of record CAVSNW010000005.1, read on the forward strand.
CACCAGCCGGAAGATCGTGCGCATGGTGCGGGAGGCTGGCGCGAAAGAAGTGCACGTGCGCATCAGTTGCCCGCCGACGATCTCGCCGTGCTACTACGGCGTGGATACGCCGACGCGCGAAGAGCTCATCGCATCCTCAAATTCACCCGAAGAAATCCGTAAATTTCTCGGCGCTGATTCTCTCGGGTACGTGTCACTTGCCAGTTTGAAACAAGCGGTGAACGACACCCAAGGCAACTTCTGCACCTCTTGCTACACTGGGGTGTACCCCACGGACCTGGTGCAACTCGAAGTGGGCAAAGGCAATTCCAACGACGTACTCCTTGATGCCACGAACGGCAGTCGATTAGAAGACCCAGCGGCCGAGCGCCCTGTGGCGGTGGAACGTGAAAGCTGACGCTACCAACAACGAAAAAGACAAGAACGAAAAGCGTCTGCCCGTCGGTCAGCGCGTTGAGCGCGAAATCATCGCGTGGTTTTGGGTGGCGCTGGCGTTCATGCTCATCAACGGCACGATCGGCCAGGCCCGCGTGATTCCGTCCGGTTCCATGGAAAACACTTTGCTGATCGGCGATCACCTGATCATGAGCCGCATCGGCTACGACGCTGGCGTGCCCTTCACCAATTGGCATGTGCCGCTGTGGCGCAATCCGCATCGCCAACAGGTGATCATCTTCAAGCCGCCCTTCGCGCCGGACACACCCGATTATGTGAAGCGCACGGTTGGGTTGCCGGGCGATACCGTCGATCTCCGAGGCGGGGCTGTCTACATTAACGGTCAGAAGCTCAACGAGAATTACACCATTGGCCCCAGCGAGCCGGCGCCTCCGGGAAGCGCGCCTCCGGGTTACACCGACATCAAATTTCCATACAAGGTTCCGGACAATTGTTATTTTGCGATGGGCGACAACCGCACGAATTCGTACGACAGCCGCTTCTGGGGCTGCGTTCCTCGCAACGACATCATTGGCACGCCGGTGATGATCTACATGTCGCTCGACGTGCCGCCCGATGCCTGGGAGCCCGGTCAAATTCGTGAGCGCTTTTTCGCGTACGCCAGCGCCATCCTGCATCCTGGCGTAGTGCGGTGGCGACGATTGTTTCACACGTTTTAGCTTCCCATAAAACACCAAGGACACAGGGCAATGGAAATCCTATTGGATACGAAGCGCCGGAGCGCATTGGCGGTGGAACTTGAAACCTGACCCTGTGGAAAACGACAAAACGGAGTCGAAGCTCTTGGTGCGCCAGCGCATTGGGCGCGAGGTTATTGCGTGGTTTTGGGTGGCGCTGGCGTTCATGCTCATCAACGGCACGATCGGCCAGGCCCGCGTGATTCCGTCCGGTTCCATGGAAAACACTTTGCTGATCGGCGATCACCTGATCATGAGCCGCATCGGCTACGACGCTGGCGTGCCCTTCACCAATTGGCATGTGCCGCTGTGGCGCAATCCCGAGCGCCGGCAAGTGATCATCTTCAAGCCTCCGTTCGCTCCCGAAACCTCGGACTTGATCAAACGCACCATCGGTTTGCCCGGAGACACCGTCGACCTGCGTGGTGGCGCGGTCTACATCAACGGCCAAAAACTCAGCGAGAGCTACACCGTTGGGCTGACAGAGCCAGCTCCGGCCGGAAGCGCACCACCGGGCTATGCTGACATCAAATTTCCGTATCACGTTCCGGAGAATTGCTATTTTGCGATGGGCGACAACCGCACGAATTCGTACGACAGCCGCTTCTGGGGCTGCGTTCCTCGCAACGACATCATTGGCACGCCGGTGATGATTTACATGTCGCTCGACGTGCCCTCCGATGCCTGGGAGCCGGGTCAAACTCGCGAACGTTTTCTCGCCTACGCCAGCGCCGTCCTGCATCCCGGCGTGGTGCGCTGGAGGCGATTGTTTCACATGTTTTAGTCTACAATCAGCTACTGGAAGCTGAAGTAAACGCCGCAACCCCGGCTTGCGGCAATCTATTGTCCTCCACGAGAGAACGGCCGGCAGTACGTGCGCCTGGACCAGAAACGGATATCGACACCTCATCCATGAAATACGCTGACGCAGGAGTGGACATCGCGGTTGCTGACGCCGCCAAGCAGCGCATCCGCCACCACGCAAGCCGAACCTTCACTCCCGGCGTTCTTGGCGGCATCGGCGGATTCGGCGGGCTGTTCGCCCTCGACAAAAAGAAATGGAAAGAGCCCGTTCTCGTTTCCAGCGCCGATGGGGTGGGTACAAAGCTCAAAGTCGCCATGGCCACCGGAGTTCATTCTACGGTGGGCGGCGATCTGGTAAATCACTGCGTCAATGACATTCTGGTGCAGGGCGCGGAGCCACTGTTTTTCCTGGACTATCTCGCGATGGGCAAGCTTGATCCCAACGTAGTCGAGCAACTCGTTGAGGGCATGAGCCGCGCTTGCCGCAAAGCAGGTTGCGCCCTGATCGGTGGCGAAACCGCGGAGATGCCCGGCTTCTATCCGGCCGGCGAATATGACCTGGCGGGTTTTATCGTCGGCGTCGTCGAACGTAAAAAATTACTCACGGGAAAAGCAGTGAAGCCGGGAGACGCGCTCGTCGCGCTTCCATCCGCCGGACTTCACACCAATGGATATTCGCTCGCGCGCAAGCTGGTTTTCGATGTCGCGAAACTGAAGCCTGACACGTATGTCGCCGAAGTTGGTAACAAGATCGGCGCCGAGCTTCTCAAGCCGCACTTGTGTTACGTGCCGGCGCTGAAAAACATCCTCGCGCGCGGATGGGTTTCCGCATTGGCTCACATCACCGGTGGCGGGATACCAGGCAACTTGCCCCGCGTTCTGCCTTCTGGCGTCCAGGCCCAAGTCGATCTCGGCGGTTGGCCCATCCCGCCCATTTTCAAATATCTGGCCAAGATCGGCAAAATCGACACCGACGAACTCCTGCAATCGTTCAATCTAGGCGTGGGCATGATCCTTATCGTGCCGCAAGCCCGCGTGCAGTCTGTCGAAGCCGACCTCAAGCGCCGCCGCGAAAAATTCTTCCGCATCGGCCGCATCGAACGCGGCGACTCCGGCAAAGCCCGCGTCACCTACACCGGCTCCCTGCACCTGTAGCGGCCCTGTTCGAGAGTCCGGGGGTTTAGACTCGAATGATTTCTGCGTGCCGTGCTCGCCAGAACTCCAACTCCCGAACCAAACTCGCTTCTTGATCGGCTAACTGCTACAAATCCGGGCCGTCTAAGGCCAACAGGAATCCCTTCCCCACTCCAGTGTCAGGAGGCAGCCCATGGCATCAACAAATGGTGATCTGCAAGCCCTATGCGCGCGTCTCGACAAACTGGAAACGCAAGCTCGCCGCTGGAAGCTGGCCAGTATCGCCCTTGCATTATCTACCGCGTTGCTGATATTGATCGCGGCCAAACCTGCCGACCGCTTCGACTCCGCTGTCATCCACGCCCGCACGGTGGAAGCGCAAGACTTCGTCGTGAAAGATGAAGATGGCCAAATCCGTGCCCGACTGACCTTGAATCCCCAGGTCAAGATAAGGAAGGATAAGAGCGGCCCTCCGGTGAACATGAATGCTCCCTTGGGTCCCGCGCTACAGTTCTACGACGGCAACGGCGACGCTGTCTGGACCGAGCCCCGAGTGCCCACGGTGATCCCCGCGCGCTAGCGCCGGGTCAGTGTTCCTGCGAGGTTGCGTACTCGGGGTTTTTCGCACTGGCACGATGTGGCAGTTCGCGAGTGAGGTTGCGCAGCCACTGCAACTCCGTCTTGAATTGCTCGATCATCAAAGTTACCATCCAGACCGCTTCATGATAGGGGTGCCCGACTTCCCGCAGAATCGATTCCAGGACTTCTTCTTCTCGCGCAAGTTCGCTCTGCAGGAATTTCTTTCGCCGTGCGATCTGTTTCTCAAATACGCCGCTCTTGGCTTGCCAAGACAAAGCCACCCAGGTTAGAAATACCGGCCGATCCCGCTGGGTGGTCCAGTCTTCCCGCTCCAACGCGGCACGTAACGCGCGTTGGCCCTTCGCGGTTGTTTCGAACACGCGCCGCTCGGGCCCAGCCGCGGGTTCATCACTCTCTCCCCCTCGAATCAACCCCGCCGCAGCCAGCTTCTCCAAAGAGTAGTAAATCTGCGGACGGGAAATCCCCGCCCAGTCCCGCACGTCTCGCCGCTCCAGTTCTAGATTCACCTGGTAGCCGTGCATTCCTCGCTCTACCAGCAAACTCAAAATCACTAGATCCGGCGTGGTCAACTCCCCTCGTTTTCCGCTGCGCATTCGGCGGATGCCTTTCACCGGGCTTTTTTGGCCTTTCGCACCTTGGTCCACCACCACCATTGGCATTGTTCGGCCGGCAGCCGTGGGTCACGCGCTTGAGCTACCGCGGCGCGGAACGTGTCTAGAACACAAATATCCTGATACTGCTTTGCTCGCCTACCCAACGCACGATAGAGACGCTCCGGATTCCGCCGAGCCAGCCCCGCCACGCTGTGAACACCAAGTAACCCGAAATCCCGCAGCATCGCAGGACCCACCGAGATCAAATCCCGAAGCTGCCGTGTCTCGCTTGGCATAAAAACCTCCTTGACGGTAGTTAGCAGATTCGCTAAACTCAACTAGTCTAAACAAGACTACTGCCAAACGCAAGGAGCAAATTCATTTTTCGGGCTTGTTCCTCTTGTTCTTCGCTTTTGGCTGCCAATCCAAAGAAGGGAAACAAACCATGAACGTAAAGCGAATTACTGCGGTCCTGTTCGTCAAGGACATCGAAACCGTCCTCCCTTTCTGGGTGGACGCGCTAGGCTTTGCCAAGGCCATCGAAGTGCCGCACGGCGACAAGCTGGGTTTCGTCGCGTTGCAGAAGGGAAATACCGAAGTGATGTACCAGAGCTTCGCGAGCCTCGGCGAAGATATGCCGCTCATTGCGGAGGCCGCGAGAAAAGGCCCGACCTTCCTGTACATTGAAGTCGACAACTTGGACGCGGTCCTGGCCGCCCTGCACAGTTCCAAGATCGTGCAACCGGAGCGCACGACCTTCTACGGTATGCGCGAAGTCGGATACCAGGATCCTTCGGGACACTTCGTTACCTTCGCCCAACCCGTCGCCGCCGGGAAAAGCCAGTAAAGCTTTCTCCAACTTGCGAGCAGAGCAACCTCCATATTGCTGGCAGCGGACCGGGGGGTTCTGGAGTGCGCCCCCCTACATTGTGGTTCGCCCAACGCATCGCCGCGGGGCAGTAAGAGGTCGCGGAGATTGGTCTGCGTTAGGTTGCAAACCAAATCGCTGTACTATGAGCGAACCATGAAGAATCGTTCGGTCCCGACCGACACGATCCTCCCGCACGTTGTCTATCTGGACGGCGATCAACTGGCTGAACAAAACGTTCGGCTTCGTTGAGCATCACCGCTACGGCGAGCCCAACGGAGCGGTCAGCGGTGCACAGATGCACCTTGCCGATGCGTGGATCATGGTCAAGGCCGCGAAGCCAAACGCGTCCAGCCCCGCGCAACTCGGCTATCGAACACAGAGTTTAACAGTCTTTGTGAACGACGTGGATGCGCACTACCGCAAGGTGAAATCGACCGGCGCACGTATTGTCGAGCAGCTTCAAGAGACCGAATAGGGTGAACTTCACTACGCAGTCCTCGATCTCGACGGCCACCACGGGCTCTTCTCGCAGCACGCCAAAGACGTGAGCCCCGATTCCTGGGGCGCCAAGATCGCGAAAGCCTGACCAAGCAAAGAAATAAGAAAGTAGAGAAACACGAAATGCAGAGGGTTCGCGCAGGTCACTCCTCCCTTGCCTCGGTTTCCTTATTTCTTCGTAGTGCCGGGGATCGGGCGGTGCTCCATTTCGGTTGGTACTGCGATGGAACGTGCACCGTTTCTGCCGACGGCACGGACAGCGAAGAAATGATTGTCCGTTGAGACCCCCTTCAGCACCGTTTCTCCGGCCGATTCCGCGAATGTGTAAACGCTCCAACGCGTGTCCGTCGTTTCACGCCACAGGATTTCGAACCCCGCGCGTTCGGAATCGTCCCCGGCGGACCAGGAAACTTTGGCATCCGGGGCGACCGCACCTGTCAAGCGCGCGTTGACCGGGGGCGCCGGAGCCAGCGCCAGCTGCCGCAGCGCTTCCGCGTTGTCCCGAGCAACATTTCCCAAAAACGCGGCATTCAAATATTTCGCAAAATCGCCATACTGAATATCGCCCTCGGTCCGCGGGGTCTGGTGCTGGTGGGTATAGTCTTCCAGTGGTTCGGTGAATCGCACCGCCGGCAGCCCCGCTTTGTAAAAAGGATAGTGATCGCCGCCTCGACCGTAGCGGTCTACGCGAAATACCATGCGGATCGCGCTGCGACCGTCGATTTCCTCTATCGCGCGCGCCAGTTCCCGCGAGGAGGAATCGGCATCGTCAAGCTCGCCATTCCCGGAAAATACGCGGACGCGATGCGGCGCTCCCTGCGCGGGATCGTCGCCGACAATATCGTCGTCCAGCATGCCTCCAACCGTGTAGCCTTTTTCCTTCACCCAGTCGACCAGGTGCGTGCTTCCGAGCAACCCTTGCTCTTCGCCCGAGACCGTGGCGAACAGCAGCGTCGCCCGGTACCCGCCTTTTCCGTTGGCGCTCGCCTTGCTCAGCAGCCTGGCGGACTCCGCGCTCACGGCGACGCCCGATGCATCGTCGTCCGCGCCGGGCGCGTCAGCCTTCGTGTCCTGGTCATCCGACGGCCGCGAATCGAAGTGGCCCGAAACGATAAAAATCGTGTTAGAAAGCTTTTCGTCCGTGCCCGGCAGAATCGCGTAGACATTTTCCATCGGTGCCGGCTTGTTCGAGGTTCGCGCGGAAGTCGCTTCAAACTTGTCGACGACCACGTGCAACTTTCCGCCTGACATCTTGGCAATCTCGTTGAATCGGGCGACGATGTGGTCTCGGCCGCAGCCCGGGCCGCGGTTCGCATCGCTCCAGGAAGCGATCGAGAGGCGCGTACCGCACGCGACCAGTTGGTCGATCAATGCACGCATAGACTTTTCGTCGATGGCCGCACGGGCTACCGCTCCCCCAGGTCGCGGCAATGTCTTGGGCTTCGCGGCTTTTTGCTGCGGCTCCGCCGGATCGCGGCCAGCGATCGCTTGCGAACAACGGCGGACGGACACGCTCGCGCCCAGGCAGACGGGACAGGTGGCGGATGGGCGCTAGCGAAAAACTCGGTTGGGGTTTGTGGGCGAGAGGCTACTAGGGCACGACAACAGCGCGCGTTGCAAGGTTCGCCGACATTCTCCTGTAGGTTAAGCTCCCGAGAAATTATTGGTAAAGAAGACCCAATGGGGTTATTCTAGAACGCATCGATGGAAAGCGACCGCCGTGGCGGCGGATTCGGGGTGCTTCTCTAAGGCGGGGCGATCCCATTTACCCAGGGTTGCGGCGGCCTCGTACGTCGATTGGCAAAAATCGAGAAGGGCCTTGGTCGGAGATGGGGCGTGGCGTACGGCTTCGTATGGCAGGAGGAATTCGCCAACATCTTTGCGGTACAAGGCAGCATCCGGGCACACACGATACTCCTTGAAGCTTTGGGGCTCGGGGCTGGCATAGGAATAAAACGCAGGCTCATTGACCTCCTCGCTGCCGGGCCAGAATCCGACGCTGCTCACTTCGTGCGAGTACGCTTCCCGGGTGATGCGATCGGCGCCGGGACGCTCGGGCGCGCGGCGCCCCGAAAACCGCGTGACCGCTAGGTCGAAGCTGCCCCAGAAAAAGTGTATCGGGCTGCTTTTGCCGATGAATCGTGCGCGGAAATCCTGGAGCACCGCGTCGGTGGAAGCGAGGATGCGCCAGAATTTGCGGACCGCTTCTGGATCGTACGATTTGTGAACCTGGTCCTGATCAAAGGGAATGGGATTGGGAATTTCGACCGGCATCTTCCAGATTTTCACGTGGATGCCTTCCGCATGCAGCATGTTCACAAATTCCTTGTAGAACGTGGCGACGCTGCGAGGTGCGAGCGGAAGTTTCTTGACCGAACCGTCGCTTTTCTTCAGCACAAGTTGGTGATCAACGAAATCGAACTCCAATTCGAAAACGATTTCTTCGTAACACATGGACGAAGTGGTCAAGCCGCGGGCGCTGACGTAGAGCGGCACGTTCCACCAGTGGTTGACCAAAGGAGTAAGCGCGAGCCGGACCTTACCGACCATCTGCGTCCACATGTGAAGTGTAGCGCGCGTGTTCTCCCAGGATTCGAGTGGGAGAGACGGCCAGCATTCGGATAGGTCGCTCAAGCGTTGGGAGTTGTCATGTGCCGGGGTCACGGAACCTCCTAATCGTATGGGTTCGCCAGCGATCCTAAATATACGCCTTTCGCCTGAAACAAGCCCAAGCGCCGGTGAAAATGTCGTATACGACCGGTTAGCGCAAGTTTCCCAGGTTTGTACGTTTCGAGCTTTCGGACAGATATGCTAACGTTTCGAGTTTATGAAAAAGCGCATAGGCGTGCTGTTGAGCGGCCGCGGATCGAACTTTGTGGCGTTGGCGGAAAGCGTGGCGACCGGGCGAATTCCCAACGCGGAAATCGCGATCGTCGTCAGCAATCGTGAAGGCGCTCCGGGAATCGACAAAGCCAAGGAACGCGGGATTGCCACGCGGATCATCCCCTCGAAGGGGTTGGAACGCGAGGCGTACGACCGCCAGGTTGTCGCGGTTTTGAACGAGCACAACGTGGAGTTTATCTGCTTGGCCGGCTATATGCGGCTGCTATCGCCGTATTTTGTCGCTTCGTTTCCGAATCGCATCTTGAATATTCATCCGTCGCTACTGCCCTCTTTCCCGGGACTGGAATCGCAGCGCCAGGCTTTGGAGTACGGAGTGAAATTCGCCGGGTGCACGGTGCATTTCGTGGACGAGAATCTGGATGCGGGTCCCATCGTTCTGCAAGCCGCGATCGCGGTGCGCGATGACGATACCGAGGTGACGCTGTCCGAGCGCATTTTGGCGGAGGAGCACCGCATCTATTCCGAAGCCGTCAAGATAGTGCTTGACGGAAAATATAAGATTACCGGACGCCGCGTGGTAGGTACGTAGGGAGCGATCAAGGCGTGAATTCGGAGACCATGAGCCACACTCAATTCAAATCGGTGGACGAGCAGCTGGCCTACCTGAAAAAAGGCACGGCGGAAATCATTCGCGAAGACGAGCTGAAAGCGAAGATCGCCAACTCGTTGAACAAGGGCAAACCGCTGCGCGCGAAGCTTGGCGTAGACCCCACCGCCCCGGACATTCACCTCGGTCATACGGTGGTGATCCGCAAGCTGAAGCATTTTCAGGACTTGGGACATACCGCGGTCTTTCTCATCGGCGATTTTACGGCGCTGGTCGGGGATCCGACCGGCCAGTCCGAAACGCGACCGCCGCTCTCGCGCGAACAGGTGGCGGCGAACGCCAAGACGTATCTCGAGCAGGTTTTCAAAATACTGGACCGCGACAAGACCGAAGTTCGCTACAACAGCGAGTGGCTGGACAAGCTGACCAGTTATGACATCGTCCGCTTGTGCGCGAAGTACCGCGTGGCGCGCATGCTGGAACGCGATGATTTTCACAAGCGCTTGACCGAGCAGCAGCCGATCTCGATGCACGAGCTACTGTACCCGCTGATCGTGGCTTATGATTCCGTCGTTCTCGAAGCGGACGTGGAACTCGGCGCTACGGAACAAAAATTCAATCTGCTGATGGGTCGCGAAATCCAGCGGGAGTACGGGCAGGAATCACAAGTGTGCATGACCATGCCGATTCTGGTCGGCCTCGATGGACAAAGGAAAATGTCCAAGACCCTCGGCAATTACGTCGGGATCACCGAACCTCCGAATGAAATCTTCGGGAAGATGATGTCGATCCCGGACGATTTGATGTGGTCTTACTGGGAGTTGGTGACAGATCGCACTCCGCGTGAAATCGAAGCTCTTAGGAAAGAGGTGGCCGCCGGAGCGTTGCATCCGATGGCCGCAAAGATGCGGTTGGCGCGGGAGGTTATCGCCGGATTCCACGGCGACGATGCCGCGCGTAAAGCAGCCGACAATTTCCAACGTATTTTCAGCGACCGGCAGGCGCCAGAGGAAGCGCCAACCAAGAAAGTTCCTTTGGGTCCGGCGAAGAAGCTCACTGCGCTGCTGGTGGAGTTAGGGCTCGTGCCCTCCAAAAGCGAGGCGATACGGCTAGTCGAACAAGGTGGCGTGGAAATCGATGGAGTGCGCGTCAACGATCCGCGCAGAGAGATCGACTTGAGCAAGCCTGGTGAGTTTTTGCTGCGCGCCGGAAAGAAAAAATTTGTGCGAGTTGTAATGGGATGACGCCGCCGCAGTGAGCTGGGTTTGACGACGGGCAGAGTCCCCCGCCCCTACAGACTGCGGGGGCGAGTCTCACCTAGTCGATCCAGGCGAGGACTTCGCCGGCATTGACCGGTTCGCCCACTTTCGCAAGCAGGCGCTCGACTCTGCCGGTCTTCGGCGACCGCACCTCATTCTGCATTTTCATCGCTTCCACGACGAGCAAGCCTTGGCCTGCCTCTACCTTGTCACCTGCCTTGACGAGCAAGCGCACCACTTTCCCTGGCATGGGTGCGACGATTTGCTGGCGGCCTTTCGCTTCTACAGCACCGTGGCGCCGGCCGCGCCAAGCGCGCGGATCAACGACTTCGGCGACAAATTCGTGATGGCGGGTCTGCAGCGTGAGCCTGCCATCGCTCGCGGTGGCCAGGCGAACTTCGTAGGACTCGCCGTTCAGTAGGACCGAGAAAACGTTCGGCGAAATTTCGACAGCGTCGGCGTCGAGAGCCACGCCATCGAGTGAGATCTGCCAGCGGTCGGATTCGCGCTGAAGTTCGACAGTGTAGGTTTTGCCGGAGATCTGCACGTCGAATTTCATGGCGTCTGATCCAGTTGATTCCGACGGCCTTCCAGCTTCCAGCCAGAAGGTTTAGCAGAGTCGGCCTGAGACGGTGGCGTAGCGGACTGTTTGCCGGCTTGCGTTGCTTGGTAGACGGCGGCGGCGATGGCCGCAGCGTTGGCGCTGGAGGTTTCGTCTGCGGAGACACTGGGGCGCTTGCGGGCGAGCAGTTCATCCAGCCATTTGGTATGGATTTCATTGCGCAGGAAATCCGGCTCGGTCAACAGGCGGCGGAACAGGCCAATGTTGGTCTTGATGCCGGTGATGGTGGACTCTTCGAGCGCGCGACGAAGGCGGGCGATGGTTTCCTCGCGGCTGTTTCCCCAGGCGATCAGCTTGGCGAGCAGCGGGTCGTAATCGTTGGGAACGGTCCAGCCTTCGTAGACGCCATCGTCTAGACGGATTCCGGGTCCACTGGGAGCGTGGCGCGAGAGAATCTTCCCCGGTGAAGGGAAGAAATTATTGTCGGGATCCTCGGCGTAGAGGCGAACTTCCATGGCATGGCCGCGCGGCGTAATGGTTTCCCACGCAAATGGCAAGCGATGCCCGGCCGCGATGGCGATCTGGAGCTTGACGAGATCAAGTCCGGTCACTTGCTCGGTGACCGGGTGTTCAACCTGCAAGCGGGTGTTGACCTCAAGAAAATAGAAATTCAGATGCGCATCGACGAGAAATTCGACGGTGCCTGCGTTGGTGTACTGCCCCGCGCGAGCCAGCCGCACCGCGGCGTCGCCCATTTTTTTGCGCAGGTCAGGCGTGACGACCGGTGAGGGGGCTTCCTCGATTACCTTTTGATGGCGACGCTGCACCGAACATTCTCGCTCGCCGAGGGAAACGACGCGGCCGTGGGAGTCGGCGAGAATCTGGATTTCGATGTGGCGAGGCTTCACCAGATATTTCTCGAGGTAAAGCCGCGGGTCGCCAAAGGCATTCATGGCTTCAGACGAGGCGTCGCGATAGGCCGAAGCGAATTCGGCGCCACTCAGGACCAGGCGCATGCCTTTTCCGCCGCCACCAGCTACCGCTTTCAACAAGACGGGAAAGCCCATCGACTCCGCGAGCGCGTGCGCTTCGTCGGGTTTCTCGAGGGGGTCGTTGGTGCCGGGAACGGTGGGGACGTCAGAGCGCCGGGCCAGCTGGCGCCCGGCTGTCTTTGAGCCAAGAGCTTCCATGGCTTCGGCGGAGGGGCCGATGAACGTGATCCCGGCTTCGGTACAAGCGCGAGGCAGCGCGGCGTTTTCGGCGAGAAAGCCATAGCCGGGATGGATGGCGTCGCAGCCGGCGCGCCGCGCCACGGCAATGATTTTGCCGATGTGGAGATAGCTTTCGCGGGCTGGCGCCGGGCCGATAGGGTAGGCTTCGTCGGCGAGGCGGACGTGAAGAGATTTGCGATCGACTTCGCTAAAGACCGCGGACGATCGGATGCCGAGTTCCCGGCAGGCTCGAAGGATGCGGACAGCGATTTCGCCGCGGTTGGCGATGAGGATTTTTTTGAACATGCCGTCTCTGGAATTCGCAGGAATTCTAGCACGCGGGTTGCGCCGGACCGCGGGCAGAGGCAGGTTGCGTGTCCAATCGTTTCGGGTGTAAGAAGGTGCGGCAAGTCGCGCAGAATTCGTCCTGCGCCAGCAGATGCGTACTTTCGGATTCGAAGTAGGGAGCGAGCTATCCATGGGAAGAAGATCGATTCTGGTTTTGGCGACCATCGCGTTCATGTCGGCGTGCGGCTTCGCACAGGAGCCGGCGATTGCTCCTGGTGAAACTTTGGTCGTGGATGGTGTGCCGCCGATTCCGGCCTCGTTGGTGGACACGGCGGGGAGATATTCGTCGTATCGAGGGGCGACGCTTGCCGATTGGCATCCATCGCGCCGCGAGATGCTCATCGCGACTCGTTTTGGCGACACGCCGCAGCTTCACCTGGTGAAGATGCCGGGCGGCGAGCGGCAGCAACTCACCTTTTTCGCCGATGCGGTCGCCAACGGAACGTTTCACCCGAATGGCGGCGACTACATCGTGTTTTCCAAAGACATCGGCGGCGGCGAATGGTTTCAACTGTATCGCTACGACATGGCCACCGGCGACGTGACGCTTCTGACCGATGGTAAGTCACGGAATTTGCGCGGCCCCTGGTCTTCGGGCGGCGGCCAGATCGCCTACATGTCCACGCGGCGCACCGGGAAGGACACGGATTTGTGGGTGACGAACCCGGCCGATCCGAAAAGCGACCGCCTGTTGACGCAACTGACCGGCGGCGGGTGGGAACCGACGGATTGGTCTCCGGACGACAAGAAGATCTTACTGACTGAGGGGATGTCCATCAACGAAACCTACCTGTGGCTGGTGGACACGACCACAGGAGAAAAGACCGAGCTGACGCCGCGGGGCGCCAAGGAGAAGATTTTTTACGGTGATGCGCAATTCAGCAAGGACGGCAAGGGCGTCTACGTCACCACCGACAAGGATGCAGAGTTTCAGCGGCTGGCCTATCTGGATCTGGCGACGAAGCAGCCCAAATATCTGACCAGCAAGATCGCCTGGGACGTGGAGCGATTTGATTTGACCAAGGATGGGAAGCGCATTGCCTTTGTGACCGATGAAGAAGGCGTGAGCGTGTTGCACGTGATGGATGCGCCGACCCAGAAAGAGGTAGCGCTGCCGAAGCTGCCGGCGGGAGTGATCGCCGCGCTACGCTGGCACAAGAACGGCCGCGAGTTGGGGTTTTCACTGAATAACGCCCGCAGTCCAGGTGATTGCTACTCGGTCGACGTGGTTTCGGGAAAAGTGGAACGATGGACCGAAAGCGAAACCGCGGTGAAAACGGATTCTTTTCCGCAAGCGGAGCTGGTGCGCTGGAAAAGCTTCGACGGCAAAATGATTTCAGGGTTTTTGTACAAGCCCGGTGCGACGTTTACCGGTAAGCGGCCCGTACTGGTGGTGATTCACGGTGGGCCCGAAGGGCAGTCGCAGCCAACGTTTCTTGGCCGCATGAACTATCTGCTGAACGAAATGGGTATTGCGCTGATCGTCCCCAACGTGCGCGGATCGACGGGCTACGGCAAGACCTTCACGTTGCTCGACAATGGGTTCAAGCGCGACGACACCTACAAAGACATCAACGCGCTCTTCGATTGGATTGCGGAGCGGCCCGACCTCGATGTGGATCGTATCGGAGTTACCGGCGGAAGCTACGGCGGGCACATGACCCTCGCGGTCTCGACCTTTTACAGCGACCGCATTCGCTGCTCGGTCGATATCGTGGGCATGTCCAACCTCGTCACCTTCCTCGAACACACCGAAGCCTACCGCCGCGATTTGCGCCGCGTCGAATATGGCGACGAGCGCGATCCGCAGATGCGCGAGTACCTCGAAAAAATCGCGCCGATGAACAATATCGAAAAGATCAAGAAGCCTATGTTCGTGATCGCGGGAAAAAACGACCCTCGTGTGCCGGTAAGTGAATCGCAGCAGATCGCCGACGCGCTAAAGAAACAGGGAACCCCGGTGTGGCTGTTGATTGCGAAAGACGAGGGTCATGGCTACCGCAAAAAGTCGAATCAGGACTTCCAGTTTTACGCTACCGTCGAATTTTTGCGCCAGTATTTGCTGAAGCAGCTCGACCAACAGCGGTGAGTCCTACAAGCCGAAGGTATTTTGCCGCGCTGGGGCGCAGCGTTGTCCACCGCGAATTGGGCGGACACGCAGTACCTGGGGGACGCTCCCCTCTGGGCCGAAGGCCGTGACCGGTCTAGAGAATCGGTCGCGCTGGAGTTCAGAAGATAACTCCCGAATCGTGACGAGTCCGCCCGGCTGGCGTAAGCTTTGGAAAGCAGCCGCTACAACTACAGCGGGATGTTGCCATGCTTTTTCTTGGGGTTGCTGTCTTTCTTATTTTCCAGTGCACGCAACGCCGTAATGATTTTCGAGCGGGTTTCGGCTGGTTCGATGACCGCATCGATGTACCCGCGCTCCGCTGCGACAAAGGGATTGGCGAAACGGTCGCGGAATTCAGCGATTTTTTCCTGGCGCAGCGCTTCGCGGTCGGATTCCGCAGCGCGTTCCAGTTCCCGCTTGTAAACGATGTTGACAGCGCTCTCGGACCCCATGACGGCGATTTCGGCGCAGGGCCATGCGAAGTTCGCGTCGGTGCGAATGTGCTTGGAGGCCATAACGCAGTAAGCGCCGCCGTAGGCTTTGCGCGTGATCACCGTGATTTTGGGAACGGTAGCTTCGGCGAAAGCGAAAAGGAGTTTGGCGCCGTGCTTGATGATGCCGCCAAACTCCTGCTGCGTACCAGGAAGAAAGCCGGGAACATCCTCGAACGTGATCAACGGAATGTTGAAGGCGTCGCAGAAACGCACGAAACGCGCGCCCTTCACGCTGGCGTTGATGTCCAGCACGCCCGCTAGGAACGCGGGTTGATTGGCGACGATGCCCACGGGACGCCCATCCAGGCGGGCGAATCCGACCACCAGATTCTTCGCGAAATGCTCGTGGACTTCGAAAAAGTAGCCGTCGTCAATCACCGAGTGGATCGCATCCTTGATGTCATATGGCTTTTGCGGATCTTCCGGAACCAGCGCATTCAGCGATTCATCGCGTCGTTCGGCAGGGTCGGAAGTCGCGCGCCGAGGCGGATCTTCCAGATTGTTGGACGGCAAAAAACTCATCAATTCGCGAATCATGGCCAGGCAGTCCGCATCATCCGCGGAAATGAAGTGAGCGACGCCGCTGGTCGCATTGTGGGTCATGGCGCCGCCGAGTTCCTGCTTGGTGACTTCCTCGTGGGTGACGGTCTTGATCACGTCGGGGCCAGTGACGAACATATAGGACGTGTCGCGGGTCATGAAAATGAAATCGGTGATCGCCGGCGAATAGACTGCGCCGCCCGCGCAAGGCCCCATGATGGCGCTGATCTGCGGAATCACACCGCTGGCCAAAGTGTTGCGCAGAAAAATGTCGGCGTAGCCTGCCAGCGAAGCGACGCCTTCCTGGATGCGTGCGCCGCCGGAATCATTTAAACCAATGACGGGCGCTCCAACACGCATGGCGAGATCCATGATCTTGCAAATTTTCAGGGCGTTCGATTCGGAAAGCGAACCGCCGAAAACGGTGAAGTCCTGCGCGAAAACGTAGACCAGTCGTCCATCCATGCGCCCGAATCCGGTGACGAAGCCGTCGCCAGCAGGGCGTTGCTCCTGCATGCCGAAATCGACGCAGCGGTGGCGGACAAATTTGTCGAGCTCTTCAAAGCTGCCTTCATCCAACAAAAGATTGATCCGTTCGCGCGCCGTGAGTTTGCCGGCCTTGTGTTCGCGCTCGCGTCGTTCCGAGCCACCGCCCGCTTCAGCTTCAGCGCTCAGACGTTGCAGGTCTTCCATGCGGTCGTGGTGCTTCGCGCTTGAGACCGAAGCGGATTTGTTTTCAGGCAAGAGGCTCTCCCGAGGTGGATACTTGTTCTTTGTGGAAAATGCGAACGGCGAGATGTGTGGCGAGCCAGGTGGTGCCGAGAAGCAAAATCACCCCGAGGACGATCTCCACTCCGATGGCAGCGGCGCGTGGTGCGGGCGACTGAATTGATGTGACGTAAACGGTGGCGCGCACCAGGGTAAACATCGCGCCCAGCGTCATCGCGATGATGAGCGCGGTGGTGAAGATGGAGGCGAGGATCATTTTCATGAGAGCAAGATTGCGCCGAACAGCCGCCGGGAGAAGAATAGCGCAGACGAAGCTAAATCAGAATGGCCAGGCCCCGCCGCCGCCCCTGCGGAACTCAGCGCAGCCCTGACCAATCGTCCGCGACGATGATGGAGTCGCTGGGATTTGCAGGGTCATATTTGATGCTCGCGGGCTGGCCGGTGACCAGGCGCTCGAAGCGAATCTGGCCTTCGAGTCCGGTGATGTCTTGCGCGGTGTGGTACGTGACTCCGGAAATGGCGTAGCTGTACGAAACCAGATGGCGCGGGCGCGTATCGGGAATCGGGTGGGCGCGCGGGCCAAACAGGCGTTTGGCGACGGGCTCTGCGGGTGGATGCTCGACAAGTTCCACCACTTGCCCTTCGGCGATGCGTCCAATCTGATTCAATTGGAGGCGACGCCTGCGCTCGGTCTCCTGTGGTGGCTCCGAAGGACGAAAGAAAGCGTAGGCCACCATGGCAATGGCGGCGATGGCCGCGGCAGCCATCCCCAGAGGGATTTTCCAATCAACGAGCAATATCTTCAACGATCGAACTCCCCGAGTATGGATGATTTCAGTGTGAAAGGACCGCACTTCATTCGGTGTCCCCGTCCACGTTCACGCGGAGACTGGGGCCAGGCCGGAATATCTCCCACGATGCGTATTCTAGCGAAAACGGAAGGGAGACGGCGCTACGCTTGCGGGGCATGCACCGGATTACGCAACACGCCGATACCCGCCACGGAGACCTCCACGATGTCGTTCGCGGCCAGCGGGCCGACACCGGATGGCGTGCCCGAGGAGATCACATCTCCCGGATAGAGTGTCATCATGCGGGAAATCCAGCGAATGAGAAATTCGCACGGATAGGACATGAGCGCGGTACTGCCCGACTGGCGGAGTGCGCCGTTGACGTGCGCTTCGACGAGAACGTTCGTTGGGTCGAGATCGGTTTCAATGTGCGGCCCAACTGGGCAGAAGGTGTCGAAGCCTTTGGCGCGGGTGAACTGGACATCCGTCTTCTGCAGGTCGCGCGCGGTGACGTCGTTGACGCAGGTGTAGCCGAGAACATTTTCCAGAGCATCGTCCGAGTCGCGTAGATGCGAGCAGCGGCGCCCGATGACTACCGCGAGTTCGGCTTCATGCTCGACACGTTTCGAATAGATCGGCAGGACGATCGGCTCGCCGGGGCCGACGATGGAAGACGACGGCTTTAGGAAAATCATCGGTTCTTTGGGGACTTCGTTGCCGAGTTCTGCGGCGTGAGCGGCGTAGTTGCGTCCGACGCAAACAATTTTCCCAGGAGCAACCGGCGCGGCGAGGCGGACGTCCGCAAGTGGCCAAGTGTGGGCCGTCCGCGACCATTTTCCCCACGGAGCGCCGGAGAGTTCGCAGACCTGCCCATCCTCCAGAAGACCAAAGAGAGGAGTTGCGGGCCGCGCGACCGACGTATCCAGCGGAAGAAACCTGCAAAATTTCATAGGTGATGGTTGGAGTGCGATACCCGGTGATTCGCCATGTAAGATTCGCGAACTCTCCAGATGCAGGTGCCGATCCAGGAGAGCGTCGCTAGTATCATATACACGATCGCACCCAGTGTAAAAAGCTGAACGGCGCTAAAACGGCCGGCGAGCGCGCTGAAATGCATGCACAACCCTCGATAACTGAAGGCCAGGATGCTCCAGGCAATCAGGCCGGAAACCAGCAAGCGGCCCGGCTGCCACATGAACCGAACTACTGGCACGAGAAAGAAAAGTCCGAAGAACGCGGCAGCGACGAGATTGCGTTCCAGGGCCACGCGTTCCAACGCCGGAATGCGATTGGCAACATACACCGAGACGATCAACGTGACGGCAAGACCTACGCCGGAACATATTCCTGTGCGAACTCCCGAATCATGCAAAACGAGAGCCAGTTCGTTGCCCGGAAATCGATCGTGAACCCGCATATCCGCTGGGTTTCCAAGCTCCATTCCAACACTTAACCCGGAGCTACGGGGAATGTTGCGCGACGTCGGCAGCCACCGGCGGAGTGGGCGCGCTCTCGTTGCCGGAGCGGTCGACGGCAGTCACGCGATACCAATACTGTTGGCCGGCGGCTACAGTGGTATCACGATACGCGGGGGAGAGCAACAAGTCTGGAGTGACCAGCCGTCCGTTGGCGTTTTCCTGCTCACTGCGATACACGCGATAGCCGGCCAGATCGGGCTCCGCGTTGATCGACCACGATAGATCGACTTCGGGAGACGGCGCAGTTGGATTGACTAGCACCGCCGCGACCAGTCCTTGCGGCATTGCAGGCGGGAAAGTGTCGACGGGAGTCACTAGCAGCGGATCGGAGTCACTCGACTCCAGTGCATTCCCCTCCGCTGTGGTGACGCTGCGAACGACGTACACATAGAGCTTCCCGAACTCGAACTGTGTGTCGCGGTAGCCGGGAGCGTCCGAGCGAGCCAACAAAACCAGCGGCGCAATCCATTTTTCGTGGAGAACATCGCTGCTGGCGGGATCGTGGGACCGGGGATCCAGCTGGCCGCGGTACACGTGATATTCGGACACCGCGAGCGCATCGCCTGCGGAGGTCCGCGCAGGAGCAGGCCAGCTTAGGTCGATGGATGTCTCGCTGACTTTGGATTGCACGGAGGCGATCTTTTCCGGCACGGGAAACACGCGAACGGTGACGGGATTGGATTCTGCAGAAGAGCGTTTCTTGACGGCGCGAGTCCGCACGCGATAGACGAGAATAACGCCCGGGGGGTGGGTCTCGCTCGGAGCCACGGGGCTGAGGAATTGAACGTGATCATCGGCTTGGTACTTCGCCACCAGGGCGCCGGGAATGGTATCAACGACGCGAAAAGATTTGGCCTCCGGCGAGCCGTCGGCTTTCGCAGCGCCACGGAGAATCTCGATGGCAGGAGATGAGGCTAGCCGCTCGCCTCGAACCGTTTTCTTGGGCATGGTGAATGTAAGCTGCACCCCATCGCCAGCCTGGCGGCCGGAGAGATCGGTGATTGCGGTGGGGATGGGCGGCGAAGGCGCGACCGGGTCGCCGGGAGCGCCACAACCTGCTAGGAAAAATAAGAGACCGAAGATCGAAATTCGAGTATCGAAACGCGGACTTCGACGGAATTCGAGCCTCCGACTCAGGAGCCTGCGGAACAAACGGGAGATGACCTGCGGAAAAGGAGCAGCCGTGACCATGAGCTCGAATGGCATTCGCGTGGAGGCGGGCCACGAGTTTCGGGTTTCCATTTTCGAGTTTCGTTGTTTACAGAATGTAGCGGCTCAAATCCTGATTCTTGACGATTTCGGCGAGCTGCTTGTTCACGTATGCCGCATCGACCTTCACATTTTTCTTTTTCAAGTCTGACGCTTCAAAAGAAAGCTCTTCGAGAACCTTTTCCAGGATCGTATGCAGGCGCCGGGCCCCAATGTTCTCGGTCTGCTCATTGACGCTGGTGGCAAATTTCGCAATGGTCTCGACGGCATCTTCGGTGATGTTCAGCTTCAAGCCTTCGGTCTCCAGCAGTGCTATATATTGCTTGATGAGTGCGTTCTTCGGCTCGGTCAGGATGCGGACGAAATCCTCTTCCTTCAGCGACTGCAGCTCCACGCGAATGGGCAAGCGGCCTTGCAGTTCGGGAATCAAGTCGGATGGCTTGGTGACGTGAAAGGCGCCCGCGGCGATGAACAGGATGTGGTCCGTGCGGATCATGCCGTAACGTGTGTTGACCGTCGTACCCTCGATGATCGGCAGAATGTCACGCTGAACCCCTTCGCGCGAAACGTCTGGGCCGTGTCCCGATTCGCGGCCGGCCACTTTGTCGATCTCGTCGATGAATATGATGCCCATCTGCTCCGCGCGCTCGACGGCCACGCGTGTGACCTGGTCCATGTCCAGGAGCTTGTTCTCTTCCTCCTGGATCAGGTATTCAAAAGCGTCCGCGACGCTCATCTTGCGCTTCTTTTTCTGCTGCCCGAACATGCCGGAAAGCATGTCCTTGAGGTTGACGTCCATCTCCTCGACACCCTGATTGGAGATGATTTCAAAGGACGGCATGGAGCGCTCGCGGACTTCGATATCTACCATCCGCTGGTCTAACTTGCCCTCGCGAAGTTGCGCGCGGAGCTTTTCTCGGGTGCGCTGGGTTTGCTCGCGTTGCTGCGCGGCATCTGCGTCGGTGGTGTTCGGCGCAGGCGCTGGAGAGGGCGGGAGCAGCAAATCTAGAACTCGCTCTTCTGCGGTTTGTTCCGCGCGGTCGGCAACTTCATCGAGCTTTTCTTCGCGCACCATGTCGATGGAAGTTTCCACCAGATCGCGCACCATCGATTCGACGTCGCGGCCGACGTAGCCGACTTCGGTATATTTCGAGGCTTCCACTTTGACGAACGGGCATCCCGCCAGGCGCGCAAGGCGACGAGCGATTTCGGTCTTGCCGACGCCTGTAGGGCCGATCATCAGGATGTTCTTCGGAAGAACATCTTCGGCGATTTCCGGCGGAAGCTTTTGACGACGGACGCGATTGCGCAAAGCGACCGCCACCGCACGTTTCGCCGCGTTCTGCCCGACGATATACTTATCGAGCTCCGCGACAATCTCGCGAGGCGTCATGTCGTCGAGGGCCGGAAGAAGTTCGGGCTCCGCCGACGGCGGCGTACCGTTTCCCCCGGGCATGTAAACAATCTCTTTGTCAGTCTTGCTTGTCATTCGATCCTTCGATCTTCGTGCCCTCGACCGCCGGCTTGGTTCCCGTAATCAGGATGCCGCAACTCGGCGGACAACGATCTGCGCTATAACTCCTCAACGGTGAAGTTAGCGTTAGTATAGATGCAAATCTCGCTGGCAATGCGCATAGCCTCCATAGCCAGGTCCTTGATGCTAAGTTTCGAGTGTTTCATGAGAGCGCGAGCGGCGGACAGCGCGTAGGTCCCGCCGGAACCGATCGCGCACAGCCCGTCATCAGGCTCAATCACGTCGCCATTGCCGGAAAGCAGAAACGTCCCCTTCGTGTCCGCTACGATTAGCAGCGCCTCGAGATGCCGAAGGGCGCGATCTTTCCGCCATTCCTTGGCCAGCTCCACGGCCCCCTTCTGCAAATTGCCGGAATGTTCCTGGAGCTTGCCCTCGAAGCGTTCGAAGAGCGAAATGGCGTCGGCGGTGGATCCGGCGAATCCCACGATGACTTTGTCGTTGTAGAGGCGTCGCGTCTTGCGCGCGCTGTGCTTCATTACGTGGTCACCCATGGTTACCTGGCCATCGGCGATGAGCACCACTTTGTTGTCTTTGCGCACACACAGCACCGTAGTGCCGTGCATCTGTGTGCTTTTGTCGCTCATGGGCATCCCAACATTATAGCGCGGCAGGTTTACTCAAGCCATCGAACGGAAAGGTTATTGCGCAGGGGTTGCCGAAGAGTGGACGACATTCGAAGTGGAGGCGTGGTCGGTCAGCTCCCGCAAATGTTCTTGGAGTTTCCAGAGTTGCTCGCGGGCCTGATTCAACTCCGCTACACGCTGCGCTAACTCCATTTGATTGCGCAGTTTGAGATTTTCCGGAGCGGTGTTGAGTGCCCTTCTGGATTGCGCCACAGCCTGTTCGGAGTCGCGAATCGATAGCAGCAAAGCGTCGATTTCCTTTTGAGTCTCGTCGGTGTCCCCCTCCGGCTGGCCGAAGGCAAAGCATGACGCAATGCGGCTGAAGGCTTCCTCTTCGAGGGCCGCCGCTTGCGCTTCTTTCTCAAATACGTAGATATCGGCCGCCGTGCGCGTGGCGATCAGGTCCTCATTGGTCCAGACCTTGACCCTGTGCGCGGGGAACGATGGGTTCGCTCGCGATGGATTGCCCGGTGCTGGCTCTTGCGCGGCAGGCGAGACAAGCGCCGCGGAAAGCGAAACCGCTGACGTGTGGGCGTTTGAGGTGCAGCAAGCTGCGCCCCTGCAGACGGGCAGAAACAGCATGGCCAGCGCCGCACAGGGTAGGGGGGCGCTCATCCGAAACTTCCGCTTGCGCATTTCTTTTTATATCACTATTGAGAAATTTCCCGGAATGAAAGGGGCTTGTACGTAATCGCGGGTTGGGCATTCGTAACCAGGCAACTGTCGTACTGAAGATTGGGATTGCCGGTGCCGGAGAGCCAGTCGAGCGTCGGTGTTCCAGGAGTGCCCAAAGGCGCGCGGGTTATGGGATTCACGGTTTGTGCCAGGACCAGTGCGCCGTAAAAATGCGTGAGCCGGGCAGCTGACTGTTGGAACACTCCGGTGCCGATCGCGAGAATCAAGCCGTCGTAAGGGTGATCGACATATTGTACGTCGCCTTGCACCAGAAGAATCCCCGAGCCTGGAGGTGAAGGATTCCCGCTAAGGCTGCAATTTCCCGTCACCACCACAACGGTGGGACTCGAAGCCGAACCAAGATTGCTGGTCGTGCTGCAATCCGGCACCGTGAAGTCGGCGGAGGCTTGGATTTCGCTGACCAATTGATTCAGCCCTGCGATGGTGGTGAGGTCGAGCGTCTGGCTGGGATGAAGAGGATCCGGAAAATTCTGCATGGCCGCGGCGTCGGTGCCCACCGACGCGGTCGCCGGAGGTCCGGCGCTGCCGCCGGTACCCGGATAATTGCCCGCTGGCGTCAGCTTTGCGGAAAGATTTGCGATCGAAGTCGGATTGGTTCCCGCGACGGCTAACTGCTGCCTAGCGGGATTGCAGAAGTCCGTGCCGCTAATGCCGAACCCGGCGCTTTGATTGCCGAAGTTGGTCGCGCCGGTGTATGCGCCCACCGCCGAGACCGCTGCGGGAAAATTCATGCTGAGAATAACCGGTCCGACGACGTATTGAAGGATCTTCTGGGTGCCGTTCGGCAGAACGGCTAGCGAGGTGACTTCCAGGGCTTGCTGGCCAGTGGAGGTGAGATTAAGACGCTGGCCGTCGAAAAACAGCAGTGTGGTGGGATCAATGACGTGATCGCCGTTCACGTCGAGGTTGATCGAGGCTTCGGTGATGGGATTGATGCGGACCCATTTGTAGAGTGCGCCAGTGATACCCGCGGCTGGCACCGGGGAAACCGAAGCGATGGCCCGCACTCCACCGGTGGGAGGCGGCGCCCCAAACTCCGTCGCGTACTCGGTATCCGGATAAGCGCTCAACACATTTTCCGCGCCAACTGGATTCGTGATGTAGCGCACTTGGCCCAAGGCGAGCGTTGCGGGGATAAACGACGGCGACGTGGTGTTGAAGTAGTCCGGATTCCTCGGCAGCAGGCGTCCACGTCCTTCTTCGAGCCCGGCCCTGGCAGCGTAATACGCGCTGGTCGAAGAGCGGTAATTCCCGGAGAGCGAGGTTTCCATGCCCGCTGCAACGATAAGAGAAATGGCCACCACGCTGATCAAGAGCAAGGCGGAGATGGCGATCAGCAGCGCGACCCCTGCTTGGGGACTCTGTGGCCGGCGATAACGGATGACGTTCATTGTTTTTTCGCGGCTTACTGGTTCGGATTGAGGCGATGGCCGCGGCCGTGGAGTTGCACCAACCGCGGTTGTCCCGTTTGAGCGTCGGCTGCGGTTGCCTGCACGATTAGAGTGATTTCCACATCCAGGATATTGGATGGAGTATTGAAACTTCCGGCAGTTGGGCAGCTGAGCGGAGTGCCGCCCCCGGTTTCGCAGGTGTAACTGAAGATCGGGACCGGATTTCCGCCCGGGAACATCGTGGGATAAGCGGCTCGAATCGCGGTGATCTGTGCGCCAGTGGCGTTGTTCATTACGTTTTGTACGTAGGGAACCATCGATCCCGCCGTCGCAGCCACCGGATCCAACGCCGCTTTGTCGGTCACGCCACGCAGTAGCGTGGTCGTGCCGGCCGGCAATTGGTAGCGCACCCACTGCACATTGGGATTGTTCACCGGATCGATCGAGGTCTCGATGATCAAATCGAAGTCCTGGGGACTTGCGCAATTTGTTCCGATCAAGCACGGCAGACTGGGGCTGGCGGCAAAGGGCGTGGCCGCGTACAAGTTCGCTGCAGGCAAAACGGAGAAATGGTTGGGCGGCGGATAGCCGGAATCGTTCACGTCGCGAACAATCTGATCGAGGGAGAGCCGAGCCTCCTGAAAGCTCGTGAGAATCTGTGAGTCGGTCTGATAACGCTTCTGCGCCACACCCAACAAAGCGAAGGCTGTTCCCGCCACCACCAGGAACATCGCCGCGGCGACCAGCAATTCCAGCAGAGTGAAGCCATTGTATTTGCGGGTTTTGCGGAAGCGCTTCATTTCTCCACCGTCGCATCCAGCGTGACCGGCAAAAAATATCCCTGACCGCCGATTTGGCGCGCGCCGATCAGGAAGCGCCTGCCGGTGACGTGCGCGCCGCTCGCGTTGGTGACGACGGCCCAGCGAACATCGTATTTCGCCCCATAGGGATCTTCAGGGTCCGCAACGGTCGTGGAATAGCCCGATACTTGTCCGGCCGAAAAATCGATCGCCGGTCCACTGTTCACCTGTACGATCGGGCTGCCAACGACGGTTCCAGGAGCCGCTGAATTCCCTAGACTCCAAGTTGCGGCTTGCGCGTCTGGGCAAGCGGGGGCCACGCACGTCGCAGCGGTGAGTGGCTGGTCCAGCATCTGTTCGAGCAAGCGCTGTTCGATCACCATGGCCGTCGATCCGGTACGGTTGCCGTTGTTGATCGTCAGAGATGCCGGGACGAGCTGCGCCACCGCGACCATGCCGACCACCAGGACAACCGTGGCAACCAAGACCTCCATCAGCGTAAAGCCGCGCTGCTTGGTGACCCGCGATTTGTTTTGCGTGCGCATTCTGCCTTTGTATTTCAGAGTGGCTAGCTGATTCGCTGCCAGACAGTCCCGGCGCCACCCGCGTACGTCCACACCTGCACCGAACCTGACGGCAGCACGATCACGGCACGGAATCCCCCGGAATCAGCGGTGTTTCCCACGTAAAACACGTAGACCACTGGCGGGGCGCTGACCACCGCGCCTCGCTGGTCGAACTTCACCGCGTCGCTGCCGGGCGAAATCGCCCGGAGGTTGGGCACTCCGACCGCCGTCGAGAGCGCTCCGGTGCTGGGGACCACCCCGAATGCCACCAATGTTGCACTGGGACCCAACAAGATCTGCTTTTCCGCCGGTCCTTCAACCCAGATGCTCGTCGGCGCGGAAGCGCCCGCTTGGGAATTCATGCACTGGATCGGCATATTTTTTCGGATGGCTTCGAAGCGCGTGAATTTGACGATGCCTGCCACCTGGTTGGCAGCGTCATTCAACTGATAACTCCTCAGCGTTCTAGTGATCGTGGGCATGGCCATGCCGGAAATCAGCAAGACGATCGCGAGCGACACAACCAACTCGAGCAGGCTCACGCCTTGCTTCTTGGGGTTGGTAGAGGCCGAAATTTTACGAGACGCGGCTCGGAGGCGCATCATTCCCATTCCGGTACATGCGAGGTGTAAAAACGTTACAACTTCGACGGGGCTTCTACAAGCGTTTCCATTTGGCTCTGCGGGCGCTCACGTGAGGCGGTCTAGTTCCCGAGGAAGGCGGCTCCAGCCGTTAATTCTCTTCTTTTTCTTTCCTTTTTTCTTCTTTGGATTTCCTGCTGCCCACTTCCGAGAAGCGTTTGTCGAGCGCAGCCTTGGTGAACAGGTCGGCAGGCAAGCCGGAGTTGTACTTGCAGATGGTAAAGAAGACTTGACTTACGCGCCGGCCGTTGCGGTCCGTGGTGATCTGCAGCGCGGTGCGAACGCCGTCCATCAATTGAAAATTCGTGTAGATATTGGTCTCGACGTTGCGATCATTCATGGTCTCATCTGGCGTGGAAACCACGGCGCGAGCCAACAGATGCGTCGAGCGGTCAACCGCCAGGCGGAAGTTGCGCTGCTCGGAGTCGGTGATGTCCACCCAATCGACCGTCTTGAGATCGACGATGTCGGTTCCGCCGTAGCGAATGGTCATACCTGGCTCTTTAAGGCGCATGCGCAATAAATTGTTGATATCCCTCTTCGCCTGGTCCTGGAAATCCGCCACGGACGCCGCGCTCAATTCCGAGACGCCGCCTTTGTCGAGCGTCCATCCCTTGTCGCCTACGTATAGATTGATGACCACACCCTTCTTCGAATAGTCGGTGCGATTGGCGTCGGGATAACGCCAGTAGTCCTTGAAATTGGTGTAGCCGCTGAGTTCACCGTTGTGGCCGAAGCGCGCCAGGCGACCCTCGCAATCGGAGTCCCGAATATCCAGATAGGTAGGTCCCCCGAACGCATCGATCAGTTGCTGCAGGATTTGCTTGCCCTTGGCGGCGCTGGCTTCCGGCATTAAGGTGTCGGGATTCTGCGCCGGAGCGAAAAGAATGCCAACAAAAAGCGCCGCGAACAAAGCCCCAGCGAGCGCGAATCCATTCGTCTTTTTCGCAAACCTCAGCCGCACAAGACCGATCCTCCGTTTACATTGATGATTTCGCCGGTGAGGAAGTTGGCTAAATCGGACGCGAGGAACAGGATGGGCCCGGCGATTTCTTCCGCGGTTGCGGGACGTCCTAGAGGAATCGCTTGCGCCGCCATCTTCTCGCCCTTCTTCGACTGCAGCACCGGGTTGGACATATCGGTGGCCACCCAGCCGGGCGCGACCGAGTTGACCAGAATGTTGTGACGCGCAAGCTCCGTCGAAAGTCCCTTCACCAGGCTGATGACGCCGCCCTTCGATGCGGCGTAGTGCGTGTGAAACGACTCACCTCGCTGACCGGCCGTAGATGTGATCGGAATAATCCTGCCGGACTTTTGCTTGATCATGTGCGGCACCGAAAAATGGATGAGGGAATAGACACTCTTAAGGTTGATTCGAATCATGTCGTCCCACTGCTTCTCGGTCATCTTCTCGATCGGCTGGTCGTCCAGATTCCACACGCCGGCGTTGGCCACCACGATGTCCAGTCGCCCGAGACGCGAGACCGCATGATCAACAAGTTTCTTGTTGTCACCGTGGCGGCCAACGTCGGCCTTGAATCCCTCGACGCGCGTTCCATGCTTGCCGGCCTCCTGCTCCACCAGCTGCGCTGCCTCTTTCGCCTTGTTGTACGTGAAGATGACGTCCGCACCTGCCTGCGCAAATAGCTTGACGGCTGCCGCTCCTATGCCGCGCGAGCCTCCAGTGATGACTGCCGCCTTGCCTGCCAGTGAAATCATGATTCCCCCAAAGAGAGTGACACCGAAAAAGTCGAAGATCGACCGAAGCGCAAACGAAAGTAACTCTAAGCCTTTTGCACGACCGAGCCGCGGGCAACACGAGCGGCTTCCACAAAATCAAGGAGCAAGCGTTCGGAAAAAGCATCGCCCAACATGCGTTCCGGGTGCCACTGGACGCCTACGACCCAATTCGACCCGCCAGTCCATTCCACGCTTTCAATCGTGCCATCGGAGGCGCGGGCGGTGACCTGCAGGTTATCGCCGACCTTATCGATCGCCTGGTGGTGGCTACTGTTGATCGTCCCTGCGACGGATCCGTTGAGCCGCGACAGCAGCGAACCGCCTGAAAACGTCACCGGGTGCTCGATATCACCTTTCGTTGCACTCGGAGCCAGATCGGTGTCGCCGTGAACGATCGAGCCGGGCCTTTCCGCGCGAAGATCCTGAATCAGGGTGCCTTTGAGATAGACGTTCAAGAGCTGGCAACCGAAGCAGATGGCGAGTACGGGTTTTCCGGCTTCGAAGGCGTAGTCCAGAATGGCAAAGTCAGTGCGATCGCGATTTACATCTAACTCGTTTGTTTTAATGTGCTTAGGAGCGCCATAGCGGGCGGGGTCAACGTCGGCGGGACTCCCCGGCAAGACAAAGCCATCAAGCTCGGACAACTGCGCTTGAATCTGAGCAGGCGTCTGATCCAGCCGAATACCGAACGGCTCCGCCCCCGCCCTCGTTACGGCCTCAAAGTAATAGTCCAACTTCTTGCGTTCTCCCGTTTGCTGCTCCTTCGTCGTCCGCCAAGGGATGCCTATGCGGACCGGGGACGCGGTCGTTCCGGATGTCGATGTAGGGGCCATGGAACCCTGCATCGTAGCATTCGGCCGGAAGGGCGGCAACTGGACAGGGTGAACAGGTTTTCTCGCGGTATCTGACCGGACGCGAAGCCTACATCGGGTTGCAGCCGCGGGCCGGCGGCGGTAACCGATCAGGCGCGCAAGGACAGCGGCCGCGCCAGCACTGCGTCGAGGCAGAACTCCGGGCGGTGGAAGAATACGGGCAATTCGGCCAGCCGCGAAGCGAGCTGCTCCGCCGATGCCGCGCGCAAGGTAACGTGGCCGAGCTTGCGCCCCGCGCGGGGAGATTTGCCGTAGAGGTGAAGATGAGCGTCGCGGATGGCGAGGACTTCGGCGGAATCAGGAACCTCGCCAATCAGATTCAACATGGCGGAAGATCCAATCGCGTGGGGCGAGCCCAGCGGCAGGCCCACAACGGCCCGCAAATGATTTTCGAACTGGCTGGTGACCGCGCCTTCAATGGTCCAGTGTCCGGAATTGTGAACTCGCGGCGCCATCTCGTTGGCCAGCAACCGGCCGCCTTGCTCGAAAAATTCAATGGCAAGCACGCCGACATACTGTAACGCGTCGAAGACGCTGTGTGCAGCCTGTTCGGCGGCGCGCTGGATGGCCGCGTCGAGTCGCGGCGCGGGGGCCATGGAAAGGCGCAGTATCCCTACACGATGGTGATTCTCCACCAACGGATAAACCGCCGTTTCGCCGGTGCGACCGCGCACCGCAAGGACGCTCAGCTCGCGCGTGAATTGCACAAAGCGTTCGAGGATGAACCGCGCATCGTTCCTACGATCGGCGGAGCTGGCAGCCGGCAGTTCATCCTTCGCGCGCAGGATGTCATCGGCGTTGCGCAACAGCCATTGCCCTTTGCCGTCATAGCCCATACGGCATGTCTTCAGCATGGCCGGCAAGCCTATTTTCTTCACCGCGGCGTCGAGCGCTTCGCGGTTGGCCACGGGCGCAAACTCGGTGGTAGGAATGGCAAGGTCCGCAAAAAGCCGCTTCTCTCGAAGGCGGTCCTGCGCGGCCTCCAGCGCAGCCGCAGGTGGATATACGGGCACGCGCTCGGCGAGAAATTGGACCGCACTGACCGGCACGTTTTCGAATTCATAGGTGACCAGCTCAAGGCCGTTGGCAAATTTCTCCAGCGCCAATTCATCGGTAAATTCCGCCGTGACGCGCGACGCGATCCTCCCAACCGGCGCTTCCGGCGAAGGGTCGAAAAACCGGAAGTGCAGCCCCAGCGGATAGCCCGCCAGCGCGAGCATGTATCCAAGCTGCCCGCCGCCAAGAATGCCGATCGTCACGCGGGCTTCCTTTTCGCCGCCAGCTGCGGAGCGGTTAGGCGGAACGTCGCGTCCTGTGCAGCCGCGGGATCAGGGTTGGCGAGCACTCGTTCGGTCTGCTCCGCGCGGAACTTTCGCAACGCCTCGCGAATCTCGGGGTGCTTTCCGCCAAGAATCGCCGCCGCCAGCAGCGCAGAGTTGATGGCGCCCGCCTTACCAATCGCCAGCGTGCCCACCGGGATGCCTCCGGGCATCTGCGCGATCGACAGCAGTGAATCCAGTCCTTTGAGCGTCTTCGATTCGACGGGCACGCCCAGCACCGGCAGGACTGTCTTCGAAGCAGTCATGCCCGGCAGGTGGGCCGCGCCTCCGGCACCGGCGATGATGACCTCAAGGCCGCGCCCCTCAGCCGACGACGCGTAGTCAAACAGCAGATCCGGTGTCCGGTGGGCCGAAACCACGTGCGTTTCATGTGGAACACCCAGCTCTGCCAATGTCTTGGCCACGTGCTCCATGGTTTCCCAGTCCGAAGAGGAGCCCATGATCACGCCGACCAGGGGCCGCGGGCTAGCCGACACGCCTTCCGATCCGGCGGGTGTTGTGGCCGCTGCGGTGGCGGCTCGCGATTTGGGTCCGCTATTGGAACTTTGGCGTTTTTTTGCCATGCGACTCGTGCAACGCGGCTCCCTTCCGCGGGGACTTGCCGACCGCACATTCTACGGTGTTTTTCAACGCGCCGCGACCTGCGTGCGCTGCTTCCAATAGTGGCGAAGTTGCCCCACAAGGTAAAGCGAGCCGGTGACGAACACCGCGTCGCCGGGTGCCGCTTTCGAAATCGCGTAGTCCAGTGCCCGCTCCGGGTCAGCAATCACGGAACTATGCGCCGCGTGGTGCGCTGCAATTTCCGCCAGCTGCGCCGCAGAAATGGCGCGCGAAGTGCGCGGTTGTGTGAAAATGACTTCGGCAACGAACGGGAAGAGCAAGCCGGCTACCTCGTCCACGGCTTTATCGCGAAGGGCACCGTAGAGAAGATAGATCTTGCGCCCCGCGAAGTTTTCTTCCCAAAACGTGGCAAGTTCGCGAGCCGCCGATGGATTGTGAGCCCCATCGAGATAGACTTCCGGGTTCGATTGCAGCTTCTCAATGCGGCCAGGCCAGACGGTCTCGGCGATGCCCTGCGCGATGTCTTCGTCCCCAATTCGAAACCCTCGCTGGCGCAGCAACCGTGCCGCAGCAACAGCGTTGAGCGCATTTTGCAATTGAAAGCGGCCAGGCAGGTTGGGGGCGACGTCCACGGTCCAGCCCGATGCAACTTCAGTCACCCGAGCGTGAACGCGCCCCTCCCGTATCGATTCGCCGTCCACCCGGTACGCTGCGGCCGTCGCGACAACCGGGCAGCCCAGTTTGGCCGCCCGTGCAAGCACCACCTCGCGCGCTTCCGCCCGCTGTTCCGCCAAAACGACGGGCACCGTGGGCTTGAGAATTCCGGCTTTCTCGCTGGCAATTTCCCGCAGCGAATGCCCCAAAAAATTCTCATGGTCGAAATCGACGCGGGTAATAACGGAAACCACCGGCGTGATAATGTTCGTGGCATCAAGGCGCCCGCCCAGTCCCACTTCAAAAATGGCAAACTCCACCCGTTGCCGGGCGAAATATTCGAACGCCATCGCGGTCACGCACTCGAAGTAGGTAGGATGCGCGCGCAATTTCCCTGCGGCCAGCAACTCTTCCGTGATCGACTG
The DNA here is from genome assembly GCA_963729595.1 of uncultured Acidobacteriota bacterium. Classification (GTDB taxonomy): domain Bacteria; phylum Acidobacteriota; class Terriglobia; order Acidiferrales; family UBA7541; genus Acidiferrum. The sequence goes on from CAVSNW010000005.1 coordinate 334,946, forward strand.
GATGCGCGTCAGGACTTCCGCAAAGTCCGCATCGCTGATCTCTTCACCGCCAACCCGGATACGTTCGTTGATCTTCTCGAGATGTGGCGAGGAGTTCAGACCGGTCCGAAACCCTGCATGGCGCAGGATCGACTCCAGGAACGCCGCCGTCGATCCCTTGCCGTTGGTCCCCGCGATGTGTGCCGACGGATAGGCGCGGTCGGGGCGCACAAGCCGCTCCGCCAGCACCAAAATATTCTCAAGGTCGAACTTCGCAGCCGCTGCCTGCGTCGGCGCAGCCAGTTCTCTGCCAAGAGAAAGCAGGTAACGCACAGAAGCGTCGTAGTTCATGTCAGCCTAAGAGCAGATCGAGGGAGCTAGCGATGAAGCTCTTTAGCTCTTTGCGGGGAACAACGGCGTCGAGAAATCCGTGTTCGAGAAGAAATTCAGAGCGCTGAAAGCCGTCGGGCAGCGTCTGGCGGATCGTTTGCTCAATCACGCGGGGTCCAGCGAACCCGATCAGTGCGCCAGGCTCGCCAATGTTGAGATCTCCCAGCATGGCGAAGCTCGCCGTAACTCCTCCGGTCGTCGGGTCGGTCAGCACGGAGATATAGGGCACCTTGGCGTCATCCAGCCGCGCCAGCGCCGCCGAAACCTTCGCCAGCTGCATAAGGCTGATGGTACCTTCCATCATCCGCGCCCCGCCGGAGCAGGAGACCACGATCAGCGGCTGGCGAGTCTCCAGCGAAAGCTCGATCCCGCGCGTCACCTTCTCGCCGACCACCGCGCCCATCGATCCCCCGATGAAATTGAACTCCATGGCGCAGCAGACGACCGGGCGCCCGGCGAGCTGGCCCTCCGCGGTGATGATGGCGTCATTCATCCCCAATTTCTTGCGCGCTTCCCGCAGTCGCGTCGCATACGGCTTGGTGTCCACGAACTTTAGCGGATCGGTCGAGGTCATCCGCGCGTCGTGCTCAGTCCAGCGGCCGTCCAGCAGCATCTCCAGCCGCTGCTTGGCGTTCATTTTGAAATGAAATCCGCACTTGGGGCAGACGAGCAGATTCGCTTCTAGGTCCTTCCGGAATACGATGGTCCGGCACGACTCGCACTTAACCCACAGCCCTTCGGTGCGCACCTTGCGCTCCTCGGGCGGCGTGGACTGTTCAATCGACTTCTTATCGCGCTTAAACCAAGCCATAGTTAGATGCCATTCGCAGCCCGCGATAACCCCTGTTTGGCCGACAAAAAAGGCCGCTCTTTACCAAGGCGGCCGCAAACCCAACGCTAATAGTCTATACCACGCTGGGCCAGAAAGCCTTTGGTGTACGGGTGTTTCACCTCGCGCATCTCCGTGACCAGGTCCGCAATCTCGACCAGCTTGGGATGCGCATTCCGGCCTGTGCAGATCACGTGAACGCTCTCCGGGCGCCCCTTGAGCCCCTCCACAATCTCGTCCGGGTCCAGCATCTTATAGCTGATGACGTAGTTGATTTCATCGAGGATCACTAGATCGTAGGTCCCGCTGTAAATCGCATCGCGCCCGGCAGCCCAACAATCCTGGGCCATCTTGATGTCTTCGGGATCGGTCTCGGCTCCGCCCACCTTTACGAAGCCTCGCCCCATCGGTCGAATCTCAAATTTGTCGTCGCCCAGCATTTTGGCCGAATCCAGTTCGCCATAGTGCCACGAACCCTTGATGAACTGCACCATCAGCGCGCGCAATCCTTGCCCGACAGCGCGAAACGCCGTTCCGAGCGCGCAAGTCGTCTTTCCTTTGCCCGGCCCGGTATAAACGATAAGCAATCCCTTATCTTCTTGCATGGTTTCGTCTTAGTGATCCTGTGTGGTGAAGCTCGGTGCGATTACAGTCCCAAGCGTTTGACGAATTCGTTTGCGATGGCGGCGATGCGCTCCCGCGTTGCCAGCGGAAGGCTGGCCTTCTGATTCGCGTGCACATCGCGCAAAACGATCCACAGACCCGGGCGGTAGACTTCGTCGTCCCCCGGGCAAATTGCGCCCGTAAGCTGCTCCACCTGCAACGAATGCTCGTTCGCGTGCGACAGGTTAAGTGCCCGGCCGTGCGAAGAGTCCACTGTGCGCGGTTCATTGGAAAGCAGATCCATCAAAATCCCGCGGGAGTCATCCACCAGGTCGCGGAAACCCTGCGACACCAGGATACCGTCAACATCGCGGGGCGTCGGCTGGTCAATCTGGTCGAGATCGTAGTCGGGAAGCGGCTTCTCCAGCGGGATTTCGATGGCCGCGGAAGGTTTACCTTCATCGGAAACTATACGTGCCGGCATGATCTTAAGGTTGTACAACATTTCTTCCGGGAAAGCTCTACTTCGGATACGGGCTCCCGGACAAGATTGCGAACGCCCGGTAGATTTGTTCGGCTAGCATGACGCGCGCAAGTTCGTGAGAAAAGGTCATCGCGCCGAGCGATATTTTCTGGCGGGCACGCTGGCGAAGTGAATCAGGGAAGCCACCTGCATCGCCGCACAGAAAAATTACCTCACGCGTACCGCCGTCCCGGTGTTCGGCAAGCCACGCTGCGAAAGCTTCGGAACTGAAACTCTTGCCGCCGGCGTCCAGAAAAACCACCAACGCGGCGCGGTCCGCGTCGATTTTCTTGATCGCTGCCGCTGCATCGCGAACTTCGGTCACTTCGATCGCCGATTGATGCCCGATCCGCTTTACGTAGTCGTCGAGCAGGACGCGCATCTCGGGCCGCCGCGTCTTGCCCAGCATCAGCAATCGAATCTTCACTTCAGCTCGTATTTCTTCCGCTTTTCCAGCAAGGTCTTGCGGCTGATTCCCAGAATTTCGGCGGCCCGGCCGATCTTGTAGTGCGTGGCCTCCAGCGTCGCGGCAATCGCTTCTTTTTCGACCTCTTCCAGCGAGCGAAGGTGCGCTCCCGCGCCTGCCAGCCCAGGTACGGCGGTGCGAACGTTTTCAGGAAAATCCTTCGGTTCGAGGACGTCGGTTCGGGAAAGAATCACCGCACGCTCCAGCCCATTGCGCAGTTCGCGAACGTTGCCAGGCCAATCGTACGCAGCCAACAAGCGGCGCGACGCGTCGCTTAACTGCGCCGCCGGACGTCCAAGCACATTGCGCACCACCTCCAGAAGGTGATCGGCAAGCGCAAGAATATCGGCGCGACGCTCGCGCAGTGGCGGAACGCTCAGCGTCAACACGTTCAGCCGGAAAAAAAGATCTTCGCGGAACGTACCCGCCGCAACCGCCGCTGAAAGGTCCACATTGGTCAGCGCAATCAGCCGCGCCTCGATCCGTAAAGTCTCCGTGCCACCCAGCCGTTCGAACGCTCGCTCCTGCAGCACACGCAGCATCTTGCTTTGTGCCACCGAGGAAAGCGCCGCAACTTCATCCAGCACAATCGTGCCGGCTCCGCCCAGCTCAAACCGCCCGAGCTTTCGCTCCACAGCCCCTGTAAACGCGCCCTTCTCGTGGCCGAACAATTCGCTTTCGACCAGTTGTGGTGGAAGGCTGGCGCAATCGATCTTCAGGTAGGGCGCGTCGCGCCGCGGGCCCATCTCGTGGATGGCCCGCGCCAGGTAGTCCTTGCCGGTGCCACTTTCACCTGTGATTAGGAGGGTAGTCGGCGCAGCAGCAACTTTTTGCGCTAGTTCGAACAGACGCAACGACGCCGGGTCTGCGGAGATCCACGGCAGCCGCTCCGTGGTCATTTTGAAACTGCTTCTCCGTGAGGTGGGGTCCCGCCTGCAGTGGCACTGATCGGTATGGCCTTGCCCGATGGACCGTCCGGCGCATCCGGAATCTCCAATTTAGGCGCGGAGCGCCACAACCGTTCCAGGTCGTAATATCGGCGCGCTTGTTCGCCAAAAACGTGCACCACGAACCCACCAAAGTCCAGCAGTGCCCACTCCGCCGAGCCGCGCCCTTCGCGATGTTCGGGCGAGCGCTTCGCGTGCTTGTGGAGCTGCTCTTCGACCTCCGAACAAATCGCCTGCACCTGCGGCGTGCTGAAACCCGTGCAGATCACGAAATACGAAGTGAAAGCGCCGACCTCACGAAGGTCGATCACCGTGATTCCTGAAGCCTTTTTATTCTGCGCGGCCTCGATCGCGAGGCGTACGGTTTCTGGCAACGAGCTTATGTTCAACGGTATAGGTCCTGTTTGAGAATGTATTCCTCGACGCGTGCCGAAACAAGTCCATGAATGTCCTGGCTGCGTTGACAACGGCGGCGTATATCCGTTGCCGAAACTTCGCTCGACACGTTGTCGAGCAAATACACCGAAGTGCGGTGCAGGTGCGCAACGATGCTCGACTCGTGCACCGCTTCCACATCTTTGCGAACTCCGCCACGCGCCATCAGGTCCGGCGGAATCACCAGCCGCAGCGCCTCGATGCGAATTCCCGGCCGGGTAGCCACGATGAAATCGCACAGTCCCAGCAAAGTCTCGTATTCCTTCCACATTGGTATATCCAGGAACGCGTCCGCACCAATGATGAAGTAAATGCGATCGCCGTGCCCGTGATAGGCATGCCGAAAGTAACGCACGGTATCAACCGAGTAGTGCAGTTGCGCGCCGCTGAAATCATCGCCCGCCTCCGCCACCGACGGAACGAAGTGCGGATGTTCGGCGCACGCCAGCGCCACCATTGCAAAACGATGCGGAAACGGAGCCAAATGCTGCTTCAGCTTGTGAGGCGGTCGGCTGGCCGGAACAAAATGAATCTGATCGAAATTAAAGCGCCGGTCGGCGGCGCGGGCTACGGCCAGATGGCCGTTGTGAATGGGATCGAACGATCCCCCAAAGAGCGCGATACGACGAGGCTGATGTTTTGCGGCGGTGCGCTGCGCTTGCGCGGTGGTCAATACCCCTCCCAAGGACGTTTGTTACATTTTCTCATAGATCCTTGACGGGAGCAGTCGATGTGTTACCACGTGCAGTGCTGACTTCGCTACGAACGTGGGCACCAGTACCCGCGTGAGCTTCGTGCTCCAGGTCCATCGCGGAATCCGGCGCAGGCTTCGGAATCTTGTCCAACGCATCGGCGATGGCCCGCACCAATTCGCGAACGCCTTCTCCGGTCGCCGCCGAGATTGCGTAAAATTCCAAACGATGCTCGCTGCAAAACTCACGCAGGGCATCGAGCCGTTCCCGATCTGTGGTTGCATCCAGCTTGGTCGCCACCACGATCACCGGTTTTTCCGTCAGAGCCTCGCTGAACGCCCGCAGCTCGCCCGAAATAATCTCGAACGAGTGAACGGGATCGGCGTCCGACGTATCGCTGGTATCGATAAGGTGCACCAGCAAACGCGTGCGCTCCACATGACGCAAGAATCGAATGCCCAGGCCCGCGCCTTCATGCGCCCCCTCGATCAATCCTGGCAAATCCGCGACCACAAACGTCCGGCCCAGCTCGCGGCCTTGTTTTCCTGTGCCGCCATCCGCGTTCACCACACCCAGGTTCGGCTCCAGAGTTGTAAAAGGATAGTTCGCAATCTTCGGCCGCGCCGCCGAGATCACTGAAATCAAAGTGGACTTGCCCGCGTTGGGAAACCCCACCAGCCCCACGTCGGCCAGCAACTTCAATTCAAGCCGGAGGTGCCGTTCTTCTCCCGCATGACCCTCTTCATGCTCACGGGGTGCCTGGTGCCAAGGCTTGGCGAAATGCTGGTTGCCGCGCCCGCCGCGCCCGCCCTGCGCGATCAATACACGCTGGCCAGGCGTAGCCAGGTCCGCGACGGTTTCCCCAGTCTGCTCGTTGAACGCCAGCGTGCCGACAGGTACGTGCAGGATCAGGTCCGCGCCGGAGTGCCCGCTGCAATTTGAGCCTTCGCCGTGCCGTCCCCGGTCCGCCTTGAATTCGCGGTTGTAGCGATATCGCAGCAGCGTGTTATCGTTCGGATTTGCTTCCAGATAAATGCTGCCGCCGTGACCACCGTCGCCGCCCGAAGGGCCGCCTCGCGGAACAAACTTCTCCCTCCGAAACGCGACGCAGCCATCGCCGCCGTTCCCTGCCTTCACCAGTATTTTAGCTTCGTCTACAAACACGAAAAAACACTCCAAACCTTAGATGCACGGGGATCACGGAAGAACCGAGGTCATGGGGCGCACTGCAGGTTACCCTGACAGAGAAAGGGGGCGTCCTTCCGGCTCCCTGAAAACACGAAGGCGGTCCGGCACACGCCGAACCGCCTCAGTAGAAACCTGATTTAGTTCACGGCAGCAGCGGGCTTCCCCTGCTCGGCCGGGTGCACGCTGATGAACCGCCCGTGCCGGCCCTTATCCTCAAATTTTACGATGCCAGTGACCAACGCAAAGAGCGTGTCGTCCTTGCCCTGTCCGACGTTCACGCCCGCCTGGTGTTTTGTCCCGCGCTGCCGCACCAGAATCGTGCCCGCATTAACGTGTTGACCGCCGAAGCGCTTCACGCCTAGTCTCTGCCCATGTGAATCGCGGCCATTTGTAGAGGAGCCGCCGCCCTTCTTATGTGCCATGACGCATTCCTTTTCTTATTTCTGAAAATGTAGGCGCCGGGCTTCAGCCCAGCGAACCACAACACCCCAACGCTTACAACTTAATGTCGCTAACCTGCACCGCCGTATAATTCTGCCGGTGCCCCCGCGAAATCTTGTACTGGTTCGTCTTCTTGAACTTCAAAACGGTAACCTTCTTACTCCGCCCGTGGCTCACAATCTTCCCGGTCACAGTCGCTTTGGACGCATCGTCACCCGAGAGAATCTTCTTCTCGTCGTTGTGCACCGCCAGAACGGAGCCGAAGGTCACTTTCTCGCCCACATCTCCCTTAACTCGTTCAATTCGAATGGTGTCGCCGGGCGCGACGCGATACTGTTTTCCCCCGGTCTTAATGACGGCGTACATCAATCCTCCAAGCGCTAAGGCAAACCGCAATTATACGGGCTTTCCGCCCACAGCGTCAACGCGAACAAAAATTCTTCGTGCAACTTTTTGCCCGTTTGGGAGTTTAATAGGGTGAGGGATCGGAAGGGAATAAGCCTCCGAAGCCCGGTAACGCCTTGAAGAAGTTGCGGATCTCAAAAGGAGGTCCCAAGTCATGAAATTCCTAAGAATTGCAGGTTTACTGGTGGTTTGCATGTTCTGCGCTTCCTTCGCTCACGCGCAAGTAGCCGTTGGTATCGGAGTTGGCCCAGATTACGGATATGCCGCACCTGCATGTGCATACGGCTATTACGGTTATTACCCCTATGCGTGCGCCCCTTACGGCTATTACGGGCCTGACTGGTTCGCGGGCGGCGTCTTTATCGGTGCGGGCCCCTGGTTCCACGGCTACTACGGTCGTGGATTCTACGGTCGCAGGTTTTACGGTCGAGGCTACTACGGCGGACGCGGGTTCTACGGCGGTCGTGGATACTACGGCGGTCGCGGAGGATTCTACGGACGCGGCAACTATGGCCGTGGCGGCGGCAATTATGGACATGGCGGTTACGCGGGCGGCGGGTTCGCGGCGCGCGGCGGCGGCGGATTTCACGGTGGTGGCTTCCACGGTGGTGGTGGCGGCGGCTTCCACGGTGGTGGGGGGCACGGCGGCGGCCACCGGTAACAACGCGTAATTCGAAAAAACAGCACATGAAATGGAACGGCTGGCAGCAAGCGCTGCCAGCCGTTTTTCCGGTATGCCGAGCAGGTTTGTCAGCTAGGAGGTGCAAGTCCTCTTCACAACGTGATGGACGTGAAGTGATCGTGAAGCGCAAGGGCGCGTCTACGCGCAAACACCTTCATCCGCTGGCTCCGGAAACGGTTGTGAAAACCAGAAAGAAAATTGCGTCGCTCCATACATCTGATAGTGCTCTAACCGTTCGCGGCCCTCGCGGACCGTCGGCCGATGCCCCGCCGGCACCCACCACAAACAGTAGATGGGCTTGTCCAACTTGACGAACCATTTGGCGCGATCGCGAAAAAATCGAACATGGTCGGACCGGTACGTGAAATCTCGCAACGCCGCAAGCGACTGCCATACCGACATGTTCAGTATCATGAACGGATCATCGCTGTAAGCGATATCCGTTGCGTTTCCCAACGCCGACTGCAACCGCCACACAAATCCAGGCGCCCGATCGGCCAGCGCGTTAATCGGCTCCAGTCCCGCGACAAACTCCGCAACTTGAGGGTCGTCGATCGGTGCAACCAAGCGGCCGATATTGATTTGAGCCAAGTGGTAATCCAGGGCCGTCTCCCGCAGTTCCCAAATCAGAAGTCGAAACGATACCCGAGTATCATCTTCGCGATCAAGTGATCCGTGGAACGCGTCAGTCCCACTCCCAGCCCGAAGTTCACTTCCCATTTCGGTGACAGGTTGAGGTCAATCGCCGGAAGAATCTGGTGCTGCTGCTGATTCAACGCCACGAACCCGTTCACCGGTCCAACCGACCCGTAATACTCCAGCCCGCCGGTGATTTTCTTCGTGAAGTCATAGCTGAACTTGAAGTTTGGCGAAAAAACCACGCCCTGATTTACGCTCGCCCCATGAAATGAGCGGTCCAGCGTGGGATTCAACGAGAAGTACCATCGCCCGATTTGCTTATCCGCGATCGGCCGTATCTCCCAGGTCCAAGTGTCCACGGAGAACTTTCGCCTTTGGTACCCGATCTCGTTCGATAAGCTCAAGCCCACCGGCCATTTCCATTTCGGGGGAATTCTCACCCGCGGTCGAATATGATCGCCAACCCACTGCGCCCCCTGGCCGCTCTTCTCCGACGTAAAAATATAGAACCCCACCTCCATCCAATTGTTAATGCCGTGGGTAATCTCGATTGTCTCGTGCTGAACGTGATTCGTAGGCAAGACGCCATCCACCATCGTTTTGGAACCATCGATCGTGAAGTTGCTGTGCAATTCGACCATGGTGTGGCCGGATTCGACCATGTCGGACCCGTACACCTGAATCTCGTAATTGTCCTGCGCGCGCAAAGCTCCAACTCCAAATCCGTGAAGAGCAATCAGGTACAGCGCCACACCGGCGACCAGTGCTCGCCATTTCATCGGGTCCCCATTTCTTCGATCCACGACGACCGTAACCCGCCCAAATCTCCGTCTGCGAATCAAACGACAAAGCGATAAACCCGCAATTGTCTCAAAGTTCCGGTCTTTAGGTCGTGGACGTTTCTACCCTGCAGGGGAGCAGCTCTACCCGAGGGCGTGGGTCTAAAGGAGTGCTGCGCGCGATCGCAGCAAGATTGTCGAGCCAGGCTAGTTCGGGTCAAAACTCAGGCGTGGGGATGCGATTTGTCGTAAATCTCCATCAATTGCCGAATCGAAGCATGCGTATATTTCTGCGTGGTCGAAAGCGATTGGTGTCCCAGCAACTCCTGAATCGCTCTTAAATCCGCTCCGTCCGCCAGCAAGTGCGTTGCGAACGCGTGACGCAACGAGTGCGGGTGCAGGTCCCAGTTAATATTCACAAGCCGCACATACTTCTTAACCAAGCGCCCCACCGAACGCTGTGTCAGCCGCCGCCCCGCGTAATTCAGGAAGACCGCCTGCAAGTGCGGAGGTCCGCTCCGTCCCCCTCGCGCCGCCGCTTTCTGCAGCAGCAGCTCGGCCCGCAAAGGCCAGTACGTATCCAGCGCATTTTGGGCCTTCGAGCCGTAGGGCACGATGCGCTCCTTGTTTCCCTTGCCCCGCACTCGCAGCATGCGCTCCTTTTGATCGATGTCCGACAAATTCAATCCGGTAAGCTCGCTCACGCGAAGGCCGGCGGCGTACAACAATTCCAGCAACGCTCGATCCCTGCGCAGGAACAGCCCGCCTTCTTTGAAAATCGTCGGTTCCTGTGGTTGCGCCAAAGCAGCCGCGCGCCTTCGTTTCCGTGTTGGCACGGGACCAGAGCTGGCGGGCGCTTCCATCGCCGCGAGTTGGTTTAAAAAGTTGTTCATTTCCTCCGCCGACAGCACCGACGGTATACGCTTTGGCAATTTGGGCGTCGGAACCAGCCGCGCCGGATTTTCCTTCAGCAATCCTTCGCGAACGCAATACTTGAAAAACGATCGTAGGGCCGCCAGCTTTCGGGCGATGGAACTCTTCTCCAGCCCCTGATCGTGCAGGTGCCCGACAAACTCGCGAATAAGGTTATGGTGGACATCTGTCAGCGCAGGCGGCCGTTCGCCGGGCGGCGAAAGGTACTCCAGAAATTGACGAATATCCCTGCCGTAATTCAAGATTGTGTGCGGTGAGGAGTTCTTCACCGAACTCATGTATTGCAGGAATTTGTCGGCGGACTGCTTCATTCGGCGCGTTTCCGGGACATCAACTCACCCTAGTATAGCCGCGTCCCATAGTCTCTGGCGCACCTACTCGGTTCTGTCCGGTTTACCAGCCGTTGGTTGGCGTGATTCGCAATTTTGGCGTGATCGAAATGCGCCACCCTGGGTCAGGGCTTGGCGCCCACCGGCGTAGCTTCTTCGGGCTGTGCCGCCGGCTGAGCTTCCGGTGCAAGCTGCTCCCAATCGCAGCCTTCCTTGATGCAAGTATGCACGGTCCCAATCTTCGACTTCTTCTCCACGATAAACGGCGCCCCGCACTTCGGGCACGGCTCCGGCATCGGCATATGAGGCGTTGTAAAATCGCAATCTGGATATCGCGAGCACCCGTAGAAGACTCGGGGCCGTCCCCGCCCACCCTTGCCCGCGCTCCCACGCCGCACAAACTCACCTTCGCTGCACTTCGGGCACTTGATCCCCATGGTGATCGGCCGCGTGTACTTGCACTTTGGATAGCCGGAACACCCAATGAATTCCCCAAAGCGCCCGTGCTTCTTGATCAGATGATTCCCGCACAGCGTGCATTTTTCTTCCAGCGGCTCGTCCGGCTGGTGCGCAATCCGTGTACCTTCCACCAGCCGACGCGTGGTCTTGCAATCCGGATACCCGCTGCACGCCAGAAACGCTCCAAACCGCCCGCGCTTCAGCAACATTTCTTTACCGCAATTCTCGCAATATTCGGTCTTGCTCTCGCCGTCATCCACCAGCTCCGGCGCCATATCCTGAATAAAATCGCAATCCGGATAGCGTGAGCAACCCAGAAAGAATCCGTGCCGGCTGATGCGCTCCAGCAGTTCGCCCTGCCCGCATTTCTCGCAGGTCTTCCCGGTCGGAATGCCCGCCTTGTACGAAATCATTTCGTCGCCGGCCTTCGCCAGATCGACGACAAATTTCTCCCAGAACTCTCTCACCGCGTCACGCCACGGCAGTTTGCCTTCCTCGATCTCGTCGAGTTCCTCTTCCAACCGCGCCGTAAACGTCACATCGAACACATCGTCAAAACTTTTCACCAGCAAAATGCTGACTCGTTCCCCCAACATCGTCGGCGTAAATCTTCCCTGGTCCTTCCGCACATACTCGCGCTCGACGATGGTCGAAATAATCGAAGCGTACGTGGACGGCCGCCCGATCCCTTTTTCCTCTAGATCCTTTACCAGCGTTGCTTCCGTATATCTCGGCGGCGGCTCGGTAAAATGCTGATCCGGCCGGATCTGTTCCAGGCGCAGTACCTGCCCTTCCTCCACGCGCGGCAGCGTCTTTCCCTCGCCGTCGTCATCCTTCTCGTCCTCCTCGCGGTCCGCCGCAGCCACCGGCAGCTGGTACACCCGCAAGTACCCGTCGAATTTCTGCACCGAGCCCGTAGCCCGGAACGTGTAGTCGCCGGCAGAAATATCGATGGTCGTCTGGTCGAAAATCGCCGGCAACATCTGTGAAGCCACAAATCGTTGCCAGATCAGCTGGTACAACTTGAACAGGTCGTCGTCCAGATACTTCCGCACATCTTCAGGCGTGCGCGACACATCTGTCGGCCTCACCGCCTCGTGCGCTTCCTGCGCATCCTTCTTCGACTTGTAGTAGTTCGGCTTCTCTGGCAGGTAACTCGACCCGAACCGCTCCGGAATCAGCTCCCGCACCTGTGCCAGCGCGTCGTTCGAAACGTGCACCGAATCCGTGCGCATGTACGTGATCAGCGCAACGGACCCCTCTTCACCCATCTCCACGCCTTCATACAAGCGCTGCGCGATTCCCATCGTGCGTTTCGCCGTATATCGCAGCCGGTTGTAAGCCGCTTGCTGCAATTTCGAGGTCGTAAACGGCGGCGGCGGATTCCGCTTCTTTTCCCGCTGCGCCACCGACGCAACCTGCCACTTCGCTTCGCTCACCGTCCGGACAATCTGGTCTGCCGCTTCCTGGTTCGATACCTCTAAATCCTCGCCCTTGTACTTGCTCAGCTTCGCTTCGAAGATCGGCGGTTGCCCCGCATCCAGCATGGCGTGGATCGACCAGTACTCCACCGGCACGAACGCCCGGATCTCCAGCTCGCGCTCCACAATCAAACGCAGCGCCACTGTCTGTACCCGCCCTGCGGAAAGCCCGCGGCGCACTTTGTCCCACAACAACGGCGAAATCTTGTACCCCACGATGCGATCTAATACCCGGCGTGCCTGCTGCGCATCCACCAGGTTTGAGTCCACCTGCCGCGGCTTCTCAAACGCCGCGCGGATCGCCTTGGGCGTAATCTCGTTAAACGTGACGCGGAAAATCTTCTTCGGATCAATCGCGGGTACCTTGATCTCGTCCTTGTCTTTGCCTTTCTTGCCTTTAGTCGATTTGGCTTCGGCCTCTTGTTCCTTCCCGTTGGCTCCGTTCTTCCCGTTCTTGCCAAAGCGGCCGTTGCCCGACGGTTCGGCTTCCTCGTATTTCATCGGCTTGGACAGCACCATCGCCAGATGCGCCGATATGGCTTCACCCTCACGGTCCGGGTCGCCCGCCAGGTATACCGCGTCGGCCGTATTCGCCGACTTTCTCAAATCATTGATGACCTTGCCTTTGCCCGCAATAATCTGCAGGGTTGGCTCGAAAATTTTGGCATCATCGAGGGTAATCGGCTTTTGCGGCTTCGCGGCGGCCGCCTTGCCTTTTTTCCCCTTGCCCTTGTTCTTTTTCTTTGGCTCGTCGGGCAGACGGATACCGATGGTCTTCTTTGGCAGGTCCATGACGTGCCCGATCGACGCTTTGACGGTATAGTCCCGTCCCAAGTATTTGTTGATCGTTTTCGCCTTTGCAGGCGATTCCACGATTACCAGCGAACGTCCCATCTTGTCTTTGTAACTCCGGATTCTTCTGCAGGAAGGCCCAGCGGCAGGGCGTGTGTCCTTCTCGCTACCACTACCAGATGCGGCAAACCCGGCGGCGGATTCATCGCCGTCTTGCGGTGCCGTGCAACTTCAATCCTCTCAAGAGCTTTCGGGGACTAGCCGGACTAGCACAACACTCTAGTAAACTGCTTGCCCGACATCTGCCGCACGATCCCTTTCCTCTCCAGATTAAAAAGGGTAGCCAGAACCTCCGAACAGTTCAAGCCGGATCGTTCCACGATGTCATCAATATGCACTGCCTGGTCCGAACTTGGCAATTCGTATATTTTTCTTCTCCGACGAGTTCAAACGATACCGCCAGCAGTAAGTTGCCTTGGGCCGGGCCCGCCACCATCCGGTTCCGAATGGGAAAATTCTCCGGCGCAGGGTCTGTCCGAGAGAGAACTCGCCTCACAATCGAGCCTCGTTTCCAGCACCTTTTGGGACAATTTCTTGTTTTCCTCGGGTAGCGCAACGCGTGTTCCGAGCACCCCGATGGCCCGCCCGTCTCACCGTCCTTACGCCTTACCGCGCGATTGCATCGATCCTCGCGCCAACTGAGGGAGGCATTCATCCAGCTTGCGTGGTGCGCGCTGCAACTATGTGGTTCGGTAATATTATTTGGAGTAGGAGGCCACTCGGTGCCAAAGGCAGTCCGGAGCGCCGGTGCCTTACTGGGCCTTAGATTGGGCAGGCGGCGTTGCGTGCGGCGCCCCAAACCCAATCTCCATGGGCGTATCCTTCGGCAATACAACATCGTGCCCGCGCGACAGGAAATTTGTGTAGATCGACGACGAAGCCCCGTAAGCCCCAAACGCGATCGAAACCGGCGTGGACTTCACTGCCAGGCTCAGCAGCGCCCCAGTCAATCGAAATCCGGATCCGCCCGCGGCAGTGCGCACTCCCGGATCGCCACCCGCGTCCACCGCTCCATGCTCGCCATCCGGATGCGCCGCGGCAGCCGCCAGTAACACTGCCAGTCCGGTCGACAAATACCGTGTCTTGCTGTCGGTGGTCCGCGCGCCACCCTCTTCATCCAACTTCATATTGGCCTTGCGGTCCACTTCCACGCCTTCCAGGTTGCCGATCATCGCTTGGGATCGCACGTGCGGCCGCAATGGCACATTTTCCACTCTGGCCTCTGCCTGCTTCTGCGTCTGAAGCACCGCCTGCTGCACGTCTTCCGGGGTTTCAATGCGCTCAAAGATCACGCGCAATTCGCCATTGTGATGCATCATCCGCGCGGGCTTGGCCTGCACCACTTCGCCGATCAAACGGCTGTTGGCCGGTAAAAGCAATTGGTGCGACGGCGAATACAGCGGTTCGGTCAGAATCGCGGCAACTTCCGTGCCTCTCAAAGCAGTTGCCGAACTCACTTCCGCCACCAGCCGGGCTTTGAGCGTGCTATCCGCCACCGGGGCGTTGCCTATACTGGCCAGTTGTTCGCCCGATCGCGTGGCTTCTCCGAAACTCAATGGCGCGTTCAAATCGGCGACAAAGCGGGTTCCAGGCTCGAGATATTGCCGCCGGTAAGGCGACTGCGCCAACATGAATTCCTTCAACCGGTGCATTTTCCCCGGTGCCGTGATCTTTTGCCACGAATCATGCACCTGGTCTTTGGCCTCCTGGATCTTGCCTTTTGCCTCTTGCTTGGCCCTGTCCGTGGCTTGACCCGCCACGCCCTTCTGCTTTTCCTTCTCAGGGTTGCTAACTAGATGCACTACATCGGCGCTTCCCGCTGACACCGTCGTCGCCACGGCAAGGTTCTTGCCGTCCGGCAGCGTCAAGGTGTCAAACGTCACCACATACTTGTGATAGGGAGAGAAATTGCCATTGCTATACGCCAGGGCCCGCTTCACCGCAGCAACCCCGGCGACGTTGACGACCCTACCCGTTGCCACCGTCCCTGCGGGAATGACCGGCTGGTCGAACGCGTACACCGTTTCGATTACCTTCCCATGCACGAGCTCGCCAGCATGATCGACCCGCGTCCGCTGATCGAGCGCGATACGAATCGGCGTACCCGTAGGGATCGCAAGGGCAATGTTTGCAGTTGGCTGGGCCACCAGGGGAACCACAGGAATGTCCTCGTGTTCCGCTTGGGTTGCGGGAGCACAGGTAGATACCAACGCATCTTCCTGCGGCGCTTCCTCACAACCTGCCGAGTTAGACACCTCCGGGCGCGGCTCTACCGTGCTCTCGGGCGCCGTCTGCGCGTGCTCTATGGGCGCGCACAGGAACACCAAGGGAAAGAAACAGAAAATCGCTCGAACAAATCTACGTCCCATTCGATTAGCCTCTGAGCGCGTATGCGCACGGGAACACGCGCCGTGGCGTCGGGTGCGAACTGAAAACATAGCGCGTTGGATGCGCCATGTCTACGCCGACGTTGCCGTGGACATCAGCCTGGTCGTGGCCTTCGGCTGCGCGGCGTCTTCCTGCAACACCAAATCCAACGTTTCCACGAACAGATCCGCGTCCGCTTCCGAAAAAATCAACGGCGGCCGCAGCTTGATCACGTTATGGTGCGGGCCGTCGGTTCCCGCCAGGATGCCGCGCTCGCGCAACCGGTCCACCACGTACTCCGCCTGTTCGGTCGCTGGCGCCCGGGATTCCCGGTCACTCACCAGATCGATGCCCAGGAATAGCCCGGAGCCCCGCACGTCGCCGATCAATGCGTGCCGTTGCTGCAGGGTCTGGAGTCGATTCATCCAGTGCCGGCCGACGCGTAGCGCGTTCTCTGGCAGGCGCTCCTCTCGCAACACATCGAGCACCGCCAGCCCCGCCGCGCACGCCACCGGATTGCCGCCAAACGTGCTGAAAAATTCCATACCGTTCGCAAACGAAGCCGCAATCTCCGGCGTAGTAATCACTGCCGCCAGCGGAAAGGCGTTCCCGATCGGCTTGCCCAGCACTACGATGTCCGGTACCACGCCCTGCGCCGCGAATCCCCAGAAGTGTGTCCCCAGTCGTCCGAATCCCACTTGGACCTCGTCCGCGATGCACACCCCGCCGGCCGCGCGCACCAACAAATACGCTTCCTTTAAATAATCTGCCGGAAAAACAATCTGCCCAGCGACGCTTGGCAACGTCTCCGCAATAAATGCGGCAATCTCGCGCCCCTCCTTTCGCGCGCAGCCAAGGATGTCTCCAACATGCTGCGCGTACTTCGCTCCGGCATCCGCTTCTCCGCGGCGATACCTCCCGCGATAGTCGTCGGCAATCGGCGCCACATGTACCCACGGCTTGCGTCCACTCCCGCCCGGCCCGTCAAATTTGTAGGGACTGATGTCGATCAACGTGTTGGTGTGCCCGTGATACGCATGCTCCAGCACCATCACGTCTTCACGGCCCGTGTGTGTGCGCGCAAGTCGCAACGCCAGTTCGTTCGCCTCACTGCCGGAATTTAGGAAATAGCAAACGCGCAGAGGTTCCGGCAAAAGCTCCGTAAGCCGCTCCGCGTACCGGAGCACGTTGTCGTGCAGGTAGCGAGTATTTGTATTTAGCAGGCCAAGCTGGCCCTGAGCCGCGTGCGCAACGCGTGGATTGCTGTGGCCCACCAGCGGCACGTTGTTGTAGACGTCCAGGTAAGCCCGCCCGGTCTCATCGTAGAGATACTGCTTCCATCCGCGAACGATCTTCAGGGGCCGCTGGTACGACACGCGGAGGTTTCGTCCGAGCAGATTCTTGCGCACCGCCAATGTTTCCGCGGCATCTTTCTCTTCCACCACCAATCGTTGTCCGGTGAGCCCCAGCAACAAATTGGGATCGGGCGAAAGAGCCGTCCAAACCCCCCGCTCGGTCGCGAACGCAACCCCCGGGAAATCCGTTCCGCGACCCAGCAGGTCCACGATCACCTGGAAATGCAGATGCGGTGGCCAGCCGCCGTTTTCCTGCACCGCTCCGACGCGCCCAATCCGTTCTCCCCGGGCGATTGCCTGACCTGCTCGCAGTTTCGCCAGCGATTCTTTCGTCAAATGTCCATACAATGTGAAGAATTCCTGGCCCTCTCCGGGGCCATGCCGCAGAATCACCACCGGGCCGTAATCTTTCTCCGCAGTGTTGTTCGCCGCCGCGTGGACGACCCCTTCCAGGGGCGCATAGACCGCACTGCCGGCGGCCACGAAAAGATCGATGCCCAGGTGAATCGTGCGACGCTCGTCCGTCGCATTGCTGCTCGCACCAAAAAGCGGAGAATTGTAGAGCAGCCGTGGTTCGTTGTATCGCCCGACCCCGGCGCTGATGCCAGCCCTCTTCAACTCCGCGAAAATCTTTTCGGTGAGCGTCTCGGTCCCCGCGCCCGGATCAGCGCCTAAAAACGCGCTTCCCACACCCAGATCAAAAACCAGGCTCGGCGCTCGCCGCAGATCTACGTCCAGCGGCGAAGCCGCGGTGCTCGAATGCGCCGCCAGCCACTTCCGCACCGCCCCGCTCTTCGGCACCGGCTGCAACCCGCAAGCTTCGCGGAACGTGTAGTGTGCGAACCGCGGATGAATCTGCGCCAGCCGTGCGAGCGCCTCCCAGGCCGGCGCTTCGGTAATGGTCACGTAGGAATCGTCAGGCTTCACGGTGGCGCGCTGCGCTGAATTGATCACGCTGACCGCCAGCCGCGTTCCAATCAGCGCGTAGAGAATGCCCACTTCCAGTTCGGTCAGCGGAAACGCCCGGTGATATCCGGCAACGACCGCAGCTGCTGCTCGTAGCGGCTCCTTCTTTCCCAAGATCGCGTAGGCCGCCGCAATGGCCACCTCCGAGACGGTGAACGTCTCGTGCATGTCCCCGAAATCGATGACGCTCGCGACCTGACGCGGTACCGGCCAAGCATCACCGACCAGCACGTTGTAATCGTTGGCATCGCCGTACACCACGCTGCGCCGTAACCTCCCCATCACCGGCACAATTTCCGCGTCGTACAGAGTCAGGAACTTTTCCACCAGCGCGCGGCGCTCGGAATCCGCGATCAAGTGCAGATGGTCGCGAATCCAACCTGCGCGCGCGAAATCCCATTTGAGCTCTCGCTGCGCCCCAGGGTGCGAAAACTCCACCAGCGCGGTATCCATCTCGCCCAGCAACCCTCCCAGGCTCGCGAGAAGCTCCGCCGAGTGGGGCTTCGCGTTTGCAAGCACCACCCCGGGAACGTAGGCCAGCAGCCACACCAGACGCGCCGCGCCGTCGGCTGAGTTGACCGTGGTGAACGCTTCGCCGTTCTTTGTGAGGGTTACGCGTGGCAGAGTAAGGTGTGGCGCGCGCTGCGCCAGGTGCTGTAGCGCGCGGCATTGCAGGTCGACTAGCGATTCCTCTCGCGCCGGGTGCATCACCTTCAGCACAAACGCAGACCCTTCGGGCCGAGGTGGAGCGGAGCTGCACGGCAGCCGCGCAAACTGCGAGGCGCTGTTCTCCGGCACCGTCTTCTCAATGGTGGTCAGATAAAAGTTGTCGTCGTATTCGCCGGGCAGCGTTTTTGCGGCGACTTCAAGTCCATACAGATCGAGAGCGAAGCGTACAGCCTCTGCCTCGGTCGTTACTTGCCCCACACGCTCGTCGAGCAGCATGGGCAAATCTTACTTCCGAAACTCCAAATACGAAAATCGAAACTCGCCACTCCCCCGGCCCATGTGCAGGTTACGCTGGTAGTTTCGAGTTTCGCCGTTCCAACCGGTAGCGCAGTGCGGAGTCTGTAGGCCCTGCAGCCTTTCGGGCTCATCCGAGGTCCCTACAGCGCATTCACCGAAATCGGCCCGTTCTCCGTAGACAGCCGTATCACCGGCGTCCCGCTTCCATACTCGATCCGGCGGTGATCATCGTCCCACGTCTTGCGCGCAGCATCGCAAATGCTGGCGTGGCAACTCATGGGCGTGTGGCCGTTCGATTCCACCAGGAAGCTGGATTGAAATCCCGATGGCAGGCTAAGGGTCAGTGGACCGTTGATCGCGTCGGCGACCAAACCGCCTCCGCTCCAATTGGACCCGCTAAGCGCCACGCTGATCGGTCCATTCTCGGTGTGCAGCCGCAGTTTCCCGCCCGCACCGGAAAAGCTGATGGGTCCGTTCACCGCCGAAATATCAGCTTCGCCCGTGCAGTCTGCCATCGAGATCGGCCCGTTTACGCCGCGCGCGGTGATCTTGCCGTCTACTTTGTAAAGGGAAACCGGCCCATTGTGCGCCTTCAGTTCGACTTCCGCCGCCCGCGGCGTGCGAATCAATAGGAATACTGTCCAATCGTTGTGCCGCGCCGGCCCGGTCACGGAAATCTGGCCGCCTTGCACGGAAAGTTTGATTTCCGACAACAACTGCTTCGCGTCGCCCCGGGTGGCGTCCGCAGCCTTGCACGCCGTAACCAAATACCCGTCCTGGTCCCAGCCCTGCAACTGTATCCCGCCATTCTCCAGTTCATCGACGCGCAAGACCTTAGCCTCGCCCTTGGAAAGCGTGCGCTCCTCGGACTCACGAACCGCTTCTTCATCATGAAACTCCATATGGAGCGCGGAGCAATCGGAAACCGGCTCGTCGTGATGCCATGACCGGGAACCGCCTCGCCTCATCGTTTGTATCGACGGGACCGCAGGGGTCGCCGGCGCACCAGGAGCAGCGGGCACCGCCGGCTCCGCCGGAATAGCAATCTCGGCCGGTAAAAGCGGCGCAACCGGCGGCGCGGCCACGGCAGGGATTGCTGGCAGTGCCGGAATCGCCGGTGGAGTTTGCAATGAGGATGGAGATCTAACGGGCGCAGCCGACAATAGCAGTCCGCACGCCGTAAACGCTACCATCGAAACAAACACATTGTGCAATCGCATGGACATACCCTCTCTCTCGCCCTTATAGACGACGCCACCCAGCCATCGGTCTGGTCCCCAATCGTATTATTTTCAGGCGCATTGGGCACGCCAGTGGTGCCGAGAATCACTAGGGTCGCAGCCGGCTCCTGCTGCACGGGGCAACGCAGCCAAAACCTCCGCGGCACACGGTTTTCGGGTTGATTTGAAGGAAGGTGCTTTTCGGCAGATCTATTGGGTCAAGGCGACGACGTTCGCGCTGAGCAGCGCGCTTAAGTCCGCGACGATACCGGTCGCGGTATCCTTCACATCTTTTTCCGTTGTATTTTTCTCGATTTCGAATTTTGCCACCGGCGCATAAGAGCTTACGGTGATCGTCGCGCCCGCTTTGTTCTCGCCGTTCCGCGGATCGGCTGCGGCGTACAGCGCTTGATCCGGCCGCGCCAGGTTGCTGATGCCGACGAATAACGCCATCTTGCCGTCACCCGTGATCGCGCCCATGACCGCCCGGCGCAGCCGGTTCTGCTCGTCAGGTTCGCCGAAGATTCCACTGATTCGTATGCCGTCGGAGGGTCGCGTATCTCCCGGTCGCAACCGGTGGGCCGAGTACCCGGCTCTTTCCAGCTCCTTCACCAGGGTTGCGGACATGAAATCGACGAGCCTGCCGGCTTTCTCGACCGGACCTTGTTCTCTCTTGGGGTCCAACGGTGCCGCGGCAGATGGCGGGATCGCGGGAACGCTCTTTTCTAATTTGCCGTTTCCGTCCACCGCGTCCAGCTCGAAGTCGCTGACATAGACGATCTTCGATTTGTCCGGCGCAGGAGTGGCGGCGGGTGGTGGCGAGCTTTGCGGAGCGGGTTGTTGAAACCAGGCCGTCCTTGCTTCCTCTGGCGTCACGGCATGGGCAAAGCCGGCGGGAACAAGAACGGAAACGCCGAGAAAAACCACGGCGAACAGCTTCATGGGAAACCTCACCGCTAGAAATCTATAGGCGGATGCCCACCATAATAGTGGAAAGCGCCGGGCAACGAGATTCCATATAGAACAGCGGTGCCCCAAACTGCATCAGTACTGCATTATAACTCGTTCGATTGGAGTGTATCCAACCCCGAATTCAAGCAGGAACAGGTCAGCGGATCTCGAAGTCATCGTCGGCGCCGATCGGCGGACCGTCAGGAGGTTCCGACGGAGCCGTCAGAGTCAGCTTTGTGGGGTCTTTCTGGAATTGCTCGATTTGCGAGGCGCCAAAGAAAAAGTGTGCGCGCAAAGCGGAGTCCTGTTCGGTGGTCGCGGCAGCGGCGAGCCGCTGTTTCAGGCGATCGAGTTCGATCGAAGCGACAGCGCGTACCTGGACCGCTGCTTGGGCATCTCCGGCGAGAGCCAGGAGGTCGTACCGTGCGATATCGTCTACCACGCGGCCGACTTCCCCGAGATACCCCGCGCTGCGCGCCCCGGTGTCGGTGGTCGCCAAAATTTGATGGATGACCTCGTCGAGTCCCGGATTCGCCTCATCGCGTGCGTGGAATTCCACCAGCCGCGAGGCGCGCTGCGGATTGAACAAAAATTGCAACGTGTGCTGGGCCGCAGCCTCCGCCGGGGCCAGCGCGTCGAACGCGGGGCTGGTGCGAATCTTGAAGTCTTCGCGGCCGCGCGCGTAATCGACCGGGCGCGGCGGAATTATTTTCAGCAGCTGCTCCGGCAACGCGAGTTCGTCGGGTTTCAGCGTGGCGAGAACCGCAGCCAGCGCGCGACGTTGCTCCGCCGCAGCGACGATATGCGTAGGCGTTTCACCGTCGCCGCGCAGCGCGATGGTGTAGTCCATGCCACCGACCAGCTTGCTCGCAGCCTCCACTTGATAGCGATGCAGCAGGTAGATCGGCACCAGCACGTCCTCGATGGTGGCGAGCGGCGCGCCTTCCCGAATGTTGTTCTCGCCAAATCTCCGGAGCGCGGCGGCGCGCACCTTCATCAGCCGCTCCAGTTCGTCCACCGCGTTCGAACCGGAATCCCACAAATGTGCCACGCTGCTCGACGAGCCTGCCGGCCGCGCGTCCTGATCGGTCAGATAGCGCAGATGCCGGTGCGAAAACGCGTCGGTGAGGATGCCGTTAAGGGCGAGGTGCTCGTCGGCGCCCGGCGCGAAATCCTGATAACCCCACCGGATGGAAACCTTGTCCCACTCGCCGATTCCGGTCGCGTACGCTTGCGAAAGATCAGGCGCCCCGTCAGCCCCCAGCGTGACGATCGGCGGCGGGTAGTCCATCACCGATGAGCGATTCACCGTGCTCGCCGCGTAGTTGTGCTGCAAGCCGAGCGTGTGCCCGACTTCGTGCGCTGCAAGCTGCCGCAAGCGCGCCAGCGCCATCTCCTGCATCTTGTCGGGTTTCTGCGCCGACGAGCCCGCTTTGCTCTTTTCGTACGGCGCGAGCAGTCCTTCCGCGATCAAATAATCCTGCCGCACGCGCAGCGACCCCAGCGATACCTGCCCCTTGATGATTTCTCCCGTGCGCGGATCGATGATTGCCTCGCCGTACGACCATCCGCGCGTCGCGCGATGGATCCACTGGATCACGTTGTACCGCAAATCCATGGGGTCCGCGCCTTCCGGCATCAGCTCCACGCGAAACGCATTCTTGTAGCCGGCGGCCTCGAACGCCTGCTTCCACCAGTTCGCGCCTTCCAGCAGCGCCGACCGAATCGGCTCCGGTGCCCCGCGATCCAAATAGTAAACAATCGGCTGCAGCGCTTCGCTGACCGCAGCGTTCGGATCTTTTTTCTCCAACCGGTGCCGCGCCGTAAATCGCTTCACGATCGGTTCGCTGATCGGCGTGGCATAGTCCATGTACGAAATTCCGAAGAAGCTCGAGCGCGGATCGTACACGCGGGGCTTGTACCCCGGCGGCGGCAGCTGCACGAAGGAATGATGTTCGCGCACGGTGATCGATTCCGGCGACGGCGTGACGTGCTTCACCCATTGCCCCGGCTGGTCGCCCGCAAAAGTGAGCGTCGCTTCGACTTCGGTATTGAGCGGAAAATTCTTCGTCCGCGGTAGATATAGCGCACACCGCGAGTCGTCCAGTCTGTAGGAGCCTTGCTTGGTGCGCTGCAGCGTTTCGGGAACGTGATGCGAGTCGCGCAGGTAAAATTTGGTGGCGTCCACGAGAACACGTTCGCCGTCTTCAGCCTCGACCGCAAATCCCCACAGAGCCGATTCCGCAAACGAATCGCGCACCGCGCGCCGTTCGTCCTCATCGTTGCTTACCGCGCGATAGTCCAGGTTCGACTGGATCAGCAGCACCTTCGGCCCGCTGCGCTCAAAGCGCACGATGCGCGTCGCGCCCAGCTGCCCGCGGTCCAGTCCGATATCGTTCGAGCCAATCCCCGCCGGCAGCGAGCTCTGATACAAAAATTCAGCGCCCCACTTGTCGATCTCCAGCCAAAGCTTCCCAGCTTTGGCGTCCCAATACAGGTTGAAGTAGCCCGCCAGCTTCTGCGCCCCAGCCGTCTTCTCGGCGATCGTGGCGGCAACCTTCGCTTCCTCAGCGCCACCACGCGAGCTCGCGCCCGCAGTAGCGCCCAGGTCGGCGCCGGACCCGAACCCGGCGTTGACGCCGCTCGGTCCAAGCAAAGCGCCAACGATCACTGCTAGCAAAACTTTCGGCATTTTCCACGCCTCCGAATTCACCCGCTGCACAATGGAGGAAACGTTTTACATCAAAACCGCTCGCGCGCCGACCAAAATCGCGCCCGCCATGTCTGCTATACTGAAGCTTCCTCGAAAGGCGCGAACAATTCCGACGCGCGTGGAAAAACGTCAACCTTGCCAAAACTTCGCATCTCGATCGTCAAATACTTGAACACCACCCCGCTCGTATGGGGCTTCACCAACGGCCCCCTGCGCGGCAAGTACGAGCTCTCGTTCACCGTCCCATCGCTGTGCGCCGAAGCCTTGCGCACCGGCGCGGTCGACATCGCCATCATTCCCGCGATCGAATACCAACGCATCGAGGACCTCGTCATCCTCCCGGACATGGCCATCGCCTCAAAAACGCGCGTCCGCAGCCTATTGCTGGTTTCCAAGGTGCCGCTCGAGAAAGCCCGCAACATCGCGCTCGACAACAGCTCCCGCAGCACGCAAGCCCTGACCCGAATTCTCTGCCAGCAAAAATGGCGGATTGCGCCCGAATTTCTGGAGATGCCGCCCGACCTTCCGTCCATGCTGCTGCGCGCCGACGCCGCCCTGCTGATCGGCGATCCCGCCCTGCGCCTCAGCCTCGCCACCGAATCCGGCACCCGCCGCGGGGAAGCCGGCGAACAAATCTGCTCCGCCGCGAGCGCTGGCATCACCGACGACAGCACCCTGCACATTTACGACGTCGTCGAGCAATGGCGCCGCATGACCGCCCTTCCAGCCGTCCTGGCCGTCTGGGCCGCCCGCCGCAAAGTCGCCACTGTGGACGTCATCGCCGATTTTCTGGCTTCGCGCGATTTCGGCCTCCGCCGCCTCTCCGAAATCAGCACCCAAGCCGCTACGGACCTCAATCTCCCAGCCAACAAGCTCCAGCGCTACCTGACCGAAAACATAAATTTCACCCTAGACGAAGAAAACCTCCGAGGTCTGACCAGCTATTTCGCGGCGGCCGCCGACCTGAACCTGATCCCCCAAGCCAAGCCCATCGACCTAGCCACCCCCCGCCCCGAGCGTCAACGCGACACCGACGCAGCCTACGCCAAGCCCCGCTAGCCTCTCCGCCTCTTGTGTCCCCAAGGTTGTTGCAGCCGCCACGCGCGACTTACTGGAGGCAACACGAAGAACGCAAGCCCTAGATATCTCCATAATGTAAAGGCAAACATCGTCGACGCATTGGCGCCAGCCGAGTTAGAAGGGGCGAGAACCTCAGCCCTGCTTGAGCCGGGGGGTGGTGTTGCAGGTATTCGCGCGTTCGAAAAAAGGCGGGTGAGGGGCACGTTGTTAACTCGATTTCGCACTGTTCCAGCGTTCCGACGCTTCCGGTTCTTTCGTTTCATCCAAACGTTTCAACGCGCAAACCTGTCGACGTCCAGCCCCCCAAAAAGGCTAGAATAGGAGCTCGGTACAAGGATTCATTGTGGGACTGACGAAACAACAAGCGATCGAGATGCTGGCCTCCGATGACCTGGTGGGCATCGGGATGGAAGCGCACCAGCTGCGGCTGGCGAAAAACGACCCGCGGGTGGTGACCTACCAGATCGATCGCAACATCAACTACACCAATTTTTGCACCGAGTATTGTTCGTTCTGCGCGTTTTACAGGCCGATTGGGGACAAACAGGGCTACATCCTTTCGCTCGAAACCATCTACCAGAAAATCGAAGAGATGCTGGAGTTGGGCGGCACGGGAGTTTTGCTGCAGGGCGGGCTGCATCCGGATTTGCAGATCGGCTATTACGAAAATTTGCTACGGTCACTGAAGGCGCGCTTCCCGCAGGTGCACTTGCACTGTTTTTCGGCGCCGGAAATTTTGTGCATCGCGGATGTTTCGGAGATGAGCGTTCGCGAAGTGATCCAGCGCTTGATGGACGCGGGGCTGCAGTCGATCCCGGGCGGCGGCGCGGAATTGCTCGATGATGAGATTCGTTCCAAGATTGCGCGCCTGAAGTGCACCAGCGACGACTGGGCAGAAGTGCACCGAATTGCCCACTCTCTGGGTTTGCGCACCACCGCGACGATGATGTTCGGTTGCGGCGAGGAATTGAAGCACCGCGTGAATCACCTTGACCGCATTCGCCGCATCCAGGAAGACACCGGCGGATTCACCGCGTTCATTCCCTGGATTTTCGCGGCGGAAAACACAGCCCTCGGCAAGAAAGTTCAGGAGACAACCGCCGTCGATTATTTGAAGACTTTGGCGGTGAGTCGTCTGTATCTCGACAACATCGATCATATTCAATCGAGCTGGCTGACGCCGGGAATCAAAGTTTGCCAGGTGGGTTTGCAATTCGGCGCCGACGATGTCGGCAGCATTTTGATCGAAGAGAATGTCGTGTACGCCGCCGGCGTGAGAAACCGCACCAATGAAAATGAGCTGAGGCGCATCATCTCCGACGCCGGATTTATTCCCGCGCAACGGGACACTTTGTATCGGTCCTACGCATTGAAATAGGGCTACGTTGAGGTTCTTCGCGCATCCTCGTCGGATGCGCTCAGAATGAGAAAGCTTGAACGATCGCGACCATCGTCGTCAGTCGCGCGTTCGACGAAAACCGATTTTGTCCAACATCGGCTGGATTTCGGGATTGGACAGGAAGAGCTTCCAGATCTAGCCGGTGCGATAGTTTTCGATCATTACCGCGATTGGAGCTTGATTCAGGCCCATGTAGATGGGCGAGATCCAGTCGGCGGATTCGTTGAAGGCGTCGCGGGGACCGTAGATGTCCCAGATTTGGTCGCCGAGGTCGCGATAGAAATGTTTGCAGGCGGCCATGGACGCCTCCGGCGTGTACGGGAAGGAAGCCAGGGCCCCTGTCGGAGTCACCGTGCCGTCGTCGCCGGCATCGGGCGCGTGAGCGAGGTAACCCTCCGGGCCGTCGCTGGCGGTCAGACCCCAACTATCCGCGCCATATCCTCGGAAGTGCTTGGGGTTCTTGATGCAATAAGCGCGATTGATCAGCGCCATGTTGCGATTGTTTTGGAAATAGTCGGTGAAGCGATCGCGCCGTCCGCGCAGATCGAATCCCATGTAGGAGTAATGTACAAAAAACAGCGGGCCGCCGGTTCCGACGCCGACGTCGAGCTTGATTCCGAAATAGCGATAGCCGTTGAGGTAAGGATCGCCGGCCTGAACTTGGCCAGCTCGCGTCGCCGACCAAGAAGGCGACCAACCGCGACGATAGTTTACCGCTGCCGTGGATTGACCGGCCCAGCCGGTGTAGTAAAGATCGGGCGAAACGCCGTGCGTGGGCGACGCGATGGCCAGAAGATAGAGGATCATCGCTTCGTTGTAGCCCGTGACGCGATGGTCGATGTGCCACGCGAAATCCGGTGACCAGTGCCAAAACACTGCTTCTTGCGTTGCGCGGCGATACCAATCCCACTCGACGGTTTCCCAAAGCCGCGTGATTCGAGAATAGAGATCGCGCTCGGCTTCATTTCCCCCATGAAAATACTGGCGCGCGGCTAGCAGGCCCTCCATCAGGAACGCGGTTTCGACCAGGTCGCCGGCGTTGTCGAAGAGATCGAAGACCGGCAAGCTCTGACCGGTGTGGCCGTCCATGAAGTGCGACCAGGCGCCGTGGTAACGCGGGGCTTTCTCGAGAAAGTTGACAATTTTTACAAGCCGCTCCACAGCTTGTTCACGCGTAATGAAGCCGCGCTCTACGCCAACGATCAGCGCCATGATGCCGAAGCCGCTGGCTCCGGTAGCGACGATGCGGTTATCGCCAGGAATATTTTCGAGCGCGGTACCAGAATCTGCATGCGCGCCTTCCCAGTAGTAGCGGAAGCATTCTTCTTGCAGCATGGTGAGAAGCTCGTCGTCGGTTATGCGGCGCGTTGTCGCGGTGACGGCCCCGGAGACCTTCGACCGGCGATAGGTGGCGTCGGACGCGGCTACTGTGTACTGCGCGGTGCGCGGGGGCTTGCCGAGGTAGTCGGTGTAGCGGGTGATCCCGCGGACCTGGATGCCGATGGGTTGGAAATTCTTGCCGTCGTCGGAACGATAGATGACGTAGCGCTCGACGTGATCGGGTGGCACGGGATCCCAGATCAGGTCGACGTGGCGTTCATAGGCTTTGGCACTCAGATTTTGCGGCAACGGGGGGTCGCTCGCATGGGCCGCAGAATTTTGAGTTAAACCCGCACCCTCAACGGCGAAGGGTGCGGCACCCTTGGAAGGGACGGCAGAACGAGTTTGTGACGACGTGCCGTCAGCGGCACCCGCGTCGGCGATTTTGATTTCGTCGAGGATTAGGGTGTGAGGGGCGCTGTCCGCGGACCCTTGAGAAAAGAGGATGCTTTGCAAGCGGTGCGGATCGAGTGCGTGGACAGAAGCTGCGGAAAAGCGATCGAGAGGAATTTCGATTTGTACCCAACGTCCGGCCGGGAGATCACCCGTGAATGCCTGGAGTTTCAGCGGGCCGGAAAATTGTGCGTTGGTGTCCACGATTCGGATGAGGGGCAGTGCTGCGGCGGAAATTCCCTCCGGTGAGAAGCACCACAGGTAAAGATTTGATCCGCGGAAATTGATTTCGCGGTTGCGGAAGCGCATGACGTCGATGCGGGCGTCCCATCCACCGCCTTCCGCGGATTTCCATGAGAGATGGAGGGCGTTTGGGGGCGTGTAGAAAACTTTTGTTTCGATGGGGATTTTTCCGTTGGCGAGGGCGAGGGTGCTCGGGGCTGACACTTTTCCGGAGGTATAGAAGTAAAACATCAGAGGTCAAACTGTTGTCGAAAAAAATGTGATGGTAGTAAGCGGTGTCGGCGGCGGCAGAGGCCGCAAAGAAAAGCAAGGCTGTTGCGGTCAACGCTAGCGATCGATGGGCCGGAGAAGAGCGAGAGCGCATTGTCAATTTCCTGTGCTTGGTCGTGCGCACAGGGAGGAAGGGATGCGCGCGTCTGGTCTGATGCTTGGACGGGGGCGGAGGTTTGGGTTTTGCGAAATGTGGTGAGACGGCGGGGGAAAGGGTCGGAAAGGGACGCACGAAAGCGCGCCCCTACAGTTTGATTGCACCGGTCGCGTGTGCGAGCCGATGAACCTCGAGACCCAGCACGGCTTCGCGTTTCGGGATTGCATGGACGGCCAGACAACTACGAGGTTAGGTTTTTGGCGGGAGCAAGCGGAGGAGGACGTCTACCTCTACGCCGTCCGGGAGGTCGACATCTTCGAGCAAGTACAGAACGCCGCTGCGGAAGCGGGCGCGAATTTTGCGGACCTCGCCTACCGGGCTGCGCGCTTCTGGTTTTGGGGCGGGCGCCGCGGCGGCCTTAGCGGATTTGGGAGCGCCGCCTTCGACCTCGTCCATGGCTTCGTTCGCCAAGGCGTCCGCTTCGCGATTCTGTTCGCGGTAAACGTGGTCGATGCGGAACGATTCGAGCGCTGCCGACATTTTGCGGGCGCGTTCGAACAGCGGCTGCAGCTCGGGGCTTCGGACTTTGTATAAGCCGCGCATCTGTTTGACCAGCAGCTCGGAATCGCTTTCGATGCGCAACGCTTTAACGTGTTGCGATTGCACGTAGTCGAGTGCGGCGATCAGTCCGTAGTATTCGGCAACGTTGTTGGTCATGCGGCCGATATACTTTTTCAGCTTGGCGACGACCTCGCCTTGGGCGTCGCGAATGACCACGCCGTAGGCCGCGGGGCCGGGATTGCCGCGTGAACCGCCATCAATATTGGCGCGGTAGGCGGCGGTGACGGTTTTCGCTTCAGGCGCTCCGTCAGCGAAGAGTCCCGCGCCGCGGGAGGGTACGCGTTTAGCCATCAGGAGGTTGACGCGGAGGAGGCCGCGTTGCCGGAATCGGCGTCCAGATTATGCGGGGCAACCGGTTCGAGAGAATAAAGAATCAGGCCGCAGCTTTCACAGCGGAAAACTTCGTCGTCGTTGGTTTCCTGCACCAGCAACTGCAGAATGTGCGGCAGAACGCGCATGCCGCAGCCGCGGCATTGGCCGTCGCGGGCTTGTGCCAGTGCGGTACCGTTGTGGCGTTTAGCGATGCGGTCATAAAGGATACGCAAATCTTCGGGAATCGGAGCGAGGGCTCGTTCGCGCTCTGCCAGCACGGTGTCGAGCTCTTTTTTTCTGGCGGCTTGCTGTGTTTCAATATCCTTACGCTCCACAGCGACGGACTGTTCGGCTTGCTTCAAATTGTGTTCGGTATTTTTGAGGCGGCGTTCGACATCTTCGCCAGCCATCATGATTTCCAACTGGCGGTCTTCTGCTTTGGCCATTTCGGCTTCAGCGTTGGCGATCTCGTGCTGCAAGGCTTTGTAGGCTTCGTTGGTCTTTACGGCGCCGCTCTGGTCGCGGTATTTGCGGGCGCGCTCCTTCCACTGGTCGACGTCAAGCTCGAATTTCTTGCGTTCTTTCAGGCCGTTGATGTGGGCCTCTTTCGCGGCGGCCACGGCAGCGCGGGCGCCGTTGAGCTTGAGGTCAGCCTCGCGAATGCGCTTGGGGAAGGTTTCGAGATCGGCACGTACGGCGGCAATGTGGTGGTCGACGGTTTGAAGGTCCAGCAGACGGGGTATGGCGGGATGCATGAAGGGGAAGTTTAGCACATGGGGCGGGAGGTTGGAGAGCGGACAAGGGGGCTGGGACGAGGAGGGAGCCGGCCGAAAGCGAAGAAAGGAGATCCGCCTGGAAAAGACCTGCCGAGATGGGGCGCAGCGGTGCTGCGCCCCTGCCAACCAATGAGTGAATCGCTGTGCGTCGGCGCCCGAAAAGGACCGCGGCGCCTCGACGGCTAAGCGTTGCGCGCGACAAAGCTAGTTGGAGGGATGGAGGTCGCGGCGGATCAGCGTGGCGTCCAGGAAATAGCCGATGCCGATGGCCAAGGGGATGATGCCCAGGGCGGCGGCGACCCAGGTTTCCGGCTCGCGCTCGATTTGGGCAATCAAGCCGAAGGTGAGGATGTAGCCGAGCGCCCCGCTGACAAGCAAGATGCCCGAGCGGCGGGAGCGTGCGGTTTCCGACAGTTCGGCGACCATGGAGAGGTTCGCACCTCTGGCAATGGCCGCGAGATGCTCTTCCGTGCGGAGTTTGCGCACGCGATAGTAGGTGTACATGGCTCCTAGAGGGATGCCCAAACTCATGATTACGGCTACCAGACCGATCAACTGACCGTCCATAATTTGCTCCTTTGTTTTTTTTTGCGCGCCCCCGGGGCGACGTGATGTGCGGAACCGGTGTCAGAGAGAGATACGGGGAGGGGGCGGGAAAAGTTCCGCGGGTGCGAGCCACGATGCTAGGTGAGAGACGGGCACATCCAGGACCGTTACTACGGAATCTCGTGGACTTGCATGGTTTGGTCGATGGCCAACGTGGGGTAGCGGATGGGGGAGCCAGCGGGGGCAGCTGGGTGGCGGGCGATCGCAGTGAAATCGCCGCCGGAGCATTGCACCGTGTAGGAATAGCCATCGCGTTCGGGACGCCGCATGGCGAGGGAGTTTGAAGAGATAAGCTCGTCTATCGAAGCGCAGTGATCGTTCAAGGCGGTGAAGCTGCGCTCGGCCTGGGCGATCTGCAGCAAGTCGCCACGTACGCCCGTCAGGCTGATCGCCTGGGTCGAAGCGGTGCCCGCATCGGAGACAGGCATCTGCTTCAGGGAATATTGATAGATCCCGTAGGCGATTCCTGCACAGACCAGCATGGCGGCCAATACGCGCATAAGGGCATTGTGTTGGCTCGCCGGGCGTGTTGCAACGCTGCGATGCGCCGCTTGTGCGGAAGGAAACAACGGACGCTTCCAGGGCCGCGCCGCCAAGCCGCACTGATAGACTGGCGTTGCCGCCGAAACCCCTTCCCGGTGAGACGTTCCTGCTTGGAAAAACAGAATGCCTACGATTGCAACCCCGATCGAACCGGGTCTTATCGAGAAATTGCGCGAGGAAGAACTCGAGGAAGCGCGCTCGATTCAGAGCGGCATGCTTCCGACCGAACCCCTGCGTTGCGGCACCGTCAAGATTTCACACGAATTCCAGCCCGTTGCCGAAGTTGGCGGCGACTTCCTGGACTATTTCGAACTCACCGATGGTTGCATTGGCTTGTACCTCGGGGATGTGTCGGGTAAGGGTTTGCCGGCGGCCATGTATGCGGCACTGGCGGTGGGAACAATACGCGGAGTGCACAAAACGGGGCTGTTGCCCGCCAACGTGTTGTCGACATTGAACCGCCGGCTGCTGTTGCGTGGAACCTCGCGGCGGCACGCGGCGTTGCAATATGCCCTTTTCGATCCTCAGACGCGGGAGATGGAAATCGCCAGCGCCGGTATGCCCGGGCCGTTCCATGTGTCGGGACGAGGTTGCCGCTTGATGGAAATTCAGGGGATACCGCCAGGGCTGTTTGACCCGTCGGTGACCTACGACACGTCGAAGATAAGGATTGAGCCGGGCGACTCGGTGTTGTTCTTCACGGATGGAATATCGGACGCTTTCAATACTGAGGGAGAATCTTTCGGATTGGAGCGCCTGCAGCGCGTATGCGCGGCTTCCCCTCAGAGCCCGCCGCCGGAACTTCTTGGGCGCGTGTTTTCTGAAGTGGAGCGTTTCGCGCGGGGGCAGGCGCAGCACGATGATATGGCCGCGGCGGTGTTTCGTTGCTGTGAAGAGTAGTTTGGATGGCGGTGTGGACGTGGATGACGGCTGGGTGGTCGCGGCGCGGCGGTGTTGCGCCCGTTTGAAGGCGGGAGCGGATGGGCGCAAGCGGCTCCATGGAAGGCGTCTGAAGAAGCGAGTTTGATGCAACGGTATGGTGCGCCGCGGCGTCGAACTAATGTTGCCTGTGCAGCGACCCTGACTTCTGTCTCGTTTGTACGCTCCCAAGCCACTGTCGTACACTGAATGATTCGCAGACCCGTCTAAGCGTAAGTGAGGCTTCCGTTGAGTAGATCGATCCAAAATAGAGTTGTTTCGGTATGTTCGGCGCTGGGTTTGCTGGCGCTACTCGGGCCGGTAACCGCGCGCGTAGCGCAAGCCGCGCCTCCGGATGCTTCCGCCAAGCGTTCGCCGCTGCTGGCGGCGATGCAGGCGGAGCTGGACCGCTCCTTCAAGACGTTGAGCGCGCAGGACCCGCCGGCGTATTACCTCGGCTACACGATTACCGACACCCAGCGCGCGGAGGTCTCGGGCTCGAACGGAGCGTTGCTGTCCAGCAGTGAAAACCACAATCGCTGGCTGGAAGTTTCCGTGCGCACCGGCAGCTACGACCTGGACAACACGCACAAGGTGGGCACGCGACAGGAACAGCGCGGCGGACCGGGCGAGCCTGTGCCGATCGACGACGACACCGAGGTTTTGCGGCGCGCGATCTGGCTGGAGACCGACAAGCAATACAGATCCGCCGCGGAAGCGCTGATCAAGATCAAGACCGGCAAGGAAGTGAAAGTGGAGACTGCGGAAGGTGCCGCGCCGGATTTTACACACGAACAGTCGCACACCTACATCGGCCCGGAGACGTCCTTCAAACTGGAGCGCAAGCCCTGGGAAGAGAAAGTGCGCGCGTACACCAAGGAGTTCCGCGATTCACCGGCGGTGATCAATTCGATCGTTACGTTCACGGCGCAAGCACAGAACGCTTATCAGACGAGCAGCGAAGGCACGCAGTTGCAGTACGGCCAAATCCGCTACCGGCTGGAATTATTCATTCAGGGGAAGGCGCCGGATGGCATGGACCTGGAGCGTTACTACAACTTTGACTGGGTGAACCCGTCGGACGCCCCGGACGACAAGGCCGTTTACGCCGCGGGCGCAACGATGCGGAAAGAACTGGAAGGCCTGGTTGCGGCTCCGATCAATGAGCCGTCGGTAGGGCCAGCGCTTTTGACCGGACGCGCGGCGGCGGTTTTCTTCCACGAGGTTTTCGGGCATCGCGCGGAAGGCCACCGGCAAAAGGACGTCGCCGAAGGGCAGACGTTCGCAAAGAAAGTGGACCAACCGATTTTGCCGGACTTCCTGAGCATCGTGGACGACACGACGATGCGCAAGCTGGGCCCGACCGATCTACTGGGCTACTACGAATATGATGATGAGGGTGTGAAAGCGCACCGGGTGACGCTGGTGGATCACGGTGTGTTGAAAGATTTCGAAATGTCGCGGTCGCCGTTGGTGGGCTTCCCGCATTCGAACGGTCATGGCCGGCGGCAGCTCGGCGCATCCCCGGTTTCGAGGCAGGGCAACCTGATCGTGGAAAGCAGCAAGCAGGTGACCAACGCAGAGCTGCGGGTAAAGCTGCTTGAATTGATCAAGCAGCAGCACAAAGAGTTCGGCTTGATGATTGATGACATCGCGGGCGGCTTTACGTTTACGGGCCGGGGCCAGCCGCAGGCGTTTCAGGTTTTGCCCTTGGTGGTCTACAAGGTTTTTGCCGATGGACGGCCGGATCAATTGGTTCGCGGTGTGGATATCGTGGGAACGCCATTGGCGTCGCTGACGAAGATTGTCGCGACGGGTGACACCATGGAAGTCTTCAACGGCTATTGCGGCGCGGAATCGGGTTCGGTGCCGGTTTCGGCGGCGGCGCCGGCGATTCTGACCTCGGAACTTGAAGTTCAAAAGAAGGAGAGCTCCACCGATCGACCTCCCATATTGCCGTCACCTGCGCATGACGTTGTGAAGGCCGGAGGTGTCCAGTGAACCGCGCTCGAACGGCAATCTCGGTTGCGATTCTCGGGGCGACGATCGGTTGTTTCGCGCCTGCCGGCTCGCAAGCCGCCGCTCAGGCTCCCCAAGACAACGATCAAACGCTGCGGTCGATGCGCGATGAAATGGCGCGATCGAAATCGCGGCTGGAATTGAAGATTCCCGGCACGAACCAGCCGGTACGGCCCTACTACGTGGAATACCGGTTGCTCGACCTGGATGTGAAAGAGATCGTCGCGCAATTCGGAACGTTGATGACCAGCACGCATACACGCAACCGGTTCATGGACGTGGAAGCGCGCGTGGGCACCTACAAGCTGGACAGCTCGAACTTTATCGGGGATGAAGGATTTCGCGGATTCATCGGGTCCACGGGATCGGTGGGCATCGACCGCGACTACGATTCACTGCGGCAGGATCTGTGGATTGCCACCGACCAGGCCTTTAAGGAGGCGGTGGAGACGTACTCGCGCAAGCAGGCATATTTGAGCAGCCTGGCGCGGCAGTCGGAAATCGACGATTTTTCGAAAGTAGAGCCGGTGCACGTGATCGAACCGCTGGTCACTCCGGATTGGACGGGCCGCAATTGGGAGCAGGAAGCCCGCGAATCGTCGGCAACGTTGCGCGCCTTCCCGGACATTTACGAAGCGCGCGTGACCTACTACCTGGTGTACGCGACGGAATATCTGATGACCAGCGAAGGCACCGAGATTCGCACGAACCGGACGTTCGCCGCGGTGGAAGCGGGCATCAACACGCTGGCCCAGGATGGCATGCCGCTGAATCACTTGTTTTCCGCGTATGCGCCGAAACCTGCGGATGTGCCGAATGTGGATGCCGTGCGCAAAGGATTGAATGTTGCCGGCAGCGAGTTGATGGCACTGCGCGCTTCGCGGCCGGCGGAAGACTACACAGGGCCAGTGTTGTTTGAGGCGCGCGCCGCCGCGCCGCTGCTGGCGCAGATTTTGGGGCCCGCGATGAATGGATCGCGTCCGCCGATCTCCTTCCAGCCGATCGTGGAACAGATGATGGGGAATCTGGGAGGCAAGAGCGATTGGACTGGCAGGATGGGCGCTCGCGTTTTGCCGGCGAGTGTTAGCGTGGTGGACGATCCAACCGCCAAAGACTTTCATGGCACGCCGCTGATCGGATCCTATTCCGTGGACGATGAAGGCGTGCGCGCGCAGAAAGTGACCGTGGTGGAGAATGGCACGGTGAAGAGCTTGTTGATGTCACGGCGGCCTGGCAATGATTCGGATCAGTCGAACGGGCACGGACGGTCGGGATTTTTGACAGATGCCAAGCCCACGATGAGCAATTTGTTTTTCACGTCAACCGAAGAGGTTTCGCCGGCGGAGCTGAAGAAGAAATTCTTGGATGATTGCCGCGCGGAGAAATTGGCGTATTGCGTGATCGTGCGGGAGATGGACAATCCGTCGCTGAGCCTGCTGCACCAGGAAGATTTCTCGGAGTTGCTGGCGAGCTATGGCGGTGGCGCGGGCACCGGCGACCGTTTGCCGCTGCTGATCTACAAAGTCTATCCCGAAGATGGCCGCGAGGAAGTCATTCGCGGGGCTCGCATCATCGGTGTGAACAGCCGCTCGCTGCGGAACCTCGCGGGAATCGGCAACGACAACTTCGTGTACAACTACATGCAAAGCCAGGTTGCTGGCTTCTCCGGCACGGCGCTGGGAGCGTTCGGCTCGGCGCAAGGCGGGTTGCCTGCTTCGGTCGTGGCTCCGTCCTTGCTATTCGAGGAGCTTGAGGTTCGCGGCGCGCGTGGAGAGCCTAAGCGGTTGCCGCTGCTGTCGGCTCCGCCGCTGAGTGCAGCCAGGTAATCTCGACAGGGTGGCGCAGCGAGAAGTCCGCGTTCACCGCACGACATCCGTTCGCCGCTGCGGCGAGTATTATGGGACGAGGTCGTCGGGACCAAGGTCGTCGAGGACTCCGCCTTAAGCGTCCTCGCAGCTCGCGCAGTTCAACGAACCGCTCACATGAAAGACATAACCCGTCGCGGTCTGATCTTCGCTACCGCTACTGTCGGCGCTTACGGTTTGTTGATCGGAGTGCAGCGTGTGCTGCTTGCTGCGTTCGCGAACGACGAGCCCGCACCAACGAATGCCGATTCCGGCCTGGTCACCATTATAAAATTTACAGACAACGGCGCACGACTCGCGGCCGTCACTCTACCTAAAATCACTAAGACGAAACAGCAGTGGAAGAAGCAGTTGAGTCCGCTGCAATATGATGTGACGCGCCGCGCGGCGACCGAGTGGGCCTTCAGTGGAGCGCTCGACAACGAGCATGGCGCCGGCTTGTACCGTTGCATCGACTGCGACAACGCACTTTTCGATTCCGCGACGAAGTTCGATTCCGGAACGGGCTGGCCGAGCTTCTGGAAGTCCATCGCCGAGGAAAACGTCTACGAAAAGAAAGACGTTTCGTTCGGCACCATCCGGCGCGAGGTGAAATGTACACTCTGCGACGCGCATCTTGGCCACGTCTTCACCGATGGTCCAGCGCCGACAGGTCTGCGTTATTGCATGAACTCTGCCGCTCTACGATTCCTGCCGAGAAAGAGCTGACGGTTCCTGCCGAGAAGGGCTGGCGTATTGAGGTGGCCGGAGGGCCCTCTACTTGATCGCTTCGTCCCAGTCCAGTTCGCCACGACGCAACAGTTGCGCTCGGTCTTCTTCCAGGATCCAGCGCTGTTTGACGAGCGCATCGACCGCGCGTGCAACTCGCGCGACGTAGTCTTCGCGGCCGGCGTAACGCTCCGCGATCGGCTTGCGCGGATCGCCGGACTTCTCGCGGTCTGCTGCCGTCTTTGGAAATGGCAGGTACGAAGCTTCGAAGGCGACTCGCTGATCGGGTGCGCCAATCGACGGATCACGCAAGTTCCAGCCGGTATAGGTGGCCAGCGGAACGGTGATCTGCGGCAAACGCACGCCGTCGCGTTCGTTGCCGTCGGCGTCGACCTGTGGCACCAGCACTGGAAAGGGTTTGCCAACTTTCGGTGGCTGGATCGTCAGCATCCCCTGGCGCCAGTTGTTTCCAAAATCCAGGCGATCGCCTTGATTCGCTTCGTGCGGTTTGTTCACGCCTGGGATGGCGGGGAAGGCGTATGCGCTCAAAGGCACGAGCGTTCCTTCCGAAATTTGTGGGTAGCTGCTTTCTGGCGGCAGAACATTGCCACGCACCCACGCATCCATGTTCGTGATCATCGCACGCCAAAAATACTTGACCGGCAGGGGCGATTGCGGCTCCTGCCCAAGCAGATCGCCTTGACCTTTGGCCGGAGGGAAGGGGCCCGAGAAGTGCTGCAGCCCGGTGAAGTGGTAGATGCGGACGTTCGGCGAAATGGACGCATCGTGTTCGCAGTCGGCGCTCACGTGAATCAGCGCGGCGGCGCGGCCCCAATACTCATACGAAGTATTGGAGAAAAAAATCCGCGGCGCGACTTTCTCGGCGACGGCGCGGTCAAGCAGCCCACCTTTCTCTTCCGTGACCGGATCCAGTTCGGGCTGGTCGGTAAACGGAAAGATGTCCGTGGGGAAATGGACAGATGACGTTGGCTGAGAATCGCGCGAAGGCTGCGCGAAGCGATAGTTGAAGCTGCCGCGGCCCGCGCCCGCGACGTGAGCGAGCACGCCATCCAGGGCCATCTTTCCTTCTTCATCTGCGTTGAAGCCCTGATAGAGGAAGTCGCGCAAGAAACGCCCGTTCTGCGAAATGCCCTGGCCATAGACGCGCGCCGCCGGGGTGATCGCATCGGGCGCATGCTTCGCATAGGACGCGAAATCGCGCACCGCCGCCAAGCCTCCGCCGGCAACGACAGGGTTCGCCACCGCGTACAGGTACTCGTAGATCTTTCCGGGCTGGAAGCCGCCATTCAAATGGATGTGCCGGTCGCTCGGAACCAGTTTGCCATCCACGGTGTGCGCGAACTGCCAGTCGGAGCGAGGAATGATGGTGCGCTGTGCGTCCCGCGCGTCTCGAGCCGTCAGCACATTGCGGGGATCGCTCGGCGCGGCAACCGGATATTCAATCCCTCCAATGTTGCCAAGGATGAGGTGCCCAAGCGGTATCTCGCGCATCGGTTTCGAGAGCATGACATCGCCCCGCAACACACCAGTGATCGTGCTGCCGTTTTCTTTCGCGACGGGCGCAAAGAATTGCAGTGCGTCGGGGCCAGCGGCGTCCCACTGCCACCCAAGGCTCACGATGGTGAAGCCGCTACGCAGCAGCCAAGCGTCTCCGACATCGTTCGAGAGGTCCCAATCGCCGCCATCGACGAGAGCCATAATGCGCGAGCGGCCCCGGTTCGGAACTTCCAGAAGCATCGAGCCATTGCCTTTTTCCGGTTCTTTCGGGCGGATGGCCATGAAGTCCGAGGAGAATTCGACTTCGCCGCCTTTCAGGTTCACCGCGTTCTGCAGATCGACGATGCGAACGTTGTGCGGGTTTGCGATCGGCAGAGAGTAATAAACACGGCCGGTGATACGCTCATACGCGCCCACATCGCCGAACGTGGCTCCGTGAAGGACGTCGGTGCGCGATGTGATTTCTACCCGAGTGACGTGAGCTGCCAGAGGCGCTACAGCCAGCATCGCGAGCAGCAGCGAAGAGCCCAGAGGTTTGAGGAGGTTCATGTGGGGGAATATAGCATGTCCTCCTGTGACAGCTAGTTGCGTCGAATCTTCCGGTTACGCACCGCGCTTTAGTCGATTGTTGT
This sequence comes from uncultured Acidobacteriota bacterium, assembly GCA_963729595.1. Taxonomy (GTDB): domain Bacteria; phylum Acidobacteriota; class Terriglobia; order Acidiferrales; family UBA7541; genus Acidiferrum. The sequence continues at coordinate 373,916 of CAVSNW010000005.1, forward strand.
GGGAATGAGTTGTAAGATCGTGCCACCGGCAATGAGGTCGTTACCAGGAGAGAGGCAGCTTCTGCACACCAACCAGGCAGCCTGGCAATCGTGATCGCAACGGATCTGGCGAGCGAGGTCAAGGAGAAAAAACGCGCTGCGCTGTTAAGCGTCGGCTCCGCCGTTGCGTTGGTGTCACTGAAAGCATTCCTCGTGCTGCGAACCGGTAGCTTGGGGGTGTTGTCCGAAGCGCTGCATTCCGGGCTGGACCTGGTGGCCGCGGTGATTACATTTTTGTCGGTGCGGGTCTCCGACGAGCCGGCGGACGAGCGCCATCCTTACGGCCACGGCAAGTTTGAGAATTTCTCGGCTTTCGTGGAGACCGGGCTGCTGGTGCTCACCGCTCTTTACGTTATCTACGAAGCCTTCGAACGTTTGTTTTTCAAGTCCGTGCACATCGCGCCCAGCATTACGGCGATTCTGATCCTTCTTGTGGCCCTGTCGATCGATCTGACGCGCGCTCGTGCGCTCTCCAACGTCGTCAAGAAATTTCCCAGCGAGGCCCTGGAAGCCGACGCTCTGCATTTTTCCACCGATGTGTGGAGCACCATGGTCGTGATCGCCGGCATCGGGTTGGTATGGGCCGGCGAAACCTGGAACATGCCGTGGCTGATCTATGCCGATGCGCTCGCTGGTCTGGCGGTCGCCGGCATCATCCTGTGGCTTGGGTCGAGACTCGGCAAACGCACCGTGGACGCGCTGTTGGATGTTGCGCCGGAGGGGCTGCAGAAGGAAATCGCCCGTGCCGTCGCGCGCATGGAGGGCGTGTTGGATGTAGACCGCGTGCGCGTTCGCCGAGCCGGCAACCGCCATTTCGTCGACGCCACCGTCAGCGTGGCGCGCACCGCCAGCCTCGAGCAGGTCCACGCGCTCAGCGACGCCATCGAAAAGCGCATCGGCGAAATCGTGCCGTCCGACGTGATGGTCCACGCGGAGCCGCGCGCGCCCCAGGGCGAGCACTTGTTTGAAGCCATCCGCGCGGTAGCGCAGCGCATGGGGCTGGCCATTCACGACTTGAGCGCGCTGCAGCAGCAAAATCAGCTTTTCGTGGAACTCCACCTCGAGGTGGACGAAAACCTCAGCTTGCGGGACGCGCATCGCCAGGCATCCGAACTCGAGGATGGCATACGCGAGCTGCGCGACGGACCAATCGACGTCAACATTCACATCGAACCATTAGGACGGCACATTGCGACGCCCGACGCCGGCGGCGGGGAAATGAAGCAGTTGTCCCACTCCATCGAGGAGTTTCTAAATTCCTTGCCCGCCGAATACGATGAACTGGTGAACTGTCATGACGTCCACGTCCGCCAGGTGGAGCACCGTATCCTGGCATCCTGTCATTGCACCATGAAGGGCAACCTACCCATCACGCAAATCCACGACGTCACCGCTGCCCTCGAAGACCGCGTGAAAGAACGCTTCCCACAGGTCCATCGGGTGACGATTCACCCCGAGCCCTTCGAAGGGTAAGGACGAATCTCATTTGGATTCTGCGGAAGGCGAGAATACCTGGGCGGCAAGACCGATCAGCGCAGGAAAGCAGACTAGAACGTAGCGGGGCTCGGGCGTTTCCAGCGTAGTCAGAAACACCGTGCGTAGAATTACAAAAACGATCAGCACACCCACTGCGGGCCGCACCGCAACGCTTTGCCGCCAGAGACGCAGCGCGCCCCAAATTGCCAGCGCGACGTATGCAATATTGAGCAGAAACAATCCCACGGTCACCGACTGATCGACCTTGTCGTCCTGCCAGGATTGCTTCAGCGGAAAGACCGTGCCGGATACTGGAATGAGCTCGATGCGCGGCGTGAACCAGAGGGTCACCGCACGCGCGGCAGGCAGCCAGACAAAGGTACGCAGGGGATGGCGCGCCGTTCGTTGTCGCGCCAGTTCGCCGAATGCGTGATCTTCTTCTGCGGTCAGCGTCAGATCGTTGTTGTAGGGCTCCAGAATCCCGGCGACGCGGTCGCGTTCCTCTGCGGTATCGAACGCGCGCGCCGGGATGTCTTCTACTCGTATCGCTTCGTCGTTTAGCTTCCATGGCACCAGGTACACGTCGCGAAAACGGTACAACCAGGTCTTTTCCCAGCTCATGAAGCCATACGGGACCAGCTCACCCGGCAGATTCGAGTTCTTCGGAGCCAAGAACTGAAACTCGTGCAGCGTGAACGCATTGCGCACGGCCCACGGTACCAGGGGGGCCGCGCACAGCAAGGCCATGCCGGCAACGGTGAAAAGCCAGCGCTTCGCTTCATGCTGCGATACCAGCACGATTCCCAGCACGATCCATCCGGCCACCAACAGCAACGGTGTCTCCGGTCGAAACAGAGTGCCGAAGCCTACCAGCAACGCCGCCGAAGCCGCCAGATACCCATAGTTGTTGGCGAAGGGAAAATCCTTCTTGATGAACATCCAGCCGTTGTTCCGCGGGCGCCCCGCCAGCAGGCAAAGCGGCAGCAGCGCAGCGGCAGTGAAGAAAATGGCAAAGATTTCCGTAAGCGGCACCGCCGCATAGTTGGCGGTGAAGGGACACAACGCCGCCATCCAGAGCGCGGCCGCGAAAACACGTCCCGGAGGGTTGCGCTCGTTGACCATCAGCCGCAAGGTCGCCGCCAAGGTGGCGATCAGCACGCACGAGAGCAGATCCACGAATGCTTGGGCGATCATCACCCCCACCCGCGCGTCGGGTCCGGTGCCGCGCGTGATGGCGTACATGATCGCCAGAAATGCCGGATAACCAGGCATGCGCAGGTCCACGGGCGTGATCCGTCCGAAAACTTCCATGGCGTAGACGTGGTGCTTTAACCAGTTCGTAGCCATCTGCTCGTACAAGACGGTGTCGCCCGAATTCGCCGGAAACTTGAAGACGAAAAACAGCCGGAGGCACAAACCAGCGGCGAGCGCGACAAGGGAATGCGAGAAAATTCGCTTCATCAATGAAACGCATCTTACAATAGAGCAGAGGCATTCAGGCAGACGTACTCAGCCCTGCCCGACGTGCAGGCCCCTGCCAGCCCGACAGGCTGAAAGGCTTCATGAAGGAACGTGGACCAATTTTCTACGACGCGGAGCGCGTCCGCTGGCGGCGCACGCGTCGAGTCATGGAAATTACCGGGGCTTTGCTGACTCTGCTCCTGGCGTATTTTTTCGTCAACATCGCGGCCAGCGTTGAGCTGCCGGCGGGTCTGCTGCCGGACACGCGACCGATTTATCGCGCGTTGAAGCTCAAGTCCGGCGCCAAAGTGGTTCCCGGGCGCGAGGGCCGGCGCCGCCGGGTGGCAAACCTCGGCAAAGTTCCCGCCAGCTACGATCCTCTACGCGCCGGATACTATGTCAGCTGGGATTCCAACAGCCTCGCTTCGCTAAAGCGCCATTACAAAGATCTCGACGTGCTGATTCCCGAGCAACTGCATGCCGTAACCTCCGACGGCGCGCTCACCATCGTCGACTACGAACGCTACCAGACCGTGAAAGCCAGCCCCGCAGAGGCGATCTCCCTTCTCAAAGATGACAAGCTGCATCGCTGGATGAAATCAGCAAACGTGGAACTCCCGATCATGGGACTTCTCAACAACTACGACGGTCAGGTCTGGCGCGTCAGCGAAATGGCCAAGCTTTTGGGCAGTCCTAGCGCCCGCAATAACCTGGTTCGCGATGTCGTCGCGTTTGCCGTCGAGGCCCACGAGGTTGGCGTTGTCGTGGACTTCGAATCGATTCCTGATAATACCCAGCCCCACTTTCGCGAATTTGTTTCGGAGCTCGCGCCGGCTCTTCATGCCGTCGGCCTGAAATTGATGGTGGAACTACCCGCACGCGACGACGCCTACGACTACAAGTTTTTCGGGAAAGAATGCGACGCCATCGTGCTGCTGAATTTCGATCAACATTGGGTTTCTTCTCCGCCGGGTCCCATCGCTGCGCAAGACTGGTTTGTCGAAAATTTGCGGCAGGTCCTGCAACTTGTGCCGGCGCAGAAAATCGTCGTCGGCGTTGCCAATTTCGCTTATGACTGGCCGCAAGCCGCCGACAAGAAATGGTCCTCCGCCACTGAATTCAGCGTGCAGGAAGCGCTGCTGCACGCCTTCGAATCGGAAACCGACGTCGATTTCGATGACACTGCTCTAAATCCGCACTATTCCTACGTGGATGAAAACAATCGCGTGCACCAGGTCTGGATGCTCGACGCGGTGACTGGGTATAATCAGCTGCGCGCCAGCGAGCGCATGGGCGTGCAGGGCACCATGATGTTTCGCCTGGGTCATTCCGACACTTCCCTGTGGAGCGTCTGGGACGCCACGCGCCCTGACGACGCGACCCGCCAGAAGCTCGCCGACATTGCACCCGGACCCGACCTGATCCTTGAAGGCAACGGTGACGTGTGGCGGTTCGTCGACACTCCCAAGCGGGGCAAGCGTTCTTTTAAGTACGACGCCGCGACCGACCTTTTTACCGACGAAAATTACGACGCTTATCCCCTCTCGTACGATATCGACCAGATCGGCGCGGCCAAAAAGAAACTTGCCATCACGTTTGATGACGGCCCCGATCCCCGCTGGACGCCGCAAATCCTGAACACGCTGAAACAAAAGGGCGTGCCTGGCGGATTTTTTGTGATTGGCGTCGCGGCCAGCGAAAACCCGGAAATCCTGAAGCGGGAGTACGCCGAAGGCCACGAAATCGGCAACCACACCTATACCCATCCGAACTTTGACGAAATCACCAAGACGCAAATTCGTTGGGAGCTGAATCTCACACAGCGCCTGATCGAGAGCACCATCGGTGTGAAATCCATATTGTTTCGGCCACCATACGGCATCGATCATCAACCCGAGTACGCCGAAGAAGTTGCGCAGCTCCCGATCGCCCAGGAAATGGGGTACTTGATCGTGGGCCAAAAGATCGATGCGCACGACTGGCAGCAGAATGCCGGGTCACAAATTCCAGAGCAAGAGATCGTCAACAACGTGATGCGCCAGGCCGAAGACGGCAACATCATTTTGTTTCACGACGGCGGAGGCGACCGCGCTCATACCGTTCTCGCCTTGCCCAGAATCATCGATGCCTTGCGTGCACAAGGCTACGAATTTGTTTCCGTCTCGGACCTGATTGGCAAGACTCGCGCCGAAGTGATGATGCCGCTGTCTCCTTCGGAGCGATTGCAGGCGCGCGCGGATGGCTTCATCTTCGGAATCTACCGCTGGCTGCGAACCGGCATCGCCACAATCTTCATCATTGGCATCGTGCTGGTCAGCGGCCGGGCGCTCATCATCGGGATTCTCGCGCTGATCGAAAAACTTCGGCCCGACCACCACGTCATGCCCGATCCGCCACCCAGTGTCACCGTGCTGATCCCCGCGCACAATGAAGAAAGTGTCATCGTCCAAACGGTGACTTCGGTCCTTGCTTCGGACTTGCGCGATTTGCGCGTGATCGTTGTAGACGACGGGTCCGTCGACCGTACCGGAGAACTCCTCGACGCGCATTTCGCTCAGGATCCTCGCGTCCGCATTATTCACCAGGTAAATCGCGGCAAATCCGCTGCGCTCAGTCTCGCCATGTCCGAGACGCGCAGTGAAATCGTCGTTACCATCGATGCCGACACCGAAATTGAGAGCGACGCCCTCGGTAAACTGGTGCGCCATTTTTCCGATCCGAAACTCGGCGCGATGGCAGGCAACGTCAAAGTTGGCAACCGCTCGCGATGGCTTACGCGCTGGCAGGCGCTCGAATACATCACCAGTCAGAACATGGAAAAGCGCGCCTTCGATCTTCTGAATTGCATCACGGTTGTTCCCGGCGCTTTGGGCGCATGGCGCAGGGAAGCCATCGAAGCCGCTGGAGGGATTACGGCGGACACCGTTGCCGAGGATGCGGACTTGACGATTGCCATTCGCCGTCTTGGCTGGCGCATCGGATATGACGAAGAAGCTATCGCCTGGACCGAAGCTCCCGAAACCGCTGGCCAGCTCATCCGCCAGCGATTCCGCTGGACATTTGGAACGCTGCAGGCGTTCTGGAAGCACAGCGATACCTTGTTCCGCCCGAAGTACGGCACGCTCGGCTGGATTGCATTGCCGAACATTTTTGTTTTCCAGTTGGCGCTGCCCCTGATTTCACCGGTCATCGACCTCATGTTTTTCGGTTCGCTGGTGTTGTGGGCGCTCGGCCAAAAGGTGGCGCACCTGCCGCAAATCTGGACCACCGCCGACGTCGAGCGTTCCGTGCTATTTTTCCTGGGGTTCCTCATCATCGACCTCCTGACATGCGTGCTGGCCTTCGCGCTCGAGCGCAAGGAAGACTGGACGCTACTGTTTCCGGTGTTGCTCCAGCGCTTCTACTACCGCCAATTGATGTACGTGGTGCTGTTCCGTTCGGTGAAGGAAGCGGTCCGCGGCCGCCCTGTGGGTTGGCGCGGTGTCGAAACCGAACTCCCCAGGACCGTCGCGACCGCTTAGATTTCGGTGGTGCTCACGATCCAACGGTTGCCGCGTCTGACACGTTTGCAGGGGTGCCGGTAGGGCAGGGGAGTCTCGCTCCTGCCTGGGACTACGCCTAGCGTTAACGATATATCGGCTATTTTCATCCTGGGCGCGATTTGTTGTACGATATCGCTCTCGCCAAGGAGGGCTCTATGGCCATCACGTTCACTCTAAACGGCAAGCCTGAAACCGTTGACGTCAGCCCGGAGATGCCCCTGCTCTGGGTTCTTCGCGACACCCTCAACATGACGGGCACAAAATTTGGCTGCGGCATGGCGCTGTGCGGGGCTTGCACGGTGCACATCAACGGCGAAGCCACGCGCTCTTGTATCACGCAAATTTCCAGCGTGGCCGGTAAAAAAGTCACCACCATCGAAGGCCTGTCCGCCGACGGCACGCATCCTGTCCAGCAAGCGTGGATAGCTGAAGACGTTCCGCAGTGCGGCTACTGCCAGTCGGGACAAATCATGTCCGCGGTGGCACTGCTCGCGAAAAAATCCATCCCGACCGACGCCGACATCGATGACGCCATGAGCGGCAACATTTGCCGGTGCGGCACCTATCAGCGCATCCGCAAAGCCATCCATCGCGCGGCGACGATGCAAACCGGCAAAGCGACGTCAGCCGCCTAGCCGCTGCTTTTCTTCAAACAAATCGAGGTGCGTCATGACCACTGCTTCCGTGTTAAATCGTCGTGACTTTTTGAAGACGGGCGCCTCCGCGGGCGCCGCTCTTGTCGTCGGCTTCCATCTTTCGCCGGCCGCGCTTGCTGCTTCCGCTGCGGATCAGGAGAAGAAGCCGGCAAATCCGTTTACGGCATGGGTGCGCATCACTCCAGACAATCAAGTCACGCTGATCCTCGGCAAGTCTGAGATGGGCCAGGGCGTCATGACCGCACTGCCCATGATCCTTGCCGAGGAGCTGTACCTCGATTGGAAGCAGGTGCGGATCGAGCAAGCACCGACGAATCCGGCCATCTACGAGCATGGAACCGGGGGCAGCGGCAGTGTCGCCGGATCGTGGACGCCGCTTCGTCAGGCGGGCGCTGCCGCGCGAGAAATGCTGATCACGGCAGCCGCCCAGCATTGGAACGTGAATCGCGATACCTGCAAGCCGAAGGACGGCGGCGTGTTGCATGGCGCGCGCAAGGAATTCTTGCCGTACGGCCAACTGGTCGAAGCCGCAGCAAAACTTCCCGTGCCGGACTTCAACACTGTGCCGCTGAAAAATTCCAACGATTTCACGATTGTTGGGCACGACCACAACCGATTCGAGGCTCGAGCCAAGTCGACAGGCACCGCTAAATTTGGCATTGACGCGCGGCCCGACGGCCTGGTCTACGCGGTGATCGCGCGCTGCCCCGTTTTCGGAGGCAAGCCGGCCAAGTTCGACGCGACCAAAGCCAAAGCTGTGCCCGGCGTGCGCGATGTGCTTTCGATCGATCCGGTCGCGCAAGGCGCGTTTACAACAGGTGGCGTTGTGGTGATCGCCGACAATTCCTGGGCGGCCATGCAGGGTCGAAGGGCGCTAGACATCACCTGGGACGAAGGTCCCCACGTTTCCGAGTCGTCCGAATCGCTGCGGAAGCAATTCCTGGAGAACGCCTCCAAGCCCGGCAAAGTTGTTCGCAACGATGGGGACACTGACGCCACGCTCGCCGCTGCCACTGGAGCGAAAAAAGTCGATATCGCGTACGAAATTCCTTTTGCCGCGCATGCCTGCATGGAGCCGATGAATTGCACCGTGCACATCCGCACCGATGGCGCGGAAGCGTGGGTTCCGACGCAAGCCCCGCAGTGGGCCCAGGACATTATCGTGGGAGTGTCGAAGCTGCCACCAGAATCCGTCGTCGTGCACACCACGCTGATGGGCGGCGGCTTCGGCCGGCGCTATCAAGCGGACTTCGTGATGGAAGCCGCGCAGGTGGCGAAAGCCATCGGCAACAAGCCCGTGATGGTTCTGTGGACCCGCGAAGACGACCTGCAGCACGATTTTTACCGGCCAGCGTCGTACCACCACATGCAGGGCGTCGTCGACGAGCACGGCAACTTAGCGGCGTGGAAACACTTCCAGACTTCCACGTCGATTGCCGCGGTGTGGGACAAGGATGGCGCGGAAAAACCCGAGGCGAGCGAATTCGCCACCGCTGCGTTCATTCCGTACCAGACGAAAAACTATCGCATCGAGTACACGCTGGCGAAATCCGGCGTGCCGCGCGCCTGGTGGCGTTCGGTCGAGCATTCCAGCAGCGGCTTCGTGGTCGAAAGCTTCATTGATGAGCTGGCAGAAGCAGCGGGCGCCGATCCTCTGGAGTTTCGTTTGCGCGCGATTGGCGACGACCGGAAGATCCCCGACTTCACCAATCCCAAAGAGGGGAAGCCGCTCGACACCGCCCGGCAGAAAGCGGTTCTGAAACTTGCCGCCGCGAAAGCGGGATGGGGCAAGCCGCTGCCTGCGGGCATCTACCGCGGCATCGCCGGATATTTTTCGTTTGAGTCCTACACCGCGGGCGTCGCCGAAGTGAGCGTCAAGGACGGCCAGGTCAAGGTGCACCGCATCGTCTACGCCGTCGATTGCGGCCGCCCGGTCAATCCCAACGGTATCGCTGCGCAAGTGGAGGGCGCAGCGATTTACGGCGTGTCTGCGTTCTTGAAGGACGCCATCACAATCGATCGCGGCCGAGTCGCGCAATCCAACTTCAACGACTACCAGATGCCGCGCATCAACGAGACGCCCAAGATCGAAGTGCACGTCGTCAACAGCACCGAAGAGCCCACCGGTATTGGCGAGCCTGGCCTGCCAGTGATCGCGCCTGCGGTCTGCAACGCCATCTTCGCCGGCACTGGGAAGCGCATCCGCCGCCTGCCAATCCGGGCTGAAGACCTGGCCTGACGGTTCGTCGCGCACGGTTAAAGCCGTGCCCTGAACTTTGGTTGCGGCCGGGATTCGGATCGTAGAATCGCGGCCGAGGTCTAGGCGAACGATTCGTTCACACCCGAAACAGATTCACCGTGATCGTTCCAGAGCTTCGGTCCTCAACCAGTCTGCTGCAGGGCTGCGCGGAGAACTCTTGCTTGACAACGCCTTCTCGGTTGTCGAGGGCCACCCCGTCGCTAAGAATCCTGGAGAAGCGAGAGAACCGGCTTGATGTCGATGACCGGCGTGCAGTCGATCGCTTCAATGGGGCCGATTCTCAGCCGGTTCTTCTGGATCCTCCGCACCGTGACCTGGTGAAGACCCACCGGATTCGGCCGGTCGGGCGACCGCGTCGCGAATACACCCGTAAGGGGACGGCGCGGATCTGATCGCGGATGAACCTTTAGTACGTCCCGCCTCGCTTCATGCAACCACGTGATGAGAATGATTTGGTGGCCGACCGCGATTCCGTCTAGGGCTTGTGCTGCGAATGTGCTGACCTCAAGCCATGCATCGGGCGCGCCCTCTGACCCTCGTTTGGGCGCTTCGCTGCGTCTTTTTATGCCCGAGCGGATCCTACCAATTGGGTGAAGTTGCAGGTGCCGTTCGCCCTCGGCGTGCGACTTTTTCCGCGTAAACTTAGTCTTCCTGGCAGGCATTTTCGAATTTCTCCTGACATCGCTGATAACCACGATGGTTTCCGCGAAGTCACCGTCACGTATTTCTTAAGAATTATCCGCCAATCAACGCGAGATCTAACGGGCGGAGACGCACTGGGTCGCTGATCAATCCGCGCGATTTTCCCGTCTGTGAGCGTGAAGTTTACCGCCCGGAAGAGCCTGCCGCGTTGAGCCAAGACGACCATCGGTCACACTCCCTCGGCTCACTGGGTCATAGGGGTGACGTTCGAAACTCAATTGATGTGACAGAGAGGCATCCATGGTTGAAGGTATCCGAACATCCGGTCAGAGATCTAGCTCGAGCGAAAACGCTCTTTAGCAAGCTTCTGGAGACCGATCCCTATGTAGACTCAGCTTATTACATTGGATTCAGGATCGCCGATCAGGAGCTCGGTTTAGATCCGAACGGCCACGCTACAGGAATGACCGGACCGGTTGGCTACGGGCACGTTCGCGATCGTAGGAAAAGCATGCGATCGCTGTTGGACGCGGGTACGCAACAGCAACCGGAGATCTAAGGATATCGGACAGGGTAAGCTGATCGCCTCTGTCAAAAATGAGGAGGGCAACGTGATCGCGGTGCTGACGTAATCGCCGGCGGTCCTGCATGTTTTGCACAGGAAACCACAGAGCCTTAAAAAATAATTTTTGGTAGGGGCTTGACGGATTTAGGAAACCTTGTATACTTGCAAATGGCTCGGGGGTAGCTGGGCCAGCAGGGCATCACAGTCGGGTCGAAGAAGCGTCTTCCCAGCGCAGGATCAAGCGAAGGCCGGAAGTACACCCTATAGTGAGGTTCTTTACGAGCACTGGATAGAAATCAGTCGAGCTACGCGCAAAGTCCCGATTGGATCGGGATTACGCCCGGCGCTCGACGCCGGGTTTTTTATTGTTCGGCAGAGATGCCGGGCGATGCCGCAGCGGAATGCTGGGGCGCCCTGACGGGATCAGGGCAAACGCTCTTTGACAACAGAAAGGCTGGCAAGTCCACGCCGATAATTCCGACCGGATTACGGTCCGCCGGAACGTCATGGTGTGGATTTATTACAAGTTTGCTCGAGTTGAGCAAAACTGTGGAAAACAAAGGCAGCTCAAACAATTGCCTGATGAAATGTGGAAACGAAAGCCAATGTCCGGTGCAACTGAGACATACCCAGTCTCAGGGGAGCCGAAACACAAGGTATATGGAGCCGCAGACAGTCAGGACGTCGGAACTGAACTGAGTGACGGAAAAGCGGGACGCAAGTTTCGCGGAGATGTCAAGCAGGACGGCGAAGACGGATTGGGTGAGTTTTATGATTAAGCTACTAAGAGCGTACGGTGGATGCCTTGGCGCCAGAAGGCGATGAAGGACGTGGCAAGCTGCGATAAGCCTCGGGGAGCCGCAAGCAGGCTTTGATCCGAGGATCTCCGAATGGGGAAACCCGGCGGGATGAACTCCCGTTACAGCCCGCTGAATACATAGGCGGGTATGAGCTAACCCAGGGAAGTGAACCATCTCAGTACCTGGAGGAAAATAAATCACAGAGATTCCGAAAGTAGCGGCGAGCGAAATCGGAACAGCCCAAACCCAAGTGCTTGCACTTTGGGGGTTGTAGGACCGCATAAGTAGAGTTACCAAACTGACGGTTAAATGAATCCGCTGGAAAGCGGAGCCATAGAGGGTGAGAGCCCCGTAATTGAAAACCGATCAGACTCGAAGCGGTATCCTGAGTACCACCGGACACGTGTAATCCGGTGGGAAACTGGGGAGACCACTCTCCAAGGCTAAATACTCTCTGGCGACCGATAGTGAACCAGTACCGTGAGGGAAAGGCGAAAAGCACCCCTGCGAGGGGAGTGAAATAGAACCTGAAACCGTATGCTTACAAGCAGTCGGAGGGCCATGCACGGACTTCGGTCCGTGAAAGCCTGACGGCGTGCCTCTTGCTTAATGAGCCGGCTAGTTATTCTAACGTGCAAGGTTAAGCGCAAGCGAGCCGTAGGGAAACCGAGTCCGAATAGGGCGACAAGTACGTTGGAATAGACGCGAAGCGGGATGATCTACCCTTGGCCAGGTTGAAGGTCGCTTAACCGCGACTGGAGGACCGAACAGGTGTGAGTTGAAAATCGCTCTGATGAGCTGAGGGTAGGGGTGAAAGGCTAATCAAATTCCGTGATAGCTCGTTCTCCCCGAAATGTCTTTAGGGACAGCCTTACGTGAATTGCCACGGTGGTAGAGCTCTGAATGGACTAGAGGCCAACTCAGGCTATCAAATCCAATCAAACTACGAATGCCGTGGACAAATGCGTGGGAGTGAGACTACGGGGGATAAGCTCCGTGGTCAAAAGGGAAACAGCCCAGATCGCCAGCTAAGGTCCCTAACTATGTGCTAAGTGGGAAAGGAAGTGTATTCGCTCGGACAGCCAGGAGGTTGGCTTAGAAGCAGCCATCCTTTAAAGAAAGCGTAACAGCTCACTGGTCAAGCGGATATGCACCAACAATCCAACGGGGCTCAAGCACATGACCGAAGCTGCGAAATGGTCATTTCTTCGGAGATGATCTTTGGTAGGGGAGCATTGCGTGGAGTCAGAAGGTAGACCGAGAGGACTACTGAACACTACACAAGAGACCCTGCCGGCATAAGTAGCGATAAACGCGATGAGAACTCGCGTCGCCGAAAGTCTAAGGTTTCCTGAGGAAGGTTAATCCGCTCAGGGTTAGGCGGGTCCTAAGGTGAGGCCGAAAGGCGTAACTGATGGACAGCCGGTTAATATTCCGGCCCCGCCTGGTGACGTTTGACGATGGGGTGACACAGAAGGATAGGGAAGCCACCGGATGGAAGTGGTGGTTGACCAGTGAAAGCCGGATCCTATAGGCAAATCCGTAGGGTCATTCAACGGTGAGACTGGGCACGTGGCCGTATGGCCGACAAGTTTCCGATTTCACGCTGTCAGGAAAAACCTCTAAGGAGTCAACCAGGTGCCCGTACCTCAAACCGACACAGGTAGACAAGGTGAATATCCACAGGCGCTCGAGAGAACGCTCGCTCAGGAACTAGGCACATTAGCCCCGTAACTTCGGGAGAAGGGGCACCGCTGTAGGGTTTATAGCCCGAAGCGGTCGCAGCGAATCGCGATCTGCAACTGTTTAACAAAAACACAGCTCTCTGCAAAGTCGAATACGACGTATAGGGGGTGACACCTGCCCGGTGCCGGAAGGTTAAAGCAAGGGCTCAGCCCGCAAGGGCGAAGGCTTGAACTGAAGCCCCGGTGAACGGCGGCCGTAACTATAACGGTCCTAAGGTAGCGAAATTCCTTGTCGGGTAAGTTCCGACCTGCACGAATGGTGGAATGATAGATCGACTGTCTTGGCGAGCGGCTCGGCGAATTTGTGGTTCCGGTGAAGACGCCGGATGCCCGCATCTAGACGGAAAGACCCCGTGCACCTTAACTGCACTCTGGCCATGAATAACGGATTGATCTGCGTAGAATAGGTAGGAGCCTGTGAGACCTTGGTTTCGGCTGAGGTGGAGGCAACAGTGAAATACTACCCTGACCAATCTGTCGTTCTAACCTACCACCCGAGACGGGTGGGGAGACACGGCCAGACGGGTAGTTTGACTGGGGCGGTCGCCTCCTAAATTGTAACGGAGGCGCTCAAAGATCGGCTCAAGCGGATTGGAAACCCGCTGTGGAGTGCAAGAGCATAAGCCGGTTTGACTGTGAGACTTACAAGTCGAGCAGGAACGAAAGTTGGATCTAGTGATCCGGTGGTCCCGCGTGGAAGGGCCATCGCTCAACGGATAAAAGGTACGCCGGGGATAACAGGCTGATCTAAGCCAAGAGTTCACATCGACGCTTAGGTTTGGCACCTCGATGTCGGCTCATCGCATCCTGGGGCTGTAGAAGGTCCCAAGGGTTAGGCTGTTCGCCTATTAAAGCGGTACGTGAGCTGGGTTCAGAACGTCGCGAGACAGTTCGGTCCCTATCTGGTGTGGGCGCAGGAGAATTGAAGGGAGTTGTCCCTAGTACGAGAGGACCGGGATGAACAGACCTCTTGTGTACGAGCTGTCCCGCCAGGGGCACTGCTCGGTAGCGAAGTCTGGAAGAGATAAATGCTGAATGCATCTAAGCATGAAGCTCGCCCTAAGATAAGTTCTCCCAAGGTTTAAGACCTAAGAAGGGCAGTCGAAGACTACGACTTTGATAGGCTGGAGGTGGAAGCGCAGTAATGCGTGAAGCTGACCAGTACTAATCGCCCGTTCGGCTTAATCATAAAACTTTCTCAAACCGTCTTTGAGGAAGAGCAAAGCAGCAAATCCAAATGCCTTTGTTAAGGCACAGTGCGTTCGACAATCGAGTCGAACTTGTAATGCCAGCCAACCTCTGTTGTCGCGCTCGCGCGCGATGAGTCGACCCATTCACCTAGATAAGATTGAATGGAACGCCCAAGAACGCGCGAGCTTACAAGTTTCCGGTGATCAAACCGCGAGGGTCACACCCGTTCCCATCCCGAACACGGAAGTTAAGCCTCGCAGGGCCGATGATACTGCATGGGTAACTGTGTGGGAACGTAGGTCGTCGCCGGGATTGAATTGGAAAAGGCCGCTCTTGTTTCTTGAGAGCGGCCTTTTTGTTGTATGCCGAGCAGGATCGATGTAAGCGTTCGCTTCTGGCCGTCTTGAAATCATGAAATCAAGGGATGCAAGCTGCTAGGGATGTTTGGATCGATGGCTTGGAGGTGAAAATCAGATGAACGGAATCGCTACCGAAGCAAACTTGTGCAAGCTGCTCGCACGCATCGCCGGGCGTCCCGTCAATTGGGGGATTTCGATTCGAGAACAAGCTTCGGGTCTGAAATCTTCTGGGTCTCGTCCACCGAGAACAGCATGTAATTGCGGAAGGAGTGGCGGCGGTGCATCCGGTGGCCGTGGAAATCAAAGAACAACTCGGCACGGTCGGGCAGCCATAGCTCCTGGTTGCTCTTCCTAAACTTCACCGGCGCGTACTCGATGAAGGTGTGTTCGACTTTGAGGTGTATGGCGGGTATTTCGGCAATGATGTCGGTCTCCATGCCCGCAACCTGAAACGAGTCGGTGGCGATCCACGCACGCCCGCGAAGGGGAAGCGGATAGAAGACGCGGCCAACGTCATAACCCCGGATGCGCGAGGGCCTGTCCGGCCTTTGCCGGAAATGGACTTGCCAGGTACGTAGACTGGATCCGGCGTGGCTACGGCTCAAGCCCTCGCAAGCGATTTCAAAGTCATCGCGGAAGCCAGGATCGAAAACCAGCACCATCGCTGGCAGGCCGACCGAAGCAATATTCTCGGGAAAATCCGCGAGTGCGATGGACCCATTTCTGTACTCCTGGAAGTTGACCGACTGCGGCGTTTTTTGGGAGACGGTAACGACGTAGCTGTACCGGCGCGAATCGCGGCGCTTCGGAAGTCCGGAGTCGTCGATTACTTCGTTTTCCAAGTATTCCGTCGCGCTGACGCGATTGATGGCGCCAATAAATTCCCGGACGCGTTCGCCGGTTTCCTGGCGAATCGTATCCAAGGGACACGCGACGCCGGGCTCAACCGGAGGCATGTTGTCGTCGACGTCGGCGGGGAGCCATTTGGGTGGCGGCACGAGATCGGCGCTGCGCAAGGAAGAGGTTCCGGCGGCCGGCGGCAGGGATAGGACGGGGGAGTCAGTTGGCAAAGCGGGCTCTCCAGCTGTGGCTCGAGCTGGTTCCCGTAACTTCATGATCGATTGGCGAACCTGCGGAGCCCTCGCCGACGTCGGCGCGGCGGCGAGAAAAGCTTCGAGCGCTGTGACGGCCCGCTCACGATCGTTCCGTTTGATCGAAATCTGGGCGAGAATCAATTGCGAGTCGGCGGCATGCTCTTTGCCAAGCTCGGTAGCACGGATCGCGCATTTCTCGGCCTTGTCCGGTTCCTGATGTTGCATGTAGGCCCCGGCGAGCCGCTGCTGGTAAGACCATGACGACGGCTGAGCATCAACGGCGCGCTCCAGGTAGCCGATTGCCGCGGGGAGATCTCCATCGTTGGTCGCGATTTGAGAGAGTGCGGCGAGCGCAAAGACATGGAGGGGATCCTCTTGCAGGGTTTTTTGCCAATATTCCTTGGCGTGTACCTGGTCGTGGATTTGCGCGTAATACGTGCCCCAAAGATAGTTCACATCCGGATAGGACGGAGCGGTCCGCGAGACTTTCTCCAAACGTTTTTTGGCATCGACGTTGTTGGCGTTTCGCAGGTCTTCCAAAACTTTTCCGAGTTCCTTCACAGCGGCGGGCGCGAGAACCGGCGTGGAGGCAGAAGACCAGGCGTGAGCATGGGATTCGGGTGTCAGGGTGATGGAGACCTGTTCGCTCAGTCCAGCCAGTTGAAGATCGACCGGCTGAGTGACCGTCTGATAGCCGGGGGCGGTGACTTCAACCGAGTAATGTGCTGGCTGCAGGCCTCGGAAGATGGCTTGCCCGGCTCTGGGCGTGACGATACCGACGGGGGAGCCAATCCCAAAGGAGTATAAGCTGACCGTGGCCTGGATGTCGGATGGCGATCCATCCATAGCTCGGACGCTGACGGTCACGGTGCAGGGAAGCGGGGGTTGCTGGGCGTTCGCCGCAGGGCCGAACAATACGCAAAGCGCCCACGCTGCAAGGAACGCGGGACGGATGCCCGCGTCAGGTCGCGAGGGAGGAAACCAAAGCCACGCCATGGGATCGTTGCGGGACAGGATTGCCTGCCGCTGAAAATATGGGCGATTAGGGCCAGTCAGTTCGTCGTCCGCGCCATGATTGTACTCCAGTCGGGCGCTTCAAATGTCGGCGCGCGTCGACTGCGGCCGGGGCATCCTAGGGGCGCCCGAAAGATTGCATTTTGCGGGTCGCGTCTTGGGAACGCTAGTGCGGGCGGACGGCGATGACTTCGATTTCGACCAGGACGCCGGGGGCTGCAAGGGCTGCTACTTGGAATGCGCTGCGAGCGGGCTTGTTGGGTTGTTCCTTTGTGCCGAAATATTTTGTGTAGGCGGCCATGAAGCCGGCGAAATCCATTTTGTTGTCCTTCGCCGGATCGCCAACTAGATAGACATGCATCATGACGACATCGGCGAGCGTGAGCTTCTGTGATTCGAGCGCTTGCGAGATACGCTGCAGGGTCGCGAGGGTCTGGGCTTCGGTGGTGCCGCCGTAAGAGTCGACGCTGCCTTTCGGGGCCGACGCGTTCACAACGGGCGGGACGTTGCCGCTGAGATAGAGAGTGTCGGAGCCTGCCGGAACCCAGACGCCCAAGGAAATCGGGAAATCGGAATTAGGAATGGGGATGCGCTGGATTTTGCTCGTGGTGGAAGATGTTTGTGCCTTCAAAATGCCGAGGGCAACAATCAGGAAGAGAACCATCGCGATCCCTGCGCGTACTCGAGTCTTTGGGGTCATCACAATCCTCTCCAATTTTCATTTAGGTTCGTGCGGCACCAGTCTAGCGCACGTTGCGATTGGAAAAGTGAACTTACGCCCAGATCGCGCTGGCGCTCATGGCAGGTTTCGCTGGCTTTCCGCCGAAAGCTTGATTGATCTGGGTCGCTGCGCGGTGGGCCGAAAGCGCGGCACCCTCCTGCCAGCCGACCAGGTGCGTTACGTGGTCGCCAGCCATGTAAATCGAGCCGTCTGGTTCGGTCAAGCGAGCGTAGCCGGGCAGGCCTTGTTTCTGCCCAAAATGCGTAATCCACGAGCCGAGGTTATAGGGGATGTGGCCCCACGAAATGTAAACGGGATTGGTAAGTTCTTTCGAGCAGCCGGGGTGCAGGTGCTCGACGGCTTGGCGCGAAGCGGCTAACTTGCCCTCGAAATCCAATTTGCCGAAGGCGGTGTTGTTTTCCACGCCGTAGCCCGCGACGAGCACGCCTTTTTCGGAGAACAGTTTCGCGCTGGGATACCAGACTACGCTAACGGTTTGCTTTGGAAAGGAGATGCCGCCGTAGATGGAGTAATCCTGCTCCCAGAAGCGGCGGGACTCCCAGGCAATCTTGTAAGCGGAATCGTATTGGGCACCGTCAATGGCATTCTTGAAATCGGGCGAGAAATCGGCGTCGATGGTTTTGAGGATGGAGAGCGGTATCGCGCAGATACAACAGTCGGCTTCGATGCTTCCGGATGCGTTGGTTTTGCCGTCGCGATAGCCGACGCGCACTCCTTTGGGTGTCTTGCGGATCTGTTCCACGGTGGATTCGAATCGAATGACACTGGCGAGGCGGGACTCAAAGGCCGCGGCGATCTGGTCCATTCCACCCACCGGTTGGAACATGGTGGCTTGCATGTCATACATGTCTTCGAAAAGGATGCCTTCCCAGAGACTGGCGTCGAGCAGCGCGTGCATGTCGAGCGGATCGCGCGGCACCCCCAACCGATCCGCAGCACCCGGATGCGTTTTGTAACCCGATCGCGCCGAGCCCTTATAAAAATTGTCTGGAGAAAGGTCGCCGTACTTGCGCAAAAACTCCAGCATGCGTTCTTTGTCTTCTTTGGTCAGATCTTCGTCGAGGGCTTGTTTGTTCAGCGACTTCGCCAGAAGTTCAGCAACGTGCCCGCGGGTATCGTTCAGTACCTGGCGTTGTTCGACTGGCTTGCCGCCGTTGAGAGAGTCGCATTGCAACAGAGAACTGCGGGAACTGTTGACTTCCACTTCGAGCGGGACGCCGAATTCGCGGCAATAGCCAAGAATCGTGTGGTGCTGCGACGGCAAGCGGGCCGGGCCGGCATTGAAATAGTGGCCTTCGGCGAATTTACAGGTTTCCGAAGTGCCGTCGGTCATTTCGACGCGCGTGCCGTTGCGAATCGTCCAGTTGCGGCCGCCGGCGCGATTGCGGGCCTCCAGAACCGTGCAGGTATAGCCGGCTTTCCTTAGCTCCCAGGCAGCTACCATTCCGGCAATTCCAGCGCCAAGAATGACAACGCTTTTGCCTTTGCCGGAATTTTCGGGGAGCGCAACAACGCTTGCTCTTGCGGCAGGAATGGCGAGAAGTCCGAGGGACTGCATCATGATGTAAGCGGCGCCAAACCCACCGGTTTGACCCACCTGGGCAAGAAACCTGCGTCGCGTAGTCATAGGAGAACTCCGAGATCGATGCCATTCATCCGAGGAGGGTAACTGCAAAGAGCTTCCGCGAGGTGCGCGACACGGTTGTCCCACATCGCGCACCCGTGGAAGGTTGGGGTTAGAAAATAATTTTCAGTGCAAGCTGCATGTTAAACGCTTCGCCCGGCCCGATGCCCGGAGCGCCGTTGTAGTCGCCGATGGTGTCGGCGGCGATGCCGAGCCCGCTGCCGTTGCTGCCGCTGGGTGGCGCCAGGTTAACTCGGTTGAAGAGGTTATACATTTCGATGCGGAATTGGGTGCCGATGCGTTCGGTGATTTTCGTGTTCTTGATCACGGAAAAGTCGACGGAGGCATACCCCGGCCCGTAGTAACCGTTGCGCTGACTAGTCCCAAATGTACCGGGAGCGGGGTCGGCGAAAGCCGCCTGATTGAGCCACGTTACGCCGCTCTTGCTGAATTTGTGCGAGACGCCAGCGAAAGGATCACCAATCTGGTTCGCGCGCTGTTCGCCCTCACCGGTGCCGCTGGTGTCGTTCGATGAAAACACCGTGAAGGGTTGGCCGGTGTGGAGCGATACCAAACTGCTCAGTGCCCACCCGCCCAGGAGAGGTTTGAAGCGGAGGGGGGTCGGCAGATCGTAATTCATCACGGCGGTAAAGTTGTGCCGTGTGTCGTAGTCCATGTTTCCGTAGTCCGCCTTGAGATTGAAGCTGTCCTGTGGAAGCGTGCCGCGATACTGCGTCATGTCGTCGAGACCATGAGCCCAGGTATAGGTGAACTGGCTGGTGAAGCGGTGCCACTCGCGCACCTTCAGAACTGTTTGCAGCGAGTTGTAATTCGAGTTGCCATTGGTTTCGATCTGGTTGATGACACCGAAGTCCGGAAACGTAGCGAAAAAAGGCCGAGCAGCCTGCTGTGCCGCAGCGGTCGCGTAGACACCAGGAGGAGGTTGGTTGATGTCGGCGGTGGTCATCAGGCGATGCGCGGAACTACCCACGTACCCGATCTGCAAAAGAAGCGACCTGCCTAAGGTCTTCTCAATATTGAGATTGAAGTTGTAGTTGTAGGGCGTCCGGAAATCCTGGCTGACGGAGAAAATGTTGAAAACCTGACCGCAACCGTTGCCGGTGACGCAAGCCGTGGTCGAAGGGATGAAGACCGGCGCGCCGGACGCAAGCGTGAAGGCATTCGCGGGAATGGTTTGTACCGGAGAAGGTCCTGCGGGATTTCCCTCGAGACCATTGGGAGCGCCGTTTGCCGGGCGGTTGTCGAGAAATGGGTTCAAGTTTGGCGTATCGAAGTAGACGCCGAAGCCGCCGCGAACGACGAAATCAGCCTTGCCACCAACTTTGTACGCAAATCCCACGCGAGGCGAGAAGTTACGAAAGTCCTTGGGGTAAACGCTGCTGATTCCAGCTCCCTGGAAGACCAGCCCACCCTTGGAGGGAACAAAAACCGACAAGTCCTTCTTGCCATCACCCAACGGACCTTCGTAGTCCCAACGCAAGCCGTAGTTGAAGGTCAATTTCTGGTTGATCTGCCAGGCGTCTTGCGCGAACAGGGCAAAGGTCTTGACGAAGACCAGACGAGTTGGGTCTCCGACCGCAATGCTGGAACGCGCCACATCTCCGGCAAGGAAATCAGCGAGCGCAAGGACGTTGCTGGAGACCGAAGGGTCCCCCGACCACGGCCCTTGCGAGCCGTCGAAAATAAAATTCCCGAGAGCGTGCCGATGATAAAACTCCTCTAACTGGGCTCTGCGGAATTCACCTCCGAAACGGAACTGGTGCTTGCCTACGGTGTAAGAGGCGACGTCAGTGAGATGTCCGGTGATGTCTTCGCGGCCTTCCGGAGGGGTCAAACCGATCCCGTCGAAGCCGGTAATCTGAATGTTCGGTGCGCCGGCGAGGTTGAAACCGTTGTAAAGGTTCAGGCCATAACTGGGCAAATTGAAATTGGTGTTGAGGTCGCTGAAAATTTGCCGGAAATAGTTCACGCCAGCCAGCAATTGGTTGGATACCTTAGGAGACAGTGCGGCGTTCCAAGCCGCTGCGTAGTTCGACACGTGGATTGGAGCAACTTCGTAGTAGTACTTCAGTTCCGAAGCAGCCTGGGCCAACGCGGACCCTCCGACGGGAGCAACTTGGTTGCCTTGACCGACGAAATAGTGAAAGGAGATGTTGTTCTTGTCGTTGAGCTTGAAGTCTATTTTCGCCAGGCCGTTGTAGCTATAACCAAACTCCGGGTCGGGGCTGGAATAATTATTTGGCACCGCAGCCCCGGTTAGCGCATAGCTGGGCCACAGATTGGCAAGCAGGCTGGCGCTCACGGGGTTTTCCGCAACTCCGAATTTGGATAGTTCCGCCAGTGCTTCGGTTTGATAAGCCGCGGAAGGTTCCGTCGCTAGTCCCGGCAAGCCGATCGTGAATCGCTGTTTCTCAAAGGTGGCGAAATAAAAGAGGCGATCCTTGATGAAGGGCCCGCCTACCGAGAATCCGTAATTGTAGTTGCGATTTTCTTTCTTGGTGTCGACAAACGGCGACGCGGCTGCGAAGGCTTCATTCCGGTCGTAAAAATAGGCCGACCCGTGGATGCTATTGCCGCCCGATCGAAGGGCCAAATCTACAGTGCCACCTGGGTTGCGACCCGACTCGGGAGCCGCTTCGGTTTGCACGGAAAACTGGTCGACCGCATCGATCGGAAGCACGATTCCCGCTATGCCCGAGACGCCGCCTTGGTTCACAGCAGGGACGTTGTGCCACAAATCATTGTTATCGACACCGTCGATCTGCCAATTGACCTGGTTGGCGCGTGTGCCGTTTAAAGAGCCGAATCCGCCGGCGGAATAGCCACCAAATCCTGGCGTAACACTGATCAACTGGGTGAAATCGCGTCCGTTCAAGGGCAAGGTTTGCAAATCGCTGCCGGTTAGTACCGTGGTTTGAGTTTCCGAGGTGGTATCGAGCGTAAGTGCCGCGGCCGATACTTCTACCGTCGTCGCTTGCTGCGATATCGTCAGGGTTGCAGGAAGGGTGTAGATGGCGCCCTGCTCCACCAAAACGTTGTCCACCGTGAGTACGGGGAAACCCTGGGCTGCAACGACCACCTTATACGTACCAACGGGAAGATCCTGGAAAGCAAATTGGCCGTCGCTCGTCGAGAGCGTGGCATGCTCAATAGCTGTCGCTTTGTTAATGGCTTTGACCTGCGCGTTAGGCACGACGGCGCCCGAAGGATCAATCACCGTGCCATTGATGGCTCCGCGAAACGTCTGCGCCATGGCAGGCAACCCAACGGAAAGTACAAATAACACCGCTACAATAAGTCTTCGCATCAGTCTTCCTCACAATCGAAATTTGGAAACGGAACGCCCGAAGCCGCCCCTGGGCGGCATAGTCAAAATCCCAATGGCGATGCAGCGTTGCCTCCACGGCAACTCACGGTCGAAAGGAATGGAACCGAGGCTCTGGAAAACGAGCAGCCACACCCTATGGCCTGTTTGTCCAATCCTCGTCTGGGAGGAGTCAATGCGACTTGCTGGCAACCGTGCCGAAGTTGGGAGGAATGCTGCGCTGAATGGTGATTCAAGTCAAAGTCAAACTATGCGTTTCAACAATTGGGAAATTCAATCGGCGGCTGGGATCTAGCGCAACAGAATGAAACTCGAGGTTGCGCGAGAATTCGTCGACGTGAGCTGGTGCCAGGTGCTAGAGGTTCGGCTGGGAGACGAGCGCTGTTTCCGACTCCGCGTTCACTGTGGGAACGGCAATCTTCTGGTTTTCATCCACCGAAAACAACAGGTAGTTGCTGAGTTGCTGGCGCCGCTCAATCCTGCGGCCGCCCAAATTGATTCCGCAGTTTGCGGCGGCCAAAGTTCTTCATTGCCCTTAGGAAACTTTCCGGGCGCGTAATCGATGGAGATGTGTCCGGCCTTCAGCCGGATCTGTGGAATGGGCGCCACGATGTCGATTTTCTAAACTGACGACTTGATGCTGTCGGTCGGGCGATCCACGCCCGGCTTTGCGACGGCACCGGAAAAACATCCGGCCCTTCTCCAAGCGTCTTCTGGCTTGTTTGTCCGCCCGCCGCGTTTCCAGGGCCTTATTCAATTCTTTCTGAGCTCTAGGCGCCGGAATCGGCGGCCCTGACTGGCTCTTGGCGTAATTTTACGCACTTGCCGGAGGCCGCGGAGGAACCTGCAGGAACCGCCCAATAAGTGAAAAATGAGCCGAAAAGTACTATTGACCCGGTACCCGAGTCGCAGTACCTTTGGCCTTCCCCTCCCCGGCCCGGTAACTCCTTTGTAGTGCGAGGTCAGCATGGCAACCAGAACCTCCAACAACCTAGTTTCCCCGGCTTTACAGGAACGTTGGGCGAGATTACGAAGTCACAAACGCATCTTTTCCAAAGTGAAACTCGTCGTCGAGTGGGACGAGGATTCCGCCCACCAGTGCGCTAATGCAGTCACCGTAGACGTCAGCCATTCCGGTTGCATGGCGGTTGTCGGCGCCCCTCTGCCGCTGCATCGCCGCGTTCGGCTAGTGCACCCAGAAAGCGGCCGCAAGGCGGAGGCCGAGGTCGTTTGGCGCGACCATGAAGCTTGGGACGTAGGCCTCGAATTGGTCAAACCGGACGCTTCATTCTGGGGGCTCAAATTCTAGGGCAACCGGCGGGGTAATCGTTCCTTCACCGGTCACCTCGCCTCTATGCTTTGACCTCTACGTTCTTCGTGTGCTGCTGCACTAAGTCCATAACGTCTCTCCCGTGCGACCCTCTCGCGTGCATTTGCGGTCCTCGCTTTCCTCCGAAACAAGATCCTCGCCGATTCAAGATACACTTACGCCCAGTTGGAATTTGGTCGGAGAGTTCTTGGTCGGATTTACGTTAAGGAGAAGTTTATCGACGCATTCAGAAAATGATCGCGGCGAAGACCACGCGTTTACGCGGAGCCCCGCGATTCCGGGGATTCGCGCTTTGATCATTGGGCCGCAGTCCTGTTGACGGTTCTCGTGTTTTCGTCGTTTCTCGTGCGGATCACGCGCATCGAGGCAGGGCACGTAGGCTTGGAAAGTAATCTCACAGATCCCCA
The DNA here is from genome assembly GCA_963729595.1 of uncultured Acidobacteriota bacterium. Classification (GTDB taxonomy): domain Bacteria; phylum Acidobacteriota; class Terriglobia; order Acidiferrales; family UBA7541; genus Acidiferrum. The sequence continues at coordinate 398,209 of CAVSNW010000005.1, forward strand.
CGGTGCAATCGGGGTCGAGCGGCAAGCGGCTGTTGCAGGCTGCCTCACCCGTAATCGATTTGTCGCGGAATGGAAGGCAAGGAGAACCAAGATGAGCGTCGGGCAGGGCGCGCGAAGTGTATTTATTACCGGGGCGACGGATGGTCTTGGCAAGGCCGCCGCGCTGCTTTTGGCGGAGCACGGCTACCGAGTTTTCGCCACCGGGCGCTCGCTGGAAAAACGGACGCAGCTCGACACTCTGGCACGCGAAAGGAGTCTACCGCTCGAAACGATCGAGCTGGATGTTTGCGATGACCACTCAGTTCAGGCGGCTGTGAGACACGCGCTTTCGAAGGCCGGTGCGATCGACGTGCTGATCAACAATGCGGGCGTCGGCTATATGGGCTCGATCGAAGACCTGCAACTGGAGGATTGGCGTCGGCAGTTCGAAACCAACGTGTTCGGCGTCTTGCGGGTCACGCAAGCCGCTTTGCCGTCCATGCGCGAACGGAAGCGCGGCCGCATCCTCATGATGAGTTCCGTGGCGGGTCTTGTGACCGTCCCGGCGCAGGGTGCGTACAGCTCGAGCAAGCACGCGCTGGAGGGATTGAGCAATGCGTTGCGCCTGGAAATGTTTCCATTTGGCATCGAGGTAGTCCTCATCGAGCCCGGATATATAGCCACGGGCATGCAGCAGACGGCCGCAGAACTCACCAAGGACTACAAGGAAAAATTCAAGACCAGCCCTTACGCGAAACTCTATGCGCAGTTCATGGCCAGCGCTAAGGATTCTCGCGCGAAATCGAAAACCACCCCGGAAGATTGCGCTCGCGTAATTCTGCGGGCGATCGAAGCACCGCATCCCAAGCCGCGGTATGGTGTCACGCCGCTCGCGACCGTCGTGAAGTGGGGCAAACGAATCTTATCCGATGGGGCTGTGGATGCCCTGGTGCGTCGAAGACTCGGAATCGTTCGCGAGCCACGGTAAGCTTCGCGCATCGGTCGATCAAGGGCTAGGGATTTGACGCCTGGAACGACAAGCTGTTCTCTCGAAGTTCTTCCCAGCGCTTTCGCCACGCTTCGTGCTTGGGACTCTCTGCGTAGTCCGCCGCCGCATCCGGGCTGGCGAATTCGATGGCATAGACGCCGTCGAAGCCTTGAATCTGATTCCGCTGCGTCTTCAGCCAGATGTTCTTGATACCAGGAATCTTGCCGGCCATGGCCTTGATCCCATTCAGCGCCTGGTCCTTGTCGTCCTGGGAAGCGGTGTTCTTCCACTTGTAGACCACAACGTGAATGACGGTCTTCGGTTGACCAAATCTGTTTTGCGCCTCCACGTTGCGAGTGTGCCACGTCCCGGCAGCTACCCCCGCCAGAAACAAGGTTGCTCCCAGCGCAATTTTGAAGAGCCGATGGTCCGCGAAACACGTCATGATCTTCCTCCATGCCTAAGGGCAATCACAGTCTAAGCAAGACACCGCGCGCGAAGCAACGCGACGTTAGAGTTTGACGCGCGCACAGCTGGAACGTTACGCTCGAACCGCCGGTTTTCTACGCCCCCATGAACCCCTTCGACACAGGAATTCCTCAATCTGAACAACCGATTGTGACCATACCAAAGCTTCCGGTGATCTGGATCGGATACCTCCTCGGTGTGGCCACCATAACTGCCGAGTTCGTTGCGCTTCGTTTTCATCCGGAGCTGGCGAAAGGAGGTGGCATCCCGCCGCTTTACCTGTTCCTAGTGAGTTTCGTCGGCGGAGTTTATTGGTTCGTCTGCGTCCACCGTTATCATGTCCTGCTGGCACAGGTGCCTGGATGGAAGCACCCGATCTCTCCCGCCCGAGCCGTGGGTTTTCACTTCATTCCGTTCTACAACTTGTATTGGGTTTTCAAATGGCCAAAGGAAATCGCCAACTTTGTGAATGCGCGGCTGCGCGCCCCGGTTATGAAACCTCTTCCGGTGGGCATCGCTATCGTTGGGGCGCTGGTCTTGCGCTTTCTCGATCCTGGTTTCGGCTTGATCCTGCTGTTTTTCCCGCTGTCGTACATTTCGGAATGCCTGCGGCGTGCTTTCACTGCGCAGCAGACCCTTCCAGCCGATTCGCCGCCGTCCCAAGAATGATTCGATTGCAGGAGTTAAGAATGCATCAAGGAAGACTTGGCTTTGTCCTTTTGGCGTTGGTTTTGGCCTTTCCGTCTGCCGTCGGTTCCCGGGATGGCTCCGTTGTGAATCCGCTCGCGCATGAGATTTTCAAACAACTCGTTGAGATCAATACGACGGACTCCGTCGGCAACGTCACGACCGCTGCCGAAGCCATGGCGGCGCGTCTCCGCGATGCAGGCTTCGCCGATCAAGACGCAATCGTCGCGGGGCCAGCCGATCGCAAGAAGAATCTCGTCGCGCGCATTCACGGCAACGGTCAGCGGAACCCGGTCCTCTTCATCGGCCATCTCGACGTCGTGGAAGCCCGCCGCGAGGACTGGACCACCGATCCTTTCCAATTCATCGAAAAGGACGGCTATTTCTACGGGCGCGGCACAAATGACATGAAGGCGGGCGATGCCATCCTCGTCTCTAATTTCATCCGCATGAAGAAAGAAGGTTTCGTACCCGATCGCGATCTGGTCCTCGCCCTTACTGCCGACGAAGAGGGCGGCAGTTACAATGGCGTTGACTGGCTCGTCAAGGAGCATCGCGACTGGATCGATGCCGAATACTGCATCAATCTCGACGGCGGCGAATTCGAGAAGCAAGGTAACAACCGTTTGCTCACCGCCATTCAAGCCAGTGAAAAAGTCTACGCGGATTTCCAACTCGAGACCCGAAACGCGGGAGGTCACAGTTCCGTGCCTTCGAGCGATAACGCGATCTATCACCTGGCCGCCGCCCTCATCCGCCTTCAAAACGTTTCGTTTCCAACCGAGATTAATGAGATCACACGCAACTACTTCCAGAAAACCGCTGAGCTCACGACAGGACCGGTTACCGCAGACTTGCGGGCCGCAGCAAAGCAGCCGCCGAATGCCGGCGCCGTCGCGCGCTTGTCCGCCATTCCGTACTACAACGCTCTGCTGCGCACCACCTGCGTCGCCACCATGCTCTCCGGAGGCCACGCGCCAAACGCTCTTCCGCAAACAGCACGCGCCAACGTTAATTGCCGTATCTTCCCCGGCGAAGATCCAGACAACATTCGCAAGACGATCGAGCGCGTCGTTGCTGATCCAAAGGTTGTCGTCACGGACGTCCCGCTGCACGCCGCCGATGGCTCGCTTGTCAAACTCGTCACGGTGCCGCCTTCTCCTCTGCTTCCGGAAGTCACCCGCGCCATGGACGAAACCGTCCACGCCTTGTGGGGCAACGTCCCGGTGGTGCCCTCTATGTCCACCGGAGCCACCGATGGCCGCATCACTCGCACTGCGGGGATTCCCACGTACGGAATTTCCTGCATGTTTTTTGAAAGGAATGACAATCGCGCCCACGGCAAAGACGAACGCGTGGGAGTCCAGGACTTTTATGACGGAGTCGAATTCAACTACAAGCTCATCAAGGAGTTGGCAACTGCGCGCTAGCAAATTTCATCACCGGACGCCGAGATCCCGCCGTCCCTTGCCGCCCTCTTTCACCCTGACCTGCGCCTCGCAAATTGTTGCCGGAGGCCGCGATTCTTGCCTCCGGATCCACCGCAAACGAGGCTTCTTTCTATTCCACACGCTGCAACCCTATGCCGAATCCTGCGCCCAGAAAAAACAAACGGCCCGGAACAACCGGGCCGTCAACGCTTAGAAGCAATACGAGACGAATCAGCTGCTTACGGCTTCGCAGCAGGATCTGCCGGAGCAGCGCTCGCCGCTTCCGGCGCCTTGTGGTCCGTACTGCTGGCATTGGTTGGTTTCACGCTTTCGTTGGTGTTAAACCGCGTCAGATACGGCATGAACGGCGTCACTTCGAACGGCATCTTCTCGCGTTCCGCTACCGCGCCAACGGGCTTGCTCTTCAGCAGGTCCAGTCGATCGACCCAAGGATCGAGTTTCACGCGGCCACCGATCGGCAGTGCCGCGATCATTTGTGGATTCTGCTTCTGGTCCGCCGGCGCCGATTTTGCATTCACCAACACCGGAACTCGATTCCCCAAGTGCGGGCTGATCAAGTTCGGAATCTCCTTCTGCCGCGCTTCAAGCGCCGTCAGAAATAGGGCCGAGTTGCCCAACTGATTTTTGTAGGGTGAGTTATTCAGCAGTTGCGTCGCTTTGTCGCTCGCTGCCTTTTCTTCTTCGGGCGTGCGGGCGAATCCGAAATGCCGGAACGAATCTTTATCGTCGATCAAGAGTTGATCGAAAAACGCAAAGTTCGAATCCATGCGATGTCCGAGCACCACGTGACCCAGTTCATGGGCAATCACGGTTGCCAGGCTGGCTTCGTCCGGTAAGACGTCGATCAAGCCACGGCTGAGCACAATGGTATGACCCAGCGTGAACGATTCTAGCGTGGTGGTCATCATCACCCGGCACTGCACGTCAGGTTCGATGTCCAGATTGTTGGTCACTTCCAGGTTGTTGACCACCGTCTCCAGAACCTTGTCGACTTCGCCCTTTGGCGACATCAACCCCAGCCGTTGCAAACGGTCGGTGACGTTGTCTTCGGCTTCGCGGTCCCACGAGCGCTGCGCTTGTATAGGCGTAAGGTCATTTGCCGTCTTCGTATCGTCCTGCACCGGCGTCTCCACCAGAATCTTGCTCAACTCTTGTTCCTGAGCGGCGTGGCCGATGTTGTAACCCCACAGGCGGGTCTGCGCCCGGAAGTCCAGCTTCTTGGTCATCGCGTAGTGCAGTTCTTTTTCTTCGCTATACACAAACGACGGCATCCACATTCCCGGCTGCACGTTTGTGCGCCAGCTGTCGAAATGGAAGTAGTAGCTGGTGTGCCCACCACCGCCATATCCGCCATTGAAGCGAACGATGTTGTAGCCCTGGTCTTCCACCCAGATGCGTCCGAGAAATCTGCCCTTACCAGACTTCGGCAGCGGCGTTACGTCGAACACCAGGCAGCGGACTTCGCCCAGAAACTCGCGCTTCACGTAGTCGAACTTATAGTGTTGTTTGTCGAATCCATTGGTGTCGATGAAGATCATCTGCAGGAATCCGTCCGGCAGATACTGCATCGCAAACGAGAAGAAATTGCCGATCCCCGTGAAAATCTTTTTCCCCTTGGTGTCGGTGTCCGACAAAGATGCCAGGTTCACGCCCTTGGCAAATTCCGCCTTGCCCAGAAAATATTTGTCCCCGGCAGGCACGAATCCCAGATCCTTGTCCGGTTTGAGGTTTTGGATGTACGTCTCGACCAGCGGCGAATACTTGCGAATATCCTGATTCAACTTGTTCTCGTTCGCCACCACGCGATCGACAACTTCTTCCATGGTCCGAGCCTGGTCGACTGGGGGGACCGCTGCGGCGGCCATATTCCCCATCCCGCTCGACACGAGCGCGAGAATCCCTGTAACGAAGTACTTACGCATTGTTGCTCTCCTCAGTAGGCCAGCCGGAATTCAATTCGCACGCGGGCCGGAAAATCCACTGCCTCACCATCCCGTTTCGCCGGTTTAAATTTGATTTGTTGCGCTGCTTGGAGCGCGGCCTCGTCCAGGCCGTGACCGAGCCCGCTCACCACGTGGCTCACTTGAACCGAACCGTTCGCCAGGAAAACCAGATCAATGACCACATCACCTTCCAACCGCAACGCCCGCCCTTCAGCCGTATACTCCGGCCTGGGCTTCGATAAAATATCCACTTGCGACGTTGGTGAATCCGACGATGCCTTCTTCTTTGGCGCCTCGGCGACTACCGTTTGATCGCCAAACCCGGCCTTTTGCACCACGCCCGGCTTGCCGCCCTGCGGAGGAACAGCAATGCCATTACCAAAGCCCGTGCTGGCAACCGCGCCTCGGACGCCTTTGTCGCCACCCGTGCCGTTCCCGTATCCAGGTCCCCCGGGAAGCGCGGGAGAACCCAGCCGGTTCACATTCGTCGTTTTGTTCGGATCGCCTTTACCCGCCAGTCCGTTCGGATCGCCAAACCCGCCGGTCTGCACCTTGTTCACCGGCAAGTTCACGGTTGGCGCCGCCGCGCTCCCCCCCAGGTTGTTTACCTTCACTTCTTCACGCGGCCGCTTGGGTTGGTTCGTGTTATCGATAAATTTGGCTTCCAGCACTGGAGTTTGCGGCACGATTTCCGGCGCCTTCACTTCCAACTTCTCGACCTTTGGCTTCAACGCCTTTTGCTGCAAAAAAATGTGCGGTTGTTTGGGGTTTAGCTTGGCTTCCTCGACCACCAAGGGTTTCGGGGTTGGCACAAGTTTCGGTTTCGGAGCCGGAGGAGGCGGCGGAGCCACCGGTACTTCTGTGACCGGCATCGCCAACGGCACAATTTGCATGTTCAACGCGGTTTTCAATCTTTCCGGGAAGAAAAGCGGCAAAGCCACCAAGAAAGCCACGATAAGAATCTGCGCGACAGCGCTGACGCCCAGTCGCTGCCAGCGGGACTCGCCTTCCGGGAGCATGGCTAGGCGCGCAGGCACCTGCTTGGTCCCAATCGAACGCTTCCAGGCCTCATTGTCCCGGCGCGCGCCCCCATACGCATCAAACCCGACACCCAGGCTTGTATTCATGATAGTCATCCGTATCCGCCTAGCAGAGTTTCCGTTCAGTCTCCGACGAGCTGGGGAACACGTAGTTTCCCTGGCTGCTTCGCCGGGTCGGGCGGAGCATCGGCTATGGCCAAGCCAGAGTACCGAGGCGGCTGGGGAGGCCCTAATAGGACTTAGGTACTAGCGTCGCGAAGTCGCTAATGCCCGCGAGCGAACCATGTTTGTCGGCTGCAAACCCGGCGAGGTATCCTGCGTTGCGGGTAGGGGGCGCAACGCTGGTCTAGAATACCGCAAAAGACCATTGCGTGACCGGGAACTTCTTGCCTAGTCGGATCCCGTCCTCCGGGGTATGTTCTAGGATGCGACGAGGCGCTAATAGGGTGCCGTAGCGATGAACCCAGATTCGGGAAACCCAGATTCCGGAACGGACAACTCCGGTGCAAACGCCGCCGGACCGCACACCAAACCCGACGGCAAATCGGACGCTGAACCCGATGGGGGGTCGCGCGTTCTCGCGAACTACCAACCGTTCATCGACCGTTTCTACGCCGAGGCGTGCAGCCACTCCTGGTCCTTGTCGCGCGACCTCTTCGCTGCGGTACTGGAACGCAGCGCGGCGAAACGCTTCGGCTCCGAAACAACCTCTTCTCGACAGATCGAGGAATACCTCGGTTCGCTGCACCTGAAAGATCTGGGCCTCGCCGCTCGATGTGCCGAAGGAGACGCCGATGCCTGGGAGTATTTCGTCGCCACCTATCGCTCTTACTTGCGTTCCGCAGCAGCTGCGATCTTGCGCTGCCCGGCAACTTCGCCCGCGGCGTGCGATCTCGCCGACTCTCTGTTCGCCGATCTTTACGGACTCGACGACGCCAAGCGTGGCCAGCGCTCTCTGTTCCGCTACTTTCATGGCCGTAGCTCTTTGAAGACTTGGTTGCGCGCCGTTCTGGCCCAGCGCCACATCGACGCCATTCGTGCCGGCCGTCGCTTCACAGAACTCGACGGCGATGCGAGTGGTCAAGTGGACGGAAATAATTCGCAGCGCCCGGTTGTCAGCCAGCGCATGCAAACTCCGCCCGATCCCCATCGCGAACGGTACGTCGCCCTGTTTACTCGCACGCTGCAAGTCGCGTTGGGCCTGCTCGATCCGCGCGACACCGAACGCTTGCGTCTCTATTACGCCGATCAACAAACTCTAGCGGAAATCGGCCGCAGGCTGGGCGAACACGAATCCAGCGTCTCTCGCAATCTCGAACGCGTCCGCCGGGAACTCCGCGCGGAAGTCGAGCGCGCTTTGCGCAACCCCCGTATTGCCGCGACCGACTCGCAAACCGAGCCCGGCCTCAGTGACGCCGAAATTTCACTTTGCTTCGAATACGCCTCCGAGGATGCCCCCATCGATTTGGACAAACTGTTCCCCAGCAGCGGCCGTAGCGCGGAAAGGCTCGAACCATGAATTTTCTCAGCGGCCAAACTCCACGCGATCTTTGCCGGTCCGCAGCTTTGTCCAGAGCTGGCGGCCAAGGCTGGCCGCCGAAGAGAGGCCGCGCCCCAATTTGCCCAGGCGCCCGCCGCAAGAATCACCCGCATTTTCGTTCTAAAATTGGAGACAGCTATGCCGCGTGACGACAGCGAACGCAATTTCGAAAACGCCCTCGCGCGCAATCTGCGGGCCAATGCGTCGGCGCCTGTGCATGCCAAAGCTCCTGAATGTGCTCCCGCAGCGCACACCGTCAACGCCGGCGATTGCCCTGACGCCGAAATTCTAGCCGCCTACCATGAGCGCTTGTTGGCTCCGGAAGGAATGATCTCCCGCAAAGAGCACATCGCCAGCTGCCTGCGCTGCCAGGAAATCCTCGCCCAACTAGAAGCTACCGACGAAATTCCACTCGACGCCGATCAGGATAAATCGGTCACCCCGGGACCCGTCGTCCTGCCGCAAATGAAGCTCGTTCATGCTGGCGGGATCGCAAGCTTGCCCGTCCAAGCGGCGGTTGCCGAATCGGTTTCTTCGTCCGAAGCCCCCCGCCGCGGTGCCAACTGGCGCTGGCTCGTGCCCGCGGGCGCGCTCGCCGCCATCCTGCTGGTCTCGGTAGCGATTCACGAGAAAGCCACGCCGCAATTCCAGATGGCGAAAAATCAGCCCCAGCCCGCGCCAGGGGCTTCGCCCGCAGCTTTGCCTGCCTCCGCAAATCCAGCAAAAGAAAAGTCCGCGGAGAACGACGTGCACGTTCCGCCCGCTGTGGAAAACGGACCGGCCGCGAAAACAGATGATCTTGTACGCAGCGAACACGGCGTGCGCGAACAAAAAGCGCAGCCCAAGGTTGCGGTGCCACGCGCCGATCTGCGCCCGGGCGATTCCGTAGCGTCCTTGGATCGCGCACAGATGCAATCCCGGGTGCCGGCGCAAGCTCCATCCTTGGCGAAGCAATCTGCTCGCGCGGCCGCGCCAGCACCGACCGCTCCAACCTCGCCGGAAGTGCCGGATTCTGTCCCCGATTCCGTCGCCAATTCCGTCGCTGTTGTTGCTCCGCCTGCCCCGGAAGAGGCAAAGAAGGAAGCAGGCGTCGGCGGTGTCGCTGGCGCGACGGTACTCCAGCAAATGGAAACAGCTCGTGCTGGCGCCCTCAAATTCCGTGAGACCGCTAGTCTGCAGGCCACCCCAAAACCTGTTTTGGTTTCGTCGCCCGATGGCGCCGTGATCTGGCGGCTTGCCTCGTCTGGAATCGTCCAGCGCTCCGACGACGCCGGCGCGAACTGGACGTTGCAGAAAACCGGCGTCGTCACCGATTTACTGGCAGGCTCTGCCCCGACAAGCACGGTCAGCTGGATCGGCGGCCGCACCGGAACCGTCCTCCGCACAACCGACGCAGGCACACACTGGCGTAGAGTCACCTCTCCAACCACCGAGGATATCGCCTCGGTCTTCGCCGTAGACGCGCAACAAGCCTCCATCACCACCACCACAAACAAAACCTTCAAAACCATCGACGGCGGAATCACCTGGACGTTACTCCCAAGCCCATGATCGCCGCACCTGTAGCCGGCCTCCTTGCGAGGGCGGGTTTGCGATCCAACTCATTTAGGCCACCGCTGTGCAAGGAGTAAGCACTAGCTCGCAGGGCAATCATCGATGCGCTCACCCGAGCGTCGCACTCCTGCCAACTTGAGAAAATGCAATGATTCCCCTGCAAGAAAATCAGGCCACAGCGTTCAATAAGGGAGCGCGAAACTCGAAACGAGGAAAACCATGAACATTCCCCAACGCAACCTCCGTCCCCGATTAATCCGGCTAGCCTTCGCGATGGCAACCTTGTCGATCATCGCCATCTATTTCGCAACCCGCAATCACCCCGTCCAAGCCCAGGAAAAGGAAACCTCGGGTCCCGCCGCCTCCGACCAGGCCACCACGCTCAATGACCAGACCGACCTCAACGTCACCGTCTACAATTCCAACATCGCCCTGATTCGCGATGTCCGCCGCTTAACCGTTCCCACTGGCGCTTTCCGCCTGAAATTTGAAGACATCGCCGCAACCGTCAATCCCGCCACCGTCCACTTCCGCTCCCTCACCGAACCCGACAAACTCAGCGTCATCGAGCAGAACTACGAATACGATCTCCTCGAACCGGCCAAACTCCTCCACAAATATGTGGGCAAGGAAGTGACCCTGGTGCGCTCGTACATGGATAACGGCACCACCAAGCACGAAGAAATCAAAGCCACCTTGCTCGCTGACAACAACGGACCGGTCTGGAAAATTGGCAACGATATCGTCACCGGTATTTATGGCGAGGGCTATCGCTTCCCGGAGGTCCCCGCCAATCTCTTCGATCGCCCCACGCTGCTCATGTCCCTTGACAATTCCGGCGCGCGCAAGCATCAAATCGAGGCCTCCTACCTCGCCAGCAATCTCACCTGGAACGCCGACTACGTCCTCACCGTGAGCCGCGAAGACAAAGCCGCCGACCTCGACGGCTGGGTCACGCTCTCCAACAACAGCGGCACCGCTTTTCACAATGCGCGCCTCCAACTCGTCGCCGGCGATTTGAATCGCCTCCCTGCGAACGGGATGGGTGGTGCGATGATGAGGAAGGAAATGGCGCTAAGCGCTCCGGCTCCGGCCCAATTCCAGCAGGAAAATTTCTCGGAATACCACCTCTACACCCTTGGCCGCCGCACCTCTGTCGAAGACAAGGAAACCAAGCAGATCAGCTTGTTGCAGGGAAGCGGCGTGCCGGTCGAGAAATTATTCGTGGTGAACGGCCAGAGCTTCTACTACCACAACTATCAGAATCCCGGCGCGCCTCTGAAAGATCCGGTCATGGTTTTCTACAAATTCAAGAATGAAGAGAAGGCCGGCTTAGGCATGCCTCTCCCTGCCGGCAATATCCGCGTCTATCAAAAGGATTCCAAAGGCGGGGTGCTCTTTATCGGCGAAGACCGCATCGATCACACTCCCAAAGACGAAACCGTCACCGTCCATATCGGCAACGCTTTCGACATCATCGCCGAGCACAAACAGACCGACTTCAAGAAGATCGCCACCAACGTTTACGAGATGGAATTTGAAATCACTCTGCGCAACCATAAAGACGCGCCGATTACCGTCCAGGTCAACGAACCCATAGGCGGCACCTGGGAGATGCTCTCCTCCAGCTACAAATTCACCAAGACGGCCGCCTTCGCCGCCCAATTCCAGGTCCCAGTAGACAAGAACGGCACCTCCGTCCTCAAATACCGAGTCCGCGTCACCTACTAGCGATTGCAGTTCCTAAGAATAGCGAAGGGAACGCATTTCCGGCCAAACCGGAGCGCACCGGGCGGGCGAAGCACCAATTCGGGAGGGCCTACTCTTGAATCACCGCATCCGCCTCGATTTCCACCAGCATCTCCGGAGAAATCAACTTGCTGACCTCTACCATGCTGGTGGCCGGCCGAATGGCCCCAAAGAACTCGCCATGCGCCCGCCCAACCTTCTCCCACTCCGCGATATTGGTAACAAAAATCCGCGTCCTCACCACATCTTTCAATCCTGCCCCAGCTTTCAGCAGCGCCGCTTCGATATTCTTGATCGTCTGCACTGTCTGCGCGCGCAAGTCGCCTATTCCCACGATCTGGCCGTCGGGCCCGGTCGCGGTCGTGCCTGAGATCGTCACCATATTCCCGATCCGCACCGCCCGTGAATATCCCACGATGGGTTCCCAGGGCGTCCCGCTCGAAATGTTCTGACGTGACACGCGCTTCTCCTTCGCCGCGCGTCCTCCGCGCGACCGCATGTTAGACTGTAAGAATTATGACACGGTCGCCGCAGTTGGTAGCGCCGGCTTACCCTGAGACCCGAAGGGCGTCCCGCCGGCTCCGGGCGGTAATCTAACCCGGCGAAAAAGCACGGGTGAAACTGAAAGGGCACTCGGAAGAACCTAGATGAAATGTAACAACATCCTCGACGCCATCGGACGCACGCCACTGGTGCGGCTCAATCGCATCAACCAGGGCCTGAAGCCGCAACTCTACGTCAAGGCCGACTACATCAATCCCGGCGGTTCGGTGAAGGACCGCATCGGCGTCACCATGATTGATGAAGCCGAGAAAAAAGGCCTGCTGAAGCCAGGCGGCACGATCATCGAGGGCACGTCCGGAAATACCGGCATGGGGCTGGCGTTGGTCGCTGCCGTGCGCGGCTACAAAATGGTTTTCACCATCACCGACAAACAATCCAAGGAAAAAGTTGATCTGCTGAAAGCGCTCGGCGCGGAGGTCATCGTCTGTCCCACGGCGGTCGAGCCCGAGGATCCGCGCAGCTATTATTCCGTGGCGAAAAAACTTGCTCGCGAAATACCTAACTCCTACTACCCGAACCAGTACGACAATCCGATGAATCCCGAGGCCCATTACCTCACCACCGGCCCGGAGATCTGGGACGATTCCGAAGGAAAGATCACGCACTTCGTTTGCGGCATTGGCACCGGTGGTACCGTCAGCGGCGTCGGCAAGTATCTCAAGGAAAAGAATCCCAAGGTTCAGATTATCGGCGTCGATCCTATCGGCTCGCTCTACTACGACTTCGTGAAGCGCGGCGAAAAGGTGAAAGCCAAGACGTATGTCGTCGAAGGCATCGGTGAAGATTTTTTTCCCACCACGATGAATCTGAAGATTCTCGACGACGTCCTGCAGGTCAACGACGACGAATGCTTCATCGTCGCTCGGCGGCTCGTGAAGATGGAAGGGTTGTTTACCGGTGGTTCCGGTGGCGGTTGCATTTCCGCAACACTGCGCTTGGCGAAAGACCTCGGCCCGGAAGCGTTCATCGTTGCGTTCCTGCCCGACACTGGCATGCGCTACCTCAGCAAGGTCTACAACGACGAGTGGATGCGCGAGCGCGGCTACGTTGACGCCGCCGTGAAAATTACCGCCGGCGAAGTCGTCAGCGCGAAACATCACTCCGGAAAAGTCCGCGAACTGGTGATTGCGCGCCCGTATCAAACGGTTTTTCACGCACTAAAAACCATGCAGGAACAGGACATTTCGCAGATCCCGGTATTCGAGGAAAATCTGCCCATCGGCACCATCTACGAAGACCAAATCCTGAATCTGGCGCTTCAGGGAAAAGATCTTCGCAAGTTGGTCGTCCGTGAAGTGATGAGCAAGCCGTTGCCGCAGATCCCGCGCAGCGCGCCCGTCGAGCGCGTGACCCACATTTTGAGCCACGAGAATCCCGCCGTTTTCGTCGAAATGGGTGACTCACGCTTCGAGATTCTCACCAAGTACGACCTCATGAGTACTGTGGCCAGCCTCATGGATCAGAAACGCTGAGCGTAGATTCCCGCTCGCGTAACTCAAACGACAGGATGCGACCGATTTGAAAATCCTCGATTTTAATGAGCGTCTAAAAAACTCGATTCTCATCGCCGACGGGGCCATGGGCTCCTATCTGCACGACTTTGCCGGCGCACACCGCTGCTTCGACGAGATGAACGCCCTCGAGCCGGAAGCCGTGTTCCGCGTACACCAGGCCTATATCGAGGCCGGCGCGCAGATCATCGAAACCAATACGTTCGGCGCCAATCGCTTCAAGCTCGAACCGCTAGGCCTCGGCGACGAAGTGCAGAAGCTCAACAGCCGCGGAGTGAAAATCGCGCGCGAGGCACGCGAATCCGCTTCCCGGGAAGTACTGATCGCGGGATCCATCGGCCCGCTGGGCATCGGCGTTCAAGCGCGCCATCCCGAACCCGAAGAAATTCAGAATATTTTCCACGAGCAAGCTCTCGCCCTTGAAGAGCGCGGGGTTGATCTCTTCATTCTGGAAACCTTCACCTACATCGAAGAGTTGCTTCTCGCCATCGACGCGATCCGTTCCTTCTCAGGCCTCCCCATCATCTCGCAGCTGACATATTCGGAAGAAGGAACGGCCTTCGGCGATTTGCGACCCGCGGACGCAGCAGCACAATTGAAGAACAAAAACGTCCAGGTCATCGGTGCGAACTGCACGCTTGGCCCGCAAGCGCTGCTGCCGATTCTTGGTGCGCTCGCCAGTGTGGACGATGTTCGCGTCAGCGGTATGCCCAACGCGGGTATCCCCAAGCGCGAAGGCGACCGCATCGTGTATCCGAAGTCGTCGCCGGAATATTTCGCGCTCTTTGCGCGCGAAGCCGCGGCACTCGGTGTGCGGATTCTCGGCGGCTGCTGCGGCACTACGCCCGCACACATCCGAGCCATGGCCGACGCCGTCAAGTCGCTGCATCCCGTGAAGCACGCAGCCGGCACGCATTCTGCGGCAGTGGCTGCCAAACCCGCGGTCGTAGTCGAGCGCGACCCGGAAAGCAAATTCTGGAAGAAATTGCAGACCAAAGAATTCACGGTGTGTGTGGAGATCGATCCGCCAAAAGGACTTTCACTCGATCGCATTTTCGAGCAAGTCGATAAAATCATGGCCTCAGGCAAAGTCGATGCCATCGATATCAACAGCGGAGCGATGGCCCGCGTCGGCATGGATGCACTGATGACGGCAGGCGCGCTCGAAGCCCGCGGCATCGAAACCGTGCCGCACCTCACCACCCGCGACTACAATATTATCGGCCTGCAAGCCATGCTGCTGGGCGCGTGGACGGTCGGCGGCGTACGCAATGTCCTCGCCATCACTGGTGACCCGCCGTCGGTCGGCGATTATCCCGAAGCCAGCGGCGTCTACGAAGTCGATTCCGTCGGCCTCGTCAAAATTCTCCATCGTCTCAATCAGGGCACCGACTGGGCCGGTAAAACGCTTGGCGGCGCAACGAACTTTGCCATCGGCGTCGCCGTCAATCCTGTCGCCGACGATCTCGACGCCGAGATTGAACGCTTTCACGCCAAAGTTGACGCTGGCGCGCACTATGCCATGACCCAGCCGATCTTCGATCCCGAGCATTGGTATGCCTTCGTGAAAAAACTCGGCACCAAACCCGCAATTCCGGTGCTGATCGGCATCTGGCCGCTGAATAGTTACAAGCAAGCCCTGCGTCTGAACAATGAAGTTCCCGGCATCGTCATCCCAGAACCCGTACTGAAATCGATGGAAGCCGCCGGCGCCGCCGCCCGCGAGCGTGGATTTGAAGTCGCACGCGAAATGTTGGCGTGGTCTCGAACCGAACTAGCCGGCGCGTACCTCATTCCCCCGTTCAAACGCTACGAAGAGATTCTGGAAATCCTCTAAAAACAAAACTGTCATCGTTTGCGGCGGGCAGCCATGAGGCGTGCGAAACTTCGGGAATCCCGGGGCGCACTGGTTTGAGGCTTGGCGGCACGGAGAGTCGTCACACCTGCTCTTTTTTCGGAAACCACGGGACAAACGAGCTGGTGGTGCGCTGATACGCGCGATACTCGCTTCCGCGGCTCCGCAACGCTTGCGCTTCCGTAGCGGGAATTCCCGTCACTCCGAATAGGAAGTAAAGAATTAGTGCCGGCGAAATCAGCGCGACCCATCCCCATGGCGAGCTGAGCGCGAACACCGCGTAGGCCACCCAGAGGAGCCACTCAAAAAAGTAGTTCGGGTGGCGTGAGTATTTCCAAAGTCCTTCGCGGCACGTCCTGCCTTTGTTTTCCGGATTTTTCCTGAAGGTGTTGAGCTGTTGATCTGCAATGGCTTCTCCGATCATGCTGACGAGCCAAATGCCGGCTGCGAATTTCTCCAGAAATCCGAGCGGCGCGCGCGTGTCGAGGCAGGCGAGCAAAAAGGGAAGTGAGAGCACGACGTCCAGCAGCGCCTGAAACTCGAAGAAAAAAAGGAACCGCAGAGCGAGATTGTTTCTCCATTCTTTTCGAAGCTGAACGTAGCGCCCCTCTTCCGGATGGCCGACAACGCGTGCGAAAAGAAGGTAAGCCGCGAGGCGCAATCCCCAGAAGCCAGCCATTGCGGCGATGGCCCACCGACGCGCTGAATAGCCCGGGCCAGCAGCGGCATAGTAGATCGCGAGAATCCCCAAGCCTGCGGCCCATCCCACGTCGACAATGGCGGCGTTGCGAATCAGAAGATGAATGATCCACAGCGCGGCCATCATCCCCGCGACGATGGCCGCGCCGGTCAACGCCAGGTGGACGGCTTGCTGGAGCATCAAGCGGCCTCGGCAACGCCCGGGATTTTCCGCGTCACTGCGCGGCGCAACGCGGGCGTCAGAACCGCGTAGAGAGCGGCAGCACAAACCGGGGCCACCAGGCACCACACCACGATGGCGTGCCACGTCGTGGTCCACAGGGATCGAATGGCGTTGCCCATATTGGCGTGAATCATCGCATAAATCTGCGGCACAGAAATGGGCAGATGCGGCGCGCGGAACAGTTTCTCTCCCAGCCGAAAGAAGGGAATCAGCAACGCGATTTGGAGGGGGTAAACGAAGTAGTTCACGATCTGAATCGCCGGCAAGTTCAACTGCAAAGCGAACGCGGCGAGGGCGCAAAGTGCGGTGGTCGATCCGAGCACCGGGAACACACCGAGCGTGACGCCGAGCGCCAAGCTGAGAGCGATTTTGCCGGGGCTCACTCCCTGGCGCAGCAAATCGAGGAGAGGCCACACGAGCTTTCGATACAAGAACCCTTTGCTCATGCCGCCTTCTGACCGAACAGTGCGGAGATAGGCTCGTCCGGCCGCAATGCAAAAGGCTGCCGCGGCACGTACAAGGACATGGTGATGTTACCGCCCGCCATGATCAGCACGAACCGCAGGATTTTGGCGCCCAGTGAGCGCTCCCGCCAAGCCAGCCAGCATAAAAATGTCAAAAAACCCGAAGTCGGCATCATCGAGCGTGGCCATGGCCAACAGATTCGCGGCAAACGAAGGTAAGGCGATCCAGATGCTGACCCGCAAGCAGGTGCGAGCGGTCCTTACCAGCAGGAAGGCGAAGTTTGATCCGAAAAGCAGTTTAGCAAGAGTTTCACGGATGTTGCCCTCGTATTCGTGCATCGGCCCGCACTTGCCACCGATAGCTTTGATGAACGGCAGGAAGCATTCGTCGCACTTCCGCCCAAGCGGAAGGCAGGTCATTCCAAGTGTCAGCGGGTAGTGTGCGCAGAGTTTGATACGGCAAAGCATTCCCGTCCGATGTGTCACAAACGGCCTGAAAATTGCGCACTCCTCCGCGAGGGGGGATCTAGCCTGTTCCGCTTTTCTTATCCGGTGTATCACGGCGTTCCTCGATGCCGAGCGTCTGCCGGAACTTATGCGCATTTCGCCCTTCTCGGGATACAACCGGTGGAACTAGACGACGTACGACGAGCGAGATCACTCCGGGGATGCGCGAACTGAGCCAGCGCGAGCGCCTGCCGCAGGACGCGGAGCGCAACGGCGTGCGGCTGCCGGGCGGCCCGATTTTCTTGCTTACTCATCTTTGCTACCTCGGCTATTGTCTTCCATCCGGTGTCGTTCTATTACTGCTGCGACTGTGGAAAACCTCGAATGGATCACGGCCGAGGTGAGTAGCGCACAATTACTGGCCGGACGCATCCAATCATAGGACCCGTGCCCCGGCGAAACGTTACACCACCTGCAAAGTGCTGCACGTCTCGACGTTCATGGACATGGGCTGCACTACGATTGAATTTTCAGCGCGCCCGGCGAGCGCTTGGTGGCTCACGTGAATACGCTCGAAGCAGGCAAACCCTCTTTCGACGCGACCCTCCAGTTGGAGCGGCGGCCCCGGGGAGCGGCGAGAGCTGCTTCGTGTGCTGGCGGCATATCCGCTGATGACGCTGCGCGTGATCGGCGCGATTCACTGCCAGGCGTTGAAGCTGTGGGTCAAGGGAATGCCGGTTTCACGCGTCCTGCAAATACGCGTGCCAAGTCAAATGCTGCTCCGGTTGTGGAACGCGGAGGGCGCATCGCCGGAGCGCGGAAAGGGGATTTCGCCCGATGAAACGCTGGTTGCAGGCTCGTGCCAAGAAACTCTTCTTTCGATCGCTGCAAAATCTAAACGGCGGCTTCCTGGAGGTGGTGTGCCCGGAAGAAACCTACACCTTTGGCGAGGCTGAAGCGGAACTTCGCGCCATGGCAGTCATTCACGACGAGCGATTCTTTACGCGCGCGCTGACCGGCGCGGATATCGGCATGGGCGAGTCCTATATGGACGGGGATTGGACGACGCCCGATCTCGTCGCGCTGGTGCGCGTGGCGGTACGCAACTTGCGACTGTTGGACGCGGAGCACAAGTTCTTCTCCGGCATTCGCGCCATGGCTTCCAGGCTCCAGCACCGCTTCCGCGCGAATACCATTGCGGGCAGTCGGCGCAACATTCGCGCGCACTACGATTTTGGGAACGACTTCTACCGGCTCTTCCTGGACTCGGAGATGCTGTATTCGTGCGGATATTTTCGGAACCGGCATGATTCGCTGGAAATTGCTCAGTTGGAAAAGCTCGACCGGGCTTGTCGCAAACTGCAAATCGGACCGGGGGATCGCGTGCTGGAAATCGGGTGCGGCTGGGGATCGTTTGCGATTCACGCGGCCCGGAACTATGGTGCGCGCGTGACGGGCGTGACGATCAGTCCTGCGCAATACGAATATGCGACGGAGCGGGTCAAACGAACCGACGTTATGCCGGGTTCTGTACGGATCGTGATGGAGGATTACCGGCGGTTGCAAGGGCGGTACGACAAAATCGTCAGCATCGAAATGTTCGAAGCCGTGGGCTTCGATCACTACGATGAATTCTTCGGAATGTGCGACCGGCTGCTCACTCCGGAAGGTTCCATGTTTCTGCAGACGATCACTTTGCGGGAACAGGAGATCGCCCAGTACCGCAAGCGCGTCGATTGGATTCAGACCTACATTTTCCCGGGAAGCGAACTGGCCTCGATCGTCGAAATTGGGCGCTCGCTGTTACGCAGTGGGCAACTCATGCTGACGGACACGGAAAGCATCAGCACGCACTATGCGAAAACGCTTGCGCTTTGGCGTGAGCGCTTCTTTCAGCGCGTCGCTGAGGTGCGCAGGCTGGGATTTGACGAGCGCTTCCAGCGCATGTGGGATTTCTATCTCGGCTGGTGCGAAGGGGCTTTCCGCGAACACTACATTGGCGCGGCGCAGCTGGTCTTTGCCAAGAAGCCTGTGCCACAGGGTGTTCTCGGCGAACACGCTGTGCGGAGCGCGTCACCGCTGTCCGCTTAATACCGCGCACTTTTCCTTGCTCCCTTTGCGGATAAGGTTATTGGCTAGACTCGACGGCGCTGGTGTGATCGTGAATGATCCGCCAGCCTTCCGGGAAGCGCTGCCAGACAAGAGAGAACACGCCACCGATGTCGCCTTTGGCGCGCGTCAAATGCCAGTGGCCAAGAACCAAAGCGGCATCCGGCCCGAGAAACCTGAATTCGAGATCCGCGAACTGCAATTGGCCCATGGTCTCCCGGTCACCATAGTTCTGCTTATAGCGCGCTCGGACAGCCTCCCAGCCGCGCGCGATTCCGCCGGTTCCCGAAAAGGTCAGCTCGGGCGAGCGCCAATACCCCACAAGGAAGTCGTCCACATCGCCTTTGTTCCAGTTCGATTGCTGATTCTTAAGAACTTCCAAGATCGCTGAACGGTCCTCGTCACCGCCGTTGTCTCCCGCAAACTTCAGAGGTTGAACTGCAAGTAGCACGGATGTGAGTCCTAAACCGAAAAGAATCAGTCGAATCCGGCGATTCGCGATCATGCGGCGGCCCTCCAAAATCGTACAGCGTGGCACGAAGAGTAGTGCCAGCAACAGGAATCGCGCAAGGTCAGAAACGTGGCGGCGCACTCCGATGAGAGAACCTACGCATTCCGCTTCCGCCGGTCCTACCTCGCTGGTACCCGGGAGCTATAGCCACGATCAACAAGCGCTGCCAGTATGGGGGCTGGAAAGAGGCGTAATGTTCTCCGCTATGCTATTTGCGATCTCCATCGTGGCGCTCTCTCAGTTCGGTCTGTACTACTGGCGAGCCGTCCTGACTGCGGTAGCGGGCCAGCCGGTCTCCGACAACGTACTGGCGGCTGCCAGTATCGAAAACGGGCGAGTGACAGGGCGCGACTTCCAGACCCTTGCCGGGCTTCATGGTTTGACGCTGGAATTGACTCCACGCCGTAATGGCCTGGGCCTGGTTCGGCTCTATTATCGCATCGTGGATGGTATGGCCTTTCTAGCTGGCCAGCGGATGCCTGCATTGTCCACCTGGTGCGAGCAGGAACTTACGGTGTGCGCGCGGTACGCCGCGGTGCAAATTGAGTGCCGCCTGCGATCGAACCTGGAATTGGCAGCTTCGATGCGCTCCTGCTAATTTGGTTTTTCCTGGTTTTCCCTGGTTTTCCCTCTCCCTTTCTTCTTTGTCCATTTCTTGACGGTGTTTTTCCTTGCGCTTGATCGTGAGCCTTTTGCTTGTCGCCGTTGCTTCCTGTTAACGTCTAGCACGTTCTTACCCGACACCTGTTTGGAGAGACCATGGCGACATTCCCGCTGATTGACTACGACGATGCGAGTCCAGAGGTGCGCGCAATTTACGACGACATCATGGCCACACGAAAAACCGACTGGATCAACAATTTCTGGAAAGCGATCGCGCACGATCCTGCCACGCTGAAGCGTACCTGGGAAGGCATCAAGCAGGTGATGGCGCCCGGAGCGCTCGATCCGCTGACGAAGGAATTGCTATACGTGGCGGTCAGCGTGACCAATAGTTGCCACTACTGTATCGCGTCGCACACGGCTTCGGCGCGCAGCAAAGGCATGACCGACGCCATGTTCCATGAACTTCAGGCCGTCATCGGCATGGCGAACGAAACCAACAAGCTGGTCACCGGCTACCAGGTCGAGATCGACGAGCGGTTCAAACCACCTCTGGCAAAATTGTCGCCCTGAGACTACCGGACGAGCATCGCCGAAGGACCTCGACGTAGGCTCACGCAGCAAGAATTCACCGACGTGCCCTCCAACAAAACGTTTCTGCCGGTGTGTGAGCCGCGGTCGTTCGGCGCATCCTCGTGGCACGCCCTCCGGAGGACCGTTTTCGGCCAATTGCAGCGATGACCGTCTTGGGACGTTGCAGCGGTTGCGTCGAGTCATCGCTCCGCTCTCACTTCGCGTCAATCCACCTCGCCATTCGCCACGGTACAAGTTACAAGGCTCGAACACCTGTACGGAAGGCCAGTATATTTCCGCGGCGGTACGCTCGTACGATGTCTTCGTGGTCCTGCGAACCCACTATCGTTGCGTTCGCGAGTGTCTACTCAGCTTGGGCTAACGAAAACTCTTGCCAAGCATGTGAGCTTGCCAAATGTCGCCAACCGCGAAGGATGTTGATGTGAACAATCCCAGTTCGACAACGCCAGTGCGCCCCGCCTCTGTTGGAGCGCAGGACGAGAACGCCGGAAAGCCGCAACCTGTTCCGCTCGAAGTTCCCGTGACCGTGAATGGTGCTCGAACGGTGGAAGGCAGCGACAAGCGCGAACCCTTTTCCGAAACAACGCAGACGGTGCTGGTATTCGGCAACGGCGCGGTGATTCGCCTGGCGTCATCGGTGGCTGCGGGGCAGTTGCTGTTCCTGACCAACGAGAAAACAAAAAAGGAAGTGGTATGCCAGGTCGTGAAGTCGAAGAATTACCGGAATGTGAGCGGTTACGTGGAACTGGAATTCACGGAAGCGATACCCGGATTCTGGGGCATGAGATTCCCGGGAGAGAGGACTGCAGCACCGCCGAGCGTACCCGTTTCTGCGGCGGTAACGAAACCTGCAGCGCCATCCCCTGTTGCGCCTAGGATCGAAACACCTCCCGCGGACAGCTTTCCACCGGGAGTGAAGCCGAAAGTAGCGCCTCCTGTTCCGGTGGCTTCTGCGCCACCTTCTGCGCCGGCCGCAACGTTTACAACCAGCGCGTTGAACGCGGAAGTGAAGCCGACTTTGAATTTGCCACGCGCCCCGGAGCCAAAGCCGGTCACTACTCTTCCAATCCCCGTTTCGCAGCGCATCGTCGCGCCGGTCAGTGCAGTTCCCAACACGGCGTTGCCGAAAGCTCCCGGACTTACCGACGGATTTGGCAGCGGTCTGACCTCAACCGCACGGCCAGCGGAGAGCAAACCAACCCCGCCCGGGTCGCCAAAGGCATCCCAAACGCCGGTTGCCGCGCCAAGTTCGTCGGACGCGCTTCGGCGTGAGTCGGAACGCTTGCAAGAGCAGCTGGCGTCGATGTTATTCGCCGCGGAAGTGCCCTTGACGCCTGTGAAGACCGCGCCGGTTCCGCCACCAGCGAACAGACCGCCCATTGCCGAACTGTCCTCCAAGGTTGTGGAGATGGCAAAGCCGCAAGCTCCCGCGTCCACACTAGCTCCGCCGCCGAAGACCTCGCCGTTTTCGTTGCAGTCGTCGCTGGACAGTGAGGAAGTCAAGATTCCTTCGTGGCTCGAGCCGCTAGCGCGCAACGCGGCCACGCAGGCGCAAAACGAAAGCATCGCGAAGGAAGAAGCAACAGCGAACGCGCACAAGGTTGTCGAGTTTGAAGTGCAGGATGTTTCGGCTCCAGCGGTAACGCAAGCTGAAGAAGCCCCGGCTTCCGCAGAAGCGTCACTCCCCACTCCATTCTTCGACGAAACGACGCCGATTCAGCCACAGAGTGCTTCCAATAGTAAGAACAAGGTGGTGTTGATTGGTGCGATCGCAGCGGGTCTTTTGGTCGTGGCCGCTGGCGGCACCTGGTATGCGCGCCAGTCGTCTGCGCCCGCGCAGCAAGTTCCCGTTCCGGCGGCGACGATGCCCGCAGCCGTAATACCGAGCACAGTCCAGCCTCCAGTGCATGGCTCAGACAAAGCCGCGCCGCGTGCCGCGGCGGAAGCGCCGGCGCCGAATCGATCGAATATCAACTCGGCGCCCGTGGCGCAGTCATCGTCACAAACTTCTTCGCATGCGAATTCGCAGTCGCTTACTCCCGCCTCTGAGGTGACCAAGATCGCACCGGAAAAGGTGGCGGCAGAGTTGTCCGCCTATAAGAGATTGGCCGAACCGCAGCCTTTGCCTGAGGCGAAGAAGCCAAGCATCGGCCCAGTCCATCTCAGCGCACCCACAGCAAATCGCAGTGCGGTCGCTCCGGTGTCTGGAGAAGCGGACGCAGCGCTTTCTTTGAACGAGAGTCAGGTGGTGCCCGGCGATGGTCTCGGCGGCGCCTTAATGGGTGCGAATCCGAAACAGCCAGCAGCCCCGGCCGCTCCACTTCCAATCGGGGGAGACGTGAAACCGGCGCGTTTGCTTTCGTCCACCTCGCCGAGCTATCCCTCGCTCGCAAAATCCCAGCGCATCGAGGGCGCGGTGCGCGTCGACGCCCTGGTGGATCCGAACGGCAGAATTTCCTCCATGAAAGTCGTTTCCGGGCCAGTTTTGTTGCATCAAGCGGCCATGGACGCGCTGCATCAGTGGAAGTACCAGCCTGCCACGCTCGACGGCAAGCCGGTGTCGATGCATTTGACGGTCACCGTGCAATTCCGCCTGCAATAGGTTGCTATTCTGAGATCTACCGGAGTTCAAATTGTGGCAGCGGATTGCCGCTTTAGCGTGAGCAATTCCGCGCTGCGCTGCGCAACCTCATTGACCAGAAAGCCCATCTTGGGGTGCGAAGGCTCGAAGTCGACGGAAATTCCGTGAGCGAGTAACTCTTCCGAAGTTACTGGTCCAATCGAACCCACCAAAATGCGCGCGAAGGCCTGACCGACCGCGTCGTGTAAGTTCATCTCCGCCGCGATTTTCAGCAAGTGAATCACTTGGATCGATGTGGTGAACAGAGCTACGTCCACGTCGTTACGTGCGAGCGCTGCGACCGCATTGCGCAGCGGTTCGGTATCCTCTGGCAGCGCCCACTCGTAAACTGGAACTTGCGTGACGCGTGCGCCGCGCTCGGCAAGCCCGGCCAGTAGTTCCGGATTGGAAGCGCCGTATTCCTGCACGGCAACGCGTTTGCCTTGCAGCGGTGGCGTGCCGCGCCGTTCATCAAGTGCCGCCAGCAATTCGCGCCAGGTATTGGGTTCCGGCACGACGACCGTCACAGCCAGCCCCAATTCCTTCAGCGCCGCGACGGGTTTAGGGCCACGAGCGACCAGGGGAACGCGTTGCAACGCCGCGACAAATTCCTCTCGCGTGCACACCGTTTCTGCCACCCGGGCGAGGGCTCGCGTGCCAACCCCCGTCAACAAGATGACCATGTCGAAGCCATCGGCCAACAGCTCGCGCGTAAAGGCCTGCGCTTGCTGGTTCGATTCGAGGGGAATCTCGCGCATCGACGGCGCCACCATTGCTGCACCGCCGTAGGTTTCGATCAATTTAGCCATTTCCGCGGCCCGGCGGCTTTCCAGAGACAGCACGCGCAGGCCAGCGAATCCGGTTGATTTCCTACGAGCTTCCATCGTCGCTATCATCACACGGTTTGGGCAATTTCACGTTCGACTTTCAACTGGCAATTGTGCACTTCCGCCGAGTTGACCACCCCGCGCTGCGGCCGCCGAGTGGCTTGCGAGTGGAAACACAGGTTCGTATACTGGCGGCCCGGCTAAGTAAGGTCTTGCGGGAGGGTAGCCCGCGCTATAGACCGTTCTTTAGCCCTCAAAAACCCGCCTGCGCGTCGATTGCAGGCCGAATTGTGAACGACGGCTGATCCCGTCAGAGGAGATGTCTGCATGCCGCAAGCCCCCGTACCGGAAGAGATGAATGTCTACCAGAACGCCGAAGCGCGCTTCGAAGTTGCGGCGAACAAGCTGGGGCTCGAGCAAGGGGTCTACCGCTATCTGAAATATCCCAGCAAGGAAATCACCTTGTACATTCCCATTGGGATGGACAACGGCCAACTGGAGGTCTTCACCGGGTATAGGGTGTTGCACTCGACGGTGCGCGGACCGGGCAAGGGCGGGATCCGGTTTGCGCCGGACGTCTCGCTGGACGAAGTGCGCGCACTGGCCACATGGATGACCTGGAAATGCGCGGTGGTGAACATCCCGTTCGGGGGAGCGAAGGGCGGCGTGATTTGCGACCCGCGCAAAATGACGCGCGGGGAGCTTGAACGGCTGACGCGGCGTTATACGGCGGAATTAGCGAATTGGATCGGTCCGGAACGCGATATTCCAGCTCCGGATGTAGGCACCAACGAACAGACCATGGCTTGGGTGATGGACACCTATGCAATGCACGTCGGACAAGCCACGACGGCGGTGGTCACTGGCAAACCGATTGAGCTTGGGGGATCGGCAGGTAGGCGAGAAGCGACCGGCCGCGGCGTGATGATCTGCTGCGACAAAGCCATCGCGAAGCTTGGTATCAAGCGGGAAGGCTGCCGCGTGGTGATCCAGGGCTTCGGAAATGTCGGCTCCCTGGCGGCCTTGTTGATGCAGAAAGTGGGCTACAAAATTGTCGGGCTAGCAGATATCGGTGGCGGCTTATACAACGAAAAAGGATTCGACGTGGATAAGGTCATCGATTGGGTGTACACGCAGAAAAAGCCGCTGCAGGATTTCGCGGGCGGAGGCGCAAAGATGAGCGCGCGCGACGTCCTTTTCCAACCTTGCGAGATTGCCATTCCTGCGGCAATCGAAAATCAAATCACCGAAAAGAACGCCGACCAGGTGCAGGCACGTGTTCTCTGCGAGGGCGCGAACGGGCCCACGACGTGGCAAGCCGACGCAATCATCGACCGTAAAGGAATTTTCACTGTTCCGGACATTCTGGGTAATGCCGGCGGGGTCACCGTCAGCTATTTTGAGTGGGTGCAGGACCGTCAGGGCTTTTTCTGGCGCGAACGCGAAGTCAACGAGCGCCTGCTGGATGTGATGGAAAATGCCTTCGATCAGGTGGTACGATACGCGGAAATGCACAAGGTAAACAACCGCATCGCGGCCTATATGCTCGCAATTGACCGCGTCGCGAGTGCGCTGAAATTGCGCGGAATTTACGCCTAGCCCCCGGCGAATTTGCAGGACGCGTCCCCGCCGCGCGAACCGCAATAAGCCTTGTGTCCCCTGATGGTTCCGATGATAATTCGGCGCCAGTAAGGAGTTGTGCCATGTCCACGGAATCCCTCTTACCCGGTTCCGCAAAAAGTGAACACCAGCATCGGGCGGACATTTGCGTCGCAGGACGCTGGATGTACGAACGCGAATACATCGTCGCATGCGAAGGCAATCTTTCCGTGCGGCTGGACGAGGAGCGCGTCCTCACCACCCCGACCTGTATGAACAAGGGGATGCTTACACCGGACGATCTGGTGGTCATCGACCTGGAAGGGCGGCATGTCGCCGGTGACCGCAAAGCGTCTTCCGAGCTGGCCATGCACCTCTTGTTTTACCGCATGCGGCCTGATGTGCATGCGATTTGCCACGCGCATCCCGCGACCGCAACCGGCTTTGCCGTGGCGGGACGCGCGCTTGACCAGGCGCTGCTGCCCGAAGTGATCGTCGGCATGGGGCAGATTCCCCTGGTGAAATACGGAACGCCCGGGACTCCGGAACTCAGCGCGGCGATCGAGCCCTACGTGCCTCACTACGATGCCTTACTGCTGGCGAACCATGGAGCGGTCACCTGCGGTTCGGACTTGATCACGGCCTTCTTTCGCATGGAAACCATCGAGCACTTCGCGAAAATTACGCTGGCCGCGGAAATGGCCGGTACCCCCACGCTGCTCTCCAGCCGGGAAGTGGCAAAGCTGATTGCCGCGCGCACGCGGTATTTCGTGACGCCGCCGCCGGGCGGGGGCGCGGACTTGCCCCTGACTTGCGATGGTGGTGAGAGTGCGGGAGACCGCGTTAGGCTCACCCGTAGCGAACTCGACGCGCTGATCGACGAAGCTGTCCGTAAGGACCGCTCCCGGCGCTAAGCGCTGTAAAAACTTCATTCTTCGTTTGCGGGATTTTACGATAACCGGGGCGGCGCTCTTCCACATCCATTTTGGAGAGTCCAACAACACCGGAATGGAGAGCTGCCGGCCGCCGACTATTTTCCAGTCTACCGTCTGTGGTGCAGCGACTCTCACTAGACTATTTGCCGAAGGGAGAAGAAAAACAATGCAGCAAAGAATCGAACTCTCGAACTACGCCCAGGAAGCGCAAAGGTCCTTGTTTGCGCTCGAGAGATATATCGCGACCTGCGGCCTCGACCACAAACTGATCCATTTGCTGAAAATGCGCGCGTCGCAAATCAACGGCTGCGCGTATTGCATCGACATGCACTCGAAAGACGCGCGCGCCTTGGGCGAGACCGAGCAGCGACTGTACGAGCTCGATGCCTGGCGCGAGACTCCGTTTTACACCGATCGCGAGCGCGCCGCGCTGGAATGGACCGAATCACTAACGTTGGTTTCGCAGACGCATGTGCCAGACCAAACCTACGAAGCCGTCACAAGACACTTCAGCGAAAAGGAGATCGTCGACCTCTCCATTGTCGTCGGCCTGATCAACCTATGGAACCGCTTAGCGATTTCCGCCCGCACCCTGCCCGGCACCTACAAGCCAAAGCAAGCCGCCGCGTCTTAGGCAGCCTGGAATCCGTTACTGACAATGATCCGCCCGAGCACCTGTAGGGGCGCAGCATGGCTGCGCCCCAATGGAGCAAACCCAAAACACCGCAAAAAATGCGGTAGCCAAAATGTTCTAATGCCCTAGTCAAGTGAATGATAAATAGCAAGATTGAAGAAGCAGACGGCTTCGTCGCAGGTACAATTCCGCGAGCAAGCTGAATATGGGATCAAATCGCCTGGGGAGTTCACATGGACAATGGGAAAGAATTTTTTGCGGCGATACGCGCCGGAAACACCGCGACAGCCCGAACCTTGCTTGAGGCCGAACCAGCCCTCGCCACCGCGAAAAATGAACAGGGCCAATCGCCGATGTTAGCGGCAGTGTACGGCGGACGCCCGGAAATCCGCGATCTGCTGCTCGCCCGGGGCGTGCATCTCGAATTCCACGAAGCCGTGGCAGCCGGCCAGCTCGAAGCAGCGGAACACTTCATCGAGAAAGATCCCGATCTTGTCCGCAGTTACTCGCCAGACGGTTTTCCGGCCATCGCCCTGGCCGCCGCCTTCGGCCACTTCGCCATCGTCCGCTGTCTTTTCGAAAAAGGCGGAGACGTCACCGCCGTCGCCACCAACGGCTCCGGCTACAACGCCGTCACCGGCGCGGTCACGAACGGCCACGAGCAAATCGCCATCTGGCTGCTGGAAAACGGCGCCGATGCCAATTACCGCTACGGCCCCGGCTACACACCGTTGCTCGCCGCCGCCGCAAACGGACATCTCGAAATCGTGAAAGACCTGCTGGTCCACGGCGCGGACATCAATGCCAAGTCCAACGACGGCAAATCGGCGCTGACGATTGCCGAAGAACGCAAGCATTCGGAAGTAGCCGCCTACCTTCGCTCCAAGGGTGCCGCGTAGGGCTACGCCAACGAGCCAGCGAGATTTTTGGACCTCGACGTGATCCGCGCAGGGCCGCGCGAGCGCAGGCAACCCGTGACAACCGTGAGTCGCCGGTCTAAAGGAAAGCGTCAGATTTTAGCGCAGGAACGCGTTGGCAACCTTCAGCCAATACGGGAATTGCGTATGACCGTATACACGACCACCTTCTGGCCAACGATGAAAGCGGGAAATGCATAGAGAGACATCCAGTGAGTGGTCACTGCGACTCCACCGATTGGACCCGATTTGATACTGGTTTGAGCAACAATTCGTCGCGGAGAACTTCCATGGGTTCTACGCGGGATGCGCGGATTGCGGGTATCCACGAGATCGAACCCGGCCGATCAATGTTTGACGAACTTGGCCTGGCGGCCGTTGTCGGATTGACCCCACTCTGCCGCAAGCCATCCGCGTTTCTGCAGCCGATGCCGCGCCGGGTAAAGCGGCCCTTGCTGCACCTGCAAAACTTCCTTGGAGATCTGAAGAATGCGCTGTGAGATGCCGTATCCGTGGACGGGACCAAGCGCGACGATCTTTAGGATCAGCATGTCCAGCGTGCCTTGCAGCAGATCGGATTTCTCAGCGGGCATCGTGTCTCCTAGACATTCTACACATGTACACCCGCGATAGGTAGATTGTCAAGGAGGGGAGCACGTCGCCCGTTTGCGCGTTCATCAAGCCTGTGGTCAACTGGACCCGCAAAACGCGAAACAGGAGCGAGACCATGAACGAAGACTCAGGCGCCGCGACCAAGCGGCCTTCCACAATTCCGCCCGATGATCTCCAACGAAATATGGCCGTTGCGCGGCCGAATCAAGACCAGCACTTTCGCCACATCGGCTTAGTGGGAGACACCTACACGATCCTTCTGACGGGCGAGGACACCGCAGGCCGGTACTGCCTGATCGATATGCATATCCCGCCGGGCGGGGGCCCTCCTCCTCATCGGCATGATTTCGAGGAATCGTTCATCATGCTTGCCGGCGAGCTCGAAGCCACCTTTCGCGGCGTGAAGTCCGTCGTGCGAGCTGGCGAGACGATCAACATCCCGTCCAATGCACCGCACCAGTTTTACAACCCGTCCAACGAACCCGTGCGGTTGTTGTGTATATGCTCGCCGGCCGGACAGGAAAACTTTTTCATGGAAGTCGGCGTCCCGGTGGCGACGCGGACAACCGCGCCTCCCAAGCTTGACGTCGCCGCTCAGGCCGCGTTCAGAGCGAAAGCCGAAGCTCTCGCTCCAAAATACCGGACCGAACTGCTGCAACACGCTTGACGGTTCGCAGCGGTCACCGAATGGCCGTCAGCTTCAGAGGCGATAGAGAGAGTGCTCGTGAATTCTTATGGGCTTTGCCCGACGCATCGGCAAGGCGCTTTTACTGATGCTTTGAAATTGGTTTGCGCCCAATCGCAATGAGCCGCTCGGCATACGGACCATACTCGTCTCCGTCCAGGTTCCCGTGGACGGTCACGGAAACGAATCCTGCGCGTTGCAGCCGGTCCCGCAGCTCTTGCCCGGAATAGATCGTGTGATGGAATTTGAAACTCTTCGCCCGGCCGTTCCGAATCATGATCCATTCGTTCCGAACGCGAGTCCAATCGTCAAAAATTTCGTGTCGTTCTACCAACAAGGTACCGTCGGGCAGAACAGTGGAGCTTGTGGGCTGAAGAATTTTTGCAAGCCGTTCTTTCCCCAAGGCTTCGATCAAGCAGGCTCCTCCCGGCTGCAGCGACGTAAACATGTTTTCCAGGACCATCATGTCCTCTCGCTTGTCGTCAAAATAGCCGAAGGATGTAAACATGCTCAGCACCAGAGCAAACGAATCGGGGCGCACAAAATCCCGCATATCCAACTGGACCCACTCGATCTTCACGCGAGCGGCGCTGGCCTTCGCCCGCGCCCGGTCCAGGAGGTACTTGGTTCTGTCAACTCCAGTGACCGCGAAGCCTTTGTTTGCAAGGGCAATGCTGCATCGGCCCGGACCGCAGCAGAGGTCAAGGACGGACTTGCCTTTGGGCTTGGTCAGTGTCAGTACCTTCGCGATTTGTTCTTGCGCTTCGGCGATTCGCTTCTCTGGAAACATAAAGGCGTACAGCTCACGCCAGAACGAATCGTCGTCGAACCACTCTTTTTTGCGTTTTCTGGTTTTCATCGGATCTGCTGAATATGCTACCAAAACCATTAGGTTACCGGGCCATCCTTTGAACTACGGCACGGCGTTAAGCTTGGTGATGGAGGTTGTAATAATGCAGTGTTGTTGGACCATATTGCGAGGCTCGAAGTCAGAAAGAAACGCGTCGTTTAGGGGGAGCGACATGCTGAAGCGGAGTCGGTCTGCGGTTTGGTCGCGCACGTCTTGCCTGCTGCTTGCAACAGTTGTGTCCGCTTTGAGCGGGGTGCCGAAGGTCGGTGCGCAAGACACAGAGCGGGTCATACCGATCAAAGCTCCCGCGGCGGCGTTGCCCGATGAAAATTCATCTAGAAGCGTGACGAAGTATTCCTTTATCGCCTACGGAGATACGCGGGGGCGACGCGACGGCGTCGCGCTGCAGTACGAGCACTCGTTGATCGTGGACTCCATGTTGAAGCAGATTAAGCAGCTTCAGAACACAGAGTATCCGGTGCGCTTCATTCTGCAATCAGGTGACGCCGTGCAGCACGGACAGAACGCCAAAGAATGGAACGTAAGCTTCACGCCCCTAATCGACCGCCTGACGACCGAAGGCGGCGTCCCCTACTTTCTGGCGCCCGGCAATCATGATGTCTCGCATGCGGCTACGGAGGACGCACCAGAACGCAAAGAGCCGCTCAGGAACTACCTTGACGCGGTATCGGCTCTGATTCCTCCGGATGGTTCGCCGCACCGGCTCGCGCGCTATCCGGCATTTTCGTTCGGCTATGGGAACACGTTTGTGATCGGCTTCGATGCCAACATTGCCGGCGACCAGAAGCAGTTTGAATGGGTGAAGAGCCAGCTGGAAGGTGTCGACCAGCGACGGTATGTGAACGTGATCGTGTTTTGTCATCAGGCCCCATTCTCGTCAGGCCCGCACGGGGGACCGGAAGTCGAACCGCCCGCGGTCGAACTGCGAATCAAATACATGCCGCTGTTTCGAGCGCATCACGTGAGGGCGGTATTTTCTGGCCACGAACACTTGTTCGAGCATTGGGTGGAACATTACACGGACGCCAGTGGACGGCACCGCATGGACCTGATCGTCTCCGGAGGTGGCGGCGCGCCGATCTATACCTACACCGGTG
Source organism: uncultured Acidobacteriota bacterium (assembly GCA_963729595.1). Lineage (GTDB taxonomy): Bacteria > Acidobacteriota > Terriglobia > Acidiferrales > UBA7541 > Acidiferrum. The sequence goes on from CAVSNW010000005.1 coordinate 429,985, forward strand.
AACCCAAGCTGGAGGAATATTTGAAGGCGAACGAGGGCAGCAAAGTGGACTTGAAACACCTGGTCAAACCGAGTGTGGATGCGGGTTTGAATCCCTACCACTATTTGCTGGTCCGCGTGGATGGAGAGAATCTGGATATGCAGGTGATTAGCGTGGATTGGGGAAAGGGATTTGAACCATATCGTAGTGATAAGGTGGCGCTCAAGGATGAGTGAAGATTTGTGGTGGGTTGGCCAGACATTTGCCGTCGCAATGTTCCACTTGATCGCGTCCGCCTTTGACTCTCTTCGACAGCGACTTGATCCAAGGCGTGGCTTCTGCTGGAACGCGAGAGTGTTCGTGGACTTATGGAGCCGCGCGTGACCTCGTGCAACGATGGGTCCGTCTCACCACCAAGTACCGGATGTTCGATTCAGAGTATCCAGGCGGAAACACCGAGGCCCACCGTGCCGATGAAAGGATTTGGTGTGTGAATGATGCTTAGTCATGCCCATCCCGAATTGCGAGGCGCAGGTTATGTCGTTTTCGCAGACTCCTCGCGTCGTTATGTAGATTGTTCCGACAACGTTTGCCATCTTCTCGAGTACAGCCGTGACGAAATGCTGCAAAAAACAATCGACGATGTCAGCTATAACGCGAGCGAGACTTCGACGCTGTTCGCGCATTTTCTCAAGACCGGCCAGGATAAAGGGGAGTACGTCCTAAAACGTATGGACGGCACGCCCGTTCTAATCCGCTACCGTGCCTTCGCGTTTGATGATGGTTGCAAAGCCGCTGTTTGGGAACCAATTCATGACTGGCGGGAGCTCTACCTCGCCGCGTTGGTGGAATTTAAACCGGCTAAACTAAAGCAAAAAATTGAAATCGCGTTGGCTGCGATTGAACGAGCGCGACAATCACAAAGTGCCCACTCGCTAACGATCGACGAGCAAAAGGCCACTGACGCAGTTTCAGCACTCAACGCGTTGCTGCGAAACATAGGGCGAGGCGGGCTAACTGGACCAAATGCCGGTGATGCGAGTTAGCGCCGACTATTTGTTCGAATATTCTACGGGGACTTCTAAGGCGGCCCGACCACCCTTTGGTGGCGTTGCCTGAGGGTTAGAAATGGCGGCCGGCGCCTTGGGCGCGCTGGAATCGGATTGTTCAGGCAATTCTGCCAATTCTCTCTCGGCGGTAAGCCAATCTGTTAGATCGTCGCCATTTTCGCCGCCGCGTTCAAGGTATAGCTCGTATGCCCGCTGTTCAATTGTTTGTGGCGTTGACAATGTTCTTTCGCTCATTCACATCCTCCTGTAGCTGTAATTCAGAGTAGACCAATCGAAAATCGAGCATGATTCGTCGCGCCCCCATCGTTGCGGCAGGTTCCTTCGATCAGGGCAGTCGCGCAACTACGTAGTCCCCGATGGGCGGGCAGTTCAGGATTCACCGAAAGTCGAACAGAAGGCCCGATGCATGATCGGGCCTTCCGATTTGTCGACTTAGCTGGAGGCTATCTTACCGAGGTGGTTGCGCCGATAGCTCTGACTTTGCCGAGCTCAGGGACGACACCGAGCTGCTGCATGAGGCCCAAAGCGTCCCAATTGACAAAACCTTCGGACATTTTGCCGTTCGTAAAGCGGGCAATGCTTACGCCTGTGATGTGGAATTGCTTCCCTGTTGGTGCAATCCCGTTGAGATCGCCCTTATGGGTACCGCGGCAAGACCAACGAGCCGCTACTGTTTCACCTTCGGCAATGATGTCCTCGATTGTGAAGCGAATGTCGGGGAAGGCATTGCGATAAAGATTCACTCTCTTCTTCTCACTCTCGGGACCTCGCCCAACATCGGGCGTCGAACTGTCATGGTGAGTGTAGGCAGGTGCAAAGAGCTCGTCTGCCACAGGTACATGGCCCTTGTTCCAAACTTCTTCAAACAAACGACGGACGTTAGTTTTGTTTTGTTCAGACATGGTGGTTCTCCTTTTTTAAAAGCACGATATTCCACCTCGCACATAGCGAGTCGGGCTTGAGTGATCTGGCTTGAAACCGCTGGCGTCTTGGGTATACAACCCTGTACGTCGAACAGGAGGTAGGGCCCCGCGCGAGAGAATGAAAAAGAACCTGATAGGTTCTGCCCTGTTGGCGCTCGATGCGGAGCTTGTCCTATATCGAAAACTGCGAATGGACTGAGAAGCGGGAGTCTCGCCTCAAACAGCGAAACTTCGACTGATACTGTTCTTCGAGAGTGCGTGTGTCAAGGAGAATCGAAAACTTCCCTTGTGCAAAAAAAGAGCGATGACGGCTCGTCTCCAACCCCGTTTGCCACCTCGGAGAGACACTTGAATGCGGGTGCCCAGATATCCCGGGTGCCATTCAGTTCTATCTCGCCGAACGTAGACCGCTGTCCATAACTGAAGATAAGCTACCGGCGTTGTTTATGAAAAGGGCTCTGCTGGGGGGTGAGGATGACTCAAAAGAATGCACGATAGAGCGCGCCGAATCGGTTCTAATGCAAATGGCGACCACCTGGACGCAGGTGATCGTTCAAGGCGCCATTTCCTGAGCGTGCTCGCCGCGTTGGGAGTGACCAAGGCTGCCTCCTGCATCCCGTGGCTGGGGCGCACCAACGAGAACGCGAAACCAGTTGGCGAGCCACCGAAGACATTCCGAGTTTGGGTATTTTCCGACGCACACGTTGCCCGGGACAAGAAATTTGGAAACGGTCGAGAGAGCCTGGCCGACGCACTTCGGCAGTCGGAATCTGCATCCGGTTTCGATTGGGATATCGCGCTCGATTTGGGAGATATGTCAGGCGATGTAGGATTACCGAAAAACTCCGAAGGTGAAGAGATCGTCCGGCAATTTGCTACATTGAAAAAGCATCGCCGGGAGCAGATTTACGATCTTTCGGGCAACCATGACCGCAGTGGCCTCGGTGAGCCCCAAGCGTGGTGGTGGCGTAAGTGGATTGACCCGACGGGCGAACACGCTGAGTTCTCGCACGTCGATGCAAACAAGCGGCCGTTTCCAATCGATGGAACTTGGGAGCGATACTCGATTCGGGTCGGTAATCTTCTCTTTCTGATGATGAGTGACATCAACGAACCCACACAGAAAGTCGGCCGTGGGACACTTGGCGGAAATCCCGGAGGCGTAGTCAGCGGCGAAACGTTCCGATGGTGGAAGCGAATGGTCGAGGAAAACCCATCGTCAATTATTGTCAGTGCGCATCACTACATGCTCAAGAACACCACGGTTGCTTCAGGCGAATGGGAAGGCATGCGGCGCAACGAAAAAGGCGAATGGGACTCGTGGTATCACGGTTATTACGAGGGTAAAGGTACGCCGCAAGGCGCGTCGTATTTGTACTGGGTTGACAGCAAGCGGGACTCGGCGGCATTCGAAAATTTCCTGGGTGCCACGCCTGGGCGTGTCGACTTGTGGTTGGGAGCGCACACGCATACGTCTCCTGATGATACGTATGGTGGGAAATCGCATATCGAGCGCCGCTGGGGTACGACGTTTATTAACGTGGCGGGCCTGACCGCTCACATGGGCGAGCCCGCAAACTGCATTCCGCGAAGCTGGCTTCTTACACTTTCCGACGGTAGCGACGAATTGAAAGCGCAGTGCTACCTGCATACAAGCGAATACTTACCACAGGGGTGGTACCCAAAATTCGACCGGGTCATCAACCTATCAAAGCCATTCAAGTTGCCCTAGTAAGGGCTGGCAGTGTTTGAGAATCAGGGAGCTACCACCATCGCCCGCACCACGACGAGTATCGGACGTCCAGGCAGTTATCCGGCACGACGCACCAGGCACTGACAATCACCTTGGGCCGGGCCTTTGACAAGCGAGCCATTTTTACTTGGGTTTTCCTCTCCTGTTAACATCACCCGCGTGAAGCCTTCCGAGTTGCTCGGCCAGACAATTTCTCCAGATGGCACCGTCATGAAGCTGATTCGGCGGAGCGACGAGTACATCATACTCGCCGATGGCGCGATTCTTATGTCCAGCCGCATGCACGGCTCAGAGGAGGAACTGGCCACGCTCGCCTGTCAACAGGCGCGGGCGCTGGAGCAGCCTAGCGTGCTTATTGGCGGTCTCGGAATGGGTTTCACACTACGTGCTACGCTCGATGTCCTGTCATCGGATGCGATGGTTGTCGTCGCCGAGTTGGTGCCCGCAGTGGTGGAGTGGAATCGTGGCCCGCTCGGCCCGTTGGCTGGACACCCACTGAAAGATAAACGCGTGCGGGTCGAGACCGGGGACGTGGCCGTCATACTCAATTCACGTCCCGGCCAATTCGACGCTGTGATACTCGATGTGGACAACGGCCCGACCGCATTTACCGCCTCGAACAATGCCGGGCTATATGACAACCACGGAATAGCCTCCGCCCGCGCGGCTCTCAAGATAAAGGGCGTGCTGGCTGTCTGGGCGGCGCAAGATGATCGAAAATTCGAGCAGCGCCTGCGCCATGGCGGTTTCGACGTCAAGGTGCAGCCCGTGCGTGGTCGGCTGAGAAAGGGCGGTCCCCGCCACACTATCTTTCTGAGTCACAAACCATGAGGTCGGGCTTTTGATCTGCGGGCGTGAAGTGGAGTTACGCGCCACTGCCCTTAGGCGGCCGTTACGTCGTGGCTTCCGGCTCTTTTCCAGCCGCCAGAGCGGCTTCCGCAATCTTCTTTATCTGTTCCCACGACTTTGGGCCAACGATTCTACCGTTCAGTTTTTCAAGCCTTTTCCAGCACTGGTCGAGCTTCGGGCCTCTGGCTTCACCTCGCCCGATGGCTTCATCTGCTCGACCGAGAATCTCTTCCGTTACCGTTCTGGTTACTTCGTTCATGTCTGCTCCTGCAAACAGTTTGTCAGAAAAGAGCAAAGCCCCGCAACCTGCACGAACCGATTAACGCGTCGTATTTTCGTCCGGCCAGCCGAGAAGGACTCTAGGTTGTCGGTAGGTTTGCGAGAGTTACGAACGGTTACGATGGAGCGGATTGGGTGTCGATGAGCAAAAAGCATTCGCGACTGCTCCGGATTTGTGCTCCCACAACTGCGTCGCGGTATCATGGTGGTACCACGTCCTGCAAAGTGAAACCCGACTTCGCCCAATACGGATTCGTTCATCAAAACAACCTAATCATGGCGTGTATCGGCGGCTCGCAAGCACACGGTGCGAAACTAGGCGCGACCGACGATACCGACTGGTACGGACTCTACGTTCCGCCACCGGCAAAACTTCTTGGGCTCGAACGCGAGGAGCATTTCGTTTTCACGACCGGAGGTAAACTAGGAGGCAACGGTCCCTTAGATGTGGACGTCTGCTTGTATACCTTGATGAAGTGGGCAGGACTCGCCGCCAAGGGCAATCCATCGGCTCTCCATTTCTTGTTCGCACCCCTCGAGTTCACGACCAGCACGTGGGGCCACTTTTCCGCTCGGCCTGAGCTTTTCCTCGCGAAAGGGCAAATGAAGCCGTTCCTCGGATTCGCAGACGACCAGATGAAACGATTGCTCGGGCAGAAAGGGCAGAAAAACGTTCACCGCGCTGAACTCGAAGATAAACATGGATACGACACGAAGTACGCCATGCATGTAATCCGTCTGTACGGAGAAGCGAAGGAGTTGATGGAGAGCGGACGCATCACGCTGCCGCGACCAAACCGGGACGAGTTGATTGAAATCCGTAGGGGCAAGTACTCTCTTACCGAAATTCGAGAGCTCGGCGCGCAACTTGAATCAGAAGTGCTAGCTGCTCAGGTGACTTCGCCGCTTCCCGATAAGGTGGACCGAGATGAGGTCAGTCGGTTACTCGCCGATGCTCATCTTCGATTCTGGAGCGAATCACGAGGTTAAAGCACCGAATTCCAAATGGCTCAGCTAGCTATTTCAGCTTGGCGTATTCGGACTTGGCAGCGAGTAGGACGGGGAGGTCGGGGTCGGCGTCTTTCCAGGCGGCGAAGAGGTCCTGGTAGGCGATCTTGGACTTTGCAGTGTCTTTCTGAAGGCCATAGGCACGAGCGATCTGGAGCCGTGCGACAGGAATAAAAATGCTGGCCGGGCGTAGGTAGTGGTAGTCCAGGATGCGCTGAAATTCCACGGCGGCGTGTTCCCCATCACCTTTCTTCAAATAAATCAGGCCGCGCAGATAGGGAATGTAGTAAGGAAAATTCCGCGGCCCGGAGCCCATTTCGATCGGTTTGAAGGTACCCACAATGCGCAGCGCGTCATCGTACTTCCCCTTGCGGAGCTGGATTACCGCTTGTACTTCCGGGCGATCTAGTGAGTTCAAAAAAGTGTCGGAGGGACCTTGCTTCAAGAGCTCATTGAGCAGCGAAACGGCTTTTGCTTCGTCGCCGCAGTAAGCCAGGGCTGAGGCAACCAGCCGCCGGTTATCACCTGACGGATAGCGCTGGAGCGAGGCGGCGGCAGCGGCACGAGAAGAGGGGCAATCTTCCACCAGCGCCAGCTGGGCAGCCTCTTCGCCGTCCATTGCAGAGGCGAACTCTTTGTCACCTGATTTTTCAGCGAGCGCGATGACCTCGCCGAAAGTCGCGTGCGCCTGCTTTAATTTGCCTCGGCTGCCCTCGGTGGTGGCCTTGGCTTCAAGGATAAATTCTTCTTCAGGTTTGCCGCGGACAACCGCAAGTTCATGGTCCATAGCGGGCTGATCATTGCGGGCGGCGGCCATGACGAATAGCAGGCGGTGGGTGCCGACAGAATCGAGTTTCTTGGCGACCGCCTGTTCGGCCACGGCCTTCGCTTCCGGATAGCGATTCAGGGCGTGATAGGCATCGGCAAGGTCCTGGTAGGAAAAAGAGCCGTCGGGCTCATACTTCATCTCTTCCAGCGCCATGGAGAGGGATTTTTCCTGCTGGCCCAAGTCGGCGTAAGCAAGCCCCAGATTGTTGATGGGGATGGTATCGCGAGGATAGAGCTGGTGCCACTGCTCGTAGATGGGGACGGCCTTTTCTGTGTCGCCGCTCTGGCCGTAGTAGTGGCCAGAAATGTAGAAGCGCTCGAGATCACTGGCGCGGTCTTTCAGGTCCATGGCCCTCTTCAGCGAGGACTGGGCGGCATTAGCCATGCCGCGATTGCCCTGGCTGACACCCATTTCCCCGTAAGCCATGGCGAAATTGGGATCAATTTCAACCGCACGCTGGAAGTGAGGAATGGCGTCGGCGTCGTCGAGCTTGAGGTGAGCGGCGTGGCCGAGACTGTATTCCTTGAGAGCGTCGAGAGAAGAGGTGGTGGCCTGATCGAGTGGAGTGGCGAACTTTTGGACCGACGCCAGCGATTCACCAAGTTTTTGGCGAACCGCGGAGGCGGCCCGGTCCATGCCTTTGAGAACTTGCTCTTTGCTTTCGACTTCCTGCTGAACGGAAGCGAGCGAATCACCGGTGAGGCCGTTGACGGCGTTGAGCTGGAGGACGTAATGGCTGCCGAGCGGCGCGATGGAACCGGTCATCATGGCCTTGATGCTGGCACGCTGGCTGATTTCGCGGCCGAGTTCGGCGGTGATCCGTTCGTTGGCGCCGCGCCCCATGTACTGCAAGGTTTGCTGAATTTTGGAATCGGGCACGATGTTGAGAAACGGCGATTGCTGAAGCTGGGAAGCGAGCGCTTGTTTGAGTGTGCCGTCGAAGACGGTATCGCCGGTGGTGTTGGTGAACTCGGTGAGGAGGATGGAATCCTTTTCGGTTAGGGCGCTGGTGCGGCGGGTGAAGATGAGGCTGCCCGCGACAGCGGCTATGAGAATCGCGGAAGCGATGCCAATCCAGAGCCACTTCTTGGAGCTGGTGGGCGATGCGGCTGTTGTTGTTGAAGCTGCACTGACGGCGCTCGAAGCGGGCGCGGCAGAAACCTGGTAGCTGGATGCGGTTGCAGGCTGACCGGCGCTTGCGGATAGAGACGACACAGGAACTGCGCTGGCGGAGCCGCTGCCCGATGCCGCCACGACTGCGCCTGAGCCAGAACCTGAGTTGGAATCCAAAGCCGCGGCAACCGAGCCCGAGCTGCGCGCGGAATCGAGTTCGCGCTTGAGGCGTTTCAGATCGCTACGCAAATCCGCTGCGGACTGGTAGCGCATCTCGCGGTCTTTCTCGAGAGATTTGCGGATGATTCGTTCGAGTTCGGGCGGCAGATCCGGATTCAGGCGAACCGGCGGGACCGGAACGCGATTCATGATGGATTCGAAAATAACGGCAGAACTTTCGCCACGAAAAGGCAACTGGCCGGTGGCCATTTCGTAGAGAACCACACCGAAGGAGAAGAGGTCGCTGCGGGTATCGAGTTCGCGAGCGCGAACCTGCTCCGGCGACATGTAGGAAACAGTGCCGATGGTGCTGCCCGGGCTGGTCAAGTGCGCCCGATCGACTCCCTCAGTGGCCATGGTCTCGATGCTGCTGGCACCGCCGGGAACCGAGGAAACTTTTGCCAGGCCGAAATCGAGAATCTTGGCGTGGCCGCGCTTGGTGACAAAAATGTTTGCGGGCTTGATATCGCGATGAACGATGCCCTGGGAATGGGCGGCGTCGAGACCGTCGGCAACTTCGATGCTGAGGTCGAGAAAGACTTCCATATCGAGCGGGCGGCCCATGATGAGGTGCTTCAAGGTGCGGCCGTCGAGGTATTCCATGGCGATGAATGCCTGGCCGTCCTGCTCACCAATGTCGTGAATGGTGCAGATGTTGGCGTGGTTCAGAGCGGAAGCTGCCTGGGCTTCACGCTGAAACCGCGCCAAGACCTGAGGATTGCTGGCGACGTCCGGAGGGAGGAATTTGAGTGCGACAAAGCGACGCAGGCGAGTGTCTTCCGCTTTGTAGACGACGCCCATGCCTCCGCCGCCGAGATGTTCGACGATGCGGTAGTGCGAAAACGTCTTGCCAATTAGCGAGTCGGTGCCAGACATGTGCGGCTCATCTTATTGGTGCCACACATCCAAGTCAACGAAGGTTGACACGAAGGTTGACACGAAGGTTGACACGAAGGTGGACAGCTTGCGAACTAAATCCTGATTTTAACGCACAATCCTGACTTGATCAGAACGGGTCTGAGTCGGCCGCCGTTCGCTGGGGAAAACGTAAACGATCAGGCTTTGTTGATCGTGCGGTTTGGCTCCGAGTCTGGATCGGCTCATCCAGGACGGGGAATAGCTGGTTGTAAGTTATGGCTTCCGGGCCAAAAGACGGTCCAAGGATACTGTGCCGGGACCGGCAATGAGCAGTGTCACCATCGCTGCCAGATAAAGCACCATCTTTTCGCCATTTTGGGGTCCGGGCCCCTTGCCGAGGAAGGCGAAGTGATGCACGAAGGCCCACGCGACGAAGATATTTCCGAAGCAGTAGAGAGCCGCCCACCTAGTGCCCAATCCGATGGTCAGCAAAATCCCGCAAACGAAATCGGAAACAAAGGCGATAAGGAATGAAGGGTGCGACCCGATCCCGATGGGGTCGGGGAAGTGAGCCATGAACTCCGCCCAGTGCGCAGGGTTCTTTTCCCAGCCGTGATGCAAGAACAGGTTCAGCCCTGTGCACACGCGCAAGACAGAGAGACCGCACTGGGTCTGTTCGGGCACAAAGCGCATCAACAAAACGTCCTTTACGCTCGGCATGGCGATTCCTCCGTTGAGCACGCTGAGAATTTGGACGTGACTCAAGTTTGATGGGTTTCAACTACCATCTGATAAACGCAGGTGAAACCGGACAAATGAAATTATTTGGTTGCGCCAATATTTGTGAAAATAGGATCTGCGCGGGAATATGGAAAAATGACCCGCGAACTAACATTTAGTAATGTCAACGCAAAGGAGAAATGACCTGGAATTCAGAACCGGATACTCGGAAAACTGGTTTCTTCAACAAGCTGTTAGATTAGCCGAGTCCAATCTGCACATGTCAAGTTACTCCTGTCGGATCGTACGCTAGTCGCAATAGATGGCAATATAGATATTAGATGTGTATCATGCACAGCACGATGACAACGCGCTTGAGCAGCTCACATGGAGTGGAGGCGAGCCGCGGGAGCAGGAACGAACGGCACTTCCTGGCTGGTTGGTGCCGTTACGGGTTGCGACGCGGGAATGGCCGACGACGTAGAGGCTGAGGGGTATGTAGCATGGAGAGCCACGCCAGTGAACAATGCTCCGGCAACAATATTGCCAATGGTTACCGGCAGAAGATTCCAAAGTAGAAATTGGCCTACGGAGATGGGCGCTCCGAAAATCATTCCGGAGGGAATGAGGAACATGTTCACCACCGAGTGCTCGAACCCAAGCGCGAAGAAAGTCATGATGGGCAGCCACATCGCCGCGATTTTCCCCACCGTGGAGCGCGAAGCCAGCGCCAACACCGCGCCAATGGTCACCATCCAGTTGCAGAGGATGCCCTTTACCACAGCGGTGGCCCAGCCGCTTGGGCCCAGCGCCACGTAAGCCAGTGTTTTCTTTTGGGCCGCCTGTTTTAGGAGATCGGCGATGGCCCCGCCATTGCCGGTCCGAAAATTGGTGATCGCTAGGTAAAACAGCACGGCATACAGCAGACTGCCAATCATGTTCCCGAGGAATACCCAGGTCCAGTTGCGAAGCAGGCTGGGGAATCGCACGCTCCCTGCCATCACACCGGCAGGCAGCAGCGCAAAATTTCCCGTCACCAATTCCAGTCCAAGCAAAACCAGAATCACGAATCCAACGGGAAACAGGATGGCGCCAACGATGGGCGGAAGACCTTGCGTGGACACCATGAATACGAGCGAGGTGGCATAGCCGAGAAAAGCGCCGGCGAGAATGCCGCGAATCAGCATGTCCCTAACGGAGAGATCCGCTTTTTTCCCAGCCAGCTGCACGGCTTCCTGGACTAAATCCTTGGGACTCACATAGTCAGTCATTGTTCCTCCTCCACTTGCATTACAACCGGGGAAGACGTTGCCAGTCGGCCGCCGCTTCAAAGACTGTGTGACAAACATCAGGGCGGCTTTCAACCTTGCCGTCTGACTTGGCGGCCAACCGGCTTCAGCCACGGAGGGCCGATCCTTCGGGAGGACACGCGGCGCTTTAGTCCCCGCCGGCTTCCGATCCCACAGCAGAAAACGGCCGCACCCGGGTCCAACTCGCGACCGCAGGCAGCGCGTTGCTGGGAGTCCAATCGCTAACCGGTTCGGCCGGGAAGCGCTGCGACTGGATGAGCTCGGCCACCACCCCCGGCAAATTCTCGTCGCACGGAACGCACTCCATCATTTCGCGGCCCGCCACAGCCTGCGGTCCGGTACGGCCGCCGGCATAAATGGCCACCGCGTCCACGATTTTTCCGTCGATCTTGGTTTTGAACCCGCGAAAACCAATGTCCGCTGCTTGATGATTGCCGCATCCGGCGGGGCAGCCGGACCAATGAATCGTCAGCGGATTTCCGTGGGAGCCGAGTTTCTCCTTCAACGCGTGCGAGAGAGCCACTGCGCGACCTTTGGTTTCGATCAGGGCCAGGTTGCAGTAATCGGTTCCGACACAGGCCACCAAGCCGCGCACAAACGGAGAGGGGCGCGGCGAAAACTGTTTCAGAAACGGTTCTCCGAGAAGATCGTCCACGCGATTATTGAGCACGTTAGGGATGATGACGTTTTGCCCGATCGTGAAACGAATCTCGCCTCTACCGTATTCGTCCGCGAGTCGCGCCAACTCCTCAAGCTGCTCGGGATCGATTCTGCCTGTCGGGATGCACATTCCGACGGCCACCAGGCCCGGCTGGCGCTGCGAGATGACCCCCAGGTGATCGGAGTGCTCGGAACTCCGCAGATCCTTGCCGCGAAATTCAAGTTCGTGCCCCAATCGCAGCACCAATTCGGCTCGCAGCTTTCGCACTCCCCACTCTTCCAGCAGGAAGGCAAATCGGCATTTGGAACGCGCTTCGCGTGGACCATGATCGCGGTAAATCTTCACCAACTCCGTGACCACTGCCACCGCCTGGAAGGGTTCGACGAAAACGTTCAGCGAGGAAGCAATGGTGAATCCGCCCGAGCCCATCTTTCCGCCGACAAGGACGTTGAATCCGAAGCGACCGCCCTTCCTGGCGGGGACGAGCGCAACATCCTGCGACTCATTGTGCGTACAGTTGTCCAGACAACCCGTGACGGTGATGTTGAACTTGCGGGGGAGGTTCGTATATTCCGGATTACCTTCACGGCCGACAAAAATCCGGTCGAGCTCCTGAACGACGTGAGAAGCGTCGAACGCCTCATTCGGCGTGAGCCCAGCCAGAGCGCACCCATTAATGTTGCGAATGTTGTCGATGCCCGTTTGCAGCGACCGCAAGTCCACACCGCGCAGCTTTTCCCAGATTTCCGGGACGCTCTCAAGCGTGAATCCCCGAAGCTCGATTTGTTGCCGTGTGGTAATGTCCAGCACGTTGTTTCCGAGCCGCCGCGAAAGGTCGCCGATTACCCGAAGTTGCGCGCTGGTGGCGAAGCCGTTGGGCATGCGCACGCGCATCATGAACTTCCCCGGCGTTGGTCTGCGGAAGAAAACACCGACCCACTTCAGCAATTCCTTCTCAGTGGGCGTGAGCGCGGCTGCGCCTCGTTCGATGATCTGCGGCAAGTCTTCGAGAACCCGCAGACAGTCGCCATTCTTCGAAGCTTTGTAACCTTCTACCGCGTTGGCGCTCGCTTTGGCGTGAACTTCCGGAGGTTCTTTGCGTTCGAGACCGGTGGAACCGCTGAGCAAGGTTGGCTGCAAGACTGGCTCCGGGGCGCTGCAAGCCACCAGACCACGCGAGAGGAGCGTGTTCGGCACTTGCACAAGTAGCACACTTAGAATTCAGCTCGTCTTGGAGCGACTTTGGCTAGCCGCGGGACCAACTGCGGACCGCGCGTTCTGCAAATTGCGAAAGGTGCCGGCCCTCTTTTCTACGTGGAAAGAGAGACCGCATGAAGGGGAAGCGCCGCGAGGACCCACGGCCGCTTCTCAAGGACATACGTATGCTGACACTCTCTGCTTACGCACACCAATCCAAAATTTTGCTCGGTCGTATCGACGTCTCGCGCAAACTGCCGTGTCCAGTGCGCGCAAGCTATCGCCGAACAGAGGAGAGGATACTGTTTCTCCGGGGGCAGCTTCGCGTTCACAAGATCCAGGACTTCCATCTCAAGCAGTGCATTCCAAAGTCCGAAGAAACCGGCAATAAAAGCGCAGATGGCGGCAACGGCAATCAGTCTAATATCTTGGCTCATTGCTGCCCTCGGAATTTGAGGGCCTCGCCGAAAAAAAAAGCGGCGGCCATCAATCAAATCATTCTAAGCGGCGAATGATGTCCAGTGAACATGGACGGACAATTTAGTGCTCGGTCGCAAACCTCCAAAATGGAGTCTCAAGTCCCGGTAAGTTCGGGCGTTTCTCAGGAGCTTGGCGACGCCGTCGAAATTCAGGAGTAGAATCCCTTTGAATCACGGTAAAGGAATCTTCGGTGAAAGTCGAACGGCGTTCGTCGGGCCGGGATGAATGGCTTCGCGGAGTTGGGACGGAGGGGAAATAAAACCATGGCTATTGGCGGAGCAGCTGAGGGGAAAGAGGTCGACGTACGTGACCAGATCACCGCGTTCAAGCGCAAGCTCGCGCCGCGTCGCGAGGTCTTGAACCGTGCCTATGAAGAGGTGAGGGACTACGTCAAGCGAGCTGTCGACGTTGTCCTCAGCGAGGTCACTGCAGGGCGCTCCGTGGTGCCGGAACTCAATTACCCCGATATAAGGAACAACACAGTACCGGAGGCAATCCGTCAGTCGATCCGGAAAACCGGTTGTGCGGTGGTTCGTGGAGTGTTCCGGGCCGATCTCGCGCGCAACTGGTTCGCGGAAGTCGGCGAGTATCTCGAGACGAACCACTACGAAGAACTAGAAGTCGAGAAGCGAAGTCTCGACAAGTACTTCTCCGCGCTGAAAGCTGGGAAGCCGCAAGTCTTCAACGTCTACTGGTCCAGGCCGCAGGTTATGGCGCGGCAGGACGTGGGGCTCGCCGAGACGCGTGCTTTTCTCGATCGCCTGTGGAAATACGAAGGCATCTTCAATCCCGACCGGCAGTGCACGTATGCTGACCGTCTACGCCGGCGGCAGCCCGGAGACAAAACGCTTGGACTTTCCCCACACATGGATGCGGGCACCGTGGAGCGCTGGATTGACCCCGGCTATCAGAAGGTGTACGAGAACATCTTCGCCGGTGACTGGCGCGGCTATGACCCTTTCGATGCCACGCACCGATTGAATACCCGCGAGATTCCATCGCCGGCGGTATGCAGCATGTTCCGCACCTATCAGGGCTGGACAGCGCTGACACGCCAAGGGCCGAAAGACGGCACTCTACGCCTCATTCCGATCGCGCAGGGCATCGCCTACGTGCTCCTTCGCGCGCTTCAGGACGACGTGGACGAGGTTGATCTGTGCGGCGCGGCCCCAGGCCGCGCGCTCGGGGTCAGCCCGGAGTGGCATCCCGATCTAGTCGCCGGCCTAGTCTCGATCCCGGAGGTCATGCCCGGCGACACAGTGTTCTGGCATACGGACATCTGCCATGCCGTCGGCGACGAGCACACGGGCAGCGAGTACGCGAGTGTCATCTACATCGGCTCTGCGCCCGACTGCCCGAAGAATCGCGCATATCTTCCGAAACAAAGGCAAGCCTTTCTCCAAGGACGTTCGGCCCCCGACTTCGCCGTCATGGACTTCGAAGTCGACTTCAAAGGTCGTGCGACCGAGGCGGATCTGACGGATCTCGGGCGCGCTCAAATGGGCTTCTGACCGACTAGTCGCTGCCACTTGTCGGTGACAGAACTCCACTTGATTAGCGCGTCAGGATTTGGCCTTCTGTGCCTGCAGGATTGAGGATTAAGGGTTTTCGTAGAACGTCTACGTCTCCACCCGCTCTCTCGGAGAACTCAACCACGAGTGGCGGCACTCGACCGCGCCCGCGAAAAACTTCCCACGAAGTAGCATGCTCGGCTAGACTCAGGGGCACGAGTTTCAAATCCCCGCTCCCTGGGCAGGCAAATCGGAAGTCGTACTTGGAGTGGACGCGGGGAGAGGCGTTAGCGATGAAACGAAACTGGAACTGGGCAGTGTGGGCCGGCGCGTCGCTCGTTTTCCTGGGAGTGATTAGCTATCCGCTGTTTTTCGTTCGCTTCCCGGCGCTTCGCGATTTTCCGTGGGCGAACCTGCCGATGATCGCGCTCGGGTTGGTGTTGATCGCCTTGGGCCTTGTGCGCGCATTCCGGCACTCGGACCTGTTTCGCGGGAAAATTTTCGGCAGTGTCCTCGCGGTGCTAGCGTTGGCATTCAGCGGATTTTTCCTCTACGGCATTTTTATCGGCGCACGGCATGTGCTGCCCGCTTCGCACGGCGCGCCGCAGGTGGGCCAGATGGCGCCAGATTTCACGCTGCCGGATTCGCAGAACCACCCAGTGAGTTTAACGGGTGCGTTGAATTCTCCGTTCACTCCAGAGAGTACAACCCGCGCCGCGACGAGCGCGGCCAAGGCAGCCGGCGTGATTTTAATTTTCTACCGTGGATATTGGTGACCGTTCTGCAACTCCGAGTTACGGAGTTTCGAGCAGGCGCTGCCGGAGTTCGAGGCAAGGAAAATTCGAGTGATGGCCATCAGTGTGGATTCTCCCGAGGATTCCGAAAACCTGCGTCGGTCGCAGGGCTACACGTTTCCGATTCTTTCGGATGCACAGGAGGACGTGATTCGCAGGTGGGATCTGGTGCACCTGCACGGCCGGCGCGACGGTGCAGACATCTCGCGACCAGCGGAATTCCTTATCGACCCGTCGGGGAAGGTGCGCTGGGTGAATCTTACGGAAGATTTCGTGGTCCGCGCCCGGCCAGAAGAGGCGCTCGCAGCGTTTGACGCGATGAATAAATCATCGCGGTCCGGACAATAGTGAGTCTAGGCTTCTATTCTCAAATTCCAGAATACGATGTGCGTGCCCGGTCAACTCCCGATTAGTTCGCGCGCTACCCTGCCCGTTCCTTCCCCTCGCGCACCCGATCCACTGCACGCCGCCCCCAAGTGTAGCAATTTCCCCTCAGCGCGTAATACCCCAACCTGCGTTGACGGGATAGCGGATACAGCGCGGAAAAAGGGACCACCCCTGACAAGCGGCCTAACATGTGTACTCAGGTTCTTATCACTGCTTTGTTCTCATTCACTGTGACGACAACATAGACCATTTTCGGTCAAATCCGTATCATCCATTGACATGGGTGCTTACGCCGAATGCTGGCTCGATTCATGGCAAATAGGGTCGACGAAATCTGTTTTTGATCCTCGCTTGATGCAGCTTTTCAGGCGCTCCGACAAGCGCATTCACAAGTCAACCGTCAAGAATGTACAGAACCCGCTTCCGAGTTGAATAGAAAGAGACGGTCAAAACGAAGTCGCCTATTTTGTCTACTACAGCGCCCCGATTGTGGTGATTAGGGACAGACTAGAATTACTAGGGTACACACTCAATACAACGAAGAAAGCTTTCATGAGGAATATTCGGGCTCAAGCAGGAACCTATTCTGAACCGACCGCGGGAATGGAGGATTACTTCAATAATCGAGTGCAACTTCTGAACTCTATAGATGTTGATAAGTGGTTGGCATCGATACACGAGATAAAAAGACTTCACAAGAGCTCTGCTACGAACTACCCGCGCCATAAATCTGAAGTCAGTCTCGAAGAATTCATGCTTGAGGACGAACAATGGTATGGCTACTCCGCGGACCAGATTTATATGTTCCATTACGGCTTATGCTGGAAACGTGTAAGGGGTCCGAGACGCTTTTCTACGACCTTACCGACCTGGTCGAGCAAGGCTATCTAGACCGAAATGAAGACTGTGTTGCTGTCTCGTCTGAATTCGCCGCCGGTGAGTACGCATCGCGCTCCAAAGAGATAGTACTGACCGAAGGTAGGACGGACGGTTGGATTCTTTCTGAGTCAATGAAGTTGCTGTACCCTCACCTTCATGACTACTTTTCTTTTATGGATTTCGATTCGGCCCGAGTAGAGGGGGGTGCATCTCAGCGAGAGCTTAACTGATCATAAGCCGGTTCGTTTCGTAGAGCGTCGACTTACCGGGAGTTGTCTCCAAAACACAACTGAACCGTCGACACTGAACCGTCGACACTGAACCGTCGACCTGAACCGTCGACCAGTTTTCCGTCGAGGTAAGATATGCTAGCCTTGACGCAGTCAGAGGTTCGGAACCCCTCGTGCGAATCATTCCAACGGAAGCAACATATTTGTCGACATTTCGACGTTCTCCTTTAGTTGTGATGATCTCTGCATTGCTCTCATTCGTTTTCGGCGTGCCATCCAGTGTAACGTTTGCACAGCAGGGTACGTTCGTGCCAACCGGAAGTATGGCCACGGCCCGTGGGGTTCACACGGCGACGCTGCTCAACGATGGAAAAGTTCTAATTGCCGGAGGCGAGCAAGATGCTGCCACCGTTTTTCTTGCTAGTGCTGAGTTGTATGATCCCACTACCGGAACTTTCAGCCCTACAGGGAACCTTAACGCGGCGCGTTGGGGTCACACGGCGACGCTGCTCAACGATGGAAAAGTTCTAATTGCGGGAGGCGCGAACAACAATGCCACCCTTACGGATGCCGAGCTGTACGACCCCACTACCGGAACTTTCAGCCCTACAGGGAACCTCAACACGCCCCGTTCGTTTCACACAGCCACACTACTGAACAACGGAATGGTTCTGATTGCCGGCGGCTGTTGTTCCCTTGCTAGTGCTGAGTTGTATGACCCCACTACCGGAACTTTCAGCCCTACAGGGAACCTCAATGTGGCCCGTGAGTATCACACGGCGACGCTGCTCAACGATGGAAAAGTTCTAATTGCCGGCGGTTACGACCCCAATAATGGCCTTGGTAGTGACCTTGCTAGTGCTGAGTTGTATGACCCCACTACTAGGACCCTTACCTCCACAGGAAGCCTCAATTCACCTGAGAGGTACCACGCAGCGACGCTCCTCAGCGACGGAACTGTTTTGATTACTGGCGGAATTGACTTCCCCGCGACGGCTGAGTTGTACAATCCCAACAGCGGGAGCTTTGCGCTTACAGGGAACCTCTTGGCTCGGTGGTTGCATACAGCGACTCTGCTCAGCGATGGAACGGTTTTGGTTGCGGGCGGTTATGACGGCACTAATGACCTTACCAGTGCCGAGTTGTACGGGCCCGCCACCGGAAGTTTCAGCCCCACGGGGAGCCTTAAGACGGCCCGTTGGAATCACACAGCGACTCTGCTCAACGATGGAACAGTTCTGATTGCCGGAGGCGAGCAAAGCAATGGTAATTCTCTTGCTAGTGTGGAATTTTATGAGTTAGTTCATGCGCCCCTTGTGAGCCTGTCTGCAACCAGCGTTGTATTTGGGAATCAACTCCTCGACAGTACGAGCGCCGCGCAAACGGTGACCTTGCGAAATACGGGATCTGCCAACTTGAACATCCAGGCGGTTGCTCTCGCGGGTGCAAACCCTGGCGACTTCGCAATCGGAAACGGTTCGACTTGCACGAACGGCGCCTCGCTAAGCGCGAATAGCTCTTGCACCATTCAAATTACTTTCACACCTACTGGTTTGGGAAGTCGCAGCGCGACTGTGGGCATTACTGATAATGCTGCGGACAGCCCGGAGTTAATTAGCTTGAGCGGCACGACCGCACCGACGTCTTTGGTATCGGTGACTCCTCTAAGTGCTACTTTCACTAGCCAATATGTCGGGACGTCCGGACTGCCTCAAAGTGTGACTGTAACGAATAATGGCAGTGCTCCGCTGAATATCGCAAGTGTAATAGCTAGCCCGGGCGATTTCGGAACACTCAGTGCTTGCGGAAACAGCCTCGCCCCCGGCGCAAGTTGTTCCATCGGTGTTTTCTTCGATCCTATTACAAGTGGTCCAAGAACTGGGACACTCACGATTAACGACAATGCTCCAGGCAATCCACAAACGGTTGCGCTAAGTGGTGAAGGACAAGATTATTCGATGGCGTCTGTGGCCCCCATCGCTGCCGTTACCGCTGGCCAGACTGCAACATACTCTCTCTCTCTCTCCGGGTGGTGGCTTTAGCCAGACGGTCTCTCTAAGTTGTGCTGGAGCTCCAAGCCTTTCCACATGCACCGTCTCACCGAGTTCGGTCACCCTGAACGGGACCAGGGCCGCTTCGGTAACGATCACCGTCTCAACCACCGCTCCGTCATTCGTCGTTCGTGAAGGTCCCCGGATGGGTCCACCGGATAAGCCGACCTTTCGCCTGATGCTCGTATTCATGCTTTTGTTGATCCTGGCGATGATGACTACCCTGGTTGAATCGCGTTCGGAAAGGACGCATTCTCTGCCCACAGTGTTTCCATTGCTGCTGTTGCTCTCGGTGGGGATCATGATGGCTGCCTGTGCCGGAGGCGGTGGCGGACCGAAGAACCCAGGAACCCCGACCGGAACCTATGTGCTGACCGTGTCGGGAATATTCAACTCGGGTTCCACAAGCTTGGCGCACAACACAAAACTCAGTCTCGTGGTGCAATAACTGAGACTCCTTTTCGGGTAGAGCCGGGCTGTGTACATTGGGTCTGGAACGCTGCCGGACAACTTGCCTCACAAGGCTCTTAGATACAGCTATGGAGCTGTTTATCACCGAAAAGATGGGTGTCAGGCGCACACACGTGGGCCGGTGGTGCCGCGGCGAACTGCAGTGAGCGAGCGCTCGGTCCAAGGTTGCATAGAAGGGAGAGCGCATGATGATCGCCTCGCGTCTCAACCTTTTTCTTCTGGGGGTCTTGTTGTCCGCGCCCCATATCGCGGCCCAGCAAATTGATTCGGGAGCCCATCCCGGCGAAAGAATCTACGTAGACGCAGTCGTGAGTCCAGCCTCCGGCCCCCCAGTTGAAAATCTTCGGCAGCAGGATTTCGCGATTTTCGACAACGACGTCCCACAAACCATCACGTCCTTCGAAGCCATCGACGCCCGGCATGCTCAAATCGCGGTGATCATCGTCTTCGACACTTTGAGCCTGAACGCGCGCGCGCAGGGAACAGCACTGGTGGATATCAAGCGATTCCTGAACGCCGATGGAGGTGAGCTCGCTTATCCGACGACTGTCGACTTCGTGACGACCAAGGGGCTTGAGTTTCGAGCGGGCCCATCACGCGACGGCAAAGCCATGAGTGCATTGGTGGACAAACCTGCCAATGCAACCGCAATCCAAGACATCAAAGGCGACCCAGGCTCGTACCCACCCTTTCAGGCGCTTGCGGAACTTGTAGCTCTCGAGCGCGACAAGCCCGGTCGCAAGATCATCCTTCTTGTATCTCCCGGCTGGTACCCCACTCTTAACCCAGACTCTCACGGCAGGCCGAGTGAAATAAAAGTTCAGCAGCTTCGACTGGGAATGTTCGGAAATATCGTTCAACTCACAAGACAGCTCCACGAGGGGCAGATCACGGTCTACAGTATCGATCCCCCGGTCGCCGGCGATTTGGATGACGGATTCACCAATGGCGTGACGCACCTGCGACCGGACCACAGCCACGCTGACGCCGCAGGAGTTCGTTCGCCGAGTGATGTCCGCTGGGATGATCTCGCACTGCAGACGGTCGCCGTCCGAAGCGGCGGCTTGGCGGTCTACTCGGGCCGTGACCTGACCTCGAGTCTTCGACAATGCGTGGCTGACATCTCTCCTTTTTACGAGATCTCCTTCGATCCCGTGCTCACCGATGAGCCGAACCTCTACCACCAGCTGAAAGTACAGGTCGCAAAACCGGGCCTGACTGCGCGCACTCGTCTGGGCTACTACTCGCAACCATGGCCGGGAGCGAAGTTCGCGGCCGAGGCGAGCTGGCTCGGCGAGCCCAACGCCGCATCATCACAAGATCCGGCAACCAACGATCGCGACACAACGGCTGTCGGTGTTCAAGATTCCATTCCGCAAGTGCCCACCAACGTTGATTTGCCGCTCGATCAGTTGATCAAGCGAATTCCAGATTTGAAAGGCCTCCATCCCGCAGAAGATCAGAAACAATTGCCCCTGATTCTGGAAAGGACAGGCCATAGCGTCGATACCTTCGTCCACAACATTGGCGATCTGATCGCGCGCGAAGACCTCACCCAAGAAAGGCTAAATGCGGATGGAAAGGTCAAAGCGAAGCATCACGTTCAAGATAACTACCTGATTCTTCATCGCGGCTACTCGTGGGGCGCCAATGCGGAATATCGCATGGATGACAAGGGCAATCGCTTAGGACAGATTGGTCTCGGCCAAGGATATTTAGTCACTTCCGGCCATGCCTTGAGCTGTATTCAGTTTTCGACAATCGCGCAGTCACAGTCACAGTCCCGGTTCCGCTTCCTTGGCACGCAAATGCTTGGTTCAAGCAAGACATATGTATTGGCGTTCGCTCAGCGCCCTGGCGAGAATAACTTCGCAACCGTTATGGCTGGCACAGGCGCAAAAGACGTGGAAATGCAGACGCAGGGAATCTTGTGGGTAGATCAGAGCAACTTCCAAATCCTGCGTTTGCGTAGCGAGCTGCTTGAGTCCAATCGGGAGATTCAGCTCGACGAGCTGACCACGGATGTGACCTTCGCCGAGGTGCGTCTTCAGGACTTTCCAAACCCCTTGTGGCTGCCAAGCGAGGCAGTCGTATCCATCGAAATCGGCGGTCAGAAATACCGCAACATGCATCGATATCAGGACTATCGGCGCTATCGGGTCGCCGTCAAGATTGGAACATCGCGATAGGTCAGAGCTATTTCGGAGCAATTTAGCTCTATTTCAATTCTCGATAAATGCCGTTACCCGGACAAGGGCGAGGGCCGTGGCTTGCCAAGGGTGGTCCCTTTTTCGCGGCTGTATCCGCAATCCCGAACCTGCGTTGACAGGCGAAGATAAGGCGGCAATACTGGCGAGCGATGATTGGCCAGCTTCGCGGACACCTCACCGATAAGCGACCTAACCAGGTGCTCGTGGATGTGGGCGGCGTTGGGTACATCGTGCAGGTGCCCCTCTCGACCTACGCCGCGCTCGGGGAACTCCATACGGAAGTTACGCTGTTGATCCACACGCATGTGCGCGAAGATGCGCTCTCTTTATATGGGTTTCTGTCCTCGCGTGAAAAGCATTTGTTTGAGATGCTGCTATCGGCGTCGGGCGTGGGACCTTCGCTGGCGCTCAAGATCTTGTCGGGCATGAGTGTCGAAGACCTGGTGCCCGCGATAAGCGGCGGCGATCTGGCCCGCTTGACGAAGATTCCTGGCGTCGGCCGCAAGACCGCCGAGCGCATGGTCGTGGAGCTGAAAGATAAGCTGGACGCCGTGACCGTGGAAGTGGAGCGGCCGTCGCCATCTTCGCCAGCTGGCGTCGAGGCCGATGTGGTTTCCGCGCTGGTGAATCTAGGATACGAAGCGCGCGTGGCGGAGGCTGCCGTGACCGAAGTGAGGCGCGAATCCGGCGCTGCCAATTTCGAAAAGTTGTTGCGCGCCTCGCTGCAGTCCTTGAGCGCCCAGAAAGGGCGAGCAGCGCGAACGTAACGCCGCAGAGCAATTTGTAGCGCAGGGCGGAGTCCCCGGAACCCTGTGGCCTTTTGTTGGTCTTACGCGAGCGGAAGGTGAAAAGGCTGGATATGCCTGACGGAACCGCAAAACGAATCATGGCGCCACGACAAGCGGAACGTATCGTGTCGGGAGCGCCATTTGATGAAGACGCGCGCATCGAAGCCAGCGTGCGTCCAAAGCGTCTGGACGAATACATCGGGCAAAAGCGCGTTAAGGAAAACATCCAGATCGCGATCCAGGCAGCCCGCAGTCGTGGCGAGGCGCTTGATCACGTGTTGCTGTATGGGCCGCCGGGTCTCGGTAAGACCACGCTGGCTCAGATCATCGCCAACGAATTGGTCGTGCCCATCAAAACCAGCGCGGGACCTCTGCTCGAACGCAAAGGCGATTTGACGGCAATTCTGACTTCGCTCGAAGCCAAGGAAGTGTTCTTCCTCGACGAAATTCATCGCTTGCAGCCTGCCGTAGAAGAGGTGCTTTACCCCGCGATGGAAGATTTTCGGGTGGACCTGATTATCGGCCAGGGTCCGGGAGCCCGCATCCACCCGTTCCCGCTGGGACACTTCACGCTCATCGGTGCAACCACGCGCGCTGGCCTGATCACCGCCCCGCTCCGATCACGCTTCGGCATCGTTCACCGCCTTGATTTCTACGAGGCCGAGGACTTGCGGATCATCCTGAATCGTTCGGCGAAAATCCTCAATATCGAAATGGATGAAGGCGGCACCGAGGAAATCGCCCGCCGCTGCCGTGGCACACCGCGCGTCGCCAACCGCCTGCTACGGCGCTCCCGCGATTTCGCCGAAGTGCGCGCAGCCGGCCGCATCACCCGGGCCGTGGCCCAGGAAGCGCTGGCCATGCTGGGCATCGACGAAAACGGCCTCGACGAAGTCGACCGCAACCTCATGCTAGCGCTGCTCGATAAATACGGCGGCGGGCCCGTCGGCGTAGGCACTCTGGCCGCCGCGCTCAGCGAAGAAGAGGACGCCATCGAAGAAATGTACGAGCCCTACCTGATGCAGATCGGCATGATCGACCGCACCCCGCGCGGCCGCATGGCTACGCCCCGCGCTTACGAATACTTCGGCCGCGAAGTCCCCCGCCGCCAGCCCCGCCTTTTCTGACAAGCAAGCGCGGCTCGAGTTAGCCAAGGCTCCAACTGTTGGAAGCCACCACTCAATGCCATCAATTCCCGTTTTCTGGGTAACCC
Organism: uncultured Acidobacteriota bacterium; assembly: GCA_963729595.1. Taxonomy (GTDB): domain Bacteria; phylum Acidobacteriota; class Terriglobia; order Acidiferrales; family UBA7541; genus Acidiferrum. Next base: position 453,767 of record CAVSNW010000005.1, read on the forward strand.
TTAGGTTATCGTTACCTTTCTGGCATCGCGCGACATGCTGTATAGATTTCCGACCGACGCAACGCCTGCAGCATTCTTCCTGGCGATCCCTCGACTGTCAGCCGCCTCATCCTGCCTAAGCCTTTCAAAATCCGCACTTACAAATCCATTGAGCTTAAAGTTATTTGGAATCCGCACTTACAGAAAATGGCGGCCGAGGGGACTCGAGGCTGCACGCATTTTTCAGATGCGCCGAATGGCGTGCCACACGACCAGTACGATCACCGCGCCCACCACCGCGACCAGCAAACTGTAGAGATTGAGGCCAGTTACACCCATGTGGCCGAATTGATTGAAGAGCCATCCACCGACGACAGCTCCGACGATTCCGAGCACGATATCCAGCAACAATCCTTCGCCGGTCTTGTTCACGATCTTGCTGCCGATAAACCCTGCCAAAAGGCCGAGAACAACCCAAGCCAATATTGTCATCACATTCTCCTTGAGCGATTGCGTCGACCAGATGCCTATATGTTTCGATTGGGGTCCGTGGCCGGGCACTATGTCGGAACGCCCCGCAGATGCCTATACACTGATACCTGTATTCTTAGAGGGCCGTTATATCGGTAATGGCCGGGTTAGGCAAGGTTTTCGTGTCGAACGATGAGCGCTGAGATCGTGTATCTCTCGCTGGGCTCCAACATGGGCGCTCGCGAGGACAACCTGAGCGTCGCGATTGCGGCGCTGCCTGTCGCGGGAGTCGAAGTCCGCCGAGTGTCGTCGTTTTATGAGACCGAGCCGGTGGACTACCTGGACCAAGCTTGGTTTATGAACTGCGTGGTGCAGGGAGTTACCGGAGTACCCGCCCTGGCGCTGCTACTTGGATTGCGAGCGATTGAAGTCAGACTTGGAAGCAAGAAGTTGATTGCGAAGGGGCCGCGGCTCATCGATATCGACATTCTGTTGTACGGGCAGGAGACGATCGGTACGCCGGACTTGCAGGTTCCGCACCCCAGAATGACGCAACGCCGTTTTGTACTTGTGCCTTTGGAGGAAATTGCGCCGGCATTGCGACATCCTTCGTGGCCTGGGACCGTTACCGAGATGCTTGCGACGACGCAGGACCGCAGCGAAGTTCGGTTGGCGGCTGGGCGGGGACGACAAGGAGATACTTAGCGTAGCGTCGCAGAGGCCCGAGCGCCCAAGAAGACCGGGAAGATCCTAGCTTGGTGGAAGATCCAATTCGGCGATACGGCGGCGAAGGTAGTTCTGTTCAATAGGATTGCGAGCCAACTCGAGGGCGCGCGCGTAAGCTTCCACGGCTGCTGCGGTGGCGCCTAAACGGCGCAACAAATCGGCACGGGCGGCGTGGAAAAGGTGATATTCGCTCAGGCTCCCGGTCGCGCCGATTTCGTCGATTAATGTGAGTCCACGCTCGGGCCCTTCAGACATGGCGATCGCGACGGCATAATTCAGAGCGATAACCGGAGATGGCGAGATGTTCGCGAGTTGCCTGTAAAGCGCAGCGATCTCCGTCCAATCCGTTTGGTCGAAACTTGCGGCGTGACCATGAATTGCGGCAATAGCCGCTTGCAGCTGGTACGGGCCGATATTTTGCAGGCGTAACGCCGTCTCCACCAATTCGAGCCCCTGGTCAATCTCGCCGCGATCCCATACCGTGCGGTCCTGTTCTTCGAGCGTTACGAGTTCACCTTTGGAATTGATGCGGGCGTTGCGTCGCGAATCATGCAGCAACATCAGAGCGAGCAGGCCGATGGTTTCCGCGTCCCTGGGTATCAGGCTGGACAGAGTGCGGCCCAGGCGAATGGCCTCTGCGCAAAGCTCCTTGCGGATCAGGGTGTCGCCGGCGGTGGCGGCGTAACCTTCGTTGAAGATCAGATAGATCACCGCTTGCACGGATTTTAAGCGCTCGGGTAGCGCGTGCAGCGGCGGCACTTCGTACGGAATTCGCGCCAGGGAAATTTTGGTTTTTGCGCGGACAAGTCTTTGCGCGAGAGTGGGCTCCGGCACCAGGAAGGCGCGAGCGATTTCAGGCGTAGTGAGACCGCCCAGTGTGCGGAGGGTCAGCGCGACCTGTGCCTCAGTATTGATGGCCGGATGGCAGCAAGTGAAGATCAAGCGCAAGCGGTCGTCGGGATAGTTCATGGAAGACGCATCCAAGGAAGCTTCAGTCGATGGGTCATCCAGGCGATAGGAAGTCGGAGTTTCATAACGCAGCGGCTCCTGCTTTTCACGCCGCGTCCGATCCCGCCGGATGGAATCGATCAATTTCCGGTGAGCGGCCGTGGTGATCCATGCGGCGGGATTGTCGGGGATACCGGACTCCGGCCACCGAGCCAACGCGGCGGCGAATGCGTCTTGAAGCGCTTCTTCCGCCAGGTCAAACGAGCCGGAAATACGAATGAGCGTGGCGGTGATGCGACCCGATTGTTCGCGGAAGATCGATTCCGCGGCGGCTTTGGCGTCGGTCATGCGAAAGACGCTAGGTCGGAGCCACGGCGGTAAAAAATGCCGCCGCGAGGCAAGCGGCGATGATCAATTCAGTGATGGCCGGGGCGATGAAGAAGTAGCGCCAAACCACGGCCGACATGGCGATGAAGTTGAAAAAAAACAAAACTACAATCGGCCTGGTCCACGCGGCGTTTGTCTTCGCCATAGTGCCGAGCTGCCAGAAAATCAAGGCCTGGACGAAAAGAGTGATGGTGACGGAGAGCCCGTAACCCATGCTGAAGTCCCAATAGGTACGCATGGAGCCCATGACGTTGAAGGTATGCGCTTTCATGGTTTCGATAACGGCGACTTCTTCGGGACCGTTTCTCGGCGAGCCGAACACCCCGCCGACGGTGTGCAGGATGCAGTGGATCATGGTCAAGACCGAAGCGATGCGAAGAAAGAGCGTCGGTTTCACAAATTCCTCCCAGTGGACCGGATGGAACCACTACAACTGCTCTACGAATTAGGGCTAATAACCCGTCGGTTGCGACGATGCCAGCTAGCGCTGAGCGGCGCGGCGGGTGCGTCTGGTCGCCTCACACGCTGCCGACATCGGAATGCGCTCTGAGGATGGATTCAGGGACGCCGGGGAGCTCCTGCAGCGGGCGGATTTCGATCGAGCCTCGCGACCCGCCGCAGGTGGTGGGAATTTGCGCGGCCCAGACAATGGCTTCGTCTAAGTCTTTACAATCCAGCACGTAGTAGCCAGCGAGTTGCTCCTTGGTCTCGGCGAACGGCCCGTCGGTGACGAGTGGCTTGCCGTTGTCGATGCGGACGGTGGTGGCGTTCGAGGTGCGCGCCAGTGGATTTACAGCGACAAGCATGCCGCGTTTGCGGGTTTCCGTGATCACCTGGGTGTGCCCTTGCCGGATGCGCTCCGCCTCTTCCGGGCATGTGGAGTCCGGGTCTCCTTCCTTGGTGTAGATCAGCATCATGTATCGCATGTGGTTCGCTCCTGGCTGTGAGCCTGCTTCGTGTCGTACATCGTAACGACGCGCGAAGGACGAGTAATCGACAACCTCAACCAAACTTTTTTCTGGGACAGGGGCCCCAGCGGCGCCAGTCTGCCATAGACGCCAAATGGAATACACCTGCTTATTCCTCGGTGTCGATTTTGGGTGCCTCAAGCGTCGTTCCAGTGATTGAGAGCAACGCAATTAGATCCGGAGCAGCCAGGAGGAAGTTGATGGGACAAGCGACGCATGAACAGGTGACCTTGATGTTGCGGCTCTACGAGCTTCGGCGGGAGCCGAGACTACGAGCAGCGCGGGAGCGCATTCTTACGGACTTCTTTCCGCAGACGCTGGAAGACGCGAAACAGGAATTGACCCTGGGTACGGAGAAGAACGCGGAGTTTCGGATGGCCGCCAGCTACTGGGAGATGGTGGCAGGCATTGCGAACCGTGGATTGATGGACGAGGACCTCTATTTCGAAACCACGCTGGAGCCGTGGGTGCTCTTCGAGAAACTTCGGCCGATCCTGGCGGACTGGCGGGCGGCTACCAAGACTCCGTTTTTCTTCAGCCAGCTCGAAGAACACTGCAAGCGATTGGAGGCGTGGCGGGAAAAGCGAGCACCCGGAGCGATGGAAAGCTTTCGCCAGAGGCTCGCGCTAATGGCGAAGGCCCGGGCGGGGGCGCAAGGATAGTAGTTCGAGAAACCACGAACTGCTTCGGACCGCGGTGGCTCGAGTTTGGTCTATGGCGGTTGGGGCGCAGCGCGCTGCGTCCCAACCGCCATCAAGTCAGCTCGTGCGTTGCAGCAGGAGACGGTGCAGCGTCATAGGTTTGGGCTGCAGCGCGTCGAGTTCGATGAGGGCTAGCCGGCCTTCGGAAGTTTCTCGCCAGCGATAGACGTCGGCTTCGGTCTCTTGGACTTCGCGACCGTTGAGGCGCCGGAGAAAGCCACGCGCATCGTCGGCGGAGGCGGTCTCGCGCAGCGTGGGACGCGCCACGGCTTCGACCGCGTAGCTGCGCAGGAGTTTCGGCCAGTAGTGATCGAAGAGGTCGCCGGACGCAAATATGTCGCTCCAGGCGACTTCACCGCCGTAGGCTACGACCACACCAACCACGTGTTCACCCTTAAGAACCGACGTGGACTTCGCGAAGCGCTTCTGTAACTGCGCCACGAATTCCTCCACCGAAGCGCCCACGCGGCTGCCTTCGTAAATCTTTGCATAGGATTGGGTCGGAGCGGCGGAAGCGATGGTGTCCGCGATCACTCCGGGGCTAACTCGAGGTGCGGCTTCTGGCGCACTGCCTGCCATGTTCGCAGTCGAGCCGGCGCGAACGGCGTTCCAGACATCGTTCTGGTTTTGCTTGAGCGCAGCTTGCTCGCGGACGCTGGGATGAACGATCGTCTTAGAGGCTGCAAATTGCGATCCCGATGACCAGCGACCGTGCTCAACGCAGAAGACATCGAGCGGTAGGGGCTCAGCGCCAGGCGCAACGATACGGTCTTTCGCGATGATACGGTCCTGCTTGCCGCCACTGACGAGCTCGCCAGCGAGTAGCAGCAGAGGGCGCTTACCGCGATTGATCAGAACGAGTTGGTTGACTGCCGGGCCACTGGTGTAATCGGGAATCGTGTTCCGCCGACCGTCGCGAGAGCGAGCGAGTCCTGCGGCGCCTTGTTCGCTGACGACCACTTCGCCGCTTGATAAACCTTGGTCGAGGGTCAGAAATGGACTGGTATCCTCATGGGACGAGCTGACGACGGGAAAGATGGAAATGTTTTCGTAGGTGACGGGATCGAGTAACCGCCAGCCCCCTTCGCTGGACGATGGAGCGGTACCAGACGACGAGCCTGGGGCCGAACCCACAAACGCCAAGCTTCCCAGAGTGGTAATACCGACAAGACCGCGAATGATGTTGGCGAACAACGAGCGTTCCATAGACCGCCTCCTGTGCGCGAGCAAATGAGAGAGACTCACTCGGGTTAGAACGAGCGTAGGGCAACTTCTTGCAAGAGGCGGCCGAAAATAATCCAGTATCGAAGTAACGAAACAGGGGCAGAACTCGGGACAGCAGTGGAAGAGCGGGAGGTTGAGAAAGGCCGGAAAGGCAGGAGAAAACATAACGCTTAGGACACGAAGGTCGTACAGAGAGGGCACAGAGGAAAAGCAAGGCTTCGATAAGTTCGCGCGCGGCGAGGCCGAGCAGTTTCGTTACTTCATTACGACATTACTTCTTTACTTCGCTTCTTACCGGGTTCGGGGGTCGCCTAAATTGGTGCGCGGCCGGTTGCGTCTGTTCTTGGCGGCTTCGCCTTCCTGACGTTCGTACTCGGCGAGCTCTTCGTCGGTGTAAGAGAATGAGTCCCGGGCAGCGAACATCGAGTTGGAGCGGCTCGACTGGACCTTCTTCTTGCGGGCTTGGCCGAATTCATGCCGTACTTGGCGAAGCGGTGCTTCAATCGCTTTGATCTCCACCAGCAGGTCGCTCACTTTCTCCAGAAAATCGTGCAGGTGGAAGGGTCTGACGACGTACGGGAGCTTGGCGAATTCGAGAGATCCCACATACTGGCTGCCCGCCATTTCTGGAACGACGTAAAGGACGCGAAGGCGTGCGCCTTCTTCCGCGGAAACACCGGAGAGTTCGCGTAGTGTGAAGAAAAGGGGGCTCTCGAGGCCGATCATGGCCACGTTTGCGATCACCAGGGACCATTCGCCTGTCTTCAATTCGGCAAGGAGGAGCTTCGTGTCTGGGACGATGCGGACGCGCCAGCCTTCGGAGTCCAGAATCTGGCGCAAAGCGCCCTGGCTGGGAGCGTCGTTGTCGAGAACCAATATCCCGACTTGGCGAGGAGCAGGGGTGGGGGTGCTAGCCATAGAGGTAATTATATCGGGGCAGGGGGAGCGTGCTCTATAAATACCAGTACCTGACTCGAATCGGGCAATGTCCTTCGGGCCAGGCCATGGATTCATGCATTCGACGAAGAATGAGGAGCGGCTTTGCCTTTACTTGCCGACAACGAAATCCGTTCCTTCTATATAACGTTTGTTATTGCTTCCATCCCATAGGATTCGAAACGTCATCAGGGACGGTGAAGAAATGCGTCGCGTATAGAAGACCTGAAGACCGTCCCGCGACCATTCCCCATGACGCGCCCACTGGTCTGTCGGGCTAAGAACGACGCGTCGCTTCGAACGGATCTCGTACAGGAAGAATCCTGCTGCCAGACCCATCGCATCCGTGGGAGCGCCGGCAGGTGCCTTCACGTATGGCGCTGAAACAAGCAGCAAGTCCTGGTTAATGGGATTGACGCGGAACGTGTCTGAGCCGGCAAGGTCGAAGGCGTCGCCGTAGATGTCTTTGAGCGCGACGGTCTGCAACGGCCTGCCATCGTCCGAAATCCAGTAGGCGTTTTGCATGTCGCTGGCGAGCAAGGTGTGCGGGTCAGTCCAGCCGTGCAAGCTGGTCAGGCTACTGGCGTAAACGGGCGATGCCTGGTCAGGCGACCCAGCCGCGAAGGTCCAAAGCTGCCACTTTTGATCTTGATAATTCAGAAACGCCACTCTGCTATCGTCCGGGGACCAGAATGCCTGGCGCACGCCGCCGTGAACTAGGTCCTGCGAACGTCCCGACGCGAAATCATAGAGAACAATGGTCCGGTCGGGTCCATTCTTGGAATCCGAACGCGTGTAAAGAAGTCTCTTCCCGTCGTGCGACATGGCCAACTCTGTCCCTTCTGGGGCGGCTATCTTTCGGATCTTGCCGACTGCCACGGCCACCTTACCGGCGGGGATGACATACGCGACGTCGGTTGGCGATTGAAATTTGATGACGTCGGCAGGCAGCACGAGCGGAGGTTTCTTGTCCGCATCCTCGTCTTCGTCGGGTTGACTGTTGATTCTCGGGAACAGTTCGGCGGCAATGCGAGCGCAGCCGTTCAGGGTGCCAATCTGCGCGTGTTGGGCGACTGCGCGGAAGGTGTACTTTGCGCCGGTAGTGTCGGGGGAGCACGGCTCGCGCGTCAGGTGAACCGTGACATCGGCGCCGGTTGCAGAGTCTTTCGCACGGTAGGCCCAGGCGTCGCTGGTACCTTCGCGGTTTACGTCGACGGGGTCGAGCATCGCCGGTGGGTACCCGGGGCGATCGAGCCGTTCCGGGCCCTTCTGGCCAATGCGGATACTCCACGCCGGGTCGTTTCCAGCGGCAGGTCCAAAGGCGAGCAGCAGAATTGGGTAGTGGGTGGACTGCGGTGCTGCGGGTGCCGCTGGACCGGCGGCGGGCTTTTTCGTCTGAGCCGAGGGTGGTGGCGCTTGCGGGCGCGAGATGGGAACGGGGATTACAAATGCAAGGAAGGTGGAGCAACTAAGGATGAACGCTCGCCAATCCGTTCGCAAGATTCTTTCCTCCGGGTCGGACCGCAGGGATTAAAGCTTATAAAGGGCAATTGTCGCACGGGGAGGACGCAACTCCGGGAATTTTCGGGTGCTCGGGGAGGAGTGGAAGTCTGGCCAACCGGGAAAATCCGTTTTAGGTCAGATGAGGGCGGCGCCGACTTCAACGTGCGGCCCCCACCTCGAAATCCGCACGGCAACCGCGGTCGACCCAAATGCCATGCCGATCATAACCCCATGTCCGGCCAAGAACGCAGTCCGCTTCGCTGCGCTGGCGAATCAGGCGCACGCTGCCATGGGTCTCGACTCGGCAGTCGCGGCGGTTCATATCATCGGAAGAGCAGCTGACTACCTGCACTTCAGCGTCGCCAGGGCGCTGCCCGCCCTCCCCGTTATTTCTATCTCGGTCTCTGTCCCTGTCCTTGTCCCTGTCTGCATCTCGATCTCTGTCCCGAGCCCTGTCCTCATCGCCCTGTCTATCGTGGTCCCTATCTCTGTCCCGATCCGCGCTCCTGTCCCGGTCTCGATCTCCACGACCACCGCCGATTCGGAAATCAGCGCGGCAGCCGCGGTCCACCCAAACGCCGCGTGGCTCGTACCCCCACGAGCTGCCGTAATCGCAGGAGGCGTCGCTGCGCTTACGAACCATCTCAACGCCCCCATCGGTGTCAGCCGGACAGAAATTGCGGCGGCCGTTATCGGAGGCGCAGTACATGTTGTGGGCGGTCTCGGGTCGCGGGTCGCTTCCGATCTGGAAATCGGCGCGGCAGCCGCCGTCCACCCAGATACCCCGGTCGTTTTCAAAGCCCCAGGTGCGGTTGAAGACGCACGGGGCCTCACTGCGTTGCTTAACCAGTTGCACGCCTGCGCTCACATCCGCGTCGCAATAATTGCGCTTCATATTGTCGGAGGAGCACGAAACGATTTGCCGCTGCGGGGAATTGCCGGCCGGGCATGGTGTTGCGCAGGCAAGAATTGTAAACAGGCCGAGGATTGCAGCTGGACTAAAGACGCGCAGGAATTTCATGGGGGACCTCTTCGTTACCCGTGCAACGAAGTGTAGGGAACAGGTCGGAGTGGTGCCATAGGAAATTGTGGGCTCGATAAGCTAAGAAACAAGGGTGCCCAGCTCCACTTGGAGTGGCGAATTGCTAGGGACCGCAGCGATAGTGAGGCCCGGGGCGGTTGGAGCCTCCTGCTAGCGAAATAAAAGCGAAAATAGTGCTTGACGAAGCGAAGAAAAAGCGAAATACTGCCTGCGCTGTGAGGTGGGCTATGCCATCGGATCATTCCTCTTCGTCGACGGTTCTTTGGACTGGTCGGCGCCGCGTCTTACAACCTGCTCTGTTCCCCGTCTACCCTGATGCGCAAAGCCCAAGACAAGTGGCTGGTCGTGACCCTGCCCCGGTCGCGGCTGGTCCCGGTGTGCCCATTTCGAGTTACCTCGCGACGGCGGATTGCCCCCCGCCTTGTTCAGGAACGGCTCCACTGGAGTCGCTGGCTGCCGACGGCGCCCAACGCCGGCTGGATGGCCAGACTCGAGACGCGGGGGCACCGCTGGTCGGCATCGCCCGCCTCGCAGCGAATTCTCCTTGCGCGGAAAGTTCGCGAAAATCAGAGCAGCGGCCGGAGTATTTTTTGCTGCCGGTACGCTCGATCCTGAATAAATGCGATTCCGATCGCGTACCGTTTGAGTGGACGATCAATCCGTACCGGGGCTGCGAATTCGCTTGTAAGTATTGCTATGCGCGCTACACGCACGAGTACATGGAGCTGGACGGCGGCGAGTTCGAGAAAAAGATTTTCGTAAAGCAGAACGCCGCGGCGCTGCTGGCGCAGGATGTCGCGCGAAAATATTCGTACCAACGGCCCGGGGCGGAGGATGGGCGCCCGGAACATATTGCGATCGGCACGGCGACGGATCCATACCAGCCGGCGGAGCGGGAATACGGCGTGACGCGCGCCTGCCTGGAGGAGTTGGCCAAGCGCGAGGGGTTGAGCGTTTCGGTGATCACCAAATCGAATCAAATCGTGCGGGACATTGATGTTCTGAAGCGCATTGCGGGGCGGTCGGAATTGTCGCTGAATATTACGATAACTACGTTGCGATCCCGGCTGGCCCGATTGCTGGAGCCGCGCGCTCCGCGCCCAGACCTGCGGCTGGATGCGGTGAAGCAGTTGCACGACGCCGGCCTGCGTGTGGGAGTTTCGGCGTCGCCACTGATTCCCGGGATTACCGATCGTGACGGTGAGCTGGAAGCGGTGGCAGCCGCGGCAAAAGAAGCCGGAGCGCAATGGTTCTTTTCCGGGGTCCTATTCCTTATGCCCTCGTCCGCGAAGCAGTTCTTGCCTTTCGTGCGCGAGAGATTTCCGAAGCTCGCAAAGCAGTATGAGCAGTGGTACGGAAAGAATGGATACGCGCCAGAGGACTATCGCCGGAAAATTGCCGAGCGGGTCGCGCGGATCCGTCTGCGGCACGGATTCCATGCGCGCCCGTTTGAGGAACTCCAAAGAAAGGTTCAAAGTCCTCAATTGTCCTTGGACCTGAACCCCGCGGCTTAGCGACAGAATGCAACCAAGCTACGTACCATATTTACGGAATCGTGCGACGGAACGGAGTTAAGGAACAATGATCCGCGACTCCTCGCGCTTCAATTCCTGAACCTCGGGGAATTGGCCGCGCAGGAATTCGATGTATCGCCGCGAACGCGGGCGGCCGTTGGTTCGCAAGAGTCCCATGCGGTAGAGAAAAACCAAAAGGTAGAAGAAATCGGAATCCTTCACTGTGGCGCCGCCATGCTGCGCCTGTTTCTGCTTAACTTCGGCCACAAACGCGGTGAGCGCGGCGTAGAGTTCGCGGCGGAGCAATCCGTCGGGTTGCTTCTCGTAATAAATGCCGGTCATTAGGGTCCTGGTGGTTTCGGCGAGCCCGTGAAGCGCGGCCAGGGCGTCGCTGTCGGTTGCCTCCTGATGTGCGGCGCAAAACTTGGCGATGGTAAAGGCGAGCGCTGCCATCAGCTGCTGGTGGGTGTGGAGAATGTCGGAAGGTAGCGTGACATCGAGGAATGGCGTGTCGGGTGGAAGCTGCCGTTGGTGCTCGTCCTCATAGCGGTGGGCGGAAAGCAGGTACGAGCAATCAACCGGGCAATCGATGGTGACTTCGCGCTCCCGTCCGCAGCAGACGGCGCATATTTTCTCGCCTTTCGCGGGGCAAAATCGCTCGGCTTTACGCTTTCCGCAGATGGGGCAGGGCACGGCAAGCAGAATACGCTGTGACCCTGCAAAAGACAAAAGAGCCGGAGATTGTGGACTACGCTCGACGGGCGGGAGCTTTCGGATGTTCTGGACGTAGGCCCATTCCGATCAATCGCGCGGGGATCCGGCGCAGTAGCGGGTAATCGTTGAGCAACCGGACCGCGAAGGGTAGCTTCGTGAAGGTCACCTCCCCTTTCAGCGTGGGTTCCACAACCCGTTTGTGCGCTTGGACTTGAAGGGCCTGCGTCCATCGTGTTGGCCTCATGCGCCGCTTTTGTAGTGCGGCGAGATGCTCGGCGGTTACGCGCGCGTGGAATAGGGGTTCGGCGAGGATGTTGGTGGCGGCGACCGCGTCTTGAATCGCCAAATTGATACCAATGCCGCCGACCGGCGACATTGCGTGCGCCGAATCACCGATGCACAGCAATCCCGGCCGCCACCACGTATGCAGATAGTCGACCCGGACAGAAAGCAGACTAACGTCCTTCCAATCGCGCAACGCCTCCGTTCGATCGCCAAGGAACGGTGCGACGTCCGCAATATCATCGCGAAATGCGGGCAGGCCACGTTGCTGAATTTGCTCGAACGCTCCCTTGAAAATGATATAGGCACACTGCCAATAGTCGCCGCGGTTAATGGTGACCAGCATTTTTCCGGACTTGAAGTGACCCAGGGTGTAGTTCGCGTCGCCCGTATTCTTCGGAAGGCGCATCCAGAGCACGTCGATTGGCGCACCGAGATCCTCGACCTGAAGTCCCGCCTGTTTGCGAACGACGGAATGACGCCCGTCGGCGCCGATCGTCAAGTGAGCGCGCACCTCAAAGGCGCCTTTGGACGTTTTTCCTTTGACGCCAACAATCTGTCCGCTCTCTTGCAGAAGGTCGGTTGCCTCGTACTCCATCAACAGGCGAAAACTTGGAGACTTGCGCCCTTCCTCGGTCAAGTAATTCAAGAAGTCCCATTGCGGCATCAATGCGATGAACTTGCAGTGCACCGGTAGGTGAGAGAAATCGGCGACCTCTGCGGAGATGCTTCCGAAGCGCGCGCCGGCTTGGGGATATTCCTGATGGGGCCGCTGAAGAAGTCCTTGCAGCAGGCCGAGTTCGTACATCACTTCCAGGGTGGAAGGGTGCACGGTGTCGCCGCGAAAATCTCGCAGGAAGTCGGCGTGCTTTTCGAGAACGACGACGTCGACGCCCGCTCTTGCCAGAAGATAACCGGCCATTACACCGGCGGGGCCTCCGCCGACGATGCAGCACCGTGCGCTCAGGCGCTCAAGCGATTGGGTGGTTTGCTCCATTTTTGGCGTCCTAATTTCATATTCAAGCGGAGATGACTTTGTTCTGGAAGCGTCGTGCGGCCACGATGAGAAGGAGAGTGCCGATGGCGAAAAGAGCCAAGCCATCGGTCCAGAGATGACGGATAGTGGCGCCACGCAAAATCACGCCACGGGTAATGTTGATGAAATAAGTGGCTGGAATCAGGTAGCTGATAGGGCGAAAAATGGCTGGCATTGTTTCGCGCGGGAAAATGTATCCCGAAAAAAAGACGCTGGGCAAAATGGGAAGGAACGCAAGCTGCATGGCTTCGGCTTGCGATGCCGCCTTGCTGGAGATCAGGATTCCAAGGGAAAGAGCCGCGAACAAATACGGCAGTGACAGAAAGCCCAGCAAAATAACGCTGCCGTGGATGGAAACGCGAAACACGAAACGCATGCACGTCAAAATCAGGCAAAGCTCGAAGAAGCCGACACCCAGATAGGGAAGTAGTTTGCCAAGCAGAAGGCCAAAGGGGCGTACGGGCGTAACGAAGAGCTGCTCGAGCGTGCCACGTTCTTTCTCGCGGACGATCGAGAAAGCCGTCAAGAACGTGGTGACGTTGAGCAGCATGATGGCCGTCAAGCCCGGGAGAAAAAAGTTCGCCGACCTCGAGTCCGGATTGAACAACATCTTGGGACGCATCTCGACAGCCATCGTGTCGCGATCCGGGAGAACGCGACGCAGGGATTCGTCGAGGCCGATTGCGCTGCTCACATTAATCGCCTGGCCCGCCACCGAAGAATCGGAACCGTCGATCAGTACCAGAACCTGCGCGCCCATCTGGTGCAGCAGCCGGTCGGAATAATCGACGGGCACCTTGATACCCACGCGTGCTTTGCCGGCGACAATCAGGTCGTTCATGTCCCGATCGTCCTGGACGTAGCGGATGATGTAGAACGTGTCGGAATTTTTCAGCCGGTCGATCAATTCGCGGCTCTCGCGGCGCCCGTCGGCGTTGTAGACCACGGTTGGGATGCGGCGGATGTTGGTGTCGATGCCGAAGCCCAGCAGAAACATCTGCAACAGCGGCATCGTCAGGGAGAAAAACAGCGTTCCGGCATCGCGCCGCACGTGCAATGTTTCCTTGTAGAAGACCGCGCCGAAGCCGCGAAAGATGTCACGCACGGGAAGCCTCCAGCAGCGCTTGATGTTTGTAGGTGAGTTCCACGAAAACATCTTCGAGGCTCGGCGCCAGCGGCCGAATCTCAGCGACGGCGATGCCTTCCTTCAGGAGTTGCTCGCGCAAATCGTGGAGATCGAAGTGGTCGTCGATGAGCGCGTGAATGGATTGGCCAAAGATCGTGGCGCTGCGAATTCCGGGAATCTGCCTGGCGAACCGCAGCGCGCGCGTCACCTCCGGTGTGGTGATCTCCACGCGCAACGTTCCAGGCGGCTGCACGTCGCGAAGCTCGCGCAGCGAATTGGGTGTGCCGTCGGCAATCAGCTTGCCGTAATAGATGTAGGCCACGTGGCTGCAGCGCTCCGCCTCATCCATGTAGTGGGTGGTGACAAAAAACGTGATGCCGTGCCCGGAGAGCTCAAACAGCAAGTCCCAGAGCTGTCTGCGCGCGACCGGGTCGATTCCGGCGGTGGGCTCGTCCAGAAACAGCAGCTTCGGCTCGTGCAGCAGGGCGCAACCCAGGGCCAGTCGCTGCTTCCAACCGCCCGAAAGTTTCGCGGCCAGGCGATCCAGATATGGACCAAGGCCATTCAACTCCACGATTTCGGAGATGCGGCGCTTCAAGCGGTCAGCGGGCAGGCTGTAGATGCGGCCGTAGAACGTCAAGTTCTCCGAGACCGTAAGGTCGTCGTACAAACTGAACTTCTGTGACATGTACCCTATTCGCTCGCGCACCTCTTCGGCATGCGTGCGCACGTCGAGCCCTTCCACCTGCGCGGCGCCTCCGGTTAACGGCAAAAGCCCCGTGAGCATCTTGATGACGGTGGTTTTCCCGCTGCCGTTGGGCCCGAGGAAACCGAAAATTTCGCCCTTTTTCACCTCGAAGCTGACGTCGTTGACGGCGGTAAATTTGCCAAAGCGCCGCACCAGATGTTCGGCGAAAATCGCGACCTCGGGAATGGATTGTGAAGTTGCAGACATGTTCACTTCGCATCCTTCAGTTTCACGTCGGCGGCTATTCCCGCGCGAACGCGATTCGAGGGATCGTCGATGCGAATCTTTACGCCGAACACTTGATGGACGCGCTCTTCGCGCGTCTGCACGTTGCGGGGAAGAAACTCCGCTTGCTGATTGATCTGTTCGACGGTGCCTTCAAAAACCGTCTTGGGAAACGAATCGACGCGCACCTCCGCTTTTTGTCCGAGTTGCACGTGACCAATCTCCGTCTCAGGAATGTAGATGCGCACGTAAATTTGATCGCGCTCGAGCAACGTCGCTACCGGCGTGTTTGGCGGAATCAAGTCTCCCGGGCGCACATCGAGTACTTCCACGGTAGCCGCCGAAGGCGCGACCACTTCGCGCTCGCGGTATCTCGCTTGGTCGTAGGAAAAAGAGGCTTTTGCCAGATCGACATCCTCTCGCCGATTGCCGCGCTCGAACTTCTCAAATGTCGCCAGCGCCTGGTGGTAGCGCGCCTCAGCGGAGGCGATCTCTTCGGGCCGGTAACCGTGATGCAATTCATCCAGCTTATGCTGCGCATTTTGCTGTTGCGCCAGCGCGATTCTCCATGCAGCTTCCGCGGTATCGCGCTGCTGCTTGGACACCAGGTCTTTTTTTGCCAGTGCTTCGTAGCGTTGGAAGTCCAGCCGCGCGCGAACTTCATCGGCCTTCGTGCGATCTAGATCGGCTTGCGCCGCCGCGATATCTTCCCGGCGATAGCCATTCGTTCGCTGCTCGTACTCGGCCTTGGCTTCCTCAACCGCTGCGCGGGCCTCTGCAATCTCCTCCGGCCGGTAGCCCCGGCGGGCTTTTTCTGCGGCGGCGCTAGACTGATCGAGTGCTGCTTTCAGCTCCTTATCGTCGAACGTGATCAAAACTTGCCCGGCTTGCACCGTGTCGCCTTCGCGAACGAGTACTTTCTCGATGCGTCCGCCGACCTTCGATCCGACGCGAATATCGCGCGCTTCCACGGTGCCGGAACCTTGCAAAGACGAATCCCGTCGGAACCAGCCTGCCGAAAACGCCAAGCCAGCGACGATGCCAAGCACCACCAGCACGATGACGATCACCCGCTTGCGATTCATCGCCCGCTTCTCCTCACAAAGACTACGATTCCGGCCGCGCCATAGTTACCGGCTCGCGCGGGGCCATGCCCATCCACAAAATTTCCATGGCTCGCTCGATGCGCTCCGCCAGGGATGCGTCACCATAGACCGACCACATGAGCAACGTCCCGAAGACGGTCTGGCGAAACACCTGGGCTAGCTCCAGCGCGGGCAGGTCCCGTCGAAACTCTCCGCGTTCCTGCCCGATTTCCACAAGTTGGGTCAGCAACTGTTCCGCTCGGGCGTTTCGCTCGCGCATCACGCTGCGTACCGACGAACTGGAAAGATTCGCCTGCAAAATGGCACGGACGACATCCGGCGCCTTCGCTGGCTCCTCGGTCATACGAAGGGTCATGGAGCGAAAAAACGCGCGCATTGGCGCGGGCCTCTCGCGCATCTGGTCCACGGTGGCTTGAAGTTTGCGCAACTGCATGTCGCTGAACGCGATTAAGAGGTGTTCTTTGCTGGGAAAGTAGTTGAAGAACGTGCCTTTACCGACATCGGCGGCGTTGGTGATGTCTTCCACGGTGGTTTCCGCAAAGCCCTGGTCTGCGAATAAACGAAGCGCGGCTCGGAAAAGCCGCTCGCGAGTTTCCGCGCCTCGGCGCTGGCGCCGGTCGGGACCCTCGCCCGGTGTTCGCTTCTGGGCGTGAAATTTGGCGGTGCGGTGACGCACGGTGACCAATCCTCATAAATGACCATAAGTCATATATGGTCGAAAGTCAACTTCAGAAATTAGGCCCGCAAAAGCAAAAGACCCAGGCAGAACACCTGGGTCCTTCTCGTTAGCCCCGGTAGCGCGGGTCTATTTGTTGGAGCCCGCTTCGGAAAGATTCTTCGGCGATTTCTGATTCAGGTAAGACACCAACTTTTGTGCAGGCGGGGGCACCGCAACCGCGCCCTTAAATACGATGGATTCGGCCTCCAACTTTTTACCGTAGACCCTTTCGTTTGCGTCGTGGTCGGGGCGGACCGTCGAGCCCTCCAGGGAGATGCCGGCGAA
Source organism: uncultured Acidobacteriota bacterium (assembly GCA_963729595.1). Classification (GTDB taxonomy): domain Bacteria; phylum Acidobacteriota; class Terriglobia; order Acidiferrales; family UBA7541; genus Acidiferrum. Next base: position 470,406 of record CAVSNW010000005.1, read on the forward strand.
AAGCCCCCGCGATCGCGAATAGCTCAATACTTCTGCGCGCAGCGTCACATCGGTCGACGCGGAGGCGGTCCTGCCCTTTGGCCCGGCCGCCACCGAGGCGTCTGCTCCCAGCTTCACCTTGCTGTTGAGAATGGAGTGTGCGCCGCGCCCGTTCATCACCAAAAGTACGAAGTCGGTCGCTTGCCCGCCGATCTGAAATCCAACGCTGCCACCCTCGAGCGCCATCATCGTCGGCGCGCTCCACGGCCCGGTGTAGTGCTCGCCCGTGCGGCACGTCATCGCGCCACGACCGTAGCTGCCGCCAATCACGAACGCGGCTTTCAGCACCGATGGATAAACGATAACGCATTCCGCCTTGTCGAGCAGGTCCTGCGGAATGTCATCGGGAATATCCAAAATCTCCTTCAACACGGTGCCGCAATTCTCCAGCCGATCCGCTTCTTTGGTATCTTGCGCGGCGGCCAGCGGCAAGCCGGCCATCACCAGCGCCATCAGGTAAACCACCATTCGCTTGATCATTCCATCACCTCGTTTGGATTTCTTGCGGTGCAATCTTTAGGGTCACCAGATCTTGGGTGCACCGTCGGAGCTTCCGACCTGGACTCCTTCGCCTCTCAGGTCCGAGCATTCGGGACCGCGGCTTTGGAGGAAGAAGTGTTCCGTGGCCTTTCGACTATACTTTCTCCAGACGCAATATACCAGCAGGGGATGACGGTGAGACGAAAAGCGATCGAACGACGAGCGGCCCTGATGGTGGCCATCGCGATTTTCGCGGCGGCGAACATTGCTCCGTCTTCCCGAGCACAGGCCAATCCCCCGGACCATGCCGCCGCGAAAAAAAACAAGCCCGAGAAGGCCGCGCTGCGCAACAAAGCCGCCACGAACCGCTTCTCCGCGCGCGTTGATGTTGCGCTGGCAGCGCAAGCGGCAAGCAAAGGCGAATGGGGCGTACTGGTCGCCGATGCCGTCACCGGTGACACGCTGTACGAATTGAACGCCGACAAATATTTTGTACCCGCGTCCAACATGAAGTTGTTCACCACCGCTCTTGCGCTGGCGAAACTCGGGCCTGACTACCGCTTTAACACCACCCTCGAAACACACGGTGCGCTTTCTTCCGACGGCACGCTCTCCGGCGATCTGTTCCTGGTAGGTCGCGGCGATCCCAATCTCTCGAACCGCAAATTTCCTTATGACCTCAAGGAAGAATTCGACGGCCCGCCGGAGAAAGTCCTAGTGGAACTCGCCGACGCCTTGGTGGCGAAAGGCGTGAAACAAATCACAGGCGACGTAGTCGGTGACGACAGCTATTTCCCTCGCGAGCCTTACCCGGACGGCTGGGAAATCGGCGACATGGTCTGGGAGTATGGCGCCGCCATCTCCTCGATTGTGATTGACGACAACACTGTCGCCCTTACCTTGTCACCGGGCATGCTTGCCGGCGAGCCGGTGCAAGTCGCGATCGCGCCAGCGACTCCCGATTTCTATGTTGAAAACAATGTCGTCACGTCCGCTGCGGAAGTAAAATCCGATCTCACCCTCACCCGCGAGCCGGGTTCGCAACTCGTCGTCGTTCGCGGCACATTGCCCGCAAACAGCGTTCCTCGCAAACTCATTCTCGCGATTCACGAGCCGGCTCAGCACGCTGCGACTCTGTTGGCGCGGTTGCTCGCCGATCGCGGCGTAAGAATCTCAGGAAATCCGCACGCGCTGCACACTCCGCAAAGGCCCGCTGATCCGGCCTCGGATCCGCCACGGGCAATCCTTGCTGAGCACGTCTCGATTCCGCTGGGGGATTCCGTCAAGCTAGTCAACAAGATCAGTCAAAATCTTCATTCGGAAATGCTGCTGCGCGCGGCCGCGCGGCAGTCTGGAAATTGGGCGACGCCGGACGATCTCGCGAAGTTTCCTGTGGACTTTTACGCCGCAGCTGGAATTGCCCCCGGAGATGTAATTCAAACCGACGGCTCCGGACTTTCACGCCACGATTTGGTGACGCCGCGCGCGATCGTGACTCTTCTGAAATACGCGCGAACGCAGCCTTGGTTTGCCCCCTATTTCGCGTCGTTGCCGGTGGCGGGAGTGGACGGCACGCTCGAGGACCGCCTGCGCACCACCATCGCTGCGGGCCGCATCCACGCGAAGACAGGCTCGGTCGAGCACGTTCGCACGCGCTCGGGCTTTGCTGAGACTCCGGGCGGCAGGCTGCTGCTGTTTTCTTTCTTGAGCAACAATCAAGGCGGCAAAAATCACGAAGCCACCGACGCGCTCGACGCGTTGTGTGTGGCAATGATCGAAGAGTTCGATAACAAGCCACCACCACGTTCGCGCTGCTGTTCTACCGCATCGCATTAAGGCTAGATCCGTGTCCAGGGAAAGAATCATTACGGTGTTCGGCAGTTCGCACTACCGGGAAAACGAACCCGACTATGAAGAATCGCGCACCCTTGGTCGCGCTTTGGCGGAAACCGGATTCGCAGTTTGCAGCGGCGGCTACGGCGGGGTAATGAGCGGCATTTCTCAAGGCGCAAAAGAAGCCGGAGGAAAAACGTACGGTGTGACTGCCGAATGTTTCTCCACGAAAGCGAATCCTTGGATCGACGTCGAAGTCCGTGTCGCGAGCTGGCAAGACCGTCTCTTCGAATTGATCCGTCTCGCCGACGGATTTGTGGCCTGCAAGGGCGGCACCGGTACCCTCGCTGAGCTGGCTGTCGTTTGGGAGATGCAGAACAAATCGGTGACGAGTGTCAAACCATTTGCCACCCTCGGTGATTTTTGGCTGCCCATCATCGAACGAGTGCGCGAGATCGAGCTGGCGTACCACGGCCGATGCGGTGAGGCCCACGCCCGACTGATTCATTCTGCGGCGACGCCTCAGGAAGTAGCGCGCTACCTGGTCGAGAAACTAAAATAGGGACGAATGTCGCGCACGGCACAAGACGTTCTCGAATTCGACAAGCTGCGAGAGTTGCTGCGGCAAAGAACCACCTGTGCGCCGGGTCGCCGCAACGTTGACGGGTTCGAGCCCGGCACGGATCGCGCGGCCCTCGAAGCCGCTTTCGCGCATATCCGCGAAGCCCGCGAATGGCTGCGGGCCGGCCGCGAGTTGGGATTTGGAGGCCTCGCCGATCCGCAAGGTTGGCTGGAACGGATTGAAGGTCCCGGTGCGGTGCTCGAGCCTCGCGAATTTCTCGACGCCGCTTCGTTGCTGGAAACCTCAGCCTGGCTCAAACCCCAGTTCCGCGAAGAAGCCACAAAGTTTCCACTGCTCGCAGCGCGCGCCAGCTCGCTGGGAGATTTCCGTGAAGTACTGGCGGCTATTCGCCGCTGCGTCCAGCCCAATGGAGACATCAGTGACGACGCTTCGCCCACGCTGCGCCGCATTCGAGCCAGCATTTCGGAAACGCGCTCTTCGATCCAGAAATCGTTGAAACAAATTCTGCGCGCGCGAAATGCCGAGGCCGGCGAGGACTACGTGACTTTGCGCAACGACCGTTTCGTGATTCCCGTGCGTGCCGAGCAGCGCCGCGCCGTCCCGGGCGTCATGCACGGCGCCTCCGCGACCGGACAGACCGTCTTCCTCGAGCCTTTCGAAACGGTGGAATCCAACAATCAGCTGGTGCAGCTTGCCGAAGACGAAGCCGCCGAAATCATCCGTATTTTGCGGGACCTGACCGATCGCTTGCAGGCTGTCCGCGATCGGCTCGTTGCTGCTGCCGAGACGATCGCCGACCTCGACAGCGTCTTTGCTCGCGCTCGCTTCACGCAGGACTTCGATGCCGCCACGCCCGAATTCAGCGAAGCCGGCGAATTGCGTCTCGAAGCCGCTCGCCATCCGGTGCTGGAAGACAAACTGCGCCGCGAAAACCGTGCCATCGTGGCCATGACGTTGGCCTTGGGAGGTCCGGAGCGAGTCCTGGTGATCAGCGGTCCGAACACAGGCGGCAAAACCGTCGCGCTCAAGACCACGGGCCTCGCCGCGCTATCCGCGCAATCAGGCATTCCCGTCGCGGCGCAGCGCGCGGTGCTGCCGCTTTTCGATCGCATCCTCGTGGATATCGGTGATGAGCAATCCATCGCTGCGGATCTTTCCACATTTTCGGCGCACATGCTGAATCTGAAAGCGATGCTCGAAGCGGCGACGCCGCAATCCCTGGTCCTGGTCGATGAGATGGGCACGGGCACTGCGCCCGAAGAAGGTGCGGCGCTGGCCGTCGCGTTGCTCGATGAGTTTCGCGCAACGAATTGCATCGTGCTCGCAACCACGCACCACGATCGGCTGAAGGCCTATGCTTCCACCACGCCGGGTGTTGTGAACGCCGCCGTCGAATTTGACGACGTAAATCTCCGCCCCACGTACCGGTTGATGGTGGGCGTCCCGGGAGGTTCCAGCGGCATCGCCATCGCGCAGCGCCTCGGTCTACCGCACTCGCTGATCGATCGGGCACGGTCGCTGCTCACACCCGAGTCGCGCGAAGCGTCCGACCTGATCGCGTACCTCCACCGCAGTCGCGACCAAATCGACAGCATGCAGAGGCAAATGGCCTCCGAACGCCACACCCTTGAAGAGGAGCGCAAGAAATTGCGCACGGAATGGGTCGAGCGCCAGCAGCGCCGAATCAAAGACCTCGAAGAGAAATTCGCGGAGATGCAGAAACGTTTTGACGATAACGTAGCCCGCCTGATCGAAGCGGTCAAGGAACGCGAACTGCGCGGCCAATTGGAGAAGTCCTCGCACCGCAAGATGCAAAGCGTTCGCGTCGATGCCCGCGACGAACTGAACGCCGCCGTAGTGCAGACCTTGTCGGACTCACAAGCCGACCTCGGCATATCGGGCGAAACGCCGGCACCTCCTGCCGCCGACCGCCTGCAGCCAGGCGCAAAAATCCGCGTGAGCGGTTTTACCCAACCGGTGGTGTTGCGCCGCATAGAGGGCTCTTCCGCTGAAATCGAAGCAGGGCCCCTTCGTATGAAGATTGCTGTCGACCAAATCACCGGAATTGAAAGTAGTCCAGCCGGTTTAAAATCCGCGCAACGCTCAGGGCATCGACAAAATGTCACGATCACGTCGCGACCCAGTGAAGCCGCCACCACCGACGAGATCAACGTCATTGGTGCCACCGTCGAAGAAGCAACCGAACGCGTCGACAAGTTTCTCGACCAAGCGGCCTTGGCAAACACGCAAACCGTGCGCATAATCCACGGCCACGGCACTGGCGCGTTGCGGAAAGGCCTCGCCCAGTTTCTTTCCTCCCACCCACTGGTGGGCAAGATTTCTTCCGAAACGGAAGATCGCGGCGGCAAAGCGATCACCGTGGTCGAATTGCGGGCATAGATGGCAGAAGCTGGATCATTCGCGGATCGCGTAAAGCAACAAGCGGACATCGTCCGCGTTGTCGGCGAATATGTGCGCCTGAAAAAAAGCGGCCAGAATTTTACGGGCTTGTGCCCGTTCCACGCGGAAAAATCGCCGTCCTTCGCTGTGCACCCGACCAAACAGATTTACCATTGCTTTGGCTGCGGCGTCGGGGGCGACGTCTTCAAATTTGTCATGGAAATGGAAAAGTGCGCGTTTCCGGAATCGATTCGGATCGTTGCGGAGAAATGCGGTATTGCGATTCCACAACCGAGGGAGCGCTCGCCGGAGGAACGCAAAGAAAACCAGCAACGCACCGCGCTGGTCGAGATGCACCGGGTGGCGCAAGCGTTTTTTACGAAGCAACTCGAAGGTACGGCGGAGGGAAAGGTCGCGCGCGCCTATCTCGAAGACCGTGGCCTCAATCAAGCGGCGATCGATCAATTTGGAATTGGGTACGCGCCGAGCGGCGGCGACGTTCTGTTGCGTTCGCTGAAACAAAAATATCCCGAAAAGTTACTCGTCGAGTCAGGTTTGGTCTCCCGCGACCAAAGCGGTCGCCTGTTTGATCGCTTCCGGCGCCGCATCACGTTCCCCATCTCCAATGAGTCTGGAAAAATCGTCGCGTTCGGCTGCCGCGCTCTCGGCGACGACATGCCGAAATATCTCAACTCTCCCGAAACGCCGATTTATTCCAAGAGCAACGTTCTCTATCACCTGGACCGCGCGAAAGAAGCACTGCGACGTTCCGATTTTGCCGTCCTTGTGGAAGGCTACATGGACGCCATTGCCGTCGCCCGCGCCGGGATCAGCAACGTCGTCGCCAGCTGCGGCACCAGCCTCGCCGAGCCGCAAATCAAGCTCCTCGGCCGATTCACTCGTCGCGTCATCGTCAACTACGACCCCGACACCGCTGGCCAGACCGCCACGGAGCGCTCCATCTCATTGCTCCTCGAGCAAGATTTCGAAGTTCGCGTCCTCGCCCTTCCCGGCAAAGCCGACCCCGACAAATTCATCCGCGAGCAGGGAGCCGACGCATACATCCACGTCCTCAAGCAAGCCCCGCCCTATGTGGACTACTTGATCGCCCGCGCCCGCCGCATGGATCTGACCACCGGCGAAGGCAAGCTTCGCGCCGTCAATTTCCTCCTGCCCTACGTCCAGAAAATTCCGAACCGCATTCTGCGCTCGGAATGGGCCACCCGCATCGCGCAGCAGTTGCGCCTCGACGAACCGGTGCTTCGTGCCGCCCTGAGCAAAGCCGCCGCCGAACGCCGTAGCGAAGTGAAAACCCAACCCGAACTCATCGGCCGCGCGGCCAAGCCCGTAGAGCGCCGCCTGATCCGCATGCTCGCCGAGGGCGAAGGCTTCCGCCATGAACTGGCTTTGCGGATCCAACAGGACCAACTCCATCTCGGCCTCGAAACGGAAAGAGTCCTCGCCGCTCTGGTGGCCGCCAACCTTTCGGGACAAACAGTACAGGCCAGCGAAGTTGCCGCCACCCTCGAAGAGCGTGACCGTCGCATGCTTTTTGAAATCCTTTTCGAAGAATCCAGCGATTTAACCTGGGAAGAAGCCGAAAGCTGCGTCGAAGCCCTGCATCACCGGCGCGCAGAAAAAGAGCTATCCGACGTGCAGCGCAGCATCGAGGCCAGCCCGGCCGGACCGGACCTGCGGGCACTGCTCGAGCGCAAGCAGCAACTCATGAAACGCCTGGCCGCTGCCCGCTAAGGGGCATCTCGCCTCGCTCCGGAAAGTCTTCCACAGTATTCCACCAATTAAACCGTTGACGTACACGGACTTAACCGTGTAGCGTATTAGGGTTTACCGGGTAACGGTTCCGCCTCTAAACGCATCTAAAGTTTGTAGTTAGCGGCGAAGATCGGACTACGGAAACGCGATACGCGGGCGAAGCACGGGGCGAGCGGCAGCAGCGAGCGCAGGGCAGAGGGTTTCTCACGACGTTCAGAGTGACCGCACAGCGGCCAAAAAATATGCGATTTTGCGGGGAAATCCCCCTCAGTTTGCGCCTGCGCATCAGCCTGTTCGTGTCTCGGCTAGAGCCAAAGCGTCGTCCGTGAATCGCGTACGTCTGCTTGAAAGTTCGCTTGGCTTGTCGTCTGATTGCGGGAGGAATTTGTGGCAGTAGTCGGCCTTGAAGAAAAATATGATGCGGTACGCCAGCTCATCGCCATCGGCAAAGAGCGCGGCTATCTGCTCTACGATGAAGTAAACGATTCCCTTCCGGCGGAAGTGCATTCCTCGGAAGAAATCGACGATCTTCTCACCACGTTTGAACGCAACGGCATCGAGATTTACGAGGATCAAGCCTCGGCCAAAGCCGCGCGCGCCGTCGAAGTGTCCACCGCACCCGGCGAACGCGACGGGGGGGTGAAGGAAGACGCGCACGAAGGCGACGGCGACCTAGATTTGACGCCGGGATCGCTCGAAAAGACCAACGACCCCGTTCGCATGTACCTCCGCGAGATGGGCACCGTGCCGCTGCTCACGCGCGAAGGCGAAGTCACCATCGCCAAGCGCATCGAGCGCGGGCAACTCGTTGTGATGAAGTCGGTCACGCGTTCCCCCATCGTCATCAAGGAGCTGATCGCTGTCGGCGACGACCTGCGCAAAGGCGGACGCTCCATCAAGGAAATCGTCCAGTTCGACGACGAAGAGCTTACCGAAGAAAAAATCGCGAACAAGACCAAGCAGACTCTCAAGCACATCGAGAAAATCGCCAAGCTCTATGAAAACGGCCTGAAACAGGCGATCAAGCTTGAAAAAACGCCGAAGGCCAAGAAGCGCTCGTGGATTCACGCCAAGTGGGACGTCGCCCGTACCCGCGTGGAGATTTCGCTCGCGGTTCGCGATATCGACTTCAATCCGCTCGAGAAAAAGCGCCTGATCGACAAGATGCGCGGCACGGTCGAGCGCTTGCAGTCGCTCGAACGCGAAGCTGGCCGGCTCGAACGCCGCGTCGATGCCGCAAAAGGCGACGTAGCCGCCGAAGCGCGCAAGGAGCTCCGCACCCGCCGAGTCGAGCTGAAAGACATCGAGGAAGCCAGCGAAGTCGGCCTCACCGAGCTCAAGCGCACTCTCACCATCATCCATCGCGGCGAAGCCGAAGCCGAACAAGCCAAGAAAGAACTGATCGAAGCCAACCTCCGGTTGGTCGTTTCGATCGCGAAAAAATACACCAATCGCGGCCTCCAGTTCCTCGACCTGATTCAGGAAGGCAACATCGGCTTGATGAAAGCCGTCGATAAATTCGAGTGGCGCCGCGGCTACAAATTTTCTACCTACGCGACTTGGTGGATTCGCCAGGCCATCACGCGCGCCATCGCCGATCAGGCCCGCACCATCCGCATCCCGGTGCACATGATCGAAACGATCAACAAGCTCGTGCGCACCAGCCGCCAGCTCGTGCAGGAATTGGGCCGCGAACCGACCAGCGAAGAAATCGCCAAGCGCATGGACATCCCGGTGTCCAAGGTCCGCAAGATTCTGAAAATTGCGCAGGAACCCATCTCCCTCGAGACCCCCATCGGCGAAGAGGAAGATTCACATCTCGGCGACTTCATCGAAGACAAAGCCGTGGTTTCGCCGTCCGATGCGGTCATCAACCTCAACCTGAAGGAGCAGACCTCTTCGGTGTTGAAGACCTTGACCCCGCGCGAAGAAAAAGTAATCAAGATGCGTTTCGGTCTCGATGACGGCAGCGAGCACACGCTCGAAGAAGTCGGCCAGTCGTTCGCAGTCACTCGCGAGCGCATCCGCCAGATCGAAGCGAAAGCGCTGCGCAAGCTGCGGCACCCATCGCGCTCGCGCAAACTTCGCGCCTTCCTAGAAGGCCCTTCGCGCGATTATCTCTAGAAAGGTTTAAGAACCAGAAGTTGAACGCAAAACGCCTCCGATGTAACGGAGGCGTTTTCATTAGCGGTGAGGGTCGAATATTTCCCTGGTTTCCTTAGCAGTTACTCGCGGGCTTTCGAAAAACGGACGATCAGCCGCACCGTCCAGACCCCGACGAATGCCAGAAAGACGATCATCGCGGTGACGAACGCGGTGCTGTTTAACTGCCGCGGACTAGTGTGGTTCGCGTCAAAGACCAGTTGGTTGACGACGAGCAGAAACCCCAAAAACCCGCAACCAAACCAGGCAAATTGCGCTTTGAAGAAGGTTATCGTCTCTTCCCGGCGTTCCGGCGCCAGCCAATACTCCTTGTTTGGCACGTTCACCAACGAAATGGGCAGCGCACCGATCAACCGCGGAATGCCGAACGCCAACAACAAACATATTCCCAGCATCACAACTTCCAGAAGGAAAAATTGCGATTGCGTTTGCCATCCATTCGGGGCACCGCCGTTTCCGAAATGGGTTGCAAGCACGGGCGGCATCGTCGCCGCAAATCTCTGCGCCTGAAGAAAGCCGACAAACGCCAGGAATACGAAGATTGCATTGGGCAAACGGCTATTCGACGTCACGGCGGACTCTCCTCACAAACGAAAAGCGGATAGTGCCATCCAGAGCGATTGCTGGTTCTTTTCCACGATCGATCGTGCCTTCCTTGGCCATGCATATTAGAATGACTCAGATTCCTAGGGAACAATATGAAATCGATACGCATACTTGCCGGTGCCGTCATCGTGCTACTACTCGTGGCCGCCGGCTATGGAATTTTCCGCACCAGGCCGCCGGCTTCCCCGGCGGTGGACCGCCCACTGAGCGCTACATCACAGATCACGACCAATTCGTCAGACCAGCCCCTCGTCGACCAGTCGGCGCTGGGCACCGCCCGGCGGCTGGCGCAGACGCCAAATAGCCCCGCGGAGGTGCCCTTCGCAACAGAAGCGTTGCGGCTTGCCGATCAGGAAATGGATCTGGCTTTTGCCACCGCGGTGCGTGAGGCCGCCGAACATCCACCGGCGCTGAGCGCGGAAGCGAAACAGTTCCAGGCGAAGCAGCAGAAAGCCGAGAACGCCCTCGACGCAGATAAGGCCCAAGTGGCCCAATTGACGGCCGCGGAAGCCAAGGCCAACGGCAGCAGAAAAGATGCACTCGACGATCAACTCGATCTGGCCAAGGCGCAGTTGGAACTGGACCAGGACGAAATAGATGACGCGAAGCAGGATTTGATTCGCGCGGGCGGCGACCCGCAGGGCCGCATTCAGGCCATGGTGGAGGAACACGAGGCCGCTTCGCAAAGCTCCGACAGTACGAAGGTTGCCGTCGGCGCGCCGGCCGAAACGCGCGGTTTGGTCCGCCACCTCCAGCAATGGTGGGCTTTCCATCAAAAGCAGATGCAACTGTGGCGCGCAAAGCGGGAGGCCGAGACCTCAGCCGCGGCCGTTTCTGAGAAACACAGCTTGCTGGAACAGAAAAGCGCCGCGGGGACGGCGAAGGCTGCGCTGCCGGCACTGCCTGCTGCCAGCACCGCAGCCCCGACGGCAACACCAGCGAACGTCAGTCGCGAGGAATCGCAAACCCTGGTCAAAGCGACGAAAGAGCGATCGGCCCAGGCAAAGGCGCTGGCGACCCTCGACAAGCGAGTCGAAAACGAGAAAAAGCTTGCCACAGTCTACGGTCAGTGGATCAGTGTTGTTGCGACCGAACAGCGCACCATGCTGAATCTAGCCTTGCGGAGCATTTCGATCATCCTGGCTATAGCCTTGATTGGATTGTTCTTCGATGGATGGATCGAAAAGTTGCTGGGCCGGACGTCCCTCGACCGCCGGCAAGTGGAAACGTTGCGTGCAGTGACGCGGGTTTCGCTGCAAATCGCTGGAGTGGTGTTAATTCTCCTGGTGATCATCGGCCCGCCTCCTAACTTGGGGACGTTCCTGGGTCTCGCCGGTGCAGGCCTGACGGTTGCACTCAAGGATTTCATCGTCGGCTTCATCGGCTGGTTTGTGCTAATGGGCAAAAACGGAATTCGCCTCGGCGATTGGGTGGAAATCAACGGCGTAACCGGCGAGGTCGTCGAGCTCGGCATGTTTCATACCGTCCTCCTCGAGACCGGCAACTGGACCGACTCCGGCCACCCAACCGGCCGGCGCGTCACATTCACGAACAGCTTCGCCATCGAAGGCCACTACTTCAACTTCTCCACATCCGGACAATGGCTGTGGGACGAACTGCAGGTGGTCTTGCCCACGGGCCAGGATCCGTATCCGGTCGTTGATGCCATTCAGAAGAAGGTGGTGGAAGCCACTGCGGAAAGTGGCCGAAAGGCCGAACAGGAATGGCGCAGCGCCGCGCGCGCGGGCGACATGAGCAACCTCTCTGCCGCACCTGCGATCAACGTCAAGCCGGTGATCGGCGGCACCGAAATCGCCGTCCGCTACATAACCAACGCCCACGACCGCTACCAGATCCGCGCCAAGCTAAACCACATCTTGGTCGACCTGCTTGGCGGAAAGGCACCTGCGCCGGAGGTTCGCGTAACGGTCACGCCTCCTGCCGACACCCCAGTGAAGGCCTGAGCTGCGCCAATCGAAAACTAGAAACTTGGTCGCACCAGACCACAGGCTGCGAGGCGCAGCCTTCTCTGTAGCGCTAGGAGAAGTCTGCGGCCCTGCGGTCCCCTCCGTCGGCCACTAGGGAGGGGAAGTCAGTCGATCGCTTGAAATCGGCCGCAACCGCCAGGCTCCAAGCGACGAAAGGGCTCGCAAGTCGGAATCGGTAAGAGCGAGATGAAGCGGCCCCTCAGGTTTGCGGTATATGCGAGTCGTGACCGCGTGCATTTGGTCGCAGATAAGTTCGGCGACCGAAGCATCGAGAAAAAGATGAAATTCACGGTGGGACTTTGCGCGACCAGGAAGTTCAGTTGATTTACCGTTGACAGTTAGTTTTTGTAAGGAACCCTGCGAAGTTTCCAAAAGCACGGATAGCCAAGGACCGGAGCGATCTGCCAAGGTAAACACCGCGCTCCCGGCTTTGGTCTTCCAAACAATTTCACCGCTGAGACTCTCGACCGCGAAGCTATTCACTGCGGATGCGCGCTCGGTATCCAACGCTGTGTCCTTCGGAACTAGGATGGCCTTTGCGCGAAGGGTTTGAGATTCGGAGGAAAACCGCATTTCGAGCTCGCCATGGGCGCTGATCGACAACAAGCGGGGCAGGGCCATACAACCCGCCCAGCCCGCGGCGCTGAATTCGGCTTCGGGGCGAGTTTCCGGAATCCAGCCCCACAAGATGCGATTGCCGCTGGCATCGAGCTGCGTTTTTTGGGCGTAGTACGCGCCATGGTCGAGGATGCCGCGCTTCTGCGAATGAAACACGAGTTCCTTCGAGTCAAGCTCGCCCGTTTCCCAATACACGTGGCCCGCCGTCGAGTACAGCAACACATGTTTGCCGCCAAGCTCAAAAAAGTCCGGGCACTCCCACATTTCTCCAGAATCGACAGGGTTGGCCAAATCGTGCTCGTTCCATTTTCCCGAGGCAAGAGGATGCAGATATTCCCAATTGCGCAAATCTTTCGAGCGATACAACAGAACGTTGCCGCCTTCCTTGCGAATTCCGGAGGCGACACCGAGATACCACGTTCCCCCATCCCGCCACAGAAACGGATCGCGGAACCCGGTGAGATGCGGACCGTGCGGCGGCTCGATAACGGGAGTCTTCCCTTTGGTCCACGAGAGCAGTCCTGGATCGCCCGACGTCGCGAGGCACACGACCTCCCGAAAATTGTGGACTCCATCGCGCAGCGTGGCGCGCTCGGGCGCCACCGTCTTCACTCCCGTGTAAAGAAAAGTAGCGGTGCCTCGATCATCCACGGCGCTGCCGGTGAAGCAGCCGTCGGCATCGTCCCATCCCGGCGTGGGCGCGAGCGCGGTGGGCAGATGCCGCCAGTGAATCATGTCGTCGCTCACCGCATGCGCCCAATGCATGTCGCCCCACACGGCGGCGTTCGGGTTGTACTGGAAAAACATGTGGTAGTGGCCCTTCCAGTAGATCGGGCCGTTGGGGTCGTTCATCCAGTTCTTGGCCGGCAGGAGATGAAACTGAGGGCGGAGCGGGTCAGCAGCGAGGCGAGCCCGGAGCACTTTATCATCGTGCGCGTCCTGCGAGCGCGCTTCGGAAAAACTAGGCTTCACGGCGGCAATCGCAGACGCGGCGAAGGCTGTCTTGAGGAATTCGCGCCGCGACGAATCTCGGGTCATTGTCCCCCGGCCCAGCGCGCGATCTTTTCTTTCAGAAACGTCAGCGGCACCGCCCCATCCTCGAGCACGCGGTCGTGGAACGATTTGATGTCGAACCGCGACCCCATTATTTTTTCAGCGGAATCGCGCGCCTTGCGAATTTCGATCATGCCCAGCATGTAGGACGCCGCCTGCCCGGGATAAATAATGTAGCGATCGATTTCCGCTGTCGCGTCGTGTTCATTTTCCGCAGTGTGCGCCAGCATGTAATCGATCGCTTGCTTGCGCGTCCAGCCCATGGTGTGGATCCCGGAATCCACCACCAGTCGCACCGCGCGTAGCTGTTGATCCGAAAGCATCCCAAGCCGTTCGACTTCCGACGAAAACAGTTTCAATTCATCCGCAAGGCGTTCCGAATACAGCGCCCACCCTTCGCCGTATCCGCTGTTCCCGAGATACCGCCCGATCGGATGAATCTCCTTCCGCTCCAGGGCAACGGCTCCCTGTAGATGATGTCCCGGAATCGTTTCGTGAAACGCGGTCGATTCATCCTCGACGCGGCTGTGCTTTTCCGGCTGGTACGCGTTGATCAGGAACACCCCTGGACGGCTGCCATCCTCGGCAGGAGAGTTGTATTCGTTCGGGCCATTCTTCTCGCGGAACGCGGGATACGGCTGAATCACTACATCGGCTTTGGGCCACAAGGCGAACACCGGACGTGCGCCCACTTTCGCGCGCGCCAACGCCGCTTGCGAATACGCGATCAGTTCCTCTCGATTCTTGAACCTGTATTGTTTGTCCGTGCGCAGTTTCTCAAGCAGTGCCGGCACGTCGCTGGTCTGGAACGAGTGCTCGGCAATCTCTTTCATTTCCGCTTGGATTTGATCGACCATCTTCAACCCGGTCGCGTGGACCTCGCTGGCAGGAATCGGCAGCGAACTGTGAAAACGCACCGACGCGTCGTAACACGCCGCGCCGTTCGGAATATCGGACACCGCGATGGATTCGCGCGCCGCCGGCAAGTATTCATGTTGCAGGAAGTCCCGATATTTTTTGAACGCTGGATTGATCCGATCCTTCACGAGCCCGTCGAATTGCTTTACAAACTCCGGCGTCTTATCGCGGACGGCGGGAGAATCAAACGGTGACGCGGAAATCGGCCCCGCCAGCAATGTGTTCATCTGGTCGATGGTGATACGAACGTTTCCTTTGGGCGCGGTGTACCCGAGTTTGATCCCTTCCCGCAAATTTCCGATTTCGCTATCGATAAATTTCGGGAGCGCGCCCCAGCGAGCCAACGCGTCTTGGCGGGCTTTGTCCGTGCCGACCGACTGGATCGTGACCAGGTAGCCGTCCTGCACCTGCCAGGCGTTCACGAACTGGCTGACCGTCCACAATTCGTTGCGGCACGCGCGCAGCGCAATCGGGCCCTCGAGCGCTTCACGGACGAGGGCATAGGTGGCGCGCAACGGCGGCGCATTGATCGTAGCGGGATCAATTTGTCCGAGCTCTGCGAGCCACGCATCTTCGCGGTCGTGCCAAGCTTTCCACGCTTCCAGCGAGTTGTCGGTCAGCTGGTCCTGCCGGCGGCCCGGCACGCCGTACTCGGTGACTAGTTCTGGGAAGCGATCGAACCACGCGGCGAGGTAGGTATCGGCGAGCGCTCGGACGTGGGCATCCGAAGGCGATGGCTGGACGGATTTCTCTCTGCTGTGGCCACAGCCAAACAAGGTAAGGCAGAACAGCGGCACGATCAGTCGTTTGAACATGCGGAATTATACCCACGGCTTGCGAGGAAAGCCCACGGCGTTCACTCGCCGGCAGAGGCGCCGCGCGCCCGAACTTGCTCGGAAGTTAGGCCGAAGATAGGTGGAGTCTCCACACCCAGCATGGAAAGATAGAGATAGATTTGACCGCGATGGTGAGCTTCATGCTCGGTCATGGCGCGAAGCCATTTCCAGGTGGTGATGTCTGTACCGCCGGGGTTCGTGCACTTGCGACGCAGATCTTCGTCGGTGAGCTTGGCGAACATCTCCATCGATTCGGTGTGCAGGCGCTGCATCAAGACAAGAATGTTTCCCAGGCCATCGGCGAGTTCTTTGCCATGACTTGTATAGCGGCTGAGACGGTTGTGGACGTTCTCGGCCCACATGTAACGCTCGGTGACTGCCAGGTGCCGAAGCAAGTCGCCGAGGGTGAACTTTCCAGCGGCATACGTCCAGTCGATCTTGTCGGGCGGGATGCAGCGGGCCACGCGCAGCGTGCGCTCGCGGGAATTGCCGAAATACTGCAGGAATGGCTGGATGGTCAGGATTTCCATGCGCGGGCTTTTCACGTAGCGGCCGCTTTCCGCTTGCCTCGAACCTCCGAGGGAAGCGGGCGGTCTTGGCTTTCAACCCGATTCTCAGTATACGGCAGGGCCGTGGCCGACCCCCGCGAAGTTTCACTGAGCAAAATGAAATCATGAGCCGTCGGTCAGAAGTTGGCGGGCGCGAGTGGCGAAGATACCAGCGCCGGCATACATCAAGCCGAGCAGGCTGAAGCCTGCGAACAGGCTAATGCGCTGCGCGACCCAGCCGAGCGAGAAGCTCATGACTAGTTGCAACACGGTGGTAACGATGGCCATGGCCGACTGCGTGCGTCCCATGAAGTGGCGGGGCACGATGGCCATCAACGTGGATTGTGCGACAACGCCGGAGACGGCACGGCAGAAACCAAAAATGGCCTGGATGGTCACGGCGCCGACGACGAAGGAAACGAACGGCACAATCAAGTGTCCTGCGCAGAGCGTGCCTATGCAGCCTACGTAGAACGTCATGCGCCGAGAGTCCGAAAGCTGGCTGGCGAGAAGCCCGCCGGTGATGGCGCCGACGGCCCAACCGAATTCGAGAAAGCCCAGGCCGCGCGCGCCCGCGTGGAGAACGTCGTTTGCGAGCGCGACGAGAATTACGTTGGCGCTCACCACGCCCGCCATCATGGTGGCGTGGGTGATGCCGAGCGCGAGCACCTGCGGTTGCTTCTTCAAATACGCAAAACCCTCTTTCAGATCGGCATAAACTGAGAGGGACAGTCCCGCTTCGGCGACTTCGGGGTTTTCGCCAGACTCGAGTGCCAGCGCGGTGGCTTCGGTAGCGTCGGAATATTCGCGCGAATAGCGCTGATGCTCGCGCGGCGAAACGTAACCGCGGCGCATCTGGTACAAGCAAAACGCCGACACAAAATAAGTGGCGCCGTCGATTGCGAGAATGCCGGCGATACCAGCCCAATCGTAGATGAAGCCGACAAACGCGCCGGCCATCAGCATGCCGCTTTGCACGCCGATCAGCACCGCGGCATTCGCACCGGTAAACTGATTCGGCGGAATCACTTCCTGCACGAGCGCATTCACCGTGGCCCAATACATCGCGGAACCCGTGCCGGTGATCAGCGTCATGACGTACAGGTGCCAGATACTCAGGTGCCCGTGCCATGCGATGTAGGCGATTGCGAGAACGGCGATGCCGCGACAGAGATCGAGCAGCACACCAAGGTAACGCCGATCCAGCCGATCGATGAGTACGCCCCCGATGAACGGAACGAACAAGCCAGGCAGCGTGACGACGATGACTTGCATGCTCACAGCGATCGTGGAATGCGTGGCCGAAAGGATGTACCAACTGACCGCCGTAAAGTTGAGACCGCTGCCGAACAGTGAAACGAACATCGCTACCGAGAAGAATCGGAAGCCACGCTGCGCCCAGATGACCCTCCAATCGACGCGGGTGGTGGTTGTGGCGGTGGCCATGGAACCTGCCATTTTACTATCGGCGGCTCGTTGGGGAATCCGCTGAATTCAGTTTGTTTCGCCGTGGTGAAACTCGCTGGTATCTTGGGATTTGTAAGGTGTTTCGGACAAAGACTGCCGGGCCCAAGCAAGAGTGCTGTGCTACTTAGACCAGGATGCAGCGAGCGGCATGATCCTGCGACGCAGGGCGCAAGTCGGGGACGGCGCGCACGCAGTTTTCAACACGCAAAGGGCACCGTGGTTCAAATGCGCAGCCTGGAGGCAATGAGGTGAGCTGCGGCACCGTTCCTGGAATCGGCTTCAGCTTGCCGCGTTCCAGCGTCGGCGAAGCTGCCAGCAAACCCTGTGTATACGGATGGCGCGGCGCTCGCAACACTACCTGAGCGGCGCCTTCCTCCACGATGCGTCCGCAGTACATCACCGCCACGCGATCGGCAACTTGCGCCACTACGCCCAGGTCATGCGTGATAAACAACAGTCCGAGACGCAGTTCGCGGCGTAAGCGGTCCAGCAAATCCAGGATTTGCTTTTGCACGGTGACGTCGAGCGCGGTGGTCGGCTCATCGGCAATCAGCAAGCGCGGTGCGCCTGCGAGCGCCATCGCGATCATCGCACGCTGCCGCAAGCCTCCTGAGAGTTGGTGCGGAAACTGCTCCGCGCGCGTTTCCGGCTCCGGTACCGCCGCACGCTGTAAAGCTTCCAGCACCCGTCGGCGTACCTCGCCCGAATCCAGTCTTGAGTATTGCGCGCGAATCGCTTCCGCAATCTGCGATCCGATGCGCATCACCGGATTCAGAGCCGTCATCGGCTCCTGAAACACCATCGCGATCTCACGTCCCCGGACTTTGCGCCAGCCCCGCTCGTTCAGTCCCGCGAGGTTGATATCCGACGGATTTGCGGCACCGGACGTATTCACCATAACCTCTCGTGATGTTCTGTCCGCGGCAGCTGCGCCACCACCTGAATTTGCTTCGCCAGATAACGTCGCCTCGCCGCTGATCCGCGCTCCCACCGGCAACAATCCCATCAAAGCCAGAGCCATCATGGTCTTGCCGCTGCCAGACTCCCCGACAAGCCCCACCGACTCTCCATCGGCAATGCGCAACGATACTTCGTTTACCGGCCGCACCCAGCCAGCCGGCGTCGGCAACTCCACTGTTAGCCCTCGTACGCGAAGCAGGTGGGTCATGACGTGATTCTAGAGTAGAGCGGAATTGCGAAATCACGGAACACGAAAACAGCAGCGCGTGCCTATGCGATCCTGCAACTAGCGTCGATCGAGCGGTAGTACGAATTTCAAGGCGGTGTGCGTTGCGGAAAAGCCGACGACCTTGACGTCTTTCAGACCTGCTTTGCGGCCTGCGGAGATCACATCGTTTTCCGTGAGTTCCTTTTTACCTTTGGGGTAGACGATCCAAAGGCCGGTAGCGCCTTTGATTGCTTTGGCGGTCTTGTTGATTGCGGAGGTCAGAGACTTAGCGGAGTCGGCGGTCAGGAAGATCAGGTCACTGCGGGCGTCGATTTTACCTTCGTGGACACTCTTCGTTGCGGTGCGCAGCTCCTTCGTAAATTCCGGCTCGAACTCGCCAGCCAAGGAAACAATCGTTCCTACTTTCAGGCCGAGTTTTTCGGCACGCGTCTTGGGGTGGAGGATTTTGTGGCACCACTTCTCCGCGGTGGCGCCTAACTCGAACACCGCGGGCCCGTCGGGGGTTTTGAGCCGAAGTTCTCCGTCGACAGCCTTTGCCGACTTGATCGCGGAGAAGAGAATTTTCAGGCGCGGGCTGCCGTCCGCCGGACGGAAGAGAATCTCGGAGGTTTCCAGGAGAGCGTTACCGGTCAGTTTCTTTTGCCCGAAATGGACTGTGCAGACGGCTTCGTTGCCCATGCCTACCCCTCCACCTTTTTTTTGCAGGTGTCCATTCTACATGGTTTTAAATCACGCGGAATGAACACGTACGAGTCGGATTCTGAAGGAGCTAGGGTCCGACCTTGCGGATGGGCTTGGTGGATTTACGGGCTATACGATCAGCGACAGTAACACGCGAAGTCGATCAGCCGCAAAGTTAACCGATAGCATGATACCCAGATAGTGAATCTCGTCAAGAGAAAAAGACCCCCGGAAACTCGGCGGGGGCCTTTTTCCACCACAGGATCGTCGCTGTCGGCTGCAGGTCGCTCGCGGTTAGAACTCGTAGCGCAAGGCGAATTGCATTACGCGCGGATTGGTCAACAGGTTGGTGTAGTTGCCGAACGACGTTCCGGCATCGAGCGCGCTGGTGACCGACTGTACGTCGAAGCGTGTCAGGTTGAGGGCGTTGAACACTTCCCAGCGGAATTGCAAGCTGTGGGAATCCCGCCAAGGCATTTTCCAGCGCTTTGACAGGCCCAAATCCAGGCCAGCAAAGCCGTCTCCGCGAACCACGTTCCGGTTTCCGCTGAAGCCCGGCAAGGTGGTGGCGAAGGCGCCGTGTCCAGTCGGACCCTGTGGGTCGGGGAACAAATTGACGGAGCCGGTGGGGTTCTTGGTGGTGCCGGTGACGGGCTGGCCGGTCAGAGTGGCTTCGCCGGTAAACTCCCAATTCGTCGGGAACACGAAGCCGTTGGAAATCGTTAGCGGGAAGCCACTGGTCCAGCGAGCGAGGCCGCTGAGCTGCCAACCTCCGATGGCGGCATCGAGAATGCCATGGGCGTCTCGGCCGATCCATTTTCCTTTGCCAAAAGGCATCTCGATCAGCCAGTTGGTATTGACTTGATGGGTGAGATCGAAGTCGGAAGGGGCGCGGAGCTGTTTTGGACTCCAAGCGTTGATGACGGAACCAAGCGAGCCAAGTCCGAGGACATCGACGCGTTCCGCATCTGATTCCAAGTCGATGGATTTCGAGTACGTATAGTTCAGATCGAATTGCACGCCTTTAGAAAGATTCTTTCGCAGGCTGACTTGGAGAGCGTTGTAACTTGCAACGCCCATGGAGCGCCAAGCGAAGAGGGAAGCGTACTGAGAGTTTGTATAGCAATTGGGTACGCTCCCGGTCGCGCCGCAGTTGCCATGGTAGATGACGCCAGGATTATTCGCGTCCGGGAAGCCGTTTTGGTCGATTCTTTGAACGGCGGTCGTTTCATTGCCGATATTGCACTGGAAGAGAGCATAGTTGATCTGCAGTGCATCGGCGCTGGTAAATGGGCTGCAGTTCGAAACCGTTGTCGGATCCAGAGAGTAGAGGCCGCCGGCTTTCAATGGTTGAGTCATGTCGTACCAATACTGCGCCGTTGGCCCAACCATCTGAGGGGTGATCTGGCTGGCGGGAATGCCTTGACGATAGAGTTTCGCCAGGGCTTGGGCAGCCGCGAAGTAGTCGACATGGGTCTTGGGGTCGACCAGGTCCAGGGGTTGCGCCACGTCGGATAGCGAGAGCAGGCGGTGCGAGATGCGGCCCACGTAGGAAACTTCGAGCGAAAAACCATGCGGCAACTCACGGCCGACGGAGAAATCCAAGGTATAGGAGTAGGGCGTCTTGATGGAGCTATCGACTCCGAATGCAGCGGTGAACGCTCCAACTTGTGATCCGCTGGGAAACGTCTGCGGAAAGGTGCCTGGTGGCGGCGGGGCGAAGAGCAGGTTGCCGGCCAGATCCTGGGTCGGGATGGTATGCAAATCGGTTACGCGTGGCGCGGTCGCCAGATTGGTCAAGCCCTGACCACTCGTGAGCTGGGTAGAAAGACCAAAAGAGCCCCGTTTGTCGAAGGTCGAGAGAAGACCCTGTCCAATGCGATCATAGACAATTCCGAAACCCGCCCGGATGCTGGTTTTCCCGGGCCCTCCGAACAAACTCCGGAAGAACCCATCGTTGGCGTTAGGGGACCAGGCTATGCCGACGCGGGGACCAAAGTTGTGGTAATCGGTGTCATAAAAGCTGGACTTACCGTTCGCGGGACCTGAAAGATCGAATGAAACAAGGGGATCGGCCCAAGACCCGATGCCGTTCCGCATGTCCTGTCCGCGCTGCTGGAACCAATTGCCCAAGTTGATGGTCGGAGTGGACTGTAAGCCGGTGGTTTCATAGGGCGACGGAAAGATAGAGTAGCGCAACCCATAAATCAGGGTGAGGTTAGGCTTGATCTTCCACGAGTCTTGGGCATAGAACTCGTAGGAATTTGTCGCGAAGTGGCGGGTCAAAGGCGCGCCTTGCGGAAACACGCTACCGTCCTTCTTATAGTTGTACTGTGCGTCCACTTGGGTAACGCTACCCAACAGTGCCATCAATGGGAAGTCGTAGCCGTTATTGAAACCCGGGTCCACACCCGGGAGACCGTTTGCGCCTGGATCAAGCGGACCAGTCTTGTTCGCAATTCCGGAAGCAGGCAACCAGCCGGCGTTGGTTTGGCCATCGCTGAAGGAACTCAAGAAGCTGTTCCGCGGATTGCGGATAAAGGCAATATTCGTGCCCAATTGAAAGCTATGTTTGCCCTTGAGCCAGGAGACGTCGTCGGTCAGATTGTGCACCGGCACCTGGAAAGCCCTCGTTCGGACGAAAGCCAGAGTCGTATTGTTCGAGGTGCCGTTGTCGTTCAATCCACGGAACAATATGTTTGGCTGGTTGGAGTTACCGATCTGGCCAATGCTTTGACGCGTGTAGCCCCATCGGAAGTTATTGATGAGCGATGGCTTCAGCACTCCCGTGTAACCGACCGTGGATCCCTTGCTGTAGTCGGCAATCGATTGCTCCGGGGAAGTGCCCGGTAGATAAGGCACGCCACCCTGAAAGTCGTTCCGTAAAGCCCCGCGCCAGAACAGGGTGTGATCCCCATTGCGGGTAAGCTTGTAGTCCATGCGCGCGATGTACCAGTTGTTATTGGTCGGGATCGGGCCGCGGAAGCGATAACCGACGAAGTTCAGGCCGTCACCCTGGGCGGGGTCGTTCGGCAAGGGAAAGGTCTGGAAGTATTTCGTGATCACGGGATTAGCACCGATGTGCACAGGATCGAGCGTGGTCAGCTGGCTAGACGAAATCCCATAGACACCGCTGGGGATCGTGTAAGAAGCGCCACTAACTCCTTGTACTTGGCCACCCGGGCAAGCGGAGGCAGTGGCACAGTTGTACTCAATCACTCCGTCCCGCAAAGCGGCGCTAGGGACGATGCGAAGCACGCTGTTTTCCTCGCGCTGGCGGTACCCTTCATAGTTCGCAAAAAAGTAGAGGCGGTCCTTCCAGATGGGCCCGCCAATGGAGCCTCCGAAGATGTTGCGAATCAGCTTAGGAGGCACGTTGGGCTGTCCGTTGCTGAGCTCCGCTTGCTTCACGAAATAGTCATTGGCGCTGGTGATGGTGTTGCGGTGATATTCGTAAAGAGAGCCGTGAAACTCGTTGGTGCCGCTTTTGGTTACGAGAGAGACTTGCGCGCCGGAGGAACGTCCCTCGTCGGCGTTGTAGTTCGTGGTGGTTACGCGAAATTCCTGGACGGAGTCGAGCGAGACGGGCAGGACGGAGGTAAAGGCATAGCCGCGGGTTTCGTCGTTGACGTCGACGCCATCGAGGGTGATGTTGCTCTGGTCGCTGTGGGCGCCGTTGACCGCGCCATTGCGACTGTCGAGATCTTTGTTGATGTCGCTGCGATTACCGGTGTAGGCGACGCCAGCTTGGAGCGAGAGCAGGTCAGGGACGTTGCGGGACTCGATGGGGAGTTGTTTGATCTGATTCTCGTTAAAGGCGTTTCCTAAGGACGCATCGGAGGTGTTGAGGGTGACTGCCTGGGCGGAAACCTCTACGGTTTCGGCGGTGGAGCCGATATCCAAAGTGACGTCGGCCGTCCCGGGGGAATCGACCAGAAGTTGAATATTTTTCTGCTCGTACTTGCGGAAGCCGGAAGCTTCGATAGACAGCAAGTATGTACCGGGCGGCAGGGATAGAAATTCGTAGGCGCCAGAGTTGCTGCTTTTGGTCTGGCGCTCCAGGGCCTGGGCAGGGTTTGTCAGCACTACGTTTGCGCCGACGATCGCGGCGCCGGTTTTGTCCAAAACGGTGCCGCGAAGCGAGGTTGTGCCCGACTGCGCGTGGGACATGGCTGGCAAGAGGCATGCAACTGCGAGAGTGAGTGCGGCAAAAACACGAGAAATGGTCCCCCAAGAACCTATAGCCACAGCGTTCCTCCAGATGAAGAAAGAGTTCACCGACGAGATGGATGGCGTAGAGGCAAGTCGAATGCCGAACCATTTTCGTTGAAAGGAAAGATGTTCCTACTTCTAAAGCGGGCTAAATTCTCCGGGTTCTCAGATTTAGATATAGGTTTATCGAGGTTGAGGATTCTCTAGCGGATATTCGGTGGCTGTTCGAAGCTCATAAAAGACAGTTGTTGTTTGGGCGGAGTTTCGAAGCGCTTAGATCAGGCGGGAATTTCGCGGCGCGATGATGGAAATGGAGCAAACGAGTCCACACGTGTCGCCCGAACCTAACACTGTTTGGGAGGTTTGGGAGCCGCGTCCCGGTCAACCGTGCGAAGATACGGTTCGCGTTGAAACGGCAAACCGTGGCGTGGCGGAAAGCACATTGTGAATAGCGGGAATCTGCTAGAAGCGCGCGAGTTACGAAAGAGCTTTGGGCGCGCGGCGACGTTTCTCTCTGGCGAGGGCCCAGGGCCGCGCTTTACGGCGGTCGATAAGGTCAGTTTTTCGGTTGCGGCTGGCGAGACCTTCGCGATCGTAGGGGAAAGCGGTTGCGGGAAGACGACGTTGGCGCGGATGTTGCTGCGGTTGATCGAACCGGACTCGGGCGAAGTAGCTTTTGACGGGCAGGATCTGATGACGCTGAGCGGGGAAGCGCTGCGGACCAAGCGGCGGCAGATGCAGATGATATTCCAGGATCCGTTTGCGTCGCTGAATCCCCGTATGCGTGTGGGAGCGATCGTCGCAGAGCCGCTGGCGATTCACGAGCCTGGACTGTCGGGTTCGGAGCGGCGGGAGCGAGCTGTTGCCATGCTGAAACGGGTGGGGTTGACCGAGGAGTCGACGAAACGGTATCCGCATGAATTCTCGGGCGGTCAGCGGCAACGAGTTGGGATTGCGCGGGCTCTGATTCTGAGGCCGAAGCTGGTGGTCGCGGACGAGCCGGTGTCGGCCTTGGATGTTTCTGTGGGCGCGCAGGTGTTGCTGCTTTTGCAGGAGTTACAGCGGGAGTTTGGGCTTACGTACGTTTTTATTTCGCATAGTTTACCGGTGGTAGCGCAGGTGGCTACGCGAGTGGCGGTGATGCGCGCTGGACGGTTCGTGGAGGTGGGGGACGCGGAGCAAGTGCTGTACCAGCCGGTAGATGGCTATACCAGGGAGTTGCTGGCGGCGGTGCCCGAGCTGCCGCGGGCTTGAGCGGCGCTTGAGCCGACAAACGATCGGAGCGGAATGGTCGCCGCGCCGATTGGCTTGCTTGCGAACGACTCCAAACCCGCGCCTTTACATCCGAAGCGTGCGGCACCCGCGAGGCTCACCACGGTCGAGATCGCGAGCATCGAGGAGCGGACGGATCGTGAAATTTCCTGCCGCCCTCCGGCGTAGAGTTGGGTAGAAGCAACTAAGAACCCCGCGTGGGTACTCTGTGGTGGAGGATTCCATGGCTACTACTACATCATCTATGCCTGCGCCCGAAGCGCAGGCGGCACTCGGCCCGATTGGGCGAATCATAGGTGTGTTTTTCTCTCCCAAAGCGACGTTCGAAGACATTGTGCGGAAGCCTAGTTGGGTGGTGCCGGTGGTGTTGCTGACCGTGCTCAGCTTATGCGTGAGTTTCGCGATCAATCAGCGGATCAACTGGCGCGAGTTCATGAGCCAGCAGATCGAGAAGAGCTCTGGCGCGGCGAATATGTCGGCGGAGCAGAAAGAACAGAGAATTGAGGGGGGTGCCAAGTTTTCTCCGCCATTTACGTATGCGATTGGATTGCTGGGCCCGATCCTTGCCACGATGGTGGTCGCGTTGGTGATGTGGGGCGGCTACAACTTACTGGGTGGCGCAACCACGACTTTCGGCACCGCTCTCGGTGTTACGTCGCATGCATTTCTGACGGGGCTGGTGAGTAGTCCGCTGTTCATTTTGATCTTGTACTTAAGACCGTATGGGACGGTCGATCTCGATAATCCTGTGGCTGCTAATCTCGCTGCGATTTTGCCCGAGGACTCCGCGAAGTGGCTGGTGGCGCTCGGGAAGTCGATCGATCTCTTCTCGTTTTGGACTCTGATCTTGCTGGCGATCGGCTTTGCGGCAACGAATCCGAGAAAGCTGAAGGGGAGCAAGTCGTTTTCCATTGCGTTTGGAATTTGGGCGGCGTTCGTTGTCTGCCGCGTCGGCTGGGCGTTTATCGTCTCCTGATACACTTGGTGCGTGGAGTTTTCATTTAAGGTTACGCATACCGACCCGACCGGAGCGCGGCGCGGGGAATTGACGACGCCTCACGGGGCGTTCGAGACGCCGGCGTTTATGCCGGTGGGAACTGCGGCGACCGTTAAAGGGCTTACGCAAGACGCGCTTGAAAAGCTCGGCGCGGGAATCATTCTCGCTAACACCTACCATTTATACCTACGGCCGGGGCATGAACTGATTCGAAAGCTCGGTGGTTTGCACCAGTTTATGGCGTGGCCGCGCGCGATGATCACGGATTCGGGCGGGTTCCAGGTTTTCAGTTTGTCGGAACTAAGGAGGGTAACGGACGAGGGAGTGCGGTTTCGTTCGCACCTTGACGGTTCCGAGCATTTGCTGACGCCGGAGAAGGCGGTTGAGATCCAGGTGGCGCTCGGTTCGGACATTGCGATGGTGCTCGATGAATGCATCGAGACACCTGCGCCGCGCGATGTAGCGGAATCGGCTGTGCAGCGCACGACGCTGTGGGCCGGGCGGGCGCGAGATTATTTTGCCAACAGTGCCCGGCGAAACGGAGATGCAGGTCCGGCACAGTGGCAATTCGGCATCGTGCAGGGCGCGACGTTCGGCGATTTGCGGCGAGAGAGCGCGCGGCAACTCCTGGAGATGGATTTCCCTGGTTACGCGGTGGGCGGACTGGCGGTTGGCGAGTCGCATACGCTTACCTGCGAAATGACCAGCGAAGTGACCGCGCTGCTGCCGAAAGATCGCCCACGCTATCTGATGGGCGTGGGACGCCCGGAGCAACTGGCCGACTACGTTTCGCGGGGCATCGACATGATGGATTGCGTGTTGCCGACCCGCGCGGCGCGGCACGCTTGCATTTACACGAGCGAAGGGCGCGTGCTGATCAAAAACGCGCGGTATGCGCAGGACCGGCGGCCACTGGACCCGGCGTGCTCGTGTGCGGTTTGCAAACGCTACACGCGAGCGTATCTTCGGCACTTGTTTGCGGCGGGAGAGATCACCGCGGCGATCCTGGCGACCCACCACAACGTCCACTTTTACCTTGACATCATGCGGCAAATCCGCGAGGCTATCGGGTTTGGGAACCTAGCGAAATTCTCATCTGCGATGCACGCGCGTTATGCTGCAGGTCCGGCCTGAGGGCAATCGGGTTGAGGAGCTTGTAGGGCGCGCGGGTCGTCCGCGGGACACCACCAGAAGAGAAGAATCGTAAGGGTTGTAAAGAGCGGGGGCCGTCCCCGCGGCTGGCTGCTGCTATCTTTGCGATTATTTGCAAGAGTCGGCGGAATGCCCTTCGCCTCGCTTGCGGCGTCCAGCGTAAAAGGAATGAGAAAGGGTTGGGTTCAGCCACGATTATGTTTGCGGCGACGATATTACAGACCGGCGGTTTAGGTAGCGCGCTGGGCAGTCCCCTGGTGATGATGGTGATTGTGATGGGCATCTTTTACGTGATGCTCATTCTGCCGCAGCAGCGGCAGCGGAAAAAGTTGCAAGAGATGTTGGGTGCGTTGAAGGCTGGCGACAAAGTGATCACCAACGGCGGCATCTACGGCACAATCAATGGCCTGGACGGTGACACAGTGATTCTGAAAATCGCCGATCAGGTAAAAATTCGCGTCGCGCGGTCGGCGATTACGCAAGTGGAGACACCGGAAGATGCGAAATAAGTTCGCGGACCGCTTTCCTTCGAATGTAGTATGCGGAGACCCGGGGACATCCGGAGTCCATACTTTCTGACATGAATCCCAACCTGAAGTGGAAAGCGCTGTTCATTTTGCTGGTCATTCTCGGCTGTATCTACGGCTTAATGTGTTTGCCGACCTTTCCGACATCGCTCGCGGAATTGAAAGACAATTTCAGTCACCAAATCCGGCTGGGTCTGGACCTACAAGGCGGCACGCACCTGATCTTGCAGGTACAGGTGCAGGAAGCGATCGCGCAAGAAACTAATCAGACAATTGACCGGCTGACGAGCCAGATGCGCGCTAAGAATATTCGCTACGATGAAGTGCGCCGCGTAGACGACACGCACATCCTGGTGCGCAATGTGGCGTCCGACCAGCTATCCGATTTTCGCGACCTGGTGGACGCGCAACTTAAGAACGTTTGGGATCTGAGTCCGGCGGCCGGCGATCCAACCGGTTACACGCTGACGCTGCGGCCGAGCGCCCGGGCTGCCATTCAAGAGCAGACCATGACGCAGTCGATCGAGACGATCGAGCGACGCATCAACGCACTGGGCCTGACCGAGCCTACGATTCAGCCGCGCGGGCGCAACGAGAACGAGATTCTGGTGCAGCTGCCGGGTGAAGGGGATCCTTCGCGCGCGAAAGCGGTGATTCAGGCCGGCGGTCAATTGGAATTGAAACTGGTGGAAGACCCCGCAACGTACCCTTCGCAGGTGGCGGCGCTGGCCGCTCATGGCGGTGTTCTGCCGCAGGGGACCGAGCTGGTTGCCGGCCGATCCGAAAGCCGAAACCCCACGACTGACACCGGGGAAGTCTGGTACGTCTTGAGCCGGGCTCCCGTTGTGACTGGCCGCGATTTGCGCAATGCCACGGAGAATCGCAGCACGCAAAATCCGGGGCAGTGGCAGATTAATTTTTCGCTATCGGCGGAAGCGGCGCGCCGTTTCGGTCCTTTTACGGAGCAAAACGTAAATCGCCAGATGGCTATCGTGCTGCAGCACCGGGTTTATTCGGCCCCAGTGATCCATAGCCGAATCGACGACTCGGGCGTGATCGAAGGCAACTTCAGTCAGGAGTCGGCGCACGATTTGGCGTTGGTATTGCGCGCCGGAGCGTTGCCCGCGTCGATCAAATACCTGGAAGAGCGCACGGTGGGGCCATCGCTTGGCGCGGATTCGATCCGCCACGGTGTACAGGCGTCGATCCTCAGCTTGCTGGTGGTTATGATCTTCATGCTTTTTTACTACCGACTTTCCGGAGTGAACGCGGTCTTAGCGTTGATCCTCAACCTCTTGATTCTGCTGGCGGTGCTGGCTGCTTTCGGCGCGGTGCTCACCCTGCCAGGCATCGCCGGCGTGATTCTGACGATCGGTATGGGCGTGGATTCGAACGTCCTGGTGTTTGAGCGCATCCGCGAAGAGCTGCGCAACGGCAAGTCTGCGGCCGCCGCCGTTCAGGCCGGATTTGATAAGGCTTTCCTGACGATCATCGACACGCACGTGACCACCGTGGTCTCCGCCTTCTTCCTGTTTCTTTTTGGAACGGGGCCGATCCGGGGATTCGCGATCACGCTGACGATTGGTCTTATCGCCAACGTATTTACCGCGATTTACGTGTCCAAGACGATTTTCCAGTACCACCTGACCAAGATGGACCGCCAGGCGGAGCTCAGCATTTAGTCGTACTAGGACTTTTTGCAGACTTTGGCGGCAGTACTTTTCGGTTTTCGAGCCATCTCAAAGGCCAGGGACCGCCAAGCCCCGGGAACAAACAGTTCGTTAGTGGAGTCTAAAGAAGGGAAGCATCTCGGCATGATTGAGTTTTTCAAAGAGCCCAATATCGACTGGATGGGCAAGGCCAAGTATTTCTACGGCCTGAGCGGCATTCTCCTGCTTGCAGGTTTGCTTTCCTGGTTCCATCAGGGTGGCTTGCGCTACGGCATCGATTTTAAGGGTGGGACCAACGTGGATGTCCGTTTCGCGCAGCCTCCTAACGTCGATCAGGTGCGCGATGCACTGAAGACCCAAGGCCTTGGCAACAGCGAGATACAGGCCATCAGTAGCGGCGGGCTCACGGCCTCAGATTCCAATGAAGTGTTGATCTTTGTCGAGCAAAAGGGTCAGGGCGACCAGGCTCTGGACACCAGCAAGGCGCAAGTGCTCACTGCGCTCAACGCCATGTATGGCGTCAAGGATTCCAGCAAGCCGGACTTCAACGCCGCCACCCCGACCTCGCTTGGGGAGTTGTTGACAGCTCGCGATCCCCTCAACCTATCGGTCAATGCCGGAGACCGCTACCAGCAGCTCGCGAAGAATATTCTTGCCTACCGCGACACCACAAAGAATGGCGTGCTCACGAATTTCGATGACCTATCCTCTGTGAGCGGAGTCACGCCCGCCGCGGTTTTGACCTTGAAGAGCAACTACGCTCTGGGCAGCTTTGCGATCCGCAACGTCGAGATTGTGGGACCGAAGGTCGGCGCCGAGCTCCGCCGCCAGGCAATTTTCGTTACCCTCTATGCTTTGGCGGGCATGCTGGTATATATTGCCTTCCGATTCGAGTGGGTATACGGAGCTGCCGCCGTCCTGGCGGTATTTCACGACGTTTTGATTACCTTGGGATTTTTCTCTCTGCTGCATTTCGAGATTTCGCTGACCGTTATCGCGGCATTATTGACGTTAGTCGGGTATTCGATGAACGATACCATCGTCATCTTCGATCGCATCCGCGAAAACAGTCGGTTGCTGCGGCGCGAGTCGTTTGCGGACGTGGTGAACAAATCCATCAACCAGACACTGTCGCGAACGATCTTGACTAGCGGCCTGACTTTCCTTACTGTGCTCGTCCTATTTCTGATGGGCGGCCAGGTGCTTCGTGCTTTCTCCTTTGCCCTGGTGGTCGGGATTGTGGTAGGAACGTACTCCAGTTTTGGCATAGCTGCTCCGCTGGTAGTCGCTTGGAATCATTGGCGTGGCCAACGAGGCACCGTAGCAGGTACCGGACCCGCAGCCGGAAACAAACCCCGCGGAAGTGAAGGCGTCACGGGACGTCTTGCTCCCGCTGGGAGGAGGTAGGTAACTATGTTTGAAGATATGGTGGTCTCCAGTTCCAATCCTTCGAAGACGAACAAGCCGTGGACCGTCGTCCTCTCGATGCTAGCCCAGGTTCTCTTCCTCGGGATCTTGATCCTGATTCCGCTTATCTATACCGAAGCGTTGCCGAAAACGATGATGGCGACGCTGCTCGTCGCGCCTCCCCCGCCACCTCCCCCGCCTCCGCCTCCAGTTGCCGCCCAGGTCGTCCACATCAAGCCGCAGGTGCACTTGATGGACGCGGGCAAACTCGTGGCCCCGAAAGTTATCCCGAAAGACGTAAAGATCATTAAAGAGGACGCGCCGGATATGAACGCCGGTATGCAAGGCGGAGTTCCGGGCGGGGTTGCCGGCGGCTCCATGGGCGGCGTGATCGGCGGCGTTATTGGCGGAATGGGTGGAGCGCCACCACCGCCGAAACCAGCGGCATCGCGCATCCGTCAGGGCGGAAGCGTTCAAGCTGCGTTGCTGATCAACCGAGTCCAACCCGTTTACCCGCCGCTCGCCCGCCAGACGCGCATCTCCGGCACCGTGCGGTTGCACGCCATCATCTCCAAGAGTGGCACGGTTGAGTCACTCGAAGTTCTCTCCGGGCATCCGCTCCTCGTTCGCGCGGCGATGGATGCCGTACAGCAGTGGAAGTACAAGCCAACACTGTTGAACGGCGAACCGGTGGAAGTCGATACCACGATCGACGTGATTTTCTCTCTGAACCAGTAGTACGGCTCGCTGCGCCAGTCGTGGGGCCGGCGCAGCGTTCCGCGTAACAGACTTAGCAAACACTCTCGTTGGCCCCGGCCCAGCCGGTGTCACCAGAACTTTAAGGAGCAAACGAATGGTAGCCACCTTGTATGTTTATACGGCCCTGTTCCTTCAGTCTCAGGCTACTTCCTGGGATCTGCGGAGCATGTGGTCTTCGATGAGCACCTTGCCCAGAGTCGTTGTCGGTATCCTGTTCGTCCTTTCCGTGTATTCGTTCGGTGTGATGATCGACCGCGCGCTGATGTACAGCGCCGCGCGCAAACAGTCGCGCGTGTTCGTACAGCAGGTTGCCGGTGCCCTGAAGGACGGCAAACTCGACGAAGCGATCGCCATCGCCGAGCGCAACAAAAAGAGCCACATCGCCAAGGTTGTGGCGACGGGACTCTCGGAGTTCCAGTCCGCTTCGCAGCAGGTGTCGGACGCCGACGTAATCGAAGCCGCCAAGCGCGGTCTCGAACGCTCGGTCGCCATCGTCCACGCGGAAATGAAGCGCGGCCTGTCCGCCCTGGCCACGATTGGTTCGACGGCTCCATTCGTCGGATTGTTCGGCACGGTGGTCGGCATCTTGAACGCGTTTAAAGGTATCGAGCAGAGCAAAGCGACCGGTCTATCAGCGGTTGCCGGCGGTATCGCGGAAGCATTGGTGACCACGGCGTTCGGTCTCCTGGTCGCGGTTCCGGCCGTGTGGGCCTATAACTACTTCACGAACAAGGTCGAAGCCTTCGACGTCGAGATGGACAATTCGTCGATGGAGCTCATCAACTACTTCATTCTGCGTCGCGGCGCGAAGACTAAGTAAGCAGGAGGTATCCGGTGGCACATCACTTAGGAGAATCAGGCCGTTACAAGCCGCAAGCTGGCAGTCAAATGGCCTCGCCCAACGTCATTCCCATGGCCGACATCATGCTCGTTCTGCTGATCATCTTCATGGTGGTCACCCCGATGTTGCAGAAGAACATGCCGGTGGACATGGCCAGGACCGACAGCGCCCGCGATATGCAGGACGCGGACAAGGATGACGCGATCGTCGTGGCCATTACACGCGATGGCGCCATCTACCTGGGGCACACCGCTACCAGTAAAGACGATCTAACCGGCCAAATTAAGGATCGCATTTCCAATCGCCTCGACAAGACCGTATACGTAAAGAGCGACGCTCGAGCGAAGTACGGCGACGTAGTCGCGGTTGTCGATGAGATTCGATCGGCCGGAGTGGATCAACTTGGTTTGCTCACGGAGAAGAATCAAGGCAAGGCAACGCCTCCTCCGCCTCCGGGCCAGCAACAACCGACCGGAGACTAAGAGTAGGGCGCACGTTGCGCAATTCGTGTGAAGTTAGCGTCATTCGTTTGCTGAGTATCAAGATGTTATGGGCCGCGCCGATTCCCACACGGCGCGGCTTACTGGCCTGCAATGCTCGCTAGAGGCAGGCCAACAGGAGAAGTCCTATGGGAATGAGTGTTGGCGAAAACAAGGGCGGTGCGATGGCGGAAATGAACGTCGTTCCGCTGATCGACATTTTACTGGTGCTGCTGATTATTTTCATGGTGATCACGCCGCTGACGCCGAAGGGCATGGACACGCTGGTGCCGCAGCCTAATCCGAACCAGCAGCAGAATCAGGATTTGGAAAATAAGACCGTCGTCGTGCAGGTGTTGACGAACAACAAGGTCAAGATCAACAACGAAGACGCAACCTGGGACGGCTTGGGCCCGCGTATCGAACAGATCTTCAAAGACCGCGCCGAGAAAATTGCTTTCGTCAAAGGCGATAACGATGTACTGTTTGCCGAAGTCGCGCGCGCCATCGACATCATGCGCGGCGCGGGCATCGACAAAGTCGGGTTGATCACGGCGAAGATCGAGGCCGGCCAGTAAGTTTTTTCGTGACCTCTTTGAAGCGGATTGGCGGTCACGAAAGCTCAGGGTGATGTGAGAGTCCTCCTCGCGGGGCCAATGTTTCACGGCGAGGTGGCTCATGGCAATCTCAGTTGGTGGTTCGAAACGCGGGATCGTGTCCGAAATGAACGTGGTTCCGCTGATTGATGTCCTGCTCGTGCTTCTGGTCATTTTCATGATCATTCCGCACCGGCAGACGGGGCTAAAAGCCGAAATACCGCAGCCAGCGCTGCCAGCTCCGCAGCCGCGGATTGAACCGGATATCATCGTGATTCAGGTGCTCGGCGGGGGCTCTTTAAAAATCAACGGGCAAGCCGTTGCGTGGGAGGCGCTGCGCGGCCGATTGGAAGAGATTTTCCAGTCGCGGGCGAACCGCACGGCATTTGTTCGGGGTGATGCCACCGTCGAGTTTCAGGTAGTGGCTAAAGTGATTGACGTGATGCAGGCGGCAGGCATATCTTCTGTCGGGCTGTTAACGCCACAATTGGAACAAGGCCACTAGACCGGTTAAGTTGCCCTTCGCAGGGCGGACGTGAATCCTAAGCGCTGACTGTTCTGGGTCGCGCCACAGCAGGGATGGATGCATCGATGACTTATGGATCGGTTCGAATCGCTCGCCGGATGGCGGCAGTTGCTGCTCTCGCGGTGCTCGCGTTTGCGGCGTCGGGTTGCAGCAAGCTAAAGGCCCGCGATCTTCTGAATAAGGGCGTGGCTGCGTTTAAAAATGGCCAGTCCGACGCGGCGATCGAGGATTTCAAGCAGGCCAAAGAGGCCGATCCCGACCTGCTGAACGCACGCCTCTACCTCGCAACGGCTTACGCCAGCCTTTACATTCCGGGCGCTCCGTCGGCGGAGAACCTGGCGCGCGGCCAGCAAGCGGTCGCTGAATTCAAGGAAGTCTTGGATAAGGATCCCAACAATCTCTCCGCGATCGACGGCATCGGCTCGATCTTATTTCAGATGGCCGGTCAGCCATTCGATCCCAAAAAGTTCGAAGAATCGAAGTCTTATCACCAGCGCCACATCCAATTGAAGCCCGATGATCCTGAGCCTTATTACTGGATCGGCGTCATTGATTGGACGCTGGCTTTCCGGGCCAACGGGGAAATGCGCGTGGCCTACAACAAGGACAATATCAAGAAGCAGGTGAGGGACACCGATCCGCTTCCTCCAGCCGTTCGAACCGAATATGCCAGCAAGTATGGAACGATCATCGACGAAGGAATAACCGACCTGCAGAAGGCGATTTCTCTTCGGCCGGACTACGATGACGCCATGGCTTACTTGAACCTCTTGTACCGGCGCAAGGCCGATATGGTGGAAACACCAGACGAACGCGCGAGCTTGTTGAAGCAGGCAGACGATCTCGTCGACAAGGTGAAGGAGATCAAACAGAAGCGCGCGGATCAGCCGCAAACCGTGTCGTAGACCGCGCAGAGCAAGAACTCCGCAACGTCTATCAGATCCAATTTTAGGGAAGGGCGTCCACCACCGAGGGCGCCCTTTTTTTAACGCGTGACGCTTTCTATAGCGGTCCCGGATTTCGGGGCGGGCCGGGTCTTTCGCGGCTCTTGCGCACCTGGCGTATACTAGTACATGCCGTCTGCAGGAAACGTACCGCTGAATTTTAATCGGGACCGGACCGAGCGCCAACTCGACGCCCGCCTCGAAGAACTCCTCGTCAAGCTCCGTAAAAACCGTCCTTCAGAAGATCCCTGGCTTGTTCGCCGCGCGTACGAAATCGCCGCGGAACGCCATCGTACTCAGGTCCGCCGTTCCGGCGAACCCTACCTCATCCACCTTCTGGAGGTCGCGCATATCCTCGCGGACATGCGCCTGGATGCGACCACATTGACCGCCGCCCTTTTGCACGACGTCATTGAGGACACCGAGTTTCCGGTTTCTCGGATCGAGGAGCGCTTTGGCGCGGAGGTCGCGCACCTCGTGGAAGGCGTTACCAAGATCAGCCGTCTGAACATGATGGCGCCGGAAGCCCGCCAGGCGGAGAACGTTCGCAAGATGGTTCTCGCCATGGTGCATGACGTCCGCGTCGTGCTGGTGAAGCTGGCCGACCGGCTGCACAACATGCGCACGCTCGAATATCTTGACTCCGCAAAGCAGCAGCGCATCTCGCGCGAGACCCTGGACATTTATGCGCCCATCGCGCACCGGTTGGGCATGGGCATCATCCGTAATGAACTTGAGGATCTTTCCTTCCGCTACCTCGAACCCGAATCGTTCCTCGCCTTGCAGAAAGAGGTCACCGACAAGGCGCCGATCTATCTCAAGTTTCTGGAGGAGGTGCAAGCCACCATTCGGACAAAGCTCGTAGAGAACGGCATCCCTGCCGAGCTGGCGGCGCGCGTGAAAGGGTTGTACTCCCTTCATCGCAAGATCATCCGTCAAGAGCGCAGTCTGGAACAGGTGTACGATCTGCTTGCCGTCCGTGTCATTACCGACAACGAGCGCAATTGCTACGCGGCTCTCGGCGTAATGCACCACATCTGGCGGCCGGTGCCCGGGCGATTCAAAGATTACATCGCCATGCCCCGCCCGAATCTTTACCAGTCTTTGCATACCACCGTGATCCACAATGGCCAGCCGTTCGAAGTGCAGATTCGCACGCAGGAAATGCACCACATGGCGGAGGAAGGCGTCGCCGCTCACTGGAAATACAAAGACGACAAACCCGCGTCTGAAGACGATCAGCGCATCACCTGGATGCGTCAACTGATTGAGTGGTCGCAGGAGCTTGAGGAACCCGGCGAGTTTCTCTCTACCCTGAAAGTGGATCTCGCCCCGGTGGAAGTGTATGCATTTACGCCGAAAGGGAGAGTGCTGGAGCTGCCACGCGGCGCCACGCCGGTGGATTTCGCCTACACCGTACACACCGAAGTGGGCCACCAGTGCGTCGGCGCAAAGGTGAACGGCCAGATGGTCGCCCTTCGCCACGAAATCGTCAGCGGCGACGTCGTCGAAATTCTGACGCAAAAGGGACACAAACCCAGTCGCGACTGGCTGAGCTTCGTCAAATCTCCTCACGCACGCACCAAGATCAAGCATTGGATCAATGTCCAGGAACGCGAAGAAGCCACGGAAATGGGAACACGCCTTCTGGAAAAGGAAGCGCGCCACTTCGGTCGCAGCCTGAAGAAGATTCCGGAGGAGGATCTGCTCAAGCTCGCTTCCGACTATGGTCTCTCGAAGCTCGAAGACCTCTACGCTGCTGTCGGCTTCGGAAAATACTCGGCGCGGCAGGTGCTAACTCGGGTTCTTGGCGAACCTGAGAAGGGTGCGCAGGCCGAAGTGGAAGAGTCCAAACCCACGCTCGTTAAGACCGTTAAGCGAATGCTTGGATTCGGCGAAGCGCCGCTAATCGTGAAAGGACACGATGACCTGCTCGTCTATCGTGCCAAGTGCTGCAATCCGATCCCGGGTGACGATATTGTTGGCTATATTACGCGCGGGCGAGGAGTCGCAGTGCACACTCGTACGTGTCCGAACGTGCAGAACCTGCTGTACCAAACCGAGCGCCGCATCGCCGTTGAGTGGGGAACTCCAGGTGAGGCTAAATTTCTCGTCCATCTGGTTGTTCGCGCGAAGGACCGTGCCGGTCTGCTGGCCGATATCACCGCGGTCTTCAGCAACGCGGGCTGCAACATTCATAACCTCGAAAGCCGTCCGGACCGCCTGAACGCGCAGATTGACGTCAATCTCGAAATCATCGATCGCCGCCAACTCGAGTCCATCCTGGCCAGTATTCGCAAAATCACAGGTGTATACGGCGTTGAACGCGTCTATCAGACGTAAACTAAAGTTCGTAGCGCACAATGGGCACTGACTAGTCACCCTGTCCTTTCGCCGGGTATCGCCCACAGCACACGACAACGTGCGCTTGCTTGCCACGCCTACAATAAGAATATGAAGCACCGTCACCTGACTCTCGGCGTTTCGCTGTTCCTGGCCAGCGGTTGCCATCAGCACCCGCTCACGGACTATCGCCCGCTCGATCAAGCCGGGATGGGCTCGGCCACCATCGAGCAGCTCAAGCCGCTCAACATTTCAGACCCCGAAATCCAGCAGTTGGTCAGCCTCAAGCATGCCAGCGTCACCGACGACACCTGCGTCGCGCTGATTTCCGCAGCCCGCTCGCACCATCATCCATTTACGAGCACCGAGTCGGTTGCGAGCCTCTTGGGAGCGCGCTACACGGAGTCCGATGTTGTCGGCTTTGCTCGCGCAGATAAGCTCGATTCGATCAGCGGCGACGCCGTCATGCTTCGCTTGATTGGCCTGTCTGACTCCACCGTCCAGGTTATCCTTCAACGCGACCTGCAGGGCCTGCCTACACTTAGCTCCGCCGCGATCGGCCGCCTCAAGAACACTGGCCTCACCGAAAAGCAGATCCTCGAGCGCATCAACCAAGGCATCACCGAAGAGCAAGCCGAAAAAGAGGCAACCTTGCGCGAAACCGTTCGCAATCATGCCCACACAGATTTTGTGCGCGTCCACGGCCGCAAATCGCGCTAGTTGGCATTGGCGTGTTCCGGTCCATTGCACACCGGCCGCGCAAACCGCTTTTGCCTCAGCCCGGCTCACTCGCTACAATCAAAGGCGCTTTGACGCTAATAATCCGCTCGCGTCTTCTCTTCTTTGTGGCCGCGCTTACCGCGGGCTTTTACGCTGCCGCGTGCACGGCAGCGTTCGGCCCCGGCTATACCGTTGCGAAACAGGAAATTCAGGTTCACTTCGTCGTCAGTTCGCAGCCCACCGTTCACATTGAAGCGGTCTATCACCTCCGCAACGATGGCAATCAACCACTCTCCTCGCTCGAACTGCGGTTGCCCGGCCGCCGCAGATTCCACTTTGCCGACCCTCAAGCCGACTGGGACGGCCACGCTCTTACATTCGCGACCTCGCCCGACAATCCACGCAACGTTGTTCTTGCAATTCCCGAAGCGTGGCCGATTTCCTCCACCCACGCGTTACATCTATCGATGGACTACCATCCCGCTCCTCCAGGCGAACCTACCTTCAGCTTCGCTCCCGACGCATTCTTCCTGCCCGCTGAGGGTTGGAGCCCTCAACTCTTACCCGCCCGGGGCGCTTTTGCTACCGGCGGCGTGCCTCCCGATACTTGGCTCCTCACTCTCCGCGTCCCGGAAGGTTTCCTCGTTCACGCCAGTGGCCGCAAACCTAAGATTTCGCGCAGCGGCGGCGAACAAACCCTGCGCATCGTTCAGCAAGCCAAGGATGGGTATCCATTCATCATCGCCGGCCGTTATACCGGCACTCAATTCAACGAGAAACCGGAAACCATAAATCTCTGGAGTCGCACTTCTCAGGATTCGAATGCCCTGCGCCAGCCAGCCGCGGCGCTCATCACTGCAAGCCATGCTTACGATGCGATGTTCGGAACGCGCAGCCAGGAATCCCATCAACTCTGGATCGTGGAGTGTCCTGTTGTCGACAATTGTTTTACCGTTGCGGCCTCCAATTATGCGCCGATGATTTCCGAGCCTGGTGCCAAGCCCTCCGCGGAAATGGCCTCGCTCGATACCGTAGTGGTCGATCTGCGTTCCGGCGCGTCGGAAATCGTTGCTGCCGCGGCCCCTTCGCTCGCATCGAGCTGGCTGGGCTACGGCCAAAATCCCGGCTTCTTCGAACAAGACCCGCCGCTCTCCGCATTGCCCGCGTTCGCCGCATCTCGGGGCCGCGAAGCTGTCCAGGGGGCGCAAGTCCGCGTGGAAACAATTCGCCGCGCTCTCGCTCTCGTTCCGCGGCAGGCCACTACAGGTAAACCCGAAGAAGCGCCCGTCACCCGCGCCAAGAGTCTCCTGTTCTTCTTCGCGTTGCAGGACCGCTACGGCCAGGACATTTTCAACAAAGCCCTCAGCCACATGCTCTACGCGAGACGCGGCGGCGGCTTTGATCTCGACGACTTCATTGCCGCATTCGAACAGGAGACGCATCAGAATGTCGCTGAATTTGTCCGTCACTGGATGAAACATCCCGGCGTCCCGGACGATTTCCGCGCCCGCTACGAAATCACCACTGGCGCGATCGCTTCGAATCCAAAGGAGACCACACCGTGAAAGAAATCGTC
Organism: uncultured Acidobacteriota bacterium; assembly: GCA_963729595.1. Taxonomy (GTDB): domain Bacteria; phylum Acidobacteriota; class Terriglobia; order Acidiferrales; family UBA7541; genus Acidiferrum. The sequence continues at coordinate 509,602 of CAVSNW010000005.1, forward strand.
ACCACCGACCGCGGACCTAAACCCATCGGCCCCTATTCCCAAGCCGTGAAAACGAATGGCTTTCTCTATTTGTCCGGCCAGGTGGCGCTCGACCCCAAAACCAACGAAATGTCTGCCGGCGACATTCGCCAGCAAACCGAGAGGGTGCTCGAAAATATCAAGGGAATTTTGGAAGCCGCAGGCTCGAACCTCCATCACGTCATCAAAACCACCGTCTTCTTGAAAGACATGAATGAATTTCCCGCGATGAACGAAGTCTACGGACGCTACTTCACGGCCGCCCCTCCCGCGCGGTCCACTGTCCAGGTAGCCCGCCTGCCCAAAGACGCGCTGGTGGAAATCGAAGTGATCGCCGCCGCATAATCAGGGCGCTTTCTTGGTTTTGAATTTCAGAGTGAAATAACCAGCTGCGGAGACCGACGATTTGCTTTACGGCTTATCTGGACTCTCCAGCGCATAATACAAGGCGACGGCGGTAGCGGCACTACTGACGACAATCACATACAACAAGAACCTGTCCCGGCCCGACTTCTTTGGCTCTTTGCGTTTTCCTGGGAAGTTGTTCTGCGTATTGGTGTCGGAGGGCTGCTGGTCGTCGGGATCGAGTGCTACGCGATACGCGGTGCCTTCTGAAATCATTTTGGTGTCGTCGTCCACCGAAATCGCCAGCGTACCGCGCGAGCAGCTCACCCTCAACTCTTTCGGATTGATGATCGAAACGCTGCCCACCGTCGGGCCGTCTCCCTTTGGGCGGATTGTCGCGCTGGAAGCGTGCAATGCAAAGGCCTTGGTATTCGCGGTGGAAAATATCGCTGTGCCGTTCTTGAGCGTCGCTGCCGGCGTTCCTTCTTCGGCAGTCCAGGTCACCCGGCTGGCTCCGGTTAGCAGCAACCGCGCCGCGCCAGCTCGCACTTGCAGGCTCCCGAGCTCTTCGGTATCCAGACTGTCGCCGGGGAAAACCGTGGTCCCTACAGAGGCCGCCGCTCGTCCTACATGCGCATGTTGGGCGGAGACAACCGTCCCAAAGCCAGTCGTCGATGCAGTAGAGATAGAAGCGGCGGTCAATCCGAAAGACAAGACTACGGCGGCGGTTATCCGTGAGAGGTCGCGCAAGCGCGCCATCGCTTCTCCAAAAGGGCTAAAGCCAAGGATACTTAGGCCCGCATTGCTCGTCAACGTGTAAAACCGCGTGTGCCGAAACAGGCGCTCACTTGCCGGTTCCGCCTCCCGCGCTGGTATTCACCGTGTCGCACTAGCAGCCAGCGCCTCTCACTGTTACAATGCCTCAAGTAATCAATCTATGGCGGACTGGAAACAAATCACCGCGCGCATTCGTCGCGCACGTACCGGCAAAGATCCCGCAGCGCAGCTCTCGAATCTTTACGAGAAAACGCAAGATGCCATGGTCGCCTTTGAGCTGGCGCGCCATTTCGAAACCGCCAGCCAGAATGCCGAAGCCGCAAAATGGTATTCGACCGCCGCTGCCCGTTTTCGCCGCGCCGATTGGAAGACTAAAGCGCAAGAAGCAGCCATCCGGCTCGGTGGCGAGGCGCCGCTTGAATCGCAATCCGATTTTTCCGCGCTCGCCGCGCCTCCTACGGCTCTTCCAGAGCCTGGATTTCCCTTCGAACAAAGCGCCACGGTTTTTGAAGCGATCGTTACCACGGCTTCTCAACACGACGAGCAGCCGGACGAGCCATCCGCAGTGCCCTCGGATTCCGCCTCCGCCCCGAAAACCGCTGCCGAAGGTCCCCGCAGGCGTCGCGGCCGACGTGGTGGCCGCAATCGCCGCAAGGGCGGCGTCGAGCGCGAAACTTCTGCCGCCCCGGCGCATCACCGCGCGGAAATCCCCGTTCCCGCCGCGTTCGAAGAACCTGCCGAGCCACGGTTAGCAAGAGCGCCCGAAGCCGCCATGCCTCGCCTTCCCGTCGAGCCTATGGGCGATGCCGGTGGTATCGCTCTGCGGGGCCGCTACGGCGACCCGGGACTCTCTTCTCGTCTTTCTCTTTTGGAAATGCAGTTCCGCCGCTTGCTGACCTGTGCCCCGGTCAAACTGGACGAAGCCGACCGCGCGCCGGCCGGTCCGGGCGTGTTCCTCCTCACCGATTCCGATCTCACCAGCTACTACTACGTCGAGGCTTGCCAAACTCTGCGCATCGCCATCGCCAATCTTCTGCGCGGTGGCTCCAGTCGTCGCGGCTCCGACTCCATCAAGCCGCAGCTTGCGTCCCATTTAGGAATCGCCGAAGCTCGCGTTGGAAAATATCTAGCCGATCATTGCGTCGTTCGCTGGCTGCAACTCGATGAAGGCGCTTCGCACTTCGCGCATTTTGTAATCGCCGTACTGCGGCCGGTCCTAAACGAGTAGGACTCCCCTTCGGTCACGTTTTTGCGTTCCGGCACACGTCCGGGGTGCGTCCTTTCCGGACCGAAAATCGCTCACGAGTAACCCCTCTCCAGCCGACCCCTAGATCAACCCCCCAAATACCCCTCTCTACCGTTCGACCCCCTAAATTCGACCGTTCGCCGCAACCCACTGGCTTCCTCCCCCTTTACCCTCAAACTATACGAGGTCCAAAGACTTATTGGCCGTTCCCTGCGACATGGTACGGTATTTTAAGCCCGGGGGCAATCGTTGGATCTTTCACGATGTCGAGCGGGCTGCATCGAATCGTGGAACCAAGGTAGCTCGCATTTTCGAAAGTGGAGGGTGGAGGTTTATGCCGAATAGAGTAGGCACGCAGGTTATGCAGGAGCCATCGATTGGGCGGTTTGCAAGACCGCAGCCGTCACGCTTCAACACGATTCAATTTTTCAACAAGCGCAATCCGAATCCTTCGGTCACCCCGCAGTGGTCGGATAAGCCGCTTGCTCAAGTCCTGGGAGAAGACCAAGCCAACACTCGGCTTTCCGCGGCAAACCGATTCGCTTGTGCCCCGCTTGCGTCAAAGAAGCGCGCGAAGCGATCATCGCCGGCAAAAAAGACTGGCGCGATCTGATGCACGAGAAGGTCGGCGAAATCAAAGCCCAGATCGTCGAACGCGACGGCGAAATCTGGATGATCAAGGATTGCCCGATCCACGGCCACTACGAAGACATGATGGCCATCGACGCCAAATTCCTCGACTGGATCGAAAAGCAGTTCCCCGGCCGCGACATTCCCGCCCACAACGACGAAGATCTCCACAAGCACGGCTCCGTCCACCGTCCGCTACGGCCGCGGCTCCGTTCTTACCGTCGACCTCACCAATCGCTGCAACATGATGTGCGATCCCTGCTTCATGGACGCCAACCAGGTCGGCTACGTTCACGAGCTCGGCTGGGACGAAGTTAAGGAAATCTTCGACAACGCTCTCAAGATCAAGCCGCGCCGCCAGATGTCCGTGCAGTTCTCCGGCGGCGAGCCCACCATGAGCCCGCTACTTCCTCGACGCCGTCTCTTACGCCCGCAAGATCGGCTACAACAGCGTCCAAGCCGCCACCAACGGCATCGAGTTCGCCAAGAGCAAGGAATTCTGCAAGAAGGCCTTTGAAGCAGGCATGCGCTACGCCTACCTGCAGTTCGACGGCATCGGCAACGACGCCAACAGCCACCGCCAGATCGGCAATCTCTTTGACGTCAAGCTCCGCGCCATCGAGAACATGCACGAAGCCGGCATCGAAATCGTCCTGGTCGTCACCATCGTCAACAACGTCAACAACGACCAGGTCGGCAGCCATCGTGAAGTTCGCGATGGAAAACCCCAAGAAAATCGCCTTCGTCAGCTTCCAGCCGGTTTCTTTCACCGGCCGCGACGAAGACATCACCCCGGAACGCCGCCTCCGCCAGCGCTACACCTTGTCGCACCTCGCCAAGGACGTCAGCACCCAGGTCGGCAAGGTCGAGCCCACCCGCGACTGGTTCCCCATCTCCTTCATCAGCACCTTTGCCGGCTTCGCCGACATGGTCAAGGGTAACGAATCCCAGTGGGGTTCGCTCTCCTGCGGCTGCCACCCCAATTGCGGCGTCGGCACCGCCATGATGATCAACAAGGAGACCAAGGAATGGGCGCCGGTTCCGCGCTTCCTCGATGCCGTGCAGCTCACCAAGGACGTTACCGCCATCACCGACGCCGCTCGCGGCAAGAAATTCTCCAACTTCATGATGGCCATGGCCCTTCTGAAGAACTACAAACCCTTCCAGGGTCCCAAGGGTCTGACACTCCGCGACCTGTTCAAGAAATTCGACAAGACCTGGGCGCTAACCAAGAAGTCCACCGTCAAGTATGGCCGTACGTCTCCCGACCGCACCTACGAAGACGCCATGAAGCGCCGCCAGAGCGACCCGTGGAACTTCCTGTTCATCGCCGGCATGTGGTTCCAGGATCTGTTCAACTACGACTTCCGCCGCACCGAAATGTGCATCATCCCGTACGCCACGCAGCAGGGCGAAATCAGCTTCTGTGCTTACAACACCGGAGTAGGCTGGCGGCAGATCATCGAGAACATGCACAAGAACGCGACTGTCGCTGAGTGGTACAAGAACCACGGCAAGCATGAAATCTACGCCAAGGGCAAAAAGGTCAATCTTGAGAGTTTCGAGCACTCCCTCAGGATCGACACCGAAGACGCCGCCCGCGTCCGCCATCTCGAGCACGATATCCCGCAGACCGCAGCAGAAGAAGATCGCGCCCGCCGCAAGAAGGCCTTCGAAGAACAAGCCAAGGTCCGCGCCATCTACGAAGAACTAGTCCTGAAGAAGCCTCAGCCGACTGTGGTCCAGATCGGCACCGTGTCCGACATCGCCAAAGCCGTTCCGGCTAATTTCGTCAACGCAGGCAAGCCGGTGAACATCGCCCCAGCCAGCGGCAACGGAAATGGCAACGGCCACGCAAACGGCAACGGCCATTCGAACGGCAACGGCGCGACCACTCCGCAACCCGAAAAAGCCACCGAAGCCGTAGCCGGCGACTAAGAAACGCTTGTAAGGGCTGGCGAGCTTCGAAGGATCAAGAGGGCGGAGCCCCGTTCAACCAAGCCCATGCTGTCGTTGCGGCGTCGAGCCCTGGCGTCAGAAGGTCGTTCGTGGGGCGCTCAGACATCGCCACCAAGCGACGCCACAAGGCTCCTCCCACGTGTCGCTGCCTTCGGATGCTCATTCGCGTCTCAAAACCTGATATATAATTGATGGGAACTTATCGAGGTCGAGAAATGCCCATCTACGAATACGTTTGCGACGACTGCCAAACCCACTTCGAGAAGATCGTCTTCAACAAGACGCAGGAAATCGCCTGCCCAAGCTGCGCCAGCAAACAGAATTCGATCCAATTGTCCGTCTTCAGTTCCACAAACGGATCCGCCAACGGCGCCTCCGCAAAATCGTTCACGCCATCGTCCGGTGGCGGAGGCTGCTGCGGCGGAGGCTGCGGCTGCAACTGACACGGCAAGATCCACGTTGCCATATCGCAGCTGCCCTGATTCCTAGGAGGTCGGAGCTTCAGCCCCGGCATAGGAGACGCGCCGCATACCGGGCTTAGCCCGTGAAGCTGATGCTTCCTCTCAACGGAGTTCACCGGAGAGAACCGTGTTCATGACGAAAAGCGGGCCGCTCCGCCTCGCGGCGGCCTAAACCCCATGATTCCTAGCACCCCGTCACTCTTGCTCTTCATCAGTGCAGCCCTGCTCCTGTTGGTGATTCCCGGGCCAGCTGTGTTCTACATCGTGGGACGCAGCATCGGCTACGGTCGCAGCGCCGGTTTGGTCTCCGCGCTGGGGATCGCTGTAGGGTCGCTGGTCCACACCGCCGCTGCAGCCGTAGGCCTCTCCGCGCTACTTATGTCGTCGGCGGTGGCTTTCGCGGCGGTGAAGTATCTCGGTGCGGCGTACTTGATCTATCTCGGCATCCAGAAAATCCGCCGCGAAGAGCCCTTCGCGCTGTCCGGAGACGCCCCGCGGGCGAAGCTCAGCCGCATCTTTGCCCAAGGCATCGTCGTCAACGTGCTGAATCCGAAGGCCGCCCTTTTTTTCTTCGCCTTTCTCCCGCAATTCGTGGACGCCTCGCGCGGTAACGTCGCCTCCCAAATCCTGTTTCTGGGGCTCCTTTTCGCACTGTTAGGCGCAACCACCGATACCTTCTGGGCTCTTTCCTCAGGCACGGTTGCCAATCTGTTCCGGCGCAACGCCCGAGCCATGCGCACCCAGCGATACATCAGCGGCGGCATGCTGATCTCCCTCGGCGTAGCCACCGCGTTCGCCGGCTCCTCCCCCCAAAAGTAACCGCGAGTTCACGAATCACCGATAAAAGTTAACCTTATAGTGTAATAACTCTTATAGTTTACGCGCCGACCTCGGTTTCGAGCTTCGACCCATTCAGAACCGCCTCCTTGCAATCCCGATAGCCCGGCAGCAGCTGCCGTTCTTGCCGTGAACCACCGGCGAAGGTCCACGAGGCAGGTGCGAAAACCGCAACCACCAACGACAGCCGTAACTCCTGCGGATTGTGCAGCTTGCAGACAAGCACGTAACTTCTTAGACCACTGAAATCAGCAGCATCGAGACAACTGCCAAAAAAAAAAGGCGGGCGTGGCCAAAGGTCTAAACCGAAACGAGGCTTGCAGGTGCCCGGATCCCTGCGCCTCCTGTTCGGCAAGAACCGGGCCAGGGTAACCAGGCGGGACTACTTCAGATCTTGGCTAGGGCATCGCAACCGCATTATCCTGCTTGCCCATGAACCGGCTTGACCAACCACACGTTTTCCCCGCCAAGATCCAGAAAATCTGGATCATGCGATGCGTCGACATTCCCCGCGACGTTTCCAAAGCCATCTGCCGCGCAGGCGGTGACGATCCTCTGCATATTCCCGTTCACGGCTGGATCGAAGGCTTGCCGTTCAAAAGCACTCTGGTGCCGCGAGGGGGCGGCTCTTACCGCTTACACGTCCACAGCCGCATCTGGCGCAAACTTCGCATCGACGCCGGCGCCGCCGTCGAGGTCACCCTGCTGGTCGACAACGAGCCCCGCGAAGCGGTGCTACCACCCGATCTAGCCGCAGGCCTGGCCGACACGCCTCGCGCCCTAGCAATCTTCAACACGCTCACGGTCGCGCTGCGCCGCCAGATCCTCCAATACGTCGACAACGCCAAGCAAACTCGTACACGCGAGAAACGCATCCGGCTCATCGTTCAACGGATGCTCGAACGCGCCGCAAAACGCAAGAAACTCAAATCAAAGAAATCTGGAACAACAGCAAAGAAAGGATCGAAGCAAGAACGAAACAAGACGCTGAACTCGCAAAGAAAACCGATGTCGGGCAAGAGCAAAACTTCTCTTTGAACTCCGGGTTCTGTCCGCGCTCTCGGTCTTAGGCCTTTCCCTCCATTTCTCGGCTACTCCGGTCGCGTATAGCGCTGAATGTTGGCCGGCACGGGAATGTCCGGTTTGCCGCGTGGATCCGGCAGCGGCTCTCCCGGTGTCCATTTGAAAGGCAGGACGCCCGTCCAAGCCGATCCCTCGTACTCTTTGCCGTCATCTACCGCGAACCCGGTGCGCACTTTGGCGGATGCCTCCACGAGCGGAACGGCCAGCACCATCGTCGCTTTCAATTCCTGCTCGCTCGGCGGACGCACCGTTGCCCAGCGTCCACGAAGCACGTATTCGACGAAATCGCGCATGGCCGCGAGCTTGGCTTCCTGCGACTCGATCACTTCTGCTTGGCCCATCACCACCACCGAACGGTAGTTCACCGAGTGTCCGGTAGCCGTCGGCGAAAAAACAATTCCGTCCAGCAGCGTAACGCTCAGACAAAACGGCGCACCGCTACCCAACGTCCGCATCAAGCGACTCGCCGTCGAGCCATGCAAAAAAAGTTTGTCACCCACGCGCACGTAGTTGGTTGGCACAACGAATGGCAGCCCATCCACGACAAATCCAACGGCGCACACAAAGGCCTGATCAAGAATGCTGTAAATCAAGTCGCGGTCGTAGGAGCCGCGATCCGGCTTGCGTTTAACTTTGGTTCTCTCCGTAGGAGTAAAGTTGCTCATGCACGAAAGCCTAGTCCGGCGTGAGTACTGCCGCAAGCGCCAATCCGGCCGCCGCGCGATCTCCGCCACTTTACGGTAGGGGCGCAGCATTGCCGCACCCCAATCGAGGGCCCGGTAGTGCCTCGGCGTTATTGCCGCCTACTTGGGTTTGGCGTCTCCGCGAACAACACGCAACCCGATGTAGGCGGCGGCAGGCTCGTGCGAAGCCCGTGGATCGGTTGGCTGGTCGGCGCTGCCGCCCAGGGCTTTACCTTTACCGCTTGTCGTGACTGCCCATTCGGCAACGTTGCCGCCCAGATCGAAAATCAACTCTTCATTTTCTTTGCCTTGGCCCGGGAAGGTTCCGACCGGTTTCAGCAAAGGCGCGTTCCCGGAAAGTTCCGTCAGTTTTTTCTGTAGGCGCGCGACATCGTCGGGATTCAGAGAATATCCGGCCCAATAGTCAAGCGTGTTCTCTCCGTCTTTCTTTTCGTGCATGGCGGAGACCTCGCTCTCGTTCGGGACCCGCCAGGTTTGCCCCGTCGTCTTAGCTAGCCATGCGGCATAACTCTTCGCTTGCTCGAAGGTTACGCCGCTCGCCGGGTAATTTTCCGTTCCGGGCTCGAGTTTGTAGTTTTTGTCGAATTCGGCGAACTGCGCGCGGGTGACCTCGAAGCGTCCAATCTCCAGATCGCCGCGCAGGACAACTTCGGGAACCAGCACGTTCTTGCCGTTTGCCGTGACCGCGGTTCCGTAGTTGCCGCCAAACCTGCCGATCTTCTTCGCGCGGAACATGGCGTCCAGCGGCGAACCTTCTTTGACTGCTTCACTGTCCGGTCTTGCCGTCTTGAAAAAATATTTGTCGAACCACGCGACTTCTTCCTCGACTTTGCGCATCTGGTGGGTCAGCTTGCGCGGGCCGTGTGGCTCGCCGGGAAACAGCACCAATTTCACCGGCACCTTGCCGTAATACTGAAGCGCGCGAAAATACGACCAGCTTTGCGCCGGAGGAACGTTGGTATCCGCCGTGCCGTGGAAAATAAGCACTGGCGCCTGCACCTTGTCCATTTTGAAGAACGGAGATTTGTTGATGTACAACTGGGGGTCCTGCATCGGTGATTTACCGAAATAGTACGCGTCGAAAGACTCGCCGAAAAAAACATTGCCCCAGTCGCTGATCCACTCGATATCGCCTGCGCCGACGCTGGCGACTTTGTAGCGTTCCGGATACGTGGTGATGAGACTCGTGGAGAGAATCGAGCCGTTAGACCAGCCCATGGTCGCGATCTTGTCGGCATCGGCCATGCCTTTGGCAATCAAATAATCGACACCGGCATTGATGTCTGGCGTTTCAAGATCGTAATACTTGCCGCAGCAAATCGACTCCGACCATTTCAGCCCATAGTTGTTGCTGCCGTGATAATTGGGGCGCAATACGAACGAGCCCCGCTGCGTCAGCAGCTGAATCGGATACGCCCAACTCTCGCCCCACAAATCCTTGTCCGAACCCTGGGGTCCGCCGTGGATCGCGGTGATCAGTGGATATTTCTTTCCTTCTTCGTAGTTCGTCGGGTAGTACAGGATGCCTTCGACGGTTTCCTCGTTCGCACCTTTCCAATGGATTATTTCGGTTTTCGAATAGGCGCGCTCATTGACGAGACCTTCGTTCAATTTCGTGACTTGCACCGGTGAAACGATTTTGTCGCCGTCGAGTTGCGCTCGATAGAGTTGCGGCAGTTTGCTGGCGCTCGAAGAAACGTACGCGACGGTCTTTCCGTCTTCGCTCACGTTGATTGTCTCGATGTTCTTTACATGATCGCCGGCAATTTGCTGGCGTTTCCATGTTGCGCCTTCTTTGGAGTAGAAAGCAGGCTCATCGTGACTGCCGGCGGCGAGCAGGGCTACAAATCCGCCGGGCACGGACTGCAGGTCGAAACCCAGTCCATTTTCGTAATGGAGATCGACCTGTGTAGCTTTTCCGCCGCCGAGGTCATAGAAATACACGATCGTGATTCCCGCGGTCATGAAGCGCGCGTCGGTGGAAAACGGCGTCGCCATGTAAAAACCGGAGTTATCGAACGCCCACTGGAATCCTTCGGGCCGGATGCGAACGTCGGCGAAAAGCTGTTTCTCCTGACCGTTGCCGAGTTCATGCAGAATCACGACCGGGCGAACCTTCTGGTCGAACGTGTAGTGCAGGCTTTTCGCGTGCGACGCCACCGCATACTTCATGTCGCGGGAGAGCTCGAATGTCTCGATCCAATCGGTGTTGGTCGTCAGCCGCGTGATTTTGCTATCTTTCACATTGATCTTGTAGAGGCGAACAGGCGGTTCGTGGTCCGCGTCGTCAACAACTTCGGAGTCGTCTTTCTTTTTCTTCATTTCTTGTTCGTACAGCGCAGGATCCTCTTCTGCGCTATAAACCAGCGTGTCCTTGTCCAGCCACTCGATCTGCTTTGGTGCGTGGGCGAGTTCGGTGAGCGGCCACGGTTCGCCGCCGTGTGCATTGATCAGCCAGATTTGCATTGGCGCGGTGTCCGGCTTGGCCTTTGGGCGCGCCCGCGTGCTGAGGAACGCGATCTTTTCGCTGTCGGGCGACCAGCGCGGCTGATTGTTCTGGTCGGTGCCGCGGGTCAGAGCGATTTCGCGAGTTTCCGTGAGGCCGGAGAGATAGAGGTTGGAGAACCGCGCGTCCTTTTCTTTGTCACCCGCGGATTTCATCCAAACCACCCATTTTGCGTCCGGAGAAACGCGATACTGCCCGATGGTTTCGCTGAAGATGAAATCTTCCGGCTTCCAGGGTTCTTTCTTAGCCGTGGGTTTTGCTTCATCCGCTCGAACGCTGCGCGAAGCCTGCACCAACCCGAACGCCGCCAAAAGCGCAGCAAACAGCAAACTTACATCGGAAAACTGACGTCGCATCGTTGCCATCCTTGGTTGCGAGCGACCGCGATGCGGTCGATTGGATTTGCGATCGCGAAGCGATCGGCTTGATTTGCGGCCGAAAAGCGGCCGGCTTTTGAGAGGATTGCCAAAGCGCATGATAAGCCGCCGCACAGCATAGTCGAATTGACGCCGATTGGGAATCGTGTACCCTAAACGACGCCGCGTGCTACGAAAAGCGCAGTCTGGCAGATTCAAGAAGACTATGGCCAAGCCCAAGGGCATTTTCACCCACGAGACCTTTCGGTTCTTTCGCGACCTGGCGCGCCACAACCAAAAGACGTGGATGGACGCGAATCGTGAGCGTTATCAGGAGTGTGTCGTGCGGCCTTTCCGGCGGCTGCTGGAGGCCACCGCGCCAGCCGTACTCGCTTTGGATTCGCGCTTCGATACAGCCGCGCCTGGCGGCAGAAATTTTTCGCGCATCAACCGCGATACGCGGTTTGCCAAGGACAAGACACCGTACCGCGTGCAGATGTACGTCAAGTTTTGCGCTCCATTTCCAGGCGATGGCGAAACCGGGGAATTGTATGCCGGTATTTCGGCAAACAGCGTTACGGCTGGATTCCGGATCTACGCGGGGTCAAAGTACAAGGAGTCTGCGCTGGCGCAGATCGCTCACCCTCGCTCCATCGCCGATCCAGGTTGGTCGGCACGGCAGAACAAGCGGTTGAGGGGGCGTTACGAAAGTTATTGGTACGCCGTCGAAAAAGGCGAATGGACTGAGCAATCGGGTTGGCCGGCTTCCGCGGACGACTGGAAAAAGCTGCGCGCTTGGGTTGTTCGGCGGAAGCTGACGCCCGCGACCGCAACTCGCACGTCGTTCGCAGCGGAGCTTGCGAAGATTTTTCGCGACGTGTATCCGCTGCTCCGGTTCACATCCTTGCCGGAATGAGCCGCGCAAGAGTTTTAGAATGAATTGAGGCCTGACGAGAGCGAGTAGCGGTTCGAGGTGGCGACGAATGAGATTGGCGCGAGGATATGGAACGCTGGCGTTGCTGCTCGCGCTACTGGCATTCGTCTCTCGTACGACTGCGCAAGATGCGCGAGAGCGAGCGAAGGAGTGGCCCGCACTGGCGCCGGGAGCGGCCGGACTGGACCAGGCGGCGTTGGCTGCGCTTGACGCCGATCTGGCGAGCGGCAAGTACGGCCTGGTGGACAGCATGCTGGTGATCCGCTGCGGAAAGCAGGCCTTTGAGCGCTCGTATGCGCGCGCCTACGACAAGATCTATGGCGAACGCGCGAAGAGAACGGGTCCGCTGAATCACGATTTGCACGGGCCGTACAATTATTTCAGTACGGAATTCCATCCGTATTACAAGCACAGCGATTTGCACACGATGCAGTCCGTGTCGAAGACGGTCACGTCCATCACGATAGGCTTGGCCATGCACCGCGGGGAGTTCAAAGCCGATTTGGACGCGCCGATCCTGAAATATTTCGACGGTTACCAGATCGCGAACGTCGACGATCGCAAGCGGCGTATTTCCCTGCGACATTTGTTGACGATGACCGCGGGTCTGGAGTGGCACGAAGACTTGGCTTACGACGATCCCAAGAATTCCGCGGACGTGATGGAAGCGACGCACGACTGGGTGCAGTACGTGATCGGTCAGCCGATGGTCAGCGAACCCGGCAAAGTGTTCGTATACAACAGCGGCGTCACCGAGCTGCTGGCCTATATCTTCAAGCGAGAAACCGGAAAGAACGTCGATGAGTATGCGGCGGAACACCTCTTCGGGCCGCTGGGCATGCACTATTTCTGGAAGCATACGCCGCTTGGTTTGCCAGACACCGAGGGCGGACTGTACCTGGCGTCGCGCGACTTGGCGAGAATTGGCCAGCTTTTCTTGCAGGGCGGCCTTTGGGACGGAAAGCAGATCGTGCCGCTGGACTGGATCAAGCAGTCGGTGGCGCCCGCGATTTCCACTGGAGACGGCGGTTGGAAATACGGATTTCAGTGGTGGCTGGTTCCTTACGGAAAATCTGGCGAGAAACTGGCGTGGGCGGCGCACGGATTCGGCGGCCAGCAACTCATGGTCATCCCGGAGTACGATTTGATTGCCGTTTTTACCGGATGGGATATCCTGCCGTCTTCGGAGAAGCGAAAGCACGACCAGTTGGAGCGGATTTTGGCGGCGGTGGACACGCAGTATCGGTGCGCTTCGCCTGCTACAGGGGCTGCGAATTGAAGTTCACAGGACTTGGCCCTCCGCTTCAGCACTTGTTGCAGCATTTAAGCGGCTTCGCTCATGAATAAATCGTTGAAAACGTTGGCTTGGGTCGGGATTTCACTTTTGGGCGCTTGGGCGCTCGCGAAGATTGCGTTGCAGCGCGGCGAATCGCTCAGCGCGATCTGGTTTGTACTTGCGGCGGTCTGCGTCTACTTGGTGGCGTATCGGGTGTACTCCGCTTTTGTCGCGGCGAAGATTCTGGCGCTGGACGATGTGCGCGCGACGCCTGCCGAGCGACACGACGACGGGCGTGACTTTGTGCCCACGAATAAGTGGGTTCTGTTCGGCCATCATTTTGCGGCGATCGCAGGACCGGGGCCACTGGTGGGACCGACGTTGGCCGCGCAGTTCGGCTACTTGCCGGGGACCCTATGGCTGATTGCCGGTGCGGTGGTGGCGGGCTGCATCCAGGATTTCATTATTCTGTTTTGCTCCATCCGGCGCGATGGAAAGTCGCTGGGCGAAATGGCCAGGGAAGAAGTCAGTCGGCGCGGCGGCCTGCTGGCGCAGATCGCGGTGCTGGCCATCATGGTGATTTTGCTCGGAGTCGTGGCGCTGGTGATTGTGAACGCGCTGAAGTCTTCCCCATGGGCGACGTTTACGCTGGCAATGACGATTCCGATCGCGTTGTTGCTTGGCTTGTACCTGCGGTTTCTCCGACCGGGGCGCGTCTTCGAGGCTTCGCTGATTGGGGTGGCGCTGGTTTTGTTTGCGGTCGTCGCCGGGCAGTGGGTGGCGGACTCGCCGTCCTGGGCCCGGGCTTTTACGATCGGCGGAATTCCGTTGGCGGGCGCGCTGATTGTATACGCGTTTGCGGCTTCGGCGCTGCCGGTGTGGTTGTTGCTCGCGCCGCGGGATTATCTGAGTGCCTTTATTAAGGCGGGGGCCATATTTTCGTTGGCGGCGGGAATTTTGCTGGTGCGGCCGCACGTCTTGATGCCGCCGTTGACGCGCTTCATCGATGGAAGTGGCCCCGTTTTTGCCGGTAAGATTTTTCCATTTTGTTTCATCACCATCGCCTGCGGAGCAATCAGCGGATTTCATTCGCTGATTTCCTCGGGAACAACGCCGAAAATGATTCTGCGCGAAAGCCACGCGCGCTTCATCGGGTATGGCGCGATGCTGCTGGAATCGTTCGTGGGCATCATGGCGATGGTGGCGGCTTGCGCCATGCCTCCGGGCGTCTATTTTGCGATCAACAGTCCTTCCAGCATCGTGGGCGGTACGGCGGAGGCGGCGGCAACGACGATCAGCGGCTGGGGCTATCCGCTGAGGGCGCAAACCATGACGGATTTGGCTCATAAAGTGGGAGAAATCACGCTCCTGAATCGCGCCGGCGGCGCGCCTTCTCTTGCGGTGGGCATGGCCCAGATTTTTTCGAGCACCATCGGCGGCGACCGCTTGCTCAGTATCTGGTATCACTTCGCGATCATGTTCGAAGCGCTGTTTATTTTGACGGTGCTGGATGCGGGGACGCGCGTGGGCCGCTTTATGATTCAGGAGCTTGGCGGCCGGGTGTGGAAGCCGTTTGGGCGCACCGGGTGGATGCCGGGAATTTTGCTTTCGAGCGCGATCATCGTGGGAATGTGGGGCTATTTTCTTTATCAGGGCGTGATCGACCCGCTGGGCGGCATCAATTCGCTGTGGCCGCTGTTTGGGATCTCCAATCAGCTGCTGGCGGCGGTTGCGCTGGTGGTTGCTACCACCATTTTGCTAAAGATGGAACGCTTGCGGTGGGTTTGGGTGACGCTGGTGCCGATGGCTTGGCTGGTGATCGTCACCATGACCGCGAGTTATCAGAAGATTTTTGCCGCCGATCCTCGGATTGGATTTCTTTCGTATGCGAACATGCTGGTGGCGCAGATTGCGGCGGGGAAAATTCCTGCGGCAAAGCTCGTCGACACGCAACGGCTGATTTTTAATCAGCGGCTAGACGCCGGTGTGACGATGGTACTGGCGTTGATGGTGCTGGTTTTGATCGTCGAGGCACTCATTCAGTGGTATGTGATCCTCAGCCGTCAGACGAAGCCGGTGTTGCACGAAGCGCCGTATGTGAGTACGCAGTGGGCGCCGGGTTTTTCCGGCGTGGCGCACGGAGACGATTAGCTTCCATGGCAGGTGTTTTCAAAATCGGGCGGCGCAAATTGCGGAGCTTCTGGCGCGGGATTCGCGATTGGTGCGGCGACTCCGCTTACGAACGGTATCTCCGCGCTTCCGCTACCCGGACTACCTCGCCGTCTGGCGTCCTAACCGAAGAGCAGTTTTACGTCGATCAACTGAACCGGCGCTACTCGCGCCCCAACCGCTGCTGCTGATCCTCCCGTCACTTGCTTTGATGGCGTCCCGAGCCTAAAATCCGGTCAATCTCTTAGCGCACCTTTATTGGTTTCTACGGAGGCAGCAATGGCCATCGATCAAGATAAACTACACGAATTCCTTGTTAAGGCCGTGGTCGATTTTGGCGCGACCTTTAACGCGGCACTGATTCGCATCGGTGATAAATTGGGTTTGTACAAGGCTCTGGAGGCGAGCGGACCGCAGACATCCGCGGAACTGGCGAAGAAGACGGGAACCGCGGAGCGGTACGTGCGCGAGTGGCTTAGTGCTCAGGCCGCCGGCGGGTACGTGACATACGACGCCGGCGCTGGAAAATTCCACCTTAGCGAGGAACAGGCTTTCGCCATGGCGGACGATAGCAGTCCGGTATTTCTGCCCGGCGCCTTCCAGGTTGCTCTGGCGGCTGTAAAAGCGGAAGAGCAGCTGACGGAAAGATTCAAGACGGGTAAGGGAATGGGCTGGCACGAGCACCATCATGAACTTTTTGAAGGTACGGAGCGATTCTTCCGGCCGGGGTATGCCGCAAATCTCGTCGTTGCGTGGATTCCGTCACTTGAGGGTGTGGAGGAGAAGCTGAACAGTGGCGGTCGCGTTGCTGACGTAGGGTGCGGACTTGGCGCGTCGACGATTTTGATGGCGAAGTCTTATCCGAAGTCGGAGTTTGTAGGTTACGACTATCACGACAAGTCCATTGAAACTGCGAAGCAGCGGGCGAAGGATGCGGGGGTAAGCGACCGGATTCGATTTGAGGTGGCGAAAGCGAAAGACTATCCGGGCAAGGGCTACGACTTCGTCACATTTTTCGATTGTCTGCATGATATGGGCGATCCCGCGGGGGCTTCGGCACATGTCCGCAGCACCTTGAAGAAGGATGGGACGTGGATGATCGTCGAGCCGAACGCCGGGGATACGTTGGAAGACAATTTAAATCCGATTGGTCGCGCGTTTTATGGAGCGTCTACGTTGTTGTGCACGCCGGCTTCGCTGGACCAAGAAGTCGGTTTGGCACTGGGAGCGCAAGCGGGCGAAAAACGCTTGCGCGAAGTGGTGACGAGCGGAGGATTCACGCGCTTTCGCCGGGCAACGCAGACTCCCTTCAATTTAATTTTCGAGGCGCGGCCGTAGGGAAGGGAAGGAAAAAGGACAGGGCAAAGGATGGAACGCAGTTGGCACTGAGGTCGCAAAAGAGGAGACCAGGGAGAGGGATTAGAGGTCTTCGTCGTCGCTGTTCGGCTTTAATACCGTTGTTTTGTGGGTGATTTTTACGTTGTGAGCGCGAATTCCGGCGACGATGGCGCGGCGCGTCTCCAACGGCAGGGCTTCCGGCGCGAAAACTCCGGTCGCGTGACGCGGAAAAGATTTAATGAACAGCGCTGCGACGTGGGCGGTGGCGTAGGCCACGGGCGTGGTGTACAGACCTTGCTGACGGATTTGATAGAGCGTTGGAAAAATGCAGTCGGTGCGAATGAGAAGGTTCTGATCTTCTTTTTTGCCTTTCCCGCGCTTGACGCCTCGCACCAATATGGCTGCTGCGAACCGCGCGTTTTGCAGGATGCCTTGCCGGATCAGCCGCGCAATCATTCGCGGGGTTGATGTTTGCGGGAAGCGTTGGCGCACGATGCCGCGCGATTTTGACAACTTTCCCTGCTTGTACCAGCGCCGTAGGCGGTCGAACTCGTTGCCGCCAATCTTGACGTCCATATTTCGCAACGCGATGACATAGGGAATTGTTGCCACTTCGTCCTGCGCGGCGAGCACCACGTTCGCGTATCCAATCGGATCGGGAAAGCGGAATTTTTCAAGCTCGGCGAAGCGCTTTTCCATGCGGAATTTCCCGTCACGGTAGACGCGCGGGCTGGAGATGGCCTCGTCGAAGGTCACCTCCGGAGACCACTGCGAGATGGGGTCTTGGCTTTCGGTGCTTTCGTAGAGACGGATTTGCACGGATTCGACTTCGTTGAGCATTTCCGACGCGCGCTTCGCTAGCAGATTGGTTAGCCCTGGTGCCCCGCCGGCGTTAATCAGCGCCGTGCGGTTCTTCTCCTCGAAGCGTTTTGTGAACGCCAACTGTTCGGCCTTGAATGGGTTGCGCGTCAGATGCGAGCTGAGATCGAGATAGTGCGTGCGCAAGTGCAGGGCCGCGCGCATTACGATCAAATTGAAGACGGATGCCGAGGCGTTGACGATAAGATTGCAGCCGCGGGCCGCGCGAACGATGCCACGGAGATTTCGCGCGTTGACCTCGGTGACCGCGATCGTGCTGCGCTTGCCGAGAAAGCGGCGGCCACGCTCGGGATCGCGATCACCGCACCAGACCGTATGTCCTTGGCGCTCGAGCAATTGTGCGAGTAGGGAGCCGGTGGCGCCGGCGCCGAGAACGAAGATCCGCATGGCGTGGCGAAAACTCTATCACAGACGCCCTCCAGGGCTAACCCGGGTCCGACTGTGCGATGCCCTCAATTGCAGCTTGGTTTCCAGGAGCGTACACTTGGGGGTGACTCCGAACCTCTGCGCCTACGGGAGAGAAAGCCTAGGGCGGCGGGGGCGAAGCTTCGGCGGCTGGATCAGGGATTGGCCGGAGCTGAGGGTTTGGGCGGAAACGCCCGGGCCTCCCGTGCTTGGAAAGGAGGGACGACGAAAATGTGTGCTTTTTCGTCTGTGCCCGACATCCAAGTAACGGATTCGGGCTTTTGTTTTTTTGCCGGGCGACCCTTGGGGCATCCGAGGGCAAGAGTAGATCCCTCACAACGGCTCGGGTGACAACGCTTCGCCCAATAAAGGGCAACAAATTCTCTGGCGGGGACACACGAGAGAGATTTCTTGGAGGAGCGGCGACAAAGGTAGGGGATGACGCTTCACGACAAATTCGGGCGGCAGATTACCGATCTGCGCATTTCGATCACCGACCGGTGCAATTTCCGGTGTGTGTATTGCCGCTCGGCCGACCCGGAGAATTACCGCGATCATGACGAGATCTTGAGCTGGCCCGAGTTGGATCGTCTCGCTCGCGTCTTCCTGAGCCTGGGCATTCGCAAAATTCGCATCACCGGCGGCGAGCCGTTGGTGCGCGAAGGCGTGGAAGACTACATCGAGCGGTTGCACGCCCTGGGCGTCGAAGACCTGTCCATGACCACCAATGGCCACCTGTTGGCGGATCGCTGTGAGCGCCTGATCCAGGGGGGGTTGCGACGAATCAACATCAGTCTGGATTCGCTCGATCCCGCGAAATTCGAGAAAATCACGCGCACGAAGTCTTTCGCCGCGGTCATGCGCGGTATCGATGCCGCCCAGAATTCGCGGTTAGCGCCGGCCAAGATCAACGCGGTACTGGTGCGTGGCACAAATGACGATGAAGTCGAAGCCTTCGCTGCCTTTGCGCGGGAACGCGGCGCGATCATGCGCTTCATTGAATTCATGCCGCTGGACGCGGACCGCCACTGGAACCGCAGCCTGATGGTTCCCGCGGCCCAGGTTTACCAGCGCATTCACGCTCGATGGCCTCTGGAGCAGATCCCCCACGGACGCAGCGAGACAGCACGCAAGTACCGTTTTGCCGATGGTGCGCCGGGCGAGATTGGCTTGATCGCGCCGGTAACCCAGCCCTTTTGCGGCCACTGTTCGCGCATCCGGCTGACGGCGGACGGCAAGCTGCGTACGTGTCTTTTCAGCAAGGACGATCACGATTTGCGGACGCTGCTGCGGGAAGGCGCTTCCGACGAGGATTTGGTCATCTACATTCGTTCCGTGGTCATCGAAAAGGAGGAGGGTCACCGGATCAATGCCCCCGACTTCGTGCCACCCTCCCGTACTATGGTGTTTATCGGCGGATAGTGGAGAATCGAACCGAAACCTGATTGAGAGAATTCATCCAATACCAGGGACGCCCCAAGGCTAACTTTACATATCTGCAAGCACGTAAAACGCGATGAGCACCCTTTTCTCCATTTCGAACCTGGTTGGCGTTCCCCAGCCTACCACGCTACGTGCGCCGGAAATTGAACCGGGCGTGGGCTGCGATTTCGACTCGTATCTGCTCGTACCAGACACTTCGCTTGACGAGCGCATTGGCGCCGCCAAAGCGAAACTTGGACGCGACGTCGTCATTCTGGGACACCACTATCAACGCGACGAAGTTGTACGGTTTGCCGATTTTCGCGGCGATTCGCTGAAGCTTTCGTATCAAGCCGCGGAAGCCGACGGCCGTTACATCGTCTTTTGCGGCGTGCATTTCATGGCGGAGAGCGCGGACATCCTACGCCGCGAACATCAAGCCGTAATTCTGCCAGACCTCGCCGCCGGCTGCTCGATGGCAGACATGGCGGACATCGGCCAGGTGGAAGCCTGCTGGAGCGAGCTTTCTTCCTTTGGCGACCTCCAGATCATCCCGGTTACCTATATGAATTCCACCGCCGCGATTAAATCCTTCACCGGCGAACACGGCGGCGCGGTCTGCACCAGTTCCAACGCCGCAGCGGTGATGCGCTGGGCGTACGAACGTGGCGAAAAGGTCTTGTTCCTTCCCGACGAACACCTAGGCCGCAATACCGCCTTTCGCATGGGGATTTCGCTCGACGAGATGATCGTGTGGGATCCCTACCAGGAATTTGGTGGAAATTCGCCGGAAGCGATTCGCGCCGCACGGGTAATTTTGTGGAAGGGCTACTGCTCGGTGCATCAGCGTTTTACGACGCAGCACGTCGAACGCGTTCGTCGCGAGCACCCGGGGATTCGCGTGATCGTTCATCCGGAATGCCGCTTTGAAGTGGCACAAGCCGCCGACCAGATTGGATCGACCGAGGGGATTATTAAAGCGATCACCGCGTCACCGGCCAGTTCGCAGTGGGCGGTCGGCACCGAAATTCACCTGGTCAACCGCTTAAGTAAGGAATTGCCGCACCATCGAGTGATGTCACTCGATTCCAGCGTATGCGTTTGCACCACGATGTTTCGCATCACGCCGCAGCATCTGCTCTGGGCGCTGGATAACCTCGTTGCCGGTAACGTCGTAAACCGCATTTCGGTCGATGAACGAACGCGACACTTCGCGAGAGTTGCCCTCGACCGGATGTTGAGTTTGCGCTAGCATCGGCATTAGCCCGTCCCCAGCAGATCGGATACCGAATGGCAGACGAAGACGACGAGCAGGACCAGGACGAAACGCCCGACCCTGAACCTGAGCCTCGAATATTCACGCTGACTGAAGCCGAGCGTGCCCGTCAGGAGCTTGAGCCGTTCCTGCTGGAAGCCATGGACTGCCGCAAGAAGCTAGCCGGCCTGGAAACAGATCTCTCCGCGGTGGCCGCTCGCATCACCATGATGGGCGGAGTGATCGTGCCCTACGAAAAGCTGGCCGTGCTTCGGGTAGAGCATACGCAACTCGCGGAAACGCTGAAGTCCGCGCTCAATCGCATTCTGGAAACAGGATGTGTGATCAAGGATCTGGACGTCGGCCTGCTCGATTTTCCGTCGCGCATCAACGATGAAGAGGTCTACCTCTGCTGGCGGCTGGGCGAGGATCGCATTCGCTTTTATCACCGCCAAGACGAGGGCTTCGCCGGGCGCAAGCCACTTGATCCACGCGACCTCGGTTCCGGCGACACCGTGCAGTAGCACAAGCACTCTTGTTTTACACTTGAGCTTCGAAGCGCCGGTGACAGCGCAAACCGAAGGCACAGTGCCGAAAAACAACCGGCAACTAGGCGACCGGCCTCTTCTGCTTGAACCTGCCCACCCAGTTTCAGTTAAGAAAGGATTTAGCTTGTCCAATCAACCCGAAAATCGCCTGAAAGATTCTGCCAGCCCATACCTGCGTTCAGCCGCACACCAGCCTATCGACTGGCACGAATGGAACGACGCGGTCTTCGCACGCGCCAAGTCCGAGGACAAACCCATCCTCCTCGACATCGGCGCAGTCTGGTGTCACTGGTGTCACGTCATCGACCGCGAGAGTTACGAGAACGTGGAAATCGCAAACATCATCAACGAGCACTTCGTGCCCGTGAAAGTGGACCGCGATGAACGCCCCGACGTCGATTCCCGCTATCAATCCGCCATCAGCGCCCTCTCAGGGCAGGGCGGCTGGCCGCTCACGGGTTTTCTTCTGCCTGATGGCAAGCCGTTTTTCGGTGGCACCTATTTCCCGCCCGAGGATCAAATGGGCCGCCCCGGGTTTCGCCGCGTGCTGCTCTCTGTCGCCGAAGCATACAAGAACAAGCGCGCCGACCTTGAAAGCGCCGCCAACTCGATTGCCGATGCTGTGGCGCAAGCCGAGATCTTCACCGGCGCGCGCGCCGATTTTGATCCCAGCGTGATCGAAGCCCAGATCCGCTCGGTCACAAAGCAGTTCGACATCAAGAATGGCGGTTTTGGTAGCGCTCCAAAATTTCCGCACGCCTCCGCGATCGATCTCGTTCTGGAGCGTTATCAACAGACCGCAGGCGCCTCTGGAAAACAAGAGCACCTGCTCGCCATCGCCGAAACGACCCTGGAAAAAATGGCGCGAGGCGGTGTCTACGACCAGCTCGCCGGCGGCTTTCACCGCTATTCTGTGGACGAGCGCTGGCTCGTCCCGCATTTCGAGAAAATGAGCTATGACAACTCTGAGCTGCTGCGGAACTATCTGCATGGTTGGCAGGTCACGCTGAATCCGCTCCTTCGGGAAACGGCCGAAGGCATCATCGGCTGGGTCAATGAAGTGCTTTCCGACCAGGAGAAGGGTGGCTTTTACGCCAGCCAGGACGCGGACTATTCGCTCGACGACGACGGCGACTATTTCACCTGGACCTTGCAGGAATTAGGCGCGGCGCTGCCGGCGGAAGAAGCGCGCGTCATGGAGCTCTACTACGACGTCGAAGCCCATGGCGAAATGCATCACAATCCCGCTAAGAACGTTCTGTGGATCGCGCGGAATCCAGGCGACATCGCGAAAACGCTGGGCCTCGACGAGGCCACCGTACGCCTTACGATTCCCGTTGCAAAGAGGAAAATGCTTGCCGCACGCATTCTGCGGCAGACTCCGTATGTCGATACCACCATGTATGTCAGCTGGAACGCGATGTTCGTGTCCGCGTACCTGGACGCCTCGCGTGTTTTGGATGGCGACCTCGGGAGCAATTGCCGGGCTTTCGCGCTGAAAACACTCGACCGCATGCTGCGCGAGGTTTGGAGCGATTCGCGCGGGTTCGGCCACAGAATCGGAGGGCCGGCACTGGAGGGTTCACTCGACGACCAGGTTTTCGGCGTGATTGCGTTGCTCGATGCTTACGAAGCCACGCTGGATCCGCGATACTTCGAAGCAGCAAGTCGCACCATGGATCTTGCTATCGAGCGCTACGGTGACGCCGAAGGCGGCGGCTTTTTCGATCGTCCATCCGACGCCGCCCCGATGGGTGGCTTGGAAGTTCGCCGGAAGCCCTTTCAAGACTCGCCAACGCCCGGTGCCAATTCCGCCGCAGCGATCGCCTTAGTTCGCATGCACGCGTTCACCGACGAGAGCCGCTACCACGCCTTCGCGCAAAAGACGCTCGAAGCTTTCGCCGGAATCGCGCCACAGTACGGCCTCTTCGCCGCAACGTATGGCTTGGCTGCTACACTCTTTGCACACCATCCGTTGCAAGTGGCAATCACCGGCCGCGCAGATGATCCCGCTGCACAAGCTCTGGAAGCCGCCGCGCAGCGCGTCTACCGCTTCGGCAAGTCCGTTTTGCGGCTGACTCCCGGAGTTTCGCTCGAACGCTTCGCGGGTGCGTTAAAGCAGACGCTTCCGCATCTCCCGGCCGAAAAAGCTTCAGCCTTGGTCTGCGTCGGCCAAACCTGCCTTCCCCCCACCTGCGACCCGCAGCACCTTATCGCGCTCCTCGAAAACGGCGCGGCCGCCGCCGCGAGTTTGTGACCTGTAGCTGCCCTCCGACCCTTGGAAGCTCAGGTAAACAAGAGCGGCTACAATTCGCTACTTCTTCGGCCGCGATTCTGGAGGTACCAATCCGGCCACACGGTAGTAAACCACCAGCTGCCCGTAGTGTTCGCCGGAGTGTTCGATCAGGCCGTAGGCGAGGTCGGCCACCGGCGTTTGCTGCTTGCTCTCCGGATCCGTCACCAGGTCCGCCATGCCCTTGTCGCCTTTGGCTTTGATTTCCGCCGCGCCATCGGCGACGCACTTTTTCACGAACGCCACCACCTGCGCCTTGGTTTTCAGGTCGTCGCGCTTCGGATCATCGGGATAACGCGGCTTCTTTCCCTCGGCCGGGTCGGTGAAGTAGTACATCGATCCCGAAACATGCAGGAGTTGCGCCGCGAAGGTGCGTTGCTCCGGTACCGGCTTGAACTCATATTTATCTTCCGGAAAATCCTCTGCCATCGCGATCAGTTTTCGCCCCACATCGTTCCATTGCGCCAGCACTGCCTCCGACGCACTGGGTGCGGCTTTGGGCGAGGCGCTGCTGCGCCCCGCTCCCCGAGCAGGTACCATTGAAATTCCGAGCCCCCCGGCCAATACGAGCGCCGCAATCCATACTACTTTTCGCATGTTTCTCTCCTTGAAATTGCTCGCGATCTAGCTTTGGTTTGGAACCGCGCGACGTACCGTTCCGTTGCTGGACTCCCACGCGGAACTCTCCGGTTCTGACGTGGCCGGCGCCCAAAAGGCTTTCGCGAGACTTTGGCTCCGCCCGGTCCGCCGCCGGGCGTTCATCTTACTGATGAAACGGCCCCAGGTCACGGAATTACCCTTTTGCGATCGGAACGCGAGGCATTCCGCGGCCAACCCGGCGTACATGGTAAACTTAGGGGTGATTAAAAAAGCGAGAATTCAGTGAACTGGGGCTGGCTATTGCTGCGGATCGGCATTGGTCTGACGGTCCTGACAACGATTTTCCTCTCCCAGCGTTTTTGGTACCGTGCCGTTTGGCGAACCACCGGGCGTTGGCGCTCGGGTTGGCTGCGGATCGCGGCGCGTCTTCTTTATTGTCTTGCCCTGGCTCTGATCGTTCTGGCCATCGCCGGCGGTTTTCGTATGGGGCGACATGGTCACCTGAATCGGCGTGATGCGGCACTCGCGATGTTTTCGGGACTCTGGTTGTCCAGCGCATTTTTTGCCTTCTTGTTTGTCGAGGTCGTGCACGGCGCCGAACGCATCTGGAATTGGCTCCGGAACAGTTCCATCCCGAAAGCGGAAGACAGCGCGTCACAGTCTGATGCGCTGGTCCCGGTTGAGCGGGTTGCCGATCCTTCGCGCCGTTATTTTTTCCGCACCGCCAGCGTGCTTGCGGGCGCCACGCCATTCTTCAGCACCATGTACGGATTTGCCGCCGAGCGCTTGAACTACCAGGTTCGCCGCGTTGAGATTCCGATGGCCAATTTGCCGCCGGCGCTTGACGGTATGCAGATCGCCCAGATTAGCGACATCCATTTGAGCGGATACATGAGCCGCTTGGATGTTCGCCGCGCCGTGGATATGACCAACGAGTTGGGCGCCGATCTAACCGTGGTCACCGGGGATTTCATCACGGGCTCCGGCGATCCCATCGCGGATTGTATTGAGGAAGTAAGCCGACTGCATTCGCCGCTCGGCGTATGGGGCTGCAACGGCAATCACGAAATCTACGCCAAAGCGGAAGATACCGCGCAGCATTTGTTCGCCCAAGGCGGAATGAAGCTGCTGCGCCAGGAAAACGCGCAGCTCACCTTCCGAGGAGCGCAATTCAATTTAATCGGCGTGGACTACCAGCGTGAACGGAACCTCGACGGCCACCGGACGCAAGTGCTTGCGAATATGGACGGGCTGATCCGGCGTGATATGCCGAACATCCTGCTTTCACACAATCCCAACAGTTTCAATCGCGCGGCCGAGCTCGGCATCGAGCTGTCTCTTGCGGGGCACACGCATGGCGGCCAAATTCAGGTGGAAATTCTGGACCATCGCCTGACGCCGGCGCGTTTCATCTCCGACTACATCGCCGGGTTGTT
Source organism: uncultured Acidobacteriota bacterium (assembly GCA_963729595.1). Classification (GTDB taxonomy): domain Bacteria; phylum Acidobacteriota; class Terriglobia; order Acidiferrales; family UBA7541; genus Acidiferrum. The sequence goes on from CAVSNW010000005.1 coordinate 535,079, forward strand.
TCAGCGGCCGCTCCTCAAGCCGTCCAGCGAGATTCTGGTGAGCCGCGAGCCGGACGCGCCAACCTCGAATCCCCAGTTGCATGCTGCACGACTCTATGTAAATCGAGGTCTCGGTACCGTCGGAGCGCCGGTGCGCCTCGGTGTGCCGCCGGAAATTTCGCTGCTGGTGCTTCGCCGCGCTTGATTGACGAGGACCTTAGCTACTTTCCTAACTAAGTCCAGGCCTTGTCAACCCGCGTGTCAACCCGCTGACTTGCCCCAGGGGGCGACTTAAGATGCGTCATCGCTTATAGCGACGAGCCCGCCCATAGATGATCGGTCAAACTGTGTCCCATTATCGCGTTGTGGAAAGTCTCGGGGGCGGCGGCATGGGCATTGTTTACTCGGCTCGTGACCACGATTCTCGATCGCAACGTCGCGCTCAAGTTCTTGCCACCGGACTCCGACTTGATGTGTCTCCACGGTGACCCGGAATTCGACGCGTTATTCCCGACCATGGATCGGCCCTCCTAACCGAAGCAGCTATCCCCGACGCTTCTCATAGCCAAGTAGCTCGATTCCTGCAAAAACAGCTGCTTTTTCTCCATCTGGACTAATCCGGCGCGGTGCGTCAATATCAGCACGCACCGTAACGCCACCTCGACTGGTGCCCCATGGACGACGCCGCCAGACTGAACCACCTGGATCGAGAACAAGAAGCTCAGGACACCGATTCCGCTGCCACCGAGCGTCTCGACCGCTGGCTGGCCATGCTCATTGGACGCGGCGCCAGCGATCTTCTCCTGGTGGCAGGCGCCCCTCCTTGCATGCGGGTACACGGTGAAGTTCGCAAAATCGAGCCGGGCATCCTGGATGGGCCGGAAATCGAAGCGGCCATTCTTCCGGCGCTCCCGCGGCACGCGTTGATCCTCTATCGTGAAACCTACATTTCCGACGCTTCCTATCGCATCGTGGGTCTCGGCCGCTTCCGCATCAATCTCCATCGCGAACAAGGTCGGGCTGCCGCCGCGATCCGCGTGCTTCCGGCTCGGGTGCCGCCGCTGCGCGAGCTGAGTCTCCCGCCATCGGTTGAATCGCTGGCTCACCTGCAGCGTGGCCTGGTGCTGATCGGAGGTCCCGCCGGCTCTGGCAAGTCCACCACGATGGCCGCCCTGATCGATGACATCAATCGCCGTGAAGCGCGCCACATCGTCATCATCGAAGATCCTATTGAGTACGAGCACCAGCACGTGCGCAGCATCGTCGAGCAAGTGGAAATCGGCATCGATGCACCTGATTTTCCGACCGCGCTTCGCGGCGCTTTGCGCCAGGCGCCCGACGTCATCGTCGTTGGCGAGATGCGGGACACGGAAACGATGCGCATCGCGGTGGCCGCCGCGGAGACTGGCCATCTGGTGTTTAGTACGCTGCACACAACCGACGTCGCGTCCACCGTCGCGCGCATTGCCGATTCGTTTCCGCTCGAGCGGCAGAATTCGATCCGCCAAGAATTGGCCATGGCGCTCGCCGCCGTCCACACGCAGATCCTGCTGCCCAAAAAAGGAGGTGGCCGCGTACCGGCGGCCGAACTTCTACTGGTAGGCTACGGAGCGCGCCACCACATCCGGCGGAACGCGCTGCAGCACCTGCATCAGGAAATTACCATCACCAAGAAGAAGGGCTCGTTCAGTCTCGAAGATTCACTGGTGACACTGGTCCGCAATGGGCACATCGACCGGGAAGACGCGCTCCTCTGCGCCATCCATCCCGACGACCTCGACATCCTGCTGAAACCATCGTCTTCTGCGGCAAACGGTTGAAGGGTCAAGAAAAGAAGTTCTGCCTCAACGCGAATCCCGGCTGAACGTAAGCCCTTCGCCGCCCAGCGGCAAACTTCCAACTCGTGCCGTGCCGTTGCGCCGCCTCCGCACACTGGCACCCACTTTAGGCGTCGCGCAGCTCGACATGCTGGTGGAAATGGGATTCTCGGTCAGCACCTGGATAAATTCCTGGAGATAAGCCGGCGATTGTTTATCCCGTAGTTGCGCCGCCGACCATGTGCGGTGAAAACCGTGTGCGGTCAAAGGCAGACCGACAACCGCCCCGGAGGCGAGTTGCGGCGCAACGGCCCACCGCGCGATGGCCGCCACTCCCAAGCCGCCGCGCACCATTTCGATGATCGCCTCGGTCAGCATCACTTCCTGAATTCTTCGCGGCGTAACTCCCGCCGGCGCAAGAATCTCGTTTAGCAGCGTGCTGTCGGTCCTCGGGGGAAACATGAAAACGGTCTCCTCGGCAAAGTCCTGCGGCTCGGCGAAAATCTTGCCGGCCATGCGATGTTCGGGCGCAACGATGGCCACCATTTCATCCTCAAACAACGGCGTGTACCGTATCTTCCGGTTGCGGACCGGATCGCACACGATCGCCAGATCCAACTTCCCGTCGAGCAACGCTGCAAACGGATGGTCCGTGGCCTCCACCACCAACTCGAATTCCACCGCCGGGAACTTTCGCTGGAATAGTCGGAGGCGCGGCGGCAGCCAGTGATACACGGTGTAACATTCGGTCGAAAGGCGGATCACTCCGTGGTCCACGCCGTTGCCGCCAGCGGCGCCGTCGTGAATATCTTTCTCCGCGCGTTCCAATTCCTCGATCACCGTCCGCGCCGACTTCAGCAACCGCTCGCCCGCCGCCGTCAGCGTCATGGTGCCTTTCTGCCGCTCGAACAGCCGCGTCCTCAATTGCTCTTCCGCGTCTCGCAATTGATGGCTCAACGCCGACTGCGTCAAATGCAGCTGGCTGCTCGCACGCGTAACGCTGCCGGTTTCGGCGATCGCCGCGACCAGTTTCAGGTGCCGTATTTCAAGGTGCATATTGGTCTCCCCTCGCGTCGGTCCGCATGAACACGGCTCATCGCCTCGATGAAATCAATCCATTTGCGTCTGCTGTTTGCGGGCCATACGCTGAACTCGCTGTAGAGGACTACCGGCTCCGGTCGCTGCTCGCTCCAGGAAGAGAGGTGGCGGCCGGGGCTGCCCTGGCTTGCTGTCGCCGCGAACTGCGCGCCTTGCCGTATTGGACGCACGGCCGTGGCTAACGGATGATCTATTTGAGCATATTTCGCCCACGTTCGGACAATATGTCGGCCCCGCGATCCCGTGCCATTTTGGCCGCCGCGGCAAGCCGCCGCGGCCCCGCTCGCCGGTACGTCGCGGGAACATCCGTGCCGGCGCGCCGTCGGCTTCGCTATGTCTTGCTGGCCCTTGTGCTGCTCACGCCGCTGCCCAATCGCGCCCATTCCGGCGTTCTGCGCATCCCATTCCGCACCGCGCAGTCGATGATCATCGTGGAGGGCAAGGTAAATGGCAGCCCGGTCGCGTTCCTGCTCGATACCGGCGCCACGCGCACCATCGTCAGCGCCAACGTCTATGGCAAGGTCCCGTTCCGTCTGCGCACCATTGAACGCAACGCCAGAGGTCCAGGGATCGCTGGCGACAGTGTGATACTGCCCATCAATCTCGAGTTATCGAATCACATATGGGCCGGCCAGCACGTGGCCATCATGAACCTTGATGGTCTCAGCCAGGTTCTCGGAATCCAGTTTGACGGACTGCTCGGCCAGGACGTCCTGCGCGGATTCCACGCCGTCCGCATCGACTACCACGCCCACGTCATCGAACTCGAAGACTGACCGCCCCATTCCAGGTAGATAAAAGTTTTGTCCTTGCGGACGCTCCGTCATCGCGGATAATCTCCGCGGATATCGGCGTCGATCGTCCACCATTGTCTCAGTGAAAAAATGTTCCTTCGAACAGACTGCGCCCTCGTTCTGACACTTGCCTTTTTCGCCGCCGCTCTTGCTGTTCCGCAGGACCAACCCGACGCCCGTTCCGCAACAAAGCCCGGCATAAAGGGAGTCCAGACTCCGCTCACGGAACTGCAGCGGACGGCTGCGTTCGACCTCGGCGGCGATCCCGACTGGCTCGCGATCTCCGACGATGCCGTCTGGGTCACCAACGACAAGCTCAAAGCCGTCCAGCGCATCGATCCCCGGACAAACAAGCTCGTTGCAAGAATCGAATTCCCGTCCGAACCGTGCTCCGGCCTGACCTTCGCCTTCGGCAGTCTCTGGGTCCCGCTCTGCGGCCAACCCGCGAGACTCGCCCGCGTCGATCCCGCCACCAACCAAATCACCGCGACGCTACTTGTCGGTCCCGCTGACAGCGAAGGCGGCATCACCGCCAGCGAAGATTCCATATGGATCATCTCCGGCGAAAACGGCACGCTCCTCCGCATCGATCCCGTGGCCAATACCGTCCGCCAGAAAATCGCGATCCCGCCGGGTTCCTTCAACCCTCTCTGCAGCGCAGGCACCGTCTGGATCACCGGCAACAAGACCAGCGTCCTGACCCCGGTCGACGCAAAAACGGGCGAAGTCCGCCCATCCATTCCGGTAGGACCAAACCCGCGCTTCCTCACCGCAGGTGCGGGCTCGATCTGGACGCTCAATCAGGGCGACGGTAGCATCACCCGCGTCGACGCCAAATCCCGCCGTGTGATCGCCACGATTCCGGCTGGCATCCCAGGCCACGGCGGCGAAATCTGCTTCGGCGCGGGCTCGGTCTGGGCCACGGTCATCGACATACCACTAACGCAGGTCTCCCCAGCCTCCAACCGGGTTGTCCGCCAATACATCAGCCCAGGCGGCGACTCCGTCCGCTTCGGCCACAACTCCCTCTGGCTAACCCACCTCCGCGCCGGCGAACTCTGGCGCTTTAACCCTTCCAACCGGTAGCGCCGAATTCCTGGTCATACACAACTCCTGTACTCGACCGATTCCGCCTCTCTGTAGGTCGATACAGCACTGTCCCTGGATCTGCTCAGGTTGCCGCGCTCACCCCGCGATGCCATAATCCCATTTCACACACGACGAGCTTCGCGAACGCGCTTGCCACGCATCTTCCGTTTCCGGCACGCGCACTCGCCGCTCGCCACTGGGGGTACAGAATTATGGCAATGCGGGATAGCTGGATTGAAAAGAGGGAGGCGGAGCAGGCTACCGCCAACGGGAATCGGAACATGTCGCAGATGCATCTTGCGCGGAACGGCGTGATCTCCGAAGAGATGCAGTACGTTGCCAAGCGCGAGAAATTGGAGCCGGAGTTGATTCGTAGCGAAGTTGCGCGCGGGCGCTGCATCATCCCCGCCAACATCCATCACCGTAACCTGGAGCCGATGGCCATCGGCATCGCTACCGGCTGCAAGATCAACGCGAACATTGGCAACTCCGCCACCAGTTCCAACATTGATGAAGAATTGAAGAAGTTGCACCACGCCGTACACTACGGAGCGGACACCGTGATGGACCTGAGTACCGGTGGCGACATTCCCACGATTCGCAAAGCCATCATCGGCGTTTCACCCGTGCCCGTCGGCACCGTGCCCGTCTATGAAGCGATTTCGCGCGTGCGCCGCCCGGAAGATCTCACCTTCGACCTCATGCTGGAAGTCATCGAAGAGCAAGCCGAGCAGGGCGTCGATTACATGACCATCCACGCCGGCGTGTTGCGTGAGCATGTGCCGCTGGTTCGCAAGCGCATTACAGGGATCGTAAGCCGCGGCGGCTCGCTGATGGCGCACTGGATGGAGCATCACAAGAAGCAGAATTTCTTGTACGAAAATATCGAAAAGATCTGCACAGTGTTCAAGAAGCATGACGTCAGCTTTTCATTTGGCGACGGGCTGCGCCCCGGCTGCATCGCCGATGCCAGCGACGAAGCGCAATTCGCGGAGTTGAAAGTCCTCGGCGAACTCACCAAGAAAGCCTGGGAGCACGATGTCCAGGTCATGATCGAAGGCCCCGGACACGTCCCTCTCGATAAGATCAAGGAGCAGGTCGACAAGGAAATGGAATGGTGCCACGAAGCGCCGTTCTACACGCTGGGCCCGCTGGTGATCGACATCGCGCCAGGCTACGACCACATCACCAGCGCCATCGGCGCGGCCATGATCGGCTGGCACGGAGCGTCCATGCTTTGCTACGTCACGCCGAAAGAGCACTTGGGCCTGCCGAATTCCGAAGACGTGAAGCAAGGCGTGATCGCTTACAAGATCGCCGCGCATGCTGCCGACGTAGCGCGTCACCGTCCCGGCGCGCGCGATCGCGATGATGCGCTCAGCTACGCCCGCTTCCTGTTCGATTGGAACAAGCAGTTCGAGCTTTCGCTTGATCCCGCGACCGCCAAAGCCATGCACGACGAAAATCTTCCCGACGATTTCTATAAGGAAGCCAAGTTTTGTTCGATGTGCGGCCCTAAATTCTGCTCCATGAACATCACCCAGCTCGCCGATGCCGAAGGTGGCCACGACCAGTCCGAGCGCAAACAGAAATTCGTGGAACTGCTGGCGAAAGTGCAAGGTGCCGGCGCCTAGAAGGCGGCAGCTAGACAACGACGTCTAGACGGCGGAGCGCGAGGCACGAAGCCGAAAGTGCGTTGGTGACATGCCGCACGAGCCAGGCACTCCGATTACTTTTTGGCTATAAATCCCTATCGGCCGGACCTTCTTTCCTTCCCTGCCCTGTTAGGATTGTTCCACTCCTTCCTGAAACAAATTCAGGCCGGCGCGGGCACTCATGGTCAAAGCTGCGGCAACCTACCAAATTCTGGTAGTCGATGATTCGGCAGTCTCTCGCAAACTGGTCGAGCACGCGCTCGAAGCGAGCGACTATTCGCTGTTGTTCGCCAAGAGCAGCCAGGAAGCGCTGGACCTGTTCCGACGGCATTCGCCTTCCATCGTGCTGACCGACTGGATGTTGCCGGACTTTTCCGGTCTAGAGCTTTGTGAACGCATTCGTGCAGACGCCCAGCGCGAATACACCTATCTCATCGTACTAAGCGCCAAGTCGGAAAAAGACCACGTGGTGAAAGGACTCGCCGCCGGCGCCGATGACTATCTGACCAAACCGTTCGATCCAAGCGAGCTGCTGGCGCGCATCGGCGTGGGTTGCCGGACCGTGGAACTCCATCGCGAAATCGATGCGAAGAACCGCTTGCTGGAAGAGATGGCGCACACCGATTCGCTCACCAGTCTGCCGAACCGGCGTGCGATCGAGGAATGGGCCGCGCGGCAGCTTCGCGGTGCGGCGCGGCACGGATTCCCGCTGTGGGTCGTGCTGGGCGATCTCGATTCGTTTAAAAACATCAACGACAGCTATGGCCATGACGCAGGCGATGCCGTGCTGCGAAGATTTTCGGAGATCTTGAAAGGCAACACGCGGGCTTCCGATATTTGCGGGCGCTTGGGGGGCGACGAGTTTCTGCTGGTGATCACCCACGTCGCGCGCGAATACATTCTTTCAACCGTCAACCGCATGCGTGAGGAGTGGGCTGGTTGCGAGTTTGCGTTTGCCGGATCCGCCGTGTCGATCACCGCGAGTTTCGGGGTCGCCGGGTTTTGCGGCAAGGATGCACCCGCATTTCAGACGCTGGTGCAGCGGGCGGACAAAGCGCTGTATACGGCAAAGCGGTCGGGCGGCAATCAGGTGATCATGGCGATCGATGAGAACGGTGGTCAGTGATTGGTTAGACGGCATACCCCTAGTACTGCCTCGTGGTGTATGCAACGCTGTTAGAGAATCTGATATGAGTTCGCTACTCGGAGCTTCCTAAACTCCGATGAGAATTTTTCACGATGGTCGATCGCTCCTCACAGATGGCATTGATTGGCGCTGGGCCGGTGGGCTTGGGCATGGCCAGGGCTTTGCTCGCGCACGGAATTTCCTACGAACAGCTCGAAGCAGACGACAATTTGGGCGGGAATTGGTATCACGGCGTGTACGAAACCGTGCACATCGTTTCCTCCCGCAAGACTACGGAATTTGCGGACTATCCGATGCCGTTGGACTATCCCGATTTTCCCAGCCGGCAGCAGATGCTCGATTATTTGCGCGGCTACGCCGAGAAATTTCGGCTGCGACCGCACATTCAATTCAACACAAAAGTGGTGATGGCCTTGCCGCTCCCGGACGGGCGATGGGAGCTGGAATGGGAAAGCGGCGAGAAGCGAATCTACAAAGGGTTGATCGTTTGCAACGGGCATCATTGGGACCGGCGATTTCCCAAATACCCCGGCACATTCGAAGGGGAGCTCATCCACTCGAAAGACTACCGCAATCCGCAGCAACTAGAGGGGAAGCGCGTGCTCGTCGTCGGCGGAGGAAATTCAGGATGCGACGTTGCGGCGGAGGCGGCAAGAGTTGGAGCGGCGGCTTGTATCAGTTTGCGGCGTGGCTATTGGTTTTTGCCGAAGACGTTGCTGGGGATTCCGTTGGCGGAGTTTATGAAGCCCTGGCTTCCGGTTTGGGCGCAGCGGATTTTTCTGCGAAGCGCTTTACGCGTCGCCATCGGTAAATTCAGCGACTATGGTTTGCCGGAACCCAATCACAAAATTTTCGAGGCGCACCCGACAATCAATAGCGAACTGCTTTATTACGTGAAGCAAGGGCGGATTCGCCCGCGACCGGACATTGCGCGATTCGAGGGCAAGACGGTGTACTTCGTGGACGGAACAAGGCAAGAATTCGATATCGTGGTTTGCGCAACTGGCTTTCATGTGAGCTTCCCATTTCTTCCGCCGGGGCTCGTACCGGTGAAGGGAAGTGTGGCCCAACTGTATGGAGGCTGCGTGCTGCCCGATTACAAAAACTTGTATGTGATTGGGACTTCGCAGTTGCGTTACGGATTCGGACCGGTAGTTACGCCGGGAGTCGACCTGATCGCGGACATGATGCTGGCGCAGGACAAGATGGAGCTGCCGATCGGTTTGGTGCTAAAAGAATCAGGCGTGAAATTGCCGAGGACGCATTTGGTAGATCCGCACGCGGCGCTGCGAAGCATTCGGCGAGGGAAGCGCATGCTTCCGGTGCTCATTTGGAACGAGAAGCGTTTGCGGAGGAAGTTCGCGGGGCGTCCCGGTGCGCAAATTTCGATTCCGCCCGGGGTGCCGCCCTCGAGCCCAGGGTAAAACAGATTGTGCCAACTGTAGTCCGTGCCACAGGCCGTGAGAAAGAGGGCGATGACAATGGTCGATTCCGGAGTGGCGGTCGTAACGGGTGCGGGCTCGGGGATCGGACGGGCGTTGGCGCAGCGGCTTGCCGCAGCGGGGTCCGCTGTGGCGCTGGCCGACGTGGATGAAGCGGGATTGATGGAGACCGCCGCCTCGATGTCGGGAAAGCGGGCCGACGCCACCACGCATGTGGTTGACGTGTCCAACGAAGCGGCGGTGCGGGCGTTTGCGGACGCTGTGATGGCGCGGCACGAGCGCGTTACCTTGCTGATTAACAATGCTGGTGTTTCCTTGTTCGGAACGTTTGAGGAGATCTCGCTGGAGGACTTTCGCTGGCTGATGGGAATCAATTTGTGGGGGACGGTCTACGGGGTGAAATATTTTTTGCCGATTCTCAAGGATCAGAAGAGGTCGCATATCGTGAACATTTCAAGCGTCTTTGGGCTCGTGGCGCCGGCCGGGCAGTTGGCATATTCGACGAGCAAGTTCGCGGTGCGCGGCTTTACGGAGGCGCTGCGGCATGAACTGGAAGGGACTTCGGTGAGCGTCTCCTGCGTGCATCCAGCAGGTGTGCGGACGGCCATCGCGAGAAAAGGTCGACTGGGCGCTGGAACGCCTGCGGCGAAACGGGAAGAAGGAGCGGCGACGCTTGACCGCTTAGCAAAGAGTTCGCCCGAACAGGCGGCCGAGCGAATCTTGCAGGGTGTAGAGCGCCGCGAACCTCGGATTCTGATTGGCGCGGACGCGACCAAGATCGATGTATTGCAGAGGTTGCGCCCGGGGACGTATTGGAAGGCTTTGTCGCGACGGTACAGCGTCAAGCCTTAAAGTCCAACATCAAGCACCCTGAGTGGATCACGGCCGAGTGTTGAGGTCGTCACACTTCGAGTCGCCTGCGAGCTTATCCATGCAGTCGAATTGATCTTCGGATTTGGCCCAACCGGTCAGGCCCTGAGAAGTCTTTACTTGCACCCACCAATCCTTCCGGCCCTCGGTAGTCACTTTGGCAGCGCAATCCCAGAGGCAGCCGGTGTTGTTCTTTTCGGTGATGAAACTGCAATCAAATTGCCGACGCCATTGTCCCTTGATCCAGACATCGGCGAATCCCTCGCCACGGTACATGTATCGCAGAATGATGTCGCCTGGCTCAAGGCGGAGTTCAGGCAAGGGCTGCAGCACCTGGATGCGGTCGGGCTCGTAGGTGATGTGCACTCCGGTGACTCCGGCTACCACTTCCGCGGCCTTAAGAGTCGTTAGCGGTTTGCGGTCCTCTTTCCAGCTGGAGTACAGCGCGACGTCCTTGGTGACGATCCACTTCCTGAAGGTGCAGCCTTCAAAGGGGCACGCCCTGAAGTTGATGACCGGAAGCGGAGGCTCGGGAAGCGATGATTTGCGGGCTGGGGCTTGCGCTTGTACAGCGGCCAGAGATAGCGCCCCGACGCAGAGGATCGCCACCGACTTGAGGCGCTTCATGAAGCCAACATAGCAGAATCCAGCTGGCGAAGCTTTTGAACGGCTTCGGTCGGCGCTGATGGCGTCCCGCGTCGCTAGCGCAAGCGAGATCCTTCACGCAGTTCGGTCGGCGGTACAAGCCCACCAAAAGGGCTGTTGTCGGCAGGATGGTCAAACTTTATTTGTGTTGAAGGCGGTTTGAGGTTCAAGGCACCGCCCGCTTGCGAAGTCGAGAGTGTGCCCCACCCCGAAGGCTCTATTCGTATCTTAGCGCCACGAGGGGGTCAACCCGGGCGGCGCGGCGGGCTGGAATTAAGCAGGCGATTGCGCCGGTGGCGAGCAGCAAGGCCACTGCGCCGGCTAGCGTGACTGGATCGGTTGCGGAGATGCCCCAGAGTTGGGTGGCGATCACGCGGCTTAGGGCTAGGCTGGCGGCTAGGCCAAGGGCTACGCCCAGGGTGACGAGGCGCAGGCCGTTCTTGACTACCAAACCTAGGACATCGGTGCCTTCGGCGCCTAGGGCCATGCGGATACCGATTTCGTGGGTGCGACGGGCAGTGGTGTAGGCGAGGACGCTGTAGACGCCGATGGTTACCAGGACCAAGCCCACGGAGCCGAAGATGGCCATCATCAGGAAGGAGAAGCGCGGGCCGGCGTACATGCGGGTGCTGATGAATTGTTCGAGCGTGGCGCTGTAGGCTAGCGCTACGCCGGAATCGGTGGCCCAGATTTCGCGCTGGACGGAATTGAGAAGGGTGAGCGGGTCTTGCGCGGTGCGGACGAGAATGCCGCGGGCGCCGGAGGCCGTGACGGTGTAGGGCGCCCAAACTTCGGGCTCGATGGGTTCCTGGACCGTGCGATTTTTGCCGTCGGCGACGACGCCAACGATTTCAAACCAGGCTTCGTGCACGGGGTCCGGGAAGCTTTCCAGCTCCGGCAGATGGACGCGTTGGCCGATGGGATTTTCGCCGGGGAGATATTTGCGGACGAAGGTCTGGTTCACTACGGCTAGCTTGCGGGCGTCGTTGACTTCGACTTTGGTGAAGGGGCGCCCGCTTTGGAATTCGGCGCGAAGGGCGGAGAAATAGGAGTCGCCGCAAAGTTCGAGCAATGCGTTCCACTTGTCTGGGTGAGACTTGCCGGGGATTTCGACGTCGCTCGAGGTGTAGATGTTGGGCGGGATGTCGGTGATGGGGCTGACGTCCATTACGCCGGGTAGCACTTTCAGGCGGGCTTCGAGTGGGCGGAAGAATCCAGCGACTTGCCTGGCGGTTTTGTAACGCTCCTGCGGCAGCGGCGTGAGCACGACGAGCACGTGGTCGGAACGGAAGCCAAGATTTTCTCCGCGGATGGCTACGAAGCTGCGCATCAACAGGCCGGCGCCGACAAGTAGAGTCAGGGAAAGCGCAACTTCGAAGACTACGACTGCGTCGCGCAGGCGGCGGTGACCGAACCCGCCGCTGACACCTTTGCCGCTGTCGCGCAACGGATCGTTCAGATCGCGGCGCGAGACCTGCAGCGCGGGGGCTAAACCGAAAATCAACGCGGTGAGTGCCGCTACGCCCAGGGTGAACGCGAGAACCGGTGCGTTCAGGCGGATGATCGCTTCGGCGGGGATGATGTCTTGCGGCAGGGCGGCAACGATCGATTGCAAGCTGCCCCAGGCAATCAGTGAGCCGAAGGCCGCACCCCCAATGGCGAGAAGCAAACTTTCGAGCAGGAGCTGGCGGATCAGGCGTGAGCGGCTGGCACCCAGCACGGCGCGCAGAGCGAATTCTTTTTCGCGGCTGGTGGCTCTTGCGAGCATGAGGTTGGCGACGTTGCCGCAGGCAATCAGCAACAGCAATGCTACTCCTGCCAAAGCGGTGAACAGGGTGGTTTGGAAGCGGCCGGTTACGTTGTCGGTGAGGGAACGAACTTCGACGGTGAAATGCGTGGGATAGTCTTGGGGGAAAATTTTAGCTTCCCGACCGGCGATAATGGCGAGATCCGCTTCGGCTTGTTTCGCGCTGAAGCCGGGTTTCAGGTGGCCCAGGAAAAACCAGGATTTCGAATAGCCTGCGGCGGTCTGCACGCCTGGCTTGGGCGTGGTGGGGAACATGACGTCGGCTTCGTACCAACCAAAGCGTGGCGGCATGATGCCGATGAGGGTACGGGGCACACCATTGAGGACGAACGTTTTGTTCAAGATGCTGGGGTCGGCGTTGAATTGGTTGACCCAAGCTTTGTAGCGCATGACGAAAACCGGTGGGGCACCAGGTTCGTAGTCGGCGGGCTGTGCTACGCGACCGTAGAGAGCGGGCAAGCCGAAAAACTCGAATGTTCCAGGGGTGACTTCGGCTCCGTAGAGGCGCTCAGTGCCTTCGCCGCGCTTGTAGAGGACTTCGACCTCGGAGGCGGCCGTAACGCGGTCGAAGACGTGATTCTGGGTGGCGTAATCGAGGAACTCGGACGAAGAGTAGCCTGCACGACCGCCGGGCTGGCTGCTTTGTGTGTCGTGGATTGACGGATACATCAGTCGGCTGGCGTCGGGATAGGGGAACGGTTCGATGAGGACATTCTGGATAATGCTAAAAATGGCGGTGGAGGCCCCTATACCTAGGGCGAGGGTAGTGATGGCAACGGCTGCAAACACCCGGCTCTTCCACAGGGTACGAAGGGCGTAGCGCAGGTCCCGCAGGAACAGCTCCATGGGTCAGTCCTTTCCAAGAAAGGTAGGCTCGCGCGGAATCACCTGCCGCAGGAGCACCTAGAGGGAGACGAGCCATGCAAGAAATCGTTTCTGCATTCCGAAAAAACCGCAGGCCAGCCCGTCTGCGGTGCTCAAGGGATTGCCGGATAGATCGCATTCCTGGCCAGTCTTTGCAGCCAATCATGACGTAACCCAAACTAGCCCCGCCAAGTGCTATACTCCGGCGGATTTTAGTCCGGCTACGCCGTGGAGGCGCGGGGTCTAGACCAAGAGCGTTTTGTGGCGGAGTTCTGATCGAGAGCTGCGGGGAGGGAGCGAAGGATGGCGTTTGTTCGGGCGGTGGCGGTGGGGGAGGTTCCTGCGGGAACGATCCGCGAGGTGGACGTGGCAGGGAAAGCAATTGCATTTGCTAACGTGGGTGGCGTGTTCCACGCCATCGACAACACATGTATCCACCGAGGCGGACCGCTTGGCGATGGGCCGCTGGAGGGCAAGATTGTGACGTGCCCGTGGCATGGGTGGCAGTACGACGTTACGACCGGGATGGTCCTGCAGAATCCAACGGCAGGCGTCGCTTGCTACGCGGTGGAGGTTCGAGAAGGGGAAGTTTTCGTGGATCTGGGCTGATGGTTTCCGTAAGTAATTGATAAAAGTACACTTGCGCAAAATTCAACCGTTTCGAGAAGGCCAGCGGCACCCAAGATGCCAGAGTTTTGCGCGATCCACAGGGCTAACCCTCACATTTTGTTTCGCATTTCGTGTGCCGCCGTGTATAGTCCCGTCTCGAATATTCGATGGCGCTTCCGACCTCGCAACGACACTATTGGATCTTCAGTGCCGACCCGCATCACTACCATTGGGACACGCTGTTCGTTAAAGGTAAGGAAATGTGGCACGGGGCGGCCGGGAAGGCGGATGCGATCCGTGCGCTTAAGCAGGTGCGCAAGGGAGATCGGGTACTCTGCTATCACTCCGCCCCGGAACGTTCTTTGTATTCGATCGCAGAGGTGACACGCGATCCCTATCCCGATCCGCATGACCATAAGGGGAAAAACCTGGTGGCGGACCTGAGGGCGTTCGAGAGGCTGCCCAGGCAGGTCACCTTGGCGGAACTGCGCGCGAATCCGGCACTCAAAAAAGTGAAAATGCTCAAGAATGTGCGGCTATTGATCTCCGCGGTTACCGATGTGGAGTACCTGGAGATTTTGCGCATGGCGGGGATTGTGCCGACACCCGGGATTCCCCTGCCGTAGACTAGATCCGATTGAACGCACTGGCTCGTGAAGGTCGGCTACCGACTTCGATGCCGCAAGCGGCGCACACGCAGTGATCGCTGGGACGAGTTTGCTGGGGTGAGTGATGGGTGTGCTCGGCCGCTCTGGGGTTCTAGTTGTTTGTGTTGCTCTGTTGATGACACTCCTGCCGCAGAATCCACGTCAAGATAATCTGCTGGCCAATCTCTCTTCCGGGAAGACACTAGTGCTGGACCTCAGCTACGCGATCAACGACAAACTGGTGCCGTGGCCGGGTGATCCGCGGTGGTTCGAAGCGCAGGTGAACTCGACTGTTGAGAAGAACGGATATTTCACGCGAAGCTTTTGGATGCTAGAGCACTATGGGACGCATCTGGATGCGCCGATTCATTTCCCGCCGGGCAAAGTGACCGTCGACAAAATCCCAACGAAACAATTATTTGGGCCCGCCGTGGTGCTGGATGTGCGGGCGGACGGAGCCAAGGACGCGGATTACCTGCTGTCGGTAGCGCGAGTGGAAGACTGGGAGAAGCGGCACGGTCGAATCCCTCGGGGCGCCATCGTGCTGCTGCGCACGGGTTGGGCGGCACAATGGCCGGATGCACGGCGATATCGCAACCAGGATGCGCAAGGCCGTATGCACTTCCCTGGGTTTTCCATCGAGGCGGTCAAGATACTGATTGACAGGAAGGTCAGCGGACTGGGGTGCGACACGCTCAGCGCGGATTATGGTGCTTCGACCGATTTTGCGGTACATCACCTCGCGTTGGGAGCGGGATTGTACCAGCTGGAGAACCTTACCGATTTGAGCGAAATGCCGGAGTCGGGGGCGTTTTTGATTGTTGCGCCGATAAAACTGGAAGGCGGGTCGGGCGGACCGGTGCGGGTATTCGCTGTGCTGGGAGAAAGCGACGTAGGGAGCAAGGAAATCGACAGGTAAAGAATTCGACGCGCGGATTTTGCGTGCACAAAATTGCCCCAGCTTTGCCTTAGACTCTTTTCCTGGTTTTATACGTCTGAGGGGTGAGTGCTTCCTCGTCAGGGTGGGTTCATGAAAACAATCAGGTGTGGCCAGATGGCCGTGGCGGTTTTGTGTGCAATGTTGTTTGTCGCGACCTTCGCCAAGGCGCAGCAGGAATTTCCGGTTTCTACGCGGACGCTCAAGAACGGGATGAAAGTGCTGGTGCAGACAGATCACAGCATCCCAAATGTTGCTTTGTACATTTTTTATCGTATCGGCTCTCGCAACGAACGCCCGGGCACGACGGGAATCTCCCATTTTTTCGAACACATGATGTTTAACGGCGCGAAGAAATATGGGCCGGGCGACCTCGACAAGGTGATGGAAGCCAATGGCGGCGCGAACAACGCGTATACCACGCGGGATGTGACCGTCTATCAGGATTGGTTTCCGCGGTCAGCGTTGCCGCTGATTTACGACATGGAGGCAGACCGCATCCGCGATTTGAGTTTCGACCCTGAGAAGGTGAAGTCCGAGCGTGAAGTGGTGGCGTCGGAACGGCGGCTCAGCGTCGATAACGAGAACAACGGAGTGCTCGACGAGCAATTGTGGGCCACGTCTTACATTGCGCACCCCTACCAGTGGCCGGTGGTTGGCTGGATGAGCGACATTGAACACTGGACGATGGAAGATCTCAAACATCACTTTGAAATGGGGTATTCACCAAACAACGCGACGATGGTCGTAGTTGGGGATGCATCGGCCGAAGAGATCTTCAAGCTTTGCGAGACGTACATTGAGTCGATTCCCACTCACCCGCCACCGTCCGCCGTCACAACCATCGAGCCGCCACAAGCTGGAGAGCGCCGATTGGTGGTGCACAAGCGGGCCGAACTTCCTTTGTTGATGCTGGGTTATCACGTGCCGCAGACAAACAGTCCGGACTTTTATGCGCTGAACATTCTGCGCACGATCTTGTTCCAGGGTGAAAGCTCGCGAATGTATCAGCGACTGGTTGACAAAGATCAGATTGCGCTGGACGTGTCGTCGGCCGTCGAGCCGGCGTTCGACCCGACAATGGTCGAAGTGATTGCACAGCCGAAGCAGGGCGTGGATCCGCAGGTGTGCGAAAAGGCAATTTATCAGGAGTTGGAGCGCGCTGGGAGCGCGTCGATCAGCGACATCGAACTTGAGAAAGCGAAAAATATCCGGCTCGTGGAGTTTTACCGGCAAATGCGGACGATCAACGGGCGTGCGAACACAATCGGCACGTATGAGGTGTTTTTTGGCGACTACAACAAGTTGTTCGAAGCGGCGAAGAACTACTCAGCGGTGACCAAGGAAGACGTGCAACGAGTGGCAAAGACTTATTTTGGCGCGAACAACCGAACGGTTGCGACGCTGATACCGGAGACAGTGGAGAAGACGAAACCATGACGCGCCTTGTGGTGAGTCGCCCGTTCCTGGTTGTCGCCGCTCTTGCCGTTCTGGCATTTTCCGCAATTGTGTCATCCGCGCAGACCTTGCATCTGCCGCCCCACGAGAAAGTTGCCTTGAAAAATGGATTGACGGTGCTCCTGCTGGAAAAGCACGGAGTGCCCCTGGTGAATATCTCGGCGATCGTTAAGGCAGGCGCGGCGGCCGATCCGTCCGGGCAAGAGGGGCTCGCAACTACCGTTGCCGGCTTACTACGTAAGGGGACCAAAAAAACGAGCGCGCAGCAGTTTGCGGCGAATCTGGATTTCATCGGTGGGACGTTCGAAGCGGAGGCCGGGCCGGATTTTACGGTGATCAACGCGGAGTTTATGACCAAGGATCTGGCTCGAGGGCTGGATCTTTTTTCCGACGCGTTGTTGCATCCGACGTTTCCCCGAGAGGAAACAGAGAAATTTCTGGCGCAGTCGCTCGACGGAGTGAAAGCGGCGAAGGACGACCCGCAATCGGTGATGATTCCGTATTTCTCGGGTTACCTCTACGGAACCCATCCCTATGGGCGGCCGCCAAGCGGGGACGAAGTTTCCCTGAAACAGATTCGAGCAGAAGCGGTGACAAAATTTTATGAGAGGCACTATTCACCCGGGAATACGATTCTAGCGATCGCCGGTGACTTCAATACGCCAGAAATGAAGGCAAAGCTCGAGGAAGTGTTCGGGGCCTGGCCCTCACAGGCGGTGAAGAGCGTCATCGTGCCAGGGGCGCCGCTTTCGAAAGGGAAGCGGTTGTTGCTGGTGGACAAGCCGGATGCCTCCCAGACCTATTTTGCGATCGGCAATACGGGCGTGGCGGCGAACGATCCGGACCGCGTCGCGATACGCGTGGTGAACACAATCTTTGGCGGAAGGTTTACCTCGGAGCTGAATGAAGCGCTGCGCGTGGACTCCGGATATACCTACGGAGCGCAGTCGTTTTTCGATCAGCGCAAAGTGCCCGGGCCGTTTGTGATTTTCAGCTTTACCAAGAACGAGACGACCACGCCGGCCATCGACCTTGCGCTGCAAGTTCTGGCAAAACTTCACAAAGAAGGCGTAACGCAGGAGCAGCTGAAGTCCGCGAAAAGCTACATTAAGGGACAGTTCCCGCCAAACATCGAAACCTCGCGTCAACTTGCGCGAACGATCGCGGTGCACGAGTTTTACGGACTAGGGGACGACGAAGTAGATCAACTAGAAGCGCGGCTGGACGGGGTGACGCCGGAGATGGCGCGGCAGGTAATCCAGAAGCATTTTCCGGCTGAGAATCTGGTCTTCGTCTTGATCGGGAAAGCGTCGGCAATCGGGCCGGCAGTGCAAAAATACGCGACCAATCAGGACACCCGACTCATCAGCGATCCGGGCTTCTGGCCCGCGCCGGTGGCAACCGGGAACTGACGCAGTAATTTTTCTGGGTTGCTTGTTAACTACTGACGTGAAGCAGATTAAACGTTGATCTGGCCATGACGGAGGAACGATGCGCGCTCGGTTGTTGCTGATGATGACGATGTTGTTCGGATTTGCAGGTTTCGCTGCGGCCGCGGAAGATTCGCCTTTACTGGTGCACTCTCCGACTCTAAGCCGGACGCAGATTGTCTTTGTGTACGGAGGATATTTGTGGAGTGTGCCTCGTGGCGGAGGCGAAGCTCGTCAGCTCACAACCGGTGGGCACGAAGGGCTTCCTGCGTTTTCCCCCGATGGGAACTGGATTGCGTTCACCGGGCAGTATGACGGCAACATTGACGCCTATGTAATGCCGGCCGAGGGAGGCGAGCCGCGGCGCCTGACATGGCACCCGGCGCCGGACGTGGTGGTGGGGTGGACGCCGGATAGCAAGAACGTGTTGTTTTATTCTCCACGCGGGGCGTACGCGGATTTCGATCGTCTTTATACCGTCCCGGTGGAAGGCGGCTGGCCGGAAGTGTTGCCGATGTGGCGGGCCGAGGATGCTTGGTTTTCGCCGGATGCCAAGCGGATTGCGTACGTGCCGAACCTGAAATGGCAAACCTCGTGGAAGCGTTATCGGGGTGGCCAGACCACGCCGATTTACATCGTGCAATTGAGTGATTTGAAGCTGGAGAAGGTGCCGCGAGAGAATTCGAACGATGCACACCCGGTATGGTTTGGAGACACGGTGTATTTTCTTTCAGACCGCAACGGCGCGGTGACCTTGTTTGCCTATGATACCAAGACGAAGGCGGTGAAGCAGGTACTCGAGAACAAGGAACTCGACTTGAAATCTCTTTCCGCGGGTCCCGACGCGCTGGTGTACGAGCAGTTCGGCGCGATCTATTTGTTTGAGCCGGGTAGCGGGAGGGCCACGAAGGTCGGAATTCACGTTTCCGGCGACTTGCCGACAACGCGTACGCACTACGAAAAAGTGGCAGATAAGATTCTGAATGCAGGGATTTCGCCCAACGGGGCTCGCGCGGTATTCGAGGCGCGCGGCGAAATACTGAGCGTGCCAGCCGAAAAAGGCGACGTGCGAAATCTTACGCGTACGACGGCCGTGGCAGAACGCGATCCGGCATGGTCACCGGACGGAAAATGGATCGCCTATTACTCCGATGAGTCAGGCGAGTACGCGCTGCATCTGGTGGATCAGTCTGGCTTTGGCCCGGTGAAGAAGATAGGGCTGGGGCAGCCCCCTTCGTTTTTTTATGGACCAACGTGGTCCCCCGACAGCAAGAAGATCGCCTACACGGACAAGCGGTTGAACTTCTGGTACGTGGATGTGGAGAAAGGGACACCGGTAAAGGTCGATTCGGACCGCTTCGAGGATCCCAGCGTGACGCTCGCTGTAAATTGGTCACCGGACAGTAAGTGGCTGACGTATTCGAAATTTTTGAACAGTCACCTGCGCTCAGTTTTCGTGTACTCGCTCGAAACAGGGAAAGTTTCGCAGGTTACCGAAGGGTTGGGGGACGCGAGGTATCCGCTTTTTGACCGGAGCGGGAAGGAATTATTTTTTGCGGCGAGCACCGATTTGGGATTGTCGTCTGGATGGCTCGATCTTTCCAGCTACCAGCACCCGGTTTTGCGCAGTGTCTACGCGGTGGTGCTGAAGAAAGGTGACAAATCGCCGGTTGAGCCGGAAAGCGATGAAGAGAAGGTCGGCGACAAGAAGGAGGATGAGAAGAAAGATAGCGCCGACAAGAGTGAAAAGAGCAAGGACAGCGGCCAGGGAAAGAAATCCGAGAACAAGGATGGCGACAAGGAAAAGAAAGAGGAGCCGGCCAAAACGACGGTCGATCTCGAGGGAATCGGGCAGCGGATCGTGGCCCTTCCGATCAAGCCGTCGAATTACATCGGCCTGGACGCGGGCAAAGCGGGGACGCTATTCCTGAGTGAGGTGCCGGATGTTCCGCGGTTTGACCCGGTTACGCCGGTGACGGTGACAAAATTCGATTTGACGACGCGAAAGACCGAGCCATTCTTGAGCGGCATCAACGGATTCGCGGTGTCGGCAACCGGCGAGAAAGTGCTGTACAAGCAAGGTACGGCGTGGTTCATCGCGGCAACGGCCGCCGCGCCAAAGCCTGGCGAAGGCGGACTCAAGCTGGACGCCATGGAAGTCTTGGTCGATCCGCGCGTCGAATGGAACCAGATGTACCACGAAGTGTGGCGCATCGAGCGGGACTTTTTGTACGACCCCGGTCATCACGGACTGGACTTGACGGCGGCAGAGAAAAAATATGCCTCTTATCTGACGGGACTGGGCGGCCGAGCGGACCTCAACTATTTATTCGACGAGATGCTGGGCGAACTTACCATCGGGCACATGTTTATTCGCGGTGGAGACGTTCCCGAACCGCCCAAAGTAAAAGGCGGCTTGCTTGGTGCAGACTACAAGATTGAGAACGTGCGTTATCGGTTTGCGCGGGTCTTCAACGGTGAGAACTGGAACCCCGACCTGCGAGCGCCACTCACGCAACCAGGCGTAGACGTGAAGGCAGGTGACTACCTGCTGGAAGTAAATGGCGTTGACGTGCTGCCTCCAGCCGACGTGAACAAGTTTCTGGAGAACACAGCCGATCAGCAGATTCGTATTAAGGTTGCTTCCAACGCTGACGGCAAAGATGCGCGAGAAGTTACCGTCGTGCCGGTGGCGGATGAAGCGGGTTTGCGCACGCGTGCATGGGAGGAGGACAACCGGCGAAAAGTGGACGAATTGAGCGGTGGAAAGATCGCTTACGTGCACGTGCCGGACACGAACGTAGGCGGATATTTGAATTTCAACCGGTTTTATTTTGGGCAGGTCGGTAAACAGGCGGCGATTATTGACGAACGCTACAACCACGGCGGCCAGATAGCCGATTCCATCATCGACGAACTCGAGCGGCCGTTGCGCAATTGCGCGGTGACTCGCGACGGCGAAAAGTTCTGCTCGCCATTGGCCCAGATCTACGGCCCGAAGACCATGATCATTAACGAAATGTCGGGCTCAGGAGGGGACGCGCTGCCGTGGATGTTCAAGCAAGACAAGGTTGGTCCGCTGGTGGGTACGCGCACCTGGGGCGGGCTGGTGGGCATCTGGAATTATCCCGCGTTGATGGATGGCGGCGGCGTAACGGCGCCGCGCGGCGCAATCTACGGTTTGCGTGGCGAGTGGGAAGTGGAGAATCGCGGCATCGCTCCGGATATTGAAGTGGAGAACGATCCTGCATCGGTGGCTGCTGGGCACGATGCGCAGCTTGAAAAAGCTGTGCAAGTGACACTGGACGCGCTGAAGAAAAATCCGGTAGTGATCCCGGATCATCCGCCCTATCCGAACTACCATAGCAACTAAAGCAGCCTATTTCGGCTTGCTGGCCAGGGACTTCGAAAACAGCCAGGGGTAGAGCTTCGGCTCATCGTAGGCTTTATCCCAGGAAACGTGTTTGACACCAGGGTATTCGGTGTAGTGAACCTCCGCGCCGACCGCTTTCATGGCTTCGACCATGCGCTGCGACTCCGTGACGGGAACGATATTGTCGTCCGCCCCGTGAAATATCCAGACGGGCATCTTGCCAACCTGCGCGGCGGCATCGGCGTAGGCTTTCGGGCCATCGGGCGGAGAAAACTTCACCAATTCGGGATGGGCCTTCAGCGTTGCCTCCGGCGGGTGGATGCCACCGCAAATCACGACCATGGCGGCAAACTTGTCCGGATATTTCTCGGCAAGGTGCCAGCTTCCGTAACCGCCCATAGAAATCCCGGTGAGATACGTTCGCTGGGGGTCACCATGAAACTCCCTGGACACCGCTTGCAGCGTGGCCATGGCGAGATCGTCCATCGGCGGCTGCGTCCACCAGGTATTCTTGCGGCACTGCGGCATTACCACGATGGCCCGAAAGTGGCCTCGATCGCTGCGAATCGCTGTGCCGATACCCACATCGGTCTGATCCATACCATCTTCGCCGCGCTCCCCCGAGCCGTGCAGGAACAGGATAACCGGCCATTTTTCGTGGGGCGTCCAATCCTCGGGCACGAACACCTGGTATCTGTAGGTTGTTCCTTGCAGCGTAATTGTGCGATCGAGGAAGCCGGTATCGTGCTGTTTCCCGAAAGTAGAAGTAACCATCGCTGTATACAAGACGAACATCGCGATCAGTCGTCCAAACAGAGTCGGCACGGATTCCCCCAAACCATAAACTTTAGCATGAGTTCTTGGCATTCCAATTGACGCGCCCTGTTTGTGCAAACAGCCCGCGTGCTGGTTGAAGAGGCATTGTGTTAATTTGGTCAGGGAAGAAAATTATGCCCGAACTTCCTGAAGTCGAGACCGTCGTCCGAGGATTGCGCCAGTCGATCCCTGGGCGGACGATTTTGTCCGTGCGCCTGGGAAAAACTGACTTCATCGACGATCCCGTGGCGCTGGAGGAGAACCTCCCGGGGCGTCGGATTGAGACAATCGAGCGGTTTGGAAAATTCATGTTATTGCGTTTGTCTGGTGTGGCCAGCGCCAAACGGATCCCCGATAAGGGAGACACGGAGCCTGCGTCGCTTCTCGTTCATCTGGGTATGACCGGACAACTGGCGCCAAGCCCCTCGGGGCAACCCTGTGGCAAACACACCCATGTATGTTTGACGCTGGACGATGGGCGAGAGCTGCGTTACACGGATGCACGGCGGTTCGGACGAATGGCGTACTTGACCGAGACGCCGCTCGCGCAGGAGCTAACGGCGTTTGGCGTAGATCCGCTGGAAGTAAACGCGGCGGAGTTCGCGACACGCATTCGCACACGCACCGCTCGGATCAAGGCGTTGCTGCTGGATCAAAGGGTGCTCCGCGGCGTTGGCAACATTTACGCGGACGAGAGCTTGTGGCGCGCGAAGATCCACCCAGCGCGGCTTGGTATCCGGTTGACCGAGAAAGAAGCGGAAACATTGGGCAAGGTGCTGCAGGACATTTTGAGAAAAGCGATCGTGATGCGAGGATCGTCCATTTCCGATTTTCTTGACGCGGATGGCCAGCCGGGAGAATATCAGCGGCGCCATCGAGCCTATGGGCGAGAAGGGGAAAGTTGCTATCGGTGCCGCACGCCGATTCGGCGTATCATCGTTGCCGGCCGAAGCAGCTATTTTTGTCCGAAGTGCCAACCGGCACCTCGTCGAGTGAAGCGCCGGACGTAGCGGGGAAACATCGCGAAACACGTGACCGATTGCGCGCGTCTAAGGTAACTATGAGGATCAAACAAGGAACGAGTGGATCGTCGCGATGAGCGCGAAGCAGCGGCCGATTTCGTAAGACTTCAATTTGTAAAGATAGGGGAGAACGGATGAATTCACGTCGAGTCGGTGTGTTCGTGCTCGGTTGCGTGGCTGGATTGATTGGTGTTCGCGCGGGTTTGGCCGGGCCTTCGCCCGATCAAAAGAGTCCATTCGCGGCAGCCGACGCCCAAATCATCCGCGAGATCCGCGATAGCAGCGAGGCCATGGCGAACCTCGAATATCTCTCCGACCGCATCGGAGCGCGGATGACCGGATCTCCGCAGCTCAAGCAAGCGAATGACTGGACAAAGGAAAAGTTTGCGCAATACGGGCTCACTAACGTTCACCTGGAGCCGTGGACGATAGCGCGCGCGTGGACGAGGGGAACGGCTCGCGCGCGAATCATCGCACCCGCTGAGCATCCTCTTACCATTGCGGCGGCGGCTTGGTCGCCGGGCACACCGGGATCGGTGCAAGGACGAGTGGTTTACTTCGACGCGAAGAAGAAAGAGGAATTTGGCGGGTTTCACGGCAAGCTGAAGGGCGCTGTGGTCATCTACCAGGAGCCGGAGAGCCTGTCGCCACAGAAACCTCCCGACCCCAACCGCGCCGCAACTCGCCCCATGCAGCAGCCGCCCCCGCGAATGGGCGAGCCGCCAATTCCCGACCCTTACGATGCATTTTTGCAAACGGCGAAAGAGCGGACACAATTCTTAAAGGAAGAGGGGGTCGCAGTCGTACTGCGCGACGCGAATAAACCGCACGGCCTGCTGAACATGACGGACGTGAGCCTGGAGAGATTCGCTCCAGGCGTGATTCCGACGGCATTTATCACTGGGGAAGGCTACCGGATGATTTTTCGGTTGCTAAAGCACGGACCTGTGCAAGTCGAGATCGAAATGACCAACACCATGGGCGACAAGCCGGTGCAGGTCTATAACACCGTCGCGGACATCCGTGGATCGGAGAAGCCCGACGAGATGGTGATTCTCGGCGCACATCTGGATTCGTGGGACCTGGGCACGGGCTCGACCGACAACGGGACGGGATCGATGGCCGTGCTTGAGGCGGCGCGCGCATTGACAAAATTGAATTTGAAGCCCAAACGAACGATTCGATTCGCGTTGTTCAGCGGCGAAGAGGAGGGGCTCTACGGCTCCCAGGAATACGTCAAAGCTCACCAGAACGAGCTGGAGAAAATTTCGGGCGTTCTTGTGCACGACACAGGAACTGGACGCGTGCTGACTTTAGGACTGCACGACAACTATCAAGACCGTGACCTGGTGGACCAGGTGCTTTCGCCGTTGCGGGAGTTGAAACTCCTGGAGCCCAGCATGGCGCGGTCGTACGGAACCGACCACCTCTCCTTTGATGAAGTAGGTATCCCGGGATTTTTCTGCATACAGGACCCCGCCGAATACCGCCTGACGCACCACAGTCAATCCGACACCTTCGACAAAGTCTGGAAAGACGAATTGAATCAAGGCGCGCAAGTGCTGGCGGCTTGGGCTTACAACACGGCGCAACTTCCCGGTATGCTTCCGCGTCGGCCATTGCCCTACAATCCCGCGCCGAACGCGAAGAAAGCAAACACGCCGAAGACCGATCCCATCGAGGAAATGGATACGAAAATCATCGCGCAGGTGAAAAACGACGAGGCAGACTTGAAAGCTGACCTGACCTACCTTGCGGACCGCGTCGGGCCGCGATTGACCGGCTCACCCCAACTCGACCGCGCCAGCCATTGGACCGCGGAGCAATTTAAGTCGGCGGGGTTGGCAAACGTTCATCTGGAGACGTGGAACATCGCAAATAGCTGGACGCGGGGACCTGCGTCCGGAAAAATCCTAGCTCCCGCAGAACAATCGCTGACGTTGGCATCGGGAGGGTGGTCGTCGAGCACCGAGGGCGCCGTTCGCGGTCCGGTGGTTGGCGTGGCGTACCAGACGGTGGAAGACTTGGAAAAATACCGCGGGAAATTGAAGGGAGCGATCGTACTGCTGGGACATCCGAGGGAAATGGAGCTTCCGCGGAACCCGCTCGTCACACCGTGGAATGAGGAAACCGTCCCCGTGGCGCATCCGAAAGGCGATACCCCGTATATTTCGGGAGACTTCCGCAAGTTGCGTACCGCGCTCATGAAAATGATCGAGGAAGACAAGCCGCTGGCGGTGCTCATCGGCTCGGAGAAAGACTACGGATTGATGAACATGAGCACGATGTCGCGCGACTATCAACCTACCGCGGCTCCCGTCGCATATGTGGAACGCGAGAACTATCTGCAACTGTGGCGATTCGTGGAACAAGGGCCAGTGCAGGTGGAGGTGAATATCAGCGGCAAGTTCAGCGGGACATCCGTGGATGTGTACAACACGGTCGCCGAGATTCGCGGAACCGAAGAATCCGACGAAGTCGTCATTATCGGCGCGCACCTGGATTCCTGGGACCTCGCAACAGGCGCGACCGACAACGGCACCGGCTCGATGGCGGTACTTGAGGCGGCTCGCGCGTTGCAGAAACTAGGCGTCAAACCCAAGCGTACCATCCGATTTGTGTTGTTTACCGGGGAAGAGCAGGGGTTGAATGGATCGAAGGCTTACGTTAAGGCGCACACAGACGAGTTGGGAAAAATCTCAGCTGTGCTGGTGCATGATAGCGGAACCGGAAAGGTATTGACCGTCGGACTCATGGCCAACTATGGCGCGCGCGAAACCATCGACCACGCTCTCTATCCGCTCGCCAAAGCCCCGGGCATCGAACTAGCCGAGCCCAGTTTGCGAATCGAGGGCGGTACGGATCACATTCCGTTTGATGAGGCAGGCGTGCCCGGCTTTTGGTGTGTTCAGGACAACGCGGACTACGACAAGACGCACCATTCCCAAGCCGACACGCTGGATCGCGTGCGATGGGACGAACTGAGCGAGGGCGCGCAAGTGCTGGCAGTGTTCGCGTATAACGTAGCGCAGCTTCCAGAGATGCTACCGCGAAAGCCGGCGAAGGCTGCGCAGCCGTTGCAGTAGGTTTGGATTACTGAACTTGATGCTTGCTAGCAGATCGTTGTCCGGAGTCCAATCCAGATGAGGGCGGTGGTGCAAAGAGTGAGCCGCGCGCAGGTAAGTGTCGAGGGCCGCGTCACGGGTCAGATCGAGGGCGGCTTGATGATTCTCGTCGGTGTGGGGCGTGACGATACCTCCACAGTTGCAGCGGCAATGGCCGAAAAAGTCGCCAACCTGCGAATCTTCGAGGATGAGCAGGGGAAAATGAACAAATCTCTGCTGGATGTAAAGGGTGGAGCGCTGGTAGTGTCGCAATTCACCTTGTATGGTGACGCGCGCGGGCAGCGGCGTCCGAGCTTTCTGGCGGCAGCGCCGCCCGACAAAGCGGTCGCACTTTATGAAGAATTCAGTGCGTCGCTGCGCAAGCTAGGCATCACGGTAGCTACCGGTGTGTTTCAGACAACGATGTCCGTGGCGCTCGTGAACGAAGGGCCCGTCACGATTCTCCTCGATTCCGACAAAACCTTCTAGCGGCCACGTTGGCGGCCCTGACGCAGGTGGCGCCGGCCTGGATATGAGCAGGGGGCTCCGAGGGGTGCGGAGGCAAACGTCATTGATGCGTGATAGAAGCAAGGCGTCGGAACCAAAGATTCGGCGTGCGAGAAGCAATGACGCCGCTCGTCTCGCGGCGCTTTGCACGGAATTGGGATACGCCGCAACGGCCAGCGAGATGAAAAGTCGGCTGAGCCGCTTAAGACCGGCGACCGATCACGCGGTGTTTGTGGCGGAGGCACTGGAGAGCGAAGTGATTGGCTGGCTGCATATCAGCGTTTCCCGGCTGCTGGAAGTGCCTCAGCGCGCTGAAGTCAATGGCTTGATCGTCGATGAAGGGCAGAGAAGCAAAGGAGCCGGGGCGCGTTTGCTCGAGGCCGCCGAGGATTGGGCGCGCAACAAGAAGTGCGTCAGCGTCTCCGTGCGTTCCAACGTGATTCGCGAGCGCGCCCACGCTTTTTACGAACGCCACGGCTACGAACACTACAAGACACAAAAGGCATTTCGAAAGCCGCTTTGACTCAACCTTACGAATAAAACTACCTTTCGTTCGATTTGCTTTCGACCCTGATCTCGAATATTTCGGCCCAGTCCTTGCCGGTAACAAACAGTCTGCCGCGCTTTGCGTCGTAGGCAATTCCATTCAGAACATCTTCGGGTTCGTGTTTTTCTTTATCTATGACCGGTGTAAGGTCAATCCAGGAGACCACCTGGCCGGAGTGCGGATCGATGCGCGCGATTCGTGGCGAGTGCCAGACGTTCGCGTAGATCTCACCGTTGATGTATTCGAGTTCGTTTAGGCTCGTGATCGCTTCGTTTCCCGCGTACACTTCGATGGTCTTGGTGACCTTGAATGAGGTCGGGTCGATGAATTGAAGTCTGTTTGTCCCGTCGCTCAATATCAGCGAATCGGCGTCGTGTGTCAGGCCCCAGCCCTCTGTTTCGTAGTGGAATTCTCCGATCTGCCGGAAGCTCCTCAGATCGTAGATGAAACCCACCTTCGACAGCCAAGTCAGCTGGTAGATCTTGCCGCCCAATATAGTCAAGCCCTCGCCAAAGTATTGTGGCGGTAAGTTGAAAAGTTTGACCGTCGCCCCGGTTTCCAGCAGGGCTTGGCGCAACGTGGATTGGCCGCTACGTCCGGTGCTTTCGTAGAGATATCCATCGAAATATTCCAAGCCTTGTGTGAAGGCGTGCGGGTCGTGAGGGAAAGACTTGACCACTGTCGCGCGGAGAACAGGCACGGTTTGCGACTGCGCGCGATGCGCCGCCAACGAACCAGGAGGCCTGGAGTCTCCGCCTCGAGTCGGGGCGCAGGCGAGCGGACAGAAGCCGATGACCATCGCCAAAGCCAGGCGGCTACCGGCGAGGCTCCAATTCATCCTTTCTCGATTCATCGGTTCAGCACCCGTTCAAGCCAGCGTCTCTGCAACATAGCAGGGATTATCACTTGGAACGCACCGGACAGCGAAGTGGTCAAGTGTATCGCAGTACGATATACTTTAGAGGTGTCTGCTGAAATCACCACGGAAGAATATCGCGCGCTCGCCGAGCTTCGCTTCCGCATCCGTCAGTTTCTGGGAGAGGGCGACGCAACTGCGCGTGCTGCGGGACTTGAGCCCCAGCAATATCTGTTGTTGTTAATAATACGCGGTCTTCCAGAAGGCAAAGAGGCCACCATCCGTACGTTGGCGGAGCGTCTCGCGCTGAAGCATCACAGCGTCGTGGAATTAATCGACCGGCTTGAGGCGCACGGATATGTACGACGGACTCGCGGCCGTGACGATCGGCGCAGGGTGCTGGTCTCGCTGCTGCCGCGAGGCGAGCGAATGCTGGAAGACGTGGCACGTCAGCGCATCAAGGAGTTGCGATCCTCCGGCCACCAATTGGTGCAGGCCATCGATCAGCTACTAGATCGGCCGGAAAAACCGCACGGTAACAACCGCGCCCAGGAGCTCGCAATGAGTCGAGGAGGAGAGAAACGTGGCCACCACTCCCGATAAAACTGAGAACCGAGGCCAAGCGGATGGTCGCGGTGCCCATGGAAAGCGCTGGGCGACTTCACTACCACGGTCCGCGTGCTGCCGATCTCCGGGCTAGCTCTTGCGATTGGGTGCCGGCCGCCTTTGTGGCACTCGCGCTGCTGCGTTTGATCGGCGACGCATGTCCTTCTTGGTGTTTTGCTCGTGAAGTGGTTCATCTGGGCCGTTTCGCTTGGCTCGGGCGCTTCCGGAGGAGAGCTGGCACCGTTGCTCATGATGGGCGGGGCGCTTGGCGGACTTGAGATGTCCGTTGTCGAACGCGAGACTCGAAAGTTCCTGGGTCTGGTTTCCCTCAACGACCTGCCCAAGGCACGTGCGCGGCACCTGGACGAGGAACGCCGGCGGGAACGTACGCTGAAGTTGAGATTTCTCTTGCCGGGCGGCCGAAGGGCTGAAGAAACGGAAACTGCAGCTGCGCACTAAGACCTCGACATGTTGGAAACCACAGCACAACTCGATGCGGTTCCCGTCAAGAGGTGGAACGTTCCCGCCCGCCAGTGGGTCGGTTTCCTCAAACGCCGGGAGGAGCAGGTTTTCCTCGTCTTGACCCTGGTGATCGGCGCTCTGGTAGGTCTTACGGTTGTTGCCTTCATCGTGCTGACCGAACACGTCGGCGCCCATATTTACCCGCCCGGCGGCGCAGCCTGGCACAGAGTCCTTGCACCAGTGGTGGGTTCCTTGGCTATGGGTTACCTGCTGTTCAAGTATTTTCCGGACGCACGGGGTAGCGGCGTGCCCCAGACAAAGGCTGCCTTGTATGCCCGGGGTGGCCGCATTTCGCTCGGCACTGTCTTCGGGAAGTTCTTCTGCACTTCTGCCACTCTAGCCAGTGGGATTCCTCTTGGGCGTGAAGGCCCATCCGTCCAGGTCGGCGCGGGCCTCTCCTCGGTGTTGGGTCGGGCTCTCGGGCTCAGCCCGGAAAAGGTCAAGGCTCTTGTGCCCGTAGGGGCGGCAGCTGCTGTCGCTGCGGCCTTCAATACCCCCCTGGCGGCCGTACTGTTCGCCCTTGAGGAGGTTGTGGGCGACCTCCATGCTCCTGTGCTTGGATCGGTGGTTCTGGCCTCTGCCACGTCCTGGGCCATGCTGCGTTTGCTCCTCGGGAACGATCCGCTCTTCAAGGTTCCGCAGTACCAACTGGTGAGTCCGTGGGAGTTTGGTATCTACGCCGTGCTAGGGGTGCTCGGTGGATTGGTCTCCGTGGCCTTCACCAAGTTGTTGGTAGGCATGCGCGAGCGGTTTCTTCGTTTCCCTCGAAAAACCATATGGTTCCAGCCTCTGGCTGGCGGTCTGTTGGTGGGCGGCATGGGCTGGTTTGTGCCTCAGATTCTAGGCGTCGGCTATAGCTACGTCGGGGCTGCATTGAACGGCGGCATGGCCGTCAAGCTGATGGTTCTGCTCCTGGTGTTGAAGTTCTTCGCCGTGACCACTTGCTACGCCTCGGGGAATGCCGGGGGCATTTTCGGCCCAGCTTTGTTTTTGGGAGCGATGCTAGGTGGAATCGTCGGGACAGCAGCCCACCATTTGGCGCCGGGTCACGTGGCCGCTCCCGGAGTCTATGCTCTGGTCGGGATGGGCACCGCCTTTGCCGGCATCGTGCGTGCGCCGATGACTTCGGTGGTCATGATTTTCGAGACCACGCGAGACTACGCCATCATCGTCCCGCTGATGATCTCGAACCTGGTCAGCTTCTTCATTTCCTCCAGGCTCCAGGTCGAACCCATCTATGAAGTTCTCGCCCGGCAGGACGGCATCCACCTGCCCGGCGCCGAATCACGTTCTATGGAAGGCCAACGCCGCGTGATCAGTGCGATGCGTCCGGCTACGGAAATTCTCGGCGCCGACATGACCGTGCAAGAGGCGATGGAAAAGGTCCGCGCCAGCGCATTCCACTCCTGGCCGGTAACGGACAACCCAGGCGTCGTCGGAATGGTCAGCTTGACCGTGTTGCAGAACGCGTGGGGTGACGGCGGCGCCAGCCGCACGCTCAAAGAATTTGTCGAAGCGCATAAATTCCCCCACTTGCATGTCGACCATCCGTTGAGCGTCGCACTCGAGCGGATGGGCGCTACGCACCTAGACGTGCTCCCGGTCGTGAGCCGCGCCGATGTCCACAAGCTGGAAGGCGTTGTGACCCTACAGGAAGTCTTGAATTTTTACGGCGTAGGCGGAACCATCGGCTCCTCGTAGCGATGCTCTCGGGGTAGCTGTGTACGATCCGGTCTGTGCCAAATCGTTCTGGTTGGTCAATTCGACACCGGCCTGCGAGTCCCGCAACGTGGTGCGTAATATTCGGATAAACTTGCAGTCCCTTCGAGCAAGACGGCGCACCGCTGTCGCTGTCCCTTTTTCCTTTTTCCGTACGCAGTGGAACCTTCGTTCTCCTGGTGTGAAATGAACAATTCGGCCTCTTCGGATCGGTGTTCGCTAGATCGCAAGATCCAGCTCACGTTTGGACCTGCCGTTTTGGCCTTGCTCTTCTTGACCTTGCTGGTCGTGGGCGCTGTCTCCTATCGCAGCATCGTCGTGTCCCAGGAGAGCGATCGCCGACTCATTCGATAGGTTGGGTGTGCGCAAGCACGCCATGTGTTTGAACGAGGAAATGTTTCGAAAGGTCGAGCAAAAATGGCCAATAAGAAAATACTAATTGTGGAAGACGACCCGGACGTGCTGAAGGCGATGCATGTTCGTCTACAAGCAAACCACTACGACACATTCATGGCTGCTGATGCCGTCTCAAGCGTAGTTGAGGCACGAAAGTATCATCCAGACTTGATTCTGCTCGATCTTGGGTTGCCGGGTGAGAGCGGCTTCGTCGCTATGGAGAGATTCCAGGCAAACCCCTATCTAGCCACCATCCCCATCATCATCGTCTCCGGGCGACCTGGTCACGATAACCGGGTGCGCGCCATGAAGACTGGCGCAAAGGCCTTCCTCGAAAAGCCAGTGGATAGTGACGAACTCATGGCGGCCATACGGCAAGCCCTCGGAGAATCCTCTGAACCCGAGAAATCCGTCGTGACGTCTGGAAATTGAAAAGACCGCGGTATTGGGCAAAGTCCCGACGAGCACGAATTACCGGGATCCACCGTTACGAATCCAAGGTCTCCGGCCTGTTGCGCAGGCCGCATCGATATTCACATTGAAGTACCTGCGGTGAAGCACAAGGAATTACCGGCGCCGACTCGACCGGAGGATTCCGCAGCCGCCCGCGCCCGCGTGACCGCAGCACGCAACAAGCAGACCGAGCGCTATCGGACGGAAAAGTGCACCTACTTCGACGCCCAAATGATGCGCAAAATGATCCGCAAGTTTTGCGCGATCTGCACCGAGGGTGAGAAGCTGGTCGCGAAGGCCATGACCAAACTGGGTCTGCCAGGGCGCGCGGTCACGACCGCATCCTTGAAGTCGCGTGCACCATTGCCGATCGTGACGCTTGCCGAAAGCATTGAACCGCGCCGCCTAGGCGAGGCCCTTCTGTAGCGAACTTTGGACCGCTCCTGCTGGGCCAGAGATGGGCAGCCTGCATCTCCTGGCCCGCCAGGAGCATCCCAGAGTCGGGCCGATATGTGGGTACCATGTTCAACTCCAGCACTCTGCTCATTGACTCCGTTTCCACCTGTGTGTTACCCATAATGCGCCCAAGAACAGCCCAATTTGGGTCGCAGTCATAGGTCGCATGGCGCCTGAGTCCAAGCACCTCGAAGTCACACTGGAAACGCACGTTGAAAGCGTGAATTTAGCCGAGGAGATGTGTCTTCGTGTGGCGGAGTCGGCAGGTTTCGGCGAGGACGATTGCTACCGAATCGGTATGTCCGTGCGCGAGGGCGTCATCAACGCGTTCCACTATGGCAATCAAGAACGCCCCGACAAGAAGATCCATCTGGCGGTGGATATAACGGCGGAGAAAATGATCATCCACGTTCTCGATGAGGGCAAGGGTTTCGATTTGAGCAGCGTCCCGGACCCTCTCGCGCAGGAGAATTTGCTAAGTACGTCGGGCCGCGGCATTTTCCTGATGCGTGCCTTCATGGACGAGTTTAACGTGGTTCCGGGTCGCACTGGTGGCGCGGAAATCATCATGTCGAAGAAGCTGCCTTCGGGAAGCGATCCCGCAGGGAATAATCAAGGCGGTCAAAGCGCATCACCCCAGCAGGGAGCTTAGGCAAATTATGGACCTGCGTGCAACCTATCGCGATGCCGGAGTCGTAACGGTTGTGGATATCGGCGGCCGGATCACACTCGGCGAAGGCAGTGCGCTACTGCGCAAGACGATACGCGAACTCTTGGAGGAAGGCCGCACAAAAATCGTTCTCAACCTCGCCGACGTGAATTACATCGATAGCTCCGGAATCGGCGAACTGGTCACGGCGTTCACGACCGTCAAGAAGAGCGGTGGCGACCTGAAATTGTTGTACCTCACGAAAAAAGTCCACGACCTCCTGCAGCTCACCAAGCTATTCACAGTCTTCGACGTCTATTCCGACGAAAACACTGCCCTCCTCAGTTTCCGCTAACCCGCCTCCACCTTCTGCCCGCCACCTGCATCCCGCCCGGCACTCGCAAGACGAGCTCGCTTGCGTCAGAATTGTGAAGATGAGGCCCGCCTCGGACACCACCTGGATCACCGAACGCGCGAAATCGTTGGGCTTCGACTTATGCGGCGTGGCCCCAGCGAAACAATTCTCGGAATTGGCGCAGGCGGATACTTGGCTAGCGAAAGGTTACGCGGGCGAGATGAAATATCTAGCCGATCCGCGCCGCAGTGACCCGCAAAGCGTACTGCCCGGAATTCGCAGCGCGATTGTTTGCGCGCTGAACTACAACACTCCTCAGCCAAAATCGATCGACGTGGCGGAACGACCGAACGCCCCCGAACCCCAAGGCTGGATTTCGCGGTACGCCTGGGGCGCCGACTATCACGAAGTCCTGCGATCCAAACTCAACGATTTGCTGGCCGCCCTACGAGAGCGATTCGATGAGCCGTTCGAAGCCCGCACCTATGCAGACACGGGTCCGCTGCAAGAGCGGATTTTTGGTAAGCATGCAGGTCTTGGCTGGCTGGGCAAGAACACGCTGCTTCTGAACCAGACAATGGGCTCCTGGTTTTTCCTGGGCGCGATTTTATCCACCCTCGATCTGAATCCGTCGCTCGCGCCCGCGGAATCTCCCGCGCCCGACTTGTGCGGAAGTTGCACCCGTTGCCTGGATGCCTGTCCTACCAACGCCTTTGTAGAACCCTATGTCATGGACGCTCGCCGCTGCATCTCCTATCTGACCATCGAGTTTCGCGGCAGCATTCCGGAAGATCTGCGAGAGTCTATGGGTCGGCACGTCTTTGGTTGCGACATTTGCCAGGACGTCTGTCCCTGGAACCGACGCGCCCCCAATACGTTGACATCGGAATTTCAGCCTCGAACTTTCCCGGCTCTAGCCCGCCCTGCCCAACACAACGCCGCAAGCGACGCATCGCGGCCGCCGCACACGACCGATACGCCCGCAACGCAATCCTTG
Organism: uncultured Acidobacteriota bacterium; assembly: GCA_963729595.1. Taxonomy (GTDB): domain Bacteria; phylum Acidobacteriota; class Terriglobia; order Acidiferrales; family UBA7541; genus Acidiferrum. The sequence goes on from CAVSNW010000005.1 coordinate 569,745, forward strand.
TTCCTGCCAAGCCTCGAATGGCTGGCGGCCATGACCGAAGACGAATACAAAGCCACGTTTCGCGATAGTCCCATCAAGCGCGCCAAATGGCGCGGCCTGGTTCGAAACGCTTGTATCGCCTTGGGAAATTCCAAACCGGCCGCTGAGGGGCAGGTGCACAAGAGAATCAGCACTCTGCTCGAGCGCCTCGCCGCTTCTCCGGACCTGGCTATTTCCGAATCTGCCCTTTGGGCGCTTTCCCGCATCCAATAAACGGCCGGAGCACTGGCATATTGCGGTATCGCGGTTCAGGTTCGGCCGTACGACGCTGCCCTCTATAGCGGTATAATCCCAGCGTCGCTGGTTTCACCCCGCGCCGCAGGAGTAGCCGATGAATCGCCGTCAGTTCCTTTTCAGCGGCGGCATTGTCAGCGTGGGACTGTATGGAACGGGCAACGCCGCAACCAGCCTTTTGCAAGCGAACACAGCATCGACAAGTTTGGAACCAACAAATCTCAAATTGGAGGACAAACCCGTGGCATTCACAGTGCCCCCGCTGCCGTACCCGTTCGAGGCGCTCGAACCTCACATCGACGCCAAGACCATGGAGATCCACCATGACAAACATCACGGTGCTTACGTAACGAACCTCAACAAGGCCTTAGAAGGGCATGCTGACCTGCAATCCAAGTCATTGGAAGATTTGCTGGGAAACCTCGACGCCATTCCGGAAAATATCCGCAACGCCGTGCGTAACAACGGCGGCGGCCACTGGAACCATTCGCTTTTCTGGACGCAAATGAAGAAGGGTGGTGGGGGCGAGCCAAAGGGTGACCTGGCCGCAGCCATCAAATCCACGTTTGGGTCCTTCGAAGAATTCAAGACGAAGTTTGCGGCAGCCGGCGTCGGACGTTTCGGATCCGGCTGGGCTTGGCTCGTTGTGAAAGATGGCAAGCTGGCGATCGATTCCACTCCAAACCAGGACACCCCCATTTCACTGAAAGCGAAAGCGGTGCTGGGCTTGGACGTGTGGGAGCACTCCTATTACTTGAAGTATCAAAACAAGCGCCCCGATTACATCGCGGCGTGGTGGAACGTCGTCAATTGGGATTCTGCCTCGGACCTTTATACAGCCGCGAAGAAATAGTTCGCCAAACAGTTTGAAACCAAAAGAAAAGGCCCGGTCGGAAAATCTCGGACCGGGCCTTTTCATGCTCTCAAGGACTTTGGATTAGGAAACGATCAGGCCATCGCGTGTCGCTTCGCCATGGCAATGGGACCGACCCGCGGCGCGCTGTGATAGCTCGGTGGCGGAGCGCCGTACGTCCTGGCTTCGCGCGTCGCAATCGACTGTGGGCCCATGGACGTCGGCGTGCGGCGTGTTGCCTCGCGCACCAACTCCATTCGCCCGCGCACCCGGAACTTCGTCAACAGCGACGAGACATGGAACTTTACCGTGCGTTCCGAAAGATTCAGCGTCGCGGCAATTTCCTTGTTCGCCAGGCTGCGCATAACCCCGCCAAGCACTTCCTCTTCCCGACGAGTTAGCTTTACCGAACTGCCCACGGAATGTCCGGCTTGCAGCAGTTTTTCAGCTTTTTCCGTGAGGCCTTCCAGGGATTCGTGCGCTGCTTCCACCATCACCACATAGTCCCTCGGCGACTGGCCCCGGACCATGCAATGCATCGCCAGCAGACCGGCCGCTTCCTCGACTGGAAACTGCCCGTCCGGACCGGCCGCGACGTGAAAATGCGAAACGCCAGTGTTCTTTTCGTAGAAAAAATAAGTTTCGCGCGGAATATTAGAGCTGGATTGCAACTGGTGTGCCTCGGAATGATGCGGTTGTTCGTTTCTGCGGATTACTTTCACGTGCACCCCTCCGTACGTAGCCTCGCGACGGCGACCGAGACCCGTTGGTTTTTGTTGATAGCCTCTTGGCGAGGCCTTTGTTCAACTTCTGAAGCAAGCAGTCAGGTGATAAGCCAAGTTTGGGGGTTGTGGGGACCCAGCGTCTGAAACCCTCAAGAACGGCACGCCGAGACGTGAGAAGGAACACCCTGACACTTCGCTCGCTATTCTAGTTTTTACCACCCACCGAACCGCCAACTGTATGCAACCTGACCGCCGAATCTCACTGGTACTATAACTTACTAAAACTGAGGTACTTATTTTCCTGTAGAAATGCCCCGAACAACCCTTTAGTGGTAGGAATTGCACGGTTCGCGAAATTTTTCCCACAATGGACTGCCTGTCGCAACAGCAATCTGGTTTTCCACAGGGCGTAGAGCAGTTCCCTTTTCATTCGCCGCCGAAGAACAAGGTCCTGTTCATCCCCCGCAACTCTATTCTATAAGTAAATATTGTTGTCAAGTGAATAATGACCATAAGACATCGTATCTCTGGTTCAGCAATTCCTTTTCGCTTTTAGTTCGCGACAACGTGCGTCTGCTCCGGAGAAATCAGCTCGTACGTTACGCCCCGCCACCTGATCCTACGCGTGACCAGCGAGGTCGCGAAATTCACTACGTACAGAAACGGAACGATGATCGTCAAAAGGATGTACACCCATGCCTGACCCATGATCTGCGCTCGCGCCGCAGGCAGCGCTTCGGTAACTCCGGCTACCCGCGCGGTGCTGCGGATGAGCCCGAGCAACACCGGCAGAAACGTCAAGATGGCGTGATGAAACGCTGGGAGCGTGGCGATCAGATCGCCCAGTGTCAAGGATACTCCGACGATCAGCGTGAGGCAGTACAACAGATGCGTGGCCATCCCGAACGCCCACATCTGTTGAGCGTAAACACGAGTGATCAGGATCTGCCGGTTCGTGAATTCCACCAGGTCCGCGAAATCCGTTTCCACATACGAAAGCGTAAGGCACTCCGGTAAAAACATGATGGGACGGCCCGCGCGATGCAGAGCGCGGGTCATCGAATAATCGTCGCTGACCGAATTTTTCCAGTCTTCTGCGACTCCGGTTTGATCAAATACACTTCGGCGGATGGCGCTGCCGCCACCCCAGCAAAAATTCTTGCCCTTCTCGCTAAGCATGGTGACGATCGGCGCGTTCCAGGCGGCCAGCAGCATCGTGGGCAGGTTGCCGCGATTCGGAATCAGCCATCGCATCGTCGTTGTCGCTCCCAAGCGCGCATCCGCCAGCGGAGCCACCAGCTTTTTCAGCCACGATTTCCCAGGCCGGCCATCGGAGTCCGCGAACGCCAGAAACTCGAAATCCGGCGGAAGTTGCTCGATTGCGAAGCGTAAGTTATTTACTTTCTCGCCGCAGCCCTCGGCCTTGTCGGCGATCACTATGTGAGCCTTGCTTCGTGCGCTCGCGGCAACACGCTTCGCAATCGCGCACGCCGGATCGGACTCGGAAGCCAGCACGAAAAATGTTTCGTAGTTTTGGTGATCGAATTCCGTCAGCGTGGTTAGATTCCGCTCCAGACCTGGTTCTAGTCCTTTGCATGAACAAAGCACGGCCGTGCGCGGTGCGTAGAATCCCGGATCGGTCGCCGCACGCCGCCGCGCATACCCCAGCCATTGCAGGCTTTGCCAGACCAGGTACAGACCCATCGCGATCTGCACGGTAGACAGAAGATAGAAGAGTGTTTCCACGTGAATCGAGCGTAGCAGAACACTTAACTGTCCGCATCGACTGCGTGCAGAGGTAGAATCGCACCGGTAAACGTCAGCATCAGGGAGGCTTGTTATGCAGAGTCGCGTGGATACCGCCATGGTTACGACCGCGAACGATCTGCCGGGCTATCGCATCGTCAGGAACTACGGAATCGTCCGCGGGATCATCGTCCGATCGCGGAGTATCGTCGGAAACTTTGCTGCCGCGTTGCAGACCGTGGTTGGCGGCAACATCACCATTCTGACCAACCTCTGCGAAAAAACCCGGGAGGACGCCTTTGAGTTGATGTTGCAACATGCCGCCCAGCATGGCGCAAATGCCGTTGTCGCCATGCGCTATGACGCCACCGAAGTAATGCAAGGTGTAACCGAAGTCCTGGCCTATGGCACCGCCGTGCAAGTCGAGCGATCGCAACCATAATTGGGGGTCTCGCCCGTCTTTAGACCGGTCCGCGTACTGAACGCGCGCCCTCCAGCCACTTTCTCTTCCTGATTTCGCGAAGTTTACGTTTGAGACCGCAAGCGCAGTGATAGAATCCCGCCTTCCCATGTTCTGCTCTGCTTGCGGCGCAAAGAATTCTCCTCAGGGACGCTATTGTTCGGCTTGTGGCGCTGCCCTCAATCAGAACGCCGAAGCCACCGTCCTTGGCAACGATCCGCTTACCGAAGGCGTAACCATTGATCCCGCGTCGCCGCGAAGGCCGCTACCTCCGCACCGTCCAGCGCCTCGAACGCCATCGCATCCATCCGCATCGGGGCTGGGTTCCGATTCGGTCGCCGGCAGGTTCGTTCCCGGCCAAATTGTCGCCGAGCGCTACCGCATCGTCGCCTTGGCCGGCCGCGGTGGCATGGGCGAGGTCTATCGCGCCGAAGATCTCAGACTTAGCCAAATCGTAGCCATCAAATTTCTCCCCGAAACGCTTTCCAGGGACGCCGCCGCACTGTCGCGTTTTCACTCCGAGGTCCGCATCGCGCGCCAGGTTTCCCATCCCAACGTCTGCCGCATGTTCGATATCGGTGACGCTGACGGCATCACGTTCTTGACCATGGAATATGTCGACGGCGAAGATCTTTCTTCGCTGGTGCGCCGCATCGGCCGCCTCTCCACCGATAAAGCCACGGAGATTGCTCGTCAGACCTGCGCCGGTCTAGCCGCGGCTCACGATCGTGGCGTGATCCACCGCGACCTCAAACCCGCCAACTTAATGCTCGACAGTGCCGGAAGAATCCGCATCACCGATTTCGGCCTGGCTGGAATCGCCGCGACCATCCAGGGCGCCGAGGTGCGCGCCGGCACTCCCGCCTATATGGCTCCCGAACAACTCGCCGGGAAAGAAGTCACCATCAAGAGCGATCTCTATTCACTCGGCCTGGTTCTCTACGAAATCCTCACCGGCAGACGCGCCTTCGAAGCCGCCACGCTTCCCGAACTCATGCGCTTGCGCGAAGAGTCCGCGCCCACCAGTCCGTCGTCACTCGTGCGCGATTTGGACCCGGTGCTGGAGCGCGTGATCATGCGCTGCCTCGAAAAAGATCCCGCTTTGCGCCCGTCCTCAGCATTGCAAGTGGCCGCCGCACTTCCGGGTGGCGATCCGCTAGCAGCCGCCCTAGCCGCTGGGGAAACTCCTTCGCCGCAGATGGTCGCCGCCGCGGGCGAAAACTTTGGCCTGGCTCCCCGGATCGCCGCGGCCGCGCTTTTCGCTGTTGTGCTTGGCACCATTTTCTTCATTTACATGGGCGTGCAGGAAAACGGACTCGAACGTCTTCACCCTGCAAAGTCTCCAGAAGTCCTGGCCAGCAAGGCCGGCGAAATCTTGGCGCGGCTTGGATATCCGGATCGTCCGGTCGACAAAGCGTTCGGCTTTAGTGAAGACGGCGATTTATTGAACTATGTTTCGGGGAACGACAAGCCGCGACCCAATTGGGTCCAGGTCCTTACGCAGCGGCCGATGTTGCTCAACTTTTGGTACCGGCAAAGCCCGCAGGAAATGGTCGCGCAGGGCGTCTGGGGAGGCGGGCTCACCCCGGGGATCGTAAGTTTTGACGACCCCGCGCCCACCTTATCGGGAATGATCACCGTATGGCTGGATGCCGAGGGCCGCCTGCAGTGGCTGCAAGCACTTCCCGCGCAGGTGGAATCCCCCGCATCGGCAGCTCAGCAAGCGGCCCATTCCGCGGACTGGGGCGCATTGTTCGCCGCCGCGGAAATCGATCCATCGCACCTTCACTCTGTCGCGCCAACCTGGAATTCCCTGGCCGCCGCCGACGAACGTAAAGCCTGGGACGGCGTCTGGCCCGGTAGCGGCCGTCCACTGCACGTCGAAGCAGCTGCTTGGCATGGAAAGCCCGTGTACTTCAATGTTATGGGCCCGTGGACCAAGCCCGAGCGCATGCCGCCTCAAGATGATCGCAAAGCAAGGATACGGGGAATCTCTTTTCTGACGTTGGCGATTGTCGTGGTCCTCGGCGGAATCTGGTTCGCGGTTCGGAATATCGCTCGTGGCCGAGGAGATCGCAAGGGGGCATGGAGATTGGCGTGGGTCGTTTTCGCTGTGGAAATTGCCACCTTCCTGTTCCGCGCCCACTTCATGCCGGTCATGGACACGTTGCTTCTGATCATAGTGGCGATCAGCACTGCGTTGTTCGCCGCCGGCACGATGTGGGTTCTATACCTCGCACTGGAGCCCTACGTCCGCCGCAGCTGGCCGCAAACCATCATTTCCTGGACCCGGCTGGTGGATGGGCGGATGCGCGATCCCTTGGTCGGCCGCGATCTGGTTTTCGGCGTCCTCATGGGGATGAGCTGGATCTTGGTGTATGAGTTGGGCAATTTGTTCGAGATCCGCAGCGGCGCGCCCTTTGCCCTTCCGGTGACGGAGTTTCTTCTGGGCACGAGGGAAGCTGTGGCGATGTGCTTGAGCATCTTCGTGAACTCCATCATGGGCACCTTGATGTTCTTCTTTACGCTGGTGTTGCTACGCGTTCTGGTTCGCAATCGCTGGCTTGCCGCAGTGCTGTTCATTCTGATCTACACGCTGCCCAGACTCGTCACGAGCGATCATGTCGTCGCGGACACGCTGGTGTGGGTGCCCATCGAGGCAATCGCCGCCATCGCGGTGGTGCGTTTCGGCTTGATCGTGCTGGGGGTCGCCTGTTTCATGGCCAATCTCTTGCTAAATGTTCCGTTTACACTCGATTTTTCGAACTGGTACGCGGCCCACTGCATGTTCATCGTGCTGCTCTTCGTCGCACTGGGCGCCTGGGGATTTTATCTTTCGCTAGCGGGCAAACCCCTTTGGAAGGACAAACTCCTCGAGTAGGCCACCGACTGCTGCGTCCCAAACGCCCAGCCGTCAAAATCCAGCCGCGTTGCTGTTAGCGCCGTTGGTTAAGACCTCTGTGGTTACTCTCGCGCTCAGCGTTTCCAATTCCGTCAGAGCCCGGCTGGCCGCCATGCGCGATTTTTCCATGAATGAGGAATCCAGCAAGAAAGCGCAACGATCGACAAACGGGTGATTGGCGGCCTCGAACGGTTTTCGTCGCCGCGACGTCCCGCTCCGCGCGATCAATGCTTCATACATCTGCAGGTCCCGCTGAAAGTCGAGGGCCTCGCTAATGCTCCACTTCTGGTGGCGCGTCAACGCATTCAAGAATTTCCTGCGGAACACACTGACTTCTTTTCGCAGCATCGGGCGCGGCTTATGTTTTCCCCGGGCCGGGGGCGGTTCCGTGGTCGCCACTTCCAGCGCATGCACGGTCATGGCGATCAACGCCTCGCGCTGCAGCAGTCCAAGTAAATCCCGATACAATGCCGCGTGAACCTGCAATCCGTACCGACCATGCTCCTCAACGTAGGAGTCCACGAATCGCGGCACGATGCGTTCGCGCAACAGCGCTTCCGCCAGCCGCCCTGGCAACTCCGCCGGCGCGTCGCTCGAATTGGGCTTAACCCGATCCACGGTTGCACATAGTAGTAGCACAGACACTCCGGTCTGTGCCTGCTTCAACCCCAGGGCACGCTGCCACGTATTGGGTAGCGCCATTATGTGGGCGTGGAGAGCCGACGGCATGCCAAGGACTGCGAGCAATGAAATCCGGTTCTGACGAGTTGCTCGCCGGCCGCAACCCGGCTCCACTCATTCCACTCATCCACACAAAAAAGGGCCCGGCGCGACGTGCGCCAGGCCCGGGGGCTGGGAGAAATGTTTTGACTCCGGTGCGGGGTGCGACGAGTAGCCCCGCCCATCGTTAAACGTGTTTAGTGAATCGCCCGCGGTCCATCCGAGGGCAAGCGCTTCGCTTTAGGCTCGGGCGGCACGATCGGTGGCGCTACCGGATCCTTCTGCAACGCATGCTCCAGCACTTCATCCAGCGTGCGCACGTACGTGATCTTCATATCGCCGAGAATGTCCGGCGTAAGATCCGCAACGGCGTTGGGCTCGTTGTCCGCGGGCAGCAGCACTTCCTTGATGCCCGCGCGCTTCGCGCCCAGCACTTTCTCTTTCACGCCGCCGATCGGCAGCACGATTCCGGACAAGGTCATCTCACCCGTCATCGCCAGTCGATCACGCACCGGCCTCCCGCTGAGCAGGCTGACCAGCGCTGTTACCATCGCAGCGCCCGCCGACGGTCCATCTTTCGGCACCGCACCTGACGGCACGTGAATGTGGATGTCGTGCTTCCGGAAGAAGTCCGGATCGATTCCGTAGCGTTCGCCGTTCGCGCGTGTCCACGTCAGCGCCGCCGTCATCGACTCTTGCATAACTTCTCCCAGATGCCCGGTCATTGTGAATTGTTTGCCGCCGCGCATCCGCGTGGCCTCGATGAAGATGATGTCTCCGCCCACTGGGGTCCACACCAGGCCGACCGCAACTCCCGGGCGCTTGACGCGCTCCTCAACCTCTTTTTCGGTGCGGAACTTCGGGACGCCGAGGAATTCTCGTACGACTTCCGGCGTAACAATCATCTTTTCGTTTTTGTCTTCCGCGATGCGTCGCGCCTGTTTCCGCGTGATGGTCGCGATCTCACGCTCCAGGTTGCGCACACCGGCTTCGCGCGTGAAGCTGTGGATGATCTCGCGCAGCCCTTCGTCGGTGAATTCCAGTAGCTCCGGCACTTTCACACCGTGTTCCGTGGCTTGCTTCGGAATCAGGTATTTGTGCGCGATGTGCAGCTTCTCTTCACCGGTGTAACCGGGCAGCTCGATGATCTCCATGCGGTCGCGCAACGGTTCCGGGATGGGATCCATCCAGTTCGCCGTGGCGATGAACAGCACTTTCGAGAGATCGAACGGCACGTCCAGATAGTGATCGCGGAACGCATTGTTCTGCTCCGGATCGAGCACTTCCATCAGCGCCGACGAAGGGTCGCCCCGGAAGTCGCGACCGAGCTTGTCGACTTCGTCGAGCATCATTACCGGATCGTTGGTCTCGCCGCGCTTCAAGCCCTGAATGATCTGGCCCGGCAACGCGCCGATGTAGGTCCGGCGATGCCCGCGGATTTCCGCTTCATCGTGCATGCCACCGAGGGCGATGCGCACGAATTTGCGGCCAAGCGACCGCGCAATCGATTTGCCGAGCGAAGTCTTCCCCACGCCCGGAGGTCCGACGAAGCAAAGGATCGGTCCCTTCATCCCCGGCTGAAGTTTTTTCACCGCCAGAAAATCCAGGATGCGTTCCTTGACCTTCTCCAGGTCGTAGTGATCTTCGTCCAGAATCGTGCGCGCTTTCGTAATATTGATTTCTTCCGCGCCGGAAGACTTGGCCCACGGCAACGACGTCATCCATTCCAGGTACGTGCGCGACACCATGTACTCCGCCGAAGCCGGCGTCATTTTCGACAAGCGCTTCAGTTCGCGATCGCACTCCTTCTTGGCTTCCGCCGTCATTCCGGCTTCTTCCACTTTTTTGCGGAGCTCGTCGATTTCCTGCATCGAATCGTCGGATTCGCCGAGTTCCTTCTGAATCGCTTTCATCTGCTCGCGCAGCAAGTATTCACGCTGGTTCTGGCTCACCTGCTCCTGAACCTGCTCGTGAATCTTCGAGCGCAGCTCGAGAACCTCCAGTTCCTTAGAAAGTTCACGGATCAACGCTTCCAAGCGCTTGCGCACGTTTGGAGTTTCAATCAGCTCCTGCCGCACCAGCGTCGAAAGCGATGGCAGCGTCCCAGCGATGAAATCCGCCAAGCGGCCCGGATCGTCGATCGCCGTTGCCACCGACTGCAAATCGTCGGAAAGCTGTGGCGAATGACTCACGACATCGCGGAACAAATCCTGCGCGTTGCGTTGTAGCGCTTCCAGCTCGGCATCTACCTCGCCCGAAATGTCGGGCTGAGCTTCTACGCGAGCCCGCAAATACGGCCGCAAGGTGATCAATTCGGTGATCTGAATCCGCTGCAATCCTTCCAAGAAAATCACGACATTACCGTTTGGCATTTTTACGGTCTTGTGGACCTTTGCCAGCGTGCCTACCTTGTGGAGGTCCGCAGCCGAAGGATCTTCCACTCGCGGATCAAGTTGGGCGACCACGCCCAGTTGCTTCTCCTCTCCCTCCAAGGCATTTACGAGTGCCAACGAGCTTTCCCGCCCAACCGTAAGCGGCAGCACCGCCCCAGGAAACAGGACCGTGTCCCGCACGGGCAGGATCGGTAGAACCTGCGGCACCAAAAATTTCTTCTCAGCCATGATGTCCCCAATCTTAAGCGCGCAGACCTTCTCGGGTTAGGAAGGCAATTGGAAAGACGCGCTATTCCAACTTAGATGCAGCAAGCTCGCAAACGATCTATACGGATGCACGATCGAAAAGCATAAAATCTTAGCGTGTCACGCTAAAGATTATGCGCCGTCCTCTCACAAGCTTTTTAACACATGTATTTTCATTCGATTACTGAGCCTGTTCCGTGCTTATTCTACCTCTCCCATCGGCCCCGCGCAGTGGTTCTTTAGACTTTTCGGCAGTCTTCGAGCTAAACTTGCTTAATACATACCTCTTCGCTTCTTCTACGGTCTCAACTTTGCCTTCCAGCTGAGCATCCTCTAACGCAGAGAGAATTTGGCTAAATATCGGCCCTTGCTTATACCCCATTTCGCGTAAATCATTTCCGTTCAGTAGCTTACGTGGCCGTATCTGCTCGGGAGGGGTTTCCGAAAGCAGCCTTCTCACAAAATGATAGCTCTGCAGCCGCCTGTTGCTCGACGAGCAGTCCAAACGGTGCAGTTCCATGTGTTCCTCGAACCGGGGAATACGAACAAACCGCTTGAGCGTGGCGGGCCGCATTTGTTCGACGTCTTTGAACTTCATATGGTTCGCGATAAGCGCCAAAATCTGTTCCGTATCCTCATTTGAAAACCGGAACCTCCGGCAAATCTCCTGACCCATCCGCTCCCCTACGTCCACATGCCCGTCAAAGCGGATGCGGTCGCCGGTTTCCGCTACGGAACGGAATGTGGACGGCTTCCCCACATCGTGCAGCAGCACACCCCAGGCCAGCGTCGCGGGAGCTCCCGCGGGAAGCTCTTCGAGCATCAGCAGCGTATGAGTCCATACGTCTCCTTCCGGGTGGTATTGCGGTGGCTGCTCGACCCCCTTCATCGCCACCACCTCCGGCAGTACCGCCGCCAGCAAGCCGGTTTCGTCCAGCAGTTCGAATGCCCGCCGCGCTGCGCCTTCGGTCAACATCTTGGTCAGCTCATCGCGCAAACGCTCGGCGGACACCACGGTGCTCTCGTGAGCATGACGCCCAATCGCCGCAAGTGTTTCCGGCTCAATAGCAAACCCAAACCGCGTCGCAAATCGCAGCGCCCGCATCAACCGTAACTTATCTTCCGCGAATCGTCGGTCGGCGTCACCGATAGTCCTGATCACGCCGGCCTTCAGGTCGGCCTGCCCGCCTACAAAGTCCAGCACTTCACCGTCTTCGGGCCGCATCAGCAGGCCATTGATCGTAAAATCTCGCCGCTGAGCATCCTGTTTCGGCGTTTTGGAGTAAACCACTCGGTCCGGCCGCCGCCCGTCGGAATAGCTCAGGTCCGAGCGAAACGTGGCAACTTCAACCTTGCAGCCGTCGCCAGGCACAACTACGACGCCAAACTGTGCTCCAACAGCGACACTTTCCGGAAACAAAGCCATCACCTGCTCGGGGATAGCATCCGTCGCAACGTCATAATCGAGGGGCGGGCGCCCCAGCAGCACGTCCCGCACACACCCGCCCGCCAGCAGCGCTTGATACCCATTACGCTGCAGCGTCGCGCAAATTAAATCCGCTAATTCTCGACCGTCCATAGTCATTAGATGAGGTAACTCGCAGGAACGCTGGCTACGGTCAGCCCATTTTCAGCTAGCGTGATATCGCCAAACTCGAATCTTCAAACGATGGCGTCACAATCGAATTGTGCGCCCGGCAGCGCCAGGGCAGGCAGCAGTGTCACGCTCCGGTGTCGCGTACGCTGTTAACGACATGGAGTTCTCACGCTAACTTTCTTAGCAGTGCAGGACCGATTACGACGGGTCCTTGGTTAGCAAGATCTCGGCCCGTGGACCCGGGGCTAATACGCTCGGCCTTCACGTGCAGCGGAAAACCATGCAGGTAATGTCGTCGGCTTGCCGCGTAGCCCCAACAAATTCATCCACATGCCTCATCAGGTAGCGCAATAACTCCTGCGCGGTTCCATTCGGCAACGACCGGATCGCCGCCAGCCATCGCTGGTTTCCGAACTCCTCGCCGGCGGCATTGAAGGCTTCGATACAGCCATCCGTGAACAAAACCAGAACATCGCCCGGACCGAGAAGGGTGTTTCCGGTCTCGTAGGCCGCGTCGGTTTCAATACCCAACGGCAACCCGCCTTTGTCGAGTTCTTCCAGTGTTCCGTTCGCGCGGCGCAACACCGGTCTATTGTGTCCGGCATTCACGTACGTCAAGTTGCCCGAGCCGTGCTCGTACTGCGCCAGGACCGCCGTCGTAAACCGCCGCCCATCGAGGCTGTGCGCGCATGCATAACGATTTAGCCGTGGCACCAGCAGGCCCAGCGGCGCGTCCTCCCCGGCGACGGTGCGAAGGCTCGCTTGCATCGTAGCCATCAGCAATGCCGCGGGCACGCTCTTTCCGGCCACATCCGCGATCACCAGCATCAGCTTTCCACCCTCGGCCGCGCTCACCGTCGGATAAAACGCGTCGTAATAATCGCCCGCAACGGAGTTTTGCGGGCGGGTGGCGAAGGCGATATCGCCGCCAGGAACTTCGGGCGCCTGGGAAGGCACCAGCCACGTTTGAATTTCGCGCGCGATTTCCAGATCGCGCTTCATGATCACCTTGTCCGCCAGTTCCAGCGAAAGCAGAAGCAGCAACAGCAACGCCGAGAACCACTCGAACTTGGCATCAAAAACGAAAAAGTCGCCGAAGCGCACGCCCAAGCTGGACAGGAGGAAAAGCGCCAGCGCCACGAGCAAAAGCACCCGACGAGCCGGCGACAGCTTCATCACCAGTGCCCAAAAAAACTGTTTGGCAATGAAAAGGGGTCGCCGCCAGTGAGGCAGCGTTTCCACTTCCTCCCAATTCACATCTTTTCCATAGAATCCGTAGCTGGCGCGGGCATCGGCGGTAAACTGCGACCACAAATCGTCGAGGTCGCTGCCTTCACTGACGCGTTGCCAGAATCCGCGCGTTCGTCGAAAGCGCCCTGGCCACCGGGGCGAGGACGCCTGTGGAATAACCGGGGGTGTGACGGGATTCATCGCCGAAGAGTATACGGCAAAGGCGCAGCTCAGGACTCGTCGGGGTCTCGCTTCGATCCATCCGCGTTCAGCGACCCGCCAAACTTCACCGAATCGAACCCGAAGCGATCTCGCAAATTGTCCGCAGCTCGAGTCAGCTTCTCCAATTTGCCGCGCCGCTCCTGTTCGAGCAGATCAAGCTGTTGCACCCCGTGCGAGAACCCACTCAAGCTGACGCCAAGTAGCCGGATTTTGCGCTGCGTGTTGCGATGCTCGCGGAAAAGATTCTGAAACACGGCGAAAATATCACCATCAAGAAGTGTCGGCTCCGGTAGTGTTTTCGAGCGCGTGTAGGTGTCGAAGCCTGCGTAACGGATGGTCAGTGTCACCGTGCGGGTCGCCAACCCCGCCTCGCGAAGACGCTTACAAGCTTTCTGCGAAAGATGACTGAGCATTGCGACCAGCGCTTCGGTGTCGTTGGTGTCGTCGCCAAAGGTGTGATTGTGGGATATCGATTTCGGCTCGGCGTCGATTACAAATTCGTAGGAATCGCCGCCGCGCGCTTTGCGGTACAGCGCCGTACCCCACTGCCCGAAAATTTTCTCGAGTTTTTCCTGCGGCACGTCCGCAAGCTGCCCGACGGTTTCCAGACCGAGCGCGCGAAGAGCTCGCTCTGTGACTTCGCCGATGCCCGGAATCTTTCGCACCGGAAGTGGCGCCAGGAAACGCGCTTCGCTACCCGGCGCGACCCACACCAACCCGCGCGGCTTCGCCTGTTCCGAAGCCACCTTCGCCACCAACCGCGTAGCCGCCAGCCCGCCCGAGCAGGGGAGCGACGTAGTGCTCGTGATCCTGCGCAAAAGCTTGTCGGCAGCAGCGAGCGGCGGACCGTGCAAGCGTTCTGTTCCCGCAAGGTCTAAATAGGCCTCGTCAATCGAAACCATCTCTACGATCGGCGAAAATTTTGCAAGGATCGTGGCGATGCGGTCGCTCCACTCCCCATATTTGCGATGATGCCCGTCCAGGAAAACAGCGTGCGGGCAAAGCTTGCCGGCCGTCCGCAAAGGCATCGCGGAATGCACGCCAAATTTGCGCGCCTCATAGCTGGCCGCCGTGACCACCCCTCGCTGATCCGGTCGCCCGCCGACCACAACCGCTTTGCCAATCAATTCCGGTCGCTCCAGCAGCTCCACGGAGACGAAAAACGCGTCCATGTCCACATGCAGAATCGAAGCCGAGGCGGGAAGCCCCAGCTCGTCCACGGCACCGTGGATCGCCCGAAATCGTGCCAACTCCGGCATCCGCCTAGCCTACGCCCGATTCACAGCCGTGCCAATCGCTCGGAATCAGCAAATAATTCGTGGCCCGTGCTGCAGCCGCCCTCTTTCGCCTTGACCTCGAAGGGTCGAGCGGGCGGGATTTGGATCCGCGTGCGACTACGGCCATCACGCCGCAGCGCAAGTCGAAGTCCTAAGGATGGGGCCGTACCTGCCTGCCAACCCCGCGGTTCTGCTCTAATCGCCGTGCTCTGAAGACCGCGGCTACGGTGCGATCCTTCTACGTTCTTTCCGCGGCAAGAACGCGGGGGATGGCTGCTAGATCGTTCGTGACGCTGACTTTGGTCCATTTCGCGGCGTCGAGCAGCGGCTGGACGGCGGGGAGGCTGTCGTGACCGAGCTCGAGGACCAGGATTCCGCCGGGTTTGAGGTGTGCCGGGGCTTGCGAGATCAAGTCGCCGTAGAGTTCGTAGCCTTGATCTCCGCCGAACAGCGCTTGTTCCGGTTCATGCTCGCGAACCTCGCGCGCAAGCATGGGGGCTTCGCGGCGGCCGATGTAGGGCGGGTTGGTGGCGATGAGATCAAAGAGCAGCGGCTGGTCGCTTGCTACGGATGACCAATCGCTCGCACCGTTGGCCGCAGCAACATTCTCAATCGCATCGATGTTGTCGAGGAGATTTGCTTCGATGAAGCGGATGCGGTCGGCTACGGCGTGGCGGGTGGCGTTGCGGAGGGCGACCTCCAACGTTGCCCGTGAAATATCCGTAGCGACAAATTTGGCCTTCGGCAGTTCTTTCGCCAGCGCTATCGCTATGCAGCCGGAGCCGGTGCCGATGTCGGCGATTTGCAGCCCTTCGCCAATCGTTTTTTGCGGGCGGCCGGCGCGGAGTTCGCGCAGGGCCAAGCGATCGAGTGCGACTTCGATCACGTGCTCGGTTTCGGGGCGGGGAATCAGGACGGCGGGCGTTACCTCAAACTCCAGGCCCCAGAATTCCTGCTTGCCAGTTAGGTATTGCGTGGGTTCGCCTGCGACGCGACGGGTAATCAGCGCGAAGAATCGACTTGTCATCCCCTCCGGCAGATCCTCTTCCGGGTGCGCGTATAGCCAGGTGCGGTCGCGGCCCGCGACGTGGAGCAGAAGAAGTTCGGCGGACAGCGTGAACGAGGGCACATCTGCTTCCCGCAGTCGCGCGATGCCACTTTTCAGTGCGGTGCGAGCGTCCATATGAGTTCAAGCGGTCGTTGGAACATCACGCTACGGAAAGCTCTTGCTGCAGGCGCTCGGATTCGTAGTGGGACATCAAGGCGTCGATGAGCGGTCCAAGTTTCCCGTCGATGACTTCGTTCAGTTGGTGCAGCGTGAGACCTATGCGGTGATCGCTCACGCGGTTTTCGCGAAAGTTGTAGGTGCGGATTTTTTCGGAGCGGTCACCGGTCTTGATTTGTCCACGGCGTTCGGCGCCGATGGCGGCCTGCTGCTTTTCCATTTCCAATTCGTAGAGGCGCGTACGGAGAACGCGCATGGCCTTGGCGCGGTTCTTGATCTGCGATTTCTCGTCTTGCTGCGAAACGACCAGCCCGCTGGGAATGTGCGTGATGCGCACCGCTGAGTAGGTGGTGTTGACGGACTGCCCGCCTGGACCCGAGGAACAAAACGTGTCGATGCGCAAGTCTTTTGCTTCGATCTTGATGTCGATGTCGTCGGCTTCCGGCAGTACCGCGACCGTGGCCGCCGAAGTGTGAATGCGGCCCTGCGTTTCCGTGGCCGGAACGCGTTGTACGCGGTGCACGCCGCTTTCATATTTCAGCTTGGAATACACTTTGTTGCCCTGAATCGCCACCACGATTTCTTTCAATCCGCCCAGTGACGACGGAGAACTCTCAAGCACTTCCACCTTCCAGCCTTGGGTCTCGGCGTATCGCGAATACATGCGGAAGAGATCGCCGGCGAACAGCGCTGCTTCGTCGCCGCCAGTGCCGGCGCGTATTTCGACGATGACGCTCTTATCGTCATTGGGATCTTTTGGCAGGAGCAGCAGTTTCAGGTCACGCTCGACAATCTCTTTGCGAACTGTGAGTTCTTTTTCTTCTTCGTGCGCCATTTGCTTCATTTCGGCGTCTTCGGCTTCCAGGAACATCTGGTGTGCGCCGGCAAGATCTTTTTCGATCTGCTTGAATTCACGGTGCTTCTCGACGATTTGCTCCAATTCGGCATGCTGCTTGGCGACTTTTTGGAATTTCGAGGAATCGGAAGTGAGCTCCGCCGTCGAAAGCTGCTGGGTCAGTTCGTCGTAGCGAGTACCAAGCTGATTCAATTTTTCAGTAAACGTCAATGCAGCCATCAGAAAACCTCGTCGGAGCGAAATGCAAAGCTCGGGTTGCGGGTACAGCGACTTCCGGTTGTAGAAGGTGGTTTGCGGCGAGCTAATAAAAGGCGGCGTACATCAGTATTCTCTACCTAAAGAATACTCTTGAATTGCGCAACAGGCAATTGGATGCTCGGCATTGTGGTCGAGATTCAACAATCGATTCTAGCCGACGTGCCAATGCGAGAGGGCGTAGAGGAGCAGTCCCGCGCATGCCAGCACGACCGCAATGATTCCCAGCCACACAAATACGAATGAGCGTTCACCTTCGCCCGGGGGCGGTGCGGTGATTCCGAAAACCAGGGAGAATCCCCGAAATATGTTGGCCAGGAGTTTAATCATGGTAGCTCAACCTGCCCGCTCCTAGGTTCGCCGCTGCGCGTCAGACATCCGTGATAGTGGCCTGAACCCCAGGGGTTATGCTGCCTTTGATGATCCCCGGTGGGGCGCGGTTGCTGAGATACGTTGGCGTGTACTACGATGCAGCTGAATTCATGAGCGAAACGATACCTACAACATTGCAAAAAGTGAATGGCGCGCCCGCGAGCGAGCCGGAACGCGACGCCGATGTAGGCTTTCTCTGGGACTTCTGGTATCCGGCGCTGCGAAGCACCGAAATTGTTGGCAGCCGGCTGGCCACGGCCATGCTGCTGGAGGTACCGCTGGTCTTGGGGCGCACTACGGGCGGCAAAGCGTTTGCCATGCGCGATTCATGCCCTCACCGCGGGATTCCGCTCTCTTACGGACGGTTCGATGGCAAGACCGTGGAGTGCAGCTACCACGGTTGGCGTTTCGATGCGTGCAGCGGGCAATGCGTCGAGATTCCTTCGCTTACCAGCCAGGACAAGCTAAAAGTCGATCGAATTTTTGCTGGTCACTACCCGTGCGAAGAGCATGATGGCTACGTCTGGGTATACATGGCCGCCCCGGGATCGCGCTTGGCCGAAACTGTGCCGGCTGCGCCAAAGCTCGCGACCTTCAGCGCGAAATATAAAATCACGCGTCTCGCTTGCGATTTGCCGGCTCACGTCGATCACGGAATTATCGGGTTGATAGACCCCGCGCACGGGCCTTTCGTACACCAATCGTGGTTTTGGCGGAGCCGCGGCAGCATCCACGAGAAGCAAAAACAGTTTGAACCGATCCCGAATGGCTTTCGAATGAGCCCGCACTCCCCTAGCTCGAACAGCCTGCCCTATCAATTGCTGAAAAAGCAGACCGGCGAGCCGGTGACGACCACGATCGACTTCATTTTACCGAATCGCCGCCTGGAAGAGATCCGCAGCGGCAAATTATGGTTCACGAGCCAAACGACCGTGACGCCAGTGCGAAGGGATTTGTGCCGCATCGATTTCGTAGCGGCATGGAATCTTTTCTTCCTGCCGGTGTCAGTTTTCCGTATGTTCGGGAAGATTTTCCTGCGCCAGGATCAGGAAACCATGATCCAGCAAGCGGAAGGTTTGAAGCACAACCCGCGCCTGATGCTGATCGACGACGCCGATCGCCCGGCCAAGTGGTACTTCGCGCTGAAAGCGAATTTGCTGGAATCTCGTCGAACCGGCATGACCGTCCCGCATCCGATGAACGGGCCCACGACGCTGCGCTGGCGGTCGTAGACACGGTGAATTTAGATTGCCGAATGTTGCATAGTTCTTGACGTTTGATGCTCGAACCGCTGCGTGATTTTCCAGCTCCTCATTTTGGGCTATGCAAATTGCGTAGAAGATTTCAAAGGGCGGCACCAGGAATGTCGGGATCATGCTAAGGGTAGGATCATCAGGACCACCGTCGACGAGCCCTGCGGGTTCAGAAGACCGGCAGTCGTACCCAAGCTAACAGCTAAAATCGGATCGGCGATTCCAGGAAGTTTGCAAAGAATAAGGAATTGCGCGAGATTGCGGTGTGGCGAGAGCGTTAGGATTGCTCTGGCGGCAAATGTTGATTAAAATCAACCGCGGTCCCCCACCTGGAATTGGACCGATTTGAGGAAGCCCATGTGCCTCGCCGCCCGGTTCGTCGGACTACTCGTTCCTTCCTTGTTGTGCCTGCCCTCGATTTTCGCGCAGACAAATCCTCCGCCATTTGACCCGCACGAAATGGTGACCCGTGAACCGCGCACTTTGTCTCGAGTGGCTGACCGAAAGGCTGCTCTCGATCTTCTAGACCGCGCGCGGCAGAACTATAACTTGCGAGACATCACCACGCCGTACGAGCTAAAGATTTCGTTCGAAACAAACGGAACCGCCCAGAGCGAGGGCGTGGGCGCGATGGGGGAGGTGTCCGACGGAGGTTCCCACTGGCGGTGGACGGCGGAGTTGCAGGGTTCGCAGGTGATTCGCATCGGCAGCGACGGCCGCGTGTACGGCACAAACGCTTCCGAGCCAGTTCCGCTGCGTGTGCAAATGGTGCGTGCGGCGCTGCACTGGCCAATCGTGTGGCATGCCTCCGCGTCCGCGATTCGCGCAGAGGATGTCGAGCGTGACGGCAAAGCGATGTCCTGCCTTCTGCTTAGCGGTGCGATACCGTCCAATCCCGCGCCGCGCTCGTGGGTTGAGAACGAATACTGCATCGAATCCGCTACAGGCCTGCTCCAGATGTGGTCTGAAGCGCCCGGAATCTACACAGTCTACGACTACAACGGTGCGGCGGTATTTCACGGGCACATTTTGCCTCGGCAGATTTCCATATTCGAAGACGGACGGCTTACGGTAACGGCGCGCGTGGACAGCCTGGAAGATGCACACGATTTGGACGCGAACCTCTTCAAGCCGGCGGCGGAAATGGTGGACGCGGGTGGATCCTTCACCCTGACTTCGCCCAACCGCTTTCCGATGCGCGTCGATCCTTCCGATGCGCCGACTTCCACGTTCTTCCAGCCGCTGATCGTGCACGCAATCCTGGATGCGCAAGACGGCCGAGTGCTGGATGCGGAGACCTTGCAGAATTCCGACAAAGACCTGAGTCGCGCGGCGATGGATCTGGTGAAAAGCACAGCATTTCCGGCGTCGGGATTTCAGCAGGAAGTCTTCATCAACGTGCAATTTCATCTGCCCGCGATGGTCGTTGGCGGGCCGCCAACCCTCAATGTTCCTGTGGTTTGGGTCGTTTCGGATGGCCACAAAGTGACCCCAGTGAGAAAACCGCCGTCGCGCAGCGGGAGCTAGGTAGGAGTCAGGCAACCCTGACCGCGAATCGGCACTCACTTCAAACGATTCGAAAGAACCTTCCTACCCCCATCCTTAGCATTGGCCGGCAGGGCCGTTTCCGCTTGTGAATCAGCGCAGCGCGACTAGATCGAAGTCCACGGAGACGTCGGGCCCTTCGGGGGGAGAGATCCGGACGGTGGCGGAGTCGGAAGAGAAGACCTTTGCGGGGAATTCAAGGTGCAGCGTGGCGCCGGTCAGGACACAGCCGCCCTCATTCCCGCAGAGATAATTGGGTTCGCCCGTGAAGTCCGTCGGTTCGACGGTCTTGTCGTCCATCACAACTTGAGCGTCAAAATCTTTCCAGAAGTCGGGAGCGCGGAGCGTGTAGCCGATTGGGGAACCCGAGCGCGGGGTTGTAGGAGCCGCGACGAAGGCTCCATACGATTGCGTCAACTGGATCTGAATGGTGATGGCCACAATTTCCGCCTGGCCGCGATATTCCTGCGCGGCTTGCTGGGCGCTGTAGTTGACGCGCTGGCTGGAAAGCAGAATGAGACGCGCAAAGGGAGTAAGGAACTCAACAGACGAGATTTGAGGACCGGACTTTGGCGCGGGGAGGACCTTTTTGTATCGCGCCAGGAACTGGGCCATCGATTCGTCGCGGCGTTGGCCGACGAAATAGGCTTCGCGGATGGCTTCATCGGAAAGCGGAAAATTAAAGGCGGCCGCGGGACCAGCCAGCAGCAAGATGAACGCAATGGCAACGGCGGGAGGACGTGACAGGGCAAGCATGGGGATCTCCTGTTACTGGGTTAGATGGAGGCAAAGCGAGTGGGGTTTCCTGACGTCGCTTCAGCATCTTGAGCCGACTCGATCCTTTCGTTTCTCGATGGAAAGCCGCCCGTTCAGATGCGGCGGACGACGTTGGGGAAGTCCAGCCAGACTTTTACACCACAGAAGTGTGAGCCTTCGGTGCAAATCGGCGTGGTAATTCCTGCTCGCAGGTAACAAGGCGGGCCGACGTAGCGCGCAAATTGTGGGTGGACCTCGTGGAGTTGGGCGACTTCGTCCATCGACGCATTGTAGATCTCTTCCTGGGCGTTGAAGCACGTGCGCATGGTCCATTTGTGAAGCAGATGGAGTAGCGAACCGGATTCGACAAGGCGGATGGCTTTCGCGTTAGGCAGAACGTAGAGGGCGATCTCGGCGGGCACGCCGCGGTCGAGGAGTTCGTTCTTGGCTGTCCACGCGTCATGCATGGCCCGCTCGTACAATTCTTTTGCGCGGTGGTTGCCTTCGAGGAGCATAGGTGTGATGTAGTCGGGCTCGCGGGTGTCGGAGAGCGTGAGGAGCGGGCGCGAACCGGGGACCATGCGGTGGCGTTGGTCCTGGCTGTCGGCGGTGTGGCTGATTTTTTTCGCGAAGGTGTAGTTGGCGTGCTGGAGGGCCCGCATGCCCGGCGCGTGGACGCCGACGTTGAGAGTCTCGAGGCGATAGAGGTTGCGAGCTGGGTTGAGCATCCGGTCGATGGCTTCTTCGTCCCTGCACCGGGATTCCGCTAACCCCAGCACGGCGCGATAGGCCTCGGCCGCAATGCGCGGAGCGTTCGGCGAATAGTCGATGAGCTTGGAGGTTTTGTCGCCGAGTTTTGCGTCGAATTCGCGGGCAAAGACCTCGCTTGAGGAACTTTCTGAGCCGTTCGATAGCGCAGAAAGGTCTTTTTCGTGCGCAACCGCCGACCGGTTGGCCCACTCGGGCAATTCTTCCAGCGGCTCGGTGCCAAAGCGTTCGAAAAATTGCGGATCGATGTCGCGGGCCAGCGCCACCATCTGGCCGACAACTTCGCGGGCTTCGGTGGGTGTATCGGACGCGGAACACATGCGCCACAGGCGGTGCAACACGATCCCGGAAATGGTGTGCACCATGGTGGTAAACGCTGCAAGCGGCAGCACGTACCGCGCGATTTCGATGGAGCGCTTTTCTGCAGAGCGCTCGATTTTCTGGATGCGATTGACGTGAGACATCGGGCCAACGTGCCAGATATCGTTAAGAATGGCGCGGGCGTCCCCGGCCAGCAGTGCGGAGAGCTCGCGGTAGTAGTTCCAGGAGCGAGCGATGGATCGTTCGTAAATCGCGCGGCTGCCCTCATTGAAAAAGAGCGATTCGGCGGGAACGTAGGCCTGGGCGCGGTCGAGGCGAACGTAACGCTGGCTCTGCTGCTCGGAATTGTAAAAAGGATGCGCATGAAGAAAGGACCAGACGAGTTGGCGGCTGACATTTTCCAAGCCGAATTCAAAATGTGCGTGCTGGTAGACAGTATGATGGCCGCTGTAGAAAGTGGCGGCGCCGATGTTGATGCGCTGCTTGTCAGTGATTTCTTCCGGGCCGATCAGGCGTGTCGCGTAGCAGGTGCGAGCCGCAGCGATGGCGGAATCAAAGGGATGTGCGAAGGCATTGCGCAGCGTAACGCGCGGCTGTGCAGTCTCAACCAGTTCGCCGGAGCGCGCGGGTTCGAACATGCGGGATTGGGAAGCCACGATGGAAGATTATTCTACACGGGCGCGGGGAAGGGAACACGGGTTTGTCAGTGAAGATTCCGTTGGCCGAGCAGAAGCCGAGCGGGGGTCCCCTACGCGGTTGGATATGCAAGTGCGGTGAGAGAGTGGGCGGGTTTTGTGAGAGCCCGCCCCATTGGCAGAATTAGGGTCGGACCGAAGCTACAGCTTTCACCTTGGAGGTTTCGCTGAATCGCGATAGGTCAAAGTCAATCATGAGCCCCTGTTTCGACAGACAAAGCGAGCGAGCGGCCAACCCGTTGCTATCGGAAACCAGCGTCAGCCCGGATGGAGTGTCGCACGCCTCTTGCGACGCCATGGCGAAGATGGAGGCAACTGGCCCGGACTTGGTTTCTGGCCGGACGAAGACCAACACTCGAGTTCCCGCGCCGTTAATCGTGGTGATCGGTTCGACCGACACGGTGTAGTGTCCGGCAGGTAGAAGCGTACCGCCTAAGCGTGTTTCCGCACTCAGGGTGAAAGTGCCCTTCATGAGTTCCTGGGCCTTTGTCGAGCTGGAAACTCCGCCGGCCAGGATGAGCCCGAATAGAAGCAGCTTCGTCCTTGTCCGGAAACTGCCATTCTGTTTTTTCTCAGATCGAGTCATTTAATACCTTCCTTTTGGTTAATTTTGTAGTTGGGCAGGCTTCGCCCATATGCACCCAAAACTTCTGTTTTCACACCGCGAGGTTACGGGGTCGATCCCAACTATTGGACCCGAGAGGCTAGCGAAAGAACTTCGGGGTTCTTGTCTAACTTGCCTGTGCTGCGAACGTGCTATCTACAAGAACGATCTTGGGGGTGCGCTTCGATCTTGTCCAACGCAAAGAATACGGGAGAAAAATAAATCGATTTGATGTTGAGGAGTCGCGCGGAAAACTAATTTCGATTTAGCTAAGAAATGTATTTGTTCCCGTTCTGACACTGCCGGATTTCGCCAGCCTTGTTCAACACGCATCGGCATGAATCTCATCCTTGATCGCGGCGACCACCAAAACGACCGTTCATTCGAATAGAGAAATTTTATGGCTGCGGGTTCGAGCTCCCGTGCACTGGCCTCGACGTTGCCGCTGGTTCGGCGGCAGGCAAATCTGCGAAGGAACGCAGCAGCAGCACGAGCTGCCAGCGCTGCTCTTCGGTGAGGCGTTTTTTGAAGGCAGGCATCGGCTTGCGGCCTTCGCTGAGCTTGTAGAAGAGTTCACCGTCGGTGACACCGCTCATGCGTCGTGTATCGGTGAAGTTTGTCGGCGCGGGATCGTACAAGGAAGCATCGTGCCCATTACCCTTTCCGGCGTCGCCGTGGCACGTGGCACATTTGTCACGATAGAGTGGCCGGACCGATTGCAGAACGGCACCGGAACTTGTCACGGGATTCTTGCGTTGCTTGGCTTCTTCAGGCACTGTCCAGGGGCGATTTTGCACGATCGTGAAGCCGATGGCGGCCGCGATGACGATCAAGAGAAGCGCGAAAAGAGATTTGCGTACTCTGAGATTTTGCGGCGCCCGCGTAGCCATGATGTGAGAACAAATTTTCGCACACTGGTGACGGCGGTTAAAGACGAATGGCGGCAGGTGTGTTCCCTTACAGCTCGCGGTCAGAATTTGCAAAGATGCGCCGCGTCGAAGAGCTAGGCCCGCAAAGTCAGCCAAAGCAACTCGGCGTTGAAGACCAGGATCACGGCGGCCACGGTCCAAGCGATCACCGACGTTAGCCGCGAGTTCGCAAATTCACCCATTTTTGCGCGGTCCCCGGTGAATTGAATCAGTGGAATGACCGCGAAGGGCAGCTGAAAACTGAGCACCACCTGGCTGAGGATGAGCAGCGAAGTGACTTTTCCCTCCCCGGCGATGCCAATCACCAGGACCGCGGGAATGATGGCGATCGCGCGGGTGATCAACCGCCGCACCCAGGGTTTCAATCGAATGTCCAGGAAGCCTTCCATCACAATTTGTCCGGCGAGCGTGCCAGTGAGCGTGGAGTTTTGCCCGGAAGCGAGAAGCGCGCACGCAAAAAGCGTGCTGGCGAAGCTCGCTCCCAGCACGGGGCTAAGCAGTTTGTACGCATCGGCGATTTCAGCGACGTCGTGCAGCCCGCGTGTGTGAAAGGCCGCAGCGCCCAGGATCAGAATCGCCGCATTCA
This sequence comes from uncultured Acidobacteriota bacterium, assembly GCA_963729595.1. Taxonomy (GTDB): domain Bacteria; phylum Acidobacteriota; class Terriglobia; order Acidiferrales; family UBA7541; genus Acidiferrum. Next base: position 594,554 of record CAVSNW010000005.1, read on the forward strand.
CGAACAACGCAAAACCGAGCGCGAGCGTGGAGTCGAACACTGCGTAGCGCAAAGCCTCGCGGCGATCGCGAACGGAGGAGCCGAATGCACGTGTCTGCACGATGCTGGAGTGGAGATAGAGATTGTGCGGCATCACCGTGGCCCCCAGGATGCCGATGGCGATGTACAGCATCTCGCGATTGCGGAGAATTTCGACGCGCGGGATGATGCCCAGCGCGGCTTCGCGCCATAAGGGCTGCGCGAAAAAAATCTCGTATGCGAAGCAAGCGGCGATGCTGGCGATCAGGGTCACTACAAACGCTTCGACCAGGCGGAATCCGCGGCCCTGCAGCGCCAGCACGATAAGCACGTCGAGTGCGGTGATGAGCACTCCTGCGAGAAGGGGCAAGCCGAACAGCAACTTCAGCGCGACGGCTGAGCCCAGAACTTCTGCGAGGTCGCAAGCGGCGATGGCGATTTCGCAAAGCACCCACAAAATGAAGGAAGTGCGCCGCGAGTATTGCTCGCGGCACGCTTGTGCAAGGTCGCGGCCTGTGGCAATGCCCAGTTTTGCCGAGAGCGCTTGTAGAATCATCGCCATGAAGTTGCTCAGGACGATGACGCTGAGCAACGTGTAGCCGAATTTCGAGCCGCCGCCGATATCCGTAGCCCAGTTGCCGGGGTCCATGTACCCGACGGCAACAAGGTACCCGGGTCCTGCGAACGCCAGTATCTTTCGGAACCAGCTCGCTCCCGCGACGATAGGAATGCTGCGATGGGCTTCCGGCAATGAGGGGATGGTGCCGGCGCGCGCACTTCTAGGCGGGCCCGTGGAGGCTGCCCCGGTGTTGAGTGATGGTTCGGTTTCGAGCTGCGGAGCGTTGAGTCTCGGCATTTTCCAGAGTTAAATGCAGTAAATATCACGTATAAACTACACTTAACATCGAACTGTGTCAATGGCCTCCGCGAGCTTATTTTCGCCAGCCGCAACCTTCGTGCGCGTACCGTCAGTTCTGTGCCTTGGGCGACGAGCAGGCGTCCCGCGGCTGTGGTACCTTGAACAGTTCCGCGGCGTGAAAACAAATGGATCGGAGAGATCAATATGGATGAGCAGCGGCCGGCGCAGGGGCAAGGGCAGGTTCAGATAAAGGCGGACGAGAAAGAACTGCAGGGCGAATACAGCAACCTGCTGATGATTCACCACAATCTGGAAGAGTTCACGCTGAACTTTATTTATATTTTTCCGAACGGCGCGCAGGGAAAGCTGCTGAAGAGCATGATCGTCAGCCCCGGCCACGCGAAGCGCATCTGGCGGGCTTTGGGCGAAAATATTGCGCGTTACGAGTCGCAATTCGGTTCGATCAAGGAAACGCCCGACGTTCCTGCGCCGACGGTCGGTTTCGTGCAGTAGCAGCACGCACGCCGCTGGAAAACGGAGCCCAATTACCGCATTGCGCGACACCTGCCCGCCCGTGCTAGAATTTGTGAGTTGCTCCTCGAATCGGGCCTGTAGCTCAGGTGGCTAGAGCGCGCCCCTGATAAGGGCGAGGTCGGTGGTTCAAGTCCACCCAGGCCCACCATAAATCCCCAGTGTTTGTGCGGCCATTCTCGATTTTGCCTTTCTCCGGAATTTTCCCGTAAAGCCTTTTGTCAACGATTTGTCAACGTCCGGCATCGCCACATGCCGCCCCCGACGTCACCCGAGACACCATGACCCGGCGCGGGGATTCACGGACTGCTTGAATTTCTTGCTGACGGCCACTGCTCCACGGCACTCAAGGAACGGAAAGAACATAAACGTTCATTCCCGGCATATTGGATTGTGGAAGTCCTCCCTCCAAAACCAGCGTTCACAGATTCGAGGGGTAACCGTTATCGACACTTGCGCTATTTGGACCATAGTCCGCCTTATCAGGGACGGGTAGCCTCGGGCAATCGTCGGTGCTGGTCTTCGAGTGGGAACGAGTGGGAATGGTGCGCCATTGACAAAGACCTAGAATTGGCATAGGCTGTGACATATGCCAAGACGATTAGTCACAGTCGAAAGACACGTGAAGGTCTTTAAGAATGGGCGAAACCGGGCTGTGCGGATTCCTCGGGAGTTCGAATTCCCCGGTGAGGACGCCGTCATGCGCAAGGAGGGAGACCGGCTGATCATCGAACCTGCACCGCCCAAGTCCCTGTTGGCCGTTCTTGCCACCCTGAGCCGGCTCGATGAGAATTTCGCACCGATTCTGGATGTGCCTCCTGATCGGGTCGATCTATGACGGGCTATCTGCTTGATACCAACGTGGTCTCGGATCTGGTTCGCAACCCACAGGGCACTGTTGCGCAGCGCATCAGGAAGGTGGGTGAAACAAAAGTTTGCACCAGCATCATTGTGGCCTCAGAGCTCCGCTATGGTGCAGAGAAGAAGGGGTCGCAGCGGCTCACGACACAACTCGAAGTGGTGCTGGGGGCTCTGCAGGTTCTTCCTTTCGATTCGCCCGCAGATGTTACGTACGGCCGGATTCGAGCACAGCTTGAGCGGGTCGGCAAACCGATCGGCGGCAACGACCTGCTCATCGCTGCTCATGCTCTTACGCTTGGTTGTACCCTGGTTAGCGACAACACAAGGGAGTTTGCTCAGGTGCGAGGCCTACAACGAGAGAACTGGCTTCGTCCCTCTTAAAGGGAAAATACTCTTCCTATCTAACTCTGTGCAGCCCAAGGAAATGTCAACGCGCCGCGAAGGTCAAGCACTTTGCGAGCCTGCTTAAGTCTGATCGAGGAGGCTCGCGGACGCACGCAATCGGCGATGAGCATGAGCACTACCAGCTTTATCATAAAGTGACCGCGTAGGATTGTTCGCTAGCGAGGCCCGTGCTACAGTGGATTGCCTCTCCTCACGAAGAAAATACTATGCGTATAGCACCTTAAAGGCCCCTTCTGATAAGGGCGAGGTCGGTGGTTCAAGTCCACCCAGGCCCACCATCAACGTCAGGTCCGACCCGGACACATAGGTAACAGAACGTACCGGCTACATAGGTAACACTTTTGGGCCAAACGGATTTTTCAGCGGTTCCAACACGCGCGTATCCAGGTCGAAGTATCCCAAATCATAATCCATAAAGCTAACTAGCCAGATATCGTCGTGAACTTCTTTGATGCCCACGGCCTGGCCAGCAAAGACCGTGCTGAAATTGATTTTCTTACGGCCTAGACAGATGCGGCCGCAACGGGTGACAACAATGGTTTTGTCGTGGAAGGGATAATCGATATCGGGCAATCCTTTATAAGGACGGGTAGAAGGCTGATAGACCTCGGCCGGGCACTTCATGTCCAGGGCTTCGTGAGGACGTTCGTTATTGAAGATTTCGATGAAGTCATCGAAGCGAGCCTGCTGTTGAAGGAAATTTGAACCGGCGGGCTTGGTGGTTTCTTTCTTCAGGGTCAGATGCATGCGCTCATGGCGGCCATTTTGCTGCGGATGACCCGGTTTGATGCGCTCGATGCCAATTCCCAGCCGGAGCCACCACACTGCGAGCTTACTCAAGTTGAACAAGGCGTGGGCGGAAGCAAAGGGCACGCCATTGTCGCTGCGGATGTTGGCAGGCAGGCCGCGCTCCTCAAAAAGCCTTTTAAACACGGTAAAAGCGTAGTTTTCTTTGGTGCAGGAGAGAGCTTCGCAGGTGAGCAGATAACGGCTGGCATGATCGGTGACGGTCAGTGGATAGCAGTATTTGTGATTGCCCAGCAAGAACTCGCCCTTGTAATCGGTGCACCAGAGTTCATTGGGAGTCTGGCCCAAAGATAAAGCAGTTCCTTGAGCACGACGACGCACCCGGCCGTGGCGTTGCACTAGGCCGTGGCGATCCAGAACCGCGTGGATGGTGCTTTTGGCAGGGATGGGGATGTCGGAGAACCTGCGAATCAGGCGCTCTCGAATCTTACGAGCTCCCCAGGTGGTGTGATCACGCTTCACGTTCAGGATAAAGTTCTCCACCTGAAAGGGAAGTTGATGGGCATAGCGATAGGGACGGCGGCTTCTGTCGGTCAGCCCTTCGACCCCGCAATGCTGGTAACGATCAAAGATCTTGTAGCCGGTCTTGCGGGAGATCCCAAACTCCCTGCAGAGTTCCACCATCGATTCGCCGGCTAGCCGGCGAGCCACAAACTGCAGCCTTTCGTCCATCACCGAACACTCCTTCCAAGGCATCGCTTCCTCCCCCAGGGGAGGAAGTGTCACCTATGTGTCCGGTACAAACTGTCACCCATGTGTCAGGCCGCTCAACAGGTTACCTATGTCTCAGGCCGCTCATCCTATTCTCACTTTTTCCCTTCCTGGGGCCTGCTCCGAAGAAGCGATTTGCCAAAAATTTGCCAAAAGTTCCAGTCGTTTGACACTGCCTTCCGGGTTGGTGAGTGCGGCTTTCCTAGCTTCTGGGCAATTCGGGCCACCGGTACCGTGGTTGACGATTCAGGCGGGCCACCGACCTTGAGAGGAAAGTGCGCCGTCGGTGTCTAAATCCTTATGAAGCACGTTTGGATTAGGTTTCGATTGGTGCTCCCCCTTGTCTTCGGCTTTCTCGCGGCCGTGCTGATGACGTGGGACTATGAAAACAATCGAATGGTTGGATTGATGGGGATGGGCTGGGATATGGGCCCGCCGTTCTGGCCCTATCAAGCGATCTACCTTCTCTTGTTCACGATCAACGCTCCAACGCGGCTAACTCCGCCAGAAATTCTGCAATCGCCTCGGGCGCCAGGCCATGCGCCAGCTGATGCTCGGAACCATCGCAAGATGCACCGGTGGCGGTCTTAGGTAAGAAGCTTCCGACTGCGACGACCGCCTATTCAGCCTCGGGCGCCGCAGTCCACGGGTTGATGACCGCGATGCCAGCGGCTCGGAAAGGAGCTTCGTCGCGTGTAGCTAAACTGAAACGACGTGAAGCGGCAATGGCCGCAATCTGGGCGTCCGCAACAGCGATCGAATGACCACGCCGGCGAGCGCGTGTAACAATCTCCGCGTAGGCTTTTGCCCCAGCGATATCGAAAGGCACGATCCGCTCTGCGAACAGCGAGATGATCTGTTCGTCGAGGGCTCCGGCGAGTGCACTGCGGCGTTTACCGGCCGGGAGACTCGCGATACCGAGCAGCAGCTCGGACAGACTCACGGTCGCGAGGTAGAGGCTCTCCACCGATTGCGCGTCGAGCCATGTAAGCACGCTTCGGTCGGGGTTCGACCGCATCGGCTCGGAGACCACGTTCGTATCGAGCAGGATCACGCCAGGTTCGCCGGCTTCGCTGGCTTCTTGTCTCTTTTAATCTCGAGCTCGAGGCCGCCGAATGGTTTCACGAGCGCAGCGAGCGCAGACCCGAGCTTTAGACGTGGCCGTACGACCCCATCAAGAATCGCACGAATTTCGGCTTCAGTGCTCCGTCCGTGCTGCCTCGCCCGTACGCGCAGGGCCCGGTGAGTCTTTGCGGAAATGTTGCGTACAACAATTGCTGGCATGGGCGACTCCTCAAGTACCCTGAAACGATATCACATATTGTGAGATGATATCAATAGGCGAAAAGGACATTTCCGGGATAGACGAATGACCACATCCGGCCGACTAGCGACTACGATCGGGATCGAGCGCGCACTCGAACGGAACTGGTCGGCAAAACTGGCCTCACGGCGCTGTCACGATCGTTACTAGAATGAACCTATGCAAAATTGGCGTGAGCGAATCCGCGTGAACCCGGCTGTCTGCTACGGCCGAGCGTGTGTCCGTGGAACACATGTCTTGGTGTCCGCCGTACTGGACAACGTTGCAGCGGGTGTACCGAGTAGAGGACCGCATCCGGTATCGCGAAGAATGACACTCCGGGACCAGGGACCTCAATACTGATAAGCGCGAGGTCGGTGGTTCAAGTCCACCCAGGCCGCTCATCATCAGTAAATACGCGGTGATTCGCACTTTTCCCCTTCCGGGGAATATCTCTCAAAAAACCAATTTGCCAACTATTTGCCAACTTTAGGATTGGCCACATCGCACTACACTCAGGGCGTTAAGACCCTTCGGCTGCCTTCCAACGAAGGCTCGGTGCGCACGTGAAATTCAACGCCGCGCAAACTACGAAGCTCGCGCAAGCGACCCGGATTTTCCAGCCGACAATCTCGAGAAAGTCCTGCGCCTGCGCGAACTGCTCACCGAACTCCGCAAGCATCCCTTCCTCAGCGGAAAGCTGGTTCTGAAGGGCGGAACGCCGCTCAATCTTTTCTATCTCGAGCGGCTCATGCTCGCGCGACGGCGAGAGCCCGGTTGCTGAGCGAACAGCGCACAGCGGAGTGGCAAGACGCCCAGCGGAAGACCTAGCAAACCGGGCCCGGTATCTCGATCAATTGGGACGACACGGCAGCCAGTTCATCGACGAGATTCGTGATCGGCGGGGCATTCGCCTGCTGGTTCAGACACGGACGGAATTTTTGCCTACCACAACTCCGGCGGATCAAAAGAGCTCGATGGGTGCCGCATGACCCGAAACAGAAGCGAGTCGAGCATCCCTTGTAACTAGCGCAGCTCCGAGCTTCTCGGCAAGCACAATGTAGGCGGCATCATAGGCTGAAAAATTGTGACGGAGTTGCCAAATGCGGGGCAGAAGCACGAAATGAGGATACCGAGTAACACGGAGATCGAGCAGATCGCGGATCGCCTCGTCAGCACGAGGTGCGGAGACCGCTCCTTGCAACGCTAGACGCCTCAATACCTGCGTGACTTCAAGATCTAGGAGGTGAGGCGCGTGCAGGGTTTCGTTACGCGAATAAATGCGCCTCTCGATGCTCTGCCCCGCAGATGTCTGAAGAAGCCAGTCAACGGCAGCAGAAGCATCCAGGACGATCACCGCGCCTCGCGCTCTTCTCGCACCAGATGAGCGGTATCGATCTGCGCTGAAACCGGCTTACGTGTGTGCAGTCGCTCCCGCAATTCTGCGAGCGTTGGCCTTTCCGCGATTTCCTTGATCTCAGCTAACAGATAGTCCGAGAGCGACATGCCTGCCATGGCAGCGCGAGCTTTCAGGCCGCGGTGCAGGGCATCGGGTACATTGCGAAGCTGAATCATTTTCGACATGCTACAAGCATACTTTCATGTTGCTCACATGTCAACGCCATGCTCTTCAAAGAACCTGCATTTCTTGGTGGGCTACTATGCTAACGACCTTCATACTGATAAGGGCGAGGTCGGTGGTTCAAGTCCACTCAAGCCCACCATTCACAATATATACGCGGCGATTCTCACTTAACGTTGGCTGGCGGACATCTTGATTGGTGGGCGTCGATGTTTTTGTATGGTGCGCCACACCGTGATAGATTTGCAACCACTTGCTAAATGCAATCGATTTTGATGTGGATTTTCACTTTCGATGGTTGAGGGGCACAGATGAGCAAGTTGCGCGTGAATTGCTTTTCCATTTCGCTGGACGGCTATGGCGCCGGGCCGGACCAGGACCTGCAGAACCCGTTCGGCAGCGGCGGCATGGCCTTGCCGGCCTGGTTCATCGCCACCCGCACCTTCAAACAGACATTCGGGCAAGGCGGCGGGGAAACCGGCATCGCCGACGACTTCGCCGCCCGCGGCAACGCCAACCTCGGCGCCTGGATCCTGGGCCGCAACATGTTTGGCCCGGTACGCGGGCCCTGGGAGGGCGATGCGTGGCGCGGCTGGTGGGGCGACAACCCGCCTTACCACACACCTGTTTTCGTGCTGACGCACCATCCTCGCCCGCCACTGGAAATGGAAGGCGGGACCGTCTTCCACTTTGTGACGAACGGCATGCATGCCGCACTGGAGCGGGCGCGCGCCGCTGCCGGCGGCAAGGACGTGCGGCTGGGCGGCGGCGTGGCCACCGTCCGCGAATACCTGCAGGCCGGCTTGGTGGATGAGATGCACTTCGCCATTTCGCCGGTGTTGCTGGGCCGCGGCGAGCACCTGCTGCAAGGCATTGACCTGCCCCAGCTCGGCTACCGCTGCACCCAGCAGGTGGCCACGCCCAGCGCCACCCACGTGTTGCTGGGCCGGTCCGCGTGATGCCAGGCAGGCACGAAAGGAATTCCGCATGCTGTTGAAGGGGTGATCTCGGATTTCGTGCAGGGTGTTTAGTTTGGGCTTGTGGTAAACCCTAAATTTCCCTCTGAAAAACCAGCTCCCAAACGTGGCTCCATCCCCCTCCGCCGACATCACTTAATTTTCCCGGCGCAGCGTTATCGGGTTCGATTCCAAGGGCAATGAGCGGATGGTCGCCATGCGGAAGGTATGGCCATTCTGGAGGTAAGTGTCGCGACCTCGATGTCGCCGGCAATCGAATTCTTGCCGTCTGGTTTCGGAGTACACTCGTAAACGCACATACCATGAGGTGAACGAAATGGCACGTATCCGCGGGGCTGAGCCAAGCAAACAGGGAGTGGTGAGCGGGGTATTTACGCGAATCGTCTATGCTATGACGAGACGAAGGGTCGGCCGAGTCGTCATGCCTGTGCAACTCGTCGCTCATCACCCTAAGCTTCTTTGGGGCTATGGCCAGATGGAGCAGGCTTTTGCCTCCAGCCACCTAGTGGGTGCGGGCCTCAAAGACCTCGCGCAGTTGCGCGTCGCCACGCTGATCGGGTGCCCTTTTTGAATTGACATTGGTTCTGCGGTCAGCAGAAAAAGCGGCGTTTCGCAAGAGAAGATCGAAGCGCTACCCAGCTACCTAACCAGTTCGCTGTTCTCGGAAGCGGAGAAACTGGTCTTGGAATACGCCGACGCCATGACACAAACTCCCGTGGGGGTTGCAGATGCCCTGTTTGCGAAGTTGCGCGAGAAGTTCACCGACGCACAGCTAGTGGAGCTGACGGCAACTCTTGCCTGGGAAAACTATCGAGCACGGTTTGACCATGCCTTCGGCGTGGAATCGGAGGGCTTTACGCAGGGCAGTTACTGTGCGTTGCCCGTGCATTCGGGAAGTCACGCTTAGGTATGTCGCCTAGAAAATCGACCAGTCGGTTCTCCTCATGATCCGACTCTAAATCCTCATGAAGCACGATTGGATTCGCTTGTTGTCAGGAAAACTTCTACCAGTCGCCTCGGTCGCCAGGCCATGCGCTAGCCGATGCTCGGAACTCTGCGGTTCTACGAATCTCTTCTAAGAACCATTCTGGAAAGGGGCGAAAATCCGAAAAATTACCAAAGGACCTTGAGACCTTTGTACAGGCTGAATTTCTCATCGCAAGTCATCACCGGGATCTCTTCCGACAAAGCCTGGGCGATGATTTGACGGTCGAAGGGATCCGCGTGCAGGAGCGGCAGATCGAAAAAGAGAGAATGCATGGTTCACAGTGTACGGCAGTACGCGAAGGTCCAGGTCCTCGAGTGCGCGGCGCGTGTCTGCTGCAGAAAATTTTAGCTTGCCGCGGGCTGCTTTGATGGCGATTTCGGAAAGAGAAATTGCGCTCAGTTCAAGAATATTTTCTGTATTCTGCAAAATGGCGGTCGCGCGCTTGGTGAACCGTTCTGGTGACTCAACAGCGAAGATCAACGCGACCGTGTCCAGGAGCAACCGCACCTAGTCTCGCCCTTCTACAAAGGCGTCGGCTTCGTCGTCCGACATGGGTTTCCACCAGTCGATATCGAGAATCTGAATTTTGCCTTTCAGTGTCCCGAGCTTCCGCTTTTTGCGACTAGGCTTTTTTGTTCGAATGATATCCACGGCAGGCACACCCCGGCGGTAGATGGTCACTGTTTCGCCATCCTCGACAGCCTTGATTAGCTCGGGAAGCTTGTTCTTGGCATCTGCCACGCTAACCTTCATACTCTCGATGATAGCTATCTAATATAGCTATGTCAACCGTACGCTCGCTCTCCGCCATCCTCTTAACCGAGAAAAATCGGTGCACGTCCTCTTCAAAGATCCGCTACCACCAGGTAGGAGACCGACGACCGCAATACGGATAAGGCCGAGGTCGGTGGTTCAAGCCCACCCAGGCCCACTATCAAAATCACCAGTAAATACGCAGCTATCCTCACCTTCCCCTCTGGGGAATATCTCTCAAAAAATCAATTTGCCAACTATTTGCCAACTTTACGATTGGCCGGATGGCACCACACTCAGGGGGTTAAGACCCTTCGGGTGAAGGCCGAACGGCTGGCATCGATTAGGGTACCTGTCCCTCGAATTCGGCGAACGCATAGGAGAAGCTTGCTGTTCTCTTTGGTCTTGGGCACCACTCGCGGGCCTTTTCAGGTCTCGAGACCAAAAGCAATCCTTCCAAGTCCGATGGGGCAGCGTTCTTGAGTGTTCGCGGTGTAAGCGGGCTTCCGGCTCCGCGGAAGCCCGCCTTGTCTTGCCCGTCTCTTAGAAGCTCAGCTTCAGAGCAACCTGCGAGACGCGCCCAGGCTGTGACTTCAGGATGTGCCCGAACGTCTGGGTATCGTCGCGATTGCCATCCACTGAACCTGCTCCGTCGAACTGAGCATGGTTGAAGGTATTGAAGGTTTCGAAGCGGAATTCCATGGAGGTAGATTCCGTGAGTCGAGTCACCTTGTGCAGAGCCATATCGTAGTTGTTGATCCCCGGCCCATAGAAGAAACGCCGCGAGGAAGTCCCAAAGGTGCCCAATGCGTTCGGACTGAACAACGTGGTGTTGAAGGCCAACGGGTTTGTGCGAGGGTCGTGATTGACGTTCAGCGGACCAAGACTTGGATTGTAGTCCGGCAGATCGATGCTGACGCTGTTAACGCCATTGTTCTGTACCTGGACCAGAGCATTATCGCCAAAGCTCTGAAAGGTTACTGGCAACCCGGTCGAAAAGCGCGTCACTCCGGAAATCGCCCAGCCCTGAGTCAAACGGTTAGACATGCGGAGCAACTTCTCAAACGGCAGATCGTAGTTGTAGCTGAAGACGAAGTTGTGTTTGAGGTCGAACGCGGAAATCGCGTATTCCTTGCGGAAATCAAACGGATTGACCTGCTCTTGGATGCTGGAGGCCCAGTCCATCGACTTGCCGTAGGTGTAGCTCGCCAATAAGGTGAGAGGACCCGCTGTCCGCTTAAGCGACGCTTGAAGGCTGTTGTAGTTGGCATTACCCATGTTCTCGTACACCGCGTCGGTACCGATCGTATTCGGGTATGGGGACCGTGTTCCGTTGACAATCGTCCCGTCAGCGCGCGTGTACAGAAGGTTCTCACCGAAAGGACCGCAAGTGAGAGTTCCGGGCGCCACGTCTTGCGGCTGGCTCAAGCTGAGGCATAGCGCCGGATTCCCGGGGCTTACGCTGTGAACGGCCAGCAGGTGGCGGCTTAGGGAGCCGGTGTAACCGACGCTCAGCAACATGTTCGAGCCGAGTTGCCGCTCGATCGTCAAGTTCGCCGACATCGTGTAGGGGGTCTTGTTGCCGCGAAACACGCTTCCAGCCCCGCTGATCGGTGTGTAGCGCGACCAATCTATGTTGGTATCGGGATTGATCGGCGACACATTGTAGGGCGGAACGTTTACCGGAAACTGCTGGATAAAGTTCGTGCCGGTCAGTGCACCAACAAATGGTGTCGCCATCACGGGAGATTCGGGGCTGGTATAGGTAAGTCCATACGGCGGATTGCCGGTCGGATAAGCGATGGTCAGACCTTCGACGGCGGTGAAGAAGCGGCCGGCGCCTGCGCGGATGCTGGTTTTTCCCGGTCCGCCCGTCAATTTGCCCAGGATTCCATCGGTGAAGTTTGGCGAGTACGCAATGCCTAGGCGAGGCGAGAAATTATCCAAGGGGGAGAGCCCAATGGCTGGGCGAACGCGTCCACCATTCGGCAGAGGATCCCCCGGCACCAGATAGCCGAGAGGGGCGCCCGGGAATGTCGTCGATTGAACACCTTGCACGAAGGTCGTGATTTGGTTGTGCTTCTCGGCCCATGGGGTGATGTAGTCCCAGCGAAGGCCATAGTTGATGGTGACGTTGGGCCGGATCCGCCAGCTATCCTGCGCGAACACGCCACCGTCGGCAGCGCTTTCATAAAATGCGGGGGAGGACTGCTGAGAGTAAAAGTCGGGAAGTCCCAGCAGAAAATCGGCAAAACCGTTTCCGGTGGACTGATTGCCGCTCCCGAAAAATGAAAACGTACCATTGGCGACCAAATCCGGATTCTGCTTGATCTTGTACCAGGTGTACTGGAAGCCGGTTTTAATCGTGTGCTTGCCCAGGACCTTGGAAACCGTGTCGCTCGCTTGGAACGTGTTGTTCACCTGTGCCACAAAGAAGGGCTCCGTCCCTGTCGTAAACGAGTTGAAGTACAGCGTTTCCACGCCGGCGAACTTCGGTGCTCCTTGAATGATGCCCTGGCCGCCTGCGGTAATGCCTTGGTCGGCAAGCGTTGTGCCAACGCCTCCCTTCGGGACGCCTAGATTATTGTTCAAGCGGGTCGCGCTGAACCGCGCTTCATTGACCAGTGTTGAGCCAAATGTCTTTGTGTTGCTGACGACGAAGAGTTGATCCAGACCGCTGGAAGTGGCGTCAAAGGCTCCACCGTTTGGATTGGGGACCGTTGCACCGCCGAAGCCGGAGGGATACGGATTGTCGAGATTGTATTTGTCGTAGAAATAGTAGAAGAAAAAGTTTCCTGATTTCTCGGTGTTCCAATCGATGCGCCCGGCCCCCTTTTCATCGTGGATCGTGAGCCCTTCGCCGGAAGACTCGAAACTGTTGGTTCCAATATTGGGTGATGGAATGTAGTGGAGCATCCTTGTCGCCGGAAGAGCGAATGCCCTTTGCGGTATCACAGCCCCCGGAAAGACGCATGTGCTCTGCGTGCAACCGGGCGTGAAGAAAGCCTCGTTCTTGGCGACCTGGTATCCGAGCTCTTGGGTGAGCGTCTGCGCCAAGAAGTTACCATTCACGATCCCCGGCAGGGGATTTGGATTGGCCGGGGTGATTAAATCGGAGAAGTCTCCACCTCGATTGGCCAGTGAGGGCACCGCCACCTGTCCCGTGTCCTCGCCTTGCTTTGTGTGCTGTCCTTGATAATCGCTAAAGAAGAAGAGCCTGTTCTGCTTGATCGGCCCTCCGATAGTTCCCCCATATTGGTTCTGTTGAAAGGTCGACCGCTCCTTGGAAAAGTAGCTTTTCGCATCAAGATCGGTATTCCGCAGGAACTCAAACACGGAGCCGTGGAAGGCATTCCCGCCAAACTTGGTCACGACGTTGATCAATCCGCCGCTGTAGTTTCCGTATTCCGCGTCCGTGTTGCTGGTCAGAATGCGAAACTCGGAGATAGAATCGAGGTTCGGAATGATTCCCGCCTGCTGACCGATGCCTTCCTGCACGTTGGCGCCGTTGAGGGAAAACCCATTGGCATCTTCGCGTTGTCCGTTGATTGAAAACTGACCGGTATTGGTAGCTCCTGCAACAGGAACCGTGCCAAAACCGCCCCCGGAAGTGCTATTTCCAGCGCCGCTGGTGGTAATAGGCGTTACGCCAACTTGCAGGGCGAAAAGATCGGTATAGCTCCGTCCGTTCAGGGGAATCTCCGCGACTTTCTTTGTTCCCAGAACCTGCCCGAGTTGGGTGTCCGTCGTTTCAACTTGTGCGGCGTCTTCCGTGACCATAATTGACTGGTCTTGTTCCTTCACTTGCAAGGTCACATCGACCACCAGCGCACTATTGATGTCGATGGCGAGGCCGGTCTTCCTGTAAGGTTTGAACGCATCGGAAGTGACATCGATTTGGAAATGGCCAACGGACAAAACAGGAAACGTAAACACGCCATCCTGATCGGTGGTAGTCGTCAGTTTGACTCCCGTTTGTGTATTGGTGACGACCACGACCGCTCCGGCAATGACCGAGCCCGTCTGGTCCTTTACGACGCCGGTGATCTTTCCTCCCACTTCCGCAGGTGCGGCGGAAACAAACGTAAACAGCAGAACGATCAGGATCAGAAACTTCTCTCTTGCACCATGCATGACCTTCTCCCTTGATGATTTACTTGCGAATTGCCAACAGCCAGAGTTTGCGAACGATCAATGCCCTTGTGCGTCGGGAGCCCGACTCGTCCCGGTTCAAATTTACTTCCACGTTGTTTCGGCCTCCTTCTAGTCGTGTTCTGCGACGATTTCCCAGCTAACTCCGCTCACACCGGGTTCGAGACTCAATCGGCTGACAATCTGTTCGAGTAGCAGGTTCTGCCTGCCCGTGCTCGTCAAAGTGGCTTGCACCTCAACCTTGTCCGTGAGTTCCACGTCGTCGCTCTTTAGAGACTTGAGGAGCAGAGGCTGCCCGCCTAAGGCGTGAAGCAAAAGGGCGCGCAGGTGGGCTTCTTGATCGGTCCGGGCGATTATTCGAAAGAGATAGGTAATGTCGGCGTCTGCAGTCCCTGCGCTTTCCCGATCGGGCGGAGGCAAATATTTGCGGCGATGACGGCGACGGCGCCCGTGATCGCCGATCCATACATGCCATAACCCGCGAGCGTCCCGACAGCCGCCGAGCACCACAACGTTGCGGCGGTATTCAGACCGGTGACGTTGAAACCGTTTCGTAGGATTACGCCCGCACCCAAAAAGCCGATGCCCGAGACAACCTGTCCGGCGATGCGAAAACTGTCGTCCGGACGTGCGGCAAGCGCCGAGAGCATGACAAACATTGCGGCGCCTGCCGCGACGAGTGCGTTCGTGCGCAGGCCGGCCATGCGTTGCCGCCATTGCCGCTCGGCGCCGATAAAGGCTCCCAGGAACAGGGCCAGTCCCAAGTGAATTGCAAATTGATGCCAAAGCATTTTTGGATTCCTTCTTTCAGTTTTTTTGGCACATGCCACGGCACACCCCAAGCGTCTCGGTTGGGGAAGCCAGAGAATCGCTGAATGGCGATTTTGTGTGAATTTGTCGGGTGGGATCGATCCAAAACCGCAAAGGCTCCCACTCGCTCGGGCTACGATGTAGTCCGCGGAAAGCGAGTGAGGAATGCTACTTTTTCTACTTCTCGCTCAAAGCGGACTCCAGGGGATTTGCACGCCCTGGAGGTTCAAGTTCTTGTGTGAGTATTTCCATATATACTTTGTGTTGTCCGCTCCTACCCTACCCCACTGGGGTAGGTCTAAGACTTGATACCGTACCCGGATAGGATAGTCAAGCAAAATGTCTCATACCTCGCGAGAAAAGTTGGATTTGGTGAATCGAACCAAGAAAGTCATCGGACAACTCGAATCTGTTCTTAAAGGACTGAATGAAGACGAGCAATGCTCTGAAGTTCTTCGGCGGCTCGCTGCTGCCCGCGGTGCCATCAACAGCCTGATGGGTGAACTCATGGAAGATCACATCGTCAACCACATGCCGAAAAATTCGAAATCCGCGGAGGAAGCGGCCGAGGACATAGTTCAAATTGTTCGCACCTACCTTAAGTGAGCCGTCACAGCAGAGGCCGCGCCCAGGCAAATACTCTGGCGGAGCTTCGAGGCTGAACACAGTTCACGGGGTTACAGATCGAGTACAACCGGATTGATTCTTCGCCCATACACGAACTAGTGCCGCAGTTACAGCGCAGGCGGTAAGCTGATCACGCGACTTTTTGTGCCGAGTTTTGCGAGGCAATTTGTTATCCTGCGTCGCGTGAAACGCTCATTTTTGATTGATACCGATACAGCTTCCGATGATGCAGTTGCGTTGATCATGGCGCTGCGCTCTCCCCAAATTCAGGTTCTGGCCATCACCACCGTCGCTGGAAATGTGGATGTCCATCAAGCCAGCCGTAATGCGATCTATACCGCGGAGCTTTGCGATTCGAAAGTGCCGGTGTTTGCAGGCGCGGAACAACCACTGAAGCGCGCGCATGCAAGCGCGGCCTGGTTTCACGGACGCGATGGCTTAGGCGATCACGGGTACCCGCCGCCTCACCGTGCTCCGGAAAGAGGGAGCGCTCCCGACGCCATCATCGACACGATTGAATCTCACCCAGGCCTAGTAATAGTCACGCTAGGCCCGCTTACGAATGTCGCGCTCGCCTTGCAAAAAAAGCCGGGCATCGCCAAGAAAGTGGGTCGCTGCGTGGTCATGGGTGGCGCGCCCTGCTGCGAGGGCAACGTCACTCCCGCCGCCGAATACAACATCTGGTGCGATCCGGAAGCGGCACGCATCGTGGTGAGAAGTGGCCTTCCCATTGAACTTGTTGGCTGGCAGCTATGCCGCGGCGAAGCAGTACTGAATCCATCCGACATTCAGCAAGTTCTAAGTTTCGGCACGCCCGTCGCCAAGTTTGCCATAGAGTGCAACAGCCGCGCGAAAGAGGCTTTCCTCGAACAGGCTGGCGAACACGGGATATCTCTGCCAGACCCTGTCGCCATGGCCATCGCGTTGGATGCGTCTATCGTCACTTCGCAATCGGAACACTTCGTGGACGTCGAAACGGAGAGCGAACTCACCCGCGGCATGACCGTGGTTGACCGTCTAAACGTCGCGGATGACGAGCGCAACCAGGAGGTCTGGGCGTCACGTCTCGCGGGAGGATATAAAGCGAAGGTCTTCTGGACCATAGACAACGTCCGCTGGAAACAAGCTCTCTACGCCACGTTGAGGTAGGGCTGCAACCGAGGACACCCGGCGGGACAGCTACTCTGCCGGCAGCGAATGATGCTCATGAACAACGCGCCACCGACCATCCATCTTTCGGAGACACATGGTCAAACGAAATTCGAGCTCTTCCCGCTCGCCGTTCGGGTCGACGCCCGCGCACCGCCCTGTCGCCGTAGCGAAGGCCACGTCTTCCCCGGCAGTGATCTTCACGTCGTGAAAGTCAAAGGCGACTGGCTTTTCGGACCACGACAAAAACGTTTCCCATGTCGCCATGTAGGCATCCAGCCCTCGCGACAAAAATGGAGGAGGCACATCGAACATCAACATCTCGGAGTCGTGGTCCGCGCGAATCTCTGATCTGTTCTCTTCGCGAACCGCTCTAGCCCAGTTTTCGATAAGCGTCTGGATGTCCGTTTCATCCCGGGACGAGGGCTCCGGTAGACTTTTAGTCGTCATCGAATTGTCCCCACGCAATTTGAATGAAAAAGCGCCTTCGGAGTAGGCTGGAATCATGCGACAGCGTCGCGCGGAAACCCACTATCCTGTGGAGTAAACAAAGTGGCATTTCCCTCTGACCGTTAAAGCTTGCCGGAGAGGTGACGGGCAAGGTTTTCCAACGCGCTGTGGTTGCCTGATTCGTACCCCTCAATCATGCCTGCGCCGACCAATGAGACCATCTGTACCGTGAGTTTCAGGTTGGTGCTCTCGCCGGTCGGCTCAAAATCGAGGGTATTGAGCGAAACGGCGAGACGCTGGCCATCCGCGTCCAAGGTTTCACTTGATACGACACGCTTATTAGGAACGATTAGGTGATACAGGGTCTCTCCGCGAAACTTGGGATCGTTCTTGGGTCCACATCGGAAGAGGTCTCGCCCACCCGCCCGGAAGTCGGTCTGATCGTAAATCAGGACGTCGTTTGATGGAGGGCTCCATCGAGCGCGCGCGACCGGATCGGCGAATTCGGAGTAGACTCGCTCAAGTGGTGCCCGGTAGGAGCGCTCAAGAGTGATCGTGGCGTGTTGTGATTTCTCGTTCATGCTCATATGTTAGGAGACGTAAAACATCCCGGTTGGTAAGCGCGCGATAGACGCGGTAACCGTGTAAAGCCAGCGCCTTTTCACGACGCACCCGGTAGTGCGACTCACTTCCACGGTAGCGGAAATGATCCTGATCGGCTATTTGAAGAGGATCCCACTGCAACGGAACCAGGCGCGAGCCGCATTTACGCCGCGGCAACGAGAAATTCTGAAGTCATTGGCCGAAGGCAAGGCGAAAAAGGTACATTGCTGTTGCTCTCGGGATGAGCGTTGAGGGCAGAGATGCATCGTGCTGCCCATGAGGCGTCTCAATGGTCACTCGATAACCGATTTGATCCGGTACGCCATCCGAGGTCTAGCTCCCAGCATTTACGAGACGGGGCGAAGCGAACTCTCGAAAAATAGGGTATTCACCGTGTCGAGCTCAATGGTCCCTTGCGTGACAATGGAGTGGCTCGTTGCGAATTCTATTTCACCGGCCGGTCTTTCAGGCCGCCTGAAGCAGATTTCGAACGCACTCAACGAGTTTCCACCCGCCGTCCGGCTTGGAAACTACGCGGCTCGCACCTGCAGTTACTGCCAAGGCGCGGCCCACGGCATCGTCATACATCGTGAATAGAACAATTGGCACTCGCGGCATCATGGCTCGCAGCTCGGACACAGCTTCCACGCCGTTCATCCGAGGCATCGCTAGGTCTAGAACTACAAGGTCGGGCTGTAATGCTTTCGCTTTTTCGATGGCGTCCACGCCGTCAACTGCTTCGCCGCAAACCTCAAGGCCCAATTGGCTCTCTAGAAAAAGCCGAGTGACTTTCCGGCAGGTCTCGCTGTCATCGACGATCAGGATGTGTTTTGACATAAAGAGTCATCCTCTATAAATCAGACTCAGCTACGACACAAAAGGTTTGCGCGGTTGGATGCCTGTCTCGGCGTAGTACCAAGAGAACTTCCTCGCTAGGATTTAACGGGCTGTTCATTGCTCGTTGGATTGGTCGATAGTTGATTGGCGTAAATCGCGAATAAGATTCCAAACAAAACCAGCATCAAAGTCGCAACTAGCAGAAGCCATTTGCCTTTGTGCCGGTTTACATCGCTTTGCAACATTTGTCCCCCAGCAGCCCTCGAGTTCCAACCTTGATTCGGTGCTTTCGCGGACTAATCAACAGGGTGCGTTTTTTCTTCCGATGTGACCTCGACCAAAACATTCCGGTCCAAGTCCAGCCAAGCGTGACTAAAAGTTTCGGCATTCTGTAGAGTCGGGATAGTCTTGCGTTGCGCACGGCCATCCTGCTCGTAGCCCTAGGGGAACCTCTTGGTGCAACGAATCACGCCGTGATTGCGGTCGGACGGACCAATGGTCTCTTCCACTATCTGATGATTTCGTTGATCCATGATCTGAAATGTGCCCGGCCAAAACGAGGCGAGTTCTTCGATCCGGGACTCAGCGGCGTTTAGATCCGAGGCGGCCTCAAGCCATACTGAACCATTTGGGCCTTCATTTCTGACGATGTCGTAGTGCTGCGATTTCATATCAGCGAACAGGGACTGCTCTCGATCTTGAGGACATAGGTTGTAAGCGAGCCTTGGCGTTTGGCTTAGAAACCTGAGCGCGCATGGAACCCACTAAGGAAAGACCCAACACCGCTAGGACAGCGTAGGTTAGGAAGAAGATGATCATGTAATTCCTCCTTGCAACCAAAACGACAGAGGCATGCGGATGGCCAGCGGTACGCTTTTCTTTTCAGCCAGATACGGAACCATGGGGGGAATCCTGTACCGATATTCTTCCAGTCCGGAGGCAGAAATTTCCAGTAGTGTAGGCTATCGGGACGTGTCGCCTGATCGTTGACGATTCCAAGGCTGCTCGACGTGTTCCGCGAAAGTTAGCTCGCGCTCGACAGTTTGTGGGCAAGCTGAGAATGGAAAGTCAGCGGTCAAGAAATTCCGGAAACTCAGGCGGATTTGGAGTTCGGTTCAACAGGGATCGGAGACTCGACACCATAGGTGTCGACCCCGTAAAGATCATCAACCCACGCCAACTCGAACGCTGCATGAAGAGCGGCGCCGTCATGGGTCTCCGCGAAGCCCTCAAGGAAGAGGTCACCTTCGACCAGAGCAAAGTAACCAGCACGAATTGGAGAAGTTACAAGATCCTGACCATGGAAGAGACACCCGACCTTAAGATCGTGCAAATTTCGCGCGACGACAAAGCTTTGGCGGAGGCTCAGAGGCCGCCAACGCGGTCGGTCCAAAGGCCGTTGCCGCCGCGTTCTTCGACGCAACAGGGGTTCACGCCCGCGAACTTCCACTGACCCCCGCGCTTGTGGTGGTCCTGCTCAGGTTAGCGCGGACGCCCTCTACGGAACTAGATCGTTCCAATCCATCGCCCCACTCGATCCATCGAATCGCCGCATCTCCCTGATCGTGCGGTACCTGAAAAAGCCGTCCAGCGAAGCACCGGATAAACCGTCATCCGAAGGCAAGCCGGAACCAGCAAACCCCGGAGCAGAAGGCCAACCCGCGGAATCAAAGATCTCGCCGAAGAATGCAAAACCCGCGACTGAGCCCACGAAGAGATAGCCGGGTTGCAACCCGGTCTACCGGTGCGCCATCCGACGTACAACAAGCAACCGTATCCATCCGCCACTCAACCCCGGGGACAGTGTTGCTGTCGAGCAAGGACTCTTCCCGAAAGCGGCAGCACCCGGTCTGAAACTCGAACCCCCAAACCGTCCCGATGGAAATTCTGGTCATCGATCACGTCGAACAGAGAATTAGCGGGTGGTCGACATGCAAAGGCAGAACACAATCGGGAGCGGCGATCACCTTGGCTCAGCTTCTTGTTTCGTCTCGCCACACCAGGCGCATTGCGCACCCCGATCGGTCGCTTCGCTAACCGAAAGGGCTGCCGGGAGCTTGCCCGTTAACGTACCGGAGGTTTTTGCTCCGGACGCGGGGGTGGAGGAGTGAACTTGGCGTCGTCTACGGGGACGTTTTGATGGAGCTCCTCTACCTGAATGGTGAAGCGATTCCCTGGGCGGGCAAGCGACCAGCGGTAGGGAATCTCGACGCCGTCTGCATCGCGATAGTCGCTGTAGTCGATTTGCGTCGGCAAGCGGCCCAGCGGCGTCTCGGTGTAGCGGACCAGGCGCAGCAGCAAGCCGGATTGCGAGTCGAAGTAGAGGCGGAGCGGCGGCTGGCTTTCGGTGCGGCCGACGACCTGGATGGTGTCGTGGCCGTCGATCTTATCGCCGGGCCCCACAACCCAGATGCGGCTTTGCGTTTTTATATCGGCGGGAAAATGCAGGTCGGCGTCCAGTCGCGCTCCAACGTTTTCTTCAGCGTTCATGACATGCGGTGGACGGCCGGGCACGCTGAGCCAACCGGAGCGGCCGTCGAAGGCCGTGACGCTATCGCCGCCGGGCAAGTGCATGACGGAGACGCGCTGGTCGGGTGCTTTAGCGTAGACATCAACGGGGAAGTGCTGGCCGCCGAACGCGGTGAGCGTGCCTTTCTCGACGCGACTGGTAATTTTCTGCACGGCCCCGGCGCCGCCGGACGCCGTTAGATATTTGTCGAACACTTGATCGGCTGTCGGCAGCGCCGCCGGAGCCGCGGATTTTTTCTCCCCGCCAGCTTCTGGCGCGGCGTCTTCGGTCGCGACAAGCGGCGTGCCGACAGGATCAGCGGCGCCTCGATGGCAGGAAAAGCAGGTAACCTCGCGCTTGCCTTCAAAATTGTCTTTGTTGATCGCGGACACCATTTGGATCATTTTGCGGGCAGCAAGTTTGGGCTTCTTGTCGTCCTTCTCGAAGGCCATGGCGTTACCTTGACGTACGTGGCAGTACTCGCATTCGACGCCGAGGGAAGCGGTGATGAATTGCATCGCGGGGATCACCTGCTCGGCGGGGATGCCGTTCAAGACTTTGATGTTCTTGTATTGCTCTTCGGCGAGCTTGGGGCTAGACGGCGGTTGCGTTGCAGGGGACTGTCCGCGAGCGCCGAGAATCGCAATTGCCGTGGCTAAGGCTACAGAAGCAATCGCGAAAGACAATCTCGGCGCGGAATTTCTGGCGGACAATCGCGGCGGATTCATTGGGTTCATGGAAAAGGATCTCCTCGCAACAGAGAGAGGGAGTGTATCAAAAGACGCGCGAGGAGAGCAGATCGCATACCTGAAACGTTTGTTGCGTTTAAGCGTCGTATCTGTTGACTTAAAGACGTATTGGGGAGGGGACAGATTGGCAGTTCAATTGGCGGGTGTTGTAGAATACCACATGGCTCTTGCTCTCCCTCCCAGCGAACAGCTCAAGGATATTCGCAACCGCTTGGGAATTACCACCCGCGACGTTGCCGAGTTTAGTCAGAAAATCGCGCAGGCCGAAGATAACCCCGAATACCACATTTCCAACGCCTGGCTGACACAGATCGAGAATTCGGACTCCGTCCCGAGCGTTTTCAAGCTTTACAGCTTGAGTTCGATTTACCGCATCAAGTTCAGCGACCTGCTGCTCCTCTACGGCGTGGATTTGCAGAATCTGGTCAAGCACCAGATGTCCGCGCCTCTTCCCAATACCCATCTGACGACGCTGGAAGTCTACGATACAGAAAAGACTATTTCGTTTCCGGTGCGCTTCGACCGGTCCTTCGACGTGGACAACACCAACCTGTTGTCGCGCATGGTTGAAGTTTGGGGAGAAGTCCCGATCGCATTGATCCAGCATCTGGACATCCGCCATAGCTTGTACGGGTACATCGGACTGCAGGACAACACGCTCTCGCCACTGCTGCGGCCGGGTTCTTTTGTGCAGATCGATCCGCACGTTCGGAAAATCCAACCTTTGCGGTGGCGCACGGAATTTGACCGGCCGATTTATTTTGTGGAGTTGCGCGACGGGTACGCGTGTTCGTGGTGCGAGATGCAGGACGGCCACTTACTGCTGCTGCCCCATCCGCTGTCAGCGCGCAGTGTACGCCGGCTAAACTACGGCACGGAGGCGGAAATCATTGGACAGGTGACGGCCGTGGCCATGCGCCTCACGGATGTCTCCGAGCCTGCTCCTGACGGAACCGCCAAATTGCCAAAGCGAGTTTGATGTTGGACAGAAATAAGCGCGCCACCGCGGGATTCACCTCCACTGGAATCGCCACACGATAGGGCTCCAGTTTTTGCCAGGTGCGCAGCACGTCCTCGGCGCTCTCGTGGGAACAATCCAGGTAAGTTTGTAGCTGCGCCACAAGTTCCTCCAGCGAATACGCTGAGAGTTGGTAAAAAACCTGCCGGTGTGCAATCTCCAGAGCTTTGCCAGCAACGTCAGGACAAAAGCGTGCCGCGAGTCCATCGTGATGGTAGTTCCCGGTATTGTAGTCGCGCGTGGATGCGAGATAAATCAAGCGAGCCAGATCGCAGGAAATTTTGGAGAGAGATCGTTTCAGGAGATCGTCGTAAGCGGCTTGCACGGGCACGAGTTTGACGGTGTGGGTCATCGGGTTCGGGAGGTGGTGAGCCTAAGGGCAGGGTTGGACTAGGATGATTCGGCGCCGTGGAACTCGCGGCCCGTGGTGACTGTTTTGATGTCGTGCTGAGCCTGCGCCAGGCGCTGTGAGAGCCCATCCGCATAGACGGCCAAACCGTATACGCGCTGCGGTCCCGCGGATCGGATCGCCAGGAACAGCATCCCGCACAAGAACATCAGCTCGGCGTAGAGCAAAACAAGTTTCGTCTCCGTTGTGAGATGCAGGTCCTGACTTTGGCGCGTGGCTTCTGTGTGTTCGCGCATGATGCGACGGATGGCCGTGGAAGTCTGATGAACCCAGGCCAGTGCCACCAGCTTGCGTTCCCGCCGGTAGAGCTTTTCCAACTGAGGTGACCCGGTTTTCGAGACGAATTGCCAGTCGTCTGCGGAAAAAATTCTAGCGACAAACTCCGGGGGGCAAGGATCGAGTCCGGCTTCGTCGTCGAACAACGGCACGTTCGATCTCGACGAGAGTCCCCGGATTTCTTCTGATCCGCGCGTCGCTAAAAACACCAGCAGCAGAAAGAGAATGGTACCGAGCAGCAGGGCTGCTGGAAGGCCGATCACGACCCCACCGCCTTGGCCAGGTAGCTGCGCGCGTCATGCAGGCGGCGCTGCGTCGTGGCCGCAATTCGCTGATACTGGAGTTCGAGCCGGGCCGACTGCTTGGGTAACGGATTGGCCTGATAAGACCATAAAGCGACGAGCCAGATTGTCAGGAAGATGGCGTAGGTGGCGGAAGATAGAAAGGCTAACAGAGACTGCAGTTTGGGGCCTGCTGTGGGGGAGGAAGCGATTGTGAGGCTAACGAAGCTCCAGCAAACAAGCAGGCCAAAACCTAAAACAATCCCCCGCAGGTTCTTTCCAAATGGAATTGAATAGAACAGGAACAACGCCACTAACGCAATTATGGCTGTACCTTGAATCGCACGTAAGGTTGCCTCAACGCCCTTGGCCGATTCTTCCGTCCACCATCCGGGATCTGAAGTAACGTTGACGATTGTTTTTAGAAGGACGATGAGAAAGATCAAGCCGAGAAGCATGCGCGCCATCCGCGCTGTCCCCGGATAGGCAGCCAAACCAACCCGGTAAATCTCGAGGACAATTCCACAGCTCACCAGGACACAAAGGAACTCAGCGGTCCAGTAGGCGAGTTTGTATTGGCCCGAATTGTGACTCTGCCACGCTACGACGAAACAGACGAGGTCCTGAACGAGAACGAGAGCGATGTAAGAGAAAAATGCCGGATAGCGGGACGCTAGTTTTCCCCGAAAGCCCCGAAGCAGCAGGAGGGATTCTAGGGCAATACAGCTCCACCAAATTGCCAGGCTGAGCATGCTCCTCCGAATCTGGCCACCCCGTTGCGTGGTCCGATGCTAGCACGACTAGGGGAAAAATGCAGAGCATCTCTCCCCTATAGTCGGTTTTGGTCTCTTAAGAAGTAATTCCCAGCCAGGGGGTTGGGGCTGGTTTGCCGCCATCGGCGACGAGCCAGGGAGTTGGGGCTGGTTTACCGCCATCAGCGACGAGCCAGGGAGTTGGAGCTGGCTTACCACCATCGGCGGCAAGAGCCTTTGCATGCACAATCAGAACCGCCAAAGCGAGCACCGCGCACAACAAGAAAACGACCTTGATCGAACGCATGAATCCTCCTCAGAAGAGATTTTTGGACCCGGGACCAACCTCGAGCCGGTTCGGCAGCGAGTGCGGGAAAGCCTAAAAGAGAAACAGAAAAGAACCCAGTGCGGCCAGGTACTGGTCGGAATTCCAACCAGAAAGACGATCCTGGGAGGCCGTGCCATTCGTACGGCCGGCGGTGGTCGTTGCGAACGCAGCGAAGGCCGGGCGCCAGTCCGGTCTGAGCGTGGGACGGCAGAAACGCTAGACCGACGGTCGCCGCTTTCGAAACCGCGTTCACCAACATGGAAAAATGACGATAAGCAGCCGAGAAACGCGGTAAGCGGCTCTAGGGGCGCCAAATGGCGCCGTCAACGGGCTCTCCTTCCAGTTCTCAAACATAGGCGACGGGCAAGCAAAAGGCACCTTGAACGCCGACAAGATGCGACGGTTGCAAAAACAAGCGAAGGCCTCTTTTTACCGCGCAGCACTCACAAGAGCTTCAAATTGTAGGCAGCATATCTTTGCTTCTCCGCCCGGTGCGCGTCGATGGAAGGACGCGATCGATCAGCGGCGAGGCGCGGAGCGCGCAGCGGAAACGGGAATTTGGGTGGTGCCAGAAATCGCGGAGGTTCGCGTTCGTGGAAGACAGAAACATGGACGAGTGGTGGGAATGTACAAGCCGTGCCTGCGGACACAAAATTCAGTTTCGAATGCTCGTTAAAGTATCGGGCCGGAAAACCCCCACATGCTTCTGCGGCAGCAGTATGAAGCGCCGGTACGTTAAGCCCCGTCTCACATGCGAGCGCCGGTTGATCGATTCTGGTGCCGCTATGCCGTCAGACATGAGCCTTCAACTTCTTGTTCTGCCTCTGGATGCCATCACCACTTTCCTGATTCCGGGATTCGACGCGTGATGACCAATCTTGATTCACGCGAGCGCGATTGCGGAAAAGCAGAGTCTCGCACTGCGAGCGACGTTGTTTTTCTCCCGCGCTCGTATTTGTATGTGGCGCGCGCGGAGAAAAATGAGCCCAGGTCCAACCCATGATCAAAAGCGGGACCACCGAAACAGTTAGCCTGCAGTGCCGCGCGGAGTTCATTTTCGATACGCGAACGCGGGGGAACGCTTCGCGTCCGATTAAGGTGCTGAGCGATTGCATGTGCGATTTCCGACGCCCCGACTGGGAAAATCGATGGAACGATTGGAGTTCGCGGCTCGATCCCTACCTCAATCTGTTCCTATGCGCAGCGCACGCCCGGAAACTCGGGCTTATGAAGTAGGAAAGCTCTCGCCTTCGGGAAGAACTAGGTCCAGGTTGGTTTCCGCAATAGCGCAAATTCACGACTACAGCCAGCACCACCAGAAAAATAGACGGATCGGGCGCTGGAATGCCCTTTGCTACCGGGAAATACCGATCCCGCGGAATTTTTGTACAAGATCAATGCGGTCGCAATGGGGATTTTGCCGAATTCGGACTGATTTTTGGTTCGCGTACGATATCGTTGCAATGATGGCGAGCTAGCTTGCGGGCTAGGCTTGCTTTAGATTTTCCCCGGGAATTTCGCCTATCTCAGCCACCATAGACTCGCCGGTTTCCGCGTCGCGGATGAAATACTGGCCAGGAGAAAGCCGTAGCAACGTTGCGAGTCTTGCACGAGCTTCGGCAAGTGAGTTTACCTGAGCTACCCACAACGGACGGGCCGTCGTCAAGGCGCCTAAAAATGTCGAAACCCAGCTTCATATCGCTGAGGTCGAAGGTTGACGGGAGAGACTAGCCGTGTCTGTTCAATATTGAACAGACGAACTCCCAAGCACGGGGTAGAAGAGGGCAAGAGCAAAACGGGGGAAGTCGGCCACTAATTGCAATTCGCCGGGATTTGGCAACGGAGCTACTGCCGCGGCTGTTTTCATGCGAAAACGAGGGGGGAAATGAGATCACGGCGACGAAGCGGTTTCCATTCACCGGGCTTTTTTGCCAAAGCGCTACCATCGAAGAAAATGAAAGAATTCAAGACCGGCGAAACAATTATCTCACAAGGAGAAGATTGCACGGACGTTCACTATATCGAAAAAGGCGTGGTGAAGCTCACCCTGGTTTCCAATCGAGGTAAAGGAGCGGTACTGGGGATTCTCGGTGAAGGGGACTTTTTTGGAGAAGCTTGCATCACAGGTGATGCCGTCTACTCCACCTCCGCGATCGCGTTAGTGCCCAGCCTGGTGAACATCATCAAGGGTAAAGCGATGTTGCGGATGGTCGAAGAAAATCCAGCATTATCCGCGCACTTCATCAACTACCTCGTTACGCGGAACCGTCGCATCGAGCAGGACTTGATCGATCACATGTTTAATTTCAGCGAAAAACGGCTGGCGCGAACACTGTTGCTGCTGGCGCGCAACCGCCAGGGCGATACAGCCACGCCAATCCTTGAGAAAATCAGTCAAGATACGCTGGCGGAAATGGTGGGAACGACCAGGTCCCGAGTGAATTTTTTCATGAACAAGTTCAGAACGCTCGGATACATCCACTACAACGGCGGGTTGACAGTGCACGACACGCTCGCGAGCGTTTTGAACGACTAGCAGGAGTTTCTTGGCTCGTTAGTCAGGCTCAGGGCTGCAGAGATCGTTCGTCAAAGCGAACTACCCTTTTCATTTTGGGTGCAAACGTAGCGAATCAGGAGTTCCAAGCCACTCGGGAAAGTTGCTTTTTGCGCGTTTCCCATTCAGCGCCTGAGAGGATGCGCGGAGCCACCTCGATCAGTCGAGGAGTGAGTTTGAAGACCGCCAGCGAACTCCATGGCTTTCCGTCGCGGGTGTGAAACTCGCGGCGGTTCAGGGCCTCCGCCATGCGCGCGTAGGAGAGATCCTGGACAATCATCTCCGCCAGGCAATTCAGGACCTCCATCTCCGAGGGATTTTCCTCAAGATGGAGGCAATCGCCGGCAATGCGGGTGCCGTAGGGAATCTCTTCCCCGAAATGCGATCCCTCCGCCGGGACGCTCTGAGGGCTGACATCCGCCTCGCGTTGCCATTCCACAGCCGCCACGCGCCAGCCAGCGCTTTCCTTCTGTTTCACATATTCGTAACTCGGCCATGTTGTCAGGATTTCGCGCGTCCATTCCGTTTTCTTCATCATGAGCGTCTCCGGGCAGAGGTTCGTTCGCGTTGCGGAGAGACAAAAAGCCCGTGGGGAACCGGGCAATCGGCGTGCCGACCGTGCCGGCAGCGAAACTGATTGAGAAATATGGACTTTAGTGGAATTTTCAGGGCAGGAAAGTGATCTGGGACCGTCCGCTCGTGGGATGGAGTGTCGCATTGCCGGACACTCCATAAAGCAAGACTCATCCCATGGATGAACCCTTGACGGCGCGGGGCGGTCCAGGGGTATCATCACGCCGCCGTCGCTGCCCCGGCCCCGACGTTTCCACCCGCTGTTGGCTTAGCCGGAAGGTATCGCACTCATGGATCCCGCTGCAAAGCGCGCCGAGGACCGCACACCCCTGAAGGTGAACGTGGATCTTTCCAGTTTGGATGTGCGCATGCCCGCGCAGGAAGGCGTGACGGAAAACATCAGCCCCCGGGGAGCACGAGTATTGACCAGCAAACCGTGGAAACCGAACGAGCGCCTGAACGTCCGCTCGCTTCTGGGAAACTTCAGATCGCGGGCGCGCGTGGTTTACTGCGTGCCCGTGGACAAAGACCAGTTCGCTGTGGGATTGCAATTATTCGCGGCCGCCGGCAAGTGGCGGTCGCCCAACTGACAGGCGGCCGCGCGCATTTACACAGAGGTTTTTCCATCGCCGGGACAGCGTCAATTTATTTCCCGACTTTACGCTCGACTCCGAGACGGCGTGTTTCGACTCGAAGTCTCTGGCGCGTATCTTGCGATTTCAAGATGACCCTCTCCATACTTGCCATGAGGTCCGGACGGCCGGTTCGTTTGCGTAGTTGTTTGAGGAAGGGTTGGACCTTCGCGAAGAAAGTGAACATCTCCCGCGAAAACTCCGGGTTGAGAAAAGCTCTCTCGCTGAGCGAGCCGTCCAGCACGAAGCACGCGGCCATCCCCCAGTATGCAGCTACCTGGCGTAACCAACGGCTCTCTTGCGTGTCGTGCGCCATTTCGACCTTCAGATAGTCGCCGGCGTTCTGTGGCCAAAATCGATCGCGCGTCCATTGGCGCGCCTTACGCATCTCCGCTTCCTTTCGCAAGCGACTGAGTTGCAAAAGGAGCCGGGCATCCTGGGTCACGGCCTTCTTGCGCATGGCGGCCTCCCGAAACTAACTAGCAACGGGAAATAGTGCGCAGGGGGTTTCGACTGGTTGGTTTTGGCCCGCGTTTGTGCTGGTTGGACCGGGCCGACGGCTCGTCCGGCGTTCGGCTCGAGTTTTACGATTTGAGATGGGCGAGCGGAACATTGCCGACAAGCCTACCGGGATGAGCAACATCTTAAGTATAGTTTTACAGTAAGTCAAAATATAGACTGGTGTTACTCTGGCTCCATTTGCCCGGCGGAGCTTCAACGATCAAGAAATCTTGTGGATTGCGGACAACTCGGCTCTGCCGATTCGCGGTGATATAGTCTCGGCATGTACTCGCAGAAATTCAACGTGGATGTAGTGATTCGCGGGGAGCGTCGCCCTTGCCCGCTGGAATGGCTCGATCAATTCTGTATGCGAAATTTTACCAACGCCGCCGAATTCGACGATACTCTGCCGGCGGGTGTGGGCCAAGTCGAGGCCAGCTTTCGCGTGACGCCGGAGCGCTTCGCGGAAAGCTTTGGCGTATGGTTGACGCAGCGGGGAAAAGGTGAAGGGCAAGCGCTCCAAGTAGAGGTGACGCTGGCCGCAGATCGAAAATAGCATTCACCGGACACGGTTCTGATTCAGACGCGTCGCGCGCTGGCTACGCGGCCGGTTCGCGCTTATCACCGCCAAGGGCCTTCAGAATTTCTGGCAACGAAGCTTCCGCCGCGGCTTCTCCCACCGCAACCAGCTCATTGGTCTTTGTGAAATCGTCCCAAACAAACGGCTTCACGTCCGGTTCGATGATCACATTGGCCTGCTGCCGCCAGGCGATGTCCGCGTGGCGCTGGATGATGGAAAAGGAGCGGCTGATTACGTCCGCGGCCGTGCGTGGAGCGGTGAAGCTGCCGGCCTCCAGATACACGGCAATGACAACGTCTGCGCCGAGCAGCAGAGCGCCTTCGACGGGGACCGGCGCGGTAAGAAAGCCGTCAACCAGCGTGCGTCCTTCGAATTGAACGGGCACGAACAAGCCAGGATACGCGCACGATCCGCGCATCGGGGGGCCAAGCGGGCCACGCGTGTAGTAGACGGACACGCCGTCATTGATGTCGCTGGCGGCGATGGCTAGCGGCGTGGCGAGCTCCTCAAAAGTTTTAGCCTTGGTAAAGCGCTCGAGATATCGCTCCATGCGCAGGTTGTTGGCGAGGCCCAGCCAGGACGGCGTCCAGCGCCCGAAGTCCGCGAACGTGGTGTCGGTGGCGATGCGCTGCATATCGTTGAGTGGCACGCCCGCGCAATAGACCGCACCGATCAGCGCCCCGACGCTCGTTCCTGCGACGACATCAATCGGAACGCCGGCGTTTCTCAGCGCGCGAATCACGCCAATGTGCGCGATTCCTCTGGCAAAGCCGCCAGCCAGGGCCAAGCCCACCCGGGGGCGTACGCCGGCGGGGCGTGTTTCGCCGCTGGCCAAGGCGCGAATCTTGTCCGACGCGTTTTTCAGCCAGTCCACCGCGCTGACTACTTTGTCGTCGAGCATCGTGCCTTTAGTGTAGTGCCACTCCCGGTTGCGAGAACCTTGTTTGACCGCTTCATGCCGGTTTTGTAACCTGTCCTACCGTGCTAACCCTCCGAAGAGGAGCCCCATGAAGCGTCGAATTGAGAAGGCCGTAGTTTTGGGCGCAGGAACGATGGGGGCGCGGATCGCCGCGCATTTCGCAAACGCGGGCCTGCCCTGCATCTTGCTCGACATTGTACCTTCTGGATTGCCGCAAGGTGCGCCGGCTGACGCGCGGAACAAGATCGTTCGCGCAGGCCTGGATGCCGCGAAGAAATCGAGCCCTGCCGCATTTTTTACGGCGTCGCTGGCGGAGCGCATCGCGATCGGAAATTTCGACGATGATCTCGCGCGTTGTGCGGAGGCGGACTGGATCATCGAAGTTGTCGCCGAAAATCTGGAGATCAAGAAAAATCTGCTCGCGCGCGTCGCACAGTTCCGCAAGCCGGGCGCCATCGTCACCACAAATACCTCGGGGTTGCCGGTGCACTTGATCGCTGAGGGGTTGAGCGAAGAGTTTCAGCAGCGTTGGGCCGGAACCCACTTTTTCAATCCGCCGCGCTATTTGAAATTGGTGGAACTCATTCCCGGGCCGAAAACCTTGCCGGAAGTCGTTGAGACGCTCAGCGAGTTTTGCGACCGGCGGCTTGGCAAGGGTGTGGTCGTCGCCAAGGACACGCCGAACTTCATCGCCAACCGTATTGGCACCTTCTCCATGCTGAATGCCCTGCGTTTGATGGGCGCAGTGGGGATGACCGTGGAGGAAGTGGATGCGTGCACCGGGCCGGTGATCGGCCAGCCGAGGTCCGCGACCTTTCGCACGGCGGACATCGTCGGGCTCGATGTGCTGCTGCACGTGGTGAAAAATATCTACGAAACGGTGCCGAACGATGAATCGCGCGAAATGTACCGCGTGCCGGCTTTGGTCGAAGAAATGGCGCGGCGCGGCTGGTTGGGCGACAAGACCCGCCAGGGTTTCTACAAGCGCGTGCAGGGTGAAGGCGAAAAAGAAATTCTCACGCTCGAAGTAAATACTATGGAATATCGCCCGCGGCAAAAGGCGCGTTTCGCTTCGCTGGAATCCGCCAAGACGATTGAAGACCCAACCGAACGTTTGCGCGCGCTACTCAGCCCGGTGCTGGAAGGCCAGAAAGGTGACAAGGCCCAGCAATTCTTGTGGGGCTTGCTTTCCGAGACGTGTCTCTATGCTGTGCGGCGTGTGCCAGAAATTTCTGATCGCGTCGTCGATGTCGATCAAGCCATGCGTTGGGGGTTTGCGTGGGAGCTTGGTCCCTTCGAGTTGATGGATGCGATCGGTGTGAAAGCGTTTGCGGCCGCCGTGCAGAAGGAAGGCCGAAGTCTGCCGCCGGTGCTGGAAAAGCTCCTCGCGAGCGGCCGGCAAGGTTTCTACCAATCGGCGAAGGGCACGACGACCGTGTTCGACATCGCCAGCGGAGCGGCGACAAAAGTCGAAGAGCATGCGGGTGTGCTGATCCTCAAATCGCTGAAGCAAGCGGGGCGCGAAGTAGAGCGCAATTCGGGTGCGAGCCTGATCGACCTCGGGGACGGCGTGGTCTGCTGCGAATTTCACTCCAAAATGAATGCGATTGGCGCCGACCTGATCGCCATGATCCACAAGGGCCTGAAGCGGCTCGATACCGACTTTGATGCCATGGTCATCGCCAACCAAGCTGTGAATTTTTCTGTCGGCGCAAACCTGATGCTGGTGCTCGTGGGTGCGCAGGAGCAAGAGTGGGATGAACTGCACCTCGCCGTGAAGCAATTTCAGAACGCGAATTTGGCGATCAAGTACGCGCCGAAGCCGGTAGTCGCCGCGCCGCAGGGCATGGCGCTTGGCGGCGGGTGCGAAGTCAGCCTGCACGCAGCCCGCATTCATGCGGCGGCGGAATCCTACATCGGACTTGTTGAGGCCGGCGTCGGCTTGATTCCCGGCGGCGGCGGCTCGAAAGAGATGCTGATTCGCGCAAATGAACATGCCGCAGGTGGCGACGATTTGGATTTGTTCCACGCGCTGAGGCCGGTCTTCGAGACGATTGCGACGGCCAGAGTTGGCACCAGCGCCGAAGAATGCCGCGAACTCGGATTTTTGCGCCGTGAAGACGGTGTATCGATGAATCGCGATCGCCTGGTGGCCGACGCCAAGGAAGCGGCGCAAGCCTTGGTTCGTGGCGGCTACAAGCCGCCCTCCGCAAGCTGGCAGGAAGGTGCGCAGACCACGCAGGTCAAAGTCCTTGGCGAACAATTTCTTGCCGGTGCGAAGATGGCGATTCACCTTCTCCTCCGAGGCGGCTATGCCTCCGAACACGACGCCCTCGTGGCGCGCAAGCTCGCGAATATCCTCGCGGGCGGGCCGCTCAGCGCACCGCAATTGGTCAGCGAACAGTACATCCTCGACCTCGAGCGTGAAGCATTCGTGTCGCTGTGCGGTGAAAAGAGAACCCAGGAGCGCATCGCCCATACTCTGAAAACTGGCAAGCCTTTGCGAAATTAACCGTGAAGGTCAGGCGGCCGCGGGGCTGCAAAAAGCGTATTAAAACGTATTGATCTTGCGGCTCTAAACCGTCTATTCTACTTCCCGCACCCGAGGTGTAATCGTGCAAAGACTTTTGGCGCCGCGGGAAGCCGCCAACATCCTGGGAATCAGCTACCCCACGTTGAAGCAGTGGATCTACCGCGGACAAGATTAAGACCGCGAAGACCCCCGGCGGTCATCATCGCGTGCCCGAGAGTGAAATCGATCGCCTGATACCGAAAAATCTCGAGCGCGGAGACATTCAAAACCGCCGCGGAAATTTCCGCAAGATCAGCGGACGCAATCAACTCATCGGGCGCGTGTTGTCGATTAAATACAGCGGCCTGCTGGCTCAAGTGACCATGGCCATCGGCGAACAGCACATCACCGCCATCATTACCGCGGACGCCGCCAAAGAAATGCGGCTCAAGCCTGGAGAACGCGCTGCTGCGCTCATTAAATCCACCGAAGTCATGATTCTGAGAGTGTGAACGCAGGTCAACATTCCTCCAAGGTTCTGACCATGATCTTTGACAAACAGGTTTGCCGCGCTGCCTTTTTTACCCTGCTGGCGCTCTCTTTTTCTTTCACCTCCCGCCACTGCGGGCACAAAAGCGCGAAGTCAGAATCGCCGCAGCCGCCGATTTACAGTTCGGGATGAGCGACCTCGCGCACCAATTCGAAAAGCAACAGGCGACGTGCTGCACATCACCTACGGTTCGAGCGGCAATTTCTTCTCGCAACTACAAAATGGCGCTCCCTTCGATCTGTTTTTTTCAGCCGACATCGATTATCCGAACAAGCTGCAAAGCGCCGGCCTCGCCGAACCCGGCTCGATCTATCACCTACGCGATCGGTCGCATCGTCATCTGGGTGCCCGCGGACTCGAAACTCGAAGTGGCCAATCAACATTGGAACGCCCTTCTTGACGCCGGTGTGAACAAGATCGCCATCGCCAATCCCGAGCACGCTCCCTACGGCCGCGCCGCCGTCGCGGCCATGGAAGCGGCCGGCATCTACGACAAGGTGAAAGTGAAGCTGGTCTTTGGCGAAAACATTTCGCAGGCCGCGCAATTCGTGCAATCGAGCAACGCGCAAGCAGGCATCGTCGCGCTATCGCTGGCCACGTCACCCGCCATGAAAGACGGCAAACGATGGGAGATTCCGGCCGCTACCTATCCGCCGATTGAACAAGCGGTCGTCATGCTGAAAAACGCCAAAAACAAAGACGCCGCGCGCGCGTTTCTGGAATTCGTGAAAAGTGAGCCTGGCCGCGCCACTCTCACCAAGTACGGATTTGCGCTTCCCCCGGCCGGCCCGAGCGCCGCGCCCAAGGTATGAAGAGCGGCACGCAGCGCGCAATCTCGGTCCGGCAACGGAGCGGCCGCTGACTATGGAAGCGCTCCTCCTTTCCGTTCGGCTCGCAGTCTGCGTCTCGGCGATTTTGTTGGTGATCGGACTACCTCTCGCGTATTGGCTTGCGTATTCGCGATGGCGCGGCAAATTCCTCGTCGAGTCCGTCGTCGCGCTGCCGCTCGTGCTCCCGCCGACCGTGCTCGGATTCTACGTGCTGGTCGCCATGGGTACGCGAGGTCCGCTGGGAAAATTGTGGCAAGCAGCTTTCGGCCACGGGCTGGCCTTTACATTCACCGGTCTGGTAATCGCGTCGGTGCTATACAGCTTGCCGTTTACAGTTCAGCCGCTGGTGGCATCGTTTGAAAGCGTTGATCGCAAGCTCCTGGACGCGTCGGCAATTCTGGGCGCCGGCGCCCTTCGCACGTTCCGCCGGGTTATCCTCCCGTTGTCCGTTCCTGGCGTAATCACCGCATTGGTGTTGAGTTTTGCGCATACGCTAGGGGAGTTCGGTGTGGTGCTGATGGTCGGCGGAAATCTAGCGGGCGTGACCCGCACCGTCTCCATCGATATCTACGATCACGTGCAATCGCTTGAACTACGCCGCCGCGAATCGCCTGGCGCTTATCCTCCTGGTCATTCTCGTTCGTTGTGCTTCGTGTCGTGTACGGAGTAAATCGCCGCATCGGACGGCGAGTTTGGTCACCGTGGCCTGCGAGGTAAGCACCGCGCACGCTGTCGCTGCGCGTTCGCGTCGAAGCGGCGCGCCGCGGAGCGCTCCTTGTTTCTGCTCGATGTCGCTCTGGTAGTCCCTCCGGGCATCACCATCCTGTTTGGTGCCTCCGGCGCGGGCAAATCGACATTGCTCGATTGCATCGCCGGACTGCTGCAGCCGGATGCGGGCCAATCGAAATCGGCGACGACGTCCTGTTCGATTCCGAGAGACGCGTGAACTT
This sequence comes from uncultured Acidobacteriota bacterium, assembly GCA_963729595.1. GTDB lineage: Bacteria > Acidobacteriota > Terriglobia > Acidiferrales > UBA7541 > Acidiferrum. The sequence continues at coordinate 629,900 of CAVSNW010000005.1, forward strand.
CCGCCGCAACACCGTCGACGGCTTATGTCTTTCAATCGCTGGCATTGTTTCCCCACATGACTGTGGAAGAAAACGTCGCTTACGGTCTGCCGCGACTTGCCCGCGGAGCAGCGAGTGGAGCGGACCGCTGAAATCCTGCAGGCGTTTCGCGTCGAAAATCTCCGCAGCGCGAAAGCCTGGAGAAATCTCCGGGCGGAGAAAAGCAGCGAGTGGCCCTGGCGCGATCGCTGGTCACTTTGCCACGGGTTCTTCTGCTGGACGAGCCGCTGACCGGGCCTGGACGCGGAGTTAAAAGCTTCGATCATCGACGATTTACGGGCCTGGAACTCCGCGCATAAAATCCCGATTCTCTACGTAACGCACACGCCGCGACGAAGTAGACGCTCTGGGCGAGCGCGTGGTCGTCCTCGATCGCGGCTGCGTCGTGAGCGAAGGGCCTGCCGCACGAAGTTCTCGACGCGCCTCGCCGCAAAAAACTGGCCCAGGCGGCCGGATTTCGAAAATTTACTAGAAGCCACGGTCGTAGAACTTCGTGAATCCGACGGCGTGATGCGCGTGCGCGTGGCGAACACCGCCAGTGAAATCGAAGTTCCTCTCGGCTACGCCACCCCCAACGACAGCGTACAAGTCGCGATTCGCGCCGGAGATATTTTGCTCGCTACGCAACATCCTGCTGGGCTCAGTGCCCGCAACATCCTGGCAGGGAGAATCATCGCGTTGAAGCAACGCGGTACGATGGTGGTAGCGCTGGTCGACGCCGGTGCGATTTTCACGGTGCACTTGACGCCCGGCGCGGTGCGTGCGCTCGAACTCACCGCGGGCAAGCCCGTCTGGATCGTTCTAAAAACGCATTCCTGTCATTTGGTAAGTTAGCAGACAAGGCGCGCCCCACGTGCAGGTTGCGTTTGAGGCGCAGGGGTCCCGCGCACCTACGGGCCGGTTAACTCAGTGTGAGGTGTTATACCAGCGTTGCCACGCTGCTGCATCCGTGCCGAAGTTTTGCCCGGAAATATCGAGCAGAGCGTGCGCCGCCCACGCCCTTTGTGGCGGCGTCAGCTGCGCGTCATCCATCCATCCGATCAGGCTGCCGGCCGCAGAAATCTGCTGTTTGTTGGTGTACATGCCCCCCTCGCCCAGATTGCGCGCCGCGCTTTCTTGTACCACCGGCGAGGGATCATTCCGGAACCGGTCCAGCAGGATCGGCACGGTTTCATCGCTGGCGACAATTCCCAAACCATCCACGGCGCCCGAGCGTGTTCGCGCATCGGAATCGTCGAGATAACCCTTCAATATTTGAACGACGCGCTCTTGTTCTACGCCGCGATTTCCGAGCGCCCCCAGCGTCCACAGCGCCCACGCTTGCTGGCTCGGGTTCGCCACCGCAAGCTCCACCTGGTTTAACCCTGCTTCATTCCACGCGATTCCGTCCATCGCCAGCGTCGCTTGAAGCGCGGCGCCGCGCGCATGCAGGTCGTGCTGATTGAACGTAGCCATGAGAAGTTGATTCGTTCTTGGCGTGCGTCGGGTTTTGCCGATCCAATCACCGGATTGAACTAGTACCTGATCGATCGCGGCCGGGTCTCCGGTCGCCATGCGCTGCAGCAGACTCTCCGCCTCGGCTTGCTGAGAGGAACTTCGCGCGCGCGCACCAGTTCGTCGAATTCCGCTGGTCCAGTCCGATGTCGAGCTCGCCGCCCATGACTGAATTCGCCGCGCCGCGTTTTGTATGCTCCAGGCCAGGAGCGCGATCAGTGCAAATCCTACCGACAAATAAAGGGCGACCCCCAGGGTGCGCGAAAGCCCTCCTTGCGGCGTGGCGGCAACACTTGGTGCGGCCGGAGAACCGGGAACTGGCGCAACGTTCGTGCCGTGCTCAACCTCCACGAGCGCACGTGCAACCTGCGCTTCCGAGGGCTGCGGGGGTTCCGCACCAGGAGCGGAGGTCGAGGAGTCCTTTTGCGAATCTTGTGGCAAGAGATCAGGCAACGCTAGCCCGTCCTGGGACTGATACCAGCATAAAACCCCCATAGATAAGGGCCATCTCTCAAAAGTACTGTGGCGCGAACACGGCAACGCCACAGCATAGGCGCTTTTTGGACTGCGGTAGCGGGTTTTCAAGCTACGGCGTGGGTCGGGCGTTCCATACAGCATTGCGGGGGGAACCGCGCGAAACTCTTGCCTACAGGTTCGGCTTGGCCGCCGGCGCGCTCGCGGAGCCTGGCACCGAGAATTTGACTTCGTCGGCAGACAACGTATCGCCTGTTGGCGTGGCGTGAATCACCACGCGATCCCCGACCGCCAGGTCGGAGAGCTTGGAGGCCTTGCCGTCGCGCGAAACGTACGTCGTCCCGGGCACAAGTTTCACTTCAACAGACTTACCGTCGGCTTGCTTGACCACCACCGAGTCGGCGTTAATTTTTTCCAGCGTACCCATGACGTGCTTCTTGTCGCCATGAGCGAAGGTAGTAGCCGCGATCAGTGCGATGAATGCCAGGAACGATACGATTCGGAGCTTCCCGTTCATAAAAATCTCCCTGTTCGAATAAAGCCACCGGCGGCGCCCGCCATTTCACGACGCCTGCTAGTGATGATGCGCGGGCTCTGGTTTTTGTTGCACCGGCTGGCCCCGCAGAAAATCCTCCTCTTCTTGATCTTCTTCGCGATCCTGCGGCCCTTTCGGATTTTCGCGCTCCATCTCGACGCGCTCTTCCATCGCCAGTTGCGGCAAATGCCGAATGAATAGTACCAGCTTCCAACTGTCGTCCTGCGAGCCATGGCCGCCGCCGAACGCCGGCATACCGGTGAAGCGCACTCCATTCTCAATAATCCAGAATAACTCACCATCGGAAAGCTTCTGCGTCTCCGCCCCACGAAGATCTGGCGGCTTGGGGTACAACCCTTTGCCATACATGGTATTGCCACTGCCGTCGTTGCCGTGGCATGTCGCGCAATGATCCGCGAAGTGGGCGCGCGCCTCTGTTAACGTTTCCTTCGAGGCCGCAATAGGATTGTGTTCGTCGCGGGCGTTTGCCGGAATCGCCAGGTGGCGAGCGTTTCGAGCGAACATGGTTTCCATCGCGGTGGGAGTTGCCCGGGCACTCAGGCCGTTGTGCAACATCGAAACGCCGGCGGCGATTGCCAGCCCCGCGGCCAGCACCAGCAGGACAAGAATGAGATTCCAGCGTTTCATGTTCGGGGTCCTATGGTAGCCGACGGTTGCTCGCGACCGCCATCGGTTTGACGCGCTGCACTTTGACGCGGGTTTGTCAGAATCGTGTCAAATCTTACCTGCGGTGCTCCGCTCGACTCTGCTCTCTGCGAATCGGCGGCCTGTCTGGTACGATACAGTTCGATGGGCCGTTGTTGGCCCTAGCCGCTGCGAATTTTCTATGAGCATTCCAGCACAACTCGAAAACTCTGCTGCCCTCGCGGCATGCCCTACGGACATTCGGGACTCTCTTGTCGCGGCGTGCGAAGGCGCCGATCTTTCTTTCGAGCAGGGCTTGCGCTTGGCGACCGCCGAAGGCCCCGCTTTCGACGTGCTGGTTGCCGTAGCCGACGCGTTGCGTCGCGAGACCGTAGGCGACGCCGTCACGTACGTGGTGAACCGCAACATTAATTTCACCAACGTGTGCTTCGTCGGCTGCAGCTTCTGTGGCTTTGCCAGAGGCGCGGGCGCCCCGGATGCCTATTCGCTCTCCGCCGAAGACGTCGTTCGCAAGGCGCGTGAAGCTTGGGACCGCGGCGCGACCGAAGTCTGTATCCAGGGCGGATTGCCACGCGAACTCGATGGATTCTTCTACCGGGACATCCTGCGCGCCATCAAACATGCCATCCCCGCAATGCACGTCCATGCATTTTCGCCCATGGAAATTACTTACGGCGTGGACAAGACCGGCATGCTTCTGCGCGACTACCTGCAGATGATGAAAGACGAAGGCCTCGGCAGTATTCCCGGAACCGCGGCGGAAATTCTCGACGATCGCGTGCGGCAACAATTGAGTCCCAACAAATTGCCGGTCGCGCGCTGGGTGGAAATTATTACCACCGCACACGAACTCGGAATTCCCACGACCTCCACCATGATGTATGGCCACGTGGAGGAGCCTGCGGACTGGGTGCGCCACATTTTGCTGCTCCGGTCAATCCAGAAGCGCACTGGAGGATTCACGGAATTTGTGCCGCTGGGCTTCATTCATGAGAAAACGCGTTTGTACAAGCATGGCGGCGCGCGGGCCGGAGCTCGGCGCGAAGACCATCTGCGCGTGCACGCCTTGTCGCGCGTGTTGCTGCACGGCGCGATCAAAAATCTACAGGTGTCGTGGGTGAAGCTGGGATTTGAAAGGTCGCTGGAGTGCCTGAAAGCCGGAGCCAATGATTTCAGCGGCACGTTGATGGAGGAGAGTATCTCGAAGGCAGCGGGAGCGACGTTTGGCGAGTTCGTTTCGCCGGAACAGTTTCGCCGAATGATTCGCTCGATTGGGCGCGTGCCTGCCGAGCGCAGCACGACGTACAAGATTCGCCGCCTCTTCGATTCGCCGGAAACGCCAGAGACTTGCCTGCCGGATGTGTCGGAGACGCTGCAACTTCGCGAATCTGTCGCGCTGACGCTGGTGCGCGAGCGCGACCATCAGCCGTACCCCGAAGGCGCATACTAAATTCCCATGCGCGCTCTTTTGCTCCCTATCAAGGATCTGAGAAACGCGAAACAGCGGCTCGCCAGTATTCTGACTCCCGAGGAGCGGTTCGCTTTGGCACAGGCGATGTTGGCGGACACCCTGCGCGCGGTGCGTGGTGTGCGGCAGGCCGAAAAGATCTTTGTGGTGACCAACTACACGCCGGCCATGCAAGCGGCTCGAGAAAATGGATGGGAAATTCTCGCAGAGGAACAGCAAATCTCTGAGAGCGTGTCGGTGGACGCCGCTTCACGGCAATGCGAGGAGTCCGGAATCACCGCGGTGCTGCGCTTGCCGCTCGATTTGCCGCTGGTGACTCCGAGCGATATCGACGAATTGCTGGTCGCGGAATGCGTCGCACCCGGGGTCGTGATGGTGCCGTCGCGCGACGGAACCGGAACCAACGCGATCCTGCGTAAGCCGCCAACCTTGTTTCCTTCGCACTTTGGCAGCGGAAGTTTTGCAAAACATTGCGCGGAGGCGATACGAACCGGAGCGCAAATTGTCCGGCGCAGGAATGTACGCCTGGAGATGGATGTTGACGATGAATCTGATTTGCGTGTGCTGATTCAGCACGACTTGGTCGGCACGCGAACGGGAGCATGGTTGCAAGACAGCGAGGTCTTGAAAAAATTGCGTCTGGGGTCTATGACAGGGGCGCGTGTTGCAGCGCAGAGCTGAGCGATTCGTCGTACAAGTGATCCAGGCAGTCAAGTACATCCCGAGCGCAGGATGAAGCAAAAAGTCTATTCCGATATCGACGCGATCGTCGCGGACGTGCCGGATGGCGCGCGAATCATGTTCGGCGGATTCGGCGGCGCGGGCTTTCCGAACAATTTGATTGCCGCGCTAGCGCGCAGGGGTACGAAAGACATCGTGGCCATCAGCAACAATTGCGGCACGCGCGACGGTGAACTTGGAGTCCTGTTCAAGCTCGATCGCATCCGCCACGTGACCGCATCGTTTCCCGGTCCGCATTCCAACTATTTTCAAGAGCGGTTTTCGGCGAACGAAGTGACCTTGGAGTTAGTTCCGCAGGGGATTCTCTGCGAGCGGATGCGCGCGGCCGCGGCCGGGCTCCTGGGATTTTACACCACCGTCGGCGTCGGCACCGAAGTTGCCGAGGGCAAAGAAGAGCGCACGATCGACGGCAAGCGCTGCATTCTAGAGAAGCCGATTCACGCCGACTTCGCTTTCATCAAAGCACAGAAGGCAGACGAAATCGGAAACCTCACCTACCGGCTGGCGGCGCAGAATTTCAATCCAATTATGGCCATGGCCGCGAAAACTACGATTGTGGAGGTTGAAGAGATCGTGCCCGTTGGCGCGATCGATCCCGAAAGCGTGATGACACCGGCGATTTTTGTGCACCGCGTCGTGCGGGCCAAGGGGATTCGCTATGCCGGGTAAGCCACGCTTGACGCGAGAACAGATTGCGCGGCGGGCTGCGCTGGAATTGCCGGACGGCGGGTATGTAAATCTCGGCTGGGGCATCCCGAACCTGATCGCCGACTATTTGCCGCCGGGCATCACCGTTTACTTTCACAGCGAAAACGGAATTCTGGGGATGGGACGGCGAGCCAAACCCGGAGAAGAAGACTACGACCTAGTAGATGCCATGAAAGTTCCGGTAACGCTGGTGCTGGGGGCATCGTTTTTTCATCAGGCCGACGCGCATCTGATGACCCGAGGCGGCCACCTGGACGTCGCGGTGCTCGGCGGTTTTCAAGTTTCCGCAAAAGGCGACCTGGCCAACTGGAAAATTCCTGGCGCAAAGGGTTCGGGCGCAATCGGCGGCGCAATGGATATCGCGGCCGGAACGAAGACGTTGATCGTCTGCATGGAACACACGACCAAAGAGGGCGCGCCAAAGATTGTGCGCGAGTGCACCTATCCTTTGACGGGACTCGCGTGCGTCACCACCATCATCACCGATTTGGCGGTAATCGACGTCAAACCCGAGGGGCTGGCGCTCCGCGAGGTTGCGCCGGGGTGGAGGACGGAGGAGGTGCAGTCATTGACCGGTCCGAAGCTAACGGTGCCGGACGACGTGCAGGGAATGTGTCTCGCCTAGCGGCAGCCGATGATGCGATTTTTCCGTACCGCCGCGATTGTTTTCTTTGTGACCCTGGGGTGTGCTTCGTCGCGAACCGCCGGAGCGACGGACGCGGGCATCGTCTATCGGCTGCGCTATGACTTGTCGGCGCCGTCCCTGGTTCACGTCACATTGCATTTTCCCGTGGCGGCAGAAGCGCCGGTCACGCTGATCATGCCTCGGTCGTTTCCGGGCGGGTATGTGCAGCGGCCTTACGATCCCTTTGTAACCAACGTGAAAGCCTTTGCGGTCGATGGCGGCACCGTTGAAGTGCGGCGCGAGGAACTCGGGCCTCGATGGTCGATCGGAAAGTGCTGCGATCGGGTGAGCCGCATTGAGTACGACGTTGATGTGACCCGGATGGAACGCGAAATTTTCGCGGCGTCGGATAGTTCCAAGATTCGCGACCGGTATGTGGGACTGCTCGGGTACTCCGTTTTTGCGTTTATCGACGGATGGGAGAGACGTCCGGTTGCTTTAGAGGTGTCCGCTCCGCCGGAATGGCCGATTTTTTCGACACTCGCGCCAAGCGCCCCGGCGCGAGCCGCGGCGTTACCTACCGACGCGCCGAATTATTACGCGTTGGCCGATTCGCAAATCATGATGGGTCCCAAGCTGCAGACCCGAAAGATCGACGGAGGCGTGCCACTGTTCGTTGTGGCGTATGTGGAAGGCGATGCGGACCTGGGGTTGGAAGGCGCACTCGCGCGGTACGCCTTGGACAAAGTGATCGCGTATTTTGGGAGAGCTCCATTTTCCAGCTACACCGTGGCGCTGGAGTTTCTGAAGCCGATCTCGCCGCGTCACGAATACGGCTTCAGCATGGAGCATCTGAACAGCGGAACGTTTTATATGGATGTGGAGCACGCGCTTACAGCGAAAAGCACGGATTCCGAAAAAGATGCACATCGATTCAACTACGCGCACCATATCGCACATTCGTGGATTCCAAAACACGCCTACGGAGCCGGCTATTTCCCGTTCAATTGGGAGATGACGCCGGTCATCGACACGATCTGGTTCAACGAAGGCTTCGGGCGTTATGCGGCGATCGCCGCCCTGGCCGACGCTTTGTCGAGAGACGAAGCCGTTCGTTACCGGAACGAGAAGCTGGACAAGCTGCACCGCATCGTTGCGACAGCGCCGGAATTCCTGCGGCGGATGCCACTGGACGAACTTTCACGCGAAGGGTCGTTTTTGTACGCCGACGATTTTCGCGTGGGAATGAATCTGTTTGCTCGCGGAGCGCTGATGGCCGCGGAAATGGACGATCGCATCCGCTCGCGGACGGGCGGGCAAAAATCCTTGCGCGACGCCCTGCGCCACCTGATGGACTGGAGCGAACAAAACCATCGGGCGTTTCGCACAGAAGAGTTGCCGGTAATCTTCCAAGAGGTGACTGGCGTGGACACCGCGAGCATCTTGCGGCAATGGATGCAGCCGCCAGTTCAGCCGACGGTGCGCTGATGCGCGCGGGGTGGTAGAGTCTTGGAGAACAGCCTGGCTTTAACATTTCTTCTTGGAGGTCCCCATGGCCGAGTTAGTACCCGAGAAATACTCCGATTTGTTCAAGAAAAAGGCATTCGCCAATCTTGGCACCCTGATGAAGGATGGCAGCCCGCAGGTCACGCCCGTGTGGTTCGACTACGACGGCAAGCACGTGCGCGTAAATTCAGCGCTGGGACGCGTGAAAGATAAGAACATCCGCCGCGATCCGCGCGTGTCATTGTCGATTGTAGATCCGGAAAATCCTTACCGGTATATGGAGGTCCGCGGCAAAGTAGTGGAGATCACGCAGAACGGCGCGGACGACCACATCAACAGCCTGTCCGAAAAATATTTGGGCAATCCCGTGTATCCGTACCGCCAGCCGGGCGAAGTGCGCGTGCTGTACAAGATCGAGCCGGATCGATTCAACACGATGGGGTGATAGGCAGCGGTTGTCGACCGGGATAGCAAGCCGTATCGTGAAGGGTTTGGGCGCACTCTGTGCCGCGTCGCAGTCTGGACCGCCCTGTTGAAGGTGATTCAAATTCGTGCGTGTGGGCAAGCTGGGCCGCAGGGGTCCTGCGCTCCTGCAAACCGGCGAGTCGTACCTACCGGGCCCTTACTGAGTCGTACGTCCCGGCATTGCTTGTTCGGATGAACCGGGGTTGCTTACGGTTGGGTGGCGTGGTCGACGAAGGTGGCTATGTGGTTGTGCAGGTTCACGCGGTCTTCATCGTGGAGGTACATCATGTGGCCTGCGGAGTAGTAGTCCTCTTTGATGTTTTTCTGGAGGGCTTCGGGAAGTCCCAGGTGCTCCATGGTGAATTCGGTGGCGAAGAAAGGTGTGGCGAAATCGAAGTAGCCGTTTTCCACCTGAACGAGCAAGCGTGGGTTGGTGATCATGGCCTGGGCGAGGTCGCCTTCGACGTTAGGCGCGCCGGGGAAAAAGCGGCGCGGCCCGTTTGACTCCCGCTTCCAGTTCCAGTTTGCGCCGCCACCGCTGGTGTTGTGGTAGACCTTGTCGCGGCCGAATTTCAGCTCGTCGTGATTGTAGGCATTGATTAACGCCGTGTAAGCGCCTCCTACGGCGGGGCCCTCGGGATCACCCTGGGCATTTTCCTCGAGCAGATCGTAAGTATAGCCGGTGAAACGCGCGTCGATACGTCCGGTGGTCAAGCGGGCGCTGCGCTGAAGTTCGACGCGGAATTGCCCGAGCGTGACGCGGAGATCCGCTTTCATCAGGTAGTCTTCGCCGAGGCCCGTGAAGTAGGAAAGTTTTTTCGCGACCGCGGCTTTTTCGGTTGCGGTAAGATCGGCGCCCTTGAAAAGCGCGGCGGCGTATTCGCTTTGGGCGTACTTGCGCGCTTCCTCGATGAATCCGGGGAGGTCGGCAGGGCGATCCTTTATAACCTTGTGGTACCAAGCGACCGCGGCGTAGCTGGGCAAATAGAAAACGTAAGGGCGGTCATCGCCGGGCGCAAACGACAACGTCGAAAGATCAAGCACCGAAGAAATCAGCACGATGCCGTTCAGGTGGACGGTGTCGTGATTCTGAAGATAGTTGCCAAGCGCGGCGGAGCGGAAGGTGCCGTAGCTTTCACCGATCAGGAACTTCGGAGAATTCCACCGGTCGTTGCGGCTCAAGTAGGTAACGATGAATTGCGCGAACGCTTCCACATCCTCGTCGACCCCGTAAAAGTCTTTGTCTTGAGCTTTGCAGACGGCGTGGCTGTAGCCGGTGCCCATGGCGTCGATAAAGACGAGATCGGTTTTGTCGAGCAGGCTTTCGGTGTTGTCCACGAGCTTGTAAGGGGCGGGTGGCGTGAAGACGCCGTCAATGGTGTGGACGCGGCGGGGACCGAAGGCGCCCATGTGCAGCCACATGGTGGCGGAGCCTGGGCCGCCGTTATAGAGGAATGAGACCGGGCGAAGGCTCAGATCTTTCACGTCGCTGCGGGTGTAAGCGACAGAATAGAGCAAGCCAGTGGCATCGCCCTTGTCGTTCTTAAGCAGCGTGGTGCTGGCGGTGGCTTTGTAGGGAATGGTTTGCGCGCCGATGCGGATGGTGTGGTCGGTGGTGGAAACTTCCTCCTTGGTCGCGGCGGCGTCGCATTTGTCCTTGGTGTCGGAAGCTTTGGCGTCTTTGTCTTTTTCTGGGGTTTGCGCCGCGACAAGTGGTGACTGCGCGAAAAAGAAAAACGCCGCCGCCACTATGCAAAGAATCAACCGAGCTCTCATTCGAATTGCTCCCCTCTTCAATTCACCTGCTGGAAAAAGGCCGCAGGGCTGCGCGGACTCGCTCTGCGCTACAGGTGGGCGAAACGGCGGGATTGTATGTTGGAGGGGCGGTTGAGTCAAAGGAAGTCTGAGTCCATTTTGTCGGTGAGGACTTAGGTTTGGGAAGCAAAACAGCTCGCTCCACTCCGTGGCCCCTTCGTCACCGCTGCGTCTTGGCGCAACGTACGCGCTAGAGCGCGCCCCTACATTGGCCCGTGTGGCCCCGCATGTGTTGCGGGACCTTGGCGTGTTCGCGGGTGTGAGTTTAGGGTGTAGCGGTGGCTTCCGCGAGCCGCGTGGATGCCACGAGGTTGGTGCGGAGCTCGGCTACTAATTCGAAAGAGCGGAGGCGGGCTTGGTGATCGTAGATGTGGGCGGTGATGATGAGCTCGTCGGGATTGGTAACATCGATGAAGTTTTGCAGGCCGCGAGTGACGGTTTCGGGTGAACCGACGGCGGAAACTGCGAGGGTCTGGCTGGCGAGAGCCTTTTCGGCGGGCGACCAAAAGTCGTCGATGTTGTTGATGGGCGGAGGAATTTGGCCGGGCATACCACGGCGAAGATTGGTGAACGATTGCTCCAGCGAGGTGAAGTGGCGGCGCGCTTCGCCATCGGAGGCGGCGGCGATGACATTGATGCCAAGCATTGCATAGGGGCGATCGAGTTGCTTTGACGGCCTGAAGTGGCGGCGATAAACCTGAAGCGCGTCCATCATATCGGCGGGAGCAAAGTGCGATGCAAAGGCGAACGGGAGGCCCAGCATGGCGGCAAGCTGGGCGCTGAACAGACTGGAACCTAAGAGCCAGATGGGGACGTGCAGGCCAGCGCCGGGGACGGCACGAATCTTCTGACCGGGTGTGAGGTCCTCGAAATAGTGTTGCAGTTCCCGCACGTCGTCCGGGAAGCGGTCGGAATTGGTGGCGAGATCGCGGCGGAGAGCTCGCGCGGTCAAGGTGTCGGTGCCGGGCGCGCGACCGAGGCCGAGATCGATGCGACCGGGAAACAACGAAGCGAGCGTGCCAAATTGTTCGGCGATCACCAGCGGCGAATGATTCGGCAGCATGATGCCGCCGGAGCCGACGCGAATCGTCTTGGTGTGACCGCCGATATGCGCGATGACGATAGAGGTAGCGGCGCTGGCGATGCCGGGCATGTTGTGGTGCTCGGCGAGCCAAAAGCGGTGGTAGCCCCATTTTTCGACGTGCTGCGCGAGGTCCAGGGAGTTGCGGAAGGCATCGGCGGCGGCCGCACCTTGTGGGATGGGGGAAAGGTCGAGAACCGAGAAGGGAATCATCGTGGTTAGCAAATGCTACTTTGATGATTGCGGAGGGTCCAGAGTTACGTTGTCGAGGCACGGACAATTCGTCGAACGGAAAGCGCAAATGCCGACACGGGCGGGTGGTGACCCTCACGTGTCGGCGATTTGGCTTAGAGAGGCGGTTATGTTTTCTGAACGACGACGTTTAGCGTCGAACTTTGCACGGCGCCGAAGTTTACGCTGGTGGGGTCCATGGTCATGCCAATCTGCCAGAGCGTCTTGCCGGTCGAATCGGTCAAGCTGAGAGTGAGGGTAATCTGTCCAGAGAGACCCATAGCGGACGGATTCGAAAACAGCACGCAAGTTGCTTCGCCGTTGGTCAGCGGAGTGCTGCCACCGAGTTTCAGCGCAGAGGTGGCCATAGTGTAGTTCAAGGTTCCCGCGACAGGCGTGCCGTCGGGATAGACGAAGTTCAGTTTGAGCTGCGGAGAAGCGGAGTTCTGAGTAATTTCGATGGCGGTAACTTTGCCGCGATCGTGACCCGCAATGTTGTCGACTTCGATCTGGACCTGGCCATTGGTTACAGCGATGTCCACGCCTTTGATGAGGGCGGCGCCCGCGCCAACGGTCTTGAAGATATCGAGATTTTGTAGAACGACATTCCCTTGGGTCTTTACGTTGAATACGCGCCCGCCGACGAAATCGTCGCTGGTATTGAGCTCCGTAAAATAGAGATTGACGTGATAGGCGCCGTTGGCGACCGTAAACGTGTAGACGAGCGGATTGGAGTTGTCGGGCATGCGGCCGCCCTGATAGAGCGCCGGATCCGATGTTCCACTGACTGCGCCCGTCGTTTGGCTGACCATTCCGCCACTGAAATCATAGTCTGTCGCCCAAGCTTGTCCCTTGGTGTCGGTGTATGCCGAACCTCCGCACTTTACGCGGATGGACTGCTGCTGGGTTTGCGCCTTTACCGGCAAAGACAACAAGAAAAGAAATAAAGTGAGAGCCAGGGCCTTACGCACAAAAATCCTCCTCGGATCGTATTGGATTGATTAGAAATTGCTTAACGCAAGTCAGGGAGGGGCTGAGCCTGCGATTGCAAGTGAGACAGTAGTTTCCGTAGCCGTAGGGGGCAACTGTCCCAAGGGCCGTATTTAGGACAGCATCGGGTGTAGGTCTCCTTAGACCCAGGGACGGTGGGGTCTATGACCCCATTTTGAATGGGGGAAGAACGTCTGGGGACAACGGGGCAATGGTCAAATTCTTGGCGGTTTCATGTCGAAAAGTCCGGCAGATTACATGCGAGCTGCGACGCGCGCGGCGATACGGTTGTCCGATGTGCGCAGAATCAGGACGAGGCTGTCGCCGAGAGGGACGCCGGCGCTGGGAACCGCAAATTCGTAGGACCAGGCAAGTTTTTCGGGCACGGGACGACCGTGGGCAGCGGCGCGCGCGGTGGCCGTCGGCAGCACGGGATCGACGGAAAAATATTTTGGCACGACATCGGCGATCGGTCGCAACTCGACGCCATGCTTCCAGTACAGAGACAAGTGCATGGTGCTCATCATTGCGCGGGTGAGGTAGCGCGAGGAGTTGGCATTTTCCATTTGCGGCGGGCAGGTCTGATCGTAGTGATCGAAGACCACGAACTGGAGCAACAGTTGATCCGGGAATTGGGTGACGGTGTCCGAGCCGCGGCGAAATACGGCGCCGGAATCGGTGTCGACGCGTTTGAGATTGTCAAAAAATCCAGGTGCTTCGACGTGACCGGATATGCGGAAGCACGGGCCATCAGGGATGGAGCCGTTTGTTTGCAGAAACAACCCGCCCTCATAGTTCCAGACCGTTTTATCGCGAGAGGGTCGAGGCGCAGCGGCGCCAGGTAGCGCGGCGAGTAATAGGGCCGCTCCAATGCAGGCCAGCACTTGAGGATGAAAACGCAATTTGGAGTACCCCGTCAGGGAGAGTTTACTCCCGAACGTTGGCGGAAAAAATGGCGGCAAAGGAACCGCCGCGCCGCTTGTTCAAAGCGCAGAGAGGTCGCGAGATCCAGCGGTTGATGCGGGTGCCATTGCGCTGCCCTTGGGGGTTTTGCTCGAGGGACTCCGCTTGATACTTCGCAGCAATGAGTGGAGCGCACAACGGCGTCGGTCATCGGCCTGTCGCACGTTGTAGCTGACATCGTCCACGGCCACACGCAGGATTTCGTCGCGCGTCTGGCCCGGGAGGGTGCGAACGGCTTCCGCGCAGTCAAGATTTCGCCGCGACGAATCGAGCGAAGATCACGGACTCGGCGGCCGGAGTTCGAGATGCAGGTGCGCAGCACCGGGGCATTATAGCGGCCGGCAACGGCCCTCGGCGCCCTAGGGTGTGGCTCGGAGCAGAAAGGAGAAACCGTCGACGGTGCGGATGGCTTTTCCTTCGCCGGCGGGTTTCACGGTGCCTTGCCCCGCGCGGACGGCTTCGATGGCACTTGCGAGCTTGGGAAGCACGGAAGGCTGAGCGACTGGAACATTGTGCGCGCCGAGGACGAGCTTGAGGTCGGGCGCGAGCGCGGCGATTTTCTTGACCGAGGCAAGGTAGGCGTCGAGATCGGTTTCCGGGCGGTAGAGCCAGATGGTGCCGGGATAATAGGTGTCGCCGGTGAAGAGCAAGCCGTTGTCGCGGTCGAGAAGGCAAATCGAGTCCGGCGTGTGGCCGGGCGTGGCGATGATTTCGACGGTGCGGCCTCCGAGATTGACTTTGAAGCCGTCGTGGACGGGGATGGAGACGTGCCAGGGTTTGGTGGCGTAGGCTTTGGCGTCGAAATTTTTCGGGAGGTCGCCGCAGGTTTGACCCGGGGCGATTTCGGCTTGGGCGTCGTCGCGTTCGCCTTTAGTGCTCGCGCGAGTGAAGGGCGTATCCATGCCGAAGACGAAGGGGAATTGCCAGTTGCCGCCGATGTGGTCGTTGTGGGTGTGGGAGTTGAGGATCACGATCGGGCGAGAAGTCAGGCGCGTGACCAGGGCGTGGATGTTAGCGATGCCCATGCCGGTGTCGAAGAGCACGGCCTGCTTGGTGCCCATGATCAGGTAGGCGATGGTTTCTTCGGACTGGTGCGGCTCGTAGATGGCAAGGGTGTTGGGTGCGACCTTGTAAATTTCAAACCAGGGCTCGTTGGGCAGAATGCGGTCGAGCGATTGGTATTCGGGGCGCGGGAGACTGCGGCACCATTCGGGCAAGCCGGCGGCGGCCGGTTGCTGCGCACGTAGTGGCGGCGAAAGGAGAAACAAGAGCAATGCGAAGCGGCATGTTGTCGAGGATTTTCTCATGGCTGAGCCGATAAGAATTTTATCAGTTGAGAGGCTTTGCTAGTCGCAGATGTTCCCCGCAGCAACTTGAGAGATTGGACACCACCGTTCTAAGCGAACAGTCATCGCAGCGATTTGCGGAAGAGGATGGCGCGCTCGACGATTTCGTATCCCAGGCGTTGATGGACGCGTTGCGAGAGTTCGTTGTCGAATTGCGTGTCGGAGGCCATTTCCGTGCAGCCCTGGCTTCGCGCCCAGTCTTCGGCGGCGGCCAGGAGCTGCTTGCCGATGCCGCGATGGCGGTGAGGTTCGGCGACGTACCAGCCTTCGAGGTAACCGACTGGATGGGCTGGGTCGCAGTGGTCGGCGTGCGAGCGCAAGCCTACTTCGAGAAAACCCAACAGCGATTGGTCGTCTGCTTCTGCGACGAAGACGACGAGCGGCAGAGTTCCCGGAGGTTTCCTCGAAAGAATCGCTTCGAGCTCCTGAGAGTGTTCTTCCACTGGACCCTTAGGCCACAGCGAGTGGAACAGCCCGGCTAACCAAGGCCGGTCCGAGGGATGTGCGGGTCTGATCCGAATATTCGACATGTGGAACGCACCCGAGTTTGGGTCATTCACAATTCGGCGCCATAAAGCGCCCGCTTTGGAAAGTGGCCGCTACAAATGCTGGACCTCACTTGGGCGAGGCCGCTGAGAAAATACCCTTGGGGATGGACATGTGAACGCCTTTGTTGCCGTCGACTAGTTCGGTGATGTGCAGGTCGGCGGAGACGCTCGAGAGCATGTAGGCGTCGTCGCGCGAGAGGTGCTTTTCGGTCATCAGGAAATCGATCATTTCGCGAACGGCCAAGGTGGTGGAGGCGTTCAAGTCGTCGTTGAAGCCCATGGTCATGTAGTGCGTCGGAGTCTCCGCGCGCGGCCATTTGAGGTGCATGTCTTTGCGCACGATGAACTGGAACGTGCCGATGAGCGAAGTTTCTAGCGCGGTGATATCCACCTCGCCGTCACCCTGGCCAGCGTGGCCGTCGCCGACTTCAAACAGCGCGCCCGGCGCGTGCACCGGCAGATAGAGGGTGGTGCCGGCGACGAGGTCCTTGTTGTCCATGTTGCCGCCCATGATCCAAGGCGGGGCGCTGTTGAAGCGGCCGGCGCCTTCCGGGGGCGCGTTGCCCATACTGCCGAAAAACGGGTGCAGCGGGATGTCGATGCCGGGAGCGAAGTGCGCAACCATGCGCTTTTCATCCAAAGGAATGATTTTCATTTTCGCGTACGGAAAATCGTCGGGGAGGTAGCCGCGGCCGGGGCCGAAAGCGTTGTAGGCGTAAGGAATCGCCAGCTGAATTTTCTGGATGCGGACTTCGAGGACGTCGCCAGGCTGCGCGTCTTCAATGTAGATCGGACCGGTAAGAATGTGCCCGCCGGGACCTTTGTCGGTAACCTGCGTCGTGATGTCGCGCAGCGATTGCTCGACTTGATCGGGCGGCAAGCCAGCATCCTCAAGTCGCTTCGGGGTCGACGTGATCAGCGTCTCGATCTCGACGGCGTCGCCCGACTTGACGCGCAACACAGGCGCAGCCTTCGCATCGTAGTAGCCCCATGCGACAGTCTTCGGCGTCGGTTTCAGCGTGGATGTTCCCTGCGCATTCGTTTGTTTAGGATTTGAGACGCACACAAAAAGCAATAGCCCGAGACTCAAGAAGGCGTTCTTATAGGTCACTTAGGCTCCTCGTGCGAATGATTTTGTGCAGCCAGCCATAAAACGGCCGCTGCGCAGATTTTGAAAGGAGATCTTTACGACCTGACGTAAGCTTTCGACCGCGTTCAAACCGATGCCTTGGTCGACATCGTCGCGCAATATCCGTTGCGCTATAGCTGATAGCGCTGGTCTATAACGAAGCTTTCCAAGCGCTTGGATCATCGCGGACTCGGCGACAAGGTCGCTTCCCTCACGGAGGTGCGTCAACAAGACGTCCCCCCTACCGTCAGGCCGCTTGCATGCCCCTAAGAGAAAACAGGCGTCTTCGCGGGCCTCGGGATAGCTGCAATTTACGAAAGCCAGGTCGGACTTTCCCTGCGCATCTCCTGGGATTTTGTCTTCTTCGAGTCGGAACGTATCTTTCGGCAGCAAGGCTCGTCGTACCGTCACAAAATGTCTCGCTAGTTCGCTCATGGATGGGTCATGTCTTCGGGCTTGACCAGGGCGTCGAAGTCTTCGGCGGAGATTAGGCCTAGGTTTAGGGCGGCTTCGCGTAGGGTGATGTGGGCGTGGTGGGCGGCTTTGGCTACTTTGGCGGCGTTGTCGTAGCCGATTTTTGGGGCGAGAGCGGTTACCAGCATCAGGGAGTTGTGGACGTAGTGGCCGATTCGGGCGCGGTCGGCTTCTATACCGACGACGCAGTGGTCGACGAAGCTGTTGCTCGCGTCGGCTAGCAGTTCTACCGAGTGCAAATAATTAAAAATCATTACGGGCTTGAAGACGTTTAGCTCGAAATTGCCTTGGGAGCCAGCGAAACCTATGGCGGCGTCGTTGCCCATGACCTGGACAGCGACCATGGTTACGGCTTCAGACTGTGTGGGATTCACCTTCCCGGGCATGATGCTTGAACCGGGCTCGTTTTCAGGGAGGGTGAGTTCGCCGAGGCCGCAGCGGGGGCCGGAGGCTAGCCAGCGTATATCGTTGGCGATTTTCATGAGCGAGGCGGCCAGGGTTTTCAGCGCACCGCTGGCAAAGACGATTTCGTCGTGCGCGGAAAGGGCCGCGAATTTGTTGGGGTGCGAGCGGAACGGCAGGCCGGTGAGTTCGGAGATTTTGCGGGCGGCGCGTTCAGCGAATTCGGGGTGCGCGTTGAGGCCGGTGCCGACGGCGGTGCCGCCGATGGCGAGATCGTAGAGGCCATCGAGGGCAACCGCGATGCGAGCGCCGTCGCGATCGAGCAGGCTGACGTAACCGGAAAATTCCTGGCCCAGCGTTAGAGGCGTGGCGTCCTGCAGGTGCGTGCGGCCGATTTTTACGATGTCAGCGAATTCGTTGGCTTTGGCGCCGAGGGCGTCGCGAAGTTTTTTTACGGCGGGTAGCAGGCGTCGCGCGGTTTCCGCGGCGGCCGCAATGTGCATGGCGGTGGGGAAGGTGTCATTCGACGATTGCGACATGTTGACATCATCGTTCGGATGAATGGGTTTCTTGCTGCCCATTTCGCCGCCGGCGATTTCGATCGCGCGATTGGAAATGACTTCGTTCACGTTCATGTTGGTCTGCGTGCCACTACCGGTTTGCCAGATGCGCAAGGGGAAATGATCGTCGAGCTTGCCGGAGATGACTTCGTCGGCGGCTCGGGTGATCAGCCTGGTCTTTTCTGGCGAGAGTTTGCCAAGATCCTGATTGACCAGCGCGGCGGCTTTTTTCAGGAAGCCGAAGGCGCGGATCAACTCGGGTGGCATGGTGTCTTTACCGATGTCGAAGTGGATCAGGGAGCGGGCGGTTTGCGCACCGTAGTAGCGGTCGGTGGGGACGTCGATCTTGCCCATGCTGTCGGATTCAGTGCGGGTTGGGCCGTGGATGGCGGCTTCGGTGGCATCGGACATGAGAGCTCCTCAGGAAATGTCAGGCGAAGTTTAACAGGATGGACAGCAGGTGAGTAAGCGCCAGTAAGGTGTTGCGTTGGAGCTCCTTATTCGTAGCGGAGGGAGATCATGGGGTCGACGGTGGAGGCGCGGCGGGCTGGGACGATGGAGGCCAGGAGAGCTGCGGTGAGGAACAGGAGGGTTGCGCTGGCCAGGGTCAGAGGTGCCCGCAAGCTTTCGGCCAACCACTTTATGGCTATTTTGTCGAACGCGAAGCTCAGGATCAGGCCGGCGGCGAGCCCGGTGCCCACGCTGGTGGCCGTGGAGGTGAGAACGATGCGGAAGACATCGGCGGCTTTGGCGCCAAGGGCCACGCGGATGCCGAACTCGTTGATGCGGGTGGCCACGGTGTAGGTGACCACGCTGTAGAGGCCGACGGCGGCCAGGGTCAAGGCAAGAATCGAGAACAGGCCGAACAGTCCGGCGATGAGGCGTTGCTGGGAGTATTCACGCTGCCCCATGATCCAGCCCTCGAGATCGCGGACTTGGGTTGTTTGTTGTTCGGGGTCGATTTCGACAATCTGGCGGCGCATGTCGCGAAGAATCGAAAGGGGCGGAACACGTGTGCGGACGAGAATCTGCGTATACATGGGCATGCGCAACGTAAAGGGTACGAAGACGGCGGGTTTGACGGGATTGCGCAGCCCGTTGTTGCGGGTGTCGCCGACGATGCCGATGATTTGCAGCCAGTCGGCGCTGCCGGTGGCGGCTGGAAAGTAGGGCGGGTCGTTTTTTAGCACGGGAATACGGATTTGCTGGCCGATAGCATTGCCATCGGGCCAATACTGGCGGGCCATGGTTTGATTGATGATCGCGAGCTGCGCGCCTCGCATGGTTTCGGTGTGATCCCAGAGGCGGCCTTGCAAAAGGGAGATTCTCAGCACCGAAAAATATTCAGGGCTAACGAGGTTAACGCGGACATCGGGTTTCTCCGCTTGCTGGCGGCCGAGGATTTCGATCCGTACGCTGCCGATCGGCAAAGGAGGAGTGGCGTTGGTGGAAACCGCCGCTTCGACGACCTCGGGCATGGCGGCGAGCCTTGCGCGGAGGCGTTCGAAATACTGGGAACGATCCTGCCAGGAGACGTGAGAGTTTTGATGAACAGGAATGGGGAGCGACATGGCGTTGCGCGGATCGTAGCCGAGATCGGTGTTCACGAGACGCAGGAAGCCTTTGCCTGCGGCGCTGGCCGCGGCGAGCAGCAGGATTGTAAGAGCCACCTGTGCGCTGACCATCATGCCGTGGGTGCGGTAAGCATGGGCGCTTCCCGCGACGCGGCGTGAATTGGTTTGCATGAGGCGCGCGATTTCCGGTCGGGAAAGCCGGACGGCAGGCCAGAGTCCGAAAACGATTGTGGTGACGAATGCGAGTCCGATGCTGAACGACAGCACCGGAACGTTCATGCGAATCGTCGATTCGGAGGGAAAGGAACCGATGGGAACGAAGGCGGTGACGACCGACAGACCTCGCCATGCGAAGAGTATGCCAATGGCGGCGCCCGCGGTGGCCACCGCTAGAGACTCAGTGAACAGCTGACGCATCATGCGCCAGCGACTGGCTCCTACGGCGGCGCGCACGGCAAGTTCTTGTTGCCGTTGGGCGCCTCGCGCAAGGAGCAGGATGGAAACGTTGGCGCAACCAATCAGCAGCAGAGAAGCGACGGCGCCGAGCAGCAGGTAGAGTGGCGGGCCGAGCGGCCGGGCATAGAGATCGACGATGCTGCGCAGATCGACTCGGAACGTGTCGGGATAATGCGAGGGAGATTCTTTCGCGAACTGTTCGATGAGCGGCTGGAGTTCGGCGTCGGCTTGAGCGGGTGTCACCCCGGGCCGAAGCTTGATCGAGCAGCCATAGTTGAGGCCTGAGTCCTGGGTCGCCTTCAGCGGCAGGTACACTTCGCCGTCACCCCACTTGAAGCGTGGGGGCATGACCCCAATCACCTCGTAAGTTTCGTGAACGAGCCGGAGTTTCTTGCCGATGATATTGGGATCGCCCACGAAA
The DNA here is from genome assembly GCA_963729595.1 of uncultured Acidobacteriota bacterium. GTDB lineage: Bacteria > Acidobacteriota > Terriglobia > Acidiferrales > UBA7541 > Acidiferrum. The sequence goes on from CAVSNW010000005.1 coordinate 650,611, forward strand.
TATCGTTGCCAGAATTCATAGCTGACGACCGCCACGCGCTGCGGATCTTCGCCCGGGGGCGCGTCGGAGGGGATGAACCAGCGACCTTTCAGCGCGGTGATGCCGAAGTAATTCGGAGATTCCGTGGAAACGGCGACGCCTTGAACATCCTCGGGCAGATCGCCATCCGTGGTGGTTAGGTTCCACCAGGTGATGCCGACCATGCTCTCGATGGACCGAGCTTGCCGGAGCTGGTTTAGTTGTGCACCGCTCAGGATTACGTAGTGATCGTTGCTGGCTTTATCCTGCAGGTGAAGTTCGACGATGCGGCCGGCGTCCGGGTAGGGGTATGGATTGATGAGCACGGCGTAGATAACGCTGAAAACGGCGCTGGTGGCACCGATGCCGATGGCGAGAGAGAAGATGGCGGTCAGAGTGAAATAGGGGCGCCTTCGAAATTCGCGAGCGAAAAAGCGCAGGTCAGAGGCTAGGGGTCCCGTCGGCATTTTTGCGTCAGTGCATTGTAGGGTGACTGGCGGACTCGCGCTAGCACGAGGTTGAAAGAGATTGCTTCGGATCGCAACCAACATCGGTTGCCAGGCGTCGGGGAAGCGCGACATCCGTGTTCAACGTACGCGTCGTAGAGGTATGGATAGGAGTCTCGGCAAAACCCCACCCTCTCAACCCTTCGAAGCTCAGGGTAAAAGAGGGCGGCTACAGCGTCGCTTGCGGAAATCTATTTCTTCGGGACTATTCGTAGCGGAGGGCGACCATGGGGTCGACCGACGCGGCGCGGCGCGCGGGGATGAAGGAGGCTGATGCTGCGGCGGCGATCAGTACGAGGGTGACGCCGGCTAGGAGGAGCGGGTCGCGGGAGCTTTCGCTGACCCACTGGGTGGAGAATTTGTTGAAGGCGATGCTCAGGATCAAGCCTGCGGCTAGGCCAGCGCCCAGGCTCATCGCGGTTGAGGAGAGCACCAGGCGGAAGACGTCGGCGGCTTTTGCTCCGAGAGCCATGCGAATCCCGAATTCGCTGGTGCGCGTGGCTACGCCGTAGGAGACGACGCTGTAGAGGCCGACGGCGGCTAAAACGAGCGCCAAGACGGCGAAGATTCCGAATAGCGTGGCGATGAAACGCTGTTGAGCATATTCGTCTTCGTTGGCAATCCAGGTTTCGAGATCCCGGACCTGCATGACCTGTTGTTCACGGTCGATCTGAACGAGCTGGGCGCGGATGTCGTGCAAGATTGAGAGCGGGGGGACGTGCGTGCGCACGAGAATCTGGGTGAACATTCGGAGCCGGAGCGTGTAGGGAACGTAGATGGAAGGCTTGATGGGATTGCGAAGACCGTCGTTGCGCACGTCGGCAACGACGCCGACGATCTGGAGCCACGAGTCGCTTCCGGGAGCGGCAAGATTATAGGGTGGCTCGTTCTTAAGATTCGGGACGCGGACCTGCTGACCGACGATGTTGCCGTTCGGCCAGTATTGCCGCGCCATCGTTTGATTGATGACGGCAAGCGGTGCGGCGCGCGTGATCTCGGCGCGATCCCATAGGCGGCCTTGGATCAGGGGAATGCGAAGAACCGGGAAATAGTTCGCGTCGACGAAATTCAGTCGCGCTTCAGGTTTTTCAGCGGCCGCGCTGCCGAAAATTTCGAATCGCTGATCGTTGCCGTTGGAAGGAGGCGTGGCGTTGGTGGAGATGCCGGCTTCGACGACTTCGGGCATGGCAGCAATGCGGGCACGAATCTGTTCGAAATATTCGGTGCGGTCTTTCCAGGTGCCGTGCGTATTTTCGTGGATGGGAATGGGTACGGACATGGCGTCATGGGGGTCGTAGCCGAGATTCGTTTTGAGAATGTGGAGAAAACCCTTACCGGCGGCGCTGGCGGCGGTCAACAGCAAAATGGTGAGCGCCACTTGAGCAGCGACCAAGGTATTGTGGGCGCGGTTGGCACGGGTGCTGCCGGCGACGCGGCGGCCGCTGCCCTGCATGAGCCGGGCAATGTCGGGACGCGATAGCTGGAGGGCTGGCGACAAACCAAAAATCAAGGTAGTAGCAACCGCCAACGCGACGCAGAACAGCAAGACCGGCACGTTGACCTTGATCACCGACTCGGCGGGGAAGGCGTGGGGCATCCACGCGACAATAAGAGGCAGGCTCTTCCACGCGAGCAGCACGCCTAACCCTGCCCCCGCAATGGCGATGCCGAGAGACTCGGTCAGAAACTGGCGGATTATGCGCGCACGGTTGGCGCCAACGGCGGCGCGGACGGCGAGTTCGTGCTGGCGTTCGGCGCCTCGCGCGAGCAGCAGGATCGAGACGTTGCCGCAGCCAATGAGAAGTAGCGAGGCGACCGCTCCCAGGAGCAAGTACAGCGTGGGACCGAGGGGTCTGGCGTAGACGTCGACAATGCTGCGCAGGTTGACGCGGAAGCTGTCGGGATAACGGGCGGGCGATTGCTTGGCGAATTCCTCGAAAATGGGCTGAAGTTCGGCGTTGGCTTGGGCCACGGTTACGCCAGGTCGCAACTTGAGCGAGACGCCCTCATAGATGTTGGGATCTTGAGTCAGCTTGAGGGGCAGGTATATCGCCGCTTCGCCCCATTTGAAACGCGGTGGCATCACCCCGATGACTTCATAGGGCTTGTGGACCAGCTGGATTTTTCTGCCGACTACCGTGGGGTCGCCCAGGTAATACCTTTGCCAGAATTCGTAGGTGATGACGACTACAGGCTGAGGTTCTTGTCCCGGGGGTGCGTCCGATGGCACGAGCCAACGGCCCAAGAGCGCGGTCACTCCCCAGTGATTCGGGGCATTGGGGGAAAGGTAACTGGCGTTTACATCTTCGGGGAGGTCGCCGTCGGTGGTGGTCAGGTTCCACCCGTCCATGGCAACGACACTTTCCACCGATTTGGCCTGGCGAATCTGATCGATCTGCGGGCCATTGAAGCCGCTGTAGCGTTCGTTGCCGGCTTTATCCTTCAAGCGGGGTTCCATCATGCGATTGGCGCCAGGGTAGGGAAAGGGGTCGATCAGGACGGCGTAGATGACGCTGAAGACGGCGCTGGTGGCGCCTATGCCTAGGGCTAGCGAGAGGACGGCAGTCAAAACGAAGCTGGGGCGCTTGCGGAGTTCGCGGGCGGAATATTGGAGGTCGGAGATTAGGGATTGCATCGGCACCTCAGGCTGCCCCTCGTTGGGTTCGTTGATGATTGGACGAGAGCAGGCACTTGCGGTTAGTAGACGCCGGACACGGCCGATCCGTCTTACGCCCATTTGCCTGTACGAAGCGCTCGCCCAGAATGTTCACTGCTGACGGGTACGGCGCCGTTCGTAGTGAGGGATATGCTTCGAATGGATTTGGGCGTTGGCTTAGGTCGATTCGGTTTCTGGCTGAGTGTTGTCCAAACCCTGCCCTCTCAGCGTGCCTACAGGTGCAGCGCCACCACCGTGTAGCCGCGGTCTTTGCGACCACCGAGTTTACATTTGAGTCGCGCCGAAGATCCGTGGATCGGCGACACTCCTGCGTTTCGTCTTGACGACTAAGAACGACCTTTCGAGATGGCACATTCGATAAAGGCGTGACGCGGTCGGGGATGGGCGCTCATGTATAATTGTGGCCAGGGGAATCTGCAGCTTTCATGGAAACAGGCACTTCCAAGGCGAAGGTGTCAGCGTCCACATCGGTGCGCTTGCGGCGCCGCTTGCGGTTTGTGAGGTCGCGCGCGCGGGAGCTGATGAAGATCGGCAAGGCGCTGGTATCTACCAAGCATCCCTTCCTGGTGCACATTATCCCCATGCGCCGTTGCAATCTGGATTGCGGGTACTGCAACGAGTATGACGACGTGTCGAAGCCGGTGCCTTTGGAGGAGATGAAGCGGCGGTTGGACTTGCTGGCCGACATGGGCACGTCGATGATTACGATCAGCGGCGGCGAGCCCTTGATGCACCCGGAGCTGGAAGAAGTGATCCAGCACATGCGTACGCGGGGGATCTATGCCGGGATGATCACCAATGGATTTTTGTTGAGTAAGGAACGCATCGGGAAACTGAACGATGCGGGGCTGGAGTTTCTTCAGATCAGTATTGATAACGTGACGCCGGACGAGGTGTCGAAAAAGAGTTTGAAGACGCTGGACACCCGGCTGGAATGGCTGGCGCAGTACGCGGTGTTTCAGGTGAACATCAATTCGGTGCTGGGCAGTGGGGTGAAAAATCCGGAAGATGCGCTGCAAATCGCACACCGCGCGGTGGAACTCGGATTTACGAGCACGGTGGGAATTATTCACGACGGCAACGGGCAGCTGAAGGGTTTGAATCCTCGGCAGATCGAAATTTTTGAAGAGATCATGTCGCTCGGGAAAAGCTCGTTTTCGCGTTTCAACGATTTTCAACACAATGTGGCGCGAGGAAAAGAGCACAACTGGCGCTGCCGCTCGGGTTCACGGTACCTGTATGTGTGCGAGGATGGACTAGTGCATTGGTGTTCGCAGCAGCGCGGGTACCCGGGGATTCCGTTGGCGGAGTACACGCCGGAGATGCGGCACCGAGAATATTTTACGGCGAAATATTGCGCTCCGAAGTGCACCGTTTCCTGCGTGCAGCAGGTGGCGATATTGGATAATTGGCGCGGCAAACAGACACTGAAGCCGCTGGCCATGGGGCCGGTTCCAGAGCCCCCGCACTTGGTGCAGATAGGCTCGGCCCGCGGCGATTCTTGATGAATCTGCCGCCGTGGCTTCCGGCGCGTTCGGCCCATCGTGGGGTAAACCCGTTTCTCTCCACGCACATCGCTGCTGATCGACAATTGACGCTAAGCCTCTAGTTTTCAACAATGAAGCCATGACGGATGCGGCGATTCAAATTGAAAATCTGACCAAAGACTATCCATTCGGTTTCCTGCACCTGAAAACCAAAAGGTCGCTGGAAGGGCTGACCATGGGCGTCGAGGACGGAGAAGTGTTTGGATTCCTGGGCCCGAACGGCGCGGGGAAATCGACGACCATCAAATTGCTGGTGGGCTTGATTTTTCCCACGGCGGGCACGGCCCACATTCTGGGTAGGCCGATCAGCGATATCGCGATGCATCAGGATATTGGATACCTGCCGGAGCAGCCGTATTTCTACGATTACCTGACGGCGACCGAGCTGCTGGATTATTTTGCGCGATTCCACAATTTGAAAGCGTCGGACCGGCGCGATCGCGTCGCGCGAATGCTGAAGAAGGTCGGCTTGGAGACAGCGGGGAAAATCCAGTTGCGCAAGTATTCGAAGGGCATGTTACAGCGGGTCGGTTTGGCGCAAGCGATCTTACACGATCCGCGGGTAGTGATTCTGGATGAGCCGATGTCAGGTCTCGATCCGCTTGGCCGGCGGGAAGTTCGCGACATCATTTTGGAATTGAAGCAGGAAGGCAGGACCGTACTTTTTTCGACGCACATTTTGTCTGATGCGGAAATGTTATGCGACCGGGTTGGCGTAATTGTGGGAGGAAAACTCCGTGGCGTGGGTGCGCCGGACGAGATCGTGGGGATTAAAGCGCATGGGATGGAGATCTTGTTCGAGCATGGCGCGGATACGGCCAGTGCGTCGGAGCTCTTAAGTAAAGCGACGCGTACGGGGAATCGATACCGGATGCGCGTGGAAGAAGCGGACCTTTACCCGACGATTGAGAAGCTGCGTGAGGCAGGCGCGCGGATCTTGCTGGTGGCGCAAATCAAGGCGTCACTAGAGGAATATTTCATGCACTTGATCGAAGCCGACCGCGCGCAAGCGGCCGCGGTGGATGTGAGCGGGAAATGAGCCGCGTCGGTGTAGTTGCGTGGAACACGTTTCGCGAGGCGGTGCGGGACCGCGTGCTGTACAACCTTGTTTTCTTCGCGCTGCTGATGATGGGCGCGGCGATCCTGGTTGGACAGATTTCGATCGGGATTGAGGAGATGGTGATCATCAGCCTGGGGCTGAGCGCCATTTCGGTGATCGGCTTGTTGATGGCGGTGTTTATCGGTGTCGGGCTGGTTTCCAAGGAGATGGACAAGCGCACACTCTACGCCCTGCTGGCCAAGCCCGTGCGACGGTGGGAGTTCCTGCTGGGGAAATTCGCCGGACTTCTGCTGACGCTTTCGGTGAATACCGCGGCCATGGCCGCGGGGCTATTCGCGGCGCTGTATTACGTTAAGCATCCCCTGGAACGCGCGGATGGAGTCGCGTTGGTCGCGATTTATTTCATCTTGTTGAAGCTGGCCGTCGTGGTCGCACTGGCGCTGTTGTTTTCATGCTATACGACGCCGTTGCTGGCGATTCTGTTTACGGCTGGATTGTACATATCCGGTTTGTTTGTGAAGGAGATGCGCGATCTTCACAATGACACCCTGGCGCCGACGGTGCAGACATTTTTGCGATGGCTGTCGTACCTGCTTCCTAATTTTGAAAATTTCGACGTGATGGCGTCAGCGGCGCATGGCCGGGTGATCCCTGCGACCTTGATTTGGCACAATACGGCATATGCGGCGTTGTACTGCGCCATTGTTCTGGCGGCGGCTTCAGCTATTTTTTCACGGCGGAATTTGAAATGAACGCGCGAGAATCGGGGTCGCTTATTTTGTCTATCGTGCTGCTGGCGGGATTCGCTGGTATCTGGCGGCTGCAACAGGCGATCGACGTACAGCGCGACGCACTGCACGAAGAGAAAGACGACCTGGTGTTGCGTTCGGGCCCGATGTTGAAAGCGATGAGCCTGGAATACGCGCCGCTTCTGGCCGACCTCTATTGGACGCGAGTGGTGCAATATTATGGCGACAAGCACGCCAGGCACGACGAGAATCTTGAATTGCTCTGGCCGCTGCTGGACGTGACGACAACGCTCGATCCCAATCTCCTGGTGGCTTACCGTTTCGGCTCAATGTTCCTGAGCGAGCCTCGGCCCAGCGGGGCCGGAAGGCCGGACCTTGCGATCGACCTGATCAACCGGGGAATTCGTGCCAATCCGGACTACTGGCGGCTCTATGAGGACCTGGGTTTCATCTACTATTTCGAGCTTAACGATTTTCAGAAAGCCTCGGCTGCTTTCCTGGAGGGCAGCAAAAATCCGGCGGCTTTTCTTTGGATGAAGGTGCTGGCTGCAAAGGTGATGGAGGAAGGCGAGAGTTCCGAGACGTCTGCCTTTCTGTGGAGCGAAATCTATAATTCAACGAAAGACCCGCAAATCAAGAAAAATGCGGCGAGCCATTTGCAGCTGCTCCAGGTGGATGCGGATTGCAAAAAGCTGGACGCCATCGTGGCGGAATACGAAAAACGTTCCGGGCAACCGCCGAAATCCATGCCGGATCTGGTGAGCGCCGGGTTGCTTGCGCGGACCCCTGTCGATCCGCTCGGATTTCCGTACGTTTTGGGTGCTGATCGAAAGGCCCAATTGAATCCCGCGAGCCCGCTTGTCGAACAAAAGCGACGGTACCAAAAGCCGCTTGCGGCCCCTCCGCGTTGATGGCATCGACGGAATCGGCTAGGGGGTGACGCAGAGCAACGTCATTTGCGGATCGATGAGAATTTTGTGAGGCTCCGCCGGCGTAATGAAATGAAACGAAGTCTCCGGCCCGCTCGCGACAACAATTCCAAGAAGTGTGGCGTGTGCAGGGTTGGCTCCCGTATACAACGGAACGGGAGCGATGAACGAGCGTGGCACGTTGTCCTGATAAAGTTTTCCGCGCACCAAGTACCCTTTTTCTGAATTGTGGACGCTGTATTCGATCCGGTATCGTGGCACACCGGTTCCCCGCACCCACTGCTCGAAGAACCAGTCCATCGAGTGCCCGCCCTCCAAGTCCATCGCCGGGGTCATCACGGCCTCGACTTCGTGCTGCAAATCCTCGGTTGAGAGGGCGCGGTAGGCATATTTTGTGACCAGCGTGTGAAGCAAACCATAGAAGCGCGCGTCCGGATTCTTGGTACTCGGTTGCCGCAGCATTTCCCGGAGCATGTGAATCACCCACGCGCCCTTACCGTAGATAACCTCTTCAAAACCAGCGGGAGATTTGGAAGACGTCAATCGGCTGCCCAACACGAGCGCGCCAATCTCAGAGTGGGGTTGCGCAGCGTTGGGCAATTTCTCGGCAAGATTCTGGCGATAGCGCCCAAGCCATACGTGCAGAGAATGATCCGTGCGTTTTTGTGTGTCGGCATAGAGCAACGCAAAATAGTTGGCGAAGGCTTCGTCGATCCATTGGTCACGATAGGCGTCCCAACCAACGATATTGCCCCACCATTGATGGGCGACTTCGTGGAAGGGTACGAGTTCGGTGAAGTGCTCTTGTCCTGTCTCTGAAAGTCCGGCGCGCTGCTGGGCTTCCGCCGGAAGGTAGGAATACGTGGACAGAAAAAGCAGTCCGGGCCAGCCCTGGCCGAACGTGCCTGGGATTTGCGACACACTCAGTTTTTGGAAAGGAAACGGTCCGCTGAACGTTTCATAAAAACGGATGGAGTCATCAATTTGGCGGCCGAGCACTTTCACCGCATCCGTGGGTTTAGGCGCAGCAGGGCTAATTTCCATCGCATTGATGCTCGCGCGCCCCTCGGCGCCCACCGATGACGGTGCCCGCGGAGCATCGTATTGAGGGGCCTCCAATCGACTGTCAATGGAGCGCTCGAGTTGGCGATTGGCGTAGACGTCGACCGACCGCGTTTCCGACACGAGCGAGGTCGACAGATAGTCCCCTAGGTTGAAGCCCGCCACCGATACGGGCTTTTCGGTCTGCCACCGTGCGACGCGAAATTCCCCGTCTTCCTTTTCGTCGCGCTTGGTTCCCGTAGCGACCAGACGTAATCTGCGCGGCCAGCGCATGGTGAGATCGTAGCTGGCAAAGTCCGCGGGGCCCCCGTAATGGGGATACCAGCTTTCGCGCGCGTCGACGAAGAGCACGCCGTTACCCGCGTTCTCGATGACATTTCCCCGATAGTGAAAATGGAGAGTGAATTCCGCGCCGCTCTCGGATGGAGCGGGCAGCACCACATAGAGATAGTCACTTCCGTGAGAGTTGCGGTCCTGCAAATTCATACCGTCGTTCTGGAAATAAGCGAGCGATTCGCCACGCTCTCCGGTAATGGCATCGACGCTAAGCGCTCGCGCGAGTTGAAATATCAATACGCGTTCGTCGGAGACATCCGCGCGCATGCGGACGGCAGTCTTTGCGTCCAAAGACGTGTCCGCGAGTATCGACGTGTTGATCTCGTAATCGAGCGCGCGAAAGGCGCGGGGGTGAGGCGAGGCATCGGGCAGGGCGTAGGAAGCCCAGACATCGTAAAAAGTTCTAGAACCCACACTCTTCGACTGGCCAATCAATACGGCTTCGGCGCGTTGAGGATCGACCATCACGTCGAACGGCCCGGTCGCTACGCCGTCAACGGTAGCGTAGAAATAAGGCTGCGGCTTGGCGGAAAGGCTCCCGAATAAAATGCGCAACGATTGCCGGGGATTCATGGCCGCCAGAATTGAGTTCCACTGCGAGGTGAACTCCGAATCTTGCAGCGGAGAGATCTTGGCGTCCCGGAGTTGACGAACAAGCTCGGCCGCGGTGTCATCCGTGAAACGCAGGCACACATTGGTGAAGTCCTGATCGAGAACCGGAGTACCGAAAAAACGAGCCATTTGCTGTTTTTCCAGGGGATCGCGGGGCGCCGCCAGGACGTGCCCGCGTCCGGAGAAGACTGCGCCGGTGACACGACCGTTCAGCGCAGCGAAGAACGAAAGCTTTCCCCGCTCGAAAGAGAGTTTCGCGTCCGCGCGGTGCAGGTCGATGCGGTCGCCGCTAGCGATTTCGTACGTAGCACCGGGGTCCAGGCGCAGGGCGTTCAGGGCGTCGTAGATCTCGTGCGGAGACTGGTCTCCCGCCGGCGCCACAGAGGGCGTCACGAGACAACAAAGCCCGAGAAGGGCCACCCCTAACCGCATCCAACAAGTGTAGTCACTTTCGGCATCGCCAGACAAGGCGTGGTGCGGCGATGGTGCACAGGCGGCCTAGAATGGAGCAATGCGGCAGTTCTTTCGCTCAGCGTGTCCCGGAACACGTCGTTCCCTGCTTACCTTCCCTGGGCTGTTGCTCTTGTGGCTGGCTTGCGCGTGTCTTGCGACGGCGACCGACACCATCGTGCTTAAGAATGGCCGCCGCATCGTGGTACTCACCGTTGTGGAGGAGGGGGACAAGGTCCGGTATCAGACGGCGGCGGGCGAACTGAGCCTGCCGAAGTCGATCGTGGATCACATCGAGCGGGGAACCTCGGTGCCGATGCCCGAGTCACGCGCCGCCTCGGCGTCGAACATGGTCATTACGCCGCCAAGCATGGAAGCGAGCGCGGAAATCGAGAAAGCTGCGGTGCACGATGGCTCGATCGATCGCAACTACCTGGCGCGCGTGGAAGGCGAGGCGCGTTCTGGCGACGCTGGAGCGAACGAAAGAGCGGCACGGGCGCTGCACGCCGCGTCGCAGTTTGAATTGGGACGTGGCGATATGGAGCACGCTCTGGTCGACGAGCGGGCGGCACTGACCTACGCCCCAGACAACCCCGTGATCCTGATGAATGTTGCCTACCTGCACCTGAAACGAAGCGAGTACAAAGCTTCGCTCGAGTACCTCGAGCGGGCACATCGCGTCGCTCCCGATGATCCAGAAGAGGCGAAATTGTCGGGTTGGGCGTACTACGGTATGAACAAGCCGGATCGCGCAGTGATCGAGTGGAAGCGCGCGCTGGCGTTACGGCCCGACCCGGAGGTGGAGAGCGCGCTGGCCAAAGCGCAGCGCGACAATCAGGAAGAAGAGAACTACCGGGAAAACGAGAGTAGTCACTTCACACTCCGTTATAGCGGTGGGGCCGAGCCTGAGCTCGCCCGGGAAATCCTGCGTGCGTTGGAGATTCATTTTTCGGCTATTGAGTCCGAGCTCAACTACACGCCGCCGGACTCTATCGGCGTAATTTTGTACACGCAGCAGGCATTTGCAGATATCACGCGCGCGCCGGGGTGGGTGGGAGCGCTGAACGACGGACGCATTCGCGTGCCGGTACAGGGACTGACGAGCTTGACTCCTGAACTGTCGCGCGTTCTAAAACACGAATTGACGCACAGTTTCATTCAGCAGAAGACACACAACCACGCGCCGGTGTGGGTGCAAGAAGGGCTTGCGCAATGGATGGAAGGGCAACGCAGCAAAGACAATGCCGCGGTGCTCGTGCAGGTCTATGACGAGAAGCAGGCGATGGCGCTCGGGCAGCTGGAAGGTTCCTGGATGCAGCTATCCGGGCCTATCGCGGGCTATGCGTATGCGTGGGCGCTTGCCAATGTTGAGTACATCGTGCAAGCGGACGGCATGGGTGACATGGAGAGGATTCTGAGTCGTATCGCTGACGGAAGTTCGACGGAGGCCGCGGTCCAGGAAGTGCTACATAGCAACTATGATGATTTGGCCAAAGACACGGTCGTGTATCTGCACAAGAATTATTTGTGATGCATCTTTTCCCCGCGGTCGTAGATCCGATCGAATTACGAGCAGTGAAGTAACGCAGCCAGTAGTGCGGCGCGCGTGGGCATGGTCTTGACGAGCACGTGCTCGTGCTCGGAATGCGCACCATCACCTACCGCACCGAGGCCGTCGAGTGTAGGGACACCACAGGCGGCGGTGAGGTTGCCGTCGGAACCTCCACCGACGGTGCATTCGCCGACGGAGAGATTCATTTGCGAGGCGAGTGATTTTGCCCGGGAGAACAAAGCAGCACTCATTTTGCGTTCGAGGGGTGCGCGGTTGAAACCGCCGCGAATTTCGAGGCGCGCTCCTGGGACCGTCGGGCGAAGCGCGTACAGACGGCGCTCGAGGCGTTGCATGTCGGCGATTCGCAGCGCACGGAGATCGAGCACCGCGCGCGCACGCTCTGGAATCACATTGACGCGCGTCCCTCCTTCGATGAGGCCGGCGGAGATGGTTATCCCTCGACGCAAGTCGTTCCATTCCTGGACGCGCATGATTTGCCGGACTAGTTCGTGAATGGCGTTGACGCCTTCTTGCGGCGCGAGGCCGGCGTGGGAGGCGCGGCCGTGCACGATGATCTCCGCTTCGCCAACGCCTTTGCGCGCCGTCTTCAGCAAACCACGTGGTCCGAACGATGGTTCCAAAACAAAGACCGCATCGCTGCGGCGCGCCTCGGCTTCAATCAATTGGCGTGAGGATTCGCTGCCGATCTCTTCGTCCGAAGTCCAGAGAAAGATGACGCGCTTGCGCGGCGGCGCTGGTCCGCGCTGAAGAGTCTCCAAAGCGAAAAGGGCTTGCACAATGCCCGCTTTCATATCGAATGTTCCTGGACCGTACGCTTTGCCGCCCGCGACCCGAAACGGCATTTTCGCCAGGGTGCCGGTGGAATAGACGGTGTCATAGTGGCCAAGGACCAGTAGCTGACCAGCGGGACGCGATTTCGTCGGCCACCAGGTAACTCTGAGATGATCTCCGCGATTTTTCTGCGCGAGTCGCTCGACGCCAACATCTCGCTTGCGCCACTCCGCACCGATGATGCGGCAGCAGCGGTCAGCAGGCGCTTTTTCGAGGCTTGGCGATTCGACGACGACGAACTTGCGGAGCGCGGAGAGCATCTCCGGCAAGCGCGGCGTCAGCATTTTCAGGAATGTCTCGGCGAAATGCGAGTCGGGCATGGCCGGGACATCCTAGCAGCCCGTGCAACTTGCAGCAAACCTTCGAGGCGAAGCCAAAAAGCCGCGACGAGCCGCCCGCCGCAAAAAGGGGTAATTCGCGCGACAACGCTTGCGGATGAATACCGCCCACGGCGCGGTTCGCATATAATCATACGTTTGCCGGGCAATGAGGGGCGCCGCAGTGCGGGTGTGTGCGGTGCGGTGGGGAGCGCTGATGATTCTCGATGTGAATGAAATTCAGAAACTGCTGCCGCATCGTTATCCGTTTCTGATGATCGACGGAATTCTGGAGATGGAGCGGCTGAAGCGTATCGTGGGTGTGAAGAACGTCACCATCAACGAGCATCACTTCCAGGGACACTTCCCCGGCAAACCGATCATGCCGGGTGTGCTGATTATCGAAGCGATGGCGCAGACGGGCGGGTTGCTGTTGCTGCTCGAGATTCCCGATCGCGAAAAGAAGCTCTTGTACTTCGTGGCTGTGGATGGCGCGCGTTTCCGCCGGCCGGTGGTCCCGGGCGATCAACTCAAGCTGGAAATCAAAGTGCTCTCCTGGCGCGGTGATTTCTGCAAGCTGGAGGGCCGGGCGACGGTAGAAGGGCAGCTTGCCGCCGAAGCAACTCTGATGTGCAAGATGGTGGACCGCGACTTGGCCGTGAAAGCGGAAGAACCTAAGAAATGAGCGTCGCTAACATCCATCTGCAAGCCGCGGTTGCTCCGGGTGCGAAGCTCGGGTCGGGCGTTCAGATTGGCGCCTATGCCGTCGTCGGCGACGGCGTGGAGCTCGGAGATGGCTGCGTGCTGCACGCGCACGCGGTGGTGGGAGGCCCGTCCAAGGTGGGGCGGGACAATGTGTTTCACCCGTTTTGCTCGGTGGGGGGCGATCCGCAGGACCTGGGTTTTCGAGGCGAGCATACCGAACTTGTCGTCGGTGACGGAAATACGTTCCGCGAGTACGTGACCGTCAGTCGAGGAACCCTAAAGGGCGGCGGACGGACGAGCATCGGCAATCGCAATCTATTTCTGGCATCCTCCCATGTTGGCCATGATTGTCATGTTGGCGACAACAATCTATTTGTGAACGGTGCGACGCTTGCCGGCCATGTGACGGTCGAGGATTTCACCACCATCGGATTTTCATCGCCGGTCCATCAATTCTGCCGCGTGGGACGATACGCCTACGTCGGCGCCTCCACGGTGATTACGCAGGATGTGCCGCCATTTTCTTTGGTGGTCACCGAGCGGCAAACCACATGTTTCGGCGTCAACAAAATTGGTCTGCAGCGCAAAGGTTTTTCCAAAGAACGTATGCACGCGCTGCAGCGTGCATTTCGCCTGTTGCTACGGTCCAAGCTGAATACCAATCAAGCTTTGCGTGAGATGCGCGCTTCCCTGGCGGATTCTGCCGATGTTGCGGAACTGATCCGGTTTGTCGAAACCGCCGAGCGCGGCATCGTCAAGTAGTTCGCCGTCCGGTCATCTCATGGCAGACGCAAACACCACGGGTTGGGGACTCATCGCCGGGAACGGGCGGTTTCCTTTTCTCGTTCTGGAAGGCGCGCGCAGCCAGGGCATCGAGATGGCGGTGATCGCGTTGAAGGAAGAGGCGTCGGCGGAGCTGGAGCATTCCGCCAAGCGGTTGCACTGGGTGAGCCTGGGGGAATTGAGCAAGGCTATTGATTTGATGCACAAGGAAGGCGTCACGCAAGCGGTAATGGCCGGGCAAGTGAAGCACAATAAAATTTTCAGCTCCATCCGGCCGGACTGGAAGTTGGCGAAACTCTTATTTTCGTTGCCGCGCAAAAACACGGATTCGCTGATTGGTGCGGTGGCGCGCGTGCTGGAGGACGAAGGCATTCGACTGGTGGACTCGACGCTTTTTCTGAAGCCGCTCGTGCCGCAGGCGGGCGTGCTCACGCGCCGTGCCCCTGACGAACGCGAAGCAGCCGACATCGCCTACGGACTCGGCGTCGCGCGGCAGATTTCGGCGATGGACATCGGGCAAACCGTGGTGGTTTCCGACCGTGCGTGTGTCGCCGTGGAGGCGATGGAAGGCACCGACGAAACGATCGCCAGGGCCGCCCGCATCGCAAACGGCAGGCCCCTGGTGGTGGTGAAGGTTAGCAAGCCGGGGCAGGACATGCGCTTTGATGTACCCGTCATCGGTCTGCCAACCATCGAACAGATGAAGAGTGCCCGCGCCACAGCATTGGCCCTCGATGCGGGGCGCACCTTACTGTTCGATCGAGAAAAATTGATGGCGCAGGCGGATGCGGCGGGAATCGCCATGCAAGCGTTCCCTCCTGCCATATCTGCGGAACCTCGTACCGCTTCCGGGGGAATGAACAGGGAATGAGCGCGGCGATGGGGGAAACCAAAAAGATCCGTGTCGCCGTCGTGGGTGCGGGTGAATTCGGGCGCAACCACGCGCGCGTGTATCGCGAAGTCCGGGGCGCTGAATTCGTTGGCGTTTATGACAAGAATTCCGAACGCTCCCAGCAGGTAGCGACTGAATTTCAAACGCGAGCGCTGGTTTCGCTGGACGAGCTGCGAGACCTCGCCGACGCCGTGAGTGTTGCGGTTCCGACCGTCGAACACTCGGCCGTTGGTTGCCGGTTGATGGAGATGGGTCTCGATGTTCTCGTCGAGAAGCCAATGGCGACAAATTTGGCCGAAGCCGACGAGCTGCTCCAATCCGCAAAGAAATTCGGCCGAATTCTACAAGTTGGCCACGTGGAACGCTTCAACCCCGCGGTGCTGGCGGTTGAGCCGATACTGAATCATCCGCTTTTTTTTGAGGTGCATCGGCTGGGTGTCTTCACGGCGCGCAGCCTGGACGTCGACGTCATCTACGATTTGATGATCCACGATTTGGATATACTGCTGACCCTCGTCAATGAAAACGTGACCGAAGTAAAAGCGGTAGGCATTCCGGTGCTCACCGATAAAGTGGATATCGCCCACGCGCGGCTGGAATTTGCGGGCGGCGCGGTGGCCAACGTCACGGCAAGCAGGGTTTCGACGGAACGTGTGCGCAAGATGCGATTTTTCCAGCAGCACGAATATATTTCGCTCGACTACGCGCGCCGCGACGCGTTACGCGTCGCTGTCAGGAAGCCCGGACCTCAACCGGAGTTTGCGTTTGAAAAGTTGCCCGCCCAGGCGGTTGAGCCCCTGCGAGCGGAACTCGAAGCGTTCGTTGAGTCGGCGCGGACGCGTCGTGAACCTCGAACCAGCGGGCGCGCGGGCCGTGCGGCGCTGGAATTGGCGGAACGCGTCATGGCAAGCATCCAGGAGCACGGCGAGCGCGTCCAACTGTCATCTTTTGCCGCCGCGCAGAAAACGGACGAATGATTCCTAGATTCCTGGTTCCTCTTGGCTCTAGACCGCCCGCGGCCGATGTCCAGTCATCGCGGCGGCGTCCAACCACGCTGGATGAACGCACGCTCGTGCCCTCGATGCTCCCCATCGTGCAACTCGATGGGCACACCAACATCCCTGCATCGCTGCCGCTGGAATCGATCGCTGCGCGCGTCGTCGTGCCGCGCGATGTGAAACACGCGGAATTTGTCGCGGAACGAAGCGACGACTTGCCGCTCCAACCGACGGACATGGACGAGCGCATCATCGTGCCGCAGGGCGCAGCGCCTCCGGAAATCATCAAGCACCTGGAGAATATCCCCACCGATCTGGTCGAGTCCGACATCTTCATGACCGGGGAGGTCAACCTTCTCAACAAGGAGCTGTCGGAAGCACAGAACAAGGCCGAGTTGATCAAGTCGATCACCTCGTTCGCCGTGCACGTGCTGTTCATCGCGCTGATTATTCTCGAACCCAAAATCTTTCCGCCTCACGCGCCTTCACGCGAACAGGACGAGCTCGCCCGCCGCCAAATGACCATCCTACTTCCACCTGGCGCTCTCGATGAACTCAAGACGCCGCCCCGGCCCAGGCCACCTGTAGTGCATGTCGATCCGCGCGTACTTCGCAAAGTGGCGCCGCCCACGCCGCAACCGATCCCGGCACCTGCTCCAAAGGAACCCGAACGGGTGGCCAAGGAACTCCCCAGCGCTCCCGTGCCGCAACCCAACACAGCGCCGCCAAAAACTCAGCCCGACGATAGCGGTGCCAAGGCCGACGCTCCGAAACAGCCTTTGAAGCTGGAAGCGCCACAACAGCAGCCCACCGATCACTCTCTACTTCTTCCCAAGAATTCGCTGGGGCGCTCGCTGCAGGATTCGATCCGCGAATCCGCCAAAATGAATGCGCCCTCGGCAATTGGAGGCGGCGGACAAGTTCCTAGCAACAGCGGCATTCCGGGCGGCGGAGGACAGGCGCAGGCGTACGGCGCGATGGAAATGCTCACGCCCACCGAAGGCGTAGACTTCAACGACTATCTGCACAGGGTCTATATCATCGTCAGGCGAAATTGGTTCTCGGTCATGCCGGAATCGGTACGGTTGGGAGACAAAGGCGTCGTATCGTTGCAATTCAAAATCATGAGAAATGGCAGCGTTCCCGACGGTGAGCCGGTCCGGTTATCTGGATCGGGAAAAGAACCGCTCGATCGCGCCGCGGTCTCCTCGATTCGCGCTTCCAATCCGTTTGAGCCTTTGCCGCCCGCATTCAGCGGTCCTTACATCGAATTGCGATTTACGTACTATTATAATTTGCAGCCAGAATACGCACACTAGTGAAACTCGCTCGCCAACAAGTTCTCGGCACCTTCTTACTCGCCTTGTTTGTGTTGATTTTCCTGTTTGTCCGCGCGCGCCATCTTTTGTTCCCATGAGTCACGACCAGGCGCTTTTGCCGCTCGTCGCCATAGTAGGGCCGACGGCTGCAGGCAAGTCGGCGTTAGGCGTATGGCTCGCCGAACAGCTCGGTGGGGAAGTGGTGGCTTGCGATTCCACACAGCTCTACAAGGGTTTTGACGTCGGTACCGCGAAGCCGAGCCTTGCCGAACGGCATGGAATTCCGCACCACTTGATCGACGTTCTGACGGCGGGAGAAGACGCGACCGCCGGCGGATACCGGCAGTTGGCGATCCGCGTACTCGAAGACCTGCGTCGCCGCGGCCGCATTCCTGTTTTTACCGTTGGCACCGGGCTTTATTTGCGCGCGTTGCTGGAAGGGCTCGCGGATGTTCCGCAGAGGTCAGAGGAACTTCGGGAGCGATTGCGGGCTAGTAGCGACGATCATGCCCCGGGTCACCTGCATCGGATCCTGCGGCGCCTCGATATGCAAGCGTCTCGTAAGATCGCGACCGGCGACCAACAAAAGTTGATCCGTGCCATCGAGGTTTGCCTGCTAGCGAAGCGTCCTCTGTCGGAAGTCCATCGATCGGGACGCATTCCCCTGCAAGGGTGGCGCCCGGTTAAGATTGGTTTGATGCCGCCGCGCGAAGCGCTCTACGAAAGAATTCATGCGCGCACGGACGCGATGCTAAGCAGCGGCTGGACCGACGAGGTGGGTGTCTTGCTCTCGAGCGGCCTCGCCGAGAACGCGAAGCCTTTCGACTTTATTGGATATCGCGAGTTGCGCGCCGTTGTGCGGGGCCGCATGAAGCGGGAAGACGCTCGTAGCCTCATCCAACAGGCCACGCGGCGTTACGCCAAGCGCCAAATGACTTGGTTTCGCAGGGAGGCGGCGGTTCACTGGTGCGAAGGATTTGGCGACGATCCGCAAGTCCAAGCGAAATCACTCCAGCAGGTAAACGAGTTCCTGCAGCGCAGGGACGCGCCGTAGGCGATCCTCTTTCGTTGCGGGGCGCGCGCCGTAAGGCGACTCCGTTCGTTTGTAGGGGCGCAACACTGCTGCGCTCCAAACCCCCAGGCCTAACCATCCACTCAGCCTTGCCTCAGTTTCGTCGGACGTCCACACTTCCAACATCGCGTCGAAAATCCCAATGCCGGTCGCAGTGCGGAAGCCACCGGCGTATAATCCGAATGTGGAGAAGCTCCCCTCCGTGAACCGTTACCGCTAGGACGGAACCTAAGATCGGCACGATGACGCCCGCTCCATCTAACCTATGAAGACACAACATCAGACTTCCTCCGCGGAACGCGCTTTGCTGGTTGGCGTGACCTGGAAACGTGCGCGCCGCATCCCCGGAACTCCTGCGGGGGAGCAGGGACGGGAATCCCTAGCCGAGCTCGTCGAGCTAGCACGCAGCGCCGGTGCAGAAGTCACCGGCACGATCTATCAGGTGCGCGACGCTGCGGACCCTGCCACCCTGGTGGGGCGCGGCAAACTCGACGAGATTCGTGCCGAAGCGACGGCCCACAAAGCGCCGCTGATTATTTTTGACGGCAATCTCTCGCCCATGCAGCAAAGAAACATCGAAGAGGCCACGGAACGTCGCGTGATCGATCGCACGCAGCTTATTTTGGACATATTCGCGAAGCACGCACGCAGTCGCGAAGGCCAATTGCAAGTGGAACTCGCACAGTTGAACTACATGTTGCCGCGCCTGACAGGCAAAGGTACGTCCATGTCGCGTCTAGGCGGTAAAAGCGGCGGCGGTGGCAGTGGCGGCGCGGGCGGCGGCGCCGGTCGCATTGGTGTTCGCGGTCCCGGTGAAAAGAAATTGGAGACCGACCGACGGCGCATTCGCGATCGCGTTGCCAAGATCCAAGCCGGGATCGAAGCGGTTCGAAGACAGCGTTCCCTGCGACGCGAAGCACGGAATGCGGTTCCCCTTGGTACCGTCGCGCTTGTAGGCTATACCAACGCCGGCAAATCGACTTTGTTTAACGCCCTCAGTAAGGCGGAGGTCCTGGTCTCCTCGCGTATGTTCGCGACGCTCGACCCCACCGTTCGCGCCATTCGCTTGCCTTCGAATCGCCGGGTTCTGGTCTCCGATACGGTCGGATTCGTTCGCGACCTTCCCAAAGGACTACTCACTGCGTTTCGTGCCACGCTCGAGGAAGTTCAAGAGGCGGCGGTAATCTTGCACGTCAGCGACGTTTCGAATCCTCATCACGACGAGTTGGACGAGGAAGTGGACAAGATCCTCACCGAACTTGGCGTGACAGATCGTCCCAAGCTGCGCGTGCTGAACAAGATCGATCTGCTATCGACCTTGTTGCGGGAAACTCTCGAATCCAGTGTCGCAAGAGCGGGAGATGCCGGGCCGGTCCTCGTCTCAGGCCTCACGGGCAAAGGCATCGACGAGTTGCGGAGACGCATCGACGCCGCACTACCGGTCGATCCCGTGGTCACCCTTACGCTGCGGCTACCGATGGCCGAGGGCCGCACGCTTGCGTTGATTCACGCCATGGGCCGTGTGCTCCACTCGGAGGTCGAGGATTCTCACATGCGGATGGAGGCGGAAGTGCCAACCTCGATTGCGCGCAGTCTGCATTTGAGCCAATACACCGCCCAGGGAACTTCCAAGCTCGCTTTGACGTAACTTAGACTGGAGGAAATCCGATGGCCGCCTTTCTGTTGTGGGTCATTTTGTTCATCTTGTGCTGGCCTCTGGCGTTGCTGGCGCTCATCGCCTATCCATTCGTGTGGCTGATTCTGCTTCCGTTCCGGATCGTTGGCATCGCAGTCGGCGGCGTGCTCGGTCTTCTCAGCGCGCTCTTCTTGCTACCCGCGCGCCTCCTGCGCGGCCCGCGTGCAATGGGAGCCCGCGCGATTTGAAACAGGGTAGAGACGGGCTATAACCTTGCGGTAAAGTCCGCAAAGATGCGCCTTTATTCCCTGCCGTAGCATCCCGAAAGCTGCGCCAGGAGGACCCCGGGGCCGGTCTCCGCAGATTGTGGAAAACGCTGTGGAAACTGCCAGGAGGCCCCTCCGGCCTCGATCACAACCGCGGTGCCGGGGCTGTTTGAAGTGAAACCTCCAAGCCCTAACACTCACATAATAAAAGACTTGTTGTTCCTGGCTTTGTGCGCACGGAAAACTGCCGGCGTTTCCCGCCTAAAAGTTAATTCTAACATTTGCACAGGTTTGCAGCAGGCGTGTTACGAAAGAGTATTTATTGGCCGCCCGGTATCCCCGGCTACCCTTGCGAATCCGGAAGTACTTGCGCCCACAGCGGCTTACGCACGGACCGTCACGTTGACGCCTGCATAACTGGGGTCTATAGTGAGGCCCAGCGGTGGTTGTGGCCGCAGCAATCGGCTTTCCACCGCTCGGCGCCTATGAATCTTCCGAACGGATTGACGCTACTCCGGATTTTTTTCGTCCCAGTCCTCATTGTGATCTTGCTGACGCGCAGCCCAAACGTGGAGCTGTGGGGTTTCCCCATGCACTTCGAGTTTTGGGGAGTCCTGATACTCCTGATGGCTGCGGCCACCGACTGGGCGGACGGTTATTTTGCACGGCGCCGGTTGCAGGTTACCACCCTGGGCATGCTTCTGGATCCCATTGCCGACAAGCTGCTCATTTCCGCTGCATTTATTTCGCTGGTGAATATGCAACTGGTGCCTGCATGGATGGTTGTCATCATCATCGGACGCGAGTTCACCGTGCAGGGACTACGAAGTATCGCGTCGACCGAAGGCTTCACGATCAATGCTTCAATACTCGGGAAGACGAAAATGGTTCTGCAGGTTTGCGCCGTGGCGGTTTTGATTGCTGGCGCCAGGCATCCCTCCTTAAAACCGCTGGCTTTATTTCTGCTCTGGCTCGTGGTTGCCAGCGCCTTGGTTTCCGCCGCTCAATACTTTTTGCGTTTCTGGGGACAGCTCGACGATCGCATCAAGCAACGCCGAAAGCTTCGCATCCTCGAGGGACGCGAGAAGACCGAGGATGCCGTCCCTCTCTGAAGCCGATTGTCTGCAGTTGCTGCGTTTGGCGCGGCAAGTCATTGTCGAGGCTGTGTCCCACGGCCATCTCCCTGACAAAATCCCCCACGATGGAGTTTTTGCCGAACGGAGCGGCGTGTTTGTGACGCTGCGATGCGGAAGCCGTCTGCGCGGCTGCATCGGTGCTATCGATATAGATGAGCCGCTAGGGGAGAGCATCGTGCGCTGCGCCGCTGGTGCCGCCTTGCAAGATCCGCGTTTCGCGCCCCTGCGCCTGGAAGATCTCGGCGGACTTCACATTGAGATTTCGCTGCTTTCGCCGCCCACCGCGATCGATCCCGCAGAAATCGAGATTGGGCGCCATGGCCTGCTCGTTTCCTGCGGCACGCAGCGCGGGTTGCTCCTGCCGCAAGTTGCAGTCGAGCACAATTTTACCCGCGAGCAGTTTCTCGACGAAGTCTGCCGGAAAGCGCAGTTGCCTCGGGAAGCGTGGCGCAGTCCAGACACCCAGATGCTCGCGTTCACGTGCCAGGTTTTTTCCGACCGAGCAAAGGTGACCTAGAAAAAGAAAAACCCGCGCAGGAAGTTGTCAGCGCGGGTTGGTCGAGCGGTTGTCTTTAAAAATTACTCGATTTCCGCATAGTCTCCGGCATACATATCCACCATGCTGTAGGTAATCAGTACGGTGGCTGCATTGCGCGTTACGCTGAGTACGATCCCTTCGCCCAGTACTTCGCGAGGCAAATCCTTCCCGTCGTACTTGGTTGGAGCGGTTCCGAAGCCATAGACCTTATACTGATGGTCAGGCTCTCCGGCCGAGGCCGCGACATCCTTTTTCGCCCCCTGGTAGCGGAAGACGCGCATATAGTCGCCGACCTTCACGCCTTTGGCCGCGCCGATATTCACGTAAGCGGCGTCACCCCGACCTAGCAACTGGTGGTAGTCAAAAGCAGATACCACCGTTCCCACGGGTTTCCCGCTGATCGGCGCGAAGTGATCGAATTTCGCTGCGTCCTTGAAGGGCGGAGCCGGACGCTCCTCGAACGGCCGCGCGATATCGCCGCGTTGCATGTAGTCGCAAGAGAGCAAGATTTCGGCGATCGAAACCTTGGGTTGAACGTTGACTACCCGTACTTGTCCGGCGTCCTTATACAGAATACCCATTTCTTTCAGGAGCTTCGGTTGACCGTAGAACCATTCATTGGCTGGATCGGTGGCCGGCCGGACAATCGTGTAGCGGTCGCCAATCTTCACGCCTTTGTCTTCGCCGCGATTGATGTACACATAGTCGCCACGTGCGAACACGATCTTGTAACTGGACTGTTCGCCGGAAATGACGCGGATATCATCGGGAACCTTAGGGTCGCTCATGAACCCCGAACAGTACACGCTGGAATTGTCCGCCTGCCCAATAGGGCGAGGAGCGGCATCCGGGGCGGTCTGGGCCGAAACAACGACCCCGCTGGAGAGGATCGAAACACACAATGCTGCTAGTTTCGCGCGCATTACAATGCTCCTTCGAAAACACGCCCTAAGGGCGGTGCGGGGACGTGCTCATCGAAAGTAGCAATCAACCCTAGGTGCGTCAACAAATTGGGTGGGAGTGCTTTACACTTTTGATACGGGCGCGGATACGTCTTGCTATGCGCCGTGTTTTCAATAGAATGGCGGGCACGAGGGTGGCTATGAGGCGGTTGGCGACAGGTGTCGGGCGGATCTGTGGTGTGGTGGCGGCCCCCACGGCCTTGCAGATGGCCGTCGGTATCAGGTCCGCCCTTCGCGAGACCCCCACCGTCGAACTCCGACTAGACTGGCTCGCCAGTGACGCCGAGCGTTCCAAGCTTCTGAGGTACCTGCGTAGTCACCGCTCTCTGGCCACGACATTCCTGGCAACCTGTCGTCGGGTTGGCGCTGGCGGGCTGTTCAAAGGGAACATCGAAGCCCAGCTCTTCTGGCTAATTCAGGCTCGCGAGGCCGGCTGCCAATGGTGCGATATCGAGGTCGAAACACTAGGTAAGCTCCCCGGTCAATCGCCTCGGCAATACGCTGTTCCTCCGCGGATCATGCTCTCCATCCACGACTTTCAGCGCACACCGGAGCTCACGCAGTCGATTCACCTGCCATCGCATTCCGAAGTCGACCGCATCAAGATCGCGGCGCACGCCCGGACCATTGCAGACAGCGTCCGTTTACTGCGCTGGGCTCGCAAGTCCCAGGACTGCATCGCGGTTCCCATGGGTGAGGTCGGCTTGCCAGCGCGCATCTTAGCTTTGCGAGAAGGGAGCGCTCTTGCCTATGCCCCGGCGGCTGCCGTGACTGCTCCCGGGCAAGTCTCGCTTCACGACCTGAAGTATCTATATCGCGCCCACGAACTGAATAGCCGCACGCGAGTCTTTGGCGTTATCGGCAATCCTGTCGGGCACTCGTTGTCCCCTCTGATGCACAATTCCGCTTTCGTCGCGAAAAACGTGAACGCAGTGTACCTGCCTTTCCTGGTGCGAGACTTGCCCGATTTCCTGAGCGCTGTCCCCGAGTTCGGCATTCGCGGATTCAGCGTCACCCTGCCTCACAAGCAAAAAATCCTGAAATATTTGAAACAGTGCGACCCGCTGGCAGCGGACATCGGTGCGGTCAACACCGTCGTTGTGCGCGGCGATGGTTCGCTGTCCGGCTCCAACACCGACTACGTCGGTGTTTTGCGCTCGCTCGAGAACAAGCTCCGCCTCACGAAAAGCCGGGTCTTGGTCTTGGGCGCCGGCGGCTCTGCTCGCGCCGCCGTGTTTGCCCTCGCCCGCGCCGGAGCCTCCGTCGCCGTTTGCGCTCGACGTCACAACGCTGCCCGAGAACTTGCCCGGGCGGTCCAGGGCGAGGCTGTCCCCTGGCGCGCTCTGCGCACGGAATTGTTCGACGCTATACTCAACACCACACCGGTCGGCATGCATCCCGGCGCCGAGATTTCCCCGCTGCGCACTAGCGAGATACACTGTCGGATTGTCATGGACCTTATCTACCGGCCCGAGCGCACGCAATTGTTGAAGCTGGCCGCCCGCAAAGGGATCGCTACCGTTTCCGGTGTCGAAATGTTTCTTGCTCAAGGAATCGCGCAGTGGGAACTGTGGACCAGGCAGCTCGCTCCTGAAGCGATCATGCGTCGCGCCGTTCTCGGGGCGTTGCGCGCGGAAGCCTCCCCCAAATCCGCCAGACAGTGGAGGCCCCGGTGATCCAGCCAGACTTCCGCGAATTCCATCGCCTCGCAAAGCAGGGCAACCTCATCCCGGTCTTCGATGTACTCTCCGCCGACTTGCTCACCCCGGTCAGCGCATACCTGCGCATCGCTCAGGGCGCGCGCTATTCCTTCTTGCTGGAAAGCGTCGAGGGCGGCGAGAAGATTGCCCGCTACACCTTTGCCGGCGCGAATCCCGAAGAGGTTTTTCGCTATGCCTCGGGGGCCTGCGTCATGGAGGGCCGCGACCGCGTCGTCTGGGAAGAACGCGACCCCGTCTCCTTTCTCCGCACCCGCATGGAACGCTTTCGGCCTGTTCGCCTTCCAGGACTTCCGCCGCTGGTGGCCGGCGCCATCGGCTATTTTTCCTACGACATGGTGCGATTGATCGAGCACTTGCCGAAACGCTTGCGCGACGATATCGGCTTGTATGACGCGATGTTGATGTTCTATCACGGCATCATTGCCTTCGATCACGTGCAACACCGCCTGTGGATCGTCAGGAATGTTTTTACCGAAGGATCGGGAAGCCTCCGCGCCAAATACAAAGCCGCCGTTCGTGAAATTAAGGCGACGCGAAAGCTGTTGGAGCAGCAAGTCGCCGCGGAAAAGCCCAGGCGGGAGGCTCGGGCAGGGAAGCGGCCTGCCCTGAAAGTTACTTCCAATTTTCGACGCAGCGAATATCTCGCGGCGGTCCGCAAATGCAAGGCATACATCCGCGCCGGCGACATTTTTCAGGTTGTAATCAGCCAGCGTTTTTCCGCCAAAACCAAAGCTCAACCTTTCGACATTTATCGCGAACTTCGCGCACTCAATCCGTCTCCCTATCTGTTCTACCTGCAGATGAACGACATTGCCGTTGTTGGCAGCTCTCCGGAAATGCTCGTCAAGGTTCAGGGACGCGACGTCTTCTATCGTCCCATCGCCGGGACCCTTCCCCGCGGCAAGGATGAAGCCGAAGACCAGCGCCTCGAAAGACAAATGCTCGCCAGTGAAAAGGAACGCGCCGAACACATCATGCTCGTGGATCTCGGGCGCAACGACCTGGGTCGTGTCTGCGAGTACGGCACCGTGAAGGTCGAGCAACTCATGACCGTCGAGCGCTTCTCCCACGTGATGCACTTGGTTTCAAGCCTGCGCGGCCGCTTGCGCGAAGACGTCGACTGTTTCGACGCGTTGATGGCTTGTTTTCCCGCAGGCACGGTTTCCGGCGCGCCCAAGGTTCGCGCCATGGAGATCATTGAAGAACTGGAGCGCACCCGCCGCGGCATCTACGCCGGCGGCGTCTTATACATGGATTTTGCAGGTAATCTGGACTCGTGCATCGCGCTCCGCACCATGGTCATCAAAAATGGTATAGCGCACGTGCAGGCTGGAGGTGGCATCGTGGCCGATTCCACTCCCGAGGGCGAGTACCAGGAAAGCGTCAACAAGTCCCGCGCGTCACTGACCGCTCTTGAAATCGCTGAACGCCGTCGTTAGGCAACTCGTCGCGGGCCTCTCTTTGGCAGGGCACGGCTTCAGCGCTGCCGAAAAACGCTTTCCTTCGAGAAACGTCTTTTCTTTAGGACGCCGGGGCTTTGGCCCCGGCATAACTGGTTCGGGCGCATTGGCTTTAGCCCCTCAAGTTTTCGAGCGCAGGCGATATACTGGTAAGGACGACCGTGATTCTCCTCCTAGATAACTACGATTCGTTCACCTACAACCTCGCGCAGTACCTCGGCGAACTGGGTTGCACCGTCGAAGTCCATCGCAACGACAAGATCTCCGTGGAAGAGATCGCGCGCCGCAAGCCGGAACGCATCGTAATTTCCCCGGGGCCCTGCACGCCTCAGGACGCGGGAATTTGCATCGAATTGGTCCAGCGTCTTGCGGGGAAATTTCCCATCCTGGGCGTTTGTCTCGGACATCAGGCCATTGGTGCAGCCTTCGGCGGGAAAGTAGTTCGCGCACCGAAACTCTTTCATGGCAAGACCAGCTCAATTCACCACGATTCCAAAGGGATCTTCCGCGCGCTCGCCGACCCGTTCACCGCCACCCGCTATCACTCCCTGATCGTCGAGCGCAAGTCTCTCCCGCGAGAACTAACCATCACCGCCGAAACCGACGACGGCATCATCATGGGTTTCCGCCACCGCCATCACAAACTCGAAGGCGTTCAGTTCCACCCGGAATCGGTCCTAACCGCTTCTGGCAAGCAACTCCTGAAAAATTTCCTCTCGCTGTAACCCACAGCCTGTAGCTGCCCTCTTAAGAAGGCGGGGTTGAAGCGCGACTCCGCCAAGTTCTAAGTTTCACGCACGATCTCGCGGCGCAGGTCTGTCGTGCCAAGGAAGTACGAAGGAAGCCGTCTAGTGCGCCTACCAATCCAAATCCGCCAAAATCGCCCCATACAACTCCATCCCGCTCCACAAATGTCCCAGCCGCAAATTCTCATCCGAACTGTGCTGGTGATTGTCGTAGTTCACGATCGGCACCCCAATCCACGGCATGCCAAGATCCTCGAAGATGTACATCGGCACACTGCCGCCCAATCCCGGCGCAATCACCGCCTTTCCCCCCGCCGCGTCCTGCACAAGTTGAATCATCGCCTTCGACACCGGTAGATCCATCGCCGTCCGCGACGCGCGATACCCACCTTCGTCAATGATCTTCGCGATCGACGCATGCGATCGCCTTTCCTCCAGCGCAGGCTCGTGATCGACCACGAAATATCCCTGTTTGCGAACAAATCCAACGATCTGCTCGAATTTCTTGCGCGGATCTTCGCCCTTCACCAATCGCGCGTCGATCGACGCTTCCGCCTTATCCGGCACAATATTCTGGGCATGCTCACCAACGTAGGCGCTGTTCAGCCCCCGAATATTCAACGACGGAAGTGTAAGCAGTTCGACCAGTTTCTTCCCGCCGCCCTCCGGCTTCGCGATTCCGAGTTCCCGCTGGAGCTCTATGTCATTGTCAGGCATTTTTGCCAGCCATTCTTTTTCAAGCGCGCTGAGCGGCACAACGTCGTCGTAGTAGCCGTCGATCCGCACCCGCCCGTCTTCGTCTTTCATCGCCGCCAACAGGCGAGACAACTCCATGGCCGGATTCGGCGCCCAATTCCCGTAGTGCCCGCTGTGCAAAGCGCGCACCGGTCCGTAAACCGTGACGTCCAACCCGATGTCCCCGCGATTGCCGAAGAAGATCAGCGGCCGCCCCGACGGATGCACCGGCCCGTCCCCGGTAATCAGCAAATCCGCCCCAAGCAAGTTCTTGTGCAACGCAAGCGTCCGTTGCAGGTTCGTCGAGCCCGCTTCCTCTTCACCTTCGAAAATTACTTTCAGGTTCACACCGAGCGGAATGTGTTGCGCCCGTAGCGCGTCGAGCGCCACCAGCATCGCCACGATCGGAGATTTGTCGTCCGATGAAGAACGCGCATAGATCCGCCAGTCATCCTGGTAGACCGCTGGTTGGTTCACCGCATTGTCCTGGAAGGGAATGCGCTTGCCGCCCGCCTCGATCGCCGCATCGCGCAGCGTAGGCTCGAACGGTTTGCCGTCGGTCCAGGCCGCCGCATCCACTGGCTGCCCGTCGTAGTGCGCGTAAAAAATCACCGTCCGCTTCGCTTCCGGAGTCACCAGTTTTCCGAAAACAACTGGACCCCGCCCGGCGATTGGCAGCAAATGGGTTTCAATCCCGCGGGCCTCCAGCATCTCCACCAACCGTGCAGCGTTCTTTTGAATGTTGGGGGTGTCGCTGGCAACGTTGGGCATGGCCAGAAAGTCCGTCAGTTCCCGCACGATGCGATCCTCATTCTTTATCCGGTACGCGCGCACTTGTTCCACAACCTGGCTGGCCGCGACGCGCTGCTTGGACGCCGGCTCCTGCCCGCTCGTGATCTCGGGCAAACAAGCGATCAAAAAAATTGCCAGGTACGTTCTCAAGATAGCCCCCTAAACGGTGTTCCAGCCGGGCCAATTCCGCGGGTGGCCGCGGCTTCGATGCCAGAGAATCCCAGATTGCAGCCAAACTGCTCGAGCCTCGCGCTCGCTGCACTTTTGCCTCCCTGGTTTTCTCTACCGTCCAAGCCGCCACCGTGGAAATCGCTGCCGACGACGTGAACATCATTCCGCTACCGCATCGCCTAGCCCGGGGCCAAGTTACGCCGCCAGGTCGGAAGCATTCGATATCCATGCCCGCCGAACCGGCGGCACCGCCGCAACCGCCGGCGTGGGTTACGTCGAACGATTACAAAGTCCGGACCATTCGTCGTGGCTCCGGCGGCCGCTGTCGTGTACGTGCACCAGCTCGCGCCGCAAATGCCGCGCCACTGGCTACCCGCGGTCCGCTTGGGTGAATGCCGCCAGCGCCGCCAATTTCCGCTCCGCGCCGCCGGATGAAATCGTCGCACCCGCCAGCTGTGCTCCTTCCAGGAAATTCTCGGCGACAGCCGAAGCCACCAGCGCCGCTGCGGCGTTCACTACAACAATATCCCGGCGAGCACCGGCATCGCCCGCGAAAATCCCGCGAATCGTTAGCGCATTCTCCGCCGCTGACCCGCCGCGAATCGCTTCCAGTGGCGCCCGCGCGACGCCAAAATCCTCTGGGAACACCGTGTAGCGCCGCACTTCGCCATGGCGCACATCCGCAACCAATGTTTCGCCGGCCAGCGAAATCTCGTCCAGGCCCCCTGCGCCATGGACTACCAACGCCCTTTCCACTTCCAGCTCGACGAGTGTTGCCGCAACCAGAGCAATCGCATCCGGAGAAAACACTCCCAACACTTGAGACCGGGCGCCCGCCGGGTTGGTCAATGGTCCCAGCAAATTAAAAATTGTCCGCACGCCGATCTGCTTCCGCGCTGGCACCGCATGTCGGGTAGCCGCGTGGGCCGCAGGCGCAAACAGGAAGCCAATTCCCAGCTCGCGAATCGCGGCACCCATCCGCGTCAGGGGAGCATCGATTCGCACGCCCAGAGCTTCCAGCACATCCGCCGACCCACTGCGCGAACTCGCCGCGCGGTTGCCATGTTTCGCGACGCTCGCCCCCGCAGCCGCCGCTACGATCGCCGCTGCAGTCGACACGTTGAATGCGTCAAAGCCATCGCCGCCCGTTCCGCAGGTGTCCACCATCTGCAAGGGTCGCGTCTCTCCCGCGGCAAACACTGGCGCCGCAAATCTCCGCATCGCGGACGCGAATCCCGCCAACTCCGCCACGCAAACAGGCCGCTGGTTCAGTGCCGTCAACAGTCGCACGATCTCCAGCGTCTCCGCGCGCCCGGAAAGCAGTTCTTCCATCACCGCTTCGGCCTCGGCGCGCGTGAATACGTGCCCGCTCTCCACTCGTGCAATCAACTCGATTGACATTCCATCCTCATCCGCCACGGCCTTCGCGTGCCGACCCGAGGCGACGATCCGTTGCCGGGGCACGGCTGTGCCACTGCCCCATCTCGGCAGAAATCCCAGGCGATAAACATCCGCCTTTTCCCGGGCGTCCCGCAGGCGTCCTTGCTCACTCCCCGGCCTTCCGGTTACACTTTGATGTTTTGCAGGCAGATAAATCCTAACATTGGCGGACCGCTCCACGGTCACACCGAACACGGAACCCGATGAAGATTCACGAATATCAGGCCAAGGCGATTTTGGCTCGCTACGGCGTTACGACTCCCCGCGGTGAAGTGGCCTTCACCAAGGAAGAGGCGCGCGCGGCTGCGCAGCGGCTTCGCACGCCCATCGTCGTAGTGAAAGCGCAGATCCATGCGGGTGGGCGCGGCAAAGCCGGCGGCGTAAAGCTGGCCCATTCTCCCGACGAAGCCGCGGACATCGCCAGCCAGATTCTGGGTATGAACCTGGTCACCGTTCAGACCGGCCCGAGTGGCCGCATCGTCAAGCGCTTGCTCATCGAAGAAGGCCTCGACATCAAGCGCGAACTCTATCTGAGCATCCTCGTCGATCGCGCCGCGGGCAAAGTCGTTTTCATGGCCAGCACCGCAGGCGGCATGGAGATTGAGGAAGTAGCCAAAGAAAATCCCGACGCCATTCTGCGCGAAACGATTCATCCGGCTGTCGGCCTGCAACCCTATCAAGCGCGAAAACTCACCTTTGGTCTCGGCCTGTCCGGCGAAGCGGCTCCGCAAGCCGCCCCATTTTTCCAAGCGCTCCACCGCGCGTTTGTCGATACCGACGCTTCCATGCTGGAAATCAACCCCTGCGTAATTACCGGTGACGGCCGCCTCGTCGCGCTCGACGCCAAGATGACCTTCGACGACAACGGACTGTTCCGCCACAAGGAACTTCGCGAGTTGCGCGATCTCGACGAGGAAGATCCCCTCGAAGTCGAAGCCTCGAAGTACGGTCTGAACTACATCAAGCTCGATGGCAACGTCGCTTGCATGGTCAACGGTGCCGGGCTCGCCATGGCCACCATGGATATCATTAAATATGCCGGCGGCTCCCCGGCAAACTTCCTCGACGTAGGCGGTGGCGCCTCCGCCGAGCAGGTCAAAAACGCCTTCCGCATTCTGATGAGTGATGCCAGCGTCCGCGCCGTTTTCATCAATATTTTCGGCGGCATCCTTCGCTGCGACGTTCTAGCGACCGGGGTAGTCACCGCCGCGAAAGCTCTCGGCATCAAGGTGCCCGTCGTTGTTCGCATGGAAGGCACCAACGTCGAAATGGGCCAGCAAATCCTCCGCGACTCTGGCCTCAACTTCACCATCGCCGATGGCATGAAGGATGGCGCGCAAAAGGTCGTCGGTCTAGCGGGAGGTGCGCGATGAGCGTTCTCGTAGACGAGAAAACGCGCCTCATCGTCCAAGGGTTTACGGGCCGTGAAGGCACCTTCCACGCGCAACAAATGATCGAGTACGGTACCAACGTAGTGGGCGGGGTGACCCCGGGCAAAGGCGCCACCAAGCATCTCGAGCGTCCCGTGTTCGACACCGTAACCGAGGCCGTAAAGACTACTGGTGCCAACGCGACCGTGATCTTCGTTCCTCCACCCTACGCCGCGGATGCCATCCTCGAAGCCGCCGACGCCGAAATGCCTCTGATCATCTGCATCACCGAAGGCATCCCGGTCATCGACATGGTCCGCGTCGCTGCCACCATCGACTTCGAGAAAACGCGCCTCATCGGCCCCAATTGCCCGGGGGTAATCTCTCCCGGCAAATGCAAAATCGGCATCATGCCCGGCCGCATTCACAAACAAGGCCACGTCGGCGTTGTCAGCCGCAGCGGCACATTGACGTACGAAGCCGTCCACCAACTGACAGAGCTCGGCATCGGCCAGTCCACCTGCATCGGCATCGGTGGCGATCCCATCATTGGCACCTCATTCCTAGACGCCATCAAAATGTTCAGCGAAGATCCCGACACCCACGCGATAATTCTGATCGGTGAAATCGGCGGCAATGCCGAAGAACGCGCCGCCGAATACATCAAGGCAAACGTAAAAAAGCCGGTCGTCGGCTTCATCGCAGGCCAAACCGCGCCGCCAGGCCGCCGCATGGGTCACGCAGGCGCCATCATCAGCGGTGGCCAGGGCACCGCCAAAGACAAATACACAGCCATGCGCGCCGCCGGCATTCATACCATCGAAACCCCGGCGGACCTAGGCTCAGCGGTAGACGCGGCCCTCACGTAGGGCAGCAATCTGTAGCGCAGGGCGCAGTCCGCGGAGCCCTGCGGCCTTTGGCTAAACTGTAGTGGCGGGCCTTTAGACCCGTCGTCTGATCTTCGAACCCACTGGAGGAATTTTTCTTGCCACTCGAACGCACCTTCGCAATCATCAAACCCGACGCCGTAAGCAGTGGTCAGCAAGGAGAAATCCTGGCCCGCATCCACAAAGCCGGCTTCACCATCGTCGCCATTAAATCCATGCGCCTGACGAAACAGGAAGCTGGCGGTTTCTACGTCGTCCACATATCCCGCCCCTTCTTTGGCGAACTAACCGACTTCATGTCCTCAGGCAAAATCTTCGCCATGGTCCTCGAAGCCGAAGGCGCCATCACAAAATGGCGCGACACCATGGGCGCCACCGACCCGAAAAAAGCCGCCCCCGGCACCATCCGCCACGATCTCGGCACCAGCATCGGCACCAACTGTACTCACGGTTCCGACGCCCCAGACACCGCCGCCTTCGAAATCAGCTATTTCTTCCCCGGCCTCGACCTCATCTAACCATCTCGGTCAATCCTTGTAGGGCACAGCACCGCACTGCCCCATCTCGGCAAGGATCCCGCGAATAAGGCGACTCTTCTTCCTTCTCCTGTCTTTGCTTCTAGCCTTCATTTTTTCTAAACTCCTCGAGTGGACCCTACCCGCGACCTAGGCCGTCTTCTCCTGATCCTCGGCGTCGCCCTGACCGCCGTCGGCGCCCTGCTCTACTTCAGCGGCCGCCTCCCCTTTCGCCTAGGCCGCCTCCCTGGCGACATCGTCCATCGCGGCGAACACACCACCTTCTACTTTCCGATCGCCACCTCAATCCTCCTCAGCATCGGTCTGTCGCTGTTAGTCTGGCTCGTGTCGCACTTTCGCCGCTGATATCGGGACTTGCATCTAATTTTCTTTGTTTGTGCGTTGGAGACCTGCAATGAAATATTCAATCCTACTTGTAGTGGCGCTGCTTCTTGCTCTCCCCTCCACTCACGCTCTCCAATCGTCTCCGCCACAACCGTCTACTCCACAACCGCAAACCGCACCGTCGCAGAATCTCTCCTCTCAGGTCTCCCCCGCCAAGCCCGACGACGTAAAATCCATCGCCGCCATCCTCGGCGCCGTCTACGACGTCATCTCCGGCCCCGAGGGCCAGCGCGACTGGAATCGCTTCCGCTCCCTGTGCGTCCCCGAAGCGCGTCTCACCAGCACCGCGAAAAGCGCCGCCTCCACCGCGCCCCGCCTTCTCACCGTAGATGACTACATCCAGCGCGCCGGAAACTATTTCGCCACCCACGCCTTCTATGAGTCTGCCATCGTCAACCGCGTCCAAAGATTCGGCAACATCGCCCAAGTCTTCAGCAGCTACGAATCCCGCAACGCCCCCAACGAAAAGCCTTTCGTCCGCGGCATCAACAGCATCCAGCTCTTCTACGACGGTTCCCGTTGGTGGGTCCTAAGCATCCTCTGGGACGAAGAATCCCCCGCCAATCCTCTGCCGTCCGAAATGGCCAACAAGCCCTCCAGCCCCGTCTCCGAATAGCTTGCTCCCCTGATATCGACGCGTGCTTGTCGGATCGCTGCCGTAGGCGCGAGCTTCGGCCCGGCGTTTGCCCCACCCCTTTCTCGCGGTCGTCGTTACTAAGCAACACCTCGGGCCTCCAGCCCGTCGTCGTGAACGACAATTCCCTTAAATCAGCTAGAATGAACACTTACTAAAAGCCCAGAGGGAGGAGAGCAACCCATCGATACCCTAACCTCGCGCCTATTTCGATCCAGTCTTGCCCGTACCGCCCCCCGACCTTGGTCCGATCGGCGGCCCCGGGCCACCGCCGGTTCATCACGTTCAACTTTTGACTGCCGATGGTTGATCGCCCGGCCCCCCACCGTTCACCAGCTAGCCGTCACTTGTCGCCAAAAATGAGCCAGCTCCAGTTCAACCTCTTGCCCGAGCGCCGCGTCTTTTCGGTCAGTGAACTGACCGGCAGGATCCGCGATCTTCTGACGCGCAACTTCATCGACATCCTCGTCGAAGGCGAACTATCCAACTGTCAGTTTCCACAGTCGGGCCATATGTATTGCACCCTCAAAGACGACCGCGCCCAAATCCGCTGCGTCTGCTTCAAGACCCAGTTACGTCTGATGAAGTTTCGCCCCGAGAATGGCCTGCACGTCACCGTGAGAGGTTCTATCAGCGTTTACGAAACCCGCGGCGAATACCAAATTTACATTGAGAACATCGAGCCGGTGGGCTTGGGCGCGCTGCAACTCGCCTTCGATCAATTGAAAAAGCGCCTGGAAACCGAAGGCCTGTTTGCTGCTGAAAGAAAAAAGCCTCTTCCCATGCTCCCACGCTGCATCGGCCTCATCACCTCGCCGACAGGCGCAGCCGTCCGAGACGTCGTGCGCATCTTGCGCCGCCGCTTCCACAATGTCCACCTGACGCTCTATCCCGTGCGCGTGCAAGGCGAAGGCTCGGCTGCTGAAATCGTTCGCGCGGTGCAATTTTTCAATCGCCAGCAAACCGTGGACGTGCTGATCGTCGCGCGCGGCGGCGGTTCACTTGAAGATCTGTGGTCGTTCAATGAAGAAATCGTGGCTCGCGCCATCGCCCATTCAACGATTCCGGTGATCTCCGGCGTCGGCCACGAAACGGATTTCACCATTGCCGATTTCGTTGCCGACGTGCGCGCCTCCACGCCTTCCGCTGCCGCCGAGCTCGTGGTGCAAACCCGCCGCGAATTCGATAAGAATGTCGCAGACCTTCGCAGCGCGCTCGGCGAGCAAATACGCTACCGGATCCTGGTTCTCAGCCGTCGCGTCCATGAATTCGCGGCACGCCGAGGATTCCGCCGCCCGCTCGATCTTCTTCGCCAGCAGCGCCAGCGCGCCGACGAGATGACTTCACGCCTGGCCCAGGGCCTTCGAGCCAATCTTGAGCGTGGACGAAAGCGTTTCACCGCCACTCATCTCCGCATCATTTCTTTCGATTTCCGTCAGCAGATCGCCGCCTTCCGTCAGCGCTCGAACAATTTCACTGCTCGTCTCGAGTTGGGTCTCCGCGCAAGGATGGAACAAGGCCGCCGTCGCCACGCCTCCCAGCACCTGCGTTTACTGTCGTTTGATTTCCGCGCGAAAATTGCGGGCCTGCATCGTCAGCTCGAACGCCGCGACCATGAACTTGCCGTCCGGTGCGAACGCATCCTTCGCGTCCAGCGCGACCGCCTCGACCGCCTGCGCCTGCAACTCGAAGAGCGCAGCCCCACGCGCGTCCTCGAACGCGGCTACGCCATCGCCACCGACGCCGCCGGCAACATCGTCCGTGACGCCGCGCAAGTCGCCATAGGTGACCCGGTAGGCTTGCAGCTGCACCGCGGCCGCCTCACCACCGAAGTCAAAGGGAAGACCGAGAAATGAAACTAGCGACAAATCTATCGCCGGTTTCCAACCTCCACAACGGTGACAAGAATCTTTGTCTTATCGTCTCGCTGCTGTCTGAACCGGGTTTTCCCGAAGTTCGTCAATTCCGGATTCTATATCGTAGGATTGCTGCGGGGGCAGCGGGTCCGGTTGTTTTCCGGTTCGCGGCAGGGTGAAAACTCTATAGTTCACTCCGGCGGTTTCCCTTCCGATGCCCTTCGCACGACGGGCACTGCAGTTTCCCCGGTTGCCTCTGCTCCATCTCATGCAACTCTTCCAACTGTCACCACCTACGACCGGTTTTACTCCTCCAGGGACGGAACGTGGAGACCATCTGACAAGAATCCGTAGTGGGGGAAACCTCGCGGCTATTAAGTTCGGATGGTCACTCTTCGTCGCCAGTCGAGGTTACTTTGAGAACGGCGAGGAAGGCTTCCTGTGGAATGTCGACCTGGCCGACGCGCTTCATGCGTTTTTTGCCTTCTTTTTGTTTTTCGAGAAGCTTGCGTTTGCGCGAAATGTCCCCGCCGTAGCACTTGGCTAGGACGTTCTTGCGAATCGCGGCAACCGTTTCGCGGGCGATCACGCGGCTTCCTATAGCGGCTTGGATGGGCACCTCGAACATTTGACGCGGGATCAGTTTCCTTAGCCGCGTCACCAACTCGCGCCCACGCTCGTATGCTTGCTCGCGATGACAGATCATCGACAACGCATCGACAGGCTCGCCACCGACCAGCACGTCCAGCTTGATCAGATCGGCTTCAACGTAGCCCGCGAGATGATAGTCGAGCGAAGCGTACCCGCGCGAAACGCTCTTCAGCCGGTCGTAAAAATCGAGCACGATTTCATTCAGCGGCAGTTCGTAGGTCAGCATCACGCGCGTAGGTGACAAATACTCAAAGCCTTTTTGCGCCCCGCGCTTGTCCTGGCAAAGCTGCAAAATCCCGCCGACCGATTCGTCGTTCGTGATGATCATAGCCTTGATGATCGGCTCTGATATTTTTTCGATGTCGCTCGGATTTGGAAATTTCGCTGGACTGTCCACTTCGATGACTTCGCCGGTTACGCGCGTAATCTGGTAACGCACGCTCGGCGCGGTGGTAATCAGGTTCAGCCCGAACTCGCGTTCCAGCCGCTCCTGCACGATTTCCATATGCAGCAGGCCCAAGAATCCGCAGCGAAACCCAAACCCCAGAGCCGCCGAATTTTCCGGTTCGTAAAAAAACGCCGCATCATTCAACTTCAACTTGCCAAGAGCGTCACGCAGCGGTTCGTAATCATCGGCCAGCACGGGAAATAGGCCGGCGAAGACCATCGGCTTGATCTCTTCAAAGCCGGGCAACGCCGGTGCGGGACGGTCCGCTTCGGTCAGCGTGTCGCCCATGCGCGCATCGGCGACGTCCTTGATATTCGCCACGACGAATCCAACGTCGCCGGCTTCCAGTTCGTCGAGCGCGACGGGCTTGGGCGTGAGTGTTCCCAGCGTTTCGACTTCGTACACTTCGTTGCTGTAAACCAAACGGATTTTGGTGTGTTGCGTAATGCGGCCTTCCATCACGCGCACCAAAACCACGGCGCCACGGTAAATGTCGAACCAGGAATCGAAAATCAGCGCTTGGAGTGGATTTTCCGCGCTGCCCTTCGGCGGCGGCACCCGCTTCACGATCGCTTCCAGCACATCTTCCACACCGAGGCCGCTTTTCGCGCTGATCATCAACGCGTCGGATGCGGGAATCGCCAGCACGTTTTCGATCTGCTCTTTCACGAAGTCGGGTTGCGCAGCGGGCAGATCGATCTTGTTGATCACTGGAAGAATCGTGAGGTTGTGCCCTGCAGCAAGGAAAGTATTGGCGACGGTTTGCGCTTCCACGCCCTGGCTTGCGTCGACGACCAGGAGCGCGCCTTCACATGCCGAGAGCGCGCGCGAAACCTCATAGGAAAAATCCACATGCCCCGGCGTGTCGATTAAATTCAGTCGATAGGTGTTTCCATCTTTGGCTTTGTAGTGGAGCCGAATGCTTTTCGCTTTGATGGTGATGCCGCGCTCGCGCTCCAGGTCCATGGAGTCGAGCACCTGCTCGTGCATCTCGCGTTGCGAGAGCGCACCGGTCATTTCCAGCAAGCGGTCCGCCAGCGTGGACTTGCCGTGGTCGATGTGCGCGATGATACAAAAATTGCGTATGAACTGTGGATCCATGAGTGTTCAGTACCGGCAGGAGCTTCCCACGCGCGAGACCTGCGCCGCACGCGGCGCAAAACCGCGCCGTGTAATCACTCAGTTTGCCATAAGACGAAGTAAAGAAGTAAGGAAGTAGGGAGGTAAGGAAGAAGACGAGCCAGGCAACCATGGAAAGAGCACCGGTAAACGACGGCGCGAAATGACCGACGGTGGTGAATGGCCATGCCACAAAGCCTTGCCATTTGCGCATCGCGGCGTGGCGTGCGTTTTGCCCGGCTTCGGCCAGCGGTATATAGTTACAAAGGGTAGCCAATAGGGGTCGCTCGTTTCATCCTTCGCTTCGAAAACGGCACCGAAAACGGCACGGGAATACGCAGGAAATCGTAAACCCCTCGAAACTCAGGGTGAAGGCAAGCTGCACGGATGGCCGCAGACATCAGCAAGCACCTGGACCGCGCCAAACGCTTCCTCGAGAAAAATCGCGTCGAGGATGCGATCGAAGCGTATTTGGCGGTGCTCGACGCGGCGCCCCAGCACCAGGAAGCCACGCAGGCCCTCGGCGATCTCTACGCGCGCATGGAGCAGCCTGACCGTGCCGCGGTGTACTACGGGCTTCTGTTCGATTTATTAATCGAGCCGCGCGACGAAATCAAGGCGCTGGCCATCTACAATCGCTTCCTCCGTCCGGCAGCCGGGCAGCAACCGCCGGAGCGCATCGCGCGTTACGCTTTCCTGCAGCAAAAGCAAAACCGTTTCGACGAAGCCATCGAGCAATATTCCAGAGCCGCTGAAATGTTCACCGAGGCCGGCCGATCGGAGGATGCGCTGTTTTGCTGGGAACGCACTGCGCAGCTCGCGCCGGAAAATATTTCGCGCCAGCTTCGCCTGGCCGAAGCGGCCGAGCGCATCGGCAAAAACGCGCTTGCGGCCAGAGCGTATCTGCGGACCGGGCAGCTTGCCTCCGCGAGCGGCGCCAAAGCCGAAGCTCTTCAGTTTCTCGGCCGCGCTTACAAGCTCGCTCCACAAGAACGCAGTGTTGCCCTTCTTTACGCCGATGCCACGCTTAAATCCGGTGATGCCGGGCAGGCGGCCGCGTTGCTCGAGCCTTTCGCGGCAGCGGAAAAAGACGCCAACTTTCTGGACACGTATGCCGACGCTCTGATGTCCTCCGGCCAACTCGATCGCGCCCGTGAAGTCCTGGAAGGACTCCTCCGCGAGAAAAATGAAGGGATGACGCGCTTGTTCGAGCTGGCCGATCTATACGTCGCGGCCGGACAAGACACAAAAGCCGTGGAGCTGCTTGCCACTTTGAAGCGACGTATGTTTGCGGACAAGCGCCAGAACGATTTCGCCACGCAAATGGACAGCGTTGGAGCAAAGCATCCGACGTCGCAGCCGGTTCTGGAATTCTGGGCCGCTCTCTACAATGAATTGAACCGCGAATCGCAGTATTTCGAAATCCTGATCAGGCTCTTTGATGTTTATCTGAATAGCGGAAATGTCGCGAAGGCCGGAGATGCGATCGAAAAGCTGGTGGACATCGACGCCTACGACCATCGCAATCAGGAACGCATTGAACGTATGCGCGGGCGAGTGGA
Source organism: uncultured Acidobacteriota bacterium (assembly GCA_963729595.1). Lineage (GTDB taxonomy): Bacteria > Acidobacteriota > Terriglobia > Acidiferrales > UBA7541 > Acidiferrum. Next base: position 690,097 of record CAVSNW010000005.1, read on the forward strand.
TGACGGCTTCTTGAAGCGCATCGAGGCGAGACTTGCCAAGTCCGGCACGGTGGGCGCGCCAAACGTTGCACAGCCCCGCCAATCGCCCTCCGAGAGTGGCAGCGCCGCGCAAGCGGTCACCGAAGAGGGCCGCAAGATGCAGGCGCTCGAAGATCTGATCGTGCAGACAGAGATTTTCTTGCAGTACTCGCTGCAAGCAAAAGCCCTGGAGCGATTGCAGAAGATTGCGGCGATGTTTCCCGGCGAGGAAGAGCGTCATCCGCGTTTGCGCAATCTTTATCAGCTGGCAAATTGGTGGCCGCAAGGTGCACCGAAGACGAAAGCACCGGAACCCGCTCCAGCAGTAGCACCACCACCGTCACAACCAGAACCTGCTCCGGAGCCGGCGACCTCCGGCGTGGCCACCAGAACGGGCGTGTACACCGCGGAAACCCTTCGCGATTTGGCCAAAATCTCCGAGATCAATCAGAAAATATTTCGCCAGCAAACACCGCGAGCGATGCTCAACACCGCGGTCAATGAAGTTGGTGGCTATCTTCGCGCTTCGCGCGCGCTTGCGGTGGTTGGCGCGCAGGGACGGCCTCCAGAGCTTGCCGCGGAGTATTGCGCGCAAGGCTTGCGGCCAGCACCCGGGGCTCAGGTGGTGTTCCTGCTCGCGCACATGGAAAAAGCGCAGCCCGACGAGCTTGGCGGCTTGACGGTGGACGCAACGGAAGGCTCGATTCTCAGCGAGTTGGGTTTAGCCACCGCGCTCGGGGTGATCATCACCGATAAAGAAACGCAGGTTCCTGCGGGCATGTTGATCGTAGCCCACGCGACACCTCACAAATGGAAACCGAACGAGGCCTACTTTTTGCAGGCCATCGGCGACCAGATGCTGATGAGCGTAAGCCATACGCGGCTGCGATCGTTAGTGCGGCGCATGGGTGTGTCCGACGAGCGCACCGGTTTGTTGAGCCGCAGCTCCTATCAGAGCTGTTTGCTTACCGAGGCAGACCGCTCGCGGACGCAAGGCACGCCGCTGGCCCTGGCGATTTTGCAGATCGATCGCGGCGCGGAGATCCTGCGGCAGCAAGGAGAATCACCGGTCGAGCGTTTTCTGGAGCAGCTCGCGAGGTCTTTGCAGCCGATCGTGCGGCAGAATGACGTGGCGGTGAAATATACGTCGTGGTCGCTCGCGTTTATTTTGCCGGACACCACGCTGGCGGGAGCACAGAATCTTGCCGACAAATTGAGGCGTGCGGCATCGGGCGTGCGGCCGCCCTGGGATTCGACGCAGATCACGCTGAGCGCGGGAATCGTTGAGGCTGTGGCGAAGCCGGATTATGAGAGCGAAGACATCGTGACCGATCTGATCAACCGCGCGGAAAGTTCGGCGGAAGAAGCGCGCAAGCAGGGAGGCGACACGATCGTCGCCCTGGAAAGTCCGAAGATTTGAGGGGAGTGAACAGTCGATGGACGCCTTCCAAACAAGGCGCACTCGCTGAGTATCTTGCTGAGTGTTAAAGTTGAGGTCCTTCTTGCATTCTTTCTCGGATGCGCTCAGGACGACAGCCTTCGGGCGAGAGGGTTGCAATGTTTCCTACTGATGTTGTGATTGTTGCTGGAGCACGGACGCCGATGGCGAGGTATACCGGTTCGTTTTCGGAGGTGTCCGCGATTGATTTAGCTGCGCATGCTTCGAAGGAAGCGATTCGACGGTCGGGCGTCGATCCTGCGGAATTTGATCATGCGATTTTTGGCAACGTGATGCAGACCAGCGCGGATGCCCTTTATGGAGCGCGCCACGTCGGCTTGAAAGCGGGACTTACGATGGAAACGCCCGCGGTGACCGTCAACCGGTTATGCGGGTCCGGGATCGAAGCGATTTCACAAGCGGCGCATCGTCTGCTGCTTGGCGAAGCGACCATGGTGCTTGCGGGCGGAATGGAGAACATGACGCAGTCGCCGTTCGTCATTCGCGGGGCGCGTACCGGCCTGCGGCTTGGCGGCGGAGCGCTGGAAGATTCGCTGATGGCTGGACTAACGGATTCCTATTGCGGCTTGCCGATGGCGCTAACTGCGGAGAAGTTGGCGGAGCAACAAGGAATCACGCGCAAAGATGCCGATGCTTACGCTTTGCGAAGTCAACAAGCTGCCGACGCCGCCTATAAAGCGTGCCGCATGAAGGAAGAACTGGTGCCGGTGGAGGTGCGGCAAGGCAAGAAAACCGTAGTGGTCGGCGAAGACGATCACCGGAGGCCGGAGACGACGATGGAAATTCTTGAGAAGCTGCCGCCGTCGTTCAAGAAAGATGGAATTGTTACTGCAGGAAACGCGAGCGGCATTGTGGATGGCGCGGCGGCGGTGGTGGTCACGCGGGAAAAAATTGCAAAGGACCGCGGGCTGAAGCCGATTGGACGCATCGTGTCCTGGGCGGTGGCGGGGGTCGATCCGAGCATCATGGGCATCGGGCCCGTGCCGTCGTCCCAAAAAGCGTTGAAGAGTGCGGGATTGACGCTTGAGCAGATGGACCGCGTGGAAGTCAACGAGGCGTTTGCCGCGCAGTATCTTGCGGTGGAAAAGGTTTTGGGATTGGACCGCGATAAGACGAATGTGAACGGTGGCGCAATCGCCCTCGGGCATCCGCTCGGCTCCACTGGCACTCGGCTGGTGCTTACGATCCTGAACGAGCTTCGTCGCAACGAACTGAGATTCGGGTTGGCCACAGCGTGCATCGGAGGCGGTCAGGGAATCGCTATCGTCGTCGAGGCGCTGTACAATTAGCGGCGGTTTCGGCCGGGAAGAATAAAGTTCACTCGATACGGCAAGGTTGCTGAAATGGGCACAGCGAGGCTGTGCCCCTACAATGAAGCTGTGGCTGGTTTTCACGAGGGATGAATGGCGATTCAAAGGGTGGGCGTCGTAGGGTGCGGATTGATGGGTTCGGGGATCGCGCAAGTGTCGGCGCAGGCGGGATTTACGACCGTCGTGCGGGAGGTCAGCCCGGAAATTGTGGAGCGAGGGTTGAAGGGGATCGAGAAGAATCTGGCGCGACTGGTGGAGAAGGGAACAATCACCGAGGCGCAAAAAACTGAAATTCGTGGCCGCTTGAAAGGCACAAGTGCCGTAGAAGATCTGAAAGATTGCGACGTGGTGATCGAAGCGATCATCGAGCAGCTTCCGGCGAAACGCGAGCTATTCGCCAAGCTCGACACACTTTGTCCGGCTTCGACGATTTTTGCCAGCAACACGTCTTCGTTAACAATTACCGAAATTGCGACGGCCACGAAGCGGCCGGACCGCTTTGTGGGCTTGCACTTTTTTAATCCGGTGCCGGTGATGAAGCTGGTGGAAGTGGTGAAGACAATCGCCACCGATCCCGCGGTTTATGAAGAGATGGTCGGATTTGGCGCGAAGCTCGGAAAAACACCGGTGCGCGCTCATGACAGCACAGGATTTATCGTTAACCGGCTTCTTGTGCCGTATCTTCTCGATGCCATTCGCGCGCTCGAAGAAGGTGTTGGGTCGATCGAGGACATTGACAATTCGATGAAGCTCGGATGCGGGCACCCGATGGGGCCGCTCACGTTGCTGGATTTCGTCGGGCTCGATACCACCTATTACATCGCGAATATCATGTTCGATGAATTTCGCGAGCGGCGATTTGCGTCGCCTCCATTATTGAAGAGGATGGTGCTGGCCGGATGGAACGGTCGGAAGGCTGGGCGGGGATTTTACGATTATTCCGATCCGCAGAAGCCGAAAGCGATGAAATTGTAGGAGGGGCCTTCGGGAAGGATCACAACGGACGACAGAGTGATACGTGTTTCGCGGTTTGGACGTTGAGGAACTTCGGGCATGCTTATCGGATGCCCTTAGAATGACAGCGACTGCGAGTTGGACTGCTACGTACAGGGGCGAGTCGAGAATATGGGATTTGAGAATCTACTTTACGAGAAGAAAGATGGCATCGCGTTTATCACGTTTAATCGGCCGAAGGTGTTGAATGCGCTGAACCGCAAGACCGTGGAAGAATTGCGCGACGCACTCGCGGATGCGCGCGATGATGCTGCGGTGCGCGTGCTGATTCTCAAGGGCGCCGGAGAAAAATCGTTTGTGGCTGGCGCGGATATTGGTGAGCTGGCGCGGCGCACGCCGGTAGACGGAAAGGACTTCTCGTTGTTCGGCCAGAGTGTTTTTCACCTCCTGGAGACCCTGGGAAAACCTTCGATTTGCGCTATCAATGGTTTTGCACTGGGCGGTGGATGCGAACTCGCGCTTTCCTGCACCATTCGAATCGCCAGCAAGACCGCGAAACTGGGGCAGCCGGAAGTGAAGTTAGGGATTATTCCGGGTTACGGTGGGTCGCAACGACTTGCGCGGCTCTGTGGCAAGGGCGTGGCTCACGAATTGTGTCTCACCGGTGAGATGATCACCGCGGAGGAGGCGCAACGGATTGGGTTGGTCAATCGCATCTATGAGCCTGCCGAACTTTTGCCCGCGGCGGAAGCTATGGCCAAGAAAATCATTGCGAACGCGCCGCTGGCGGTGAAATACACGATGGAAGCAATTGAGCGGGGCGTCGAAATGCCGCAGGAAGAGGGTCTTTTTCTGGAAGCAACGCTTTTTGGTCTTTCGTGTGCTACCGAAGATATGCGCGAGGGGACCAAGGCTTTTCTGGAGAAACGTGCGGCACAATTCAAAGGCCAATAGGGGAACGCGACTCACGACATGACAGAAAAACTCCAGCCTGGAAAAATCATCGGTGATCTTAGCGCTTCTGGCTTGCGCTTTGGAATCGTGGTCAGCCGATTTAACAGCTTTATCACCGAGCGGTTGCTGTCTGCTGCAGTCGATGCGCTGGAGCGCGCCGGCGCCGAAAACAAAGACGTCGACGTGGTTCACGTGCCTGGGGCGTTTGAGCTGCCGCTCGCTGCGAAGAAACTTGCCGCTACTGGCCGCTACGATGCGCTGATTGCGATCGGGTGCGTTTTGCGTGGCGAGACAACACATTACGATTACGTTTGCTTGGAAACGGCGCGAGGGCTGCAACTGGCGCAGATGGATAGCGGTCTGCCGGTTATTTTTTGCGTGCTCACTTGCGACACTTTGGAACAGGCGATCGATCGTGCCGGCCTCAAGGGCGGGAACAAGGGATTTGAGGCCGGGCTCGGCGCCATTGAGATGGCCCGGCTTTCGCGGAAATTAAGACCCGCCAAGACCGCGCCCGAGGCGCCCGGAAAGCCGCGCCGCAAGTAGCATGTCCCTCCGCACAAAATCACGTGAGTTCGCGATGCAGATGCTTTTTCAGTGGGACATGAGCCATCAGGAGCCGTCGAAACTGGAGGACCGATTCTGGCGCGCGGCGAAAGCAACCGATTCCACGCGCGATTTCGCGAATCGGTTGTTCGAGGGCACGGCCAAGGATGTGGTTGCGCTCGACGAGCTGATCGTCAAGCACGCCGAGAACTGGCGGTTGGAACGCCTGGCGATTATCGATCGCGCCATCCTGCGGCTGGCGATGCATGAATTGCGCGCGACCGACACGCCGCCTAAGGTTGTGCTGAACGAGGCAGTGGACTTGGCGAAGAAATTTTCGTCGGAAGAGTCCGGAGCGTTCGTCAACGGGATTCTCGATGCGTTTCGGAAGACGCTGACGACGCCGCAACCAGCCGCTGAAAAAGCTTAATCTTTCGATGGCGTGGCCTATCCGACGCAACGCATTGAGCGGGCCGCGACCCAATTCGACGCAGGAATGTCGCGACCTCAGACGTTGATCGTGCCTTCGAAGACTTTTACGGCGGCGCCGCTGACCCGCGGGACTAGTTTCTTTCCACTTTTTGTTACTTCCACTTCGATGTGACTCGGGCGGCCCATTTCTTCGCCTTGAAGAATACTTAACGTGTGGCCTGGAGAGAGTTTGCCTTGGCGCACGAGGTATGCGCCGAGCGAGCCTGCCGCGGATCCCGTTGCGGCATCTTCGTATTGTTCCCAAGGCAGCATGCCGCGGGAAAAGATTTTTCCGTTGACGCCAGAGGTGAAGCAGTACGCCATGGTGCCGTTGTTCCCGAGCAGCTTGCGCAAGTCGATCATGTTCATGGAGATTTTTGCGAGCGCCGCGCGGTTGCGCAGGGGTAACATCAGGTTAGAAATGCCGGTGGAGACGAATTCGGGTTCGAGTTGAGGATCGAGATCTTTGGAAGTCAGGCCGAGCGCGGCGGCGAGGGCTTTTTTGTTGATTTTCGCGGGACGGAAGACGGCTACCTTTTGCGTCATGGTTACGCGTTGCGGGCGACCTTCTTTGAAGCGGATCTCGACGGGCAAAACGCCCGCGCCAGTTTGCTGCAAAATGTGCACGCCGCCTTCTTGCGCGGGAACGACGCCAAGTTCGGCGAGGAGAAACCAGGTACCGATTACCGGATGTCCGGCAAGCTTCAGTTCGTCGCGCGTCGTGAAAATGCGCAGGCGTGCCAGCGCGTTGTCTTCCGTGGGCTTTTGCACGAAGACGGTTTCGGAAAGATTTATTTCGCGTGCGATGGCGAGCATGGCTTCGTTCGAGAGCCCATCCCCGTCCGTGATGACCGCGAGCGGGTTGCCTTCGAATCGAGTGGTCGTAAAAACATCGAGCGTGTAGAAGCGGCGTTCCATAAGAGATCGATTTGTCGTGCTGAGCAGGATGGGTCGTTCAGATGCGCTCAAGCTGGGCGACGGTCCTTTCGTTAGTGATATTACCCGTATTCAAGGTGGATTTGGGCTCGATCAAGACAAGGTGAACTTCTTCGTCCGCTACCGGACAGTGTTCAACGCCCTTGGGGACGACGACGAACTCCCCCGGACGCACGACGGCCTCGCGATCACGGAATTTCATCCGCAAGGTGCCTTTCACGACCAGGAATAGTTCGTCTTCATGGTCGTGGTGATGCCAGATGAATTCGCCTTTGAGCTTCACGGCTTTGACGTGACAATCGTTGACTTCGGCGATTACGCGTGGATTGCAGTAGTCGGAGAAGCGGCTGAATTTGTCGGTCAGGTTAACGGTTTCCATCGGTTCAGCCTCACCGCGCGTGGAACGCCCAGCGCTTGCTATAAGTTTCGCACGACTTCGGTTACCGAACCGAGAACGCGTCGCGTGCTCTCCGGCTTGTTGGTCTCGGAATACACGCGAAGTAGATTTTCCGTGCCGGAGGCGCGGACCATCACCCAGCCGGCTTCACCCAGGTAGAGTTTGATGCCGTCCATGTCCTCGCGGCGCGCGACGGGCCAGTCGAGCAGTTTCTTAACGTTCGCGTCAGAAAAATGTTCGATCGCTTTTTCTTTTTGACCTGGCTTCAAGTCCAAATCGACGCGGCCGTAGTGATATTCACCGAACTCCGCGTGCAGAGCCCCTAGTAGTTCGCCGAGCGACTTGCCGTGCCAAGCCATGAGTTCAGCCAGCAATAGCGCGGAGACTGTGGCGTCGCGCTCGGGAAGGTACAGGTTCGTGCCAATCCCGCCGCTTTCTTCGCCGCCGATCAGGATATTTTGCTCCAGCATCAGCTCGCAGATGTACTTGAAACCGATGGGAACTTCGCGCAGCGCGCGGCCGAATTTCGCGGCGAGCTTGTCGATCAACTTTGTGACCGAAAAAGTTTTCGCAATGTCGCCGGGCAGGTTGCGCGTGCCGGCGAGGTGCCAGACGAGCAGCGCGAAGATTTGGTGTGGATTGACGAACGAACCGTCGCGATCGATCGCGCCGATGCGGTCGCCGTCGCCGTCTGCGCAAAAGCCGGCGTCGTATTTCCCGCCGCGGACGGCTAGCCGCAGGGGATGGATGTGAGGTTCGATGGGTTCCGGATGCGCGCCACCAAAGAGCGGGTCGCGGGACCCTCGAATTTCGTCGCAAGCGATGCCGTTGCGCTTGAAAAGGTCGGGCAGAAGTCCCGCTGCGGAGCCGTGCATGGCGTCGGAGACGAAACGAAACTTGGCGGCACGCAAGCGATTCCAATCGACCAGTTTCTCGATGGTGTCCAGGTAGGGCGCGCGCGGCTCGATCGGCTGAATCAAATCCCTGCGCGGCGGGAGCGGCGGCACGCCATTGTGGAGGACGCCGGCGAGCTCCGTTTCGATTTGCGCGACGATAGAAGGTAGCGCGCTACTCCCATAGCTGGCTTTGTACTTGATGCCGTTCCATCGATACGGATTGTGACTGGCAGTAATCACGAGGCCGCCGGCGGCTTTTCGTTGGCGCACGAGCAGCGAGATTGCGGGAGTGGGGCAGGGTTTGTCCGTGAGCCAGACAGGCGTTCCCGTGGCGCTGATGGTGTTCGCGACGGCGGCGGCGATGTGGTCGGCGGCAAAACGGTGGTCGTAGCCGATCAGCACGCCTTTGCGGGCATCCTCGCCGCGCACCACGTAACGCGCGATGGCGTGCGCGACGATGCGTGCGTTCGCGAAGGTAAAATCCTCGGCGATTACGCCCCGCCAGCCATCCGTGCCAAAGCGAATGGAAGTCATAGAGGTTAAGTATACGCGACGCGATCCAGCGGGAAACAGGCCGGATGAAACCAAAAAACAGATCCCTCGCTACACTCGGGAGGACCAGGAGCCGGCTCACTGTTGCGGCGCCACCCGAACGAGTCGACTACAACAAATTTTTGCGCTGCTCTTCTTCGAGTTTTTTAACAATTTTGCCGATATCCTGGGCGCGTTCCCTGGGGCAGATCAGCAAGGCGTCCGGAGTGTCGACGACTACGAGGTCACGAACGCCGACGGCCGCGACGTATTTCGTTGGGCTCCACAAAAAGTTTCCCTCGGCGTCGATGACCTGACCGGGACCAGCGAAAATATTTTCCCCCGCTTTTTTAGCCAGGAGCTCGTACACAGCAGTCCAGGAACCGATATCGCTCCAACCTACTTCGGCGGGAATCACGAAAACTCGTGGGTTGCCTTGTTCGCGCGTGGCAGGTTCGAGCACCGCATAGTCAACGGAGATATTTTCCAACCCGGGATATACATCACGCAGTTGCCTTTCATAGCTACGCTTGCCGATGCTGGCGGCCAGCGATTCGAGAGCGGCGTGCGTTTTCGGCAAATGCTTTTTCAGATTTTCGAGGAATGTCGAAACGCGCCAGAAAAACATGCCGGCGTTCCAATGATAGTGACCCGAGCCGGCATATTCTTTGGCGAGCGCCAGCGCAGGTTTCTCGGTGAAGCGCCGCACCGCGAAAACCGGGAAGCCTTTCGAGTCCAGTGCGTCACCCGTACGTTCAATATAGCCGAATCCGGTGTCGGGGCGGGTAGGCGGAATGCCGAGCACAACCATGCGGCCGGGTTCGCGTGCCATGTCGAGCGCCGCTCTCACGATCACGCGGTAGCGCTCCGGATTGGCAATGTAATGGTCGGCCGGCAGGACCGCCAGCAACGCATCACCGCGAGCGGCGTGGCGCACGTGCACGGCCGCCAACGCAATGGCTGCCGCGGTATTGCGGCCGATGGGTTCGGTCAGGACGCGCCGCCGCGCCGGAGCCGGAACTTGCCTGCGAACTTCCTGTGCTTGCTCACTGTTGGTGACCGTCCAGATCCGGTCTGGCGGGATGAGCGGCCGGAGTCGCGCGACAGTCTGCTGAAGCATGGTTTCTTTCCCGACGATATTCAGCAGTTGCTTAGGCGTGCGCGTGCGACTGCGCGGCCAAAAGCGCGTTCCGCGTCCCCCGGCCAAAATCACGGCGTGCGTGGTTACTTTATCCGCTGGCATTTGGCATCCAACTCACTCGAAGATCGTGCGGTTCACGGGCGCACTCTGCGTGGCATGCCGCAGTTCATCGCGCAACGAAGATAAATCCGGGACATACGCGCGAATAAATGTTGCGGACTCGATCGGCACGAAATGGTACTCCCGAAGGTTCGCCGGGAGGAACCAGCACTCCCCTTGTTCACACGGAAACGCGAAATCTGCAGTCCTCAAAAGCCCCCTTCCCGCGAGCACGACAATCAGGTCGAAGTGCAAGGGATCCATCTCGATCGTCACCGTCGACGCTACTTTCCATTGTTCAGTTGCAAAATAACGGCAGGCAGCGAGCAGCGTGCGCTCCGCATTCGCAGCGGGAACGGGAAGAGGAAGAGGGATAGTCTCTCCGGCTAGCGTCGAGCCGAAATGCGTCACCTCCAAGGCCTTTTCAATATGCAGTTCCCGTGGCCGGCCTTGGGCGTCTAACCGGCCGAAATCGTAAACGCGATAGGTCAAGTCGGAATACTCCTGCACTTCGCAGACGATCATTCCGGGACCAATGGCGTGGGGCGTGCCAGCAGACACAAAGATGGTGTCGCCGTCATGAACCGGGACGGGTTGAAAAAGGGATTCCAGCGTGTGATTTTCCAGCCCGATCAGAAATGACTTCTTGTCCACCCCGGGTTTCAGGCCCAAGAGGATGTGAGCGTCGCGCTCCGCTGAAACGATGTGCCACATCTCGGTTTTGCCGCGGCCCCCGGCTGCGCGTTCGTGGACCGAGGCGTAGGCATCGTCTGGATGCACTTGCAGCGAAAGCATCTCCTTTGGAAAAATAAATTTCACCAAAAGGGGGAATTCTCCGTCCGTGGCGAACTTAGTGCCGCGCCATTCGGCGGGCATCTCGCACCATGCTTCGCCGAGCGTTTTCCCGCGAAACGCCGAAGCAATGATTTTGCAGTTGATACCGGTGAGCCATGCCTCGCCTAGAGGTTCCGCGAGGTCCGTCTTTTCAGGAAACAACGGCGCGAGAGAACGGGCACCCCAGATGCGCGGGCTGAAAATCGGCTCCAAGCGTAAGGGTTCGGCGTGCAGCGGCTCGGTTCTCACGAATCAGGCCGCGGCTTCAACTCGGGAGAAGAACCGGTCGAGGCGGCGCAGCCCTTCATCAATGCGTTCGATGGTAGTCGCGTAAGAGAGCCTTAAATATCCAGGCGCACCGAAGGCGTCGCCCGGCACCAGCGCGACGCGCGCCTGATCGAGCAACATTTTCGCCAGTTCGCTGGTGTCCTTCGCAAGCGCCCGGCCGCTGCTGCCATTCGCTAGATGCGCGGCCACGTTGGGGAACGCATAGAACGCGCCTCCGGGCCACTCGCAGGTCACTCCGGGAATGGCGCGCAATCCTTCGACGATGCGCTTCCGGCGTTTTGCATATTCCGCCAGCATAATGGGAACCGTGTCCATCGGACCGCGCATGGCTTCCAGCGCGGCGTGCTGCGCTATAGAGGTGGGGTTCGATGTGGACTGGCTTTGCAATTTCACCGTAGCCTGCACCAAGGCTTCCGGCGCGAGTGTGTAGCCGATACGCCAGCCGGTCATGGCGAACGTCTTCGACATCGAGCCAATGATGATGACGTGCGCTTTGGAGTCTGCGTGGCTAGCAATCGAATAGGGTTTGTGGGGGTCGTAGGTAAAATGTGAATAGCACTCGTCGCCCATCAGCCACACGTTGTGCTTCTTGCAGACGGCCAGAATGCGTTCGTATTCATCCGGCGGAATCACGCCGCCGGTGGGATTGTTCGGCGAGCTAAGAATAACCATGCGGGTTTTCGGAGTGATCGCCTTGGCGATCACCGCCGCGGTCACGCTGAATTCATCTTCGGCCCGGCTTTCCACGAAAACCGGAGTGCCACCCGCGTATTTCACGATGTCCGGATAACTCACCCAGTACGGCGCAGGAATGATGACTTCGTCGCCTTGCTGCACGAGCACGCTGACCACGTTAAAGATGGAGTGCTTCCCGCCGACGTTGACTACGCATTCCTTTGGATCGTAGTGCGAGCCGAGTTCGCGCTTGTGCCACTCGCAGATGGCTTCGCGCAGCGGCAGGATGCCGCCGGTGGGCGTGTATTTCGTAAAGTTCTGCTCGATGGCCCGGATGGCCGCTTTCTTGATGTGATCCGGCGTCGGAAAGTCCGGCTCACCGGGTCCAAAGTCGGCGATATCGACGCCTCGCGACTTGAGTTTCTCCGCTTCCGCGATCACCGCGGAGGTCGGCGAGATTTGGATGCGATTGATGCGTTCGGTGAGTTGCACTGTGTTCCCCTTTGCGATGACTACGAAATTTTCGCGCGCAATCTTTCTTCGACGACAGGCGGCACCAGACCGTCGAGTGACGCGCCTAGCCGCGCAATTTCACGCACCAGCTTCGAACTCAGATAGCTATAGGATTCGCCGGGCAACATGAACACCGTCTCCAGGCGCGGTTCCAGTTTGCGGTTCATCAGCGCCATCTGCAATTCGTACTCGTAATCGGACACTGCTCGGATTCCGCGCAAGATCACGCCTGCACCGCGCTTTCGCGCGTACTCCACCAGCAGGCCATCGAAAACGTCCACTTCAACTCCGGACCACCGCCTGGTCACTTCCCGCAGCATCTCCACGCGCTCGGGTACGGTAAACAGCGGCTGTTTTTCGACGTTGCGCAGCACCGCGACGATTACCAGATCGAACATCTTCTCGCCCCGTTCAATGAGGTCGAGATGTCCGTTGGTGACCGGGTCAAACGAGCCGGGATATATGGCGATGGACGTTTTCATGGTGATCGCTTGCTAGCGATATTCTAACCTAGCCCGTGCCAGGGGCTAGCCGCAAACTTTTCCGCGACTGGCAGCCATTTCGGCCGGTGCAGCACCCGGCACAGAATTGAGTTTTATGCGTGACGCCGAATATGCGAGGATGCCCTGTCGCTATTGAAACGTATTAGTAGCGGGTTTCCGCATGGGGGCGGACAATGATGCAGAGCGGCGGGGTTCGGGGAGCGATCATACTCGGTAAGCTGCTGGTGGCGGGACTGGTCGCAACGTTGCCAATGAGGGCGCAAACACAGCCGCGGTTGAATTTGATGCCCTGGCCGTCGAGCGTGGAGACAGGTGCCGGCCAGCTCCGCATTGATGAATCGTTTTCGATATTACCGGATATCCATGGATACCGCGACCCGCGGACGAGCGGCGCGATCGATCGCTTTCTTCGCCAGCTTTCTCATCAAACCGGAATCCCGATGCACCAGTTCGAACGCCCGATCTCAGCAAAGGCCACGTTCTCATTCTCCATCCAGCACGCTAGCAAAGACGTGGATGAACTGGGTGAAGACGAATCCTATGTACTGCAAATCACTCCGGGTGGAGGAAGTCTCACGGCCCCGACGATTCTCGGTGCCATGCACGGCTTGCAGACTTTATTGCAGTTGATCGAGGTAACTCCGGATCGGATTTGCGGCGCCGGCGGCCACCATTCGCGATACTCCACGATTTCCATGGCGCGGCTTGATGATCGACGTCAGCAGACATTTCATACCGATCGATATCTTGAAGCGCAACATCGACGGAATGGAAGCCGTAAAGATGAACGTCTTCCACTGGCACCTGTCGGAAAACCAAGGCTTCCGTATCGAAAGCAAGAAGTTTCCGAAGCTGCACGAGATGGGTTCGGATGCAATGTTTTATACGCAAGACGAAGCTCGCGATCTGATCAACTATGCGCGCGAGCGTGGCATCCGCGTGGTGCCCGAGTTCGACATGCCGGGGCACAGCACGGCTTGGTTTGTGGGTTATCCGGAGCTTGCCAGTGGACCGGGTCCATACGGAATCGAACGCAAGTGGGGTGTTTTCGACCCCGCGATGGATCCCACGAACGAGAAGACTTACAAATTCCTCGATGAGTTGATCGCAGAAATGACGAAGCTGTTTCCCGATCACTACTTTCATATCGGCGGCGACGAGGTAAACGGCAAGCAGTGGGACGTCAACCCCAAGATTCAGGCGTTCATGAAGTCCCACAACCTGAAAAACAATGAGGCGCTACAAGCGTACTTCAGCGGACGCGTGCAGAAGCTGGTGACGAAACACGGAAAAGCGGTCATCGGGTGGGACGAAGTCTTTATCCCCGGCGTGCCGAAGGACATCGTGATTCAGTCCTGGCGCGGCGCAGCTTCGCTTGCGCAAGCTGCTTCGCAGGGCTATCAGGGAATTCTTTCCAACGGATACTATCTCGATCTTGGCTGGTCGACGGCGCGGCACTATGGTGTCGATCCGATGGGCGGCGCAGCGGCGAATCTAACGCCGGATCAGCAGAAGCTGATTTTGGGGGGCGAGTCTTGCATGTGGTCGGAATACGTGAACGCCCAAAATATCGATTCGCGCATTTGGCCGCGGAATGCGGCCATCGCGGAACGATTGTGGTCTCCGCAGAATGTTACCGATCCGACGTCGATGTATGCGCGCTTGCACGCGGTCAGCGCGCGGCTCGAGCTGCTGGAGCTGACTCACCAGAAATATTATCGGCCGATGCTTCAGCGCATCGCGGGATCGTCGACGCCGGAGGAATTCGCCGCGCTGCGGACGCTTACCGATGTCGTTGAGCCCGTGAAGGACTACGAACGCGAGAAGCTAGCCCCGGCGGAACCGACGAGTACGACGCCGCTTAACCGCATCGTCGATGCCGTGCCGCTCGAGAGCGACGCGGCGAGGCGGTTTGCCGAGTTAGTTGATAAGTATCTCGCGGCCGCGTGTCACGACGCCGCAATGGAAACGCGGCTGCGTGCACAACTCACGTTGTGGCGCGACAACGACGTCCGGTTGGAGCCGTTGGCGCAGCGTTCTTTCTTGGTGAAGGAAGTAATACAGCCCTCGCAGGACCTCTCAGCGCTTGGGACCACTGGGCTGGCTGCACTCGATTTCATCGCCAAGGGCGCGGGCGCGCCGGATTCATGGAAAGCAGAGCAGACCTCGGCGATTCAGCAAATCCAGAAGCCGAAGGCGCAGCTACTACTCATGCCTGCTGGGGCGGTCCAAAGATTAGTGGACGCTGCCACGAAGGGCGGGAGTTGCGACGTTTCCAAGGTGCAATAGCGGGCGAAGCTGCCCCTCCCTTTTCGAACGTTTATTCAATTGACTGGCTTGGTGAGCACGGACTACTGGGGAGCGCTGCCCGTTTGAGCTTCCTGTGGCGCCTGGTTGTGGCAGATCCCGCCGCCGGAATCGCGAAACGTCTTGCCTTCTTCCGGAATGAACTCCCACGTGTAGCTGCGCGGTAGGAGAGTGACCTTGAGTACGCCGAAGGTGTCTGCATCCCGTACTTCGCTATTGGGCGTCGCGAAACCCAGTGGATCGTGGCTCCGGCCTCCCGTGCCCACGACGATCTCGCGAATGCCGTGCTTCGGGTCGGCGTTGCCGTCTGGGTCTTGGGCAGCGTAACGTTCGTAGGAATGCTCATGGCCCACCAGCATCAGGTCGGCATGAGCCGCATAGAGGTCCAGCCAAAGCTGCTTCAACTCAGGATGGATCGCGTGGCGTTTGAACAAGCCGCTGCTGAACAAGGCGTGGTGGCCGTAAGCCACGATGCAAGCGTTTGGGTGTTGGCTCAGGTCATGGCGCAACCACGCTTCCTGTGGCGAGCCGGCACCGCAGCCTCCCAGGCCCGGAGCATCACAGTTGGTGTTTAGCGCAACGACGTGCCAGACACCGAGGTCGTAGCTGTAGTAGCCCTGTCCGACTGGACCGGCTTGGGCGCCCCAATAATCGAAGTAGGCAGCCGCGTTCGGAACACCGTACTCGTGATTTCCAAGCGTCGGCCGGGTGCGGTTCTTGAACCGGCCCCAAGTTGGTCCGTAGCAATCCCGAAATTCGGAGGCGTTACCGTGTTCGTAGGCGAGGTCGCCGGCAGCAAAGACAGTGCCGGGGATCTGCTCGACCAGTTTGGCTGTAGCTTGGGCACCTTCGATGGCCTTGCAGCCAGCGATATCCCCGGCGCCTACGAGTGTAAATGTCTGATTCTGGACGATTTGCTCGTTCAGCGAGGAGGATTGTTTCGAGGGAGCGTTCTTGCCGGCAGGCGCAGACTGGCTCATTGCCAGAGCTGGGAGGACGAAGCTGAACGCTGCAAGACCAAAAACGCCTCGAACCACCCTCATCCACTTGTAACGGCGCATCCGCGACCTCCATCTAAGTGCAGGGTATCATGCTGCGGTTGCAGGACGGCGAGGCGTGTCCGCAGGGTATTACAACCTACTCGAAATACAGGCTTTGCCCAGTGTCCAACGGGAGTTTCATTTGACTTGCTCCGCGGTACACGATATTATGCAAGTGCGACTATTTAAGTCGTATTTCGTCGGGGGCGATTAGTTCGCTCATGTTCAAGCTGTCGAAAAAGGCTGATTACGGGCTGATTGCGGTAAAGCACTTGGCCATGCACCGAAACGCGCACGCTTGCAGCGCGAATGAGATTTCCGAAGAATACGGGATTTCGACCACGTTGATGGCGAAAGTGCTGCAAAAACTCGCACGAGAAGGTTTGGTAGTTGCAAAGCACGGTTCGAGCGGCGGCTATCAGTTGGCCAAAGAACCGGGCCAGATCAGCGCGCTGGATGTTATTTCCGCAATCGATGGACCGGTGCTGATTACCTCGTGCGTGACGAATCACGGAAATTGCGACGCCACGGATAGGTGTTCGGTTCGCGAACCGCTTCGGCGCGTCAATGAAAGCATTTTGCATGTGTTAAGCGCGGTAACGATTTCTCAGATGAGCGAAGACCCGCAAGAGCCGGCGCTCGTTGCACTGTCGGCTGCATCGCGGCCGCTGGTGAGCACGACTTAGGAGATAGGAAAATGGCCGTAAAGCTGCCGATCTACATGGATAATCACGCGACCACGCCGACCGATCCGCGCGTCGTTGAGGCGATGTTGCCGTATTTCACCGAGAAGTTTGGTAACGCCGCGAGCCGCAACCACTCGTTTGGCTGGGCCGGCGAAGAAGCGATTGAGATCGCCCGCGCGCAGATTGCTTCCCTGATTGGCGCGACGCCCAAGGAGATCATCTTTACCAGCGGCGCCACGGAATCCGACAACCTGATGATCAAGGGTGTTGCCGAGATGTACCGCGAAAAGGGCAACCACATCATCACCCAGGCGATCGAGCACAAGGCGGTGCTGGACACCTGCAAGCGGCTCGAAAAGTACGGCTACGAAGTGACCTATCTGCCGGTGCAGCGGGACGGCCGGGTCGATCCCGAGGACGTGCGCAAGGCCATTACTCCGAAGACGATTTTGATCACCATCATGTACGCGAACAATGAGATCGGGGTCATTAACCCCATCCAGGAAATCGGTAAGATTGCCAAGGAACACGGCATTATCTTTGCAGTCGATGGTGTTCAGGCGGTCGGCAAGATTCCCGTGGACGTGCAGAAGGACAACATCGATGTGCTCGCGATTTCGGGCCACAAGATTTACGGGCCAAAGGGCGTTGGCGCGCTTTATGTTCGCCGCCGCAACCCCCGCGTGCAACTTTCCGCCATCATCGATGGCGGCGGCCATGAGCGCGGTATGCGTTCTGGCACGCTCAACGTGACCGGTATCATTGGGCTGGGCAAGGCTTGTGAAATCGCCCAGAAGGAGATGCCGCAGGAGGCCGAACGCCTTCGCGGGCTGCGCGACCGCCTCAAGGTCGGTCTAGAAGCGAAGCTCGATGAGGTCTTCATAAACGGCTCTTGGGAACACCGCTTGCCGAACAACCTCAACATGAGCTTTGCCTATGTCGAGGGCGAGTCGCTCCTGATGGGCATCAACGATATCGCGGTTTCCAGTGGTTCTGCGTGCACCTCAGCAACCCTGGAACCCAGTTACGTACTCAAAGCATTAGGCGTGGGCGAAGATCTGGCGCACACATCGATTCGCTTCGGGCTTGGCCGCTTCAACACTGCCGAAGAGGTCGATTACGTCATCGAAAAGATGGTCCAGGTCGTCACCAAGCTCCGCGAGCTCTCGCCACTTTACGAGATGGCCAAGGAAGGCATCGACATTTCCAAAATGAAGTGGCAGACAGCTTGAGAATTTATCTCATCGACTGAAGGACATGACATGGCAAACGAAGGGACAATTCGGATTCATCGCTTGATCGGTGGCAACGGCGCGGCATTTCGCGTATCGTTCGTGCCCTACGACTCCGACGGAGAAGGCACCGCGGGCGTGCGCTCGTTCCACGAAGTGCAGCAGGTGCGCGCGTTTCTCAAGAGCATCGGCGTAAACGCGGAACTCGTGAAGGACGCTTTGCGGCAGCTTGCCGCAGGCCGCTCGGCATCCGTGCCAAACGTCGCACTTTCGGAAGAAGTCGTGAAGAGTTCGGGCTTGGACGCTACCGCTACCGTGGCAAGGCGCTAGGAACCTCGAGTAGCGCCGCGCTACCGGGCGGCCAGGTTTTGTGTCGTCCGGGAATTTTAGAAACGACGAATTAAAGGAGTAACACGCAATGGCCTATAGCGACAAAGTGGTTGAGCACTACAACAATCCACGCAACGTCGGTAGCTTGCCGAAGGAAGACCCCAACGTCGGCACCGGTCTCGTTGGCGCGCCGGAATGCGGCGATGTGATGAAACTGCAGATGAAGATCAACCCGGACACGAAAGTCATTGAAGAAGCTAAGTTCAAGACCTTTGGCTGCGGCTCGGCGATTGCCAGCTCCTCGCTCGCTACGGAATGGGTGAAGGGCAAGACCGTCGAAGAAGCGCTGAACATCAAGAACACGGACATCGTGCGCGAACTCTCGCTTCCACCGGTCAAGATTCACTGCTCGGTGCTCGCCGAGGACGCCATCAAAGCGGCCATTGGCGACTGGAAGAAGAAGCACGGCATCGAAGTCCCGGTCGCCGAAAAGACCGCGCACTAAATCGGTCGGGCGAGGTTCCAGCGCCCCAGCCAAGCAAGAACGAGTAGTTGGAGCAAGATTTATGGCCACAGAAACAATCAGCCCGAATGTAGCCGCGATCCATCTCACCGAGCGCGCCGCCAAGAAAATCCGTGCGCTGCTCGAAAAAGATGGCGTGTCGCCCGAACAGGGCGGTCTGCGCGTGGGCGTTCAGGGCGGTGGTTGCTCTGGGTTGTCTTATGCCATGCGGTTGGACACGCAGGCTCGCGACCGCGACAAAGTTTTTGAACAACACGGCGCGCGCATCTTCGTGGATCCGAAGAGCTTGCTCTATCTGAACGGCACGGTGCTCGAGTACGAAGAAACGCTGATGCGCCAGGGATTCGTATTTCAGAATCCCCACGCCGCGCGAAGCTGCGGCTGCGGCAGTTCGTTCACCGCTTAAGCAGTACGGGCTTTAGCTCGTGCACGGTGTGAGCCAGTCACAGGCTGATCCGACAAGTGGTTGGCAGCCGCAATCGCCAGCCACTTTTTTTGTGCCCCGTCTGAGCTCAAGGGAATTCGTATCGTAGTGAAAATCGCATGAGCGCCCTTTCCACAGCTCCCGAGAGACTCGACCATTTCGCCCTGTTCGACCTTCCGCGCAAACTCTGGATCGAAATGAACGGCCTTGAGCAAAAGTTTCTGCAGCTCAGTTGGAAGTTGCACCCGGACAATTTCGTCAACGCTTCCCCGGAAGAGCAAGAACGATCGTTGAAGCGCAGCTCGGAGGTAAACGACGCGTATCGCGTTCTGCGCGATCCGGTTGCGCGCGTCGAATACCTGCTCCAGATTGAAGGCGCGCGCAAAGAAGGTGAGCACAAGCAGCAAGCGCCGCCGGAACTCTTGGAAGAAGTCTTCGAGTTAAACGAGTCGCTCGACGAATTGCGGCAAGCGAAAGAGGGCGGCGCTGACCTGGCAGCGCTGAAGTCGCGTCTTGAAACCGCACAACAGAATTTTCAGCAGAAACTCGGCGAAGTGGATGAGCTGCTTCAGGTAGCAGCGCAGCAATGGGACGCCGCGCTCGAAGCGGAGGCCGGCGACAACGACCGGAGGGCCGTCATGGTCCGACTGAACCAATTGCTGAATCGCCGATCGTATATCCGCAATCTTGTGAGGAACGTTCAAATGGAATTGCAGTAACGCAAAAAGAATATGGGACGCATCGTAGGAATCGACCTCGGCACAACCAACAGCCTCGTCGCGTACACTGATCCGCAGACGGGAGCGCCGAAGTGTATCCCGGGACCAAGCGGAAGCACGTTGTGTCCATCCGTCGTGAGTCTCGATCCCGACGGCAGCATCATCGTCGGCGAACCCGCGCGCCGTCGCTTGCTCACGCAGTCGGAGCGCAGCATTTATTCCGTGAAGCGCCTCATGGGCCGCGGTGTTGCCGACATTCAAACCGAACTGAAACTTTTTCCGTTCCGCGTCGACTCCGCAAGCAAGAACGTCATTCGCATTAAGCTCGGCGACAAATTCTTTACCCCGCCGGAAATTTCCGCGTTCATCCTTCGCGAGCTGAAGAATTGGGCGGAAGCTTATTTTGGCGATATCGTCGATCGCGCGGTCATCACCGTGCCGGCTTATTTCAATGATGCTCAGCGCCAAGCCACAAAAGACGCCGGCAAAATAGCGGGACTCGAAGTTCTTCGCCTGGTCAACGAGCCGACGGCTGCGGCGCTCGCCTACGGGCTGCACGAAAAACAGCGCGGCCGCGTAGCAGTCTACGATCTCGGCGGCGGAACGTTCGACATCTCCGTCCTCAAACTCATTTCCACCGGCGAGGGCGACATCTACCAGGTCCTGTCCACCAACGGCGACACACATCTCGGTGGCGACGATATCGACAACCTGATGCAATCGCTCGTCCGCGAGAAAATTCTTCGGCATCATCGCGTGGATGTTTCCGCGCAACCAGAACTGGTGCAAGAACTGCGGAAGGCGCTGATCGCCGCCAAGCACCAACTCTCGGATGGCGAATTGGCCACGTTGCGGTTTTCGCTGCCAAACGGGGCAGTTTATGTTCATGAGTTCTCGCGCGCGGAGTTCGAGGTGCTCATTGGTTCCATTGTTGGTCGCACCATGGCCCCGGTGAAACAGGCGCTCGCCGACGCTCACCTTACGCCATCGGAAATCGATGAGGTTGTGCTCGTCGGCGGCACCACGCGCACGCCGCTGATCCGCGCTACGGTCGAGGAATATTTCGGACGCAAGCCGCACACCGAGTTGAATCCCGACGAAGTGGTCGCGCTGGGCGCGGCCGTGCAAGCGAACGTCCTCGATCGCGGCGTGAAAAACATGCTGCTGCTCGACGTTACGCCACTTTCGCTTGGCATCGAAACCTACGGGGGCGCCGTCGCCAAAGTCATCCCGCGCAATTCCACGATCCCCGCCAGTGCACAGGAGATGTACACCACCGGTGTCGACAACCAGACCGGCATCGACATCCATGTGCTCCAGGGCGAAAGGGAACTCGCCAAGGATTGCCGCTCACTCGCGCGTTTCACGCTGAAAGTCCCTCCAGCGCCCGCGGGTCTTCCGCGCATCGAGGTTCGTTTTCTCATCGACGCGAACGGCATCCTGCAAGTCGCGGCAAAGGATTTGCGCAACGGGCAGCAACACTCTGTCGAGGTGCAACCGAGCTACGGCATCAGCGACACCGAAATCGAACGCATGCTCGAAGACTCGATCGAATACGCCGAGCAGGATTTTGCCGAGCGTCAGGTAATCGAAGCACGCACTGAATCCGAAGCGATCCTGACCGCAACGCGAAAAGCATTGTCCACCCCGGAGTCGGGGAGTCTGTCGAGCGATGAGCGAGCCGCGATAGACCAATCGGTAGCCGTTCTGACAGAATCCGTCGCGGGCAATGATTACAAGCTCATCCGCAAACGCATTGATGAGCTGAACCAAGCGACTACACATCTTGCCGAACTGATTATGAACGGCGCAGTATCAACAGCACTGGAAGGCCGCAAACTAGCCGAAGTCTGAGCTTTTTGTAGCACAAGCTTCAGCCCGTGCACGGTGTAAGCCCGGGCAGGATGTTTCCGGTAGCAGAGGAGAGCAAAAATGGGCGGCAGTAATCCATACATCGAAGAAGTAAAATACAAGCCGGCCACGAAGAAATACAAAGTCACGTTTCTTCCTAGCGGTAAGACGATCGAAGTGGACCCGGCACAGATCCCCTACGGCCACAACGGAATTCCCGGCAGCATTCTCGACATCTCCGAGGGCATCAAAGCCGGCCTCGATCATGCCTGTGGCGGAGTCTGCGCCTGCTCCACTTGCCACGTAATCGTGAGACAAGGTTTGGAGTCCTGCAACGAAGCTACCGATGCCGAACTCGACGAACTAGACGAAGCCCCCGGCATCACGCCGAAGTCACGCTTGGGTTGCCAGACGGTCCCCGATGGCACGACGGACATCGTCGTGGAAATTCCCGACTGGAATAAAAATTACGCCAAGGAAGCTGACCACTAAAACGGACGGACTCGCGAAACGCTCGCGGGGGCGCGCTTGAGCGCGCCCCTAGATGAACAAAGAGAGCCAGTCCTTTGAACGATCTTTCTTCTTGTCCAAGGAGCGGAAATGCCCGCAACATTCGACTGGGACAATCTGGACGACATCGCCATCGGACTCACCGACAAACATCCCGGCGTCGATCCGCTCACCGTCCGCTTCACCGACATGCACAAATGGATCATCGAGCTCCCCGGCTTTACGGGCAATCCGCAAGCCTCCAACGAATCCAAGCTCGAAGCCATTCAAATGGCATGGCACGAGGAATTCCAAGACCGCCAGGGATAACCGGCAAAGACAGCGATACGATTCGGTGGTCCATGCGAAAATCTAGCTTTGCTTGCGGCATTGAGAACCGAATTGCAGCAACATGATTTTCCCGTTTCGTTGACGAACCGCCGCCAATCGCGCAAGGCGGCCGGGCCGCAATCGTTGAAGGATGCCCGAAGTGCAGAAGAAGTTCGGCACGACGCTTCAATTCCTCGACCATTTTAACGGACGATGTTCTTGGCTAGATAGCTAGAGCAGCGGCCTTCTGCCGACTCCCGATTGGCTAGTCGGTGGGGAGTTTTTCGTCGAGTTCCTTAACAATCTTTTGTACGTCCGTTGTTTTGCCAAAGTTCTCGGCATGCTTCGAATAGTCCACATCCACGCCTGCGTGCTCGCAAAGTTTGTGCACCATCTCGACCAAAGCAGTTATTTCTTGCTCGGCCAGCAGGCCGACTTGCAGATCAAGATGCGCCCTTTTGTCTGACTGACGCAATAGACGATTTTGGCTGATAAGCACGAGGATGGTTAGAATTATGCTTTCTCCGGACACGATCAGAGCCAGAATGCCGAACGGAAATCGGTCAAAGGGTGTTAATCCGGGAATTGACCGCAGGTTGATCAGAATCCAACCAATTATTAGAAGAACGTTGAGTACAAGAAAGGCGATGCTACCAACAACTTTGACAGCATTTTCGCTGAACCGCTCCGTCCACGTTCTGCGGTGAAGGGCATCGTGCTCTAACTCCGCGATGGTCTCGATATTTCGGCGGGAGGGGTGTGGTGTTTGAGTTGGATGCATTTGAGACGGCATTGCAACCTCACTTAGGAACGTACGCGCGCGCTCGTTTCAGTAGTCTTGAATAATAGCGAAGTATGCTTGCCGTCGATTTTTGGGGGAATTGCCAACCCTGGGGGAATATCGACTACAGAGCCGGCCCTCGCGTTCCATTCCAGCGGTCGTGTTCGGACCATCAAAATTCACTCAGTGTAGCGGTTTCCGCACGAGCCACGGGTGTTTTTCGTATCAGCAAGAACGGAAACCTCAGCCCCCAGCGTCGCCAAAGCCTGTTGGGCATCCTCAATAGCCCTGCGCTCAACGCCGTCGGGTTGAGCGAACTCGACTAACCGAGCCTCAATCACTTTGGTCGCGTAGCTGATCCGAGCGGGCTTTTTGGCTAGTTCTGTTTCGAAAACCGCACGCAGGAAAGCCGTTCGCCAGGGATAGGCGCGGGTATTCATAAAATCGTCTCCGCATGATTCTTTAGCACGCAGGGTCGCCGACAAACTGTGCGGTTTGGGACGTTTTGGCCAGCTTGATACTGTCAGAAGAACTCGCGCATTTTCGCGAACAGGCGAAATTTGGCAAGGTGCTCTGCGCGCGTTCGATAAGGCCGTTGGAACGAAGGCGCCCGTGGTTGCGGCGGACGCGGGCCTTATGGGGATTTAATGAAGGAAGGACGCAGGGAAAGGAATGACCGTAGGCGAGGCCGGTCTGCTGGGAGGAAAGAGGTGTGAACAGCCGCTTGATGCGTCTCGTCAGCGGCGAACCGCTTGGCGACTCGGTCTCGGGGTCGACCTGCTTCAAAAGTTTGGTTTTTATCATCTCCTTTCACTCAGCGGACAGTTTGCGTACTACCGACGAGTTCTATGGAGTTTTTGGCCTCAGAGGTCCACAATCATCGTAATGACTTCTAAATTCTTGACCCAGTTGGCCGGTCAGCTCCGAACCGGTAAGAACCCTGCTTGCCGCCGAGCCATTCAACAAGTTCTTGGCTTAGTCTCTGCGCGATTTGAAGCTGGTCGCTATCGCGATCAAGTTGAGGCCGAATCAGAACTTCGGGAACTCGTCGAACAGGCTTGTGTAAGGATCTTAGCTAAACCCGCCTAAACAGCTTTCTCAGTGGGACTGCCGGACAGCTTTACATTTGAGTTGTTCAGTTACCGGACATCTCTAACCATGTCGGCCCGGTCAAACTCTTTTTGAACACACTTCTCGCCGATCCACAGATCGAAACCCAATTCAGCACGTAGCCTCTCGAACCGAGTCTCCCGAGACTATGGTCGTCGAATAACCACAGTCTACTCAGGTCAAGGGGGCCGACATTGTTATAATCAAACCCCGAACTCTTCAGGTGCCATACATGATTTACCCGATTTGCGTTTGGCGGGGATCGAGTCAAACTAAATTTGCTTCTCGAATTGAAGGACAACCCCAAGGACCGGTAGGACGCAGCCGGTCCTCTTTTTTTGTTCAATTAGAGTGAACTGAGGAATCTCAATAGTTTCTTCAGTTGCCGAATCGAGTAGCCGCTTCCGCCAGAGCCGCTCCTGGAGCCGGTAGGGACGATGGCAACCCAATTAATCGGGGTGTACGTAACTTCGGTTTTACCCCTGCCCGATCAAAGTCTTGCGGCAACATCTAAAGGCCTCTTTGCGGCCAAAAAATAAGTTCCGGCATAAACCTGAAGCGAACATTACTTATTATCTTGCAAGTAATATTGCTCCATTCCGGCTATCGAGGTTGCTCGCTGCAATTGGACACAGTGGTAGGCGCCATAAACCTTGCCAAGGGAGTCATTCGACATGAACGTTTTCATTGCCAATGGATTTGAACCGTGGAGGATGCTCGTCGTATGCCTGGCAGTGGGATACTTGGCGTTTCAGGGGTCTTGCTTGGCGATCCACAATACCTGCGTGCGGATTCTGAACAGCCGATGGGCCAAGGGCGACTCCGACTACGACACGTCGATGCGCTCGGGGTTTGGTAGCGCTAACGGGAATCGAACCCGTATTTTAGCCTTGAAAGGGCTACGTGCTAACCGTTGCACCATAGCGCCGCCGAGCAACAATCTTACCTTGCGCCGCCCTGTTCAGCAACTTGGCTCAGGGGTTCGACGTGACGCCTGCCCGTGACCATTGCTGCTCGTAACCGGTCTTTGTTTGCGTTGCAGCGGGAAAACATCGCTTTAGTCTTCCAACCGCCGATTTTCATAACCATTTCTTCGGACACGCCAGAGTCCGTCGACCCTGATTGGAACCAATTTCCGCGCAGTAGTACACTTAAGGTTGAAACCTTAGAGGAACCACCCATGGCCAATCCCTTTCGAACCGCGAATCCAGCTCTGAACGAGAAAGCCTTCCAAGGTCAAATCGCCGCCGGCGAAGCCATGACCGTGCAGGGTACTGTCAACAAAACCGGCCTGCTGCTGCTGTGCGTTGTGGCCACTTCCGCCTGGACCTGGGGCCTCTCACACTCCCCGAATCCGGAAGACGCGATCCCCTGGATGATGGGCGGCTTGTTCGGCGGCCTGATCACCGCCTTCGTTACCATCTTCAAGAAGACTTGGGCTCCGTTCACCGCGCCACTTTACGCCCTCCTGGAAGGCCTGGTTCTCGGCGGCATCTCGGCCATCTTTGAAAAATCTTATCCCGGCGTCGCCTTCCAAGCGATCGGCCTTACCTTCGGTGTTCTGTTCGTCATGCTTCTCGCCTATAAGACCGGCATCATTCGCGCCACCCAGGGTTTTAAACTCGGTGTGATCGCCGCGACCGGTGGCATCGCCGTCTTCTACATCGCCGAAATGATCCTCGGCCTCTTCCACGTTCAGGTACCCGCCATCAACGGCAGCGGCCCCATCGGCATCGGCTTCAGCTTGTTCGTCGTGGTCATCGCCGCGCTCAACCTCGTTCTCGATTTCGACATGATCGAAACCGGCGCCCGCAACAATGCTCCAAAGTACATGGAGTGGTACGGGGCGTTCGGCTTGATGGTCACACTCATTTGGCTCTATCTCGAAATTCTGCGCTTGCTTGCGAAATCTCGGCGTCGCTAGCAAGGGCTGCTAGACGCCGCCGTTAAAAGGAAATAGCATTCCCGTTTCGGAACATTTTCTCCCGCTCAACGACGGCGTCGATCGCCTGTCTGTTTTTCGTGCGCTGCTAGCGAATTGTAACCAGGCCGCAACACCGTGTTCATTTCATCTATGGAACATCTCGACGCATGCCCCTCGCATCCAACGTAAAGCGCAGGTTGTTTCTGACTGCGAAACACAACCCGCAATCATCCTTCAACATCGCTGGCAACTTCGTACGTTCTGCCGGATGATGTTTCCTGCGCCTACCGGATTTGAAGAGAGGCTGGCAAAGTAACCTCCATGCTGATGACGGACCAAGTGACGGATCGCCAGCGAAATTCTGACCAGCAGTCTTCCGTCTTCCTGGCGGGCTCGGCCTTCGTCACCGGCTCGCGCACGCTTCCATCGGAGGAAATCGATCGCGCGTTTGGCATGCCCATCGGCAAGCTTCGCAGTCGTGCCGGCATTGAGTCGGTCGCGTACGCGGCTGAGGGAGAGACGGAACGGACGCTAGGCACGCACGCCGCGCAAGAAGCGCTTCACTCCACGGGTTGCGGCCCCGATGAAATCGACGCGATGATCGCCACCAGCGAAACCCATCATGTCTACCCGTCGCTCGCCGCCCAACTGCATTCCAGCATTGGAGCGCGTGAAACTTGCGGCGCATTCGATGTCGGTGGCGCGTGCCTGGGGTTGGTCAACGCCTTGGCGGTTGCACAGTCTCTGATCGTCTCGGGTAAGGCGCGTACGGTTGCGGTGATCACCGCCGACCTCCACAGCCGGACGCTCGTTCCCGGGCGAGTTGCCGGCGAATTTGGCGGATTGTTCGGTGACGGCGCAAGCGCCTTTATACTTCGCAGCTCGGAACCGAAGACTGGATCGCTCGGATATCGCCTGCGCGAATTTCTTTTCGGCTGTGCAGGCCAGTATTCGGAAGCGGTCAAGGTCGAAGACCGCGCAAATGGCACGCTCGACGTAGTGTTCGACGGCGAAGCTCTCTCTCGCGCCGCCATCACGCGCATGGAAAGAGTTCTTTCCGCCCTCGAAAAGCTAAGCGCTATCCCACGCAGCGCCGTCGGGGCGTTCGCTACGCATCAGCCGAATCCGCGTCTGCTTTCGCTGTTGGCTAAAGTGAGTGGCGTACCAGTAGAAACGTTCCCGCCAATCGCCCGCACCGCCGGCAATCTGGGTTCCTCGACCTGCGGCGCCGCTCTCCATGCAGCACTCCAGATGTTCAGCACGTGCCCGCTCGTCGCCCGCAAGCCAATTTTCCTGGCGTCGCTAGGGCCTGGCCTCCTGTTCGGAGGTTCCTGGCTCGCCGCCGAATCCTAGATTTCAACGAAGGGTGCCAGTGGGTGGGCCTGCGACCAGTACACGCTGGGATATGTAAGGAACTCACTTTTTAAATGACGGCACCGGCCGAGACGCGAGGCTTCCGACCACTACGTAGACCGCGAACCCGCCTCGAGCCTCGAGAGCGATCCGCCACAGGTTCATCGACACTCCTTCAAAGCCGCAGGTGATTTGTCGCGATCCTTGCGGATAGCAAGCAAATGAGTTTGATCGAGCGACTTCAAGTTATAGGAGACGTCGTCAGAGTGACTCTCCGGTAGACACCTCCTTGGATTTTTTCCGCGCATGCCGCCAGCGCATCAAGCTGAACCCAGCGACTAGAACGAGGCATCCCTCTACGAATATTTTTCCGCCGTCGAACCAATCGACGCGCGCATTCTTGAGGTCGGGATCGGTCAGAAGGCTGTGAAAGAAAACTGTAGCGGCCGCGATATAGATACCGAAGTGAAAGGCTTTCCAGAGACGCCGCCCAAGGCGAGTCCGGAAGTATGAGGTGATAACAACGATAGCGATCAGGTACAACGCGACGGCGCCAATGGTGTTCTCCAGTGGTTGGCTGGGTGAATGCACGGGGTAAACGAGGTCGATAAGCTGAAACCTGGGTGTTTTGTTGAACAGCAACGTGACCGGATGCAGAATAGACGCCGACAACGCGAGGTACCCGCACCAGTTGTGCAGCTTGAAATAGTTAAATCTTCGATGCGGCCAAGAGCGCACAGGGCTGTAGCGGAAAGCCATCAGCATTCCAAGGAGCATATTCAAAGTAAATGCTCCGACCGCCGTGAGCCCGATATACGCGGAAAGATCCAGTATGCTGATGCGCGTTGCCAACATCCCCAGCCATCATGTCAGGCCCAATACCACAAGGGCAAGGCCCGAGTACCCGCGCTTTGTGCCGGCCGGTCGATGGAATCTCTAGTATTTTTGCAGTATTGATGGGGTCGCCTTTCCAGGTCAGAGTTCTTGGACCTCCTAGCTTGAGAATTGTGGTTCACTAGCGATCGTATGTCTCAAGTGGCGCGACGTGGATCATATTGAGGGCCGGACTATGAAGCGAAGTGGGTTCCGCGGGGCAGTGGCGTTTTTCTGTGTATTTATCCTGCAAGCGCTGGGTCTTCACGCACAGCAACTAGCCACGTTGAATGTCAATGCCGAGGACGGATCTGGGGCGAGCATACCGCAAGCGCGAGCCACGCTGAAAAGCAGTTCGACGAGTGTAACTCGCAGCGAATCTTCCGATACCGCCGGCTTGGTTGTTATTCCCGGTTTGCCCGCTGGGGATTACGTTTTGATCGTGGAAGCAGCTGACTTCAGCCCGTCCAGAACTAAGCTTACGCTCGCAGTCGGCCAGATCGCCTACGTGCGAGTTCTGCTGAGCGTAAATCCGTTAAAGGAGCAGATTGATGTTCGCGAAACAGCTCTGGGCATCGATACGCAAACGTCCGAAGTGAGCCAGGTGATCGAAAGGCGGAAAATCGCTGACCTGCCGATCGCGGGTCGCGATTTCATTGATTTTGTTCTCCTGACTCCCAATGCAAACGTGGGACGCAGCACTGCTGTGGGTGCGCAGTCTCCGTTTCAGGAAACGGTGCTGGAACTAAGCTTTGGCGGTCTGCGCGAAACGCACAGCACATTCTTTGGCCTCGACGGCATGGACTACACGACAAGCATTTCCGGAGTTCAGCGCGTAAGTCCCTCGCTCGACTGGGTACAGGAATTTCGCGTGGCCGACAGCCCGTTCACCGCGGACAATGGGCGCAACCTCGGTTCTGTGGTCAACACGGTGACCAAGTCCGGAAGTAACGATGTTCATGGTTCTGCGTATGAGTTCTTCCGAAACAATCAGTTGGATGCGAACAACCTGCTGACGGCGCCCGGCTTCAATACTTTGCGCCTGAACCAATTTGGCGGCAACGTTGGCGGTCCGATGCGCCGGGAAAAAGTTTTTTATTTTCTGGGATACGAAGGGCAGCGCCGGGCGGAATCACCTTTATATTCGTCCTTTATTCTTCATTGCACGGATCACCCCGGGTGTCTAGGACCGGGAACTCCAAGCATCAACCAAGTGAAGGAAATGCTCGGTTTGCAGCCTGAGAACCTGGGATCGTCCCTGCAAATTCAGAACTATGACAAGACCTTCGGAAAGCTGACAGGTGTTTTGAGTGACAGCAGCACGCTCAACATCGGATACCTTTTCAACGACGAGCGGAATCAACATTTGCCTGGCGCTGCTCCAGGTCAAGGATTACCCTCTTTCTATCGCAACAACCCGGTCCGGGATCAAACGGTATACGGCAACTTGCTCCATTTGTTCGGCCCTCACTGGATCTCGGAAAGTATCTTCAACCTCGGGCGCAGAACCTTCCACCTCGATCCCGTGGGCGCCGGGTTTGAGCCGGCGCTCCTGGTTGCGGATCTGTTTGCTTCCGGGGGAATCCAGGGTGGCGTGCATTACTACCGCGAGCAGCATTTTCAGGCCACAGAAAATCTCACTTACGTCCGGGGCAAACACTCGTTCAAGTTCGGCGGGGATTTGGAGCCTGTGTGGATCGGCGCGCAAACCGCGTTCTTCACGCCCGGCGCCGGCATTTTCAGTCCCCAGAGCTTTTTTGGTGTGGCACCTTTCAACGCGCCGCCGTTCGGCCCCGGCACCCCCGTAGAGTTTCTGTTTCTGCAGCCGAAATCCTATTTCGGGCAGCAAATTCCCCAGCGGACACTGCCTTTCGAGACGGGTCTCTTTGCCGGACCAGCCGCCTCGGCCTTCACCGACAGCGTGAACTTGAACTTTTTCCATAAACTTTTTGACGTTTACGCGCAAGACCAGTGGAGGCCCTCATCGAACCTTACCCTTATGTTTGGTCTGCGTTACGATATTGATTTCTTCCCCAGTGCTTCCGATATCAGGCTGAACGGAAAGATGCATCCCACAAACTTTGGAAATGTGCAGCCACGAGCAGGTTTGGCGTACTCATTCAGGCAAGGAAAAGGTGTGGTACGCGCTGGCTTCGGGCTGTTCACCGGCCCGTTCGATTACAGCGACATTATGGTGTCTTGGCAGGGCGCTTCAGCCTTCTCCTACATGAACCAGCCGATCCTGCCGGAGTTTTCCGCTCCCAGCACCAGCCTGGTTGGTTTGGGACCATCCGGAATCGTGGGTGTTAACGGGCCGTTTCTCGCCAGCCAAGCCTTCTCCGCCTTTACGCACACCGGCGTTTACCCCAACCCCGGCTCACTGCTCCAATTCCCGCTAGGCTACGTGCAACGTAAGTTTCCGAATGCCTACGCCGAACAAGCAAGCCTGGAAGTGGAGAATGAGATCGCGAAAGGTCTCTTCGTCTCCGTGGGGTACCAATTTGTGCATGGCCTCAAACTACCGCTGTATCTCAGCATCAATGGAGTGCCAAGCGGCACGCTTTCAAGCGGCGTGCAGTCTTTCACGCCCGCCGATCCCAATTTTGGGTTCTCGTTGCTGGCCAGCCCGACGGGCTATTCCATTTATCATGCGGCAACCTTTAGTTTGCGAAAGGCCTTCGGCAACCACTACAGCATTCTCGGCAACTACACGTTCTCCAAGTCCATCGATCTTGCGACCGACGTTCAACTCACCGACTCTCCGATGGATTATCTTCGCCCACAACTCGACCGAGCCCTGGGCGACAATGATGTGCGCCATCGCTTCGTCCTCGCGTTACAGGGCGAATCTCCCCACAACTGGACCCCGGCGCTGCGCAATTTCAAACTATCGATGCTGAATACGTTGCAAAGTCCGCGTCACTACTCCATCTTCGCCGGGTTCGACGTCAACGGCGACGGATTCCCCTTCTCTGATCGCGTGGGCAATATTGGCCGCAATACCTACGGCGGCGATGCGTCCTATACCACCGACATGCGTCTGCAAAGAGTCGTGAGTTTGGGCGAGCGACTCAACTTGGAGGCCGGCGTCGAAGTCTTCAACCTGTTTAATCGCGCGAACATCAACGCAATCGACACTGTGTATGGAGCCGCGGATTTTATAGGGCCCGTCCCGGGAAAGTTTGGAGATGGTGTCAGCAGTGCGGCCAACCCAACGTTCGGCTCGCCCAGCTTTGTGGCCTCGGCGCGACAACTCCAACTTTCGCTACGTGTGAATTTCTGAGCTGTTCGCGAAGATGGGCTTCCCACATTTCCGGCACGGCGAACAATCGCGGGACCAACCTGCACCGGAGCCACCCCGCCATCGAGCGGCTCGACCTACACGTTCTAGCTGCGACCCCCCCGGTAGCCGCTCGAACGCAAAAGTCCCGTTAAATTGCGCCAGGATCGGCGCAGCATCGGCCAATGCTGCCAGCGATCACTGCTCCGCTTGCGGTATCCACGCATGCCATCGCAAGTGTCCGTCGCGTCCGCCCCACCGTGCGAGAGGTTACCAGCCGGGATAACCATCCTAGGGCCTCTAGATCCGGGACGAATAATGCGAGCACTGGTACGACGGGACGCCGTAACCATCGATGTGTCAGCGATTTAGTCCGCGATCCTTCTCTAGTCCTTGTCCGGACAAGCATCGTGTTTCCTGCGCCACCTGCGAGAATCGGCTTCGGTCAGATTCCCGGACTGAAACCGAGCAGTTCCGCTCCGGTTATGCGTGTTCTTGGCCTTGCGTCTGCACCCGTTGCGGGCGATTGTGAATCCGGCAGTGAACCAATTACCGCACCGAGGCGTCTGGTAGGTGTACGGGGAGGGCGAGCGCGGCCAGCTCGCACACAAATCGATGCAGGAGCTGGTTCTGATCCAGCCAGGTCGCGCGGCGGAAACCGAATGGGCACGCGAGGCGGCCAACGCCGCCGACCGTCGCGAATTCGAGGAGCGTCTCGCGGAATCCGGCCCGCTGGCGTTTCGCATCGCTCGCGGCATCTTGCGCAATACCCCTGACGCCGAAGACGTTGCGCAGGAAGCCCTGTTGCGCGCTTTCCGCCGCTTCGACCAGCTTCGCGACCGACAACGCTTCCGCAGCTGGCTGGTGCGCATAACCTTTCGCTTGGCCCTCGACCGCGCGCGTTCCGGCAAACGCCGCGAACAGCGCGAAACGCTTTGGGCGCAGCCCGTGCCGTGTCCATCGACCGAAGACCTCGCCGCCTCCAGCGAGTTCCAGGCGCACCTCGCTCGCGCTGTCGAGGAACTATCGCCGAAGCTGCGCCTGGTTCTGCTGCTGGCCGCCATGGAAGGCCACACGCTCGACGAGGTTGCCGAGCTTCTGAGTCTTCCGGTCGGTACTGTAAAATCCAGATTATTTTTCGCCCGGAAGCAACTAGCGGAGAAGTTGCGATGTCATGTGAAAAATACCAAAAGGCGCTAACCGATCTCGTTGCTATGGACGCGAAGCTTGACGGCGATATGCGGGTGCATCTGGACGTTTGTGCCTCCTGCCGCTCCTACATGCAGGAGGAACAAGTTCTGTTCGCGTCGATCAATTCAGACCTTCGCTCCCATATGAACGCGGCTCTTCCTGGAGCACTGGTCCAGCGTCTTCAGGCGCGCCTCGCGCACGAACCGGCGGCGAAGCCTAGCTGGGCGCCCGTTTTGGCCGTGGCCGCCGTCGCCGCCACGGCAATCATCCTGGTTGGAATCGCAGACGTGCAATACCGCTTGCACGAGACGCAAACGCGAGCCGCAGCCGAGCAAAGCAACGGCGGAGCAGCCACCCTCTCGAAGGATGCCCCGTCGTTTGCGAGTGATCGACGACCCGGTGCACCCCCTGCAGGCCGGCGACGCCGGCCGGCCCGGCGTGTCGCGCTGCCGATCATCGTAGGGCTTACCAACCCGAGCGGACCAAAAGTTCTGGTTCCTCCTGATCAGCAGTTTGTACTGGCGGAGTATGCCCGGACGCTGCGAAGCCGATCTCTGCTCGCCCGAACGCTACCGGCAGCATCGGCGATTGAGCCGATCGTGATGGCTTCCAACGAGATTCCGGAATTGAAGGTGGAACCGCTGCCCGACCTGCAATCCGAATAACAATTCTTTAGCAACACTAAGGAGAAATATGAAAATGAAAATGCCGATTGGATTGGTCTGCCTCGTTGTGCTATCGCTGTCTTCAACGGGACGTGCACAGGACAAACCCAAGGCCGAAGAACCGAAGAAGGTGGTTACGCCAGTGAAGGTTCAGGTTGCCCTCACCGAATACGACGGCGAAAAGAAGGTCGCGATCCTGCCGTACTCCTTTCTGGTGAATTCAGAAAGGAGTTCGTACACCAACTATTCGAACTTTCTCCGAGTCGGAGTTCGTGTCCCGGTGTCGGGCATGGAGAAGGATGGAAAGGCGCAGTATATCGATATCGGCTCCAACATTGATTGCGGACTAACGACGGAGGATGACGGACGCTTCTCGGTGAGGCTGACGATCGAGCGATCCTCGCTCTACTCGACGCGGAAGGACGACGACAAAAACAACATCAGCGCGCCAGAAGTTGGACAGCCACTGGTGCCGACGTTCCGAGCGCAATCACTGGTTGTTTTGAGGGATGGTCAGACGACTGAAATCATTTCCGCCGCCGACCCTTTGAATGGTCATGTTTTTCGCGTCAACGTAACGCTCAACGTCCAGAAGTGATTAGGCCAAGACGGCGGCCAGCGCTGCGTGCAAGTCTCTGTGCAAAAAGTGATAGCCTTGGTCTGCGAGTCTTGCTGGTTCGACTCGCTGGCTTGCCAGCAGCAGTGAATCCGCCATTTCTTGGCCAAGCGCGAGCCGCAATGCGAACGCCGGAGCAGGGAAGATCGCCGGGCGATGCAGTGTTCGTGCTAGTTCGCGCGTGAACTCAGCGTTGCGCACCGGTTGCGGTGCCACGACGTTCACAGCGCCGCTCACACTCGCGTCATCCAGTGCGTAGCGCAGAATTCCAACCACGTCTTCCAGTGTCACCCAGGACATCCACTGCCGGCCAGAACCCATCGAGCCGCCCACAAAGAATTGAAACGCCTTCATCATCGGCGGCAACGCTCCGCCGTGCTTGGCCAAAATGATTCCGAATCGCATCAGCGCTACACGCATCCCCAATGCTTTCGCCTTCTCGGCCTCGGCTTCCCATTCCTGCGCGACGTGCGCCAAAAAATCGTCGCCAGGCTTGCTATCCTCGCTGAGGACTTCATCTCCGCGGCTGCCGTAGTATCCGATGGCCGAAGCGGACAGGAGTACTCTCGGTGGAGTTTTTAGTCTCCCGAGCGCCGTCACGACAGATCGCGTCGTCCGCACCCGGCTCGAGCGCACCACCATCTTTCGCTGCTGCGTCCATCGCCCGCCCATGATTGACGCTCCTGCCAGATTCACGAACGCGTCAACGCCGGCAATGTCTCCCTGCGAATCCGCGAAGGTCAACCCACCTGAAGCCTCGGGATCCCAAGGGACGTCGATAACCCGCGGCCCGGCAGCATCGGAAGGCGAATCGGCTTTTCGCGAGACCGTCTCCCGCCGCACCATCCGGCACACACTATGGCCATCACGCACCAACGCCCTCGTCAGCGCCGTGCCCACCAACCCGGTCGCGCCGGTCATCAACACCTTCATTGTGTGCACCCCACGACACGTAAAACCCCAAACGCACAAAAAAGACTGCATCGCGCCGAGCATTCGTAGCGGCCGATCTTCAGTTCAGTCAAACCCCACCCGCAAACTCTTCCGCAACTATACGCTGCCCCGGGGGTTAACCCCCCAGGCCATGACCGACGCCCGCATGCCCCGACAACGTAACACCCAACGCACCGCGCAACCCGCTCTGCTGGCTGCAACTCCCCTCCAGAGTTACAATTGCTCTGTGTCTATTGCCGCCAAGACTATCCGTGTCAAAGTGCTGTTTTTCGGCCGCCTGAAAGAGATCGTGGGCCGCTCCGAAGACTCTTTCGAACTCGCCGAGAATGCGCGTATCGAAGACCTCTTCGCCCAGTACGCCGCCCACCATCTCGAACTCGCGCGCTTTCGCACCTCGCTGGTCGCCTCCCGCAACCAGGAATTCGCCGCCTGGACCACTCCGCTTCACGCGGGTGACGAGGTCGCCTTCCTCCCGCCTGTCAGCGGCGGCTGATCAACCCTCCATGCCCAGAACGCAACCCAAGGAAGATTTGTTCCAGCTAATTCCCGAGCCCATCGACCACCAGGCTCTGATCGCCCACGTTCGTGGCCAGGGAGATGGCGCCGTAGTTACCTTTGACGGTTGCGTCCGCAATCAGTCCCACGGCCGCCGCACCCTCTATCTCGATTACGAAGCCTACGAATCCATGGCCGTAACCAAAATCTGCGAGATCGCCGCCACCATCCACGAAAGATTCGCGATCGATCGCGTTGCCATCGCGCACCGTCTCGGCCGCCTGGAGATCGGAGAAACCAGCGTCTTCATCGCCGTCAGCGCTCCGCATCGTCCCGCCGCCTTTGACGCCTGCCGTTTCGCCATCGACACCCTGAAGCGCACCGTCCCCATCTGGAAGAAGGAGTACTTTGAAGACGGCGCCGTCTGGGCCGATGGCGAGCTGCCTCCCGTTCCGCCCGATGCGCCAATCACAAAACCTGCATCCTAATACCCTGATGCGACCAACGCCCAACCCAGCGCTCTTCGCTTCGCTTTTGTGTCTGAGCGCCACCTTAGCGACAACCCCCGGAGCCCGCGCGCAAAGTGATCGACCGCCCTGGGCGCGCAAATCCACGTCCAATTCAAGCACCACAGCCACAACAACAACCGCACCAGCGTCCCCGGTCAATCCGCTAGACAACGACTCCGAAACTGCCCAGCAGCAGCGCGGAAAAATCCGGGTAAACGTCCAGCTGGTCAACGTGCTCACCAGCGTCCTCGACGATCACAATCGACCGGCTCCTGATCTCCCGCGCGAAGCCTTTCAAATTTTCGAGGAAGGCGTCGAACAGAAGCTCGCCGTCTTCGAGTCCGAAACGCAGCAGCCACTCGATCTTGCGCTCATGATCGATGCCAGCCTCAGCGCCCACAAGGAGATCACCTTCGAACAGGAAGCCGCCGCGCGTTTTATTCGCCAGGTTTTGCGCCCGGGCGACCGTCTCTCCGTGTTTGCTGTCGGCGAGGACGTCACGCAGCTGGCCGGCTTCTCGGACAACGTGGCGACCTTAGAGGCCGCTGTCCATCGCATGCCTACCGGCTCAGGCACCTCTCTCTATGACGCCATCCTGCTCGCCTCCCGCACCCTCGAGCGCCGCGGTGACGACCGCCGCCGCGTCATCATCCTGGTCACCGACGCCGGCGAAACGACCAGCTACGCCGACTTCGACGCCGCCCGCAAAGCCGCCGTAAAGTCTGGCGCCCTGCTCTACACCGTCGTAGTCCGGCCGGTGAAAAACGAAAGCGGCCGCAACACCGCCGGCGAGCACGCCCTGGAAACCATCACCGACACCATGGGCGGCGCCATGTTTTACCCCGACCAAGTGCAGGAACTCGACGGCATCTTCGACCGCATCAACCGCGAACTCCGCACCCAATACCGTGTCGGCTACTACCCCGAGCCCCGCGGTCCGGCCAACACCTACCGCAAGATCGAAATCAAGGTCACCGGCAACTATCAGGTCCGCCACCGCCAGACCTATCTAACCGGGCCGCAGTGAACGTTTCCCCGGTTCCCCGTGCACCCTTCCGCGCGTGCTTGTTCGCAGACAGTCGTGCAGCCAGCATGGATTTCATTTCTTACTACGTTAGCGAACAAGGCACGCAGATCGCGACGAGCCGCTTGAAATGTAAAAACGCGGGATTAGTATTTCAGCAGGGCCGGGCGGAGAACCTCTCTTCCTTTTTCGCAGGAGGTCTGCTATGGACGTTCAAAATGATATTCCTAACGTTCGCTACCTATGGCAGCGACCCTAC
The DNA here is from genome assembly GCA_963729595.1 of uncultured Acidobacteriota bacterium. Taxonomy (GTDB): domain Bacteria; phylum Acidobacteriota; class Terriglobia; order Acidiferrales; family UBA7541; genus Acidiferrum. The sequence continues at coordinate 727,587 of CAVSNW010000005.1, forward strand.
CTCGCCGCCGCTCTGGAAACCGACACCCGACAGCTGCCCGACAAGATCAGCGAAGCTCGCCACGCAATTCGCGGCAGGAAATTCGACGGCGTGCCGCTCGATGCCCACGAACAATTGGCGATTGCCGATGCTTTGAATGCGCTCGCCATGCTCGAAAAAGAACGCCTGGATCTCGACCTTGACGCCGACAAACGCATCGTAGTCCTGGATTTGACGGCGGCGGGAAGCAAATCCAACGCGGCTTCGTAGCGACCGCCTTCCTGCGGGTTTCGTGCGGCTTGCGGCATAACGCGGAACGATCACCTCGGCACGCCAAACCGTTTGCACGACCAATATCGTTACACCGATTCCAGCAAGCTCTCCACCTGCTTTCGCAGCTCATCAAACCCGTCCGTCTTCGACACCACGGAACTCACACCCACGGCTTGCACCTCGGAGAATAAAATCGCACCGGCATGCAGCGTAAAAAGAATTATGGGCACGTCGCTCATCATTTGCCTCAATACGCGCGCTGCTTGCAGTCCATTCATTCGAGGCATGGACATGTCCAAAATGATCAGATCCGGCTTGAGTTGATGCGCTCTTTCAATCGCGTCCAGGCCGTCGACGGCCTCGCCACACACCGAGTAAGGAGTCTCCTGCTCAAGAAACTCTCGCGTCTGTTTTCGAAAGTTGGGATCGTCGTCGACGATGAGAATACGTTCCGACATGACCGCCCCCAGTTAGGACGCCACCGTATCAACGCTACGCCCCTAAAAGCAATACACTGCTCCGTGTAGCCTGGTGGTAGGAAGTCGTCCCGATTCGGGACCGAATTGGCCGGGGAAGAGGACTCATGCTGGCAAGAGGTACTGGATAAGGTGTGAATTGCCTCAAAGTCACTGTCGAAAGGCCATTGAACTGAAGCTCAACCCTGGGTTTCGCTTTTCCACAAGCTGGACTGCCGGTTGATGGATTCGTAGCATTCGCAAGTCGCGGCTTCCAATCCATCGCGATTTTCAATGGTCACCGCGCCTCGCGTGTAGGCAATCAAGCCCGCTTTTTGCAGTACGCCTGCGGCGACAGTCACGCTGGCGCGGCGGGTACCCAACATATGCGCCAAAAACTCTTGCGTAAGCTGCACAACGTTGCCTCCCACACGGTCTTGACTCATCAGCAGCCATCGTGCCAGCCGCTGGTTTACATCGTGCAAGCGATTACAAGCCGCCACTTGCGTTGACTGCAGCGACATTTCTTGCGAGTGCTGCTGCAAACTCCGCTCCAACGCCGGGCATTCGCGCAATAATCGCACCAGATCCTTCGCGCTGATTTTGAACGCGCTCCCTTCGATCTGCACGATCACTCGCGTTGGGCTGCTCTTGAATCCGGCCACCAGCGGCACGCCCACGAATCCTTCCGTTCCGGCCAGACCCACTTCCACGCTTTTTCCGCCAGCTAGCACCGTCAAGATCGAAGCCAGGCCGCTGTTCATGAAATAGCCGTGCTCGATCGCTTTACCGATCTCATTCAGCACCGTGTGGATGGGTAGATCCACGCGTTCTGTCCGTGCAAGTACCGCCTTGTATTCTTTTCGCGGCAATCTCTGCAGGATTTTGTTGGCTACCGCGGGTTTGTTGTTGTTGCCGTTGGAAGATCCGGGTGATTTCATCGATGTATTGCTGAGCGTAACCTTGCTAGACACGTTGCGACTCCTCGGCGAACCTCGTCTGCTTTCGCACGGAAACCGCTGTCGCTGAATTGTGCGGAAGGTGTTAACGACGGATCTCTACCGTACGCTCTTTTAACGTTCGCGGCTAGCCTAATTTGTTAGACTCCTCACACGATACTCTTCTGGTTGCTTCCCCTCGTACGCTGGCGTACAGTTGTTGTTTAGGTGTTCGATGTTCCGGAAACCAACTCCCTCCGGCCGCCCTCCCTGGGCCAAAGCCATTCGCGCTTTGCGTCTTCGTCTCAAACTGAATCAAGCCAGTCTCGGCGCCAGAATCGGCTTTTCGGCCATGACCGTCTCGCGCTGGGAGCGCGGCGCGCAAGAGCCTCCTTCTCACGGTTACATCGGACTGGGAAATTTGTCGCGCGACGCCACGTGCTGGTTTTTCTGGGAGCGCGCCGGCTTGCGCAGCGAAGACGTGCTTCGCGTGTTGCCTACCCTCCAGCAAGACACCCAGACTTCAACGTTGCACAATTTCGAAATCGTGAGTGCGGGTAGTGGCCCAAAAAGGGCCGGGCACAAGCATGAGCTCGTGGCCATCCCGCTCTTGAAGGTAGCGGCCGGGTCGGTCGAGAAAGTGGGCGACAACCTGCCGCTGCTCAGCGACGCGCCCGTCGAAAGCATGATTGCTGCTCCAAAAGATTGGTGTCCCAATCCTGCATACACCAGTTGTCTCCGGGTGCGCGGCACCTCCATGGTGCCCTTGATTCAGGATGGATTTGTGGTGGCCGTCGATTCTTCGGAAACCGATTTGAACAAGCTCGACGGAAAAATCGTCATTGCTTGGCACAAAGACACAGGCCTCACCATCTCGCGCTTCCGCCGCTTCGACCACACCGAAGTGCTACAACCCGAAAACGGCGAATACGAAGCCATCACCATCAGTACCAGGCCAAACTGGAAAATCGTAGCCAAAGTCCTCTGGTGGGTAGGCAAAGCCCCCTGAGGACCCGACCGGTTGACCAACCCATAAGGATCCGGGCGATCCGGTCCTTCCACCCATTCCGTCTTTCTTTATTCCGGGAGTGCCCCACCCTTCGGTTTTAAGCGCGGGTCTTGTTTTCCGTTTTCTTGACGTGGCGTCGCCCTGGCAGATTTGTTTCTCACACTACAACTCCACCACCGTCGCCCGCTCCAAAAATGCACAAAACGCATTAGCCAACTGCATCTGCCGCGGACTCTTGCACTCCGGCTCAAACAATCTCGGGCTCCCCACCACAATCACCGCCGTCATCGCCCGCGAAGTGGCTACATTAAATCTATTCAAGCTGTACAAAAACTCCATCCCCCGAGGCGCATCCTCCGGTGAAGACGTCGTCAGCGAATAAATCACCACCGGTGCCTCCTGCCCCTGAAATTTATCCACGGTTCCAACGCGCGCGCCATCGGGCAGCGCCACGAGCAAATCCGAAACCTGCGCGTTATACGGCGCTACGATCAACACATCGTCTAACCCCATCGGCACACTGTTCCCTGCAGAGCGAAACCACTTCGTTCCACGCTCGACCAAACTCGCCACGATTGCGCCTATAGTCTCCACTTCCTCCGCCGATGAATTCCGGCAACCGGCGTGCCGCACGGGCACAAACCACAACCCGGCTCCGCTCAAGCAAGGATGACCGGTCAGCACACGATTCCGCAAAATATCGCGCGACTTCAACCGCCCCTCGTAAAACATCTCCGAAGTAAACTCGCAAATTCCCGGATGCATCCGCCAAGTCTCCGGCAGCAGCATTCCCATCCCTGCCGGAATCGTCTTGTGCTCTCCGATCAAATGTTCCAGCGCTGACTTCTCAGCCCCCGCCGGATGGCTCCCCTTCAATGGCCGCTCCAGTTGCTGGGGATCGCCGATCAGCACCAAATTTCGTGCGGCCTGCCCCACAGCTACCACTTCCGCCAGCGCCATCTGTCCTGCCTCGTCGATAAACAGTGCATCCACCGCTTCCAGATAATCCGCCCGCGTCCAGAGCCAGGAAGTGCCGCCCACCACATTCGCGGTTCCCGAAATCAACGCCGCCAAGGGAGCCTCATTGTCCGTGACGACCGCAATTCCGTCCGCCGGCTCCATGTCCTCCGCATTATTCAGTTTCTGCAAACACCTCACTCCTCGTACCTTGTCCTTCTCTGCCGCCGCAACCACCTCTTCCAGCAATTTGCGAATCACTTTGTGACTCAGCGCCGTGACTCCGACCTTCTTTCCTTGCGCGACCAACTGGCAGATCATCCGCGCCCCGGTATAGGTTTTCCCCGCTCCCGGAGGCCCCTGAATCGCAAACACGGAATGATCCAGTGCGCTACCGATGCGGCAAGCCGTCACCCGCGGTTCTTCTCCCGGCAGTGGCGAAATCGTCTCGCCCCGCGAAAGCCGCGGCGCCCTGCGCAGCAGCAAATCCCGCACCGCGCGAGATTGCCCGGCCGCATCGATGCCGTTCGCGTGCACCCAATCGCCCAAACCCAACAACGCATCTGCATGCCCATCCACGTTCACCGGCCGGTCCCACGCATACACAGCCGGGGGATGGGACTCCGCAGTCTTCTTGGTCTTCTTGATATCGATCGTCAAACCCGCAAGATCCATCTCCACCACGCAGCCGAATCTTTCGCTGCGGCAATAAACATCCTTATCGCAGCGCACTTCGGTCTCCTGCTTCTCAAAACTATATCGATCGATGGGGATGCTACGTTCCACGCTCAACCGCTTCACAAACCGCAATCCCGCAAGCCCCGCGCGATCTTCCAGCAATTCGGCATCGTCCAACTCCGCCAGCCGGTATCCTTCCCACCAGGTAGCCTTGTTCTCGCGCCGGTGCCAGTCTAAGAGCTGCGCCAGAATCCATTTCGCCGCCTGCTCCGGCGAACGTGCAGCCGCATCCGCGGGAATCTCCGCGGTCAACTGAGCGGTCAGCGCCGCAACCCGTTTCTGCCGCGCATCCAATTCCTCGGTCGCGGCGCCATCCCCGAGCTTCGGGCGCGGAATCGCCGCTCCGGCATCAACCAATTTCTTCCGTTCCGCCTCCAACCAATCCCGCATCGCCGCCGTCGAAAAACAATCCTCTCCGTTATATCCTTCCATCGCCTCGCGAAACTTCTCCGGCAACTCCTCCTCATCCCAGCCCAGCTCCAGCCGGTGTTCCACATACCGCATCGCTGCCCGCGACTGGTCCAGCGGCGTCTTCCGCTCAAACCCATAAAAAGCTTCCAATTTCTTCAGCGAATACTCTTCCACGCTGGCCCGCAACCCCTGCTTGAAAACGGTATGCAAATCCACAAACAATCCCGCTCGCAGCATGCTGTCAATTTCGTCCTCGCGCGTAGCGTACTTGCCCATCAAATTCTTGAAAGCCCCTGGTTCGTAAGCACCGAAGTGAACCACGTGCATCGCTGGAAATTTCTTCCACCTCGCCATCGCCTCATCCACAAACCATTCAAACCCGCGCTTTTCCTCGTCGGCAGTAAACGCCCAGCGCTTCTCGTACCGCAGCGCACCGTCATCTCCCGCAGCCAAAAACCCGAACATGTATTGTTGCCCGCACTCCCCAATGAACGGATCGCCTTCCAGATCCACAAACACATCCCCCGGCGAAGGTTCGGGCAATTTGCAAAATCCAGTCCCCTCGACGACGGGAAGCAAAACCTCGTGCACGGGCTGTGCCCGAGTCCGTCCTTCCACCTGCACGCGCGCCTGCTCCCGTACCCGTACAATACCCTCACGCGAACCATGCAAGGGCTTCCGGGCCACCGGAATCGGCAACACCGCCAACTTGGCCACCGTCTCCGTATACCAGGCCTCCAATTGGTCTCGCTGCTGGCGCCGTATCCCCGCCACCAGCGACAAATGATCGTCTCCCCGCCGTCGCCCCTCGCACTCCCGAAACCACCGGCAAACATCGCAGTGCGCGCAAGGCTCCGGATAGGTCTCCGCCGGCACGACATTCGCGCAAGCCGCCTCCAACCGTTCCTTCACGTGCCGGTAGTAGGCTGCATATTCCGCCACGCGATAGCATTCTGCAGCGAATTCCTTGCCGGGCGGCACCACCCACATAAACTCAGGGAATGACGTCGTGATCGCCGGCTCCTCCGCGTCCCACGAAAAACTCCGCTGAACGTTGCCCGATCCGGAAGCAGCACCTCGCCCCACCTCTACTATGGGCACCACGGGCGTAACCCGCTGCACCTCTCCCAGCAATTCCGAATAGAACGCCAACTGCAAAATGGTCGTAGCCTTAGTCTCCCGGGCCAACTTGCAGTCGTAGGCCTCATACGACCAATTCCCAAATCTGGAAGCCCCCGCCACCCGGCGCAAAATATCAGGTCGCCCAAACCACCGCCCCACCCGCAGCGCCCCTTGTGCAATTACCTCGACTCCCGCTTCCATAGCCCGAAGCGTCGCATCGACAATCCGGCCCTCATCCATCCCACCCAAATTCAAAACGTCCAACCCACTGCGCCGCAAAAACTCCAGATACCGCCGCTCATGCCGCAAACCCAATTCCTGAATCACCGCCAGATCCGGCGCCTCCCACTGCGGCCGCTCCCAATCGCCCCGGGCCGCTCCCAACTCCAGAGTTGTAAGGTGATGGCACGCAAGATGGTTACTGACGTCAGTAGCCGCCAACCGGATCTGCCCACCCACTATTTTCATAACCCAAGCCTATCCCATCCTGTAGCTGCGATTCGCTGCGCTACCGTTTTGTCGCGGCTGACCACGAGCGGCTGGCCGCTTCCTAGTTGACAATTCACCCCTCCCCCACCCTTTGCTGGATCTGCGGATTCTGAAGGAGTTACAGGCATATTTTTCGGAAGTGCGGATCCTGCTGAGTTTACCTCGAGGAAGAGCTCAGGCCGGCGGGCGACCGAGGGCCGAAGCCGCGTCAGAGGGCCGAAGCCGCGTCCGAGGCGTTCGCATGAACAGTTTCGATACCATAAAGTATAATAACACATTGTTAATCAAGCGACAAAATAGGGGCATGCAAGTGTGCGGGCGACGGTTTCACCTCGCGGGAAAAACGTCTTGGCCTGGGTTGTCCGACGGTGGTTGCGAACTGCAACCCGGCGGTGTTCGGAACAGCAGAGCGGTGCGCATGGCGGCTCGTCGCAAGCGATTTCACGGTGTCCCCGGAGTCGCTGCGCAAGAATCCGCGCGAATGGTAAAGTGGAAGAGACACGCGCAGGGTTCGCGAACCGGTGGCGATCTGCGATGTGTTCAGCTTATGACCAAAAGTTACCTCGAAGCCGCCATCGAAATCGCCCAGGAAGCTGGCAAAATTCTTCGCGAAGAATTTGACCGGCCACCGCATATCGTCTACAAGGGCGATGCCGATCTGGTCACCCAGGCCGACAAGCGTTCCGAGCGGGCCATCGTCGAGCGACTCACAAAGTATTTCCCCGACCACGCGATCGCCGCCGAGGAAGGCTCTGGGCACGAAAGTTCCTCTGAATTTCGCTGGCACGTTGACCCTCTCGACGGCACCACAAATTTCGCCCACGGCTACCCCTGCTTCTGCGTCTCGATCGCGCTCGCGCAGAGCGACGTCTTGGTGGCTGGTGTCGTCTATAACCCCATCGACAACGAGCTCTTTACCGCCGCCCGCGGCGAGGGCGCCGCGCTCAACGGTAAGCCCATCCACGTCTCCAAGATCGAAACGCTCGCCACCAGCCTGCTTTGCACCGGTTTCCCCGCGCACAAACGCATGGCTAGCCCCAACATTCACTACTACTGGGATTTTACCCTCCGCTCCCATGGCGTTCGACGCGACGGTTCCGCTGCGCTCGATCTCGCCAGCGTCGCCGCCGGTCGCTTCGAGGCTTTCTGGGAATTTGGTCTCAGCCGGTGGGACGTCGCGGCCGGAATGCTTCTGGTCGAAGAGGCCGGCGGCAAGGTCACCGATTTCTCTGGCGAGCGGTACCGTCTTGGCGGCCCGATGATCCTCGCCACGAATGGCCTGATCCATGACGAAACGCAGCGCATCGCCTTTGAGATTTCGCAGCGCGACCCCAATTCCCCACTCCGCCGGGAAGGCATGGACATCGACTAAGCTCGCCATGCATAGCGGAGCGCACCTTCCTCGGTTGGCGCATAGGCCATCGCAGTACTTTAAGCCTATGGCCGCCAACAATGCGCCACGCGAGCATAGCAGCGGGGAATTACGTCCACGGACAGGATTCGCGGGCAGTGTTCCTGATGGCGTTCATGAAAGACGCCCACGCTGGAGGCGACCGTGTTGCGGAAATTCGAGCTGCGAGAACCAAAGCCAGGGCAACCAAGGCTGCGAGGCCGCAAGGTGCCGAAATTGAGTTTCCTGGCAGCGCTGGCCTGCTTTCTGGTTTCATCCGTTCCCGCGCCCGCACAAGATGCACAGCCCTCTGTGGCCGATGCGGCCCGGCAGACACGCAAAGACAAAATGAAAGACAAGGCCGCTCCGGCGCCCAAGACGGTTATCACCGAAGACAGTATTTCCGCCGGTGGCGCGTCCGGAGTTGCCGCCCCCAGCTTGGCCGCTCCTGATCTGTCCGGCAAACCGGGGTCCACGGATAGTCCGTGGGCCAAATTGCGCGCCACCGAAGTCGCACTGGATCGCCTAGCTTCCTTCGATCGAGCGCAACTCTCAGAGATCGTCCTGAAGAGCACCGAGGATTTTCCGGGACGCCACGATTGGGAAAACAAACTCTTTTCCGCGAAGGTGGCCTACGTCAATCGTTCCCGGCAATTGATCGAGGCCATGAAGCAAGTACTGACGGACATGGAAGCGCTGCAGTCGGAAGGCCAGGGAAAAATTGATCCCAACGATCCGCGTGCGCAGGAACTGGCAGGGAGAGCGCAACAGGTCGTGAAACTCACGAACGGCACCGAAAGCGCGTTCCAAGGGATAATGGCCGAAGGCCAGGCTCTAGCACGGCAAGCCCAACCAGCGCAGCCAGCCCAGCCTCGCTAGCTCTATTTCTCGACAACAGACCCGGATTATTCACCGTCGGCGCAAAGAGAATTCGCCTGGCGGCGAGATCTCTTCGCCTTCCTAATACCAGCTTTATATCCAGCTTACGATTTCCTAACACCGCGCTCGCTACCATCCTAACCGCGACGAACACGTCTGCTGCGTCTGGGTAGGACGCAACCTGAGCGCTGACCACCAGGCGTCGGCGTTGGCGTTGGTGTACGTTGTTACATGGATCTCGATTGCTCGACAGGAGAATACAGATTAAGAACCGGCTTGGCCTAGCGGGTACCGCTAGCGGTGAAATGCTGAATCACTTTTGTTCGCGGCGTATTGCGTCTGCGCGTCGGTGAGTTTGACGGTGAGGACGAGAATATTGCTGGTGTCCGGATAGGTGCGACCCTTGATTTTGACGCGGTGACCTTCGCGCCCGGCGAGCGTGCTGGGATTGGTGATTAACCAGGTGCGGCTATCTTTAGCCAAGACGCTCTTTCCGTCATCGCTAACTAAGCCAAAAATCGTGATGGTTTTCGATCGCGAGGAGGTCGGCGCGTTGCTTTGCGCGGCGGCAGTACCCGACAGAAGGAACGCGACCGCAACCAGATAGGGAATGAGCCTTTTCATGGCGAGCCCTCCTTCGAACGTTGGGAGATGGTCGTGATGAGGAAGGATTTTAATCCTGCCGACGGCAGGGTCAAGTTTGAAATATCGATGTTACAGATTGGAGAAGCGCGGGCTGGCGGGCTCCGGCGAAGTCAACAGGAGCACGTAATGCGAGCCAGCCCTGCCGGTCCGCGAAAGAATTTCCCGACTTGGACGGCAACTTTGCCGAGCACTCTGATACTGCTCTTGCGGGCGTTTCTTCTGCCGAGCGTATCTTGCGTGGCCGTTGCTCAAAGTCCTGAAAACACGGAAGCTAGATGCGACCCGAGCCGATCAACAGGGCCGTACGGCCACCGACCGTCGCCAAATCCTCAACCGCTGACAATATCGGCACGCAGGACTATGCTTTCGGGTGACGGGGGAGGCTCGGCGGAATGCCGAGATAGCGGGTGCCCCAGCTGCAGAGGGCGCTCATGGGCTCGATCAGTTCTTCGCCGGCGCGAGTCAGCGAGTAGGTTACTTGTGGTGGCGAGGCTCGTTTTACCTTGCGGTGAATGATGCCGTCGGTTTCGAGCTGGCGTAGCTGTGTGGTCAGTACCTTCTCGCTGATGCCGGGCAGCAGATCGCGCAGTTGAGCGAAGCGTTTTGGCCCGAAGCCGAGATGCCAGATGGCCAGCACCTTCCACTTGCCGCTGACACAATTGATGGTGCCCGACACCGGGCAGCCGTGATTACTCTTCAAGTTGGGCCTCCGAATCTTGTGTAGCTGACTTACAAAATTGTGCGTACTTCCCGCAGCTTTTCTATGGTTATACCATCCCAGTGAAGCGAAGAAAATCGCCACGAAATGAAGAAATCGTGTGCGAGTTGTGCAGGGCCGGAACGCCAGTGCCTTTCTTTGGCGTGCGCTCGGCAGGAGGCAAACAAATGATTCTGGTGACTGGAGCAAGTGGGAACGTTGGCAAAGCGGTTTTGGCGGAAGTGGCACGAAATGGCGACAAGCATCGCGGGATGTATCGGTCCAAAGCGGAAGCGGCGAAGGCTCCTTCGCAAACGGAAACGGTGATCGCGGATTTTGCGGACAAGGCCAGCCTCGCGGCGGCTTTGCGAAATGTCGAGAGCGTGTATCTGGTCTGCTCGCCGATTCCGGACCTGGTGCAACTCGAAACCAATGCGATTGAGGCTAGCGAGGCGGCTGGCGTTCGGCGGGTGGTGCTGAACTCGGCGCTGGGTGCGGGAGATTACCACAAGTCGTTTCCCAGTTGGCACCGAAAGGTGGAAGACCGGCTGAAGGCGACGAAGATGGCCCACTGCGTTCTGCGACCAAACAGTTTCATACAGAATGTGCTGACGTACTACGCGCCCAGCATTCGCGCGCAAGGTGCATTTTACGGCGCCATGGGGAATGCCCGGATGAGTTATCTGGATGTGCGAGACATCGCGGTTGTGGCGGCCAAAGCTTTGCGAAGCGGCGAGCATGAAGGGCAGACCTACGAATTGAATGGGCCGGAAGCGCTGACCTGTGCAGAGCTCGCCGAGAAAATTTCATGGCATGCGGGAGTATCCGCAACGTACGTGGACATCCCGGCGGAAGCGCAGCGCCAGGCGATGTTGGAGCAGGGCATGCCAGGGTGGCACGTGACGGCATTGCTCGAACTGCAGGAATACTATCGTGGCGGACAAGGTGGAACCGTAAACGGCTTGCTGGAAGAATTGCTGGGACGTCCCGCGGTGCGAATGGATGCATTTCTGAAAGAGCATGCCGGAGAGTTTCGCGGGCAGTCGGCGAAGGTTTAACGGTGGCTTGTGAATTGGGGGAGTGCAGGCTTGTCGCCGCTCTCGCTGGCGAGGAGAGAATATGGATGCGATCAACGCAAAAACGGGAATGACGCATGGGGAGGCCCGCGAATTTATCCGTGATCACTTCGAGGAGTTCGTCAATAAAAAGAACGTGCAGGTCGGAAATGTGAACTTTGCCGCAGATTTTGTCGACCACGGCGCCGACGTGCCGCCGGGAATGCCGTCGGGGCCTGCTGGCGCGATTCAATACGTAGGTGGTGCGCTGAAGCGGTTTCCTGACTTGCACGTGAACATCGAAGACATGATTGCGGAGGATGACAGAGTGGTGGTGCGGAATCATTGGACGGCGACGGATAGTCAGAATGGAAGAAAGCTGGAGTTTCGCGGCATCGTCATCTGGCGCATCGCCAACAGGAAGATCGTGGAGAGATGGGCGTACCTGGAGGCGCCGCGTGCGGTCTGAGGGAACGGTGCACTCGCGTCTGGCGTGCAATCTTGCGCGCAGTATCGACGGACATACTGCTATTCTCTTGCGTTGGGCTGGCGTCGCTAGAAAGGATGAGCGCTCGCTTGCGTGGAAGAAATGGCGGTCGGATGAAGAAGCACAAAAAATCGAAACGACGCATGATGAAAAAAAACGGGGCGCGTCCGGTCAAAGCCAAAGGGAAGATCGATGGCTTTTCGGGGGTCGCTACCGAATTAGCCGCGCTCGGGCGCAACTTTTACGCGCGCGGGTGGGTGTTGGGTACGAGCGGCAACTTCAGCGCGGTTCTCTCTCGTCAGCCGCTGCGGCTGGCCATCACCTCCACGGGCTTGGACAAAGGCGCCTTGACGGCTGCCCATTTTCTGGAGATGGATGATGAGGCGAGAGTCGTGCGTGGCGACGGGCGGCCGTCCGCTGAAGCACTGCTGCATCTTGCGATCGTCCGCGGATTAGGCGCGAGAGCAGTGCTGCACACGCATTCGGTGTGGAGTACCGTACTCTCCGGGACTCATGCGTCGCAGGGAGGGCTGGCGCTCGAAGGTTACGAAATGCTGAAGGGTCTGGAGGGCGTGCGAACGCACCAGCACCGCGAGTGGCTGCCGATTCTGGAGAACTCGCAAGATATGATGGAGTTGTCGCAACGCGCTGCGGAAGCGCTGCGCGAAAATCCAGGCGTTCACGGATTTCTTTTGCGCGGACACGGCCTTTACACCTGGGGTTCGAGCTTGCAAGAAGCGAAGCGGCATGTTGAAATTTTAGAGTTCCTCATGGAAGTGTTGGTTCGATCTGGGGCTGGGTCGCGCGCGATCTAGCGGAGACGCGGATCGAACCAGGAGAATGTCGTTATGGCGGTCCTTCGCATTCCCGACGAACAACGCTCGTTGCACGAGCAAACCGAAATTCGAGATTATCTTGCCGGCATCGGGATTGAATACGAGCGTTGGCCGCTTGCCGATGGCGTCACGGCCGATGCCTCGGCGGAACGGATTCTGAGCGACTATGCTCCGCAAATTGAGGAGTGGAAGCGGCGCGGTGGATATGTGACTGCCGATGTTATCGACGTGAATTCTAATACGCCGGGGCTCGATGCCATGCTGGCGAAGTTCAGCATCGAGCATCGCCACGATGAAGATGAAGTGCGGTATATCGTTGCCGGGCGCGGGCTGTTTCACATCCATCCGCAGGATAGCCCGGTTGTGGCGCTGGAGGTCGAGGCGGGCGATCTAGTTCGCGTTCCGCGCGGCACGCTGCACTGGTTTGATCTATGCGGCGACCGGCGCATTCGCGCGATCCGTCTGTTCCAGGATATTTCGGGTTGGACTCCGCATTATACGAGTAGTGGCGTGGATCGCAAGTACGAGCCAGTCTGCTGGGGCCCGCGGTACCTCCCGCCGCCGACCGCCGTGAAGTAGCGCGCGTGTCTCTCGCTGAATGGGATCAAGTCTGCGTACTCTTGCTCGACATCGAAGGCACGACTACGCCGATCGACTTCGTCTACAAGACGCTATTCCCTTATGCCACCCACAATGTTGAGCCGTTCTTGCGTGAACACCTCGCGGAATCTGAGGTTGGTGTACTCGTTCGAGAGTTGAAGGCGCAGAATGAGCAGGATCGCGCTACCGGATTCGAGCCGCCTGCCTGGTTAAGCGATTCCGACGAGGCGCGCCTTCGTTCAATCGTTGCGTATGTTCGATGGCTGATCGCGAGAGACAGCAAAAACACCGCTCTGAAATCTCTGCAAGGGAAAATCTGGAAGTGTGGATTTGAGAATGGGGAGTTGCACGGCGAGGTTTACTCTGACGTTCCCGGAGCGTTTGATCGCTGGCGCCGGCAGCAGAGAGAGATCTGCATCTATTCATCCGGCAGCGTGCTCGCGCAACAGCAGCTTTTTCGCACGGTGATTTCCGGCGATCTGACTAGGCACATCGCAGGTTTCTTCGACACGCAAACGGGAATCAAAACGGCGCCCGAAAGCTACGACAAAATCGCCGCGTCGCTCGGCCGCGCGCCACGGGAATTTCTGTTCATTTCCGACGCGCCAAAAGAAGTGGAAGCCGCACGAATCGCAGGAATGCATTGCGCGCTCTGCGATCGCAGCGCAGCACCATCGGCCCAACGGACTGCTAGTGAGACCATCCACACCTTTGGCGAGATTTTTCCACGCTAGCCTCACCGATCAAAAAAAAACGAATCCGATCCAGTCAAATAACCCTGCAAATCCTTACGGACAGTTTCGAAAATCAACCGCGCTTGGGCTTCGCGTACCGCCCCTTCGGAAACAACAAGACAGTAGTGCGCGGCGGGATCGGAATCTTCACGATGACGAATCTCGGCCAGCTTTCCTTCAACACCACGAACATTGACGTTTCCGTGGTGCGGACCACGTTCAATGCAAACCCCACGACGGGTCCGCCAACCTATCAATTCCCCAACGTTCGCACGCCCGACGTTCCGACCTCGATCGCGGGCACCGGTGATTTTTATCAAAATACGCTGGCAAACTATCGAGATCCGCAATCGGCGCAGTGGAACTTCACGGTGGAACGCGAGTTGGTGCGCGATCTCACTTTGCGCGAGAGTTACGTGGGGATGAATTCCTATCGTATGAGCCAGACGGTGGACCTGAATCAGGTGGAACCGAGCAACATTTCGCCGAATCCCAATCCGAAGCCGTATCCGAATTGGGGCCGGATTCTTTCCACCAACAATGCTGGCCACGTGAACTATCAGGCTTTGCAGTCGGAGTTGAACCAGCGGCTACGCGGAAGACTCACCTTGCAGGCGAGCCACGTATGGGCGAAGAGCCTTGGCAATGTGGGCGGCGACGCCCGACGACGTTCAATCCGGAAATCATCTATGGAACGCCAGTGGCAAACCGATTCGATCTGGCCGCGAATCGCGGCAACGTGGCGCAAACGCGGCGCAACCGGCTCCTGGTATCCGCGCTTTACGACGTACCCGTGGGAAGCAACCGCAGATTCTCTGGCCAAATGGCAGCCATTCCAGAAGCGGCGCTGGGTGGATGGTCCCTCAGCACGGTGAGTTTGTGGGAGACAGGCCCATACCTGACGCCTACCACGAGCCCGAGCTACGACCCGGGAAACTTGAACCTTTCCTATCGTGGGTCGTTTCAGCGGCCCGATTGCCTCGGTAACGGAAATGTTGCCAATCCCGCCACGGGCAGTACGTTCGACATGGGAGCGTTCCATCCGATTCCTTCGGGGCCCGTCGGGAACTGCGCCGTCGGAAGCCTGGAGGGTCCCGGTACAACCACCATCGCGGCCGGGCTGTCGAAGACATTTCGTTGGAAAGAACGGCTCCGGCTGCGTTTCGAGGGCACGTTCACGAACCTGCTGAATCATCCCAACTTTGCGCCGCCCCCGACAAACGTAACATCGTCGTCGTTTGGTATCGTGCAGAACGTGCAGACGGCGGAGAACAGCGGGAACCGCACCGGGCAGCTTTCATTGCGCCTGGATTTCTAAGACGCTTCGCGGCCACCAAAGGCATCTAGCGGCAAATCTGGGGCCGCGGAAGGCGATCGGAGAGCTCAGAACGAGCAGCTAGATAGGGCGCCATTCCTCGTAGAGTTTGGCGATCGTCGGCCTGATGGTAAAGCCCCAGCAGTAGATGGGGAAGTTCTTGAATTTGTCCGGCACGACGTAGCGATCGACAGCTTCCTGGACCGGGACACCGGCTTTGTACATTTTCTCGGCCTGGCCGGCGATGTCGTCGAACACTTCGCGAATAGTGGCGATGCCTTCCTGGCCGCAAATCTGGCCGTGGCCGGGAACGAAAATGGTGTCTTTGTCGAAGGCGGCGAATTTCTTCAGGGTCTCGCGCCATCCGGAAACCGTGGCTTGCTCATCGACGCACACGGGATACCACCCGCTGAAGAGCAAGTCGCCAGTGTAAACCACGTTTTGCTGCAGAACCCGCACGATGATGTCTGTGCCCGAGTGCCCGGGATGCGATTCCAGCACGGCGGAAAGTCCACCGAGATCGATGGTCATGGGGAGGGCCGCTGGATTGATCGGATGGTTCGGCAGGGAGAGCAGGTTTGCGTTCGCGATTTGAAAGATGCCCGCGACGGCATTCAAATCGCCCTGAGCACGCTGACGTTGCGTGTCGGTTTTCGCGGCGGCGAGTCGTTTCTCGTACCCGCCGAGGATGGCTGCCTTATCCGCTCCCTGCATTGGCACATAGCTTTCCACCATTCGTCTTGCGACCGACGCGTGCGCCCAGAGTGGCACTCCTTGCGCGCCGTAGAAGGCGTTACCCATCGAGTGATCGAAGTGATGGTGCGTGTCCAGCGCGGCCTTCACCGGCACCTTCGTCACGGTCCGCAACGCATCCATTTGGAAGGAGGCTCCGGCCGGCGAACCGAAACCCTCGATGAGCAGTACGCCGTCCTTCCCGGCCAGAAAGCCGCCATTGCATATGGTGGTGAAGCCCTTCGACGCATCGGAAATCGTGGCATATAGTCCTTCGCCAACCTTGCGCACCGACGCGAAACCCTTGTCAACGATCGGCGTTTGCGACACGCGCGAGTCTGCGAGAACTTCTGGGGTTAGCTCAGCCAAGGGGATCAAACTGGCCAAACCATAGAAGGCTCCAAAACAAGAACTTTGAGCAATGAACTTACGGCGCGAAAAACTCAGGGCTGGATCGAGCATCTGTTCCTCTCCGTTGTAGTGAATTTGATTTCGTAGGGTGCGCCACGAATCTGACTTGGCTCAGTGCTATCCCGGAAGACCCATCCTGTTGTGATTCCCTTCGAACCGGCACACTCGATCCGCATCGGCAGTTCAACGACGATCCGAACGTGATGGAAGCGATCATCAAACGGAACTACTTTGCCATCGTACTACGCATCGTTCGTTTCCTTCGCGGAGTTAGAGATTGGCCCGAGGGAAAAGATTATATCGTCATCCGGAATTTGCAAGCCTTCGAAGTCAGGTTCACTTGCGCGTTTTCGCCTTCATCTGTGCGTTCTCGTTCGAGCCCCAAGGCGCAAGATCCTCCGTTTCCGAAAGGCCGGGTGTGGCCCGATGCCCGCACTGTTGCGGTACCCTCTGTATATATATACAGAATAGTACTGACACTGTCAGCCTCGCGAGGTCGCTGTCCCAAAACTGGCCCACCGGTCAGGTGACTCAAGTTTCATAGGTATTTACTATCTCGCCCCAGGAAGTAACCAGCCCGACGCCCGGCCGCCCAAGTCCGAAGCGTCGTCGATCCGTACACGTGAGTCCTAGCGTTTTCGCTGCTCTAGTAAGTCGGATGCCCGATGTGTGTCTACCGCCAGCCCAGAGCATCGCTCTGGGGACCACCGCGCTCCTTTGGGGAGGAGACAAGGCCATGTCCCTGCAATCGAAAGGTCGGTTCACAATTCCGTGGAAGTTTGCTCATAGAAACAAGATAAGTCTGTCGATCGGCGCCCTACTGGCTCTGTCCTGTACGAGCGTCATGGTCGGTCAATTCGTCGTGAAAGATCCAGGCGTGCGCAACGGTTCGGTCGATGCTGGCAAGCCACTCTCTTCTGTAGCGTCGACTGGAGCATCGGACTATTTTTTGGACGGGCAGAGCCGTTTTCAGGAGGTGGAATCCGTCACCGGAGGCGCTCATAACGGGCTGGGGCCGCGATTCAACAGCAACAGCTGCTCGAGTTGTCACGCGCAGCCAGCGATTGGGGGCTCAAGTCCCAGCGCGACAGTCTACCCGTTCATTGGACCGAATCCGGAGACGTTGGTGACGTCGCAAAATGCAACGCAGAATCCGTTGCCGCCGTTTATCACGATCGATGGTCCCGCGCGTGAAGCGCGCTTCAAATTTTTTCTGAATCGCGACGGCTCGGTGAACACCAACAGCCCGGACGGCGGCGTCCACGACCTATTCGTCATTTCGGGCCGGCCAGACGCGGGCTCTTGTGCGATCACGCAGCCCGATTTCGGCCACAACCTGAGGTTGAACAACGTCATCTTCCGCATCCCGACCCCGGTCTTCGGCGCGGGACTCATTGAGAACATACCGGACGAGGCCATCCTCGCCAACATGAACGCCAACGAACGCGCCAAGGACGACATGGGGATCTCGGGTCATCCGAACCGCAACGGAAATGATGGCAGCATCAGCCGCTTCGGCTGGAAAGCGCAGAACAAGTCGCTAGAGGTGTTCTCCGGAGAAGCCTACAACGTGGAAATGGGCATCACCAATGAACTGTTTACCAACGAGCGCTCTAGTCCCGACGAAGCCGGGCTTCCCGCCCATTGCCTGCTGAACGCGACGCCGGAAGACACTACCAATATGTCGGCCACCCAGACAACCCAAGTTCCCAGCGACGTCGTTGGTTTCTCAATGTTTATGAGGCTCCTTGCGCCGCCGACCCCCTCCACCACGGAGCCGGGAAGTTCCGCCTCCATCGCCCACGGCGCTCGTGTTTTCGCGGGGATCGGATGCGCGCTGTGCCACACGCCAACGCTGCAGACCGGCGCTTCGTCGTTTACCGTCAGCTTGAACCGTGCGAATGCCAATCTGTATTCCGACTTGCTGGTCCACAAAATGGGTGCAAATCTCGCGGACGGCGTCTCCCAAGGTGGGGCCGCCGGCGACGAATTCCGAACCGCACCTTTGTGGGGGCTCGGGCAGCGAATTTTCTTGTTGCACGATGGCCGCTCGACCGACCTCGTGGATGCGATCAATCAGCACGCTAGCCGCGGATCGGAAGCCAACAACGTCATTCACCTCTTCCAGCGCCAGTTGTCTCCGCAGGAGCAGCAAGACCTCTTGAACTTCTTGCGTTCGCTGTAACAAAAGGTTGTCTCCAAGGAGCGGCGTCTCATCCATGTACCGTGGGTGAGGCGCCGGTTCGTTTCTCCGGCGGGACCGGCGCGAAAGTACTGCTACCCCCGGACATACGAAGGCCCGCTCGGATGCCCCCTGCCGGGTGGCCGTTCCTAGTTGCCCAAACGAGGCATCCGGCGGTCCAAAAGCGCGTTTTCGTGGCTCCTATCTAGATCGTCACCATCGATAAAGAATCTCCCCGTCTTATCCCGTTCACATACGAAACTCGTATACTCGCCAGTATTTAGTCCGGCTGACTCCCATGCCACGATGCGGAAAGGAGGAGCCGATGTATAAACTCGCCGCGCTGCTCATTCTTGGGCTAGCGCTGAATTTCGGCTGGCAGGATCAGGACAGTCCGCCGCCCAACCCGGAACTAGAGCGCCAGGAGATCGTCAACCTCGAAAATGAGGCCGCGCGCGCGATTCAAACCAACACCGGAACCTTCTTCCGGCGCGTCTACAGCGATGATTTCAGCGGCACGCTCTCTCACGGTCAGCCCGTAAATAAGACCACCTTTATCAATGCCGTGCAGACGGCCGAAGTCAAATATGACACCTTCAACGCGTCGGACGTCAGCGTCCGCTTCTACAGAGACGCGGCGATAGCCTCCTGCCTATGGTCTGCGCGCGGGGTCTATAAGGATCAGAAATTTAACAGCCAGATGCGCGTCATACACGTCTACATCAATACGCCTCGGGGCTGGCGCGTTGTCGCCGGTCAGATAACACTGCTCCCTCCCGGCGCGCAATTGCCGCTCTAGTCCGCTCCCGATCGCCACGCAAATCGCCGCGCTAGCCTCCCGCCGCCAGAAATGCTACGCTCCCGCCTCACTATTTTGCACACGCATGCGCGCCGTTGACCTGATCCGAAAGAAACGCGACTCCGGGGAACACTCCCGCGAAGAGATCGATTTCCTGGTCTCCGGATACACGCGCGGCGATATTCCCGACTATCAGATGGCGGCGTGGCTCATGGCCACCTGGCTCCGTGGGTTGTCTTTGGATGAGACAGCCGCGCTTACAGAAGCCATGCTGCACTCCGGCGTGGTTCTGGACCTGTCCGGCCTGCCGGGCAAAAAGGTAGATAAGCATTCCACCGGGGGAGTCGGCGACAAGACCTCATTGATCCTCGCGCCCGTCGTCGCCGCGGGCGGCCTGACCGTTCCGATGATCAGCGGGCGCGGCTTGGGCCACACCGGGGGCACGCTCGACAAGCTCGAATCCATCCCGGGTTTCAACGTCAATCTTTCACTCGACCAATTCCGCCACGTCTTGCGCGAATGCGGCTTGGGTCTGATCGGCCAGACCGCCGAAATCGCCCCGGCGGACAAGAAAATCTACGCTCTGCGCGACGCCACCAGCACCGTTGAGAGCATAGGCCTGATTTGCGCATCCATCATGAGCAAAAAGCTCGCCGAAGGCATCGACGCGCTGGTTCTGGACGTGAAGACCGGTTCAGGCGCGTTCATGAAGCGCGAAGAAGATGCGGTCCGTCTGGCGGAAATCATGGTCGATACCGGCAAACGAATGGGCAAGAGGGTGGTCGCCCTGATTACCGACATGGATCAGCCGCTTGGGCGCACCGCCGGGCACTCGGTGGAAATCATCGAGTGCATCGACGTGTTGAACGGCCAAGGCCCGGCCGATCTTCGGAATTTGAGTATCGAGCTTTCGGCGTGGATGTTCTATCTCGGGGAACGCACCAAATCCCTGGACGAGGGCCGCCGGCTCGCTGAATCCATGATCGCCAGCGGCAAGGCGCTTGAAAAATTTAAGCAGGGAATTGAACTGCAAGGCGGCGACGTGCGGGTCATCGACGAACCGCAACGCCTGCCCAAGGCGCGTGCCCAGGTCGATGTGCTCAGTGGAAGCGAGGGCTACATCACCGGCACAAATTGTGAGCACTTCGGCACGGCACTCGCGATGCTCGGCGGTGGCCGCGAAAAGAAAGAAGACGGGATCGATCCGGGCGTGGCCCTCGAATTTCACAAGCGCATCGGCGATGGCATAAAAAAAGGCGAATCACTGGCCACCATCCACTACAATGCCGACGGCAAGCTCGGCGAGGCAAAAGCCATGGTGGCCGCGAGCTACCTCATTGCGCCAGAGGCGCCCCGCCAGACGAGTCCGTTAATCCGGCGCATCATCGGCGAGGAGACTGTGTAGGCCGCGGGCTTTAGCCCGCGCCGGCGGCAACCGCAAACAATTAGGGTTAAGCGAAGGGTCGGTGTCTGAGCAGCGTAAGAGCGAGAAAGAGGCAGCCCGCATGGGACGTTTAACAGGCGTACTCGGCATTGCCGTCATTCTAGGGCTGGCCTATCTGTTTTCCACCGATCGCCGTGCGATCAAATTCAAGACGATCGCCTGGGGCCTTGGGCTGCAACTCGCTCTTGGTCTTTTCGTTCTCCGCGTGCCATCCGGTCAGGTGCTATTTCAGTTTCTCGGCAATGGCGCGAAGCGCCTGCTTGATTTTTCCTACGTTGGGTCGGCCTTTGTCTTCGGTGAGCTCGGCAAGTCCGATTCCTCCCTCGGATTGATCTTCGCTTTCCAGGTGCTCCCCACGATTATCTTTATCGCGGCGTTTTTCGCGGTGCTTTATCACATCGGCGTGATGCAGGTGATCATTCGCGCTGCCGCGTGGGTAATGACCGTCATCATGGGCGCTAGTGGCGCCGAGTCGCTCAACGTCGCCGCCAGCATTTTCATGGGCCAGACCGAAGCGCCGCTCACGATCCGTCCGTTTCTCCCCAAGTTAACCAAGTCCGAGCTCATGACCGTGATGACTAGCGGCATGGCCCACATTTCCGGAGGCATGATGGCCGCTTACATTCGCGTGGGCGGCGCCGATGCCAAGAGCCTGCTCACCGCCGTAATTATGACCGCTCCCGGCACGCTGCTGATGGCCAAGATGCTGGTCCCCGAAACCGAGCAGCCGCTGACTGCCGGGCGCGTGCAAATGCCTGCCACGGAAAAAGAGTCCAACGTACTCGGGGCCATCGCGCGCGGCACCGTCGACGGCCTGCATCTCGCTCTTAACGTAGGGGCCATGCTCATCGTTTTTCTCGCGCTGCTCGCTCTCCTCAACGCTATGATGGGCTGGGTGCATCTGCACATCGGCTGGTTTCCCTACAATTTGCAGGAAGTCCTCGGTTGGCTGTTCTCTCCGATCGCGTGGCTCATCGGCGTTCCGTGGCACGACGCCGCCACCATCGGCAATCTGCTCGGCACGCGCATGGTGCTCAACGAATTCGTCGCGTTTGCGCAACTGGGCACGATGAAGGGCTCGCTGGACCCGCGCAGCTTCACCATCGCCACCTTCGCTCTATGTGGCTTCGCCAACTTCAGCTCCATCGGTATCCAGATCGGCGGCATCGGCGCCCTGGCCCCCGAGCAACGCGACCAACTCGCCAAATTCGGCATCCGCGCCATGCTCGCCGGCACCATGGCTAACCTCATTTCGGCCTCCATCGTCGGCATTTTCTCCTGACCATTTTCCCCGAACGTTGTACCGGCCGCCGACCGTTTACCCTGAGCTTCGAAGGTGACGGACGCCCTTACGCTTGACGAGCAGCGGCTTCCTCCCCAACGCATCTTGCGCTAAATTACTCCCCGACATGTCCACGAAAATCAGCAACTCCGACTTCTCCAACGCCACCGCCGCAGCCAAATTCATTCTCTCCAAAACCAAACTCCGCCCCACAATCGCCCTGGTCCTCGGCTCCGGCCTGGGCGCTTTCGCCGACGAATTCGCCACGTCAACAAAAATCCCCTACAAGAAAATCCCGCACTTCCCGCCGTCCACAGCTATCGGCCACGCCGGGCAACTGGTCATTGGTAATGTCGGAGACATCGCGGTTGCAGGAATGCAAGGCCGCGTCCACCTTTACGAAGGGTACTCTGCCAAACAAGTCGCTTTCCCCGTCCGCGTCTTCAAGCAAATGGGCATCAAAGCGGTCATCCTCACCAACGCGGCCGGCGGTATCAATCTGAACTATTCCGAAGGCGCGCTCGTCGCCATCCGCGATCACATCAATCTGCAAGCAGCCAACCCACTGATCGGACCCAACGACGATCGCTTTGGCCCTCGCTTCCCCGACATGACGCGCGCCTACGATTCCGAATTCCGTCGTTTCGTCGCCGAAGAAGGAAAAAAGCGAAAACTCAATCTCCACGAAGGCGTCTATCTCGCGCTGGCCGGTCCCAATTACGAAACCCCCGCCGAGATCCACGCGTTTCGCACTCTCGGCGCCGACCTCGTCGGAATGTCCACAGTCCCAGAGGTAATCGCCGCGCGTCACACCAACATCCGGGTGCTCGGCATTTCCTGCGTCACCAACATGGCCGCTGGTGTCACTGGCGCTCCACTAACCGCCGAAGAAGTCTTCGAAACTGGCGCCCGCGTAAAAAACGATTTTATCGCGCTGCTGAAAGCTGTAATCCCCCGCATAGCGCAATCGTTGTAGCGGCCGGCGCGCTCTTGGTGGGGCAACAGCTGCTGTGCCTCAGCCTGCCTAGGCTGATGCTCACGGCCTTTCCAGTTTTGCCGTAAACTCATGACCACCCAGGAGGCTTGATCTCTTGTCCGACTACGAGCACCTAATCCTCATCGCCAAACAGACGCGCGATAACGCTCACGCTCCCTACTCCAATTTTCGAGTCGGCTCCGCCCTTCGCGCCGCATCCGGCCGCGTCTTCGGCGGCTGTAACGTGGAAAATGCTACCTATGGCCTGACCATCTGCGCCGAACGCACCGCCATCTTCAAGGCCATCAGCGAAGGCGAGCGCGGCTTCGACGCCATCTCCGTTGTCACCGACACCGACGTTCTGACGCCACCCTGCGGCGCCTGTCGCCAGCTGATCTGGGAATTCTGCGGCGACATCCCGGTAATCCTCTCCAACCTGAAAGGCAAAACCGAAGTCCTGCAAATGCGCGACCTCTTCCCGAAACCGTTCGACGCCTCGAACTTGTAGGGGCCCAGCACGGCTGTGCCCCATCTCGTGTAGTCCACAGGACTGTGATTTTGTGGCCGCGCTCGGCCGTAACGTCTCAGCCGTATCTTACCCTCTGCTCGCTATACGCCCTCCTCCGATCACCGCATCAACCTCTTCAGCAGCGCGTTTCCTTCCCTATCCGTCAACACCCGCTTCCGCATGAGCGCGACGATCAGTTCGTTCAACACATACTTTGGTTCGTTGCCCAAAGCAGCTTCGTTGCGTTCAACGTTGTCATCATCAAGCGCCCTGGCCTCCGGTGACGATTCTCCGCGCAGCTCCTTGAGCCATTCCTCCAGCACCTGCATCCGTTCCGGTTCGATCTTCGTGAACGCCATCCCCATCCCCATTCCCGACGACGCATACAACACGCGCCCTTCTGCCAGAAACGACGTAGCGCCCTTCACGATACGAATCTTCAGGTCGGCGCCTACCGGGAACGGATTGATGGTGTCGATGTAACATCC
The DNA here is from genome assembly GCA_963729595.1 of uncultured Acidobacteriota bacterium. Lineage (GTDB taxonomy): Bacteria > Acidobacteriota > Terriglobia > Acidiferrales > UBA7541 > Acidiferrum. The sequence goes on from CAVSNW010000005.1 coordinate 751,418, forward strand.
TCCGAGTCCCAGATCGCTGACGCGCCCGCTTAGCCGCGTGTCGGCCTGCAGATGCACCGCCTCCGCGGACGCCGTGAACGGATACCTGGGTTCTTTGCGGCGTTCCTGCGCGATCGCGCTTGCGGTCCGATCGTTGACCACCTTCGAATCTTCGGACATCGTGAGCAAGACACCTTCACCCAAGCATTCATGGGAAGGGTTTGACGGGAAGGGAAAGCCAAACCTGGGTACGCTACTCAGACCTAAGTCCAGCCTAACTTTCCTGGGCAAAGCCGACAAGCCTTCGCTCGAGCCGCATGCTGTAACTGCAACACTTGCACTGGGACGACGTTGGTCGTTACCCGAACGTCACAGGCGCTCGCTTCCCCCGCCCGGGAAGTTGAACAAAAGCGTTGCCTTACCTCTTCCGGATGACCGCTTTCCCGGAAGGCGGCCCGTCGAGTAGGGAGACGGCCTTCGGTTCGAACTGAAGACTCGCAACAATCTTCTCCAGGTGTCCGAGAATTTTCTTCTCATCCGGCGGGCGCTCTACGTCCGAATCCGCTGCAACAGCTTCCACGCCAACCCGCACGAAAAACTCGTAACACACTCCGTTGGTAAACCCCGCATAGTCCCGCTCGAAGAATTCCGCACTGGCATCTCCCTGATCGCTGTCGATCCAGGCAAACTCCACGCCTTGAATGGTTGCGGTGCCGCTTTTCCCGTTCGAATCGCCCAGCCGCGAAAGCAAACTCTGCCGGCAACTTCCAGCTGTTAGATAACGGTTCACTGCAAACTGTGCGGATCCCCCTGCAAACGTGGTGTTCGGGTAGGCGTCGTTCGGAACGACCACCGTAGCCACCAAGACCGCGCCCGGTTCTTCAGTCTCTAACTCCTGTTGGCTTCGCTCCCCGGAGCCATCTTCGGGCGCGCCTCCCTCGGAATTCCCGGTTTCCGCCAAAGCGAAGCTCCGCGGATACCGGAACGCCACCCCATACTCCGGATTCGAATACATCGCGAACGCCGACTCCCGCGTCGCAGTTTTTGCCGCGTGCTCCTCCTGCCGGCCAGGGGCCGTCGCCTCCGGTGCTGACCTCGGCACCTTTTTAGCCGGCAGTGCCGCTTTGCTCGAGCATCCCGCCAAGCCAACGCCGCAGCCGACCAAGAGCAACCACAGGCTCGCATTCCACCGGTTCATCGCCGCCTCCCTAAGCCACTGAACTGGGTAGAGATAAGGCATATGCGGTTCCGTCTGTAAAACATTGATTATGCATGTGTTAGTAGGAATGACGTGGGCCCAGACCGTGGCGCAGACAACACACTGTGGGCTCCGCCACCCACCGGATTGTTCCGTCCGTCCGCATTCCCGAGGGTATACTCTCGTTGGCCATCCGAAATGCAAACCGCACCCAACGCTACTCCCACTCCCGACCGCTACAGCGAAATGCTTCGGATTGCCCTGCAAGAAGCGCGGCAGGGACTGGCCGAAGGCGGCATCCCCATCGGCGCGGCGTTGTTCGAGCGCAGCGGCAAACTTCTTGGCCGGGGGCACAATCGCCGCGTGCAGGAAAACGATCCGTCGGTCCACGGCGAAACCGACGCTTTTCGCAAGGCCGGGCGGCAGCGGAGTTATCGCGACAAAATCATGGTGACCACCCTTGCGCCCTGCTGGTACTGCAGCGGTTTGGTCCGCCAATTCGGCATCGGTACACTGGTCGTCGGCGAATCGGTGAACTTTCGCGGCGGCATCGACTGGCTCAGGGAAAATGGAATTGAGGTGATCGACCTGCATTCCGAGGAATGCGTCGAACTCCTTGCCAACTACATTGGTGCAAATCCCGCCGTGTGGCACGAAGACATCGGCGAAGAGTAGACTGGACGCGCAGTTTTCGGAAGAGGCAGCGTGTCCGATCCTCGTGGCGAATACTCCAAGCGGCTGGAAAGGTATCTACAGATCGCTGCTGCAAAGAACCGCCTTCACATTCAAATTGGCAACATCAAGTTAGCTGTTGTCGCCGGCGGCCTGATGCTTGCCTGGCTCAGTCTTCACAAACAAGTGTTGCCTTCTTACTGGCTGCTTATTCCCGTCGTTTCGTATCTGGCCATGGCGTTTTCGCACGAGCGAGTTCTTCGCGAGCGGACCCGTGCGGAATCCGCGGCAGCATTCTATCGCCGAGGCATCGCGCGCATCGAAGACCGCTGGGCTGGCACGGGACAAACCGGAGACCGCTTTCGAAGCGACCAGCACGTATACGCCGATGATCTCGATCTTTTCGGCCGCGCCTGCCTGTTCGAACTGCTCTCAACGGCGCGCTTGCCGATGGGCGAAAGCCAGCTGGCGGAATGGTTGTGCGCGCCGTCGTCACGTACCTCCATCCTGGAACGTCAGGGTATCGTCGCAGAGCTGCGCGAACGGCTGGATCTGCACAGAGACTTGGCAGTCACCGGCGACCAATTGCGCGCCCGGTTGAATCCGGAATCGCTGATGGGCTGGGCCGAGGCCAAACGGGTCATGCCGGGGATGGGGTCGCGCGTCGAGGCGGTCGCACTGGCCCTGGCCGCGGTCGCGGCGCTGGTATTTTACCTGGCGACACTCACGTATTGGCCGCTCCTCATCATTCTGTTGGCCGAGGTGTTCTTCCGGCGTGCGTTGCGGCGCCGCGCGGAAGCGGTCGTCGAAGGTATTTCTTGCAACGCCGAAGGCTTGTTGCTTTTTGCGGATATTTTGCAGCGGCTTGAGCAAGAGTCGTTTATTTCGCCGCGCTTACAGGGATTCACCGCGGAACTCAAGCGCGATGGCCAGCCGGCGTCGCACCTGATTCGCAAACTCGCGCGCATCGTGTACTGGATTGATGCGCATCACAGTCTGCTGGGACACCTGTTCGAAGTACCGCTTCTGTATACCGTGCAGGTCGCGTTTGCCGCGGAATCCTGGCGCCAGCGCTATGGTGCCCGGATGCGCGCCAGCGTCGAGATCGTGGGTGAGATCGAAGGGCTGCTTTCCCTGGCAACCTATTCCTACGAGCATCCCGCCGATCCTTTTCCGGAACTGGTTGAATCCACGGATTCCGGGGCATATTTCGCTGGTGAGGAACTTGGGCATCCGCTGATCGCGGCGGCGAAGTGCGTCCGCAACTCCGTGCGGCTCGATCGGGAGACACGCGTCCTGCTGGTGAGCGGATCGAATATGTCCGGCAAAACCACGCTGCTGCGCGTCGCGGGAATCAACGCGGTGTTGGCCATGGCCGGCGCGCCGATTCGCGGGAAGTCGCTGCATTTAACTCCGCTGGCGATTGGCACGCGCATTCACAGTACGGATTCGCTGCAAGAGGGGCGCTCTACCTTCTATACGGAGATTCTGCACATCCGGCGTGTTTTTGACCTCGCGAACGGCACGCAAGCCACGAGTCATTCAGCGAGTGACGGCGCAGCAAAAGACGGTTTGGCTGTCGAACGACGGCCGCTACTGTTCCTGTTTGACGAATTGCTCGAAGGCACCAATTCCAAGGACCGCCGCATTGGAGCAGAGAGCTTGATTCGCGCCCTATTGTACCGCCACGCCATCGGCATCGTGACAACGCACGACCTCGCACTGACCGAAATTACCGCCGCGCTGGGCAACACCATTCGCAATGTGCATTTCGAGGATCAAGTTGAAGACGGCAAGATGCGTTTCGACTACAAACTACGCGAAGGTGTAGTTACCAAAAGCAACGCCCTAGCCCTCATGCGCATAATCGGCCTGGATATGTAGCTCGCATCCTGAGGCGACCCGATGCTCCTCAACGCAACGAAGCATTCGCGGCGTTTTTCCGCCGCCTTCTTCGCCGCGTTCCCAGAATGACGGCGCCCAGACTTTCCTCAGCGGTGTGTCTTGCGAATCACGAAAGGCGGGCGCGGTTCCGGTATCCTCCGCTGCTGTCCGCGTTGCGCTGGTCGTTTGGGATTGAGCTCGTTCCGCAGCCAATGGAAGAACACGTAGACCATGAAGACACAGCCGAGCAAAGCAAGCGTCGATAAAATCAGTGTCGGCATACGAAACTGGGGGACGTGTACTCCGTGGCCTTAACGAGGAGTGCGTACTGCAGGTGGCCTGGAAGGAGGCCGCGTCCCCACGGTCGCAATTCTGGAGCACCAGGGCTTAGAAAGTCCTGAAGCGGTTGTAAGAAAATTGTAAGCCGCGCTAGGTTCGGCGAATCCATGGCCTAGCGCCGCCACGATCTGGATGACAGCAAGAGGTCAAATGCGATCTGCGAATTCAGTGGGAATTTTTGCGGCACGCTGGAGCATCCTCGCCACGGTGCTGTGCGCCACCTTCTTCTTGGTGACGCCGTTTCAAGCCGGTGCTGGGCAGGCCGGGAAGCACACTCAGCGCAAACCCGTCCCTCCGACTTGGGCCAAGTATGACTGCGGGGAAGTAGTTGAGCTTCGAGTGAGCGCCACAGCCGCAAGCCAGGGAAGCGTTCTGCTGTTAGAAGTGCGCAGTTCGACCCCGTTGACAGAAGTCGCCGGAACTTGGAACGAGAAGGGAATTCCGTTTTGGCAGGCGAACGCGCCAAAGGGCACATACCGGTGGCGCGCACTGCTGGGTGTCGATCTGGAACTTGCGGCGGGCGAATATAAGTTGAGCGTTGCGGGAAAGAATGGCAGCGAGGCGGTATCGTGCGGTGCAAGCATCGGTGTGAAGGCGGGAAAGTTTGCAACCGAGAAACTGACCGTTGCGCCCAATTTTGTCGAGCCGAACCCCGAGCAGCTCGCCAAGGCCGAAGAAGACCGCAAGAAGCTACGCGAGATCTTTGCGACAGTGACGCCCGAGAAATACTGGACCGGCCCATTTCGCATGCCGCTCGATGGCGCGAAGACCGGCGGAAACTTCGGAAAACGCCGCGTGCTGAACGGCCAAGCGAGTTCGCCGCACACGGGCGTCGATTTTCCTTCGCCCACCGGCACGCCGGTACACGCCGCACAACGTGGTCGCGTGGTGCTCGCCGAACCCCTGTATTTTTCCGGGAACACGGTGGTCGTCGATCATGGTTGGGGTGTGTATACCCTGTACGGCCACTTCTCGGAGATCGATGTAAAAGCCGGCGAAATTGTGAACACCGGAGCAGTCTTGGGTAAAGTGGGTGCCACCGGCCGCGCCACCGGACCCCACTTGCACTGGGGTTTGACCCTCGACCGTGCCCGAGTGAACGCGTTGCAGATCGTCGCGCTGGGCAAAGAGTTAACCAGCAATTAGCAAACAATGGAAGGATATGCTTACGAACTGCCTCACCAGCAAGTCCTTTTCTTTGATCATCATGCAAATGCCCGGGGTGGCGGTATCAGGCGGGGAAATTCGAGACCAGCTGGAACCTTTTTGCCCGCAAGACACGGGCAGTCTTACGCGTGTTAGCAAGCGGACCTAGAACAGGCTGAGGGGATCCATATCGACTAAAACGGCCATCTGGGGAATCTCCTTGGCGTCGCAGTAGGCCATCGCCCCGTTCAAGAGCTTGGTCAGCACTGAGCGCCTCGGCGACTTAAGCAAAAACTGAAACCTGTGCTCTTTTTTCAATCGCGCCAAAGGCGCCGTAGCGGGTCCCAGGATTCGCACGCCCTTTCCGTCGTGCGGCGAGAAATATTCCGAGAGCTGCCTCGACCACACGATCGCTTTCTCCAAACTCGTATCCCGCACGATCACGTTCGCCAGCGACGCGAAGGGCGGGTACTGCATCATTCGCCGGAAATGCATTTCGCGCTCAAAGAATGACGCATAATCCTGGCGAACGGCGTCCTGAATCGCGTAGTGATCCGGATAGTAGGTTTGGATCAACACACGGCCAGCCAATTCGCCGCGGCCGGCCCGCCCCGCTACTTGGGTGAGCAATTGAAATGTGCGTTCGGCGGAGCGAAAATCCGGAAGGTGCAGCGAAGAATCCGCGCTGACCACGCCGACCAGTGTCACTCGCTGAAAATCGTGGCCCTTGGCTAGCATCTGTGTCCCGACCAGAATGTCGAGCGCGCCGTCGGCAAATGCGCCCAGCGTTTCCTGATACTGCCGCTTGGTTCGCGCTGTGTCCCGATCGAGCCGAGCGATGCGCGCCCCTGGAAATTCCTTTCGCAATCGTTCTTCGAGATGCTCGGAGCCCTCGCCAAAGAAATAAATATATTTCGACTGGCATTTCGGGCATTCCTTGGGCACAACCTGGATCGATCCGCAATAGTGGCATTCCAGCCGGTTGCGGTGTTTGTGATACGTCATCGAGATGCTGCAATTTACACACTGCACTGACGCGCCGCAGCTCCGGCAAAGCACCGACCACGAATACCCGCGCCGGTTGATCAACACCAGCGCTTGCGTTCCCAACGTCAGACACTCCTGAATCCCCGCGTGAAGCGCAGAGCTGATCGGTCCGGCTTGGTGCGTGCGCTGAAAATCCACGCGCAGATCGACGACTTTCACTCTGGCCATCGAACGGCTGGCCACGCGCGAAGCCAGCGTCAGCAACTCGTACTTCCCGTTGCGCGCGTGATGATACGTCTCGAGCGAAGGCGTCGCCGATCCGAGGAGCGTCACCGCTTGCTCCATCTTCGCGCGTACAATGGCCACGTCGCGCCCGTGATACCGAGGCGTTTCTTCCTGCTTGAAGCTGTTTTCCTGCTCTTCATCGACGATGATGAGCCCGAGATTTTCCAGGGGCGCAAACACGGCCGAACGCGTTCCCACGACGACGCGCGCTTCCCCGTGCCGCACGCGCCACCATTCCCTCGCCCGCTCCACATCGCTCAGCGCCGAGTGCAGCACCGCGACGCCCTCGAATCGCGCCCCAAACCACGCCCGGCACTGACGCCCCACCCACAGCGTCAGCGCGATTTCCGGAACCAGCACAATCGCCGTCTTCCCGCGCGCCAGCGTCTCCTGCACGCTGCGCATGTACACTTCGGTTTTGCCGCTGCCCGTGACGCCGTGCAGTAGCAGCACCCCGAACTCGCCCAACTCGAATCGTGCGCGAATCGCGCCAAATGCGCTCTCCTGCTCCGCATTCAGCTCGTGCGCGGGAGCTTCGTAGCCCACGTCGAAGGGATCCTCCGCTGGATCGACGCGCTCTTCCCAGCTTTCCAGCAAGCCTTCCCGCAACATCCGCTCGATCAGCGCGCGCGAGACGCTCGCGAATTTCAACAACAGCGGCATCGGCAATGGCCCGCGCTCGGCAAGAGTCGCTCGTACACCAGCCGCCTTTTCGTCAAGGTTGGCGGCCGGCGATTCGGTGCGGGTCTTCGCCGCGAAGACCCGCTGCGTCTTCGCTTTTCGCCCGAGCATCGTTTCGCGAATCTCGATCAGAGCCTGACGACGCAGGCGATCGAGCGTGGCTGCGTCCACGCCAAGCTTTGCTGCCGAAGCAAAGGGTCGTGGCTCCTTTTCCCTAGCGAGTTTGCCAAGGAACTCGATTTCTTCGTGCACCAGGCCATGCGTTAACTCGCCTCCGCTCAGGCTCGCAACCGTATTCCGACCCCGTTCGGTGAGCGCGATCAACCGCTGCGTGCGCATTTCGATCACCGGCGGCAGCATCGCGCGAAACACCTCACCGACCGGCGCCAAATAGTAGTTCGCGATCCAGTGTCCGAGTTCGATCAGCTTCGGCGTGAGTGCCGGCACGCGATCGAGCGCCTTCGTGATTTCGCGGATCTTCGCCCCCTCCGGTGCGCGGTCGGTGAACTCTACGACCACGCCGACCATCACCTTATTGCGAAACGGCACAAGCACGCGCGCGCCCGGCTGCGCGATTTCGCGCAGGGATTCCGGCACGGAGTAGGTGAACGTCGTGCGCAGTGGCACCGGCAGGGCAACAGTACAAAAAGGAAGGCTCATCCCGGCGTGTAGTGTACCAGCAGGCCCGCGACCTCCTTGCGAGGCAGGAGCAATGCGGGAAGCTGGTTGCGCCGGCAACGGTGTTGTGGCCTGCCCTCTCTTGCCCTGAGCCGCGAGGGGTCAGAGGGCGGGGTTTAGATGACCCGTCGGCACAAGTCTTTGCGTTCCAGGCTGGTCGATCGCTGGGCAACCGCGCTCGCACGGTAACGTTTGCGTCGCACTTGAAGCCGAACCCCGTGGCCTCAATGACCGCCGCTACAGGTTGCGCGAACGATCAAGGGCTACGGCACGATGCTCAGCGGCTGCTCAGCGCGATGCCGGCGAAGATGGCTGCGATACCGAGCCATTGCCAGGGTGACATTTTCTCGCGGAGGACGACGGTGGAGAGAAGAACGGTCACGGCGCCGTAGAGGGATGCCAGGACGCTCACGACGGAGACCTGCTCAAGTTGCATGCCGAGATTGTTGAGGACGAACGCGCCGGTATCGAGCAAGCCCATGCCCAACAGCCAGATGGAGACGGAGTCTTTGCGCGGCAGCGAAATGGGTTGCTTCATCGCGAGGACGACGATCGCGGTCAGCGCGGACGACGTCAGCCGAATCATCCAGACCGTGGAGGCAAACCCAACACGAGGCACAACGCGATTGCCCAGCAACCAGAAGAGCACGCCGAATCCCGCTGCCGAGACCATTGCCGCGCCGATTCCGGTTGCCGCTTTCTTTCCAAGTGCAGTCCCGGGCCGGCCAGAACAATGTTCGGGCTCAGTTTCGCCGCGGACGACGACGATGACACCCACCAGAATGAGCGCAATTGCTGCGGCGCGCGTCGCCGTGAGATGCTCTCCAGTGAAAACCGCTATGGCCACGGTAAGGGCCGGATAACTGGCGGATAGAGGCGCAACGACTGCGAGTTTCCCGACTTCAAAGGAGCGGTACAGCGAGAGCGTCGAGATTCCATTGAGTACGCCAGCGAGCGATCCCCATGCCCACGGCGGCCAGCCGGAACCGTCGAATAGATGGCCCCAACCGCCAATCCAGGGCAGGAAAATTGTGAGCAACGCAAGACCGGCGAGTTGCATGTACAGCGTCGTGCGGAGGGAACCGATGCGGCGCGCGGCGAAGCGCGCGAGGAAATCCGAACTACCCCAGGAGAGAGCGGTGAGAAGGCCGAGTAAAATTCCCATGGGGGATTATGAAGGTTTCTGCGTCCCGGCGGGTTTTCCCTTCTTTACTTCCAGGCCCAGGATGGCCATCACTTTCTGAAGATCTTTCCAAACGTCGGCTTTCGCTGCAGGATTTCGCAACAGGTATGCAGGGTGATAGGTGGCCATCAGTTTCCGGCCGCGAAAATCCAGCCATTGGCCTCGAAAATGGGAAATGCCGCGATTGGTTTCCAGCAGGGTCTGTGCCGAGCACGCTCCAAGGCACACGATTACCTTCGGGTCGATGGCATCGAGCTGTCGCAGCAAATACGGTGAACATGTTTTGATCTCGTCGGGTTCGGGCAGTCGATTTTCCGGCGGGCGGCACTTCACCACGTTGCAGATGTACACCTCTTTGCGCTGCAAGCCCATCGCTTCGATCATCTGCGTGAGCAATTTCCCGGCGCGCCCGACGAAGGGTAGGCCCTGCGCGTCCTCGTCGCGGCCCGGGCCCTCGCCGACGAAGACGAGCTCAGCTTTGGGATTTCCGTCGCCGAAAACAATTTTATTTCGCGTCGTATGCAGCTTGCACCGCGTGCAATCGCCGAGATCGGCGCGAATCCTTAGTACCGAGTCGTCTGCGACCTTGTCGACGGCGTCGAACAGTGAAATTTTCGGAGCTACGGGCAAAACGCTAACCTTCGGCGTGGCGGGCAAGGCGATGGTCGGAGCCGGCGGCAGGATTGGCTTGGGCGAAGTCTTCGGCAAAGTTTCCTCTTGAGGCGCTGGGATGGCAAAACGAGCTTCCGCGCCCGGTTCGACAGACACTTCCAAATCGGATGCGTACTTTGGCTGCGGCCCGAGTAATCGGTCGCGGTAGAACAGGCGAATGCCGATGTCCTGGTAGTAGCTCAATCGCTTGGAAAGTTTAGTGTGCAGGGCTTCGGGGAGTCGGTCGGGCATGATCAAGTCGCGGAGCGCTGCGGGGAGTGTAACACGGAGCGGAGCCGGACGATTTCGTCCAGGATGCGTTGCGCTACTTCGCTCTTGCTCATGCGTGGTAGCGGTACATCGCGCCCGTCACGGACGAACAGCGTAACGATATTGGTGTCGTGATCGAAACCCGCGCCTTCGGCAGTCACGTCGTTGGCGACGATCAGGTCGGCATTTTTTGCGGTGAGTTTTTTGCGCGCATTCTCGGCGACCCGTTCGGTTTCTGCCGCAAATCCGACGACCAGGCGGCCGCCCTTATTTTGCGCGACCTCCGCCAAAATATCCCGCGTTGGCTCCAAGGATATCGTCAGCGGTTCTTTGTTGCGCTTGATCTTTTGGTCGAACGTCTGGATCGGACGATAGTCCGCTACCGCTGCGGCGAAGATGGCGATCGAGGATTCGGGAAAATTCTTGGTGACCGCGTGATGCATTTCATCGGCGGTCCGCACGTCAATCCGTTGAACTCCCGCGGGCACATCGAGAGACGTGGGCCCGCTGACCAAAATCACGCGGGCGCCCCGGCGGGCAGCAGCCTCCGCGACCGCGTACCCCATTTTGCCGGACGAGCGGTTGGTTAAATAGCGTACAGGGTCGAGATCCTCACAGGTGGGCCCGGCGGTGACCAGGACGGTTCGCCCTTCGAGATCGCGGCGGAAATGCAAAGCCTCGTGGACCGCGGCAACAATTTGTTCCTGGCCGGCGAGTCGACCCGCGCCGGTCATCCCACAGGCGAGATAGCCTTCATCCGGGTCGACGATTTTTACGCCGCGTGCCCGGAGCATATCCACATTTTCTTGCGTAGCCGCGTGGTTCCACATATTCACATTCATCGCCGGAGCGACGACGACCGGCGCGGTCGATGCCAGATAGAGGGTGGTCAGAAAATCGTCAGCGATTCCGCGCGCGAACTTTGCCAGGATATCGGCGGTAGCCGGGGCGACCAGCAAGACGTCGGTGCGCTGGGCCACGGCGATGTGTTCAATGGCGCTTTCCAGATTGGCTTCGCCGGCAGATTCGGAGAAAAGGTCGGTAATGACTTTCTGGCCGCTGAGTGCAGCGAAGGTGAGCGGAGTAATGAATTCGCGGGCTCCGCGCGTCATCACGACCTGAATGGTGAAGGAATCCTGCTGGAGACGGCGCACGAGTTCTGCGGCTTTGTAAGCCGCCACTCCGCCGGTTACACCCAGTGTGATGCGCATCGAAATTCCTCAGCGGGCGTTGCTGCAAAGGCTAAAGCCCTTCGGAAGTCGCCCATTTCGCCGGAGCGGAAACTCCGGCGTCCTAAAGAGTCGAACCAAAGGTCAAACAAGACAGTCAAACCTTGCGCCGCAATCGAAAGTCCGTCAGCGGCTAAAGCCAATTCTAAACTGAGCCTTACGACACGGCGGAAGCGTGCCCGCCCAAAACAGCATGCCAAAAGGCGGAACGCGCTGAAGCGTACCTCTACAGGGCAGGTGAGACGGCTGAAGATCTCAGGTCGTCCCCCCCAACGCCAGCATCGGAGGGCGGCCGCTTCCCCTTCGCAGATCAGGGTAAGGGAAAGCGGCCGCGACAACTACACTGCACGCTGCAGATACTTGGATGCCTGGGCCGCGCCGGGTGCTACTTGCGGCGCTTGTTGCCGTCTTTGTCTTCGTCGATGGAATCCGGCTCGGTGAAGTCGTACTCGATGTAGCCGTGGTCCAGCTCTTCACAGGCGATACGCGTCGGCTTCAGGGTTCTCGGGTTTTCGACCAGTGGCGGCGCTCCGGCCATGATCTGCCGGGCGCGCCTGGCAGCCAGCACCACATAGGCAAACTGGCTCTCGGGAGCTTTCGTCAGCACATTCATGTCAGTCTTTCCCTCCAAACGATGCCAGAAGTTGTTCCACCCGCTTACGGCGCCGCGCGCTTTGGCAACGAAGCGCGACCACGATGGCTTGCGCTTCACGGCTTGCACGTTCTACATCTTCATTCACGACGCAATAATCGTAATATTTGCCAAACGCCAAAATCTCGTCGCGTGCCTTTGCCAGCCGGCGCGCAATTTCCTCGTCCGAATCCTGGCCGCGGCTGCGCAAGCGCCGTTCTAGCTCCTCGCGGGAAGGCGGCAAAATAAAAATGGCCACCGACTCGGGAAGTTTCTGTTTTACCTGGGCCGCGCCTTGCACGTCGATTTCGAGTACCAGATCGAGATTCCTATTGCGAGCTTCTTCGAGCCATTTCTTCGGCGAGCCATATGAATGCTTGCCGAAGACCCGCGCGTATTCCAGAAATTCCCCGCGCGAGACCATGGCGTCGAATTCCGCTTCCGTAACGTAAGCATAACACTTCCCACTGGCCTCGGTCGCGCGACGCGGCCTGGTAGTACACGAGATCGAGGGCATGGTGCCCGGGAGCTCCAAAATCCGCTGCACCAGCGTGGATTTCCCCGACCCTGACGGACCCGACACAATCAAAACCAGCGGTGCGCTTTCTGCCTCGGCACTCATTCGATGTTCTGCACCTGTTCGCGCAGCTTTTCGATTTCGGCTCGAATTTCGAGCGACAATGCGGTGATGGTGAGCGCTTCGCTCTCGACCCCAGGCGTTTTGGAGAGCATGGTATTCGCTTCCCGGTGCATTTCTTGCAGAAGGAAGTCGAGTTTTTTTCCTGTCTCCCCGGCGCCATCGAGCAGCTTTTCGAATTGCTGCAGATGACTGCGCAAGCGGTCGAGTTCCTCGCTGATGTCGCTGCGTTCGGCGAGAAGCGCGGCTTCTTGCGCTAGGCGCGCGGGCTCGATGCCGGTGCCACTGAGCAATTCCTTGAGACGCGTTTCCAGACGACGCGCGAAAGCCGGCGTCAGCGCAATCGCGAGCTGACGCACTTTTTCCGTTTGCTCGGCGATGCGCGCTACGCGTGAGCGCAATTCTTCGGCGAGATGGCGGCCTTCGGCATGGCGCATTTCATCCAGCTTGGTGAGCGCTTCGTACAAACAGGTGTCGAGCGTTTGGCCGAGTTGATCCTGCTCTTCGTCGGTCTCTGGAAGCGGTGGCGCCAACCCGCCGATGACGCCCGGGAGGCGAAGCAAAGAAACGATATCCAGCTCGGAGGAAGCATTCATCTGGTGGCGAAGCTCTTCGGCGGCGTGAAGATAAGCTTGTAACAACTCGCGATTTACCTGAACGGGAGCAGCGGTGCCGGGTTGCACGTTCAGATTTATGTCCAAGTGGCCACGGTGAATTTTCTCGCGCACGATCTGGCGCATACGCAGCTCGTAGACGTCGAAACCCTCGGGCAAGCGAAACCTAACGTCAAGGAAGCGGTGGTTGACGCTTTTGACGCTAATGCGAATGGACCAGCCGTTGGCTTCGCCGCGAGCTTGCGCGTAACCCGTCATGGAGACGACTTCGGCTTTTTTACCTTGGATCTGCTTGGTTTGCGCAGAAGTGTTTTGGTTCATAAGGAAGTGCCCGGGGTGGAAAGATTTGGCACCGCTTGCGCGGGGGCCAGCATGTCGTCGTCCGCGAACTGCAAGCTGTGAAGCCGGGCGTAAGTGCCGCCGCGAACCATAAGTTCGGCGTGCGTGCCGCTTTCGCGGATCTGGCCGTCCTCGAGGACCAGGATTTTGTCGGCACGACGAATGGTGGCGAGGCGATGGGCGATCACGAAAGTGGTGCGGCCGACCATCAGGTTGGCGAGCGCTTTTTGAACGTACATTTCGGATTCGGCGTCGAGTTCGGAGGTGGCTTCGTCGAGAATCAGAATCGGGGAGTCCTTGAGAATGGCGCGGGCAATGGCGATGCGCTGGCGTTGACCTCCGCTGAGGCGGGTGCCGCGTTCGCCGATTACCGTGTCATAGCCCTGCGGCAGCTCCTTGATGAAGTCAGCGGCCAGCGCTGCTTTGGCGGCGGCTTCGACGCGTTCGTTCGGAACGTTGCTGAGGCCGTAGCAGATATTGTTCCAGACGGTGTCGTGGAACAGGATATTTTCTTGCGCGACCATGGCGATCTGTTCGCGCAGAGAGCGGATGCTGACCGAGCGGATGTCGAGACCGTCGATGCGGATTTGTCCCGAAGTCAGCTCGTAGAAACGCGGAATCAGATTGACAAGGGTAGTTTTGCCGGCGCCACTGGAACCCACGAGGGCGATGACCTCTCCGCGCCGGGCCTTCAAGCGGATGTTCTGGAGGACGGTGGCGGATTCGGAATAAGAAAAGCACACATCGTCGAAGGCAATCTCCTGTGAAAACCGAGGAAGGGACTTTGCGCCAGGTTCTTCGGTTTGCTCTTCGTCGAGATCCAGATACGCGAAAACATGGGTGCTCGCGCCCTGGGCAGCCTGGAATTGCTGATAAACGGTGCCCATGCGCTTCAAAGGGGTGTAGGCCTTGAGCAGCGCGAAGATGAAGGCGAAAAAGACACCGAGGGTCATTACGCCATGATGAATTTGATCGCGGGCGAAGAGGATGAGCACGGGGATGACGATGGCGCCGAGCAGATCCATCATCGGGGAAGTGATCACGGCGGCGCGGACCCAGCGCATGTTTTCGCGGAGGAGGCGGCGGGAAGTTTGGCGAAACTTGGAAATTTCGAAGCCTTCCATGCCGAAGGCCTTGACGACGCGGTTTCCGGTGACGGTCTCCTGAAGAATCTGGCCGAGATCGCCGAGGCGGGACTGACTGTTCTCTGCGGAGCGGCGGATTTTGCGCCCGAACTTGTTGACTGGCAGGACGACCATGGGCAAGAGCACGATGGAGCCGAGTGCCATTCGCCAGTTGAGGTAGAACACCACCGTGACGAAGACCAGTAGAGTAAAACCTTCTCGAAACAGGTCCGCGAGGTATTCGGAGAGCGCGATACGCGTGCGCTCGACATCGTTGATGGCCACGGAGAGGAGGCGCCCAGTCGGATGGTGCTGAAAAAAACCAATTGGTTGGCGAATGAGCCGGGCATATACCGCGTTCCGCAAATCGGTTACTGCGGCGTGACCCACAAATTGGATTTGGGTGGTGCCCAGATATTCGGCGATGGCCTTGATACCGAAGATCATGAGCAGGGTAAAGAAGAAAATGGTCTTTACGTTGTGAAAGCCAGCGGGCAAGAAAGTGTTCAGGTAAACGACGCGATCCGTAAAGGGAAGTTTTCCGAGCGGGAGTCTCGAGCTGACGACGGACGGATCGAGCACGTAATCAACGGCCGGCTTGATCATCAGCGCGACCAAGCCTTCGGCGAGCGCAACAATTGCGACCAACACAATGCCGACAGCCAGCCGGAACGCGTAGGGCCGGACGTAACCTAATAAACGTTTCAACTGTGGTGAGGACAGCGATGCCACGCGTCAGGCTCCCGTGCCTAGTGCACTTGGTACGCTATTCGCCGGGTTGCGGTGTGTCAAGTTTCTGCGGTCGCGGGGATGTCGATGGAACATAACCGGGAGGTCCCTATTTCTCAATGTCGCGGTGAACGACTTTGGTGGAGTAGCCGCGCTTGGATAGCGCGTCGCGGACCGACTCGGCCAGCATCACGGAGCGGTGACGGCCACCTGTGCAACCGAACGCGATCGTGAGATAGCTCTTGCCCTCGCCGATGTAGTGGGGCATCAGATAGACAAGCAGGCCCTCGATGCGTCGGAGGAATTCGCCGGTTTGCGGAAAGGAACGAATGTAGCGGCGAACTTTGGGATCCTGGCCGGTGTATTTGCGCAAACGTGGAACAAAGTGTGGATTAGGCAGGAAGCGCACATCGAAAACTAGATCGGCGTCGGTGGGCACGCCATAGCGGTAGCCGAAACTAACCAGGGAGACCAGCATGGGGCGCTTTTCGGGATTTTTGAAGCGTTCCGTGACGAAATGGCGGAGCTCGTGAACGTTGAACTTAGAGGTGTCAATGACGACGTCGGCGAGTTTCCGGATGGGCTCCATAAGCTTGCGCTCGTGAACCAGGCTCTCACGCACCGAGAGATGTTTGCCGAAGGGATGGGGCCGGCGCGTTTCGCTGTAGCGGCGTAGCAAGGCGTCTTCGCCCGCATCGATGAAGACGAGCGCGATGGGATGCTGGCGGCGCAAGTGTTTGAGTAGGGCAGGCAGTTTCTGGAGCTGCGTCCCCTCGCGGGCATCGACGAGCAGAGCCGCGCGGGAAAAGTCACCTTCACCCGCGGAATGGAGTTCAGCAAAAATCGGAATGAGCTCAACGGGGAGATTGTCAACGCAGTAGAAGCCCATGTCTTCAAAGGCGCGCAGGACAGTACTTTTTCCGGAGCCGGAGAGGCCGGTGAGGATGACGAGTTGACGCGAATTGCTTCGGGATCGCGGCTTCACGGGGGCGCGCCGGTGACTCAGTTCTTCACCCGGCGCTGGTGCGTGCTGGGGATGCGCATGTCTTCGCGGTATTTCGCGACCGTGCGCCGAGTTACGTGGATGCCGTTGTCGTCGAGCTTTTTGGCGATTTGATCGTCGGTGAGCGGCTTTGTAGAATCTTCTTCCTCGATCATTTTCTTGACCAAGCGCTTGAGGGTGAGCAGCGACATACCGCCGCCCTCGGGACCATTGACCGATTCACTGAAAAACGAGCGCAGCTCCAGTACGCCTTGCGGCGTGTGGGCGTACTTGCTGGCTACCGCGCGGCTGACGGTCGAGGGATGCACGCCAACTTCTTCGGCGACTTCCTTGATCATCATGGGCTTCAGCGCGTCGGGTCCGTGGATGAAGAAATCGCCCTGGCGCGCGATGATCGATTGGCAGACCCGCAAGATGGTGTGCTTGCGCTGCTCGATGTTTTTCATGAGCTGGATCGCAGCGGTGAATCGTTCTTTGACGTAGTTGCGCACGTCGCGGTCGGAAGCATCTTTCACCAGCAGGCGGCGATACGTTGGGCTGAGACGCAGCTGTGGCATGTCGTCTTCGTTCAGGAAAGCTTGCCACTGGTCGTCTACTTTACGGAAGTAGACATCCGGCTCGACGAGGCGGGGTTCGGTCTTGTTGTAGCGCAGGCCTGGGCGCGGATCGAGCTTCTTGATGACCTCGAGAGCGCGCTTGACGACGTCGAGGGGACGATTCAGTGCGCGAGCGACGTCTTTCAGCTGATTGGACTGCACCTGCTTGAGATAGTCGGAAACGATCTGCTGCGCGAGAGTATTTTGGGGATCGAAAGCTTTTAGCTGGAGCAAGAGGCATTCACGTAGGTCGCGGGCGCCGACTCCGATGGGGTCGAAATCCTGCACGACGGCGAGGGCATCGTCCAAATCATCCTGCGAATATTTGCCTTGCTGGGCGAGTTCCTCAGTAGAAGCCGTCAAATAACCGTTCTCGTCGAGGTTGCCGATGATGCTTTCGGCGATTTCCTTCACGGTGTCGGAGCAGATGGTGACGCTCAATTGCCAAGCAAGATGGTCGGTGAGCCCGGTGGACGAGGACAAAAACTTTTCAAAGGAAGGACGCTCGGAGACTTCGCGCTCCTGAGATTGGCCGCCATCGCCGCCGGAATCGAGATATTGATTGAAAAAGCTGCCAACATCGAACTCGTCGAAGGGATTGGGTTCGGGCTTTTCGGGAACCTTTTCGGTTTCTGCTTTCAAGAAGGTTTCGTCGCTGTAATTGTCGGTTTGCGTAGGTTCTTCGCTTTGTTCTTCCAGGACGGGATTGGCGATCATCTCCTGGTTGATCATCTCGCGCAGCTCGAGGCGATTGAGCGCGAGAACGCTGACCATCTGCACCAGACCGGGCGTCAGAATCTGCCGCTGCGACACCTTCAGATTCAGTTTTAATCCCTGCCAAGCCATGGTTGCTCTGTAGTCCCTTTTCGATGTCCCTTAATTCAAGCGGAAATGATCGCCCAGATAAACGCGCCGGACTTCCGAATCGTTGCTCAACTCGTCGGGGCGACCCTTCCTGAAGATTTTCCCATTTCTCAGGATATATGCGCGGTCGGTGACGTTCAGTGTTTCCCGTACGTTATGGTCCGTGATCAAAACGCCAATACCGGAGCGACTTAGATCCCGAATGATCTCCTGAAGGTCTTTCACGGTCAGGGGGTCGATGCCGGAGAAAGGCTCATCCAGCAGTATGAACGATGGCTGCAGGGTCAGCGAACGGGCGATTTCCAGGCGGCGTCGCTCGCCTCCCGAGAGGGTATAGGCTTTGCTTTGGCGGACGGTTTCGAGGCCCATTTGCACTAGCAACTCCTCCAACCGGTCGCGTTGCTGCTCTGGTGTTAGAGGCAGCGTCTCCAAGACTGCGAGGAGATTCTGTTCGCTGGTCAGTTGGCGGAACACCGAGGGTTCCTGAGGGAGGTAGCTGATTCCACTACGGGCCCGGAGGTACATGGGTAGATCCGTAATTTCGTCGCCATTAAGAAGGACGCGGCCGGAATCGGGGCGCGCAAGACCCACTATGATGTAGAACGTTGTGGTCTTCCCCGCGCCGTTCGGGCCCAACAAGCCAACGACTTCGCCTTGGCCAATCTCCAGCTCGACGTCATCGACGACCTTGCGTCCTCGATACGACTTGCTCAACTCGACGGCCTGGAGCTTCAGCATACCTCTTCATTCGTGACCGCGGGGCGGTCAAGCGGCCACCATCATTTATTACCGTCTCGTACGGTAAAAGCGATAAGTCCGGTTTCACTGCCGGACGCGGTGCTTTGTCAACGTCCGCGATCCATTTTCAGAATCGACGATGATCGTATCATCCGCTAAAAAGAAGGTCAATTGAAGGCCGGTGGTGGTACCCGCGGAACCGTCGTACAGCGTAGGATTGCCTCCGGTCATTACGAATTTGCCGTTTGCGGCGGTGTACTCACCGCGCTCGGCGGTCGCTTTGCGATCGCCTTCTTCGACGACTACGCCGCCTGTGCCCACGGCCCGGCTGATTTGCTGGGCGCCTCCGGCGGGGCTGCCGCCGTTTGTGGCCGGATTGGGCTGCTGGCTGCGGGTGAAATACAGATCCAGAACTGGGCCACTCATTTTCTGCTCAGCGGACTGCACGATGACGTTCTGCTGCAGGTGCGCACGGCCCTCCTTGTCATCATAGACGAGCGTGGAAGAGGTCGCATGCCAGAGTTGGGCTTTCTTGGGAACGACCTGAGAGGTATTGACCTGCTTCGGTGCAGGATCGAGCGGGCGATCCGGTGTGAATTGTGTGGACCGATCCGCGGATGAAGTGGGCGCCTGCGGGAAGACAGCGCGCACATTTCCGGCGCCATTGAGCACGCGGGTGTCGCGCAGCAGTTCGATCGAATTCGCCTCCAGAACGGAGTCGCCTTGCCACAATCGAGCGTGCCCAGTGTACAAAGCGCGTCCCGTTTTTGAGTTTGCGGTCAACGAATCGGAAGTGATGTTGGCGGGCGCGGGGGCTAGCTGAACCGCGCTGCTCTTCCCGGAAAAATCCGTGGACCGCACGCCGCCTTCCGCGCGAATTTCGCCGGTGCTCTGCGTAAACGTGATACGTGGCGCATGCGTTTCCGTGGTCGAGTCGCGTGCAACAGCCTTGCCCGTTAGCGTGGCGGTCTGGGAGGCGCGCAGGAATGTAGCGTGGTCGGCCTGGCCGCTCCGATCTCCTTCCTTCAGCTTGACGTCACCCTGCATATCCATTTGCGACCAGCCGCCATCCGCAGACATTTGCGCGAGGCCATTCCTAGCGATTGCGGTCTGGACGGGGTGGCCCGTCATCCATCGTTCCGTTTGGACATTGCCGGTGGCCTGAAGTTGCCTGGCCTTGCCGGAGTCAGCGAAGTCCATGACGAGTTTGTCGGCCTGGAGTTTCGTTCTTGCGGAGGATGAAGTTCCCCCAGTTTGAGACGCGGAGTCGGTCCATTCCATTACGCCGGGAGCCAATGTCTCGGCCGTTTTCAGTTTGCTCGGCTGGTGCTCTCGGCCACCGCTGAAGTCCATGCGGAACGCACTGGTCTGGAGAGTGCGGGCGTCACCGGTTTTCTCGAGTTTGGTTTTCAGCACGACGCCGCCGGTCAAATTCAATTCTCTTGGCTGGCTGAAGCGCGACCAGAGGTCCAGGGTGCCCGAATCGGAGCGCATTTCGTCCGTTTCGGCGGCGCCACTTCGCACTCCGTGCACGGTGCCTGACGCGTCCAGCTTGGTGATCCAGCCTTCGGGCGCGAAGTGCGCTGTCAGCGTGTCAGCGTCCAGATTCATTTGGTCGCCGCTACCCGTGGACTTTATCTCGGGCCGATTTCCGGCGGAGTTGCTTGCAGCGACGAGTATTTCCGCGCGAAATTGATCGTCGAGCTTCAGTGAAATTTCGCCGGCCGTCAGCCGCTCGGTGGGTGTCTCCGCTTCGGCTGGACCGTGAAGGTGAATTAATCGGCTATCGCGCGCAAAGTCCAGGCTGACCCCCCTTACGCGCACGTCCTGGCCGGGTTTGACTTCCGTTGGCCTATTTGCGGATTTCTTGCTGGAGATTGCCGCGGGCTGGGTAAGCCGCAAACGTACATCGCGCTGGAGGTGAAGTGTTCCTTCTTCGGACTTGTATTCCAGACCGACGGCATCGCCACTGCCGTTGGGGAAGGCGAAGGTCACGCGCTGATCGGTTTGCGCAGTACCGGTGGTTCGATTGAAGGTGACCCCACGGGTTTCCACGCGAGTGGCGCGCGCCTCGGCCAGGGCTGGATTTTGCGCTATGAGTTTCGCATCGTTCGCGCTCATCAGGTCGAAGCGTACGTCGCCGCCGCATGTGACACCGCCATCCTTCTGGTTATATTGGCAACTGTGGGTGTGGATGACGTCGTGACGGCCGCCGGCTTTCCCGAAAATGGTGATCTGGACTTCCTCAAGGAGGCTGGCATCCTGGCCCTTGAATTCCGTCGATTTCGAAGCTGCTACTTCGAAAATCGTGCGGTTTTGCTGATCAAATTTCTTGAAGGTGATACCGGAAGACTGGCGGGTTACATCGACCGGAGCGGGCGGCGGCGCTTTCTTGCGCTCGACGTGGCGCACCCAGTCGCGCTTCAGATACACGACCGTGGTGATCCCCGCCAAGAGCAAGGCCAAGAGCGCCGACCAGCGCGCGTAACGCGCTGCTGCACTTCTCCGCATGACTTCAGTGTAAGCAAACCTGCCTCAGGGTGTATAGAAGCAGGTTGGATGGTGCGAATGGGACGGCCGCTCCGCCCCAACCAGAGCTACCCTGCGGACTCGGCGGCTGCGGACGTGGTGTCCGGCAGGATGCCGATGTTGGCGGCGGCGACGCTGTCGCGATTGGTGTTCTTTACCAGGTACATCGCTTCGTCGGCTAAGTGCAGCAAGCCCTCTTTTGTGCGCGAATCCACTGGGTAGGAGGCTACGCCGACGCTGGGCGTGACACGCACGCGAAGTCCGGCATTGTCCAGCCAGACGGTGCCCCGAATCAATTTGTGGAGGCGGCGGGCAACGTTCAAAGCATTTTCCTTGGAGGTTTGCGGCAGCAGGATGACGAACTCGTCGCCACCGTAGCGAAAAGCGAAATCGATGAGCCGGCAGTGGGACTTGAGGGCGTTGCCGATTTCGGCCAGCAGGCGCGAACCGACCAGATGACCGTGGGTGTCGTTGACCTGCTTGAAATGGTCGAGGTCTATAAAGACGAGCGAGAATTCATAGTTGTACCGCTGCGACCGGTAGATTTCAGTTTCCAGGATGAAGCCCATGTGCCGCGCGTTGTAGAGGGTGGTGCAATCATCGGTGATCGTGAGTTCGTGGATGCGCTTGACATGGCGGGCGTTTTCGAGCGCGATGGCAGCAAAATCGGACAGCGCTTCGAGGAGTTTCAGATCGCGCGGATCGAATCCGTCAGGCCCGATGCAGTTGATCAGTTCGATTACGCCGAGGCAAGTGTCGCGAAATTTGACGGGGACGGCGACGATCGATTGCGTCTCCATCTTTGTCTTTTCATCGACCTTGCCGAAGAACCGCGTGTCTTTGGAAGTGTCGGTGACAACGACAGCTTCCCCGTTTTGCGCGACCCAGCCTGCGATTCCCTGGCCTACCTTCACGCGCACGTCTTTGAGGGCCTGCGACGCCTTGCCAACCGCCAACTCGAAGTAGAGCTCTTGGGTGGCCTCATCCAGAAGCAGCAGCGACCAGTTGTCCGGCCGCAGGAACTCGTCGATTTTTTCCATGATGGTGCGGAGAACTTGATCGAGCTGCAGCGAGGATGTGAGCGCCTTGCCAAGTTCCTGGAAAACAGCGACTTCGCCTGCTTCGCGCTGTTCGTAGGGAACCGCCGAATTGCGGCGGCGTTCGACGGCGGGAAATTGTTTAACTTCCTCCACGTTCGATTGAACCTGATCCTTAGAGATAGACGAAATGGATAGGTGTTTCGCGGGCTGGCCGAAATCACAGATCCGGCGGCCGTCGCGAACGCCATCCAGTCGAGTTCGCGAATCCTCGTCAGTATAGGCACCACTCAAAAAGGGGCGCAACCCAGTCGTGGTACAGGCGTTGCTATGTCGCCATCATCGGGATAGAAGCCGCGATCCGGCTCGCCCGTGGCCGCCGGCTCGTCGACCTTCATTTGCTTCAGCAAGTCCAGTTGCTGGGCTACCTTGCGCTGCTCGTCCGAGTCCGTCTTCGAACGGCCTGCGGGGGGACCTGCATAGTACTCGAGGATGTTCCGCTTCAAGTCCTGCGGGAGGATTCGCTCTGGTTTGGAAGTAAGGCGGGCAAGCAACTGGGCGTAGGTTTGGTCGGTGAGCGGGTAAGTGTCGCGGCTTACGCGATCCCCGGTATCGAGATCGATGTTGGCCAAGGCGAGTGACGCGCCGTCCATCATCGCCTGTTGGAGCATCGCGCGAAACGTGTCCACCGTGCGGTTGACGCTGTTCAGGTAACGCTCCTGGGTTCCGGGGGTAGGAATCTTTATTGCCAGATCGGATGCAGCGCCAACCTTGGGAATGACGAAGACCAGAATCGCCAGGAGATGCGCGCCGAACCCCGGTCCCTTGAATGCGCGCTTCCAGTGGCGCTCGTAGTTGGTGCGAGCAACGCGATCGGCGAAAGTTCGGTAGGCCTCGTCGTCTGGGTGCGGTGGAAACTGATGGCGATGCAGCAGCACTTCCGCTTCCGAGAACGCCGGAATAAAGCTGCGTACGGAGGTGCGGTAACTTCGCAGAGCCGGGTGGGCTCGGCCCAGAATTTCGCGGATATCAAATCCATACGTCGCCAGGAAAGCGCGTTCCAGAAACTTGCGTGGCACCTCGAAACCGATAAAGCGCAAATATGCTGGTGGCGCAAAGGCTTCGCCGCTGAGTTCTTCAATGTCGAATGCGAATTCGGTGCGAATGTGACCATGCGGACTCTCATCGTAGGTCACGGACAACCCGAACTTGCGTCTCAGTTTGGGAAATGCCACCGCGGTCGCCGGATTGATGGCCAGGGAATGACCAATCGAATCTCCCAGATAGTGCGACAGAGCGCCGATGGCAAATGCGAATTCGTCCATCGTGTGGGCATTGCGAAAGAGCCAGGCGACGAAGTCGCCCGAACGAGCATAGTGCGTAAGATTGCTGAAGAATTGCTTCCCAAACGGATAGTAGCCCATGTCTTGGATGGCGGAGCCGCCATACGCATAGGCATGCGCTTCGCGCAGTTGCTCTTCGCTCGCGCCCGGGAATCGCGACAATAGTAAAGGTCGAATCGAGTCATTCCAGGCCAGGTCGATCAGTTCTTCATGGGTAAGGACGGAATAGGCCTTTCCGCCAGGCGCAAAGAATGTCGCCAGCGAAATCAGAATTGTCCCAACGCCGAAACATCGCAGAAAATATGTCAACGCACCGCTCTCTCAGGGTAATTGGCCGGGGTACAGACGGTGAAGGCCCTCGCGGGTGAATCGTAGAGTTAGATGCGGTACGAAGGTTGAGGACGGCGGGCTGGGCCGCGCACCGTGGGCGACCAAAGGCAAGGGTAGCGGCGTGCGGAACCGCGCAAGCGAGCGTTACTTCATTCCCCGGGAGAAATCCGGGCTGAAACCCGCGTCAAATCTATACACTGGGCCAGTGAGATTTTGCAGAGTTTAATGCGGTGCATCGAGGTTGTTTGACAGGCCTTGCACCCCCTTTTATAGTGCCCTCGGGCCCAGATTCCGGCGCTGGCAGCCGCTGGGCGTCGCGCGGACTGGAAGTTTTTCGGGTGGTTGGCGATCTTTCCTGACGTTTCTCACCCCACAGTGGCATCTAACTTGCTTAGCTAGATATGGATAGGGGTTCATGACGAAGGGAAGTTTCGGCGAAATTTTGAAACGGGAACGCGAGATGCGCGAGGTGACGCTAAATGAGGTCACCGTCGCGACGCGGATCCCCCCGCGTTTCCTGGAGGCTTTTGAACGAGAGGAATGGGAAAAGCTCCCCGGCGGAGTTTTCAACCGGGGATTTGTCCGAGCGATCGCGCGCTATCTCGGATTGAACGAGGAGACTCTGCTTTCGGAATATGACCTGGCGTACGGCGAGCAGAAGCCAGTGGCCCCTCCCCTTGTCGAGAACCCCATTCCTTCGCCGCCGAAGTGGATGGTTGGTTTGGCGGCGCTTGGCATTCTGGTGGCCTTGGCCGGAGTGATCGCCGGCGGCGCGTACGGCTGGAGACGCTACGCCGCGCACCGCGCGGCAAAACGCCTGGCGATTGCGGCCATGCCGTCGCGGCCACCCGAGGGTCCGGCGCTCCCTGGCGATCGAGATTCACGTGCGGTCACGTCAGCGCCGCTGGCCTCAGGGTCTCTGGTCTCCGGCGCTTCGACGTCCACGCCACCTCGCCTCGATCTCTCGATCTCGACGTCCGGCATTACGCGAGTTCGCGTGGTCGCCGACCGCAAGGTGGTACTTGACGCAAATTTGCCCACCGGTGAGAAGCGCCACTTGTCCGCGCGGAATCAGTTCGTAGTCTCCGCGGTGCGGCCTTCTGCGGTGTTGCTGGAATTGAACGGACAAGCGATGCCGTGGCCCGGACCGGGCGATGCCTCCGGTACAATGGTGCTCAGCCAAAAAGATTTGAGGCAGGCACCCAGTGGAAACTCTCAACCCTGAAATTGTCGACGACCTCCGTCGTGGTCGCGCGACGCGTGAACGCAAGATAGCCGTGTGCACCGGCGGAGCACATCTTGGCCCGGCCGACCGCGCAGAGATTCTGACGGTGCTGGTGGGCGATGCAGACGAAATGGTGGCGCAGCGCGCGGAAGAAGCGCTGATGTCGCAACCCGTTGAATCCTTTGTCGAGGCCCTCAAGCGGGACACTGCGCAGCCCGCGCTGTTTGCGTATGCCGCGGCGAATCTGGCGGACAAAGCGGGCGTCGGCGAGTCGATGGTGCAAAACAAGAACTGCCCAGCGGAACATCTGGTTGCGGTGCTCCGCCACCTCCCAGGCCCCGGAATCAAAATTCTGATGGATGACCTCGAACGTGTCAGCGATAACCCGGCGCTTGCGGCGGCCCTAGCGCACAACCCTGCGCTGAGTATGGAACAAAAAACGCTATTGCACGAGTTGATGGGCGCCGCTATCGATGAAGGGGCGCTCGCGGAAGCAGCATTGGAGGCGGAGCCGGATGTTGTCAAGCGGCAGACTCTGCTGCAGCGCCTTGCGAAGATGACCGTGGCGCAGCGGGTGCAGTTCGCAATCAAGGGGGGATCGGAAGCGCGGCGGACATTGATTCGCGACTCCAACAAAGTGGTGCAGCGCGCGGTGCTGCAATCGCCGCGCTTGACGGATCAAGAGGTCGAGGGGTTCGCGGCGATGACCGCTCTCACCGATGAGATTCTGCGACTCATCGCCAACAATCGCAATTTTCGTAAGAACTATGGAGTGGTCCGCAACCTCCTGAACAATCCGAAAACGCCGCTGGATGTGAGCTTGCACATGCTGCCGATGATCAACCCCATCGACCTGAAGCGGCTATGCAGCAATAAGAACGTGCCGGAGACGCTGCGCACGACCGCCATCAAGCTTCAGCGGCAACGTCAGGAATTCAAGAAATAGCTCGAGAGACAAACAGGAGGCGATATGAATTCGCGACCACAATGGCGGCGGTATTTCCTGCTTCGAGCCGCGATCGCGTTCGCTGCGATGCTGGCAGGGAATCTCCATCCGCAGGTGGGCCAAGCCGACACTGATCCCTGGACTGCCGCAGATGTTGTCGAAGCGCCAAAACTGGCGGACGAATTGGCGCACGCCAATGGCCAGGGACGTCCCACTATTCTCTACGTCGGCTTCCGCACGCTGTTTGAGGGGGGCCACATTGCGGGCGCGTCGTTCCACGGCACCGCCTCGACCTCGCAGGGTTTGGCCGATCTTACGAAATGGGCCGGTACGTTGCCCCGCGACACGAATCTAGTCATCTATTGCGGTTGCTGCCCCTTCGATCACTGTCCCAACATTCGACCGGCGTTCGTTGCATTGCACGGAATGGGCTTCACGCATTTGCGGGTATTGCTGCTGCCCACGAACTTCGCGTCGGATTGGGTGGGTAAAAGCTACCCCATGGAAAAGGGAATCTAGTGCTGTGCGATCAGGCGGCTCAAAGCCGCTTCGCCATTGATATCAACCAACTGGCTTGACCGTATGGGCGGAGTCGCGAGGAGATTTCTACGTGCGTCCCGGGTGGCTGGTTGGGTTTTCCTTGGTGGACGTCGGATTGGATGCTGAAACGTTTTGGCGCATCTGTTTCGCTTCCTTCAGGTGATCCTGGAGAGTCGGCAGAGTCTGTGTTGCGAAATTCTTGATGGCCGCACTCTTTCCGCTATTGGCTTCTTTGTTGAAGTCGGCGACATCTTCCTCGTGATCCTTCACCATGTCGCGAGCATAGGCTCGGTCGAATGCCGCGCCGGACAATTTGGAAAGCGAACTGTAGGTGGCCTTGTCCTTCGCGCTGACATCTTCTGGAAGCGCGATATTTTCCTGCGCCGCGGCGCGCTTCAGTTCGTCGCCGGCTTTCGTGTGGTCTTCGACCATGCGTTGGCCAAATTTCTTTACCGAGTCGCTGGTGCCTTTCTCTTTGGCCAGTTGTCCCAGCTTTACTTCAGCCATTCCGCCCTGCGCCGTCTTCTTTGCGAACTGGGAATCACGTACCGCGGCATGTGCCGCCTTGGAGGTATTCTCTTGATGCGCCAGGACCGCCCAGCAACCCAAGAAAGTACAAAACGTGGTGACTCCGGCTACGTAGGCAACCTTCATCAACGGACTATTCAAATGCCTCATAACTTCCTCCGTCCCAATCGCGGGCGCCGATTGGGACCGCGTGCAAACACAGTAGGTCCGGCACGGGAATGCAACCATCCGGTGTTAGCTGTAGGCAGGCGTAAGAGGATATGTACAGTGCTGTAGAAGCAGAGGTTAAATGGGAGAATCTGACGAAAATCAACTCTTGCGCAAAACCAGGCAGCTCGCGAGCATGTCGTGAAGGGCTTGCCGCTTCTCCGTGAACCCGGCCAGAATGTACCCGATGCCCAAAGGAATAAAACTCGTCACGATTTTTCCGAAATGGCGACCTGACGCACGCGCGAACGTAACCCTGCGGCCGGCCATGTCCGTGACGATCAGTCCCAGCGCTTTCTTGCCGGCCGAACCCTGCCACTCCGAACTTTCCAGCAGAGCGTTGTACAGCCACGTACCGCACACGCCCAGTAGCACGCAAAACCAAATGAACAGGAAGAATACGGGAGGCGGTCCGTTGACAAAAGGATCCCCGTCTCGCGGAATTCTTGCCAGGATTCCGCCGATGCCCAAGGCCATAGCACCTCCGACTACAATCGGAACCGCGAATACCCCCAAAATTAGGGCGTCGATCAAGTAGGCCAGTACGCGCAGCCAAAATCCCGCGTACGCGACTCTTACTGATGGAACCGGCACGGCGGCAGTTACAACAGCAGGAGGGAGGCCGGTCGTGACCACCGGTGCGGTACCGGTCATCATTACCGGTGCGAGCGCGGTGGATTGTCCGCATTGACTGCAGACGGTAGAGCCGTCGGCGATGACGCTTCCACACTTCGAACAGTACACGGCGCTTCCTCCCGGTCTGTTTGCTCGGAGTTCCAGGGCAGGGGCATGGTACGTCGCGCGGATGAGATGGTCAACACGGAGTCGCAACACACGGAGTCGAACAACACACGGAGTCGAACAACTGTCGAAAAACAAAAACGGGAAAGGCCGCGCCGACATCCCGATGGATGAGCGTCGCAGCCCTTCGCAAGCGTTACGTTTTCGTGGCCAGCTTCCTATTTGTCGTCGTCCCCCGCACCTGCATCATTGCTGCCGGCGAGAATGGTCTCGGACGAATGCAAGCCCACTCTGCCGATGGTGCGGTAGTCGCCCAAACCGTTCTTGGGTTTCGGAGTGTGGTAGCCGGCAAAGATAACGGTGATGTCGTGATGGCCAAAGAGGGTCGCGCTGGGCGCATACACGCGGCCCGAGAACCAACCCATCGGGTTGCCAACAACGGGCGGCTTCGCTGGCACGGTGATCGAAGTTCCCGTGGCGGCCGGTACACCGGTCGAATCCACGACAATCGTGAAGGGAGCCGTGGAAACGACAGGATTGTTGATTCCGTTGATCACCTTCCAATTGATCAAGTCGGTGGACTCGGCGTAGCCAATGTAATGGAACGCGTCTGAGTCTCCATCGATGCAACCTCCACCGGAGAAAAGCAGACCCCACTTGCCGCCTTCGAGCTTCAGAATCGTTCCCGCGGTAGCGAGCCAGCGCGTGCCTGTGGCGGTTACGTCGGTGGGATCATTCAGGCCCTTCAGCGGCCCGTCATCTTTGAAGGTAACGCCGTCAGTGGTTTCGGCCAGCCGCAAGTACGTGATGTCGTCATTCACAGCGGTTCCGAAAGGGTTGGTGGCGTAGTAGTTCGCCCAAAAGGTATTGCATTGTTGCGATGCCGGCAACGCCGTGCTTCCGGTGTTGTCGCCGTTCAGGATTTTTTGCTCGTAGATGATTTTCAGCGGCCAACTTCCAGGCACAACGCCAAGAATGCCGTCCGGATTCAGCAAACCCTTGGTGTGAAACGGTAGCTCCGGAGCTCCCGCTGGCGACGCATCGGTCGCCGCATCATTCATAAGCGGCGCGCCGTTCAGGGGCAGTCCGGGTTCCGGCGAGAGAACGTGAATGCCCAGGTCGTCAACGTCGATGTGACCGAGTGAGCGTGTCAGCGTGTACAGATACGTGTGACCGCCGATGGTGATGACAAACTGGTGGCCCTGTCCGTCATCGTCGCCGTTGTCGCTGTTGTTGGGTTGGACCGGATCATCTTTGTCACCATCGGGATCTTTCTGAGCCATGTTTGGACACGTGGTTCTTAGTTCCAACACTTTTTGTTGAAAAGTCCACGTATGGCCCCCGTCATCTGAAAACGCCGCGGCAACCGCTTCATCGATGTCCTTTGGGCGCCAGTCGAAATAGCCCTGCAAATGACTTCCGCGCCCGTTGATCACCGGGAAATAGTACGGCTGCATCCGTTCGATACCCGAATTACCAATTTGATTTCCCATGGAATCGCAATAGCCCGATGACTTTAACCCATTGGCTGCGCCGGACTGCTCGAGCGTCCATCCGCCGCCGGTAATATACGTCTCCGCCGGTGCTCCGTTGCTGCTCCAACGAACGTGATCTTCGTCAGCCTTCGTCGCGAAAGTTGTGACAAACAGGGTGGCTATTGCCGCCGTAACCAAAGCTCGCCTTATCAAGTGTTCCTCCTCAGGTCAATTCCGTTGCGCTTGGCTGGAGTGTGGCGAACATTGCCACGGCGGCACTGGCGGAAAGGTGAATGTTTTATGAAACTTGCATTACGATCCCTTAGCGGACTGCGGAAAAAGACCCGGCTTCGCGCGTCCCGCGTGGCCGGCCATGATCTTGGCGGTTCATCGTTCCACCTGCTATCCTTCCGCCCCTACAAGGGTTCCGGAGGCGTTCCCCATGCGAAAAAAGGCATTCCTTCTTGCAACGACTCTCCTTCTCGGCATCGCGGCGATGGCGCAACAGCCAGCGAAGCACTTTGACGGCAATTCCTGGTGGGATCACGTGAAGTTTCTGGCTGACGACAAGTTGGAAGGCCGTGAGACCGGCAGCGAAGGTCTGCGCAACGCGGAGGCCTACGTGGTCGAGCAACTCACCAAGGCGGGACTGCCGCCGGCCGGGGTCAATGGCTTCTACCAGTCGGCAAAATTTGTCTCTCGCGAAATCGTCGAAAAAGATTCGTCGGCCGCGCTGGTAGCAAGCGGAAAAGTCGAGCCGCTCGTGCTCGGCGAGGATGCCTACTTCAACACGCGCGTTGATCTCGTACCCGAGGAAATTTCCGCGCCACTTGTGTTCGTCGGCTACGGCTTGAAGATCCCAGAGATGAACTACGACGATCTCGCCGGCCTCGCTTTGCAGGGCAAAATCGTTGTGTATCTCGCGGGATCCACCGCGGAAACTCCTACCGCACTGTCGGCGCACTACCAGACGATCGGAGAACGCTGGAAGGCTTTGCGGCAGGCTGGCGTTATCGGCGTGGTCGGAATACCCAATCCCGCTTCGATGGATATTCCGTGGTCGCGCATGTCCGTAAATCGCACGCATCCTTCGATGGACCTAGTCGGGGACGAGTTCAACGAGACCTCCGGCCTCAAGACCTCATT
Organism: uncultured Acidobacteriota bacterium; assembly: GCA_963729595.1. Taxonomy (GTDB): domain Bacteria; phylum Acidobacteriota; class Terriglobia; order Acidiferrales; family UBA7541; genus Acidiferrum. The sequence goes on from CAVSNW010000005.1 coordinate 781,922, forward strand.
GACGTTCAACCCTGCACAGGCGGAAAAACTTTTCGCCGGGTCCGGCCATACCTTCGCCGAAATCGCGGAGCTCGGCAAAGACCGCAAGCCGCTGCCGCATTTTCCCCTCCGCTCTTCGTTGAAATGCCATGCGGTCGTGAAATCGACTTCTGTCGAGTCCGCCAACGTGATTGCCAAGCTCCCCGGCAGCGATCCTGCGCTGAAGGACGAATATGTGGTGCTTTCGGCGCACGTGGATCACGTCGGCATCGGTGCGCCGATCAATGGCGATCGCATTTACAACGGAGCAATGGACAACGCCTCTGGTGTTGCCGTCTTGTTGGACATCGCGGCTTCGTGGAAACCGAAGGAAGCGCATCCTCGGCGGTCGATCCTGTTTGTATTCGTGACCGCGGAAGAAAAAGGATTGCTGGGATCAAAGTATTTCGCCGCCCATCCTACGGTGCCGGCCAAATCCATGATCGCCGATGTGAATATCGACATGTTTCTGCCTATCGTTCCACTGCAGGTTTTGAAGGTGCAAGGCTTGGCCGAATCCGATCTTGGCAAGCGCGCTCGCGACGCGGCTCAAGCATTTGGCGTGCGCGTGCAGGCCGATCCCCAGCCTTTGCGAAACGCTTTCATCCGCAGTGATCAGTACAATTTCATCCGCCACGGCATTCCCGCGGTAAAGCTCGACGTGGGGTTCGATCCCGGATCGCCAGATGAACAAGTCTTCAAGGAGTGGCTCACCGTTCGCTACCACGCGCCTTCGGACGACCTCGCGCAGCCTGTCGATCGTGCCACGGCTGCAACCTACGAAGACGTGATCCGCCAACTGCTGGTCGTCGTGGCCAACTCTGAAGCCCGACCGCAATGGAACCCCGACTCCTTCTTCCGTCGCTACGCAACCGGCAACGATTGAAGCCCTGCCGAATGTGCGGCCCTGCTCCCGGAATCTGTCCCAGCCCGTCAATAAGAAGTGGTATCCCTGCCCTCGACGAGGAAACGCATGACCGCGCATTACTTCACTAAAATTGCACGCTCGTCCGCAGGGATTGCCTTTGTGCTGTCTTTGCTTGGCTTGCCCACATTTGCACCGCAAAGATCCTTGTCCGGCACCACGCCTTTTGTCCTCGACGGAAACCGCATGTACGCCGAGTTGGCTTTCCTTCGCCCAGATGGCTCCATACATCGCGCTCTCGCGTTCGTCGATCTCGGAAGCCCATCCGTGATGGTGACCGAGTCTCTTTTCAAGGAGTTACAACTCGAGCGAAAGAGGCCGCTGGGTTTTCGTGTCGGCGACGTAACTGTGCAGATTGAAGCCAGCGCAGTCAGCAGCTATCCCGAAGAACCCTACTCTGTCGGCGGTGATCTTAAGGTGGAAGGGCTGCTGCCCGCTGGCGTCATGCAAAAATATGAGATCGTCATCGATTACCGGCGCCGAACACTCACCTTTGCGCAACCTGGCACCTACAAGCCAGAAGGGGTTCCGGTTCCCGCCCGCGTAAACCAGAGGACGGGCCTGCTGGCTGTCGAAGCCTCTGTCGCTGGCCGGGAGTATCCGGTTACGATCGACAACGGATCGGCGTACACGTGGCTCACAAAGTCCACCGTGGAAGACTGGCTGCTTGCCTATCCAGAATGGCGACGCGGCGTCGGAGCCGTCGGCGTGAGCAATATGAGGATGGCCGACGACGGAGCCGAAATTGACGGCGTCCTCGTGCGGATACCCGAGATCAAGCTTGGCGACCTGGTCCTGCAAAATGTCGGAGCGCTGGGCGCCGGCCCAGGTAAAGGATTCTCCACGGGCTCGAATTTTTTTGACTGGTACTCGACAAAAACCCCCGTACCGGTAATCGGCTGGATCGGCGGAAACGTCCTGACACACTTTCGCCTGACGATCGATTACCCGAACCGCATGACCTGGTGGTTGCAGCAAAGCGAACTCGACCCGCACGAACTCGACCAAGTGGGTCTAACCCTGAAGGCTGTGGGAGGTAGCTACTTCGTTGCGGCCATTGCCACGCAAAACGGAAAGCCAACGGTGGATGGTGTGCTTCCGGGAGATAAATTGATCAAGATCGACGGGTTGTCAACGCAGACGGCCACCTGGGGAACGTTGTTCTCCGCCCTACACGGTAAGCCCGGGGAATTCCACACACTCTTGCTGGAACGCAATGGTAAGCAACTGACGACGCGAGCAAGGATTACCGCGTTCTAGCCGCGGGCGTTTCGCCGCGCTACCCCGACGAAAATTTCCGAGGCCCGCTTAGCCTAGCCACTGCGGATTGTGACCGGTCCCGTCGAAGTTGTCCGTTGTCTTGTATCCTTCGAACTTGCCTTCGCGGGCGGAGTCCGCGGTTTTCGCCAGCAGCTCCGCTACCTGGGTCTCGTTCAAGGGGCGAAAGTTTCGCGCCGCTTGCAGCGACGCTTCGAGAATTTGTAGCGAATCGCACCCGGTAATCACCACGCTGGTTGGCAGACTCATCGCGTAATGCAGGCACTCCTCTGATTTCACCACGTTGCTTCGCAAAATCCAGCCGCTGCCCATCGGCTTCATCCCCAGCACTCCGATCTCCTTCTTCACCAGGACCGGCAGCACCTTCTTGCCAAAGCTGTTGAAATGCGCGTCCATCACGTTTAACGGCATCTGCACTGCGTCGAAATGAAAATGATGCTGATCCGCGGTTTCCAGCATCTTCAAATGGATGTCGGGGCTCTTGTGACCGGTGAATCCGATGTAGCGGACCTTGCCCGCCTTTTGCGCTTCGACGATCGCTTCCATGCCCATGCCCGGCGCGAAAATCTTGTCGGGATCTCCCATGCGGATGACCTCATGAAATTGCAGCAGGTCGATGTGGTCGGTCTGCAGTCGCCGCAGCGATTCTTCCAGCTGCTCGGTTGCGGCTTTTCGCGTGCGCCCGTCAATCTTGGTCATCAGGAAGACGCGCTGCCGGTATCCATCACGCAACGCTTTGCCCATGCGTACTTCACTCTCGCCGCCATTGTAGTCCCAGCAGTTGTCCAGAAAAGTGACGCCGTTGTCGATCGCGGTGCGAATGATCTGGATGCTTTCCTGCTCGTCCTTCTGATTGCCGATATGATAGCCACCCAAGCCCATCATCGAGACTTTCTCGCCGGTCCGCCCCAGCGTTCGATACGTCATCCCCGTTTTCGAGTCGACCGCCCATGCCAGGTTCTCCGCCCCAGCCGCGACCGTGGCCACCATCGCCATGCTGACAAATGCGCGCCTCGATATGCCGAACTCCGGGCCCTTCACGTCCTGATTAGACATATGCATCTCCTTCACCGGCTGAGAGCCTTAGCCTACACCCGTGCCTATTCCTGTCAAATGCTCGCGAACTGCACCCCGTCGGCTGGGCGATGAACGACAAGGTTGGTAAGGAACGATTCTTGCGGATATAATCCGCGTGTTTTGTGGGATGGAACCGGCCCAAGCCGGCCGTCACAGCAGCGACCGAGGTGCAGTATGAGCGTGCGCTTTCTGACAGTTCTTGTTTCTTTTTCTCTGATCACATTGTTTGTGGTAACGCTCGGGCGCTCGCGGCCAGTCGCGCGCGGCCTTCTTGTTGTGGCGAATCAATTCGAGCACACCACCTTACTCGTTGATCCGGAGACTCGGCGTGAAGTGGCCAAAGTCGTCGTGGGCGTCAATGGCCACGAAGTTGCCGTGAGCAAAGACGGGCGGTTCGCCTACGTTCCCATTTATGGCAATGCCGGCGTTGGCAAGCCTGGCACCGACGGTACCAGCATCGATGTCGTCGATATCCGCGAGCGCAAACTCGCATACACCATCGACCTCGGCAAACCCCTGCGTCCGCACGAGCCAGCCATCGGCCCCGACGGGCGGCTTTACGTCACCGCTGAGCTTTCCCAATCGCTCGACGTCATCGACCCGGCCACCCATAAAGTGATTGCTGAAAATCCAACTGGCCAGCCAGAATCTCATATGTTTGTCATCACGCCGGATGGCAGCCGCGCTTATACGGCGAACGTGCACGCGGGCACCGTCAGTGTTCTTGACCTCGTCCATCACAGTCTGATCACCACCATTCCTGTTTCTACGATAGTTCAGCGAATCGCCATACAGCCGAACGGACGCTACGTTTTTACGCACGACCAGGCCGCGCCGAGAATCGCTGTGATTGACACCTCAACCAACAAAGTGTCTAGCTGGATCGATTTGCCGGAGAGCGCCTATAGTTCCGAGCCCACACCCGACGGCCGCTGGCTGGTGGCGGCCGGCCTTAAGGGCCACATTTTCGTGATCGACTTGCAGGCCGGCAAACTCGCTAAGACCTTCGACGCGCCGACCGCCCTCGGAAAAGTTCTGATCCGCCCCGACGGCGGAGTTGCCTACGTCTCCTTCCTCACGGCAGGAAAAATCGAGGTGCTCGATCTGCACACGTGGCAGATCGAGCCTTCGATCGATCTCACTCCCGGCGTTGATGGTATGGCTTGGGCTTCCAACTAGTCCGCACCCTCCGTAACGGCGGTGGCCATGAACATCGATCAGCTTCGCAAACTCTGCCTTTCGTTTCCCGGCGCAACGGAACAGACCGTGTGGGAAGGCGATCTCACTTTCAAAGTCGCGAGCAAAATGTTCGCGCATACGGTCCTCGAGGTCGCGCCCGTTTGGCTTTCTTTCAAAGCTTCGCCGGAAAACTTCGCGGAGCTCACGGAACGTGCCGGAATTATCCCGGCCCCTTATCTCGCTCGCGCCCAATGGGTAGCGCTCGAAACCAGAGATGCTCTCTCGGTCGATGAATTAACTCGCCTTCTGCGCGAATCCTACGATCTGGTGGTTGGCAAGCTACCTAAGAAAACTCGCGAACTTCTTTCCCAGGGTGCCGCGCCAAAACCCAAGGCGTCGAGTCGGAGACGCTCATCGAAAAAGAGTAAACGTAGCCAAGGGAAGAATACGAACAAGCGCTAGAGAGCAGTGCCGCCGTTCAATTCGGAGATTGATTCCGCGGCAGCGGTTTGAGATAGGCAAGAATCGCGTTCGCGTCGGCGTGCTTCAGGGGATAGATATGCATCAGCCATTCGTGGCAATGCGAGTAGATCGGCTGCGTTTTACGACCAGAGACTAAGGCCGGTCTTCGTCGTCGTATTCCTTCGGCACATCGTCTTCCAGCACTTCGTGGGTAATCACTTCGGACTCTTCCGCGTTCCCCGCGCTTTCCACGCCGGTCACGATGCCGGCCTCAAACGCCTGCCCTTCTTCCAACAATTCGTCCGCACTCTCAGAATCCACATCCTCGACGATCGAGATGCCCTGGAGATCACCGGCACCCGTGCCCGCCCGAGCTACGCGCGACTTCGGCTTAAGGCGCACGGTCTCAACGTCTTGACTCCCGCGCGAAACGCTCGCTTGCAGGGTCGGCGGCGTTCTCTTCGGAGAGGTCTTGCGCGCCGCCGGCGCTTTGTTTTGCGCCGCGAGCTTCACCTTGGCAACCGCCTGCTTTTTCGCGCCAACAGACGCCTTCGCCTTCCGCACCACTTTCTTTGCGGCGGCTGGCTTCTGCGCTTTCTTTTTCTTCAGTTTCTTGGGAGCTGCTTTTTTCTTGGCCATATCCGCAGTCTAGCACTAGCCCGCCGCCGCGCAAACACTCGTCAATTCCGCAGCTGCCCCCCGGCGTGCACTTCAGCTCAGCTTTTCCAGATCCACAAACTCCACGTCCCACGGCATAGTCCCCAGCTTAAGCCGCGCCACGGTAATCGGTAATTGAAACCGTCTGGGCCCTGCGCTCCCCGGGTTGACGTACAACACGCCCGACCGTTCGCTCCGCCCAAACTTATGGGAATGCCCGCTCACAACGACTTGGAAGCCCGCCGCAGCCGGATTTAGATCCAAAGCTTTCACATCGTGCAACACGTAAATCTGCACCGGCCCAGCTTCGGCGATCGCCGTCACCGGCAACGCCCTCGCCCAATCCGCAGTATCCACGTTGCCGCGGACGGCCACAACCGGCGCCAAGCCTCTCAGCTGGTCCAAAATTTCCGGTTCACCGACATCGCCTGCGTGCACGATCAGCGCCGAGCCGCGCAGTGCTCGCAAAGCCTCTTCGCGCAGCAATCCATGCGTGTCCGATATCAGTCCGATTACTTTTGGATGTTGGCCCACTCCAGAATCATAGTGGGTGATGTGCCGAAGAGGAAGACACACGAGAGAATGAGGAAGGGAAAAGCTCTTAGCTCAGCACCGAAACTTTCTCCCTGACCAGCCGGCGAAGCGGCTTAGCCCCGGGAGCCGGGAAAGCCATGTGCCAGAAGTTCAGTTCGCAGTCTGTAAATTCGATTCCAACATAAACCTTGCCATCGCGACCGCGCTTGATGGTGACCACTTTGCCCTCGGCTTGCTCTCTGGACAGCTCGTTTTCCAGTAGCAGGATATCGCCCAGGGCTACGGCCTGCTCGAGTTCGATGGATGCGCCGTGCAAGCTCACCGTGTGGGATTTCGTTTCAATCGCGAAGGTCTCGCCATCCTGTGTGATCCCGTGCACCCTGAGAGGCACAGTCAACATCACCCGCATGGTGCGGCGCCGTTCTTTACATCGAAAATGAAGTATCGCCATGGGGACAAGAACCTCTCACTCGAACAGTTGCAAAACCTTGGTCCGCCCACTTCCAGGCCCGCTGTCCGCCCGACAAGCGTTCTGCGAACAAGTTCCGCACATCAGTGATTGTGCCTAGAGCACAGGATTCGCGCAATGGCATGTCCGTACCACATTCCCGGGCGAAGAAACAGTACCCTCGTACCGACACTTCAGTTAGGTAAGCGCGCCTTCGAGCGAACCCGCCGGTAGGTATCCCAGGAAATTTTGGTGAAAAGTGCTTCGCTTTGTCTTCGCCAGGCAGCGACCGGTGAACGATTACACGAGCGACCGCAGCCTGGACATCAGCGCGATTAGTTTGGGACGATCCTCTTCGCGGACGGCTGTGAACTTCAATCCCAGGCCCCTGCCGTCAACGGCATGGCGCACCGTGGCGTCCGCCCGGATCTGCCCCTCCTGCACCAGAAAGTGCAAGTTTGTCGCCACGCCAATTTCCTTCGGTTTGGGAGTCTCGATGAATACGCCGCCTACGCTCAAATCGCGCACGCGAGCCACGTCGTCGCGCCCGTCGCAACGCCAGAACACCCAAACGTGCTGCGGCGTCTCGACTCTCGTGCTGAGCCTTCTCGAGGGAGAGGTAAGAGTCTGAAAGTGACGAGCCAAGCGTGTCACCGGTAATGAGAGTCGCCAACCAACCTAGGTTCGGGACGCCAGGATTGTACTCGTGAAGAAGGTCAGAAACATCAGCAAAAGCCTGTCACAGCTGTGGAAAAAACGCCTGGATTTCCGACACCTCACTTTCCATGACGATTTCATCCGCGAGGCAGCATAATCAAGGTGTCTCGCACATCGCGGTGAAGCATCGCATACCGCAACGGCAAGGAGTCCCGTTCCCTCATGCGCGCAATTCGCGTTCACTGCTACGGCGCCCCAGACGTGATGTGTCTCGAAGAGTTGCCCACCCCAACTCCTGGCCCCGGCCAAGCGCTGGTACGCGTGCAAGCCGCCAGCGTCAATTTCCTGGACATCCAAAAACGCCGCGGCGAATTGGTCGGCCAGGCCTTTTATCGTCAAGCCACAGCCACCGGCCAGCCCGAATTCCCCGCTATCCTGGGCAGCCAAGGAGCTGGCGTAATCGAGGACGTGGGTCCTGACATTACACAGTTTCACGCCGGCGATCGCGTCGTCTTCGTAGGCAATTCCTACGCCACCCACGCCCTGGTTCCGGCCGCGCGCCTCATCGCAGTCCCAGCTGATCTCACCATCGAACAAGCCGCCGCCGGAATGAATCAAGGATTTCTCGCCTACGCATTCACCCATTTCGCCTACCCGATCAAGCCCGGCGATTGGTGCCTTATTCAGGCTGCCGCCGGAGGCATCGGTCTCTTGCTTTGCCAAATGGCAAAAATTCGTGGAGCGCACGTAATCGGGGTGACCTCCGCCCCCGAAAAGGCCAAATCCGTCAGCGAAGCCGGTAGCGACGCAATTATCATCTCCGGCCAATCTGACATTGCCCAGGAAGCCCGCCGCATCACCGGCGGCCGCGGCGTCCATGTGGTTTACGACGGTGTGGGGAAAGATACCTTCGGCGCCAGCCTGGACAGTCTCGCCCCCGCCGGCTACCTGGTGATTTACGGGCAATCCAGCGGCTACGTCCCTCCGTTCGACATCATGGCCCTGCAGGAAAAAGGTTCGCTGTTCCTCACGCGCACCAATGGCTTGCCGTACCTGCGCGAATATCCCCGCTATCTCCAGCAACTCCCCGCCTGGCTCCATGAAGGAAAACTCTCCATCCGCATCCATCGTGCCTACCCACTGGCCGAAGCCGCTCAGGCGCACGCCGCCTTCGAACGCCGCGAAAGCATCGGTCGCATTTTGCTGCTCCCCTAACCAAAACGCACTTCATAGACTTTCAGGTGAGTACAAAGCCATCGTGCGGCGCGGACAGTACCGGCTGAAGCCTACCGCTATGCCACTATTCCGATTCTCCCGGGCCGGAGCGGCAGCCTTGGGTGTTTCCCGCTTGCACGCTGAGCGGCGGGGCGGCCCGAAACTCAACCTGCAGCCGAGCGTTGTCGGAACGCAGGCCAACGGGTCCATCGAAGCTGAGTGCTTCTGGCCCTATCGAACCTTCCCACACGAGCGCGTTGTCTGCGAAGACTTTCATTTCCGCGCCGTTCATTTCCGCTCGAAGAGAATGCGCTTGGCCAGGACGTGGAACAGGAACCGGCTTGCCGTGCGCCGGCTTGATATTGCGATAGCCGCGATTGCCGCATTGCGCGCTGGAATGCAAGCCGGGATTGTTCTTTACGGACACGACGAGCTTCGACTCCGGCTCGATGCGCCACATCGCATACACCAGATTGCACGCGTCTTGCGCGCGCAGCTTGAGGCCGAACTGGCGCCGGAGTTCACCCGATGCGAGGCGCGCTTCATTCCCAGTCGACCCAAGATAGGTGAAGTCGGCCTCAACCGACTGCGGTGTCCGCGAATTGAGATACGCGCGCATCTTCGGAACGTTCACGGCCAACCGCGGCCCGGGCAGTTCCTCAATGGCCCCCTCGGTGACGCAAAGATGCGCCCGCGATACCGGCGACAATGTATTCCCGGCAGGTCGAGGTGCCGCAGCAAGTCTCAAAGCCATGAGGCAAATCAGCGCCCACGGGAAGAGGGAATTGCGGACGCGCACCATGCGATTCCTACCAATCATGCCGCCGGGATTCTACACCCGGAGCGCCTGCAGGTTCGTCCGCTGCACTAAAAGGTCGAATAGGAGTGCTCTTCGAACACGAGTTGCTTATCCATATCGAGCATCTGTTTTCGATAGGCGTAAACACTGCCGAACGCGATCGCAAACAGAGCCACGAAACAAACGGCGCGCAGCGGCTCGTCCAAAGACCAATGTTCCATCGCGGGCAGGTATTCGGTAAACACGAAAAAGCCGAACAGGTACGCCACCAAAATGATCCCGGAGTTGCTTTCAAATGGGGGATACGAACATGTGAACGGGATTTTCCGAAATCTTACCAGGAGGATTTCAACGAGCAGCACGACGGACGCAGCGAAGATCGCAGTGTGGAGAAGGGCGCTAGCCCAGCCGAAGAAAATCCAAGTGGGCACAAAGCACGCGGGAATTAACCAGGGCAAGGTGAGTGCGAGAAGCACCCGGCGAGCGACTGGCCTGGCCTGCTGATCGCCAGGGCTCAACCAGAGTCTGAAAATCCAATTGGCGCGAAGATCAGCGGGCATTTCGAAGGCGAGTCGGATACCAACGATGATGCAGTATCCGAGGATGAAAGGGATCGACAAAAAGTCGGCGGAAGGAGAGTGCCGGGACAGGAAAAATTGGTCGGCTCGGATGGACGAGAGTACTTCGGCGGCGGCGACCAGGCCCAACGCGGCGAACGCGGAGACCACTTGTAAATGCGCGTCACTTCGCAAAAGGGTTCTCACAATGAAGTGATAGCAGCTGCGATGTGCGGGTGTGCGCAAGATTGTTTTGTGGAGCAGTAACCACGGAGAAAAACGGGGCCCCACGCGGGGGAGCGGGCTGGCGTCAGCCGTTTCCGGAATGCGAAGGAACGATCGGCGAAAGCTGAGCGAGTAGGTAAGGACCGAGACCAGCACCGCGAGGCCAAACGCGACGACTGCCGCTTTGGTCATGGTGGCGACAAAGGAATCGCGTATGCCCCATGCCGTTCTTGCCACACCTAGGAACGATACCGGCGGCAGCAGGGCGACGCGGTGCGCAGTGGCGACCGAGGCTTTGAGCAGCAGCGACGGAACGGTGAAAACACTCGCCAACATGCCCAGAAGGACCACCGCGATGGCGAAGCGCACGAATAGCGACACTCGGCGGAACGCAGTGGCGGGCAGGAAGGACATCAAAAACCCGGCAATCGCGAAAACGGCAAAAAAGCTGAAGGCGCTCGCACCGAGAACCGCTACCGCATGTCCGGCGGCGAAGGAGCAGAACCTCGCGACCGACCCATGGCTGCCGACGACGGCCACCGGAAACAACACAATCGAAGCTGCATTGACGACCAAGGTGAACAGAGCTGCGAGAACGCATATGGCCGAAAGATTGGCAAAAAAAATAGTGCGAAGCGAGACCGGCAGGGGAACGAGATTGGTGTGGTCGCGGCGGTCGAGCAGGATGGCGTCCCAGCGCCAGAGCGCGGCGGCGCCGGTGACCGTCATGGAAAGGACGATGAAGAAATATTCGTCGGGGATCGTAGCGGTGAAGGGATCGAAAACGCCGTCGCCCCGCAAAAAGCGGATCAGCGAGCCGTACTTCTCGAACATAAGCAGGGAAACGAGCAGGCCAGGCATTGCCAGCAGAGTGAGGATCGCGCCTACGCCGAGACCCAACTCTTCGCTGGTCTCATCCCCGCCCCGGAACATGCGGCCGACAAAGAGCCGGAATAGACGTCCGAACGGAGTGCGACAGAATTCATTCCAATGAACTTGCAGAAATGACTTCCAGGCGAGCATCACGAGACCACGACATCGACGATGTCGTTCGCGATTTGCGCTATGTCCCGGCTTTCCGTCAATTGCAGGAAAGTCGCTTCAAGTGTCGACTCGCCGATGCTCTGCAGGACTTCGGCGGTGCCGCCGTACGCGATGACCTGGCCTTTTCTTAGGATGACCAGCTGGGAGCAGATTTTTTCGACGATCTCCAGGACATGCGAGCAGAAAAAAATGGCCTTGCCTCGCGCGCTCAATTCTTGAATAAGATTTTTCAGCACGAGCGAAGAGGTAACGTCGAGACCCGACATAGGTTCGTCGAGGATGAGCACGTCAGGATTATCCATGAGGGCGCTGATCAAGAGGATGCGTTGGCGCATGCCCTTTGAATACGAACCGACCGTTACGTGACGATGGGGCGTCAGAGCAAAAAGTCGCAGGAGGTCGTCGATCCGCGTCTTTTTGCGACCTTCGGGCATATCTCGCAGCGTGCCGACCATGTCGAGATATTCTTCCCCCGTCAAATACGGATAAAGGGCGGCTTCCTCAGGAACGTAACCGAGGCGTTTTCGGTACGCGACCAGATTCGTGTGGATGTCTTCGCCGTCTTGGGTTACCTGGCCGCGAGTCGGTTGCAACAGGCCGGTGAGCATTTTGACGGTCGTGCTCTTGCCCGAGCCGTTTGGACCCAAATAGCCCAGTACTTGGCCGGGTTCAAGGTGAAACGTGACGTTCTGAACCGCTGGCACCGAGCCGTAGAACTTGGAGAGCCCTCTTGCTTCCAGCATTGGCCGTCCTTTCGGCATCCAGACAAACATGTGCGAACCCGCGAGTGTTCTTTGGACACCAAGGAACATTCGAAAGTTTCTAGCCCGCTGCGGCGATGCCGGCAGGTCCTTTGGCGGGAGTCTCGATTTGCGGTCCTGCGTCCTCCGCCCGCTCTTCCCCCGAGTTTTAGATCGAACCCTGGCCAAGAACAACGCAAAGCTCGATGGATCCTTTAGAAGTTCGTGCGGTCCTGGGGAGCGAACATCAGGCGAAGGCCAAAAAACGAAGTAATTTAGAAATCGCGCTTCCACAAGACACGCACATAACTCGTTTAGATTCCGCACGCATAAAAATCACTTACGAAAAAGGCCGGGGGAGAGGTCAAAACTGTTCTTCCGCGCGGTCGTGCCTTCGGCGTTTGAGTCGACGACCGCCCTTCCCAACCCAGCGGGCTTGAGATCAGGCGGCGCGGCGCCGCCAGAAATAGTAGGCGGGCAGGCCCAGAAGGAACAGGACGATCGCGGCGGCGAGATTGCGGAATTGGACGGGGTCGCGGAACGCCAGATAAATCGCGTTAGCGACGATAGCGGCCGCGGCGAGGACGAAAACAAACGGCGTGAACGGATAACCGGGGACGCGATACGGAATCGGCTTGGCCTGAGAGGCGCGCCGCAGCGGGAAGATCGCGGCGGCGCCTAGGCCATAGAAGATCCAGCCAATGAAAATTACGCCGCCGATGAGCTCGGCGAATTTTCCAGCGCAAGCCAGTACCGCGGACCATACACCCAGCGCAATGACGGCGGCAGCGGGAGTTCGGAAGCGCGGGTGTACCTCGGCGAGCTTCTTGAAGAAGAGATTGTCATTGGCCATGGCGTAGAACACGCGAGGCGCCGTGAGAACGACGCTGTTGGCGGCACTGAAGGTCGAGATAAGGATCGTCAGCGCGATGATTTTGCCGGCCCACGGCCCGAGGATTGCGGCGGCTGCCGTGGCCGCGATAGCATCACTGGCGGTGGCTGCGGCCGGCCCCAGGGCGACCAGATACGCGACGTTTGCGATCAGGTAGAGCCCGACCAGGATGAGTGAGCCCAGAAGAAATGCTCGGGGAAAAGACTTCTGCGGGTCGAGGACTTCGCCGGCGCTGTAGGTGCCAAACTGCCAACCTTCATAGGCCCACAGTACGGCGATCATCGCCAAGCCGAAACTTGAAAAAAGCGCCGAGCCGTTCTGCGTTGTGCCCATTGCGGCTGGGAGTTCGCTGGCGTGATGTCCAAGCGAAAGAAGAAAGCCGCTGAGCAGAACAATGAGCAGCACTTTGACGAGCGTCGTCCAGTTCTGGAGGTCGGAGCTTTTGCGCGTGCCCCATACATTGACGGCGGTAACGACACCAATCATGACGACGGAGACGATGGTTGCGCCTGCCGCGGAAAGCGGGATGATTTCGGCGAGATAGCGCGTGAAAGCTCGAGCCAGTGCCGCGACCGAGCCGCTCGCGATGACCAGGAATAGCGACCATCCATAGAGGAACGCTGGAACGCGGCCGAAACCGTCGCGAATGAAGCAGTACAAGCCGCCAGCTTCGGGATTGGTGGCGGAGAGCTCCGCGTAGGTGAGCGCGCCAAGCAGCGAAAGAGCCCCGCCGACGATCCATACGAGAAGGGCAAAGCCAACCGAACCGCGGAGCTGCTGCAGAATGAGGCCCGGCGTTAGAAAGATCCCCGAGCCTATGACAGAACCGATGAACAGGAGAAGCAGGTCGCGCTGACGCAACGTGCGGACGAGTGGAGTCATTTATCGCGATGAATTGTAGCTGGTGTTCACCGCGGGTCAATGGCAAGTTCCACAGGAGCGTAAGGATTTGTCGCCGGGCACCAAGAAGGAGGAAATCATGCAGCAGGACTCCATGAAAGCTATGTACGCCGCGTTCAACGCTCGTGACATCGATACCGTGTTGGACACGATGCATCCCGATGTGGATTGGCCGAACGGTATGGAAGGAGGCCGCATCCATGGGCGCGACGGCGTTCGCGCGTATTGGACGCGGCAGTGGAGTTTGCTCAATCCCAGAGTTGACCCCGTGCAGGTTAGCGAGGATGACTTCGGGCGCATGGTCGTTGATGTCCATCAGGTGGTCAGAAATCTTGACGGCGTCATCGTGCTCGACCAGATGGTGCGGCACGCCTACACGGTGGAGAACGGGCTAATCAAGAGTATGGAAATTCTGGAAGCGCCGAGCGCAGGTCCATCCCCCAAACAATAGGTTGCAGCGGATCACCGGCGCGTTTGCAGGCGTCGTGGTCTTGGACAATCGTCCACCACCATTCCTTCATTATTCGATGAACGGCGCGGGCATGAAGCAGAGCACGAAGACCAGCAACGTCAGTGCGGCGGCGAAGCGCCGGCCGGTATCGAGAGTGTCTGGATCGTAGATGGGGATCACTCGGAAGAAGCGAATCACCAGCAACAGCGCTCCCCAAACATACCAACCGGCCCAGAAGTGGAGCAACGCGAGGCATACGAGCAACAGCGGAAGAACCACAGAAGAGTACCGATGAGCGCGTGGGCTGAGCGAACGCAGGATATGCCCGCCGTCGAGTTGCGCGGCAGGCAACAGGTTGAGCGATGTGGCGAACAGTCCGACCCACGCCGCGCGCCCTACCGGATGCAGCAGAAGGCTGCTCGCAGGAACACCAGGGTGCAACAGCGCCGCGAGCAAATGCAGGATGAGCGGCGTGCCAAGGACAATGCTCGAGTGCGCAGGATCGCTGAGCCCGGGAACGAATTTAGCGTGGAGGATCCCAAAAATAAGCGCAGGCACCGCGACGACGAATCCAACGAGCGGACCGGAAGCGCCGACGTCAAACAGGGCGCGAGTGGTCCGAATCGGCGAACGAATCAGAATGAAAGCGCCCAGCGTACCGATCAATGTGGGAAAAGGAATGAAGTACGGGTAACTGGAATGGATGTGATGGTGGCGACACGCAAAATAATGCCCGAGTTCGTGGGTAAGCAGTATGGCGAGGAGCGTGAGGGCGAAGGGCAGGCCACTCGCAAGCGCCAGCGGTTGGCGATAGAGCAGCGTCAACGCGCGAACGAATTCGTCCCACGAGACCGCTTGATTTTGCGCGTACGCGGCGGCGAAGTGCGTACCGGCCACTAGGCACGTGCACAACGTAAGGATAAAGAGCAAACTCGCGAGAATCAGCGTTTTCAGCGGAGGATGCTGTGGGACTCAGAGTAGTAAGACGGCGGGACCGCGGCGGCGCGCCAGTCGGCCGTGCTTGAGGGGAAGGTGGCGGTGGTGTCTGGAAATGAGTTGGTCACGAGGTCCGGAAAATCGAGACGATGCAACCAAACCAGTACAGCACAACCTTACGCTTTGTGCAAAAATTGGCATGATTGGCGGCCGCTCAAGCCCCAGTGCTAAAGAAGGTAAGCGCTGTTTCAGCGAACAGCGAGGCCGCATCGAGGAATACCGGGCCATGTCCTCCGTTGGGGACAACCCAAAGCGCAGACTTCGGAATGGCACGATACAGCTCCACCGCCATTTCCACTGGATAGAGAAAGTCGCGGTCACCGTAGACGATCAGCGTTGATGCCGTGATGCGCGACAGCGACGGCGGCGTAAAATTCATATCGTCGTAGCTGACGCTCATACCGTGTTGCCATTCCCACAGGGCCACGATCTGGTCATCGCCGAGCTCGTGACTCTTGCGCATGGTCTCCCATTCGCCGGGCGGCTGATTTCCCACAAGAACCTGGCGCATGATCGCGCGAGCCTGCTCGGGGAAATACATGGTGCAACTCACGACCACCATCGCTTCGATGCGCTCGGGCTGCAGGGTGGCCATGTGCAGAAGGATGTTGCCGCCCATGCTGATGCCCACGGCACGGCAGCGCTTGATTCCGAGATGATCGAGCAACGCGAGCATGTCGAGCGCGCACTGCCGGTGCGTGATAATTCTCTGCGGATTGGTGGACCGGCCGTGACCTCGGGCATCCGGCGCGATCAGTTTGTATTCGCGTAAGAATTGATCGCGACCCGCGTATGCCCAATTCGCATGGGTGCCTCCCCCACCATGCAGCAGCAACAGTGGCTCGCCGCTGCCTTCCACTTCATAGAATAGGTCGATGCCGTTGACTGACACAGTGGACCCTTCTTGTTCGTTCGCCATGGTCCTGACCTCCGGTGAGCGTTTACGCGGGCACAGTGAACGGCGCATAGCTAACCTGTGCCGTGCGAAAAAATGAGGTTGGTTCGAATTTCCGGCGACGTGGTGGCGAATTAACGTGCAGGCGGAAGGATTATTCCGCGGCTTTTGCGGTTGCTTCGAGGCCTTGCAGTTCCTTACCGGGTTTGAAGCGTACGGCCTTGCCTGGGGGAATGTTGACTTCTTCACCGGTACGCGGGTTGCGGCCGATGCCGGTCTTGCGAGGCTTGACGCTGAATACGCCGAAGCGGCGGAGCTCGATACGCTGCCCTTTGCCCAATGCCGTCTTCAGGGACTCGAATACAGTTTCGACGGCTTGCTCCGCCTTGGTGCGGCTGATGTTCGGCGAGGTGGCGTTCACCACGGCGTTCACAATGTCCAACTTGATCACACAAACCTCCAGCTTTATCCGTTGGCAGATGCTAGAGGGTACCTCGCAGGTTGTCAAGATGTGACGGGTAATCTACACTGGCTTGATTTTTTCCGTGGAAGACGCACGGAAGAGAAGGCCAGGAATAGCGATGTAACGAAGTGCGGCAGTAAGGAAGTAACGAAGCAACGAAACAGCGAAAAAACTACGAAAAAAATCGAGGAGGAATGGATGTCCGTTAAGCCCGACAAATGGATCCGGCGCATGTCGCTGGAACATAAGATGATCGAACCGTTCACGGACCGCCAAGTGCGCGAAGGGGTGATCAGCTATGGAGTCTCGTCGTACGGCTACGACATCCGTGTGGCGGACGAATTTCAGATCTTCACCAACGTGAATTCGACGATTGTGGACCCCAAGCACTTTGACCCACGCTCATTGGTGGCATACCAAGGCGACGCGTGTCTGATTCCCCCGAACTCCTTCGCGCTGGCGCGGTCCGTGGAATATTTTCGGATTCCGCGCAATGTGCTGACGATCTGTTTGGGCAAATCCACCTACGCGCGCTGCGGGATTATCGTCAATGTGACGCCATTCGAGCCGGAATGGGAAGGCTTCGTCACCCTGGAAATCAGCAACACCACCCCGTTGCCCGCCAAGATTTACGCCAACGAGGGACTGTGTCAGGTGCTCTTCTTCGAATCCGATGAAGAATGCGAAGTCAGCTACAAGGACAAAAAGGGGAAGTATCAGGCGCAAGGTGGCATCGTTTTGCCGAGGTTGTAGCAAATCCCTCTCGATCGCGGGGTCGTATGCGTTTGACGCCTGGGTGGTAGGGGCGCAGCGGTGCTGCGCCCCTACCAGTGCAGCTCGAGAAACGATCCAACAAACGGCTAGCGGATAAACGCGCATTGTGCGGTTTGGAATTTACTCCCTGGTGGTCAAAGTTGCGTTTGGAGTGAGCGACGTGGAAATCTGTGTCAGCGTTGCGTTGTGTAGTGGATATCCGCGTTCGCGCCACGCTTCCAGGCCGCCCTGCAGCGGGCGGATCCGACGTATGCCCCGATTTCGTAAAAGGAGCGCCGCACGGGCGCTGGTGGCTTCGTTTGGTCAAGTGCAGTAGAGGATGACTTCGCGGTCGCGAGGCAACCGGTCGTTTTTTTCCTCCAGTTCCTTTGCATCCATTCGAAATGCGCCGGGAATGGTTTCGGGGTCAGCTTCGAAATCCAGCGCGTGCCGCAGGTCCACGATGACGAGTGCTTCGCCCGTGTCGATTTTGTTTTTCAGTTCTTCCACCGTGATGCGGCCAATGCGCAATTGGCGCATGAAGCGTTGCCGGGCAATAAATTTATACGCGATGTAAGAGACAAGCGCGCCGATCAGAAGAACAAGCAACCCTCCCCCCAGGTTCAGCGCATGTTCCGCAATGCTTTCGATTTCGCCGCTGAAGACAAACCCAAGCCCGAGAAAGGTGCCGGCCCAGAGTATTGAGCCACCACCGTCGAAAAGGAGGAAGCGCCTCAGGCGCATGTGGAAAATTCCCGCAAGTGGAGGCGCTACGGTACTCAAACCGGGAAGAAACTTTGCCACCAAAAGCGAGCGCGCGCCTTGTTTGGAGAAAACACCTTCCGTGCGGCGAACACAGGAATCAGGCTCCAGCGAAATCTTGCACAAAAGCTGAAGGACTTTGATTCCCTTAATGCGGCCCAACGCATACCAGATGGAGTCCGCGGCAACCGCGGAAAGGACACACAGGAACAGCGAGAAAAAGAAATTCAGGCGGTGGGTGCCCGCAAGTGCACCGGCCGCAAGTAACAGCGGCAGGGAAGGGACCGGCAAGCCGATCTGCTCCCCAAAGACCCAGGCCAGCAGAACCACGTAGCCGTGGCGTAGAAGAAAGTCCAGAGTGCTGTGCATGGTGTGAGGCTGGGTTCCTCGTAACTGGTTTTGTTACTTCGAAACGAAAGGAGCAGTATGCCCCCAGCCGCCCGCCATGACAAATTCTGAAACTGGTTTCCGCACCCGGGGTGCCAGTTCGCGCTCGCGTAGCTTGTCGGGCAACGTTGCCGGATCACCGGGATAGCCGATGGCCATCGCGGCCACCGTGTCCCAGTCGGCCGGGATGTTGAAAACCTGCCGCGCCTTGTTTGGATCGAGGCCCGCCATCTGGTGCACATAGAGTCCCCGACTATTGGCTTCCGTTGTGAGCTGAGCCGAGGCGCTGCCGACATCATGAAATGCCCAGCGGTTGGGCGCGCCATCCTTGGGATTTTTCACCTGTGCCACGGAAAGAGCCAGCACCGGTGCGTTCTTTGCCCAGCCTTGGTTGAACTCAACGAGCGTGCTAAGGACTTTATCGAAATCTTCCTTGTCATCCCTGGTTCCGACGATATAAGCCCACGGCTGGAGATTCGAGCTGGACGGCGCCCATCGCGCGGCCTCAAACAGGCTGCGCAGCACCTCTGGCGCTACAGTCTTGTCGCTGAACGCCCGCGGACTCCATCGTTCACGAACAATTTCATGGACCGGCACTTCGGTGGGAGCGGGATTTTTCATGGTCTTGGACCTTCCTGTCTTGGGGCTTGGTTCCGTCGCGTGATGGCATCGCGTTGGATGAATGAAGCCCGACGGGCGATACGAGAAAACACCCGCCGGGCCGCAATAGGGTGGGTTAACTCAAATCCTCAGTTGCCGGACTTAGCGGCGCTTTGCTGCACCATTTCCGCGTCGATGTTGATGGACACCTCATCGCCGACCACGACGCCGCCGTTATCCATGGTGGCGTTCCACTTCACGCCGTAATCCTGGCGATTGATCTTCGTGGTGGCATTGACGGCCGCGCGCTGGTTGCCCCAAGGATCTTTGACGGGAGCGGTCGGCCCATCGACATCGAGCACCACTTCTTTGGTAACCCCGTGAATGGTCAGATCGCCGGTGACCTTTAACTTCCCGGCGCCGGCTTGTTCTACTTTCTTCGATTTGAATGTCATGGTGGGATAGTGCGCCACGTCGAAGAAATGATCGCTCATCAGGTCTTTGTCGCGATTCGGTTCGCGCGTGTCCACGGTGGAGACGTCGATGGTGACGTCGACGCTTGATTTGGAGACGTCCTTGTCGTCGAAAACTACGGTCCCGGTCACTTTGCTGAAGCCACCGCGCACGGTCGAGATCGCCAGGTGCCGCACGGAAAACTGCGCGGCGGTGTGCATCGGGTCCATCTGCCAGGTAGAGGTGGCCGCCGAAGCGGGCAGCGACAAAACAGCTGCGAGCCCTGCGGTAATTGCGAGACGAGCGAGGGAATGGCCCATGGTTTCGATCTCCTTTTGATCTGAGTTAAGGTACTAGTCTAATTACTGAAATTCGAAACTGCCGCTGCAAATTGCGATTCGGCTTCGCGACGAAGAACTTGATCGAGTAATTCCGCAAGGGTCTTCAGCCGCGAGGCCGGTATGTGCCGAAACTGCCGCTTGTGGACTTCGCGAACCGGTTCGTCCAGGCCCTTCAATAAATCCAGGCCCGCCGGCGTGATCCGCGTTTTCACCACGCGGCGATCGTCTTTTTGACGCTGACGCGTGATCAGGGCACGTTTTTCCATGCGGTCCAGAAGGCGCGTCATATCGGGGTCGTGGGAAATCATGCGATCGCTGATGCTACTGCAAGCCAGCCCTTCGGGCTCGGCGCCGCGCAGGATGCGCAGCACGTTGTATTGTGCGCCGGTCAAGCCGTGGGCTTTCAGGAGTTGCTCGGCCTCCTGGGCCAGAGCGTCCGCGATCTTTTGGAGGGCGATAAAAACGCGCGCCTCCAGCAGAACCGGGGGCCGCGCAACACGTATTCGGGAACTCATGGTGTTACAATAGTCGTTATAACGACCGTTGTCAAGAGGAAAGTTCGCCGGCACTCACCCACCGACCGCCCTGTCCCCAGTTACCTTGCCCGATCCGCGTGTTTCGGGAGAGTCTATTGCGTACAGGGCGTCCGCTATCCTGCCTTAGCTTTCCGGAGCGACTATGGTATTGAAGTATGGAGCGGAAGTTGGTCCGTGATGAAGGAGACTCGTATGAAGTACCTGTGCTTGGTGTACGGTGAAGAGAAGGAAATCGGGGCGATGACCGACGATGAGTGCATGGCTTACGACCAGACTCTCCGAAATGCTGGCCGGTGCCTTGCGTCGGAGGCCCTTCAGCCGGTTCATACCGCTGCCACCGTCCGCGTGCGCGACGGAAAAGTATCCATTCGGGACGGCCCGTTCACCGAGACCAAAGAGCACTTGGCTGGGTTCTATCTGATTGACGCCAAAGACCTAAACGATGCTATTCAAGTCGCGTCGCAAATCCCGCCCGCTCGGGTGGGCAGTATCGAGGTGCGGCCGGTCCGGGAACTTAGTAGCACAAGTGGCGAACGAAGGCGCTTATAGCCGGGAAAAGCTGGGAGGCTTTCGGCACTGGTGGAAGCCGGGCACCAGACGTGCCCGTATTCCCAGGCCACGTGCGGCAACGTCAACGTTGCGATCAACCTGGTCTAAAATTTCAGTCCATATGTCCCGGGTCTGCAAGCCGTCAACAGCCGCCAGCGCCACGGAGCAAGTGCTCACGGCTCTCCGTGAAGCCGCCCGGAAAATGTATGAGTTGTGAGCGCAGACCTAGGAACCGCGCCGCTTCAATGCCAGGGCCCTGGGGACCAGTGAGTTCGTGGATCGACCTTGGCGTGCTACGCAACAGTGCCACCTGATTCGTTACGCTTTGCGCAGCGGACGCAAGTGAATCTCGCTCAGAAAACTCTGCGGACCTTGCGTGACCACCATGGCCACCGCATGTGCTACGTCCTCAGCCGTCAACACCTTCAACGGATCCTTCGGGCCGCGGCCGGAAAATTCCGTAGCTACGCTGCCGGGGCAAATCACGCTGACGCGAATTCCGTACTCCCGCAAGTCCTCCGCCATGCAACCGGATAGACCTTGCACACCCCACTTCGACGCACAATAAAGCCCCCCGCCGGCAAAGGTATTGCGCCCCGCAAGCGAGCTGATATTGATGATGTGGCCTTGCCCGTGACGAATCATCGACGGCGCGACTTCGCGCGACACCAGAAACACACTCTTCAGATTGGTGTTCACGACGCGATCCCAGTCCTCCTCGGACTTTTCATGAGCTGGTCCAAAAACGCCCAGGCCAGCGTTGTTGACCAGAATCGAGACAGGCCCGAGAGTGGCCTCGGTTCTCGCGACCAGCGACACCACGTCGGCCGCGCGAGTGACGTCGGCGACCTCGGAGAAGACGCGCGGCGCTCGTTGCTGGAGCTCCTGCTCGACAGATTGCAGCGCCTTAGGGTCGCGCCCGCAGATCGAGACACTCGAACCCATCGCCGCCAGTCGCAACGCAATTGCCCTTCCGATCCCGCGGCTGCCGCCGGTGACCAGGGACACGGCACCCGCCAGCGGCGCTTTCTCGCCGGTCGTTGAATTGGTTTCGGCCATCGGCACCATCGGAATTCTTCCTATTCGAAGCAGCGAATTTATGCGACACTCATCTTAACAACATCCGGACCGAGTGGTTGTTTTCTAGCGGTTTTACGAGGCTCCGGGCGTGGTTGGTGGGCGCGAAATTCTGACTGGTCGAGGGACAAATACCCGTATATACATAGTTCCCTGTAGGGTACTGCCTTGCGGATGTCGCCTTGCTTTTCCTATAATCCCGAAGTTTTAACAAGCAAGGGAATTCCCGGCTGACGCTTTCCGGGTTCGGTGCAAATATATGACAACGGCTTGCATTTCGAGCGAGGGAGAATCGGAATGAATGGATCACGGAGACTGGCGGGCCTCGCAGTACTGGCGGCGCTTTGCCTGATGGTCGGGAGCGTTGCCAGTGGCAAAGCCCAGGCCCCAGCGGGACAGGACGCTGGCGCGAAGCCCCAGTACACCATGGCGGAGTACAACGCGTACACCGCAGCGCAATCCACGAAAGATCCAACTCAGCAAATCAAGCAACTCGATGATTTTGTTTCCAAGTATCCGAACTCCGCTCTACTCATTTATGTTTATCCGCTCTACTACAACGCCCATAGCCAGCTGAAGAATTACCCGAAGGTGATCGAGTACGCCGACAAGCTCCTCGCGCTTGGCGACAAGATCGAACCGCCGGTTAAGTATCAGGCGTACTACGCGCGGGCTTTTGCCTACAGCAATCTGAATCCGCCGCCGACCGATCCCGATATGGCGAAGAAAGCGCGGCAGGCAGCGATCGACGGTTTGGCGACCCTGAACGCCCTGAAAAAGCCCGACAACATGAGCCAGGAAGATTTCGACAAGCAAAAGAAGGCGCCGGCGATTTTGTTCAACTATACGGCGGCCAACGCTTCCATGACTCTAAAGGATTATTCTGCGGCCATCGAGTTCTACAAGGCGGTTCTGGTTTTAACGCCCGATGATCCCATCACCGCCTACCGGATCGGCCAGGCCTACATGGCCATGACGCCACCCCAGCAAATGGACGCGTTCTGGTATTTCGCGAAGGCCACCAAGAACCCGAACCAGGCACAAGCCAATCAGGTGAAAACATACTTGCGCAAGTTGATCCAGAATTATCAGCAGGCCGCCTGCGACAACCTGGTCGACGCCGAACTCAGCGAGCTGCTGCAGCTTGCAGGCAGCTCGGCAGATCGTCCGTCGACCTACACGCTGCCCAGCGCTGCCGATCTCGATGTCGCGCGCAAGGACATGACCATCGCTTCGGTGATCACCGAACTGAAGGCCGGCGGCGATAAGGCCAAAGTGACGTGGCTGGCTTCTTGCGGTCTAGAATTTCCCGATGTGCCAGGCAAACTGATCGAAGTGACTCCTGGAGGCGATGGTGCGGCGTTGAAGGTCGCCTTTGTGACCAGCGATGCCGAGTTTGACGCCAAGACGACCCCGGACATGGATGTGAAGGTCGTGGGTCAGCCGGACGCCGCGAAGCTGGAGAAGGACAATCCGGTTCGCTTCACCGGAACGCTTCTATCTTACGATCCCGATCCGGCCTTCATGCTCCACTGGGACAAAGCCAAGGTGAATCCAGAGGACATCCCGAAGGAGAAAGAAAAAGGGAAGAAAAAGCGGCCGGTGACGAAGAAGCAGCAGTAATCTCATCGGGTTAGAAATAGAAACGGCGCCATGGCAATCCCATGGCGCCGTTTTCTTTTCTGAGGAGTCGTCCGGAGAAGTATGGTTCAGATCATTCGCCCGCGACCTCGTCAGCGCGACGCGTGGCGCCGGTGATCCAGCTTGTATTCGCTCAGCTTCCGGCTCAGCGTGTTGCGATGGATCCCCAGGACGTGCGCGGCGCGCGACTGGTTGCCGTCTACACGGTCCAGAACGCGCTTGATGAAGCGCTTCTCGAATTCTCCTACAGCCTCATCAAATAATATGCCGCGCTCCACCATCTGACTCACAAGCCCTTCCAATTGATCCTTCACCGTCTCACGCTCCAGAAAACAAACGCCACACACCCCGCGGCTCGCACTTCTAGTCTAGTTCGTGTCCAACCAGGATTCGATACGCTTCCCGGTATTTGGCACGCGTCGCCGCCACCACGTCGGCCGGAAGCTCCGGGCCGGGTGGGGTCTTCGGCCAGTGAATGCGCTCCAGATAATCGCGCACAAACTGTTTGTCGAACGAAGGCTGCGGGCCGCCCGGTTGATACTGCGCGGCTGGCCAGAAGCGTGAAGAATCCGGGGTAAGCGCTTCGTCGATCCAAATCAACGCGTCGACACCTGCGGAATCGTTCAGCAAGCCGAACTCAAATTTTGTGTCTGCCAGCAGGATCCCGCGCGGCTCCGCATACTGCGCCGCTCGGCGATAAATTTCAATGCTAATGTTGCGCACCCGCTCCGTAAGTTCGCGGCCGATCAACGCGGCCGCCTGGTCGAAAGGAATATTTTCATCGTGACCTGTTACTGCTTTCGTCGCCGGCGTGAAGATTGGCTCCGGCAGCCGATCCGACTCCCGCAAGCCGGCGGGCAGAGCGATGCCGCAAATTTTCCCCGTCGCTCGATAGTCTTTCCATCCCGAACCCGAAACATATCCCCGCACGACGCATTCGATCGGCAGTGGCCGCGTCTTGCGCACGATCATGGAGCGGCCCGCCAATTCCTCGCGATAGGCGTCAAATGCAGCAGGGAATTCGGTGGCGCTCAGCACGTGATTAGGAATGATGTCCTGCAGCAGATTGAACCAGAAGAGCGAAAGCTGCGTCAGCACGCGCCCCTTGTCCGAAATGCCGGTCGGAAGCACGACATCGAAAGCGGAGAGGCGGTCCGAGGCCACGATCAGCAGCTTGTCGCCGAGATCGTAAATGTCGCGCACCTTCCCCCTGGCGGCAGGCGAGATGCCGGCAAAATTTGTTTCCCGAACGACGCGCATGGCAGCACCAGAGAGCAAAGCAAACTTCCCCTGAAGAAAGTGGAATGCATTCTAGCGCAGCGCGACGCGAAGTCAATGCAGCTCGCGTGTGGAAAAAATCGGAAAAAGAAAATCGGAAAAGAGAAGAGGGTAGCGTTGCAGATTGGAGCGCTCGAACCTTCCGTACCGCCGCGCGCGGACTGGCGCACCGCTTAAAAATAAAAAGAAGCGAGCGCAAGCTCGCCTCTTCGATGAAAAATGGAGCGACTCTAGGCTGCCGAAGCTGCCGCCGTGCGATGTTTCTGCTGCGGCGCTTCGTCGCCTTCCCAGCGTACGCTGACTAGTTTCGACACGCCTGGTTCCTGCATGGTCACGCCGTACAGCACGCTTCCGGTTTCCATCGTCTTGCGATTGTGGGTGACGATGATGAATTGTGTCTGGCCGCTCATTTCTCCAACCAGCCGCGTGAAACGCCCAACGTTGGCTTCGTCCAGCGGCGCATCGACTTCGTCGAGAATACAGAACGGGCTCGGCTGGTACTTGAAGATGGCGATCAGCAGTGCTAGTGCGGTCATGGCTTTCTCACCGCCCGACAGCAGCAAAATATTCTGCAGCCGCTTGCCGGGAGGGGAAGCGACCACGTCGATTCCCGCGTCGCCTGAGCTGTCCACTTCGGTCAAGCGCATCTCCGCGGTGCCGCCACCGAAAATCGTGTGGAATGCTTCCGAGAAGTTGTGATTGATGGCATTGAATGCGTGCTCGAATTTCTCGCGCGATACTAGGTCAAGCTCGGTAATCGCCTGCTGGGTGTCCGCAATCGATTGCAGCAAGTCGTCGCGCTCCCGCGTCAAAAACGCAAAGCGCTGCTCGCATTCGTTGAATTCCTCGAGCGCCATCATGTTCACCGCACCCATCGCCTCGACGCGCGCCTTCATCTCGCGATAGTTGGTCTCCGCGATCGCCAGCTCTTCGCCGCTGATGAAAGCCGTTTCCGTAGCGATCAAATCCTCGGGCTGCGCGTTCACTTCGGACATGCACGTTTCGCGCAAGTGCTGCCGGTCGGAATCATTGCGCGCGCGATCTACCTCGGCGTGGCTGCGCTGATCGCGAAGCTCCTGCAGTGTCTGCCGTCCCAGGCGCAATTGATCTTCCATCTGCGTAACGCGCGTCCGGCCGGTCTCCCACTCTGCTTCGAGTTCCCGCTGGCTCGTTTCGAGGCGCGCCTTTTCGATGCGCAGTCCTTCAAGTTGCTGCGCGAGTTGTTCGCTCTGCGCTGCAAGTGCGGCCGTCTCTTCACCGATAGAAGTTTCCTGCTGCTGCAGCACCGCCGCACGGCGATCCATCTCCGCGCGTTCCTGATGCAAACGCGCCGCCACCGCTTCGGCGGCACTGAGCCGCTCGCTCAGCGCTGCAAGCTCGGCCCGCGCCCCGGCGAGTTCATTCTGTTCCGACTGGATCGAACCTCGAAGCTGGGCCAACTCCTCGGCCAGCCGCGCGCTCTCGGCTTCCGCTTCCACTCGCGTCGTATTGGCGACGGCGAGGTGATGCTTCGCGCGTTCCGCACGGGATCTGGCGTTGTTCACATCTTCTCGTATGCGCGTCAACTCACTCTGGCAGACCGTCAGTTCCAATCCGAGTCGTGCCAGGTCGGCCTGCGTCTGCTCGTGTCGATGTTTCGCCGAAAGCACGTCACGTTCGGCCGCGTGTTGCTGCGTGGAAACTTCCTCAAGCGATTGCTCGGACACCCGAAGGTCCCCGGCGAGGGCTTCCAGCACCGCACGGGTCTTCTCCACGCTCAGTTCCAGTGCGGCCACGTCGGCGTCCAGTGCGCGCAACTCGCGCTTCATCCCCAGCGGTCCAGCTTCGTCGGGGCGTCCGCCAGTGACCATGCGTCCCTGGAAGCAGGTGCCATCCGGCGTTACGAACGCAAAATGTGGATTGTCGCGCGCCAACTTCTCCGCTGCGGTCGTGCTGTCCGTCAAATAAGCGGAGCGCAGCCGTGGCAAAAACTGTTTAGCGGCGGCGCCCAGCGGATCGCGGAACTCCACGAGCTTGTCCAGCCGTGAGATCACACCCTGTTCGGGGCGGAAGTGAATGATCGGTTCGTACTCGTCGAGTCGCAGATTGCGGAGTGAATCCACGAAGAAGGTCGCGCGGCCGCCGACTTCCTCGCGGAGCAAGGAGACGCCAGCGCGAGCATGATCAAAAGTTTCCACGACCACATATTCCAGTTCGTCCCGCAAATACTGCTCGATCGCCGTTTCGTGCTGCTCTCCAACTTCAGCGTAGTCCGCAAGCACGCCGACGGCGTGGAAATCGTGTCCGCCGCCCCGCTCGTTCGCTGCGAATAGTTTCTGCACGGCATCCGCGGTGTAGGAGCGGTCGTTCAGCACTTGGGTCAATGTGGAATGCCGCGCCTTGGTGCTCGAAAGGGAATCGCGCAGCGCATCCGCTTCCTTCGCGGTGACTTCGCGCTCCTCGCGCAAACCCGCGATGCGTGCTTGTAAAGCCGTGGCTTGTTGCCGAAAGGCACTGAGTTTTCCATGGGCCGCTTCCCAATCAAACGCCGCCCGTTCGGCGCTGTCGCGAATTTGAATCGAAGACTCCAGCAGTGCAGCCTCGTTCGTTTCCAGTTTCTGCAGTGCCGCCGCTTGATGCACCAGCGCTTCCTCGGCCTGTTTCTGTTCTCCATGCAATCGCAGCAAGCTTGCGCCAGCTTCCGAAGCGCATTGGCGCAGCGCCTCAATGCGGACCTCGGATTCGTGAATCTGTGTGGCGCGAGTCTCAGCGCGTACCGCCAAACCGTTCACCTGCGCCGTCAGAGCACCCGACTCTGCGCGCAGTGACACCACGGCTTCGCTCTGTGCTGAGTACCGCGATTCCCACTCCGCCGCCTGCGCCGCCGCTTGCGTGATTTCCGTAGCGATCTGCCCGCCACGCCCCGCAAGCTCCTCGCCGCGTTGCCGGTTGAATGCGATGCGGTTTTCGCTGCGATCGACTTCGAGCGCCGTCAAGTTCAGATGATTCTGGTTTTGCCGAATCGCCGCGTCGAGTTCGTAAATCCTCTGATTAAGAAGGTCCTGCTCGCCTTCCTGTGTCTGAATGCTCTGCGCGTGCTGCGCTTCCGCCGCACAGAGTTCTTCCAGCCGCTTGGCGACTCGCTCGGCCTCCGCGTCTAGTTCGCGCGCTTTGCCAGCCAGCATCTGCCGCACGATGCCGCGCATTTGGTCGCGAACCTCAGAATAGCGCCGAGCCTTCGCAGCTTGCCGCTTTAGCGAGCCGAGCTGTTTTTCCACTTCCACAACGATGTCGTTGACGCGGGACAAATTAACTTTCGACGATTCGAGCTTCGCCTCCGCCAGCCGCTTTTTCGTCTTGAACTTAGTCACTCCCGCCGCTTCTTCGATGATCGCGCGGCGTTCGAGCGGCTTCGTCGAAAGAATCAGTCCGATGCGTCCCTGCTCGATGATGGCGTAGGAGTCCGGGCCCAACCCGACGCCCATGAACATTTCCTGAATATCGCGCAACCGCGCTACCCGGCCGTTGATCAAATATTCGCTCTGCCCGGACCGGTACAGCCGCCGGCTAACCACCACTTCGCCGGGTTTGGCCGCGAGCGCCAACTTTTCCGCACCCTTCTTCTTCCGCTTCCCCTTCAGGAACTCAGGCTCCCCAACGGCTTCGGCCGGGACTTCCCGAATGATCTCCGCAGAGAGTGCGTCCGCTTGCGGTGTCGAGGCAGTCGCGGCGGGATCCAGTGACAAAATTTCGGTGGTTGGTTCAGCAACGATGCTGGTGGAGTCGGTTGTCAAACCGGATGCAGCGTCATTGGCCTCAGCCGCCGCGGCACCTTCCAAAACAAAGCGCGCAGCCTCGGCAAGCTCGGGGTCCTCCAATGTAATGGTGACTTCCGCCAAGCCCATCGGCGGGCGTTTGATCGTTCCGTTGAAGATGCAATCCGCCATGCGTTCCGCGCGCAAGGATTTGTGGCTTTGCTCGCCCAGCACCCAGGAGATGGCGTCCACAACATTGGACTTGCCGCAGCCGTTCGGGCCCACGATGCACGTCGTGCCAATGCCGCTGAACGTCACTACGGTCCGTTCGCAAAAGGACTTGAAACCGATAATTTCGACTTTTCGAAGCTTGAGCAAGTTATCCCCTTTTGTTAGTCCCAGTTGCGGTGTTACCCCTGGCGCCGCCAAGTTCGTGCACGATCAAGCCTGGACAAGCCATATCGGCAAGGCGGGCTTGCAGCACCACACGCGAAACTAGACTACGACGTGTTTTTCGAAGGGAAGGGGCTTTGGTCAACCGCGGTGCGGCCGCATTTGTCGTGGGCCGCTGCGTGGTCGCGCTTGTCGAAGACCGGTGTCTGGTCGCCGTTAGCGAATACAACCCGACCGGTTCACGGTCGCCCGTCAAAACGTATGGCAGGTTCTCGATCAGAGGCCCAGCCGCCTGGCGCAAAGGATGGCGGTACGGAAAATGACGGTAACACGATGAGAGAAAGGTGTAAAGACTTGCGCAAAGGGTTGTGGCTCTTTTTATACGGCCACAAGAGCTGCACTTGCAACAAGGTCCGCGCCAGACAAACAGAGTTGCAGCACGAGAACCCGTTAATTCGCAGCAGCCGAAGCGGCGGGCGCTGTGCCGTGCAGGTGACTGTCGTACCACGCGAGGATGCGATTCAGTCGGTCCAGCAAATGCTTCTCCTCGTGGAAACCGTGGGGCTCTCGTGGGTAGACGACCAGTTCGGCCTCGACGCCATATCGCTTCAGCCCGCGGTACAGCTCCTGGCTCTGCCCCAAGGGGTCAATCGTATCCGCGTCACCCTGCAGCACCAGCGTCGGCGTCTTGGCATTCTTGAGGTGAATGAAGGGCGAACTATTGAGAAACCCTTCGGGCTTCTCCCAAGGCACGCCGTAAAACCACTCATCGCCCGCAGGATGGTCTTCCATGCCAAATTCCGAGATCAGATTGGCCATTCCGGCGCCGGAAACTGCAACTTTGAAGTCGTTGGTCTGCGTGATGGCCCACTCGGCCATGTAGCCGCCATAGGACCACCCGCCGATCCCCAAACGATTCGGATCGGCGATCCCGCGATCGGCCAGATCTTTGACCCCGGCCATCACGTCCTTGAAGTCGCCGCCACCCCAATCACCGCGGTTCATCTCCACAAATTTCTGTCCGTAACCCACCGATCCCCGGATGTTTGGATAGAACACCGCGTAGCCGTGGGTCGCCAGCAGTTGGCCCCAGGATTCGATGGAATCTGACCAGCGTCCGGTAGGTCCGCCGTGAATCAGAGCAATAAGCGGTAGTTTGGTTTTGGCATCCACGCCTTGCGGGAGCAAGAGCGCAGCTTCGATCTCCGTGCCGTCGAACGATTTATACTTGTAGTATTGCGGGGTGCTGAGCGTGAACTGGCTCCAAGAATCATTCAGGTGCGAAATCTGTTGCGGCGCGGTTTTCTGGTCCCATAGCCAAAGTTCCTGGGGATGTGTCGCGCTTTGCGAGACATAGGCGATCTCGCCTGGCAGCGA
Source organism: uncultured Acidobacteriota bacterium (assembly GCA_963729595.1). Lineage (GTDB taxonomy): Bacteria > Acidobacteriota > Terriglobia > Acidiferrales > UBA7541 > Acidiferrum. The sequence continues at coordinate 812,215 of CAVSNW010000005.1, forward strand.
AAGCGCAACGCTTCCGGTTGGAACAGGCTTTGCCGCCAAGTCCTGTTTCACGCCGTCGCCCAGAAACTTCACGAACAAGCTGCCAAAGCCGTTTGCAGCCACCACTACAATGGAGCCGTCCTTCAGCCAATGGTAGTCCTCGACGGGCCGGTCCAAGCTCGCACCGGTCAGATTCCGCGCAGCGTGCGCATTCAGCGCCAAGAGCTGCAGGTCGTGCGGTTCCGGGCCATCTTCGCGCGAACCGACGAAGCTTAAATTCCCGTTGGGGGAAACGCGCACTTCGCCAAATGGACCGCGCGGCGCAATCAGCTGTTTTGCGCTTCCATCGGACACCTGCACGGTGAAGATCTTCTCGGTATGCTCGTCCGATTCCGGCCGGTCAGTAGCCTTCACGATCAGATGATCTCCACCCGGCAGCCAAACCACCTCTTGAACGTCCCAGGTGGGCTTTGTCAGCGCTCGCGTCTCGCCGGTCGCCACATCGACGAGCCACAATCGCGCACGCTTATCCTCTTTGTCGGCAACGTGCGCGTCATCCTTATCCTTCTCTTTTTTCTCTTCGGCGTCGGTTTTTGCATCCGGGGCTAAAAAGGCAAGCTGCTTCCCGTCCGGGGACCATTCGAAACTCTTGACCGCGCGTTTGCCCTTCGTGAGTGCAATTCCTTCGCCGATGTCTCCGCGCATCAGATAGATTTGCTGTTGCTCGCCGCGGTCGGACAAGAACGCCAGTTGCTTTCCATCCGGTGACCACCGCGGCGCACTCTCGGATTTCGCCGAGAACGTGAACTGGCGGACCCCGCCGGTTTGTTTGTCGTGCAACCAAATGTGGCGTGCTCGCCCTATGCCTTGGGCGGGTTCTGTCACCACAAATGCCAGCCGTGCGCCGTCTGGTGAATACTGTAAGTCCGAAATCGAGCGCAGGTTCAATGATGCTTCAGGCGTCAGCAACTTGCCTTTGCCTGCTGCGGGCTCCGTTTGCCCCCACACCGCAGGGGCGATCAATGCTACGGCCAGCATTAGTTGCCCCAACGACCTGAAATGAGAACCCCAGCGCACGCAGCCCGCGAAACCCATAAGAAGATCAGCTCCTCATCGTGAACCTGAATCAATCGGCAAACGACTCGCCACTCTATGAGCCTCCAGCCGGTTCGTCAACCGCCCAACTTCCTTTAACTTACGGCACTTTGACTTACGGCGTCTCGTTTGCGCTCGAAAAAATCAACAGCACAGTACCGGAACTGTCCAATCCGTGCCCCAAAACTGTCCTTGGTACAAGTTGCAGCCATCTCCTCCCAGACACTAGCATGCGCGGACCTGGCAATTATCCGCCGGGCTGCTCGCGCAACAAAGTGAACAACGCTGCGCCGTAAAAGCTAAACCTAGAACAAGAAGGACGACCAAGTTGATCTCTTCGCGTTCAAAACGAGGCGCTGTCCTCGTGTTCCTGACCACTCTTTTTGCGGCGTCCAGCTGGACCTCCGGCTGCATCGGCGTTGCTTCCTCCACTGCGAATCCAGGCCCGCAACCAGTCGGGCTCGCCATTACGCCGAGCAGCGTCTCGGTTACTACCGTCGTGGGCAATGCCGGTTCACAAACCATCACTGCCACCAACAACGGCTCTACCGGCGTCGCGATCAATCAGGTCACCGTGACGGGCACAGGGTTCAGTACGAAAGGACTGGCGGTCCCCTCAAGTCTCGCCCCTGGCACCAGCCAAAGCTTCGATGTCGCATTTGCTGCCACCACGCCCGGCACTGCAACTGGTAGCTTGTCGATCATGACCAGCGCCAGCACAAGTCCCGTCGTGGTGCAACTGAACGCCACCGCTCAATCGTCGCCTTCCACGCCGCCAGGTTCAGGCGTAATATCCGTCACGGTTTCCCCTACGTCGGGTTCGGTCAATACCGGCGGCACGTTGCAGTTCGCGGCCAAGGTCCAAGGCAGCGCGACGAACACTTCGGTAACCTGGAAAGCTTCACCTGGCACGATCAGCGCATCCGGGCTGTACACTGCCCCGGGCACAGCTGGCGCAGCCACGGTAACGGCCACGAGCGTCGCCGACACCACAATATCCGCTTCTGCTCAGGTCACCATCAGCACTGCTACTGCGACCGTAAGTTCCGTTAATATCTCTCCTGCTGCGCCGTCGATCGGCACCGATGGCACGCTTCAGTTTTCCGCGACCGTGCAAGGCACGACCACCAACAAGGTCGTCACCTGGATCGCGCAGCGCGGCACCATTTCCTCGGCTGGGGCTTACGTAGCGCCCTCAAGCCCGGGAACCGACATCGTTACTGCGAGCAGCACTGCCGACACCAGCAAATTTGCTACCGCCACTGTCGCCGTTTCGGCCCCCGTGGCCTCCGGCGCGCTTCCGGCCTTTCCCGGCGCAGAAGGCGGCGGCGCTGCGGCTATTGGCGGGCGTGGCGGGCAAGTGTTTGAAGTCACCAACCTGAACGATTCCGGCACCGGCTCGCTTCGCGCGTGCACCAGTGCCAGCGGTCCGCGCACTTGCGTCTTCCGCGTCGCCGGAATTATCACGCCGGCGGCGATGTATCGAATCACCAATCCGTTTCTCACCATCGCATGCCAAACCGCCCCCGGGGAAGTGATCATCGGCGGTCCGAGCATCGGAAGTCAGTCCATCTTCGTCACCACGCACGACGTGGTGGTGCGCTATTGCACCTTCAGCGCTGACAATATAAATATCCCCGCGGGCCCCAGCACCGGAACCGTGAACATCGAAATCGCCAACGGCAACAACTACAACATCATGCTCGACCACGTGACCACTCGCTGGGCCGGCAACAAACTCTGGATTACGGGGAGCAACTACGTTGGCCCCAACCGCCTGATTACCACGCAATGGTCGATGTTCTACGAGCCGCATGTCAATCATCCCGTCGGCCCCGGCAACAGCACCAATCCGAACTGCGTTGCCACTTCGAGTTCCCCTTGTTTCAGCGCCGGCGAGCGCGACATCGACTTCCACCACAATTTGTTTGCCGATATCGGCCATCGCATCCCGGAGAGTACGAATCACTCCACGCGGTTCGTCAACAACATCGTCTTCAACTGGAATTACTACGCGAGCGAATGGCTGGGCGCGATGACGGTCGATGAAATTGGAAACAAATATGTCGCCGGCAATCTGAACTTCCAAGCCGCGCAGAAGCACGAGATCCATTTCACCACCAACAGTCCACCGCTACCCGGCAATCCGTCCACATATCTATCCGGCAATATAGGTCCAAACTTGTCCGATCCCTCAGGCAATCAGTACCTGATGGCCGCGGAGATCAGCGGTGAGGGTGGCGACGAAACCGGCGCCGTGCCATCTAGTTGGATTCGCAGCTCGCCGATGCCCGCGCCGGCATTCCCCATTTCCGCCGATCCGGTCGGCAATCTCGACAGCGTAATTCTCCCGACGGTGGGCAATTCGCAGCACCTTGATTGCAACGGCAAGTGGGTCAGCCATCGCGATGCCGCCGATCAACGCATCGTCCACCAGTATCAGACGGGCGGGCCGGGAGGTTATTGGCCGAACGGGCTCACCTCTGTCGTCTCCTCGGTGCCGAGGCCTACATCGGGCTGGACCGATCAGCCGGTCACCGGCTTCTCCGTGTGCAGCGAATCGATGCACGATGGCATCCCCGACCAGTGGAAGATCAATCAAGGCCTGAGCATCACGGACCCCATCCTGCACAAGGCGACAGCGCCTAACGGATACACGTACCTCGAAAACTACATGAACGGCTCGCAGTAGGTCCATCTGACGGGTATTGCTTTTTGACCATCCTCGCGGTTCGAGGGTGGTCTTTTTTTGTACACCGAGCAGGTGCGATAGCTTTGAGGTGCAAGTCCTCTTCACAACCTGACCGAGGTGAAGTGATAGCGAAACGCAAGGGCGTCGCTGCGAGGCGGGGTCTGAAGGAAGCGCGGAGCAAAAGCGCGAGCCAATATACAAGAACCGGATCTGCGGCGTGAGCGTCGGGCGAGCGGGCCACTGATCGCGAAGCCAGGAGGGCCGAAACTCTGCGAGGCGCGCTTTTTTTGCGCTACGAAGTGTCTCTCGGCTCGTTCCTGCCGGAGTACCTGCGGAGTACCAACTTGACAACAAGCTAAAAATATGATAAACTATATGCGGGGAGCGGTGCTCTACCTACTCGGAGAACCCGCTGTGAGGGCCCTTGTTCGGTTGCAGCGCACGCCTCCCACTACTTTTCAGAAAACGAGGCCACACTATGAGCACAAACCGCTCAACGCCGCAAAGGCTTTATCTACTACAGTTATCCGCTACGACGGTTCCCATCGGCCCAAGCCGCACACTGGAAATGTCCCTAGGCTGCTACCTCGTTCAAACCAACGACGCCAAGAACATCCTCATAGACTCCGGCATCGCTCCCGACGCAACTCTTCTTGCGGAAGCGCCAAAAGGCCGCAACGAAACCAACGTGATCCAGCAACTCGCGGCGCTGGACCTGTGTCCCGCCGACATCCACACGGTGATCTGCACCCACTTCGACATGGATCATGCCGGCTACAACGACGCCTTCCCGCAAGCCGAGCACATCGTCCAGCGCGAACACTATGAACTGGCCCGTAGCGGCAGCGAGCGTCTCGCCGCCGCCCGCGCTCACTGGGACCACCCCGCCCTGCGATACCGTCTCGTCGATGGCGACACCGAGCTCTTGCCCGGCCTAACCCTGCTGAAGACCAGCGGCCACGTGGCCGGCCACCAATCGGTGCTTGTCCGCCTGCCGCAAACCGGCCCAGTGCTGCTCGCCATCGACGCCGTAATGATGGCGCACACCTTCACCCCCGAACGCAAGCCGTGGCCCCATGACCAGGACGAATCCCAACTCATCGCCAGCACAGTAAAACTTCTTGATCTGGTAAAGCGCGAGAACGTGGCGTTGGTCGTGTTCGGTCATGACGGCACCCAATGGCGAACCCTGAAGAAATCCCCGGACTACTATGCCTAGGGGCTCATGCGATACCCAGCACTCCGTTCAGAAAGTGAACCAGATATTTCCAGACAAGATAGTAGGCGATCAGTGCGATCGGTGCGGCAATCGGAAAAATTCGCGCCGCGTAGGGAATGACCGAAAAGTTCAGAGCGTGGGTGAGTAGGATTCCGAGCGGCGCCAGTACGAATGGCAGCAAAGCTCCGTGAAGCCCGATGGGAAAGTGTGTCCGGGGCTGCGACGCGACGAACAGCATGTTCCACAGGCCCCAGAGATTGGGCACGACGGCCATCGGAAAGACGATCACACGCTCGATGGGCACGGGGACGTCGTAGACATAGCGCCAGACGTAGAACACCGTGGCGATCACGAGGAAGAAAATCGTGGGGATCACGATTCCTGCCATATAGGCGCGCAGATATGTGTGTCGATTCATAGAATCCTCCTAAATCACAAGTGATAGAGCAGTGCGGGGATTACCCCGGGGAAAAAGAGAAGGGCGGCGCCGGCGACAGCGGCCAGTGCCCAGTCGAACCAAGGCACACGGATGGGCTGCTGTTGCTCCAGGCGCTGTAGCATTTGCGGCCACAAGTCGCGGCGGAGTTCCGCGTCTTTGACTGGGGCGATGCTTTGCTTGAGAAGTTCGCGCAATTCTGTGTCGTCCTGTTGATTCATGGCTAGCCACCCTTTGTTTCGAGTGATGAAAGTTGTCTGCGCAGCATGCGTACAGCTCGAAATAAGCGGACCTTGACGAGCGAAGCGGAAATTCCGGCGGCGTCGGCGATCTTGTTATGCGGCTGGTCTTCGATCAGCGCGAGTGTGGCGACCATGCGGTACTTGGCTGGCAACTGAGCGAAGGCCTTGCGGATACGATCGCGGCTTTCGCGTTGAACAGCGGGGTCGGGCGCCGGGTTTGCCGCCAGATCGTCGGGAAGCTCGGTCTCATTGCGCGATCTGCGCAAGTGGTCGAGAGCCGCATTTGTAGCGATGCGGTAGGCCCAGGCTCCGAAATTGCCGGCCGGATCGAAGCGCGCGCGGTAGCGATAGATGCGCCAAAACGATTCCAAAGTGAGATCCTCTGCAACACCAGAGTCGCGGACAATTCGAACGATCCAGGCATAGACCTGCTTCTGGTGCTGGCGAAACAGCACCTCGAAGGCTTCCAGGTCACCCGCCGCGAACCGTTCCAGAAGGTCCATTCGGCACTCTCTCTCTGTTCTTATTACTGGGCGTCAGGGCTTTTGGTTACGGAATGTTTTACACCGGAAAGCAGGGCAGCGTGGGTGACACGGGGGAGAGCTTGGGTGGCTAATGCGAACCAGGCCTGGAGCGGCTCAGTCGGGTCGCCCGGAGGAATAAGGCGGTGCCCCCGGGTCAGGCGCGGCCTGACGTTGTCGTGCCGTCTGTGGCAACAAAGCGCCCGCCGCGGTCGGCGGTCGCTACAACCGCTGGCGGTGTTTCACTTCGGGTCGGGGACGAATTGGTAGCCGAGGCCGCGGACAGTTAGAAGCTGACGGGGCTTGGAGGAGTCTTGCTCGATGTAGCGACGGAGGCGGACGATAAAATTGTCGATGGCGCGGGTGTCGGTGTCTTCGTGGAGGTTCCAGACGTCGTGGAGGATGGCTTTGCGGGAGACGGGGTGGCCGCTGTTACGGATTAGATAGCGGAGGAGTTCGGCTTCCATCAGGGTGAGTTGGAAGGTCTGGTCGCCGCAGTGCAATTGCAGGCTCTGGAAGTCGAAGACTTTTCCGTTGAACGTGAAGATCTCTGGCGACTCTGCCGTCGGCGCGACTGCTGGGGAAGCTGGGGATTTTGCGTTTTGCTGCCAGTTTTTGCGCCGGAGCAGGCTTTCAAGACGCGCGAGAAGGATAGCTAGATTGAAGGGTTTGGGCAGGTAGTCGTCGGCGCCGGATTCGAATCCCTTGAGGACGTCTTCGGAGCGGCCGCGGGCGGTCAACATCAGCAGCGGAATATAATTTTGAGCTTCACGCAGCTCGCGGGCGACCGTGAAGCCGTCTTTGCCGGGTAGCATGACGTCGAGAACCAACGCTTCGAAGTCATTCTTCTTCTGGAGAAGGGCCAGCGCGTCCTCGCCCTTGGTGGCGATCTTGACGGAATGGCCTTCGGCTTCCAGATTGAAGCGGAGGCCTTCAGCGAGGTGAGCTTCGTCTTCGACGATGAGTATGCGGCTCACGCGCGATACACCCTGGGAAGCCTGAGGGTGAAGGTGCTGCCGCGGCCTTCGCCCTCGCTTTCTGCGAAAGCATCGCCGCCGTAGCGGCGGGCGACCGCGCGGACGATGAAGAGGCCCAATCCGGTGCCTTTTACCTGGCCAGTGGCGGGGCTTTGCACGCGGTAGAAACGATTGAAAATGCGTTTAAGTTCGGGACGCGGGATGCCGATTCCATGATCGCAGACGCTGAGAGCAATGGTGTCGATATTGGGGGTGCGGACCTCCACGACGATGTCTTTCTTTTCGCCGGAATATTTGATGGCGTTGTCGAAGAGGTTGAAGACAGCAGTACGAAGTTCTTCGGGATTGCCCATTACGATCAGGTCATCGGGCGGCGGCGTACCGAAACGGAGCGTTTCCGGTGGAAGATGGTGCCGGAGGCGGGCTAGCCCGAGCGTTTCGGCTACAACCACGGCGAAATTGATCTGCTGCCAGTTGCGTTTGTGGGTGAGGTGACGGGCTTCGCCGGCTTTCAGGACTTGCTCGACGGTACCCAGAAGGCGGTCGGTGTCTTCGAGCATGATGCGGCAGAAGTCGCGGCGCTGCGCTTCATCGAGCGGGCGACTCTGGAGGGTCTCGAGATAGAGGCGGATGGAGGTGATGGGTGTTTTCAGTTCGTGGGTGACGGCGTTGAGGAAGCTGTCCTGGCGCTCGTTGCGGCGTATTTCGCGGACGATGAAGATGGTGTTGACGACGAGGCCGGCGATGATGACGCTGAAGAAGACGATACCGAGAACGAGCGGAACGACGCTCCGCCAATGGTAGACGATCCAGCTCACGTTGAGAAAAATAGCGAGGGCTACCAGGCAAACGCCCAGCGTTATGAAAAAGGCGATGGCTTTGCCGCGGCTGGTGATGCGCATTGCTGGTTAGTTTAGTGCATACCGGGGGCACTATGCACTCGACGATGGATTCGAACAGGGTGAAATAAAAGAGCCGCGACGTTTGGGTCGCGGCTCTTTGTGGAATTTCCTCGTGGAGGTGTTAATCTCCCGAGATCACCGCCGCTTCCGGTTCGCCAACAGTGACGGGGGGAACGAGAAGCACGCTGGTGGCAGGGGCAGCAATCTCCTGGGGAGTGAGGTCTAGTTTCGGCAACTTGACGTCCCACGCAAGGCCGAGGGCCCGCAACGCGCAGATACCGTACCAGTTCATGTCCACTTCGTACCATGCCAGGCCGTGACGCGCGGCTTGCGGTGCGGCGTGGTGATTGTTGTGCCAGCCTTCCCCGAAGGTCAGGATGGCTACCCAGAAACTGTTGGTGGAGGTGTCGCTGGTGATGAAGCGGCGTGAACCCCACATGTGCGTGGCGGAGTTGACAAGCCACGTGGAGTGTAAACCCAGGACGGTGCGAAGAAAGACGGCCCACATCATGATCGATAAGCCGAAGGGAAACGTGATAACGGCGAGAACCGCAATCGGCACCCAATGGTACTTGCTAATCCACATATGAAATTTGTGCTTTCGCAGATCGGGAACGTAAGGCAGAAGTTCCGCGGTGTTCTGGTGCATGGCTTGCCCGGTAATAATCCAGCCCATGTGAGCCCACAGGCCGCCGTCTTGCGGGGAGTGGGGATCGCCCTCTTTGTCGGTGTTCTGATGATGGATGCGATGGGTGGCGACCCAGGCGATGGGACCACCTTCGAGGGCTAGCGTGCCGCATACGGTCAAAAAGTATTCCATCCAAACGGGGGTCTTGTAGCCGCGATGGGTGAGCAAGCGATGGTAGCCCATGCCGATGCCCAAACAGCCAGCAACGCAATAGAGCACGACGGCCACGAAAAGCGCCTTCCAGGAAAACAGGAAGAGAGCGGCTATGGCGCCGACGTGGAACAAAAGCATGAATGACGTGGTGGTCCAGTTCAGCGGCTGTTTGAAGGTGCGATCTGTTTGAGCAAGGCTCATATCTCAGGATCCTTTGTAACGCTTTCGTGCTTGGTACGCTTACGAACATAGCACGGGGGCAAGCGGGGCTCTGTAATACTTGTGTAATCGTAAGTACAGGTCGCGCGAAATTGTTACGGGTGAAGGGAAGACGAAAGTCGGCGCGGAAAAGTCTTGTGCTACTAATCTTTCCCCTCTGCGCGTGCGCGCTTGCGCCAGAAAGGAATGGCCTCAGCGACTTTTGCGGGACCCGTCTGAGCCCAATTTGGAACTGGCCGGGGAGTCTCCGCGAGAAGGTTGGAAATGTGAATCAGAGACGGGTGGCAATCTGCGGCGAGTTTGACGAACGCGGTAAGTGGAACGGCAAGGAGAATTCCCATCACGCCCCACATCCAACCCCAGAAAAGCATGCCCATGGTTGCCGCGACCGGTCCGATGTTAACGCGCGATCCGATGAATTTCGGCACTAGCAAATTCGAAGAAATCAAGTGAAGAGTAAATACGGTGAGCAGAATGATCAGGTACGGACCGACGGACTCGTACTGCAGAGTGGCGCCCAGAAGCGGCAAAGCGGCGGCGAGAATTGCGCCGATGAACGGCACCAGGTTCAGGATTCCACTGGCGATACCGAGGGGGACGGCGCCTTGAAGCTTGAGTTCGTATAAAACGGCCACGGTAATCGCGGCCATGGCCGCGCCGATGATCAAATTGCCGATGGCAAAGCCGCGTACCATTTTGGTGAGACGCGAGGTGAACTTAGGCACGTCCATTTTTGTGCCAAAGGCGTTCGCCAACCAGTTGTAGAGATGGGATTTTCGAACCAGCATGAAAAACATCAGGAAGGGAACGATACCGCCGACGATGACAGCTCCCCAAGCGGATCCAACGCCGCGAATCAGGTAAGAAGGCCACGCAGGTGTTTCGCTGACGCGCACTTCCTGGACCCTTTTGGGAGTAGGAGTCGAGGTTATGCTGCCCGCGCTCTTTTGCACTTTCTCGATGCGCTGGCTCAAGGGCTTGACCGCGTCACGAATCCTGTCCGCATACTCCGGTATGTCGTCAATCATGAGGGCGGCTCTGCTGTACGTGACATAGACAAGCAGCGTGACCAGTAGCATTCCGGAGATCACGAGCACAGCCGTGGAGATGAGGCGAGGAACGTGAAAGCGTTCGAAATAGGTGGGAATTGGATCGAGCAGAATGGCAAGAAATCCAGCGAGAAGGAACGTAATGCAGAGTGAGCTAGCGAAAAAGCCGAAGGCGACGATGATGGCAATAACGACGACCCAAAGGAGCGCGACCACCCTGACGGGTGGTCGCGGCTGGGTTTCGGGTTGCAAACTATCGGGCATGAAGGCGCCGGGACGACGAGTTCGATGGCAAGGAGCCGTCCTGGAACACGTGGCCTCCGGTTCGGGCAAGTGCTATGGGGCCTCGAGGAAAGCCGGCTACGAGCGGTTGCCTGACCACCGTCTTCGAGCCTTGAGGCGGTCCCATCTTACTTAAATTGACGGGGTCTATATACGCCCCATCAGTAACAGAATGACGAGAACGAGCACGATGAGCCCCAAACCGCTGCTGGGGTAGTAGCCCCAACCGCGGCTATACGGCCACGCTGGCAAGGCTCCGAGTGCAACCAAGAGCAGGATCACAACAAGTATGGTTAGCATAATTGTGTCGCCCGCGATGGCTCGGTACACTTGGCTCGCCGAGCAGGTCGTGAGCTTTCAACCTCCGCCCGCGCATTAAACTGCGAACGACCTCGAGGGGCAATCCAGGTATCCGTGTAGCCGGTACTGTGCGCGGCAGTATTTTTGAAAGAGGCACGATGAAGCGCCAAATGTAGTGCGCGGTCGAAGTGTGAATTTTGTTGCAAGTCATAGGGCGTCGGTATTCGGTCCCGCCGTAGACAAAATACAGGGAAAAAGGTATGTCAATGTAGGGGTTCGTGACCAATCATAACGCAGGATTGTAAGGTCTAGACGAAAATTTGACGGAGGCAGGGATTTTTCCGCTACACAATGGCGCTGCGCATCGTAGTTGCTGACGATCACGACATCATTCGCCGCGGGTTGAAGCAACTTCTCACCGCGCATCACGGTTGGGAAGTTTGTGCCGAGGCCAAGACCGGCCGGGAAGCGGTCGCCGTCACCGAACAACTCAAACCGGATATCGTAGTCATGGATATCAGCATGCCGGACCTGAACGGTTTGGAGGCAGCGCGTCGCATCAAGAAAGTGCTCCCCAGAACGGAGATATTAATCTTAACGCTACATTTCTCCGACCAACTGGTGCGGGAGATCGTCGAAGCGGGAGTGCGGGCTTATATAATGAAATCCGACGCCGACAAGGATTTGGTGTCTGCGGTCGAGGCTTTATCGAATCATCGGTCGTTCTTTACGGCGCGTGCGGCGGACATGTTGCTGGATGGATTCAGCCGGCAACACGCGGCGCCGGACCCGCAAACGCTGCTGCGCAGCAGGCTCACATCGCGGGAGCGCGAAATCGTGCAACTGCTGGCCGAAGGGAAGAGCAGCAAGGAAGTAGCGGTGGCGTTAGGAATCAGTGTAAAGACGGCGGAAACCCATCGCGCGAATATCATGAGGAAGCTCGAACTGCATTCGGTGAGTGAATTGGTGCGGTATGCGGTCCGCAACCAAATCATAGAAGCATAGATTTCGTTGGCGTGGTTCGATGATCCTTAGTTTGGAGCGGGCGCCCCGCGGCATAAGGTCCCCCTTCTCCATTGAACGAGTACGGAGGGAACGTGCCGCGAGTACTGATTGTCGACGATCACGCTGCAATTCGGCGAGGGGTGCAGGGAATCCTGCATTCATTTCCAGAGTGGGAACTTTGTGGCGAGGCAGATAACGGGCAGGAAGCGGTGCGCCTTGCTGAGTCCCTGAGGCCTGAAATCATTATCATGGACGTTTCGATGCCGGTGTTGAACGGCCTGGAAGCCACACGCATCATTCGAGAAGCGCACCCCGAGACGAAAATTTTGCTGTTGACGCTGCACTCGTCGACGGAATTGGTCCGCAGCGCGTTTCGCGCCGGTGCAAGAGGTTACGTGCTGAAATCGGACGCAGAGCAGGAGTTGGTGCGGGCGTTGAATGTGGTTTTAGGGGACGGAACGTATGTAAGTCCGGCGATCGATGAGAGCGTGGCACATAAGGTAGTGGAAGAAATGCGGCGGCAGCCGGCGAACTGAGCCGACGGAACTAAGGTTCATACGTGGCGAATCGACGGCAAGACAGTGAGAATCTTGGTGACTCCAACGACGGAACGGACAGGTGCGCGCGAACGGAGGATCCCGTGCCAAATCGAGGAAGCGAACTTGCGAGTTTGCTGGTGGGATTCGGCCTCGGCGTAGGACTGGCGCTTTTGTTCGCGCCGCAGTCTGGGGATGAAACTCGTGAGTGGCTCAGTGCCACCGCTGAGGATAAACTAAGACAACTTCGCCGCCGAGGGCGGAGAATCGTCTTCGAAGCGCAAGACTTGCTCGATCGAGGCGAATACGGAGTGAGCCGCGCATTGCGGACTGGCAAGCACGTGCTTGAATCGGTGGCGGAAAAGCTCGAGTAGGCATCCGGTAGCCGACTAGCTGAAGTCACAGTACGGAACACGCAGTAGTTCTGCCGTTTTTTCTTCGTTGCATCCCTCCCGCACCGGACCGAATTCGCTCTCAGGACGTGGAAACCGTTCTCTACAGATTTCACGGCATAGAGGGACTTGTTGGAAGCCTTGGCCGCCGTTTTTCCTTGTCTCCTACGCGCTCGCGTGGTTGCTTTTACCTTTCTTTGCGGAAATTTCTACACCCTCTGCCCGATTGAGACCAACCCATCTTGGCGCCAGATTGTCTACAAAGCCGGATCCGGTCTTTATCGTGTTACCGGCCTGCCCTGCCGGTGGAAGGCCATCCACCGCGGACTAGCAAAGGAGAGACATGAGAGTGAAAAAGCTAATTCTTGCAGTGGCCCCGGTCATTCTGGCAGGGGCGCTCGCAGGATGCTCGGATACCAACAAGTCGCCCGACGTGACAGACAACATTCGCAAATCCCTTGACCAGGCAGGATACAAGGATGTCAGCGTTAGCCAGGATCGAGAGAAGGGCGTGGTGACGCTAACGGGAACGGTGCCGACAGAGGGTGACAAATCGCAAGCTGAATCGATCGCGAAATCGGGCGCCGGTGCCCAGGTTGTGGCCGATCAGATTGCGGTGCGGCCTCCAGGAAATGAGAGCGATGCAAAAACCGTAGATTCGGACTTGGATAAGGCCATCGAGAAGAACCTAGACGCGATGCTCGTCAAGAGCAAGCTCAAAAGGGACGTGAAGTACGACGTTAAGAATGGCGTGGTTACCTTGACCGGTAATGTGGCGTCGCAATCGCGTCGCGCGCAGGTGGAAAGGCTGGCTTCGACGGTCCCAAACGTCAAGCAAGTGGTGAATGAGCTCGAAGTGAAGAATCAGAAGGCCAGTTCAACCAGCTAGGTCCAATACGACAGAAATCGTCAAAACAGCAGCCAGTTTGGCGCAGATCAACGCCAAACTGGCTTTTTTCTTAACGGCAGCCGTGGGCGCATGAAAATACTTGAGCGGGGTGGCTGGATCGCACGCAAAGTCCGTGCGCGAGGCGGCAAGCTGACCCTTAATTGTTCGATTCTCGGCTTCCCGTTAACTGTGAAGAGCGACCTGGCCGGATTGCGTGAGCGCGAGCAGTTGTTGCCGGAGGCGGACGCGAGCACGAAATACACGAGATTTTACAGTGGAAACGGTAATTCCCAGGGCTTGGGCCAGCTCACGGTTTGTCCAGCCTTCGGCTTTCTGCAGGATGAAGGTGTCCTGGAGCGAAGGGTTGAGGCCATGAAATGCTTTTCTGGCCAATTCTTTGCTCATGTACTGGCGCTCCGGATCCTGACGGCTATCTTCGATCTCTGGAAAGGGCCGTGGCTCGTCCTCCGAGTTGCTCGTATCGTGATAGTCGGAGATGCGTTCGGAGTTGCGCTTGCGCAGCTTCATGAGAGCTTCGTTGATCGTAATGCGGACCAACCAGGTCGAAAACTGCGAATTGCCTTCAAAGCGATCGATATGGTGGAACGCTTTGACCAAAACATTCTGGAGATTGTCTTCCGCATCCTCGCGATTTCGGAGCATGTTGAGAGAGAGTCCGTAAACCTGGCCGGAGTGCCTGCGCACGAGTTCGGTAAAGGCTTCTTCGTTTCCCGCCTGAGCTCTTGCGACCAACTGCCGTTCCGGAACATTCGCTTGGAAATCCATTTCGGAAACACTCCTTTGCAAGACTTTCAAAGCGTTCGTGATTGAAGATTTATAGAACCAGCATGGAAGAGGAACAATACAGTGGTCTCTGTAGTTCAGTGACCGGGACTGTGTACCGTTTTGGCTTGCATTCATATAAAGGTAACTAAATAAAGCTAGAGTAACTGCAGCACCGTCCAAACCTCGAACAAAACGCACGGGTGTTCATGGACTTGTTTCAAATTGAACCGAGTCGTTGGCAGTGGTTCTATCTTGGGAATTCTCGACGAAGTACCACACACTCGCCCGCGCCGTAACCCTCGCACCGTCAACGTCTGCTCCTGCTGGATCGCCTTGGAGTGGCAGTTCGAATGCCCCGAACTCCTGGGAGATCGATGTGCCGTTGGCGTTCGCACGTAACCGAAGAGCAGTGGTAAGGGGAGGGATGCCGGAGATTTGCCGCGCTTGCTCGCGGATACCTAGAGGTTTGACCGCCACATTGGCTCTGGTTCTAGCGCTGGTCGACGCCCCGTGCTTCGTCAGCGCGCAAACTTCGGTCTCCATGGAGTATCGAACGAAGGCAAGTTTTCTCGCAAAATTTCCCAGCTTTATCGATTGGCCGGAGAGCGCGTTTTCGTCTGCTACAGCCCCGTTTCTGATTTGCGTCGTGGGCGATTTTCGCTTCGGGACCGTGCTGGCGGAATTTGCGAGAAACACGTTGCCCCACGGCCGGAGAGTGGATGTGCGATGGCCGCGCAAGGATGGAGAGTTACGGAACTGCCAGATTTTGTTTGTCAGTGATTCGGAAGCGAGCCGATACATAAAGATTCTGCAGATTGTTCAGGGGGCAGGTATTTTGACGGTCGGCGAAACGGCGGATTTTCTGGTCCGAGGAGGAATGATGAGCTTTTCCTTCCAACATGAGGCACTCCAATTTGAGGTGGATCTCGGAGCGGCGAACAAGGCGCATTTACGAGTCAGTTCCAGGTTGCTGGCATTGGCACGCCGGGTCGTAAACAATACGGAATCTTCCCATCACGAGGCCACCGCCGAAGTGTCAAGCCGAGAGGTGAAGTGATGGGAAATCTAGACATTAAGTCTCAAAGCGCGCGTGTCGACCTCGCCGAACTTCTCTCTCGCTTGGACAACGATCACGAACTATTGCGAGACCTTGTGGCAATTTTCAAGGAAGACTTTCCAAAGCTCGTAGAGGCTCTCCAAGAGTCGGTCGCACACGCGGATATGACACGAGCCAGGATAGCAAGTCACACGTTGAAAGGCATGCTTGCGAACCTGGCCGTTACTCGGGCTGCTGCAGCCGCGGGGCGCGTGGAGGAACTGGCGAGCGGCGGAGGCGGAGCCGGAGCGTCGATCCAGGAAGCTCTCGCTGCATTCGAAGTGGAGGTGCGAGGGCTTTTGACCGAGATGGAGACATACGTGACTGAGGTGCAGAGTTGAAGATACTGGTCGCGGACGACGAAGCCCTGTCGCGACGTTTGCTGGAAAAAACGCTTGAGCGCGCCGGGTACGAGGTCATGGCGGTCGAGAACGGACGTTTGGCCGTCGAACAACTGAACCGGCCGGATGGGCCGCGTCTCGCTTTGCTCGACTGGGTCATGCCGGAACTGGATGGCCCCGGAGTTTGCCGAGCAGTGCGGCGTCGACAAGATCAGCAAGACCAAGCATACGTCTACATTGTGCTGCTGACGTCGAAAGAGTCGAAGGAAGACATCGTCACAGGCTTGGAGTCGGGCGCCGATGACTATCTAACGAAGCCTTTCAACGCCGATGAACTTAAAGCGCGATTGCGGACCGGAGAACGCATCCTGCACCTCGAAGGCAGACTCGTGGAGGCGCGCGAGATGATGCGCTTCAAAGCAACGCACGACGCCCTTACCTCTATTTGGAACAGAGGTGTGATTATGGATCTCTTGGGCCGCGAGTTAGCCCGATCGCAGCGCGAATCGGGCTGCACGATCGTGTTGCTCGGAGACGTAGATCATTTCAAAGCGATCAACGATACGCACGGCCATCCAGTTGGAGATGAAGTCTTACGGGAGATCGCGCGTCGTCTGCTGCTGTCGATACGCTCCTACGATTTCGTGGGCCGATACGGCGGGGAAGAATTCCTGCTGGTGTTGAACAATTGCAATCCGGAGTCCGCAGAGGCGCGAGCCGAGGAAATCAGGAAGGGAGTAAGCAACCGGGCAATTCAGACCACGAGCGGGGCGTTGCAGGTGAACATGAGCTTCGGGCTACTCTTGAGCAAGGCTTGGGGAGTTCGACCGGTGGAGGAACTGCTTCATGAGGTGGACGCCGCTCTCTATGCGGCAAAAGCGGCAGGGCGCAACTGCGTTCGCACTGCGCGACCGAATCCGTCTTTGGCGGAACCGCCAATTCCAATTGCCGAAGCCGTTCAGCGGTTGCGCTAAATCACGTCGTTTTGGTTTTTGGTGATGTCTGTGCGAGAAGGTTTCGCATCGCGGCGCTGGAGCCAGGAGCCCGCCGTTCCCGCCAAGCCTCCAGGCGCTTGCAGGTATCCTCGATGTTCGAAAACAAATGCGGATTCTTGAAGGCGGACCGCCAGGTGGGAACAATGCTGCGCATGCGATCCCACACCACCCAAATTTCGCCATTGCTCTCAAAGAACAACTCATCATCAATCAACCCCCGATTGACGATACTGGCGACCATATCCCAATAACTGATAACCATACGGATGTATGTGTTTTCTTCGCCGCCTTGAGGGAACTTCTGCATCATTTCCTCTGGAGACAAAGGATGGAAATGTTCGATGAACCAGGCTCGCGCTTGCCGAAGCCGCGGTTCACGCCTCATGTCGTATAGTCGAAGCATCAAATTTACTTCGTCATAGCTTAGTTGAGGCATAGGTTGTTCCTCTTTTCTTAACCTCCGCGGAGTTATACCTGGGTTTTTTCTTCTGGCTCGTGGAGGGCGGAAGGTCGTTCCAGATCATGGGCTCTTGATATCGGTATGCTTTGCCGCTGAAACTCGATTTGGATGCGGCGGCGCAACTCGCGCGAGACCTCGTCTTGACGCATGGGCGCGGTGCGAACCTGTATGCGAAACGTGGACCCTACCGGTCCGTAAGATTGCACACCCAAGACGCGGGGACCGTCGACGATGGCTTGCGACCAGGCGGGATCACTACGCAGCGTAGCGGAAGCGATTTCGAGTGCTTGAAGCGTTTTTTCCAAAGGTTCCTCGGCAGCGACCGCGATGTCTACGAAAGCCTGGGACCAGTCACGACTAAGATTCCCGACGGCGCGAAGATCGCCATTCGCAAGCGTAACCAGCGCTCCGCGAGTGTCGCGTACCACCGTGCGGCGCAGGGTGAGACCCTCGACCTTGCCAGAGGTGTGCAGAGTCTGGATCATGTCGCCGACGCTATACTGGTCCTCGAAGACAATTTGAAAGCCAGCAACGAGGTCTCGAAACAAATTGCGAGCCCCAAGTCCCAGCGCCAGCGTGGTCAACCCAATGATCACAACTGCCGGCATAACGTTGACGCCGAACTCTGGAAGCGCCATCAGGATCGCAATTGCCCAAACCACTTTGCCGGCTGCGCCGTACAATCCGCCGGCAAGTGCGCGAGTCTGCTGCTCACGCGCTTGAGCTACGCGCGATTGCGAAGTGGCCGGCCGGATCAGCGAATTCGTCCAACCGCGAATGAGGCGGTTTACAAGCAGCGCCAGGACAACGATTATCAAGAGATGGAGAGCGCCAGGAATCGAGAAGCTAAGCCACTGGGTGAACGGGCTAGACATCATATTCGTAGGGAGAGAAAGTATAGCATTGACTGTGGCGCAAGGGGTTTTGCGGAACGCGCGCTTCAGCCTACGGAGCAGCCAGCCATGTATTCATCAAGGCGTCGCATATTCGTCAACGGGGCAGCTGCAGTTGCAGCCATCCTATTGCCTTGGAAAATCAATTTCGCGCAGGATGCAACTCAAAGTCAGGACCCGCCGATTTCGCCCAACCCACGGCGAGAGAATGGTCCCGAAGATCCTTCACACAGCTCCCTTCCCGCCGGGGCGAGCCGGAAGGCCATGCTTGAGCAGCACCAGAAAGACATCAAGAAAGATATCGAGAAGCTGTACGACCTTGCCACACAACTGAAGACGGAAGTGGAAAAAACCGATGCGACGTCGGTTTTGTCGTTGGGAATGGTGAAGAAAGCCGAAGAGATCGAGAAACTCGCGAAGCAGATTAAGGATCACGCAAAGGGTAGTTGAGCATCGTCCTGCCCGCAGTGCGCTAGCGCCAGAATTGAATCAACGATAGAATTATCGTGTCGGCAGGTGTTTTTGGACTGTCGTCGGATTCACGGGATCGTAGCTCAGATGGATAGAGCGGATGCCTCCGAAGCATCAGGTCGGGAGTTCGAATCTCCCCGGTCCCACCATCGTTCCGAGGGTCCAGCCCGGAAACATGGGTTACACAACGTACAGACTACATGGGTAACACTTTTGGGCCGAACGGGTTGTCGAGTGGTTCCAGCACTCGGATATCGAGATCGAAGTATCCCAAAATCATCGTCCACAAAAACTCACGAGCCAGATGTCCTCCTGAACCCCTTTGCTGCCGACGGCCTGGCCGGCGTTCCTCGCCAGACCATCGTCCGAGCCCGGGCAACGAACAAAGACCCCGTCGCCCAAAATAGCGAAGGTCGAGGCTTCGCGGTATGGACGATGAAGCTGCCGAAGGCGAGTCGCCATACGGACAGCAGGCGGACTACTTGATCTTTGCCAAAATCTTCTTCTGGTTCTTAACGATGGTGTCCAAGGTGGCCTGATTCTTCAGAATGGACACCTGGTTCTTTTTGATGGTTTCCTGATTCGCCTTTATGGTGCCTTGGTTCGCGAGAATGGACTTTTGGTTCTGCAAGATCTTTTTCTGGTTTGCGATGACATCGTTCTCAGACATTTTCCGAATCCCTCGTTTTCTATCGTCGTTGCTTCGCCCTGACCAACACTGCCGACTGTGTGATACCTGTGATAAATGCGGAGCCAGCGCATTCTCTGCTTCCTGACAAAAAGCGTCAATAGTGTTTTCCGATAGCCGGCGGGTGCTCAAAGGGCTCCGGGGTTACGCGCATAAGGCATAATATGAATGTACTATTGATGCCCAGAAGGCCGTGTAGGACCATTCTCGTCCGAATAAGTCACAACCCATTTGTTGTTTTTTCGAGTATTTCTCTCGCTGCAGGAGGGCAACGGCATGGCGGTCTCTACTCCCACCATTCAAAGCGCGCATTTCCCGGCGGCCACCGGTTCGAGCCTTTATGACAAGTTGAATTCCACCTGGCATGAGCGAGCTCTGCAAGTTTTCATGGCCATTGTTCTGGCGCATTGGGGCGAGCATCTATTTCAGGCATATCAGATCTACGTGATGGGATGGCCCAGGCCGAAGGCCAACGGTCTGGTCGGTCTTTGGTATCCCTGGCTGATCAAGTCCGAAGTTCTACACTACGGCTATGCGCTGGTCATGTTGATCGGAATCTGGGTCTTGCGCAAAGGCTTTACGGGAACCGGCCGCAAATGGTGGACCGTAGCGCTGGTTATTCAGTTTTGGCACCACATCGAACATCTCCTTCTGATCACGCAAGCGACCATGCATCACAATTTCTGGAATAAGCCAGTTCCGGTAAGTGTGCTCCAGCTCTTGATTCCGCGCGTAGAACTCCACCTCTTTTACAATACGATTGTCTTTATCCCCATGGTCATCGGAATGTACTACCACATGTTCCCGCCCAAGGGAGAAGAAGGCTTGTCGGTCTGCTCTTGCGAATGGAATGGACACGAAGAGAGCGCAAAAGCCTCCGTTGCGTGACCGAAATAGTCGTTCTCGCTCTCCCGATGTTCCGTGCGAAGAAGGATGCTACGTTTCGAAGCTGGGTAAGACACGTTCATGGGCTGGGACTGGACATCGTCTGTGGTTGTGCTGGCCCTGCTGTTGTTGAGCACCTCGTTATCGAGCGGCTATTTTAGATCCTCCGGCGTACCGAATGCTGCTAGCTTCGCTTCCGAGAGCGACCCTACGCCGTCACGCGCCGGGCGCAACACCTTCACGGTTACACGGACCACGAGCGACGGTGTTCGGCTGGCCGGAGCGCACGTTTCGCTCGAAGGTGACATGTCGCATGCCGGGATGAGCCCTGTTTTCGGCGAGACCAAAGAAATCGTCCCGGGCTGCTATCAGGGTACACTCGACCTCAGCGTGCGTGGCGACTGGACAGTTTTGTTTCACATCACGTTGCCCAGCGGCCAAACTTTCGACCGGCAATTGAGCACTAGAGATATCCAGGCGACCTAAGTTCCTTGGGCACCCGATCTTCCAACCCGCCGCTCTTGTCCGTTGACGCTCCCTTTGACCTGCTCCGCCTCCCGTTTCTAGGCAGTTTCTTAAGCTGGCGTCATTCCCGCACCGTTCTGCAAATCCCCCTGCTGCTTTTATCCGTGATCATGATCTTGCACGGACTGCTCGGTCCGACGCTCGCACCGAAAAATCTCGCGACGGTCCTAAGCTGGGTTCACTTTCGTGGTGCCTTGGTTCTCGTGCTGCTCTGCGCCGGCAACTTTTTTTGTCTCGCTTGTCCGTTCATGCTTGTCCGCAATGCGGCCCGCCGGCTGTTTCAGCCACGCTTCAATTGGCCAAAAGCGTTGAGAAACAAGTGGATTTCGGTCGCGCTGTTCGTTGCTATCCTGTTCAACTATGAACTGTTCGACTTGTGGTCGTCACCGTGGTGGACCGCTTCTTTGGCTGTGGCCTACTTTGTCGCCGTGTTGGTAATCGACGGGTTCTTTAAACACGCTTCGTTCTGCAAATTCGTTTGCCCAATTGGCCAGTTCAATTTCCTGGCTTCAACGCTCTCCCCGCTGGAAGTTGCGGTACGTGACCATGGTGTTTGCGATCGTTGCGCGACCAAAGACTGCATCCGTGGGCGGCGTGCCGCTAGCGCCGAGAAGGCCTCAACACCCATAGCCTCCCCCGCAACTGGAGTCACGCCGAGTCTGACGATTCTGCAACGCGGCTGCGAACTCGCCCTCTTCCAACCTCGCAAGGTTGGCAACATGGATTGCACTTTCTGCCTCGATTGCGTGCATGCATGTCCCCACGACAACGTCGGCATTACAAGCCGACTACCCGCCGCGGAACTCATGATCGACCCGATTCGCTCGGGTATAGGCTACTTTTCGCGCCGCAAGGACATCGCCGTTCTCGCAATCGTTTTCAGTTTCGGAGCGTTGCTCAACGCTTTCGGCATGGTCAGTCCGATCTATGCAGTTGAAGCGTGGCTGGGAAAACTCCTTTCCGTCGACCACGAAGCCCCGGTGCTCGGTGTTATTTTCCTGGCATTCCTCGTACTCGAACCGGCCCTACTGCTCGGGGCCGCCGCTTGGCTGACGCGCGCGCTCGGTGGAAGCAAGCGCGCACTGGTTCCGCTTGCTATACGCTACAGCTACGCGTTGGTTCCTCTGGGCTTCGGGATGTGGCTCGCTCACTACGGCTTCCACTTTTTCACCGGCATCCTCACGATCGTTCCCGTTACGCAAGCCGCCCTCGGTGGCGTCGGTGTGCACCTCCTCGGTGCACCTCATTGGGCATGGACGGGATTGCCGAC
Source organism: uncultured Acidobacteriota bacterium (assembly GCA_963729595.1). Lineage (GTDB taxonomy): Bacteria > Acidobacteriota > Terriglobia > Acidiferrales > UBA7541 > Acidiferrum. The sequence goes on from CAVSNW010000005.1 coordinate 834,201, forward strand.
GCACGTCGTCCTGCCGCTGGAATTAGGATTTCTTGTGTTCGGATTCGCAGGTTCGCTTTTCGTAGTACGTCATCTCGCAGAACAGGATTGCGCCTCTCATCCCATGCGCGCCTTTGTACCTTGGGCCGCCGTTTGCCTGGTCATTGTGCTCGCATCGGTCTGGCTCATGTTTCAGCCCATGGAGATGCGCGCGACACTGATGAATGGCTAGTGGACGCGTCGAGTTAAGAATGAAACGAACACCAAAGCACCCATCACTGACAGCACACTTCGCTTGCCTTTCCGTGGGGATGCTTGCGGTGTTGTGCGCGCCGATTGCCAACGCCCACAACGGTCCGCCATTTCCGATCCTTACCGATCAGCGCGTGGGACCATACATCATCTCGCTTTGGACACACCCGGACGTCGGCATTGGTACGTTCTTCGTCATGGTCGATTCGGTGCCAGGCGGCTCCGTTCCAAAAGACCTCAAGATTCAGATTGGCGTGCAACCCGTCAGCGGCAGACTTGCCGAAGTCGTCTATGCAGCGTGGCCGGAGAATCAGCGCGGACAGATCGAGTTCAAGACCGAAGTGCAATTTGATCAGCAAGAGTATTGGAACGTTCGATTAATTTTGGCCAGCTCGGCGGGTGGCGGCGAAGCCCTTTCGAAAGTAGAAGCGACTCCTCCAGGTTTTGGGCGTTGGGACTTGCTCCTGTACCTTCTGCCGTTCTTGGCAGCTGGCTTTCTTTGGTTCAGTGCGATTGCCAAGCGCCACCGCCTCCGCAAACCCCGTGCGCAGCAGGGGACGTGAGATTTTGCGGTTGCGGTTTCTGCGTGAGAGACTGTGAGACAAGTCAGTGTCGTTCTTGTACGCAGCGACAACGAGGGGTCAAGTTTTGCCAACCAGCGCTAAATTCGCTGTTGTAGCCGAGTGCACTGCGTCTGCTTGTATGAGGCGCTCACATTGTCTTTCCCTGCCGCGATTTGCACTTCTATCGCTTTGCCTCGCGGCCGCAAGCCTGATTTCGTGTCACCCGGCCAACAAACTTCCGCAGAAATCATCCAAGGAATACGTGGAAGCCGTTTCGGCATTCTACATTGGACTTAGCGCCTTGCAAGTTGGCGACGATATCCACGCCGAAAGCAAGTTTTCGGAAACGACCACGCTTGTGCCCGGCGAGCCCGCTGGTTGGGCAAATTGGGGTGTGCTCGCTCTCCGTCAACGCAAACTAGATATCGCCACCCAACGCATAGAGAAAGCTCGCAGCCTGGCGCCCGACAACGATCATATCTACCAGCTGCTCGGGTTTTTAGAGAGCAGCAAAGGCAATTCTGCGAACGCCATCGCCGACTGGCGCAAAGCCGTCGAAATCAACCCGAGCAACTACCGCGCCGCCTACCAGCTTGCCGAAGAGGTGGAACGTCAGGCAGACCCTAACAGTGATGCTGAATACCGGCTACTCATTCAGAAAATTTTGGTCGCGCAGCCGGACAATCTCGCGGCCCAACTCGAACTGGCTCGCGTTGCCGCGAAGAGCGGAGACGCCGCGACGCTCAAATCGGCGCTCGCAAAGATCAATTCGCGTTCTTCGAATTGGCCACCTGAGGTCAAGGAGCAGTTGGCAGCCTTACAGACCGCAGCCGACGGGGCCAACCCTCGCGCTGCCGCCACACGGACGACTTTCCTGCGCAACACGCTCATGCGGGTTCCAGAGTTTCGCGAGAGCCTCGCGATGTTGAAGGCCCCACCGGGCGAAGAGGCCGAGCCCTTCACTCATTTTCTTCGCCTCGAACCTCCAGATTTTGCTCCGGCTCCTTCAGACGCGGCGCTGGCCTTCACGTTGAAGCCGCTTCCCGCTGGTGACCATGCGCCGCCAACCTGGATCGGAGCCATTGCGCTTGGCAGCGCGGGCGCTCCAATCGTCGCTCAGGCGAGCGGCAGGGAAGTGCGCTTGTCCACCGGCGCAAAATTTCCCTTTCCCGGCGGTCCGTCGGCCACCGCACCGCTTCCCGAAGGCATCTTGCAGATCGATTTTAATTACGACTTCAAGACCGACCTCGTGCTGGTCGGCGCGGGAGGTGTTCGGTTCATGCGGCAGGACTCTCCTGACAAATTCACTGACGTCACTGCTAGCACGAAGCTCCCCAAAGCCGTTACCAACGCACCTTATTTGGGCGCTTGGGCAGTGGATATCGAGGCCGACGGTGACTTGGACATCGTGCTCGGCAAAAAAGACGGCGTTCCCCAAGTTCTGCGAAACAACGGCGACGACACCTTCAAGGTGATTCAACCTTTTCCGGGCGTATCCGGTGTCCGAGCACTTGCGTGGGCAGACTTCGACTCCGACGGCAACGCGGACGCAGCAATCGTTGATGGTGGCGGCAGGCTGCACATCTTTCACAACGAGCGCCAAGGTCAATTCCGCGAAGTTGCTTTGCCAACAAGTTTGCCCACGATCAAAGCGTTGGGCGTCGCGGACACCGACAACGATGGCGTTCTGGATCTGCTTGCTGTTGATTCGAATGGCAAGATCGCTAGCGTATCTTTCAGCGAAAAAAGTGGGTGGAGTGTTGCGCCGCTCCTGCAAATTCCTAATCCCGCCGGCATCCTCGCGGGTGAGGTTCGGTTGCAAGTAGCCGATCTGGACAATAACGGCGCGCTCGACCTAATCGTCAGCCCAGTCGGACCCGGAACGGGGCAACCCCTAGCTGCGCCGCTGATCTGGCTTGGGGACTCGAAATCAAAATTTACTCTTCTCGATCACGCTTCAGGTCCCAACACGATTTCGGACATCGCGGACTTGAGCGCCAGCGGACGCCTCGACCTCCTGGGTTTCGATGCCGATGGCAAGCCGGTGCAAGCCGTGAATCGCGGTTCCAAGAATTATCATTGGCAAGTAGTTCGCCCCCACGCGAAGCAGGCGGTCGGCGACCAACGCATCAATCCTTTCGGCGTCGGAGGAGAAATCGAGATTCGTTCTGGCCTTCTCGTCCAGAAGCAGCCAATCAACGGGCCGCAGCTTCATTTTGGACTCGGCAACCAGACCAGTGCGGAAGTGGTGCGCGTGGTTTGGCCCAACGGCACGGTGCGCGCGGAGTTCGGAGTACAAGCCGATCAGGAAGTCGTGACCGAGCAACGCCTGAAAGCCTCCTGCCCATTTCTATTCGCCTGGAATGGCACTCGCATGGACTTCATCAAGGATGCTGTTCCCTGGGGTTCCGCCATCGGCCTTCGCATCAACACGCTGGGCTCTGCGAAAATTGCAGCTACCGGCGAGTGGTACAAAATTCGTCGCGATCAGCTCGTTCCGCACGATGGCTACTACGACCTGCGCATCACCGCCGAGCTCTGGGAGGTCTATTACTACGATCGCATCGCGCTCATGACCGTCGATCATCCACCGGGCACCGAAATCTACGTCGACGAGCGCTTCGTGATCCCTCCAGCGAAATTGGGTTATACGACGGTGTCGACGCCTCACCCGATCGCGCGCGCTACCGACGACCAGGGCAACGACGTCACCGACCTCGTCAACAAACTTGACGGCAAGGCGTTAGACTCCTTTGGCCGCGGTCAGTATCAGGGGATCACTCGCGATCACTACGTCGAGATCGATCTCGGCGACGACGCTCCCAAGAGCGGCCCGCTGTATCTCATCGCCCAGGGCTCAATTCACGACACCGAATCGTCCCTAAACGTCGCCATCACGCAAGGGAACCGCTGGCATGCCCAGGGCATGAGCGTTGAAGTCCCGGACGGACGTGGTGGCTGGTCCGTTGCCCAGTCCAACCTCGGGTTCCCGGCTGGGCGCAAAAAAACCGTCCTTTTCAACCTCACAAATATTTTCCACCCGCGAACACCTCGCCGCGTCCGCTTGCGGACAAATCTCGAAATTTATTGGGACTGCATCGAATGGGCGCAAGGCGCACCGGAAGCCCAGGTAAAAACGCAAACGCTCGACCCCGAAGTTGCCGATCTGCACTATCGCGGTTATTCCGTAATCGACAGGCCGGACGCCGGAGCCCCAGAAGTACCGGACTACTATCAGATTCTCGGCACCAAGCAGCGCTGGCGCGATTTGATCGGTTACTACACGCGTTACGGCGACGTTCGCGAGCTGCTGAACCGCGTCGACGATCGCTACGTCATCGTCAACTCCGGCGACGAGATGTCGTTGCGTTTTGCCGAGCAACCCGCGCCGCAAGCCGGTTGGCTCCGCGATTTCATCGTTGTTGGCGACGGCTGGATCAAAGACGGCGATTTCAATTCCACATTTTCGAAGACGGTGTTGCCGTTGCCCTACCACGCAAAACAGGAATACGTAGATCGCCCCGGCCGCCTCGAGGACGAATACGTCTACCGCCAGCACCCGGAAGATTGGCAGAACTACCACACGCGCTACGTCACGCCCTACGTCTTTCAGAATTCACTCAGGAGTGCACCCCCTAACTGATGCGCGGGATCACACCAAGAATCATTCTGGCAATCATCTTCGCGGGTTTCGTGATCTCTCCGCTCGTCATCAAGCAGTTCGCCGCCCGCCGCGAAGTTGCGAAAACGAAACTGGACCTTCAGACGGCCCTGGCCCGCCACGGCTTCTACCTCCAGGAACTTTCTCGCGAAGCGGGGGTCAATTTCATCCATGAAGCGCCCACGCTCGACCCTCGCTTGAATCACATCATGCCGCAAGTCGCTTCCATGGGAGCCTCGGTCTCCATCGTCGATTTCGACCGCGATGGCTGGCCGGACATCTACGTCACGACCAGCAAGGAAGGCGCGAAAAACGCTCTGTACCACAATCTTCACGACGGCACCTTCAAGGATGTTGCGCAGGAAATGGGCGTCGCCGATGTGAATCGCCCAGGTTTCGGCGTGTCCATGGGCGCGGTCTGGGGAGATTACGACAATGACGGCTACGAGGACCTGCTGCTGATCAAGTGGGGTAAGCCCGAACTTTTCCACAATGACGCAGGCCACGGGTTCACGCGCGTCACCGAACAAGCGGGTCTCCCGCCATGGATCAACGCCAACACGGCTCTGTGGTTCGATTACGACGGCGATGGTCTGCTTGACTTTTTTATCGGCGGCTATTACTCCGAAGACGTTGACCTCTGGCATCTCGCTTCCACAAAAATGATGCCCGACAGTTTCGAATACGCGAAAAATGGCGGTCGCAAATATCTTTTTCACAATCTGGGGAACGGCACGTTCGAAGAAGTCAGCGCACAGGTCGGAATCAGCAGTCATCGTTGGGCTTTGGCCTCTGCCGCCGCCGACCTTCGAGGCACCGGCCACCCCGATCTTTTCATCGCCAACGATTACGGTGTTTCCGAACTTTATTTCAACGACGGTAAGCGCTTCCATGAAGTCGGCGAGCAGACCGGCGTCGGGTTCGCTCCCAAGAGCGGGATGAACGCGAGCTTTGGCGACATCCTCAACCAGGGCCGCTACTCTGTCTACGTCTCCAACATTTCCGAAGAAGGCGTGCTCATTCAGGGGAACAATTTGTGGGTGCCGAAAGAGGGCACCGCTGGCGACAAGTTGCAGTTCGAAAACCTGGCGCGCGATTTCGGAGTCGAAATCGGTGGTTGGAGTTTCGGCGCGCAATTCGGCGACCTGAATAACGACGGCACCCTCGATTTATATCTCACCAATGGTTACGTCTCGCTCGACCATGACCGAAGCTACTGGTACGATTTTTCCAAGATTGCCGGCGGGCACAGCCTCATTATCAACGACGCCAAGAACTGGCCGGCCATGGAGGGACGCAGTTTGTCGGGCTACCAAACCAAGCATGTTTGGCTCAATGACGGCAGCGGAAAATTCATCGACGTGGCCCAAGCCATTGGCGTCACGGACACCTACGACGGCCGCGCGGTGGCGTTGGCAGACCTGTGGAATCGCGGCGTGCTCGACGTCGTCGTCGCTAACCAAAGAGGCCCGCTGCTGATCTACAAGAACACCGTCACGCCAGAGAACCAGTGGATTGAGTTCGAATTGGAAGGAACCGCGAGCAACCGCAGGGCCATCGGCGCGCAGGTCACTTTATTCTGGAACGGCCAGCACCAGGTCCAGGAAGTCTCCGGAGGCGCGGGCTTCGCCTCGCAAAATCAGCGCCGCCTGCATTTCGGCCTGGGCAAGTTTCCGCAAGTGGAAAAAGCGGTTATACGCTGGCCCTCCGGCAAAACACAAACGATCGACAAGCCCGCCCCCGGGCAACTTCACGCCATCAAGGAGCCAGCATGAGCCAATCGCCGGCCGCCTCCCTTGCGATTCCCCCGGCTCACCCAACCGCATGGAAGCGCTTCTTCGGCCCCGAGAATCGCTACCTCGCACCCGCTTTCATCACTTGCATTCTGCTCGCCGGCCACTTGTCGTTCGGCATCCTGGAGAGCTACAAAAAAACCGGCCTCGCCATCATCGCGAGCCTCGTCACCGAGCTCATACTCGGCCGCATTTTTACCGGCAAGTGGCCCAATATCGCCAGCGCCTACATCTCCGGCATCAGCGTCGGCATCCTGGTCCGCTCGCCGGCCTTCTGGCCCTATGTCGTCTGCAGCGTTGTTTCCATCATGTCCAAATACGTGTTGCGCATCAAAGGCCGCCACATCTGGAATCCATCGAACTTCGGCATCTCCGCACTCCTTTTTCTCGCGCCGGAAACAGTGGCCACCCTGAGCATCCAATGGGGCAATTACTTGCTCCCGATGGTCGTCATCTGGTGCCTCGGCTCGGTAATCATTTGGCGCGTTCGCCGCTTCCACATCACTGCCACCTATGTTGCTTGCTTCATCGCGTTTGCATTTCTGCGCAGCTACATCACCGGCAGTCCCTGGCAGTCAGAAATCGCTCCGCTCACCGGGCCGATGTACCAGCTGTTTATCTTTTTTATGATTACGGACCCGAAGACAACGGTGCGCTCGAAGTCTGGGCAATGCATCGTGGCCGCCCTCGTGGCCCTGGTGGAAATGATTCTTCGCCTCGAGCAAGTGGTCTACGCGCCCTTCTATGCACTGTTTTTGGTCGGCCCAACGGCCCTGCTCATCGAAATGTGGTTCGATTCCCGCAAACGCGTTCCCGTGCGCGCTACCGTATGAAGTGGCCGCTCTTTCCGCAACCACATCTCGGCCTGAGTTCGTCGCGACGTATCCGTGCCGTTCTCGTTGCCTCAGTTCTGGCGATCGGCTGTCAACAAAAACCGTCGGACAAAGTCCAATCAGCGTCTTCATCGACAAAACCATCGGCGTCTCCTGAGGTCTCGTCACTACCGGCAGGGCAACCGCTACCCACAGGGAGTGCCACGCCGCAGAAAATCTCCGCGCCTGCCAGGCCCGCTGGCCCCATTGAATTCGTCGACGTCACGAGCCAATCAGGTATCCGCTTCAAACACAACACGGGAGCGTTCGGCAAAAAATATCTTCCCGAAACCATGGGCAGCGGCGTCTGTTTTCTCGACTACGACAACGACGGCTGGCAGGACATCTTCTTCGTGAACTCCATGGATTGGCCAGAGCACAAAACCGGCAAATCCTTCCCAGCGCTTTACCACAACAATCACGATGGAACGTTCACCGATGTCACCCGCCAGGCCGGCCTCGCTGTCGAGACCTACGGCCTGGGCTGTGCGGTCGGCGATTATGACAACGACGGTTTCGAGGATCTCTATTTGACGACCGTCGGTTCGAACCACCTCTACCACAATCTAGGCAACGGCAAGTTTGCGGACGTCACCGCTAGAGCAGGGGTCGCCAGTCCCGGATTTTCCGCCAGCGCAGTCTGGTTTGACTATGACAACGACGGGAAACTCGACCTCTTCGTTACCCACTACATCGAATGGTCCCCCGAAAAAGATCAATACTGCTCGCTCGACAACAAAAACAAGTCGTACTGCACACCGCAAACCTACAAAGGCGAAAGCTCCCACCTCTACCACAACAAGGGCAACGGCGTTTTCGAAGATGTCACCAAGCGCGCCGGACTCGCCGATCCAACAAGCAAAGCGTTAGGTGTCGCGTTGCTCGACTACGATAACGATGGCTGGATGGATCTTTTTGTCTCGAACGACACCGAGCCCAACAAGCTTTTCCACAACAATCACGACGGCACCTTCACCGACGTTGGCGTTACCATCGGCGTAGCCTTCAGCGAATCGGGTAGAGTCCGCGCCGGAATGGGTGCGGATGCCGCCGACTTCGACAACTCCGGATTTCCCAGCCTGCTGATCGGCAACTTCACCAACGAAAGCATGTCCCTCTATCGCAACGACGGCTCCGGCCTGTTCACCGACGAATCGCTGAAGTCCGGCATAGGGCAGATGACCACCCAATCGCTCACCTTCGGCTGCTTGTTCATGGACTATGACCTCGACGGCCTTCTTGACATCGTCGCGGCCAATGGCCACGTGTCCGATGACATTGCCGTCGTCCAACCGACCGTGAAGTACGCCCAACCCGGCGGAATCTACCGCAACGTTGGCAACAGAAAATTCGAAGACGTCTCTACGAAGTTGGGCCGCGCAATACAAAAGCCGGTCGTCGGCCGCGGCATCGCCTACGCAGATTTCGACAACGACGGCGACCTCGATCTGGCGATCACCGCCAGCAATGGTCCCGCGCGTCTGCTCCGCAACGAAAACGCCAATCAAAACGACGTGCTGCGCGTGAAACTCATCGGCACAACATCAAATCGCGACGCCATCGGCGCAAAAGTCACAGCCACTACGAATGCCGGCGTAAACTTAACCCGCTTGGTGAAGGGCGGATCAAGTTACCTGTCGCAGAGCGAGCTACCTGTCACCTTTGGTCTAGGCAAGCCAGGCAGCACGAAAAGTGTGCGCCTTCAAATCACGTGGCCCAGTGGAGGCAAGGACTCCCTCGGCGACATCAAGCCCAATCAATTCCTCACCATCCAGGAAGGCAAGGGAATGATCACCGCAACGGCTATCACATTTGCCGACAACAGGGCGACGCATTGACTTCCATGCGGGCTCCCCTAGTCGACGGAACCCGACCAAACGTGATAGCGTGCGCAGGCGCAAATACATGCCGACCGTCACATTCACCAAATCGCCACCACGCCGTGAGCTTGTAGGGGCGCAGTACCGCTTTACCCTGAACCTCGACGGGTGCGCCCCAACTCGGCACGATCCGTCATGACCCTATAGAACCGATCCGATGACCAAAGTCGAAAACCCCTCAACGCGGCCGCCAACATCGCCTAACGATCCCGCCCCAGGTCTATTCCCCACAGGCCATCTCCTCCCCTTCATTCTCGTCACGGTCCTCTTCTTCCTCTGGGGCATCCCCAACAATCTCAACGACGTTCTCATCCGCCATTTCATGAAGTCTTTCGCCATCACACGTTTCCAGGCCGGCCTGGTCCAATCCGCCTTCTACATGGGATATTTCCTACTCGCCATGCCTGCGGCATTTCTGATGCGCCGCGTAGGATACAAATCAGGTTTCGTCACCGGCCTCGTCCTTTTCGGCGCCGGCGCCTTCCTGTTCTGGCCCGCCGCTCTTGCAGGGAGCTACGGCTTCTTCCTGTTCGCGCTGTTCGTAATCGCCAGCGGGCTCTCCTTCCTCGAAACCGCCTCCAATCCCTTCATCGCGCAACTCGGCGACCCGGACAGTTCCGAACGCCGCCTCAATTTCGCCCAGGCTTTCAATCCCATCGGCGCCATCACCGGAGCATTGATCGGCACCATCTTCATCTTTTCCGGAGTCGAGCTGACCCCGCAGCAAATCGCCGGCCACCAAGCCAGCCACACCTACGAAGCCTACCTTCGCTTCGAAACCCTCCGCGTGGTGAAGCCCTACCTGGTCATCGGCGCATTCGCTCTCGCTTGGGCGGTCCTAATCCTCCGAACAAAATTTCCAGCCATCCTAAGTGAGCACGAAAACGAATCCGCCGGCCACGGCCACCTAAGCGACCTCTTGCACCACCCGCATTTCCTTCTGGCGGTCGTAGCCCAATTCTTCTACGTAGGCGCCCAGGTTGGCACCTGGAGCTATTTCATCACTTACGTCCAGGAATACGCCCAGCAACCCGAAAAAATCGCTGGCTACTTCCTGACCGGCACGCTCGCGGCATTCGGCGTGGGCCGTTTTGTCTCCGCGTGGCTAATGCGCTACATCAATCCCGGCAAACTAATGGGTGCCTATTGTCTGGCGAACACCGTCCTGGTCGCGATCGCCGTCGCCATGCCCGGCTGGTTAGGCATCTGGAGTATTTTCCTCACCAGTTTTTTCATGTCCGTCATGTTCCCCACCATCTTCGCCCTGGGACTGAAAGGTCTAGGCCCAAACACGAAACTCGGCGGCTCGTTGCTGGTCATGGCCATCGTCGGCGGAGCAGTTCTGACGCCCGCAATGGGCTTCATCTCCGAGCGAACTCACAGCCTTGCACTTTCCTATTCCGTGCCCCTCCTGGCCTATGTGATCATCGCCCTCTATTCGTTCTGGGGATCGCAACGCCGCAGCGTAGCAGTCGTTTCGCGCTAAACCAACATTCGAAAGGGAATCGTTGATGCCAAGGTTGCAAGGCAAGAAAACACTGCTTACCGCCGCGGGCCAAGGCATCGGCGCTGCCACCGCCCGCGCGTTCGCCAACGAAGGCGCCACGGTCTTCGCCACCGATATCAACGACGCCCTACTCCAGAAGCTAGCCGAGGAAATCCCCCGCATTCAAATCAGAAAACTCGACGTCCGCGACTCCCAAGCCGTAAACTCCCTGGCCGCCGAACTGGGTGCCATCGACGTCCTGTTCAACTGCGCCGGCTTCGTCCACCAGGGCACCATCCTCGACTGCTCCGAGCAAGACTGGGATTTCTCCTTCGATCTGAACGTAAAATCCATGTACCGCACCTGCCGAGCGTTCCTCCCAGCCATGCTCGCCGCCAACAAGGGCAGCATCATTAATATGTCGAGCGGCGCCTCCAGCATCAAAGGCGCCCCCAACCGCTTCGTCTACGGCACCACAAAAGCCGCCGCAATCGGCCTAACCAAAGCCCTCGCCGCCGACGTGATCCGCCAAGGCATCCGCGTCAACGCTATCTGCCCCGGCACGGTAGAATCCCCCTCGCTGGAGCAGCGTATAACGGCCCTGGGCGACGCAGAAAAAGCTCGCAAAGAATTCATCGCCCGTCAACCAATGGGCCGCCTGGGCAAACCAGAAGAGGTCGCGGCCCTAGCGGTCTACCTGGCCTCCGACGAATCCAGCTTCACCACAGGCCAAATCCACATCATCGACGGTGGCTGGACCCTGTGAACTCGACCGTGTGGTCGCATCGCACAGCCCACAGGGCAAACGCCAATGTAGGGACGACCTTCAGCGCGTCCCTCGGTTCTGCGCCCTATCTCGGCAGCGACTTCCCCTGGGCAGCACGTCGCTGCCAAGCGGTCCTACCGACTGGATCGGGCGCGTCTTTTTTTGGCTCGCCTTTTGAGCGCGGGCCTGCAAGGTGGAAGGACCTGCTTTGGGCATCTCAGAACGCCACCAGGAATTGTTGAGCCAGAAAACTCACTTCGGAGGAAAAATGAAACTATTGCGCTACGGCCAACCAGGCAAAGAAAAACCAGCCCTGCTCGACAAAGACAATCAAATCCGCGACGTCACCGGAATCATCTCCGACGTCGCCGACGAAGTTCTATCCCCGGGTTCATTAAAACGCCTAGCCACCCTGAATCCCGACAGCCTCCCGCTCATCCCCGGTACTCCGCGCGTCGGTCCCTGCGTGAATCGTGTCGGCAAATTCATCTGCATCGGCCTGAACTATTCCGACCACGCTGCGGAAACTGGAAATCCCGCTCCCGCCGAACCCGTCGTCTTCATGAAAGCCACCAGCGCCATCACTGGCCCCAACGACAACGTGGTCATCCCCCGCAATTCCCAAAAAACCGACTGGGAGGTAGAACTAGGCGTAATCATCGGCAGCCCCACCAAATACGTTCCAGAATCCCAAGCTCTAAACCACGTCGCTGGCTACTGCGTAGTAAACGACCTCTCCGAGCGCGCCTTCCAACTCGAAAGCACCGGCCAATGGACCAAAGGGAAAAGCGCCGACACCTTCGGCCCGATCGGCCCCTGGCTGGTTACCAAAGACGAAGTCTCCGACCCGCAAAACCTTAAAATGTGGCTGAACATCAACGGTCACCAATACCAGAATGGCTCGACCAAAACGATGATCTTCACGGTAGCCCACATCGTGAGCTACCTAAGCCGTTTCATGAGTCTCCAACCCGGCGACATCATCTCCACCGGCACACCCCCAGGCGTAGGCATGGGCCAAAAGCCCCCAGTCTTCCTCAAGCCCGGCGACAAAATCCAACTCGGCATCCAAGGCCTCGGCGAACAAAACCAAACCGTCATCGCGGATCCCTCGTAGCGGACGAATTGTCGACGGCCCATGCGGCTAAGTTTTACTCAGTGGAATCGGACCCTGACGCGCTCTCGAGGAGCGATCAGCGTTGAATTTGCCCAGCCACCGCAGCTACACTCCGTACGCTTGAAAACGTTTATTGTGGGGGTGACACATGGCCATCGGTCGGCGGCAATTCGTTCGGAATACCTCACTCGCTCTTGGCGCCGCCTTGCTGTCCCATAAATCCACCTTGGCTACCGCCTCCTTCGACGCGCGCATCGAAGTCCTCCTCAACGAAGAACTCGGCACCATCTCTCCCAACATCTACGGCCACTTTGCCGAAAACCTGGGCGCGGTCATCTATGACGGCGTTTGGGTAGGCGAAAACTCAAAAATCGCCAACGTCGGCGGCATCCGCAAAAACTTGGTCGAGGCGCTGCGAAAAATCTCCTCCCCGGTAATCCGCTGGCCCGGCGGCTGCTTCGCCGACAGCTACGACTGGAAAGACGGCATCGGCCCCACCGCCAAGCGCCCGCGCCGCACCAACTTCTGGGCTTCCGACCTGCTCGTCCGCGACCAAGGCAACATCCCGCAAAAATACGATCCCAACGAATTCGGCACCAACGAGTTCGTCCAGTTCTGCAAACTGACCGGAAGCCAACCGTACCTGGCCGCCAACGTCCGCAGCCTCCCCGCCGTCGATTTCTATCGCTGGGTCGAATACTGCAATTCTCCCGCAGAAAGTACCACGCTAGCCGATCAACGCGCCGCGGCCGGCGGCAAAGAACCCTTCAACGTCCGCTACTGGGGCATTGGCAACGAATCCTGGGGCTGCGGCGGAGAAATGACGCCGGGCGAATACGCCACCGAATTCCGCCGCTACGCCGCCTGGGTGCCTCAATTCGGAATGGATTTGTCGTTCATCGCTTCAGGACCCAACGACGCCGAATACAAATGGACACGCGGATTTTTCGAAGGCATGTTGCAGAAAGGTCCGAACGCGCTCAACAAAATATGGGGCCTGTCACTTCACTACTACTCGTGGAACCTCAGCCGCGGACGCACCCAGAATTGGGACGCTGGTAAAGGTGACGCCGTAAAGTTTGAACCGGTTGAGTGGTACGAGTTGATGCGCGAAGCCGATAAGCTCGAGTCGCTGATCGAAGGCCATTGGCAAGTGATGAACGAATTCGACGCCAAGCGGCGCATCAAACTGGTCGTCGACGAGTGGGGCCCATGGTACAAGCCGGGTTCTGAGGTCGCACCCGCCCACATCCTTGAACAGATGATCACGCAGCGCGACGCGGTGATGAGCGGCCTTACGCTCGACATCTTCAATCGGAATCCCGACAAGGTGACGATGGCGAACTGCGCGCAGCTCATGAACTGCCTCAACAGCCTCTTCCTCGCCAGCGGCGATCGCTTCGTCACCACTCCGGTCTACCACGTCTTCCAAATGTACGCCGCCCACCAAGGCGCCCAAGCCGTCCGCACAGAATTTCTCTCTCCATCCATCACCTACGATCGCGACGGCCAACCGGCCAACTTCTGGAGCCTGAAAGGTTCCGCCTCACTACGCGGAAAGGATTTAACTCTGACGGTCGTAAATCCCGATGTGGGCCAACCCAAAGAAGCCGAAATCAACCTGCTAGGCGCCGAAGCCTCATCTGGCCGTGCCACAATCCTGGCCGCGTCCGACATTCACGCCCACAACACCTTCGACAATCCAAACGAAGTTCACGCGCGCACCGAATCGTGGAGTCCCACTGGGCGCACCCCGAAATTCACGTTTGCCCCAGCCTCGGTAACCTTGCTACAACTCAAGCTGGCATGAGTCTCACCAGTACGCGCAACCACAAAGCCTTGGAATCTGTAGAATCTGGGCTTCCAAAAAATCCGACGAGCCTCCGAGCGAAGAACGGGTGGCCCAGGTGCTTGAATATATAGTTTATATAGTACTAATAAAGATAACATATTGGTAGTTGGATGTAGGGGCAAAGAAGGAGCCAAAAATGAGCCACGTTCGCGTCGTCCTTGTGACTTCGCTTTTCCTCGCTTTGCCATTCGGCGGCCTGTCGGCCAATGCGCCTCGCCAATGGTCACCCGAGCGTGCCGACGCGTGGTACGCCAAACAAGCCTGGCTGGTCGGCAGCAACTTCATCCCCAGTACCGCCATCAACGAACTGGAGATGTGGCAAGCCGCCACCTTCGACCTGCCCGCCATCGACCGCGAACTTGGCTGGGCCGAGGGGCTCGGGATGAATACCATGCGCGTCTTCCTCCACAATCTGGCCTGGAAGCAAGATCGCGTCGGTTTCCTCGATCGCATGGACAAGTTTCTACAAGTAGCCGACAAACATCACATTCGAATCATGTTCGTGCTCCTCGACTCGGTCTGGGATCCCAATCCGCAAATCGGCCCGCAGCGCGCACCGAAGCCCCACGTTCACAACTCCGGCTGGCTGCAAGCTCCCGGCGCGGCGATACTGAAAGATCCATCCAGCTGGCCCACAGAAATCGAACCGTACATCACAGAGGTAGTGAGCCGCTTCGGCAACGACCGCCGAGTCCTGATCTGGGACATGATGAACGAGCCAGACAACGACAACGGCAAAAAAGCTTCGGAACTCCCCAACAAATCCGAGGCCGCCCAGCAATTGCTAGAAAAAGTCTGGGTCTGGGCCAGGCAAGCAAAGCCAACCCAACCGCTAACCAGCGGGGTCTGGCGAAAGCAAGACTACACCGACGACACTAAGCTAAGCCCCATGGAACATCTCCAACTACAGAACTCCGACGTAATCACCTTCCACAACTACGACCCACCAGAAAAAATGCAAATCACCATCCGTTCCCTCCATCGCTTCCATCGCCCCGTCATCTGCTCCGAATACATGGCCAGACCCAGAGGCAGCACCCTCGAAGCCATCCTCCCCATCCTAAAAAAAGAAAAAGTGGGGGCCTACAACTGGGGCTTCGTCTCGGGCAAGACGCAAACCATCTACCCTTGGGACTCCTGGGAAAAGGAATACACTGCGGAGCCGCCCGTTTGGTTCCACGACATCTTCCGGCCAGATGGCCAGCCCTACGACCCCAAAGAAACAGACCTGATCCGCAAACTAACCGGAAAATAGAGATTCTTTGCACTCGCCCGTCAGAACCGTTACCGCTTCCGGGCTTGCCACTTACGGCACGGCCGTGCTGTGCCTGCGAGATTCCCGTGTGTCACTGGGCGAAACCGTTAGCCGTCGTGGCGAAATTGTTCACCAAAAACAATCCATCAAATTTGACAACAACTATTCTATTCGCCTAAGGTAAGTGCTTCAGTAATCGTTTACTCGAAGTCTTCCGTGGCGTACATGTTGAACTCTTTTACGGTGTTCGAATCCCGACACTTCCTTCTGCATCGCGCAGCCAATGCTCCTATCCTCCTAAGGCGGTAGACCATGGGAAATTCCAAGATGACGATGGGTTTGATCGTAGGGAATCGCGGCTTCTTCCCCGATCACCTCGCCAAAACCGGCCGCGAAGAAATGATTCAGGTTCTCCAAGCTGCCGGTATGGACGTCGTAGTCCTCGGCCCGGAAGCCAGCAAGCACGGCGCGGTTGAAACTCATCAAGAAGCCCAACGCTGCGCCGAGCTATTCAAAGCCGCGGCCAACAAAATTGATGGCGTCCTAGTTTCCCTTCCAAATTTCGGCGACGAGCGCGCTATCGCCGACACCCTGCGTCTGGCCCGTCTCAACGTCCCGGTGCTGATCCAAGCCACTCCGGACGCACCCGGCAAAATGACCATTGCGCACCGCCGCGACTCGTTCTGCGGAAAGATGTCCGCTTGCAACAATCTGAAGCAATACGGCATACCGTATTCGATCACGTCGCTGCACACCGAAGCCCCGAGTTCGGAAGAGTTCAAGAAAGATCTCGAATGGTTCGCGGGCGTCTGCCGCGTCGTCAAAGGCCTTCGCAATTTACGCATCGGCGCGATTGGTGCACGCCCCGCCGCGTTCAATACCGTTCGCTACAGCGAAAAAATTCTCGAACACAACGGAATCTCTGTTGAAACGCTCGATCTTTCAGAAGTCCTAGGCCGCATCTCGCGCATGAAGGATGACGATCCAGCCGCGACAGGGAAGCTGAGTTCGATAAAGAAATATGTTTCCACAAGCGGCATACCGCAGCAGGCGTTATTAAAAATGGCTAAGCTCGGCGCGGTCGTTGACGACTGGATGAAATCCACCGACGTGCAGATCAGCGCCGTGCAATGCTGGACCTCGCTCGAAGAAAACTTGGGCGTCGTGCCGTGTACGGTAATGAGCATGATGAGCGACTCGCTGCTCTCCAGCGCCTGCGAAGTCGACGTCTGCGGCGTTCTCGGCATGCATGTACTGCAACTCGCTTCCGGAACGCCGAGCGCGCTGCTCGACTGGAACAACAACTACGGCGCCGATCCCAACAAAGCCGTCTGCTTCCACTGCAGCAACTTGCCGAAGCACTTCTTTAAGGATGTGACCATGGATTTTCAGGCCATCATCGCGGGCACCGTCGGCAAGGACAACACGTTCGGCACCTGCGTGGGCAAGGTGAAATCCGGTGCCATGAGCTTTGCGCGCTTCTCGACCGACGATCTCTCTGGCAAGATACGCGGTTATAGCGGCGGCGGCCGATTCACCGACGATCCTCTGGAAACGTTCGGCGGAGCCGGCGTGGTGGAGATCCCGCAGATGCAAAAACTGTTGCGGTACATTTGCGAAAACGGCTTTGAGCACCATGTAGCAGCAAATTTCTCGACCGTCGCAGCCGTAGTACACGAAGCAACGACGCGCTATTTCGGTTGGGAAATGTACGCGCACGGCGACTGAATGGCGCTTGATACGCGGCTGTTTTGGGAGGGTGTGGCTTTACAGGTCGCGAAAATACGGCAAAACGGGGAAAGCGTACAGCCCATTGGTTCTAAACCAGTTACACCTGGGCGGAAGGGGCGCTCTCCTCAAGGGAAGACTTTTTGCGAGCCCGGTTGGCCATGCCGGAAACGCCGCCAAGATATTCACTTTAGCTTTTCTGGCTGGCAAATCCCTTTCGTGTTGTTTGCGAACGGTCTAAGGGATCGGCCGTTCGCGACCAGCGATAGAGAGACCTCAACGTCTCGAGGCTCCAGACAGCGCCTGGAAATAATCGGAGAAAAATGCAGTGGCTATCGTAGCCGGCGTCGATTTTGGAACTCTTAGTGTTCGCGTCACCATCGTGGACACCGCGCGCGGGCGTCTCGGCTCAGGCGTTGCCGAATTTCCTCTGCACCGCCGCAAAGACGATCCAGATTTCGCCACCCAGAGCCACGCAGACCACATGCGCGCTCTCGCCGAAGCCACGCACAAGGCCACCGCATCCGCGAAGATTTCCGGCGACCAAGTCGCGGCTCTTGCTATCGATACCACCGGATCCAGCGTGATTCCCGTCGGCGTCAATCTTGAGCCGCTCGACGACTATTATCTTTGGTGTGACCACCGCGCCGCGGGCGAAGCCGCACTCATCACGGAAACAGCCCACCGCGAAAAACAAGAAGTGATCGACTGGTGCGGCGGAATTTATTCTTCTGAGTGGGGTTTCTCCAAACTGCTGCACTGGCTGCGGCATAATCCCGACAAGCGCGAACGCTTCGTTACCGCGTTGGAACATTGCGACATGGTCGCGGCCGTCTTGTGCGGCATCACCGATCCGGCGAAGGCACCTCGCTCTATCTGCGCGATGGGCCACAAGTGGATGTGGAACGCGGCGCTGGGCGGTTTGCCGTCGGAAAAGTTTCTCACCGATGTCGATCCACTTCTTGCCGGCGTCCGCGCAAAATTGAACGGCAGATATGCGGCCAGCGACGAGTTGGCCGGAACGCTCGCGCCGGAGTGGGCTGCAAAGCTCGGATTGCGAGCCGGGATTCCGATTCCTGTGGGCGCGTTCGACGCGCACTGGGACGCGATCGGAGCGGGTGCACGAACCGGCGATGTGGTCAACGTCGTGGGCACTTCCACCTGCATCATCGCGATGAGCGATGACCAGCGGCTGATTCCCGGCGTTTGCGGCGTCGTGCCGGGTTCGGTGCATCCCAAGAAGTCCGGCGTCGAAGCTGGACTTTCCGCCACCGGCGACATTTTCAACGCCATCGCGCAGCGTGCCAACAGCACCGTTGCCACGCTCTCGGTCGGCCTCGAATCCTACGCTGCCGGGCAGACTGGTTTGCTGCGGCTGACCTGGGACAATGGCGATCGCACCGTGCTCGTTAACCCTGAACTCGGCGGCGTCACGCTCGGCTGGAATCTCTCGCACACCGCTCAAGACGAGTTGTTTGCCGCTATCGAGGGTACCGCGTTCCATACGCGCATCATTCTGGAGCGCATGGAAGAGTACGGCGTGCCGATTCATCGCGTCATCAATGCTGGCGGCATTCCGCAGAAGAATGATGTGCTTAACAATGTCTATGCTAGTGTGCTGAACAAGCCGATTCTGATTCCGCAGTCGGACGTGACGAGTCTAGGCTCCGCGATTTTTGCCGCGATGGCGGCGAAAGCTTTCAAAAGTTTGGAACAAGCGCAGGACGCGCTGTGTCCGAAGCATCGCGTGATCGAGCCCGATCCAAAAGCCGCAGGCGTATACGAACAGCTGTACGCGCTGTACCGCGAGCTGTATCTTGGTTTCGGCAAACCGGATGCAGCGGCCATCTCCGTGGGACGCGTGCTCCCCACGCTACGAAAAATCGCCGCAAGTGCGCGAGGCAACGCATGATCCTGAAAAGCTTGCGCGAAGAGGTTCTGGAAGCGAATCTCGAACTGGTGCGGCGCGGATTGGTGCTGTACACGTTCGGCAACGCCAGCGGCATTTCCCGCGGCGATGCACTGGTCGTGATCAAGCCTAGCGGAGTGCCATACGAAGTGATGAAGCCGGAGGACCTCGTGGTGGTGGACATGGAGGGAATGCCGATAGAAGGGAAGTTGCGCCCGTCCTCGGACCTGCCCACCCACCTGATTCTCTACAAAGCGTTTGCGGACATTGGTGGCGTCGCGCACACGCACTCGCGATTCGCAACGTCCTGGGCGCAAGCCGGCCGCGAAATTCCCTGCTTCGGCACCACGCATGCGGACTATTTCCACGGCCCGGTGCCGGTCACTAAGCCGCTCACTCCAAAGGAGATTCGCTCGAACTATGAGGTCAACACTGGCCACGCCATCGTGCGGCGCTTCGCCAAACTCAACCCCTTGCATATGCCGGGTGTGCTGGTTGCGGGACACGCGCCGTTCTGCTGGGGCGTAACGCCGAGGGAAGCAGCGCACGCGGCCGTAGTACTCGAAGAGATCGCGGCGCTGGCGACCGTGACCATCACCGCCAATCCGAAAGCCCGAGCTATCTCCAAGCATCTGCACGATAAGCACTTCCTTCGCAAACACGGCAGCACGGCGTATTACGGACAGAAGAAGTAGAAAGTTTAGTGAGTAGCGGGCACTCCACTAGCCAGAGAAATCCGCTGGGGAATGCTGCCCGCAGCGATGTGGGGTTCGAGCGTTGCACCCTGGCGCCGTCGATGTCTTGACCGCTCTTTGAGCGTAGGTCTAATCTCAAGTATCGAGCAGAGGCCATCCTCTTGTGAATGTCAAGACGCATTGGGAAAACATCTACGCGATCAAGGCGCCCGAAGCGGTCAGCTGGTACCGCGCACACCTCGAAACATCCCTCGCTCTGATCGAGCGAGCGACAGTGGCACGGTCGGCATCTATCATCGACATTGGTGGCGGCGAATCAACGCTCGTTGACGACCTGCTTCTGCGCGGATACGAAAACCTCACCGTGCTGGATGTCTCGGAGACCGCAATTGACGTGACCAAGAAGAGACTGGGTGCGCGCGCAGAGCAAGTGCGATGGCTGGTCGCCGACATCACCGAGATCGAGTTCAAGCCGCTGGCCTACGATCTCTGGCACGACCGAGCAGTATTCCATTTTCTTACGACACCAGAGCGCCGTGTCGCTTACGTCCGGCAGGTTGCCTGCGCCGTCAAGCCCGGAGGTCACGTGATCGTCAGTACATTTGGACCAGAAGGCCCTCAGGAATGCAGCGGACTCGACGTGATGCGCTATGACGCTGAATCGCTTCACGGCGAGTTTGGTGGGCACTTCCGTTTGATCGAGAGTTCCAAGGAATTGCATCAGACGCCATTTGGAACCACGCAGCAATTCCTCTACTGCTATTGCCGAATCGAATAGAGCTTCTATGTTCGATGTGCCTGGCCCTCACGCTCGGGTACTCGAACGGACAACTTCGCCGCCTCCCACGCTGCCATACCGCCAGCAATCTCCGTGACGTGTTCGAACCCTTTCTGTTGCAAGAGACTCGCGGCGATTGAGGATCGATAGCCTCCGGCACAGTAGACGAGCACAGGCCGATCTCTTGGTAGTTCCTGCGCGCGTTCTGAGAGGTGATTCAGCGGAATGCTCAAACTGCCCTTAATCGATTTCTGATCGTGCTCGCTTGGCGTCCGGACATCGATCAGCTGTGGTGGCTCGCCAGAGGACATGAGTTGTGCAGAGAATGGCGCGCTTAATCGTTCCGTCGTTGCGGTCAAATCGGGTCGCGACTCGAGGCTCCGCAGGCCATCCTTGAGGTAGCCCGCCACGTTATCGAACCCGATGCGCCCCAGACGGAGTGCCGACTCGGATTCACGGCTGGGATTGGCGATAATCACGATGGGCTTCTCGCGACTCAATACCGTGCCGGACCACGTCGCGAACTGACCGCTCAGCCCGATGTTGAAACTGCCCACGAGATGCGCCGTAGCGAATTGTTCCGGCTCGCGCGTATCCAGAACCTGCGCGCCGCGTGCTTGCAGTTCCAATACGCGATCAAGCTCCAGGGGTTTGAGCTCGCGCGCCAGCGCTTCATCGAGCGTAGGCCGTTCTTTGCTGTTTAACACCGCATCATAAACGAAATAGGGCGGAGCCTCCGGTTGGTCGGCGGTTACCAGCTCGATGAATGCTTTCTTGCTCATCGGCTGCAGGGCATAATTCAACCGCCGCTGTTCGCCTATCGTCGAGACCGTCTCTTTGCTGATGGCCTTCCCGCAGAGCGACCCGGCACCGTGAGCTGGATAGACCAAACTTGCGTCCGGCAACGGTAGCAACTTGGAATGCAAAGAGTCGAACAGCAGTGCGCCAAGATCCGTGGCAGACCAGCCGAGCGAAGCACGAAGATCAGGGCGTCCGACATCACCAACGAACAAGGTGTCGCCTGTCAAGACCGCTTGTGGCGCGCTCTCGCTCCGATCGAGATCGTAGACGACAATCGAAATCGATTCTGGGGTGTGGCCTGGTGTTTCGAGTGCTTTCAGTCGCACCCGCCCGAACTCGATCACGCTCCCGTCGCTGAGCGGCGTAAATCGGTATTCGGCCCGCGCTTTGGCGCCGAGATAAATCGTTGCGCGCAGGCGATCCCGGAGCTCCAGGTGTCCGGCTACAAAGTCGGCGTGCAGATGGGTCAAGATCACGTGCTTGATTTGAAGGTTATGTTCGGCTGCAAATACGAGATACTGGCCGGCATCGCGCTGGGGGTCGACAACGACGGCTGCGCCCGTCACCTGGTCTCCAATAAGGTAGGAAGCGTGTGCGAGGCACGGCAAGTAGAACTGCTTGAAGATCAAGTTGCACCACTCTCGATTGCGGACTGCTACTTGGGCTGGGGAACGAACCGCAGGTAAGGCCGGGGCGCCTTCCAGCCGCCGGGATACTTCTGTTTGGCCTCTTCGTCGGAAACCGACGGTAGAATGATCACATCGTCGCCATCTTTCCAATTCACCGGGGTAGCCACCTTGTGCTTGGCGGTGAGTTGCATGGAGTCGAGAACGCGCAGCACCTCGTCGAAATTGCGTCCGGTGCTCATGGGATAGCTCAGCATCAGCTTGATCTTCTTGTCGGGCCCGACAATAAATACCGTGCGCACCGTGGCATTGTTGGCGGCCGTGCGACCCTCGGAGGTCGTACCGCTCTCAGCTGGCAGCATGTTGTAAAGCTTGGCGATCTCGAGTGTCGGGTCTCCGATCATCGGGTAATTGACTTTGTGGCCCTGCGTCTCTTCGATGTCCGCCGCCCACTTGCTGTGCTGAGTCACCGGATCCACGCTCAGTCCGATGATCTTGCAATTGCGCTTCTCGAAGTCTGGTTGCAGTCCAGCCATGTAGCCGAGTTCCGTGGTGCACACCGGAGTAAAATCCTTGGGATGCGAGAACAGGATGGCCCAGCCATCACCAATCCATTCGTGGAAGTTGATTGTTCCCTGTGACGTTTCGGCGCTGAAATTCGGGGCTTCGTCATTTATGCGCAACATGGTTTGTCTCCTGATGTCGGGGTCTTCATCCTAGGGCAGTTTCCGTTTGTACGTTCACCCACGCGGTTCACGGAGGTAGTCGTATGGTGCCGAGCCATTCCCGTTCACTGCCAGCTCATTGCTTCGATTATAGGGGGCACAATCCTGTTTTAACAAATACATGATTCTTGACGCGCGCTTTGCAAGGTCGCTGCCGCTGGCCACGGGGCAGGTTTCCGGGTCAAGATCGGTTTCCCCGGCTACGGTCGCGCAGCGACGTCGCTGAGCCCGCCGAATTTAACTTGTATTTTAAAAGTTAGATCGATCAAACTTAAGCTGCTTGACCTCAAATCGCTGTTCCTTTGGCCGCCGAAATTTATCAAGCAAGGAGAAGATCATGGCAACCGCGAAAAAGGCAATCAACCTGACCGAAGAACCCAATATTGTGACTTGGCCGGAAACTCATTACGTTTTTCTCGAAAAGATTGGGCCTTTCCAGGAGACAGCACCGCAGGCGTGGCAAAGCCTGCATCAAGCCGTTCCAGGAATTTCCGAACACCACAAGATTACGGGGTACACGAGCCTGTACAAGGTCGAGCCAAAGATCTATCGCGCGGGAGTTTCACTCGCTGCCGAACCCAAGAATCTGCCGGCGAACCTGAGGTATGAGAAATTCAAGGGCGGCAAGTACAGCCGCTTTGTGCTCACGGGGCCGTATTCGAACCTGCCAGAGGCATCTGGGCGCGTCTTTCAGATTGTGGCGGAGAAAAACATCCAAATGCGCGATGACTACTGCATCGAAAATTACACCAACGATCCGAGAACGACGCCGGAGGATCAGTTGGTCACCGAAATACTGATTCCTACGAAATAAGCTGGCCGCCCGCCGCGAGTTTTTCAAGGATTCGCAAGGCTGGTGTCCGCAAAATAGGGTTGTGGATGCGAGTTCTGAGAATTTGTTGTCGCGTTGCGGTGCTGTTCACCAGCTCGACCTACGTTCATCTGGTACAGCATTTCATGCCTGATGCTCCATTCGATTTGTTTGGGGTATCACGGCGCTCGCGATCTGCGCGGATGTGCCTTCCTTTGCGGGTGCATTACGTTTGCTGAAACGCGGCTAAGATGAGATGGCAAAGCCGGTCTAAGGCCGCCACGGCATTTAGATTCGGGGATAGGAGAGCCGATGCGGGCATTGCGGCCGTTTGCGCTCGAGGTGTTCTTCAGCAAGTGGGAGTTCACGGCCCGGCATAATCTTTGTGCTTCCGATATGCAATCGATGACGCTATCGGAGTTGCTGGCGCTTGCCGATGCGCAGGACCGGGCGGCTTGGGACGCCCTCTATCTGGGCTATACCGAGACTTGGGGGTCGCCTGGGTTACGAGAAACGATTGCTGGTACTTACGATAGCGTGGCGGCGGCCGAAATCCTCACCTTTGTCGGCGCACAGGAGGGAATTTTCGCCGCGATGCATGCGCTTTTAGGCCCCGACGACCACGCCATCACGATCATTCCCAACTACCAGTCGGTAGAGTCAGTCCCGCTGAGCATTTGTGAGACGACCGGCGTGGCGCTGGATTCCGAGCGCGGTTGGGAATTGGATCTAGGAGAGCTGCGGGATGCGATCCGGCCCAATACCCGAGTGATTTGCATCAATTTTCCGCACAATCCGACAGGGAAGGTGATTTCGCGGGGAACGCTGGACGAGTTAATTTCGCTTTGCCGTGAGCGGGGGATTTACCTTTTCAGCGATGAGGTACACCGGTTGATCGAGCGGCGGCCGGAGATGACTTTGCCGCAGGTGGCGGACATTTACGAGCGCGGGATTTCGCTGGGCGTCATGTCGAAGGCCTACGGTTTGCCGGGGATTCGGGTCGGTTGGGTGGCTTGCAGGGACGCGGAGGTGCTTCGGCGCATGGAGCGGATGAAGCACTACACTTCGATTTGCGGGTCGGTGCCCAGCGAACTTTTGGCGCGGATTGCGCTTAAGGCGCGCGAAGGGATTTTGGCGCGGAACCGCAGCCTGATTGTCAAGAGCTTGACCATGTTAGAGGCGTTCTTCGCGGAGCATTCGGACTTGTTTGAGTGGTATTTGCCGGACGGCGGGTGCATCGGGTTTCCGCGATATTTGGGTCCGGAGGGCGTCGAGGCATTTGCTCGCAACCTCGTGGAACAAAGCGGAGTTTTGCTCTTACCGGCCAGCGTGTACCGATCGGATCTAGGCCCGACACCCCTAGATCGCTTTAGGATCGGGTATGGTCGCGACAATATGGAGGAAGGGCTCGCGGCCCTGCGGGCTCATTTGCGGAAGGTCGCCGTTTGAGCGAGCTTTTGCCATGGGTTTGAATGAACCTGTGCCGGCCAGCAACGGGGAGAAAACGGCGGCTTCGGCTACAGCCTATGCTGTATGTGCCGACGATCACCGTGGGTTGCCGCACCCCCTACTCCGTTTCTCGGTTTGAGACTTTTCGGACGCAAACTGCCTCGCAATCGTGTATCTGATCGGAGACTAGTTTCTCATTTTTTCCAACCCTTTGATGGCACCGGGGCCTTCTCCCCTTTATTTTCATTCGATTGGCGGTTTTCCACAGCGCATGCCGGCTGGAATTGAACGTGCTCCTAACGGACTTGGCACTTTGCTTCCAGTAGGCCTATCAAGGAGCGGGGCGCCGGGTGGAGGGACTCAAATGGCAACCGCAAGCGAACCGCACACTACCGATCGAGCGCTATCGGACGTCGAATTCGAAGATCTATTGCAGAAAACTTGGGAGATGGTACAGAACCAGAAGCGTCTTCATCCGCAGGACCAGTCCGCAGAGTCACCTTCATGGACCTAGACGATACACGATCAGCTGATAAAAGCTCGAACGCCGAAGCTTTCCCGGCAAAGGCCGTCGATGATCAGAAAGAGCTTGCTTGGGCTTTCCTAGGGCTCATCCTCTGGTCGGGTGTGGTTCTGATCGGGGTATTTGGCGCCGGGTACGTAGTGGGCCATTCCATTTTTCATCTGTGGTAGGGCCCGACCTCGCCCTGGCAATTCGTCAGTTTGGGCAGCCACGGGACCGAATAGTTACGCGCAAACCCCAACCGAAGTTGGATCGCTACTTCGCCCAAGCGGTATTTAAGAATAGATAGCGGTCGCGCAGCGAATCCTTCTCAGCTTTCGCCTCGACATCGAGGTGCAGTACTTGCCACCCGTCGGTCGAATCGTAGACCGGCCACTTCGGCAAACCCGGACCGTTGGGATCTCCATTGCGCGCGAAATTGGACCAGTACTTGCGCATCTGCTCGCTCAGCGTCTGGTCTTCGGGCCGCCAGCTGACCCAATCTTCTGCATCGAGCTGCCCGAATACGTATTCAATTTCGGCGGAGTGGTAGGCGCCGGCGTTTGGCGGCCGCTTGGGATCGGCTGGGTGCAGGATATCGAAGCGGTAGCGATAGGCCGGCGACTTGCCGGTCTTTGTCTGGGCTTCCAGCCACTTCCAGGTGGAAAAGGCAATGAAACGGTCGCCGGCGAAGTCCGCCATCGAGCGAGCCCCCTGCTCGTCCGGCTCCGCGGGATAGAGCCGGAGAAACTCGTCGCTTTTGTCGCCAAACCCCTTTTGCGCAGTTTCCTTAAGGGCGGCGCTTGGGTTTTCCTTGGGAACGTCGAAGCCACCCTCGTCCTTGTTCCAGCCGACCAGCAAGGGAACGTCGCTTTGCTTCCCGGCGGCGAAGATGGCTTCCGTTGGTTCCGGCAGGAAGTAGCCGTCAACGTTTGGAGCGAACCGCACGTTCTTGGCGTTCATCGCGGCATCTAGGATTTTCTGCGCTGGAATGGCGCGTAGCTCGGCTAGTGTCTTTGCGCCTAACGCGTCGCTGCCAAACTTCGCGCCGATTTCCGAACTTTCCGCCAGCGTGTGGAGGGGCAGGCCTTGGCTGGCGAAAGCGCCGCCGCTTTCGCCGATGGCTCTGTGGAACAAGCCCTTCGCAACCGGCGATGCCATCAGGTCGCTCACCGAGAAAGAGCCAGCGCTCTCGCCGAAGATAGTGACGTTACCGGGATCTCCGCCGAAAGCCGCGATGTTGCGTTTCACCCACTCGAGAGCCGCTAACTGATCCAGAAGGCCATAGTTACCGGCCGAGTTTCGCCCGGACTCTGTCGCAAGCTCGGGATGCGCTAAAAAGCCGAAAATCCCCAAGCGATAATTCATAGAGACGACCACGACGCCCTGCTTGGCGAGGTTGGTGCCGTCCTGCCGCGGTTCTGAGGTTGCGCCGGCCACGAAGCCACCACCGTAGATCCATACCATGACCGGGAGTTTGCTCTTGCGCCCCATGCGGTCTGCAGGCACCCACACGTTCAGGTACAGACAGTCCTCATTGATACCTGGATCCCGAAAAATCATGTCGGAAAATACAGCGCCTTGCATGCAGCGCGAGCCGAACTCGGTGGCTTTGCGCGCGCCCCGCCATTTGGCCGCGTGGGTAGGAGGCTTCCAGCGAAGATTGCCGACCGGAGGAGCGGCGTAGGGAATGCCCAGGAAGGCGTTTACGGTACCATTCGACTTACCTGCGAGCGCGCCTGTCTCCACTTTCACCTTCGGAGCGGAGCCTGCTCCGCGAAGTGTCGTGGCTGCGAGGAGTGCGCTTCCCACAGTTGCCACGAATATCAGCTGGGATCCCAACTTGATCATGCCGTCCCCTCCAAATGCCCCGGGGACAATAGCATAGTCAGTAGGC
The DNA here is from genome assembly GCA_963729595.1 of uncultured Acidobacteriota bacterium. Classification (GTDB taxonomy): domain Bacteria; phylum Acidobacteriota; class Terriglobia; order Acidiferrales; family UBA7541; genus Acidiferrum. Next base: position 861,598 of record CAVSNW010000005.1, read on the forward strand.
CGTCGAAAATCGGTCGGAGGGTAGACGAGATCGAACTTACAGTATGGGCGGCTTCGCGCCAGGCAGAGCAGTCCAGGAAAACGTTGTCCTTGACGCGATTTGGCATCGGAGACTACGCTTCGAACGGTCTTGGCGGGCGTTATGCATCCTACGAAACACCTCGCATTTTTAGGCGCAGCGTTCCTCCTGCCGCTGATGGCGTGCGTTGTATCGTCGCCGGCGCGCTGCCAGGACAGCTCCGCGGAAATGAATATGAGTCGCGGTCAGCGGCCGGAAATTTCGGTCACCGTGCGCGACAGTGCCGGCGGAGAAATCTCGGTGCCGGCGATGGTTAAGATCTACCGATCCGGAGTTTTCACCGACCAGGGCGCGACGCGACAAGGCCGGGCTTTCTTTATGCTGAGCGGACCCGGCGAATATACCGTCGCCGTCACAGCTACCGGCTATGAAGCCACCCAAAAAGAGGTGTCGATTCCGGTCGCGTTGAAATCCGAGGTCGAGGTGGTCTTAAAGCGACTGTTAAATTCGAACGAGACCTCTGGAGTTCCCGGGAAACCTGTGCTCGCCCCGAAAGCTCAGGAGGCGGTGAATAAAGGAGAGGTGGCGTTAAGTGCCGGCAAGCTGAAAGATGCGGACAAATATCTCGGCGAAGCCATAAAGCTGGCACCGGGAAATCCGGACGTGTTGTATTTGCAGGGGGTCTTGGACTTAAAACGCCAAAACTTCACTGCGGCACAAGAGGTCCTGGAAAAAGCCACGCAAATCGACCCGACCCATGCGCCCGCATTCGCGGCGCTGGGAATGGCGTTTTCCGATCAGGGGAAGTTTGAAGCGGCGATACCGCCGCTCGAGAAATCGCTGCAACTGAATTCGGCGATGGCCTGGGAAGCGTATTGGTCCTTGGCGCGGTCGTACTACCAGCTCCAGAAATATGAGGAAGCGGTGAAGACCTCGCAAGAAGCGCTGACCAAGTCGAACGGGAAGGCGCCAGAAATCGAATTGCTTGTGGCGAAGTCGCTTGTGGCCGTGGGCCGCTTCGACGACGCCGCGCAGGCTCTGCGTGATTTTCTGAAAAACCATGGGGATCGGTCGGAAGCCACAACGGCACGACGCTATCTGGATCGCATGGTGGCCGACGGAAAAATTCAGCGCCAGTAAAGTGATCGGGTGTTGGCCAGCGGGGATCCCAGGGTAAACCTCAAAACAAGCGTGGCTGGGTCGCTACGTTCCAAATCAAGGCTGCGTTCGCATGCCCATCAGGCCGCTTGTGTAGCGACTTTTCTACGCGAGCCACTGAACGCGTAGAACGCGATGTAAAAGTAGCAGAGGATGGGAAGGAAGAACGCGTGATGGATGCCGATGCGGTCGGCGAGCAGGCCTTGAAGTTCCGGAATGATGGCGCCGCCCACGATTGCGGCAACCAATAGCCCGGAGCCGTCGCCGGTGAGCGGCCCGAGGCCCTCGATCGCGAGCGTGAAGATGGTTGGGAACATCACCGAGTTGAACAAGCCGACGGCGATGATCGTCCACATCGCGACGTGGCCGAAGGTAAGCATTGACGCGGCGACGAGAACTGCTGCCATCAAGGCTGCGACGCCGAGGATCTTATTCGGGGAGATCTTCTGCTGCAATCCCGAGCCAATAAAGCGACCGATCATCGCGCCGAGCCAATACAGAGAAACAAAGCCGGTCGCTACTTTCTCCGAAATGTTGCCAATGTCGGGCTGGCTGAAGTAATTCACCAAAAAGCTTCCGATAGAAACTTCCGCCCCAACGTAGACGAAAATTCCGACTGCGCCGAGAATCAGGTGGCTGTGGCGCCAAATCGAATCATGTACGGTGCCATCTCGCTGCTCGACCGAGGCGATGCGCGGCAACTTGAACAGAGCAATGGCGATACCCAAGGCCATCAATGCGAGCGCAAAGACCAAATAAGGTAGCTTGACCGACGATGCTTGCTGGATTCGATAGGCTTGCAAATCGGGCGCGGACATCTGGCGCATTACTTCGACTGCAAGCGGCGCGGAGCTGAGGATCAGCAGACCGCCAAGTTTCGGGCCGATCGTGGTTCCCAGAGAATTGAACGCTTGCGCGAGATTGAGGCGGCTGGCGGCGGTTTTTTCCGGACCGAGAATCGCGACGTACGGGTTGGCGGAGACCTGCAGGATGGTCATGCCTGCCGCGAGAACGATGAGCGCGGTGAGGAATAAGGGGAATGAGGGAACGCTCGCCGCGGGAATGAATAGGAGCGCGCCAAGTCCCATCGTAAACAATCCCGCCACCATGGATTTCTTGTAGCCCACAGCGTCGATCAATTTTCCGGACGGCAGCGAAAATACAAAGTACGACGTGAAAAACGCGAATTGAATCAGCATGGCTTTCGCGTAGTTCAGGTCAAAGACCGACTTCAGGTGCGGGATCAGAATGTCGTTGAGGCTGGTGAGGAATCCCCACATGAAAAACAAGGTGGTCACCATCGCCAAGGGGCGGCGGTAGTTTTGTCCAGAGTCAACACCCGCAGTCACAGACGTGGTGCTTACGGTTGTTTGTGCCATAGGTCACCCATCCCCTGTTGAATTGCTTTTACTTAGTATCACAGAGCGCCGCCGCCCCTGCTATGCCGGCGTCTTCTTTATAGTGCGCAAGTACCAATGGGATGTCTTGCGGGTAGGGATTTAGGCAAGCACCCACCCAGCGCGACCTGATTTCGTCGAGAAACGGCGCGAGCATGGAGGAAACGCCTCCGCCGATCACGATGACATCGGGTTCCACCAGATCAACGACGTTGCCGAGCCAGTAGGCGAGCAGATCGAGCGTTTCAACCATTACCTCTTTGGCTGCGGAATCACCGGCCCAATACGCTTTGGCTACCATCTCGCTGGTGATCGCTTGGGCGTTTCCACCAGCCATCTCCAGCAGAACCGACTTTGGGCACTTCGCAAGTTTCTCCCGAGCACGCCGGGCTATCGCCGGGCCCGCGGCGAGAACTTCGATGCATCCGTGCTTGCCACAGGGGCAAAGCGGACCCCGCGGGTCGATTCCGAGATGACCGCCTTCGGTAGCGGATCCCGTACGGCCGTGATAAACGATACCGTCGAAAACGATTCCCGTCCCGATGCCCGTTCCAATCGTGGCGTAAAACACGTTGGGATAGCCGCGCCCGGCGCCCCATTTTGCTTCCGCAAGAGCAGCGGCATTTGCGTCATTGTCAATTTTGACTTTGGCGCCAGGGTAGAGCCGTCGAATTTCGTCAGCCAAGGGGTACTTATGCCAGCCTGGGAGATTCGGGGGATTGATAATCATGCCGGTAGTCGGGTTGAGTGGCCCCGGGGCGCAAATACCGATAGGTCGGATTCGGTCGCGACCTGGCGACATGCGTTGAAGCTCGTCGATGACCGCGGCGACTGCCGCCAATCCGAGAGCGGCGTCACTCGCAACCATCGGCATGCGGCTCTGCGCGTGGATCTTTCCTGAGCAATCGACCAGCCCCGCCGCCACCTTCGTTCCACCGACGTCCACCCCCACGACCAGATGATCTTGCATCTACGGCGATGCCCTCCGCCCGGCGAATGTGATGCTTACAGAGATGTGTGCGCCAAATCCAAATCCCCTGGATATTACACTACAATAACGATCTCTTGGTCACGAGCCAGGGTCCAGAAAGGGCGCCATTCGGTCTGTTTTTCAGCCACTCCCGGCCGCATCCTCAATCCGAAATTTTCACGGTAATCGGCGAGGCGGCCGCCTTGTAGACGATTTGCCCGCCGAACAGCGTCATCTCGCACGTCAGATTCTTCAGGTCACTGGTGGGGATGGCGTACATGTCTCGATCCCAAACGGCGATGTCCGCTTCCTTGCCAGCCTCGATCGAACCGACTTTGTCGTCCAGGAACAATTGATGCGCGGACCACTGCGTATACGATCGCAGCGCCGCATGGATGTCCACGGATTCCGCCGTGCCGAACGGATGCGCTCCGTAAACGCCTTTGAGTGTCTCTCGTGCAACCGATGCCCACAATCCATAACGCGCCGGAAACGGCGTCACGAAAAAGTCGGAACCTCCGCCCCAATGAATGCCCTTCGATACATAGCTTTTCAATGGAATCAAGCGCGTGCCGCGTTCGGGCCCGAAGCTGGCAGCATAGATGTCTCCGATCCACCACAGGAATGGCGCTTGCACCTCCGGGTAGCCCGCATCGTATTCCTTCTCGAGCGCGGCCATCGTGTCGAGCGCGTGCTCGGTGGGGATGTTTGCGTGGATGATGCTGTGACGCAGACCGTGCGTGGGTTTTTCTTTCAGCACCTGCGCATACGTGTCCACGGCCCAGTCGATCGCGCGATCACCCACCGCGTGCGTGCCCACATGCACGCCGGCTTGGTGGAACATGCGCACAACCTGGCGATAAATTTCAGGATCGATCGACGGATACCCAAAGTTGCCCGTATCGATTTCCGTTGATTTCTTGTGCCACTCCTTGTAGACCCACGCCGTGCGCGCGCCGCCGCTCCCATCCATGTAGATTTTTGCGCCCCCGGAGAGCAGCCTGCCATTGCCTAACGACTCCGGCGCCTTCGGCAATACCGAGATGTGAGCCAGGGCCTGCCGGGCCGAGTCCATCGTCGTCCCCGCATGCCACAGCGTGAACACGCGAATGGTGAGCTTGCCGTCGTCAAGAACCTGTCGATAGGAATCCCACATGAGTGGTCGGATGTCCGCTTCCTTGACCGCGGTCATGCCTTCTCGATGCAGTGCGTCAATCATATGCAGAATCGCGTTCCGTTCTTGTTCCGGAGATGTCGGAGGAACCAGAGTTGCGACCCCGCCCATCGCGGCTTCCTTGAGCACGCCGGTCGGCTTGCCCTGAGGATCGCGGTCGATCGTCCCAGCGGGAGGGTTTTCCGTTGCGGCGGTGATATGCGCCAGCCTCAAGGCGTAACTATTGGCCGCGCCGTAGTGACCCGTGGTATGCATCAGCCAGACGGGATTGTTCGGCGCGACCTTGTCCAGGTCGGATGCATAAAGGTACCGGAGTTCCACCAGCTTTCCTTCGTCCCATCCACTTCCCAAGACCCATTCTCCGGGTTTGAGCGTGACGACTCTTTCGCCGACTCGTCGGACGATCTCCTCGATGCTGGATGCGTCGCTGAGTTTGACGTCGTAGAGTTCGCTCACGCCGCCGTCGGCGAAATGGCCGTGACTATCGACCAGACCTGGCGTGGCCGTCCGCCCGTGAAGGTCGACGACCCGCGTTTTGGCGCTCACTAGCTTGCTGATGTCCGCGTTTAAACCGACGGCGACAATTTTCCCGCCGCCAATGGCGATCGCCTCTGCGATCGAATCGTTCGCATCGACAGTCAGAACCCTACCGTTGATCAGGACGAGATCGGCTGCCGCCGCGGGAATTTTTTCCGCAACCGCGCGGCGCGGCGCAACGCCCGCCCAGGCAGCCCCCGCGACGAGCAGTCCGGCCAGCGCGCAATACAAGATCGATCGGTGCTTTCGCCGCGATTCCTGCGTCATTTAGCAACCTGTCTGCATCGCACGAGCTTGCAATTCGCGCGCGCTTCTACCCGTGACTCCAAAGGTGGCCAAGTATTCCAGCCAATCGCTAAGAAATCCAGTGTGGAGCGCGGGGTGGCACTGCCTAGGGCCCGGCCGATCAGACCGCCGAGGTAGCAAGATGTGCAAGTTTTTCGCGCCGCCGTGGGATTTTTTCGCGCTTTGCAAGCCTAAGTCTTTATTTGTACACCAATCGAGGTGGCCGTTCGATTGCACTTCGTGGGTTAGTTGCAGTGTGTCCGAGTGGCTCATGCCGAGCGTACTAAACGTACTGAGACTTGCCGACTGGCGCGTATCGCCCGCAATACGCGACGTTTTTCGATCCGACGCACTGCTAGAATGGAGGCCATCACCGATGAAACCCCATCGTGAATCTGGCCAGGCTCTCCTATTCGTCGCTTTTAGCCTGGTGCTGCTCACCGCGGTCGTAGGTCTTTCGATCGACATGGGCTATCTGCGCTACACCAAGCGGCGTCTACAAACCGCCGCCGACAGCGCCGCAATTGCCGGCGCGTCGGAACTCAACAACGGAAACTTTCGCGCCGCCGCTTTGAACGATTCGAAATCGAACGGATTCGAGAACGGAGTCAACGGTGTAACCGTCACTCCTCACAATCCTCCCGTGGATGCTCCTTTCTCCATCAAACCAAACGCACGTACGTTCGTGGAGGTTCAAGTCCATCAAAACGCGCCGACCTTTTTCATGCGCATTTTCGGAGTGCATCATGCCGCCGTCAGCGCAACGGCGGTCGCGCAGCTTGCCAGTTCGCGCGGCTGCATTTACGCACTGGGCCTGCTGAACGGCATCACCGTGCAAGGAAATGTGAACGCGCCAAATTGCGCCGTGCTCGACAACGCCATTCTTTCGGTGGGCGGAGGCTGCATCACCGCATCCTCCATCGGTGTCGTGTTGCGCTTGCTCGGCGGATGCACCAATCCACCGCCCGTCGTGGGCATCGATCCCGCCGCCGATCCGCTGGCCTATCTCGTTCCGCCAGCGCCGGGTGCGTGTCTGTTCACCACTACCGTGGTCGTGAAAAGCGCAGCCGCAACGACTCTGCATCCCGGTACCTACTGCGGTGGAATTCAGATCGCAAACGGCAACTCGGGACCAGTGACTTTTTCACCCGGCCTTTACATCCTGGATGCCATCGGACTGCAGATCCAGGCCGGGAATACCGGTAACGTCAGCGGAAATGGCGTAACGTTCTACATCACCGGCGGTGGCTCGGCGCAAATCGCCGGCACCGGCAACATTACTCTCACTGCTTCCACGACAGCTCCTGCAGCGGGAATTCCTCCGGGGGTTTTATTTTTCCAGGACCGCGGCGATCCGGCAGCCGCCAGTATCAGCGGAAATATAAATTTCACAGGGGCGCTGTATTTTCCCGGCGCGGGGTTCACCTTGGGTGGAACGGTGAACAGCGGATACGCCGTAATTGTCGCCGATGTGATCCAGTTCAACGGCACCGTAGGCATCGGCTCCGACTTCTCTTCGCTTCCCGCCGGTTCACCAGTTAAAGCTGCGGTGCTGGTGCAATGACTCGACACCAAGATTCGATGTCCGTACCCGCGGGAAATCTCGGCTGCCGCCGGCCGGACGTTCATCGATCAAAGCAGACGGGTCAAAGTGTGCTGGAGATCGCTCTACTTGCGCCCGTCTTGCTCCTGATGCTTGTCGGCACCATCGAAATCGGCCGCTACGCCTATTTCGCCATCGAGGCCACCAGCGCCGCGCGCGCCGGCGTCCAGTATGGAGTGCAAAGTCTCATCGACTCCAAGGACCTTGCCGGAATTAAACTCGCCGCCACAAATGATGCGCCTGATTTGAAGCACCTGAACGTTACTGCAAAAGACTTGTGCGCTTGCTCCAACAATCCGTCGCAATACGTGGGGTGTCCCGCGCGCCGCTGTGGCGGCGGACATCCGGTGGTATTTCTCGAGGTCGATACCACGACGCAGGTTCTGTCTCTCTTCCACTACCCGGGATTGCCGGCGACCTTCAACGCCAACGGCAAGGCCATCATGCGCGTGGCCCAGTGAAAAGCCGGCGCAAAGGTAAAGCTGTTCGCGGCAGCACGCTGACCGAGTTCGCCTTTATCCTGCCCCTGCTCGTTACGGTCATGTTCGGTGTGATTGATTTCGGCCGGGCTCTATACACCTATCACTTCGTTTCCGATGCGGCGCGCGAGGCTTCGCGCTGGGCCAGTGTGCGAGGGAAACAATGCATCGCTTGGCCGCAAGCCTGCCCGGCGAGTCAAGCGGACGTCCAGAACTATGTGGCCGGTATCGTACCGCCGGGAATCGATCCAAATCCGCAGACGCTTTCCGTGGCCGCTACGTGGGTAGCGCCTCCAGGAAAAGTCGGCACCTGCAATATCTTTCCTAATGATGCCGGCTGCGCAGTGCAGGTACAGGTCACCTACGCCTTCAAGTTCATGCTGCCGTTCCTGCCGAAATCGACCTATGCGATGCACAGCACCTCGGAGATGATCATTTCACAGTGAAGGGCATGAAACTCCCCCTTGCGCCCGCCGCTCCCCGTTCGTCATCGATCCCGCCCAACTCCCAGCGCATCCGCCACGCGATTGATGTAGTTGAACCAGGCCGTGATCAGCGTGATTTGCAGGATACCGCGATCGTCGAATCCCACGGCTCGCAGCGCGTCGTGGTCCGCGGGCGAACATCGCGTGGCATCCTTGGTAATCTTCACCACGTAATCGAGCATGACGCGGTCCTGCTCGTTAATCGGCGCCCTGCGATAGTCCTTCCTCAATGCTTCGACCAACTCGTCGTCCAAAGTCGCCCTACGCAGAAACTCTGCGTGAGATTCGATTCAATAATGACAACGGTTCGTCACCGACACCAAAGTCGTGATCATCTCGTGCTGCCGTCGCGTCAGCGGCAATTCCGGCGACATCATCGCCCCAAACGCGCTGAACGAGTGAAACAACGCGTCCGGAATCAGCGTGTGCGATGCGACGATTCCCGCGTCCATGCCATGGTCAACCGCCGGCACCGGCGTCGCATACTCCACCGGATATAGCTTGCGCTGTTCGAGCATGGCCTTCTTCACCCGCTCGTCGTCTTCCATGCTCACTGTCTTGATCCACGTCATCGATACGCCTCCAAAGCTTTGTGTATTTGCGTGTCTCTGCATTCATCCTGGCGTGTGACTGTCATCCCAACCGAGATGCTGTCGCTGCCGAGCCGCACTCACGGCCGACGCCATTCGATCGCTCTTCACGAAGGCAAAATATCTCGCCACAAAAAATCAGCGGCCGGATGGGTGTGCATCCGGCCGCAAGTGCTTGGGGTGCCTCCTGGGGGCAAAGGTTTGGCCTCGCTGGAAGCGATGTATGTTGCACCCTTTATAGTCGCGGCCGGTTATCGTGGCAATAATGCGAAAGAACTACGAGCCCATATATCCAGTAAGTCCTTTCCTTTCAATGCATTGGTACGTTTTACCGGCACCCAGATTCTTGAATTCTTCGTTCCGCCCGCTCGGCCAATCAATCGTCGCCCGGTCGATCTGATCGCGTTTCCCTACGCCAAAGGTCACCGGCAGCTCCGATTGCGAAAGATAGCTCGACCCTCCGCGTAGTGTCCGGCTCTGCATTTGTCCGTTATAAAAAATCTTGACCACCGCCCCCACCGCATCGCGATTCGATTTTGTTCCCTCCAAGCGGAAGCGGATGCTATGGTTCCCCGCGGTCTGATCGTTGCGATACAAGAATGCCGGCCCGTTATTCGTCGTGAGCAAAATGTCCAGGTCTCCATCGCGATCGAAGTCGCCGTAAGCCAGCCCGCGCCCCACTCTTGGTTGGTCGAATCCACCGCCCACTTCGCCCGCTACATCGCGGAATCGTGCTTCACCCTGATTCAGGATTTGATTCAAAAACAGTTGCGGCGCTTGCGCGTACCCGGTGTTGCCGCGAATGTTACGCACTGTTTCATCGATGTGCCCATTCGCCACCGCCAGGTCCAACGCACCATCCAGGTCCACATCCAGAAAGGCGCAGCCGAAACCCAACGTATTGCGCGAAGCCAATCCCACTCCCGACGCGGTGGCAATGTCATCAAAAACCCCGGTCCGCGTCGCCCGGTACAAACCGACCATCTCGTTGTCAAAATTTGTGACGGCCACACCCGGCTTGCCGGAATTTTCGAAGTCGCCCACATCCACTCCCATTCCCGCGCGCGCTTTGCCGTCCGCGCTGAATGCCAGCCCTACCTCCACCGCCACGTCCTTGAATTTGCCGTTTCCGAGATTCCGGTAGAGCTTGTTTGGCTGGGTGTCATTCGCCACCAGCAAATCGGGCCAGCCGTCCTGGTCATAATCAAACAACGCCACGCCCAGCGACTTTGAGCTGCTATCAAAAATCCCGCTCGTCGCCGTCACATCCTCAAACGTTCCGTCACCGCGATTGTGGAACAGCCAGCTCGTATCGCCCCGATAGGCTTCCGGCGTGCAATACGACTTGTGCTTTGCATCCAGGCTGCAGAAAACGTCGTGCTCCGGCGACCACCGCACATAGTTGCACACAAAAAGGTCCAACAAACCGTCGCGATCATAGTCGAACCAGATCGCCGACGTGCTGAACGCCTGCTTGCCCTGCAAGCCGCTCGCTTTCGTCACATCTACGAATGTGCCCTTGCCGGTGTTGCGAAACAATCGGTTTTGCCCCACGCAAGTGATCAAAATATCTGGGAACCCATCGTTGTTGTAGTCGCCGACCGCTACACCCATGCCGTACATTTCGATATCGAGCCCCGCGCTCTTTGTTACATCCGCGAACGTGCCGTTGCGATTGTTCCGGTAGAGATGCAGCGTGGACCGTTGGCGCTTATGGCCAGGCCAGTCCATCGCATTCACTAGGAGAATGTCTGGCCAGCCATCACCGTCGTAATCCAGGAACGCGCAACCTGACCCCAGCGTCTCCGGCAGCAGTTTGCCGCCATACGCCCCGCTGTTGTGTTGGAAGTGAATTCCCGCCTGCGAGGTGACATCCACCAGTTGGAAGCCGGATGCTGCGCCGGGGTTCGCTGCCGCTTCTGCAATGGCCTCAAAGGGCCACGCGCAGACTGCCAGTCCCGCGCCGCAGGCGCTCCCCAAAAAATCCCGCCGCCTCACGGCAAAGTAACCAGGCCGTTGCGGATCGCGTACACCACCAGTTCCGCGGTCTTATGAATTCCCAGTGCATCCATGATATTCGCGCGGTGTACCGCCACGGTATTCGCACTGAGTTTCAATTCCGTCGCGATCTCCTTGTTCGATTTCCCGGCTACAATATGCTGCAGAACTTCCAACTCGCGCACCGTCAAGCCGGAGTCGCGTTCGCCCTTCAACGCTTCGGGTTTCACGAGCTGCGGATCGAGAACTGTCCTCCCTTCGGCCACTCCTTTCACCGCCTTGATCAGGTCCAGGTCCATCGCATTTTTCAAAATGTATCCCCGTGCTCCGGCTTCCAATGCCTGCCGGATCAGCGTGTCCTCGGAGTGCATGCTCAACATCAGAATCCTCGCTTCGGGGTGTTTCGCTCGAATTTGCCGCGTCGCCTCGATGCCGCTGATTCCCGGCAGCGCGCAGTCCATTACGGTGACGTCGGGCTTCAACGTCGTCGCCAGCTTCACGGCGTCGTTCCCGTCGCTCGCTTCTCCCACCACTGCGATGGTCGCATCGTCCTCCAGCATCCGCCGGAACCCTTTGCGCACCAGCGCGTGGTCGTCCACCAGCAAAACGGTGATCTTATCCGCCATGAGCTTCAGCTTTCTCGCGCGGCACCTGCAAACGCACCAGCGTCCCTCCGCTTACCCTTTGCGATAGCTCCAACGTGCCTCCGATCAATTCTGCGCGCTCGCGCATGCCCACGAGTCCGATGCCTTGGTGCGCCGTCTGCGGTGCGAAGCCTTTGCCATGATCTTCAACATCCAGTTCCAGCGCGCTCCGCAGAAATTTCAGCCGCACCCACGCCTCTCGCTCTCCGGAATGGCGGCTCACATTGTTTAAAGCTTCCTGCAACACGCGATAAATATGTACACCCGCCGCCGTGTCCACCGGAAACGCAGCTCCCGTTTTTTCATAGTGCAGCGATAGTCCCATCTGGTGCGACACCGTAGGAATATACCAATCGAGTGTACTCTCCAGTCCCTGCTCCTCGAGCAGCACGGGGTGCAGCGCTTGCGACAATCCTCGAATATTGTTCAACGTCGATTGTGCGATTTCCCGCACTTCCTGCAAGTCCTGCCGCAACGCAGATCCATCCGGCGCTTGCCCCCCCAATCGTCCCAGCAGGGAACCGATCGCCGTCAGCACTTGGCCAAACTCGTCGTGCAGCTCCCGTGAAATGTGCCGCAGCGTCGACTCTTGTGTGGAGATTAACTTCTGCGCCAGCTCGCTGCGTTGCTCGGAAAGGGTCGCCAGCCTCGCGAAGATTTCCTTGTTTGTACGAATCAAATACAAACTGGTGAAGACGATGGCCACCAGCGTCGCTGCCAGAAACAAATACACTTGCCGCTGCACGTGGTTGTAAATCTCTGCGATCTGCGTGGCGGCCAGTTGTTCACCTTCGTTATTTTCCACCAGCAACCGTGACACCGCCGTACTCAGCGCCGCTTCCCGTGCTTGCAGCGACAACCGGATCTGCTCTCGCGCTTCGTCTTCTTTTCCATTGCGCGCTAGTCCGAACATGCGGTCCATTGCGTCCCAGAATTGCGTCAGCTGCTGCCGCAGATAGTTCCGCTGCTCCGGCGTGCGCCGCGCTTCGGCGTTTTCTTCCTCCAGGCGAAGCGCGGCGTCCAGGTCCCCTTTGAGGCGGTCGAATTGCGCCGCCCACGCGCCCAATGGGTAAGGCTCGCTGGTGTCCAGCATGTCCCGCATCGCCAGCGCCACCGAATTTAGGTCGTTCTGCAACCGCAAAAGCTGCAGCGAATCCTTGCGGTTGCGGTCCACCATGTCGCTCTGCAGTTTTCGCAAACCCGAGATCTGCAACGTGATGTACGCTGAATACGCAACAATTGCCGCTAACGTAATGATCAGCCCTAGTAACAGCGCCTTTGTCGGCGATCGTTGCCAAGAAGAAGTCCTTTGCACGCGCAAAGAATACCTCAGACCTCAACCCATCTCATACGTGACAGCCGGCGTGGTCGCGCCTAGCTCCGAGGTCTGTTGCCCCGTAGGGGCAAGGTTTTCTCCGCCCGGCGTCAACACCGGTACCATCCTGCCCGGGGAACGTACTCCGGCGTCGGCCCATCCTACGCAACAAATTTCGACCAGCGCCGCTGCAACACCGCCAACAACCCGAGCATCACAAAACACCCTACCAGTGGCACCAGCAACCCCACCTGCAAACTACGAGTCCGCGTCGAGACAAATCCTACCAACCAAGGCATCGCCGACGCCCCAAGCGACGCCATCGAGAAAACCACACCACCCAACCGCCGAGCCGCGGCCCCGTACCACTTCGAGAACCATGCAATATAAATCGGATAAATGCTCGAACAGCCCAAACCCGCAATCGCAAATCCAGGAATCGCGCTGTTAGGCGAACGGGCCGCTAGAATCAAACCCACACCCAGCATGACCAAGCCGATGGCCATCACGACAACGCGTAGCTCCCCGATACGCTTAAGGATCAGTGGAGCGACGCCGCGACCCATCATCAGTCCCGCGTAGAAAAATAATGGCGCCATGGTCGTCAAGCTGGTCGCGTGCCCTGCCAGCCGCTTGGTATCTTCCGCCGCCCAGCCGCCAATACTGGTCTCTGTTCCGACGTAGATAAAGAAAAGCGCCGACACCGCGACGGTGATTGCCAAAGCGGGAACCGCTGCTGTCTGCCGCGCGGTCTCTACCGGGCGCGCGTGAGCCCCCGTCGGAAAGGTAGCGAAGAGAAAGCAGACTGCTAACGCCAGCGCGCAAAACGTCACCGCGAAAAGAAACGCCGACAAATAGTGATGCCGCACTGCGATCAGAATAAGTGGTGAGCAAGCTACGGCTCCAATGCCCCAAGCGAAATTGAGCAGGCTCACCATTCCCGCCCCGCCGGCCTCGGCCGCCGATAGATTCGTTGGCGGAACGACCATGCCGTAGCCCACCCCAAACGCGGCCGTCGCCGCCAGCGCCAACACGTGTGTAGGCGCGTTCAGCATCGCCAGGCCCGCTCCCGTCAGCGCGTAACCAATGACCAGGCCCGGCCGGTACCCACGCCACGATGTGAGCCCGGTGGTGATCCACACCCCGCACAGCGCAGCAGCAAACTGAACGGTGAAAAACAGTCCCGCTTGCGTGTCGCTCAGCGCCCATCGCGAAATAAACAGCGGCAAGATCGGCCCGATGATGACCGTGGGTATACCTGTCAACGCGAATCCCGCGGCCAGCAAAGCCAGCAGGCCTTTGCTGTCGCTGGCGCGCGGTGCGGCTGGAATCGTCGTGGCCATCGGCGCAGTTATTCTGAAGGAGCACGGACCTTGCGGCAACGTCCATTCATGGAAAGTTGGCGAAGAGGGTTACGTTCCGAGCCAAATTCGGATACGCTTTTCGGGCCGGTGGCTTCGCGCGGGCACGGCTTCCGCCACTGGGGACCGATTTTTCCTGAGAGCCGCGCAAGCTCGGTCAGCCGCACGATGAACAACACAACCGATTCTCACGCACCTATTCAATCCCATGATTAATGTCGGGCTTATCGGCTTCGGCTTGGCGGGGCGATCGTTTCACGCTCCAGTCATCAGCGCGGTTCCCGGCTTGCGACTCGCCGCGATACTCCAGCGCACTGGTTCCGAAGCGGCCGCCGCTTACCCGGATGCCCGCATCGTGCGCAATCTTGAAGGACTTCTGAGCGTTCCCGACATTGGTTTGATCGTCATCGCCTCACCGAATGAGACGCACGTTCCGTTCGCGCGCCAGTGTCTCGCTGCGGGTCGCGACGTTGTCGTCGACAAGCCCTTTGCGACCAGTTACGAAGAAGCCGCCAGTCTAGTGGAATTCGCGCAAAAATCAGGCAGGCTGCTCACGGTGTATCAAAATCGACGCTACGACGGCGATTTCCAGGCGATCCTGCAACTCGTTGCCACCGGCACACTGGGCCGCATCGTCCGCTTCGAAACCAACTACGATCGTTTCCGCCCGAACCTGAAGCCCAACGCCTGGCGCGAGCAGCAAGTTCCCGGAGCCGGCATTCTCTTCGACATCGGCCCGCACCTGATCGATCACGCGATGCAGCTCTTCGGCCGCCCGGAAGCTGTCACCGCCGACGTTCGCATCGAGCGCGAAGGGGGTCTTGCTGACGACGCATTCGACATCATGTTCCATTACCCGAAAAGCATGCGCGCTGTCCTCAGCTCGAACATTCTTGCCGCAACGCAGCGTCCTCGGTTCCTGCTCTTCGGCACCAAAGGCGCCTTTCTCAAGCAAACCTTCGATCCGCAGGAAATGAATCTGCGCGCGGGAAAACTCCTAAACGAGGGTCCCTGGGGCGCTGAGCCGGAGAAAAATTGGGGCGTTCTGGCCCTCTCCGTTCCTGACGATTTCACCACTACCCAACGGCCGATCCCTTCCGCGCCGTGTGACTACCGCCACTACTACGCCAACATCCGCGACACCTTGCTAGGCCGTGCCACGCCGGCGGTCACCCTCGAGCAAGCCCTGGAGGTAATGCGCGCACTGGAGCTAGCCCGCGAAAGCAGCGCCAAACACTGCACCATCCCTTGGCCGGTCCGCCAATCCTGACTGCAGTCGCGAAGGAAGGAATCGCTCGGAACGGAGCGGTCGCTGCTAAATCCCGCCGCATCCTCCAGCCTCCGGGATTTTAAAGCTAGTCCCGCCCAAATTTAACTAGCTGGTGCAAGAGCAACTGCCGCATCCGCAGATTTGCAGGAGTCGTCGCCACCTTCCGCGTATAATTAAATCAACATGCACCTAACGATCGAGCTTGTCCATCTTAAGTCTCGAAGGGCCTCCCCCGTGGCCCTCGCCAGGAGCAGCTGCATTGATTGAACTCGCACCATCGATCCTTTCGGCCGATTTCGCGCGACTTGGCGCTCAGGCGCAGTCCGCGATCGACGGCGGCGGCACCGTTCTGCACGTGGACATCATGGACGGACACTTCGTGCCGAACATCACGATCGGTCCGCCGGTGGTCACGTCGCTGCGCAAGGCCGTTCCCGATGTTCCCTTTGACTGCCACTTGATGATCGAAAATCCCGACGAGTTCATCGCCGCTTTCGCCGAGGCCGGCGCGACCTGGATTTCCGTGCACCAGGAGGCTTGCGTGCATCTGGATCGCACGCTGCACTTGATTGCATCACAGGGATGCAAACCGGCGGTAGTCATTAACCCCGCGACGCCAGTGCACACACTCGACGAGGTGCTGGACATCGTGCATCACGTGCTAGTGATGTCCGTGAACCCGGGATTCGGCGGGCAGCACTTTATCGAAAATTCACTGCGGAAAATTGAAACGCTGGCGCGCATTCGCGAGTCGCGCCGCTTGACGTTCCGCATCGAAGTCGATGGTGGCGTCGATCTCAAAACGGTCTGCGATGTGGTTCGAGCCGGCGCCGATCTCCTGGTTGCAGGCAATGCCGTGTTCGGTCACGGCGACCCTCGAGAAAACGCCGCCAAACTTCTGCAAGCCGCACGTTCCGCTACGATGGCGCGGGCGTAAGTAACCCTGCCGCGATCGCTACGCTGACGGCCGCGAAATCGCCACAACCGCCGCGCATGGGCTGAGCTAAACCCCGGCGCCTACCTCGTTTGCCTCACTGCTCAGGGCGTCGCGCTGTGGCGCTGGAGGATGAACTTCTCCATGGCGTTCGCGAAGCCCTCTTCCTCGCTTGAGGTGGTTACGTACGTTGCGGATTTCTGCACTTCAGGGCTGGCGTTGCCCATGGCGATGCTGACGCCACTTTTCACAAACATCAGCACGTCGTTGGGCATGTCGCCGATGGTGGCGATTTCTTGCGGGGGGATGTTCAGCAGTTCGGACATGATCCGCACGACTTCGCCTTTGTTGGCGTTGGGATGCGTCACATCGAGATAGTAAGGTTGCGATCGCGCGGCCGAGACGCTTGAACCGAAGCTGGCCTGCACGTCCTTCTCGCAGCGAGCGACGCCCTCAAGATCGTCGCTGACGCCGACCACCTTTGCGACCCTATCCGCTAGAGATTCGAGCTTGTCGGTGACCACGGGCTCAAATTTTACCGTCCATTGCTCGCGCGCTACGTGCGGGGCGTCTATATCGCGCACGAACCACGTTGTGTCGGTATAGATCCAGGCGTCCAGTTTGTGATCGAGGATCTGCGGTACGACCTTTTTGACCACGTCTGGCGGCAGCACGTTCTGGCGCAGGACGGTCTTGAGATCGGGCTGAATGACGACGCCACCGTTGAACGCCGCGATCGGCTCGTCCAGCTTCAGCGGCCCGATCAACATCGCCATACCTTTCGGCGGGCGCCCGCTGGTGATCACGAATTGAATGCCAGCTTCGCGCAGTTTGAAGACAGACCGGATTGCGCGCTCGGTAAGAATCTTGTCATGCGTCACCAACGTGCCGTCCACGTCGGCGATTACGAGCCGTACCGGTTTGCTGTCGGTTCCAGGAGTTTGCGGCATTGGGTTCCTTTTGATCGCGGTGTTTCTTTTTTTACTGTTCCTGATAGTTCCAGGTTAAACCACCGTCGATGAACGTCGTAGTGCCGGTCATATAATCCGAGTCCGAAGAAGCAAGAAACGCCGCAAGCCCAGCAACATCTTCCGGCTTTCCCAGCCGGTTGAGTGGAATATTTTCGAGGAGGGGTTTCAGCTTCGCGGGATCGTTCAGGAGGTTTTTGTTGATGGGTGTCTCGATGGCGCCGGGAGCGATGGAATTGATGGTGATTCCCAGCGGGGCGAGCTCGATGGAGAGATTGCGGGTCATCATCTTGATGCCCCCCTTGCTGGCGCAATAGGAGGTGAAGTGCGGAAAGGGAAGCTCTTCATGCACCGAACTGATGTTAATGACCTTGCCGCCGGCTTGGGCTTGCATGCGATGCCTGACAAATGCCTGGGTCACGAAAAACGGGCCCTTCAGATTTACGTCCAGCACGAGATCGTAGTCCTGCTCGGTGACATCCCAGAAATCGGCACGGCGCTCGAGCCCGGCATTGTTGACGAGAATGTCGACGCGCCCGAGCTTCACGACCGCTTCGGCGATGAATCGCTGGCCGTCGGCCACTCTGCCAACGTCGGCTTGCACCGCCGCCGCTTTGCGTCCCATTTTCTGGACTTCAGCCACGACTTCATCCGCCCCGGCCTGGTTGGAGCGGTAACACAGCGCGACATCTGCGCCTTCGTGGGCGAAGCGCTCCACGATGGCACGGCCGATGCCCTGGTCGCCGCCGGTGATTGCCACTGTCTTGCCTTCCAGCCGATTTGCCACGGTCCCTCTCCTTAGCTCGTGCACGAGATGAGATGCAAACCGCGGAGATATGTTTCAAGGTGTTTCGCCTGCCGGAGGTGCGGTGCTGGCGTACCGATGGGACCGGCGATGCAAAGGAAAATTTTACCGCAGTTTTCGCCCTTGTTTCGCTTTTGCATCGCGCGCGCATTCCGCATGGAATCCGCGGGCGATGAAGCCTGCAGGGCGGATACGGAGTTTGTTTCCGATTCTTCGAAGTCCGTTAGAACTGCAGTTTCGCCAGGTAGTCATAGCTGGCTTTGGGGTCGTCCAGGGATTTGGCGTCATCGTTTTCTACGAAGTAGTGTTCGATACCGGCTTTGCCGGACTGGGCGAAGATCTTTTTAAAGTCGATGGAACCGCCGCCTACGTTGGTTATGTGGCCGGTCACGGGGTGGCCTACGGCACCTTCGTAGTCGCGGGATCCGGAGCCTTCTTTGCTCCAATCCTTCACGTGAATCAGCGGAAAGCGGCCGGAGAACTTCTTGAAATAGGAGACGGGATCCTGGCCGGCGACGTTCATCCAGCAGAGATCCATTTCGATCTTTACGAGTTTCGGATCGGTCTGCGCGAGAAGGTAGTCGAACGGGAGTTTTCCATCGAGGCCGTCCACTTTCTCGAACTCGAACGAGTGATTGTGGTAGGCAAACTGGATGCCGGCTTTTTTCGTGGCCTCGCCGACGCGGTTACAGGACTCCGCGAGGTGCTTGTAGCCGTCAGCGGTTCGCGACTTGGCATCGAGGTACGGGCACACGATGAATTTTTGTCCGATGACCTGCGCGCCGTCGAGGATTTCCTGCAAATTCTTGTCGAGCAATTCGATGGAATGATGCGCGGATGGTGAGGTGAGGCCGTTGGCGTCGAGTAGGGCGCGGACTTCTTTGGGTGATTTGCCGTAGTAGCCGGCAAACTCGAGTTCTTTGTAGCCGATTTTCGCGACACCGGTAATGGTGCCGTCGAAGTCTTGTTTCATGAGATCGCGGACCGTGTAGAGCTGGAGACCGAGGCGATCAATGTGATGGACCGCGCCCCAAGCCGGACGGGCGGTGGCGGAGACGAGGGCTGCGGCGATGGAGGATTCGATGAACGTTCGTCGGTGCATGGAGTCACGTACTCCTTGTTTTGGGCGCTTCTAAGGGGGCGGAGGGAGTATACAAAAAAACCGGGCGGCGCTTTCGGAAAAAAGCGCCGCCCGGAGCCGACCGGATGCCCTTCGTACTCAGGGCAAGCCGGCGTTACCAGTTAGGCTAAAAGTAGAAGCGCAAGCCGAATTGCATACGGCGAGGCTCGTGCGCTCCGGTCAAGTGCAAGAAACTCGAGCTGTTAAGGTTCGTGCCGGGAGTGAACGTATCCAAAGGAATGGCGTTCGCACCCAGGCTCTGGTTGTCGATTTGGTCGAATTGAGTGTGATTGAACAGGTTGAACATTTCCCATTTGAAGTCGAAGCCCATTCGTTCGGTGATGGCGAAGCGCTTGGAGAGGCCCGCGTCAAAGTTCAAACGGCCGGGGTAGTTTAAGGTGTTGCGGCCGACGGTGCCGAAGGTCAAGCCGGTGGGGGCCGCGAAAGCCGCGGGGTTGAAGATGACCGGTCCGCGGACGCTGGGAAATTCCGTCTGTGGGATGCTGGCGCGCGGATTACCGACAAGGTCGGGCCGAGAACCGGTGCCAACGCCGTTGCCGACGCCGGCGCTATCGCCGTAGGTAGTGCCGTTGGTTACGCTGAAAGGCAGGCCGGCCTGCGCGATGGTGATGCCGGAAAGCTGCCAGCCGCCAAGGAGCGTGTGCGTCAGGCCCGACGCCTTGAAGAAAGGCAAACCGTAGACATAGCTAACGGTCAGGTTATGGCGCATGTCGAAGGTAGAACTCGCCCGATTGGCGGCGATGTTGTACGCATTCACAAAGGCGGTGTCGCCGCGATCGGACGAATCGTCGATGGAATGGCTGTAGGTATACGCCGCGCTCACGGTCAGATCGCCCACGGTGCGTTGTGCGCCGAGCTGGAGTGCGTGGTAGACCGAGTTGGCCTGGTCATAGAGCTTCGTAATGTTGCTGTAGCCCGGGAAAGCGGTACGAAAAGGATCGGGATTGTTTCCGCAGGCGACACCGAGATTTATCAGCGCTTGGCCGGTGATAGCCGGCCCACCCGGGCCGGCCGTGAGGCTGGTGCAATCGCCCACGTAGCCAGTCGAGGCGCTCGGAGGCGCAATCGGCTGTCCGGCCGGGTACGGATTTGCCGAGCCGGGCACCGGCACGATCTGGTTGGCGTTGTTGACCAAGGTCAAATGCGTGCCCTTGCTTCCGACGTAGGCGGCGGAAACGATCACGTGCGACGGGAGTTCCTTCTGCACGTTCAGGTTCCACTGCTGCACGTAGGGCCAAATGGCTTTGTTGGGGATGGAATTGACGGACAAGGGGAAAAGCAGCCCGCCACCGCCGACGTTGCCGTAGCCCGTGACGTTAAACTGCGAAGCCGTGAGTGCACTTGGTGGCGAACCTTCCAGAGATTCGGTATTGCCCTCGTTACCGTTGGTGTGTTCGAAGAAGACGCCGTAACCGCCGCGAATGGCCATCTTGCCGTCACCTTTAGGATCCCAGGCGAAGCCCAAGCGCGGGGCCGGGTTGAAGAGGTGGCCTTTCAAGCAGCCGGCGTTCGAAGAAGTGCCGACGGTGGCGGCTGCGAAACCGGGGACGGCGAAGGTTCCTCCCTTACCGCCGCACTGGATAATGCCGTTGAGCGGATTGCCGCTACCCGGCTCGAGAGCCCCCGCGCTGCCGGTGACGGTTCCTGCGCTGTCAATAACGGGAGAGCCGCCCGCAACAAAGGCGGTGGGTTCGAAGTTAAAGGCCTGTTGATACCGCTCGCGGTACGTTCCAAAGAGGCTCACACGCAAGCCGAGGTTAACGGTGAATCTCTTGGTGACGCGCCAGTCGTCCTGAAAGTAGGGCTCGAAGATCTTGTAGCGGTTGTAATATTTAACGGTGGCGTTCCACTGCTTGTAGCTCGAGACATTTCCCATCAGCAAGTCAGCGAAGGCGTTGCCCGTGCTGATCGGAGCCGAGGAGCTGAAAGTCACCAAGCCCTGGACATTGGCGGTGCTATCTTCGTTCTTTTGCGCGGCGGCGAAATAGGCGCCGAACTGGAAAGTGTGAGTGCCAACGATTTTGGTGACATTGTCACGGTAAGTGTAGGTGGGATTTGCGTTGTTCCAGGGGAAGTACCCGGTGTCCTGGCCGAAGCTACCGCCATAGGCCGCGTTATTCCCCAGCTGAATGGCAGGCAGCTTTCCTCCGAAGCCGTTGTTGAAAAGTGAGCCCATCGCAAACCCGGAAGGAAACGCCGGGAGATTGACGGCGTTCAGGAAAATGTGGTCGGCGGTGTAGCTGGCGACGAATTCGTTCAGTAGTGTAGGCGTTACATTGGCGGTGAGGCGCGCCACAAAGCTGCTGCCTGGGCCAACGAAGTTGGTATTGATGCTGTTGAAGCTGGAAGTCCCAATGCCCCAGAGGGGATTGGGTTGGACCGTTTGCCAGGAATCGTGGATGTAGCGGAACGTCAAGCGATAGTTGTCGGTGATGTTGTGATCGATGCGAACCAGTTCCTCGCGCCAGGTAGTGGGCGTCGAGATGGTGTCAGCGACCGCAGGAAAGCCACCGTTGGTAGTGTTTGGAACTGGAATGAGAGCTTCGAGAGCTTGACCAACGGCGCTAATGGGCACCGCCGCTGGATTCGCGACCTTGGGGCAATCAGTTCCCGGGCAGAGGTCCGAAAAATCCCCGCCGCGTTCGGCGACCGATGGAACGTTTTGCGTAATCGCGTTGGGGTTCTTCTCTCTTCGCCATTCTTCGGAAAAGAAGAAGAAGGTCTTTCTTTTTTCGGTGTTGTAGAAGTGTGGAATGTATACGGGACCCCCAACGGTGTAGCCGAAGTCGTGCTTCTTGTACGGTGGGTTGGGATTGCCGGGTTCACCGCCGGATACCCACGGTCTTGCGTTGAAGAAGTCATTGCGCAGGTATTCGAAAGCGCTACCGTGGAAGGAACTGCCGCCCGACTTCGTTTCGACTTCGATGGTGCCGGAGCCGTTGCGGCCATACTGCGCGCCGTACGTGGAGGTCAACACCTTAAATTCGGCGATGGCTTCAACGTTTGGATAGACGTTCAGCGTGGAATTGCTGCCATTGTCCATGTTGTCGCCGCCGTCGAGCTCCCAGTTGTTGTACTCGGTGCGGCCGCCATTCATGCTGTAGGCGACGTTGCCGTTGACACCGACGGTGCCTTCGTCCTGGTTGGTCTGGCTCACGACGCCAGGGGTGAGGGTGACAAGCTGCGTGAAATTGCGGCCATTCAGCTCGAGCTGGCTGATTTGCTTGCCGCTAATCGTGGTGCTGATTTCCGAGGAGGCGGTCTCGACCTGAGCTACGCTCTCGCCGGTCACGACGACCTCTTCCGAGACGGAGCCAACGGTCAGTTGCACGTCCACGCGGATTTTCTGTGCGACGTCGAGCACCACGCTGTGGGCCGTGTACTTCTGAAAGCCCTTGGCGGTGACGGTGAGGTCGTAGCTGCCGCCCGGCAAACCGCCTGCGACGAAAGCGCCGTCACTGTTCGTAGTGGTGGCGCGAGTCAGGCTGCCTGCGGTGCTGGTGATTACGAGTTCGGCGCCGGCAACGGCCGCGCCGCTCTTGTCGGAAACCGTGCCGCTGATCGAGCCAGTGTCTTGCGCGTTCGCGAGAAACGGCAGACACAGGGCCAGCGTGGTGCAGAAGAGAATCTGGAGAAGCTTCGCGCCGCCGAGGGAGTGCAGAAATCCGCCGGCATTGCGGGGATGAGAATGTCCCTTCACTTTAGTACCTCCGGAAAGTCTAAGATTGAAAGCACGGAAATGTGAGGGATGACTGGAACTGCGGCAGCGCGACGTAGAGCTTCGCCACTCGCCGGACACCATTCATTCCGAAACGCCCCCACCACTCGACGGGTAACCAAGCACCAACGGTTATTAAAACGAGTTAATATGGCATTATTGCGTTGTTGTCAAGAAGGATTTTTGCATCTGTTCGATAAAGATTATCATGGCTGGCCGGGGTGGACAGGCTCCTGGGGATAAAAACAAATTGGCAATGGCTATGCGCAGCTTGCATTTGGGGTACCGCCGCCTGGCACTACGTCCTACGTTATCGGCACTGCTTACAGGACTTACGTTGTGTCTTGGCCTTGTGTTGCTGGCAGGGGACGCCGTTGCGGAGCGACGCCGCCTCTCCGCGCGATCCGACGGCTCGGAGGGGGAGCAGGCGAGTTCGTCAACAGCTGGCGCCCCAGTCGATGCGAAGGCGTGGTTCGCAAGAGGGCAAGCTGCGCTGCAGCAAGGCGACTTGGAAGGCGCAGAACTGGCGTTCCGAGAGGTGCTTAGGGTTGACCCGCAGGCAGCGGCGGCGTACTCGAATCTCGGGGTGATCGCCATGCGCCGCAAGGAATGGGACCACGCGCTGACCTTGCTGCAGAAGGCGGAAAAACTCGAGCCGGGAATGCCCGGGATACGGCTGAACATCGGGCTAGTGAAGTATCGACGCGGCGACTACCCGGGTGCGGTGGCGCCCCTGGCGTCTGTGGTTCGGGACCAACCGAATTCGTTCCAGGCGCGATATTTGCTCGGGCTCTGCTATGTGTTCACGGTGCGCTACGCCGAGGCGGTTTCCGTTTTGGAGCCGCTCTGGGCGCAAGCGTCCGATAATTTCATGTATCTCTACGTGCTGGGAATTGCGGCGCACAATGCTGGCCGGAAGGAACTCGACGAGCAGGCGCTGGCGCGGCTTCTGGAAGTGGGTGGCGACAACCCGGAATTTCGCCTGATTCTGGGGAAGGCGTACCTGAACCGTGACGAACCCGAAAAGGCGCTGGTGGAGTTGCAGCGCGCCGAGAAGATCAATCCGGACCTCCCGTTTCTGCATTTTGGACTGGGGATCGCCTATATGCACACCAACGACAACGAGCATGCAGAAGCGGAATTTCGCAAAGAAGCCGCTGTCGATCCGGGTTCGGCCGACATTTATGAGCAGCTTGGCGAGTTGTATTTGAAGGAAGGGAAGGATGAGCAGGCCGAAAACGAGTTTAACGAAGCCCTACGGCGCAATCCGAGGATGCCAGGGTCGCTATTTGGATTGGCCAAAATCCATGTCCGGCAGGACAAGTATCAACAAGCGCTCCCGGAGATCGATCGAGCCGTGCGTCTTGCGCCGGACAGCCAGAATGTGCACTTCATGCGCGGGCGCATCCTGATGAAGCTCGGACGCCGCGAAGAGGCACAGAAGGAAATGGTGGCTGCCAAGAAACTGATCGACACTTCGCACGACAAGGAAAAAGAGCCCGGCGCAATGGACGAAGACCGCGTGCGGAATCCGGAGCTGGCGCAACCGCCACAATCGTGACGTTGCTCGACGAATATAAATAGCCGGAAGCTGAGCCGTTAGAGCGGTGGTCGGTTCCAGGGGCCGTGAGCTCGTTCAAGGCATTCCGCGACCGCCAAGACGAGTTCTTCTTCGTGCGGGCGTCCAATCACTTGCACTCCGATGGGCAAACCTTCCGGGGAAACTCCGAAAGGAACCGAGGCGCCGGTGCAGCCGGCGAGGTTTAACCACTGCGAATGGCGCATGGAAGTGCGGTAGCAGTGGGGCGAATCCGGGCGATACGTTCCTTCGCCGTGACGAAATGCCGGGGATGACGAAACAGCGGAGAGCAGGATGGGAACATCCCGCAACTGTCCGAGGATTTCGGCGCGGACGTTGTCGCGAGAGGCGCAGGCGGAAAAAAGCGCGTCGAGCGTTATGGGATTTTCGGGCGCGGCATAGCTGAGATATTCGCGGAGTATCGGGCTGAGTTGTTCTTCGTGGCCCCGCACGGTTGGCCCGAACAAATGCGCGACGACAGGCCCGAAGAAAAACCACCAGATTTCGAGGGCGTGGTCGAGTCCGAAGAGTGGAAACGATTCGACGGAAAACCCCTGGTCCGCCAACAGCACCGCCGCTTTTGCTACCGCCGCTTCGGTCTCCGGCGAAGCTTTGCCAAGCGCGCCGCTCTCGAGTAGACCTACGCGTAGACCTTTCAACTGCGTGCGGGCATCGACGTTTGAAAGCGGCACCGGTGCGGATAGAGCGTCTCCGGGATCGGGTCCTGCCAGTACTTCGAACAGAGCGCGGACGTCGGCGATGGTACGCGCCATCGGTCCTACGACGCCGAGCCAGGAAAGTGCCCCCGCACCCGGCGGGAAATGTCCGGTGGATGGCACGCGGCCGGGAGTGGGCTTTAGTCCACAGATGCCCGAGAAATGCGCGGGGACGCGAATGGAGCCGCCGCCATCGCTTCCAACTCCGCCGAACGAGCAACCCGAGGCGATCGCTGCCGCTTCGCCGCCACTGGAGCCACCCGCGCTACGCGATGTGTCCCAAGGGTTGCTGGTTTTTCCGGTTAGCAGGTTGGCACTCTCGTAGGCCATCAGGAATTCGGGGGTATTCGTATTGCCGAGGATGATCGCACCCGCCGCTCGCAGGCGAGCGACCAACGGTGCGTCGTGTTGCGGCACGTAGTCTTTGCGGAGCAGCGAACCTGCCGGGCAAGGCAATCCTGCTACGTCGATGTTGCCCTTAATGGTGACCGGCACGCCGTGAAGTGTGCCGAGTGCGTCATTGCGCATCATCGCGGAGTCGGCACGGCGCGCTTGTATCCTGGCGTTTTCCGCGTCGAGGTGCGCAAAAGCGCACAACTTCGGATCGAGCGCGGAAATTCGTTCGAGGGTAGCGTCGACAACCTCCGTGGCCGAAATCGCGCGCGTACGAATGGCCGCTGCAACCTCTGAAATCGTCGAAAAGGGTGAAAGGTTCATAGAGTTTGTTTTCGTGAATCTATGTGTCGAAACTTTGGCGGTCAAGTCTCCCAGATAAAGCTTTCCGTGAAAACAATTGACGGTGCCACAGGGAGCCGGGAGAATCAAAAAGGTACTTCGTCGCTGAGCGCCGTGAAGCGCCAAGTTCGCGACCAAAGAAAGTCATCTCGATGCCAAGACTAAACCCGCGCACGAGTCTGTTCGTGATCGCGAGCATTCTATCGATCTGTGCCCTCGTCACGCTCTCGCTGCGCTCCCGGTCCGCGCGCGCCCAGGACAAACCTCCCGCGTCCAAGGCAACTGCCGCACAAAGCATCGCCGCTGGCAGGACCGAAGCGCTGCGTTTCAATACCCTGGGCGTTGCCTATATGAACCAGCAGAAGTTTGCTGACGCGCAGAAAAAATTCGAGCAAGCGCTCGCCGCTGATCCGAAGTTCGCCGTCGCCCGCCTCAATCTTGGCGTCGCACTACTCAGTCAGCAAAAACTGGAGCCGGCGCGAGAAGCCCTCGAGGCAGCCACCCGGGAGCTTCCGCAAGATCCATACGCCTGGTACAACCTCGGACTTGTTTACAAGGATTCTAGCGAAACTGAAAAGGGAATTGCCGCTTTCCAGCATGTCACTGAACTGACCCCCGAGGCGGATGGATTCTATTTTGTAGGCTACTTGCAGTCCCAGGCACAGCACTACGACAACGCCATCATCGCGTTCCAGAAAGCACTGGCCGCCTATCCATTTCACGCTTCCGCTGAGTTTGGTCTGGCGCGCGCTTACCAGCGCAAGGGCGATGCCGCGGCGGCGCACGAGCATCTTGCACGTTTCCAGAAAATCACGACCGAACACCTAGGCTCGCCGTTCGGAGCGGGCTACGGAGATCAAGGCCGCTACTCGCTCGCGGAACTTGCGCGGAGCCCGGTTGCGGCGGCTCCCCCGGCGATCAAAGTTACCTTCAAAGAACAGCCGGTCGTTGCGGCGGGAACAGGCGGAAGCGTTTCCACACTTGGTGCGAGCACGGGTGCCTGCTTCATTGATTACGATGGCGACGGCAAGCCCGATCTCTTGCTGGTGAGCGCGGCGTCAGACGGGGTCAGCCGTCTGCTCCATAATCTCGGCGGCGGGCGGTTCGCGGACGTCACGCAAGCCGCAGGTCTCGCGTTGAAGGGCGCCGGGCTAGGGTGCGCTGCGGGCGACTTTGACAACGACGGCCACACCGATCTCGCCGTGTGCTTGGGCGACGGCGTGCACCTGCTGCGCAATAAGGGCGACGCTAAATTCGACGACGTAACCCAGACCGTTGGCATTCGCCGCGAAAAAGGATGTGTGGGGGTTACCTTCGTGGATTACGACCATGATGGCGACCTCGATTTGTATGTGACCAACCTGCCCAGCGCCGAGGCTTCTCGCGAAACCACCGCTCACAACGTTCTCTGGCGCAACAATGGCGATAGCACCTTCACCGATGTCTCCCAGGAAACCGCGCTCAATTTCGACGCGACCGGCGCGGGTCTGGTCACCACCGACTTCAACAACGATCGTGCGATTGATTTCGTTTTCGCTGGTGGCCAGGCGGGGGCGTCCCTCTACTTGAATCCACGCGAAGGGAAGTTCACGGCGTCGCCCGCGATCGATTTCAAGAAGGAAGACCTGCCTCCGGCGGTGGGCGTCGTCGCCTTGGACTTCGACAAAGATGGCTGGATGGACCTCGCGTTTACTCATGCAGGCGCGCCAGGCATTAGTCTGTGGCGCAACGTTGAGGGCAAGCGGCTTGAACGCGTGAAGCTGCCAGATATCCCCTGGGAGCGCGGTTGGGGAATTGCGGCCATCGACTACGACAACGACGGCTGGCTTGATCTCGTCGCGGCCGGAGAAACCACGGGCGGCGGTGAATTGCGCTTGTTCCGCAACCTCGGCACGAGCGGTTGGGCCGACGTAACCGGGGACGTGCACCTCGACGCGGTGAAACTGGCGCAACCTCGCGCCATCGCCGTTGCGGACATCGCAGGTGATGGCGATCCCAACCTCATTGTCACGCAGTTGGGAGGCGCGCCACTCTCGCTGCGTGCCGAAGGCGCCAACCAGCATGCGTGGATGAGTATCGAACTCAAAGCTCTCAACGACAACAAAAGCGCCATCGGCACGAAAGTGGAACTCTACGCCGGCGCCCTCTATCAAAAGTGGGAAGTGGCGGGGGCTTCCGGCTACCTGGGCCAGAACGCCCCCTCGATTCTCGCCGGCTTGGAAGCCGAGAAAAACGCCGAAGTGGTGCGCCTTCTGTGGCCTACGGGTGTGCCTCAGGACGAGATCAATCTCGCGGCAAAGAAAGTGCAAAACATCGCCGAGCTAGACCGTCGGGGCAGTTCCTGCCCGGTCTTGTTTTCGTGGAACGGCCGCGAATATGAATTCATCGCGGACATGATTGGCCCCGGCGTGGTGGGACATTGGATAGCGCCCGGAGAGCGCGATGTTCCCGATCCCGACGAGTACCTAAAGGTAGGCGCGCGCAGTGTCCGCCCGCGCAATGGCCTCCTCAGCTTCCGTTTCATGGAGCCGATGGAAGAAACAGTCTATCTCGACCAGGTTCGCTTGCTGGCCATCGATCATCCAGCGAGCTACGAAGTTTATCCGAACGAAAGATTCGTCAGCGCGCCTCCATTCCCAGAATTTCGCGTGATCGCCAGTGAAGGCGCGCATCCGCCGGTGGGCGCCTGGGACGATCAGGGTAACGACGTCCTGCCGCTCATCGCAAGGCACGATCGCAAATATGTCACGAGCTTCGAAGGATTGCCGTTCGCCGGCTTCGCCAAGCTGCACTACCTCGAACTGGACCTGGGTACGTGGGATGCCAATAAGCCGCTGCGTTTGCTCCTCGACGGCTACACCGACTATTTCACCGCCACCTCAATGTATTCCGCTGATCAAGCTGGTATCAAAGTGATCGCCCCGTACGTCGAAGCGCGGGACACAAACGGCAAATGGATTCGTGTCGTCGACGACATGGGCTTTCCCGCCGGTCTTGCGCGTACGATGGTGACCGACTTGACCGGCAAACTCCCGCCGGGCACGCGCCGCGTCCGCATCGTCAACAATTTGAAGATTTATTGGGACGCGATTCGTATCGATCAAACGCCAGATGCACGCGAAGTACGCGTGTCGGAAGTCCCGCTGGCAAAGGCTTCGCTCGATTACCTGGGCTACCCGCGCGAAATCCGCCTGACGCCCGCCAGCGATACCACCTACTCGTACAACCAGCGCAGCATGACCGGTCCCTACGCGCACGCAGCCGGCAACTATACCCGCTTCGGTGATGTCCACGACCTGCTGCTACGGTCCGATGACCGGTTCGCGGTCTTTGGCTCCGGCGAAGGCGTGAAGCTCGACTT
Organism: uncultured Acidobacteriota bacterium; assembly: GCA_963729595.1. GTDB lineage: Bacteria > Acidobacteriota > Terriglobia > Acidiferrales > UBA7541 > Acidiferrum. The sequence continues at coordinate 890,839 of CAVSNW010000005.1, forward strand.
TGATCCGCGAAAGCTCTCGGCCTTGCCTGCCGGTTGGGTGCGCGACTACTTCTTCTATGCGGACGGCTTTGAGAAGGATCTCGACTTCTACGCTTCGCACGCCTTCACGGTCGAGCCGCTGCCACGGCACTCGCTGATTTCCTATCCTTATCCCGCTGGCAAAGACTATCCGGTCGACGCAGATCATCAACAGTATCAGCTGGACTACAACACGCGGCAGCGCTCCGATCGTCTTCCACTCGATCTGCGCTATCACTATTCACCGAAACGACCGGATTGACCGAAACAACCAGCGCCCTGAAGCGGCGCTCGGTTACAGAAAACCGTAACTCTCGACCCGCAGCCGAGGCGCAAACTACCGCGACGCGCTGTTGAGCTTCAGCTATCCATATGACCTGTCTAAATTGCCTTCAGGTTCTCGTATCCCGCGCCAATCACCTCTAAATTTACGCCCGATTGATTCCCTAACTTCTTGGAATGCAAGGGCATAACTTTCGAGCGGTGCCCTCAAGTTTGGCCCCGTTCTTGCGCTGTCGCGACAAGGCCATTGTCGTGTTCGCTAGGTTTGCGCATCACGCCTGAGATCTCGCTGAGGAGCTTTCGATGACAAAAAGGTTCTGGGGAGCAATCGCTGTTTTATGGTTAGCAATAACCGTTTTCACGGCAGCAGCAAATGCGCAAGATATCGCCGCAATGACCGGGGTTGTGACGGACAAAAGTGGGGGGGTTGTCTCGGACGCACACCTCAAGATGATTGACACGCGAACGGGCACCAGCTATCAAGCGAAGAGCGCCAACGACGGCAGCTATAAGTTTCCCAAGCTTCCGCCGGGACCCGGCTACCTGCTGACGGTGACCAAGGACGGCTTCGAAACGGTCACGATTTCCAACCTATATTTGCCGGTCGCGACCACGACGACGCAAAACGTTCAACTCGAAATCGGATCGGTTTCTCAAACCGTCGACGTCAAGTCCGAGGGTTCCGTGTCTTTGAATACGACCGACAGTTCCATCGGCAACACTTTCGACAGCCGCACGATTGCCAGCCTGCCGAACGAGTTCCGCGGCAATCCTGCGAACCTTTTGCGTCTGGAACCAGGGGTGGTGTCCGCCGACACCACCAATGGGCTCGATGACGCGGGTTTCAGCCGCAACGGCTCGGTAGCCGGCGCGCGCGCCGACCAGGACAATATTACCGTCGACGGTATTGATTCTTCGGACTTTAACGTCGGGAGGGCTTTCACCCAAGTCGCTGCCACTCCCGTGGACGCCATTCAGGAATTCCGCACCGAAGTTGCCAACCCGCTTTCGGATCTCGGACGAGGCAGTGGAGCGCAGACGATCATAACCACCAAAAGTGGCACGAACCAATGGCACGGCAATGCGCGCGAATATCACCGCAACACGGTCACCGAGGCCAACGACTTCTTTAACAATTCCAACGGTGTACCGCGCCCGACGCTGATCCGCAATCAATTCGGCGCCGGCATCGGCGGGCCAATCAAGAAAGATAAGCTATTTTTCTTCTTTGATTACGACGCCAGGCGCGATGCTTCTCAGAAACCCGTCCTGAATGTCGTGCCGCTCGCTCACGTTCACCAGGGCGAGATTGCTTACATCAACAGCAACCCTGGTTGCACGGCTTCGGCCACGCTGCAGAGCGCCCCCAACTGCATCACGATTCTGACTCCTGCGCAAGTGGCGGCCATCGACCCCTGCAGCCAGGCGGGAGCATGCCCTGGCGTAGCCCCTGGCTTCAACCCTGCGTTGCTGAACCTTTTCAACGCGCGGTATCCGGCTGCAAACGACTTGGGTGCTGGCGATGGCATCAACACGGGCGGCTTGCAATTCAACGCGCCCAATCCCAACACCGTGAATACCTATACCACGCGCGTCGACTACAACATTTCCGAAAAGCAAAAACTCTTCGTTCGATTTAACTTCTTCAATCAACACGCCATCACTGGGGGCCTCAACTCCATTCAATTTCCTGGCGATCCTGTCTCGAACCCGGAAGTAGTCCAAGACCGCGCATGGGCGATAGGTCACACGTGGACCATCAGCGCCAATGCCGTGAACCAGTTCGTCTATGGCGAGGCGCGAAATTTCGTGACCGATTTGGCCACGTTGACTGGACCCGCCAATCCCGGCGGCGATCCCAGCGTCTATCAATTGAATTTCCTGTTCCCCACGGGAATCACAAACCCTTATGCACGGCAGGGCGGCTCCTCGGCGGTCAACCCGGTCCCAACATTTCGCGACGATTTTTCGCTGCTAAGGGGCAAGCATTCCTTCCAATTTGGTGGCCTTTGGAAACCCATCAAGACCCGCAGCGTCTTGATCAACAACCTGAACTTCGAAAATGAAGGGATCAATCTTACGAATTCGAGCCTCGATTCGACCGTGAGACCTGCCGACATTCTCAACGATCCCAATGGCATCGCTGCTTCCACTTGGGATGCCGCATTCTCAAGTTTTCTCGGCATAGCACCACTGCAATTCACGGTGTACAACTATTACAAAAATGGCCAATTGACGCCCGGCGCCCAGGGGCAGCGCCGCGACTATCGCTACTATGAATATGAAGCCTACGGCCAGGATACCTGGAAGGTTCGTAGCGATTTAACCCTCACGCTTGGGCTGCGTTATGGCTATGACTCCGTTCCTTACGAGACCAATGGTTTGGAAACCGTTCCCAATGTGGATTGGGCCGGCGTCGTTTCCCCTCGCATCGCCAACGGCCTCAGCGGTACATCCGGATTTCTGTCCGCGCCCCTCCTCACGTACACCTTGGCGGGCAAGGCCAACCCCGGTGGCCAGCCGCTGTATCAGGGCGACAAGCTTAATTTCTCTCCACGCCTCGCGGTTGCTTGGAATCCGTCGTATCGCCAAGGCTTGCTCGGCAGTGTTCTTGGCGATCGTAAGACGGTCCTTCGCCTGGGCGCATCGCGCATCTACGACCACACCGCTCTCAGCGCCGTAAATTTCAATCAGGATCAATCGAATTTTGTTTTCGGCGGCGCAACCTCTTTCGCGTTCCAGGGACAAACCGCGCAACAATACTTGACAGGATCCCCGCGCATCAGCAACGTCAACGAAACCTTTGTCACTCCAACGATTCCACCGTTTTCCACGACCGTCACCCCTTTCACCAGCGGCAGCGGACCCACGCTCAATGTCTTCGGCACAAACACTGGCCAGTTCGGAAACTTTGTGATCGATCCGCACTACAAGACTCCGTATTCGCTCGTCTACTCCGTGGGTGTGCAACGCGCACTTCCGGGGAGCTTCCAGCTGGAAGTGGACTACGTTGGCCGGTTCGGACGGCGGCTCAGCACATTGGGCGACGCCGGACAACTCGTTGATTTTGTGGACCCCACGTCCAAGCAGAGTTTGGTAAGCGCCATTTCCGCGTTGGAGGTAGCCTCCCGCCAGGGGGGCACAGGACTTCCAGTCTCACAAATTCAGCCGTTGCCCTTCCTCGAAAATCAGATCGGTGCCGCCGTGGGGCAAAGCTGCTCGACATTTGCCCCCACGCTCGGGCCGTACAATAATTGCTCGCAGTTCGTCTACGCCAACAATCTCACTCCGTTGCAGCAAGGCAATACTCTGAACGTTGTTCGCGGGCTTCTCGCACAAGGCGCCCTTCTTCCTGGCGTCGGGCTCTCGCCCCAGTTCCTGACCAACTATTATTTCGGGAACAAGGCCTATTCCGATTACAACGCGCTGATCGCCGTCCTTCGCAAGCGCTTGTCGCGCAATATTCAGATGGACTTCAACTACACATTTTCGCATTCGATCGACAACGCTTCAGGCATCGCTCGCGCCAACGGCAACCCCGCGGCCAATGCACAGTCGTACCTTTGCGACTCGATCAATCTCAGCGTTTGCAAGGGAAACTCCGAATTCGACGTGACCCATCAGGTTTCGGCGAATGCCATTTACGATTTGCCCTTTGGGCGTGCCCAGTGGATCGGACGCAACTCCGCCTCGTGGCTCAACCAGATTATTGGCGGGTGGCAGGTTGCGGGAATCGTCACCTGGCGGAGCGGCTTCGCGTTCCCGGTTCAGGGCAACGCATCCACTACCACCTTTGATACCTCTGCGTATCCTCTGTTCATCGGAAACTCGACCGCGCTGGCGGTACATCCCCACCCCGACCCCAACCTGAGCGGTGGGCTGCAGCTGTTCGCCAACCCAACCGCGGCGCTGGCTGCTTTCGCGCCGCCAACTGGCCTACAGGTCGGTTCACGCGATGAACTGCGGGGGCCACATTTCTCGAACACGGATCTGGCCCTTTCGAAAAACTTTCCGCTCTTCGGCGAGAAGTACAAGCTGCAGTTCCGCACCGAAGCCTACAACGTTTTCAATCACCCGAACTTCGCGCTTCCCCAGAACATCAATTTCGAAGCGCCAAACTTCGGCCAGATCGTATCGACTGTCTCAAATTCAGGTGACGAAAGCGCCAGGGTATTGCAGTTCGCGCTTCGCCTGGATTTCTAATCGAGTTCCAGGTCTAAGGGCGCACAAAAAAGTGGGGCAGAACCCTTTCTTGTAAACGGTTCTGCCCCATTTCCCTTCGATTCGCGACGATCGATTGCCGTTGCTCACTCCTTTTCCGCGAGCAGCCTTTCCCGTATTTCGGCGAGTTCCTTTTTCTTCTTCTTGTCGACATCCGGAAACGCTAGATCCAGCTCGCTAAGCGCCTCCACAATTGCCGACGCTACCACCAATCGGGTAAACCACTTGTTATCGGCCGGAACCACGTACCAGGGCGCGTGCTTCGTGGCTGTGTTCTGAACCAACTCTTCATACGCTTCCTTGTAATCTTTCCAGAAGGCACGCTCTTTGATATCGTCCATCGAGAATTTCCAGTTCTTGTTCGAGTCCTCCAGCCGCTCCAGAAACCGTTTCTTCTGTTCTTCCTTCGAGATGTGAAAGAAGAACTTCCGAATCATCGTTCCGTTGCGCGTCAAGTATCGTTCGAACGTGTTAATGTCCTCATATCTTCCCTCCCAGATGTGCTTCGTTATCAGCCGGTCCGGAAGCCGCTCGTTTTTCAAAAGCGTGGGGTGCACCCGGACGATCAGGACCTCCTCGTAGTACGAGCGATTAAAAATCCCGATCTTTCCGCGCTCGGGCAGCACTTTGTGGCACCGCCAAAGAAAATCATGATCCAGTTCCTCATTCGTCGGCGTCTTGAACGCATGAACATCGCAGCCTTGTGGATTTACGCCCGACATTACGTGCTTGATGGCGCCGTCTTTGCCCGCCGCATCCATTCCTTGAAAGATCAGCAGCAGCGCCCAGCGATCTTGCGCAAAGAGCTTCTCCTGCATCTGGCTCGCCATGGCGCTGCTCTGTTCGCGCAGTTTCTCGGCGTGCTTCTTGGATTTCACCCCTTTGGTGTCGGCTGGGTCGAAGTCTTTGAGGCGGAACTTTTCCCCTTTCGTGATGCAAAAAGGTTTGGCCAGGCGAGTTGCTTCCTCGATGAGTTTTCGGTCCTTCATACGCTGTGCAGTGTAGTACAGCTGCCCGGGGTCAGAACAGTGAGCCGAGCGCCCAGCCAAAAGCCCAGAACCGGTCGTGGGCGTGAAACAACGATCCGTCTGGCATGGGGAGCCAGCGGTCCAGCCGCAGCACGTTGATCGCATAGTAGACGCGCACAGGAAAGCCGATTCCCGGCAACGTCCATTGCAGTTGGATTCCGGTGGATGCATGCAGAATTCCGTTCGAGGCGTCTGCCAGCGAAGGTCGCACTGGGCCCAGCCAGTTCAGAAGCAGCGTTCCCGAACCCAGGTCGAAAAAGCCCGCTGCTTCTATACTGTCGGAAAGTTTCGCGCGGTACTCCGCGTTCGCGGCACCGACCAGATTGGCGCCCGCAGGGGAGGCCGAGTATTTCGTTGCTCCTGCCGGCGAAAGGGAAGAAACCACCGCGTCCGGCCCCAGCTCACCCGGTCGCAACCCCCTCACGAAATCATCCCCGGCAAACACGCGTGAATAAAAAGGCATCGCGCCCGAATAGCTGCCTGTACCGGTGAAACTCGCCCGCAATGCCCAGGAGTTTGTGGGATTGAAGATTCGGTCGTGCAAAACGCGTCCATACTCGGCTTTCGACCGCACTAGGTTCTCACTGCCTCCCAGCCACCCGCCCGAAACCGCGTCCGCAAGAGTCATACGTTCATCACCGGTATCATGCGTCCATCCCAGTCCGGCGGAATGGCTTGACGTTTCCGTGGGCGCGTCGCTCACCGTTAGTCCCGTTACACCCGCCGGCAGCGCTGGCGAATACTGCGTTTTTGCGCGCGACAAGTCGTACTTGACGCTGAACGAATTCGTGTTCGTCAGCGTATAGCTGTACGCTACATCGACGCCCTCGCTTTCCTGTTTGAAGAATGGCCCTCGCACGCTACCGGAAAGCCGCGGACGAAGAAATGTGTTGAACGCCGAGAGCGCCAACGAACCGCGCGACCCGAGAAAACCCTCTCTCGCGAATCCGATCGCCAACTGTAAGCTTTCTGGCCCTCCTTCGATGCGTGAGGAAAGCAATTCTTCGCGGTCGAGCAAATTGAACACCGTGTACACGATTCCGACCGTGCTGCCGAATTGGCCGCGCCCTCCGGTCAAAAATGCGCGTTGCTGCCCAAGTTCCTCCACTCGGATGGTTACGTCGGCCGTGTGACGGGCTTCGTCGGTGTCTACGTTAATGTTTTCCTTCTTGATGGGCTTGAAGTAACCCGTTCGCGCCAGCCGCGCCAATCCCGCTTCCAGCAGGTGATCGTCGAACGGCGCCCCCTCTCTCAGGAGAATGCGGCTGCGAAAATAGCGGTCCGGAAAGTGTTGCATGCCATGGAATTCCAAATGTCGTACCACGTAAGGCGGCGTAAGGCTTCGATCGAGCAAGATGCGCACCGTGCGAGAGTCTGAATCCAGCGTGCGAAACGCCTCTACGTTGTAAAAGGTCGTCTCTTTGTTTCGGCCTGGTTTCGGTTGCGCTCGTGTTTGCCACGCGCGGCGCAGATCCTCGATCTCTCGCGCTGAGTACGGCCGCCACTGCACCGCGTCGGTGGATTTGACCAGGGATTTGTTGCCAGTGGGCACGGCACTCGCTAGCGCTTCGCCAATCCTGACCGCTTCGACTCGATACAAAGGTCCGACTTCGATCGGGATCGCCACGGCAAGCCGCATCTTGGTCCTGTTACCCGGCCTCGGAATCCAGCCCCACGCACCCTCCACGTACTTCGAGATGCGCGCGTCTCCAATACGCGCCTGCGGATAACCATGATTCTGGCAATAAGCCAGAAGCCGCTCACGATCCTCTTCGACCGCCTCCCGCGTGTAGGATTTCTTACCGCGCAAACTGCCGAACAAAGCGCCCGGGTTCACTCGCCGCATTTGCCGGCGCAATAACCTCGTGGACACTTGCGGATCACCGTCGAAAGTCACCCGGCCAATCGAGAGATGCGGGCCGTCCGCAATCTCAAAACACACGCGAACCGTTGCGTTGGCTGTCTCGACTCGCCGTATTTCCACGCGCGCTTCTGGATGGCCCAAGTCCGCCAGAGCAGCCCTAAGCGCGCCGGCGATCTGGTGCAATTTCACGGGATTCTCCGGTGCACCCAGCGTGGGAGCTATTTTTTTCTCTACGAGCAGTTTGTCGATTTGTGGCCGTGAGAGCAGCCGTGAACCCGAATATCCAACGTCGGTCAGGTAGGGGTTTTCCTGCAACGCAAACTTCAACCGCACATGGTGAGGGCTTCCTGCCGAGACTTCCGTTGTCGGCTCCGCGCTTTCGACGTTTACGGAGATCGAAGCGAACCATCCCAGCCCGGCCAGCCTGCGAACGTCGCGGGCAATCTGCCGATCGTCAAATATCCCGCCGGCTCGAGACGCGATTTGCGTTTTCACGGCTTCCGGAGAGATTCGCCGAAGTCCCTCAAACGCCATCTCATCGACGATCAAGGGGCTGTTGCTCTCGACGGAGAAAGGGGAAAGCGCGTCCACGGCTGGCGGGTCTTCCATTCGTGCAGCGCAGGGCGCCCCGGTTAGCAGCGACACGACTACCGTCATCACCATGACCTGGTTTGTGCTCATCTCTCCTCGCACCAAGGAGGACAACTACCCGATACACGGATGACGCGTCGCATCCTCGGGTTGTCCACCTAAGAAACCTTGGTGCGTTACGCCCCCAAAGAAAAAGGCCCGTTCCGCATTGCGGAACGGGCCTTCGCCATGCTCCAGGCCATCCCTTAACAAAAGTTACAACCGCGGCGGGTTACTCGCCCTTTGTCAAAACTCCGGTGTTGGGATCAAGGAAAACCTTGTGCGAGCCATCCTTCGAGAAGTCGAACATGCTCAACAACGAACCCGCAACTGCATCGCGCGATCCGTTGCCAATTCGTGGCAGGCCCCAGTTGTCTTCGATGAACCGAATCACCGAAGATTGATCCGTCACGGAGTGATCCACGAAGTTCACTTTCGCGTAAGGAGAAATCACCAACAGCGGTTGCCGAGGGCCATACCCGCAGCGTCCGTTTTGAATGTCTCCCTTGGCATCGATGGCCTTCGGGACTCCGCAGCTCCCGGGAGCGGTGAGGTTGTCGTCGGTCACGTTCGATTGCGTAATAATCGGGCTCATCTGGTGGTCGTACCAGCCGTCCGAGTCGTCATACAGAATGATCACCGCGGTCGACTTCCAGAAGGGCGTCTCTTCCAGTTCATTGATCGTATTGACGACAAATTCCTGTTCGTCGATCGGATCGGAATATCCCGGATGTCCGTCTTGGTAGGCTCCTGCTTTAAGGAAGCTAACCGCCGGCATATGACCGGCTTTCACGGCAGCCCAGAAGCTGGTCAGGTCATAGTTATGGTTAGCTTGATCCGTCGTTCCAATCGCGGCCACCGAAGAAGGCGGCAGGTGATGGGGGTTTGCCGTCTGCTTGTAGTATTGAAACGGCGAGTGGTGAGGAATGTAGTCCCCATCGCTCGATTGCGTCGTAGCATCGTCGCCCGCCAGGCCCACGTGATGTGCGCCGCAGACCGCGCGGCCCTTCGAATCCACACCGGTTGGAGTGAATCCGCCATTGAACCAACCCCACGTCAGTCCCTGCGCATTGAGCAGGTCTCCGATATTCTTGCCGGTCATCGTAATCTGCGTCGAGTTCGCGAGGCCCGCGGTTGTTGAGGAGCAATCGTCGAAGCCTGGCCGCGGATCGCCGATCACCGCCCCGGTGGTTCCTCCGCCGGAAATGCTTCCCGCTCCGCTTGCCGCACTTCCGTTGGGCTTCAGCGGCACCAGCGTCGCCCCGTTCGTGTTCCCCGAAATCAAGTTGATCGCCCCCACCGTCGACGGGCCAAAGTCCGTGCTGAACGAGTTGTCGCTCATCGCAAAGTGTTGAGCGTAGTTCCAAAATCCGGTCACGGTGTTGCCGTCGAAGTAGCCCATCACGATTCCCTTGCCCATCCCAACGTCATTGCATCCCGGACCGCCGCTGCCCACCGATTCCGGGAACTTGTCCATCAAGCCCGCGTCAAATGCTTTCTGTTCGTCGGTATAGCCATGATCCTGGTCGCAAGTGACGGCATCGGCCGGCGACAGCAGGAACGGATTCACCGAGTTCGGGTTGTTGGAGAGCAACCCAGCGGATTCGAGGCCGTTAACGATCGGCGTACCGACTCTTGCGTGAAATTTGGTCTCCCCGTTAGGATTCGCGGCGTGGGGATAGGTCGCGAAGTAGTGGTCGAAGGAAATGTTCTCCTGGAAAATCACCACCACGTGCTTGATCGGCGTATCCGTCGGGGCTACCGGCCCGGACTGTGCCTGCATTCCCGCCGGCGCCAACAAGGACAACCCCGCCATCGACGCCAAGGCACAAACGTGCAGAGGGTGCTTCCGATTCTTCATCTACTTGCTCCTTTGATGGATCCGCAGTTTTTTCGAACCGACTTTAGAAATGGGGTGTGACGTGAAGACGAGTCGACGCACGTCCCAAGGCGTCGCGGGCCACTTTCCCGCGCTCAGACTTTTAATCCGTTTTTGTTAGCGCCTGATGAACGCCCAATCAAAACCTGGTGGCACATTGTAAAAAACCTGCAGCAAAGTAAAAGCCTACGCTCGGCATTCGGAGCTCCGCTCACTTCGCCACCGCGGCTGGCTTCGCCGCCGCCTCAACCCGCAAAATTCCCATCATCCCGCCGTCCTGGTGCTCCAGCAAATGACAGTGATATGGCAGACTTCCCACGGCGTTCGGCTCCCGAAAATCCATCCGCAGCTTGAGGCTGGGATATGTCGCGCTCTTGCCATCCCAATATTCCAGGTTCACCGTGTCCCGCAAAAACGGTTCATCTACTTTTCGCCCGTTCCACTCGGTCATTAGGAAATGAATCTGGTGGATGTGGAACGCATGGAACTCCTGCGTTCGATTCTCGATGGTCCAATCTTCCACCGTTCCTTGTTGTGCGACCATGTTGGGAACCCCCGAACTCGGATCGAATGCCGCAGGGGTCTGTCCCTCCACAGTCACAAAAAACGTAGTCGGACTATTCGGGTCGTTCGGATTTTCCTGCCTTTCGGAAAAATAAAGCTTTCTCTCCCGCGCCGGCACCACGTTTCCCAGCCACGCTTCCTTTGCCGGTGCCAAGGCCGCCGGATTCGCTGCCAACACCGTCCGCGGTTCCGGAGCATCCGGCGAAATCGCGATCGTCGCCAGCGCCCGCAGCGGATCGTTTTCGCCCAGCGGACCCGTATCCACTCCGCGCGTCACCAGGCTCGCGTCCACTCCCGCGGCCGGCCCATTCACCACAAATTCCACTCGCCCGCCCGGTGGCACGATGAGGTGACTTACCTTCAGCATCGCCCGCTCCGGTTCGCCTCCTTCCGCCAGCGGCGCTCCGTCCAACCCCACCACGCCCAGCGGCTGCGGCGCGCTGTTGAACAAAACCTGCAAGTTCAAATAGGTAATCGCCGAAGCATTGGCCACACGCCATAATTCTCTCTGCGAAGGCTTCATGCGAATCACCGCCGGCGGATACTGGGGGAAGGGCACCGGCACATAGTTGATCGACAAATCTTTTGCCGGCTTGCCCTCGCCGGTCCCTGTGTTGAGCATGTCCCCTTCGGGATCTCTCATCCGTACTTGCGTAGCAAGACTCGGTCCCAGCGGCTCCGCTTCCGGGTGCAGCAAATTCTCGTCGCGCACCACGAACACGCGTTCCGGCAAGCCAGCGAGTTGCCGGTTAGCCCGCTCGATGCCCTCGACCACCAGCGCTCCCGATGCCCCGCCGAGAAGCTGGAACCGACTGATTCCATGCACATGCGGGTGATACCAATACAACCCCGTCGGCTGATTTTCAGGGATCGTAAACCGGTATTCGAATGGCGCGTCCGCGGGTTCAATCAGGGTCTTTAACGTCTCGTCGGCATGGCACAACGCCGGAATCGCTAACCCGTGAAAGTGCAAATTGGTTGCCGACGCGACCATCGGCCCGCCAACGCAAGCATCCCGCGCGATCTCTCTCGCACTGCCTTTCGCACCGCCGCCGGTCTCCGCGGTCATCTTCATCGTGCCATGATGCTTCGCGCTCCCCAACGCGCCAGCCCTTGCCGGCTCCTCCGCCCGCGCTTCGTTTCTCAAATTCAAAATTACCGTATCGCCAGGTTTCACGCGCAGCGTAGGCGAGACGCCGCCACTTGGGGTCACGTAGCAATATCGCGCGTTCCCATTCGCGTCCGCGTAACTCCGAAACGCCAATTCCACCTTCAACACGCCATCGACGCTGCGCAAATTCTCGGGCTCGGGAACCTCGGCGCCTTCGGTCCCGCGAAAACACCCGGCATTGGGCTCGCTCGCCGTTGCACCGCGCACACCACCGCTCTGAGCGCATACGCGGTTTGCTCCGAGCGCGCAGAGGATGCACACCCCAAGCAACCTTCGCATTTTCAATCGCAAGGTATTTGGAATCATCAGAAACGAGAACTTCCGAGCTTGAGAGATACTCCGCTTGTGTTACTCCAGCGTGAAAGTGATGTAAATGCCCGAGCTCGTTCGTTACGTGTCGTTCGTTACGTGTCGTTCGTTACGTGTCAACGCAAAGTAGAAATGTCCGGTTTTTCGCAAAGTAGAAATGTCCGCTTCCATGGTCTTCTCCAAGGGTGCTCGGCAGGCACATGGTATTTGGGTTTGCTTTTGGTTTTGGGTCTGGCCTTCTGTTCCGCGAGTCCTGGAGGCCGTAGGCCGGAAGGACTTGCGGATATTCGCACCGGTTCTGGGCAGGCCCGCAGGTGCAGATAGCGGCCTCGGTAGCGCAGCCAATGGCTTCCGTCCAATCGCCGTTCGATTTCTACCGCCGCTCCACGAAGCCCCGCACAAACTTCTCCCCGCACTAATCCCCAGCGATTTCCGTCCCAACTTACCGTGTGGTCCTGTGCCACTTTGCGGGCCACGCGCACACTCAAGATTTCCTGCAGGTGTTGTTCGTGCCCCAGTCGCCGATGGACATTCCGTGGATTTCGCGCGGCCACGGTAAAACGCTGCTCCCACTCGGGGAGAAACCGCATCTCCAGGAAATGATTTGCTCCCTGGATGCTGTCGATTCCCGCCAACCGCATCTCCTTCACCAGACGGTCCTGTAGGGTTTCAAACAGCCTCTCGATACGCCCTTTCGCTTGCGGACTATGGGCCGCGATCCATTCGATCCCCAGTTCGTTCAACGCTCGCCCAAACTGCGTTCGCAGCGGATCTCCACGGAGTTGTTCGGGAAGTGGCTGCGGGCCGGCCGTTCGAAAAATGCTGGCTTTATCGGTGTAATGGGCCAAGGGACGTCCATAGCGCCGCAACCAGCCCTCTAGAGTTCGCATGTTCTCTTCCGTGGTGTCGTGCTCGGTGAACCGGCCCCAGATGCGGCTGGTGGCATCGTCGATCAGGGCGATGAGCTGGCATGCCGGACCGCGATCCTCCAACCAGCGGAACGGAGAGCTATCCTGCATCACCAGTTCTCCGAAACAGGCTCTGCGCTCGCGCCACACATGCACGGCCTTGACGCGCTGCGAGCGCGGCCGCCACAAAGCTACCTTGGTCATCCACTTCCGCAGCGTCTCCCGGCTCACCGACAAACCCTCCTGGGCCAGGTGCTCGGCGGCCAGCGTGGGTCCGAAATCTGCATAACGCTGGCGCAGCCGCGCCAAAATCTTCTGCTCCAACTGGGCTGCCAGCTTGCGGTTCGAGGGCCGACCGCGTAGTCCGTGAACCAGGGCACTATCCCCGCGCTCGCCAATCCGAAGCAGCATGCGCCGCACCTGGCGGTCGGTTACCTTCAGCCGCTCCGCTGCTGCTACCTGCGAAAGATGCTTCTGCGTGACTTCGTGCAACACTTTCAGGCGGTCCCGTTCTCGTTGACTCAAAGTGATTCGCTCCGTCTCCATGGGGCCCTCGGCCCTCCATGAAAACGGACATTTCTACTTTGCACAAACCGGACATTCTCATTTTGCGGCGACACGTGTCGTTCGTTACGTTGACTTCCCCTAAGCCCGCACCTAAGATGCCCCGTTCATGCGAAAACAAAAACCCACGCGTGCTTTCCGCCTCCCGCATCCTCAGCCCGTTGACGCGCTCGAGTACGCCCGCTTCACCGGCGTTCCCACCTTCATGCGCCTCCCGCACGTCACGCAACCTGAAGAGCTCGACATCGCCATCATCGGCGTGCCTTTCGACGGCGGCACCACCTATCGACCCGGCCCCCGTTTCGGCCCGCGCTACGTTCGCGTGCAATCCGCCATCATTCGCCCGTGGAATCCCGTGCTGAAACTCAATCCATTCGAAAAATATCGCATCGCCGACTTCGGGGATCTCCCCGTCAATCCTCTTTCCATCGAAGACACGTTCGGTCGTATCGAGCAGGGAATCGCTCCTGTCCTCGCCGGCGGAGCCCGCACCGCCTGCGTTGGCGGTGATCACTCCATCAGCCTCCCCATCCTCCGCGCGATCGCCAAAAAACACGGCGGACCTGTCAACCTGATTCAGTTCGACGCACACAACGATCTCTGGGACGAATATTTCGGAAGCAAGTACTCGCACGGCACGCCATTTCGCCGCGCCTTCGAGGAAGGCTTGCTACAGGACGGCGGCGTCCTGCAAGTCGGCCTGCGCGGCCAAGTCTATGGCGAAGACGATTTCGATTTCGCCCGCGAACACAAAGTCCGCATGGTCACCGCTGAAGAATTCCACGAGAAGGGAATGCCGCAGGTGCGGCGCCACCTGCAAGCCTTCCGCAACAAGCCGGTCTACGTCACCCTCGACATCGATTCCATAGACCCCGCCTATGCCCCCGGCACCGGTACCCCGCAAATAGGTGGCTTCACCAGCATCCAAATCCTCCAACTCGTCCGTGCCCTCCGCGGCCTCGATATCATCGGCTGTGACCTGGTCGAAGTCTCCCCGCCCTTCGACACCGGCGAACTCACCAGCCTCCTGGCCGCCAACCTGCTCTACGAACTCCTCTGCGTCCTCTAGTGCGAAGTCGACCTTCGGGTGCGGGGCCCCAGCCGTTTGGGAATTTGATCGTGCGCACCACAACGCCGGTTTTTCTTCCCGTTCACTTCCTGTGAACGGGCTGGCGTCGGGAATGGAGGGATCTCTCCTCGATTGCCGCCGTCGTAGGTGGCACCGCTGCTCTCGTCTTTGACTAGCGTCACCGACGCCGCTGTGCTATATCACCCTGTTTCAAAACGAACCGATCGGCCAACGATTGCCCACCCTAGCCCGCAAACTCCGCCTCCACGACTATTTCGCTCTAGCTTTTGGAACCATGGTTGGCACCGGCTGGCTGGTATTGATGGACGACTGGCTAGGCCGCGGCGGCCCCGCAGGCGCCATCCTGGGCTTCGTCCTAGGCGGAATAATCCTGCTCCCGGTAGGCTACGTCTACGGCCAATGGGTTCTCCGCCTGCCCGACGCCGCAGGCGAAGCCGCCTACACTGCCCAAGTGTTCCCACCCGCCGTCAGCTATTTCACCGGTTGGATCATGCTCCTGGCGTACTTCATCGTCTGCCCATGGGAAGCCATCGCCTTGGGCAAGATCGCCGCCTACATCTTTCCGCGACTCGATTCCATCGAGGTCTACCGTGTGGCAGACCAACCCGTGTTCCTCTACCGTCTGGTTCTAGGCATCGCTCTCACTCTATTCCTGACTACCATCAACTACCGCGGCGTCCGCCTGAGCGCCAACTTCCAGAAGGGCATGACCACCATCGTTCTCCTGATCTTCCTCGCTCTTGTCGCCATCAGCGTCGTCCGAGGCTCACCGGCCAATCTTCATCCCGTTTTTCACGACACCCCGCTAGTTTCGATCCTCTTAACGCTTCAAATCGTCCCGTACTTCCTCACCGGTTTCGAGTCCGTCCCCAAGTACGCCGAAGAAGCCAACCCCGACCTCCGCGGCAAAACCTATATGACCGCGATCGCTATGGCGCTTGGTGTCGGGGTCTTGTTCTACGCGTTTTCGCTCGCCGCGGTTGCCTACATTGCTCCGTGGCAAAGTCTACTGGGCAAGCGCTTCGCCACCGCCATAGCCTTCGAGCACGGCCTTGGCAAGCACTGGCCCGTCCAACTCATCCTGGTCATGGCTATGTTCGGTCTTTTCCAGTGCTTCAACGGCAACTTCGCCGCCTCCACCCGCATGCTCTTCGCTTTCGGCCGCAACGGTTCCGTTCCCGCGCCGGTGGGCCGCATCCACTCCCGCTTCCAGACCCCGAGCAATGCCGTTCTAATCATCGGCGCCGCCACCCTGGCCGCCCTTTTCCTAGGTGACGCCATCCTGGTTCCCATAACCGAAGTGGGGTCCGCGGCGTCGGCCTTCGGCTGGCTAGCGTCCTGCGTCTCGCTGCTCGCAGTAACGTCCCGCTCCCTAGCTACACGTGCCACAAGTGCAGGGGCGCGCGTTGGCGCATCCCGGCAAGCGCCGCGCGAACCGGCCCTCCCCTCCGCCACGCCCGCCGCAAACACCAACTATTCCGCCTTGGCCCCGACCAAGCTCCGCATCATCGCCAGTTTCGGTGCCCTGGCGGCTTTTGCGCTGGTCCTGATGAAATTCCTTCCCAACTCCCCGGGCCACTTCACCATCGCCGAATATACAGCCCTAGCTGTCTGGCTCCTGCTAGGCGCCATTCTCCGCACCCGCCGCTGAGTCCCTTGTGGGGGCGTAATACCTTGCGTCTCCGCTGAACAAGATCGGTCCGCTCGGACCGGACTGCGTCCCAGCACTTGCCTGGCTTGATGGAATAACTACGGCGCCACCATGGGCAGAATCACGACCGAGGGATGCTCGGCATCGTGCAGAATCACATTTGTGGCCGTCACAAACTTCTGCTCCGGTTTGCCGTCATCGCTGCTCTCGGGCCGCTGGTCGCCGGTATTCAGGTTGCGATCGAAGCGCGGGAAATTGCTGCTGGAGATCTCCAGGCGCAAGGCGTGGCCGCGCTTGAAAACGTTGCTGGTGGCCCACAGGTCGATCGTGAATCTGTAAACTTGACCAGGGGTAATCATCGTCGGGCTCTCCTGCGACTGGCGATAGCGTGCTCGCAGGATTCCCTCGGTGAGGTTTTGCGCGAAACCATCCGGCCAGACGTCCACAAGCTTCGCGGTAAAGTCCGTGTCCGGTGCTGATGATTTGGCGTAGAGTTCGACGCTTACCGGACCGGTGACCTCCACGTCTTGCGCCAGGGCCGGTGTCGAATACACCAGCACGTCGTCGCGAGCCTCCACTCCGCGCTGATCGCGCGGACCGGGCGCCCAATGCTCCCCATCGCAGCACAACGGCCCCCCGACGGTCGGTACCGGCTTCCCCGGATCGTAGATATATTGATCTGCGGTTTCTTTGCCGGGCCCCGTGGTCGAAAGGGTTCCGTTTCCGCGCGAAGAATTAGCCGCGCCCGTTGAGTGCAGGAAATATTTCGTCTCGCGAGCTCGCGCCGGCGGCCAAGCCTCTTCTTCGCGCCACTGGTTCGCTCCCATCACGAAGAGTTTCACCGGTTTGCCCGACGCGAAGCGGTTTTGCACGCCTTTGAACAAGAAGTCGTACCAGTCCACTGTCGTGTCATCCTCGTTGAACGCCCCGTCCGGCCCGAAGTCCACCTCCCCGACTTTCCGGCCGCTTCCTGCATGCCCGCCGATCACAACCAGCAGCTGTTGGCCGTTTCGTGCAGCTTCGCTGCCGCCATGCTCCCGAATGCCTAGATAGTTCCGCAGTGACCCGCCCAGAAATATGTCGTACCAAGCCGCGACGTGCAGCGCCGGAACAGTGATGTCGCCAAAATGCTCTTCGATGGAAATGCGCTTCCAGTAGTCGTCATAGTCAGGGTGCGCAATCCAATCCAAAAAGTAAGGTGCAAGCGAAGCAGTAGCCGTCGCGTGCGTCCCGTGCAAATTGAACAAGGGATATTTGGCCAGCGGCAGCTCCCACATCCCCGCCACCGCGTTCGTCGCATCCTTGACCTTCCGGTTCAAGGTGTCTTGCGCTAAACCCGAAGTCCAAGATTCGTTGAACCATTGTTCGAATGCGCCGCCCTGGTACGTCCAGCTCGAATGGTAGTTGCTCGAGGTAACGACGGGGCAAATTCCAGCGAGGTGCGGAGGATGCATGATCGCGGCCAGCATCTGCGTAGCACCAACGTACGATCCACCGAACATTCCTACCTTGCCGTTCGAGTAGGGAAGCGACGCGGCCCACTCGATCGTGTCGTACCCGTCATTCATCTCGTTTTTGAACGTGTACCACGCACCCTCCGAAGCGTACCGGCCGCGCACGTCCTGGATGATCACCACATATCCCCGCGACGCTGCCTTCAACCCAAAAGCAAAGTTTCGTTTGTCATAAGGCGTCCGCTGCAGCAGCACCGGAAACTTCCCCTCAGCCTGCGGCCGGTAAATGTCAGCGCGTAGTACAACACCATCGCGCATCAACACCTTAACGTCGCGCTCATACGCGATCGGATAACTCTCCGCCCCTAGGCAAATCCCGCTGCAAGCCAGGGTAATCGCAATGATCATCAACGCGGTCGCCACGAACCCCACCTTATTTCCCGTCATCACAAAGTCCTCCGGTCGCGAGAAAATACCACACTCCTGGAGTCGCGGTAACCATTTCACCCCGCCTGGGCCACTGGTCCCGGCGCGCCTCGAATCTCCCGGGCTCAACTTTTTCTCTTCGTCCGCCCATGTATACTCTTTCCTTCGACCAACCATGATCCCTTTCCTCCACTTGGGCCCGCTCACGATTCCGACCTTCGGCCTCATGGTCGCCACCGCTCTGTTCGTCTCGGCGTACGTGTTGCAAGCCGACTTCGACCGGCGGCGGCCTCAGCTTGAGAAGCGCAAAGAGTATGCTGGGAAGCGCGACGAAGGTTTCCTGGTGATCGGCATCGCGGGAATTGTGGGGCTCGCGGGGGCGCGGCTGTATCACGTGCTCGAAAGTCCCAGCGAGTTTTTTGCCGATCCGTGGCCGCAGCTCTTCAGCCGGTTTGGTTTCGCCTGGTTTGGAGGATTTCTCGGCGGATTCGTGGCGCTGCTTTTTCTGGCGCGCCGTTTCAAAATTCCGGTGCTGGAGTTCATGGATATCTGCTCGCCGGCGGCTTGCGTCGGGTACGCCATCGGTCGTATCGGCTGTTTGCTTTCGGGCGACGGCGATTACGGCATGCCGACTTCACTTCCATGGGGCATGAGTTTTCCGAACGGTGTTGTTCCCACAACGCAGCGCGTGCATCCAACGCCGCTGTACGAGTTTTTCATCTGGCTAGCAATCGCGGCAATCCTATGGCGCATGGGTGCGAAGTATTTGCGCGAGCCGGTGGCCAAGGGCGAAATTTTCTCGATGTACCTGGTCCTCACCGGCATCGCGCGCTTTCTGATCGAATTCATCCGCATCAATCCGCGTTCATTCTTCGGAATGAGCAACGCGCAAACTGCCAGCCTGGTCTCCATCGCGCTAGGCGTCGCCCTACTGCTGCGCCTCAAGAGCCAGTCCGGCACCTTAAGCAAAACCGCAGCTGCCTGAGCCCCGGTCCTCGAAAATGTTTCGCACGGTCGATCGTGACCTAGTCTTGTAGGAACGCAGCACTGCTTTACCCCCAAGCCTCAAATAGTGCGCGCCCCACCTCGGCAAGATCGTCTCCGAAGGACCGCCACTACTCACTGTACCTGCTTGTAAACGGTGCCTTCTTTCATTACGAAGCTGACGTGCTCCAAATTGTGAATGTCGGCGAGCGGATCACTCGCGACCGCGATGATGTCCGCATACATTCCAGGCTTGATCGAGCCGAGAATATCCGACTTGCCCAGCAGGTCGGCGGCGTTGTGTGTGGCCGACTGGATCGCCTGCATCGGCGTCATGCCGTACTTCACCATGAAGGCGAACTGCAGGACGCTCCGATTGTAGGGACAAACCCCGGCATCGGTGCCGAACGACAATTTCACGCCAGCGTGCAGTGCCTTGGTAAAGTTGCGGCGATGCTGCTCGCCGAGGTTGCGGTCGTGCTCCAGAAAATCGGCTGGCCTGCCGCCGTTCTTGCCCACTTCCTGGATGCACTCCTCGTCGTAGATATCCATATCCAGATACGTGCCGTGCTGTCTCGCAAGAGCGATGCCTTCATCATCGATAAGCGTCGCGTGTTCGACCGATGCCACCCCGGCGCGGATCGCATTCTTGATTCCTTCGGCTGCGTGGGCGTGGGCTTCGACGCGCAACCCGAAATGTTTGGCTTCGTCTACCGCGGCTTCCAGCTCCTCAGGAGTGAACTCCGTCGAGTTTGGATTGCTGCCATGCGTCAGCACCGCCCCCGTGGACAACACCTTGATGTGATCGGCGCCATCGTGCGCGAGCTGCCGCACTCTGTGACGAACTTCCCACGGGCTGTTCGCTTCGCCGTAGCGCAGGTCCCACGGAAGGGTGATATCCGGAGCGAAGCCGGTCATCGCTCCCGCGCCGCCGGTAATGGTGATGTAGGCGCCTGCAACGAACATGCGTGGACCGGGGAAGTAGCCAGCAGCGATGGCATCGCGCAACGCGACGTCATTCAGGGCGCGGTAAACGCCGACATCACGCACCGTGGTGAAGCCCGATTCCAGAAATACGCGGGCATTCGGCACCGATTCGAGAGCAACCTTCGCGGCCGTCCGTTTGAGTTGGTAAACGGGATCGATGTTGCCTTCCTGCGAACCGTCGGCGAGGTGCGTGTGGCAGTCGATCAGGCCGGGTAGCACCGTCATCTTCGAGAGATCGATGGTGGTCGCTCCTGCCGGAATCGCGAGGTGATCGCCCAACGCTTCAATCTTCCCACCGCGAATCAAAATAATTTGATTGGTGAGCACGCGCCCGGCGTCAACGTCGATCAGTCTTCCGGCGCGAACCGCCGTGACCGGTGCCGCCGATTCCTGCGCGAGGGCGCCAATCGCAAACGACAACGCGAGCAACAGCGCACCAAAGCCTTGCTTGAGCATGAGGTCGTCCTTTCGCCGCAAGAGCTTACAGCATTTGGCGCAGGACGTACTGCAGAATGCCGCCGTGACGGTAGTAGGAGACTTCTTCGGGAGTGTCCACGCGGGCTGTGGCCGTGAATTGTTTCTCTTTTCCGTCGTCGGATTTTGCGCGGACGGTGATGGTCTTGCCGGGCGCCAACGCTTCGACGCCTTCGGTGGAGAAAACTTCCTGCCCGGTTAGTCCCAGCGATTCGCGATTTTCACCCTTCTGGAATTCGAGCGGCAGGACGCCCATGCCGATCAGGTTGCTGCGGTGGATGCGTTCGTAGCTTTCGGCGATGACCGCGCGGGCCCCCAGCAAGCGCGTCCCTTTGGCGGCCCAGTCGCGAGAAGATCCGGAACCGTATTCTTTTCCGGCGATCACCACCAGCGGAACACCGGCTTCGCGATATTTCACGGCGGCGTCGTAGATGGACATTTTCTCGCCGCCGGGAAGAAAAAGAGTCCAGCCACCTTCGGTGCCGGGGGCGAGTTGATTCCGCAGGCGAATATTTGCGAACGTGCCGCGGACCATGACTTCATGATTGCCGCGGCGCGCGCCATAGGAATTGAACTCGTGCGGCTTCACGCCGTTGGCGACGAGATATTTCCCTGCCGGAGAATCGACGGGAATGGAGCCCGCCGGTGAAATGTGATCGGTGGTAACACTGTCGCCGAGCACGGCTAGCACGCGGGCGTCGTGCACATCCGCGAGCGCGGGCGGCGTCTTGGGCATGTTCTCAAAATACGGCGGAAGCTTGATGTACGTCGATTTCGGGTCCCACTGGTAAAGATCGCCTTCGGGAACCTTCATCGACTTCCAGTGCGCGTCGCCTTCGAACACTTCGCCGTATTGCTTCAGATACTGATCGGTGGTCACCGAAGCGCGAACGGTGGATTCGATCTCTTGAGGCGTCGGCCAGATGTCGCGCAGGAAAACCGGCTTCCCGCCGGTGCCGATGCCGAGAGGCTCGGTGGTGAGGTCGATATCCATGCGGCCGGCGAGCGCGTAGGCGACAACCAGCGGAGGCGAGGCAAGATAATTCGCGCGCACCAGGGGGTGAATGCGGCCTTCGAAATTACGATTGCCGCTGAGTACCGCGACCGCAACGAGATTGTTGTCCTTGATCGCGGCGCCGATGGCGTCAGGAAGCGGGCCGCTGTTGCCGATGCAGGTGGTGCAGCCGTAGCCGACAAGATTGAATTTGAGTTTATCGAGAAACACATTGAGGCCGGAGGCCGCGAGGTAGTCGGTAACAACCTTGGAGCCAGGCGCGAGGCTGGTTTTTACCCAAGGCTTGATTTCGAGGCCGCGCTCGACCGCTTTCTTGGCGAGCAAGCCCGCGCCGAGCATCAGCGAAGGATTTGATGTGTTGGTGCAGCTGGTGATCGCCGCGATGACGACGGCCCCGCTCGAAAGATCGAAAGAGTCGCCGTTGTTGCGCACCGCGACGTGCTTGTCCGGCGATCCCTCGACAACTTTTGTAAAGGAGGATTTCGCCTGGCGCAGGGGAACGCGATCCTGCGGACGCTTGGGCCCGGCGACTGTGGGTTCGACGGTGGCGAGGTCGAGTTCCAGTTTATCGCTGAACAGAGGCTCGGATGTCGAGTCCGTGCGGAACAGGAACTGCTCTTTGCAGTACGCTTCGACCAGCGCGATCTGCTCCTGAGAGCGGCCAGTGAATTGGAGGTACGCGAGCGTTTCGGCATCGACGGGGAAGAAGCCCATGGTCGCGCCGTACTCGGGCGCCATGTTGGCGATGGTGGCGCGATCGGGAACGCTCAGACTGGAAAGCCCGGTGCCGTAGAACTCGACGAATTTTCCGACGACACCTTTTTTGCGTAACATTTCGGTGACGGTGAGGACAAGATCGGTGGCTGTGGCGCCCTCGCTGAGCTTGCCGTGCAAACGGAAGCCGACGACCTCGGGAATGAGCATCGAGGACGGCTGGCCGAGCATGGCGGCTTCCGCTTCGATGCCCCCGACACCCCATCCGAAGACTCCGAGCGCGTTGACCATGGTCGTGTGGGAGTCGGTGCCGACGACGGAATCCGGGTAGGCCTCGAATTTGTTGCCACTCGGCATGGCGCAGACGACGCGAGCCAGATACTCGAGATTGACCTGATGGCAGATCCCGGTGTCGGGTGGGACCACTTTGAAATTCTGGAAGGCGGTTTGGCCCCAGCGCAGGAAAGCGTAGCGTTCGACGTTGCGCTGAAATTCCAGTTCGGCGTTCAGGCCAAAGGCGTTCGCAGTGCCGAAGCTGTCGACCTGCACGGAATGGTCGATGACGAGCTCGGCCGGGAAGAGCGGGTTGATGCGCTTGGGGTTCCCACCCATGCGCTTCATGGCTTCGCGCATGGTGGCGAAATCGACGACCGCAGGGACGCCGGTGAAATCCTGCAGCAAAACGCGCGCGGGCATGAAAGCGATTTCCTTTTGCGCGGCGTTGGGAGTCCATCCCGCGAGGGCGAGAATGTCTTCGGGGTGAACGGTGCGGCCATCTTCAAACCGCAAGAGATTTTCGAGAAGAACGCGCAAAGAGAACGGCAATTTCGCAAGTGTGGCGGCGCCCTGCTTTTCGAGCACTTCGAGGCGATGGATTTGGAAGGCTTGCGCGCCAACGTTAAGAGTGTCGCGCGTTTTGAAGGAATTTCCAGCGGAGATGGCCATTCAGGCGATCCTTTCCCGGAGTTCGCCACTCTATGATAGCCGAAATGGAAAATTCATGCGGTGAGCGATGGCGAGGACCACAGGATTCGTCTTCCAGGCGGAGCGGGCGGAAATCCAGCCGAGAGATGGGAAGCGCCGGAGCAGGTCTTAAGCCAGTCAGTTGGCGTTCGACGATCCGATAAGGATTCCGAGCCCGCTGGATTGGCAAGGCGCTAGCCCAAAACGGCTTCTACGGACAATGACGACAAATCTCTCATTTCTAGGGTGTTACGCGCGCAAAGCCAGTCTCCAAAAAGAATGGCTAGGGTGTCGATTTGGGGGTGTCTCGTTCGACGTTAGAGTAGAGGCAGGATTCAGCCGGCGGTGGCCGGAACGAGCCCAGGTCCTGCCGCAAACCAAAAGGAGATCGAGCGATGCGATTCATGATGATTGTGAAAGCGAACAAGGAGTCGGAAGCGGGCGTGATGCCAAGCGAAGAGCTGCTTTCGGCGATGGGCAAATACAACGAGGAGTTGATGAAGGCGGGGGTGTTGCTGGATCTATGCGGGCTCCAACCGAGCTCGAAGGGCGCGCGGATTAAGTTTTCAGGAGGGAAGCGCACCGCGATCGACGGTCCGTTTCCCGAGTCCAAAGAACTGATTGCCGGGTACTGGGTCATCCAGGTGAAATCCCGGGAAGAGGCCATCGAGTGGGCCAAGCGGGCTCCGGCGCCCCACGGTCCGAACGAGGATAGCGAGATCGAACTACGGCAGTTTTTCGAGATGGAGGACTTTGGTCCGAGTGAAGCGGTTGATCGGGCGCGCGAGTTGGGCAAAGAGTTGGAGAAGAAAAAGTAAGAGTCGCAAGCCTGGAGTGGCGGCGGCAAATTCATGTAAGGAGGGCAGGTCGATGAAAAAAATACTGATTCCCGCGTTGCTGGTAGCTGCCGCCGCATTCACGCCCGGCTTGCGGAATGCCGTCGAAATCCCGGACCGGGCATGTGAGATCGCGCAAACCGTCGCCGCGCCCCTGTTCTGGCATCTGTGGAACGAGCTGCTTGACCTCGAGCTTGCGCGGTGGACCTCGCCGGTCGCCTATGGCGGCGAAGTATCGGGGTGGCAACCAGGATTGCCAAACGACACGGTTGTCTGCATATTCTTTCATGTTTTTCTCAAGCATGCATTCGACCGGGCGCTGTCTGTTGCGGAGAAAAATGATACGTTACTCGTGTCGATTCCGCAGGGCTTCATTCGTCGCCCGATAGAGAGGCAATTCTTGCGCGTTGCGCAGCTCCCGGCAATTTAATGCCGAACCTAGATTTACCAAGGAGATCGTCATGAAATTTCTAAGCATCTACAAAACCGCAGAGAGAGCAGTTCCCCCTTCGCAGGAAGAAATGTCCACGATGGGTAAGCTGGTCGAGGAAGGGATGAAGGCCGGTTGGCTGCTTGGCACGGAAGGCTGCCTGCCGAGTGCGCTCGGTGTGCGCGTCCGGCGGTCCGAGGGCAAAATAAGCATCACCGACGGACCATTCACCGAGTCCAAGGAAGTGGTCGGCGGGTTCGCTATTCTTCAGGCGAGTTCCAAAGCTGAAGTTATCGAAATGGCGAAGCAATTCCTCGGCGTCGCGGGTGAGGGCGAATGTGAGATTCGGCAACTCTACGAAGCGGCGCAGGGGACGTGTGCGGCGAAATTCTGACGGATGTGAACCGGACACGGCGGCGCTTGCACTCGCAAGGCATCTTGCTTAGCCTGACCTTGCGTCGCTGGAAGGATCGCCGTGTCCACCACTGATACCCACCGCGCTATCGATGCTGTATGGAGAATCGAGTCAGCCAGGCTGATCGCGGGGCTCGCTCGGATCGTCCGCGATGTGGGTGTGGCTGAAGAGCTCGCGCAAGACGCGCTGGTTGTCGCGCTGGAAAGGTGGCCGGAATCAGGCGTGCCGGACAATCCGGGCGCGTGGCTCATGGCCACGGCAAAGAATCGCGCCATCGATCACTTTCGTCGCAGCAAGCTGCTCGAGCGCAAGCACGAGGAACTGGGCCGCGAGCTGAAATCGCAGCAGGACATGGCCATGGCGAATTTCGACACCGCACACCTGGACGACGACATCGAAGACGATCTTCTGCGACTGGTGTTCGTGTCGTGTCACCCGGTGCTCTCGACCGAAGGGCGCGTTTCGCTCACGCTGCGTTTGCTTGGCGGCTTGACCACCCAGGAGATTGCGCGCGCGTTTCTGGTGCCGGAGCCGACGGTCGCGCAGCGCATCGTGCGTGCTAAACGGACGCTCACCGAAGCGCGTGTCCCCTTCGAGGTGCCACGAGGGCCCGAGCTCGCGGCGCGTCTGGCGTCCGTGCTGGAAGTGATCTACCTGGTCTTCAATGAAGGGTATTCGGCAACGGCTGGCGAGGACTGGATGCGGCCGGCGCTGTGCGAAGATGCATTACGGCTCGGACGGATCTTGGCGGGACTGGTTCCGAACGTGCCGGAGGTGCACGGGTTGGTCGCGCTGATGGAAATCCAGGCTTCGAGAGCACATGCCCGCGTGGGCCCGAAGGGAGAACCGATCCTGCTGCTCGAGCAGGACCGCACGCGTTGGGATCACGTCTTGATTCGTCGTGGCCTTGCGGCGCTGCAACGCGCCGAAGAACTTGGAGGCGGCCTTGGCCCGTATGCACTGCAGGCCGCCATTGCCGCCTGCCACGCCCGAGCGCGCACTGCGGCGGAAACGGATTGGGAGCGCATCGCGGCGCTCTACGACGCCCTGGCCCAACTGACGCCGTCGCCGATCGTGGAACTGAATCGCGCGGTGGCGGTCGCCATGGCCTTCGGACCAGCGGCAGGGCTCGAAATCGTCGATGCGATTGCGTCGGAGCCGTCGCTCAAGGCCTATCACCTGTTGCCCAGCGTCCGCGGCGACTTTCTGTACAAGCTTGGCCGCCTCGCCGAGGCCCTGGCGGAGTTTCGGCGCGCCGCCTTGCTCACGCGTAACGAACGGGAACGCGAATTCCTTTTGGGTCGCGCCCAAGCGTGCGCCGCCGGGCCCGCGCCGCCCGCACCACACTGAGCCTGTCGGCACTGCGGAAGCTCTGTGGAGCTACTTCAGTAGAGCTTCGACTTCGGATTGGTACTGCGCTTTGGTGACTAACCCAACGTGGGTGGTCGCGATCTTGCCTTCCCGATCGAGCAGCAGGGTAACGGGCATGGCTTCGACTGCGTAGCGCTTTGCTACCGCTTCGTTGCCGATCACAATCGCGTAGGTCACGTTCTTTTCCTTGACATAGGGCTTCACCGATTTCCAGCCGTCATTGTCCATCGACACGCCGATTACGTTTAGTCCGGCGTCCTTGTATTTGTTGTGGAACTCGATGAACCAGGGAATTTCCGTCTGGCAACCGCCGCACCAGGTGGCCCAGAAATTCAGCAGGACTACTTTGCCTTTGGAGTCGGAAAGTTTGACGGGTTTGCCTGAGGTGTCGGTCAGGGTAAAGTCGGGCGCAGGCTTGCGGGCAGCCTCGGGTTGCAGGGCGGTTTGCGCGGGCGGTGTCGTCGAGAGGCTTTGCCAAAGAGCAATCGAGCAATCCACGCAACGCTGGGCCAAGACCCGTGGTCTCGGCGCCGCCAGGAAGAATAGGATCAGCGCAGCGGCAGCGAGTGTCGCGGCGGTCCACGGCCAGGTCCGCTTCCATGCAGCTTTGGCCGCGAGGCGCTCGCGTAGACACGCGAGCCCTGCGGCTGGATTCGGCTGCCAGGATGGGTGTGGGCGAAGAACGGCCAAATGTGCATCGACCCAGGTTTGGACATTGAGTTCGTTATCGTTCGCCATATCGCTTGATGTACTCCTTACGGAAGGATTGTTGGGCGCGGCTGAGCAGGGTGCCGAGGGAAGCCGGATTCATGTTGAGAGCGGCGGCTACTTCCGTGTAACTAAGATCTTGGCTGCGCAGGAGCAGGAGTTCGGCCTGACGCGGCGAGAGGGTGCTAAGGACTTGGCGGACGCGGTCTCGTTCCTCGGTGGCCGAGTGGATGTCTTCGGGAGTGGGCGTGCCGCGTACCCGTGCGAGCAAGCTTTCGTAGCGACTGCGGCGCATTTGGCGGCGAAGTTCGTCGAGCCCAAGGCGGACCGCGGTGCGGTAGAGCCAAGCTTCCGCGATGGTGTTGTGGGCTTGTGGATTGCGCCACAGCTTCACGAAAGCTTCGACGGCAAGTTCCTCGGCGCGGGCTGGATCGCGCACGACTCGGGCAATGACGCGTGCGGTGCGATCGAAGTGCGCCCGGAACAGAGACTCGATGTCGAACGGCGCGACCCCTGAGGTTACCTCGAGGGCTGCTTCGCTGGATGCGTTCACATGGTAATGACGCTTGAAGGGGTGAGTTTGTGACAGGGCGGTACGCGAACGCACGAACATAGTTCGATTGGAAGGCTTCCTGTTCACACCGGTGGGCCGATGCGCCCACCCGCGTGGCGAGGAGACGCGCCGGCCTGGTGATGGTACCTGGCGCAGCGAAACCCGCCTTCGCAAAGAGGGTGGCTTCCGCTGCTCGCCTGCGGCGATCTGGCTACGCTACGGTTACGTCGGGGCTCAGGTAGACGTCCTGGATAGCGTTCAGGAGTTGGACACCTTCGGCCATCGGGCGCTGAAACGCCTTGCGGCCGGAGATCAACCCGGTGCCGCCGGCGCGCTTGTTGATTACGGCGGTGGTTACGGCTTCCTCGAAGTCGTTGGATCCAGAAGCGCCACCGCTATTGATCAGACCCGAGCGCCCCGCGAAGCAGTTGATCACTTGATAGCGGCAGAGGTCGATGGGGTGATCGCTGTTTAGCTCGGTGTAGATGCGCTTGTCAAACTTGCCGTAGCTGGAGTTGCCCATGTTCAGCGCCTCGTAGCCGCCATTATTTTCGGCTAGCTTCTGCTTGATGATGTCGGCTTTGATGGTTACTCCCAGGTGATTGGCTTGGCCGGTGAGGTCCGAGGAGAGGTGGTAGTCTTTGTCCTTTTTGAAGGCGTTGTTGCGGAGGTAGCACCAGAGAACGGTGGCCATGCCTAGGTCGTGGGCTTGGGCAAAAGCCTGGCTGACTTCGATGATCTGGCGGTCGGCTTGTTCTGAGCCGAAGTAGATGGTGGCGCCTACGGCGGCTGCGCCCATGTCATAGGCTTCTTTCACGGTGCCGAAGAAGATTTGGTTGGACTGGTTGGGATAGGTGAGCAGTTCGTTGTGATTGAGCTTTACGATGAAGGGAATCTTGTGCGCATACTTGTGAGCGACGGAGCCGAGCACGCCGAACGTCGAGGCGACGGCGTTGCACTGACCTTCGATGGCGAGCTTGACGATATTTCCACCGTCGAAATAGTCGGGATTCTTCGCGAAGCTGGCGCCCGCGGAATGCTCGATGCCCTGATCGACCGGGAGGATCGAGAGATAGCCGGTGTTACGTAGACGTCCGTGACCAAACATGCGCTGAAGATTGGTCAGCACGCGAATGTTGCGGTCGGATACGGCGTAGGTCTCGTCAATAAACTTCGGACCCGGTAGGTGCAAGCGATCTTTAGAAATCTTCGGCGATTTGAAACCGAGCAGGTATTCGGCTTTTGCGCCCAAATACGTTTCAACTTTGCTTCCGCTAGCGATGGTTGCCATTGTAAGTCTCCTCTTTCACGTGTGACCGCCCGGGCGGTGATTTTTTGCTTCCTCGTTATCCTCGAATTCCGGTAGAGAGTTTGCTTGCGGCGGCGGTGTCGACCAGCCACAAAAGCTTTCCATTCTTCGGCTGGATCAATTGCGACGGCAATTGTTCCGGCTCATAGGGCCCTTCGAGTACGCCCTTCAGCGCTAGAGCTTTGTCGGCCTTGGTGACCATGAAGATGGCCAGCGCCGAATTATTCGCGACCGGCGCGGTAATCGTTACGCGCTCGGTAAAGAGCTTGCCAATCCAGTTCGACATCACCAAACGTCCATTATCGTGCAGAGCCTTGGTTCCGGGGAAGAGGGAAAGTGTGTGGCCCTCATCTCCCATGCCCAGCAGCAAAACGTCGAACCGCGGGAGTTGCCCATCCGAGAGCTTGAACCGTGTGCGCAACGTTTGCTCGTATTCCTGCGCGGCTTTCTCGGCGTCTTCGTATTCCGCCTTGACGCGGCTGACTTGTTCGGGTTTCAGCGCTACCTTGGACAGCATGGACTCGTTAGCCATGCGGAAATTACTTTCGGAATCGCCGGGCGGGACGTGGCGTTCGTCGCCGAAGAAAAATTGTGTTTCATCCCACGGCATTTGCGATTTTAAAACAGGATCGGTGGCTAGCAGGCCGTAGAGCACTTTGGGAGTAGAACCACCTGCCAACGAAATGTGAAAGACGCCCTTTTCTCTTACCGCAGTCGCGGCGGCTTCGACGATTAATTCGGCGGCGCGGCGGGCTAGGGCGGCGCCATCAGGTAGGATTCGGACTTCGCGGTTCACTATAGGCTCCGGCGATAACATTTCACGAATCAAGAAAAGCAGATCCTTCGCGTGCGCGCGGCGATGACCATTGCCGCACAGTGCCCGCCCGCGGTTACTGCGCGGCCACGGTCTTGTCTGGCGCGGTGACGCGGCTGCTGCGCCTGTCGATATCTTCCTCACCGATCCGCCGCCAGGAACGCCCGTCGCGCTCGAGCAACTCTTCGGCTTCGCGAGGTCCCCACGAACCGGCGGAGTAATTTGGGAATCCGCGAGCGGGCAGTGCGTGCCAGACGTCGATGATCGGCTGGATCACGTTCCATCCGGCTTCCACCATGTCGGCGCGCTGGAACAGCGTGGCGTCTCCCGCCATGCAATCGCGCAGAAGGCGTTCGTAGCCGGTGCTGTGCTCCACCCCAAAATAGTTGCAGTAGTCGAAATCCATGTTCACCAGTCCCAGCTTCATCAGCGAGCCGGGAATTTTGGCGCCGAAACTCAGTGAGATACCTTCTTCCGGTTGGATGTGAATCACCAGGCGATTCGTTTCGAGGTTTCTCACCGTGGTGTTGCGGAACAGTACGAACGGAGTACGCCGGAACTGGATTACGATTTCCGTGGTACGCTGCGCGAGGCGCTTCCCGGTGCGCAGGTAAAAGGGCACTCCGGCCCAGCGCCAATTGTCGATTTGGAGTTTGAGGGCGACGAAGGTTTCGGTGTTGGAGTCCGGCGCAACGTCAGGTTCATGGCGATAGCTGGGAACCCGCTCGTTGTCGATGATGCCTTCATCGTACTGACCGCGCACCGTGTTGGTCAGCACATCTTCGGGCATCAGTGGTTGGATGGCGTGCAACACTTCGGCTTGTTTGTTGCGCACTTCGTCGGCGTCGAATGAGATGGGCGGTTCCATTGCGGTCATGGTGAGCAGCTGGAAGAGATGGTTGGGAACCATGTCCCGGAGCGCGCCGGCAGTCTCATAGAAGCCGCCGCGATGCTCGACACCGACGGTCTCCGCGGCGGTGATTTGCACGTGGTCAACGTAGTTGCGGTTCCAGAGCGGTTCGATGATGTTGTTGGAGAAGCGAAAGACCATCACGTTCTGCACGGTTTCTTTGCCGAGGTAATGGTCGATGCGATAGATCTGGTCTTCGGAGAGGACTTGCTTCAAATCTTTGTTCAGTTGAATGGCGGAAGCGAGATCGTGGCCGAAGGGCTTTTCCACAATGACGCGGGCCCATTGGTTGTTCTCTTGCTTGGTTAGTCCTGCCTGCCCCAATTGCTGGACGATGGTCGAGAAAAATCGCGGTGCCACCGCGAGATAGAAGAACTTGTTGCCCATGGTGTTGTGGCGCTGCGTTACTTCCTCGATCTGCTGGTTGAGACGCTTATACGCCTCGGGATCCTGGAAGTCGCCTTTGACGTAGTAAATGCGCTCCTTGAACCAGTCCCAGTTTTTCAGATCGATTTGGGCCGGAGCGTATTTTGGGATTTCTTCCGTGAGCGTT
Organism: uncultured Acidobacteriota bacterium; assembly: GCA_963729595.1. Classification (GTDB taxonomy): domain Bacteria; phylum Acidobacteriota; class Terriglobia; order Acidiferrales; family UBA7541; genus Acidiferrum. The sequence goes on from CAVSNW010000005.1 coordinate 921,934, forward strand.
TTGCGAAAGCTTTCGGTGGTGAGATCGTTGGCCGCGTAGCCAAGGATAGCGAACTGCTTCGAAAGAAGATTGTCGTTCGCAAGATTGCAGAGCGCGGGAATGAGTTTGCGCTTGGTAAGGTCGCCGGTGGCGCCGAAGATGACCATCACGCAGGGTGATGCGGTCTGGCTTGGGGGTTGGTGGTTTGCGCTCATGAGAGGTTTTCCCTGATGTTGCTTTCGGCTTGGCCCGTGTTGCTTATTGTTTCTTTTCGATGTGTCCGCCGAATTGGAATCGCATTGCGGACAGAAGCTTGGATGCAAAGTCAGATTCGCCGCGTGAAGTGAAACGTTCATACAGCGCTTCGGTGAGAACGGGAGACGGAGCGCCGGATTCGATGCCGGCGATGATGGTCCAGCGGCCTTCGCCCGAATCGGAGACGCGGCCGGAGTAGCGTTCGAGCGTAGGTTGTTCAAGCAGTGAGATGGCGGTTAGATCGAGCAACCAGGAGGCGACCACGCTGCCGCGTCGCCAGACTTCCGTGACGTCGGCAAGGTTGAAGTCGTATTGGTAATGCTCGGGGTAGCGCAGCGGCGTCGTCTCGGCGTCGGTCTCGTGCGTGAGATTGCCAACGTTGGCATGTTTGAGAATGTTGAGGCCCTCAGCATAAGCGGCCATCAGGCCGTACTCGATGCCGTTGTGAACCATCTTTACGAAGTGACCGCCGCCGGATGGACCGCAATGCAGATAGCCTTCTTCGGCGGTTCCGCCGGCTTTTTCGCGGCCGGGGGTGCGGTCGACGTTGCCGCGTCCGGGAGCCAGCGTTTTGAAAATGGGATCGAGGTGCTTCACGATGTCGGTTTCGCCGCCGATCATCTGACAATATCCTCGCTCAAGTCCCCAGACGCCCCCGCTCGTGCCCACATCCACGTAGTGAATGCCTCTCGCCGAAAGCTCCTTGGCGCGGCGAATGTCATCGATGTAGTAGGAGTTGCCCCCATCGATGACGATGTCCCCGACGTCGAGCTTGCTGGTGAGTTCATGCAGCGTGGCGTCAACCACGCCCGCAGGAACCATGAGCCAGACAGCCCGCGGTTTGTTGAGCTTTTTCACGAAATCGTCGAGAGACGTGGATCCGGTTGCGCCTTCACCGGAAAGTTGTTTCACCGAGTCGGCGCTGCGGTCGTAGACCACGCATTGGTGGCCGTTTTTTTGCAGGCGGCGCACCATGTTAGCGCCCATCCTGCCCAGTCCGATCATGCCCAGTTGCATTGCGTGCGCTCCTCAGCGGTTCAATTGACGGCGAATAAATCGATGGCGAATAAATTCCCGGCGCTTGTTTCGGCGCCCTACTTCAACGCTTGCTGCAGTGCCGAACCCAGCTTGGCGAGATCCTTGCGAACATTTTTGCCGAGGTGCACGCGAAGTGCGCGGCGCCCGCGTTCGGCGAGGACTGCGAAGTCCCCTCGCGCTTGCGCAGCTTTCACCACGCCGAACGTGTATTTCTGGCCGGGCACCGGTACATCGACGGCGTCATCGCAGGTGATTTGCAGGAAGACGCCGCTGTTCGGGCCGCCTTTGTAGGCTTGACCGGTGGAGTGCAGGAAGCGAGGGCCAAAACCGAGCACGGTGGCGACCTTCTTCTTGTCGCGGACCGCCAGCCGAATCTTCTGCAGCGCGTTCTCGTTGGCGTCGTTCATGGTGATGTACCCCAGCACGCCGAAGTAATCGCCATCGTGAATTCGCCCGAGATGCGCTTGTAGAACACCCGTCAAGGTTGACCCGCTTTTGAGCGCGGCGGTGTTTTTTTCGTCGGCGTAAAGCTTGATGCCGTGGTCTTCGAAGAACGGCGATTCGGGAGGGAGTTTGCCCTTTTCCTCGTACTCGCTGGTCAGCTTTTTGGTTTCGATCTTGCTCGCTTCCACGTCCGGCTGGTTGAAGGCGTTGATGCCAATAATCGAGCCGGCGACCGCGGTGGCAATTTCCCAGCGGAAGAATTCCTGCCCGAGATTGTAGAGCTTCGGCAGCGAGATGCGCACCACCGGATGTCCGGCCTTTTCGAGCGTGGCCACCGCGGCATCCTGCGCCTTGTTCGGCTTGGTTTGCAATCGCAGATAGGCGAAGACGCGATCGTTGCCATATACAACTGGCTTGCCGAGCGTTTCGCGATCGACGGGTATGATGCCCTTGCCGACCTTGCCCGTGGATTCGGCGATGAGTTGTTCCAGCCACGCTCCCAGGTCGTGAATTCCCGGCGAGGCAACAATGGTAATTTTGTCGCGCCCGTTAACCGCCGCAGTTCCCAAGATGGCGCCCAGTATGACGCCTGGATTCACGTCGGCAGCTGCATCCGCGCCGCAGGCTTTCACCATTTCCGCCGTGGTCTTCAAGAATTTTGGAATGTCGATGCCCATGATCGAGCCCGGCACCATGCCGAAATTCGACAACGCGGAATAGCGCCCGCCGATGCTGGGCACCCCGAAAAAGATCTTGCGGAACTTGTCGATTTCCGCTACCTGCTGCATTTTCGAGCCGGGATCGGTGATGGCGATAAAGCGGTTGCCAACCTCCTGCTCGCCAACCTTCTTTTTGATTTGCTCGAAAAAGTATTGCTTGTAGATGTTGGGTTCCAGCGTGCTCCCGGATTTGCTGGAGACGATGCAAACGGTACTCTTGAGGTCAACCTTCTTTTCGATAGCCTTGATTTGCGCCGGATCGGTGGAATCCAGGACATGCAATTCCGGGAACCCCTTGATCTTACCGAACGTAAGGCGCAACACCTCCGGGCACAAGCTCGAACCGCCCATGCCGAGCAGCAAAGCGTGCTTGAACTTGGCTTTCTTGATGTCGGCAGCAATGTTCTTCAGCGCGTCGATCTGGGCGAGCTGCTCGTCAACAATCGTGAGCCAGCCGAGCCATTTGTTTTCGTCCGTACCGGTCCAGAGGGAGGCGTCGCCCTTCCATAGCCGCTGAACCTTCTGGTTATTTTTCCAATCGTCAAGCGACGCCTTGACGGCGCCAGAGAGTGTGGCCGGGAGTTTGTAACTCTGGCGATTCAGACTCACGCGTGCACTCCGGCCGTCCTGCCCGTAGCCTCCAGAAGCGAGTGGAAAGCGTCAGCAAAAAGTTTGACGCCATCCACAACAAGCTTCTCGGTGACTTCCTTCATGGAGATTCCCGCCTTCTCAAGGTTGGCCATGGTCTTCGCAGCCTCTTCGACATTTTCGGTGAGGCTCGCGCGCAGCCTGCCGTGATCCCGGAACGCATCAAACGTCGCCGGCGGAATGGTGTCCACGGTGTCGGCGCCAATCAACTCTTCCACATAGAGCACGTCCCGATACTTGGGATTCTTCGCGCTGGTGCTGGCCCACAGAAGCCGCTGCGTTTGCGCTCCCTTGGCCGCGAGGGCCTTCCATCGCGCTCCGCCAAAGAGTTCCTGGTACTTCTTGTACGTGAGCTTGGCATTTGCGATCGCCACCTTGCCCTCGAGCGACGTCAGCAGCGCCTTCTTCTGCGCATCCGTTTCCGTCTTCAGCTTGGCCTCAATTTGCCCGTCGATCATGGTGTCGATTCGGCTCACAAAAAAACTGGCGACGCTGGCAATATGGCTGACGTCCTGTCCTTTCTGCACGCGCGCTTCAAGCGCCGCAAGAAATGCCTCCGCGACTTGCTCGTAGGAGGACTGAGCGAACAGCAATGTAATGTTGATATTGATGCCGTCTTCCAGCAGTTGGCGGATCGCCGGAATGCCCGCGGGAGTCGCCGGCACCTTCACCATCAAATTCTCGCGGCTCACCGTCTTCCAAAGCCGCCGCGCTTCCTCAATGGTCGCCTTCGTGTCATTTGCGAGCAGCGGCGAAACCTCCAAACTCACATACCCATCGCGGCGCTTCGTTTCGTCGTAGACCGGCCTGAAAATGTCGGTAGCGTCCCGAACGTCGCGAATCGCGATCTTCTCGTACACGCCGCCAGCCCCAAGTTGCTTCGCGTCGGGAGCTTCCAGAATATCGGCATAAAACTTGCTGCCCGTGATGGCCTTCTCGAAAATCGTCGGATTTGACGTCATCCCGCGCAGCCCATCCTCGTCAATCATTTTCTTCAACCCGCCGCTGGTCAGGAGGTCCCGCCGTATGTAGTCCATCCACGGCGACTGCCCGTAAGCCAGCAGACCCTTCAACGGATTCGTGCCTTGATTGGCTCCCACGTTTGGAACTGTCGATGTCGTAGTCATAAATCTCTCCTTTGCCGCAAACTCCCCAATCTCTAGTGTACGCCCCGCCCAACGGCCCCGCTCTACAAGGAAAGCCCCAAGGCTCCTTTAGAGTTTGCTTAGACTTTCCTCACCTATCGCAAAATCTGTCTTCCATCTTCGCGACCTTGCCCAGCCGCCGCACATGCCGCTCTTCATTCGTAAATTTGGCGCCAAGAAAAGCCGTCACCAGGTCCTTGGCCAACGCGACGCCGATCACCCTCTCGCCCAGCACCAGCACATTGATATTGTCGTGCTCCACTCCCTGATGCGCCGAATACGTGTCATGGCACATTCCCGCGCGAATACCCTTCAGCTTATTCGCGGCCACGCTCGCGCCCACTCCACTCCCGCAGATCAGCACGGCGCGATCCGCCTGCTTATCCAGCACCGCGCGCCCCACCTTCTCTGCGAAATCCGGATAATCCGAGGGTGACTCGTCGTACGCGCCGACGTCAATCACCTCGTGCCCCAGCGAGATCAAATACTCGCCAATGGTCGCCTTCAGCTGAAACCCTGCATGGTCCGAGCCAGTCGCCACCCTCATCGCGCGCTCACCTTCCCAAAACTTGTTTTGCCGTGGCTACGACATTTTCCGCGAGAAAACCGAACTTCTTTAGCACGTCCTTTAGCGGCGCCGAAGCTCCAAACGAATGCATCCCGATCGCCTTGCCCTTGGTCCCTACATACCGCTCCCACCCGAACGTGGCAGCCATCTCGACAGAAACCCGCGCGGTCACAGCGGCCGGCAACACGCTCTCTCTATAGGCAGCGTCCTGCTTGTCGAAGAGTTCCCACGAAGGCATGCTCACAACGCGCGCCTTGATTCCCTCTGCCTTCAGTTTTTCGTAGGCCTCGACACATAGGTGTACTTCGCTCCCCGTGCCCATCAAAATGACGTCAGGCTTCCCACCCTCGGCGTCGACCAGCACATACCCACCGTTCGCGACTCCGGACGCAGGCGCAAATTTCGTCCGATCGTACGTCGGTATAGCCTGCCGCGTCAGCACCAGTGTCGCAGGCGAATGCCGAAGCTGAAGAATGACTTTGTAAGCTTCCACAACCTCATTGGCGTCACCCGGCCGCAGCACGATCATGTTCGGCATCGCCCGCAGCGCCGCGAGTTGCTCGATGGGCTGATGCGTAGGGCCGTCCTCCCCCAACCCAATCGAGTCGTGCGTGAAAATAAAAATGGAAGGCGTCTCCATCAGCGCCGCCAGCCTCATGCTCGGTCGCATGTAGTCGCTGAAGTTGAAAAACGTCGCGCTGAAAGCTCGCAACCGCGTGACGCTCATGCCGTTGACAGCCGCGCCCATGGCGTGTTCGCGCACGCCAAAGTGCAGGTTCCTTCCTTTGTATTGGTCAGGAAAGAAATCGCCCGCGCCATCAAAGGTCAAATTCGTCTTGTTCGAATGCGCCAGGTCCGCCGACCCGCCGATCAGCCACGGAATATTCTTCGCCAGCGCGTTCAGCGCCTTCCCCGATGAATCCCGCGTAGCCATCCCCTTCGCATCGGCCGGGAACGTCGGCAAGTCCTTGTCCCAACCCTTGGGCAGTTTCCAGTGCTCCATCAAATCAAGCTGCTCAGCCAAATCCGGAAACTGTTTCTTGTAGTCCTCGAATTTCTTCGACCAATCGCCGTGAAATTCCGCCCCACGCTTCCCGATGCCTTTCTTGAACTGGTCGTAAACGCCATCTGGCACCAAAAACTGCGCATCCTCCGGCCAACCGTAGAATTTCTTCACCAGTTTTACTTCTTCCACGCCCAGCGGCTCACCGTGCGAATCCGACGAGTCCTGCTTGTTTGGCGACCCATATCCAATGTGGCTGTCCACCACAATCAAAGTCGGACGGTCTTTCGTTTTCAGGAACGTCTCATAAGCACGTCCAAGCATCTCCAGATCGTTCGCATCCGCCACCCGCGTTACGTTCCACCCAAGTCCCACAAATTTCGTCATCACGTCTTCGCTGAACGAATAAGAAGCCGGCCCATCCAAGGTCACGTGATTGTGATCGTAGATCCAGCAAAGATTCGAAAGTTTCAAATGCCCGGCAAGCGAAGCCGCTTCGCAGCACACGCCCTCCATGATGTCGCCGTCCCCGCACATCGCATATACGTTGAAATCGAAGACCTCGAATCCGGGCTTGTTGTAGTTCGCGCCCAGCCACTTGCTCGCGATCGCCATGCCCACGCTGTTTCCCACACCCTGCCCCAGCGGACCGGTGGTGGTCTCCACGCCCGACGTCATGTGTGACTCAGGATGTCCCGGCGTCTTGCTGTCGAGCTGCCGGAAGTGTTGAAGATCGTCCATCGAAATCGCAGGCTTGTCCGGTGTGACGTTGCCATCCCGATCGACGCTTCGAACTCCGGTCAGATGCAACGTCGCATACAGCAGCATGGAAGCATGCCCGTTAGACAGCACAAAGCGATCACGGTTCGGCCACAGCGGATCGGCCGGATCGTAGCGCAGATACTTCTGCCACAACTCATACACCACCGGCGCCAGCCCCATCGGAGCCCCGGGATGCCCCGAGTTTGCCTTCTGCACTCCGTCAATCGCCAGCGTGCGAATGGTATTGATGCTGAGTTGATCCATATCCAGCTGACTCTTCGGCTGACTCACATGCACTCCCGCGCGGGGGAAACGCCGCCCGCGGCTTTTCAAACAAATTTTAGATGCACCGCGTCACGCGGCGGATAATGGATTTTTCGTCCAACGAAAACCGCTCACTGGCTCGGGGGTTTCGGAGTGTGTGCGGCTACACCTCCGATTCGGTTCGCCTCCCCTTTGTACAGACTTACCCAAGCTATCGGCCGGTCCCGAAACCCTCTGAGGAACTCCTCGGAAGGACAACGTCTACCGGGAAGGGAAGAGTTGTTCAACGTACCGTGTCATTGTGGCCATGTCAATTCTGTTGCGGCAAATTTACATTTGGTGAGTTAGGCGTATGCGGAACGCCAAAAAAATGAGAAGCCGGTCACCACCCGAAACAGACAGGCCATCCCTAGGTTGAACACTCATTCGCTGGTCTGGCGTCGTCAGCAACCAACGGCAGCGCAGGACGGAGTCCGCGTAGCCCTGCGGCACTTCACCTCGCTATCTCTAGACGGCCCGCAACGTTAGCCAGAAAACATGCCGTTCTTTGCACAGACTTCTGTACAATCTGCGCCCAGAGCTATGGCTCTCAATTCCACCCTGGTCAAAAGCACCGGAGTAGCCGCTCTGGGCGGCTTGCTGTTTGGCTTCGACACCGCCGTCATTTCCGGCACCACCGGTTCGCTTACCGAGGTTTATCACCTATCTCCGTACCTTCTGGGCGTAACCGTTTTTAGCGCGATCCTCGGCACAATTTTCGGATCCATGCTGGCCGGTATCCCGGGCGATAAATTCGGACGCCGCGACAGCCTGCGTGTTCTCGCCGTCTTATACCTCGTTTCCGCTCTGGGCTGCGCATTCGCGTGGAATTGGTCCGCGCTGGTTTTCTTCCGCTTTATTGGTGGCCTCGGCATCGGCGGTTCCTCCGTGCTCGGGCCCATGTACATCGCCGAGCTCGCTCCCGCCAAGTATCGGGGCCGCCTGGTCGGCTTGTTCCAGTTCAACGTGGTCTTCGGCATTTTGCTGGCCTATTTCTCAAACTACCTCGTGGGCCTCGCGCATTTCGGCGCAGACGAGTGGCGATGGAAGTTTGCCGTTCCCGCCCTTCCCGCAGGATTGTTCTTCATTTTGTTGTTTGGCATTCCGCGAAGCCCGCGCTGGCTGGTCAAAAAGAAACGAATCGAGGAAGCGCGCGAGGTTCTCCGCGTGGTCGGCGAGGAAAACTTCGAAGAAGAGTTGCAGGACATCGTGCTTTCCATCGACACCGAACACGCCTCCAGCGATGCACTGTTCTCCTGGAAGTACCGCTTTCCGATCTTTCTCGCGGTATCGATCGGCATGTTCAACCAACTTTCCGGCATCAACGCCATCCTGTACTACATCAACGACATCTTCCGCTTCGCCGGCTTCAGCAAGGTTTCCGGAGATTTGCAGGCCGTGGCCATCGGTGGCACAAATCTCCTGTTCACCATGATCGCCATGTCGGTGATCGATAAAATCGGCAGGAAAACCCTCTTACTGGTCGGATCGGTGGGCACCGCGATTTGTCTTGGAGGGGTGGCTTACATCTTTTTCACGCAGCAGCATCAAAACCTGCTCGTCTGGCTCCTCGTAGGCTTCATAGCCTTCTTCGCGTTTTCCCAAGGCGCGGTAATTTGGGTCTACATCGGCGAAGTCTTTCCCAACCAGGTCCGCGCGAAAGGCCAGAGCTTGGGCAGTTTTTCCCATTGGTTCATGAACGGAGTAATCTCCCTGATCTTCCCGCTGGTCGCGCACTCCTCGGGTGCCTACCCCTTCGTCTTTTTCTCCGTCATGATGGTCCTGCAGTTGTTCGTCGTAGCCGCCTTCTACCCCGAAACCAAAGGTGTCTCGCTCGAAGAAATGCAGCGCAAACTAGGAATCGCGTAGCACACACGCTCCCGTTTACCCTAAGGCCGCTCGAAGGGCTTTTGTCTCGGACGACAGCAGCGCCATCGTTAAAAACACTACATTCTCCGCGTCCTCTCGAGCTCCCCCTCTATATGCACTCTGCGTTAAATCCCTTTCTTCCTTTCCTTTGTCAGGCTTGGGGGCCCGGCTCCACTCCAGCCGTCATGATTGGCTGCACAAGGTCGGCAGCCACGCCCGCGAACTGCTCCGCGGGAACCCGGTCGGGTGTGTTCAGCCACTGTTTCACGGCGCCATAGATTGCCCAGCTTGCCGTCGCGGCGATGATTTCCGGCGAAATGCGGCGCTCGGCCGGGCGGGTCCGAAACCCCTCCAGTAATATCATCCGGATCTGATCGATTACGGTCGCCTCCACAAACGGCTCGAACTGGTGCTGATTTGAGGAATGCGACTTCTGCACCTCCGCCAGGTAGTCGCAGACTGCCAAGATGATGGCTTGAAATGCCGACGAGCAGGTTCCGTCGAAGCGGACGTTTCTTTTTGCAAAAAGCTCCAGAAAATTTACGCGAATCAACTCTCCAAGAAGTGCGAACTTATCCGGATAGTGGGCATAGAAGGTCGCGCGATTCAGCGTCGCCGCTTCCGTTATGTCTTGGATTGTTACCTTATCGAACTCCTTCTCTTCGAGGAGGCGCCGCAGCGCATCGTGCAGGAGCTGGCGCGTCCTGCGGATACGTGGGTCTAGCCGTACGCAATCCTGCTGAAGCATCGGTCCTCCGTAGCGACCAGTATAGCAGAGAAGAGCAAGATAAGTGTTGACTACACGACACATGTCGTCCTAAGATAAGCATCAGATGTCGTATAGACATCATTTGACTATTAGGAGATTTCCAATGTCCACTCTGCTGAAATTCGATTCTAGCCCGATGGGCGAGCGTTCCGTGTCCCGCAAGCTGACAACCCAGTTCGCCGAAACCTGGCTCAAGTCCCACCCAGGGGGTACGATCATCTCCCGCGATCTAACCGCTCTCGATATACCCGTCATAGACGCCCTGTGGGTTGCCGCGGCACACACCGCAGAGGAAGTTCGTACCCCCGAGCAGGCCACGCTGCTGTCGGTCTCCGACGGACTCATTGCCGACCTCCAGCAGGCGGATGAGTACGTGTTTGGCGTTCCCATGCACAATTTCAGTATTCCCTCCACGCTAAAGCTTTGGATTGATCAGGTGGTCCGTGCCAATAAGACGTTTTCCTACACATCCGCCGGCCCGACGGGTTTGCTGACCGGTAAAAAAGCCACGTTGCTCATCGCCACTGGCGGCGCCTACGAACAAGGAACCCCGCTTGCGTCCTACAACTTCGTAACTCCTTACCTGCTCACCGTATTTCGTTTCATCGGCATTACCGACGTAACCATCGTGGCCGCCGAAAGTACCGCGCAATTGACGGGTGGCAAAGTCGATCCGCAAGTCTTCCTTGCGCCCCTTCTTGAAAAGGTGAAGGCACACGCCACGGTCTGAGCACACAAATCCATGCAAAAGGAGAACTACATGAAAATCGCATCGCTGATCGCACGCATATTCTTGGGGCTCATCTTCCTGGTCTTCGGATTGAACGGCTTCCTGCATTTCATTCCCATGCCGCCGCCCACGGGCGTCGCGGGCCAATTCTTCGGCTCCATTTTCGTCTCTCACTACTGGGTGGTCATCTTCGGCGTGCAGGTCCTCGGCGGCTTGCTCTTGTTATTCAACCGCTTCGTTCCGTTCGCTTTGGTGATTCTCGGGCCAGTAATCGTCAACATCTTCTTCTTCCACGCGCTCATGGCGCCGGCCGGGGTTCCGCTTGCGATTGTGGTCGTCGTGCTGTGGGCCCTCGTCGCCATCCGCAACAAACAGCATCTCGCGGGAATATTCGTTCAACGCGCGGAATAGACAGTCGCCTCCTCGGCACGACGCTCGCCGCCTGACCTTCGTCCCTTTCTCCTGGATGACGGCGGTGCGGCGAGCCGTTGTGGCCGCCCTCCACCCCGCTTTGCCCTCGCCCGAAGCGGTTGGCGTTGTCAAAACCAGCTTTCCCTTCCTTTTGTGGGCTGGATCAGCCAGCAACTCCAGGCGCACCTTAGCGCCGTAGCGTCCAAGTGGCTCCAAATACTGATCTGGGATTTCCAGTTTTCGCGCGACATCTTGAATGGGAAGAAGAGTTCTGTGCATGATCTCCGGGTTGTAGGCAAGAATTGTGATCCGCTTCGCAGCCTACCACGCAGCCTTGGCCGATTCGGCGCGCCAAGTGGGACAGCCAACTCCGGTTGTGGTCCCCGGGCGAAGTGCACTGCCTTCAACGAATGGAATCGCCCCGGCGCAGAACTCTCGCAATGCTTCTAAACCAAAGTCGGGCCCCGGCCCCAGCGTGTTGACGCCGCAAGCCCAAAGATAACTGCAAGGAAACGGAAGCACACCGGGGATGCGGTGGCCGGGGACGCCATTCTCAGTGACGTGGCTGGGGATTCGGGGCGGAATGTCGCTCAGCCGAGGCGCGACGCATTCAACTCGAGTAGGTCATCGGCTACTCGAGTCGCTATTTAACGGTCTTCGCGATCAAAGCCGAAAACGGCTCCATCACTAACTCAGTCGAAACTTTCGTGATCGGTGGGTTAGAACTGGTCACCAGGACCCTTAGCTTCGGTCTCGAGAAGCCCGCGGCTTTCAGATTGACCTTTACGGTTTGCCTGGATCCTGACATGTTCAGGACGACCAGCACCGCTTCGCCTTTGAACCGGCGCGCGAACGCAAACACATTCGGATCCTGCGGATTCAGTGGGACGTATTGGCCGCTGCGCAGCGCAGGCTCATCACGTCGCAGTTCGAGGATCTTGCGATAGAAATTCAGAATCGAGTGCGCATCCGCCGTTTCTGTAGCCACATTGTGCGTCGTGTAGCTCGGCGCCACCGGCAACCACGGTTTTCCATCTGTAAACCCCGCACTCTTGGAATCGTTCCACTGCATCGGCGTGCGCTCTCCGTCGCGGCCCTTCTCCAGCGGCCAGCCGCGTCGCCCGATCGGGTCTCGCACGTCATCCTTGCTGAGCGGGCCATAGTTCTCCATTCCGATTTCTTCGCCGTAGTACAGAATCGGCGTGCCGCGCAGCGTCAGGTACATAGCCGCCACTACTTTGGCGATGTCGTCGTTGTGGACCCCATCGCCCCAGCGCGTGTACGAGCGCATGATGTCGTGGTTGCTGATCACGAACACCGGCCACCCGCCCGCGCTCTCCACCGCTCCGATATGTTCGCGGAAGACGGGAGCAGAAAGTTGCTTGAACTCGGTCATCATCAGGTCCATCGGCATCTGCAATTCGTCGTTGCGCTCACCGTAGTATTCGCGCAATTGCGCCACGTTTTGCGTCCAGGTCTCGCCGATCAACACCGCGCCATATTCGTCGGCCACCTTGCGCATTTCGCGCATGATGTCGTGAACTTCCGACAACTTCTTGTTGTAAATCTCGTGAGTGTTGGGAAATCCAAACTTGTCCAGTCCGGGCAAAGGCGGATTGTCTTTGAGGTCGGGGTCTTCAAATAAAGTATCGACCGCGTCCAAGCGGAAGCCTGCGACGCCGCGCTTGTACCAGAAGCGCATGGTCTCGAGCATCGCCTTCTTTACCTCAGGATTGCGCCAATTCAAGTCCGGCTGCTCGGCATAGAAATAGTGGTAGTAATACTGGCCGGTCGCTGGATCGTACTTCCACGCCGATCCGCCAAACGTGGAAGTCCAATTATTGGGCGGTTGATCGGGGCCCTTTCCATCGCGCCACACGTACCAATCGCGCTTAGGAGAAGCGCGCGACGATTTCGATTCCTGAAACCACGTGTGCTGGTCCGAAGTATGGTTCGGCACGAAATCCAAAATGATCTTGATGCCGTGGGTCTTGGCTTCCGCCACCAAGCGGTCAAAATCCGCCAAAGTGCCATACATCGGATCGATATCCTCGTAGTCAGCGACGTCGTACCCGAAATCGACTTGCGGGGAAGGGAAGCACGGCGTGATCCAGATGGCATTCACGCCGAGATGTTGCAGGTAGTCGAGCCTGGAGGTGATGCCCTTCAAGTCGCCGACTCCGTCGTTGTTGCTATCGGCAAAACTGCGTGGATAGACCTCGTAGAAGGTCGCATGTTGCCACCACTCGGGGCCCGAGGCACCCTTTTTCAGTTGCGCCCGGGCATAGGGAGTGAACGTAGACATGCTGGCCACCAGCAAACCTGCGACGATCAAGGTCCTAGACATTCCTCTGCCTCCAGATGTCCGAACTCGCCGCTGTTAGGAAAGCGTTCGCTGCTCGATGCCGATTTTCTTATTCGCCAGACTTCGTATTCGTCTGGTGTTATTCACGTCGTTGGCTTTCCGCGCTCGCCCCGCGGTTCTCGTGCTCCAGAAAAGTGAAACACGATCTTGCCGCGGGTATATTCATTCGACTCACCCGCCGGAAACTGCACACGCACCTTGGCGTTTCCATTGGTCGCGCTCAGCAATTCTCCGCCTTCAACGGTTGCGCTTTGACTGGGATTCCACACGGTCAACTCATAGACTCCGCCAGCGACACCCGCCACGTCCATGGTCAACGTGTTCCGATCGGACGTCCACGTTTCAGAAAGCATCCGCAATCCTTGACTCCGCGAACCCAGCGGTGGTAGCACGGATTCGTAACTCACACCGAAATCATTCCGCACGCGTATCCTCAGTGTGTTCGATTTGCCGGACGCCGAGGCTCGCACATTCACGTGCTGATCTTCCTGATTCGTCGCGATATGGAAGGCCACCGGCCGGCCGTTCATTTCCGCTCCAAGCACGTGCGCGCGCAGACTCAGCGCCGGAGAGAATTCGATCGGGCACGCAGTGGCGCTCGTGCAATTCACGTGCAACGTGATTCCGTCCGCCGATCGCGCATAACTCAAATCCATGCGCGCGGGTCCCGCTCGCGCGCCGTGAATCTCGAAGGCCGCCCAGTCCGCAGGCACATGCGGGGCGAACGTGAGGGCCCCGGTCTTCGCATCGGAAGACAACCCCAACATGCCACGTAATACCGGGCTCACGACCATGGCCGCGGACCAAATCTGATGCGGCGAACTCGTCGAAAGCGGCTGGTACACATCCCCCGACAATACTTCGGTCACGTGCCCGAGCGATCCGTCCAGCGCCAGCAACGCGTTCGCGCGCAGATTCTCGTACGCTGGCAGTGCGCGGTGATAGCGATACTCGCCCACCGACGCCCACCCTGTGAACAGCGGCCACACCGAGCCGTAGTGATACCCACCGCCACTGAAACGCGTGGCGCGATTCGAAATAATCCGCATACCCCAATCGGTTTGATGATCGGAATCCGCAAGCAGCGAAATCATCTGCTCGCAATTTTTATCATCGAGCAAACCAAACCACATCGGCACGGTTGCCAGTACGCTGGTTTCGTCCACGGGCTTGCCGTTCTGATCCAGCGCGAACGCGTACCTGCTTTTCTCGGCCAGCCAGAAGGCTTTCTCGACAAGCAGCCGCTGTTTCGCGAATTCCTCCGAAAGCTGCTTGCCAACGTCGTCTTTGCTGGCCAGCTGCGCCAGATTCGCGAGTGCCCGCAACGCTTCCGCCCCCAAGCCCGTTTGGTAAAGCTCCGTCTTCACCGGCAAGAGCGGGCCGCCCTCGACCCAACCATGCCCAATTCCAAGATTTTGTGGAAATCCCTGCGCGTCGTAGGTTGAGCGCAAAAATTGATACGCCTTCCAGACGCTGTCCCATTTCTCCTTGGCAAAAGCAACGTCTCCGCTTTGCACCACATAGTCATTCATGGCAATGAGGAACAGCGGCGTGCCGTCCGCGGATGCATACCCGTACGGAAAATTCTTGAACCAGGGAATCAGGCTGGCGGTTTGCGCAATTTCATGGGGAATTTTTCCATCATCGCGCTGGAACTTGCTCACGAAGCTGAGTGCTGTCCGGGTGTTTGCGAAATCGCCCGCAGCGTTCAACGCGAACGAAGTCCACAATGAATCGCGGCCAAAGAACCACGCGAATCCTGGCCGCGCACTCCCTCCGGAAGTTCGGTACCCGGCAACCAATCCAGTGCCAAGAAATGGATTACTCACCATGCCTTGCAGTTCGCTAACGCGAGACCAGTCGTACGCTTGTTGAAGCCGCGCGTCGGGCAGAGTCAGGCTCACGGTTTCGTGCAAATAACGTTTGTAGTATTCGGAGGAGTCTTTCAACAGCTCGGTATAGTCAGTAGAGAGGCGTAGATAGGAAGAGTCTGCTTCAGGGCGGCCGTTCATGGAGGCCGCCATCACGATGATTTTTCTGTCTTTGCCCTTGTGTGTAACGCCAAGCCGGAATGAGCTCACTTGCGACTGGAAGTAGTTGGTCTGATATTCCTGCCGCTCTTCGGACGCCGTGGGCGAACCCACCATGGCAACAAACTTCTTCGTTTCCTCGCCAAGTACAAAGGCCCGAGCGACCGGGTCCCAGGACATATAGGTCCCACCGATGGCGGCGGGCCACTCCAACTGAAGGTCGCGCACAAAGCTCGCCTCCATCTCGAGCGGCTGCTCGGTTTCCACGTCGAGCAAAACGATCGCGCCGGGTTCCTTTACCGGCACGAAGAATGTTTCAGCGACGGTAAAGGTGTCAGCGCTATACACGATGGTGCTGGATTCCGGTCGTACGACCACGGTGCGCGTCAGCGCTTCGGCCGGGACAACGCGCCCGCTCTCATGAAACTGCAAATGGAATTCGCGCAGGAGCTTTAGTGGATACACCCAGGCTTCCATGCGCCCGGCTTCGTCGCCGAACAAGGCCGCGCGGGTTCCCACGATCGGCAAGAATTCCCATGTACGCACAGGTCGTGATAATTCCAGCGACTGCGCCGGAGTGTTCGGTGTTTGCGCCGAGGCGGTGGAGAACATGGACGCGAACAGTAAGAAAGCCGCGAACGGAATCAAGATTGGCCGCATCGGTCGCTGGAATTGGGCCAGGCGAGCTTGGTATCGAAGCGCGAAGTGAAAAGAGGAATTCATGTTCTTGCGAGAACGCTCTTTGTTCTCGGACTTACCCCAATCGCTGAAATTGCAGAATCTCGACGTGCATACGCTAAGATAAAAGCGAGTCCCATCCTAAAAACCAACGATGGGTACCCGAGCGGCGAACAAAGAAAGACCCACCCTCAAAGACCAAGGGTGGGGCACCGAAGCGCGGAGTCGAGTACTGGGCCGAAGAGCTGCCCAGTGCGGGAAGGTACCACACTTTTGTTTTCGTCGCGGCGGACATTCTTGCAATCTCTGAGCCGTTCCGCGCTGGTGCTGACACTGGAAAATGTCTTCGCGCTCGCGGCTTCCGCATCCCGCAGAGCGCTGTTCGGCCACGCTTCGCAAACCACGTCTCCCGTTCCCTCGGTACCCGCTACGTCGAATCTCGGCGTGAGCTTTGTGAATGTCGCGCGCGAGTCGGGACTTAATGTCAAAACCATCTTCGGCGGCGAGCACAAAAATAAATATCTTCTGGAAACAACCGGCTGCGGAGTAGCTTTCTACGATTACGACAATGACGGGTGGCTGGACATTTTTCTTGTCAACGGTTCGCGGCTGGAAGGCTTTCCAGCTGGTCAGGCGCCGAGTTCGCATCTGTTCAGGAACAATCGCGATGGCACGTTTACCGATGTGACCGCGAAAGCTGGGGTCGCGCACGCGGGCTGGGGACAGGGTGTCTGCATCGGCGACTACGACAACGATGGCTTCGAAGACCTGTTCGTCACCTACTTCGGCAAAAACGTCCTGTACCACAACAACGGCGACGGCACGTTCACCGACGTGAGCGAAAAAGCAGGTGTTGCAGGTTCTGGAAAGCGGTGGAATACGGGCTGCGCGTTCGTCGATTACGACCGCGATGGGCGGCTGGATCTTTTCGTCGCGAACTACATTGACCTCGACCTCGCGACCGCGCCTGTTCCCGAGTCCGGACCGTGTCTGTATAAAGGCGTAATGGTTGCTTGCGGGCCACCTGGACTGAATGGCGGTAAGAACATTCTGTACCACAACAACGGAAATGGCACTTTTTCCGATGTGAGCCAGTCTGCTGGTTTGTTCCAGGCGAACGGCACTTACGGACTCGGCGTTCTGACCGCCGACTTCGACAATGACGGCTGGCCGGACATTTACGTCGCCAACGATTCCACCGCGAGCGCGCTGTACCAGAACAAACACAACGGCAAGTTCGAGGACATCGCCATGGAGTCGGGTTGCGCGCTCAGCGCGGACGGCAAACCACAAGCCGGGATGGGGGTTTCCGCCGCGGACTACGATCTCGACGGTAATCTCGATATTGTGAAAACAAATTTCGCGGGAGACACTCCGTCGCTTTATCACAATCTTGGTGGCGGCACGTTTGAAGATACGACGTTCGCCGCCGGGTTGGGGCGGCACACACAATTTTTGGGATGGGGCTGCGGTTTTTTCGACATGGACAACGATGGCTGGCCGGACATTTTGATCTGCAACGGCCACGTCTACCCGGAAGTGGAACAACTCAAAACGGAAGCGGGTTATCCACAGCAAAAGCTTTTGTACAAGAATTTGCGCAACGGGCGGTTTGATGACGTGTCGCTGCAAGGAGGCCCTGGCATTACCGTCCCCGTGGCGTCACGCGGATGCGCATTCGGCGATTTCGACAACGATGGCGACATCGACGTGGTGGTGAACACCGTCAATGATTTTCCGCAGCTGCTGCGCTGCGATTCTTCCATCGATGCCCATGGAACGCGGCATAACTGGCTGAAGGTGCGGACGATCGGCACGAAGTCGAATCGCAGCGGCATCGGAGCGCGCTTGCGGTGCGTCACGCAACTCCCGGATGAGTCCAAACCGCACCAGCAGATCGACGAAGTTCGTAGCGGGGGCAGCTACATTTCGCAAAATGATCTGCGTGTGCATTTCGGAATCGGAAAAGCCGACAAGATCGACCTCCTGGAAATCCGCTGGCCCAGCGGAGGAGTGGACACGCTGAAAGAAATCAAGCCGAACCAGCTCATATACGTGAAAGAAGGCGAGGGCATCGTTCGCACGGAACACTTCGATCGGTCGAAGGCCGGTAAACCCAGCACGTGAGATTTTTTAGCGAGGAGGTTCAGAATTGTTTGACCTGGCGGGTTTCGTTGGTTTGCGTTGCTACGGCAAAAGCGCCCGGCACCCTTCGAAATTCAGGGTAAGCAGTCGGTGGCCGCTGCCATGGTGGATCACGCGAAGATGGGTGCTGCTCGTGCTCCTGACGCCAGTCGTTCTCTTTGCGGAAACGAGTATTTCTCCCTTCGGCTCCTGGCGTCGCGTTTCGGACGAGCCGGTGGTGTGGCCCCAAGGGACATCCTGGGAATCGGCCGGGACCTTCAATCCGACCGTCTTACGCGTGCCGATTGCCCAGCCTCCAGGCGATCTGCATGTCCGTCCGACGAAAATCGTTATGTTGTATCGGGCGCAGGACGCGTCTGGCACATCTCGCCTCGGCTACGCGGAAAGCCTGGACGGCATTCACTTTACGCGGTTGCGCGCGGAGCCAGTCCTGTCACCTGAGGCAGAGTACGAAAAAGATGGCGGGGTGGAAGATCCGCGCTTGCAGCAAATTGGCGGCACGTTTTATCTGACGTACACGGGCTATAACAAGAAGGACGCACAGCTTTGCTTGGCAACGTCGTACGATCTGATGCATTGGGAACGCCAAGGCGTTATCGTGCCGGCTTACAAAGGCAACTGGAACGTCGGCTGGACGAAATCGGGCGCGATCGTCTCGGAAAAAATCGCAGGAAAATACTGGATGTACTGGCTGGGAACCGCCGTCGACAAGACGGACCAGATGGGGCTGTCGTATTCGACCGACCTGATGCACTGGAGCGAAGCGACCGGTGCGCCGGTGCTTCCGAAACGAGCCGGGAAGTTCGACTCTCGCGTTGTGGAACCGGGCCCACCGCCAATCGTTACGTCGCGCGGCATCGTGCTGGTCTACAACGGCGCGGACGACAATCTCGTTTACCGCACCGGCATCGCCGTTTTTGCCCGCGGGAATCCGCGGAAACTGCTGTATCGCTCCAGTGAGCCTGTTTTCGTTCCCGAAAAAGAATGGGAAAAGGCTGGCCAGGTGCCGAATGTCGTGTTTGTGGAAGGGATGGTGCGGCAAGGAAAGCGCTTCCTGTTCTATTATGGCGGCGCGGACAAGTATGTCGGCGTCGCCGAAGCCGCCGTCGTTGGCGACGACGGTTTGTCGCCAGACACGAAATGGAAGTTCAAGATCAGGTGAGGACCGTTTCCATGAAACTGTTGCTGGCAATGCTCTCGGTTGTCTTCGTTTTCTCGATGGCGCAGCGCGCTCGGGCGACGCCCGATGAAGCGCCACCGGTCCGCCAGGTCGCCATCACCATTGACGACCTGCCTGCGGGAGCTGCCCATGTCATGTCTGCCGCGCAGATTACCGCGATGACCAAGCAACTCCTGGGCACGTTGCGCGAGCAGAAAATTCCGGTTGTCGGCTTCGTGAACGAGCGCAAGCTCTATTTCAAATGGGGCGAAGTTGACGAGCGCATCGCAGCACTGAATATGTGGGTGGAGGCGGGCTTCGAGCTAGGAAATCACACGTACGGGCACACTTCCATGAATCGCGTGAGTTTAAGGGAGTTCGAGGATGCGGTAATCCAGGGCGAGAGTGTCACGCGGCTCTTGCTGGCGCAGCGCAATATGAAGCTGCGGTATTTCAGGCATCCTTATCTGGATACTGGCCGGGACCTGCAAACGCGGCGCGAGGCTGAAGCGTTTCTGGTGGAACGCGGCTATAGAATTGCGCCGGTGACCATGGACGCCTGGGATTGGATGTTTGCAACGGTCTACGACGACGCCAAGAAACGCGGTGATACCACGCTGCAACAGGAAGTGGTCAACTCGTATCTTTCGTACACAACCGAGGTATTTTCCTATTTCGAGAAGCTCTCCCGCGACCTGCTGGGTTACGAGCCAAAGCAGATTTTGCTGATGCATGCCAATCAATTGGAGGCGGAGCATATCGGAGAAGTCCTGGAGCTGCTCCGCAAGCGCGGCTATCGCTTTATTACTCTCCAGAACGCGCTGGGCGACCCGGCATACGCGCTGCCGGATACCTACGTGGGAGAAGAAGGGTCCGGCTGGTTGGAGCACTGGGCCATCACGAGGGGGCAGCCACCGTTGCACCAACCGAGCGCGCCGCAACCGATGGTGGACCGGGCGAATGCGTTGCCGCATCCGCAGCCGTAGGTAATGGGACAACTTTTCGATGAAACTGGAAAAGGAGCGAACATGTCACAGCGATGTTTCGTAAGACTTGGTGCGACCCTGATTTTTGCCATGAGTATATTGGCGAGCGCGTTTGCGCAGATGCCTAATCCTTATGGTGCGGCTGTTAGTCTGGAGAACGCCAAGAAGGCAGCGGCTCCTGCTCTGGCGGAAGCGGTAAAGAACAATTGGGCGATGGCGGTGGCCATCGTGGATCCATCCGGGAACCTGGTCTACTACGAAAAGATGGACAACACGCAGATTGGCAGCGCGAACGTTGCCATCGAGAAAGCGCGCTCCGCGGCGCTGTTCAAGCGGCCAACCAAAACGTATCAGGATGCGCTCGCGGCTGGAGGAGATGGCATGCGGATATTGCGCTTGCAGGGCGCGGTGCCCATCGAAGGCGGAATTCCAATTTTGGTGGATGGGAAGATCGCGGGGGCTATCGGAGTTTCCGGCGGCACCGCGGCGCAGGACGGACAGTGCGCGAAGGCGGGCGCCGACGCGCTGAAATAGCCCGCGCTGGTTCGAACCGCGAGTAGGCGCCCGTGTCCGACGTCCGATAAGGCCTGGAAGGTTTCTTCCCTTTGCCGAGGTTGTTCATCACCATCGGCATAGTGAATCCGAGCGCGATGCACCGCCGATGATCCTTGCAGATTGCGTCAGGTCGCCGGCAGAGAAATTGCCTCCTACAGGAGCGCGCGCCAAGGCTCAGAAAAACAAGAGCGAGCCCTAAGCTCGGTTCAACGCGCACCAGAATGTCCTGAGGATCGGGAACCTGCCGAGGGTTAGTTCCGGTTGGTTTTTGCAGCCGTCAAGATTTCTACCTCCGTGCGCATCTTTCGAACGCCGGTTTTGAGATCTGGTTTCTTCATTTGCGCACCGCAGCCACACCTGGGGGTTGCGCGAGCTTCCGCGGACGGCCGAATCACTTTGACTTCGCAGTCGCAAGCTTCACAGCGATTAATTGCCCACGGTTCATGAGAATGTTCTCTCGAGACCGGTTGCAACTTCCGCCCGTTGATCGGGTCTGAATACCAAGTCAGTTAGCACTACAAAATGGAGCGGCAGGCCCATTTGACGGAGTGGCCGGGCGATCCGTGCGTGTTTGTCGGCTGTGGTTATGAATTGCAACCAAGGCCCTTAGGAGTTGCCATGCGCCCGTTCCACGGGAATTAGAAATTTCAAAGGGATCGAAGACGGGATCAAGGAGGCGTTGAGTAAGGCGGGCACGAGCGAGCGAGGGTCCGTCAGCCAACCTGCGTCGCACGGGCAGTACTAAATTGAGTCTGGGCTAATGAGTGGAACAAGCCGATCCTATGAGTTCCCCTCTCGCGCGCACTCGGCGCGCGCACCTGCTGGAATCCCTGGAGGATTTGCCATGGAACACTTCGTAGATCGGTTCGAGCACGACCGGCGCTTGTCCCGCCGGCACAATCTGAGGACGGATCTGCGCGTTCGAGTGCGAAAGCCCAGCGCTAGCGAGCTGAAGGCTGAAACAAAGAATCTGTCGCAGAGAGGGGTCTTTTTCGCGACGAGCCTAGAACTTAGCAAGGGCGCAGCACTCGACCTGGTGGTGGAAATGCCGGAGCAGATCACAGGAGTACCCACGGCGCAGTGGCTGTGCACTGGTCACGTGGTGCGGGTGGAGCCTATGGATTCGCCGTCCGGGGAGCGTGGAGTGGGCGTGCAGTTTGATTTTTACGAGGTGTCGCGCCCGGAACGACCAGAATGGGTGATGGGCGCGGGGCTGCGCGGCCCCGCAATTGCACACATCCAGCGATAGGCAGAGTGGCCCGCACGAAAGCCTTGGTGAGGGCGCACTGCTAGCGAAACCGAACGAAACGGCGGAAAGCGAAGCGCGTCCGCGCAAAGAAAAGGGATGTACGGAAGGGGGCCGCATATGGGCCACGATAAAAAGTTCCAATCTGGGCATAGTTCGATCCCCGGTGGTTCGATTCGTCCGACGGAATTTGTGTTTGTCGATAGAAGGACGGGAACGCGGCGATTCGAGGTCAAAGCGGACAAATACGGTAGGATGCCGGTAGAGCAGGCAGTCAGCCTGCTGGCGATTCACTGCGTTGCGCGGCAGCAAACGCCTGAAGATTTTGGCGTGATGGTAGCGGCGGGCCAGGAGTTGTTCGACCAGGTCGCAGAGCGCGCCGCAAAGCTCATCGAGACCTGTTCGGGGACTCGAACGCCAGGATTTCCGCTGAGCCGGCGACAGCGTGAGGTGCTTACCAGTGTTGCGCTCAACCTGAGCAACAAAGAAATCGCGGCGAAGCTGAACATTTCGGTGCGCACCATCAAGTTTCACGTTTCCACTTTGCTGGAAAAATTTGATGTGCGCGGCCGTGTTGACCTGATGCTGGAGTCAGCGGCGTTTCTTCCGGTCGATAGTGTGCACAAAAGGGCGAGCGGCCCGGAACCGGTTGCACTCGCCCGAGTGCAGCCGATGGCGGTGCTTTCGAGTCCGGCGACGACCCTGCTTCTTGCCGCTCCAGTTAATGGAAGAGGTGGGCGCACGATAGGGGGAAAGCGAGTGTCACCATGCACTAGCGAGGTTGTGGAGGCAATCGGGAGTCCGCGAGCCGCTAGCCGACCTGGTGGATAGTATCCCGTGGGCTTCGCGAAGCTTGTTTCGGATTAGAACTTTCACCCTCCAGCAGCGCCGCGCTAGTTCTTCTTGCCGTTCGGCACGGAAGTCCCCGTGCCTTCTTTCAGAGTATGGAACGCGTCCACAGCGAGATTGTCGAACTTCTCCAGTAGTCCGCTGGGCCAGCGGACTTCGACCCAGTCGATGTTGGAGGCGGGGCCCAAACCAAAATGAACGCGCATGTCGTTGTTGGAGATGAAGCTGGAGCCGCTGCGAACTTCATCAACGAGTATGCGAGTGCCGGCTTTGATTCTGATGCGCGCGCCTATGGCATCACGATTGGATTGTAGTGCGGGCGAATTCGGAGTGGTCACGGACTGCTGCGGTGATAATTTCTTTCCGCCGATCGATCCGATGGGGCGGAACGAAATCCAATGGTTGGGCGTCCGTACCTGATTGACCAGCAGGCTGGGTGGGGCGTTCATGTTGCTGACGACGGCGCAGAGTTTTCCATCGTTCCACAGATCGCCGATGGCGAGACCTCGCGATGACGTCGGCGTGTTGATTCCTGGTCCGGCTGCGGCGGAGACGTCTGTGAACGTGCCGTCGCCGTTGTTGTGGTAGAGGATTCGGGGCTCCTGAAAATTGCTGCCGAGGTGCTGGCTGTCGACTTCGGGATAGACGTGACCGTTTACGAGCAGAAGGTCGGGCCAACCGTCGTTGTCGAAATCGAAAAACATGGTACCCCAGCCGAGGTATTGGGTGTGCAGGCCGAGACCTGCGGGGTAGGTGACGTCGTCGAAGGTGCCGTCGCCGTTGTTGCGGTAGAGCGTGGCGGTGTCGTCGGAGAAATTGGTTTTGAAAATGTCGAGGTGGCCGTCGCCGTTGTAGTCGGCGGCGGTGGAACCCATGCCGGCTTGGGAGCGGCCGTCTTCGTTGAATGCGGCGCCCGCGGTGATAGCGACGTCCTTGAAGGTGCCGTCGCGATTGTTGTGATAGAGGATGCTTGGAGTGGAGTCGCAGGCGACGAAAATGTCGGGCCATCCGTCGTTGTCGTAATCGAGGGTGGTGACGCTGAAGGCGTAGTGGCCGTCGGTTTGGTCCACGTGAGATTTTGCGGTGACGTCTTCGAAGGTGCCGTCGCCGCGATTGTGGTAGAGGATATTTTTTGCGCCCGGCAGGCCCTGCGGACCGCACATGACCGGGGCACCTTTCCAAATGCAGGTGGACCGCTCGCCAGGAGCGGGGGTGGTCGATAAATCGAAATCAACGTAATTGGCCACCATTAGATCGAGATGGCCGTCGCGGTCGTAATCGACGAAAGCGCAGCCGGTGCCCCATGCTTTGCCGGAGCCGGCGACGCCGGCTTTTTTGCTGTTGTCGGTGAAGGTGCCGTTGCCATTGTTGTGATAGAGCACATTCTTGCCGTAGTAAGTGACATACAGATCTTCGAAGCCGTCGTTGTCGTAGTCGCCGACGCAGACGCCCTGGCCCCAGCCGGTGTGCGCGAGGCCCGCTTTTTGCGTAACGTCGGTGAACGTCCCGTCGTGATTGTTGTGGTAAAGGTGATTCGTAGGAGCGTCGGCTGCGGGGATTCCTTCGAGCTTAGAGCCATTGACGATGAAGACGTCGGGCCAGCCGTCGTTGTCGTAGTCGAAGATAGCGACGCCGGTGCCGGTGGTTTCGATGATGTATTTCTTGGTGGTGATGCCGCCGAAGGTGTTGATCATGGTGAGGCCGGCTTGTTTTGCGATGTCGGTGAAGTACGCGAGGGGCTTGGGCGCTGTGGTCTGCGGGTTGTCGACCGCGAGAAGAATGGAAAGCGGAAGCAGGATGGCAAAGATAAACAGGAGGAGCGAGGAAGACGCGCGGCGCTGAAGGGGTTTCGAGAAGACCATGCCTTCAACGGATAGTAGGGCGTGGGCGGGAGGCGGTCAAGGCTGCTTGCCGGTGAGTCCGTTGGGGGTGAAGTGAGAACCATTGCGATGAATCAACGGGATAGCGTGGCGAGGTGATCCTGGTGCCGTGTTACGATTTCGAATGTGAGAGCCGCTGGGATTCGCTACAAGTCGTTTTGCAGAATGAAGCTGACCGTGCTGGTTTTATGGGTAGCGCTGCCGTGCGCGTTACCGGGCCAGGACACGTCTGCCCCGGTGGTTGGGCGCGCTGCGCAGGCGGATGCGATTTACCGCCAGGGAATTGCCGCGTTGCAGCAGAGGGATTTGGCCTCGGCGCGAGCGGCGTTTGAGAAGGCGGTGCAACTGCAGCCGCGAAGCCCTGAAGGTCATAACTCGCTGGGATGGGTTTTGTTGGCGCAGAAACAGGTGGACCTCGCGATCGCGCAATTTCAGGCGGCTTTGGACTTACGCACGGATTTTTTTCAGGCGCACATGAATTTATCCAGCGCCTATCTTCTTAAAGGGGATCCGAAACGCGCGGCACGCGAAGGACGCGAGGCGGTGAGGTTTGCTCCGACCGAGTCGGAGGCGTACCGCACGCTGGCTCGCGCGCTGGATGCGTCGAGTGATGTGGCAGGCGCCGTCAAGCAAATGCGGCATGCGGTTGAACTTGATCCGGGCCGTGCAGAACTGCACGACGAGTTGGGAACTTTGTTGGTGAGGGAGACCTCGGTGACTGCGGCAACCTCGGCGTCCGGGGAGGAAGCGGGACATTCTGGCGGGACCGACACCGATTCAGCAAAAGCCACGTCGGATACTGCGAGCACACCGCCGCCGCACAATGCAGAGAACGAATTTGCCGAAGCGTTGCGACTGCAGCCGGAGCTGGCCTCCGCACACCTGCATCTGGGCGTTTTGAAATTCCAGGAGAAGGCCCTGGATGACGCGATTCCACACCTCCAGGACGCCGTCCGCCTGGACGCAGAGAACGCGCAAGCACACTTTTATCTGGCTCAGGCGCTGCGCCTGAAAGGCGACCAGGACGGCGCTCTAGGCGAGGTTCTCGTCGCGGTGAAATTGCAGCCGCACCTGATCGATGGACAGAATTTGCTGGGACTGCTAGAACAGCGATCCGGAAATGCGGACCAAGCGGTGGCAGCGTTTCGCGAGGTGGTAAAAGCGGAACCGGAAAATGCAGATGCGCACAACAACCTCGGACTCGCGCTGCTCCAAGTGGGTGACGCGAATACGGCCATCACGGAGTTTCAGGCCGCACTGCATGCGCGTCCACACGATACCGGGTATGAAACTAACCTTGGGGTTGCCTACCTTCAGAAGACGGACTTCGATGCAGCTATAAGCCAGTTCGAGGCTGCGCTCAAGACATCTCCGCAAGACCCAAACCTGCATTATGACCTCGGGCTGGCTCTTAAGCTGAAAGACAAACTGGCGGAAGCGACGGCGGAATTCCGGAAGGCAGAGGAACTCGACCCGCAGCAAGCGGATGTGCATTACACGCTTGGCGTCACGCTGTGGCAGCAAGGCGATTTTCCGGCCGCGGCAGACGAACTTCACGCAGCGCTTCGAGCGAAACCCGACTACGCAGAGGCTTGGTACACGCTGGGTGCAGTTCTCAAGCAACAAGGGAAGCTCGAAGAATCGGCTAGTTCGCTGCGGGAAGCGATTCGCTTGCAGCCGGATTTTGCGGGAGCACATACGACCTTGGCTGCGGTGCTTCGGCAGCTTGGCGATAGCCAGGGAGCGGCCGCGGAATCCAAGGCAGGAATCGATATCGGCAAGGATAAAACGAATCAGCAGGCGGCTCTTTTTGCGGCGAACTCTGGCCGGCGGCTTCTCAATGCCGGGGATCTCGACGGCGCAATCTCCCAATTCCGATCGGCGATCAGCGCGGCGCCCGGTTATGCACCCGCGCACTTTCAGCTGGGATTGGCGCTACAACGTAAGGGAGAAAACGAAGAGGCCGCAAAAGAGTTTCACAAAGCCGCTCAACTCGATCCGCGTCTGACCGCCCCCCAATAGAACCGGCGGAACTTGCATTCCGGGTGCGCGACACTCTCCGGCCAACGAGCCAGTCCCAGCGGAAAAAGATACAGTCTCAGGCCGACTAGGAAGTGCCATTGCGCAGGGCGACTAACTCCGTGGAAACCGGTACGCCCCGCGTTACTTTCACGTGGAGCACGGCCTCAAACGGTTTGAGCTGGCCGCTCTGCGAAACAGAAAGGCGTAGAAGAAGCTCCTCGACCGAATTCTTGCGGCAGACGTACTCGACAGCCGCCTGCGTCCCCATGGTGGTGTCTCCCGCGAGTACCAACACGGCCTGGCCCGGGTTCAGCCCCCGCACCAGGCCGATGACGGCATAATCTTCGGTCAATGTCTCACTGGCGGGTGTGCCCAGAAATTCCTTCAGTTCGCCTGGTTGCGGGTGCACGTTGATGATCTCCGGATCGCCCTTGCGTGGTCCGGTGGTCACCCGATGGAAGACAAACTCCTGCGTTCCGGGTACTTCCAGCAAGGTCAAGTTCTCCAGTGGGGATCCGACGAATATTAGGTTGTTGTTCTTAGCGTCGTCGAGCGAGAACAAGCTGCCGCGCTTCACGCGTATCTGGCGATGGAAAGTTTCGAAAAGGTGGTCGAGTTCGTGGACGGCTAAGACTTCTCCGACGCCTGTGTAGTGATCGAAGATCGGAGTGTTCTTGTCTTTGGTGTCGTAATAACGCAAGCCGATTTCCGGCCGGCCCACGAACTTAGCGTTACTGAAGATCACCCAAGGTTCTTCCTGTCCCGAGACAAAGCCGTTCCAGAAAACCCGAAATGCCGCGGGCACGCCGTCGGGGTCGCGAGAAATCCCGGCTTGGGCAGGATTTCTGTTGGAAACCATGCTGAGGATGGCGATCAAGGAAATCACCAACAAAGCGGCCAGCAAACTTGTGGCGATGATCCAATTTCGCCGGGGCGATGCGCCACCCGGCTCCGGTTCGGCAATTGCAGAAGCGTGCGCTCTCGGTGGACCGGCGGCCCGGTGATGAAATGAGAGCACGTAGGTGCCCTTGGGCAGCTCTACGATGACCGGATCCTCCGCGCCGTCTGATCCGTAGTACTCCCCGAGCTTGACGCGTAGACGACCGGCTTGGACCCGCACCATCGAATCTAACTGAGGATCAAAGTCGGTGGACCGGCCAAAGACTTCGGTCGCAATCTGATACTCCTTGATCGGAGTTCCGGGATGATCGAGGACATGCTTTGCGAGATAGCGCAGGAGCTTGCACAGAGACTCGGAGCCATGCAGCACGTGGCTGTTCACCAGCTTGTCGATTTGCCCGAGATATTGCTCGCGTTCGGTCAACGGAACCCTCGTGACAACCGGTTAAAGGGAGTGTAACAACCGGCCCATCTCCTTGCAAGATTGGGATTTAAGAAACGTAACCGTATCAGACGCCCTGAGACTTCAATCTAACACAGAAAAAAAACTAATAGTAGGCATCGTAATCTCAGTTCGGCCTTGTCGAGGGCCCGGACCTGCGTTTTGTGGTCTTCCCAGGTGCGCTTTTGGGGAAGAGTTCGCTTGGGGTGTTTTTTTACGTCGAGGTAGTTGTCGTCTGGGGGGTGTGCGTCATGACCAGAGCGGCTTTTGCTGGCGTGTTGCTGCTAGATATTCCTCCCATACGTTCAACGTTTCCAATCTTCAGAAAATGAAGAGCAATGATCTGCGGCTTAAGACTGGCCGTTGCGTCATGGCGATAGATTGTCAGAACTCAGCAGGTCTCGAGTGGCTTCTCGAAGGAGGCAACAATGGTGAGGCGATTGATTTGGGTGGGAGTGGTTGTTCTTGGTCTGGTGTGTGGCCTTAAGACGTCAACCACCTTGGCTCAGGCGGTTTTCGGCAGCATCCTCGGGACCGTTACCGATGCCCAAGGTAATGCGGTGTCTGGAGCTAAGGTCACGGTAACCTCGCTCAGCAAGAGCACGGTGTTCGAGACCGCCACCAACGAAAGCGGCAACTTTTCGGTCACTCACTTGATCCCGGACAGCTACCGCGTTCACGTGGAAGCCACGGGGTTTAAGGCTTACGACGTCTCCAGCGTAGCGGTAAACGCCGACTCGTCGGTAAATGTGGATGCTAGCCTGCAGATCGGCGAGGTCACGCAAACGGTCGAGGTCACCGGCGACATTCCCCAGCTGCAAACCGATCGCGCAGACGTGGACATACAGTTCAACCAAAAGTACGTCGAAGATCTGCCGATCCTCAATCGCAATTTTACGAATTTCGAATTGCTCTCGCCAGGCACTCAGAAATTGCCAGGTTTCAGCCACGCGGCCACGGAAAATCCCCAGGGCGGCGGCCAGATCCAAGTCAATGGGCAGCACTTCTCTGGAACCAACTTCGAGCTCGACGGTACTGACAATCAAGATCCCATCTTGGGCATCATCGTGGTGAACCCTAATCTTGACGCCATCGCCGAGACCAAAATCGCCCTTCAGGACTACGACGCGGAGTCCGGCAAGAGCACGTCCGGAATCGTCCGAGTGCAGACCAAGTCCGGCTCGAATGAATTCCACGGCAGCGGCTTCTACTTCTACCGCAGCAGCGACCAGCAGGCTCGCGATCCGTTTACGAACAAGCCTGGAGTCCCTCTTGCTTCTGCAAATTGGAAGCAGTTTGGCGGGTCTGTCGGTGGCCCGATCCTCAAAGATAAGCTCTTTTTCTTTGGTGACTATCAGGGAACCAAGCAGCAGCAAGGTATCACCAACCTGTACACAGTTCCGACACCGGAGGTGGTTAAAACATGCAATCCGGCTACGAACGCTACGAGCGGCACTCCAGGCTTTTGCGACCTAAGCGAGTACCTGAACGCCTACGGACCACCTGTAGGTGGCGTTCCTAGCGGCCAGATCTTCGATCCCACCACGGGCAATTCTGCCACTGGTTCGGGCCGTACGGCTTTTGTCAACAATATGATTCCTATCGGAATGATCGGCCAGAATGTGGGCAACGTCCTCGCTCTTTTTCCGACTCCGACAGCCTCGGGCGTCAACAATAATTTCACAAACAGTGGTGCAGGTCCTTTTGATCAAAAGTCGTTTGACGTACGCATCGACTACAACGCTCCTCACAATTATCAGGTATTCGGGCGCTTCAGCCTCGATTACTTCTCCCTGTCCGGTTTGGGCGGACTTGGCGCACTCGGTAGCGTCGGGTTTGGCCCCGGCGGTCTGAACGGCAGTTCCATCGTTCATAACTATAGCTTAGCCACTGGCTTCACGAAGGCTATTGGCGTCAAATGGCTTACGGACTTCCGCTTCGGATATTTTAAGTACAACCCGAAAACGGCGTACTCCGACGGGACTAAGTCACCTATGGACGCGTTCGGGTTCCCTGGACTTAACTCGGGACCCGGGATCTCCGGACCGCCGACTACTGGTGGCTTATCTGGCTTCCTCTTTCAAAATAACGGCAACAACGGCGGGGTGAACGGCCAGTTGGGTAACAACAACGCTGGTACCTACGCCTTTGGTGATGGTCTGGACGCCGCCCGTTGCAATTGCCCACTCACCGAGAGTGAACAGCAATTCCAGTTTGTAAACAACTGGACGCGGACGCAAGGCAACCACACCATCAAGTTCGGCGCCGACATCCGCTACGCGATGAATCTTCGTGTGCCCAGCGATCAAAGCCGCGCGGGTTTGCTATTCTTCGATCAGCTTGGCACTGGGAATGCGGGATCGAATGGCCTCGGAATTGCTACATTCCTTCTCGGGGACGTCACCCAGTTCCAGCGCTATGTGAGCACCAGCTTGACTGCCGCCGAGCGCCAGAAGCGCACCTTCTTTTACGGTCAGGACTCTTGGCGCGTCAGCCAAAAATTCACCTTGACCTACGGCGTGCGCTGGGAAATGTATTTCCCCGAAACGGTCAACGGCAAGGGCAACGGGGGTTTTGCGAACCTGAATGACGGCCTGATCCGGGTCGCCGGCTACGGTGGTGTCGGCTCGAATGGCAACGTCGACAACACTTACAAGGCATTTGCACCTCGCATGAGTGTTGCCTACCAGTTCGATTCCAAGACCGTCCTCCGTATGGGTTACGGCCGTGGCTTCGATATCGGCGTATTTGGTTCCAACTTCGGCCACGTGGTCACGCAGAACTTGCCGGTTCTCGCGCGGCAGGACCTGTCGGATACGTCCTTTAATACCGCCGCATCGAACAATCGCAGCGCGATCTTCACTCTCTCGCAGGGTCCGCAACCATTTAATTTCGGGCCGGTGTTGGGCGCCATTTCATCGAGTGGCACATTACCCATCAATGGCGTCGATGGCAAAACCTCGGCGGGAGCACGTCCGCTAGTTCAGCGGCTTCCGACCATTGACCAGTGGAATGTCAGCATTCAGCGTCAGGTTACTCCCACGCTGAATCTCACCGTCAGCTACATTGGCAATAAGGGAACGCACGTTTTCGCCGGCACGGGCCCGTCCTATAACAACAACGAAGTCGCCATCGGCCCGGGCACCAATCCTGTGACCTGCGCTACCCCGACGAGTTGCGCTCTGGCAGGCTTTACTCCAGCGCAAGCACCAGCGGATCGCCGTCGCCTGTTCCTGAACGGTGTTCCGGCTTTCACCTATCCAGGATTTACGTACAACGTCAAGGACCCGGTGACGGGTGTTATCACGACGCTCCCGACGCCGCCATGCTGCGCGGTCGATACCAGCTATTATGGGAACGACGCCGACAACAAATACAACGCTTTGCAGATCAAGGCTGAAAAGCGCATCAGCGCGGGTTTCCAGTTCCTCGCGCACTACACCTTCTCCCATGCGTTCGCCTACGATAACAACTATTACTCGGTAAACAAGAAGTTCGCGTGGGGCCCAAACCCGTTCAATCGTAATCAAGTGTTCGTGGCTAACGCCATCTACGAGTTGCCAGTTGGCAGAGGCAAAAAATTTATGAGCAGCTCCGGCCGTGCCATGGACTTGGTCGTCGGTGGTTGGCAGGTGACGAACACTCTCACGTACGGCACCGGTCTTCCGTTCACCCCGAGTATCGGGGAGTGCGGCACGATCGAAGACGCTGGCCCGTGCCGTCCAAACGTCGCCGCTGGTCATGAGATTAAGACCGGCATAACGCATACGGCTGCCGGTACGTTCTGGTATACCCCGGTTGCGCCGCTAGCCTACAGTCTCAATCCGGCCTTGGCTGGGCTCGACTCCTGCACGTTTGCGCGTCCGACCTCGAGTATCTTCTCTCTTCCGGGTTGCGGCCAGATCGGCAACGCTGGGTTCGATTCTTTGCGGGGGCCCCACGCCTTCTACGATGATATGGCGCTCTCGAAGAACTTCACCATCACGGAGCGCGTCAAGGCGCAATTCCGTTTCGATGCCTACAACGTGTTCAACCATCCTGTGCTCGGGTTTCCAGGCAACCAGTGCGTGGATTGCGGCGGCAGCGCGGGCCAGATCACGGACATTGAAGCGGATTCCGCTCCGGGTTCGCCGGTGGGCATGCGTCAACTCCAGTTCGGAGTCCGGGTCACTTTTTAAATCCATTACACGCCAAAACCAAACGGGGAGCCCTCGCGGGCTCCCCGTTTTTTATGCTCTAATCGTTCTTTCGTCGTTCTCGGGAATCTTGGATGGAAAAATTCATGCGGGTCTGTGCGCTTTTGGCAGGTATGCTGGCCTTCACCGAGGGCACCGCGGCACAGTCAACGCAGCCAAGCCAAGCGCCCCCATCCGTTGAGGCACCGCAACCTGCCCCTGACCCTTTGTCCAAATCTGCGGCGAACTCGCTGAGCCCCGAATTCGAAAAGGCCCGGAAGCTGCTTCAGCAGGGAAAGTATGACGAAGCCCTTGCTGCATTGAACGGCGTCCAGCAAAATCACCCAGAGGCGCCAGGGCTGTCTCATGAACTTGGCCTGGCGTATTACAAGAAGGGCGATTATTTGAGAGCGGCTGCGAGCCTAAAGAGGGCCGAGGAAGAAAATAGCAACGATAGTGAAGCCGTCCAGTTGCTCGGGCTATCCTACTATTTGGCCAATCGTCCCGCAGACGCCATTCCTGCGCTGGAAAAAGTGCAAACTTGGTTCGCCAGCGCTAACGTAGACGCTTCTTATATTCTAGGGATTTGCTACATCCAAACAAAGGATTACGAGCACGCGCGAACCGCTTTTGCAAAGATGTTCGGCGTACCTGCGGATTCCGCGGCCAGCTATTTGTTTACCGCTCGGATGTTGCTACGACAGGAATTTGGCCCTGTGGCGGAAGAGTACGCGCAGAAGGCGGCGACAGCCGATCCAAAGCTGCCACTGGTCCATTTTCTTTTAGGGGAGCTGGACTTGTATCATTC
Source organism: uncultured Acidobacteriota bacterium (assembly GCA_963729595.1). Taxonomy (GTDB): domain Bacteria; phylum Acidobacteriota; class Terriglobia; order Acidiferrales; family UBA7541; genus Acidiferrum. The sequence continues at coordinate 954,817 of CAVSNW010000005.1, forward strand.
CAAGATTCCCGAGGCGATTGCAGAATTTCAGAAGGAGCTCGCACTGAATCCGGGTTACGCTCCGGCCTATTACAAACTTGCAGACGCCTATTCGCGTATTCAGAAGTTTGATGAGGCGGAGAAGCTTTTGCAACGTTCGATCTGGCTTGATGCTACCTCCTCGGGTCCGTATATTCTGATGGGCAAAGTGCTGGAGAAAAAGGGCGAAACCGAGTTAGCCGTGCGCGCCTTGCAACGCGCTCTAGCGATGGATCCGAACAACCCGGTACCGCATCACCTGCTCGGACAAGCGTATCGCGACCTGGGACGAACGGAGGATGCCGAGCGGGAACTGAATGTTGCGGGGCAATTGGAGGAACGCCAGAATTCGAAGCCATGAGCACTTCCACAAAACTTAGCGTTCATCCAGCGAAGAGCGTCGCCATCGAAGGCGCTGCTTACCTCTCTCGACAGACCTATGCCGGATAAACCGTACAGCGTTATCGGATTGGGCGAGCTTCTTTGGGACGTTTTCCCGAAGGGGAAGGAACTCGGTGGCGCCCCTGCTAACTTCGCCTATATGACCAGTCTGCTGGGTGATCACGGCATTGTCGCTAGCCGGGTCGGGAGCGACGCGCTTGGCCGCACCGCCGGCCGCCGCTTGGAGCGTATCGGTCTGCGAAGCAAATACTTGCAGCTAGACACGCAACATGCGACGGGCACCGTAAGAGTGGAAGTCGATCCCGCTGGGCAACCTACGTTCGAAATTGCGGAGTCTGTAGCTTGGGATTTTTTTGAGTGGACGCCGGAGTGGGAGCGACTTGCATCCATCGCGGACTCGGTTTGTTTTGGCTCGCTCGCACAACGTTCCCCGCAATCTCGCGCCACCATACGCGCGTTTCTGAAAGAGGTACGCCGCGGTACGACCCGGGTCTTTGATGTGAATCTTCGGCAAGCATTTTATTCAGCGGATACGCTTGCAGAGTCCATGAAACTGACTGATATCGTTAAGCTAAATCAGGAGGAGTTGCCGATCGTCGTAAAGCTTCTCGGGCATGCGTTCCAGGATCAAGAGCGAGCGGCGCGCTGGCTAAGGGATACCTATAGTTTGCAGCTCGTCTGCGTGACGCGTGGCGCCAAAGGGAGTTTGCTGGTCAGTGGCAGCGAGATCAGTCAACATCCGGGCTGTCGTGTTGTAGTCGCCGACACCGTCGGTTCGGGAGATGCCTTCACGGCCGCGCTCGTCTATCACTATCTCCGCCGCGGGTCTCTGGCCACGCTAAACGAGGCCGCCAATCGGATGGGCGCGTGGGTCGCCAGTCAAACCGGTGCGACTCCGCCTCGTGACGACTACTACCTGCAGCAGATTCGTACCGCAGTAAGTGGCGAGGAATAAACCAACCGGCAGCGCAAGGAACGCGAATCGCTTCGGCGAACCGAAGTCCATTTTTTCACTCCCGAGACGCGGTAAGCGGGCACGACTAAAATCTTCTAATGATCGGCGCCGGTTGGAGCCGCATTCTGCTCCTGCGCGAGGCGCGCCACTGAGTCGGCCGGGAGTTCGTTCAGTAGCGCCAGGAATACTCCGTTCGTCCAGCCGAAACCCACGATGTTCATGTGATAACCCGCGGTGACTTGTGTTTCAGACGATCGTGTTACCGCGTTGTACTTCTCTCGAATAGTGCCATCGCGCCGAAAGTTTTCTGCAACCGTCGAGAGAAACTCGTACGAAACACGATCCGCCTCATCCTTGAACCCGTACCGCCGAATGCCTTCGTCCGCTAGCAATTGATTGGGCGCCCACGCGTACGGATAGTCCCATTGTCCGCCGCTTTCGTATGGGCTCATTACCAGTCCGCCGGGTTTTTCGAACACGGCAAGGTTCTTCATGATGGCGCGCGCTTGTTCCGGTGTCGCGATGCCGGTCCACATGGGAAGAAACGTTGTCACGTATTCGTACGACGATTGCAGTTGTTTTTCGAAATCGTAGTCGAAGTACAAACCCCGCTTGGCATCCCACAAATAGTTTTGGATGCGCTCCTTGCGGTCATCGGCGCGCCTCCTCCAATCAGCGGCTTCTTTCTTGTGGCCAAGTAGGTCGCTCATCAGAGCGAGGTCTTCCTCGGTTTTGTATAGCAAGCTGTTGAGACAAACAGGAGCGTAGTGGTGGGTGGCCGCGCCGAACGGTCCGAAGCGGAACGAAATGTCGTAGCCCGATTCGCGCATGGCGCGGTCGCCCTTGTAGTAGTCCGAGATCAGCGCGGCGCTTCCGGCCGAAGCACAATCGGAACGCGCCATGGACGTGGTCGTGTCGCAAACTTGCAACCCGAACAGCGGTCCGAGTCGCTCCTCCGATGCGTCGCCGCTCTTGGCGGGAACCAGGTAGCCGCGGCCGCCGCCTGGATGTCCCAGGAAATATGCCGCCACCTGGGTGAGGTGCCCGGTTTCGTCTTTCAAACTCTCCGGTGCCGGACCGTTGCCGAAATCGTAGTAGCGGGAGAGGCCCGTCGATCCCGCCAGATGCGGTTCGCGCGTCCACAACCCATAATCCCGAGCGGCGTAGCCGTATGCCTTCTCCAGCCACGCGCGATCTTCATGGCCCGCGGCTTTCTGTGCTTCGTATACCGCTAAAATCATCGAGGTCAGAAATGGCGGCTGGGAACGCGTCAAATAATAGGTACGATTTGCATTCAGTACCGCGCCGTAGTGTTCGATCTCGAAGAAAAAATTCTCCACCATCCCTTGCGCCAGATCGAGCCGCTTGTCCCGAACCAGGCCACGAATGATGAAATAACTGTCCCAGCCGTACATCTCATTGAATCTTCCACCGGGCACGACATACTTGCTCGGCAGATAAAGCAGTCCGGCCGGATCAATTTTGCCCGGATCGACTTCGCCGAGATTGTGAATGACCATCGGCAGATGCTGGGTCTGGACGTTGCATTGTTTTCGAAGTTGTTGAACGGCGGCGGGAACTTCGAAGTCCGCCGGTATATAGAGCACGGAGGCGGCCGCCAATTTCGGATCAACGATGGTCTTGCAATCGGCCAGCGAACGAGTGAGCGAATCCCAGCCAGAAGCGATGTATTCGCGAATCGGAGTGAGACCTTGTTTCTGGGCGACGTCAGTTTGGGCGTGCGCGGTGCCCGTTCCGTTAGCAGCCGCAAGAAACAGGACGAGCGCGAGGGCGAGTTTTTGCGAGGCTTGCGAGGCGCAAATCGGCCGCACACGAACCCACGAAACGAGGCGATGATTCATCGGTGGCAGCATATTCCTCTTGAGCGCGAGGGGCAGGTATCTCTTTTATCTAGAATAGTATAGCAGGCAATGGGGGGTACGGCTCAGGCTTTATTTTTCCTCACCTGCGTGCCGGTCTGCGGCCAAATCGCGCCGCCGAACAAACGCTGTCCGCGCGGAAAAATCTCACGAGAAATTCGCCTGTTTTTGATTCCGACGGCCGGGTGTCAGGTCCAATTCCAGGAAGGATGCGCCGGGCACCGGGTTGACCCGATACGGGGCGATTTCCCTGAATCCGAGCGAGCGATAAATCGCCATCGCTGTTGTCATCGAAGGAAGTGTGTCAAGTCGCACGCGTTTGTAGCCAACCTCCCGTGCCCCGCGGATCAATGCATCGATCAACTCGCGACCAGCGCCTTTCCCACGAAAGGCCGGCCGCACGTAGAGACGTTTCATCTCGCACACTTCGTCATCGATTCGTCGCAGCGCTCCGCATCCAGCCGCCTGCCGTTCCTCAAAAACGAGCAGCAGGCGTCCGGTAGGTCTCGCATAGTCGCCTGGCAACGTGGCCAATTCCTCCGCGAAACCTTGAAAACAAAGATCAACGTCAAGTGATTTCGAGTACTCAAGGAAAAGGTCGCGGACTAAACCAACGGATTCCGGTGATTCCACAGTCTCGATGCGCATAAAGCGGCACCTCTCTTGCCGGCGTTCCCGCCCCACGCCCGCCCGCACGATAGCAATGCGTTGCGGGTGTGCAACAGACAATTTGGTTGTCCTGGAAGTGATCTGCGGGCGCTCGAAGCTTGGAAAGACGGGAGGAGATTCAGTCTCGTCAACGGACTACGTATCGCTCCAGATCTGCAACCTGTGGAATAGCTCGGAACCCAGGCTCGCAGTCGCGATCGAGTATCCGTTATCTTTCGGCTTGCTGGCCCCCAGCGAGCCGGCAGCGCTCCGCGCTACTTTGAAAAGATACGCGAATGAAACGCCAGGGAAGCGGGCAGATGCTCGGCGAAGTAAGCGGCGTCATGGCGCCCAGGGTAGATATGGAATTCACGCGGGATGTGGCGTGAGGTGAGAACTTTGTCGAGAGCCTTCGCGCCCGAATCAAAGCCGAAGTCGTCTTCGTCTCCACAATCGAAGTAGATTTTCAGACCCGCAAGGTCTGCCCTGCGGGCCATGGCAATGGGACTGTTCTGATTCCAAAAGGAGGGATCGGGCGGGCTGCCGAAAACGCCCCCGAGCACACGCGACCGCGGCGAGTTGGGCGCGGTACCAGCAAGAAAAGTAGGTAGCTTGTCGATCAACGCGGCGCTGTGGGCGCTCACGGCCGAAAAAAGTTGAGGGTGGCGGAACGCGAGACGCAATGCTCCATAACCGCCCATGGAGATACCGGAGATGGCCCGATTGGCACGGCCTGCCGCGACACGATAGCGTGTTTCGATGTATGGGAAGAATTCCAGCACCAGGAAGTCCTCGTAGCGTTCTTTCCCGTCTCGGGCATTGATATAAAAGGTGGACCGGGCATCCGGCGTTGCGATCAGGAATTCCTTCAGCTCTCCGGCATCGCGCATATCTTCCACAACATTCCAGGCTCCGGAATGGACGAAAAACTGTTCGTTGTCCCCCAAACCATGGAAGAAATACAAAACCGGGAAGCGCCGCACGTGATCCTCATCAAACGACGGGGGAAGCACGACACAATAAGGAACCCGGCGAGCCAGAATCTTGCTGGGAAGGGAGTTGCACTCGACACGGCCCGTGGCGAGCAGGGTATGCGGGAGACAGAGAAGGTAGATGAGCAAAAGGCACTGTAGGAACGGACGCAGAGACCTACTCATAGCGAAGAGCATCGACGGGATTGAGCTTGGCGGCACGAGAAGCAGGATAAAGGCCGGCCGCGAGACTCACGAGGACGGCAAAGGCGAGCGCGGACAGCACAAGCCACCACGGCACTGAAGAAAGTTCGATGGGATTGAGATTTTGGCGGTGGAGGTAGACGTTGGTGCCAAACGTGAGCGCCCGGCCCAGGAGCCAGCCGAAGAGCACGCCAAGAATTCCACCCAGGAAACCCATTACTCCAGCCTCGAAAAAGAAAAGTTGGCGGACGTCGGTATCAGCTGCCCCAAGAGCTTTCAGGACGCCTATCTCGCGCCGCCGCTCGAGGATCGCCATAACCAGTGTGTTGACGATCCCGAGCGTCGCGACGGCCAGCGCCAGGCTCCCGAATATTCCTAACAGCAGATCGAAGACTGAGAAAAACGTGCGCAGGGATTTGGACGCGTCCAGAAGAGAGAAGGAGTTGAAGCCCAGGCCCTTGATGGAGGCCTCCAGCGCTTCGACATGCGATGGAGACTTCGCGCGAACGGAAAGAGATGCATACGTTGTTTCCTTGGCGTTCGAACCGCGGACGATGTCACGCAGGTCGTTGACTTGCGCGGCGCGAAGCGTTGCGGCGGTTTTCAGCGGCATCAGCAGACGGGCATTGCCATAGCCACCATAGCCTGCAGCGGGTTCGGTTTCCACCACGCCGATTATTTGCAAGCGCAATTCTTTTGGTACCACAGAAAAGCCCCCGGGCGCTTCCTCCGCATTACCGGGAGTATTGGCCGCACTCGGAACAAGAGCTTGACGTTCTGCGTAGCGGAGGATGAGCTCCTGACCGAGGAGGGATTCTGGTTTATCGGAGAGGTCTTTAGCGAATTCGACCTGCAAGATGGCTTCGTTTGCGGAGAGCGATGAGAAAAAATGGCCCTGCATGCCGTCGAAGGAACCTGAATTTCTGGAGGAGTCCGGCATGCCCGCGACTACCGTGGCGTAAGGCTTGTTCCGGAAACGCACTTCAGTGAAGAAGCGGACCTGCGGATAGACTTCGATGGCATTTGGAAGCTTTTCAATCTCTTTGCGGGCGTCTTCGTCGAGCGCGCGGGGAGCTTTGTCCGATGGGACCTCGCGCGGTGGGCGGCCCACCCCGCGAAAACTATTCTTGGGAGTGACAAAGATAGTATCGAACAAGCCGCTTTGTGAGAGGCGTTTGGACGCCAGCTGCTGGAGGCCGACACCCAGAGAGAGCATGGCAACAAGTGAAGCTACGCCTACAGCGACGCCGAGGGTCGTGAGCGCATTACGAAACAGCGCTTCAGACAAGTTGCGCAAAGCGAGGTCGGTGAGGTCGCGGGTCTTCATTGTGGGGGCATGGAATGGGTATGGTCAGGCGTTGCGGGTTCGGAGGAAGGCATGAGTTTTGGAATCAATTAATAATACGCCTGCACGAGCAGGAAGATCTCCTATGATTTGGGCTAGGGAGTATCGCCGCTTAACAGAAGTGAGAGGTCGAATCGCGACTACGGGTGGCTTGCCGGCGGTTTAGCAGTTGTCGTGAAGGCATTTGCGGTCGATCGCGAAACGAAATCAACGCCAAAGTTCGCACCACTCTGAAGTTGAGCAGCAAGTTCGTGGTACGCTACACTCCTTTCAGTACAGTACACTAGAGCAGTTTCTAACTAACTGCTTTGTTTTCTGCCTTGCCCGGGTGGCGGAATGGCAGACGCTGAGGACTTAAAATCCTCCGGGGATTTTTCCTCATGTGGGTTCGACTCCCACCCCGGGCACCAGTTTCACCCTTTTATTTTCAGCTAGTTAACGAGCTCATTCTTGTCGCGTAACCACCGCGTAACTACAGACTCCGTTTGTACGATGGAATCTCTGGCCCACGCACTCTCTAAATCCGCTTCCAATTGTTGCTGACGCGACCCAAGGGCTGTAGTGCTTCTCCGCCACTCTTACGCTTTGATGTCCCAACAAGACCGCAACCCGCTCGATCGGAATGCCGGCCAAGGGTAACGCAACTGCCAGCGTGTCGCGAAAGCGATGTGGATGGCCCTTTACCGACGCTAGCAAGGAAAGTTTGCGAAGACGAGTTTGCCAGCTACGAACAACGCTTTCGAGTTTTCCTTCACCGCTCCAGAAGAAGTGTCGTTCGCTCTTTCGAGGCGTTAATTCAAGAATCGAAACGACAAACTGCGGGAGCACGGTATGTACGGACATTGTTATGCAACCAAGTGGTTTTGACCAGTTTTACTGGTCGGGTAAGCGCGTGTTCATTGCACCGCCTGGATATCGATGGGTGCTACCCCTCACCGCCTTCATCACCAGGCGACAGCATGCACGAATGCCACTGCTCATCCTCCGCGTGGGCATCACAAAACCACTTTTCACATGTCGGGCAGCGTACGGTCGCCGGGTAGGTGCAGGCCGTATCGCCAGGCGAGACGCCCTGGCACAACCGCTCCAAGTCCGCGCTCTCACTTTCCTTTTCTTCCATCCACACGACGCACCTCGCGTCGCCATTCTACTCGTCTTGGTTTGTTCACCGGAAAGTGAAAGCCCTTTTCCGGTAAGCGCGTTTTACCAGGCATTGACCGGCTTCAGCAAGCAACGTGACCTGCGCCCGTGGGCTTTTGTTGGGGACTCTCAGGGATTGGCCGTTCCATTTGCTCATGGGCTGTGCTTCACGAATATGACGCAATAGTCCTGTGCCGACCAATCGTCGATAATCTTCTCTACTTGCAGTCCCGCTGTTGTCAGCTCTTCGACCATTACCTTTTCTGGAATGCCGTGCCCACCTCGATTCTTCGGTACTCCTTCTACAGACCCCAGATTAGGGTTCGGTGGGAAATCGATGATTGCCAGATGAGCACCCGGCTTTAGCGAGCGCACCAAATTTCTATCAAACTCTTGCGGCTGTGTAAGATGGTGATATACACGGCGCAGAAATATCGTATCGCAGCAACTCGACGGAAGCTTTGTGTCATCCGCCGTTCCCTCTACTACAATCATATTTTCGAGCTTGCGTTTTCTAACTTCCGCTCTGAGATTCTTCAATTTTTCGGTGTCAATTTCAGTCGCATAAACACGGCCCGATGGCCCAACCTTTTGGGCAGCCACAAAGCTGTACGTTCCATCACCTGCGCCGACGTCCGCCACAATTGTCCCTCCCTTCCATTGCGTCAACTCTGCCAGCCGAGTGATCTCTTGGCGCTGGTCGCCGTCTGTTCCAAGGGCTACCTCTCCAAACGACCATAGCAAGGTGAATACTATGGTCGTGATGGTGCAGCGAGACCTTTTGCGATTCATGGTCATGGCCTCTCCTCCCGTCGCCCAGAGTCTAGACGCTCAATTCTCCAGCGATCCGACAAAGCCATCCATTAGACATTAGACGTCGCGGGGCAGTTTTGTGGTCTCAAGTTTTGGCGAATGTCTCAGCCTGATATTCGACCGGCCGATGGCGGCAGCTAATCAGATGGCACTGACAATAGAGCGGCAATTCCAACAGGGCGTTTCCGCAAAGGCGATACTTGTTTGTTATGATTTTCGACTTGGCGGAACAGCGTTGGAACTGATCTCAAGAGTTGCATTCGTCGGTGTCTTAGTCGTTGCTGGGGTATTGCTATTCACTCCGTATGAGCCTTTCCTCGAAGGCGTCATAGCGCTCGTCATCATTGCGACCGCCGTGGCTGGTTTCTTGATGCATCCCCGCAGGGAGGTGTTCTACGTACGAACTAGCGTGCGGTTGATTGACGCCGATCGAAACCAAGCTTTAGAACAGGACTTCCTGGCGGTAAAGGTCGAACTTGTGAGGCTATGGCTATTGTTTGTGCCTACGTTTCTGGCTGTGGCTTTTCTCGTGTTTTTCGCAGCCGGTGGTCCCATGAAGTTCAGTTTCTTGAATTGGATCTTTTCATCACCATACGTATACGCTCCGATTATGTTCTTGCAGTATGCGCCCCTACTCGTCCTTATCTTGCTCTCGGTCTGGATTGGCGAGAGGAGAGTGATGAGAGATGCTGAGGCGCGCAGTGCAAGGTCCTTCTCCTTTTCTAACTCGGCGAGTGGACGGATTGCCCGAGTTTCCTACTTATTTATGGGTGAGCATGGGGAATATTACGGAGGGGACTGTTTGTACTTTGGGCTGGTGCACCCCTCCGAAATCGCGACAATTGTTTTTCACAATGTTCGAACGCCGGAACTGAACAAGATCGCAATGGGATTCTTATTCCATCGTTTGATTATTCTGGGGCGCGGCGTCACCGATTTAGACAAGCATATAGTAGCGGCCCAAACAGCCTTGGCCGAAACAACGTCCTTGTCTTAAGTCCCGGTCGGGTTACAGGGTTAGCCTTCTACCGTCCAGCGGGGCGTTCGGAAATCCACGCGATCCGCGAGGGCGTAAGTTATTGATTCCAGGGCCTCAGGGGTCGGGTCAAAACCGGCCAGGGCGAGCAAAGGCGTGTTAGGGAGCGTTTGTAAATCATCCGTTTCCCGAACGTAGGCATATCACTTCGGACATGGGTTCGATTTCCATCGCCCGCTCCACCTACCTTGTTTCCCGTTAATAATCCACAGCAAAACTATTTCTTTTCAACAGCCTAACGTCCTGCATTAGGTCTGAAGCTAGTATACGTACCTAGCTTCAGACCTAGCTTCAGACGCCTAAGGAACTCTTGGCTAAATAGCTTACAATAAACGAGAAAATAGCAAATAATATGGTGTATAATCGTTTCATCTCTAGCGAAATCATTGCCGAACTGGACCGTGGCATATTGCCCGCCGCCGACCTCCGGGAGCGACTGGGGGTGTCGGCATCGACATTTATGCGCATGGTGAGAAGAAGCTGGAACGGAGATCTTGCGAATTGGTCGAGGCAGGGCAACGCAATACGGCTTGCGTCAGACGTGGCCAAATCTGGAAGGTTCACGGTTTCCGCTATTCAGAATAAGCGAATCTGGCGCAGCAGTCTCTGCGGGTGAGCTCGTTACACTTGCCGCGCATCAGGCGGCCTGGATGCCGATGGGCACAGTCGCGGATGGGCTTCCTCCCGGATTGACTGACGCCCGTCCTTCAGGTTTCTTGGGTCGACACTTCGCAGCCGTCCATGCCGATCTCAGGCTACCGCCGCTATTATCGGACTGGTCTGACCATCACATTTTGCTCGCGATGTCTCGACGGGGCGAGGATTTACCGGGCAACTTGATTGTCGGCGAAGAATCATTCGCTCGATGGCAGGGGATTGAGTTCGTTTCCACAAGCCGCGACGATTACGCGGCTCTTGCACAGGCAACGATCGCAGGTCATCCGCCGGGTTCCTCGGCAGGGGGAGAGCGACCGAAATTCGGCGTGCTAGTTGGCAACCAGCATATGCTCGTCAAATTCGCTGGCCGCGGAGGAGTCGGGGACATGGCCGCTAGGCGTTGGTGCGATTTGCTGATCCTAGAAGCAATTGCGTTGCAAGTTGTAGCGTCCCATGGCATCCCGACCGCGAATACAAACGTCATCGAAACGCCTGATTATTGGTTTCTGGAGAGTGAGCGATTTGATCGCCTAGGGGTGCGCGGGAGGACTGCAGTCATAAGTCTTGCGGCTATTCACGACAATCTCGCGGACTCGTGGGCACGCGCGGCTGTGGCACTCAAAGAGGCAGGGCGTGTAAGTGTTGAAGATGCCCGGCGGCTTTGCTGGCTTGATGCCTTTGGAGCACTTATCGCAAACACGGATCGACATCAGCACAACATACTGTTCTTTGCAGAAGGGTCTCGTCTGCGCCTGGCTCCGGCATTCGACCAAGTCTCAATGCTGTATGCGCCCACGGGCGATGGGCAGGTACCAGCTCGCGATTTTATGCTGCCGCACGCCACTGCGAATACGTTGGATGTTTGGGAATACGCTCGCGACGCAGCACGTCAATTTTGGACACAAGGGACCGAGGACATGCGGTTGTCGGATGGTGCTCGACTATTTTGTGCAAGCAACATGAAGTTCTTCGCGATATAGGCTGATGGATTTGGTGAATTGGACGATCTCCGTGTACCTCCGGTGTACCTCAGTCGAGCGGATTCACGGGTTTTGTGGTTTCTGTTGAGTCGTAGGATCAACAACTTGCGCTTCTTCAATTACAGCGTCATCGGTTCGGCTCCCGCCCCGGGCACCATTTTTTCTAACGGAGCAAAGCACTTATCCCGAAACCCGCCTTAGACTTTCGGGCGACTACCATTCGTGCGGCCTTGCAGGATGCTAGCCACCAGCTAGAACGGCGCAGACTTTCCGCCGAATAATTTTATTGCGTGGGTGAGGGCAGAGCTGAAAAACCATTCACGGTCCAGAGTTCCTGAAATTTCGCAATCGTCGAAGGGCCGTGGCCTTGAACGTGGTTGTGGGCGTAAGCGTAGATCAGCACTCTCTCGCTTCATGATCTGATAGCAGTAATCGACCCAACTGCTGAGTTCAGCAGCGCGATCAACAGCAACCTTGTCCCAAGTCATTGTGTGTGATTCGATCTGTTTCCTGTCGCCAAGCCAACGGATGTACGTCCGGTCCGCTGTGATTGGATCAAAATCCCGTTCTGCCGGATTCGGCATCCAAGATCGATCTTGCAGCACGAGCGCGATCTGACGATCCCATAAGAGATTCGCAAACTCGGCGTCGGGCCATAGTCGATTGCGGATTTCAATCCCAAACTTGTGATTAGCTGGCAGCTTCTTCAAGAATGAAACGAGCCTATCAGTGAATGCATGCCGATCTGGAAAGATGCTGCGGCTGAGGAACGGAAACTGAAAAATGATAGGGCCAAGCTTTTCACCCAGGATATCCATCACTTCCAAAAACTCTGCAATTTCGGAGTCGCTGTCCACCAGCACTTTGTCGTGCGTGATGGTCTGAGGAACACCCGAATTGGCGTCCGATCAATCCTGTAGAGTATGCCGTACATTGTATTGCCGCCGAAGACGCCACTGATTTGGGACTGAGACAGGCGTGGGAATTCTATTCCACTTGGAGTTAGAATGCGGGCAATGGTCCGCCAAGAACGCATCGAGAACTATCTCCATTCGATCTTCTCGGACTGGCGTTTCGCTCTCCGTCAACTTCGCAAATCCCCTGGCTTCGCGATCGCTGCAGTCCTCACGCTTGCCCTTGGCATCGGCTCCGCTACAGCTATTTTCAGCGTCATCAACAGCACTCTGCTCAACCCCTACCCATATAAGAATGCCGAACGCCTCGCGACTTTCACCATTTTTTCCGCCGAACAATTCAGGGCATGGCGCGTTCCCGCAGCGCCCTTCGTCGATTTCAAACGGCAAAACCATACTTTCGACGACATGTTCGGCCTCGTCTGGCGCGAGGTGCATTTGGTACACGACGGTGGTACCGATGTTTTGTCCGGCGCCTCAGCTACTCCGGACATCTTCGAATCTCTTGGTATCCCTCCTCTCCTTGGGCGATCCCTTACCGACGAAGACGCGAAGCCGGGCTCGCCCCCAGTTTTCGTGATCAATTACAAGCTATGGACCAAACTCTTACACCGCGATCCGAGTGTCTTAGGTACCACCCACATCCTGAATGGAACGGGTATGACGTTAGTGGGTATCATGCCGCCGCGTTTTCAAATTGGTGGCTTTGATCTCTGGATGCCCCTGAAAATCAACCGAGATACCTTCATTCCCGGCGCCGGAATTCAGTCAAACGAAATTTGGGCTGTCGGTCACCTAAAGCCTGGCACCCGTCCCGAAATTGCTGCCGCAGATCTTCAAGTCATCGCCACGCCGTTTCAAAAGGAAGATCACATCTACTTTCCTCCTCACTTTAGAATCGTCGTCCACACTCTAAACAGTCAGTCTGTGGGCAGTGACTTCAAAGTCGGCCTCTTCGCGTTGATGGCGGCAGTCATTGTGCTGCTCCTCATCGCTTGCAGCAATGTCGCGAACCTTCTCCTCGCTCGCGCCACAACACGTGAAGGGGAATTCGGAATTCGCTGCGCGCTAGGAGCAGGTCGTCTCCGCCTTATTCGGCAATTGCTGGTCGAGAGTTTCTGCCTAGCGCTCGCCAGCTGCGTTCTCGGTTGCCTGTTCGCTTATCTAGGATTGAAAGCGATGGTTGCCTTCATCCCTGCAGATACAGTTCCTCCAGAAGCAATCATCACTCTTAGGCCAGCCGCCTTGCTTTTTTCCCTCTGCGCAACGACCGTCACGACGGTTATCTGCGGATTGGTGCCTGCCACCTATGCCTTTCGCGCCGACTCACAAACTTCGCTGACGAGCGCAGGTAAGGGCGTGAGCACGGCCTTCCGCCACGGTAGACTTCGTAATTCTCTGGTCGTCGCAGAGATCGCTCTCGCAATCGTTTTGTCAATTTGTTCCGGCCTGATCATGCGCAGCCTCTTCGCGCTCCGAAACGTTGATCTTGGTTTCAACCCTTCGAAGATTGTATATGCGGAAATTTCATGGCCAGAAGGCCGGTACGAGACTGCGCGGCAAAAGTATCTTGACTTCCGCAAAGTTTTAGATCGCGTTACGCAGTTACCCGGGGTCCTGGCCGCCACTGGAACTACCTTTACTCCGCCCTACACGCTTGGCTGGACAACGGTCGTCATTGCCGGAAAAACCCCACCACAGAATAGGAATACCGCGTCAATCTTTTGCACCGAGGGTTACTTTCGAACTCTTGCCCGGCCTTTGCTCCGCGGAACCCTTTTCTCCCAGAGTGATGTCGACTCCGCCCGTCATGTGGTCATTGTCAATCGAAGCTTCGTCCAAGAACGATTTGGCGAGGAAAATCCCATCGGACGCCAAGTCAGATTCAGCGATTACGAGACCTTGCCCGATTGGCCTCGCGATCCCTACTTCGAGATAATTGGTGTCGTCACTGATGGGAAAAACACTGGCTTGCAGGACCCACCCAGGCCCGAAATCTATCTCCCAGGCTCACTGTTAGGCCAGTTCGACATCATGGTCAGCACTATCGGCTATCCTGCTACGACTCTCCAGCAGGTTCGCGCCGAAATTTCCGCGGTCGATCCCAGTCTCGCCGTGCGTCAAGCCGGAACCATCGGCACTCTTCTGGAAAACTACTACTACGCTCGTCCCCGCTTTCTCTTGCTCACTCTCTGTATCTTTGCCGCAATCGCCTTCCTTCTCGTCGCAGTTGGTGTGTTCAGCGTCATTTCCTATACGGTCGCCATGCAAACCCACGAAATCGGCATTCGTATGGCGCTCGGCGCCCAGACTAAGCAAATTCTCAAGCTGGTTGTGCAAGACGGCATGCGCCTGATTTTGACCGGAACTGCCATCGGCCTCGTCGCCAGCTATTTTTTGACTCATCTCCTCTCCAGCCAAATCTGGGGCGTGTCCGAAACCGATCCCTTTACCTTTGCAGTTGTAGCCGCTGTCGCACTCTCGATTGGCGTTCTTGCCTGTGTCATTCCCGCCCGTCGTGCTTCTCGTGTCGACCCGTTGGTTGCCTTACGGTGCGTATAAACACCCGTGTACCGACGCATCCGGCCAGCCCTAAGCGAGCCAATGCGAGAGAGAGACCATGAAACTGATTGATGGAATTCCCATCTGGGGCACGCCCGACGAAGGCGCAGTCAGCCAGATCAAGACCTGCGCCAAGACAGTGGACAGTGTTGCGCTGATGGCGGATCACTTAAAGCCACCGTGCCACATCTCGACTCCACGCATCTGCCCGCCACTAGAGGATACTTGGGCCTAGCTATGGTTGGGGGAACGCATGACTGAAACAGTAACCGCTATCGGCGCGCCCCTGATATCTAGCGTGGCCAGATTAAAGGGTCGCGCGCGCGGCGCAATGGTTAACGCGGCCTTCGGCAATGCCTGGATGTCTTGGGCCGCAGTGTTCGTCCCTACCGCAAAGACCACCGCGCTGGTGATAGTCGTTGTAATGGCGATTTCACTTGCTGGCTGGGCTGCGTCGCGTGTACGAGTAGCTCGCCGTTATAAGAATTCCACCGCGGACCGCGAGCGCTGGGCGTCGATCGCGCTTCTGTTTTGGATCGATACGGCCGCGGAATGGGTGCTGGGCGCTGGCGCGGTGGTGACACTCGCTCACTTCGGCCGCTACGCCTTGATTCCGTAGTTACTAGGAGTCATCATCGGACTGCATTTTCTCCCGCTAGCTTGGATATTGAGAGCACCTCGTTATTACATTATGGGGAAGGCCACAATTTTGTGCGTGTTCGCCTCGCTGCTCATTCCAGAAGGCGCGCGGCACGAGATTTCCCTGTCACTATTTGCCAGGCGGATCACGATTAAGATGAACTGGAGAAAGTCTGTAGGTTCCTACCTATGTCCATCTTGAGGGTTGTTTTGGCTATGCATTGCGCCAAGAATCCATTTCTGCAGAATGCCCCGATAATTAGGCCTTACATCGCGAAACGCTAGCCCCATACCCAATGTCGGCTTGACATAGATTACCGTTGCCTTCGCCTCGAAGTACTCCGCTGAGTTGAAAATCTTCACCAGCACCGAGATCCTCTGGTCAAATGGGGCCGGGGTCTCCACATAGCAACCGTACAGGCTGAGTTCGGTGACGCGCGTGGCCACACTCGCGCTGGGCGAGTTCTCAGGTGCGATCTCGGCGGCAGCGATGAACAAAAATCTTACCCCTCGGCGCTCTTGCTCCACGTTTCAAGCGTAATTGTTTCTGGCTGTCAGCAACGAGGAATTTTCTGTCCGATGCCATGCGAGGCACCCGTACGCTGTAACTGGACGCCGCGGAAGCCATCCCTTCACCTCTTTGCCTTTCTAACCTTCGCGCAGCGTTTATTCACCGCCTCTACAATCGCCGCTCGGCCACCAGTCGGACAATACGCGCTTCTTGCCTGTCGCCATCGTTAAGTGGCGCTTGAGGTTGAGCCTTTGCAGCGGTCCCCGCCGATCGTTTTTCCGCAACGCCCATTGCCGAGGTTGAAGTTATATCCGGCGTTGCTGCAGGCTGTGCAAGACGGCCCAGATAATGGTCGCTTCATGGGTCGTGCACGACTGAAACTTCTGCTCACTTCTGGCTAGGAACTTTGGTTTGTGCTGCTTGGCGCAGCGAAGATCTTCTGACGGAGCGCGTAGTGAATGAGTTCGGCAAGGGAATGCAAGCCAAGCTTGTGCATGATTCTAGCTCGGTGCGTCTCCACCGTCCTGACAGTTATGCCCAACTGGAGAGCAATTTCCTTATTCGCTTTTCCCTGCGCCAAGAGTCGAATTACTTCAGTCTCGCGGGGGGTTGGCCGAGCTTGCGAATACCTAGTCGCTTCGCCTTGATTCCCAAGAAATCCCTTCAGTACGATGTCGGAAACTCTGGGTGTCAAGAACTGCTTACCCGCAGATACATCTTTCACCGCCTTTACGAGGTGCTTTGCAAGATCGGATTTCAAGACGAAGCCAAGGGCTCCGGCATCGAGGACCCGACGCACCATCTGGTCGGACTCGTGCATGGTGAGGACAACAACTTCGGTAGTTGGGACTGTCTCTCGAATCCGGCGAGTGGCTTGAAGCCCGTCTAAATCGGGCATGCTGACATCAAGGATGACTACGTCCGGTTTCAGCTTATTCGCTTTTTCTACTGCTTCCCGCCCGTTCACGGCCTCGGCGATGACGGTCCAGCCGCGTTGAGAGCAAAGGAGTCCCCGAATGCCACGCCGGACGAGCTCGTGGTCGTCCGCCACCAAGATACGAAGTCTCTTCGTGCCCCTAGTCATCTGCCGGGATCGTCGCGCGCACCGTGGTGCCGCTGCTGCTGGATTCAATCTCAAGCTGGCCGCCTATGAGCGTCACTCGCTCGTGCATGCTGAGGATGCCGACGCCAAGTCCAAAAGGCGTTTTCCCATTCCGTGTCCGCAGGCTTCTGGAGATTCCGCTGCCTTTGTCGCCAATCTCCAGTGTGATCTTTCCAGGGTCCCGCTCAATTCGAATCTTGGCTTGGAGACTTCCCGAATGCCGATGGATATTCGTGAGACTTTCTTGAACAACCCGGAAAAGAGCCAACTCGACATGTGACTTCATCCGCGCAAGACGCGGCGATATGTCCAGCTCAACTTCGATGCCGGTCCGCTTCGTGAAACCGCCCGCGTAGTGCCGAATCGCATCCTCGAGTCCAGCTTCATCCAACATCGGCGGGTGCAATAGATAGGAAAGGGTGCGGACTTCCCGGATGCTCTGATCCGCCAACACTTGGCATTGGGAAGCGAGCTTGCGCAACTTCCTGCTGGACGGAGGGATGGAAGTATGGAGTTGACTCAAGGTAGTTGCCAGAGCGACGAGATCTTGGCCGGTGGAGTCGTGCAAGTCCCTGGCGATTCTCCGCCGTTCCTCATCCTGCAAACGCAAGAGCTGACCTGAAAGTCGCTGCAGCTCCTCCTCGGCTTGTTTTCGATCCTCAATATCTGTGTTTGTCCCATACCATCTTACGATGCGTCCTCCCGCATCGCGGAACGGAAGGCCGCGCGCCAAAAACCAACGGTAGGTCCCGTCAACTCCGCGGTGGCGTTCTTCTTGTTCGTAGGGAATCCCCTCGGTCACAGACTTGCGCCAGGCGATCAGGACCCTGTCCCGGTCGTCGGGATGAAGCATGCGCTGCCAGCCGTCGCCTTGCAGTTCTTCGAGCCCTAGTCCCATGTAGGAGCGCCAACGCTCGTTGCAACAATCAAGTGTGCCGTCAGAAGGGCCACTCCAGATCTGCTGCGGGATCGCATCGAGGAGAGTCAGCAACTGACTTTCCGCCCCCTTGCGGTCCTCAATATCGATGGATACCCCGTACCACTTCACGACGTTTCCTTGCTCGTCGCGCAAAGGGGCAGTGCGAACCAGGAACCAGCGATATTCTCCGTCAGCCCGCCGTAAGCGCATTTCATGCTCGAAAGGTTCTCCGGCGGCCATGTTCGCGAGCCACTTTTTTAGGGTCCTTGGGAGATCATCGGGGTGAACTACGCTCGTCGAGTTGTCAATTACCTCGGCCAAAGAAAGGCCGGCATAATCCAGCCAACGCTGATTGAGGAAATCAACGACGCCATCAGGCCGGACGGTCCAGGCCATCGTGGGAATTGTGTTGACGATAAGCCGAACGCGATCCTCGGCCCTTTTCAGATCGTCGATGTCGCTGGTCGTGCCATACCATTTGACGATATTTCTGTGCTTGTCGCGCAGTGGCACGGCGCGAAGCAGGAACCAGCGATACTGCCCGTCTGCCCGGCGGAGACGCACTTCTTTCTCAAAGGGCTCCCCGGCCGCCAGGGCCGCGCGCCATTCGTCGACCAAACGGTCGTCGGGATGGAACACATTCATCCAGCCCCAGCCCAGACCGTCCTCCAAGGAAAGGCCTGTATATTCTCGAAACTTTCGGTTGAGGAAATCAGCGGAGCCATCAGGCGATTTGCGCCAGACTATGGTGGGGATGGTGTCAATGATGAGCAGGAAGTGCTCTTCGATAACATTCGACGCTTCGTCAGAATCAGTGCGGTGCGTGTTGGCCCCGGTTTGGCTCATGGTGCCCTCCACCAGACCCGACCTGGCAGTTCGTCAGCGAGTTTGCTCCCCTTAGTGACTGTAAGACTGTAAGCCCTATATTTCAATCCGAGGTCACTCCTTACGGTGCCTTCGCTTCGCTGGGCCGCAGCAGCGGGGTCGGGTCTGTACAACACGGATCCAGGGTAAGCGGAGCGATGGACTAGCGTGAGTCGGTCGGCGTGTTTCGGGCCGAGCGACAGCGATAAGCAGGTACGTAGGTTGCGGTACGTAGTTCTCGGCATTGCACCAGGGCAACTTCGTGCTCCATAACAGAATGTTGTTGCGGCGATATTCCCGAGCGGTCGATCCGGGTGATTTTCCGGCGGGCCATTGATTTCCAATTTGCCCTGTGAAACGCACTTGATTGGAGGGAACTTGATCCGTCGCCACAACCAAGAGTTCGAGGCCAGCTCCCAAATTCTGGGCAGCCCAGTGCTTATCTCGCTGTTCTGGACACATCCGATTGCAAAGGGGATTCCGTCTTGGAAGAATTCTTGATCTGTACAAACAAGAATTGTCGATTTCTGGTGTCTCTTCGGGATGGCGACAAACTCTTGCGCCGTTCAGAACTTGTTCTCAGCGCATGTCCGGAATGCGCTAACAAATGGTCGGGCCGCTGCCCATTCTGTGACCGGACTCTGGACGTAGCAATGCGAAGTCAAATCCCCTGCTGTGCTCATTGCAGCAAACCTCTGAAACCGGAAACGCAAGTGGACTAGTCACGCCGCAGACTTGCAATCCTAAGTCTTCTTGAAGTGCTTCGGGAAGCGATGAAGGGCACGAGCGAGACGCTACCCTGGAGACCCATGCATGCAGCTTCGGCGGTTCGCGGTCTGAACTAGCCATTCGAGTATTCACAAACAACTTAGAATCGGTGACCCTCTCCTGACGGATTGTTCTAAAACAGAGCGAATCAAGCTTGCGGTGCTTATCGTGAGCGACGATCTCGCTTTCCAAACAGTCCTTCGTACCGTTTTTCAAAATGGCGGCTTCGACAATTGTACGGAGGTTGTTAATGCTTCAGACGCCGCAGATAAGATCAAGCAGTTGTCGCCGAACCTGGCCGTCGTGGACTTCTCGATGCCAGAAATGAACGGATTGCAGGTGGCTCGGCAGCTGAAAGCACGAGAGCCTGCATTGCCGATCTTCATGGTGACAGCAGACTACGATGTGGACAGCGAGAAGAAAGCCCTAGAATCTGGGATAACTGCCGTCTTTTCCAAACTCGATGATGTGACGACACTCCTTGCGAATGCGCGTGCCGTGTGTGGATTGGCTTGATGCCGCAGGTCTCGATAGGATCGAAGCGGAATGTCTTGATTTTCTAAATGCTTTGGCGTATCAATCCCGAATGGCCAGCTTGGGCTTCTTCACGGCGGAAATCGAAATTCCCGAAGGGGTTGAGGTGTTTCGCGCGGACGACAGTGAAACCGAATTTGCCTATCCCGTCCGCGTTGTAGCGAAGCATCTAGCAAGGCGTGCACGTCTGATTGGCGGGCGCTGGATATTTGAATTGGATGGGCGGGGCTACTACGTCAAAGATGCCACGCTTACGGCGTTCGGACTCCGACCAAAAATTACCGAGGTTCCGGTTTTGAGGTTAGCGGATTTTCCTTGCTAGTCTAGCGGCAGGTTCGTTCTGCAAGAAATTATAGAAATTCTTGCCAATGAGAATTTCTCGACGAGAGGCACCGTCACTGGCAAGCGGCCCACCACGTATGAGGTTTCTGGTCGGCCTTACTGTAGTGCCCGTAATTGCAAATATTGTGATCGCGATTGCTGCCGAAACGGTCGCCGCCGGTCTGCCACTCAGCCGCTGCGCCATCAATCGGACATCGCTGCAGACCAATGGAACGCGCTCCGTTGTTTTTGAGGATGATAAGTCCCACGAGCAAAAGCGCGATAACGCCGATACCAAGCCCGACTGCTAGGTCAGCGCGCGTTAGATTCTCGGATTTCACCGCCCTCATTGTCAAAATGCATCATACACCGCTCGAACATCGGGCGGTGTTGGTCGTCACCGTTCGGGCGCTCCATCGTCGCGACGCGCCACTCCTCAGAAGCACATTTCTAGAGCCTCATGTCAGATAAGCCAGCGGCCACGAAGCCAGCTACGTTTCGAAAGATCATTGAGTTATCTGACCCGGAGATACCTGAGAGAGCAGACAGCAGCATCGATGGTTGTGGCGAACTCTGCCGAGAATTACGAATCGAAAACACCCTTATGGATGAAAAAGGCAACGAGGTGAAAAAGAACGGTGCTCCGGTCGAAGTGACCATTGCAGCCGACGCAAAAGACACTGAGGCGAAGTCAGGTTAAGGCTGTATTGCATGCGGCTCGCTCCGTAGTTCAGGATGAGACGCCGCCCAATCTTGAGGGCGAAAGATGAACATTATTGTGGCTATCATCGGCGTGATTTTGCCGACCCTTATCGTCGGCGTATTTGCATATTTTCTCTACCTAAGCGAAGGCGCAGAACGCTAGCGCCGATAGTTACGGGAGCGAGCTTAGAATGCAGTGTCCACAGTGTCAAAGCGAACAAACTCGGCGGTCAAAGCGGCGAGGATTCGTTGAACGCGGACCCTTGACTCTGCTTTCTTTTAGACCGTTTCGTTGCGGGGACTGCCAACATCGGTTCTTTCGCTGGCCCATGATTCGCAGGCCCTTCGACACCACTAGCCCTAAACCCATCATCGAACAAATCAAAAAGTGGCGGGCAGGCTTCGGAAAATGTTAACTACCTCGTCGGCAATCCGAGGTCGTCCCATTTATTTGCCATCTCCGAACGAACAGGTACTAATCTGTCCTCAGTAGTAGCCGGTATTGCTTTGCACAGCCACTCCCCTATAAAAATGTTATTGGGGGTATCCGGGCCGTGCCACTTCGGGTTTTGATTGTCGATGATTCCGAGATTACGCGTCGTGTCATTCGTATGATCTTGCGTTCCCGCCGATGGACCGTCTGCGGCGAAGCCGAAGATGGCCAGTCTGGCGTTCAGAAGTTCCACCAACTCAAGCCTGACGTGGTTTTGTTGGACTTGTCGATGCCCGACATCAATGGCCTCGAAGCAGCCAAACGGATATCTGCCTCTGATCCCACTGTGCCGCTAATCCTATTTACGATCTTAGAGATTGAAGGAATCGAGGACGAAGCACGAGAGGCGGGAATCCGCGCCATAGTTCCCAAGAACGAGGCTTGGAACCTCATTCGAAGTATCGAAGACCTAACCAGCCAAGGCTAAGCGCCTCAGGTACGAGAATGGTTTCCCTTACCAGGCAGACCGAAGCCACCAGGACAGCCGGGATAAGTCTTGCGACATCGGAGCTTTGAGCCAGACAATCGCGGTGTTCGTTAGCTCGATGGCCCGATCTGAAAACGATTGGCGCTCGATAGCGGCAGTCTCGACCGGAAACACTCGCGAGCTATGTGTTTTCGGCCGAACAGAAGGCCAATTGATAGTTTGCTGGAGGACAAAGCCGGCAATTTCGGAGCCACAACTCTCGCAATCGGTTTGATATGAGAGACCGCTCCAGTACGCACAGGACAGGTCCGCGACGTGTCCGCAATTGGGGCAAGTAGTTGAGAGTTTCATTGGGGCAGGGTAGGACGCCCCGCGTGGAGACCGCTATCAGGTGAAAAGGGTATTTTCGAGGCCGGCGATTCAGATTGCGGACAGACCACGACGACCGTTCGGCCGATCTAGATTTGCTTGGTCGAATGGACTTGTCATGGTTCGGCGGTAGAACGTCAAATCATCTTCTTGGAGTGCACAGAAGGGGTCTTTCGCCCCCGAACTCAACTTGGAGAAGGAGACTGCGTCCGCGCTTTCGTTTGAGAACGTCTACCACCCTGGTTTCGACAAGCGGGAGGGCAGGATGGTACCGGGGGGACTAGGTTGGCGTGTCCCCGATGGTCACGGCCAGCTTGACGACTTCAACCGGCTTGGCCTTTAGGGTGGCGAGTCTTTCTCGGGCAGATTCAATGGATTCGTGCTCAAGCCTGCCGATTTCAATCGGACTGTTAAGTCTGTCTGTGATGGCCGCACGCGCATCTGCAATCTTGAGAGTCATTCTAGCGGGGTCTGTTTCAAAAATGGCGGAGATGTATGCTGTTCTCCAAAGAGACGAGGAAATATCGCGCACAGAGCCTTCTTTCAAGACTGAACTTCTAATACGGGCCATCTGAGCTTCTCAGATTTCAGGCGAATAAGAGCCGTTTCCGCAGTGGCGAGTTCCCCGCGCGCGGGGAACTTAGAGGGTTCTGTGCGGAGTTCTTTTTGTCGGACCGCGCTTTCGGCTTCGTAAATAAGCGTTCTCAGCACGTCTGAATTTTTCTCGCTCCTCGCAGATTCGTAAAAAGCTCGCCACTCCGACCCTCGCCGCATAACCGACTACATCAGCCAGACCGTAACAAGACCGAGAACGAACAAAACGATCACGCTGATGACTTCAACATTCACGCCTAGAGTATAGACCTGTTTGGAGTGGCATGGGCAGCACGCCCACCATTTGGGCCGGATATTTTGCTCGGGATTCACCCACGCATGCACCTTGCTGCACTCTGCGCGCACCGTCTTGGTATGGAAAGCCCAAGAGATTAAATGTCGGGCCGGGCGGAGGCCAAGCTCCAAGTCGCACAAAGCCTGGTCGCTATCGGTCCTTTCAAATCCTTAACAATTGGGGCAGGCATGATGTCCTTTTTAGTAAGAGAGCGCTCTTTATCTGGTTCGCTTTGCGCTTACGTTGGTTGCGGGGCAAGGACCGGAAAGGCGTTCGCGTCTGCCCACTCAGCCATACATTGCGTGTGCTTCACTTCCATGTGGGCCGCCTTCGCGTGTCGGCAAAAGCTAGCAGGCGTGAATTCAAACTCGCGCCCGTCGTGAAGTCGCACGGTGATTTCAACCTCCGCAGTTCCTAGTGGTACTCGGCTATAGGATAGAGCGTCCCTATTCCATTTTGAATAAACTAACCTTCAACGCGTCGCAGATTCGATTCCATTCCGCGTCCGAGCACTCTTCCGTCGCCTTGGCAATGACTATTTGCTCGACGCCTTCATCGCCCATGCGCCGAATGTTCCGCTCTGAGTCGATCCAATAGCCTTTCGGGTCAATGTAGCTTTTGGGAGCAGTCATCATGCCTTTCGTCATCCCGACCCCAAGCGTTTCCCACTTGGGCTGAGCAATTCCTGTCGATGCTTAGCTTGAGTATAGTTCCGGTCCTTGACCTTTAACCAGGGGCGTTGGTTTTTTGAGAACATACTGTTTTTGCGTTTGCACACGCTCCTTTAAATCGCGTTCCCAAATCTGGGTAAATAGTGCGGTTCCCGGACCCTTCGATAAATAGAGCATCTATGAATTTCGGGCAGTCGCTCCCTAAACGTAGTCCCGTAGATGTTCTCTGCGTTCGAGCAAGGGAAGTTGTTCCAAGGTCCTTGCCATCCAGCCAAACCAGATCGCACGCGTAAAACACAGGTTCAGCGCGGTACATGGGCTCACAGAATCGGCTGTGGCCACGCGAGGCTCGACAGGCAAGCTCCCTTCCATAGACGGGTTCATCGGCGTTCCGCTGACGGAGATATTTCCCGCATCGCTATGCTGCTTCCTGCTGTGAAATACTTCGGATGCTGCTTCAAGTCCCTAAAGCCGGGCTCGTAAGGAATACCCTTTCACGCGACGGTATTGCCTTCGATCGAATGACGGACTGCACTTTTCTTGTATTCGATCGCTTGGATGATGCGCGACGCTTCTGTGAAGCTCAAAGTAAAGAACATCCTTGGATGTGTTGCGAAGTATTTGACTGGGAAGGAAAGGCCAAGCCTCCGCTGCTCGTTGTCAGAGCGACATCTAGCTCAGGGCGTAGCGCCCAGGCCCAAAATTGGTGGTCAAAACTCCGGAGTTCGTTGCGGATAGCTGCACGCTAGCTGTTTGCCCTCTGGGTCGCCGCGATTGCTTGCAGCGGTTTCTTATAATCCCGCCCGACACTCGTTACGAAAATGGGAACGCACTCGAGCTTGGATATTTTGGGAGCAAGAGGTTCATTGCAGCTGCCAACGACAAAGCCCCTGCGAGAACGACGAGCAAGGATGCATAGGAGCCGGTCGCGTCGAATGCGCGACCTAGAATCACTGGACCCATAGCGCCCGCGGCGGCGTAGAACGTCCAAGTGAGACCATAAAGCGTCGAAAACGCGCGCAACCCGAAATAACGGGTCAACAAGTACGGTGTGATCGCAGCCTCGCCGCCTGCGCCCACGCCAATTAGCGCGGCGGCAAGAGTTCCCGCGACGAAAGTATTCGCCCGCGCCAGCGTAAAAATGCCGCCAGCCGTAACCAGGCTTACAACCAACGCTACACGAGCACCGAAAAATCGGTCCAGCAACCAACCCACAGCGATTCTGCCAAAGACGCTTGAACCGCCAAGTATGGACGCGCACAACGCCGCGTCGCCCGGCGTGATACCGCGATCCGTCAACATCGCCGACAGGTGCGTAATGGCGCCGTTCATACTTATCGAACTGACGAAAAGTACGGCGACAATAATCCAGAAAGCAAAAGAACGAGTACCTTCCTGCCACGTAAGCCCTGAGCGCGCAACCGGGGAAGCCGATTTTTCTACTGGGCCCCGATCGGCGATGTAGCGCCAGCTGAGCGGCAGGCCAAGCAGCAAACTAAGAGATCCGAGGGAAACATAGGCAGCCCTCCAACCAGACTGGCTGACGATCGTCTGTGCCACAACGGGCAAGATCATGGCTCCTAGCCCCGCTCCGACCATTACGAAAGCCACGGCCGTTCCCAGACGTTGCTGAAACCAGGTGGAAATCGACCGCGCAAAGGCCAGATGCGCGGCGCCGTTGCCCACAATGCCGATGACGATGCAGGTCAGATAGAACTGCCACAATCCGGAGCGCAACAACGCCAGTGAGGCGATCGCGCACCCAAACACGGTCATGCAAGGGAGAATGATTCGGCGAGGGCCAAAACGGTCGATCAACCGGCCCAGTACAGGAGAGCACACGCCCACCGTCATGGCCGCGAGCCCGAAGCCGAGCGAGATAGCCTCCCGATTCCATCCGAATTGGGCGGCAAGGGGTTTTACAAAAACCGCGAACGTATAAACGAAGAGGGAGCCGAAACCAGCCATTACGCCAAAGCATGCTGCCAGCACAACACGCCAGCCGTAATAGCTATAGTCATCCTCACGCAAACCCAAGTATGGCTCGGCGCTTGGCATTTTTCTGGTTACCTTTCGTGGCTGCAACAGAAACTGCATATCGAACGCCCGACGCGCCCCGAGTGCAGTCCCCTAATTTAGGCATCCTGGCAAACGTCTAGTGAACTTGGCTCAGGTTCGCCATCGAGTTCCGCACGCGGGCCTGACGAAAATGTCAGATCAGGGAGCGAGCGATGAGTCCGGCGAGTGTGCCCAAGGCCGCGACAGCGGCGTAAGCGGCTGTGGCTATCTTCCAAGAGATAGTCTTTCCGATGATGGCCAGTGAGTACACGCTAACGATACCCAGCGTGCAAAGAATGGTCACGACATAAGCTAACGGCACACCGCGCGTCCAGGCGACATACGCGATGGCAACGTCGAAAGCCATCGGAACCGGTAGGAAGGTACCTACGAGCGCAACAAGGATGATTCCGACAAGGGTGACTGGCGCGAAGAGTGCCTGGGCCGGAAGCAGCTCGATGACCAGCGCGCCAAGGACTGCGGCCAATAGCATGAGGGGAAAGGCGATACGAAAGACATACCAGAAACTCTTCGCGTAGGTTCGCGCGATATTCAGCAATGCCTGCCCCCAGGTCTCAGAAGCGGTGATTTCAATGGAGCAGGCGATCACTGCATCCTTGGGTTGCTGCCGCGCGGCCACGAGGGGCGCAAAGACAAGAATCAGCAAAAGCGCGGTAGCGAGCTTCAACAAGGCAACGGAAGCGGGAAACAGCGCAAAACTCATCGCGAGAACGACGGCATTGAGCGCAGGTGAAGCGAACATGGTGGCGAACACGGACTCCGTGCTCATACCGGACGCGAACAGACCTCGAGCAATCGGCGCGACACAGTTGCTGCAGACAGCAAGCGGCATTCCGGCAATCGCACCGAGTATCGCATTGAGCCAGCGAGAGTTGGTTCGCCTTCGGCGCAATGTCGCGAGAAACGAAAGGGCGGCTGGGCCAAAAAGAAAGGAGAAGGTCATGCCCACACGATTGGCATCCAGCCAATTGATCGTGGTTCGCCAGATTCGCGTTGTGAGTGGCATGTTGCGGTCAACGGGATAAACAACGCCAAACGTCAGCGCTCCTGCGGCCTTGAGTTGTGACCCGGCATGGTATCGCTTCATTAGTGCGGGATAGCGCGAATCAACCCAGAAAATACCAGCGATCGCGATCATCAAGACGATGGCGAGTATCCGGCTCCGCCTGCTGGTGGACGCGGACATGTCCGCGTTTAACTTTAGGACAGCCGTTTGCGCTGACATGGCAATTCCTCCTTGGGCGAAGTTCAATTAAAGCCGGTGGAGCGAATGTGCAGCATCTCGCTATTTCCCGTACTGAGATTAGAACAGGAATTTCAGGGCGAGCTGGACCACGCGTGGCGGCAGAGCAGCCTGAATCTGGTTGAACGTTGGCGAGCTGATGTCGCTGTCGGGTAATCGGAAGTTGGGGTGGTTGAGAATGTTGAAGAATTCGGCACGGAATTGGATGTCTTTGGATTCGCTGACGCGGAAATTTTTGAAGATAGAAAAATCCCAGTCGGAGTAGCGGGGTCCAACGCCGATGTTGCGGCCGGCGTTGCCGAATTGTTGAACGGGGGAGTTGGGATCGGGGATCACTTGCGCGAAGGCGGCGCGGTTGAGCCATGCGCTGACGGTCTTCGGACCGGAATTTGGATCTTGACCGGAGACCACGTTGGGGCGATTTGCGGAGAAGCCCGTGATCTCCGGGGCCCCTCCTTGATCGGAAACGTCGGTGGAATCGAAGATGGTAAACGGCGTGCCGCTCATCGCCGTCACGATGCCATTGACCTGCCATCCGCCGAGCGCGGCCTGCATGGCGCCGCCGGATTGATGGAAGAATGGCAGGCTCCACTGATAGCTGAACACAAAGCGGTGGCGCGCGTCGAACAACGACGGTCCGCGTTCGGCAGCGAGGTCGAATGGGTTCTGCGCGAGATCATTTTCGCCAGCGACAGGCTTTGCGGCAGAGCCGGTCATGTTGAAGGAAGAGGCATCGTCGATAGCCTTGGAGTAGGTGTAGGAAGCGAGGAAGGAAAGTCCATGACTGAAGCGCTGTTTCAGGCTGACTTCCAGCGCGTTGTAGCTGGAGTTGGCGATGCCGGCAATCAGACCAGTAGATGAGAATTTGCACGCCGTCGGCGAATCGGCGAGCGTGCAGCCGGAATAAAGGCGGCGCTGATCAGCGTTGCTCGGAGTGGAGACACCGGGAATATAAATGGCTGGATTGCCTTCGATAAAGCGCGGGAGCTTGGTGCCTTTCGTGCCGACGTAACCGACCTGCAGCAGTAGGTTGGCGCCGAAGGAGTGCTGGATGTTGAGATCGTAGTCTTGAGTATACGGCAGTGGGAGTTTCGCGTCGAGAGTAAGGTTCGTGAGCGGAGTAGCGAATTGGCCGTTTACCGGTGGATTCCCATTGAAGGGATCGGCGAAGTTGGGCGTGCTGATTTGTTCGGTTTGTAGATAGGGGGGCGCGCTGATGGGAGACTGCAGTGGACCACCCTGCCCGGTATAGTAGGGCTCATAAAAGATGCCGTAGGCGGAAGTGACCAGCCATTTTGCGCTGCCGGTGGGATCCCACGCGAAACCGACGCGCGGCGCGAAACCTTTCTTGAACGTCGGGATCAGGCCCCCGGGAACACCGGCGTCGCCGGGATAGAGCAGGCCGGCGGGAGCGCTGGGAACGACCGTAGATTGGCGGCCGGGGATGAATAGTGTTTGGCGATTTTGCACTTCGGTATAGGGGAAAGGAAGTTCATACCGCAGGCCGAGATTTAGAGTAAGGCGGCTGTTCACGCGATAAGCATCTTGCGCGTAGCCGTTGAGCGAGTTCCCGCGAATACCGCGGGAGAAATCGCCGCGCCCCTGAAGGAAGAATACAGGCTGGCCGAACAGGAAGCTGGCGAAGGCGTTGGGCACCACCGGAAACGGAGCGAACACAAAGAAACCGTTGGTGGCGATGCCCTGCAGAACGTTGATCTGAAGGTGTTCGTAGCCGCCGCCGAACTTCAGGTCGTGGCGCCCGTGAACCCAGCTGAGGGAGCCAGTGTAGTCAAAAACATTTTCGTAGCTGTTGCGCGGGCCGGTGATGGGATCGCCGATGGTGGTGTAGCCGTTGACCTGGATAAATGGCGGGCCGACTGCGACATCGAGACTGGGCGCGTAGGCGAAGCCCAGACTGGCGGGCGTGGTGTGATTCGTGCGCTCGCCGTAGAGAAATTTGTTGCGAAGATAAGAGAAGCGGAGGACGCCGATCAGGTTTGGATTGAATGTGTGCGTTTCCTGAGCCACGAAATTTTGCGCGCGTTGATCCAGACCCACAGGAAATCCAGGGACGCTGGCGCCGGATGTGGGAATGGGATTGAACTGATTGCCTTGGTTGAACATGTAGCGGAAATTCAGGGCGTCAGATGTAGTCAAGTAGTGATCGAGGCGGATGCCAAACTGGTCGTAGTTCTGGGTGACGATTTGCGTGGAGGTGAACAGATTGATGCCAGTGTTGGGGAGCGGGAACAGGCTCAGGAGACCGGTGGAGAGGGGGTTGATGTCGGTGAGCTGGTTGTTGGGATAGGGCTTGTTGAGGAAGACGTTGAAGAGCTGGTGATTGGGATTGTTGCAGAAGCCGGCGGTGAATCCTTCGGGACAAGAGGCGGAAAAATCACCTGAACGTTCGGCAACCGAGGGAACAGTAGATGACTGCGTTTCGCCCTGATGGTTACGGAAGCCTTCGTAGAAGCCGAAGAGAAAGGTTCGGTCTTTGCGAACCGGCCCGCCGAGCGAGGCGCCGAACTGATTCTGCTTGAGTGGCTCGGTGGTTGCGGCGAAGAAATTAGTGGCATCGAAAATGTCGTTACGGAAAAATTCCCACAAAGCGCCATGAATCTGATTGGTGCCGGACCGAGTGATGATGTTGGTCGTGGAACCTAGGCTGTTGCCAAATTCCGCGTTGGCGTTGTGCGTAAGAATGCGGAACTCGGTAACGGCGTCCACGGGTGGTTTGAGAACGAAGCCGCCGTCCACACCGTTGAAATTGTTAGCGCCATCGATTAAGAAATTGTTGGATTCTGGGCGCTGACCGTTGACGGCGTAGGCTTGGCTGGCGCGAAGGGAGCCGCCTGCTTCAGCAAGGCCTGGAGTAAGAGGCACGACGCCAGGCTGGAGGAGTCCGAGTTGTGTGAAGTTGCGACCGTTAAGGGGGAGATCGAGGACTTCGCGTTCGGAAACGACGGTGCCTAAGCTGGTGACGGCGGCCTGGATGATTTCGGCGTCGGCGTCGACCTGGATTTTCTCGCTTTCCGCGCCCACCTTGAGTGCCACGGGGATGGTGGCCGATTCGTTCACATCTAGCGAGATGCCCTGCTGGATGTACGTTTGAAAGCTGGTGCGTTCAACTTGAAGCTGGTAGTGGCCCACTGGAAGTTCGAGGAGAAGATAGGCGCCGGCGCGATCGGTCGTGGTTGTGCGGCTCAGGCCAGTCTCGGTTTGGCGGGCGGTCACGGAGGCGCCTTCGACGATCGCGCCACTGGGATCGGTTACCGTCCCGCGAATGCTTCCGGTGATCTGCTGCGCAAGGAGATTGGGCGCTGCCCAGAGAGCGGCCAGGCACACCAATAGCTGGATAATCTTCATGTGTTGCGCGCCTTTCGGGCTTTCCGTTTTGGGTTCTTCGAGGTTCGCGTAACGTTAGACGCCGCGCGTGAGAGTGGCAATCGTATAAAAGTATTAGAGCTAGAAAAATCACCTGTCGTCGAGCGCCCCCTGCAACCGATCGATTCTTCTACTGGCTTCCTTCGCCTTGATCCCGGATTTGACGCCGGCGGGATCGAAGCAGTCCTGGTAGCAGCGTATCAAGCCGGCGAGGATTTGCAGGATTTCCCAGCTCGACCCATCGCCTTTTGGCGAATCGCATCGCGAGGGCTTCCTGGTGAGCGAAGCGGCCCAAAAGCGCTGGCCGGTCTATGCCCTCGAACGGGAATTAGCCTAGGATTAGCATAGCCTCCGTGATCCCGACGCCGTCTCGTCCGGCAAACATGTGCCCCTTCGCAACGCGCCGGCATCGAACCGCGCAGGAGGATTTTCATGCCACTCGTTCGCATTTCTCTTCGCGAGGGCACCTCGCCCGAATATCGCAAAGCCCTGGGTGACGGAGTTCATAAGGCTTTGATTGAATGCATCGCGATTCCGCCCGGCGACCGTTTTCAGGTCATCACCCAGTATCCTCCCGGAGACCTGATCTATTCGCCCGACTACCTTGGTGTCGCACGTTCGGACCGTGTCGTCTTCGTGCAAATCACGATGAGCGTGGGCCGAAAACCTCAACAAAAGCGCGCGCTCTTCAAACGCATGGCGGAAATCCTTGCGGCGTCGCCCGGCCTGCGGCCTGAAGATTTGCTCGTCAATCTCGTCGAAGTTTCCTGGGAAAACTGGTCTTTCGGCAATGGCGAGGCTCAGTACATGGATTCCTAGAGCACGCGGATGCGCTTCATTCTCTGATGAACTGTTGCGCCCAAACCGCTCCCTTTTTCCGCCGCCCTACATGCGCTACAGTAAACCCATGCGCCGTTCCCATCACGGATGCGCCATATGGCTGACTTTGTTTATTTCTGCGCTTCTTCCGATCCTCGCAATCTCAACAACGTCCATTGCCATGGCTCCCAACTCATCACCCGACACTGCCTATCTCGGCTTCGATCGCAACGTCTACCCCGGTGACGACGCGCTTGCGGTCTTGCGCAAGACATTCGCCTTTGCAGGTTTTTGGCTTGGACCGCCGCCCGGCGAAAAAATGAATACCTGGACCGGCAAACGTGCGCTCCTTCAATCGCAGGGCTTCGGATTCGCCGCTCTTTATCGCGCTCGTCAGGCCAATGAGGTCAAGAAAGACTCTCAGGCAAGGCAGAAGGGAATTCTTGACGCGCGCAATGCCGCGGCCTCCGCGAAAAAGGAAGGTTTTGCACTGCGCACGATTATTTTCCTGGATATCGAAGATGGCGGCCGTCTCTCGCCTACCTTTCACACCTACCTGCGCGCGTGGGCGGACGAACTTAGCCGTGCAGGTTACCGTCCTGGCATCTATTGTTCGGCAATACCTGTTGACGAGGGCCGTGGAGTCACGATTCTCACCGCCGACGACATCCGCCACCACATCGGTGACCGCGAACTGGTCTATTGGGTCTACAACGACGTTTGCCCGCCCGCCCCGGGATGCGGCGCGCCGAAAAATCCCCCGCCGGTGTCGGCCGGCGGCGTTCCCTACGCGGCGATCTGGCAATTTGTTCAATCACCCCGACGCAAGGAATACACGGCGCGATGTGCCTCTACCTATACCGTGGACGGGAACTGCTACGCGCCGGGCGACACCTCGCATGCCTGGTTTCTCGACATAAATTCCGCTACGACGCCCGATCCGTCCTCCGCCGGCCAGTAACCAGTTCCGCTTCCCAAAAAAGAAGGAGCGACTCGAGGCCGCTCCCGCTGTTTACCGATCGCCGAATTTCTGTTTAGATCTGGCCCAATCCGCCGTCCACATTGATCTCCACGCCGGTAATGAACGAGGCGTCTGACGATGCCAGGAACGCCACAACACCGGCCACCTCTTCTGGGCGTCCAAGTCGTTTCATGGGCACTGCTGCAGCAAAGCCTTTCCCCATCTCCTCTACCTGAGCCTGTGGTAGTCCCGTTCGACCGAATATTGGAGTTTCAATGGGACCTGGCGCCACAGCATTTACTCGTATATTCCTGCCGACCAGTTCGGCAGCGGCAGTCCGCGCAAACGACCGCAGTGCGGCCTTGGTGGCAGAGTACGCAACCGTGCCCTCAAACCCTTTTTGGCCGGCCACGCTGGTGTTCAAGATGACGGACGCGCCGTCGTTCAAGAAGGGAATCGCCTTTTGTATGGTAAAGAAAGCTCCCTTGGCATTGATGTCGAAATCCTCGTCGTACAGTGCTTCGGTCGTGGTTGCGAATGGCGCAAACTTCGCCACTCCCGCATTTACGAATAGGATATCGATCTTCCCCAACTTCTTCGAAACCGCCGCATATAGCTGGTCCAGGTCCGCAAGCTTTGCGACGTCGGCCTGCACGGCCAAAGTATCCTTGCCCAGAGCCTTCACCGCTTCATCCAGTGTTTTCTGGCTGCGTCCTGCGATGGCCACCCGTGCGCCTTCGTCTTGCAACCGTTTCGCCGAAGCCAACCCGATACCGCTATTGCCGCCGGTTACGACCGCGACTTTTCCTTCTAATCTTTTCATTTTGTTCTCCTCACCACTGTCGATTTCGTAGATTCTGTGCGCTCCGAATACGGAGCCGCGGCCTCATTCGCATCACGGGGCGGCCGCTCGCACTTCGTAGCTGGCCTTCCCTCTGCTTAGACACTTAGATGAATATCTAACTATTCGGTTGCATGGCCGCGGAGTTCCGCGTACGATCGTTTTGCCAGTCCCGTACCGTTCCAGCCAGACAGGCAACTACTCTATGGACCTCGCCCGTGTCGAGAAAGTCTCCAAAGCGTTAGCCGATGAAACGCGGCTGATGATTTTCGAGGCCATCTCCGCCCAGGACCAAATGAGCTGCAGTGAAATCGTCGCCTTGCAGGGCGTTACGCCCGCCACCGTTTCCCATCACCTCAAACTACTGGCCGAAGCCGATTTGATTGAGTGCCACCGTGAAGGTCAATTCGTGCGCAGTCGCGTGGTGCCCGAAACCATTCAGGAGTACACGCGAACTCTCTCGCGAATTGCCCAACCCAGGAAGCCCGCGAAGAAGCGGCAACGCTAGTCGGTGTGGGGAACACGGCGAAACTCGGAACCGGGGAATGGCACAAAGAAGCTAAGTGTTATCTTCTGCAAACAACAAGTGCGTTGCTAGCTGGAGAACAGGAGCGCGAGCGCCGTAGCGATGCCGATCGCCAGCACGACGCCTAACGCCAGCATTTTTTTCCGCTTCGCTAGCGCGCGGTGAGACTCGACCGGATTTCGTAGCGAATGGATCGGCATGGGCTCCTACCTTTGTTAGCACATCCGCTAACTTGCCTCGTCGTTTTTGCCCTTCCACGCATCCAATTGGTGAACGCCCGAGCCCGGTCTGCCCGCGGGGTTCTTGCCATTCAGCCGCGCAGAGCCGTAAGCAGTAAGGGGCACCCAGTACCTCCCGCTAAATAAGGTCCTGGTAACACCCCTCGCTCGTTGACCGTCAACTCCTTCCGGCCCTGCCAGTTAGGCCCCTTTCTCCCCACTTTCGCCCCAGTTGATTCGATATTCGGGAGGCGAGCCAGGCCCCGGGACTGCCCCAAGCCCTTTGCTTATAACCGTTTACCCCCTCGGCGCATCTAAGTAAAAGCTAACAAAACATTCACGATTTATACGCATAGAAACCATTAAAATAATTCGTGACTGGCATCGCAGCGTCCCGGTTAAGGTGTAATTGTAGGCTAACAAAAGGGAGTACTAGAACATGGTAAAGCAGTTTCTTCTGGCCAGCGATTTCGACCAGACGCTCAGCTTCAACGACTCTGGCGTCGTATTGAGCGAACTCATCGGCTTTCACGGCTTCCACGACAAGGTTTCCGGCCTGTCCGATATGAACCTCGTACAACAGGGCGCGGAACTCTCGTATCTGATCCTTCATGATCCAGAATTTCGCCGCGTGCGTCGCGAGCATCTCATTGAAACCGGCAAGCGCATCCGCTTGAAGCACGACGTTTCTCTTTTCGCGCGCGCACTCGAAAGCCTTGCTGAAGGCTACAAATTTTCGTTCTACGTGATTTCGGCAGCGCCGCAAGAAATCATTCAGTCGGCACTCGAAGGCATCGTTCCGCGCGACCACATTTTCGGTACGCGATTCCGTTACAACGAAACCACCGGTGAAGTGGACTCCATCATTCGCGCTTCCGCGGGCTGGGGCAAGATCACCGTCCTCGAAGAACTCCGCGCGCAGCTCGGCATCAGCCACGACCAGATCATCTATATGGGTGACGGCAGCTCCGATCTCCCGGTAATGATGCACGTCAATCAATACGACGGCCTCACCATCGCAGTGTCGGAAGCTAAATACATCACCCGGGTGGCGAAGCGCACTGTTCTTAGCGACAACGCCATGAGCGTCCTGGTCCCGGTGCTCGAGAAAGTCTTACGCTGGGATTCCGCGCGCATCCGCCGGCTGTTCGCGTCTTACGGCCTCACCCTGCTCGAATGGGAAAAGCGCCGCACCGATATGCTCACCATCCAGGAATCCGGCGTAGCGTTCGCCACCACCCAACCACAGTAAAACTGGCGTTCCCGGCGGTTTTCCTCAACAACACCAGCACGGGCCCAACGGGACAGGCACCTCGCCTGTCCTTTTTTTTGCGCTATCCACAATTCCAACGCACACTTGTCAGAAGGCTCCGTTCAGTACACAATCCGCCCAGCAAACCACCAAATCTGCAAAGAGAAGGCCACGATGCACTCTCTCCGTCTAACCCCGATCTTGCCGCTGATCTTTTGCGTTGTTCTTCCCTGTTCCTCTGCACAAACCGCAACAGTGGATCTGACCCAGCCGCAAGACTACGTGCTTAAGCGCGTCTCCAGCTTCGATCGCTCCGGCGGCAACGCCGATTACCGGCAGATCCCCCCGGGCCAGACTCTCACGGTTCTCGATCTGGACGGTCCAGGAACGCTTACCCATATCTGGTTCACGCTCTCAAGCCCGGAAGCCGCTCACTTGAAAAAGCTGGTCCTGCGGATGTACTGGGATCGCGAAGCCACGCCGAGCGTCGAGACCCCTCTCGGCGATTTCTTCGGACTAGGTTTGGGCGATTACTACACCTGGGAATCCGAGCTTCTCTCCGTTGCTCACGAGCGCGCGCTGAACTGCTTTTTCCCCATGCCCTTTCAAAAGCACGCCCGCATTACGGTTTCCAACGAAGGCCAGCGAATGGTTGACGCTTTCTACTTCAATCTCGACTATCGCGCGCACACCCACCCCCTCCCGCACGACACCCTCTACTTCCACGCGCAATTCCGCCAGGCCCAGCCCAATCATGGCTGGACGAATGAGTGGACGAGCAACGGCGATCCACGAGTCGAGGATGTAAAAAATCTGGACGGCAAAGACAACTACGTCTGGATGGAAGCCACCGGCCAAGGCCACTATGTCGGCGTCACCATGTCCGTCCTTCAGAACCAAAATTTCTGGTGGGGTGAAGGTGACGATATGTTTTTCATCGACGGCGATCCCCACCCATCCATTACAGGGACGGGCTCCGAGGACTATTTTCTGGGCGCTTATGATTTTGGCGAACATTCATTTTCCTATCGGCTCTTCGGCGCACCAGTCAAAGGCGAAGAACGTGCCGGAAGCCGCAGCTCCGTCTATCGTTTCCATCTCGATTCGCCCATTTCTTTTACCAAGTCGCTCCGCGCCACCATCGAGCACGGCCACGCCAATCACCGCTCCGACAATTTCTATTCGGTCGCGTATTGGTATCAGACCGAGCCCCACGCCCCATTCCCGGCCCTCCCGGCAGTAGATCAGCGCCTACCCCAACTCCAGCCAGTGGGCGGCCCCGGCAACGCCGCCAAATCCCATTGAGGCCGGTGTGGACGCTGTAGAGTGGGCCGCCGTCGATGCCGGGCGTCTGCCCGCAGTTAACGCAACCTCGAACATTCTTTGCTATCCTGCTAGCCTCAAAACTTTCGGAGGTCGAACATGTCGAAGAAAAAAATCCTGATGTTGATCGGCGACTACGTCGAAGACTACGAAGTCATGGTCGCGTTCCAAGCCTTGTTAATGGTCGGCCACACCGTCCACGCCGTCTGCCCCAACAAAAAATCTGGCGAATTCGTGCGCACCGCCATCCATGATTTCGAAGGCGACCAAAGCTATACCGAAAAGCCGGGCCACAATTTTGTTCTCAATGCGACCTTTGACGAGGTCAAGCCTGAGGACTACGACGCCGTGATCATTCCCGGCGGCCGGGCGGTCGAGTACATCCGCCTCAATCCTCGCGTGCTCGACATCGTGCGCCATTTCGACAAAGCCAAAAAGCCCATCGCCGCCATCTGTCACGCCGCCCAACTTCTCGCCGCTGCCGGCGTACTGCAAGGGAGAAAGTGCAGCGCCTACCCAGCGTCGAGCGTCGACGTTGCGCTCGCAGGAGGAACCTGGGTCGATCTCCCGATGGATCAAGCCCACACCGACGGCAATCTCGTCACCGGCCCGGCCTGGCCCGCTCTTCACGCCTGGCTCGCCCAATTTCTCAAGATCCTGGGTACCCGCATCGAACCGTAAGTCGATCTTATGCCCGCTCACATGGTCGCCTCTGCGCGAAGCTCCGTTGCAGCTAGCCGAGCACACCTGAAGTTGTCATTCTGATCGCAAACCGACGAGGGTGGGCCAGGAATCTCAACGCGCAGGAATTGTGGCTGTCGGATTGAATCGATGGGCACGCCCGGAATAGGTACTACCGTTGTTGTTGTTGCTGCTGCTCGATATCCGCATTCAACTCGGCATTACGCGACCTCGACCGGATCACCGTTGTCGGCGGCATCTCTTCCGGTTCCGGCGCATCCACCGGCAAGACGGTGACCACCACGCTCAACTCGCTTTCCGCTTCACCTTTATAAACCCCGCGCGTCGGCGGCACATCCGAATAGTCGCGCCCCACCGCCACGCGCACGTGGCGGTCGCATCCTTCTAAATTATTCGTTGGATCAAACGCCACCCATCCCAATTCCCCGAGATAAGCCTCTACCCAGGCGTGCGTCGCTCCTGCCGGAGACCGGTCCCGGGACTTGTCTTCGTGGTAGAGATACCCGCTCACATATCGGCATGGAATCTTCAGTTGGCGCACCAGCGCGATCATGATGTGTGCGAAGTCCTGGCATACCCCGCGGCGCGATTTCAGCGCGTCATCGATCGGCGAATCCACCTCAGTGGTATTCGGCGCATAATCGAACAGTCCGTACAGCCTGCCGTTCAATTCCTGCAGCAGTTCCAGCGGATTCCCGCGCCTCCGCAGATCCAACTCTCCAGCCAATTTCTCCAATAAATCGGTCGGCATCGCGAAATGGCTCGGAAGCAGCATCTCCCAATAATCGGTTTGCGCGACTCGCTCATCCAGTTCCTTCCAGTCACCGACGGCGTTCGCATCTAGCATTCGCGCGGACAGCACGTCCACTATGGCCTGGGCCGTCACTTCAATGAGCCGATGACGCTCCGGAATGTCGAAATTGTGTACCGCGTTCCCATAAAAATCGCGGTACATCATCGTGTTGGCGCGGGGATCGATGTTCAACGAAAAGCTAAGGCATCGCTGCCGGAAATCGGTTCGCGGCTGCATGCGCACTTCCATCACGCTCTCGCGCACCGCGGGCTCGTACCGAAAACTAGTGAGGTGCCGCACCGAATAGGCCATCGTGCGAATCCAGCTCCCGTCCTTGCCTGGTTACATCCTCGCTTCATTACTTCTTCTTACGATGCCAGTTCCGCCTCAATCGCATAGTCAAAATAGACTTGGTGAATCGCGGCGTGAATCTGCGTGCATTCACTGCGCACGTTCTCCAGGTATGCATGAGCGCCTTGCTCCATAATCTCCTCGATCTGGCTGAAGCTCAGCTGCGCGCGCAATCGGCCTGCGATGCGCGTCGGGGTTTTTGCGCGACGTTCGGTCAAGTCCCCGATAATGTGCAACGCCGCATTCACGCGGTCCACCGAGAAGCGTATCGAGTGTGGAAACTCCGGATTCAGCAGCAGGAACTCCGCCACGCGCAACGGCCGTATCGCTGCCGTATGCGCCTTACAATAAGCTTCAAACGCCACACACGCCCGCAACAATCCCACCCATTCCAAATATTCCGCGGTCTCCACGACCTGGTCCGCGGGCTGCGCCATGCGCTTGAAGTGCGTCTCCATCAGCGATGCCAGCGTATCGGTCCGCTCCACGTAGCGTCCCAGCTGGATGTATTGCCAGCCTTCCCCATGGCTCATCGTTGTGTCGGTGATGCCTTGGAATAAGTGCGCGCCTTCGAGCACCGCTCGAAAAAATCCGTGCGACTTCAGCATCCACGCTTCCTCGGGTCGCGCGTCCATCACTTCCAGATACAGCCGGTTCAGTTGCTCCCACATCTCCGAACTGCACTGTTCGCGCACATGCCGAAGATTCTCTCGCGCGATCGCAATGCATGAAACGATCGACGACGAGTTCTTCCGGCTGAACACCAGCGTGTCCACCAGGCGCGTTGGATCGATGGGCCCCTGACCCGCCGGCGTTCGCAGAGCTTCGAGCAAAAACCTCCAGCGTCCCGCCCCCGCCTCCGGCGACTGGTCCAGCCAAAGCTGGAGTTCTACGTCCACGAGTCGCGCAGTGTGCTCTGCACGCTCCAGGTACCGGCTCATCCAGTACAAGCTGTCCGCCACGCGCGAAAGCATCCCGGCATCCCGACGGAACGCGCGCACAAAATAGTTTCGCGGAGGCCTGGTGTCGCTCATCTTTCTGCCGGCTTTCCTTCCACCCGTGCTTTCACCGTGGTCTTCGCCATCTGCGCGACGCGATCGTCGCCATTCCCAGTGCGCAGCACCCAGGTGTCTTTGCTGCCGCCGCCCTGCGACGAATTCACAACCAGCGATCCTTTTCGCAGCGCCACGCGCGTCAGTCCACCTGGCACCAGCGTCACTTTCTCGCCCATCAAGATGTAGGGTCGCAGGTCGATATGTCGCGATTCCACTTCGCCGTCGATCAAGCATGGCGCCGAGGAAAGCGCCAACGTAGGCTGTGCGATGTAGTTCCGCGGGTCCGCCAGAATCCGTGCTTTGAATTCCTCTTGCTGTTGTTTCGAGCTGTGCAGCCCGATCAACATCCCGTATCCGCCCGATTCTCCAACGGCCTTCACCACCATTTGGTTGATATTGTCCAGTACGTGATTCCGCTGTACGTCATCGGTCATCAAAAATGTCGGTACATTCTGCAAAATTGGTTCCTCGCTTAGATAAAAGCGAATAATCTCCGGTACGTAGGCGTACACCGCTTTATCGTCTGCCACTCCGGTACCGATGGCGTTCGCCAACGTAACGTTTCCCGCCCGATAGGCGTTGAACAAACCAGGCACACCCAAGATCGAGTCTCGCCGGAAGCACAATGGGTCGAGGAAATCGTCATCCACCCGGCGATAGATCACGTCCACGCGCTTTGGTCCCGCGGTCGTCCGCATATAAACAACATTGTCGTGTACCAGCAGATCGCGTCCTTCAACCAGCTCGATGCCCATCTGCTGCGCCAAAAATGTATGCTCGAAATACGCGGAATTGGAAACTCCCGGCGTCAGCAATACCGTGGTGGGGTCCTGGGGATAAGGCGAATTCTCCGGCGCCAAACTTCGCAGCGTCGCCAGCAAAGCCTGTGGATAATGATCGATCGGCGACACGCCATAGTCCCGGAACATCGTTGGAAACACGCGCTTCAAGACTTTGCGGTTCGCCAGCATGTAGGAAACGCCGCTGGGTACGCGCAGGTTGTCTTCCAGCACCGCGAAAGTACCGTCAGGCAGC
Organism: uncultured Acidobacteriota bacterium; assembly: GCA_963729595.1. Classification (GTDB taxonomy): domain Bacteria; phylum Acidobacteriota; class Terriglobia; order Acidiferrales; family UBA7541; genus Acidiferrum. The sequence goes on from CAVSNW010000005.1 coordinate 995,133, forward strand.
CGCACCAGGTCGGTGCCGCAAATACTCACGTAGGTGTCGCGAGGCACATTCAGGCCGCGCATCTCCCTCCGGAAATGCTTGCAGCTATAGATCAGCTCGCGCGGAACGATCCCTTCGGTCAAAATTCGACCTTCGTGATAGATGTCCCGGAGGAATAAATTCAGCGCCGTCAGCCGTTGCGTCAGGCCCTTTTCAATCTGCGCCCATTCTTCGGCCAAAATAATCCGCGGGATCAGGTCGTTCGGGAAAATCCGTTCCGTGCCTTCTTTGCTGCCGTAAACCGTGAAGGTAATGCCTTCCTGCAGGAATGTGAGGTCCGCTGCCTGCTGGCTCTTCCGCAGCTCCTCGGGGCGCAGCCCCAACAGGGTTCGCTGCAACGCCTGATAGTGCGCGCGCGGCACATCAGGTGAGGCGAACATTTCGTCGTAAGCCTCACCGAATGGATAGTTTAGCAGCGTAGGCGGAATTCCAACTCGTGATGGCAGGGCCGTAGCGCTCATTGGTCTTTCCGTAGCCCGCTTGTACCCGGCTGTTACCCGGCCGTTTGCCCAGCAACATTGCCCGGCGGGTTACCCGGAAAAGTCCGGCGTTCTCAGAACCGCAAGTGCGACCTTGCTGGGTTCTGCAGCCCTGTGCCGATCCTCTGCGGGAACCTAACTCTAGGAGCACCCCAAACCCAAGTCCAATGCAAATTCTCAATTCATTAAATCCCTTTTCCAATTTCTATCCGAGCGAGGGGCGGGGCGCGACGCTCCGCCCCCAACGCCCATTTTTTTATTCGTCACCTAGGCCTTTGCCGCCTTCGACTTGGCCGGCTCGGCCGGCGTCGTGTCGTCCGCTTTTACCAGCGGCACATCTACCAAATGCTCCGCCAGGAACCAAACCTGCAACTCATTGGTCCTGATGACGTCGCTGACCAGTAAGTCGTTCGTCCCGTCGTCCCCGGCCTCGGCAGCCTTGGCCGCCATGGTCCGCGCTTCCTTCAAAATGCTCTCGTGCGCCTCCAGCAGGCGGGAGATTTGCACAGGCGCTTCCTCGCGGCCTCGTGGTGGCCTGGGGATAATCGTCGTTTCCGCGACGTCGGCGGCCATCGCCAGACTGATCCCGCCCAGCAGTTGGATCCGCTCCGCAATCGTGTCCACCAGCTCGTCCTGTTCTCCATGATGCTTATCAAATAGCAGGTGCAGTTGATAGAAGGTGTGTCCGGCCACCTGCCAATGATGCTTCTTGTACATGTCGCGGATCGTGATTGTATCCGCAAGAATCTGATTGAGATTCTCCACGCTCTCCAAGCAGACCTTCTCGTCGAGCGCGATCGGCAGCTTCGCGATCTTGCCGTACGGCTGAATCTCCCGCGCTTTCTGGTGCAGGATTGGCCGTGACCTTTCCGTTCCTGCCTGGACTTCCGAACTCTTCCCGCCATTCTTTGGGCTCATTTGCAGTTTCCTCCTCAAGTGAATGCTAGTTCGCGCGTAATAACTCCGGACCGAACCGCCTCGAATGTGTTTACTGCACACAACTACTCCAGGGCCAAACGCTACTTAGACGATCTGCTCGGTTGGAAGGGTGCGGTAATTCTTGCTGTCCGCGCTCCCCCCTGACCTCCAGAAATCGAACATTTGCCGGCCTACGCTCTGGTTGGAGGGATGTGGGAGATTTTTTCGTGTGTGTACGACCCCCTCCCGGCTTTGTGTAACTGTTGATTCTGCAGGTTGTTAACGTCGTCTGTTCGGTATTTTTTTGTAAGTGTTGATTCTGAACGATTTAGAGCCTAATGGAATCAATAAGTTGTTTGCTGTCAATATGCTCAATCCGCTGAATGCGCTAGATACGCATTCTTGTACGCCAGTTTTAGTACAATTTTCGTCCGTCATCGAAGCTCGCGGATGATCTGCTCCGGGTCGATCTTCAATGCGAATGCGCCGAATGCGATATGCACTTTCTGTCCCGCTGGACCGTTCACGATAGCCGTAATCCTAGCTTCGACTTCGCGGCCATCATACAACCTGGCGACCACGGTTGAGCCGACTTGGATTGGTTTACGCGCTGTCATGCCCTCGACTTACTTCTTGCGGGATTCATCGCGCAGCACTCCGGCCAGCCACCGACCAAGCCCGTCAAGATCGGGATAAGCGGTGATCTCGTCAATTCCAGCTACGGAGAGACTGTAGTCAATTTCGCGTGCCGCTGAACCCGGAATGTGAACCTTAACCAAACTCGTCGCGCGGACCTTCGTTGGGAGTTTATCGAAGCCGTCTCGGGCTGATCCGTGAACGGTGAAACACGACCGCTGCGAACTGATTCTTCTCGCGAAGTGCGTTGGATAAATAGCGACAGGTAGCTTCACCCTTAGCTTCTTAGACTTCTGGTATCGAGCGGGAAGCCAAGGGTCGTAGCGTTTCGCGTCCAGCTTGAACAGGCCAGCTTCCGCGCTTGGTGCGATGACCTCGTCTATCTTCAGAACGGACTCGTTCAACGCCCACGGGTTGAGCACCCACACTGCGGCGTCAGTCTCGTCCAATTTATTTCTTACAGCGAAGTAGAGGGCGATTAGCGCACCCTCGGTCCAATCCAATAATCGCGTCGGAGCGCCGGAATGCTGCATCAGGAAGTACCACTCCCAAGAATTCTGGGGCCGTTCGGCACTCAAGCTTGGCGCTCTGATGATGAACTCTTGCCGAATTTCATCTTCGACTACCCGTATTCCCCTAGTCGGTGCAGCATCTCGATAGAGTGTTGGCGTTAAATCCCAATTCGCATCTCTGTGTCCACGGAACCAAGGTCCCCAGCCTTTCTCCTTCTTAAACCACTGCCTTGCAATTGTGGTCACCAGCGCAAGGAATTCGGACACGTCTTTCGCCACAAGCTTGGGCATGGGTTTCATCTTGTGGAGGGGGGTGCTTCGTCAGGTTTCCACCCGAATCTCTTCGCCATACTCTGCGTCAAAGCTCGTTCGAGATCATCGATCCTACGTTGCAACTCAGCACGATTGATCGGACTCGCGGCCAGCCAATATTTGATGGTTTTGTAACAGTGCGACTCCCAGAGGCCAGCCATGAAGATGAACATCAGCAGAAGGAACAAAGCTGAGAGGGCCATGTTTAACGGCGAGTCGCTGTGATACATCTTTGCCGTGACTGCGATGCTGGTTCCGACTAAGGCCATCGTTCCGAAGGACACGATATTGGCGACTCCGATGGATAACTGCAAGCGGTAGTGCTCCAGTTCGCTCAGGCTGCGTTGCTCCGTGAACTTGTTCAGCATCTCTTGTTGAGCCTTGAGCGTATCGATGCGCTTCTGTAGCCGTGCTACGCTCAACCGCGCGATCCTGTCCTTTATATCGTCAAACATTTAAATCTTCCTTTCCGCCCATGATCGTCAATTCTACATCCGGTCAACGCGGCGGATAATTCTTCTCGATCTTCCTCATGATCTCCTCCGCTTTGCTAATCGCGTCCGTGATTACAATCTCCCGCGCCGGGCAAGGCCGCGTGATTCCTTGAGCTTCTAGTTCGGATAGTTTGCGGGCGGCAAGAATTGTGGCGGCGAACAGCACCGCGAATTTGCGGTCTTCCATGACGACCGCAGTCTAACAGCTTCGCTTTTCCTTCGCCACGGCAAACTTTTCCTTCGCCACGGCTAAATCTTGAAGCGGATTATCAGTTTTGACATGGGAATGCATCATTGAGCAACCATGGCTCTCGGGTGACGGTCAAAATGAGAGGTCCTCCCGAATCTTACGAGCGTCGGATCGCCGATCATCATCATCATATTCAACCTGATCGGACAAGAGGTCTCCCCGAGTCTTGCGAGCGTCGGATCGCGCATCGCCGGGTACGACCTGATCGGACAAAATGTTGCGGTCGCGGTTTCTGCGTGGCCCGATACGCTTCCACCACCATCCCATAGACAGATTTCGCCACTCGACAGGATGAAATTGCTGGAGGTGCTCGTACATCGCTTGTTCGGCGTCTACTTCGTTTGACACTCCCAGATCGTGGAAGCAAGCTTCGCAATAGAAATACATTTCAACCCCACAGTGCCCCCCAGCGTACCTCGTCCAGGAGATGGATGGCGCTGTCGGGCCGAACAAACCCAGAGGCAGCGCCGACGCTCTGAGGGTTTGGCAGGAACTTTCAAACTGACCGGCAACTCAGCGTCCCCGTGTCGCGGATGACTCTCATGGCGTGGCCTTGGATGAGCCGCGAAACCCTGCAAAGGCCCAACCCAATGAGTAGCCGAAAATAAGAACAGCCAAAGGGACCCCTAAGGCTAGACCGGCTGTGGCCGCGACGTTCCGCCACGGGTGTTGATGTTCAAGAGGCTGACCAACTTTTTTGTAAAGCTTCTCTGAAAGAACTTGGTCGTTTAAATCTTTGTATTCAGGATACAACAATCTAAAATCTTCGATCCTGTACCAGCATAGGTCGCCTCTTGTCTCATAGTCAGTGCCGGGATTGCCGCGAGCAAGATGGCAAAACGTCGGGACGAGGCTGTAGCCACCATATTGTTTCGCGACGGCGTCCCAGTCGGTGTGTGAGATGCGGAACTGTTCTCGAAGGCCACGGTACGACACCAGGCCAATACCGATCACAAAAAGCACGCTTGCAATGATCCATAACCGGAACATGCCTTATGCCTTGCCGTATATTCATACGCTTACACCTTCACTCGTCCGTAACTAAGACTCAGAACGCACGGTCATCAGGATAGCGACCCCAATGTGTTAGAAACTTGAGAAAGTCCTTGCCCCTCACGGTAATTTCTATCATTCCGCTTGGATGCCATAGGAGCAAGCCATTGCTCTTAAGAAATTCCATCCAACCCTCAAACGAATATTTGGCATAACGGTCGGGGTATTCGATAGCGGCTTTGTCATAAAATGCTCTTACGTCTGCAATTGGCACGAACCCCCGTCTATTGATTTCCATCAGGGCTAAGACCTGACTTCGAAATATGTAAGCCCAAACGACTTCATAGGTGAAAGTGGGTAGTCCCAGTGCAATTAGTCTTACGTAGAAGGCTTCACGGTCGGTGGGGCTGTTGAGTTGAGCGGCTGTGCGGGCATTGTTTGCGACTTCTTCATACATCGTACTGACGTAGGACGTAGCAAAGTGCTTGGTGGCATCAAACGTAGCGGAATTTAACAAATTGCCTGACGTATTTTGAGTTGCTGCCCCTTGTTCTCCGGTTTTATGCTTTTCCTGCCACCAGATAAGAAAGAACAACACTCCCACAGCCACAGCCCAACCTATGATTGAAGCCCAATCCTTCGAAATTTGAGGGATGTAGGTCAGTAACTTCTGTATGACCTTCAGGGAGAATATGGCAACAAACAAATCGAAGACGACTTTGGCGAGATGTGTCCATTCGAGCGTAGTTTTAACCTTGCGCCAATTAATCACAGTGTTCTCCCAACGAATGGGAGGATGTTAACATGATAAATTGCCCTCAAGAGGACGATCCATGAAACGCATAGAGATGATTGTGCTGCTCGTGGTCGGCGTACTTGGCGTATTTTTGATGGGCTGGGTGATGGGTGTGAAGCAAACGTAAAGTTGACAGAAGCAAATGCCAAACTGATGGAAGCTTTCGAGCAAATGAGGAGAACCTTAGAAGCCTGTCAGCAGAATCAAGGACACTGATATGTTCCAAGCATTCCAACGACGAGGCTCCCCCGAGTGAAAGTCATTGGTCACCGCCCACCGCTGGGTCGTTTGTGATGGCGGTTATTTCAGCCTCGCCGCTGTAGAGGCGGACGCGGATGCGAGAGCCTACGCTGTAATCCATATTGTCAGTATACTCGCCTAATGCGATGGCTTCGGATTCGCAAAGCGCGAATCGACCCCGAACTGAGAACGACTCTTGAACAGTACGGCGTCTGTCCCTTGGCTGGTTGACCGAGCGGTACGACCGGGATAACAATTATCAGCGTTCGTGTTAAACGTCTCTGAATTTCTGGACTCTTGATGAGGGTGGCGGAGGCAGAAGGAGGAAAGGATGATCAGGGGCCGGATTGTTGTTGTTCTCTTGCTCGTTTGCGATCTCGTGGTGGTCGGATCAGTGTCGGCGCAGCAAAGGGATTCATCTCGTGCCGGTTGGATCAGCGATGAGAGTTGCGGAACCCAACACACGAAGTCCGGCGGCGCGGATTGCGTGCAGAAATGCTGGCGTGGAGGTGCTTCGGTAGGGCACCCGGAATGGAAACCACAACGGGCCGTCTTTGTAGCAGACGATGATCAAGCAATCTGGATTGTCGAAAACCCTGAAGCCATTAGGAACTTTCCTGCTGCGCATGTAGTGCTGGCTGGTAAATTCGATTCTGCGAAGAAGACAATTCACGTTGAGAAGATCACCCCCGCTGCGGAGTAAGGTGGTCTAAAGTCAGAATCAGGCACTTGCCGGGCAAGCTTGAAACATGTTTTGATGATGGGATGCTCTGGGTCTGGTGATTCTGAGTTTTTGGAACTTGGTCCCAGTGCCAACGAACCGCCATCTGCTTCTGTTCGACGGTCAACGTCAACTCGATGACAGGCGAGCGCCTTCCCTAAGCCACTGAATTGAAATCCTAAGGCGTTCCGCATTAGGATTGGGTCACTGCCGCGCTATGGTCCGCAAGCGAAAAATCATCGTCTATATCGCCGCGAGTGCCGACGGCTTTATTGCCCGGACCGACGGTTCCGTCGACTGGCTCGACCGTCCGCGTCCCAAGGGCAACTACGGCATGGGTGCGTTCTATAAATCGATCGACACGATCCTGTGGGGCAGGAAGACATGCGATATGGCGCTCGACTTTCAAAAGAAAGGCGTGTCCGAGTCGGCCTTCGATAGAAACGTTAAGAACTATGTCTTCACACGCCGTCCGGTGCAATCGGTAGCGCCCGGGGGCGTGGAGTTCGTGAACGAACCAATCAAAACGTTCACAACCCGTCTGCAGGCGAAAAAGGGGAAAGACATCTGGATGATGGGTGGCGCTGGGATCATTGCGTCGTTTCTCGACGAAGGAGAGATCGACGAGTTCATGCTTCACGTGATTCCCACGCTTATAGGCGAAGGCATTCCATTGATCGCGCCCGGCCGTCGCACCCTGCCACTAAAACTGATCTCCTGTACGAAGTTCACAGACGGCGTGGTCAAGCTGCATTATGCCGTCCGTAAGTGATCTTCACGCCTAGCAGCCTGTGGTGAACGCCGGAGAGGAAACAGAGCAGCGCTTACTGCCCTTGCCCCCGCATCCGCGCCAGTCGCACTGGGCGACTCCTGTTGATTGCCTCCGCCATTGTTTGATAGCCACGATCTTTCGTGCGTCCGGGAGAAGGTACGGCCCGCCAGCCGGTCGTCGCTCCCCGGGCCGTCGTAGAAAGCCCACGCACCACGCAGCTTTTACCTTGCAGAGGCTGAGATTCCACGCGCTGCCGTTGAAGGGCTTTTCTTAGAGGTTGGGAAGTGATCGCATTCAAGGGATGCGGGTTATGTAATCCGCAATTTTATTATTCTGCGGGACTGGGCTTGCCTGCAAGAAGTGACCGTCCTGCCTTGTCAGGGCACGCAGGTATCGCGGGAGCATCGTCAGCACCAGCACTTCGATGTCATGCATCATCTTCGGGTCTTTCAAAGCGTACCAACTGAATCTGTCCCATAGTTGGCCCCGCCGCTTACTACGCTTCGCTCCCAGCAACCTCCGCTTTATGTTTCCCTTTCCAACGTACACAGGCATCGAGCCATCGAAGAGAATATACACACCCTTGCCGCCATTTTTGCTTCCTGGAACCTTGTTAATATTTTCTGAGTTTCTAGCCCACATGGTTCCAAAGCTGGTTACGATTTGCATAGGATGGACCTCCCGCAAATAGTCTACCAAGACCCAGCCAATGCGACCGTTGGACACCTAGACCGATCCGCTATCAGCTTGCGGCGACCACACTCTCGCTCACGGAGAGGCTCGCGGGTGGCCGCTGAATAAGAGATGCTTCGCCGAATCGAGTTCCCACGCCGTCCCGGGATTGATGGCTCGACGGTAGCCGAGAGGCTTGAGCCACATCGTTTCTAGGCGGGCCGAGGTCCGCAGAAAGACAGCGCTGGAGACGCGGGTAGTCGGTCAGATTCCGATTACGAAGTAACCAGGACTTGGACAGAGCCAAAGACTGGGTTAATCTGAAGGAGCAGCTCACCTTCGTGATGTGACGGGCAATCCATCTGGAAGGAGAACTGCCGTGAACAGCAACTTTTTTCCGCGAGTCAAGCAGCAAGCGCCGCAAAGGTTTCCCATCCGAAACCAAGGTTAAGCGCGGTCACCAAGTCGTCCATGGCGGGAAGGAACTATCTGAGAAACTGGGCAGGAACGACCTCTGTCCTTGCGGTTCCACGCGCCGCTTTCAAGAAGTGCTGCATGCGGTCCGGCCGTTATGACGGTGCGCCACGAAACCACTACAACAGATAAATAACCGAAGGGCACGGCACAAACCGTGCCCCTTTGGCTCGAATTAACCCAATCGCCTGGTAAACGACTAATTGGGATTTAGGTCCACCGACGCTGTCCGTCGGGACAGTTAATCTCTAAAAGGCAAAATAAACCATTCCGTAAAGCGTGCTGGAACTGTTTGCAGCTAGGATGAGCTTTGGCATTCCACCATGAGCTGCGACACCGTCGAGTAGGTATTCGGTAGAACCGAAGTGACGTGGTGGGCTTGGGACTTCATGAGAGTGACCTACTGCTTAAATTCTGAAGACTATTACGACGCCTCGCAGGTGAGTACTGCAAAAGCCCGATGGGTATCCCGGTGTGCGCGTTTGGCCATGGTCGTTCTGCTAGGCGTGATTATCATGCGGCCACCAGGTGCGAGTGTCTGGCGCGACTACCTGTCTTTGGGGTTGGTGATCGTTTTGCTCATGTTTCTCCCCCAAGCAGTCCGCTGGTTAAACACGCTCTACCTCAGGTACGCCAATACCAGGGCTTCCCGTGCCGACACAGAGAAGGAAATTTCCGTTGATATTGAGGAGGGTGGAATTCAGGTGGTCGGTGTTCCAAACAAGCAAGAATGGTCGTACTTCTCCAACTATTCAGAATCGGCTCAGGCGTTCATTCTCTATCGGTCAAACGCCATCGAAGCAATTCTTCCGAAACGCGCCTTCAGTCGTGACAGCCTCAGCAGTTGCCGTCAAATTCTCAAAGCAAACATTGTGACGCGCTGAAATCCGAACGGCAAAGTCCTGATTAGCACTCAATCGGAAAAGCGAAAAACCAGGACATTAGCTCGGTCGCGAGGGGTAGCGGCGATAGACAAAACGGAAAGCGACCCCGACGAGACCGTATACGGCCACATTCGCCACAGCGGAAATCAAAAGGCAATGGCTTCGCCGCCCGAACCACCACCGCCTCTGCTGACATTATCAGCGGGAAAGTTGGCCAGGGGACTAAAATCCACGAGCCTTGAATGCGTACGTCGCCAACCACAATCACGAGGAAGAGCAGCCACGGAACAAGGAATCCTGCAGCAAGAAAATAACGAACGATTTTCAGGTCCGCTTTCGCCGTTGCGACCACTCATTCTCCTTCAACTAAGCATGGCTTCCCATTGTAGTGGCTTGAAACTGGAATCGGTCCAGCGATGAAAACTGTTATTGCCAGGATTGATAGAAGGGCCGATCAACGCTAGAAGATCGCAACCGCCAGCGCTTGAACGCGCCATCAATCATCAACGCTCCATTTTGCAGTTTATCCGATCTTAAAAAAGTAATGCAAAACGAAACAAATTGTAGCGACAAAGATTGCGACCCTGAGACGGTACTCGGTGGATTCCGACATTTTCCTCTCTCCCGGAAATACGAACGGGCAGGGTTCGAAGCGTTGCCGCTTCTAGCGCCCCGTTCTTTCCAACCACCTATCAGTCGACAGCATACCGCCCTTTGCAGCATCGAGCGCTGGGTGACCCTTCTTGGGACCTCATCATTCACGGCCTCAGGCTGGAACGGCTCCTCCTATCCGCGAGGCATGAAGCCCTCCGACTACCTCGCCCTTGCAGATGTCTTTGATTTCGTCGCGGGTCGTTGCGTTAGAATTTCAATGATGCCAACAGAAGATTGATGCCCAGCGCTCCGATGCCGGGGGTGATCCACAACCTTCCCATCATTGCCTTCACTAATTCTTAACCTCGGATATCCAATGAAACACAACTTCCTCATTGATGACCTCGATGTGCAACCCGAGGTGCTGCGCCATTGCGCCTTGGACGTCTTCTGACAGATTCAACACGAAGTCAACAAACAAAGCGTGCCCCTCGCCGCCTTTGATTTGGGCTCGCTCAATTGCTTTGCGTTTTTGATCGTTGGTCATTGCTACTACAATGCGGCATCCCTAATACGCTTGGGCGCAAGCTGACTTGGGCGTCTCCAAAGAGATAACCTCGGAGTACGAGCGGCAGCAAAAGTATTGGGCGGCTCTGCGGATCGCGAAGTTGTCGGCGTGAAGAAGCGCGTCCTGTCGGCTGCTGGCAGAGCGGCGATTGTGAAGGCGGCGAAGAAGAGGTGGGCAAGAGCTAGCAAGCGAAGAAAGTGACGGAGTAGTCTTGCTGCCAGGAGTCGTCGGGTGTCTACCTTCATGTACATCTGCTCGTCGCATCGCGTCCTTTGATTTCATACCTTCTCTCGTTGACCACTCGACTCATTCCTAAGCGCCTTCGTAACAAAGTGTCCGCAACATTTAATCGTTGAAAAAGCGCGCCGTTGATCAAAGCCGAAGAAGATTGGCGGCGGTTATTTCAAATAACTACTCCACAATTAAGCAATTAATATTTTGCCGACTTTGGTACAGCTGTACCCGAGTCCTATTGACCGTATTTTTAATTGAACTTAAAAAAGTAATCCAAGCTGGTTACTTAGTTAGCTCGCCACTGGCTTCACCAGATTCTCCAGGAGCCTCGGAGGTTCCTCTATGCACCTGATGAGATGGAAGCCGGTCGCGCTACTCGCATTTTCTCTGTCGTTCTTCTGGCCCCATACATCTCGTGCATTGTGCGCCCCTTGCCTATCGCCCGGCACTGGACCAGTAGGCACAGTCGTACTAATCACGAATGGTGTTTTTGGGGCGACAAGAGGTTCGGTTAGTTTCAACGGGACATCAGCTGCCATAACCAGTTGGAGTAACACCTTCATCGTCACAACGGTCCCAGTGGGAGCGATGACCGGGAATGTTGTTGTGACGACCTCCAGTGGGCCTTTAAGCGGGGTTAGCTTTACTGTGACCACAGGCAGCCCTACTACCGGATTTGGATTTCGCCGTGCCATCACGATCGATCACACAAAAGTTCCCAATACGGACCAGCTTAACTTTCCACTTCTAATCTCCGGGACGTATTCGTATCTGGCCACGACAGCCAACGGCGGCAGCGTTGCTAGTGCGTCGGGCTTTGATATCGTCTTTACATCTGACGCCGCTGGCGCTACTGCCTTGCCCTTTGAACGAGAGTCCTATTCCCCCACAAACGGTCAGGTAAACATCTGGGTTCAAGTTCCCATCGTTTCGCATACGGCAGACACCGTGATTTACATGTTTTATGGCAATTCGGCCGTGGTCAACGATCAATCGATCTACGGCACCGTTTGGGACACGAACTATATAACGGTTTATCACCTTGGTGACAATGCGGCGAGTACAACTGTGCTCAATTCCACTCTCAATTATGCACCTGGTACGGCTAACGCGAATACGAATGCCAAAGCATCTACAGGCGAGATCGACGGCGCCCTAAATTTCAACGGGACCTCCGATTACATTGGTGTTCCACAAAATGGAAATTTCAACCTGCACGCTAGTCCGTTCACAATCTCTGGCTGGATAAGAGACGATTCGACAGCGGCCACCCTCAATACAAAGCACCGAGCTGTGAGCTGGTATGACGGTACCAAGAATATGCAGCTGGGTTTCGGTTCTGCTGGTGGCAATGTAAATCGAATCACTTACATGTTCCTTGGCACGTCTACTGCTTCAGCGATCACAGCGAGCACAGGCAATCTTTCGACTGGATTTCATTATGTCGCTGGCACTTTCGACGGAATATCGACGACCCACATCTACGTCGACGGCGCAAATGTAGGCGGCGGCACGTGGGATGGTAGTGTGACGGCATATACAGCTGATTCGACAACTCTCTACCTCGGCCAGTTAGGTGGTGCCGGCTTTTACATAAACGGGCAGCTCGATGAAATGCGCATTTCGAATGTTGCTCGGTCGGCCGATTGGACTCTCACCGAATATCGCAACCAGAGTAGTCCATCGACATTCTACAGTATCGGTTCAGCACCTGGAAACGGGATCAGTTACATACAGTCACAGACAAATGCACAAGCGGGCGGAAATAACATTGCGACATTTTCGGTACAACCAGCAGCGGGCGATACCGTCATTGCAGGCTTGGTTTGTTATGGGCCGTCCAACTGCACCATCAATTCCGTTTCGGACAACTTCGGCAACACTTACACAAAGATCGGTCCGACCGCGTCGTATGGAGGCCCCACAAAGAACATAACGAACGTGGCCTTGTACTGCGCATCGGGAATCTCTACTGGGGCCAATTTTGCGGTAAACGCAGCGCTTTCTAACACTGGCGGAGACTCCAATCTGTACATAGCCGAGTATTCCGGCGCTGCCTGCAATGTAGACCAGGGCGCGAGCGGTTCAGAAACCGCCGGCTCGAACACGACCCTCCTCCAGACATCGTCGGTAACCACGACAAATGCGAGCGATTTGCTGGTGGCCGTAGGTGGATCTTCGACCGGCGGAGCAGCGACAGCAGGCTCGGGCTATTCCCTTCGCCAAAATGGCAACAGTGGTGTTGCTGAATACGGTGGTTTCGAAGACAAAATAGTCACAGCAAGCGGGTCTTATAACGCGAGCATGACCGTCGCAAGCAACACAACCTACTGGGCTATGGTGATGGTGGCTTTAAAGGGATCGAGTTCCGGTGGTGTGGCCCCAACAGTCACAAGTTTCAGTCCAACCAGCGGGCCGATCGGAACCAGCGTAACGATTACGGGTACAAATTTAGCCGGTGCAACCGCTGTTAAGTTCAACGGAACCGCAGTGACTTCTTTCACAGTGAATAGCTCGACGCAAATCACCGCCACTGTCCCTAACAATGCAACGACGGGTCCAATTTCGGTTACGACGCCATCAGGTACAGGAACATCCAGCAGTAATTTCACTGTCACCGCTTCACCAGCACCAAGCATTACAAGCTTGTCAGCTGTCGGCGGTTCCGGTGGATCTTCCCTTACTATCAGCGGCTCCTTTGGAGCGTTGCAGGGCACCGTTCTCTTCCAGAATACCGATATTGGCGGAAATACATCTGCGACGATAACCACGTGGACATCTACTTCGATTCTTATTCAGGTTCCCTCTACTTTGCCAATCGGACTTTATAACGTCCAGGTAGTCAATTCGGGCGGGTCCAGCAATACAAAACCATTTTGGATAACTGGGGCCGGCTGTCCAGCTACTTGGTAAGCGTAGGACTTTACTGGCTGCAGAAGTGAGAGGATCAACGATGAGACTTTCTCTGCCATTCCCGTTTGGAGTCAACGCTGGTGCTAGTCAATCCGCGAGCCGCGCGGTCAATCGAGTAGACGCTAAGATACCTGACGCTTCACGCTTGTGGCACCGCTCGCGCGGTCTGCGACAATGGCATCTTGGGAAACTTTTGCTTGTCGCTGCGCTAGTCCTTGTTACAAACTCTGTGGCACAAGCGCAAATCACTAACGTCACGGATGACATGTCGACTCCTATTCCGGGTGCGGGCCACGATTATATTCATTCGCTGAACGAGACCGTTAATCCGTCAAATGGATCGCTCAGTATTCGTATTGCGGTTCCGATGCCCAAGGGTCGAGGACTGACACTCCCTTTCTCCTTTGCCTACGACTCGAACGGCGTACACCACTTAGTTCCAGATCCATCTCCGACCGCCGGTAACGCCATCTGGACCAGTAACCAAGCATACCTAGCGCAGGGCGGCTGGACATTTTCAGTTCCAGCGATCAATTTTTCCCAGTTCAGCGTCACCGTGACGCACCTTCCGAGCAACTATACCTGCAACAACTGGGCGAACTATATGTTTTCCGATCCTACCGGCGGTCGCCATGCATTGAACATCGGCACACAGGGGTCGGGTGGCAGTGGACCATGTCAGGGACCAGGTTTTGCCTCACAATTCGGTGGAGACTCGGATTATGAAGGAGCTCTTCCGACCGGGCCGATAGATAGCACGAATGACAATCCTTTCGCGAATCCAGTCACCGTCTACTCCAAGGATGGCACTGTTTTCACATTCCCATCTGCATCTCACGCGACGTACCAGAAAGGAGTCTATAGCAACAGCGCGGCGCTGGCGTCATCAATCGAAGATCGAAACGGGAACATTATCGTCGGCACTGACCGCGGAAACGGCGTCTTCTCCTACGAAGACACTGCAGGTCGCGGATCCTCTGGTAGCTCCGTCTCTTATCTTTCCAGCAACGGCTTTGGCCCGAGCGGCACAACCAATACGGTTATCGCGGGAGGCCTCTCTTACCAAGTAACTTGGGCGACGGTCTCATCGAGCTATCCGGTTGCAGTAAACCAGATTGCTGTAACAGGTTCCGTGTGCACGGCACCTCCGGCCGTAAGTGAAAATCAGACGGTAATCTTTCAGATAACGTTGCCAGACGGAACGAGCTATAAGTTTTTCTATGGCACCAACAACTCGGATGTCAATTTTCAGAACCCTTTTGGCCTGCTAAACGAAATTGAGTATCCAACCGGCGGGTGGGTTAAATACAAGTGGACTGCTCCCGGTTTCAATGAGATTGCGGTCTATCCGGGCGCAACGAGTTCCGGTGGAACTGTCCAAGACGGCTGCCTATATCAATATGCGAGTCCGGTAGTTACAACCCGTGAAGTGAGTTTTGACGGCTTTAATCCTGCTCTGACGCAAACATTTTCATACTCTACGACCTGGTCCACAACAGGTACACCTGCAAACCCCGCCGGGTCTACCTGGACTGCCAAAACGACCAGTGTCACGAGTACTGATAACACTTCCGCGTCCTCGGGGACCAATCTTGTCGCCTACTCCTATACTCCAGTAACACTGCCAACAGCACCCATGACAGCCACGAATTTCAATGGTCAGGTTCCTGTTGAACAAACCGTCCAATACTTCGATTGGAACAGCACCACAACACCGCTTCGGACGGTTAAGAAAGTGTGGCACGACCAATTCAATTTAATCAGTGAGCAGACAATCCTTGAAAATCAGACGACGTCCTCTCAGAAAGTTTACTGCTATGTCGGAAACAATTGCTCTCCTGCTACATTTCTTTCCCAACTCCAAAGCGTGAAGGAATATGGCTTCGACGGCAATGTGGCGCGGCAGACCGTGACAACCTATCAGTCTTTCTCAAGCAGCCTCGGAAAGTTGCTCGACAAACCTTGCAAGGTTGTCGTTCAGGACGGAGGAAGCAATCGCATAGCCGAGACTGACTATCTGTATGACGGGGGCTCAACGGTGTGTGGCACACCAGTCGTACCTGCGGTTTCGGCTGTCAGCGGCCTCTTTCCGGGCACTCATGACGAGACAAATTATGGAACGGGCTCAACGCTTTCACGGGGTAACACTACGGGCCTGATTAAGGTGTGTTTATGGAATTCCACAACGTGTACGAGCGCCACGACAACATATACATACGACGAAACCGGTCAGGTTCTGAGGGTGACAGACCCGAGGGGCCACCTTGCAGCTACCTATTCCTATACGGATAGCTTCGACACTGCCCCCTCACATAACACCAACGCGTATGTCACGACGGTTACGGACGCCGGTAGCTTCAACACATCATATAAATACGCTTATGTCGATGGTCAACTCATTCAGGCCACGGACGAAAATGGCATCCAAGCACAGTACGCCTACAGCGATCCGCTCCGGCGTCTTACCGGCACGACCTATCCGAATTGCGCGGGATGTGGTTCAAATTCCATTGCGTATAACCCCAGCGTACCTTCACCCACGGTAACCAAAACGATTGCTGGGTCTCCAAACGTTACGACCGTTACTGTGATGGATGGCCTCGGTCATGTCGTCCAGGCCCAACTTACGTCCGATATTGCCACCACGGACTTCATAGACACTAGCTATGACGGTTTTAGCAGGCTACGAACACAGTCTAATGCACATCGCTCCACGGGTTCTTCGACGGATGGTAGCACGACGTATTTTTACGACGGTATTGGGCGATCGTGCGTGGTTAAGCCTCCCGATGGTACTGCGCCATCCCCCGGTAGTTGCCCTGCGACAGCGCCGAGCAACGACATTTTTACCAAGTATTCGCTGAATACTACGACTGTTACCGACCAAGCCGGAAAATCTCGCGAGAGCGCAACCGACGCTCTGGGTAGGCTGACCGATGTTTGGGAAGATCCCGCAGGGCTGAAGCTGCACACCGTATATTCTTACGATGTCTTGGGTAATCTCCAGACCGTGGTCCAAGACGGCTCGCATAACCGAAGTTTTACCTACGATTCGCTTTCCAGGCTGATTTGTTCCAGCAACCCGGAGTCTTCTTCAGCCTCATGCCTTACGACCGCTACTGCGTATACTGTCGGAACCGTTGGCTATAGTTATGATCCCAACGGAAACCTCATCAGCAAAGAGGACGCTCGCGGGATTACTACAACATTTGCCTACGACAACCTCAACCGTCTTACTCAAAAATCCTATTCCGACGGGACGCCTACGGCGAACTTCTATTACGACTTTGCCGTCGATGGATGGTCGGTACCCTCGTTTTCGCTCGGTCGGCTCGTGAAGTCGAGCACGGGAGGTACGTTTCCCACCAACTACCCAACCGCGACGTATTTCGCTTATGATGGCATGGGGCGCGTGACCACCCAGGGCCAGTGCGTCTTTAACGGGACGGCTGGCTGCGGAACGACTGCGCCCGTGCTCTGGTTCGTAGCGAACGGTTACGATCTCATGGGAAACATCACTTCCTATACCGACGGGGACAGCAATACATTCATTCAATCTCCGTTCGACGGCGCGGGTCACCCCACGCAGCTCACTAGCACCTGGTCCGATGCCAACCATCCGGCGACTCTTGTGAGCACCACTTCGACGACTGGCTACTTTCCGGGAGGCGCGGTTCATACATTGACGCTCGGCAATGGTCTCACTGAAACGTTTGCCTATAACACTCGTCTTCAAGTTTGCGAGATTAATCTCAATTCCGGCGGTATATCGCTCAGCTCCGCTCCAAATAACTCACAGAACTGCAATCAAACTGGAATCACCGGCACCATCCAGGATTTCAGCTACAACTACAATCTGGGTGTCTCCGACAATGGCGATGTGGCGAACTGGACGGCGAGCGGGCAAGAGAACTTTTTGCGCTCTTACTCTTACGAAAGTCTGAATCGGTTATCAACTTACGCTGACACCGGAGCTTCCCAGCCCTGCAAGGGCCTCTCGTGGACTTACGATGCCTGGGGCAACCGAACCAATCAGACCGTTACGGCCGGAACCTGTGATACTTTCCAGGCTTCCGTGAATGCGAACAATCAGCTTAACGATCCCGTCAACAACATTTACCAATACGACGCGGCAGGCAACATGACGTACGACGGCAACCATCACTACGCATATGACGCCGAGAGCCGCATTAGTTCGGTGGACACCGGCGCGACCGCGATCTATGTGTACGATGCCAATGGTCGGCGTGTTGCGAAAGGCGTTACTAATTCACTAAATACCTTCTACCTGTATGGACCCGATGGCCAGGTTCGTTCCGAGCGGGATGGCAACAACAACTGGATTCAGACATACATTTATTTTGGCGGTCAATCGATCGGGCTTTATCGCGGCACCCATACGGGTTTCAATTTCCGCGATCACCTCGGTTCAACGCGCCTAGTGACCCTTGGCAATCAATGCGTCTTCGATGTTATGGACTTTCTGCCGTTCGGAGAGCAGATCGCCGGTGCCACGGCCACTTCTCATAAGTTTACCGGCAAAGAGCGCGACTCCGAATCCGGCCTGGATAACTTCGGCGCGAGGTACGACAGCTCCTCGCTTGGCAGATTCATGTCACCGGACTGGTCGGCAGCCCCGATGGGCGTTCCCTACGCCGATTTCGGAAATCCGCAGAGCCTGAACCTTTATAGCTATGCGAAAAACAATCCAATAACGTACGTGGATCGAGATGGACATTGTGGTGAACCGCTTTCGTTTGTGGCATGCGTAGCCGTTGGTGCCGCCGCTGCGGGTTACGCGATCTATAAGCTCGACCAGTGGTACGAGAAACGCGAAAAAGCCGAAAACGACGCGTTTCAAAAATCGATGGGCTGCACAGCAAGCGGTGCGCAGTGCACAGAAGGAGAAATAAGAGCGTACGACAAAGAACGATTGAATACCTATGGAGAGGGAGCTGTGCAGGCGATTACAAACACCATGCCTAGTGCAACCCCATCGACGGAGATCAAGGACGTTGTTATCGATGTGGTGAAAGACAAAGCCGCCGATAAGATGGTTGATTCTGCGAAGGAAAAAGGCAAAGAACAGCCAGGTCAACCGAACCAACCAGGACAGCCTAATCCAAACCAGCAACCTTCTGTTACACCAAACAGCCCACCACCAACTCCGCCGCCACCTACTCCTCCCCCGTGCGCCCTTGACAAGGAGAAGAAATGCTAATGCCAAAAAACAAGCTAGTAAAACTGATGCTTCGACTCTTGGGCGTATTCATTGGGGTCCTCCTGATTGTTCTGGTTATAATTCCACTACTTGGACCTGGATGGCATCTGCTTCACGGAGATTTCATTTCTTACGAAGGTTGGAGAATTCCCGTCCCAAAAGGGTTTTACGTGCGGCAGTCTCAAAAGGGCCCTACCATGTGGAAACAAACTTTTGGCATCCCATTTTTCGATACGTCCTACGGACATATCAGCCTCTATCGCCTTAGTCCAGCTCAACAACCATTTGCCTACGATAAGGATTATTCCCGATTCGAAAATGGTGTTACTCAAGAAGCGATTCAATCTGGGTATCAGCTCAAGACGAAGCGCGCGGCTTCGGTCGGCAAGAGTTCCGGCTACTGTTTAGAGTTCATACGGCCACTAGGTGAGGCGCGATCAATAGTGAGATGCGCAGTAGAGAACAGCGTCGTAGTTCTCTTCTATGAGGGTGATTCTAAATACGTCTCTGATGTCTTCGCCACCCTGCAAGGAATGTCTCTTGAAACCACTAAGAGCGGAAATCTTTACCAGTACAACGGAGAAAATGGTTTTACCCGGACTTACGATGCATCCAAATTATACTTACGACGGCTCCTTCCCGCATGTCGGTTTGGAACTATTTTTGCCGTCTAAGTTCACCGGCAAAGAACGGGACAGCGAGAGCGGACTGGATAATTTTTTGTCCAGATATATGAGTAGCAGCTTGGGGAGATTCATGCACCACCGAATTCGTGGGCCTGTATCTGCGGGATGCCAGAGAGCTGTACGTTGACGCCGAGACCGTTCCGCCAGCCCCGTAGACTGTTCCTAGTGGCGAGCAAGCCCGCCCGTTAACGGAGAGCGCGGTGGAGCGCCCGAAGAGCGGTGCCTGCGGCACCGGGATGGGGCATAACACGTCACCCAAGTTGGGCGCTGTAGAGCGCGGGACGGCGGCGCCCTTTGCTCTCGCCTAATTCATCGTGCTTCGATATATCCCGTCTGCTAGAGTCGTGAAACCGTCAGTACTTCCGTACCATTCGCTTTGAAGTCCAACTGAGTTATCCTGCGCGGGTATCAAGAGTGACGGCGATCTCAACCGTCCAGCAACCGAGCCAAAACATGGCCACGGTGCTAGCCTCGAAAGAGGGATGCGGCCCACAGGGGCAAAAACCAACCTGAGCGTCTCCCAAACTTAACTTTCGAGGACATCTTTGGAGGCACGATGTCTTCAAACGATTCGTTTGCAGCTTCCGGTAGTTCACCAACACTCAAGAAGAAAACTGCGATCAAGGCGAACTTCCGCATTGAATTTCACACCAGCATTTATCTGATCGTTCCTCTTTGTGCATCCGCTCGCGAATGGCTCGACGATAGCATCGGCAAAAACAACGGATTTCAACCCTACTGGCCAACCGCCATAGTTGAGCCGCGCTACTTAACGGAGATCATCGCAGGCATTCGGCGAGATGGGCTGGTGGCGCGATGAAGAACGAACAACAATCCTCTGTGGTGTTTCGCGTGCCAGACTTCGTAGACGCTGACGGGATCGCGTATACCGACATCGAGGTGATCGTCGAGATGGATTCCGACATTCGCGATACTGTCCAGCTTGTGAAAAACTTGGAGCGCCCCTTGAAGGAGCGCAAATGAAAAAGGCCGCGAAGCTCGATTGCGTGACACGGAAGGGTTTGAGGATTGGCCACTGGACGATCCTGGGCGGGTGAATTGAGGCTGCGATCAGCCTAATTTGACTGACCCCGATCCATTGTGGGCGGGGAACTGCGCATAATTCGTTAAACCGTTTGCAATCAGCGACATAAAAATAGATGCCCGACTACACGCTTCCTCTAGGAGGACTAATGAGATGGTTGGGACAAACCTACGCATTTTGCCTCAGACCAAGTCATTTTGGCCTTTTTGATACCCCACCTCGAATCCAACGTCGTAACTAGGTTTGCAATCGGGGTAGTTTGGAAGGCGCTGGGTTCAGGCGCTATTCCGACATCATGCCGGGTATTTCCTCCAGGAGATATCCGGCCCTTTTCTTTGTTCGAAATTCACGAATGAAGATTTTCATGGAGAATCATGCTCGCTGTTCATTCAAACGAAGGAAAGATCGCGCGTACGTTGACGCAACTCGGCTGCGCGGCTCAAAACTTTTGCAGGATCGCCGGCGTCGGCTTGACGCGTTTCCTGCAAGCAGTAAACGGCGAGCCGGGAAAGCATTTCCGCGATGAAGACGCCGCTCATTTACTCGCAGTGCTTGGTGAATTGTACGAACTCCAAGTCGATGTCGACGCGATAACCGGCACGCATATTCCGATTAACTTCACTCGCTTGGATGCCGTCATGACTGCGCTGACGATACGCCGTGTTGCGAGGATTGCGGCGGAAGAGCACGACCATGCGCTGGATGAGCAGGCGCTTCGCGCAACCACGGCGTTGATGGAGCGAAAATGAAGAGCAACACGATTGATTTGGGTAAGCCCCGCGTTAGTGAGACGGAGATCACCGACATCGCGAATGACTTTTTGTTCGATGGGCGTTCAATGTCGGAATGCCGTGGATATCTTTTAAGTGAGTACGACCTGGATGCTCGTGATTTGGGCCCGCTGCTGGAGAGGGCACAGCGCGAAGTGCGAGAGTGCGAAGCGGAGTTCGGCGCACGGGTGAGGTTCTGAGACAAGAAGGATTTACGAGAAATTCAAAAGTTTCGGCGGCTTAGGTCGCCTGAAATTCTCGAACGGCAAAGCTACCCGTCGAGGATTGGCATTTACCCATTAGGGCCGTCCGGCCAGCAGGGTTCCACGCCATTAGTCGATAGCAATCTTATATATTTTAGGGTGAGAAATGAGAGAAGGACGAATCTACACATGGAGTCCGTTGCAGTACGGCTACATCATCATCGGGCAGGAAATTTTCTTCCTGCACGGTTCAGAAATACAGAACGCAGGCAAAGCAGTCATCGGAGCGAAGGTCAGCTTCGAGGTTGCTCCTCCGTTGGCAGGAAAGAAATACCCTCGGGCAATTAATGCAGTAATCGGGGGTGCCCTGTGAACGTCAACAACGATTCTATCTTGGCAGCGAAGGAATTCACGGTTCAACCTGTTGTAGAGCCAGGTTTGATTCCATCGGTGAAGCAGGCAATAAACAAGGGATTTCACGTATTTGGTTTGCAGCCGAAAGAGAAGAAGCCGCTTATCGGTTCGAGTGGGTTCAAAGATTCCAAGGCCCCCAGCGACGCTACTGTGCTTGTGCCCTGGAATGAGGACCCGACCCGCAACATCGGCATCGACCTGGGCGCTTCTGATCTGTGTGTTCTCGACTTCGATAATCCCGAAGGCGTTCCTGCCTGGGTTAACGAGACGAAGACTTATAAGGTGAAAACCGCGAGAGGCATCCACGTATATTTCCGTGGTGCGCGTCCGACGACGGGGCTGTTCGTTGATGGCACCAAAGTAGGCGACATCAAGTCGACGGGCGGCTACGTGCTGGCGGAGGGCAGCGTCCATCCCGATGGGCCGGTTTACACCGTTATCGACGATACCGCTATCGCTCCGCTTCCAGACATATCCAGTTTGGTGAGGCGCGACAAGGAACGCGTGATCGCTAGCGCTGATGGTGATCCGATCCCGCACGGTTCGCACGATACGGAGTTAACCCGGATTGCGGGCGTGCTGCGAAATGCAGGGTTCAGCCCAGCCAAGATCGAAGAACACTTGATCGAAGTTTGTGAACAGCGTTGCGTCGGATACGGTGGCGACTACCGAGAAATGTGCCGCAAGATCGCGAATTCCATCGGCAGGAAGCCTGTTGGCCAAGTAGGCCCGATCCCAGTGATCGGGAAAGTCGGAGATCAGGCCGCCAAGATCGATGTTTCCAACTGGCGTTCCGAGTTCCGTAACCTCTCCCAGATGGAGCAAGGACCGATCACGATGGTCATCGACGGTGTGCTCCAAGAGGGAACCTGCTTCCTAGGTGCAACCCCCGGCCACGGTAAGACACTTGTGGCACTAGCGATTGCGAAGGCGATCACTCTGGGGGAGCCCTTGTTCGGCATTCCTGAGTACATCACCAAGGAACCAAGGAATGTCATCTACTTGATCCCGGAGAGCGGTGACAAGGCGTTCCGCACACGCGGAGAGGCCTTCCGAATTCCAGCGGATGATCGCTTCATCGCACGAACAATCTCGTCGGGTGGACCGTTGTCGTTGTCGGATCCATTGCTGATGGAAGCGGTTCGCCAACTTCAACCGGTCGTTATCCTGGACACAGCTACGAGATTCCTTCAGGCGAACGATGAAAATTCCGCCGCGCAGAACCGTCTGCTCGTAAACGACATTATTGCGTTGCGAGCGGCAGGAGCGGTCTCAGTCATCATCTTGCACCACGCCAAGAAGTCAACGACTGAAAACCGTGAAACGATGACCCTTGAAAATATGCTTCGCGGCACGTCGGACTTCGGGGCGATGTGCGACCAAGCGTACGGCCTCCGGGTGGATGAGCATCTCCGCAACCGAGGGGCTGGTCCTATGGAAATCGAACTGGTGAACCTCAAGGATCGCGAACGGCTGGGCGGCTTAACTTCCGTTCGACTGGCAGCGTCGTACAAGAAGCCGGGGGCTATCAGCCCGACATCCTATATAAAGAGGGGGCCTACCTCTATCGGTCGGTCGCTGATGTTCGTTTTGGTTGAATTTACGCAGCCTGCTTAAACCTGACCGGCGCGTCCAGAACAACACCCCTGGGAGTTTTCTTGACCGCGAAGGGACACGGCTTACCATCATCCTGGTGCCACGGTGAGTGCCCATCTGAGCCCCCCTTGGCGACGTGCCAACCAAGCCTCTTCAACATCTCCTTGACCGTGAAAGGCTTCAGGTTAGTCGCCTCGCATAACTCAGGGACGGACATCATAGGCTCGCTCTGCACGAGTTGGATCAATGTCTCCCGATCTCGGTCCTTGCTTTCCTTAAAGTCTACCCGGCGGAAATTCCCCGTCTCATTTATAAGAGGGGGCACTACCTCGATCGTCGCTCAGTGGGTCTATTTTATTGATCACCATGATCGACCTCGATCGGTACCTCGATCGCTTATCTCCAAGATAACACAGGGCTTATTGAGTAAGTTAAAACGGACCTCGATCGACCTCGATCGGTACCTCGATCGCTCTGCATGTATCGACCGAAAATCGGACTTCGATCGGTACCTCGATCGCTTTTGGACCGGCGAAACCCGGCGCGTTCCTAGAAAACGATCTTCAAAATTATTTCCGAGTGTTTTCGTCACAGAATGGTAATTCAGACATGATGTCGAACTCGGAGCAGGAAATTTGAGCGTCCCTGAGGGCGTCTCCGTGCGATGGTTGGCAGGTTTAGAAGCCGCTGGCGTCTATTGTGGATGATAGAGTTCAAGAGCGATGAGATTCAAGGACATTGCCAGAAACATGGCCAGCGAGTCTGCCATCGGCTGTGTAACACACTTCCTGATGGCCGTCGCGGGTTTTGCTTTTCTCCGTGGGGCCGCTAGTCATCGCGGCTGGTCAGGCCGGATTCTCTTTGTTCTGGTCGCGCTGATGCTATTTGCTGGCGCTGTGTTTATCCCTGTGAAGCTACGGAAATAGCTATCGCCCAGAAATGGGTCATTTTTACCCTGAAAAGTAGTGTTGCATATTCCGCCCCGAAAACAACCGTGGCGCTCTCAACACCTTGGGAAGGTCGAAAGCGCCACAATGCATCAATACTGATATTTTGTAGCAACTTCTCAGTGATGTCGAATGTCCCAGATCCCGTCCAATATCGCGGCTAGGCCGGAAAGGAACAGCACCAGCCGAATGATCCACCTTGGCTCTATCGGCGGACCGTACTTGGCCAATCCAGGTCCGTGTGAGCGATAGAACGTGACTTTTGGCAGGAACGACAGCACGACTATGAAAACTCCGAGAAGAATGGCGAACATGTCGTTAAAAGACCTGACTGAACGCCTTCGCAGAGGCAGCCGAGGCGTCGGCGTCTGAAGGGTTAACGTACGCCAAGGTGGAATCGAACGACCGGTGTCCGAGGTGCTGGCGGATCAAGAAGGCATTGGCACCTTGTTGAACCATCAGCATCGCGGCGGTGTGCTTAAGTACGTGAGGATGCTGGAGGGTCTCGCCAAGGCCAGCCTTCCTGGCGATGGCCTTGAAGAGCTTATAGACGGTAACCCGGTTCAATTGAGTGGACTTCTGCGAGTTGAACACGAAATTGTCGGCATCAGTCTGCCGAACGGCCAGCCAAGCCTTTACAACGGCCTTCTCATCGAACAGCGAATTGCCCTTCACTTTCAGCAAATTCTGAGTGGATGCTAGCGAACCCTTCAGCCGGGCAATATGCACTTGCTCGTTGTGGAAGTTGATGTCGCTGATCCGCAGATTCGCGATCTCTTGTGCTCTCGCGCCGTGAGCCACAGCGAATAGAAACATCGCATGTTCCCGTGGGCCGAATTCCTTCGCAGCCCGCAGAAAACGCTCAAGTTGCTCGCTGGACATGTAAGAGATGCGAGCGCGTACCTGTTTGGCTCGCCGCTTGGGCATGCGGACAACATTCTTGACAATCGATGGGGTCATCGCGATCTCCATGATGGGAACGATAGTACTGTAATGTTGCATTAGCAATGGTACGTCGGTACCGCTTTTGTCCAACGGAATCCATCAGCAGTTCGAAAATCCGTTTTTCAATGCCACCGGCAGTGCCGGATGTCGTAGCAGCCCCCGGCGGTAGCTTCCCAACGTATCGAGTCGCGCAACGCAAGACCGTTTTTATGGCGATGTGACTGTCACTGGCTTGATCAAACAAATCCCGGTTTCAAGTTACCCCGGGGCGGTGGTCGCCCGTCCCGGCCTCGACTTGGGCGAGAGACTAGGTCGTACCCGCCCATAGGGTAGTCGTTATTGGCTCAGGCACGGCCCATCACTGGAGGTATTCATGCAACCGCTCGAACAAGCAACACCGGAACAATTAGCCAAGCGCAAATCGAACTTGGAGCGCAAACAACGTCAGAGAGCCCGCGAAAAGGCTAAGTCTCATCAAGCGATGGTAGACCACCTGGAGCGAGTCAAGGGCGACAAGATGAACGCGGAAGGCCTCATTCGGCGCACGAATCGAAACCAATGCACGTTGGGAGAGATCAGGCCCGGTGTTGATGCTCGAACACTTGAGGAAGCTCTAGAGATCGCCCGCGAAATGGCCCGCGCACTCGTCGTACCTGACGTGATGGAAGGTGAATCACTTCTCGACTTCGAGCGCCGTGTCTTCGATGCCTGGACCAATTACGAGGGCTTCCACGGTGGAAACAATTCCTGCGATGGTGGCGGAGCAGCTCTTCTCAACCGACCCACGGGGGAACTCTCACCAGGGCGTGGAAGACTTTACTGGCAAGAATACTGCGGCGGCTTCGATGAATGTTGGCAGGCTCTCCCCGGTGCCAAGAAAAGGCTCGATCTCACGGCATTGCCTAAGTTGAAGAAACTGAAGAGACCCGAGGAACCCAAGCCTGAACCAAAGGCGGCGCTAGTGCCCCCGACACCGGCACCAATTCCGCAGCAACAACCCGACGCAATCAACTTCGTCTGGATGCCACCAGACGCGCACAGATATCTGACCGGCAGATGACCGCCGATTGGAACCAGCCCAAGGGCTAAGGAGAAGTTATGCACCAAATGGATCAAAAGAAGTTGTTAATCGAAAGAATTCTTCCGCACTTGATGGGAGCACCCGCCGATGCCGCTCAACGCCTGCTGGGACAAAGCGTCTCGGACTTGGAACAGATTCTCGATGACGCGATCACGAAGAAAGTGCAAGTCCAGGCGACTGAGCAAGCAAATCAGCACGCCACTGACATGCGTGCCGCATCAGTCTCGGAGGGTGCTTGGACACACGCTTGCTGCGCCTGGATAAATGGCAGACGTCTAGCGCTAGTACAAGCGAACCGGGACATTTTGGAGTCCCTGCTAAATCCGGGAGAAGAACCAAGCGCAAAGCTTTATATCGCGCTCGCCCAGCAGTATCCCCAGCGCTTCGCTTGGTCTTCACCACCGACAACGCAGAGCGATGAAGAACGCCGTGCCGACTTCGCCTTGATCTGCCGCCAGAACCATTTGAGTGAATGCAATGCAAACGAAAAACTTCACAAATCTGGAATTGGTATCGAGCACTGGGCTGGAGCGTCACAAGTTGAACTTCAGACATTTCAAGCCGACGCGGCCGTGGCTCGCCAAAAGTGGCTTGTCAACGGTGCAAGTCCAACAGAGTTAAGGGCCGAAGCTAGGTACGAAACCCAAACGCAGTTAGCGGCAAGTCAGCAGGCTCAAGCGGACGCATCTCTCCAGGCACAGAAACAGCGAGATCAACATGCAAGATACAAACCGTTGCCCGCGCATATCGATCGCAAGGCGCTGATCAAGGCTTCCAAAGACGAGCTTCGCAAGTGGTCAAGACTGTACGGTCAATTCCAACTCAACACGGCTCTCAGAGCCCAGCAGTAAAGGAGAAACAAATGAGGCAATACACGGAACAAGAATTAGATCGGATTACGGCAGCAGAAAAAGAATTAGACAGCAAGCACGGGCTCATGCTCTTAGACAACAGCCCAGCGGCAAAAGCGAACGCGTTGGTGTTGACCGAATATTTTAACAACAACAACATTGCGATGAATGTGCCCTCAATTGTCGCGGCTGCGTATGCGTTGAAAGACAAACTAGATTGGAAATCACCCGCGCAGGTTGAATTCTCCGAAGTTCTTGCGCGTTTGGACCCAGCCCAGTGTCTTGCGGTCAATAGCTGGTATAAGAAGCAGCGCCGATTGAAGACCGAGGGCGACGAAGGATTCCACAACATTAGTCAGATCGTTTCCTGGTTACTCAACCGCCGTTACGCCGTCACTGAGGCTGGATTGGATATGGCGCTAACGAATGTTCAAAACAACAGCCGTCGCAAGTTATTTTGGCATGACGGACCGAAGCACGATCGAACCATTTGGAATGGGAAATTAAATCACGCCTTAATCCCCAATAATGAACCATCGAAGCGCACTGAGCCGGTGCAAGAATTTCATCCAAACGGTCGCCGCAATCACGCTTTCAAGGCGAACACGGATGCACCAACGAAACCAGCGCCGCCATTCGATGCATGGAAGGAGATCGTGGATCGCTACATGACCCAATGGACCACTCATGGACAGCAAGCGATATTGCAGGCTGAATATGATGGCGGCATCGCAACCGGCAAGTCATGGCGTGATATCGGCGCTGCGCTCGGTCAGATCGTGAAAGGTCGGGAGCGCGGACGCTAGTTGGCGGTAACTGGACAAGTGGTGTGTTTGAAGACCGCTTGTTCGGTAACGCAACTAACTAGGCATGTGGAATCGGATCCTCGGAGAAATTACTTCCGAGTTGCCCGTGATCCAGGAGTTGAAATGCTTAGCCTCGAGTTCTAGCGATTCCCCAGCGTGCTAGAAGCCGACGTGGAGTAAACAAAGCGGAGCCCTTTGCTAATCGTTGCCGGAACGACGGAACCATGAGTTTCGTCGTCAAAGAAATGTGCCTCAAACGCCAAGTCTTGGTAGTGTCTCCGATGGATCCTGTCTACGAAAGCCCGCAGGTCCGTGACCATCGGCATTTTGGGGGCCATGCGCTGTTCCAGGAGTCCAACCGAGAAAAACACTCTGGCGGGCAGAGGTTTTCTAGACGCGGCGAACGATTCTTCGGCTGAAAAGATTGCTCGATTGTCCCACCACAGGGATGGGCTACCGATCACAAATCGTTGGAATAGCCCTTCGTTGTTGAAGAGCGCGTAGGCGCCGAATAATCCCCCGAACGAGTGCCCGAACCAGGCGCGATCTTGATTACTGACATTATAGGTTCGTTCGACGGACGGGACTAACTCGCTGCGGATGAAGCTCAGAAATGCCGCTGCTCCTCCACTCGCCTCCGCGGGAGGGAGCCCTTGCGGCAGGGAATCTTTCACGAATTCCTTGACCCACGCCGGATCGGCGGTAGGCGTGAAATCCAGCGTGCGCTCTGCATTGGAGGCTTTGAATCCCTGGCCGCGGTTTGGGTATCCGATTCCAACAATGACGAGGTCCGGGATCTCTTTCGAAAAGCTCAAGAGTCGTGCGGTCTCGACGACGGTACCAAATTCGGCGTTGGCGTCGGCCGCATAGAGAACGGGGTACGCTGAATGTTCCTTCGTATAGCCGTCGGGCAAAGCCACTGAAATCTGGTAGCGGCGCCCGGAGACCGATGATGTCATGATCCATGATCTTGAATCGGTTAAAACCGCCGACGTGGAAGCCGGCTCTGGTGCAGATGCCGGTGTCCCCGAGTTCTGAACGGGCGCGCTACATCCGGCTGCAAACGCGGCGAGGACGGCCACGAATAGGAATCTCATCTTAAATGGCGTCCATAGTGGCGTCTATCGCAATCGGGCGGATTAGAGTGCGCGCCGTTCGCTGGTAGCGGCGGAGATCTCCCATGATCGTATTACTTTAGAGCTTTAGCAAGATAGCTCCCGGATGGTCGGCAACCCTTACCTTACCGGATTACGGAAGGGTTGCCCGTCATCTGTCCAGGACAGTCATTACACACGGGGAGGATCGCTACTTGATACCGATGACCATAGAATCGGGGCCGATCAAATGCTCTACTCGGGTTTCGCGGAACCCTGCTTCCTTCATCCATCCGGCGCAGTCAGCGCCGGTGTAGTCGAAACCGTCGGAGGTTTCGATCAACATATTAAGGCTCATTAGCAGTCCAAACGCGTTCTCAGAACGATCATCGTCGATGATACTTTCGTAGACAATGTACGCGCCGCCGTTCGGTAGCGCTTCGTAGGCCTTGCGCACCAGCATTCGCTTTGTCTCTAGGTTCCAGTCGTGCAGGATGTGGCCCATCATGACTACATCGGCCTTGGGTAGCGCCTGTTCCATGAAACTCCCAGGCGAAAATTTTACCCGCCCTGAAATCCCGTTTGCCTCCACATACTCTTCGAAGATTGGCCCCACCTCCGGTAGATCAAAACCGGTTCCCTCGATATGCGGATTGGCCAACGCCACCTGCGTAATCAGGTCGCCCTGAGCGGTTCCGACATCTACGGCGGTGCGGTATTTGCTCCACGAAAATTTGTGTGCGATTGCCATGTTGGCGCCGTGACTCACGCCGGTCATGGCTTTCAGGAACTCCTTGAGCCGAGCCGGCTCGGCGTAAATGGCCCCGAAGAGGTTGGGGCTGCCGTCTCTCGTTTCGTTTTGCGGAAGACCCGTTCGGAGCGCTGTGGTGAGGCGGCTCCAAAACGGATAGAGCCGATGGTTGGCCATTTCGAGCATGCCACCGATATAAGAAGGTTTTCGCTTGTCGAGGAAGAAATCGGTGCTGGGCGTGTTGTAGTACCGGCCATTGCGGCGCTCGAGAAATTTCAACGACACGAGCGCATCCAAAAAATCCCGGGCCGATCTCGGATGCAGGCCGAGCCGCCCCTGCAACGTTTCGAGATCCTCTGGGTGTCTGGCAAGTTCCGTGAAAAGCTCCATTTCGACAGCGCTCAAAAGCGCTTTGGAAGCCCAGAATCCCAGGCCCACTTGCATAATGTGATCGGGTCGTGGCTCGTTCATTGCGTTCCAGCCTCCGGATGGCTGTGCAGTATAACAAGTCTCGATTGGCGGGTGGTACGTTAAAGGAGTGCGATGTCTGATAGGATTTCTCATGGCCAAACTTAGATATGAATGGTTTTTGTTCGGCTACAAAGACGGCGTGCCCGATGTTATTTCGAAACCATTCAAAACGAAAGCAGCAGCCGAAAAGGCGCGGGGAAAATACCCGCCGAAAGTTCAGGGCGGCATCGGTGTAGGCATCCGCCAGATTCCAGTTACCAGAGCCAAACGGAAACCCAAACAGCGTAGCTCTTGATTAACGCGGTAATCAAAAACTGACCCTTCACCGGCCCTGATGCTGCAGTGCGAAATATTTACAACGCGTATTCCTACGCAAAAATTTAACGTTCGCGGCGAACCGTATTCCCAATCAAGGGAGACGTGAAGCACTCCGATTATGCGTGTGGGACTTGACGGGTCGCGCCTAGCATGATGCTGTTTGTGCTGCCCAGTTAGGCGTCTTAAGGAGACTTCGATGAACATATCTTTTGAAAACAAGGTTGCACTCGTTACAGGCGCTGGCTCTGGACTGGGCCTTGCGACGGCGAACGCTTTTGCGGAATCAGGTGCTGCCGTAGTGCTAGCGGACTGGAATGAGAAGTCAGCGCGCACTGCAGCCGACGAACTTGTTGCCCAAGGTCACAAAGCACTCGCCGTCGTCTGCGACGTCTCGGATGACGGACAGGTGGAGGCAATGATTGCACAGACTGTTGCCACTTTCGGGCGCCTCGATGCAGCTTACAACAATGCCGGTGTTCAAAATGTCCTTGCAGAGACTGCTGATTCCCCCCGAGACGACTACGACCGCGTGATGGCGATAAATCTGCGCGGCGTATGGAGTTGCATGAAGTTCGAACTTCAACAGATGCGAAAGCAAGGAAACGGAGCCATCGTGAATTGCTCTTCGCTTGGAGGACTTGTAGGAGGTGCCGAACGCGGGACCTATCACGCTGCCAAGCACGGAGTCATTGGATTCACCAAGAGCGCGGCTCTCGAATATGCTGGACGTGGCATTCGAATCAATGCCGTATGTCCTGGCCTCATTCAGACACCGATGTCCGACCAAATGATCGTTGCGGGACAAGGCGAGGCGCTCGCCGCAATGGTGAAGACCGTGCCCATGGGACGGGTTGGCCGTTCTGAGGAGATCGCTGACGCGGTTCTGTGGCTCTGCAGCTCAGCCGCGAGCTATATCACCGGTCAGTCGATCTCGGTGGACGGCGGCTTCATCATGCGCTGAGGGCGTAAGCTCAGCTCTCGCGGTGGATTCGAGATGTCATTTCGCTGCTAGACCGCCATTTCGTTTCTGCGGTCCGTCAACGCTTGATTGACGCTGTAATCGGAAACTGACCTTCACCGGCCCCTGATGCTGCAGCTACGCGGACCTTATCCGGTCGCGCCCGTCCCCGTGCCGCAACGCAAATTGATACGGGGCTGATTCGATCAGCCCACTTTTCCGATTACCCGACGCAATATAAAAGGGCGCCCCTTTTGGAGTAGGGTTTGGGTGCTTGCCTCAACCCCTACAGAAAGGAACGCCCTCAATGGATAGCAAAAAGTATATCGGTATGGATGTGCACAAGGAAAGCATTTCGATTGCGGTGATGAATGGTGTGGGAAAGATCGCGATGGAATGCGTGATCGAGACCAAAGCCAGCATGATTCTGCAGTTTATCGATGGGCTGCGCGGAGACTTGCAGGTCACGTTTGAAGAAGGAACCTCGGCCGCCTGGTTGTACGACCTGCTGAAACCCCACGTCACAAAATTGGTGGTGTGCGATCCGCGAAAGAATGCCTCCATGAGGGATGGCAACCAGAGTGACAAGATCGACGCACGCCGGTTGGCCGAGCTGCTGCGGCTCAATCATCTCAACCCCGTCTATCACGGTGAACACGGCTTACGAAGCCTGAAGGAACTGGTGCGCAGTTATCTCACCATCACCAAAGATCTCGGACGGGTCATGACGCGGGTGAAGGCCATCTATCGCAGTTGGGCCATTCCTTGTACCGGCAAGCAGGTCTATGCACCGCGCCATCGAGCCGAGTGGCTCGGAAAGATCGGCGAGCCGGGAGTGCGCCGGCGGGCCGAGTTTTACTACCAACAACTCGATGCGCTGCGGACGGTACGTCAGGAAGTACGGCGGGAGTTGTTGGCGGAGGGCAAGAAACACCAGGCCTGGAAACGGCTCTGCCAGATTCCTTCGATCGGTCCGATTCGATCAGCCGTACTGCTGGGCATTGTGCAGACTCCGCACCGTTTCCGCACCAAGCGGCAGCTGTGGACGTACAGCGGTTTTGGCATCGAGACACAAAGCAGCGCCGATCACCGTCGTGTCAAGGGGCAGCTGCAACGAGCGAAGAAACCGAGCTCCATTCGCGGACTGAACCACAACTGCAATCACGATCTGAAGAATCTGTTTAAGGGCGCGGCGATCGCGGCTTCGAGCAAACCCGGTCCGTTTCAGGAGTTCTACACCGCTTTGTTGACCAAGGGCATCCGGCCGGAGATGGCGCGGCTGACCTTGGCCAGGAAGATTGCCACCATCGTGTTAATCGTGTGGAAGAGAGGAGCGTGCTTCGACGCCCAACATCTGAAACCACAAACAGCTTGAGTGTTTCTGAACGCTTCCGCTCCATCTCTGGGGATTTCTCTGGCGGTGGCCGTGAGGTTCTCGAGACACTCTGGTTCGAGAGCGAGTCTCAGCTGATTAGTTAGGCGCTGTGTGCCTCGGGCACCCAGTCGCACACCCGACCCTAGGCCCTCTCGGATAACCAGAAAAAGCTATGGGCCACGAGTCCCAAATAGAACTATGGTCGCCAAATTGACCACGTTCTGCTTTGTTGGTTTCGGAACTGACAGGCTTCGTCGCGAAGAAGCGATGAAAACCGCTGGTAGAGAAAAACCCAAACCGAGGGCCAAAGCGCCCCGCAACCGAGCACATGGCGCGCTAGGCCAGAACAGATCTCGCTCGATCAAGTGGGCTGAGAAGCAAGAAAAATTCCAGCCGGAGGAGATGTGTTTTTTCTTGACTTCTCCCTTTATAGAACTTACCGGGAGTTAGCTGGCACTAGCTTTGCGTTGTCTTCCCTTAGTAAGCCGCAATAGACGCAGTTTTTCGGCATCCACGGCCTCCACCACAAACCGCGAAAAGCGCATCCACAACGTGGGCAGGGCCAGCGAAGCCACTTCAATTGCTTGAGGTTCATCACCGCGATAGAGGCAAGCACCGCGACGGCGCACAGAGTGAAGAGCCCAACCCGTAAGGGGTTCGACAGTTTGTCAGCGAAGGCTACTGACAAGACGAGCAGTAGGCCTGTGCAACCGAACCACCTCCACGACCGCATGTAATCTGTGCGCAGACGCCGATACCGTTGCCACGACGATGGATAGGCTGACGCATCTTGGTTTGGTTTGGGCGGAATTATTTCCTCAACGTTCTCCCTAAGTGCGAAAAACAAAACGACTCCCGCGAGCAAAATCGCAAAGAACCACGGAATCCCAGCCGCAACTGCGGCTCCTGCCACTCCCCCGCCTCCCACAATGAGAGCCAAGATTTTTATCAGCCAAATTGTTCGTCTCGGAAAGGGAATGGTATGCGCCGAAATAATCTGCAAGCAGCGCCGAGTGCGTACCGCCAACCATATCCACAGAGGAAGAACAAGAAGAGGGGCTACGAGGGGCGGCCAATTCTCAAGAAATTGGGGGCTCACGAGGATAGCGCTCCGACACATTTCATTCTAACTTGTTGCGACGCGAGAAGGATTTCTAGTGGCAGAGATTTTCCAATTTGCTAATGGTCTTCTCAGTGCCTGAGTAACGCGCTAACCGCCGAAGTTGATTTGGGCGCAGGGAACTTTACCGGTTTCCCGACTTATCGGGACTTGGCCTAAGAACGCGAGTTGTATGACGCTCGGACGTGCTACCTTGCCACTGTTAGTTCAAAGGGTCCCAACGATGATTGAGCGCTGCGCAAAGAATGCCAGGCGTGTGATATTCCTAGCAAGCGAAGAAGCAATACGCTACGGAAGTCCGTACATCGAAAGCGAACACCTCTTACTCGGTATCCTGCGGGAGAACGAAGCATTGGCGGCGCGAATTGGTGGAGAAATGGGTACCATCCAATTATTTCGGAAAGAAATTGAGGCCAAGGCTACCATCTCCCGACCGAACGAGTCACGGGAAGCACCTCTTGGCCCTAATTCCAAACGGATTCTTCATTTCGCTGCGGAGGAGGCAGGAGCCCTAGGCCAAAAACAAATAACTCTCGGGCATTATTTGTTGGGCATTCTTAGAGTCGACAAATGTATCGCCGCACAGATTCTCCAATCGCATGGTGCTACGATCACAACGATGCGCGAGGAAACAATCCGAGATGCACGATGGGCGGGATAGATTCGGAACGCACAGGTCTAAACTCAACGCCTGATTAACGCGCTAACCGGTAAAGTGGAGTCCTGGTACGGCAAGTTTCCGGCCTCGGATGCGGTTGCCGTGCATTCCGGGGGAGCTTACCCGGTCGCGCCGACCGTGCTTACGCAGGCGCTGATTCCGCCATGGGAGGTGTAAGCGCCATGAACTCCTATCGGACATCATGGGGTTATTCAGGCGGCATCCTGTTGATTGCAGCCATTGCGACATATCCACCATTGCTTTGGCAAATTCCCATCCGCCCATCGGAGCACCATGAATCGTTCCTCGCACTTTAGGCACTCAAGCATGAGCGGGTCAAGCGTAGGCGACACCACCTTCACGCCGAACGTTTTCAAGTGCTCGTTCGTTATCTCATATGGTTCTCGCTGGGTGTTGTAGCTCAAATTCCCACCAAAGGCGTAGCAACGTGCAGTGCCAACCGTCGAGATATGAAGTGTACCGCAAAGGCGCAGCCGCTGAGACCAGCCCCTGTATTTCCGGCCTATGGGTGGCCTCTGCGCTGCCTTGACAACCCCCGGCGCATGAGCGCTTACTACATGTATTGGAGGCGACAGAATGGGAAATTAAGGGAAGGCCAGGGGCCTTCGAAAGAAGATTGTGTGGTACGAAGAAAAGAAACGACCGCTGCAGCTTTCCCGTCAGTTAATCTCACCATCGCGTTCATCCCGCCTCAAAATTTAGCCACCAAGCCTCGCCGTCTGCGCGATCTCCCACCAGAAATCCAGGTTGACCGTTCAACCCGTGTCATCAAGAAACTTGGTGCGAGCCGCGAAGCAAGCGATGAACGCACTGGAATATTACCTCCCGGAGAGCGAGCACGGCGAAGCATGGAGCGCACTTTTTAAAGCCGTTCGCTACGCGGAACCCCGACCAAGGAAGCGAAGGCGAAGTGAAGGTTGACATGTCTCTCGATGAACGGCACTACACGCCCAAAGAACTTGGTGAGAAGATTCACGTTTCCGCTAGCACCATCATTCGGTGGATCAACAACCACCCCGATGTCGACGTGTTGGCGCAGCGCAATCCTGGAACGCAAAGAAAACGCGAATACAATACCTACTCCATCCCAGAGCATACGGCTCAACGCATGTATTCCGAGCTTTTGAGGAAGAACGCCAGAAAGCTTCTCCCCGGCGCTGACCGCCGCAAGGTCTCGTTCCAAGTAGCGGTGGAGCGCCGCAAAACTAAAACCTCAGCAGCTTCAGCTTAATCAGCGGCGTCCGCCTCGGCGAGAACATCCGCGTGCAGAGTCTTCATCTCCTGGACGTGGAGATTTTCCAGGTCTTCAACAAATGGCGCGTAATATTTCTTGGTGGTTGCAGAGGACGCGTGTCCAAGCATCTTGGCGACAGCCTCAAAATTACGAGTGGTGCCACCGATCTGATGGCGCAAGTACCAGACCGCGCATGTATCGCGAAGCATATGCGGCGCACACTTGCGTACTTTCTTTTGCGCGGTGATCGCGGTCTCCACCCCAGCTTTCTTAAATACATCTTGGAGCACCAGCCGCCAACGGTTGGTATCGGCATCGGCGTCGGCATCGACTCCGGGACGCCTGAAGGGTTGACCGTGGAAGCCCCGCAACCGATTCAGGACACGATTGGGGAGGACCACGACGGCGGGGTCGATGTTTTTCTTCCGGGTCTTCTGCCGGTGGTATTTCAATACGCCGTTCACGAGCGACCTGGTATCAAAATTGACACCGTCGATAAGGGACATCCCTGACCATCTCAGCAACTCTAGGAATGCCGCCACCTTCGGATCAGGTTCTTTATCGGCTGCAACCAAGATCGCGGAGTACTGGGTGTCGTTGAAGATGGCAGTGCGGTTCCCGGGCTCAACCTTAGGCAGATCGAAGTACGGGATGCTAGGAATCCAGGTCATGCGGTGGCAAAACTTCAAGAATTCCTTAACGAGACCAGATATGACATATGCGCTTAGATCGCCGTATTTCCAGGAGTTCTGCCAGTTGAAAAGATGCTCAGGCGTGAGATCGCAGACAAATACGGGGCGCGGATTTTGTTTATCGAGCCACTTGAATAACGTCCCGGGCCGGATCACCACGCCATCTTTCACGGTGCCAAACAAGACCCGGTTCTTCCTAAGGGTCCTCTCCGCAAGCTTTTGCTTCCCGAGTAAGAACGACTCAACCGCTTTCTCGATGGTTGCCGTCTTGGTTTCCTTCTCCGCTTTCAACCGCTTGATCTCGATCTTGTCTGGATCGAACGATTCCAGCCACTCCCTGCCCGCCCTCTCGGCAGCTTCCCAAGAGGTCGTTTTTGCTGACACCTTCACCTGGGTTCGAAGGCCTTGCTTGGTGGGGATTCCGTTTGGATCGTAAAGAAGAAGAGACTTGCGGCAGTTGCACTTGCTGGCGTGGTTGCAATTCGGTCCATGCCTTACGATAACTTTTGCTGATCTGTATGTGTTCACTGGGCCTCCGTACGGCAGCAAGCCCAGTATAGCATAATTAGTCCAACTCGTGAGATAATTTCATATATGGTTGTAAATAAAAGTATTTATTACTAAGTTTTGAGTTGATTCTGAACACCTTAGTGTCATCGGCGCGTCAGCTCCTGATGGAGGGTAGTCCTCGAACCCGCGATGATGCGTAGGTGCACCGCTTCCTAAACGTTCCTCAACCTGCGCCAGCGCTCCATCTGCTCCCGCAGCGTGTTCAAACTATTGGTCATGCGATCGGCCTCCACGTTTACCAGCGTGTGTTGTTCCCCCGCCGACAAGGGGCTGGCGGTCAGCTGGCGGTGATCCTCGCGCAAGTCCGGCCATTTATCGATGGGGGCGCGCAATCCCCGCAGTTCCGCGGCCAGCGCTTGCAGGGTTTTAATCACGTCGCCGGCAAACACGCGAAACTCGTCCCGTATCGATGGGCGCGACGCCACCAGAACTCCCGCTTCCATGGACAATACGGCGTGAATGAAGCGATGAGAACTGGCCAGCATGCCGATCAACAACGTGACTTCTCCGGCGCGCGTGCCCGGCTCTACTTGCATGCGATCGACCGAGGCAACCGCATTTGTGCGTGCCAGCCGCGACGCGAGCCGCAATTTGTCAAGATCGGCAGTGCTTGCCCCTTCGTGACCTGTTAGAACGTCCAGCAACTTCAAGAAATAGATTCGGTACGAATCCAGTAGGCGCGCCAGCATCTCGCCGACCTGCGTGCGCTCCCAGGTCGGCCAAGCGACATAGGCCGCGAGCGCCAGCGTTCCTCCGATAAGGGTGTTGAGACCACGTGCCAGGATCACGGTTTTTGGCGAAACTCCGGTAATCGAAATCAGCAGCACCACCAGCGCGCTCACCGCCACTGCAAAGATTCCATAGTTCGCGGGCCCCACCCAGCGCAGGAGGAAGACGAAAGCGCCGATCAAAACAACGTCGAATCCAATTCCCGTCGGAAGGAAATGGAACATTGCGGTTGCCAGCATCAAGCCGACGATGGTGCCGGCGATGCGCAGCAATCCGCGGGTGAAGGTGACCGTGAACTCCGGCTTCAGCACCAGCACGGTGGTCATCGGCAGCCAGTAGGCTCTGGGCGTTTCCAGGCTTCGCGACAGGATCTCCGCAATGGCTACAGCGGCCGCCATGCGGATTGCGTGACGGCATACTGCCGACTGCAAACTCAAGTTCGCAAGCACGCGCGGCAGATTGCTCGTGAAGCGCATGCGCCACGGAAGCGTCTTCTCCCGCTGCTCCGTCGCCTGCAGCCCCGCAGGCGAAATATCTCCGGCCAATTGCATCGCGGCACGAAGTTGCCCGGCCATGGCGTCCAGTTGATGGCGAGCGTCGCGGACCACGGCCGAAAGAAAGGTGCGTTCCTGCTTTTCATGCGAGTCGCGCAACGCTTCCACTGCGGCGTGCATTTCCCTAGTCCAGGATTGGTCGATTGTCAGCGGAGCATCGCGCGCGATCGATTCGCCGATCGCCGTCATCACGTGCGCGGCGGCCTCCAGAAAGGTCTCCAGCATTTCTGCAGGTGCAAAGCCGAATTTCTCGCGGCGCATGCGGCGCAGCAGTCTACCCAGTGTGTGCAAGCGCAAGCGTATGCGCTCTGCCTGGCTCAGCAGCGACCGAAACCTTTCGCTTTCCATGCTTTGATCGGAAGCGCGGGCCGCCAACGCTGCCTGCGCCTGCGTGCTGGCCTCCGACGGCGGCGGAGCTTTCATGAGCTGCGCAGGCGCCGCCGCCGCCGTTCCCAGGGTCAAGTACAAATTGGCCAGTGCGCGCCGCTCCGGTTCATACGCGCGTACCGGCCACAATCCAAGCGACAGCACCATCTGCATCAAGCCGCCCGCGAACGCCAATGCCCCGGCCTGCAGGGCTCGCTCGGGCGTCAACGACTGCGCCGCATAGATAATCAAGACGACCAGGCTGATCACTCCCAGGCTCTCTCCGGTGGGCCCCAGCGTGATCGCCATTCCCGAGCCGAACGCCCAGATGCTGATCAACGCTACCGCGGCGAAATTGTTGTGTCCCGCCAGGCCTCCCGCCATGACCGCGACGGCGCACAAGGCGCTTGCCGCCAGCATGCGCCGCGCGCGCTGCTTGTAGGGATCATGGCCGTCAGAGTACGACACGTTTAGCGCGCCGCTGGCTACCGCCAAGCCACCGAGGGGCATACCGATGGCGATGCCCACGGCGAGAGGAATAGCAACTCCCAGGGCGTTGCGCAGCCCGATCCAGGGCTCCATCTTCGCGGTGTCGACGTGGAAGACGCCGCGCCAAAAGGTCTGCCATTTGTTCAGCGGAGGAGGTTCTTTGGGTTTCGTTTTGCCTGAGCTCGGGACGTTTTGTACATCGATTCGTGCGTCAACCGCATTTTGCGAGGGTGCACGATCGTTTGCCACTTCCGCGTCTTGGTCCGTGCTGGTGGATGCGGCGCCGTCGAGCGCGCGTAGCTCCCGACCGATTCGAGGTTCTTCTTCGTGTTCCATCTGTTTTTCAGGATAATCGACGCGGCAGGCCCGCGTCATTCTTTGCGTCATTTGTTGTGCCGCGCGCCCTGACTGTACCCTTGTCAAAGGTCAGAGCATCTCACTAGAAAATCCACAATTGGAGTCCTTCATGCAAAAACGTCATCTTGGCGCAAATGGACCGCTGGTATCGGCGCTAGGCTTGGGCTGTATGGGCATGTCCGAATTTTACGGCGCTCGCAACGACGCCGAATCGATCGCTACCATTCACCGGGCCGTCGAATTGGGAATGACGTTTCTTGATACCGCCGACGTCTACGGCTACGGCGACAACGAAATTCTAGTGGGCAAAGCAATTCGCGGCATTCGCGACAAGATTTTCCTGGCCACGAAATTCGGCATCGTGCGCGACAAAGCAAATCCGAATGCGCGCGGCGTCAGCGGCAAGCCGGAATACGTTCGGGCCTGCTGCGACGCGAGCCTGAAGCGCTTAGGCGTGGACACCATTGATCTTTACTACCAGCATCGCGTCGATCCGAACACGCCGATCGAGGAAACTGTGGGCGCAATGGCGGAGCTGGTGCGCGCCGGTAAGGTTCGCCACCTTGGCCTTTCCGAAGCGGGGCCGGCTACGATTCGGCGCGCGGCGGCCGTGCACCCGATTGCCGCATTGCAGACGGAGTATTCGCTTTGGACGCGGGATCCCGAAGACGAAGTCCTGCCCACGACGCGCGAACTGGGCATCGCTTTCGTAGCGTACAGCCCATTGGGGCGCGGATTTCTCACCGGGCAGTACAAGCGCTTCGAAGATCTTGCTGCCGACGACTACCGGAGATTTTCCCCGCGGTTTCAGGGCGAGAACTTTCAAAAGAATCTGGATCTGGTAGCCCGCGTTGAAGCCATCGCGAAAGAAAAGAAGTGCACGCCCAGCCAGCTCGCGCTGGCGTGGTTGCTTGCGCAGGGGGAGGACATCATTCCCATTCCAGGGACCAAGCGCCGGCAGTATCTTGAGGAGAATGCGGGTGCGCTGCAGGTTACGCTAACGGTGGAGGATTTGCGGCGCATTGATGAGGTCGCGCCACACGGTGTGGCTTCGGGTGCGCGGTACCCGGAACACATGATGAACTTGGTGAATGGATGATCGCTCGCAGTCCACGAAAGGAAGGTCGGTCGCTTGACGCGCCGGGGCACGCGCGGCGGAGAGCGGACGGTGGTTGTGGGCAGGGAAAGTCGGGACGCAGCAGTGCTGTGCCCCTGCAAGAAGTTTGTGGCGCGGCGCGCGGGACGAAACTCTCGCAGCGTATACGGTTGTGAATGCGCTGGAGAACTGGTTTTGCTCGACGGGGTGTTGGCGGCGGTTGACGCAGAGTCGAATGCTGCCTTGGATGATTTCAGGGGCGTCTTTGGGCGACCATGTGCTTGAGATTGGCGCTGGTCCGGGAGCGGCGACCCAGGAGTTGCGCCGGCAAGCTCCGCGCGTTACAAGTCTCGAATGGAGTCACACGTTCGCGGCGAGTCTGGCGGCAAGGAATCAGGGTGGCAACGTGGTGCAGGGTGACGCAGCCATTTTGCCATTCGCGGATAAGAGTTTCTCCTCGGTGATTGCGGTGCTGGTGCTTCATCACCTACGCTCCAGCGAACTGCAGGACCGTGCGTTACGCGAGATTTATCGAGTGCTGCGGCCGGGAGGGGTTTTCCTGGCTGCTGAAATACCGGATGGCTGGCTGCAGCGCGCGATTCATTGGAAAAGCACGTTTGTTCCGTTTCCGGTGACCGGAATTCCGGCGCGTCTGGCCGCCGCAGGATTTTCTCACGCGACTATCGCTTCCAAGCGTGCCGGTTTCCAATTCCAAGCGTTCAAACAGAACTGAAACGCTGGACATCTGAGGGCAGAAACGTAAGGCTAGATCATGGGAATCCCAACGCCCAGCAGGTTGCCTCCCGGGCCATCGCCCGAATCGTGGACGGCCAGCTTCAAAAACTACAGCCGTGATCCGTTGAGCTACATGCCGCAACTGGTGCGCGAGTACGGCGACATCGTGACTATGCGCTACTACAACTTCCGCGTATATTTCGTGGGTCATCCAGATTACATCGAGCAAGTCCTGGTTACACAAAACCGTAAATTCATCAAAGGGCGGATCCTTCGGAAGAATCGGCAACTGTTCGGGAACGGGTTGCTGACCAGTGAGGGAGATTTCTGGCTGCGGCAGCGGCGGCTGGCGCAACCGGCGTTTCACCGGGCGCGCGTCGCGTCCTATGCGGACACCATGGTGCGCTACGCCGACCGATTGCTCGCGGAGTGGAAGGGCGGGGAAGAACGCGACATTCACGCGGAAATGATGCGGCTGACACTGCAGATCGTGGCGAAGACGCTATTCGACGCGGACGTCGATCGTGAAGCCCGTCAAGTTGGCCATGCCTTGGAAGCGATCATGGAATTGAACTCCGACTTTCGCAAATTGATGCTGACGCCGACGTGGCTGCCAACACCGCGCAATATTCGGGCGACCATCGCCACACGACGGCTGGACAAGATCATTTTCCGGTTCATCGAACAGCGCCGGGCGTCGGGTAAAGATACTGGCGACTTGTTGTCGATGCTTCTGGCGGCGCGAGATGACGACGGATCACGCATGACCGATCGGCAGTTGCGCGATGAAGCGATCACGATTTTTCTCGCCGGTCACGAGACCACTGCCAATGCGCTTTCCTGGACGTGGATGTTGTTGTCGCAGAACCCCTCGGTGGAAGCAAAGATGCATGCGGAACTGGACGCAGTCCTCACCGGCCGCACACCGTCGCTTGAAG
This sequence comes from uncultured Acidobacteriota bacterium, assembly GCA_963729595.1. Taxonomy (GTDB): domain Bacteria; phylum Acidobacteriota; class Terriglobia; order Acidiferrales; family UBA7541; genus Acidiferrum. The sequence goes on from CAVSNW010000005.1 coordinate 1,037,725, forward strand.
ATCTCTCGAACCTGGGTTACACCGGCCACGTCATCACCGAATCCATGCGCCTGTATCCGCCGGCGTGGGGTATGGCGCGGGTCGCCATCGAGGATGTGGAGATTGCCGGATATCCGATACCAAAGGGTTGCGGCGTGTCGCTGGCGCAGTGGGTGGTGCATCGCGACCCGCGATGGTTCGATGCCCCGGAGGAATTTCGGCCCGAACGATGGGAAGGCGATTTGATGAAGCGCCTGCCGCGGTTTGCATATTTTCCGTTTGGCGGCGGGCCGCGGCAGTGTATCGGGAATAGTTTTGCTTTGATGGAAGCGACATTGTTGCTGGCGACGATTGCGCAGCGGTTTCGCATCCGCCTTGTGCCGGGGCATCGCGTAGTGCCGATGCCATCGATTACCCTGCGGCCCCGATATGGGATTCGCGCCAAACTGGAAGCGCGGAGCGCGCCGCGCCGCCAAAACTTATCCGGTGCGGCCCAGCCTGTTGTCGCGGATTGAATGGAGCGGGGCGCGATTGCGGGTCAAGTGCAAATAGGGGTGCGGCGGGGCCCCTACAACGGATGGGACGACTTCGGGCCCGTTCGGTTTCATGTAGGTGTGATTTTATTTGTTCGGGAGTAAGGGGCCGACTTCGGCGCGCGTACGCATCACGCGAAGGATGGAGTCACGGGTAATCATGCCGATGATGTGGGCTCCGTCATTTTCCGCGCCACTCACAACGGGCATTTGATTGATGTCGGCGGCTAGCAATCGTTCGAGCAAACCGAGCAGCGATTCTTCCGGCGAAGCCCAGAGAATCTTGTCGCGTGGAATCATCACGGCTTGAACCGACATTTGCGTCCACTCATCGCGCGGAACGGAATTGAGTGCGTGGACATTCATCATGCCGACCAAGCGGTCGTCGGTGATGACCAGATGGCAGCGACGCCCGGTGCGTAAGACTTCCTGACTGTAATCCTCGAGCGTGATGTCGCGCGGAACCATGGGAATTTCCTGGCTCATTACGTCAGCGGCGTGCAGCCCTGAGAGCGTTTCCCGTACAACGATTTGCGCGACGCTCTCCTGCGCGGCGTTCAGAAGAAACCAACCGATGAAGGCGTACCACAGGCCGGCCTGCCATTGGCCCGTGCTGAGCGCGTAACCCGTTCCGAAAACGATCATCCCGTAGGCAACCAGCTTTCCACTGGTTCCCGCCATCTTCGTGGCCCGGGTGAAATCTTTGGTGATACCCCAAACGATGGCGCGAAAGATTCTGCCTCCGTCGAGCGGGAAACCGGGAAGAAGATTGAAGATCGCAAGTAGCACGTTGATCCCCGCGAGCCAGAGCGCGAGGGCACCGGTCATGGTGCCGTACGGGAAGAATATGGTGAGTACGTAGAAAACGCCGCCGAGAAATAGACTGGCGATAGGGCCAGCGACGGCGATGTTGAATTCCTGGATTGCTCGTGACGCATCCTGGGAGATACGCGCCACGCCGCCAAAGACAAAAAGCGTGATCGAATCGACGCGAATTTTGTAGGCGCGGGCTACCATGCTGTGCGATAGCTCGTGGAAAAGAATGGAAGCGAAGAACAGCAAGCTGGTCAGCACACCTATGGACCAGTGCTGCGTTGGCGTCCATTGCGGATGCTGAGCGGTGAATTGCGCGCCAAGCGACATGGTGATCAGGACAAAGATGATTACCCAACTGGCGTGGATGTAGATGGGGATGCCGAGAATCCGGCCGATGCGCAGACTTGATCCAGGGTTCATGATTGCTCGGATTTTAGCCTAGCACAGAGTCGTCGGGAGCAGGGCGCGCGCTGATGGGCCGCCGGTGGCTGTGTTGTGCGGGCTACATCGTGTATCGAGAGCCACAACTTCGTTGGCCCGGCCGTTTCGTAACTCCAATTATTTCATGTAGATAGAGTTGGCGCCTGGTGTGCCATTCCCTAGTGCGCACAACGGGAGGCACCCATGATCGCTTTACTTGGTATCACGACACTTACGCTGGCCACGCTTTTTGCGTTGGCTGCGGCCACGGCATTTCACTGGCTGCTCTTGCGGGTTGCGTTTCATTTGATGCGGCCAGCGGCGATTCGGCGCGTTACGGTGGGTACGGAATTGGCATCCGGGACGTCACGGTTGACCAGGGCATTTGCGGCGAATCGGTGAGGCACGAGCATACGAAGAGACCGGCCGATGCCCGCCCGTGCATCGCCTCTGGCCGAGGCTGCTTGCTGGGCACGAGTTGCAGGTGTGCGACGGATTCTCCGGATCCACTCTAGCGGCAGAAAGGCTTGGAGTTACCTGCCGCAGCGTTGCCGGGAGAGGTTAGAAGGAGCGACCCATGTTGGTATTGAAATATTTGTTGATGATTTTGGGAGTGGGAGTTTTCGGGAGTGCTGCGGCGCTGGTGGTTTACGACATTTACTTGTCGGCTCAGTTGTTGCGCCTGCTGCGGCGCGAGAAGCTTGACGAGAGCAGCCCTGCGGCCGGGGGTGGGCCGGAGCAGCGCCCTTTGCGGCCAGTGCGGTGGAGGTTGGCGCGACAGCTGGTGATATTGGCGGTCGTGCCATTGCTGCTGGCGGCGAGCATCGTGGTTATCCCCGACGGGTCAGCGGGAGTGCGCATCAGTCAGATTTGGGGTGCGCGTCCTGGCACAGTATATCCGGGCGTGCACATCGTAGTGCCGCTGATCGACAGCGTGGTGCTCTATGACACGCGAGAGCAGGTGTACACCACTTCGGCGACTGAGGTTCCGAAGTCGGGCAACGAAGTGCTGACGGTGCAAGCGCGGGAAGGATTGAACATCGGCTTGGCTGTTAGCGTGCGCTATCGGCTGGATCCGCAGCGGCTGAGCTACATCCATGCGAACTTGCCGCAGCCTGTTGGAGACGAGGTGGTGGCGCCGACGGTGGCGACGATTTATCGGCAGCTGGCGCCGAACTATGTCACGCGGGAAATTTTTGCGACCAAGCGGGAAGAATTGCGAACTTCGGCAGCGACCGCGATTACGGCGCGCCTGGGGTCGGACGGAATCATCGTGCGCGAAGTGTTGCTGCGCGACTTGAAATTGCCCGAGGAGTACGCAAAAGGGCTCGAGGGATTGTTGCTGAAAGAGCAGGAAAACGAACGGCTGGGAACCGACACTGAAATCAAGCAGAAGCAAGTCCGCATCGCGGAACTAGAGGCCGAGGCGCAGAAGGCGCGCGATGTGAAGCAAGCGGAAGCGCAGGCGCAGGTGCGCGTGCTGCAGGCCAAGGCGGAATCCGATGCGATGCAGTACACCCTTCCCCTGAAGCAGAAGCAGATCGAACAGACGAAATTGGAAGCTCAAGCACGCAAGGAAGCGACCTTGCAGAATGCGGATGCCGCGGCGCAGGCGAAGGTGATCGATAGCAAAGCCGAAGTGGAGCGGCAAAGGAATCTGGCGGAAGCAGAAGCGAACCGAATTCGAGTGACGGCCGCGGCGGACTCAGAGCGGATGAAGTTTGAGGCCGCGGTGTTGAAGCAAAATCCCATGCTGATTCAGAAGATTATCGCGGAGCGCTTGTCGGACAAGCTTCAGATCATGATGGTGCCGGTCGATGGAAAGAACTTTTTTGCCAACGATGTGTTCCGCTCGGCGTTCTCCGGAGTGAGTGCGGGATCGGCGGCTGCAGATGACGGACCGGATGATCCGGCGGCGACGGCGATTGCGGCGAAGGCGCAGAAGCGTTCGACACGGCGGCCGTAGGTCGCCATGCCGCGGAGTGGATGGATTGCTTGTTGTTAGGCCGTGCACAGACCCGGGCAAGCAAGAGTGTCCATGCCACCTCGGGGCGGCCCGGCACGCGTCGCTGAAGGCGAGAGATCACCGGCACGATAGCAGGAACCGCCGCGCTTGCTTGTCGCCAGCCGAGGATCCTTGGTCCGCCAGCGATGCGTGCCGAGCCGCTTTTGTCTGCAGTGTCGCCGGGTTCACGGATCATTGGGTTACGGAGGGATATTTCGGCCTGGGCGGAAGCGGCTTGTAATTCTTCAGGGCCTCGTTGGCTAGTCCGATGGCTTTCTCAAGCTGCGGGTCGTGTCCAAGTACGACCAGGTCCGGCCGTTGCGGAACTACGTAGTCGGGGTCGACACCGTGATTCTCCACGACCCATTCACCGCCACTATCCGTGCTCCAGAAGCCGAAGCCGGGTGCCGTGACAAAGCCGCCGTCGCGCAATGGCTGGCCGTTGTTGATGCCCACGAGACCGCCCCAGGTACGCTCGCCGACAATGGGCCCAATCTTTTCACGGCGGAAAAACCATGGAAAAGCGTCACCTCCCGAGCCAGCCAATTCATTGACGATCATGATTTTGGGGCCGTAGATGGCGACCGGCGGCCAGGGAACATCTTTGGTATCGCGCCCGGCGACGACGGCGAGTAGCTGGCGCTTGAGTTTCTCGGTATAAAAATCGGGAATCTGACCGCCGGAATTGTCCCGTTCATCGACGATAATTCCGTCTTTGTCGAGTTGCGCGTTGAAAGCCTTGTCGAACTGGATGACACCTTCAATGGCGGTATCAGGCACATGCATATAGCCAATACGGCCGCCCGTCGCTTCCTCGACGCGCTTGCGATTATTGTTGATCCAATCGAGGTAGCGAACGCCGCTCTCATCGCCGGTCGGCTTCACGGTGATCTCCCAGGCGCCATCGGTGCTGGGCTTGCTGTTCAATTTCAAACTGACGATCTTTCCGGCGAGGTTCTGGAAGTAGGCGTACACATCCTGCGATGCTTTAGCTTGCTGGCCGTCGACCGCGATGAGATAGTCGCCGGCCTTGGCCCGCAACCCGGGCTCGGTGAGAGGGGAGCGCGTGGACTCGGTCCAGTTTTCACCTGGATAGATTTTTGCGATTCGATAGTAGCCTTCCTCAGCCTGGAAATCGACGCCCAGCAAGCCCACCCCGATTTGGGGAGCCTTAGGTTGATCTCCTCCGCCAACGTAGGTGTGTGAAGTGCTCAGCTCCGCAATCATTTCGCCGATGAGATAGTTCAGGTCGCTGCGGTGCGCGACCCACGGCAATAGCGCTTCGTAGCGTTTGCCGATTTGTTCCCAGTTGTGGCCAGTCATCGCCGGATCCCAATAAAAGTCGCGCTCCAGGCGCCAAGCCTCGTGGAAAATTTGTTTCCATTCCTCGCGCGGATCTATTTTCACTTGAAGTCCCGAGAATTCCAGCTTGCCTTGGCCGACTTTTGCTTTGCCCGGTTCGGTATCCTGGATGCCGTAGAGGGGACCGGCCTTGTAGATGACCTTGTCGCCATTCTTATCGAGATCGTAGGCATCAACGCCGGTCAACAGTTCCTTGTCTTCGCGTTTTTCGAGGTCGTAGACATGCACGATATTGCGCGGTGCGTTGTCTTGCCCCGTACCAGCTGCTCTCGCTTCCGGTGGCTGGGCCATGTAGAAAAGCTTTCCTTTCCGTGCCTGCAGGCTGCTGTAGATGCCGGAAGCAATCGGCACGGGCGCTACACGGTTTTCAATTCCTGTTAGATCCACCTTGATCGGCTTTGGAGGTTGTTCTTTTTTCTCGTCTTGTTTGGGTTCCTCCTTGTCCTCTTTGCCGGGCTTGCCGGAAGTTTTCGCTGCGTCTTTCTTGCCGTTGGCGTCTTTTTGATCTTTGGCATCCTTATCTTTGTCTTTTTCAGTAGAGGAGGCCTTTTCTTCGTCGCTTTGCGGTGTGAATGGAGAGGTTTCGTCGTTCTTGAGCGTGAGCGCGAAAACTCCGTCGGTGCTGTAGTAGTTGAAGCGCTGGTCAAGCTGCCCGACGCTGGGGAAAAAATACCGTTGCGAAAGGAAGAAGATGTATTTCCCGCCGGGATCAAAGACGGGATTGGTATCGTTGTAAAAACCATCGGAAATCTTTGAGGTTTTCTTCTGATCGAGCGAATACAGGTGCATCTGTCCTGCACCACGCCGGTCCGTCTTCGAATACGCGATCCAAGCGCTGTCCGGCGACCAACTGCCGTCGGTGATGTCGGCATAGTCGCCTTGATCGACCTGCGTCGGCTTTTTCTCGTCGAGGCTAATCCACCAAAGTTTGTGGAGTTTGTCCCAATAGAGAAGCTTCTTGCTGTCGGGCGACCACACCGGCCCGTAGCGATAGACCCCTCCATCGGTGGTAACACGAGTTTCCGCTCCACCCATCTGCGGCCGCAGATAAAGTTCGTATTCGCCAGTTTTATCGGATAAGTAAGCGATCCACTTTCCATCCGGAGACCACGCTGGATTCAGTTCGTGCACGCTGGAGTTGTCGGTGGTGAGCGTGCGGATGCTGCCATGTTCGGCCGGTATGGTAAAAACGTTGCCGCGAGCTTCGAGTGCCGCGCGCGCACCAGATGGAGAGAGTCCGAAGGTGCCGACGTTTTGCGCGACATTCTTGAACTCGGGTCGTGCCTCCAAATCCTCCGCATACACCTCGATTGGAATGTTTCGGGTAGCCCCGTCCTGGAGCTTCCATTCATAGAGCAGGCCACCGTTTTCATACACGATGGCGTCTGGCCCGAGACTCGGCCACTTGATGTCGTATTCCTTGTAGTCGGTAAGTTTCTTGGTCTGTTTGGTCCCGAGATCGTAGGAGAACAGGTTCATGACGCCGTCGCGGTCGCTGATGAAATAGATAGCGTTCCCGTGCCACATGGGAAACATATCCATGCCTTTTGATTTCGGCAGTTCCTCGTAAGTGTTCTTTTTCAGATCGTAGATGGCGATCGGAAGGCTCCAGCCGCCTTGGTAACGCTTCCATGTGCGATTTTCCTGGGATGTTTCGAGGTATGCGATTTTGTTTCCGTCGGGGGAGAAACTGGTTAGGTCTCCTCGTGGTACCGGCAGCGCCTTGGGAAGCCCGCCCTGAGTGGAAACAAGGAACAACCGCGTGGTGCGCTTGGGCGGCGCGGCAATACGGTCGGAACGGAACAATACGTTCTTGCCGTCGGGCGTCCAGCCCAGCACGATATCGTTTGAAGGGTGAAACGTGAGGCGTTTGGGTTCGCCGCCGTTGGAGGGGATCAGATAGACATCGGGATTGCCGTCGTACGCCGCGGTGAAGGCGATCCATTTCCCGTCCGGAGAAAATTTCGGATAAAGCTTGTCGCTGGCCCCCGAGGTAAGCCGGTGCGCCGCACCGCCCTGCCGTGAAGCGAGCCACAAATCTCCCGCGTAGGAGAATACGACGGAGTCCCTCGACACATCCGCGTAGCGGAGAAGCCGCGTGGGTCCGGCCGGAGTTTGCCCAACCGCCACCGGCGTGTCTGCTGCCCGCGTCCCCGCATGTCCTGTGAACAACAGTTCCAGGAAAATTACGGCGCAGGTGCATACTCGAAGACGCGGCTTGATCATGTTGTTCTCCCCTAGCGATGAGCCATTCGTGCCTAGGATTGCTGACGGACAATGACGCCACACGGTCTGCTACCCCACCAGAGACGCTTTTCATCCGGAAATAGTTTCGCGAAAGCGAGACTTCGCAGGCTGCCATGCCGTTCTTAGAGACGGGATATCATCAGCCCTGTTACATCGGCATGCCAAGTAAAATGTTCGCAAGTCATGTTGCGATCGGGTATAGCAGTTCGCCCCTGTTGCTGCCGAAGCAAAGGGAGCGCGTTGCGGGACTTTTGTCGTGGCGACTATCAGGATATGCTTTCTGTTCAACCGTGGATAACGACTCCAGACACCGAAACGGAGGCGCGCCAACGCCAAGCGTCCGCCATGACGCGATTTCAGCGCGGTTGTGCGGCGGCCGCCTGGACGTGGCGATAGCCTTCCCAATTGCGCCTTGCGGGGCGTTTCGATGAGCTTCCGCACGAAACTGTTCCTGATCTTTGTGGTCACGGTGATGGGGTCGGTCTCTATAGTGGCTTATGGCGTGACGCGTTACACGCGGGCGGCGTTCGAAGAGTTGGACACCCAACGGACTGAGGCGATCGTCTCCCAGTTCCAAAAGGAATTTAGGCAGAGCGGCGATGGAATCGCGCAACAGGTGAAAAACATCGCCGACGCGGATATCACACTGCGCGTGGCGATCGACTTGGCACGACCCAATGCGGATCAATCCTTGTATGTTCACGACGCCACGGGGGCAGCGCAGGACCATCAGCTGGACTTTGTCGAGCTTGTGGCTTGGGACGGCACGGTGATTTCGTCCGCGCAGTATCCCTCGCACGTCGGCTATAAGAATGACTGGGTCAAGGCCACCAAGGATTGGAACTCGACGCCTGCGTTCTTGAAGAAGGAAGAGCTTGCGGACAGCGCCGCGCTCTCTTTGACGGCGGTCCGCTCGGTGTCTGGGGGAAACGAGAAGAATCTGTACATCATTGGCGGGCGCCGCCTGGACCAGAATTTCCTTTCGACACTGGTGCTTCCTACCGGGATGCGCGCATTTTTATATGTCAACCTCGACCCGGGATTTAGCCCCGCAGCTCTCCTGAGCGGAGCGAAAGATGCTGTGGATCAGCCGGACCGCCTGCAGGCGCTGATCGACCAAATTCGGAAACAACCGCAAAACCTAGTCCGAACGATCCACTGGAATTCCGACGCGGCATCGGCAGAGACGTTTCATGCCATGCCGCTGACCGGGCGCAACAGCGAACTTCTCGGCGTTCTGCTGGTAGGAAGTTCGCGCCGTCAGCTGGTGCTACTGACGAACCGCATCGTGATGACTTCGGTGGCGGTTGCAGCGGGCGCGCTGTTGATCGGCCTGCTGCTGAGTTTGTGGGTTGCCGCACGGATAACCCGGCCAGTCCGAGAGCTTGCCGAGGGCGCTCGGGAGGTGGCGACGGGACGCTGGGAGACGCGGATCGACGTGCGCGGGCTCGACGAAATCGGACAAATGGGAATCGCCTTCAACGATATGACGCGAACGCTGGCGTCACAGCGCGACCGCTTGCTGCAGACCGAACGAGTTGCGGCGTGGCGCGAACTGGCTCGTCGGCTGGCCCACGAGCTGCGCAACCCGCTGTTTCCACTGCAAATAACCGTGGAAAATCTGCAACGCGCGAAACAGCTGGACGCCAAACAGTTTTTGGAGGTTTTCAACGAATCGACGGCCACGCTGAAGGTGGAGCTTGCCAATTTGAACGCGATTGTCGGGCGGTTCAGCGACTTTTCGAAAATGCAGGCGCCGGTGTTCGCTCGCATGGACGTCAATGAAGCGCTTCGCAATATTATCCGCTTGTTCGAACCGCAATTTAACGTGGTCGGCAAGCCCACGATCGCGGCCGAATATTTTCTTACCGAGCCACTACCGGAAATCGACGCCGACCCGGTGCTCCTGCATCGGGCGTTCCAGAATCTGGTGCTGAATGCGCTGGATGTGATGCCGGCGGGAGGCACACTCACTTTGCGAACTTCCGAGCGCGGCGCGAACGTGCTGATCGAGATTTCCGATTCCGGCGCGGGCCTCACTCCCGAAGAGTGCGCACGCCTTTTCACGCCGTACTACACCACGAAGCAGCAGGGGACCGGCCTGGGTCTCGCGATTGTGCAATCGATTATCAGCGATCATCATGGCACGATTGGCGTGGCCAGCGAAGAAGGCCACGGCGCCACGTTCCGCATCGAACTGCCGAAGCGGCAGGCGGGCACCGTGGCTGGAAATGACGAGACCGCCGTGACCCAAGAGTCCAAAGAGAAAGCCAACGACAAAGACCTTCCTCCGACGTTCGCTGCTGCTTCTGACTGACGGCGCCGGGTGTTCGTTGCCGAAATCTCCAAACACAAGGACGGACGCTTGCCGCGCAAAGCCCATCTCCTGCTGGTCGACGACGATCCAAGCACGCTGGCTTCACTTTCTCGTGCGTTCCGCCTGGCGGGGCATGAAGCGACCGTTTGCGACAACGCGCCGCGCGCTTTGGACCTGCTTCGCAGCGAAACGTTCGATTTGATTCTCTCAGACGTCGTCATGCCCGGGAAAAATGGAATCGAGTTCCTCGAAGATCTGAAAAAAGCCGGCGTGAAAACCCCTGTCGTCCTGGTCTCGGGAGAAGCGAATATCGAAATGGCCGTCCAAGCGACCAAGCTGGGCGCAATGGACTTCCTCGAGAAACCCCTCTCTACCGACAAACTGCTCGTGACGCTGGAAAATGCGCTGCGGCTTTCGCGCTTGCAGGAGGAGAACCGGCAGCTGCGCGATCGCCTGGGAAAGCATGAACTGATTGGGTCCAGTCCGGCGATGACCAAACTTCTGGCGCAAATCGATCGCGTGGCAGCGAGCGAAACACGCGTGTGCATCCTCGGTGAAACCGGCACTGGCAAGGAGTTAGTTGCGCGCGCGATTCACGAGAAGTCTACGCGGCGCGAGAATGCTTTCGTCACTCTGAACTGCGCGGCGGTCCCGGCGGAGTTGATCGAGTCCGAACTTTTCGGTCACGAGAAGGGCGCGTTCACCGGGGCGGCTGCGAAACACCTCGGAAAATTCGAACAAGCCGACGGCGGCACTTTGTTCCTGGATGAGATCGGCGACATGCCGGTAGCCATGCAGGCGAAGTTGCTGCGCGTGCTGGAAGAAGGCGAGGTCGAACGAGTCGGCGGCGACAAGCCCATCCGCGTGAACGTGAGAGTTGTGGTGGCTACGCACCGCAATCTCGAAGATCTTGTGAAGCAAAACACGTTTCGCCGGGACTTGTTTCACCGCATCTATGTTTTCCCCTTGATGCTCCCGCCACTGCGGGAGCGCCTGGAAGATTTTCCCGTGCTGGTCGAGCACTTCGCGCGGCAAGTGGCCGCGCAGAACGGCTGGAAAGAGAAAATCTTCGCAAAGGATGCGATCGACGAACTCCGCCGTTACAGCTGGCCGGGCAACGTTCGCGAACTGCGCAACGTCGTCGAGCGCTTGGTGCTTCTTTCGGGAGACGACCCGGTCGGTGCTGGCGACGTGCGGTTGGTGTTGCCTACCTCCGATGGTGGTCCCGGCACGGGGGGCTCGGCTTTGACCGGAACCGGCACGCTCTCGGAGCGTACCGAGCAATTTGAAAGGGAAGTGTTGCTCGCGGAAATTCACCGCCAGAACTTTCATATGACGAATGTGGCCCGCGCGATGGGGCTCGAACGCAGTCACTTGTATAAGAAATGTCAGCAGTTGGGAATTGATCTACAGTCGATTCGCAAACCGGAATAGCAGAACGTCCCGCTTCGCCTGAGCTTGCACCAGGCAATCTCAGCAGATATCTCTTCAGCGATCCCATTAAAAATGTCGCTAAGTCATTGAAAACAAGCCTAATTTTGACCTTGACATAAAATAGCTATTTGCGATATAAGATTTGCATATCGCAATACACGGCGGTGCCTCATGACTCTGGGCGACAAACTTCGTTCTCTTCGTGCGGTGGAAGGTTCGCTGCGCGGCCTCGGCCGTCCCATGACGCAACTCGAGTTGGCGACAGCAATGAAGCGCGAAGTTGGGCGCGGACTGAGCCAGGCGTACCTCTCACAAATCGAAAGCGGCTCGCGGCCCCATCTGACGCAATCCACGCGGGAGTTGCTGGCGCGCTTTTTCCGCGTCTGTCCCGGCTTTCTCGTGGATGATCCGGAAGGATACTCGCTCGGGTTGCAGTCCGACCTGCGAGCGACCGATGCGAAAGTGGACGGCTGGCTCTACGCAGGCGTCGAACAGTTTCCGGCGGACCCGGATCTCAGTGAAGCTCTGCTGACGATCGCGGAAGTCCCGGATTCCCGGCAAGCGCTCCTGCTGCTTGCGGAAATTCTCCGCGCACCGGGGCTTGCCGACCGGCTAAGCGAAGTCTTGCGCCCTGTGCGCATGCAGGGCAGCGGGCATTCCCCGCCCCCCATCACCCTCCACAACTAACGCAACGACCTTGCGTCTCGAATTCCGGCTCGCGCACCACAAATGCGCTCGAGGTGTTTTATGACTTGGTCTGACTTTTATCTCTTCTGTTTCCTGGTGGGCTTCGCGTTCAGCGTGCTGACGTTTGCCGCGGGCGCGGTCCATATTCACCTGCCGTTCCGGGTGCACTTGCCGGCGCACGGCGGTGCGCACGGTACGGGAGGCCACGGCGTGGCCGCGAAAGGCGCCGCTGCGCGTGCTGGCAGCCATGTCTCCTGGTTCAACGCCTCGACAGCGATGGCGTTTCTCGCGTGGTTCGGCGGCGCTGGCTACATCCTGACACGCACATCGCATTTGGTGGCGTTCGTGTGCCTGGCCCTTGCCGCACTTGCAGGACTCCTGGCGGGGTTGCTCGTGTACCGCTTCATGCTCGAGCTGACCCGCGCCGGCGATTCGCAGATGCTCGACGCGGATTACCGCATCGAAGGCTGTGTCGGCACGCTGAGTATGCCGATTCGCGAGAAGGGCACCGGCGAGGTGATTTTTTCCCTCGGCGGGGTCCGGCGATGTGCGGGCGCGCGAAGCGAAGCAGGCGAACTCGTTGAGAAAGGCTCGGAAGTTGTCATCGAGCGCTACGAAAAAGGAATTGCGTACGTGAAGCGGTGGGATGAATTCACCAAATGATCCTTCGCCGCCGTACCGCGAACGATGAAGCGAGATTCTCCGGGCGCGCACCCCGCAAACGGTCCGGAAGAGTTGAGAAAAGGGGAGGACTTATGTTCGATCAAATGACGGTACCGGTAGTTGCCGGTCTCACGGTCCTGGGTTTGCTTCTGCTCATGGCTGTGCTGGCGAAGTTGTTCCGGAAGGCGGGTCCTCATGAGGCTTTGATCATCTACGGCCTCCGCGGTACCCGCATCGTAAAAGGCGGCGGCACGATCATCTATCCCATGATCGAGCAATGCCGCGAGCTGTCGCTGGAGCTGATGTCGTTCGACGTCGCGCCCCAGCAAAGCCTGTACACCAAACAGGGCGTCGCGGTCACCATCGAAGCGGTCGCCCAGATCAAAGTGAAGTCCGATCCGGAATCCATCCGCACTGGAGCGGAGCAATTCCTGACCAAGCGGCCCGAGCAGCGCGAAGGCTTGATTCGCCTGGTGATGGAAGGCCATCTCCGCGGCATCATCGGCCAACTCACAGTGGAGCAGATCGTGAAAGAACCCGAAATGGTTGCCGATCGCATGCGCTCCACGTGTGCCGACGACATGAACAAGATGGGGCTGGAAGTCATCAGCTTCACCCTGAAAGAAGTGCGCGACAAGAACGAATACATCACCAACATGGGCCGTCCGGACATCGCGCGCATCAAGCGCGACGCGGAAGTAGCCGCCGCCGAAGCCGATCGCGACATCGCCATCAAACGCGCCGAATCGCAACGCGCCGCGGCCGTCGCCAAAGCACAAGCCGACCAGGAACGCGTCGCCGCCGAAACCGCCTCGCTGACAAAACAAGCGGAAGCGGAGCGCGATCTGGACATCAAGAAAGCCGAGTACCTCGAAACCACCAAGCGCGCGCAAGCACAGGCGGACAAAGCCTATGAAATCGAAACGAACGTTCAACAACAACAGGTGATCATGGAAGCCGTGCGCGTCCAGCAAGTGGAACGCGAAGCACAAGTGAAGGTGCAGGAAGCTGAAATTGCGCGCCGCGAACGCGAGCTGATCGCCACCGTGCTAAAGGCAGCGGAAGTCGAGCGGCAACGCATCGAGACGCTCGCCGAAGCCGAACGGCAACGCTTGATCAAAGAAGCGGAGGGTCGCGCCTCTGCGACGCGCGCGCAGGGCGAAGCCGAAGCCGAGATCATCTTCAAGAAGGGCGAAGCCGAAGCCAAAGCGATGAACGTCAAGGCCGAGGCCTATCAGGAATACAACCAAGCCGCCGTATTCGACAAACTGATCACCGGCATGCCCGAAGTTGTGCGTGCCTTGGCCGAGCCATTGAGCAAAGTGGACAAGGTGACCATCGTCTCGACAGGCAACGGCGATGCCGCTGGAGCCTACAAGCTGACGGGCGACGTAACCAAGATCGCCGCGCAAGTTCCGGCGCTGTTCGAAGCACTGTCCGGCATGCAGATGTCGGATCTGCTCTCGAAGGTACGTTTGATCGGCGACAAAGCGCCAAAGCCGGCGCCCCCGCTGACCGGCAATTCGTTGCCAGGTAACTCGTAACGTTCGCTTCCGCCGGGGCGGATCGGAAATCTGCCCCGGCGCACTTTTTCTTGCGAGGAATGCCTCGGAGGGAAGGCTATGGCCGTTAGAAAGTTAGCTCTGGTTTTGTGGGTGCTCGTGACGGCGCTCGCTCTGTTTCTTGCTATCCACTTTGCGGGAAATGCGTCGTGCGTGTTCGAAAAGCTGTTTGCATTGGACCGCCCACAGGTCACAACCGGTTAGCGGCAGCGCAATCGTTTTGGATTCATTGCAGGGGGAAAGGAGAATCATCATGGGACTCTTGGAGCGTGTCAGTACTTTGATTCGCGCAAATATCAACGACGCAATCGATCGCGCCGAAGATCCGGAAAAAATGATCAAGCAAGTGATTCTCGACATGGAGAATCAATACATACAGGTCAAGACGCAAGTAGCCGTCTCCATCGCCGACCAACACATGCTGGAGAAAAAGCTGAAAGAGAACGAAGACGCTGGGAACGACTGGATGCGCAAAGCCGAACGCTCCGTCGACAAAGGGCAGGAGGACCTCGCGCGCGCAGCCCTCGATCGCTATCAGACGTCGCAGCGACTCGCGCAGAGCTACCGCGAACAGGTGGACGATCAGAAAGCGCAGGTCGAAGCGCTGAAAGGAGCACTCATGAAACTCGGGCAGAAGTTGGACGAAGCGAAATCAAAACGCGACATGTTGCTGGCACGTCATCGTCGCAGTATTGCTCTTGGCAAAGCCGCGCGCGCGCAAACGGCGGCCGGCGACCATACCAACAGTGCGACGTTCGCCCGACTGAAGGACCGCGTGCATCACGCCGAGGCGGCGGCGAGCGCCGAAATGGAACTGTCGACCACCGACACGGGCGAGCGCTTGACGCGAATCGACCGCGACGCCGAGGTCGAGCGCTTACTGGAGGACCTGAAATCCCGGCGGCTATTGCCTGGCTGATCTTTCGCCGCGTGCAAGCCGCCAGCGGGAGCGTGGCAGGCGGCTCACAAGCTATCGACGATCTTTCTCGCCAGTGGCAGCACGTCCTCAAGGCTGCACGGGCAGGTCATGTACATGATGCGGACAACTTTGTCGCCCTTGCGCACGAAGAGCATGGCTCCCGCGGCATCGAATGCTTCGTCACCCAGATTCGGGATCGCAGGGGTTATCCCCGGCCCCATGTTGCCGAGGGTCACCTTGTTGAGTCGCATCTGAAGTTGCGCGGCATTGCCATCGATCGAAAAAGAGAACACCGGTGCCTCACCGGCATGGTCGCTGTCACTAGCACCGGGAGCAGCCGTCGCACCGTGCAAAATCGTCTTGCCGAAATTCTCCACCATATCCTGCTGGGATTTGCTTAGTTCATTTTTGTGCAGTGCGTTCAGATGCTTTGCCGTCAGCTCCGCGGCATCACCGCTCACCGAATATGTGCAGCCCGGAGTGTCGCCCGTTTGCACTTCGGTGCGCACGATCTCCATCTTGACCGCCTGGGCAACGTCGGTCCTCGAGAGCAGCGCGCAACCATCGATGCGCCGCAGCTCGGCGCGACTTTCGCGCAGTTCTTCGGACGAACGCGTCAAGCCCAGTTCCTGCGCCTTCTGGTGCATGCGGTGTCCGATGTAGATGACCGTCGCCGCGGCAAACAAACCAAAAACGACCATCACGATCACGACGCCGATCAAAATCTTCACCAGTGCACTGGTTCCGGAGGCAGCGGGTGGTGCCGCTGGTACCTGCGATACGTATGCGGCCGGGGGTGCTGCAGCGACGGGCGGCGGCGCGGGCGCAACGGGCGGAGCCGCACTTGGTGGCGAGGTCTCGCCAACCCGAGTTCCGCACTGTACGCAGAATGCTTGTCCTTCGCCCAACGCTGTTCCACAGTTCCTACAGAATCCGGCCATGGAAATCCCCCTTGGAGCTTCGGTCGATGCGGCGTGAATCGCTGGCAGCATCCTGCCAGACCCGTACGGCGATGAGCAAGCAAGTTCCATTGGCGGCTGCTACGCGGCCGGGTTTTCCAACCTAGCCGCGACCCCGGCAATATGCATTCTTCCGTCAACGGCAGGTCATGCGAGAATAGCCGCGTGAATCCGTGGATCATCGCCGCGCCCGCCGTTTTCGCCGGCGGCTCGGCGCTTACCGCTTATGGCGCTGCTTACCCGCGTGCGCAGCTTTTCGGTCCAACCACCTGCCGCACCACCTCCCCGCGCACGCTCGCAATCACCTTTGACGACGGGCCCAATCCTGCAATTACGCCAAAGCTTCTCGATCTTCTCGGTCGGTACAACGCCAGGGTGACATTTTTCTTGATCGGACGATATGTTCGCCAATGTCCTGACCTGCTACGGGAAATTGTCGCGAGGGGTCACGTAATCGGCAATCACACCGAGACGCATCCGAATCTTTTCTGGCGTGGACCATCGCAGATCCGGGACGAATTGCGGCTTTGCCAGGACGCGATTTCCAATGCGCTAAATGCAGCACCGAAGTGGTTTCGGCCACCCTTCGGTTTCCGCAATCCCTGGCTCGCGAGCGCTGTCCGCGAGCTCGATCTGGGCACCGTCATGTGGACATTGATACCAGGCGACTGGCATGCGCCTACGGCCGAGTGGCTTATTGCCCGGATGAAGCCGATCGCATCGCGTGCGGCTCGAGTGCCATCAGGCTCACCCGCCACGGGCGATATCCTTTGCCTCCACGACGGCAGTCACCGCGAACAGAACTGGGACCGAACCCGCACACTCGCTGCTCTCGAGTATTGGCTGCCGCGATGGCGCGACCTGGGGCTTGAATTTGCTACAATCGAGGAAGCGGTGCGCACTCCCGCGCGATGACTATGGACGAGCGAGCCTTTTACACCGAACGCGAAGAAACCAAAAAGATCAAGCTGTTGTGTCCCAGCTGCCGTGGTGAATTCGAATTTCCTGTGCGTTGGAAAGTCTGCCGGAAAAAGAAAGAGCTCCCGCGGGGGGCCGGTGAAGAAGACAGGAAGCGATTTGCCAAGGCGTCTTCGTACATGGTGCGTTTGGACGACCTCGTCGCCTGCTACAAATGCCGAAAGCGTTTTGAGCTTACCGGCCAATCCACGGTACTCATCTCCGATACGTTGGGCGATCCTAACGCAGACCCCGAGAATTTCGGCAATCGATAAACAAAAACGCGTATTCGTACGGCCCAGCACTGCTGGGGCGCAAACGCCCGGTCGTAGACCCCACCGGCGATCGCGCTTTCCCCGGCTAGCTCCCGATCTGGAACGATTTTCCCCTTGCTATGGGTCGCAAATCGCATTCCCATCAAATCTCGGGGTACATCTCGAAGAAGGCCTCGATCGACTCCCGGAAAGTTGCTTCAATTTCCTCCTTCGATCCTTCGATCAGGTGCATGGTCACGCGCGCGGTGCGGCCGTTTTTCAGAACCACGGTGGCGTCCTTAACTTCGCCGAGGTCTTCCTCCGGCAGTAACCGCATTCCGTAGATCAGGGCCAGCTTCGCCATGCGTTCCTCCTCGTTCGTGTCCTATCAGCGTAGCTCGCAGCTATTCGTACGGTCAAACTCACCTCTGTGGTGCTTCTGTCTCCCGGACCGCGCGCGGTCCGCCGAAGACTTTCTCAATCACCGCGTCCACGGGTCGACCCGCGGGTATACTATAGGCATCCGTATTTCCTTCGTACGCATCGCAAAGACATCACGGAGAAACGCCATGAACCGAACGCGCTTGATCACCGCCGCTTCCGCCACGCTATTCTTTTGCGGCTCTAGCGGTCTGGCGCTTGCTCAAGAGTCTGACGGGCCGCAGACCTCGGCGCCTCCTCCCGCGGCAAGGCCCGTGCAACCTGCGGCGCGCAACAGTGCCCCCGGCGAACGCATTAATGTTCCCGCTGGTACTCGATTCGCGGTCGTTTTGGAGAACGGCATCTCCACCCGTGGCGCGAAGCCCGGCGATTCGCTCTATTTCCGTACGTCGTTTCCGATCACCCAGAACAACCGCATCGTGGTTCCAGTCGGCTCCTATCTTCGTGGTGAATTGATCGAATCCAAGCGCCCCGGGCGTATAAAGGGCCGGGGCGAGTTTCGCATGCGCTTGAACACGCTGATTTTCCCGAACGGTTACACCGTAGACCTGACCGCTGCCCCGCGTAGCGCCGATAGCGGCGGCAAAGAGGCCATGGACTCCGAAGGAAAAATGACCGGCCCCGGCGGCAAAGGCAAAGACGTCGGCACCGTAGCCACGACTACGGTTACCGGCGCTGGAATCGGAGCTATTGCGGGTGGCGCGAAGGGTGCTGGTATCGGAGCGGGAATCGGTGGATTGGCGGGGCTCGGGGCCGTCTTACTTACGCGCGGGCCCGAAGCAGAACTTCCTCGCGGGTCCACGCTCGACGTGGTTCTCGAGCATGAACTCGCGCTCGACGGAAACCAGATTCAATACACCAACGTGGGTCAAGCTTCGCCGATTACGCCGCCACCCACTCGCAATCAGTAATTTCGCGGCCTCCTGAAACGCACTTCCTCTCTTGAATCGCGGTATCGACAGGGAATGAAGATCGCGCAAGCTTGCTGTGTTTCTATGCGCTGGTTTCTTTTCGCGCGGCTTCAAATCGCATCGGACTCAGCCGCTCCCAATCGACACTTACGCGCTGCTCGGTAATCCATTCGCGCATGAGCCGAGCCGTGATCGGCGCAAGCAGCACGCCGCTGCGAAAGTGCCCTGTCGCCATCAGCAGGCCGTCGAGATCAGTGGCGCCTAGAATGGGCAAATGGTCCGGCGAATCGGGTCGCAAGCCAGCCCAAGTCTCCTCCATTCGGGCTTTTGCCAAGCCTGGCACCAGCTCGATTGCGGCGGAAAGTATCTTTTCCATGGCTCCAGCAGTCACATGTTTGTCGAAGCCCACATACTCAACGGTAGCGCCGGCCAGAATTCGCCCATCGTTTCTTGGCACTAAATACACCTTTTCGGACCAGAGCACGCGCTCAATTTTCAGCGCGTCGGCACGGAGCGAAATCATTTGACCTTTCGCCGGACGGACCGGAGCGTAGTTTTCCGCGCCTTCGATGCCCGCCGAAAAACATCCGGCCGCCACAACGGTCCATTTCGCGGACACCGTTTCATTGTGCAGCTTCAACCCAGCGCACCGGCCACCTTGCCGCGAGATCGCTTCCGCTCCGAGCCCGGAGAAAACCTGTGCGCCGCTTTTCTGTGCCGCCCGCAGCACCGCTTGCGTCAGGGCGCGGTTGTCGATCGACGCTTCCTCCGGCCGCAGCGCCGCCGCCTCCAGATCCGGACTGAGCGCCGGCTCAATCTCGCGCGCTTCCTCCGGGCGCAGTGGCTCGGCGTTCAACCCCAGACCGTGATGCAGTGCGATCAAGGTGCTCAAATCGCGTGCGGCGTCCCGGGAAAATAGCGCGTCCATTGTTCCTAAAGGGCGATACCCAACACGCTGGCCGGAAATTTCTTCGACGTTGCCAACAAATCCGGGGTAGAGACTCATACTGGCTTTAGCCAGCGGCACGATCGGAATCATTCCTGGAGTCTCGGGCGCGGGTGACAAAATCCCCGCACTCGCCCACGAGGCCTCACGTCCAGGCTCACCCCGTTCAAATACACCCACACTCAAGCCCGCTTGCGCTAGCTCCAGGGCAATTGCGCCGCCAATCAATCCGCCGCCGGCGATCACCACATCAAACGTTTTCATGATGGCATTCTAACGCATTCGGTCAGCAGACCCACGCCGCGGAACCCCAACGAAGAGGAAATGATCGGGTAGAAGCAGGCCCACGTCGGTAACTGGAAAGGGAACTCAGAGCGAAGCGGCAAGTTCCTCGGAGAGTACTTGCGCCTTCTTTGCGGCACTGCTCGCGCGTGTCCAATCGCCGACGTGAGCCGCGTCGCGCGCCTCGTTGACGAAATTGCGCACCTTGGAGGCCAGATCGGACTGAGCGGCATTCAACATTCGGCCACGCGCGGCCGCGAGATTGCGCTCCGCAATACTCAAACTCAAGTTGGTTTGCTGCTGTGCGGCCGCGGTCTCTTCTGCGGTCAACTGTGGTGCTATCTGCGGCGGTTCGGGGCGCGCAGGGTTGCTTTGCCCGGACGGAGCCGCTGCAACTCGCGGGCGTTGCGGGGTGCTCTGAATCGCCGCCAGCGGAGACGGGGGCGGCGGTACGTCGAGTTCAACTTCCGCCAGAAAATCACCCTCGCCGGAGTCGAAAGGCGGCCCTAGGGGTTTCGGCAGCAGCACAGGTCGCACCGTTTTCGCCGTGGCCCATGGAAATGTCTTTGCTTTGGGCGTCTGCTGGGCTGCGCATCCAGTGAAAACGGCGGCCAGGAAACACAGACAAACAATGCAGAAGCGCGGGAAAGCGCAAGGCGAGCCGGCACGGGACTGGGTCGATCTCTGCGTCATGAATGGTCAGGCCGCGAGTGGTAACTCGATCCGGAACGTCGTTCCCCGGCCGACCTCCGACGTAAAGTCTATCGAACCGTTATGAAGCTGTACAATTCGGAAGGTGCTGGCGAGCCCGATTCCACTGCCGCCGGGCCGCGTAGTGAAAAAAAGCTGGAAAATCTTTTGCTTGTTTTCCGGCGGAATTCCTCTTCCTGTGTCGCCGACGCTGATCTCCGCCATTTCGCCGCGTCTGCTCAACATCAACCGCAATTTGCCGCCACTCGGCATAGCTTCCACGGCATTCAACACCAGATTGAGCACCGCCTGCTTCAGCAACGCGCGATCCACGTAGACCTCTGGAACATCGATGGGCAAAAGTTGGGCCACTTCCACTCGTGATTTACGCAGCTGCGGCTGTGCCACTTCGACGACCTCACGCAAAATGTCGGCCAGTTGCGTGGCTTCCAGCCGCACCTCCATCGGGCGCGTGAAATCCAGGAACCTCTTCACCACTGCATCCAGGCGGTCGATCTCCTTGTCGAGCACCTGGACCGCCTGCATCGCGTTGCTGTCCATTTCCGCGGGAAGAGATTCCTTCAAATTTTCCAGCCATAGCCGCATGGAGTTCAGCGGATTCTTCACTTCGTGCGCTACGCCCGCGGTAATGCGGCCGAGTGCAGCCAGGCGCTCGCTCACCTGTAACTGAGTATTGATGCTTTCGATGGAGTCGAGGTCGCGCAAGGTGACTAGCGCGCCCATGCGCTCGCCATCTTCCTGGATCGCTTGGACGCTGACGCTAACCCGCCTCGGTCCCTCGATCGTCTGCAGGTCAGTTTCCGCCGCGATCTCGCTAAGCTCATCGCCGTGCACCTGCAACACGTCGTGAAGCGGATGCCCGGGCGGGAAGATTTCGTTCACGCGGCGTCCCAGAAAGGCCCCGGCTGGCGCACCTAGAAATTTTTCGGCTGCGGGGCTCACCATCACCGCGCGCGCCTCGCGGGTGAACAATAGCAGGCCATCCTCCATGCCGGCCATGACGGAATTCATGTTCTCGCGCATGGTACTGAAAATTTCGTGGACGCCGCGCAACTGCTGTCCCACCTGGGTGATCTTGCGGCTCACCTGGCCGAGTTCATCGCCTCCCCCGACGAATCCCTTCACCTCCGGCGCCGGTATGTCAAACTGCCCGGCGGAGATGCGGTCCAATTGGTCGGAAATGCCGCGCAAGGGCGCCAGCGTCGCCCCGCTCACCACTGCCGCCAGGCCTGTCGAGATAACCAACGCCAGCAGCACAATGGTCGCGAATTTTCGCACGCTCGGCGAGATCTCTTCGAGCAAGAGTGCCGACGATACGGCTACTCGAACTTCGCCAAACGGTTGGCCGCTCTTTGTGAATGGGAAATCGAGTTCGTAGATTTTCGGCAGCCCCGCCAGGGCTTTTACTTGATGCAAGGAACCACGCTGTGTCAGTTGCGGCAGCGGCATTCTCCGCGGAAGGAATTTTCCCTGCAAAGACTCATCCGTCGAAATCAGAACCATGCCGTCTCGATCGGTGATCGATACTTCGTAGATTGACGGTATGTCTTTCGCCGCTTTCAATTGGGCGTGTAGCCCTTCATCGATCTTGAAGGCTTGCCATACATATTCATGGATGTCTTCCGGACTGTTGGAGATGGGGCGCAGTCCCTCATTGGCCGCGTCGGTCAGCGCGCGTTGCGCTTGTTCAAACACCTGGTGCGCGACTTCGTGTGCTCGCTTGTCGGTTTGTTGGAGGACTTGCTCAAGAAGTTGCGCAACGAAAACGCCGGATAGCACGACCACGACCAGCAACACTAGCCCGGTCATCACCAGCGTAAGTTTTGTGCGCAGCCGCAGCTGCATTGGGGATCTCTACTCCGCTTCGGCGCTCGCTCCGCCGTATTCTTTCAGCTTATTGTGCAATGTTTTCAGGCTGATGCCCAACAGATCCGCCGCGCGTGTCTTATTGTTCCCCGTCGCGTTCAGCGTCTGCAGGATTAGTTCGCGTTCCATGGCGTCCACGGTGGTACCCACGGGAAATTTGATGGTGGACAGGTCACTGGGCCCCTTTGCTTGCGACTTGCCAAACTCATCGGGCAGACAGCTGCGCGTTATTAAATCCTTCTCGCACATAATCGTCGAGCGCTCCAATACGTTGCGCAGCTCGCGGACGTTTCCGGGCCACGTGTGGCTCATGAAAATGTCCAGGATCTCGGTGCCAATGCCCCGCACGTGCTTCCCATGCTTCGCGTTCACATCGCGCAGAATGTATTCCACCAGCAGCGGAATATCGTCTTTGTGGTCGCGCAATGGCGGCAAATGAATGTGAAATACGTTCAAACGGAAAAAAAGATCCTGCCGCAGCTGCCCGTTTCCCACCGCTTGCTCCGGATCTTTGTTCGTGGCGGCAAGAACGCGCACATCCACGGGAGTTTCGCTCTTGCTACCCAGCCGCCGCACTTTGCGGTCCTCCAGGACGCGCAAGAGTTTCGCTTGCGTCGGCGCCGGCATCTCGCCAATTTCGTCCAGCAAAAGCGTCCCGCCATCGGCCAGCTCGAAGCAGCCAATGCGGCGCTCTGCGGCACCGGTGAACGCTCCGCGTTCGTGCCCGAAAATCTCGCTCTCCATCAACGTTTCGGGGATCGCCGAGCAATTGATGGCCACAAACGGTCCCGATGCGCGGGGTGACAGCTTGTGAATGCTGCGCGCCACGATTTCTTTGCCCGAACCGGTTTCGCCGGTGATCAGCACGGACGCCGAACTAGGCGCGGCCATCTCCACGATGCGCATCACTTCCTGCATCGCCTTCGACGCACCCACCAGATCGCCCAGCCGCCCGGTTTCGCGCAACTGCCGCTGTAAAACTGCCAGCTGCCGCGTGTCCCGCGCCTTCTCCAGGCAGCGGTCCAGCAGGGCACGCAGCACCGGCGCCTTCATCGGCTTTTCGATGTACCAGAATGCTCCCGCCTCGATGGCCGCCACCGCGCGCTCGTCGCTTCCTTTGCCGGTGATGATAATTGCCGGAACGTTGTTCAAGTCCGAGCCCAGCTGCTTCAACAAATCCAGGCCGTTCATCCCGGGCAGTTCGACGTCGGCAATCAGCGTATCCGGCTGGAAGTTGCCAAATTTCGCGAGCGCCTCTTCGGCAGCCGCCACGCCCAGAACCTCATAACCCCACTTTTGCAGCAGTTGCTCGTAGCCTTTCCTTGCGTTGTCTTCGTCTTCGACAATCAAAACGCGGTCTCTCCGTTCGCCGGTTTCCACCGCGCGCACCGCCGTTTTTGTCTCTTCGCCCATGCGGTTCAGCCTCTCCCCACGTGATTCGTCTGCATGTTTCTAACTTTGCGCAGGCCGGACACTCGACTCTAACAAGCCCATGCCCACTTGCCAAGCAGAGGGGCCCGCAAATAACCGGGGGACACCTCGGTCGTAGCGGTAGCGGATCGTCGCGGCGCTTTTTGCGGCAGGGAGAATCACCGGTTGGAAAGTTCTGGCTGGGGATGCTGCGGTTCGCGATCGTAGGTTTCTATGTTCGGGCGACTATTCCTTAACTAAGTACAGCGCGCGCTCCAGCTCCACTTCCAGCTTCGCACCTTTTGGCAAGTCCAACTCATGCCCGCGCCCGGATTCTACCAGATACGCGGCGATCGCGGCCGCGGCTGCTCCTTCGGCAATTTCCTTTTTGTCTTTGTCTTTGACGCCTTTCACGGCGCCAAGCGCGGCTGCCGCCGCGGCGGATTCGGCGGCGGCCTTCTGCGTGCTGGTCCGCCCTTCGATCAACCCCTCCTGCGTCACCCCGGTTTTCACGCTGTGGTCGCCCGGCACCCCGACGACTTCTGCGACGATCGGCAGCCGGCCGAATTTCGTGTGAATATCGTCAAAGGTCAGCCAAATGCGCGCTCGTCCCGCAATTCCCGCGGATTCGATGCGACTCACATGGCCAGCAATCTCTGCTCCAGCCGGCAAGTAAATTCCGCTGCCGGCTTCCAAGGGCTCCAGTGTTCGAACTTTGAATCTCCTGTTTTGCCGCGTTTCCCCGGTACCCAGCGGATCTTCTAGTCGCACCAGAAACTTGGTTCCCGGTACCACGGCATAGGCTTCGACCGGCAGACTTGAACTCCGGTGACCATCTGCGATTTTCGGGGTGGGCGGATTCGGTTCGGCCGGCGGTGCCGCTGATTCCTGTGGCCCAGTGTCCTGCTGAGGAGGTTCCTGCGCCCCCGCCGCGCCTACCCAAGCAAACAAGGCTGCCGCTGCGCAGCAGTATGCTCGAACTGTTCGAATCCGGTTGCGAATCATCGGAAACTCCTCGCGTGGCTCTAGCCTACTGTCTGCGTTAAGGAAAGCATCCAAGCCTCCACCGTCGCCTTTTCCTTGCCACCAACAAAGATTGTGGATTCAAGGGATTACGAGGAGACCGCCGGAGCCGCCCAGGCCGCCGGGTGCACTTCTGTCGTCCGTTCCCGTCAATCGGCACGCAATCCCGACAGCTTGAAACGATAGACGATTTTGAACCTAGAGCCCTATTTCTCGAGGAAACGCCTGATCCGCCGCAAAACTCTTGCATACATCGCCGGCGTAACCTTACCGGTTTGTGTATTTTGCTGGCTGGGATGGTACACGCCAAACAGTCGGACGTTCGCGGTCGGAATGTTCGTCTCCGCGCCGTGCGCGAAGGGATAGGCCGCGCGTGAATTGATCCGTCCCTGCTGTTTCAGGATGCTGAGGTAGACATCCCATCCGATTTTCCCAAGAGCCAGCACAGCCCGCGGCTTCAGGATTTCCAGTTCGCGCTCGAGGTAGGGGCGGCAGTTGAGGAGTTCGCCGGGCAACGGCTTATTGCCGGGAGGCGCACAACGTGCCGCTGCCGTGATATACGTGTTCAGGAGCTGCAAACCGTCATCGCGTTGCAATGCCACCGGTTGATTCGCGAATCCCGCGTCGAACAGCGCTTTGTACAAGAACACTCCCGACGCGTCCCCGGTAAACGGGCGCCCCGTCCGGTTCGAACCGTGCGCCCCCGGCGCAAGCCCCACCAGCATCAATTGCGCGTCAGGATCGCCGAATCCGGCCACCGGCTTGCCCCAATAGATCCAATCGCGATAGGCACGGCGCTTTTCCCGCGCGACCTGCTCACGATAAGCAACCAGCCGTGGACACTTGCGACACGCAACAATTTCCTGGTCAAGGACGTTTAGCAGTTCGGCGGCGTCCGGCATCGCGCTACGACTTCTCGCGAGCCAACATCTGGTTCATTTCCGCAAACGGCACCGCTCCGTCCAGCATCGCCGTGTACGTTCCCGCTTCCATCATTTCTTTCGCGATTCGTCGCGTTAGCCCCAGCGTCGCCCGCATGACGCCGGAACCCGCACTGGCGCGCGCCACACCCATTTTTTCCAGATCGCGTAGCGTCGGCGCACCAGCCGTCAGCAGTATGTTCAACGGACCGTTCACCGCTTGCACCAGCTTCGCAATCGTGTCTGCGTCCTTCAGCCCCGGAACAAACAAGCAATCCGCTCCGGCGTCGCGGTACGCACGAAGCCGTTCCACCGTTCGGCCGAAGCGCGTTTCCGGAGGCCCAATCGGCATCAGGTAAATATCGGTGCGGGCATTCAGCACCACGGGCACACCCAACGACTCACCTGTCCTGCGGATCGCCCGTATCTTCTCCACCTGGAATTTCAAGTCAACATGTGAGCTTTCGTCGCTTCCAGTCACGTCTTCCAGGTTCATGCCGACGGCGCCGGCTTCCACCATCGCTTTGACGGTCTGGATCATATGCTCGACGGTCACGCCGTAGCCCGCTTCGACATCTGCGGTCACCGGGACATGCACTGCTCTCGCGATTCGGCCTACGACGCCCAGCATTTCGTCCCGAGAAATCTTCTGCCCGTCCGGATAGCCCAGAGATGCGGCAATACCCGCGCTTGTGGTGGCGATGGCCGGGAATCCCAAGTCCTCAACGATTCGCGCGCTCGCTACGTCCCAGGCATTGGGAAGCAATAGAATTCGTGGACCGCCATGCAGCTTCCGCAACTGCTCCGCTTTGCGCGCTTGTTGTTGAATGTACATATTCGTCTCCGCTTTTTCGATAGCCAGTTTGTCCAGGCAGGTTATGTCTCGCGCTTCGATGTGAATACTGCCAATTTGGAAAACAGTGTTCTGGTTTCGTCCTTACTGCAGCAAAGCCAGAGCCTCTTTGTGGAGCAACCCGTTCGTGCTCAGAAAATCTCCCGTATAGATGCTCCGCTCCCCGCGCACGTTCGTCGAGCATCCGCCGGCCTCCTCGACGATAATGCCTAGCGGCGCTAAATCCCACGGCTTCGAAGTCCAGTCCAGCGCGGCGTCGATGGCGCCCTCGGCCACCAGCATGTGCTGCCAGAATCCGCCCAGGCCGCGGCCATTTCGCGCTGCGTCCGCCAATCGCCGGATTTTCTCTCTGGCCTCCTTCCCTTTGCTCGGCCCGGTTCCGGTCGTGAAGATCATCGCTTCACTGAGCCGCGCCACGTCCGACACGTGTATTTTCTGCCCGTTGCGATAAGCACCTTCGCCGCGATACGCCCGCCAGCGCGCTGCCAGCGCCGGGGCGCTCGCTATCCCCGCAACGATTTCTCCATCGCACTCGATCCCCAACAACGTCCCAAACGTAGGAATCCCGCGCGAGAATTCTTCGGTGCCGTCAATTGGATCGATGATCAATCGCGCACGGCTCGGCGATTTCGCGGCCGCTTTGCTATCGCCCGTGCCCATCTCTTCCCCGAAGACATCCAGTGCAATGCCGCTTGCCGCAACCTTTGCGCGCGCCATCGCCTCGATGGCCCCATCCGCCTCGGTTAGCGCTGTTCCATCCAACTTCCTGGCCACCCGCATCCCCCCAACACGAAAATATCCCATGGCCATCGCATCCGCTTCATTGGCAATCGCTTCCAGCAAAGCCCCATACTGCTCCCGATAACTGACCATCCCTCTACCTACCTCCCTGAGCCGACCAGAATCCTGCGCTTTGGAAACCACTTACCACCCACTCCTCGCTGCGCACTCCCTGCCATTTGACACGCTTACGCGCGACCCCTAGCATACAAACTTACGAGAATGTCTGCTCACGCCAACACCGGAACGATGCTCGATCGCATTCTCGATGCTCGCCGCGCCGCGGTAGATCACCGCAAGCGCGTCCTTCCCGAAACCGCTCTGAAATACGGCGTCAAAGCTGCTTCGCCGCTCCGCGATTTCCCCGCGGCCTTGTCGCGGGATGGACTCAACGTCGTCGCCGAACTGAAGCCTGCCTCACCCTCGCAAGGAGTAATCCGCGATCCCTTCGACCCGATCGCACTGGCCCAGTCCCTAGCCGCAGCAGGCGCCGCCGCGCTCTCGGTTCTCACCGAGCCCGAATTCTTCGGGGGTTCGCTCAAGAATATGCGCGAAGCCCGCAAGGAGATCGCCGCGCCGGTGCTCCGAAAGGATTTTATCTTCGACTCCTGGCAAGTATGGGAATCGCGCGCCAACGATGCCGACAGCTTTCTTCTGATGGTTGTTGCGCTGGATGATCTTCTGCTTCGCGAACTCCTGTCTCTTGGCCGCCAACTCGGCATGGAACCTCTCGTCGAAGTCCACACGAAAGCCGAACTCGACCGCGCGCTTGCCGCCGACGCGCGCATTATCGGCGTGAACAACCGCGATCTGCGCACGCTCGATGTCCGTCTCGAAACCTCCCTGGAGCTCATCGACCTTATCCCTGACGATCGGATTGCCGTCGCCGAATCCGGCCTCTCAACCAACGACGATCTCGTGCGACTGCGCGGTGCAGGTTTCGACGCTTTCCTCATTGGCGAGCACCTGATGCGGGCCGACGACCCCGCCGCGGCTCTGTCCGACCTCCTCGGCGCCGCGCCGGCGGCGGAATAAGTCCGATGGCCCGGGTAAAAATTTGCGGCATCACCAACTGGCAGGACGCTAAAGCCGCCTGCGATTTGGGGGCTGCGGCCCTCGGTTTCAACTTTTACGAAAGAAGCGCCCGCGTCCTCGCTCCATCGGCTGCTTGGAAGATCATCTCTCGCTTGCGTGACCAGGTGGAATCGGTCGGCGTCTTTGTAAATTGGTCCGCCGAGGCGATTATCGCTCTGGCTCGCGCTTTGTCTCTTGACGCGGTCCAGCTGCACGGCGACGAGCCTCCCGGTGTGGTGCGGGAGTGCGCGAAATACTTCCAGGGTACCAAGGCTTTCCGGGTTGGACCCGGCTTCCAACTCAACAAACTCCGCTTGTACGGCGCCGCCTCGGCATTTCTCTTTGACGGCGCAGGAACAGGCCAATATGGCGGTACGGGAAAACGCGCTGACTGGTCCCTCGCCCGCCGCGCTGCAAAATCGCACCGTATCATTCTTGCAGGCGGCCTCACGGCGGAAAATGTGGGTGAAGCGATCCGCTTCGTCCAGCCTTATGCAGTGGACGTCGCCAGTGGCGTCGAATCGCGTCCTGGCAAGAAGGATGCCGGCAAGCTTCGTGCATTTTTCGCGGAAGTCGAGCGCGCCAATCGAGATCTGAAGTCATCCGCGACAGCGTCGGAAAAATAGTGGAAAGCACAGGGCCACCCACACATCGATGAGCTCACAAATCGTCAATCCCGCCGCTGTTCCCGGACGCTTCGGTCCCTACGGCGGCCGCTACGTCCCCGAAACGCTCATGGTGCCGCTGTTTGAACTCGAGCGCGCCTATGATCTCGCGAAATCCGACGCCGCCTTCCAATCCGAGTTCCACGGACTGCTCAAAAATTTTGCCGGACGCCCCACGCCGCTCCAATTCGCCTCGCGCCTGAGTGCGCATCTCGGCGGCCCGCGGATCTACCTCAAACGCGAAGACCTGCTCCACACCGGCGCGCACAAAATTAATAACGCGATCGGCCAAGGCCTGCTCGCGGTAAAAATGGGCAAGCCCCGGATAGTCGCCGAAACCGGCGCAGGCCAGCACGGTGTCGCCTCCGCGACCATCGCGGCACATCTTGGCCTCGAATGCGTCGTCTATATGGGCACCGAAGACATGGCCCGCCAGGCTCTCAACGTCTCGCGCATGCGCATGCTCGGCGCCCAAGTGGTCGGCGTCGACGCCGGCAGCCGCACCCTCAAAGACGCCATCAACGAAGCCATGCGCGATTGGGTCACCAACATTCGCACCACGCATTATCTTCTCGGCTCCGTTCTCGGCGCGCACCCGTATCCCACGATGGTCCGCGATTTTCAATCGGTCATCGGCCGTGAAGCCCGCGAGCAGATCCTAGCCACCGAGCGCTGTCTCCCCACCCACCTCTACGCCTGTGTTGGCGGCGGTTCGAACGCCATCGGCCTCTTTCACGCCTTTTTGCGTGATGCGTCCGTGAAAATGGTTGGCATCGAAGCTGGGGGGCGTGGCACTGAACTCGGCGAACACGCGGCCCGCCTCGGCGCGCCCCAAGGCTACGCAGGCGCCCGCCCCGGCGTCCTCCAGGGTACGTACACGTACGTGTTGCAAAACGCCGACGGTCAAATCGCCACCACGCATTCCATCTCTGCCGGCCTCGACTACCCCGCCATCGGCCCCGAGCACGCCTGGCTGGCCGACGAACGCCGCGCCCAATACGCCGCCATTTCAGACGATGCCGCCCTTGCCGCCGCGCGTCTGCTCGCGCGCACCGAAGGCATCATTCCCGCCCTTGAATCCGCCCACGCCATTGCAGGCCTGATCGAGCGAGCTCCACAAATGACCAAAGGCGACCTCGTCATCCTCAATCTCTCTGGTCGCGGCGACAAGGACATGGACACCTACTCCCGCCTGCTCTAATCTTTATCCTTTCAGAAAAGCGTAGAGCACTTCAGAGCTTATGACCGCGCCAGTTGCCAACTCGACCCGCATTTCCCTACGTTTCGCGGAACTGCGCGCCTCCGGCGAGCTTGGCATCATCGCCTACATCACGGCAGGCGATCCGTCGCTCGACGCCACGTACAAATTTGTTCTCGCGCTAGCCGAGGCTGGCGCAGACGTCATCGAACTCGGTATTCCCTTCAGCGATCCCCTCGCCGACGGTCCCACCATCCAGCGCGCCTCCGAACGTGCTCTGAAAGCAGGAACGACACTGCCGGGCGTCCTCGAACTCGTCCGCCGCCTCCGCCAATCCTCCCAAGTCCCCCTCATCCTCTTCGGCTACTACAATCCGATCTTTCAGATGGGTGTGGAAAAATTCGCTGCCGCCGCATCCTCCGCCGGGGCCGACGGTGTCTTAGTCACCGATCTCACTCCCGAAGAATCCGTCGACTACCGCTGCGTCCTGGCTGCTCATCACCTCGATACTGTTTTTCTGGGCGCCCCGACCTCCACCGACGAGCGGCTCGCGGCCATCGCTGCAGTCACGACCGGCTTTCTCTACCTGATCTCCCGTACCGGCGTAACCGGCACCAAAGACGCCCTACCCGACGAACTCCCCGCTTTGCTGCGCCGCGCCCGCGCCATCACCAATCTTCCCATCGCGGTAGGCTTCGGCATTTCGCTACCAGGGCACGTCGCCGTCCTAGGCGGCCTAGCCGACGCCGCCGTGATTGGCTCCGCCTTGGTGAGCGAAATCGAAAATGCAAAATCCGTCGACGCCGCGGCAACTGCCCTGGCCGCCCGCATTCGCTCTCTAAAACAAGCCGCAAGCCACGGCCTGTCCCGCCGCGAGGTCGCCCCATGATCCGTTGCGGTCACCCGCGCGCCATCGTTACCTTTTCCCTGGTAGGGGTGCAGGAGCGCTGCGCCCCATTTCAGCGACCAACCCACGGGTTGTCGCTCCCAACTCCGCTAGCTCGCGCCGCGCGAGGCACCCGATGACCCTAAGTGATTGGCGCCGCCGCATCGATGACATCGACCACAAACTGGTCGAACTCCTCAACGAGCGCTCTCAGTGCGCGCTCGAAATCGGCAAACTCAAGCAAGCGCAAAATCTTCCGCTCTATCAACCCGATCGCGAGCGCGAAGTCCTGGAAAACGCGGAGCGCGCCAATCCCGGCCCGCTCTCCGACGCCGCCATCCGCCGCCTGTTCGAACGCATTATCGACGAAGCGCGCTCCGCCGAACGCGAAGCGATGCACTCCGGCGAGAGCTCCCCAGGCCGCGAGGTTTCGGGAAAAGATGCGTAGGCGCCGGGCTTTAGCCGAGCCAAGACACGGTTGCCGCCCTCTTCTGCCCTCAGTTTGGAAGGGTCAAGAGGGTGGAGTTCGGATGCAAACGGTGCCCAAGCGCTTCCCTGTGCACCGGATTTTGTAGGGACGCGGGATTTCTGCGCCCCAGGCACCACGGATTTCGATTTCAGCAAGCTCTGATTTTTCTTCCGCCCAGCGGAAGCGAAGGGAACCACCGAACGCCATGGTCATCGTGATGCAAGAGGGCGCCACAGACGCCCAAATCCAGCAGGTCATCGATCGCCTCATCGCCAGCGGCTTCAACGTCCACCGCTCCACCGGCGAATCTCACACGGTCCTCGGTGCTGTAGGCGTCCATCGCGATTTTGATCACCGCGACTTCGAACTTCTCGACGGCGTGCGCGAGGTAATGCGCATCACCCAACCGTTCAAGCTAGCCAGCCGCCAATTCAGACCCGAAGGCACCATCATCAACCTCGGGCGAGGCGTCTTGATAGGTGGCAATGACGTAGTGATCGCTGCAGGCCCCTGCTCGGTGGAATCCCGCGACCAAATCCTCTCCATAGCCGAAAGTGTAGCCAAAGCTGGCGCAAAAATCCTCCGCGCCGGCGCTTTTAAACCTCGTACTTCACCCTACGCCTTCCAGGGCATGGGCGAAGAAGGCCTGAAGCTAATGAAGGAAGCCGCAGAAAGATTCCAGCTCTTCACCGTTAGCGAAGTCATGGACCCATCTCAAGTCCAGATGATGTCCGGTTATGTCGACATTTTCCAAGTCGGCGCTCGCAACATGCAGAACTACCACCTGCTCCGCGCGCTCGGTGAAGTCCGCAAACCCGTCCTGCTAAAACGCGGCATGTCCGCCACTATGGAAGAACTCCTCTTGAGCGCCGAATACATACTCGCAGGTGGGAATTACGACGTGATCCTGTGCGAACGCGGGATCCGCACGTTTGAAACCTACACGCGCAACACCTTCGACATCGCCGCCATTCCCTCAATCAAGAAACTTTCGCATCTCCCCATGTTCGGAGATCCCTCGCACGGCACCGGCCGCCGCGACAAAGTCCCCCCAATGGCCCGCGCCGCCGTCGCTGCCGGCGCCGACGGCCTCCTGATCGAAGTCCACAACGATCCCGACCACGCCCTCTCCGACGGCGCCCAGTCCCTCGAACCCGCCCAATTCGCCCAGCTCATGAACGAACTGCGCATCATCGCCCCAGCCATCGGCCGCAAGATCGCCTGAACAAATGCTCTCGCCATCTCCAATCGAGCTCAGCATTCCTCTTGTAGGGGCGCAGCACTGCTGCGCCCCAAACGTCCAGAACTCAAAACAATCTCCTCAAGGTCTCTGTGTTATTTCCGTCGTCAGCCCTAAACTGTGGACCGTCGACTCTCCGCAATGACTCCTCACCTCATCCATCGAGTCACCATCCTGGGCGCAGGCCTAATCGGCGGTTCCTTCGCCCTGGCCCTGCGCAAGTATGCTACCGACCTCCACATCACCGGCTGGGATCGTCCGGACGTCGTCCGCGCAGCCGAAACCAGCGGCGTTTTCGACCAAACCTTTACCGGTGATCTCGGTCCTGCCTTGAGCACCGCCGACTTGATCTTTCTCGCGCTACCAATCGGTGTAACACTCGACCTCCTACCTGAACTCGCCCGTTCCGCCCCCCGGCGCGCGCTCATCACCGACGTCTGCAGCACAAAACTTCGCATCACCCATGCCGCCGAAGAACTCTTTGCCGATCCAACCGCACCTATGTTCCTGCCTGGCCATCCCATGGCAGGCCGCGAACTAGCGGGCTTCGCCCATGCTGACGCCGACCTGTTCCGCAACGCCCCCTACGCCTTAATCGCCCGTCCAACCTCGGCCATCCCCGACGCTGCGCCTCCATCCGAGCGCGACCCCCGCGTCTCCGCCTTCCTCAAGCTCATCGAAAAAATCGGCGCCCGCCCTCTCTGGCTGGGCGCCCAACAACACGACTACGCCGTCGGCCTCGCCTCCCATCTCCCACAACTAGTAGCCGTAGCCCTGGCCTCATTCCTCTACGATCGCCTGGACGAAAACGGTCTGCCGATAACGGTAGCCGGCCCCGGCTTGCGGGACACCCTCCGCTTGGCCGGCAGCCCCTACTCCACCTGGCGCGACATCGTCCTAACCAATCGTGAAGTCCTCTCCGCTTCTCTGGATCTGTTGGCTCGCCGCCTCGACGACCTCCGCGAACGCCTCAACTCCCGCGAACTGGAAGCAGACTTCGACGCCGCCAACGAACTCTACAAACTCCTCCGCAGCCTCTAGCAATTGGTAGCGCCGGCATCCTGCCGGCTTCGCGCGAGCCACCTCACGCAGGGCCCGAAGCGGGCCGGTCTTCTCTTTCGCGTTCACTTGCGGTGAACGCGTCGGGCTGCGGAACGGAGGAATCTCTCCGCGATGTCGCCGACCTGCAACCGTCAAATCAAGCATTGCCCGGTCAGTTCAACGCAATCTTTTGCGTCAACGGCAATTCCTGCGACGATCCACCTACCATAATCTCGTAGGCCCCCGGCACTAGCTTCCAACCACTCGCTTCCTCGTAAATCGACAAATATTTCGCATCCACATGCACGCTCACTTCCTTGCTCTCACCCGCTTTCAACCACACCTTGCTCCATCCCACCAAACGTTTCGGCGGCTCCGCCGCACTAGCCGGCAGCGCCGCATAAACCTCCGCAATTTCCGCTCCGTCACGTCTCCCCGTATTCTTCACCGTAAAACTCACCACAGTCTGTTTTCCCGTAGTCACCTTCAACCCAGAATAAGCAAACGTCGTATACGAAAGCCCATACCCGAACGGGAACAGCACCGCCTTGTTCTCCGCGTCATACCACTTGTATCCAACCTTCAGTCCCTCGTCATAGTTCACACCGAATGTGGCCTTCGCTTCTCCGGTCTTCATCACCGCCGCTTCTCCGGTCTGTCCGGATCCCGGTTGTATCAGCTTGGGATGCGGCAAATCCGCGTCACTGTTCGGGAATGTCATTGGTAACTTCGCGCTCGGATTGACATCGCCGAACAAAATATTCGCCACGGCATTCGCGCCGTCGCTGCCTGCGTACCACGCTTCGAGCACGCCGCTGACCTTGCCCACCCATGGCATCGTCGCAGCGGTCCCAGTCTCCAGCACCACGATCGTCTTCGGATTCGCCGCCGCGACCGCCGCGATCAACTCATCCTGTTTTTCCGGCAGCGACAAACTCGCCAAGTCCATCCCTTCGGCCATCCACTGATACGCAAACACAATCGCCACGTCCGACTTTTTCGCCAGCGCCGCCGCGCTCGCCGGATCCGCGCCCGAGTCAAACTCCACGTTTGCTCCGGGCGCTCTCGCCTTCACAGCCTTCATCGGTGACGTAGGGAACCACACATGTGCCTGCCAGCCTGCGTTCGGCCTCCCCGGCGCATCCACTTGTGCCGACCCGCCACCTGAAATCATCTCCGCATCCGCGTGCGGCCCAATAATCGCAATCGACTTCACCGCCGCGCGGTCTAGCGGCAGAACGCTACCCGAATTCCTCAGCAGCACCGCGCTCTGCTCCTCGATCTTCCGAGCGGTCTCGAGGCCGCCCAGCACGTCCACCACGCTTTTCTGCGAAGGATGATCGACAATCCCGCAAGCAAACTCCGCTCGCAGCACCCGCCGCACGTGCTCGTCCAGTTCCACCTTTGAAACCTGGCCCGCTTCGACAGCCGCCTTCAATTTCCCGCCGAAGAATTCATCCAGCGGCTCCTCATTGTCTAGTCCCGCCGCCGAAGCCTTCACCGTGCTGTGCGTCCCTCCCCAGTCAGAGACCACGAATCCCGTAAATCCCCACTCCTTCTTCAGCACCTCCGTAAGCAAGTACTTGTTCTCGCATGCAAAATCCCCGTTCACCGAGTTGTACGAGCACATCACCGCCCCCGGCTGCGCGATCCCCACGCCAATCTCAAACGCCAGCAGATCGCTTTCCCGCAGCGCCCGTTTCCCGATGACCACGTCCACCTCATTACGCCCGCTCTCCTGATCGTTCACCGCGTAGTGCTTGATGTCCCCGATCACATGCTGCGCTTGTTCGCACTTCATCAAGCTTCCCACCAGAGTCCCCGCCAAAATTGGATCCTCTCCCAAGTATTCAAACGTTCTTCCATTCCGGGGTTCGCGTGTGATATTCACGCCCCCACCGAGCGTCATGTTATATCCCTGCGCGCGCAATTCCTTCCCGATCAGCGCCCCATACGCGCAAGCCGCTTCCGTATCCCAACTCGCTGCTGCCCCTACCGATGCAGGCAACGCCGTCGAATATCTTCCGTTCTCGCCGCTGCTTCGCACTCCGTAAGCCGCATCGCTCATCTGAATAATCGGAATCCCCAGCCTCGGCACTCCCAGCACAAACCCCGCGCCACCATTCCCCAATTCCGGCTCGGGATTCTGCACGTCCCTCGGCCAACCGGGCATCCCCATTCCGTGCAGCAACCCGATCTTTTCGTCGAGCGTCATCTCCTTCAACACCATCTCCGCCCGCTCATCGGGCGACAGGCTAGCGTTGAACCACGGATGGTTCCGGTCGACCTTCTCCTGCTGTCCATGCATGCGGTGCTGCGCAAAAACCGACGCGCCAAATCCGAGCCACCCCAACGCAACTTCAACAAATACAAAAGCACCAATCGCCACGACGCGCCCGTGCCGCAAGCACCAAGTCCAATCCATTTTCATTTTTTGACCATCCTGACGAGATGAACTACAGCCTCAGAACACAAACCGAATGCCCTATCATGTCAACATTTCTGATTTATTCCACAACTAAAGCAAAATCAGTTGTTTTTTGAAAACCGGCGGGAGGCAGATTCCGAAATCCGACGATGGCTGTTTCGTCTTGCTTCAGCCGCGATGGCACGCTCGACTGTCAGCGGCCGTGCTTCAACAAGCTCCGCTTCCTCGGGAACTTGGGGACCGCATCTGTAGGGGCGCAGCACCGCTGCGCCCTAGCTTGGCACGAGGTCAGCAATCTACGGTTTCTCCGGTAAACCCACTCCCGGATTCTCCCCGAAGAAATCAAACGGCCGTATCACAAAGTCATGCCACATCACTGGCATCACCGGCCAATCCTCCGCCCGCGGCACATGATGAAATCCCAGCGTGTACCACGCCACGATGTCCGTATTCTCGATCGGCCGGTTCGCCTGCGTCCAAACTGCCAAGCCATCCCCACCCTTACTCGCCGTGGGATAAATCCCCGACGCATACAATTCAGCCGCGCGATACGGCGTCACCCAAAGCTGGTGAGTCGAAAACGCTCCAACCTTCTGCACTCCGTCCTCCGGATCGAGCAATGATGCCGCCGTCACACCCGGCATAATCTCGTATCCGGTCGGATAACCCAGCGGTCCGCGCACGTTCGGATTCACGAACATCCACATCGACGGTTTGTCCAGTTGAATGTCCATCATCGCGTCGCGTTCGGTCTTCGCCACGAACGGCTCCGCCACCCAAATACTCTTCCGGTGTGTCGACACCGGCAGTTGCCGCTGCTTCAGCCTGTCCGCCATGAACGTGTTGTTCTGCCCGTCCACGTCCAGATCCAGCCGGTACGAAAAAAAGTGATCGTGATTCACACCAATAGTATTCTCGCCAACAAAGCGCCCAAACTCATCCGGCGCCCCAGCCTCGCCGCCCATGCCATGCTCGCCTGCCGTTTTCACCTTCGCCGCTTTGGTCTCGATAATCCCCGTCGCTCCCACCGCCACGCGGATCGATCCATCCTGCTCAAATCTCCAATCCAGCAGGTAGTCGTAGTTTCCGATTACCGCCGCCGTCCGCAGCACCAACCCCCGCTTCGGTCGTCCCCAAACCATATCGTTTTCGAAATGCCGCCACGCCGGATCACCGGATATGGTCTCAAACAAACACGCCTCTCGCGGCAGTAGCATCGGAATTCCATGCTCGTTCGACGCCAGTCCACCGATGTACTCCGCATTCGAAGGACAATCGGCGCCTTCCTTCAGCATCCTCAACACTCCCCCAGGATAAAATTCTCCCGCATCGATAAACACCCGCGTTGCCCAGCTCTCCGCCGGATCCATGTACGGCACAAATAATTCCGACATCGATCCCTCATACATCACCGATCGCTGCCGCCCGCCGTCATCCAGCCGCACCAGGTTCAGCACTGGTCCCACGCGTGGATCGAGTCGCACGCGAAAATGCCAGCCCTGCCAGCTGACTTCGCCATCCTTGATTGCAAAACCCGGGCCCTCCGGCTGCACGATTGCTATCGGTGTCGTGCCCGGCCGCGGCGTTCCCGCTACTTCTTCAAAATTGATCGGGCTTTGCGGTACCGGCGTTGCCCCCTCATCGATCACCTTCAACACTTTGTGTTCGACCGCGTCCATTTCGAAATACAACCCGTCAATCGGCCGTCCCCAGCTCAGGAACGCCCCATGCACATCGAAACAATCTCCATACAAAATCCGTCCCTCCAGCTCTGGGAACGCGAAATACCCAAGCGGAAGCGGGACGCATTGCACCGTGGTCAGATCCTTGGCGCCGTGCTTGGCCAGTGCCTCGCGCATTCGCGGATCGTTCTTCGCCTCCTCGCCCAACCCAATAAACTCGCTGACAAAGAACGCCGCTTGCATGTCCTTCCTCTGCTTCCACGTTTCCACCTTGCGTCCCGCAATGTCGACGCGCACCTCCATCGTCACGCCCTTGCGCATCAGAATGACGTCGGCTTCCCGCGAGATCGCATCGCCCGCCTTCCACGCCAGCACTCTATCCTTGGCCGGCTCGTGCAAAAGTACGCTGATGCAATACGTGTCGGCATCCATCTTTCCCGTCGCTTGCAAAATCTCATACACCGCCCAATATTCTTGCGACTTCAACCCCTCCAGCGGATGCACCACCGGGGTCGTTTGGGCCGCGGCAAACCCCGGGACCGCAAAGCCAAAAAACCACATTATGAAAATCCGAAAACGATGAGCGTCCACTGTCCCTCCAAAGTTGTCTCCGTATTCGCAGTTCCCGCGGCTTGAAGAACCGAGGTGGAGATCTGAATTTAGCGCAGGGTCTGACTCGGCCAATGGCGAGGATTATCCACTTTCCACGCGAGAAGGGAAGTCCACACCTCTACCATTTCTCAACTACCATCAATGGAAATCTTGCGGCCTACCGCGCAAACTCGGTAGCCACCGCCCGGTCTTGCCCGGAGCCTCGAAGCCGCAGAGGGCGGAGTTTCGCGTCGGCTCAACCCAAAATCTACGTCACGATTCCCATTTCCATCCGGTGTACCTACTTTTCCGCCCTGAACTTTGCCGTTCCATGGCCGCGGTGCGTACGGCCAAGGTCGCCTCCCACCTCCCAACTGTCGGTCTAGCTTCCACTTGGAGTAGACTTCCTCCCGTACCTCGGAGCCCTTCGTGGACAAACGTATTTCTTCCGCCGACGCCGCCATCGAAAAACTCCCGGACGGCGCCACGATCCTCATGGGTGGCTTCGGTTTGTGCGGCATCCCGGAAAATCTAATCGCCGCCGTCCGCCGCAAGGGCACCAAGGACCTGACCATTGTCAGTAACAACGCCGGCGTCGATGACTTCGGCATCGGCCTCCTCCTCCAAAATCGCCAGGTGAAGAAGATGGTTTCCACTTATGTCGGCGAAAACAAACTCTTTGAGCAGTTGGTCACCACCGGGGAACTCCAGCTGGAGCTGAATCCCCAAGGCACCTTCGCCGAGCGAATACGCGCGGGGGGCGCGGGTATTCCCGCGTTTTATACTCCGACCGGCTACGGCACCATGGTCGCCGAAGGAAAAGAAAGCCGCGAGTTCGAGGGTCGCCAGTACGTCTTGGAGCGCGGCATACGCGGCAATTTTGCCTTCATCAAAGCCTGGAGGGGCGATCGCTGGGGCAATCTCATCTACCGCAAGACCGCCCGCAACTTCAATCCCATGATGGCCACCGCCGCCGACTACGTGATCGCCGAGGTAGAACAACTGGTTGACGTAGGCGAACTTGATCCCGATAACGTGCACACACCCGGCATCTACATCAACGCCATCTTCGAAGGCCAAAACTATGAAAAGCGCATCGAGCGCCGCACCACTCGTAAGTAGCGAGGTTGCTGTTTTGCGGGCGCAGCACTGCTGTGCCCCATCTCGGCAAACTCGAATCTAGGGGTCGGAGCTTTGGCTGGGGCAGTAACGTCAGTGCCCTATCGGGCTTTAGCCCCTGAGGAATTGGTGGTGGTTTTCTTTGCAGCGATTTTGCCAAAGAAACTTAACTCGAAACTGTCGACCGTGAACTCCTTATGCCGCTAACCGACGAACAAAAACGCGAACGAATCGCCCGTCGTATCGCACTCGAACTGCGCGACGGCTACTACGTGAATCTCGGCATCGGCATGCCCACTCTGGTCGCGAACTACGTCCCGCGCGGTATGGAGGTCATCCTGCAGTCGGAAAACGGCATGCTCGGCGTAGGGCCGTATCCCCTCGACTCCCAAGTCGATCCCGATCTGATCAACGCGGGAAAGGAAACCGTCAGCGAACTCCGTGGCACCGCCTATTTCTCCTCCGCCGATTCCTTCGCCATGATTCGCGGCGGCCACGTCGATCTTACGGTCCTCGGCGCCCTGCAAGTCGATGAAAAGGGAACCCTCGCGAACTGGGCCATCCCCGGCAAAATGCTGAAAGGAATGGGCGGCGCAATGGACCTGGTCGCCGGCGCCAAACGCGTCTTTGTCACCATGGAGCACGCTACGCGCGACAACAAGCCAAAAATACTGAAAAAGTGTTCTCTGCCCCTCACCGGCGTCGAAGTCGTCGATCACATCGTCACCGAACTGGCCCTGCTCGACGTCACGCCCGAAGGCCTCGTCCTGCGCGAACTAGCCCCCGATACTACGCTCGAGCAGGTCCAGTCCCTGACAGAACCCAAACTGCTCGTGCCCCCGGGCGGCCCGGCGAGGATGCCCCAGTAGCACGGTCGTCCCGATGCACCGTGTCCAGGGAAGCGCAAATCGATACCGATGAAACCCAAAGCAAAACCGAAGCGCCGACCCGATCTTCCTCGAACTACCGACCAGACCAAGCAATGGTCAGCTATGCTCGGAACCGAGCTACAAAGCTGGCCGAACGTCACCACCCGCCCGATGTTCGGCTTGCTCGGTTTCTATCGCAAAAAAACGATCTTCGCCGCCCTGCCGGTAACCCGCGCAATTGGCACCCCAAACTCGATCCTCTTCAAAATCAAATCCACCACTCCGGACTTGTTGCTCCGCGTGAACCAGGACAAGCGCGCCTCGATCGGAACCAGGTTGCGCGCCAAAGGATGGATTTCCTTCGAAATGAATTCGTCGGAGGATCTCCACGACGCCCTTTCGTGGTTGGGTGAGGCGTACGAGCGAGCAAAATAGCAAAATAAGATCGGTTTCGAGCGGGCTACGTGGAAGGTCCGTGGCGGGTGATTGCGAATGAGTAGTGCAGCGCGGAGCCGATCGCGAACACGGTCACAATATCGTCCAACACGTTGTGAAGCAGCCGCGAATGAAACGCCGGGTACGCTGCGGTCAGCACCACGGTAAACACCAGAACGATCTCAAAAAAAGTCGTCAGCTTGCCAAAAACGCTCGGCGGAAATGGCCGATAGCCGGCGGTCAGTAGAATCACAACCGCAACAATCAGAATCAGCGTATCGCGACTAAGAACGATGATAGCGAGCCACCACCCAATCTTGTGCTTGAACGCCAGAATCACGAACGACGACGATAGAAGCAATTTGTCCGCGATTGGATCCAGATACGCGCCCAGTGACGATTTCTGGTTCAGCCTTCGCGCCAGTAGTCCGTCGATGCCATCGCTTAAGCCCGCAACCACGAGCACCAGCAGCGCCCACTTGTAGCGCTCGTAGGATATCAACGCCAGGAAAACCGGCAAGAACCCGAGACGCAGCAGCGTGATTTGATTGGGTACTGTTAGGATCCGCCCTTGCATGGGGAATTGAGGATAGCGCAGTTCAGGCGAACTGAGCCAGATAGTCGATCAATCCCCGGCCAATCTTGCGGTTGAAAAGCTCATCCATCGAAGGAATCGAGCCGGAAGGTTCATCGAGCGTGATGCGTTCGATGCGCGTCATGGGAAAAAACAGCGTGGGCACGCCAATGCGTTCCGTGTCCGGCTCATTGATCTGCCGGATGAAATGATCGAACGAATTCAGGTCGATGCCACGCAGCGTAATACCCGCCGTATTGATAGCCAGAAGTTCGCCCCAGATTTTCTCCTTGGGCGTGTGCAGGCTCACGACAACGATCGAGTGTGGTTCCATGGTTCCTGTATTCCTAAAGATCAGCCTATCGCATTCCACAGCCTCAACGCGCGTGATGTGAAAGATCGTGCGGAAAGAGTTGACACCGGCCTCAGCATCCCGGCATTGTCGAGCCAGGTCTTTAGAGCCGGCAGTTTGCCAGGCGTCCGCTACGATCCCGGCAACGGATCCCGGTAATGCAGAATCATCAGCGCCAAAGACGAGACCACCACGACCGCTGCGATCCATCCCAGCGCGTAGGCCACTCGCCGCTCGCTCGCATTCATCGGCTCGCGGTCCGCGAACACCCGCCCTAACAAAAAGCCAGCTGCCAATCCGCCGCCGTGGGCCCAGTTATCTACGCCGGACATGAGAAAGCCAAAAACGAAAATCGACACCACCCACGAAATCAACCGCGAACGCAACTGCTGCATCTGCGAGCCGCCGCGTTTTGTGGTGACCGCGATCATTAAACCGATCAGTCCCAAGATCGGCGCGCTCGCGCCGAGCGAGGCATGACCGCCAAAGAATGCGCTAAAGAGAAATCCAACCGCACCGGTGACCGTATACAGGAAAAAATATCGAGCGGAGCCGTAAAGTTCCTCTACAACCGGGCCGATGTCCATCAACACCATCATGTTGAAGCCAATATGAATCAAGCCGCCGTGCAGGTACGTCGCGGTCACCAGGCGGTACCACTCGTGCATGATAAAAATCGAATAGGGAAAACTCGCGCCAAGCCGGTACGTGGCTTCGCCGCCCATGCCCCACAAAATGGTCAGCCCGCCGCCCTGTCCGGCGGCCGCCATGGCCATGAACTCCACGCCGAACATCAGAAGATTCACAATCAGCACGGCGGTCGTGACCGGAGCATGACCGCCGAAAAGACCCGAGAGTCCTTTGCTCACCGCCGCCATGGAAAACCTTAAATTCGTGCCGCACTGATGGCAACGCTTCGCGCTGATTCCCACCAGGGACCCGCAGTTTGGGCAAATCTTGGGGCGCGGCTGCTGGTCGCCGCCTCCGAACAGCCCGCGCAGCGAGTTCTTCCATCGCTCCAGGCGGTATTGCCATTGATAGGGAAGCGCCAACTCTCCTCCTTGCGGCGTGTGCAGAGCGTTCTATAATACCCAAATCCCGCTCGGACTTCCGGTGGGCAGGCAGGGCAGGCAGACATTTCAGGTAAACATGGACAAATTTGAAGAGATCGGCCGCCGTATCGATGCAGAGATGGAACGTCTTCGCCGCTTCGTAGACGAAGAAATCGCTCCGGAAACCGAGCGGCGTACCGCGACGTTTCTGCGCGATGTTTCCGGCAAACTCGATGAGGTTGCGGCGAAGCTCGAAGCCCGCATGGCGCGCCGAACGCCGCCTCCGCAGAATCCCCAATGATGAGCGCGGGCCAATTGTGACCAGCGCAAGTGCGCCCGTGTCTGACCCCACTACGGAACCGGTCGGGCAAGACCTCCCTCCATCCGCGCGTGGGTCAAACACCGGTGCTCGACTGCTTGGTATCGCCGCGATATTGCTCGCCTTGCTGTTTCTGACGGGCTGCGCCGGGCGCCAGCCTGCGGCGAGTCGCCAGCCTGCGCCGTCCGTGCAGCCCGGCCCCGAGCCTCCGGCGGAATCGGCCAAACGCGACGCCGGAACTCCGTCGGTGATTCCCACTCCGCACGAAGGGGTGCCATTCGAGGAAGGGAAAGCTTCGTGGTACGGTGCGCCGTTCCACGGCCGCCAGGCGTCCAACGGTGAAATATACGACATGAACAAGCTCACCGCTGCGCATCGCACACTTCCATTCAACACCGTGGTTCGCGTGACGAACCTCACCAATGGAAAATCGACAACGGTGCGCATCACCGATCGTGGCCCGTTTGTGGACAATCGCATCATCGATCTGTCCTATGCCGCGGCCCGCGA
The DNA here is from genome assembly GCA_963729595.1 of uncultured Acidobacteriota bacterium. GTDB lineage: Bacteria > Acidobacteriota > Terriglobia > Acidiferrales > UBA7541 > Acidiferrum. Next base: position 1,081,486 of record CAVSNW010000005.1, read on the forward strand.
GATTGAATCGATTGGTCCCGGCGTCGTTTCGGTGCGGCTGGACATTCTGTCCGCGATCGATCCGAACGCGGGTTTTTTCACCGTCCAGATCGGCGCGTTTCGCGAGCGTGCGAATGCCGAACGGCTGCGCGACCGCTTGCGTTCCAGCTATTCTCCGGTAGCGATTCAGTCCTTTGAGTCATCTAGCGGCTCGTACTATCGCGTTCACGTAGGCAAGGTTTCCGGCGAGGATGCGGCGAAGAAGTTGGGTGAGCAGCTCCACGCGCGTGAGGGCGTCAAGCCGTTGATTTTCCGCTTGGATTAGCAGACGCCGTGAGGAGTGCATGGTGAGCGCCGACTGTTTGTTTTGCAAAATCGCCGCGAAGAAGATTCCGTCAAAGGTCGTGTACGAGGACGACGACGTCTTTGCCTTTGAGGATATCGGTCCGCAGGCGCCCACCCATATTCTTATCATCCCGCGCAAGCATTTCGCGTCGTTGAACGAGGCGACTGCCGAAGACCAGGCGGTGATTGGAAAAATGCAACTGGTGGCGGCGGATCTGGCGCGCAGACTGAAGCTCCTGGACGGCTACCGCACCGTTGCGAATAACGGATTGGGGGCAGGGCAGTCGGTGTTTCACTTGCATCTGCATCTTCTCGGCGGGCGTGAGTTCGGCTGGCCACCCGGATAAACGAGCACTCACCTGGAGCGGTCGCGGTGCTCCTTGCTATACCTCCTACCATCGCTGGTTCAATGCGCCCGTCGCGCCGGGAACCAACCATGCGCCCAGTGGATGCGGACCACAGAACGGACGCTTGCGCGACGGGTTGTCAGCCGGACGGGCACAGGTGAAAGCGTGCTTGCTCGTCGCCGCGGGCTAGGAACGACGGCGCCGCCGCTTACCCCGGCGTCAAGGTGATGTCGTCGAACGAGATGGAGTAGCCGGAACTGGCGGCGTTCTTGCCGGTGACCGTGAACTTGAACGCATAGTTTCCGGCAGCCGGGAAATTGAACGTACCGAGGTCGAACACGCCGTAAGCACCTGCGCTCCCGTTGTTCGTATATTCGTCTTGTGGCGAACCGACATTCGTGCCGTTGATCGACAGTTGCCAGGTTCCGCGCGTGTTCAGTTCTTTGACGGAAACCTTCACGTCGGCGATTCCCGCCGTCGCGACGTTCACCGTGAGGGTGACGTTGTTTCCGACCGCCGTCGCGTCCAGGATCGTGCCGGTCGTATCCGGGAAACCCGCGTACGTAAATTGCCGGAACGTCGGTCCTGAACTCACAGCCGGCAAATTCGCCGTTTGATAAACGACGGGCGTCTTCGAAGTCGATCCTCCGGAAGTGCTGTAGGTCCAGCTAATGATCTCCTGCTGAGCCGTAAGGCCTCCAGTGCCCGCGGTGAAGCCGACCAATGCGGTATTGCCGCCGACCGCCGTGGGAAGGTTGATGGGCCACGATGTCGTGAACGTTTGCGCGGTATTGACCGTGTCGGTGATGGTCAGCGTCAGCGTCGTTCCGTCGTAGGTCATGTGCGCCTTCATGATGTCGCCGCTGTGAAGGTTGACGCTGCCCCCGAGAGTGGTGGCCGGCACGGTCGGCGATGCGCCGTTCGTGTACAACCCGGTGGAGTTGTTGCCCTCACCGTTGTTGTCGAACAGATCGAACTTGATCGCCACGCTCTTGGCGATCCCGGCCGTGCCGCCGACGGTGTCCGGGCCGTACCCGAGTCCGCCGCCGCTCGGTCCGAGCGCAGTAATGCCGGCGCTCTGAATGGTGAAGGTGAAACCGTCGGCGTTCGGAGTAGTCTGCTGGAACATGAAGTCGTTCGTGAAGGTCTGCACGTTGACTGGCGTTGTCCAGAACGCGCTCGCGGATTCATTCGTTGCACTCGTGTCGGTAAGTTGCAGACGCGTGCCGTTGAGCTTCGTGTGTCCATTGAACTGCAAGCCGGCGGCAGAGAATCCGGAGGCGAAGTTTACGGCGCCGCTAGTCCCGCTGCTAATCGTAATCACCGATTGTGCCGTGGCGCTGGTGCTGAAGCCCGTTTCGGTGGCAATGGCCTGCACCGTGCTGGTGGCGCTGACAATGAAGGGCGCGGTGTATGGCGTGGAACCCGTCGTCGGAGGCGTGCCGTTCGTGGTGTAGAAGATCGTGGCGCCAGGATCGGAAATGGTAACGGTTTGCGCCGACGTGTAAGTGCCGGTGCCCGGAGTGATGATTGGAGTGGGAGCCGCCGGCAAAGTGTTATTGATGACGTAGGCCGCGCTACTCGTCGCGCTCGTGGTGAAGCCCGGCGCGGTCGCCAGGGCGGTGATGGTTTGAGACGACGCCACCGAAACGGCAGTGGAGTATTGGAACGTACTTCCGCCCGCTGTGGTTCCCGGGTTGGAACCATCTAGGGTATAGAAAATAGCGCTGCCCGGAGTGGTGTCGGTGATCGTAACCGTTTGCGTCCCGGTGTAGGTGCCGGCAACGGGACTAAAGATCGGCGGGGTCGCAGGCTGCGGTGCGGTTCCGCCGCTGACAAAGTTCCAGGTCTCGATCTTCTGGCTGGCTGTCAGCCCGCCGGTGCCACCTGTGAATCCGACGAAAGCGGTATTTCCGCCAACGATGGAAGGAACGTTCACCGTCCAACTGGTAGTGAAAGTAGCGTTGGTCACGCCGTCTGTGAGCGTCATGGTGAGCGTGGTGCCGTTGTAGACCATGTGCACCGAGAAAGTGTCCCCGCTATGGAGGTCAACCTTTCCGGTCATGTCCGTCGCTGGAACCGTCGGCGACGCGCCATTGGAATAGAGTCCGGTGGAATCGGTGCCCTCACCATCGTTGGAGTAGAGATCGAACTTGATCGCCACGCTCTTGGGAATGCCACCTGTACCGCCGGGAGTATCCGGGCCGTAGCCTAACCCGCCTCCCAAGGGTCCGAGAGCGGTAACACCCGTGTTCTGGATGGTGAAGGTGAAACCGTCCGCCTGAGCGTTGCTCAACTGGAACGTGAAATCGTTGGTGAAGTTCTGGATGTTGACCGGGGTGTTGTACCAGGCGCTACCCGCCTCGTTCGCGAGGCCGTTGTTAAGTTGCAGGCGGGTATCATCGAGGGTCGTGCTGCCGTTGAACGTCATCACCGTGGTGGCGGTGCTGAAACCCGTGGGGAAACTAATTCCGGTTCCGGAGCCGATGGAATAGGTGGCGCCGGCTTGCGGGCTGGTGCTGAGACCCGGCGATGTGGCGATGGCATTGATCGTCTCCGACTGGCCAACGGTAACCGTCGCGGTCCCCGGGAACGGCGTGGACGAGGTCGAAGCCGGACCGTTGATCGCGTAGTAGATCGTGGGCGTTGGGGAGGCGTCGGAAATCGTGACCGTTTGCGAGGAACCGTACGTGCCGGGAGCCGGAGAAAAAGTTGGCATGACGGTTTGCGTCTGCAGCGTGTAGGCTTCGCTGGTCGGCAAACTCTGCAGGAAGCCCGGAGCGCTGGCGATGGCCGAGATCGTCTCCGTTGTGTTTACGGTAATCGGGCCAGCGTACGGGGTGGAGTTCGTCGTCGCCGTGCCGGTGGTTGAATAGAAAATGGACGCGCCGGGAGTGCTGTCTGTGATCGTCACGCTGATCGTGCCGGTGAAGGTTTCCGCGCCGGGACTAATGGAGGGAGCCGCCGCTTGTTGAGAGCCGTTCAGCAGCCCGTACACCGCCAAAGCGTTGCTCGTGCCGACGTAGGCCTTGCCGTTGATGACGACGGGAACCACGAATTTGACGGCGCCACCGGGGTTGTCGCGGGCCGAGTTCGTAAGGGTGCTGTAGAGCGTATTGGTGATGTTGGTCGCATCGTGAGCGCGGAAGTAAGCGGAACCGTTGGAGTTATAGGCGTCGGTCTGAATCGTCCAGACGATGGGGCTGGCACTTCCGTTGGATGTGACGACCGGCGTCGGGCTCGGAAAGCCTGCATGCTGCGCAGCCGTGTTGGACGGAGAGGAGGAGAGCTTTCCATTGGTGAGCGGAAACGATTTCAGATTGTCGGAAGTGCCCCAGAAATAAGCGGTATTGTTCCCGTAACCGGGCATTCCCCATAACCCGCCCATCGGGAAGTTTTGGTTGGTCTGGCCGGAATTGTTGACCGGAAGCTCTTGCACGATGTTGTCGGTGCTGGTGCTGTAGCCGCCCATGTTGTCGCGGTCGACGAGCGAAATTCTTCCTTCCTTGCCGGATTGCAGCAGCAAGTGCGTGTGCCCGCCGCTGCCTTGGTCTGGAAGGAGCAACACGCCGCCCGAGGCGACGTCGCGATCGGTGGAATTCAGCGCCGACTGGTTGAGCGGTGTGAAGTCATCGGCGACGGTCATAACACCATTATTCAGATGGAGACGCACGATGCTGTCGCCATAGTTCATGGAGTTCGTGTAGGGAGGTTTTGCGTCGAAGGTGCCGTTACCGGTCGCCACGAAAAGGCGCCCGCCTGGGCTTGAACCTGTGGGATTGTTTTTGTCGGCGGCGATACCTGACCCGGACATCCAGATTCCCGCCCCGATGCCGTTCGAAGACGCGCACCAAACGCTGGTTTGCTTCAGCGTGGCGGCGTTGTAGGCGAGAATCCAGCCGTGCCAAGGCCCGTTGTCGCCGTGCGAAGCGAAAGCGATGTACACGAAGCCGTTCAAAAGCAGCAAGCCTGCGCGATTGTTTTCCCACTTGGTGTCAAATTTTACCGTGCCGCCCATACTTCCGTTCCCGTTGCCGGAAACGCTGCCGGAAACAGGCACCGGGCCGCCGAACTTTTCGGCACCGCTGGTGATGTCGAGGGCATGCAGACGCTGCACGTAGGAACCGCTTTCTTTCGTGGCGCTGACCAGATACATGGTGTTGGTAGAAGGGTCGATGACTGGGGTGCCGGTAACGCCTATCACCGGCTGAATGTCGGTGCTGCTAACGTCTCCGTTCGGAACGGTGGTAGCACCGCTGGCGGCGCCGTGAGCGCCATCGAGCAACGAGGCCTTCCATAACGGGGAGGCATTCGCCCCACCATTGTTGTCAGCATCGAACGCGTAGACGCTATCATTTTCCGTCGCGACGAATACAACGTTGTGAGTGCCCTTTCCGGATATCGTGATACCCGCCATGTAGAGCGGCTGGGCGTAAATTTCCCCGTCTACGGACTGCGAGAAGATTTTGCCGAACGAAGTGGTGTTTACGTTCGAAGCGTTCAGGATCGTTTCGTTGGGGTTCAAACCGGATCGCGCGTTGTCGTAGTGTTGTGTAACCACATTCTGCGCTAGGGCGCTGCCCGCACCGAGCAGTAGCAATGCGCAGGCAAGCATCGCCCCGCACGTGAAACGTAGGCCGGTGAGACCTTCGGTGAAGCCCTTGCCGACACGAGTAGACACGTGCTGGAACACGGTCATAAGCGGACTACCCCCCCTGGATTCTTAATTACTTTTTGAGCAGATCAGCCTGGCTCGTGTCGGGACTGAAACACGGAACCCTACGACCACTTGGTACTAACCTCTGCGACGGATGCTCAGCTGGGCTGGGGACCGAGCACGACTCCGGCAACTTGTTTCGTCAATCCGCGAGCAGTGCGCGAGATTATATAGGCGGCGTAGGAAGCACTCAAGACACAAAGAGCGAAGGACTGAAGCTCTGGTACCTACAGTACAATCTCTCGACTGCCGAGCCTCCCTGACACGGAAGGTGTAAAAACCTGGCCCGCGGGATTGGTCCGTTTGGACGATGATTCGGCTAAGATGTGGGGCGGTTTTTGCGGAGGATGAATGCGGCGAATGATCGAACGGCTGCTGTTGGTTGGCGTACTTGGATCTTTCGTGTGGGCAACGTTGGGCGGTAGGGCTAGCAGGGCACAAGCTCCTGCGGCGACCCGCCAGCAAACAGCGGAAAAGGGCCTCAGCGTAGACCGGATTTATAGCGAGCCGAGTTTGAATGGTCACCCGACACCTGGGATCGCGTGGGCTCCGGGCGGTAAACATCTAAGCTATTTCAAAGAATTGGCCGCGGTGTCGGGAAAGGAGGACAAAAGAGAGCTTTGGCTGATGGATGTCTCATCGGGCGAGAACCGGCTGCTGGTTTCCGCGGAGAAACTGGAAACCGTGCTTGCGGCCGAATCAGAAAACGCAACGCAAGCGACGGGCCTGGGGCGCCACGCTCCCGCGCAATATCAGTGGGCTCCGGATGGCAGCGGACTGTTGTTCCAAGGGCCCAACTCACTGGCCTGGTTCGATTTGAAGACGCAGACGGCGCGTCCGCTCATCGCAGGCAAGGAAGCGATTGCGGATCCGAAAATCTCGCCGAACAGCCGCTATGTGAGTTTCGTTCGCGATCACAACGTCTGGCTGGTTCGCATTGCCGACGGGAAAGAGCGCGCGTTTACGCGGGAAGGAACCGAAGAGGTTCGCAAGGGCGAACTCGATTGGGTGTATCCGGAAGAGTTGGACATCACCACGGCGTACTGGTGGGCTCCTGACTCGTCCGCGATTGCCTATTTGGAAATGGACGAGCGTAAGGTGACGCAGTATCCGCTGGTGGATTTCGCATCGTATACGGGCGAATCGGAACCGGAGCGCTATCCCGTTGCGGGCGGAAATAATCCGATCGTCCGAGTCTTCGTCGGGAGTGTGGATCGGGGCGAGCCGCGGGCCATGGATACGGGCGCGGACACGGACATTTACATTCCGCGCGTGAATTGGCTGGTTGATTCGAAGCACGTCGCGATTCAGCGTGTCAACCGGCCACAGACGGTGGTGGAGCTCTTGATTGCGGACGCTATTTCGGGCAAAGCGCGGGTGGTATTGACCGATAAGGATTCGTATTGGATTAACGTCAGCGACGATCTGACCTTTCTGCAGGACGGCAAGCGCTTCCTGTGGTCGAGCGAACGTTCCGGTTACCGGCATATTTATTTGTATGACCTGGAAGGCAAGCAGCTGGGGCAGGTGACGGAAGGGAATTGGGAGGTGTTCGCGGTACAAGGTGTCGATGAGGCGAAGGGCCTGGTGTATTTCACCGCGGCTGAGAAATCGCCGCTCGAACGGCACCTGTATCGCGTAGCGCTCGATGGCTCGGGTTTCACTCGCATTACAAGAGAAGACGGTACGCACGGCGTCAATTTCGGGCCCGGCGCTTCGGCGTATGTCGACACGTACTCCAACAGCATGAACCCGCCGCGGCAGGATTTGATGAAGATGGATGGGTCGCGCGTCGCTGTGCTGAATGAAAACAAGATTGCGGAGCTTGCGGATCTGCATCTGTCGCCGGTGGAGTTTCTTTCCGTGCGGTCGCACGACGGGATGCAACTGAATGCGATGATGATCAAGCCTCCGGGCTTCGATCCCGCGAAAAAATATCCCGTCCTTGTTTATACCTATGGCGGGCCGCATGTCCAGGTGGTGCTCAATGCCTGGGAAGGCTCGACATTTCTGTGGCATCAATTGATGGCACGGAAGGGCTACATCATTTTTGCGCTGGATAATCGTGGCTCGGCGGGTCGTGGCCATTTATTCGAAGAGCCCATCCATTTTCGTTTTGGGGCACAGGAGATGTCCGATCAGCGCGACGGCGCGGCCTATCTGAAGTCGCTGCCCTACGTTGATGCAAATCGCATCGGCATCTGGGGTTGGAGCTACGGCGGGCACATGACGCTGCACGCCGTCTTCGAGGATCCTCAGGATTTCAAGGTGGGCTTCGCGGGCGGGCCGGTGACCGACTGGCACTACTACGATTCAATCTACACCGAGCGATACCTGGGGTTGCTGCCGCAAAATGAGGAAAGCTACCAGGAATCGTCGCCCATCCACAACGCCGCAAACCTAAAGGGCAAGCTGCTCATCGCGCACGGGACCGGGGACGACAACGTGCACTACGCGAACACGTTGTCGCTTATCGACGAGACGATCGCAGCGGGGAAATACGTCGAGGTCATGGCTTTCCCTGGACGCGGTCACGGTGCCAGCGATCCTGCCGCGCGGCGTGTGCTGATGAACCGCGTGATGCAGTTCTTTCTCGATAACCTCTAGTTTAACGGTGGCTTAGGGCCATGGAGCCGAGCAAAACCGCAGGGCTTGGTGGGGGCTCGGACGCCGGTAGCCACCCGACGGGCTCAAATTGTCCTGTAAATTTGCCTAGTTTTGCGGTTTGTCTTTTTCTTTATCTTTGTCTTTAATTTCGACCGCGGGGCCGATCTTGATGGTGGCTCCGAACCGTTTGTAGTTGGCGTAGCGCACGGTCATGCGCATGTGGATAGCGCCGGTGCTGAAGTGGAGTTCGTCGTCGGAGCGCGTGTAGGTCGGGAACCAGTAGTGCCCCTCGATGTTTTCGCGGAAAGTTTCAAAGCGCGGGAAGATGTTCTCGTTACCCTTTTTGATGATGTCCGGGACCGCTTTTCCGTCGGACTTCACGATATTCAGGTCCCGGTCGTCCACCCAGATGCGCCCCTGAAAATAGCGCTGATTTTTTTCGATCTTCTTGGGCTTGACGTCGAAAACGTAGGTGTTGAGTTCGTCGAGCGCTTCGCGGCCGACGTAGTTCACGTCGTACTTCGGCAATTCATCTGAGGTGAGCACAAAAGGTTGCACGTGCTCGAGGTCGTCCAGATCCTGCTGCGAGAGTGAGATGCGTTGCAAGGTTGGCGGTGGCGCAGAGACGACCTTCTCATAGCGCTTGCCTTCTGGCGTAAACAAGATGTCGCTGGTCATGCGGTATTCGCCGTCGGCGCGCCCATCGAAATCGACCGTCTGGACGACAAACGTTTGCGTGTACGTGTAGTTGTCGCGCTCCTTCTTGAATTCCAACTCGCGATCGCCGAATTTCTTGACGATTTCCGGGACGGGAATGTCGGGCGGTTTATTGGAAATGTTGGAGTCGCTCTTGGCATCGGTGCTAACGGTCGTCGGGGTCTGCGAAGCGGTCTTCGAGACGTCCAGTGTCGGGAGTTGCGCGGCCAAAGGCAGGCAGAACGCGAGAGTGGCTGCGGAAACCAGCACCCCGGAAATGCGTCGGGCGCGCGGCTCGGTTGATCTTCCAAAGATGACGTTGAGCATGATGCCGAATCTCCTCGTTCTGCGGCTCCCCAAAGCATTGGACCTCCCGCGATGCCCCCCGGGTTGCCTCGCGGTAAAACGGGCAACCGTGCCAATGGGAAGTCGCCTACGCACGAACGCCTTCAATTATCGCGCGTTTTCGCGGCTGACTCCACTGGCGATCGAGGAAGCAGGGTCAGATGGATTCGACGATTTCGACGTTACCGGTCTTGCGCAAAATCTCCACTTCGACGGCGGGCCCTTCGCGTCGAATCAGAAAGTCCGCGCTGGCGTCGCCGACTCGCAGATTGTGCATGCGCACTTCGCTTAGATTCGAGGGCAAACTCGGGTTGGTGAAGCAAATCTGGCGCTCGGGGCCGCGCACGCTGAGACCAAGGCATGCCTCCAGGAGCATATAAACCGATCCCGAGGCCCAAGCCTGCGGGGAACAAGCGACAGGGTAGAGGGTTGGGCCGTCGGTGTCCGGCCGTCTGTGAAACCCGCAGAACAGTTCGGGCAAGCGATGCAGCTCGATGCGACGGCTAGCCTCATACAAGCCTTCCAGAATCTTGGCGACGTAGTCTTGTAGGCCGTAGTGAGAAAATCCCAAGGCGATCATGGCGTTGTCGTGAGGCCAGACCGATCCGTTGTGATAGGACATTGGATTGTAACGGGCTTCACACGCGGCCACCGTGCGGACACCCCAGCCACAAAACGAGTGCTCTGCCATCAGCGATGAGGCTGCCGTGCCGGCATGTTGTTCGCTGGCGATCTTGCTGAACAACGCGTGTCCCGCGTTGGAAGTTCGTACGCGGCATGGCTTCTTTTGGCCGTCGAGCGCCAGCGCGTACGTTCCCAGATCCTCGCACCAAAATGATTCCTCGAACTTAGCCTGTAACTTTTCTGCTGCTTTGTCCAACTTGTCGGCGAATTCCGGTTCATGCACCGCGCGAGCAAGCAGCGCGCCGGCGCGCTGCGCGGCATAGGTGTAGCCTTGCACTTCGCACAAGGCGATCGGCGGCTCGGCCATGCGCCCGTCGGCATGAAACACGGAATCCTGCGAATCTTTCCAGCCTTGCTGCACGAGTCCCTTAGAGGCGCGTTGCTGGTACTGCACGAAGCCCGACCCATCGCAATCCCCGTAGGTGTCGATCCACTGCAAAGCGCGCCGGACGTTAGGCCAAATCTCCTTCACCAGTGACAGGTCGCCCGTGCGCTGGAAATACGCCCCCGCAAGCATCACGAAAAGTGGAGTGGAATCAACGCTTCCGTAATATCGCCCAAAGGGAACTTCTTTGGTCACCGCCATTTCACCGCGGCGCATCTCGTGCAAGATCTTTCCGGGTTCCGCGTCTTGCTCGGGTATTTCCTGCGTGGCCTGCGTCTCAGCGAGATATTTGAGAACGCTCTCCGCAATCCGCGGCGAGGTCCAAAGGCATTCAAGCGCGGTAATGATCCCGTCGCGCCCAAAGACGGTGCTGAACCATGGCACTCCCGCATACGGATAAGGGCCCTCGGGATTGTTCTCGATCAGCATCCGAAGATCCGCCGAGGAGCGATGCAGCCAAGCGTTGAAGCTCTCGCTGGAAGTCGTGATCTGGCACTCTTCGCTGCGAGCGCGTTCCGATTCGCGTTTCAGCGCGCGAAACGCCGTCTGGAAAGGAACGACGCCGTTCGTGCTCGCGTCGCGTTGGCAGGCAACCGTGGTGTAGATGGAGGTTTCCTGCTTGGGTTCCAGCGTAATACGAAACAGGGCCTCACGAGTCGTGAGAGACGTCGGATGCGGAGAGAACTCCAGGCGCGTGCGGCGAAACACGCCGTCCAGCCCTTTGTAGGCCAGTATCGCAGCGCTTCCGTCGACGTGATCGGTCAACCTTTCGCCTTTGCGCTCGCGCTTGGTACCGCGCACCTCGAAAATGTCTGCGAAATCCGCATCGAATTGAAACAGCAGCGCGAGCCGCACCAGCTCAAGACCGTAGTTCAGGATGCGCAGGTGTTCATAGTGGCTGGCAGTGCCCAGAAACTGCGAACGGAAAATGTGCACCGTGCCACGCGGTAAGCTGTCTTCGGTGTTCAGCGCGGTATCGACGTTGGTAACGTCGACAGAGAGAAATGCATTGTCTTCGCGAACCGTCGAGCCCAGCAGCAGCGGCTGCTGCTGGTTGAGACGCATGCTGAACCGCGAAAGATGCCGGCTCTCGGCGTGAAACAGACCGAACTGGGAGAAGCCCAGATCTTCGATGTCACCATAGCGGTTCAGAACGGCAAAGGTATCGCCGCATTTGAGCACACGAGTACGATCGTCCACCAATGCGGAAGACGCGCGGACGTAATATTCGTCGGCAACCCGGACAATGTCCGTCAAAAAACCGAACCTTCCTGTTTCGCTTATTGCGTTAGAAACGTGTCGACCTCGGACGTTTCCACGGAGAGGGCGCGGATGTTCAGCATCGACTCGTATAGCTTAACGTAGTCCTTGGCCATTCTCGACCCCGTGAAGCGCATCTCGAACGCTTGCCGGCATGCCGCACGGTCTAGGCTCGCCACTCGAGGTACCGCCCTTACGGCATCCTCCATGTTTTCCACAATGAAACCGCTTGTGCCGTGGGTGATCAGCTCCGGAACCGATCCACAGTTGAAGGCGATCGTGGGCGTGCCGCAGGCCATGGACTCAATCATGGTCAGCCCGAACGGCTCCGGCCAGTCGATCGGGAACAGATAGGCATAGGCATTCCCAAGGAATTCCGACTTCTGGTCCTCGGTAATTTCGCCAATATATTCGATATTGGGATTGTCCAGCATCGGCTTGATTCGTGATTCAAAGTATTCGCGATCAACACGATCGATCTTCGCGGCGATCTTCAGCGGCATGCCAACCTTCATAGCGATTTCGATGGCGCGGTCGAGGCGTTTCTCCGGTGAGATGCGTCCGAGAAAGGCCAAGTATTTTCCGCTGCCATCTCCCAACCTAAGCCGGCCCGCGGGCAAACCGTGATAAATGTTGGCAACCCAGTTTGCGAAAGACAGCGGCTTGCGTTGCGCTCGCGAAATGGAAACCACCGGCATGTCCGGATACTTGTGATACAACGGCGGTAAATCGCTGAGGTCCAACCGTCCGTGCAGCGTCGTGAGCTGCGGAATTCCCGAGACGCGCGAAATCGGGAAGTGGAGATAGTCGATGTGAAAATGGATGATGTCGAACTCTTCGGCGCGCGCAAAGATCTCTTCCAGCATTACGTAATGGTGCGCGAGCTGATCGATACAATCCGGGTTGAGACGCAAAGCTTTCGGGCAACAAGCAACCAGCCGCGCCTTGGTCGTGGAGTCGCCGCTGGCGAACAAAGTGACATCGTGGCCGAGTTCGACAAGCTCTTCGGTGAGGTACGATACGACGCGTTCGGTTCCACCATAAAGCTTGGGAGGAACGCTCTCATATAGGGGTGACACCTGGGCAATTCGAAGAAGGGTTTTGGGCCGTATAGTCATAGTAGGACTGAGGATACAGTGCGGCGCCGCTCTTGGATATACGGGAAAATCCTGAGTCGTCTAGGGTTTTAGCCGTAGCCCCGGCTTGGGAGCGAATTTTCCGCTCCTCGGTGCGAAATGTTGCCCCTGCTGGATCGGCGGGACTCTAGCGTGGGGCCCTGTCGAGCTTGCGACTTCGCCTGACAATGGGCGACCCGTCACGGTGTGATGATATCTTTTCGCTGTGGCTTGACCTGCACGGCCGCAAGACTCGACGCATCCCAGCCCCCGCCCAGCGCCTTCACCAAAAGAACGCTGGTGACCAGCCGCTGCCCCTGGATTTGGGCAAGCTGCTGCTCACTGGTCAGCAGATTTTGTTGCGCGGTAACGACGTCCAGATAACTTACCAGACCGCCCGAATACCGGTCGGTGGAGATGTCTAGCGTGCGGCGCGCCGCGTCCACAGCCTGCTGCTGCGATTGCTGCGCCTCGCTCAGCACGGTCAAACCAGTAAGGTCGTCTTGTACTTCCTGGAAAGCGCCCAAAACGGTTTGGCGATAGCTCGCCACGTTTGCATCATATCCGGCGCGCGCGAACTGCACCTGCGCGCGGCGCGCTCCCCCCGTGAAGATATCTTCAGCAACGTTTGCGCCCACCGCCCAAAAAATACTCTGCACGTTGGCAAGTTTCGAGATTGCGGCCGTTTCCCAGCCAGCTTGTCCAAACAGATTCAGCGAAGGATAGTACGCGGCGCGCGCGATGCCGATCTGTGCGTTAGCCACCGACATCTGTCGTTCTGCTTCCGCAATGTCCGGGCGCCGCTCCAGAACGTCCGAAGGCAGCCCGGCATCGATCGGTGGAGGCGCAGCGTTCAGTTCTCTGACGCCAACGTGAAAGTCAGGAGCAGGACGCCCCATCAGGACCGCGATAGCATCCTCGAATTGTTTGCGTTGCTGCTGGAGCAGGGTCGCTTGCGTCCGCGTCGTGTTCAGCAGCGTTTCTTCCTGCGCAACGTCGAGACCCGAAGCGACACCGCCTTGATGCCGTGAATTAACCAGATCCAACCCCTTCTGCAGCGCTTCCACGGTGCGATGCAGGATGCCCAGTTCGGAATCCAACTGGCGTAGATTGAAATAATCGCCGGCGAGTTGCGAAGTAACCAGCAAGCGCACATTTTCCATGTCGGCTGCGTTCGCCTGGTACGCTGCTTCCGCCGCTTCGATGCTGCGCCGGCGTTTGCCAAACAGGTCCACTTCGTAGCTGACCGTGAATGGCAATACATAGGAGTTCTGTTGTACCGGCTGCAGCGTCACCGGTATGCCGTTGGTCGGTCGATTGCCCGACAGCCGTTGCCGCCCGACGTTGGGTCCCAGGCTGCTGGGTCCGGTATTCAATGTGGGGAAAAGCGTGGCGATTTGAATGGAAGCGGTCGCTCGCGCTTGTTCAAGATGCGCGATCGAGACTTTGATCGTCTGATTTTCGGCGAGCGCTTGTTTTTCGAAGGCGTTCAGTTCTTCATCGTGGAAAACATCCCACCATTCGCCCTTCGGTACGTTGTCTTTGGGTGCGCTTTCCCGCCAGGGTGCAGCGACATCCCATTGCGCCGGGACCGTCGCGGCAGGGCGCTTATAGTTGGGTCCGACCGTGCAGCCGGTCAGCACAGCGGCGCCCAGCACCAAACCAGCGGTGCAAAATCGCCGCAGCACCGAGGTGCAGCTCCAGCCGCGATGCGATTGGACCGGACCAGCCATTACGGCTTGTTTCCGCGGGGCCCGCCGGTTTTTTTACCGTTCACCTCGCCGCCGCCGCTGCTCGGCGAGCCACTTTGCCCGGGTTGCGTGCTGCCCTGTTGCGTGTCCAGCTTCGCTTGCTTCACATTCACCGGCATGTCTTCTTCCAGGGAGTCGGCAGGATTCAGCACGATCCAGTCGGTGGCCTTCAGGCCTTGAAGGACTTCCAGCGTGGTGCCGTAGTCGCGGCCAATTGTCAGTGCCTGCAAATGGGTCTTGTGATTTTCGTCGATGATCACGGCGCGCAATCCCTCTGCGCGGAACAGCAACGCATTGACCGGAACCTGCAGATGCTCACCGGTAACTTTCACCTCAAGGTGCACTTGCGCGTAGCCACCAGGCAGCAACTCGCCAGTTTTGTTTGGCACGTCTACCTCCGTGTTGAGGGTGCGGCTTGCCAGATCGATGGCGTCGGCGGTGCGCACAACCTTGCCTTCGAAGCGCCTGCCCGGATATTGCGACAGCTCAAGAGAAGCGCCCAAGCCCCCGTGAATCGTCGGAGCGTAGATTTCAGGCACGCGAACGTAAGCGCGGATGGGGTCGGTCTGCGCCAGGTTGAAAAGCTCCTGCCCCGAGCCGCCGTTTCCGGCATTGATCAAATTCCCGATATCGATGTCGCGGCGCGTTATTACGCCGCTGAAGGGTGCGTAGATATGTTTGAAGGACTCGAGCTCCTCGAGGCGTCGAACATTCGCTTCCGACGACTGGCTGCCAGCCTTTTTCGCCGCGTAGTCGCCTACCGCATTGTCCACTTCCTGCTTGGAGACACCATCGGTCTTGATTAGTTCCTGATAGCGGGTCGCGGTAATCTTGGAAAGGTCTTCGTTCGCTTTCGACGTTCCCAAATCAGCGCGAGCCTGCGAGAGCTGTTGGTCCACCTCGGGTGTGTCGATGTCAGCCAACAATTCACCCTGCCGCACGTGGCTGCCGATGTCGTGATACCACTTTTTGAGGTAACCACTGGTCCGCGCATAAATCGGCGATTCGGTGTACGCCTGCGTGGTCGATGGCAAAACCAAATCTTCCTGGCCCGGCTCGACCGTTGGGTGGATAACCGACACCGTAGGAACTGCCATCTTCTCCGTTTCGCTCGCCAGCGTCTGATATTGCGAGCGGCGTTCCAGCAACGTGTAGGCACCAACGATGAGTAGAACGAGTGCCGCGATCACCAGGAGTAAAAACAAACGGCTCTTCTTCTCGGGCGCCTGGTAAGACGCTTGCGTTTCGTATTCAGGTTCGACTTGCGGTCTGGTTTCCGTCGTCGTCATGCGTTGCTCCGAATTTGACCCCAATTACTGTACATTCGTCACTATAAACCGTTTCTCGATCCCGGCCCTCGCCGTCATGGTGATCCACCGGGTTTTCCAAAACCAAAATGGCCGAAATCTAGACGGTAGCCGGTGAAAACGCCGCTTCCCCACCTTGGGCGCGCTTTCGCTCGCGCCGGCCATGAATGATCGAAAAGACGCATGGCACAAAGAACAGCGTTGCGAACGTCGCGAACAACAGCCCGCCGATGACGGCACGGCCCAGCGGGGCGTTTTGCTCGCCGCCTTCGCCGAGACCTATAGCCATCGGTACCATGCCGATGATCATCGCCAGCGCCGTCATCACCACGGGGCGCATGCGCACGAAACCCGCTTCGAGCGACGCGTCTCGCGCACTTTTTCCTTCGTTCAATTGCTCGCGCGCGAACGAGACCATCAGGATACTGTTCGACGTGGCTACGCCGACGCTCATGATCGCGCCGGTCAACGACGGAACACTCAGAGTGGTTCGCGTCATCAGCAGCGTCCAGCAAATTCCCGCCAAAGCGCCGGGTAGCGCGGTGATGATGATGAAGGGATCGAGCCACGATTGAAAGTTCACAACAATCAGCAGATACACGAGCACGATCGCACCGACCAGACCCAGGGCCAGTCCTTCAAACGAATTCTTCATCGTCTGCACCTGACCGCGGATCACGATGTGGCTGCCTCTTGGAAGTTTCGGCTCGATATTCTTTACCAGGGCGGCGACTTCATCGGAAACTCCCCCGAGATCGCGGCCATTCACCGAGGCATAGACGTTGATCATCCTCTGCACGTTGTAGTGATTCACAACGGCCGGCCGCGCGGTGGTTGTCGTAGCCGCGAGGTTACCTAGAATCTGACTCGGATTTCCCGGAGTGCCCGACGTTACCGGCGTATTCAGCAGCGCTTGATAGGTGTCCACGCGATATTGCGGCGTCTGCACCGCGACGTTGTAGCTGACACCGTTTTTTGGATCGAGCCAGAATGCAGGCGAGGTCTGGAAGCTCGAACTCAGCGAAACCAGCACGTTCTGCGCCACGTCGCGCGCTTGCAAGCCCACCGATTGCACGCGCGTCCGGTCGATGTCCAGGTGTAGTGTCGGCTCGTCCAGCGCTTGTTGCACATGTACGTCCACCGCTCCGGGAATGTGACGCATCTCGCGCGCTAGTGTCTGTGCCGCTCCGAAGTTCCCGACGATATTCGTTCCGGTGATGGCCACGTCGATGGGCGCGGGTGAACCGAAGTTCAGAATTTGCGTAACAATGTCCGCAGGCTGAAAGAAGAACTGCACGCCCGGAAATCTATGCGGAAGCTGTTCGCGCATTTTGTTGATGTACTCTGCGGTCGGCCCGTGCTTTTCACTCAGCTGCACCAGGATCTCGCCGTCGGCGGTGCCATACGTGCCGGAGTTGCTGTAGCTCAGATTGATGCCGCTGTACGGCACACCAAGGTTGTCGAGAATCGTGTGGAGTTCCTTCGCGGGAATGGTTTCGCGGATGGCCGCGTCAATCTGGTCGGACAGGCGCGCGGTCTCTTCAATGCGCAATCCCGTGCGTGCGCGGAAATGCAGGCGAATCTGACCCGCATCGACCTTTGGAAAAAAATCACGCCCGAGCACGAAAACCAGACCGCCGGACAGAACGCAAAACGCCAGGAAGCACCCCGCGAAAAGGATCGAGGTGTCCAGAGCCGTGCCCAAGGCGCGCCGGTAGGCACTACGGACCCGCTCGAAGCCGTGCTCGAATTTCTGCTGATAGCGCCGCAATAATCCTTGTTTCTCGCCCCGGTGCTCCTCGGGAATGTATTCGTCCGCGGCGCTCAGCAGGTACATCGCCATGGTCGGAACGATGGTTCGCGACCACATGTACGACGCCAACATCGCGAAGGAAACCGCTTCGGCTAGCGGGACGAACAAGAACTTTGCGACGCCCGACAAGAAGAACATCGGCAAAAACACGATGCAGATACACAACGTCGAAACAAACGCCGGAGTCGCGATCTGCTGCGCGCCGTCCAGAATCGCCTGCACCGTTTCCTTGCCCATCGCCAGGTTGCGGTTGATGTTTTCGATTTCGACGGTGGCGTCATCGACCAGGATCCCGACGGCGAGAGCCAAGCCGCCGAGCGTCATGATATTGATCGTTTCGTGCAGCGCACTGAGCAGCAGCACGCTCACTAAAATAGACAGTGGAATCGAAACCACGATGATCAGCGTGCTCTTCCAGTTTCCCAGGAAGAGCAGGATCATGATCGCCGTGAGACATGCGGCGATCAGAGCTTCACGCAAAACGCCTTCGATGGACGCCCGCACGTAGAGGGACTGATCAAAAAACATCGTCAACTTCAGCCCTTCGGGGAGCGACGAAGAGTAGCTGCTTAGCGCGGCTTTGAGATCCCGGACCATGTCTAATGTCGAAGCGCTGCCGGTCTTGTACGCCGCCATCAACACACCGCGCTGTCCGTTGGCCCGCACGATATTGGTCTGCGGCGCGAACCCGTCGCGAATGTGTGCGACCTCACGCATGTAAATCGTGGCGCCGTTCACCGTTCTGATCGGCAAGTCATTCAGCTCCGCGATGGTCTGCGGACTGCCATTCATTTCCACCGTGTATTCAAGGGATCCGAACTTTGCGGTGCCGGTGGGCAGAATGAGGTTCTGCGCGTTCACGGCATTGACGATGTCGACTGGCGAAAGTC
Organism: uncultured Acidobacteriota bacterium; assembly: GCA_963729595.1. Lineage (GTDB taxonomy): Bacteria > Acidobacteriota > Terriglobia > Acidiferrales > UBA7541 > Acidiferrum. Next base: position 1,099,727 of record CAVSNW010000005.1, read on the forward strand.
CCTTTGCTTGCAATGCCTGCGAATCGAGGTCCACGGAAATCTGCCGCTGCTTGCCGCCGTAGGGGAAGGGAAGCGCGACCCCGCGCACGGTTGCCAATTGTGTCCGAATGAAGTTGTTGCCGAAGTCGAACAGCGCTTGCTCGCTTAGCGTGTCACTGGTCAGCCCGATCTGAATCACCGGCACCGTAGACGCCGAATAGATAGCCACGAGCGGTGGCGTCGATCCTGGCGGAAGCGAGCGCAGGATGGTCTGCATAATGGCGGTCGTCTGCGCCAGCGCGGTCTGAATGTTCGCTGTTGGCTGGAAAAAGATCTTGACTACCGCTATGCCGTTGAGCGACTGCGATTCGATGTGCTCGACGTCGTTTACCAGCGTGGTCACGAACCGCTCAGAGTTGGAGGTGATCCGCTGTTCCATCTCCTGCGGTTCCAGGCCTGAGTAGTTCCAGATAAGGCTGATCACGGGAATATCGATGTTCGGGAAAATATCGGTGGGCGTGCGCGGCACAACGACCCCCGCGAGCAGCACGATGACCAGGGCCATCACGATGAACGTATAGGGTCTAGAAAGTGCTAATCGGACTATCCACATGTCTTTTCAGTTGCCGCCGACACCATTTCCGAATGGCCGTCAAAAGATTTGATCATCCGCCTTTGCAATCGGGTGCTGTATTTATAGATTCGCCAGAGCGTTTGTTCGGGTACGCCGCCGAACCCGACCCACAGATCCCCGTCCGCACTGGTTCCGCGGCTACCGCGCTCGTTATAGCAGGTTGGCAATCCCACTGCCAATGGAATGCCGACCGGCCATTCCAGTAACCCTCATTTTCCCAAATACTTGGACGGGGAAAGGATACCTGGGGCGGGGGCTTGTTCCATCGAATTGGATGCCCACATTTTGACGCTTGTTATATCACGGTCGGGTACGGCGGGGATTTGGGCAGCTTAAGCCGGGAGCGTCTCGGGAGAAAATGGCCGAACAACGCCAAAAACGGAGGGTGTCGTGGTCGACCGCAAATGTGAACGTTGCTTCCAAGAATCGGGCGCCGAATGCCGGGATGCAGTAACGCCCGGCCTCACTAATCCCGGAAGATAAAATTCATGCGCAAGCCGCAAACTTCAATCATGTCTCCATCGTTCAAACGCACCGGACCGGCGATGGGCGCTCCATTGACCACCGGCACCTTGTCGCCTGGTCCAACATAATAACCGTCGTCGCGTTGATTGACCTGGGCCGCGAGTTGCGGTTTGAACCAGCCTTTCAACTTCACCGTGGCCATCTTGGATTTACCGATCACGGTGAGCTTGTTCGTCAGCATGTATTCCTTCTGATCCGTCTTCCCGCTCAAGATCACCAGCGTGGGCACCTTCAGCCGGCTCGCCGCGAACTGCGTGCGCTCACCCATCGCCGCGGCTTGTTGCAGCATGTCGCGTCGCGCTTTCGTGTCCAGCACCATCGTTTCGTTGATACGCGGAGCCACCGCACCACCCTTTCGCCCGCTATCTCCGAGCGCCGTCGTGTCGCCGGAAGCATCCACCTTGATGTGGTGCTTTCCGACCCAGATGGAATCGCCATCGTGCAGCGTTGCACGTTCCACACGCAGGTCATTCACAAACGTGCCGTTCAAGCTGTCCAGGTCTTCCACCACCAGACGTCCGGCTTCTACATACACGCGCGCGTGATAGTTCGACACCGCCAGGTTGTCGACCGGTAAATCGTTGTCGGGCGAGCGCCCAATGCCCACCGGGCGGCTGCCGATGGGGACCTCTTTCACCAGTTTGTTTTCAAACATCAACGTGAGCTTCGCCATTACTTTCCTCCTGCCGAGCCATTGTTTTCAGGCTTCTTCCGGGGCCCGCGACGCAGCCAGGAGAACCATCCCTTGGGCTCGCCGCCAATATGTACGACTACCGCGGTCACGTTGTCCGCGCCGCCCTGCTCGTTTGCTAGTTCCACAAGTCTTTCGCAGGCTTTGGCCGGATCGGGCTCCGCCTGCAACGTGCCTGCGATCTCTGGCTCCGTCACCATCCGCGTCAATCCATCCGAGCACAGCAGCAAGACGTCATTCCCGAACAGCGGGTGTTCCTCGGAATCCACTTCAATCTCCGGATGTGCGCCCAGCGCTCGCAGCAACACGCTTTGCATCTCGCTGCGCTCCGCTTCCGCGGGCGTCAGGATGCCGCGGCGCACCTGCTCGGCAACCAGAGAATGGTCGTTCGTGAGCTGCTGCAAATTACCGCTGCGCAGCAGGTACGCCCGGCTGTCACCGACGTGCGCGATACTTAACCGCTGCCCGTCGATCCAGGCCGCCGTCATCGTCGCGCCCATGCCGCGTTGCTCTGGATGCGCTTGCGCGGAGTCGTAAATACTCTTGTTCGCCAGATGTACGGCGCTCGATAGCCGTTTGGTCTTCTCGCTCCAAACCGCCGGCATGTCGCCGAAAATGGTCATGGCCGGATCGTTTTCCGTCTCCCGGCAGTGTTTGACGACTGTCTCGACCGCCAGCGCGCTCGCGATTTCTCCGTGTGCCTCGCCTCCCATGCCATCGGACAGGACGTACAAATTCAGCGGCTCCACGATCCGGAAGCAGTCCTCATTGTTCGTGCGGACGCGTCCCACGTTGCTCGCGCCGCCGCTTGCGATTTGCACTGAGGCTCCTCTGGCTTTCTTGCGGGTCACTCCGTATTGTGCCCACACCCATGCCCTGGCAACCCTGCTCCCACGCTAGCAGACCCCGCTACCCCGCGGAAGCCGCTGAACCCTACTAATTACTCACCGTTTGGCCACAAGACCTTAGTGTGCCCTCCCCACGTTCCCATCGGCACAAGATTCCTGCGCCCCAGCTTGCCCGGGCCGATCGTCCATGCTCTTGACGTAATACGTTCCATTTTTCGCTACAATCCAGGAATGTCCCGGCGCCGCTTTGCCGTTGTGCTTACATTTCTCCGCGTCGTGGCGCCCTCTCTCATCGTCTCCGCTCCCGCCCAGCAGCCACCGCCGCCTGCTTCCGCCGCTCGCATCCTCCTGCTCCCGCGCAAAATCATCTCGGGCGAGCACTCCACGCTCGCGGTCCTGGACGTAAACGGCCGCCTGACTCCCGGCGTGCGCGTCGACTTCTCCAACGGCGATCGCGTCACCACCGACGCAACCGGGCGCGCACTCTTCGTCGCTCCACTAGATCCGGGCGTTATCTCCGCCGTTCTCCCCGGCCATCCCGGCCGCGTCTATACCACCATTCTCAGCCCCACCGAGGCTGCCTCGCCTTCTATCGAAATTGCCGCCGCCCCCCGGGTCGCTTCGCTAAGCGACCGCTTCGAACTCTCCGGCCGCGCCTTCTGCGGCGACGCCGACGCCAACACGGTCACCGTCGCCGGCCTTCCCGCCTTGGTTCTCGCCTCGTCGCCAATGTCGCTGGTCGTTCTTCCTCCACCGGAACTCGACTCCGGTGAATCCACCGTCCTCGTCAGCTGCGGCAAGAACGAGTCGCCGCGTTTCTCCATCCGCTTCGTCGAGCTGACGTTGGAAGCCAGTTCCTCGCCCCTCGCCCCCGGCGATCATCGCACCCTGACCGTTCGTGTCCGCGGCAGCACCGGAAAGATCGGCCTGGAAGCGCGCAACCTCGCTCCGAACATCGCCGATCTCAATGGCGGGAATCCCATCCGCCTTTCCAGCAGCGGCGGCACCGACAACACCGCCCAGTTTCAACTCACAGGAAAGCAGCGCGGCAGCTTCGTCGTTTCCATTCGTTTGTTGCCCACGCAGAGCGCGCCCCGTCCCTGAGGCTCCTTCCTGGCATGGCTACGGGCTACGGTGCTCACCATCCGCTGCGAGAGGGATGGAGTCGCCGGGCACGAATGGTCGAACACGAAGGAAGGTTGCTAAGCGCCCGGGTTATAGCCGAGCCATTCCGGATGCATTGCCGTGGAATCAAACCTCGGGGTGGTCTTGAACGGTTCGAACTTGCCGGTCCTCGCCGCCTGTTCCGTTTTTGCCAAAATACCGGCAATATCCGCCTTGCTCAATGATGAATACGTTTTCGCCGCGTGGAAGGCTTGCTCCAGAATCGGCATGCTGTCGATACCGGTAATCACCACCGAAGCCGGAAGACTCAGAGCGTATTGCAGGCACTCGAGCGGTGTCACGGTCTTGCTCGCCAGAATGTTCTTGTCTCCCATCGACTTCATCCCCAGCACCGCGATACGTTTTCGCACCAGCACCGGAAGCACTTCCTTTTGAAAGCTTCGAAAGTGCCCGTCCATCACGTTCAAAGGCATCTGCACGGTGTCGAACGTGAACTTGTTCTTTTCGGCCATTTCCAGCATGCGCAAATGCACGCTCGGATCCTTGTGTCCCGTGAAACCTACGTATTTGATTTTTCCCGCCTTCTTGGCTTCCAGCATCGCTTCGGCGGCCCCGCCGTCGGCGAAAAAACGGTCCGGGTCTTCCAGCCGGATATTCTCGTGAAACTGCCACAAATCGACGTGCTCTAGGTCCAGCCTTTGCAGGGACTCATCGAGTTGCTGCAGTGCGGAACCCTTGGTGCGGCCATCGAATTTCGTCATCACAAAAACCTTGTCGCGATAGCCGCCCTTGAGCGCTTTGCCCACCCGCCGTTCACTCTCACCCTGGTTGTAGTCCCACGAATTGTCCGAGAAGTTGATTCCGCGCTCTACCGCTGCGTGGAAGAGCTTGATCATGTCTCCTTCTTCCAGCTTCGACAGCCCCAGATGAAATCCGCCTAGCCCAACACAGGAAACCTTGACGCCGGTTTTTCCCAGCGTCCGATAGGGCATCTCGCTTTTCTGGCTCATATCCTCGCCTTTCGAAATCCTTCCGTTTCTCCTGGCTCTGCGCGGACCGTCTTCGAGCCGCTCGTCGCCAACACGAAAGACACCGCCGCCATCCCACCCAAGACTTCTGAGATTGTGCCGGGACATTCGTGCGTGCGCTGTGCTCTCTGCAAAGTTGCGCTTGACCCTGAGACCGTCGCTGCCGGGCACTGCAAATTCGCACGCGCCGACCAGCCTCGAACCTTAGAGCTTTGGCCCGCGCTCGGCAATCAGGCATTCCCCGTATTGGTGCTATGGCGGAATTGTCGACTACCGCGAAGGAGGACTAACCTCCGGCCAGCTCGCCTTTAGGGAATTTCTTGGCAAGGAGTTCGAGGGCGCGGTCGAGCGTCTGGCGCTTCTTCCAGAAATCGCGCCACAAATCGCCGACGTCCTTGATCCGCTCATCGAAATTCTTTAGCGTCCACGTGTCCGGCGTAATATTTTTCTCGAGCTCTTCGGGGGCTAGCGGCGTGGACACCGGCGCTTGGGGTTCGGCTCGCACCGAATACGCACAAGCCAGCGGCTTGCCCTTAGCGTTCTGTAAGGCATCGATCAGGATGTGTCCCTTGGGTCTCTTGCTTATCGTGCGCTCGAACGTGGTCAACTTCGGATTCTCCGCCGCGACCAGTCTCCCTACCACCTCTGCAAATGTGCGGGTCTGCTCGTAGCTGTACACAGGCTCCAGCGGAATAAAGATGTGGAATCCTGACGCACCTGATGTCTTCAGGAAACACTGCATGCGGATCGACTTCAACATGGCATGGATTTCTCTCGCAATATGTAGCACCGCCGAAAACGGCGTACCCGGCGTCGGGTCCAGATCGAAGAAAACGTAGTCCGGTTTGTCCTGGCTCTCGGCGCGGCTCGACCACGGATTGTGGTCAATGCAACCTAGATTGGTCAGGTACAGCAACGCCGCCCGCGTGTTGGCCAGAATGTACTGCATCTCGCCGCCGCGCTCTTCGGACGCCACCGTTGCCGTGCCGATCCAGTCCGGCAAAAATGAAGGCGCCTCCTTCTGAAAAAATGCTTTGCCGCCGACTCCATCGGGATACCGCCGCAATACCATCGGCCGGTCCTTCAAGAAGGGAAGAATGTAGTTTGCCATGCGGTAGTAGTAAGCGAGTAGATCGCGCTTCTTCAGTCCGATCTCCGGAAAATAGGTCTTGTTCAGGTGCGTCAAATGAACGCGATGCCCATCCGATTCCACGTCCATCGTTTCCAGGTGCCCGGTCCTCAACTCCTTCTCTGCATCACTCGCCGTTTTCGTGGAAGCGGGCCTGCTCGACCGCACCGTGTGCGGTGGCGCGGTCGATTTCGCCGCTGCACCGTTGGTCGAATCGCTTTCCGGTTCCGATGTCTCCAAGGGGTCGGTTTCCGCCGCTTTGGTTTTCGCTGTCGCTGGTTTCCGTCCTCGCGGTTTTGGCGATTCGGTCTCTTGGATCTCTACCACGGGATCAGGCCTGGCATCCTCAAACGTGCAGTCCTTCGCTGTCCGGTCGTTCCGTAGTGACAAAAATACCGGTGCTCGCAGGTGTTCGTCCGAGGTCCAATTTGCAAACTTGACCCGCGCCACCAATTCTGGTTTCACCCAGTCAACTTTTTCACGCAGCTCCGGAGTCTTCGCAAAAGGACTCTCGGTTGTCCGCAATTCCTGCAATCTCTCGAAAATCGATTTTTGCCTTCCTTCATCAAATCCGGTTCCCACGCTGCCGATAAATTTCAGTTCACGTTTGTCGTATAGCCCCAGCACCAACGCGCCAAAGTATTTCCGGCTTCCGCGCCCTTCGGTAGAGCCGGCAATGACCGCATCCAATTCGTCCACGATCTTCAGCTTCAGCCACGAAGAGGTGCGCGTTCCGGAGTAAACGCTCTCCTTGAGCTTGCCGATAATTCCTTCCAGGCCTTTCGCGCGCGCGGCCTTAAACAACGCTTCGCCTTCCTCGGCGATGTGCTCCGAATAGTGAACTCGCTCGTTGCCGACCAAAACCTTTTGTAGCAATTCCTTGCGTTCCAGCAGCGGCGACTTTCGCAAATCGTAACCATCCGCATACACCAGATCGAACGCGTAATAATCCAACGGCACGGACTGCATCAGTTTTTGGGAGGGATTTTGCACGCCCAACCGGTTCTGCAATTTTTGGAAATTGCTGCGCCCATCTTTGTCAAGGGTAACGATCTCTCCATCCACGATCGCATTTGTAACCCGAAACTTCGTCGCCAAATCCTTAAATTCTGGATACTCTCCGCTGACGTCCCGCCCGGAACGTGCCCACAAAGTCGTCCGCCCGTCCTTGATCTCGGCGATAGCGCGAACGCCATCCCATTTAATTTCAAATACCCAATTGGGATCGGAAAAAGGCTTCTCTTTCAATTCCGCCAGTGTGGCGTGAACTCCCGCCGGCATATGCGGCATCCGTGCTTCCACCGCTCCGCTGAGTTCCGAAGGATCGACGACGCGGCGCTCGCGCGAAGCGGGTCGCCCTTCGGCGATATCTTGCAGCGTGCGTCCGGTGACGACCGATTCCGCGTGGTGCTCCGCGTCCCACTTGTTGTCCGCGAAAGAGTCGCGATGTTTGATGAGCAGCCATTCGTTTTTCGTTCCGGGCTTGCGCAACCTCACCAGCACAAAACTTCCGCGCAACTTCTCGCCGTGAAGTTGAAATTTCAGTTCGCCACGCCCCAATTGGTCGCGCGTGCTCATCGTTCCTTCCGGCGCGTACGTTCCCTGGTCCCAGATGATGACCTCGCCGCCGCCGTATTCTCCCTTGGGTATCGAGCCCTCGAATTTACGGTATTCGAAGGGATGGTCTTCCACCTGAACCGCCAAGCGTTTGTCGCCCGGATTCATCGACGGCCCTTTGGGTACCGCCCACGATTTCAGTACGCCGTCGACTTCCAACCGCAAGTCGTAATGCAGCCGCGTAGCCGCGTGCTTTTGCACCACAAAAACGCGATCGCCGGATCCGCCGCGAGCATCGCCAGTGGGTTCCGAAGTTTTCTTGAAGTCACGTTTCTTCCGGTATTCGTTGAGCACGCGAGTCAACCAATCCTAATCGGCGTCGATTGGATGCAGCACACGCACGGCTGGGTTTTAGACCCTGTCGGCCGCGCGATGCATTGCGCGGCCGCGACATCATACCGCCAGTCGGCGCTATCCCGCGCAAACTCTTCCGTAAAGCCAAAGTAGCGTCTTTTTCGAACAGCGGTTGCCGACGCGGGGGGTAAAAGCAAAGCCGCCGGCCTCAAGCAAAGGCCGGCGGCTTCGTTTTCTTACATCGGCTTTGGCTTAGCGATTCGGCCGGTGCTCGGCGTTGTGCTCCTGCGCCGGGCGATCGGTGCGCGCGTTGTGCTTGTCGTTGTAGATTTGCTTGCTCACATTGTTCTGCTGATGATTCACTTGCGCGCGCTCCTGTGGCGTCAATTTGCCGCCATTGGCCGCGCGATCGTTGTGCACTTCGTTGTTGATGTGCGCTTCCTTGTTTTCCAGGTGGCTGGTTTCGCGTGGCGTCAGTTGTCCAGACTTCACGCCTTGAGCGATGCGCGCTTGCTGGTTGCCTTCGCGTGCGTTCACCCGGCTCATCGCCGCGGTCGCGGGCCTGCCGTGATTTTCGGAAGCAAAGTTCGCGCGATTGGTGCTGGCCATGTGCTGGTGCGAGGTCTGCGCCGACGTTGGCTGGACGTGGGATTCATGGCTGGCGCGGAGTTCCTCGGTGTTCGCAGTTCGGTTGATGCCGCCAGGACCGCCGTTGTAGCTGACCCGGTTCACCGTCGTGTTGTTGATCACCGTCTTGTTGACGTAGGTGTTGTGGACGACTGTGGTGTTTACGTTGACAACCGCAGTGTTATACGCGAAACGTTCGCCGCGCCATTCTCCGCCGGCGAAGCCGAAACCTCCATACCCGAATCCATAGTTCACGCCTCCGTAGAAGCCGACGTGGGGTCCCCAATAGCCCGCGTGCCACGCGTAGAGGCCACCGCCCCAGCCCCAGTAGCCGGGAGTCCAAAGCAAACCGACTCGCGGGGGTGCGATCCATACGCCGGGCACCCAGTAGTAACCTTCATCGCCGTAAGCCCAATAGCCGGGCGTCCACAGGTAGCCTTCCACTGGGCAAGGTGGCTGCACGTACACCGGAATGGCTGGTGGAGCGACGCGAATGGATAGGCCCACCGCGATTTGTGCCTTAGCGGGCGCGGGAACCAGAGAAACCAAAGCAACGGATAAGGTTAAGATTACGGTCGGAATGGAAATGAATTTACGCACCACTGGATCCTCCCCACAGGTCCCTTGCGTCCCTATTTGGTTTGGGCGCTCGGGGCGTGAATGAACCGACATTTTGAATCCGCCGGGTGTGTTGCTAATGCTCCGGCCCTAGGTGTAGAAACCCCAGTTTGCGCCAGAGGTTTCGGTGCGGTCTTCGATTTGCATGGATCGGTGCCGTATCGGTTACGGTCTAACTTATTCATTGTTAATGGCTTAGATGTGTTGTAGTCGCTGGAGGTGGCTGGCCTCGAGTGGCCCTTCGCGAGGAAATTTCGGGCGACTTTCTCTGCCTTGGTAAGGCCGTAGGGCTCCGGCGGACTCCGCGCTTACGCGACATGCTTGCTCGGCGTGTCTGCTTCACTAGGTCATTCGCCGAGCTTTAGGACATAGATCCGGTAATCTTCGCCGGTGCCGAACCAGTTCTTGTAGGTCTTGCCCATGCGCGCGCCGAACTTTCTGTTCAGCGCCTGGCTGGCTCCGGGACGGGCGTGTCCGTAGATGCGCTTGAAATCGCGCGCTACCCGGCCAATGAACGCCGCCTTCAGGATGGCGCCGTAGCCTTTGCCCTGGTACTTTCCAAGGATTGTGTTCGAATAGCAGTAAATCGCTTGTGGATCGCGCGGGAATCCAATCATGTCGTCCTTGCCGCCCCAAGGCACTCCGTAGGTCTCGCCGACAAGCTTGCCATCCTCCAACATCCAGATGGTGATCGCGGACTTCAGCAACTCGCGTTTCTCCGGCAGGGTCAGGCGCAAGTTCGGGTGATACTCCCGCTCGAACGCCAGGGTGCGCTCGATGGGGTAGTGGAATCGGAAGGTGATGGGCACGAGTGAAGATCCTTTGCCTAGCGTGCGCCGAATTATCCAGGGTTCGCGTGGATGCGGCAAGTGTGGTGTGCGGAATCATGATGGGTTATCCGCGTTTCAGCCTGACCGCCGCGGTAGCTCCGAGGAGTCCCGCGTTTCGACCCTGCCGGGCTTGGAACGGCGGATGTCCAACAATGCGATTACACAGGAGTTGGTCCGAGAGCTCAGGTGGTGGCTCATTTCGCGCTCGATGGAGTGAAGTGCAAGGTAAACGAAAAGCCGAGCAGCTTTACGGGCACATGGTAGTCAGCCGCGAGGTCGATGATCGGCGCTTCGCGGGTGCCGGTGCGTCGCACGGTCACCTGCGCAGGCTCGAGTTGAATCTCGTGGTCTTGGGCGCTGCGGCCGACGGCGATGCGGAAATCCTCATCCGTGTTTTGCGGAGTCAGCCCGATTCGGCTTGGGACTTGCGCCGCGAGGTCCCGCATATCCTGACGCAGCTCGAAGCCGGCCAGCGCGCACGCTGCGATACGCCAGCCTGCGACGCCGGTCAACACAACAACCGCTAGTGCGAGGATGAGTTTGATTTTTCCCATCACGAATCCGATCCGTAGGCGGCGCTAATCCAACTGGCTACCGGTGATGACGAACGTGTTTGGATCCAATCGTTCAAGGGCCGCCCACAAGGAAGTCAAAGACGACGTGAGCATTGTCGCTCCGCAGTCCCACAGGGCCCTGAAATTCGAGAACAACGGGGATGAGCATCCCTTGCCAGACAATCTTGCCATCGGCTTTAACCGTGAGTTCTTGCCCCTGCAGGTTGGCGGAAAGAGAATGGGGTTGATCGGTACGCATGGTCGGAGGCGGTGCGGAAACTCGTGGTTTGATGTTATTGATGTACCCGCGGTCCAAACAGTCCTCATGCGTACGCTGGCCAGGGTTCAACTTGACGGACACCGCAATCCTCTGGGCATCGAAATTCCACATGACATAAATCAGGTTGCAAATATCCTGGGCCTTCAATTTGATCCCAAACTGGTGTCGGACCTCGCCATTCCCCAAGTGCGATACGTCACTGGTCGGGCCAAGGTAAGTGAAATTAACCGTAACTTTCTGCGAAGCTCCCTTGTTCAACGTGGCGCGCATTTCTTTGGAGCCTACGATGAGCCGATCCCCGGCGGCTTTATCAATCTTTCCGTCCGAGACCTCGAAGTCGCTTTGCACGGCCTTCGTTTGCGCAGTGGCCGTAGAGAAAGTCGCCAGCGCAACCATCCCCAGCCCGAGAATAAAGCGGGTCATCTTCTCAACCTCCTGTCCGTCAACCAGGAAACAATCCAAGCGAACGGGCAACGCTTGGCATACAGATTTTCAAGCTGACATTAACACCAAGTTGCCTTTTGCAAGACAAGACCCTCGCTACGTACGCTCAAGGCCAGGGCCAGACAGCACACGTCTAGTAGTCCAGCCAACCAGTTGCGTCGGGCTCGTAAGGCCGACGATTGTCTGCCAGTCATGATGAACTTCGAATCGTCGGTCGCCAGCGAGCGAAGGATGCGAGCAAGAGCTACGGTGCTTTTTGGGAGGGGCGGGTCATGAAACATCCGCTAGGGTCGAAACACACCGCTGCCAGCGGCGCTCGCGCCTCTGGTTGTCGCTTCTGGCGCCGTGGCTATGGCCGCGTTTGCGGTGGGGAGCGCTGCCTATAGGCCGAAATGGCGATCCGAAGAGTCTTCCTTAAGGAGGTGCCAGCGTCAAGTCTCGAGAAATCGGGGAGGTACGGTGGCGAGACTTCGGAACTCGTCGCAGGCGACTCGCTTCAGACTGCCTGGCGCGCCTCGCTCTGGAAAATGGGGAGTAGGAGCCAGCGCGGTACGCCGAAGCCAGGATCGCACTGTCCGGTGCTATTTATTATTCGGTTTGTGAGCCGATGTTTTGCGCTTGTCCTGGATCGCGAGCAGGTCGGGCCGCTCGGATTCAGGGATAGTCTTGGCGGAAGCAACCTGTAGCGTTGCGTGTGTGCCGGGTTTCTTCTTGGCGGCGGGCACCGAGGGTGTGGCCAGCTGCTTTGGCTTTGGCGCCGGAACGTTAGCAACTGCGAGGGGCGCCGCATTGTAGGCTACCTCGAAGTTATCCGGGGAAGCATCGGCTTGCGCGCGGGATTGCGGGGCAAGGGCCAGAGTTATGCCCAGGCCGAGCAAGGGCATGCAGATTTTTAGCGAGCCGAAATGCTTCATGACGATCCTCCACTTGCTTTGTCTTTGCGCCCGACAACGTCCGATGTGAATCGAGCAATTGTGACGCGTGGCTGTGGAAGAACCGATAGAGCGGGAGTACCACGGTGTATCGGATTCTTAACTGTCCGAGAGGACACCAATGAGGATGTAGGAGGAACCCAGCGGCTGGGCCTTGATGGTGGTTGTGGAGCACGACGGCGACGGCGCATGGAGCCGCGTTCCAGAAGACGCCACGGCATTCGGGCACCGCACCTGGTGGCCGTACCACCTCGTGGTCACAACGATGTGGACCGATCCCCTTGATTCCGATGCCAACATTCAGTGGACGCGGGCGTTCTGGCAGGCCCTGAAGCCGTTTCTGGCAGAGGCGGTACGTCAACTACTAGGCGATTTAGAGGATGAAGGTGTGCGGGCGGCTTATGGTAATAAGTACGACCGCTTGGCGGCGCTCAAAGAAATATGATCCGATAAATTTCTTTCGCATGAATCAGAACATAAAGCCAGTTGGCGCCGCGACGGGTCCGGCCCCTGCAGCGTGAGGTCAGGCCCGTCCGGAAGCGACGGTGCTGGTTTGCGCAGCTCACCGTGTCATTGCAATTTGGCGTAGTCGGACTTGGCTTGTTTCAGTATGGGGATGTCGAGGTCGGCGTCTTTCCAGAGCGCGAAGAAATCCTGATAGGCGGTTCGGGACTTGGGTGCGTCCCCGGTTAGGGCGTAGGAGCGGGCGAGTCCAAGGGCGGCCAGTGCGGCGATGGGCTCGTTAACGACGACGCCCGGCCAATCGAGTATTTTCTGAAACTCGGCTGCGGCTTCAGTTCCCTGATGCGCAGCAAGAAACGCTTCGCCGCGGACATAGACAGGATAGAGGTTGGTCCAGAAAGTGCTGCCGCCGGGCACACCGAGCTCGTAGGGGGGAGTCGCGGCGAGAGCCCCCGCGGCTTTGGTTGCTCCGTTGGGACCGGCGAGAGCAATCTGAGCCTGAAGCGTTGGCAGGTAATTGAAGCGGACGATGGTGTCCTCGGAGAAACGCTTCTGCAAATCATCGGCGAGAACTTGTGCGCCTTCTGCATCGCGGATCAATGCCAGGGCCAGGGCAGCGGCATACTGGGCGTCGCGCCCGTTGGACTGGGCGAGCGTGCCATTCACTCTTCGGCGTGCCTCTGCCGAGTTTCCGTACAGCGCTTCCCATAACGCTGCCGCCGATTCGCAACCTGCTGCCATTTCGTTCTCACCAGCTCGTGCGGCTGAGGCCGCCGCTTGATCTGCAAGTTCGCGTGCAACCCGGAGTTTTCCGGAATAAGCGGCGGTGCCGGCTTCGAGATATAACATCAGGTTTTCTTTTCCAGGCTTCCCAGCCGACCACGATACCTGTTCCACCATGCCGGGACGATCTCTCCTCATAAACGCGACCTCATAGAGAGCGGCACGCAGGTCCGCCGAATCGAGATTTTTCGTTAGCGCTTCATTGGCGGCGGCCCGAGCTTCGTCGAGGCGCTTGAGATGTACATAGGCAAGCACTAGGTTGCCGAAATTAAGGCTGTCCTCAGGACTTAGCCGCATTGCCTCGCGGTACTTAGCAAGGGATTTGTCAAACTGCCCGAGAGTCTGGTAGATGACCCCGAGATTGGTGGGTGTCACCAGTTCGCGGGGATAAATCTGCGCCCACAGTTCATAAGCTTGTCGGGCCTTCTCGAGGTCGCCGGTGACGAAGTCGTGATAGTGCGATTCGATGTAAAACTTTTCCCATTCACTGACGTGCGTGCGGAGTTCGTAGGCCTCCTGGGTATTTTTCGAAGCCAGAATCTTTTCACCTAGGTTGTGATACGTGGTGCCGAGCATGGCATGGGCCATCGCAAATTTCGGATCGAGCTCAATGGCGCGCTCGAACAGCGGCACTGCGGCGGTGAAGTCGGCCTGGCCCTGCATGGTTTTGCGGCCCAGACTGTAAGCTTGTAGCGCTTCGAGCGAAGGCGTAGTCGCTTGCTCAATGGGAGTGTCCAGTTTCTGAACGGTCTTCAGCGACTCTCCCAGTTTTCCCCGCAATCGCGTCGCTGCCTCACCCAGCGCCTTCAGCACGTTCTCTTTGCCGTCGGCGGTAAATTGCTCCTGCGCCAGGTAGTCGCCGTTCCGGCAATTCACCGCGCTCACGCCGATCACGTACTGATTTCCGATGCTTGAGATCGTGCCGCTCAAATACGCTTTGCTTTCCACCCGCTGGCACAAATCGCCGGCAATGGTGGACGACAGTTTGTGGTCGGCAGGCAATCCCATCAGCCGCAAGGTTTGTTGAATGCGCTGCTCGGAGACCAGGCTGAGGAATGGCGATTGCTGCAGTTGCGCCGCCAATCCTTGACGCAGCGTATCGTCAAAGATCGGATCGCCGGTTTTATTCGTGAAGTCCGCCAGCACCACCGTGTCCGTCTGACTCAATGCCGCAGCGTAGCGGCCGGTGTAAAACCAGCCGCCAACCACCAGCAGCACGACCAGCACCGCTCCTGCGGTGATCACCGCCCTCCACGAAAAGCTTTGCCCGTGAACCGTCGTGACCGGCGCCGCTGGCGCGGAAACGGCGGCCGGCGCAGCCGCGGGCGCGCTCATCGACCCTGATTCCGACGCGCGCTTCAACTGCTGTAAATCCGCGCGCGCCGCCGCCGCGCTCGCGTAGCGCAGATTTCGGTCCTTTTGCAGGCACTTGGTTATGATCTCCTCAAGCTGCTCCGGGATCTGTGCATTCAACGTTTGCACCGGCGCAGGCGCCCGCGTCAGTATTGCCTCGATGATCGCTCCGCCGGTGCGGCCGCCGAAAGCCTGCCGCCCGGTGGCCATTTCATACAGCAGTAGACCGAAAGCGAAAATATCGGTGCGCTGGTCGAGCTCGTCGCCGCGCACCTGCTCCGGCGACATGTACGCGGGCGTCCCGCTGATGACGCCCACGATCGACAAAGAATCTTGCCTTCCCTTGGCAGACGAATCCGTGGCGTCGAGACCCAAGACATCCTTGGCAACCAGTTTCGCCAAACCAAAATCCAGCACCTTCGCCTGCCCGCGTTTGGTGACGAACACGTTCGAGGGTTTGATGTCCCGGTGAACTATCCCGCCGCTGTGCGCCACATCCAGCGCATCCGCAATTTGCATCCCCAGGTCCAGGATCTTTTCGAGTGGCAGCGGCTCACCGTGAATGTGCTGCCGCAGGGTCTCCCCGTCGATGAACTCCATGGCAATGAACGGGCGCTTGTCCTGCTCGCCGATGTCGTAGATTGTGCAAATGCCGGGATGGTTTAGAGCAGAAGCCGCGTGTGCTTCTCGGCGAAAACGTTCCAGTGCCTGCGAGTCCTCCGCCATGTTATCAGGCAGAAATTTCAAAGCCACCGGACGGTCCAGGCGCGTGTCGACCGCCTTGTAAACGACACCCATTCCGCCAGCGCCAAGTTTCTCTACCACGCGAAAGTGAGAGATGGTCTGGTCAATCATCGAGGAGCCCGCAGTCGGGAAACGACGATCAGATTAAAGGGTTTGGTCGTTTACAGCGGAATCCCCCGCCGATTTTTGCCGCGGCTCAGCGGGCGGCTTCGGGGCACCGAGCATGTTGAGGACCCGGCTGCCTTCTCCGTAAGCGGTCAAGTCGGCTTGATGCTCAAGCTCGAAGGTGACGTTCTTGCTGCAGACCGAGCAGAACAGCGCGCCGTAAGCAGAGCCGTTCTGCTGGACGAACATGTTGTAGCGCATAACGCGCTCGCAACAAACCGGGACCCAAACATTGGAACTCTGCGTAGTAGCCAAGAGCCACCTACCAGGTGCGAATGCCGCGGATTATACACTGAATGACTGCTCGCCTACCTGCAAACGACCCTCACCGCAAATTCTGGATGATACGGTGGTTACCGCGATTGCTCGGAGGATCGTCCCCGCGGCTTAAGCAAAGCCAACGCACCGAAGCCAACCGGGGTAAGTGGCTGCAACCATGAGTTGCCGGTCGGTACGAGCAGCTGGCCGAGTCTCAATCCATTCGTTGCCGTACAGGGCGAGGGAAGGTGCGAAAATAAAGCAACCTGAGACGCCTGCCCGGATTCCTGTGGTTCCTGCTCGCGCTTTTCGCTTTTGTGAATGCGCTCGAGGCTGTTCGTTACCTGCTGCCACACGTGCCATTCCCGGTCGATATGGAAAACTTCAGGGAGCGACGCATGGCGCTCTCGCTGCACGCTTTAGGTGGCGCGATCGCCTTGCTGGCAGGGCCGTTGTAGTTTGTCCCGCGCTTTCGTGAAGCCAGCTGGAATCGCCATCGGCTCTTGGGATGGACCTACGGCGGCGCGGTCTTGCTTGGCTGGTGCGCTTCGCTCTGGATTGCGCCGCATTCGCAGACCGGTTGGATCGCTTCCTCGAGATTTCTCACCGTCGGCATGGCTTGGATTGTGGCGACCGGGCTAGCTGTAAGGTTCATTTTGCGAGGCGAGGCCATCCGACACCGGCGCTGGATGATTCGCAGCTTTGCCCTCACTGCGGCCGCCATCACTCTGCGTCTCTACCTGCCTCTTATTTTTGTTTTCCACTGGTCATTTTCGATCGCTTACCCGGCCATCGCGTGGCTTTGCTGGATTCCCAACGCGCTCGCTGTTGAGCTATACCTGTTCTTCGTGCCCACACCTTCGGGCAACACGCCGCCCGGCGCCAGTTCCCCAGAGACTCCCTAAGCCTGCCAGCAGTCCAGGAAGGCTGTTGGGACGGGACCGGGCCGTTATGTCGGCTGTGCGCCAACCGCTCCCTGGACCTGTTCATTCAAACGCGTCGGAAGTTGGTCTGCCGAGCGGGAGCACCCCGGGAAAATGGGTGTTAATCGTCTGTTTAGGAGGGGATTGGTAGTTTGCTCCGAAGCTGGAACTATCACGGATCCGCTGTAAGGAGAGAAGATGAGGACAAAGCAAAAGATCTGTCTTTTGATGGGAAGCTTGGCGCTAGCGGGGAGCGCGCTTGCGCAAGAAAAAAAGATCAAACGCTCGGAACTGCCTGCGGCGGTTGAGAAAACGGTCGTGGAGCAGAGTAAAGCAGCAACGATTCGCGGGTTTAACGAAGAAAAAGAAAACGGGCAGACCACCTACGAAGTTGAGATGCTGGTAAATGGTCATACCAAGGATGTGCAGATGGACGCGAGCGGAGCGGTGATCGAGGTAGAGGAACAAGTGGATGCCAAGGCTCTGTCAGCAGGGGTTAGAGCGGGGCTACAAGCGAAAGCAGGCAAAGGAAAAATTGCAAAAATCGAATCGATTACGAAGAAAGAAAAATTAGTCGCTTATGAAGCGCAGATCGTGACGGACGGGAAAAAATCCGAAGTACAAGTAGGGCCCGACGGACAACCATTGGATCACGAAGAGTAGGGGCGGTTCTTCATCGTTGCTTTGACCGGAGTCCGTATTGCTGGATCTCCATCGGCCATAATGCGACTTTCAACCCGGAGGTGCGTTTCGAATTTCCAGCGCGCTGGCAAACGAGGTGGAGCTCGCCTTGCAGAGACTTCACCCCCGCCGCGCCGTGCGGCCGCCGCCGCCGCCGAACAAGCAAGCCAGGCCGAACAGGTAGCCGAAGTTGTACCAGCCTCCGTTGTTGTGGACCTCGTAGATACCGAGGTTGCTTTTGAACAACGAGGCCACAAAAACAAACGGCGCAATAAAGCCCTGCCAGACGCCGAGCCAGAAGCCCGCGAGTCGGTCGTGCTCGCTCGGCGTTCCTTTGGACGGGTTAGCGCCCGGCGCGCATCCAGCCAGAACGCTCAGCAACAGCAGGACTAGCAGAATCCAGGTCAAAGAAGGTTTCATCGCATTCCTCCCGTTCATGGTTACGAAGCGGGGGCATGAAAAGTCTCAGAAGGGCCGCCACAAAGTGGTGCTGTCGGTCTCGACAGGGAGACGTATGTTCGAACCGTGCAAATCTATCCGCACGGAATTTCAAGGCAGGTTCTCATCCCTGCGTTCGCGAATACGTTCGAATGGTCGAGCTGTCGTGGACCCATATTTGCGACCAGCTAGCCACGAAACGAAGCGGAAAGCGCCGTGCCTTGTCGCCAAAACGATGCCCGCAGTACAATGCTGGTTTGCGACGCGACTAGGAGAGTCCATGGCTACTGCCGAACAACTTCACCTATCTGAATTTGACAACGAACCATTCGTGGATTTTTCACGGCCGGAGAACCGGGCGGCTATGGAGGCGGCACTCGAGCGGGTGGCGTCGGAGTTTGGGCGCGAGTACCCGATGTATATCGGCGGGGAGAAGGTTTTTACCACGGCGAAGATGATGTCGATCAACCCTTCGCATCCTTCGCAGGTGATAGGTGTGTTTCAGGCGGCGAATGCGGAGCACGCGAACCAGGCAGTTTTGGCGGCGAATAAGGCGTTTGAATCGTGGAAGCGGGTGCCCGCGGAGCGGCGGGTCGAGTGTTTGTTTCGGGCGGCTCGGATTATACGGGAGCGTAAATTCGAAATTTCGGCTTTGATTTGTTACGAGGTGGGAAAGTCCTGGGCCGAAGCGGACGGGGATGCCGCGGAGACGATTGATTTTTTGGAGTACTACGGGCGGGAGATGTTGCGGCTCGCGGGACCGCAGCCGGTTACGCCCATGAAGGGCGAGAAAAATTTTATGGTGTACATCCCGCTGGGGGCGGGGGCGGCGATTCCCCCTTGGAATTTTCCCGCGGCGATTGCTACGGGGATGACCGCAGCGGCGTTGGTCACCGGGAACACTGTGATTTTGAAACCGTCGGAGGAATCGCCGGCGGTGGCGGCGAAGATGGTGGAGATTCTGTATGAAGCCGGCATTCCAAAGGATGCGCTGAACTTTTTGACGGGGGCCGGCGAGATTGTGGGGGATGCTTTGGTGAAGCATCCGAAGACGCGGTTTATTACCTTTACGGGGTCGAAGGAAGTGGGGTTGTTGATCAGCGAGGCCGCGGGGAAGAAGATGCCGGGGCAGATCTGGATCAAGCGTACGGTTTTGGAGATGGGCGGCAAGGACGCGACGATCGTGGACGACGAAGCGGATCTGGACGCGGCGGTAGAAGGCGTGGCGCAAGCGGCGTTCGGTTATCAGGGGCAGAAATGCTCGGCTTGTTCGCGGGCGATTGTGTCGGAGAAGGTTTACGACTCGTTCGTGGCGAAGATTGCGGAGCGGGCTAAGAAGGTAACTGTGGGGCCTAGCGAGGATTCGAAGAATTATATGGGGCCGGTCGTTAGCAAGACTGCCCTCGAGACGGTGCTTGGTTATATTGATGTCGGGAAGAAAGAGGGGCGCGTTTTGGTTGGCGGGGAGCGGGCACCTGGGGATGGTTATTTCGTGCAGGCTACGGTGATCGCGGACGTTGATCCGAAGGCTCGCATTGCGCAGGAGGAGATTTTTGGGCCGGTTTTGGCGGTGATCAAGGCGCGAGATTTCGATCAGGCCCTGGAGATTGCTAATGCGACGGAGTTTGGATTGACGGGCGGGGTTTATTCGAAGAACCCGGCGAAGTTGGAGAAGGCGAGAGAGGCGTTTCATGTAGGGAACCTTTATTTGAATCGCAAATGTACTGGGGCTATGGTGGGGGCTCATCCGTTTGGGGGATTTAATATGTCGGGGACGGATTCGAAGACGGGCGGACCGGACTATTTGTTGTTGTTCCTACAAGGCAAGAGTATTGCCGAAAAAGTGTGAAGCAATGAGTTAAAAAAGTAGGGATGGAACAGGAATCGGTCCCGCCTGGCGATTTGGCTTGGCGGGATCGTTGTTTTTGTTGGTGTGGATCGGCAGGAGTGGTGGCCAGGAACGATCTGGCGCTCACAAACTTCAGCGCAAGAAAAGCTGAGCCGATGCGGGTCGGATGACAGACCTGGTTGCGCGACCGCGGGATGCTGGGCAAAAGCAGATCCCTTGCTACCGCTCGGGATGACTTCTCGGCCGGGATTTGGTGGACGAACGTACTGTGGGGATAGAGACGTCTTGGGTTGCAGGCGGAGTGACAGGTGGCGGTCGGGTCTAAAGACCCGCCGCTAGGAAATTGCGGTGCGGGTGGCGGCGTACTTTATCGCGCGATAGACGGGGTAGCTGGCGAGCAGCATGAACAGAGCCAAGGGGGCGTTATCGCGGTCGGTGGCGATGGAGCCGATCAAGAACAGGATCGAGCCCGCTAGCGCGATCGTCGTGGTATAGGGGTAGCCCCAGGCGCGATACGGCCGGGGCATTTGGGGTTCTTTCCTGCGCAGAACGAACAGAGAGGCGTAGGAGAGCGTGTAGTTGGCGACGAAGAAAAACGAAAGCATGGCGATGACGCGTTCGAAGGGGAAGAGGACGAAGGCTACCCCGATCAGCGTGCTGAGGAAGAGGGCGAACGCCGGGGTGCCACCAGCGTTTACTTTTGCGGCCCGGCGAAAGAACAGACCGTCGCAGCTCATCGCGTAGAGGGTGCGCGAGCAGAAAAGTTGGTTGGCGTTCATGCATGAGAGCAGGGAAATGATCATGATGGAACGGATGATGGGATCGCCGTAGTGACCGAAGATGTGGTTGGCGGCGGTACCGAGTGAAAAATTGTTTCCGGCAATTTGGTTTAGCGGGAGAACATAGAGTACGGCGGCGTTGATCAGGAGATAGATTCCCATGATGGAAAAGACGCTGCCGAAGATGGCGCGGGGAACGTCGCGACCAGGGTTGCGGACTTCTTCGCCGAAATAGACGATACCGTCCCAGCCGTCGATGGAGTATAGGACCGCTTGCAAGGCCAGCGTGACGGCGATCGCGAGTGGCCATCCGGATCGCAGGGCGGGTTTCGCGGCGGAACTTGCCGCCGCAGCGGTCGCAGCGATGCCGGCGTCATGGGCGCGGCTGCCAAGTAGGAAGCCCGCGGCTACTACGATCACGAAGGCGATGGTTTTCATCGCGGCGGTGATGAGCTGCGTGCTCTTGCCCCAGCGGATGCCCCGCCATTGGAGGATGAAAAATCCTACGATGACGGCGACGGCGATTGGTTGGACGTGTCCAGACAGTGTAGGGAACAACGAGCCGCTGTACTCGGCGATTACGATGGCCACCGCGGCGGCGGTGCCGCAGGTGGAGAGCCAGTCGCTCCAACCGACGATGAAGCCGGCGTAATCGCCGATGGCGCGGCGCGAAAAATTGTATTGCCCGCCACTGCGCGGGATCGCGGCGCCGAGTTCGGCCATCGACGATGCGCCAACGAGCGCATACAGTCCGCCGACAATCCAGACGCCGAAGAACAGATATACGTTGGGGAGCCACTGGGCGATATCGCCGGGAGCGCGAACGATGCCAGCGGCGATGGTGTTGCCTACGGCTGCGGCGATTCCGAACCAGACACCGAGAACTTTGAGCAGGCCGCCGCGCGAACGAGCGGAGTCACTGAATTCGCTCGGAGGCGCCGAACCCAATGGCGGCGTGTCGGCGGTGGTGTTGGACGCGTCGATTGTGTTAGACAATGGGGTCTCAGGGGAGCTTGCAGCGACGCCGCCATAATAGTGAGGGCGCGGGAAAATGCAAGCTGGAAGTCTTGGGTTGGAAGCCTGGGCAAGCTGGGGCGCACCCTTTGGGAACTCAGGGTCCTGCACTCTTGCGCTCCTACCATCGCTTCGCTCGGGATGACCGGTAGCAGGTGTCGGATTGGGAGGCTTGGGTTTGCGTTGGGCGACGAGATGAGCATGGAGACGGTAAAGGCGGAGATTGCTACGCGCGTCGTAGCGGAGGCGATTGCCGGCGCGGTGGACGTGTCGGTGGTGATTCCGTGCTTGAACGAGGCGAATTCGATTGGGATTTGCGTGGGGAAGGCGATCGAGGCGTTTCAGGCGGCGGGATTGCGCGGGGAAGTGGTGGTGGCGGACAACGGTTCCACGGATGGATCGGTGGACATTGCGGGAAAGCTTGGGGCGCGGGTGGTTGCGGTGGCGCAACGCGGGTATGGAGCGGCGCTGCGCGCCGGAATTGCGGCGGCGCGGGGCGCGTTCATCATCATGGGCGATGCCGATGACAGCTACGATTTCGGCGAGTTGCCGCGATTCGTGGAAAAGTGGCGGCAGGGTTACGACGTGGTGATGGGGAACCGGTTTCGCGGCGAGATCAAGCGCGGGGCGATGCCTTGGCACCACAAATACATCGGAAACCCGGCGCTGTCGTCGGTGCTGAATCTGTTTTTTCATGCGGGGATTGGCGATAGCCACTGCGGGATGCGCGGATTCACGCGCGCGGTGTATGACCGGATGGATTTGCGCAGTACGGGGATGGAGTTTGCGTCGGAGTTTGTGATCAAGGCGTCGCAGCTACAAGCCAAGGTGACGGAGATTCCCATCACGTTGTGGCCTGATAAACGCGGGCGTCCGCCACACTTGCGAAGTTTTCGAGATGGGTGGCGGCATTTGCGGTTCATGCTGCTGTACGCGCCGAACTGGTTGTTTCTTTTGCCTGGCGCGTCGCTGGTGGGGGCGGGATTGTCTCTGGTGTTCTGGCTCTTGCCGGGGCCGAGGGTTTTGACTCCTCGCGTGACACTGGACGTGCACACGATGATTTTTGGCGTTATGTTCACGTTGCTAGGCGTGCAGATTCTGTCGATTGGGGCGTTTGCCAAAGTGTTTAGTTATGCGGAGCGATTCGATCACCGAAACATTTCGTTGAGGCGAGCGCTGACACACGTGACGCTGGAGTCGGGGCTGCTTCTCGGAGGTGGATTGTTTCTGGCGGGGTTTGCGGGTTGCGCCTGGGTGGTGTGGGATTGGGTGGCCAGCGGGTTCGGACCGCTGCACGAGATCCGGGCCGTGCTTATTCTGGTCGATGTGGCTGTTCATCGGGATTCAGGTGACTTTCGCTTCGTTTTTCCTCAGTATGCTGGGCATCAGCCGCGGCACGTACATCGGCGACTACGACCTTAAATAAGATGGCGTATACGGGTCTCGATCATTTCATCGCGAAGCTTCGATTTCGCGCGGCGTATCCTTATATCCGCAGCGGGTCGCGGGTTTGTGATCTTGGTTGCGGGTTGGAGGCGGCGTTTCTGAATTATGCAGGGGATAAAATCTCGCACGGTGTTGGCGTGGACGATCAGGTAGAAGACGGCGTGCGAGGACGATGGTGGCGAGTGCACGGAGACATTAGCGCTCCGTTGCCGGTAGAATCCGGGCAGTTCGATCACGTGGTGATGCTGGCGGTGCTCGAGCATCTTCGTGAACCGGAATCGGTGTTGCGGGAGGCCTATCGCATTCTGGCGCCTGGAGGATCGCTGATTTTGACGTGGCCGTCGGCAATGGTGGATCCGCTATTGAAGGTGCTGCATGGGTTGGGGCTTGTTAGCGATGAAATGGAAAGCGATGAGCATCAGAAACGAATTCCGGTCGAGACGTTACGAACGATGCTGCAGCGAATCGGATTTGAGAAATTTTTTCACGAGCGGTTTGAACTTGGACTTAATAATTTGATGGTGGCGTCGCGGTGATGCCAGGGACAAAACACGCCGCTGGATCGAGAGCGCTGGATGGAAAATCATGAACAAAAGAACATTTATCAAGCTTTCTTCGGCGATGATGGCCAGTCCGATCGTCACGCCGCTGCTTGCGGCTATGCCGGGTGACCAACTGACAAATTGGGCGGGCAACCTGGAATACGGAACGGAGCGCTTGTACTCCGCGAACACGACGGAACAAGTGCGGGAATTCGTCGCCAAGCAGAGCAAGCTCAAGGTGCTGGGCACGCGGCACTGCTTCAACACGATTGCCAACAGCACCGACGATTTTCTGTCGGTACGGCCCATGGCCAAGATCGTAGCGTTGGACGCGACGGCGCGCACGGTGACCGTCGAGGGGGGCATGAGTTACGGTCAGCTGTGCCCCGAGCTCGACAGTAAACGATTCGCGCTGCACAACCTCGCGTCGTTGCCGCATATCTCGATCGCGGGCGCTTGCAGTACGGCGACGCATGGGTCCGGGGATAAGAACGGGAATCTGGCGACGGCGGTTTCCGCGCTGGAGATGGTGACCGCATCCGGCGACGTCGTGCGCTTGTCGCGGCGCGATGATGGCGAGACATTTCACGGGGCGGTTGTTGGACTGGGGGCGCTGGGAGTGATCACCAAGGTGACGCTGGACGTGCAACCAACCTTCCAGATGCAGCAGTACGTGTATGAGAATCTGCCGATGAGCCAATGGGCCGATAACGTTGAGGCAATTGAATCGAGCGCGTACAGCGTCAGCCTGTTCACCGACTGGCAACATCAGCGATTCAACGAGGTCTGGCTGAAGAAGCGCGTGGAAGAGGGTAAGGCGGTTCACGCTCCGGAGGAATTTTTCGAGGCCAAACGCGCGACCAAGAATCTGCATCCGATCGCGGAACTTTCCGCGGAAAACTGCACCGAGCAGTTGGGCGTGCCCGGTCCGTGGTACGAGCGACTGCCACATTTCCGAATGGGTTTTACGCCGAGCGCCGGTAAGGAGCTGCAATCGGAATATTTCGTGCCGCGCCCGAACGCGGTCGAAGCGGTGCTCGCGGTGGAGCGGCTGCACGACAAAATCAGTCCGCATTTGATGATTTCGGAGATTCGAACGATTGCAGCGGATGATCTATGGATGAGTCCCTGCTACAAGCAGCCGTGCGTGACGATTCATTTCACGTGGAAACAGGATTGGCCCGCGGTGCAAAAGCTGCTGCCGGTGATTGAGAGAAATTTGGCACCGTTCCGAGCACGCCCGCACTGGGGAAAGCTGTTCACGATACCTCCGGCACAGCTTCACGCGAACTATGAAAAGCTGCCCAAGTTTGTGGCATTGTGCAAGAAATTCGATCCGCAGGGAAAGTTCCACAACGAGTTTTTGAATACGAATATTTTTAGCGGGTCTTAGTGTCGAAAGAAAAAAAAGGATCGATGTGGGATGGAAGGCGAGCTTGTAGGAACGCGCTAAAGCGCTCCTCTCTATCGGTGATCGGTGCGGGTATTTCGGATTGAAATCGAGTTTATTTATGGTCCGGGGACCAGTGCGGCGTCGGGCGGGGTGTAGGGCTCGAGGTAGGTGTTGTCGGTATCGGGAGTGACCAGCCAGATTTTGCGGTCCTTGAAGTAGGCGAGGAGCCTGGCGTTTTGCCCGGAGTCTAGTTCGCGAGCCCACAAAACTTTTGCGGTGTCGATTTCGGCGCCGTTGTAGACCCACTCGTCGTGGATGTTGTGATCTTCCGAATAACGCACGATGATCAGATGTTTGCCTGGCGTATGACCTAATTTTTGGGCAATGGCTGCTCGACTGACATCTCCCTGGCAGGCCCAGAAAAGTGGATCGCAGACGTGACGGGTGACGTTGACTCCCGCATCAAAAATCAAAGCCAGAAGAATCGCTCGCGACCATGCCAAGCCTACGGGGCGCGTTGCGAAGCGCATGGTACGCAAATGGCGGATGGTTTGTACCACCAGCAAATAGAGCGCACAGGTGACCGGCGCAGCGTAGTGAGCTGCGGACCAGATCACGACAAAGACGCCGGCCAGAGCGATGGCCACGGCGAGTAGTGGCAGGCGCATTCTGCGATCGCGGAAAACGAACGGCAGCGCGGGAAGGGCTAAGAGCAAGCCGGGCCAGAAATAGGTGATCCCGCCACGAAATATTTTCTCCCACGAAACGCGAAGAACATCGGCGCGGTTGTTGTGATAGTTCTCGCGCTCCCATGCATTGTAAAAATCCTCGAACTGCTGATTGCGGTAGTGCATTTCTGGTTTCGCATGTTGCCAGAGAAAAAGCGGGGCGGTGTGATAGCTGCGAGTGTTCAAAACGTGCGGCATCAAAAGCGCGTCGCCGGTCAGGCGCCGATTGTAATAGCCCATCCACCCAGCAGTCAGCGCTAAGACCACGGCCACCGGAGCGACAACGCGCGTGAAGCGAACGCCCGGCGTGTCCAGCGATTTGCTTTTGCCGACGAGCCACCAGAAAAACCAAGCGGCGACAGGCACGCAAAACAGAAATCCCTCGTACGGGCGGCTGTTCGCGAGAATGGCGATGCCCAAGCCAAGCAAGAGGGCGTCGCGCACACGTGCGCGCTTCACGATTCTGGCAATCGCGCCTAGTACAAGCGCACCGCCGATAGCGGCGACGGCGCCGCCCCAGTAGCTGTTCATCCAGTAGCTGTCGATCCCAAGTTTCAGAGCGGCGATTACGGCGCCGAGGAACGCCCAGCGGGCGGGTAGCCACGCCTGCAGCATCCACAGGATTGTGGCGCACATGGCGGCGTCGCTGAGAAGTACGCCAATCCAGGGATTTCCGCAGATTTGACCGATCGCGAGGGCGACTCCTTGCGCGGGCGGATACATCGACGCATACGCGGGGAACCAATTCACGTGGAATGTCTCGAAGCTCATCCACATCGGATGAGTCGGATTTGCCAGGCGGCCGTGAGCAAAGGTGTCGGACATCAGTAGATAGCTGAACTCGTCGTGGATGCCAGGTACCGGAACGTGGAGGAACGGAAGGGCGAGCAAGCGGACGGCAATCACGGAAAAGAATGTGGCCAGGACCGCAAGCGAGCGGCGCAGGGAGAAATTTGCAAATGCGTTTTCGACGAGAGTGAACGTGTTGCCGCCAGCCCGAGGAAAAAGGAGCGCGAGCCCGCCAAGCAGGAGCGCGATGCGAAATGAGATTGCGAGGAGGTGCAGCGTGCGGAGAACTGTGGCGTCGTCGAGGCCAGTCATGAACGAAGAATTGTAGGCTGCTTTTGGGGCGCGAATGGCGCAAATTTTTGCAGGCGGGTAGGAACGGAAAGAAGCTTGTCCGTTCCCTAGGGATTGACCAAAAGCCTAGGCCTAGGGGGGGTTCCTACACCCGGGCAAGTCGGAGCGCAGCAGTGCGGCGCCCCTGCAAGGGTTTCCCGGCCGATGGCGAAGGGCGATAGGACTAAGGTTCGATTTCGATTTCGGTCAGCCGGGTTTCTCTTGGTGTTGAGGCCGCCGCGGGTCTTGCGGCCGCGCGGGCGGCGCTGCGAGGATCGTCGATGTAATCGGCTAGCTCGAGACGCATGTTGCCGGGATTGGTGGAGAAGGCCAGGCCCGTTTCAAAGTCGACGATTCCTTCGCGAATGAATTTTTCGATAACGCCGTCGAAATGTTGCATGCCGTCGGTGTCGCCATCGCGCATAGCGTCGAGCAGAGTCTTGCCTTCAGCCTTCGCCCTTTTCGACATATTCACGGGTACGCAGAGTGGCTTTCAGGATTTCGATGGCTGCAATACGTCCGATCCCATCCTTTTTCGGCAAGAGACGCTGCGAAACGATATAGCGAAAAGCTTTCGCGAAACGAGTTCGGATGCCTTGCTGATCGCTCTGAGGAAAGACGCCGATGATGCGTTCCACGGTCTTTGAGGCGTCGATGGTGTGCAGAGTGGAGAGCACGAGGTGCCCGGTTTCTGCGGCCTCGAGGGCGATCTCAATGGTTTCACGGTCGCGCATTTCGCCGACGAGGATGACCTTGGGGGCTTGGCGAAGGGCGGCGCGCAAAGCCAATGCAAATGTCGGCGTATCGCTGTGGAGTTCGCGCTGGTGAATGGTGGCCTTTTTGTGCCGGTGCAAGAACTCGATGGGGTCTTCGATGGTAAGAATGTGATACGCCTTGTCGGTATTCATCTTGTCGATGACCGCGGCAAGCGTGGAGGATTTACCCGAACCGGTCGGGCCGGTCACCAGGACGATGCCGTTTCGGAGGTGCGTGATTTCTTCGAGTTTGGTGGGCAAGTTCAATTGCTCGAACCCCGGAATGGCATTGGGGATCACGCGCATGACGATGGCAAAGCTGCCGCGCTGGCGAAAAATGTTTACGCGGAAACGCGCAAGGCCAGGAACGCCATAGGAAAGATCAGCCGAGCCTTCCTGTTCGAGTTTCTGCACGGGGTGCTCGTTCTTGCCCATAATGTCGTAGGCAATGAAGCGCGTGTCGTCCGGGCTCAAAGACTCCAAACCCTTGAATTTCAGCTCCACGAGTTCGCCGCTGACTTCGATCTGAGGGGGGCGTCCGGGCGAAAAGATCAGGTCGCTGACGTGGCCGTTGGATTTGAGCATCGCCGTGATGAGCTGGGCCGTATGAATCGTGCGCTGAGACGGCGGTGCCTGAGACGGCGGTGCCTGCGGAGTTGTTGCCATGGGTCTTTTGTATCTCCGTGTGGTTCGAGTCTGGGTCGCCTGAAGAGGGCCGATCGAATGGCCGTCCGACGAAACTAGTCTAGACGAGGTTGTGGCGCGGTAGGTGTTAAGTCTTCGGAGTTGGCGCGAGAAGATTACCGTTTACTGAATGGCGGCAGCGGAACAAGCGCCGGTTGGCTACTCGTGCTTCGAGGCGGCCTCGATGAAGGCGGCCACGTTGGCTTTCAGCTTGGCCAAGTCTTCGTCGTGCAGATACATCATGTGTCCGGCGTCGTAGTACTGCAGGTGGATGTTTTTCTGGAGTTTTTCGGGCAGGCCGAGGTGCTCCATGGTGTATTCGGTGGCCACGAACGGAGTGGCCAGATCGTACAGACCGTTTTCGACTTCGACTTGAAGGTGAGGGTTGGTGAGTATGGCTTGAATGAGATCGCCTTCCACGTTAGGCGATCCGGGGAAGCCGAAATTATCTCCGGCTTTGTGCTTCCAGTCCCACGCCGGTTCGGCTTCTTCCGAAACGGTGCGATATTTGCGGTCTTGCAGACCGAACTTAAGGTCATCGCGCAGGTAGGTGTTGAAAGCGGAGGTATAGGCTCCGGTGATGGCGTCGGATTGCGGATCGGACTGAGCGTATTCGGCGAGCAGGTCGTAGGTAAATCCTGAAAAGCGGGCATCGAGACGGCCGGTGGTGAGACCGCGGCTGCGCTGCAGCTCTTCCATGAATTGCGGAAGGTTGACGCGCAGATTGGCTTTGATCAGGTAGTCTTCGCTTAAGCCCGTGTAGTGCGACATTTTTTTGGCTATGTCGGCTTTTTCGGTGGCGCTGAGTTGCGAGCCTTTCATGAGGGCGGAGGCGTATTCGGTCACCGCGAACTGGCGGGTTTGGTCGATCAGGGCGTGGACGTTGTCCGGGCGATTGGGAAGAACCTTGTGATACCAGGCAGTAGCGGCGTAGCTCGGCAAATAGAAGACGTAGGGTTGGTCCTCGCCGGGATTGAACGAAATGGTGCCCAGGTCGAGAACGGAAGAGATCAGCACGATGCCGTTGAAATACATGCCCTCGTGATTTTGGAGGTAGTTGGAGAGAGCCGCGGAGCGGAAGGTGCCGTAACTCTCGCCGATCAGCAATTTGGGGGAGTTCCAGCGATTGTTGCGGCTGACGTAGATGGTGATGAATTCGGCAAGGGATTTGACGTCGGAATCGACGCCCCAGAAATCCTTGTCCTGGGCTTTGCCGACGGCGTGGCTGAAGCCGGTGCCGACGGGGTCGATGAAGACGAGGTCGGTCTTGTCGAGCAAGGAACCCGCATTGTCGGCCACTTTGTAGGGCGGCGGAGGAGTCGGCTCGGCGTTCGAGGTGACGACGCGCTTGGGGCCGAACGCACCCATGTGCAGCCAAACCGATGCGGAGCCCGGGCCGCCGTTGTAGACGAAGGAAACGGGACGCTGGGATATGTCTTTTGTGTCGCTACGGGTGTAGGCGGTGTAGTAGATCAGCGCGGTCGGCTCTTCCTTTTCGTTTTTGAGCAGGATGGTGGCGGCAGTGGCTTTGTAGGGGACGGTTTGCGCGCCGATCTTTACGTTGTGATCGGTTACCGAAGCTTCCTCTTTCGGAGCAGGTGGCGCGGGCTCGGCGGGCTTGTCTTTCTCGACTGTTTTGGTTTCTTTTTCGTGGGTTTCCTGCGCGCCGAGATTCCACGGCACCAGGAAAAATAGAAACGGACTCGTCAGAAAAACAGAGCGTAGAACCTTAATCATGCGGAGCTCCCCGTGCGCATCGTGCGTTTGCGAGCGCGATTCTATACAGGGCGTCAACGCGAGTCAAAGTCTTGGAGACTTACTCGGCGAAGGAGAACCCGAGGTGGTGATTGTCCGTGAGTAGGTCGAGCCGCACCGAAGCGAGGTCGTTGACGATCCAATCGGCGCCTGCGGAGGACAATAAAGGATCGACTTCGGTCGTGCGCAGCGCCAGAACAGAAGCACCCGCGGCTTTGCCGGAACGTATGCCTGCAGGCGCGTCTTCCACGACGAGGCAATCGGCGGGCGGGAGCTTCAGGAGTTTCGCTCCCTCTATATAAGGATCGGGGTCGGGCTTGAACCGCTGGACGTCGGCGGAGGTGACCAGATGTTTTGGCCAGGGCAAACCGGCGACCCGGATGCGCACTTCGGCGAGCGGGCGCGTGCAAGACGTGACGATGGCCCAGCGCTCGAGCGGCAGCGCGTGAAGCAGGCTCAGGACCCCGGGCAACGGTATCACACCGTCGGTGTCTTCGATCTCCCAGCGCTCCATCTGGCGATCTTCTGCTTGGTGATCGGCGTTCGGGAGGAGTTCGCGAAGCGTGACCAAGCTGGGCCGACCGTGAGCGCGGCGGACGACATCTTCCGCTACGAAGCCGTGGAGCAGCGACCACCTGCTCCAGCAACGAGCGACGGCCGGAGTGGAATCGACCAGCACTCCATCGAGATCAAACAGGACACCGAGAGTACGAATGTTCATCCCACGACCTTAATTGGATTTGCGCCTGCGGATCAGCCAACCGAAATGCCGGCGAAGGCGGGAGCTTGGGGTGGGAGACGGGGATTGAACCCGCGACATTCGGTGCCACAGACCGACGCTCTACCAGCTGAGCTACTCCCACCACTGACTACACGGCACTTTCCAGGATGAGCTGGAGTCCAACCAAGCCGAACTCCGATACTCGGTGGGACCCGGGGAGTTCGACCGGCTTGCGCGAGTGCGTGTAACGCGAAGCTATCTTATCACTGTAAGGCCCAATTCAGCTACGCAGCGGGGCATAGAGACGGCAGGCATTAGAGGTTTGCTTAGGTGGTGAGGGCAAAACCAGAGAAGTCCTTTACAGGCCGAAAGCGAACGAAGCTCAGCGCCCCATTACTTGCCGATCGCCGCGATCAGGCTGGCGATGCGCGCGTTGGATGCAATTCCGATTAGGAAAAAAACAAGCGCACACAGCAGGTAGTCCAAAACAAAGAACGGCATGGGCGGAAAATCGGCGTAGGGGTCTTTTAGATACCATTTCTTGTGCATGGCCCTGGGGTACTCCGTGATTCTGTGATGATGATGGCCTCGGAGACGTTCGAGGTCTATCAAGTGAATGATGTACGCTGTGGAAAACTCGACGGTAAAATACGTGCATTGCAGGACACGATGCCATTACACGTCGATGATCTGCCGGACGTACCCAACGCTTGGGTTCTTCGACTATTTTGCGGGCTCATCGCAGGCGCACTTCGCGCCAGGCGCTATACCGTTGCGCTCACGATTCGAGCGCCGGCGAGTCTAAGCAGCGTGACGTCGTGTGACTGTGCGCTGGGCCAGCCGGAGTGATGCTTTGCTCGGGGGAAGATTTTCGTTGTCGAGAAGGGCGGCTCAGGAGCATAGTGTGCGGCGCGGGCCCCCCAGCCTTCCATGACGGACGTCGCGTAGGATTACAGCCTCGAATCCAAAACTCACCGGAAGACGTATATCGAAGCTGAGGGTTCACTTGGCGAAACGTAGCGCGTTACTACTTGCGGTTCTGCTGGGATCCACGGCGTTGTCCCCAAGCGCATCGGCACAAATGCCAAACACGGTGTCGCCCGCTAGCAAGCTGAACTGGCTCCCCTGGTCGGATGAGGTGTTTTCCCAAGCAAAGCGCGAGCAGCGATTTGTGCTCCTGGATTTGGAGGCGGTGTGGTGCCATTGGTGCCACGTTATGGAGGTGATGACGTATCGCGATCCCAAGGTGCTGGCGCTGCTGCATAGCAAATATTTGACCGTGCGAGTGGACCAGGATTCGCGGCCCGATCTTTCGAACCGGTACGAGGACTATGGATGGCCGGCCACCGTGGTCTTCGACGGCGCGGGCCATGAAATCGTGAAGAGGCAAGGTTATCTGGCACCGGAGGAAATGGTCAGCATGCTACAAGCGATTATCGATGACCCGACCCCGGGGCCATCGGTGCAGTTGGAAAAAAAGATTGCCTTCCCGACGAATCCCCTTCTACCCACTTTGTTGAGGACGCAGCTGGACAAAGAGTATCTCGCCGGATACGACGCCAAACAGGGAAGCTGGGGCGTCGACCAGAAATATCTGGATATCGATTCCGTGGAATTGGCGGTCGACCGGGCGGCGCATGGCGATGCGCACGCCGAGACCATGGCCAAGCAGACATTAGACGCGCAACTGCAACTGCTGGACCCGGTCTGGGGAGGCGTCTATCAATACTCGACCGACGGTGTTTGGACCAAGCCGCATTTCGAGAAGATCATGTCGGTGCAGGCGGAGAACCTGCGAGTTTACGTGCAAGCGTACGCGCAGTGGCGCGATCCGAAATACTTGCACGCGGCTCAGGCGATTCAGCAATTCCTGGCGACATTTCTGACCAGCCCTGACGGCGCTTTCTACGCGAGCCAGGATGCGGACGTGATCAAGGGTCAACACAGCGCGGAGTATTTCGCGCTGAACGATCAAGAACGCCGGAAGCGTGGCCTGCCGCGGGTGGACACCCACGTGTACGCTCGCGAAAACGGCTGGGCCATTACGGCGCTGGCTTCGCTTTATGAAGTCACGGCCGATCCGACGACACTGGAGCGGGCGGTTCGCGCTGCGGATTGGGTGACCCAGCACCGGGCGTTGCCCGTCGGTGGGTTCCGACATGGCGCCAAGGATGTTGGCGGGCCGTTCCTCGGTGATTCCGTAGCGATGGCCCGGGCATACCTCGCGCTCTATCGCGTTACTGCGGACCGGAAGTGGCTGAGGGATGCGATGGGGTCGTTGGGATATATCGATCGGACATTCCGGACTTCTGCCGGGGCGGGATTTGTCTCGGCGGCAGCTCCCACGGACCGTGCCTACCATCCGCACCCTCAACGCGACGAGAACGTAGCGGTAGCCCGTGCGGCGAACTTGCTCTTTCACTTGACCGGAGACCTGAGGTACCGAAGGGTGAGTGAAGCGGCGATGCGCTACTTGGCGGCGGCTCCGATCGCGACGCGCTTGCCGGTGGCGAGTGTGTTGCTCGCCGACTATGAAGTGAGCCGGCCGCCGCTGCACCTAACCGTTGTGGGCCCAAAAGACGACGCGTCCGCGAAGGCGCTGTTCCAGGCGGCGCTGCAATATCCGTCCTTTTATAAGCGGCTCGAATGGTGGGACACGCGGGAAGGGAAGCTACCCAATCCCGATGTCCAATATCCATCCGTTCGCCGCGCGGCGGCGTATGTCTGTACAGAGCGGACATGCTCGGCACCCATCTTCAAGCCTGAGGAGCTCTCGACCAAGATCAACAAGGTGCTTGGGTTACCGGGCAGCAGGACGGGTCCTCTCCTCCGGTTGCTGGGATAGGGATCGGGAAATCCGGTCGATAGATTTGGGAGGGTATTAGTACTAGGGGTGGGATCCTGCGTTACAAAGCTTTTGCAATCCGCGACGATATTTTTGCTGGCAGGCGATATCTCATCGGGCGTAAGGTTGAAATCGCCGTCGAGACCGCCCACCGGAGCCCCAGTCCTGGCCAAGACAAAAATGCTCGCAATTTGCCTCGCGGTCCAGGCGCTCTAGGGAGTCACACGGTCTTCTGGCAGAACTTCTGCCTGAAGTAGGTGCAGTCAAATTCATTCAGGAGGACGTTGGGGAAAATGACAAAGTCAAATCGGTTTCTACTCACGGGCGCAGCGATCGCGGGCTTGCTCGCGGGAACTGGCGCGGTTGTAAAGGCTTCCAATCTCGTTCCCGGCGCGAACGCTTCGGCCACCGCCCAGGACGACACGAAAGCCGACAAGAAAGTGAAAGAAAAGCACGCCTGTAAGGGCCAAAACTCCTGCAAGGGCAAGGGCGGCTGCAAGTCGAGTGACAACGGCTGCAAGTCCAAGAACTCCTGCAAGGGCAAGGGCGGCTGCGCAACCGACGGCAGCAAGATGCCCGAGTAACACCCATCACGATAACCTTCAACCGTTTTTTGTTTGTAGGGGGGCTGGTGAGTCTTCACCGGCCCTCAAGTTTCCCCGTTATTCCCGGAGAAGATGGCAATGCCCGCGAATGAGTTCAACGGATTTACCGACTACGGCATCGGGATCGGACTGCGCGCGCCGCACTACGAACACATCCTGACACGCAAGCCGGTGGTAGATTGGTTTGAGATTATTTCTGAGAATTTTATGATCGACGGCGGGCGGCCGCTGCAGATTCTCGACCAGATTTTAGAGCAATACAAGGTTGTTCAGCATGGTGTATCGATGTATTTCGGCTCGGCTGAGAAGCCCAACCGCGAGCATCTGCGCCGGCTCAAAGACCTGGTCAAGCGCACGAAAACGCCCTGGGTGTCCGATCACCTTTGCTGGGGCAGTGTGGATGGCCGGTATACCCACGACTTGCTGCCCATGCCGTACACGTTTGAAGCGGCGAAAATCACCGCACAAAAGGTGCGCGAAGTCCGAGATTTTCTGGAAGTGCCGATAGCCGTCGAGAACGTCAGCAGTTATGCCGAGTTTCACGTTTCCGAGATGACCGAGTGGGAGTTCCTGAATGAGGTCGTGGAGCGCGCCGACTGCGGAATTCTCCTGGATGTGAACAATATTTACGTGTCGTCGCAGAACCACAACTTCGATCCGATGACTTACGTCAACAGCGTTTCGGCGGAGCGTGTGGCGCAGATTCACATAGCGGGCCACTCGAAGTATCGCAAATACATTCTGGACACCCACGATCATCCGGTGATCGATCCGGTGTGGAAACTATACGACCGCGCGATCCATCGCGCCGGGCACACCGCGACCTTGTTGGAGTGGGACGACAGCATCCCGTCGTTCCGGGAAGTTCACGACGAAGCTTTGAAAGCGAACAAGTTTCTATCGTCCAGCGTGCTGGCGACCGCCGTATGAAACTCCTGAAATTACAACGAACCATGGCTCGCGCTGTGATGCAACCGCTCACCTCGACGGAGCGAATGCAGCAAAAAGCGCCCGATGGCCGGCCCATGCGCTCCTATGCGGCGCGGTTCATCAAGCCCAATGACCGTCTTACCTCGTTCGAACGGCTGGAGATTTACAACCGGCAGTATTGGTTCCGGTTGTTCTCCAGCATGACGGAGGACTTTCCGGGAGTGCGCTCGGTGCTTGGAGAGAAACGCTTCGAGGCCGTGTGCAAGTCGTACCTCATGGATTGCCCTTCGCGCTCGTTCACCTTGCGAAACTTGGGTTCAAGACTGGAAATGTGGCTGCGCAAGCATCCGAAATGGGCAGGGACCAAGCAGCGTCTGGTCCTGGATATCGCGAGGCTCGAATGGGCCGACATCGAAGCATTCGACGCTGCGGCCCTGCCGGTGCTCAGCACCGAAGATCTTGCGGGGGCCGTAGGCGCCGGTCTGCGGTTGCAATTGCAGCCCTATGTGCAATTGCTCAGCTTTTCCTATCCGGTGGATGAGTTGCTGCTTGCCGCACGTAAAGAGGATGAAGACAAAGACTTTGCCAGCAATGCGTTCGAAGAGCGCCGTAAACGAACGCACGTGCGTGCGGTCGCAAAGCTGAAGCCGGGGGCGATTTTTCTGGTGGTGCACCGGATCGACAATTCGGTATATTTCCGGCGCATTGAAGCGGAAGAGTTCGCGGTGCTCAGCGCTCTGCGCCAAGGGAAGACGGTTGAAAAGGCGATCGACGGGGCGTTTCGCAACAGTTCGATCGCGCTCGCCGAGCGCCCCGCTGCTGTGCAGCAATGGTTTCAGAATTGGGCCACGCTGGGATGGTTCTGCCGGCCGGAGAAAAAGCTGGCGACTTCGTGAAGCTTTCCGCGGCTCGAGGCTCTTACATCGATATGAAAAATCTTTTTACGCAATTTCGTCAGCTCTACGATCGATTCTTCGAGCTCGTCTCCTTTTTGCAATCTCCATTTCTTCTTGCGGTCCGGCTTTATTGGGGTTGGCAGCTGATTGAGAGCGGCTGGGGCAAATTGCATAATTTGTCTAAGGTGACGGAATTCTTTACCAGTCTTGGGCTGCCCATGCCCGCGCAAACGGCTGTAGCGATCTCGTGTCTGGAATTTTTTGGCGGAATTTTCCTCGCGATCGGTTTGCTCTCGCGGCTCACAGCGCTGGCGATGACCATCAACCTGGTCGTTGCCTACATTACCGCAGATCGCGAGGCGCTATTTTCGATTTTCTCCGATCCCGACAAGTTCTACGCCGCCGCCCCCTACACCTTCCTGGTCGCCTCCGTGCTCATCCTGATTTTTGGGCCGGGCAAGTTCGCCGTCGATACCCTGGTCGGTTTCCGCAGCGAAACATTGACCTTACCGGCTTCGCGTTCGCTGGAAAGTTGAAACAGTTTGCGGTTAGCTTGACGTCAGCGATCACCATTCTATGGCTTGCACCGGACTCCATTTCCGCTGGTCCCGCCGTTTCAAGGTGCTGGTGTTGTCGTTGGGTTGGATTTTTTGGATTGCTTGCGTCAGGGCGAGTGATATGACCTCTACACTGATCATTGGCGGCTCGCGGATTGATGTGACGATCGAATCTGGCGAGTGGAAGCTCTCGCAAGCCGAGCTCATTCATTGGGTACAGTTGGCAGGAGAAGCAGTGGCCACATACTACGGCCGCTCCCCGGTACCGCACCTGGTAATTCGTATAACGCAGTTTGATGGGCGGGGGGTACGGCATGGCACGACATGGGGACGCGATGGCGGCGGATTGATCAAGATCGGTGTGGGAGCGCAGACGCAACCCGCAGAGTTGACCGAAGACTGGATGTTGACGCACGAAATGGTGCACTTGGCGTTTCCATCGGTCGCGGACGAACACCACTGGATCGAGGAAGGCATTTCGACCTATGTCGAACCGATCGCGCGTATCCAGGCTGGCCAAATGACCGCCCTACAAATGTGGACGGATCTGGCGCGCGATATGCGCAAGGGCGTTCCGAATCCTGACGACAAGGGTCTGGACCACACGCACACCTGGGCGAGCACCTATTGGGGCGGAGCGCTGTTCTGTTTCATGGCCGACGTCAAAATTCGAGAGCAGACCCACAACAAGAAGGGTTTGCAGGATGCCTTGCGCGGAATTCTCAACGCCGGTGGCGACATTCGGTACGATTGGAAACTTGAAGATGCCTTTACGCTGGGAGATCGTGCCACGGGAGTCTCTGTGCTGACCGAACTGTACGGGAAAATGAAAGACCAGCCGATGGCCGTCGATCTTTCCACGATGTGGACGCAACTCGGGATTGAAAGCGACGGCAAGACAGTGCAACTGAACGACGGCGCGCCGCTGGCCGCGATCCGACGCGCGATCACCAGTCCCGATACTGCCAAGCTCGGGCTATCCGCCGGTGGGTTGCGGCCTGCGGCGGTGTATGCTGGTCGCTCGGTTGTTTCCGCACGTCGAACCGGCGAGCCTTAATCCTCGAGGACCTGGTAAAGCTCTCTTAGAAGGCAAGGCGCGGCAGGTCGGAGCGAGCGCTGCGAGCTCCCTAAGGGAAGAATCCAAGAGAACTTTCTCTCCCAGCATGGCGAGCCGGCCATGTTTAGAACGCCGGTCTGGGCTTGGACCGTTGGTGTCCTTTCGGTGACTCGTTCTTAGCTGGAAACGCTGTCACTGTACACTCGCCATCCCTTGCTAGACTCAAGGGATAGGAATGCGTCCCCGCGCATGAACCCGCACGAAACCGATCGCCGGCATTTTGAACGGCAGATTGCGTACGCCCGCCCGATCATCGTGCTGTTGGCGTTGATCGCGCTGCTACAGCAGCCGGCGTCCCTGCACGCCAGGCGGACGATCTCCTTTCTAATCGGCTACCTGGTGTTGTCCATTTGCGCGGTGCTGTTTGAGCATGTCGTCAGCAGCCGCTCGTGGCACGTACCGCTATTTTTCGATCTCGTGGCGCTGGGCTACTTCATGATCGTCAGCCCGTCGATGGTGCCGGCCTGGTTTCCCTACTTGTTCGTCTGTTACGTTGCGGGGATTCGCTGGGGCCTGAACTCCGCTTTCCCGCTTGCGGGCCTACTATCGCTTGAACTCGTCTTGCTTACTGTCGTCAAAGGGGAAATCCACTGGATCAGAATCGTTTCCTGGGTGGGCCTCGCGGGAGCTACGTTCGCCGCCGGCGCAGGCATCGCTTTCCTGGGAGATCGCAACCGGCTCTTCGCCGTCCAGAACGAATTTTTCTCGCGCATCACCAGTACCATGGAGGTTGATCAGGGGCTTGCCGAGTGCCTCCGCCTCTTCCTCGATGAACTTACGCGGGCCTTTCACGCCCAGGAAGCGCTGCTCGTTTATCGCGACATTGACCTAGAGCGTATCTTTCTCTGGCGCCATAAGGCTGGCGAAAGTGAGCGCTTGTTGCCCGATAACCTGCCGCTGACTCGTGCCGACGGCCTGCTGCTCGACGATGCCGACGCCACGATATGCTGGAATACCCTTGTGGGTGCAGGTTCGGGTTTCGGGTGGGACCGCCGTGACGGCCGATCCCTGAAGTCTCTTCCGAGGCTTCCCGGGCCGACCCAGCAGCTGCTTGGACTGAAATCGATGATGACGGTCACCTTCGATCAGGGAGGTCAACCGGTGGGCCGCCTCTTTCTGCTCAATGGCCGCAATCGCTTCACTCGCGACGACTTAGCTTGGTTTGAGCGCATTTCCCGGCACATTGGTCCGTCGCTTGAGAACGTCTTTCTCTTGCGCCATTTGCGCGCCCGAGCCATCGAAGCCGAGCGCAGCCGCATCTCCAGAGACCTCCACGATGGCATCCTGCAGACTCTGCTGAGCTTCGAAATACAGCTCGACGTGCTACGCCGCCAAGTCGGGGTGACGCCGGAGCAGGCCGCCACCAGTCTGGCCCTTCTACAGCAAACGGTAAAGGGCGAGTCCGCCGAACTTCGCCGCATGGTAACGGACATGCGGCCGGTTCGCGTGCAAAGCGCCGACCTGGTGGACCTTATGATTGGTTTCGCGGAGCGTTTTCGGAACGAGTCCACCCTGGCGCTTGATTTACTGATTGATTCGGTCGAAGTGCAGGCGCCCGACCGGGTCTGCCGCGAGCTTTTCCAGATATACAGGGAAGCACTCAACAACATAAAAAAGCATGCTAAGGCTTCCCATGTCGTGGTAAAACTGTCGCAGGACGACAGCCGGCTCGTTTTGGTGGTTGACGATAACGGCGAAGGGTTTAGCTTCGCTGGACGGTTCACAGGCGATGAATTAGACCGTCTGCGGCTGGGTCCTATCTCCAT
The DNA here is from genome assembly GCA_963729595.1 of uncultured Acidobacteriota bacterium. GTDB lineage: Bacteria > Acidobacteriota > Terriglobia > Acidiferrales > UBA7541 > Acidiferrum. The sequence continues at coordinate 1,139,190 of CAVSNW010000005.1, forward strand.
CAAGGAGCGTACGCGTACCGTGGGGGGCGTGTTGACCGTGGAGTCCAATCCGGGCCACGGGGCGCGTCTGACTATCGAGATTCCGCTCGGCTAATGGCCAAAACAAAACAACAAATTCGTGTCCTCCTCGCGGATGACCATGCGATTTTTCGCGACGGCTTGCGTAAACTCCTGGGCGCCGACGAGGATATTGTCATCGTCGGTGAAGCTCAGAACGGTGCTGAATGCATCAAGCTGCTCGCGAAACTCAAGCCTGACATCCTACTGCTCGATCTGCGCATGCCGGACAAAGATGGTCTCGCCGTTCTGGAAGAAGTGAACTTCGACACGATACCTACGCGCGTGGTGGTGCTGACCGCCGCCGAAGATGATCGCGATGTGGTTCGCGCCATGCGCTTGGGCGCCCGCGGCGTCGTTCTTAAACAGTCGGCCACCGATTTGCTCGTCAAGAGTATCCATCGCGTTTTCGCCGGCGAAATCTGGCTCGATAACCGCATGACCTCGGAAGTCATGAAGGCTTTCTCCAAGTCTTCGGAATCCGGTCCACGCCGCGAAAAGCCGCTTTTGAGCGATCGCGAGAAGGAAATCGTGCAGCTGGTTGCGCAGGGTTTCCGCAATAAAGAAATCGGGGAAAAACTGTTCATCAGCGAGCAAACGGTGAAGAATCATCTTCACAATATTTTCGACAAACTGGGCGTCTCCGATCGTTTGGAGCTAGCGCTGTACGCCATCCATCATCGTCTGATCGATCAAAACTAGCGTTCCATCTCCGTTTATTGATTTTTGAGATCGAAGCTTTATCGAGGTGGGGTTTATCGCGGCGCCAAAACTCCGGACTTCAAATCCTGCTGTACCCTTCGCAAGCTTTGCTGGCCAACCTGAATTAGGCCGGTGCGCGGGGAGTCGAGATCGGCGATCAAGGCCATCACGATCGCGATCGTCAGCGGGGATACCCCCATCAAGAACCAGAATCTCCGCCGCTCGCTTACCCCGATTGTCAGGCAACTTAAAATAGAGATGAGCACCAGTAAAATCCAGATCGCATTCGGGATGCGATTTTCGAGCGTGGCGAGCCGCTTTTCGGTCAAATCGATGGATTCATTCAAAGATTGGACGAAATGGCGGTGAGAGGTGTTGGGTTTTGCTCCGCGGCAGCGACGCTTTGTTGCCACAACGCCTCTTGGAGTTGTTTCGTGCGCGCCAGAGAGTTCTGCAATTCTTGACCGTTCAGAGGAGCCGTCGAGAATTCCACCCGCGCATCCACATAATCCGACAGAAGCCGCAAGGTGGTGCTGCGTGCCGGTTCGGGAAGCAACCGCGCGCGCAGCGCCGTGGTTCCAATCGCATTGGCCTCGTCGATGATGAGTTTCTTGCGGTCTTCATAGCGAGGTAAGGCCATCGCGAGGGTGAACCCCAGCAGCAGGCTTAGCAGCAAACTGATGGAATCGCGCGCCCCGACCAACGGCTCCCGAAGCTGTTCGTCGGTGTTCGCCGCGGTCGCCAACCGAAGCCGGTGACCCAATTCCACGACGACCACAAGCAACACGAATAAAACGCCAAGCAGGGGCCATGGATGATCGACCAGATTGAGCACAGCCGTCGTCACTTCGCGCTCCCCGGCGGGTCGCAACAATATCACGAAACGCCGGCGTGCCAGCCGGACGCAGACCCCACACGGAGAAGCGCGTAACCTGCAGCGAATAAAAAGCGAATAGCGGCGGCGTTCGAGTTTTTCTGGTTGAGACGGAGATTGCTTCAAGCGGAAGAGATCTCCCCTCGGGCCGACCGCTCCATCCCCTAGCTTTCGCCACACGAAGGACGCCGGGCCGCTAGGTACGCCACCTGCCAACGGCGGGCCTTGCGCCTTTCCTGGAACTTCACCGACAACTAGTGAATTTCCAGTTCCCCGCTCCGTAGCCTTCGCCGCGTGCAGTACTGATCTTCACGGACCCGGTTCTGGTACATCCGTACTTTCTGACTCCCATTTCTTTTTGAACCCGGAGTCCTATTGTCCCTTTCACGCGCCCCGGCTAAACTCTTGTTTCAATCAGGAGGCTCCGCCTTGACCGCGTCCGAACGCCGCAATACCCAGCGCTTTCAAATGCGGCTGCCGCTTACCGTCCGATGGACGACGGGCGCGGCGGTCGGCGAGACCAGTACGGAATCCCGCGATGTCAGTTCGCGGGGCGTTTACTTCTTCCTCTCGAAGGATGTCAAACAGGGCTCGGCAATCGAGATCCTCTTGACCTTGCCAAACGAGATCACGCTTGCAGGTCCGGTACGAGTGCGCTGCCTTGGCCGCGTGCAACGGACCGAAGCGCGTGACGAGGGCGCCATTGGCGTCGTCGCCGCGATCGAACGCTACGAGTTTCTGCGTGGCGACGACGACCGGAAGCAGTAGAAACGGTCTTGCTAAGTTTGCATTGTTGAAGTTTAACCAGTTTCTTGCTCGCTCACTGCGGAGGCGGGCAGGATAAGCCGGAGTGCCTCGGCCCCTCAGCGGAGCGCTCCGGCTGTTTTTTTTCTGCGCGGCACGCGCGCGGCCCTACCCACCGCTCTACCTCATTTTGGTAGAAACCTCACCGCCAGGCCGCCGATGCTGTCGTGCAGCGCGTGGGTCATCATGCCTGGACGCATGCTCTTTCTCCGCTGCGCAAGAATCCCAAACATCAGACCGTATACGGTGATGACCACCACGGCCTTGGTTCCCTGATAAATGTGGCAAACGCCGAAGATTGCGGCGGAAAGCACTATGCCAACGGGCGCGTTGCCGGTCCACGCGACGAACTGCTTTTGCAGATATCCGCGGAAAATCGTCTCCTCACAAAAACCTGCAGTAACGCACACCAGAATCCACGCGGTGACCTGCGCGGGGCCTTCGGGTGCAAGAAAGCTGAGGCTTTGGCGCGAGCCCCGGAACTGTAACAGCGACGCTGTCAATCCCAGAACGACCAGCGCGCCAATCCAGAACACCAGCGCGACTCCCAGGTCTCGAAACAAGTCCCTGGCGGTTTTCCACTGCGCGCCGGTCACCTCGCCGAGCAAATTGCCGTGGCGCCGTACTCCAAATAGAACGTAAACCGTCAGAAACCATTCCCAAGCGATCGTCGTGAAATAGAACGTCAAGCGGTTGGGGTGCTCGACGGCGCGCATGCGGTCGGCGGAAAAGTACATCAATCCGGCCGCGCCCAGCAGAATCAGCAAGAGCACGGCGGTATGAAGCGCGCCAGCTACCGGCGCTGGTCTCTCGGCGGCAACGTCTTCTGCTTCTGCGACGACAACCGTGCTCATTCCTGACACCTCGAGAAATCTTGCTGACTTCAGAATCTTACGCGACCCGGCCTCGCCGCCGTCCCTTGTTTACGCAGAACGCTGCCAAAAAACTACTGCGTGCCAGGTTGCGATGCGAAACGGCCCATAAAAGCCTGTGTTTTCATTGCAGATGTTACCTGTAAGCCGCCTGTACTTCGGAGCAGGCGACTTCTACCTCCCGAATAGGGGAGGATGATCGGTGCCCAGGAACCATACAGTGCCGTGCGGAACCAACTTTGGGGGCGGCGAATCCGCCGCGGGGTATAAGCGCGTTGTCTGACCGACTCGGGCCGAGTCATCACACGCGCTAAGATCGACGGGAGTGCAAGGAATGGGATTGGAAATGCAAACCGACACGATTGCAGAGCTGCAGGCCGCCTTGGAAGCGGAGCGCACCGCGGAGGCCCAGAAGGGCGTCGCCGTGAAAGTTACAACGGACGTTCAAAAAGTGGCGGCGGACACCGACCATGTCACACGCGTGGATACTCCCAGCGATTCGCTACGGGACCTGAAAACCGAGTCACTGCACGAGCATCCGCAGCCGGAAATCACCAACGAGGACAGCCTCGCGTCCATTTCCATGATCGAGCTTGCCGAAGTCCTGGACCAGCACCGAATCTGGGTGGAGTCTGCGGGCGAAACCGGTGCCAAAGCCGATCTGAGCGGAGTAAGTCTTGCCAAGGCCGACCTGACCGGCGTCAATCTGCAAGGTGCATCCCTCCAACGAGTGAACCTGGCCGGCGCGGACCTTTCGATGGCCAACTTGCGCGGCGCGAGCCTCATCCAGGCCGACATGCGCGATACGAACTTGCTTGGTGCCGAACTCCGCGGCGCAAACTTGATGGGTGCCAACCTCTACGGCGCGGAAGGCGTGTGGGTCGGACGTCTTGGCGGCGCGAACCTGTTCGACGCGATTCTGCCCGAAACCGTGGCAGCTTTCGACAGCTCTCGCGCCATCGAAGATGCCACCAAGGTCGCGCGATGGTTTTATTTCCTGATGCTTTCGCTCAGCGCCATCTGCTGTCTTTTGATAGCGTCCACCTCCGATCTTCGCCTGATCTTGAATTCCTCGGCGATTCCGCTGTCTCGCCTCGGCAACGTCCTGCCCATGACCGGCTTTTACCTCGGCGGACCGTTGCTGCTGTTCATCGCTTACGTGCGATTTCATTTTCTGCTTTTGCGCCTGTGGGGCGGAATGGCGGAACTTCCCGCGGTGTTCGTCGATGGGCAAACGCTCGAGAAAGACGGCCCGTGGTATTTGATGGGCGTCGTGCGGCGTCATTTCCGCTGGATGCGCGACGGTCGCTCGCCGTTCGCCATGCTGGAAACGATGCTATCCACCATATTGGCGTACTGGGTTGTTCCGACGACGCTGTTCTTGTTCTGGCTGCGCTATCTCGTACGCCAGGATTTCCGCGGAACTCTGTTGCATTCCGTTTTGCTGACACTCTCGGTGGGCGCGGCCACTTGTCTGCCCTCGATCGTTTCCAAATTCCTGCGCCCGGGCGAATTGCGCCATCACAAGACCAAGAACCTCTTGCGGTTGGCGTTTCTGACGCTGCGTGCGGCTCTGGCCACCGGCTGCGTGATTTTGCTCTTCTCTCTCGGCGTCAATCGCGGTCTGCCCTCGGATCGCGATATTGCTCCGCAGCATTCCACAGCCGACATCCGTCGTTGGGCCGCCAACGTCCTGCAATCGGTCGGGTACCGCCCCTATGCGGATTTGACGGAAGCATCACTTTCGTCCGCGCCGCCGAACGGCGATTGGAGCGAGCAGGGGCTCGCCGAAGTCGACGGGGCGCACCTCAATCAAATCAATCTGCGATTTACGCGCGCTTATCGCGCTTATCTCGTCAATGCCAAGCTCTGGCGCGCAAACCTGGAAGGTGCGTACCTTTCCGAAGCTGACCTGCGCGATGCTAATCTTCGCGAGGCCAACCTCCGTGACGCGATTCTCGATCGCGCGAAAATAGGACACGCGCTACTGGTTTCTTCCAACGCGTCCGGCGCGAATCTCACCGGCGCCGACCTCCGCGCCGCCGATCTTTCCTACAGTGTCCTCGAGAATGCCCGCTTGTCGAACGCGAAGCTGGGTGGCGCATCGCTCTACGCGGTCAATCTGCGGTACGCGCAGATGCTGCGCGCCGATCTGTCTCTGGCGGATTTGCGCGATACAAAATTGGAACAGAGCACACTTTCGTTTGCCAACCTGCAACAAGCCGATCTTTCTTCCGCGAAACTGACCCAGGCAAATCTGAATGGCGCGCAGCTCAAAGGCGCGATCCTGCTCGACGCGGATCTCAAGTCTGCCGACCTGCAAGGTGCAGTATTGACCGGTGCCGTGCTGCGCGATGCCGACCTTCACAACGCAATCCTCTCCGGCGCAGACCTGCGCGGAGCGAGCGGTCTGACCGCAGCCCAAGTCTGCTCCGCGCGCTGGCGCGGCGCCCTGCTCGATCCGGACATGCAAGCCGCGGTGCAAACGCAATGCCCGCAGTAGCAGCGGCGAACCTACGAACCTGGCATGTTTCTCGGCCCGATAACTTCCTGCCCCCGCGCGCGTACTAAGATCTGAGCCGAATTCGGAGCAACGCAAGCGGGAAACATGATCGCTACTTCTCTTTTATCCTGCCGACCGCGGCGGATACGTACCTGTCGAAAGCTAGTTTTCTCCGCCTGCCGAAACTGCGCCCTGCGATCTGGGCCGTTTTCTTGGCATCCCTGCAGCAGCAGTCTGTTGGCGTCCGCGGAGTGAACAATTCCATTCATGGCCGTCCACTACGCCGTTGCCGAGGCAGGCGGTCCGGTGTAGTCTCTCGCCGTAATTCGTCCGCGGTTTCGGGACCGACCGGCGGCGTGTAGCCCGTTTCTGGGAGGAACTCATGAGCGAAGGAAAGTGTGACGCGGAAAAGACTGCGGATTCAATGGCCTCGTTTTGTTCCGTAGACCGGCGCTTGTTCTTACAAGGCGCAGCGGCAAGCGGATTGGTGGGCGCGGCATCGCTCGCTCTGCCGAATTGGGCGTCAGGGGCAGTAGCGCCCGAGGAGTTGAGCGCCATCGGAAAGGAGATCGAGAAGCGCCACGACGAGGCGGTGCAACGACTGCAGGAATGGATCAAGCAGCCGTCCATCGCCGCCGAAAATCGGGGAATGAGCGAAGGCTGCGACCTCACGATGCGCATGCTGCGTGACGCGGGATTTCAGCAAGTCACGAAGGTTCCCACCGACGGCCAGCCGGGGATTTTCGCCACGCTCGACGCGGGCGCGCCCAAGACCATCGCGCTTTATTTTATGTATGACGTTAAGCAAGCCGATCCTGCAGAGTGGACTTCGCCGCCGTTCGACGCCGCGCTGGTGGACAAGCCTGGACTGGGCAAGGCGATCGTGGGTCGGGGCGCGGTGAACCAGAAGGGTCCGGAAGCGACTTTGCTCGCGGCCTTGCACGCCATCCGCGGAGCAGGGAAGAAGCTACCCGTGAATTTCGTGCTCGTCGCGGAAGGGGAAGAGGAAATTGGCTCACCACATTTTCCGCAAGTGGTTCGCAAGCCGGAAATCGCGACCGCGCTGAAAAACTGTACCGGCGTATACATGCCCTACGCATCACAGCAATCAGATGGCCAGGTCGTGATGTTCCTCGGAGCAAAGGGCGTCGTCGAGCTGGAGCTGACTTCGAGCGGCCAGTTGTGGGGACGCGGGCCGAGGAAGGATCTGCACTCCAGCAATAAGGCCAGGGTGGATAGTCCCGCATGGCACTTGGTCGAAGCGCTTGCCACGCTGGTATCCCCGGACGGGAACGACCCGGTCGTGGAAGGTTTTGCTGCGAAGGCCCGCCCCCTCTCTCTTGCGGAAAAAAAGATGATCCAAGTGGCCGCGCAGCGCCTCAACGAAGCCGAAGCCAAGAAACAACAAGGCGTCGACCGCTGGATTCACGACGCGGGTTGGGAAGAATCGATGGAGATGCTCGTCTCGCGACCCACGATCAACATTGAAGGTCTCGTCGGCGGATACACTGGCCCGGGTGGCAAGACCATCCTCCCCGGCAAAGCCGTCGCAAAAATGGATATGCGCCTGGTCCCCGACATGACCGCTGCCGAAGCCCTCGCAGCCCTCAAGGCCCATCTCGCCAAGAAAGGCTTCGCCGACATCGATGTGCACATGAGCGGCGGATACGATCCCACCAGCACCCCGGCGGACTCCGCCGTGATTCACGTGGCGGCCGAAGTCTACCAGCGCAATGGAATCGATCCCGTGCTCCTGCCGCGACTCGCTGGCTCCTGGCCCGGCTACGTCTTCACCAGCGACCCGCTCCGCCTGCCCGCTGGCCACTTCGGTTTGGGGCACGGCAACGGTGCTCACGCCCCCGACGAGTACTACCTGATCGAATCCACAAACCCAAAAGTGAAAGGCATGGACGGTGGAGCACTGTCGCACGTCGAATACCTCTACGGCCTGGCCGCCTCAAGTTAGCGCGAGCGGTTCCGTACGCAGCATGTCTCGGGCGGTATAGAGTCAGGGGATTATTCGGGCCACTTGTTGCTCCGGAACGCTGGCTTTTGCAGAAAGCGAAATCCGGCGCTGGATTATCCGTGTAAGCTGTTTGCCGCCAACAGAAATCGCGGCCAGTGAATCAGCGGAAGGAGAAACCCGTGGAAGTTGTGGCAGGAGTGGATCTGGGCGGCACGGCGATTAACTACACCGTGGTGAGCAGGGACGAGAAGTTTTTGATTGAGGGGTTGTGCGAGCACCCGGCCCTTTCGACACAGGGGCCGGAGATTTGCCTGCAGCAGATTGAAGACGGCTTGAAAATCGCGGCGGATCTGGCCCGTGTGCCGTTGAGCGACATTGTTGCCGTTGGCCTGGATACCCCTGGTCCCGCGAGCGCGGCGGGTATGCTGAGCGCGAAGGGTTCGACAAACTTCGTGCATCCGAACTGGGCGGGTTTTGATATTCGCGAAGGGCTGGCCCGGAAACTCGGAAAGCCGGTGACGTATTTAAACGATGGGAATGCCGGCGCCCTTTGGGGTCATTTCGCGATCTTCGGCGCAAACAGTAAAGAGACCTCGGTTTCGGTGGTTATCGGGACGGGGTTAGGCGGCGGAATCATTATCGAAGGTAATGTGGTGAAGGGGCGAAAGGGATTTGGCGGGGAGTTGGGACACGTCTTGATTCCATACCAGAGTATTGCGGGAATTCCCGGGCTGAAGCCGGAGTGCAATTGCGGGCGGACGGGAGACCTGGAGTCGGTATGCTCGCTCACCGCGATCGCCAAGACGTTTCTGCCGTATTTTCTGCCGAAATATCCCGACCACGAACTGGGGAAACTTGGGGACTTGAAACGTGCGGCAAAGATGGTGCGCGGTATGGCGGACAAAGGCGACGCCATGTGCCGCGAAGTTTTTCGGGTGCAAGCGCACGGTATGGGGATCTTCCTGGATGAGATGGTGAATACGTTTGATCCGGATGCATTGATTATTGGGGGCGGGGCGCTCGAGGCGAGCCCGGAATTTCAGCGCTGGTTCATCGAGGAGGTTCGCGCGGGCATGCCTGTGCAGCGAGAAGAGCAGGCGGATATTCCGATTTACGTTATGCCCAATGGGGATACCGCGGGGGCGCGTGGAGCGGCGATCGAAGCGTTGAAGTTGGCGCGGACAAGCGGGTTGGCGTGAAACCGGGCGGTGTCGTGGCGACCTGCGTGTGTCTTGGTTTTGCGTTGCTGGCCGTGGCGCAGACAAAACCCCCGGGATCGAATGCCCTTCAAAAAGGAGACCAGGTTGGCAGAACATGCGAAGGGAACATTTGAAGTGAAGGTGATCCCTCAGCCACCGGACGACAAGGACGATCCGAACTTGGGGAGGTTCCTGTTGGACAAACAATTTCACGGCGACCTCGAAGGGACGAGCACACATCGGAACGATGACAGAAGGGACGCCCGAAATGTCGGTTACTGTCGTGCCGGATTCCGGGACCGGAGAGTTGGTCGGGATCAGCGGAAGGTTGACGATTATGGTTGCGGACAGAAAGCATTCCTACGAGTTCGCGTATTCGCTGCCTTAGCGTTGATTCGGAAAGGGTTGCCGGTGGCTTGCAGGGCTCAAGCGCAAGCACGGCGTCCGAATAATGCAACCCGACCCGGGAATCTGAGTTTCGCGTTTACTCCGCGGTTTGTGGTACGTGGGAGTCCGCCGAGGCCTTCTCGACACCTTTCGCATAGGTGCCCAGAGCCAGGATCGGAAAGTAATCGCGATACAAGTGGTAGCTGATGTAGAAGACGCCCGGAAAGCCGGTGCCGGTCGTGATAAGTTCGTCCCATGTTCCATCAGGGGTCTGGTGTTCGCCGAGCCAGCGCACACCTTCCCTTACCGCATGGGTGTGAATTCCTCCGGCGGCCATCAAGCCGAGAATTGCCCAGGCCGTTTGCGACGGTGTGCTTCCGGCCCTCTCAAAGCGATGCGTGTCGTAGCCCAAGCAACTCTCCCCCCAGCCGCCATCCGGATTCTGCGCTTCCCGGAGAAACCGGGCGCCGCGCGCGATCGCATCGGCGACGCGCGGGGAACGCGTCGCATGGAGGCCGCTGATGGCGAGGAACGTGCCGTAGACGTAGTTCACCCCCCAGCGGCCATGCCAGCTTCCGTTCTTATCTTGCTGTGCCAGCAAAAAACTCACGCCGCGCGCAATGGCAGGATGGGCGTACTCGAAACCGCGCCGGCAGAGGGACTCCAGCACGCGTCCGGTGATATCCGGACAAGTCGGGTCCAGCATGGCGTTGTGATCGGCAAAGGGAACCTTGTTGAGGAATTGCCAGTTGTTGTCGACGTCGAAAGCGGCCCATCCGCCGTCCGAACTTTGCATTCCCAACAGCCATTGGATGGCGCGGCGCTCGACGCGAGTCTGCTTTTCCGGATCGCTGGCTTTGGAATGAAGCAGCGCCAGTAGCACCATCGCCGTGTCGTCAATGTCGGGATAGAATTCATTGGCGAATTCGAATGCCCAACCGGACGGAGTCAAGTCCGGGCGCTTCGCGGACCAGTCCCCTTTGCGCCGAACTTCCTTGGTGAGCAGCCAGTCGGCGGCGCGAGTGAGTCGCGCAGGCTCTGCTTCGGCAAATTCGCCGAGAGCGAAAGCGGCAATCGCCGTGTCCCATACCGGAGACTTGGCCGGCTGGAAGATGAGGGTCTGCTCGTTTTCCAGAATCAGATCGTCGAACTGCTGAAGGGCAAGCCGCAAGTCAGGATGGTCGCGTTCATAACCGAGAGCATCCATGGCCATGATGGCGTACATCATGGACGGATAAATCGCACCGAGCCCCTCGCTGTGCTGCATGCGATCCAACATCCAATGTTCCGCCTCACGGAGGGCGTGGCCGCGAATCTTCTTAACGCTCTGGCGTTCCCAGCGCTTGAACAATTTGTCCGCTCGGATGAACAAATTCGCGATGCGATCCTTGCGATGCAAGGCGAGTTTGCGGTGCGGATGCACGAGTTCGTCAATGCGAAGGCCTCCCGGCGTGGGCTTGGTAACTCCGCGGGCCTGCACAATCGAGAGCGGGACGATGATCGTGCGTGTCCAGGAGGACATCTCGTAGAGCACGCTGCCGGCGACGATCATGATCTCCGGAGGTATTGTCGGGCAATACTTCCGAGGAAAAAGATCGAACAGGCTGTAATTGATTTTGGTGTAGCTGTTGCAGGCCTGGATCCCACCCAGCTTGAAGATCAACTCGCGGGCTTTCGTCATGCGCGAATCCTGCATGTCGACGCCGGTCATTTTGAGCATGGCGTAGGCGCGGACGGTGGCATTGATCTCCGAGGGACCGGGTTCATACGTATTCCAGCCGCCGTCGGGGCGCTGCGCATCGAGGATGGCGCGCGCCGCTTTACGAATCTTGAGTATCGTGGGGGGATTCCAGCTCCGATCGGCGGCGGCGGGGTACAGCCACATCTGAAGGAGGATGTAGTCGGACTGCAGGGTCGAGTCGCCGGTGAGATCTCCGACCCAATAACCGTCGGGGTGCTGCTTCCGCTGCAGGGCGTCGGCCGCACGCTTGGCGGCGCTCCGTGCCTGCTCCCCTAGGTCCCTAGGGAGTGTTTTTGGGAAGGGAGCGAGGTTATGTGCTGGGTTTTCGTAACTCATGGTGATGTTAGGCAATCCGCGCTCTTCGCCTCAGCTTCTTCCAAAGCCGTCATTTCGGAGCAGGTTTTGGAGAATATACTCGGTTTTGCCGGCGGTGTCCATCAAAACCGTTACTTTGTGACAGGTTTTGGCGGAGGCATTAACGAATTGAATCGATGGCGCTTCAGCGAGACCGATCGCGGTAAATGGCGAAGAATAGGGGGGAGAGAAGTGGGCTCTGCGCTTGCAGAATTGTTGTCAAGATGTGGCGCAGGCTGCGCCCGAAATTGACGGGATTTAGCCTTCTTCGCCGAAGAGTTTTATGTCGGCTGGGCCTTCTTGCACCGGCAGGCGGGTGCGGCCTTGGACTTGTTCTCGAATTTGCTCAACGATGTCGGGGTTGGCGAGGGTGGTGATGTCGCCGGTGTCCATGTGGTTGGAGATGGCGGCCAGGACGCGCCGCATGATTTTGCCGGAGCGGGTTTTTGGCATGTCGGGGACGATGTGGACGGTTTTGGGGCGGGCGATCTTGCCGATCATGGTTTCGATCGTCGAGACCACTTTGTCCTGGATCGTTTTGGAGGCCAGGATACCGGGCTTCAGGGAGATATAGACCACCGGGACACGGCCTTTGATGTCGTCCGTTGCGGGAACAACCGCAGCCTCGGCGATTTCGGGAATGCTCAGGCAGGCGGATTCTACTTCTTTTGTGCCCAGACGGTGTCCGGCGACGTTGATGACGTCGTCAACGCGGCCCAGGATGCGGTAGTAGCCATCGGCAGCGAGGACGGCACCGTCGGCGGCGTAGTAAGGCCAGTCGTGCCAGTCTTTGCTGTTGGGGTCTTTACAATATTTTTTGTAGTACTGATTGACGAAGCGTTCGGAGCTACCCCAAATGGTTTGCATGATGCCTGGCCATGGGTTGCGGATGCAGATGTTGCCTGCGGAGCCGGAGCCGGCCTTCACTTCTTTTCCTGTTTCATCCCAGATGATTGGGTAGATGCCTAACGCCGCTGGGCCCGCGCTGCCGGGTTTCATGGGATCGAGAGCGGGCTTGGTGGTGATCAGGAACCCGCCGGTTTCGGTCTGCCACCAGGTGTCTACGATTACCGCTTCGCCTTTTCCGACGACCTCGTGGTACCAGCGCCAGACTTCGGGCTCGATGGGCTCACCCACTGTGGTCATGTGCTTGAAGTGGTAGTTGTATTTTTGAGGTTCTTCGCCGCCGGCTTTGCGGAGCATGCGGATGGCGGTGGGAGAGGTGTGGAAGATGTTGACGTCGAGACGTTCGGCGATGCGCCAGGGGCGGCCTGCGTCGGGATATTGGGGGACGCCTTCGTACAAGACGCTGGTAGCGCCTAAAGCGAGTGGGCCGTAAACGATGTACGAGTGGCCGGTGATCCACCCGATGTCAGCCATACACCAGTAGACGTCGTTGGGATGGATGTCCTGGTAATACTTGGAGGTGCCTGCAGCGTAGGCCAGGTAGCCTCCTGTGCGATGTTGGCAACCTTTCGGCTTGCCTGTTGTGCCGCTGGTGTACATGAGGAACAGGGGTGCTTCCGCGTCGAGGGAGACGGGCTCGACGATGTGATTGTGGTAGTCGTGGAGGACATCTTCCATGAAGAAATCGCGGCCCATGATCATGGGGGATTCCGAGCGGAAGTGGCCGGGATAGCGCTTCCAGATTAGAACTTTCTCGATGTGCTGGCCTTCTTTTTCCGCGGTGTCCACGGCGATGTCGGCGCTGGCTTTGTGATCGACCCACTTGCCGTTGCGGTGGTAGCCGTCGGCATAAATGAGGACGCGGCTCCCGGAATCGGCGGCACGGAGGCCGCAGGCTTCGCCGCTGAAGCCGCCGAAGACCACGGAGTGAATGACGCCAAGACGTGCGCATGCCAGCATGGTGATGGGCAGCTCGGGGATCATAGGCATGTGGATGGTGACGCGGTCGCCGGTTTTGAGTCCGGCGAAATCGTGGAGGAGTGCGGCGGTTTCGTTTACGCGGCGGTAAAGCTCCTGATACGTAATGACGGTCGCTGCTTCGTGTTCGGGTTCGGGCACAAAGATCAAAGCGGCTTTATTTTTGTGCTGAGCCAGGTGGCGGTCGACGCAGTTGTAGCAAGCGTTGAGTTTGCCACCTACAAACCACTTCCAGAACGGAGGGTCATTGGTGTCGAGCGTGGTGTGCCAGTAGTGATCCCAGTCCAGGAGTTCGGCGTAGTTGCGGAAGCATTCGGGAAATTTTTCTTCGTCAAACTGCGCTACGAAGTTGGGGTCGTGGAGATTGGCTTGGCCTATGAATTTGGGGGACGGGTAGAACCGTGTTTCTTCTTTCCAGTGGACCGCGATTTGGGCTTCGTTGTCTTTGGGACCGGAGGGGGTGCCTGGAGGCGGTTGGGGAGCCGGGCGTTTGGGCTGCAGCTTGGGTGCGGATTTCGGCTTGGACTTCTTGTTATGGAATTTGGCCACAGGAGCGCTCCGTTTTTGACTTGGAACTTTTTTTTCGCGGAGACGATGATGCTACCGCCGACTATTCGGCGTCAATGCGATGCCGAGCGTATGCATGGTGCTGGTGTCGAGGTCAGGCGGAAGCAAGCCCCCGCACCGCAAGACAAGCGGGGGTCAGCGCATGCCGCCCACTTCGTCCCAAATTTTTGTGCCGTGGGTTTCTTTCAAGAGGATGCTCCCGAACACCAATGTGATACCGGCGACGATCATGGGGTAATAGAGGCCGGCGTAGATGTTGCCGGTGGCGGCGCAGACCGATAAGCCGATCAACGGAAGGAGGCCACCGAAGACTCCGTTGCCAATATGGTAAGGAAGTGAGAGTGAGGTGTAGCGGATTTTCGCGGGGAAAGCTTCGACTAGGTAGGCAGCGATGGGGCCGTAGATCATACAGACGTAGATGACCTGGATGAAAACCAGGAGGACAAGTCTCGGGATGTTCGGCGCAGGAGCTTCCTTTGCGGGTACTTGCTGGCCAGTTGCCGGGTCGGTCGTAAGCGGCGTCAAGCCGATCGCGCCGGTGACTTTGTTTCTGGTCGAGTGCAGGCCGTTAATGTTGTTGCCTGCGGCCACTTGCATGGACTTGTAAATGGGGATGTAGGTGACAATGGAGAGAAGGCAGGCGGCCATCATGAGCCACTTGCGGCCGATTTTATCGGAGAGGGAGCCGAAGACCGTGAAGAACGGCATAGCGCAGAGAAGCGCGATGGCCACGATGATGTTGGAAGTTTTGGCGTTTACCTTGAGAACGGTTTGGAGATAGAAAAGTGCGTAGAACTGGCCGGTGTACCAGATGACGCCTTGGCCTGCGGTGGCGCCAAACAGGGAGATTAGCACGCGCTTCAGGTTATCCCACTTGCCGAAAGCGTCTTTCAGCGGTTGGACGGAAGTCATGCCTGCGGTCTTGATTTGCGTGAAGATTGGGGATTCCTTCATTTTCAGACGAATGTAGAGCGAGATGGTGACCAGGATGATGGAGATGAGGAAGGGAATGCGCCAGCCCCAGTCGGCGAAGGCTTCCTTGGTCATGTAGTTTTGTGTGGTGAGGATAACCACGAGTGAGACAAAGAGGCCGAGCGTAGCGGTGATCTGAATGAAGCTGGTGTAGAAGCCGCGCTTGCCGTCGGGAACGTGCTCGGCGACATACACGGTGGCGCCGCCGTATTCCCCGCCCAGGGCGAGGCCTTGAAGGACCCGAATCAGGAGCAGGGTGATCGGTGCGAACCAGCCAGCTGTTTTGTAGGTGGGCAGCAGGCCAATGACTGCCGTGGCGCCGCCCATGATGCTCAGCGTTACCAGGAAGGCGTATTTGCGGCCGACGAGATCGCCGATGCGTCCGAAGAAGAGCGCGCCGAAGGGGCGAACGAGAAAGCCGACGGCGAAAGTAGCGAGATAGGCGATGTAAGCGAAGGTGTCGTTTCCGGGCGGGTAAAATTTCGGGGAAAGGATCGCGGCGAGGCTACCGAAGATGTAGAAGTCGTACCACTCGATCATGGTGCCGACGGCGGAAGCAAGGATCACGCGCCAGATGCTGTATTCGGCGGCGCCACTGAGAGGGATTGCATCTGCGCGACTGGCCATACTTCCTCCTCGGATACTCAGCCCGACTGCTGTGGACTTCGACTGCGCTCCTGCTGCAACCTCGAATCGAGAGCCCGACTGTAGGATTCGAACGGCGCCCCAGGAAAGCAAGACACACCAACCCGGTGACTGGTTATCTCACGAATGTTAATGCCATGTTAATGCGACGGTTAGCCCGTCCGAACGGCTGGCCGGCGCAAGATGCTCCTCGGACGGCACGTTCATATACGCGACGGACGGCGTTGTCAATAAGGCCGTGGTGCTGCTCCTCGCAGAGGGTGCTTGGGCAGGTGGAGCATCGGTGTGGATTCGTGATACAAAGGCTCGCTTGGACACACGACAGGCCATATTTCTGTTCGTCGCCGGAGCGTTAGGTGGCGCCATCAACGCGGTTGCGGGGGGCGGAAGTTTCATTGCGTTCCCGGCGTTGCTCTTTAGCGGAGTTGAGCCGGTGGCGGCGAACGCTACCAATACCCTGGCGCTGTGGGTTGGCGTTACTGCGAGCGGGGGAGCGTACCGGAAAAGGCTGAACATTTCGCGGCGGGTGCTGGTGCCGCTGATGGTGACAAGCGTGGCGGGCGGACTGGCCGGGGCGATTCTGTTGATCAAGACGCCGGCGCAGACGTTTCTGCGGGTGTTGCCCTGGTTGCTGCTGGGAGCGACGCTGCTGTTTGCGTTTGGCAAACACTTGACCGGGCGTATCGCGGCAGGAATCTCGCACGAATCAAGTAACCGGGCGGTGGCGGGCGCCTCCATCTTCGAATTGATCGTGGCACTGTATGGCGGGTATTTTGGCGGCGGCATCGGGATTATGAATCTGGCGATGCTGGCCGCGATGGGCATGACGGATATTCATGAGATGAACGCGTTGAAAGTGGTGCTGGGCGGCGTGATTAACGGAGTGGCGGCGGTGACCTTTGTGGTCACCGGGGCGATCGTGTGGCCGAAGGCGATGGTGATGACCGCGGGAGCGGTAGGTGGCGGATATTTGTCGGCGCACTACTCGCAGAAGTTGCCGCAATCGTGGATTCGCGCGTTTGTGATTGTTGTCGGTGCGGCCATGACGATTTATTTCTTCGAGCGGGCGTATCGATGAAATCTTCTAGGGCTGATTCCGTTTGGAACTCGGACGCGAGGGCGAATCCTGCCAAGATAGACTTCCCGTAGCTGGCACTGCACAATATCCATCGCTACCGACATGGTCGACCTCGCCGCGACATTTGAAGAAAATGCAATGGAAGCCGCCGCCATGGTGTGGCGCTGTGATCGCACGCCGCTGGCGTTGCGCAAGGCCGTCGGGCTGGCGGCCCACAAAGCGCGGGGTATCGTGTTGAGCGAGCCAGAATTTCTTGGTGAGCCGCTGATTGCCGGGTTGCGCGGTTTGGCGGGGGTGATCCCGCGGCCAGATGACGATCAACTGGCGATGGCAGATGCCGGCGTGACCGAAGCGTTTGCCGGGGTGGCGAGCACTGGGTCGGTTTGCGTGGCGCTGGGCCGGCCACTGGTGTCGGCAACCAGTTTGCTAATGCCGCTAAGTATTGTGTTGCTGGCCAGGGAGCGTATCGTGGCGCGGCCACGCGATCTGTTCGATCCAGACTGCCTGAGGGGTGAAGGACTCAAACGCAATCTGGTTTTTATCACAGGTCCGAGCGCAACCGCGGACATGGGGCCGCTGGTGCACGGTGTGCATGGGCCGCATCGGCTGCTGGTTCTTTTGCTGGAGTAGGCATGGCGGAAACCAAACAAATACCGGCGGCCGCGGGCGCATCCATGGAGCGGCCGCGGGACGTGGCGAACAAGAGCGACAAGGATCATCTGCTGCGCGCGATTCGCATGGCGCTCGATAGCCAAAGCGCAACGGTGCGAGCCAATACGCAGCATTTCAACCGCGGCCGCTACAGCGCGGTCGCGGAACTGCCGGACTACGAAGCGCTGAAAGACCAGGCGCGGAGAATCAAAGAGAAGTCGATCGCGAACCTTCCGGAGTTGATACAGGTCCTGAAGAGTTCGGTGCGCGCGCATGGTGGCCATGTCTTCGTCGCCAGTACCGCCGAAGATGCTTGCCGGTACATTCTCGACGTATGCCGCTGGCGGGCCGCGAAGCTCGTGGTGAAAGGGAAGAGCATTACCTCCGAGGAAATTCGCTTGAACCATGTTCTCGTGGCGGACGGGATTGAGGTCGTCGAGAGCGATCTGGCGGAGTTCATCCTGCAACTGGCGGATGAGCAGCCCTCTCATTTCCTGGCACCCGCGCTGCACTATAGCCGCGAACGCATCACGGCGCTGTTTAAGCGCAAGTTTAAGACGGATTTGCCTCTGGACACCGGCGAGGAACTGACGCGATTCGCGCGGGAGCGACTTCGCGATAAATTCCTGTACGCGGACGTCGGAATAACCGGCGCGAATTTGATCGCAGCCGACACCGGTACGCTGATGCTGGTGGAAAGCGAAGGCAATATCCGGCTGGCGAGCTACCTGCCGCCCGTCCACATCGCCATTGCGGGCGTGGAAAAGATCATACCCACGCGAGTGGAGATGGCGCCATTCCTCGATCTGCTGTCGGCCAGCGCCGTTGGCCAGAAAATGTCGGTATATACAAGCTTCCTGAGCCCGCCGTTGACCGATCCCGCGTTTGCCCTTCCGGGCAAGCCGATCAAACCGCGCGAATTCCATCTGGTATTGATCGACAACGGGCGCATGCAGATGCGTGAAGACCCCATTCTCAAAGAGGCGCTGAATTGCATTCGGTGCGGTGCTTGCCTTAATTCGTGCGCGAATTTTCAGACGGTGGGCGGGCATGCGTTTGGTGGAGAAACGTATTCCGGCGGCATTGGAGGATCGTGGGAAGCGGGCACGAGCAAGCTGGAGAATGCGAGATTTTCGGAGCTTTGCACGGGATGCACTCGATGCGTCAACCAGTGTCCGGTACGAATCGATATTCCGTGGCTGAACGCGAATCTGGCGCAGCGGCTAAATCATGCAGAACTACCATCAGCGCCCCGGAATGCGTTGGGTTCGTTGACGGGCGCTGCCCCGGAGGACCGACGCGCGCCGCTTGCCAAGATATTCTTCGGCAACTACCACTATTTCGCAAAGTGGGGCACGCGATTTTCTTCGATTTCGAATGCGCTTGGCGGAGGCGGAACCATCCCGGAAGCGGGAGCAGAGGAGAAGGAAGAGGAGACCGTGAGTACCGCGCGAAATTTGCTGGAGCGCTGGCTTGGGCTGGACCGTCGGCGCGCGCTGCCGCCATTTCCGAAGCAGACCCTGGTTCAAGCGGCTCGGCAGCTCAAAGCACCTTCAAACCAAGGGCGAGACACCAAGGTGGTGCTTTTCGCGGACGTCTTTACGAATTACGGCATGGTGAAGAGAGGAGTGGCTACGATTGAGGTGTTACGCGCCCTTGGCGCAGATGTTGTCGTGAGCGAATCGGTGCCGGAGGGGCGAGCGGCCTTGTCGCAGGGAATGATTGCCACTGCGAAGCAGCACGCCAGGCGCGCGACGATGGAGCTGGATTCGCATATTAATGATGGCCGCGACATTGTGGTGGTGGAGCCCAGTTCGCTGTCGATGTTTCGTCGGGATTTGGCTCATTTGCTGGACAGCAAGGAGCGATTCGAGAGGTTTCGCTCACGAGTGTTTGAGCCGGTCGAGTATGTGGTGCGCATGCTGGCTAAATCAGGGCGGACAGCGCAGCAAGTGTTCGATATTTCGAAATCGAAGGTGGGATACCGACTTTTTTTTCACGCGCACTGCCAGCAGAAGACCATTGGCTGCGCGGAACCCACGGTGGAGTTGTTGCGCGAAATTGGCTTCGACATCGCGACGTCGAACGTGGAATGCTGCGGGATGGCTGGAAGCTTTGGATACAAAAAAGACTTCTACGACCTGAGCATGGCCGTGGGGGCTGATCTGTTTGGCCAAGTAGTACAGCAGGATCGAAACGGCGGGGCGCGCCAGCTGGTTGCTAGCGGAACGTCCTGTACGGAGCAACTGCACGCGGGATTTGAGCGCACGGTCATGCACCCGATGGAATTACTAGCCACGCTGCTGGAGATTCAAGAGTCCTCGGCGGTGAAGCTGGAAGAAGAAGACAGAGAGCTCGAGTCCGACGTCGCATCGCTTAAGCGTGGGCACAAGGAAGTGTCCAAAAGTTGAATGGTGTGTACGACCGGCGTTTTTCGACCGCTTCTCGCCAGTGCAGATTGCAGCTGTAGCAAACAGCCAGGGTTTCCGGTGGCGATCACGTCGGCGTTCAATGGGGCGATGAGTTGGGCTTTGCGGTCGCCCAGCGCGTTGGCGGCGTCCGGTTGTACGAGGTTATAGATGCCAGCCGATCCGCAGCAGACGGCCGCCTCCGGAATTTCCGCCAGCTCCACCCCGGGAATGCCTAGCAGAAGGGTTCGCGGCTGCGATCGAATGTTTTGCGCGTGTTGCAGGTGGCAAGCGTCGTGATAGGCGACACGCAGCTTTAGCGGATTTCTTTTCGCGCGTGGCTCGATTTCCCCCAGGAATTCCGTGATGTCCCTGCATTTCGATGAGAAAGCCTTCGCGCGCGCCGCGTACTGCGGATCATCGCGTAGTAGATGGGCGTATTCCTTCACGTTTGAGCCGCAGCCGGCTGCGTTCGTGACGATGGTGTCCACATTTGCGCGTTCGAAAGCGTCGATGGTCTTGCGCGCCAGCAGGATGGCCGCAGCTTCTTCACCGGCGTGCACCAGCAGCGCGCCGCAGCAAGGTTGTCCCTGGGGAGCCACGACTTCGCAGCCTTCAGCGGCCAGGACGCGGACGGTTGCGGCGTTCACTTGCGGAAAAAATTCGCGTTGGACACAGCCGAGCAACAGGCCTACGCGGCAGCGCTTTGGACCTTGCGCGGGAGTGACGCCCGGTATGGATTCGCCGGCGCCTATTTGCGGCATCAACGCTTCCATTGCGCGTAGTTCTTTTGGAAAAAGATTCAAGATGCCGCAGCGGCGCAGCAGAGCTTGCGCGCCTGATTGTTGATAGGCGAGTAGCGGGCGACGCAGCAACCGCAAACGGTCTGGCCGCGTGAATATGCTGAAAATGAGTCTCCGGTAGAGTTTTTCTGCGATGGAGCGCTTGTGGCGACGTTCGATTTGCGCGCGCGTAGCTTCGATCAGTTTGCTGTAATCGACACCCGAGGGACAGGCCGTCATGCAGGCCATGCAGCCCAGGCAGGAATCGAAATGACTCACCCACAGCGGATTCATTTCGGACTTGCCGTCACTTGCCAGCTTCATCAGATAGATTCGGCCGCGCGGCGAATCCATTTCTTCGTTCCACAAGACATACGTGGGGCAGACCGGAAGGCAGAATCCGCAGTGGACGCACTGATCGATGAGTTCTCTCGCCGGTGGGTGATGGGAATCGAAGGCGCTGGATGCGGCGGCTGTATCTTTTGGGTCTGTCATCAGATCCCACCGACGAAACGCCCGGGATTCAGAGTGGATTTCGGATCGAACTGGGATTTGACGGCGTGCATGAGTTGGAGGGCGTCGCCTGCATTTCCCCAGGCGTCGAGCGAGGGAATCACGGACGGACCATGAGCAATCATCAGCGAGCCGCCCAGCGCTTCCAGCTTTGCGCGAAGCGATTGCAGTGTGCTGCCGATTTCGGCCGGGGCTGCTTCGAGATATACGAAGCCGATGCCACTGGCTTGAACAACCGCTTGAAAACGAACTCGGTTCGCCGCGATCGCAGCCAGTGTATCGTAGGTCTCGGCAAGTTGCGCGGGAAGAACCGAGAGTTTTGCCAGGGCGGAACTTGATTCGTTGTCTTTGGCTGCAGAATAAAGTTCCTGACGGGCATTCCAGACCGCGGGTCCCGGGTCGATTACCGCGGAGGGAGCGAGAATCGCCTTCAGCTGTTCGACTTGGGCAGTAAGACCTGCTTGCGTGGCTTCGAAGAGCACGTCCATCTGGGTTTGTTTGGTTTCGAGGAAGCGAACTTGCAGGGCGGAGTGCGCGAGCTTAGAACTCTGAACGGCGAGGAGCAGACGCTGCGCATCGTGGGCGTCGCGCGCGAGACAAGAGATGGTACGGGCGTCTTGGGGTAGCGGATGGAGGCGAAAGGTGGCGCTGGTGATAACTCCGAGAGTGCCGAGCGCGCCGGTCGCCAGTTTTGGCAGGTCGTAGCCGGCAACGTTCTTAACCACCTTGCCGCCGCTTTTGGCGAGCGTGCCGTCGGGCAGCGCCAAAGTCACGCCGATAATCAAGTCGCGCAGCGAACCGAAGCGAAGGCGCAGTACGCCGCTGTCATTCGTGGAGAGGGCGCCGCCCACGGTGGCGCGGCTAGGCCATAACGGATCGAGGGCGAGGCGCTGTCCGTGCGCAGCGAGCGTTTCCTGTAGTTGTTTCATGGTGCGGCCGGCTTCGACGGTCACGGTGAGATCGGACCAAGCGTATTCAAGGACGGCGTTGAGGCGTGCGGTTGAGAGGATGACGTCAGCCCGCTGGGGCGGGTTGCCCCAGGCCAATTTTGTTCCGCCGCCGCGGGGGATTACGGCCAGCCCTGCTTCGTTCGCAAGCTTCAAGACTTTGGCAAGCTCTTGCTCGCTGCCGGGTTCGACGATCCATTGGGGTTGTACGCCAGCGACCGTGTCGGCTGCCGTGGCCGCTCGCAAATGTTCGGAGGAGACGATCGTGCGAGCGGTGTCTTCGAATGCAGCTACTGAACTGGTTTTGGAAGAGCCCCGGGCGTCCATCGTCAGAAGCGCTCGGCGATTCCCGCCGTCTCGAGCGGGTGCGCCACGTATTTGCCCGGTTTTTCCCCGCACAAGCGGGGCGTAGGAAACAACTTTGTGGGATTGGAGAGTTGCAGGGGGTCGAAGGCGCAGCGGACACGTTGCATGGTGTCCAAGTCGGGTTCGCTGAACATTTTGGACATAGCCCTTTTTTTGTCTTCGCCGACACCATGCTCGCCGGTGATCGATCCTCCGGCGGCGATGCAAATCTCGAGAATCTTGTAGGAAAGTGCTTCGGCGGCGGCTTCTTGTCCCTCGATGCGGCGATCGTAAAGAACCAGTGGGTGCAAGTTGCCGTCGCCGGCATGGAAGACGTTGGCCACGCGCACGCCAGCCTCTTTGCTGAGGCGGTCGATCTCGGCCATGACCTGCGGCAGGGCGGTGCGGGGAATGACGCCGTCTTGCACGATGTAGTTCGGCGAAATGCGCCCCATTGCGGCGAAGGCAGCTTTTCGTCCTTTCCAGACTAGAGCGCGCTCAACGTCGGATTGCGCGACGCGAATTTCCCAAGCGCCATTGCTGCGGCAAATTTCATTGACATGGGTCATCAAGTATTGGACCTCGGCGAACGGGCCGTCGAGTTCTACCAGCAGCAGCGCGCCACAGTCGGGATAGTTTGCGTGCACCGCTGCCTCGGCGGCCTGGATCGCGAGCTTATCCATCATTTCGATGGCGGCGGGGAGCATGCCTGCAGCGATGATGCCGCTGACGGCTGCGCCGGCCTCGTTGGTGGAAGGGAATGCGGCTAGCAAAGTGTGTACGCACTCCGGGCGCTTGACGATGCGGAGGATCACTTTTGTGGCGATTCCCAGCGTGCCTTCCGACCCCACGAAAACGCCGGTGAGGTCATAGCCCGGCGCGTCTAGAGCTTTGCCGCCGAGATGCACGAGCGTTCCGTCGGGAAGCACTACTTCGAGCCCGAGAACGTGCGTGGTCGTGAATCCGTACTTCAAACAATGGGCTCCGCCGGAATTTTCCGCGACGTTGCCGCCAATGCTGCAGACCGATTGCGACGAAGGGTCTGGCGCGTAGAAATATTCCTGCGGCAAGACGCGCTCGGTGATGTCCAGATTGATTACGCCAGGTTCGGCGACGACGCGAGCATTGGGCAGGTCGATCTCGAGGATGCGGTTCATGCGGGTCAAGCTGATGACCACGCCATTTTCGACCGGGAGGGCGCCGCCGCTCAGACCCGTCCCTGATCCGCGCGCGACGAAGGGAACGCGCTCGCGGTGGCACACACGGACGATCGCTTGCACTTGAGAACTAGATTCGGGTAGCAGAACACCGAGCGGCAAGACCCGGAAATTCGTCAGCGCATCGCATTCATACGTTTGAAGTTCTTCGCGAGAAGTAATCAGGCCACGCGGACCAACAATGGCGCGCAATTCCTGAACGATGCGGGCGTCCACGGCTGACCTTTCCGGGGCTGGCGGCTGCTCCCCAAGTTACCATCCAGGAGAAACGAGAAGCTTGCCCCATCGGTTCGGGAAGGTCAAACCACGGGACGCAGCGGTCAATCCATAACGGTCAAGACGTTGCGATCAATGAATGACCATTTTCGTAAACGGGAAAACGTAGGCTTGTAGGAACACCAAAACTCCGACGAGCGATGCCAATGCGATGCTGTGGAAGAACACGTACCGGAGAATGTCCCCTTCGTGGCCGTACCATTCCGTAGCGGTGCTGGCTACGACGATGCTCTGTGCGTCGATCATCTTGCCCATCACCCCGCCACAACTATTTGCAGCGCACATCAGCGTGGGTGAAACTCCCACTTGGGTCGCGGATATTTTCTGCAAGCTGCCAAAGAGCACGTTCGAAGAGGTGTCCGACCCGGTAAGCGCGACGCCTAGCCAGCCGAGCAGGGTTCCAAAGAAGGGATACAGCATGCCGGTGCGGGCGAAAGCCAAGCCCATGGTCGCGTCCAGGCCCGAATAGCGGGTCATAAACCCAATGGACATCATGGCGGCAATGGTGAGCAGCGAGAACCGAACTTTGTACAAGGTCTTGCCGTACTGCCGCAATAGCTGCAAAGGGCCGAAACCCATCAGAAAGCCGGAAACAATGGCCGCGATCAAGATGCCGGTCCCCGAAGCGGAAAGCCAGTTCAATTGAAAAATCGCGGCTTCCGCGGTGGGTTTCACGACGACCGGTGGCACCCGGAAGATCAGATTGTGCAAACCGGCGACGGGAATTTTGAAGATCGAGAGTTTGTCGAGGAAGGCTTTAGCCGAGGGAAGTCCCCACACGAACACCAGCACGCTTAAAATGGCCCACGGAATCCAGGCCTTAACGACTTCGGCGGTGCGGTGTCCGTGCGTTCCTCTAGCGGAGCGGTCGGCTTCCTGACCTTCGAGGCCCCAGATTCTCTGGGGGTGCCACACCAGGAGCAGCGCCGTGACGGCGCCCATCGAACACACAGACGCGATAACGTCGACCAGCCACGGTCCGTGAAAGTTCGAAACCAAGAATTGCGGAATTGCGAAGAACAAGCCGGCCACCAGCGTGGCCGGCCAGACTTCAACCATTCCGTCGAATCCGGCGAACGTCCAGATCAGCCAGAAAGGTACCAGCACGGAAAAGAACGGTAGAATACGCCCGGCCATCCCGCTAAGTTGCAGTAGGTTCAATCCGCTGACGCCCGACAGGGCGACCAGTGGCGTACCAAGGGCTCCGAAAGCCACCGGAGCAGTGTTGGCGATCAATGAGAGCCCCGAGGCTTGCAGCGGTTTGAACCCTAATCCGATCAGAATGGCGGCCGTTACGGCCACCGGGGTTCCAAATCCAGCTGCACCCTCAAAAAACGCGCCAAACGCAAAAGCAATCAGCACCAGTTGGAGCCGACGGTCTTGAGTGATTCCCATCAAACTGTCTTGCAAGATCTTGAAGCGTCCGGCTTCGCAGTTTAGGTCATATAGGAAGATGACATTCAGGATAATCCAGCCGATGGGGAACAAGCCGTAACACATGCCGTAGATTCCGGCCATGACCCCCATCTTCACGGGCATTCCAAACAAGCCAATGGCGATCAGCAAAGAAGCCGCGAGCCCAAGTAACGCTGCAAAGTGCGCCTTAATGCGTAGTGCCCCGAGTGCTCCGAGGAGCACCAGCACGGGGATGGCCGCCACCAGGGTCGAAAGCCACCAATGTCCAAGTGGGTCATAGACTTGCGTCCAGGTCACGGCTGTCCTCCCGAGAGCAGAAATGTCAAAGTGGATGGCGCGGATTGTTTTGGATGTTGTGGAGGTGGGGTGAGGGAATTGCTTCCGTGGTCACCCTGTGCCCCCCCAAAGACCTTAAACTTGCCGATGCTGGATACTGCCTTACTTCGACGATGTCAAGAGGTAAGTCCGCGGGCCTCAAAACTGGCAGCGCAACGATGCCAGAGGCCGCTCGCGGTAGAATGTGGAAGGCCCAGGGCATCGCGGCCGCTGACGCATCGTTGAAGCGCAGCGCAACCCGGGATCTTCTCGCAAATAAAACATCTAAGGTATATGAGCAGTAGGTAACTCGAAGAATGAAATCAAGAGACGGAATCTTCCAGGCCCTCCAGCGCTACTGGGGTTACCAGTCGTTTCGCCCTTTACAGGAGCGAATTGTCGGCAGCCTGCTGGACGGCCACGATGCCTGCGTGGTAATGCCGACCGGAGGCGGCAAGTCTCTCTGCTACCAATTGCCAGCGGCGATGCTGCACGGGCGAACTGTCGTCGTCGTCTCGCCCCTTATCGCCTTGATGCAGGATCAGATGGCGCAGCTCACGCAGATGGGCATCAGCGCGGCCGTGCTGAACAGCTCGATGGCCCCCGACCAGCAGACACAGATTGTGCGCAAGGCCGCGACCGGAGAATTCCGACTCCTGTATCTTTCACCGGAGCGGCTTGCTCGTGCCGACACCATCGAGTGGCTCAGGCGTGTTCCCGTCTCGTTGTTTGCTATTGACGAGGCGCACTGTATTTCGGAGTGGGGACACGAGTTTCGACCGGAGTACCGCCAGTTAAGCTCCCTGCGCAATCACTTCCCGGACCGGCCCATCGCCGCGTTCACGGCCAGCGCCACGCGGCAAGTGCGTCACGACATCATCGATCAGTTGCGACTGCGCGAACCCGACAAATACATCGCCAGCTTTCACCGGCCAAACCTGCGTTATATCGTGAAGGAATGTGAAGTGCGCACACAGTCGGCACTGCTGTTGCGCGCGCTGCGAAACTACGAGGACAGCAATGTGATCGTCTACGCGCCCACCATCAACCGTGTGGAACAGACGGTGGACTTGCTCGAGAGCGCGGGAATTCCTGCAATCGCCTACCACGGCCAAATGGATAGCGACACGCGCCGGCGTAATCAGGAACGCTGGATGTCCGACGAAGTGCGCGTGCTCGTGGGCACGATTGCCTTTGGATTGGGAATCAACAAGGCCGCCGTGCGCGCCGTTATCCACCTTTCGTTGCCAAAGTCGGTCGAGCAGTATTACCAGGAGGCCGGCCGTGCTGGACGCGATGGACTGCCCGCCGATTGCCTGCTCCTCTGGCAGAAACGGGACGTCGGCTTGCTCGCATACTTCATCGGGCAGATTTCCGACACGGCCGAGAAAGAGCGCGCGTGGCGGCGTTATCACGTGGTTCGGAATTTCGTTGAATCAGAAAATTGTCGGCACCTCCAGATTTGTTCGCATTTCGGAGAAACCACAAAATGGAAATCGTGTGGAACGTGCGACGTGTGCGGGGCGACGCCTCCCTGGCTGGCCGAATCGGTGCCAGCCCAAAAGCCAAAACGGCGGGCCGCAGCGGCTGGTGCGGGTTCCGGCGGTGGAACTCGAGGCCCGAGTCACTACAAGGCCCGCCATCCCCTATGCTGACCAGGAACTTCGGGAATATCTCCGCGAGTGGCGCGGAACGAGGGCCAAGGAGCAGGGCATAGCCGCGTTTATCATCATGCACGACACCTCTCTGGCGGAATTATGCCGCGTCAGGCCGAACTCCCTGTCCGGGATAAGGCGCATCCCGGGCTTTGGCGAGCGGAAAACGGAGTTGTATGGTCAACAAATATTGGATGCTTTGAGTCGATTTCGCAATGGCGCGAGGGCTGCGGAAATGCCGGGCCAGGCGCCCAACCCTGCTGCTGAGACGCTGAGAATGCTTGGGCAGGGACGCACCCTCGACGAAATCGCGCGAAGCCGAGGCCGGCAACTCAGCACCGTCGTCTCGATGGTCGCCACCATGGTGGAACGCGGCGAGGCGAAATTTGAACCAGGCTGGATTCAGGGCGACCACCAGGAAAAGATCGAACAAGCCTGTGGGCGTCTGGGGCTGGAGAGGCTGCGCGCGCTCAAGGTCGCTTTGCCGGCGGAAGTTACCTACGAGGAGATCAAGCTCGTGATAGCTCAAATTCGCCGGAAACGAAGCCAATCCCAGGGAGGCGAACGCTAGGCGAGCAAGAGGCGAAAGATTGCGCTTGGTCCCGGGGACAGCAAGACCGTAGACGCAATTTTAGACGCAATCGTAAACCTTGGGCGAACGACGATGACTAGGCTTTGAAACCGCTTCGCCAACGAATTCGTGGGATGTCATTCGCGATGGTATTCTTGACGAAGATTCTAGGCGCGGAAAGGAACTCCCTACCTCAGGGTGGTTTTAGCCATCGAGTACTACGGGTCTTAGCGTAGCGGTACTATTCGTACTCCTGTGGCGCGTTCCAGTAAAATCGGTACCTCGCATCTATGGATTACCTTCGTTTCTCAGTCCAATATTGTTACGCAGAGCTAGAGATGTCCCGGCTCGACGGAGAATTTCTCCTGGGTTTTTCGCGAAGCTACCGGCCATCCCGCGGTGGGAGTTTGGACGCGGCGAGGATGTTTGTCCGTGGCCTCAGGAGTGATTGGAAGCTCCAATGCTCGTAATCATCGGAATGATTTTGCTATTGACCTGGATCTTCGAACACGCCTTTCATTTGACGGCGGATTCCCTAATTAATTTGCTGCTAATTTTCGCGAGTATTTCCTTCGCATTGGATTTCCTTCGGGAGAACGACCGCACCGAGCCGAAGCCAGGGTGGGACGATCGCCCGGCAAGACTTCGCCTCGGCTCCCTGGGACGATGGTTTCGCCACCGGCTGAATCCTTCGCCTGCGCCTGTAGCCGCGACCCAAGGGAAACCGACCACTGAAGGTAAGGGCTCTTCGTAATTTCTCCGCATCGCTGTGAGTCGATCCGCAACACACCTGCAAAACCGATCAGACCTTGGCGGAAATCTTTCGTATGGGAGTTCGTAGGGTTGACGAGCGAAGCTGGCGCCTATACGCGGGCGCCGGCGGCAAACAAACTCCGTCAAGAGCAGCGAAGGTGTGTACGTTCATGCGCCGCAGCGTTCATTTCCGCACCTTGAACAGCGCGGCGATGCCCTGGCGATCCACAAGTTGCAGTTCATTAGGCAAGAAATGATCCAAATTTGGGGCGCCTTCGGCATTGAGAACCAGTACGTAGTCGAATTTCTGGTTCCAGTGGTCTAGGAAGGGAAACCTCTTTAGCTCCTTCTGTGGTACCTGATCCAGAGCCAGGTACGTGTAATTCACTGGCGGACTGTCCACCGCCTGGAGGTCGCGGTAGGGTTCCTTGATGGCGATAGGCTGCTTGCCATCCTCTGCGAAAATGTTGGGCCAAAAGGCATGACGATCCAACAGCACAAAGGACGCTAGATGCCAGTATGTGGGCGTGAGTTCCGGCAAGCTGCGGCTGATCGGCATGGACGCGCACCAGGACGGGTTGTCACTGCACACAACGTCCGCAGCCAGGACCCGGCTCCCCGGAGTCACCGTTACGATAGTTTGGCGCACGTCGTCCAGGTCGCGTTGCGAATGCATCCACACGTCGGTGATGAAAGCGATCCTGGCCACAAACAGCGCGGCGAACAGAACGGCCGCGGCGGTACGCTGGCGGGCAGTTAGGTCTTTTGGCATGAAACCCGCGAAAACCATGAAACCCAGCATGATCGGCAAGCGGATATCCAGGAAGTACGTACCCTTCATCGCTCTGGGCATAAGGATGTAGGTAACGAGCAGAACCACAGAAGCGATCAGCGCGGCGGCGGAGATTCGAGCTCGGCGCTGCAGGACGCAAAACATTAAAAAAGCGATCAACGGAATAATCGTCAGAATGTCGAAGGCAGACGAGTAGTCGAGAAAGGGCCCAAAGAAGTTGGCCGCCTTTTGAGCAATATGAGGCCACCGCGCGGCGTCCTTGACCTGTTCGAGCGGCGAGGTGAAATACAGAAGCGTCGGAAGCACCAGCGTAATCGCCAGAAGCGCAGCGCGCTTTGCGGCGTTACGGAAATCGGGACGGGCCCGGAAGTCGTTGCCGACAAGTACGGAGAGTTCGTACGATCCTACCAGAAGCGCGTAGAAGCAAAATCCAAACAGGTGGAAAAAGAACGCGAGGGTGGCCAGGACTATACCAGCCGCGACCGTCGCGGCTGGAAATATCTCTCGGTAGTAGATCCACGCAGCGGCTGCCCACATCGCGATTCCAATGGCCAGCTCGAAGTTCATGAATCCCATCAGGAATAACGCATTGAACGCGGCGAAACCCGCGGCAATCTGCCAGAACGAACGGCGCCGGAAATAAGCGTAGCTTAGGGCGACGGCCCCGCTCGTGGGCAGAAGCAAGCACAAGCCCAGGACGATGCGCCCTGCCGTCAGCGGCGAAAACACATGCATCAGCATAGGGAGCAGAAGGTCCACGGCAATATTGGGGATGATTTGCCAGTGCGCAGAAAACATTTGACTTAGCACCGGGTCCGCTTGGCCAAACGCCAACAAGTAACAGCGCGCCAGATGATTCGGATAGTCGGTAAGGGGCGGCACCGTAGTGGCCAAGAGCGGTACGTTCAGTGCTAGGAGCATGAACGCCAAGCCCACCCACCAAGGTAGCGGACGGTCCAAGATGCTTTCTCCCGAGACTGCGGCGGCTGTGCGGTTCGGATGTAGGTAAAGCAAAGCCATGTCTGAGGATTGCAGGTTGGTGTTCACGTCGACACCCTCATCATACGCGTGATTTTCGGGAATACGGATTCGTGCAGACTGCGGGGAGGTGAACGGCACGCGCCAAGACTTATACTACGCGGAGAAGTGCGCCTTCCATACCAGAAAGCCCGTATAAAAAACGCGCCAGCGCGATCCGGTCACTTCCTGATTCGAAACAAAGCCGCGATTCCCTGGCGATCAATAAGCTGCAGTTGATTAGGAAGAAAATGGTCCAGGTTTGGGGCGCCCTCGGCATTCAACACCAGAACATAATCGAACTTATCTTTCCAATCGGTGAGGTAAGGGAAACGAGCTAACTCCGAGTGGGGAGCCTGATCCATTGCAAGATCAACGTAATTCGGTGGCGGACTGCGGACCGCCACCAGATCTCGATAAGGTTCGTTGATGGTAATGGGCTGCTGCGACTCCTCCGCAAAAATATTGGGCCAGAAGGCGTGCCGATCGAGCAATACGAAAGAAGCTAGATGCCAATACGTGGGCGCGACCTCAGGCAAGCGTCGGCTCATGGGCATGGCCAAATACCAATCCGGGTTGTCATGGTAGATCACGTCGGCAGCCAGCACGCGGCTTCCAGGGGTTACCGATGCGATCGTTTGCCGAACATCGGCGAGATCGCGTTGCGAATGCACCCACACATTGGTGATCAAGGCGATCCGGGCTACGAACAGGACAACAAAGAATGCCACTGCGGCGTAACGCTCGCGGGAATTCAGACCCCTGGGCATGAAACCCGCGAAAACCATGAAGCCCAACATCACGGGCAATCGCGTGTCCACGAAGTGCACTCCCTTGAACGCAACCGGAGTCACCAGGTAGACGCAGAACAGAGCTGTGCAACAGATTAGTGCCGCTTTCGAAACACGGGCGCGCCCGTTCATCATGCAAAAAATCAGAAGCGCCAACAAAGACGCGGCGATCAGCAAATCGAACAACGAGGAATACTCAAGGATGGAATCGAATACGAAGTACAGCTTCTTGGGGAGCGAGAGCCACACTGCGGAGAAGCTCATCTTTTCCAACGGCGAAGCGCCGTAGAGGATGGCCGGAATGAGGATGGTCAAGCCGAGCGCCGAGGCCCGCACGGCCGCGTAGCGAGCGTCGGCCCACGTTTCCAGGCGCCTGTCGAACACAATGAAGAATTCATAGGAGCCGATAAGGAGGGCATAAAAGCAGAAACCGAACAAATGAAAAAAGAATATGAGAGGAGCCAGAATCACGGCCGAAGCGATGGTCCTTATCGGATGTTCCTCCCGGTACCGAATCCATACGGCCGCGCCCCACATCGCGATTCCGATGGCCAGCTCGAAGTTCATGAAACCCATCAAGAACAACACGTTGAACGCAGCGAAACCTGTGGCGATTTGCCACAGCGACCGACGCCTGAAGTACGCCCGGCTCAAGGCGATCGCGCCAGTAGTCGGCACGAGCAGGCAAAATGCGAGCATGATGCGTCCGGCGAGTAGCGGCGCGAAAACGTGCATCAGCCTAGGCAGTATCAGATCGACTGCGATGTTCGGGATGATTTGCCAGTGTGCGGAGAACATCTGGCGTAGCACGGGATCGGAATTGCCGAATGCCAACAAGTAACAGCGCGCCAGGTGATTCGGATAGTCGGTCAGTGGTGGCACTTCCGTGAGGGCGAGAGGCACGAGTAAAGCGCCGAGCATCAACGCCAAGCCCGCCCACCAAGTGATAGCGCGGTCGAGCGGGTTCTCTCGCAAGGTTGCCGCGGATTTCGAGCCGACTGATTCCGCCTGCCGGAGGTAAACGAAAGCGGCCTCGGAGGTTGCGAGGTCGAGTCCCATTATTCAGATCTGCCCACCAATTGGAAGTTGTATGCGTTGCGGGAAGGGTAGCGAACAACGCACCATCACTTGTAGTTCAGGTCCACCGAGGCTTCCATACAGCGAAGCTGGTAAGGAGCCCGAGCAAACGTTGTAGCAAGAAATTTCTTGCGGGAGCTAACCGCCGTGGCCGCCGGTCAACTCTCGGACAATCGAGCTCACAAAGCTTTTGGCATCGCCGAAGAGCATCAGGGTCCTGTCGAGATAGTAGAGCGGATTATCGATGCCTGCGAAACCCGCGGCCATGCTGCGCTTGATAACCATCACGGTTCGCGCTTTGTCCACGTCCAAGATCGGCATTCCGTAGATCGGACTGCTGGGGTCAGTGCGCGCCGCCGGATTGGTCACATCGTTTGCGCCAATGATGAGCGCGACGTCTGTCTGGGGAAGGTCGCCGTTCACCTGGTCCATCTCCAACAATTTGTCGTAAGGAATGTCGGCTTCGGCCAGCAGCACGTTCATGTGCCCGGGCATGCGGCCCGCGACGGGGTGTATGCCGAAGGTTACCTCCACGCCGCGCTTGGTCAGCGTATCGTAGAGTTCACGCACCTTGTGTTGCGCTTGCGCAACGGCCATTCCGTAGCCGGGAACGATGACCACTTTATTCGCGGCGGCAAGAATTCCCGCAGCTTCTTCTGGCGTCGCGCTGCGGACCGGCGGCGCTTCTTTCGCTCTAGCGGCGGTGGCTTGGATTTGCCCAAACCCTCCAAACAGCACATTTGTGAAGGAGCGGTTCATGGCTTTGGACATAATTACCGAAAGGATGAAACCTGACGAGCCATCAAGCGCGCCAGCGATGATCAGCAATTTGCTGTTGAGGACAAAGCCCATGGCCGCGGCAGAAAGTCCCGCGTAGGAATTCAACAGCGAGATTACCGTCGGCATGTCTGCCCCGCCGATGGGGATAACCAGCATGACGCCAAAAACGAGCGGAATAAAAATCATGGCAGGGAACAGTCTCGTCTGTTCCGGGTGAATTGCGAGGATGACCGCAACGGCTACCGCGAGCCCCAGCATCGCGAGGTTGACGAAATTTTGTCCTTTGTACGTGATAGGCCGCTGGGGTAGCACTTCCTGAAGTTTTCCGGCAGCCATCAAGCTGCCGGTGAATGTCAACGAGCCCAGGATCACTTCCATGGCGAGCACGGCCATCATGAATGCGGAAATATTGGGCGCACGCAAATAAAATTCCGCCGTACCCACCAGCGTGACGCACAAAGCGCCGAACGCGTGACTGAGCGCGGTTCGCTGCGGCACCGCGGTCATCTGCACTTTACCGAGAGGCACGCCGATGATCGTACCGACCACCAGCCCGATGGCGATCAACTTGTAGTCAATGATGCCGCGGTGCAGCAGCGTTCCGCCGACGGCAAGAGCCATGCCCACTTCGCCCGCGAAGACACCGCGGCGCGCCGTCGCAGGGGAACTGAGCCATTTCAGTGAAAGAATGAAAAGCGCGGTGGCGACCAGATAGGTGATTTCGATGAGGGTGTCGGCGCCCAGAAAATTGTTCATTATTTTTTGGGCCCGCTGGATTTGAACATCTTCAACATGCGGTCGGTGATGATGAAGCCACCCACCACGTTGCTGGTCGCGGCGACGATGGCGATCGTTCCCAGGATGGCCGCGAGGTTGCTCTTGTGTTCTCCCGCCAGAATGATCGCGCCCACAACGGCGATGGCGTCGAGCGCGTTGGTCAACGACATCAGCGGCGTGTGTAGAAGCGGCGAAACTCGCCGGATCACTTCAAAACCAATAAAGGCGGCGAGCATGAAAACATAAAGGCCGGTGAGCAGGTCCAACTTCATTTTCTCGTTTCCTCCTGTACTGCCAAGGCGGGGAGAGAGAAAAATTCCCGCAACCGCGTGTTGACGACCTCGCCGCCGTGGGTCACCAGAGTTTCCCGAATGATGTCGTCGTTCAGATTGAGCTGGAGCTTTCCTTCCTTTACGAGCAGGGTTAGGAAGGTGGTCAGATTGCGCGCATACATTTGGCTGGCATGATAGGGAACGGAGCTGGCTAGATTTATCCATCCGATGATCGTTACCCCATGTTCGATGGCTTTCTCACCTGGGTGTGTCAATTCGCAATTGCCGCCGCGCTCTGCCGCCAGGTCCACGATTACCGAACCCGGCGCCATTGCCGCCACCATTTCCTTGGTCACGAGCGTCGGGGCTTTCTTCCCCGGGATGACTGCGGTCGTGATCACTACGTCGTGTTCTGCGATGACCTTCCCGAGTAGTTCGCGTTGCCGGCGGTAAAAACTTTCGTCTTGCGCGGTCGCGTAGCCACGCACGTCCTGTGCGTCCTTGGCTTCGATGGCGAGCTCCACAAATCGCGCGCCGAGGCTCTGGACTTGCTCTTTAACGGCCGGGCGTAAATCATACGCCGAAACCACGGCTCCCAAGCGGCGCGCCGTAGCGATGGCCTGAAGGCCAGCAACTCCAACGCCAAGGATCAGCACGCGCGCCGGTGTGATCGTTCCAGCCGCGGTCGTCAGCATGGGGAACAGTTTCGGCAGTGCGTCGGCGGCAAGCAGCACAGCTTTGTATCCCGCGACCGTGGCCATGGAAGATAAGGCGTCCATGCTCTGCGCGCGGGTGATTCGCGGCATCAATTCGACGGAGAAGGAGGTAAGGCCTCTCGACGCAAGGTCCTTGATGCTGTCCATAGAGCCGAACGGGCGCAGAAATCCGACGAGAATCTGATCACGGTGGAAAAGAGGAAGGTCGGCGCTGCCGTTTCTATCATTGGCGCCATGGCCAAGCACTTGCACGAGAATTTCCGCCACGCGGAAAACCTCGGAGCGCTGCGGAACGATCTTCGCTCCTCTCGCGACGTAATCGGAGTCCGGGTAGCCGGCCTGCTCGCCGGCGCCTGCCTCCACGACAATTTCCATGCCAGCTTTGATGAGATTGGCTAACGCTCCAGGAACTAGCGCGACGCGCCGCTCCCCCGGGAAGCTTTCTCGGGGAACACCGACAATCATTTAGGATCCTCCAATGCCGTCCAAGGCTCGGTCCGAAAGCGCACCTTGGAGCCCAGGCCGCGGCATTGTACACCGGGTTGCGCGCCCACGCTTTGTTGACGTTGCCATCCTTTGCGCCGCTACATCGGACTGCGCGTTTCAGCAGCAAGTGACGAACGGCAACCTTCAGCACTGTTCGTGATCACTTGAGGCGCTATTCGGCGGCTTCTTTTCCTGGGATAAAATATACTTCCTCGAACAGCGAACCTTTCGGCCAGCCGGCGCGCGCCAGAATGCCTCGGCCGTTTTCGCACATGCTGGGATGGCCGCACAAGTATCCAGTCGTGTTTTCGGGGCGCAGATTCCATTGGTGGACGTATTTGCGAACGAGATCATCGACGCGGCCAGTCTCACCCTCCCACGTAGCATCTTCCCAAGGGCGGCTGATGGTCGCGACATATTCAAACCACGGCGCTTCGGAAGCGATGTTTTCCAACTCCTCGCGGTAACCGAATTCCCACGAGCGGCTGCCGCCTTGAATGCAAAACAGTTTGTGATCGCCTGGCATGGGGCTGTTGCCGGATTTCCAGTCGCGGTACAGGGTTCGCGCATAGCTGACAAACGGCGCGATGCCCGTGACGGTCGCAAGCAGCAAGTGATTCGTGCGGCCGCTTCGCAAGTCGAGAGTAAAGCGACCCTTCGCGATCTTGCGGCAGAACAGGGTATCGCCTTTCTGCAGCTTGTAAAGATGCGGCGTCAACGCGCCCTGGGGGACAAGTTCGATAAAAAACTCCAACGCGCCTTCTTCGTACGGCGAGGACACGATAGAGTAGGCACGCTCAATGCGCTTCTCCCCGTAATCGACGCCGAGCGTTGCGTATTGGCCGGCTTTGAATTGAAATGGCCCTCCCGGATCGACGCGCACCAGCCACAAATCTTCCGAAAGATCTTTGCGATCGATCACCCGCGCCCTGAAATGTTTGTCCGAGGGGAGAGCCATCTTTCCTTTGCCTTCAGCGCCGATTTTCCGCGCTCAACCTGCCAGAACGCAGCGGGGCTGACTTTTGTTGGTCCGCACCGGGGAATTTCCCACGGCGTTCGGACAGCTCCTCCGAGCGCGACGATGCTCAGATGCAGAGTTCGGTATCGCGCATTGTACTCCGGCTTACCGCTTCGGCAGAGCGATTTGGTTCGGAAGCAGGGAAGAGTTTCGAGATACGGCAGAAAAAAGGAGGACAACCCGTTGGGTTAGAGCGTCAAAGTTTCGAAGTAAGGCGCCTTGCTGCCAGCCTTTTTGGCAGCCATAAGTCCCTGATCCACACGGGCCAGGAATTCCTCGGTGCTTTCGCCGAGTTCGTATTGCTTCCAGGCGGCGGTGAAGGTCACCGGAATCGTTTCGCCGTTCCACTCGAATTCGAATGGGCTGAGGCGCCCGAGGACGCGTTGCAATTGTTCCGAGGTGCATTCCGGCAGCAAGATCATGAACTTGTTGGCGTCCAACCGAACGGCCAAATCGGATCCGCGAATCACGCTGGTGAGCCGCCCGGCAAACACCTTTAACGCCTGATCGGCGGTTCCTCGCGTGCTGGCTTCATTGAGCACCTTGAAGTGATCCAAATCGAGCATCACGAGCGCCAGGGGATGTCCCATGCGTTCGGACCGGGATACCTCTGCGGCCAACCGCTGCTCCGCAAATCGACGGTTGTAGAGGCCGGTCAACGGGTCGATCATCGAGAGGTTGCGAAGATTGTAAAACTGCCCCTGCTTCTCGCTGAGCTGGCTGCGCAACTGCTTGATCAAGATCTCCTGCCGGATCGTGTAAACATTGAATAGAACGATGAGGGCGATCAATCCAAAAACTGCCTCGGTAAGCCTGACCTTGTAAAAGGGTTCGGCGCCCTGCCGCAACCCTAAGACTGCCAGAGCGATGATTGCCGCCACCAGTAGCATGCTTACAAAGATCGAATAGCGGCCCACCCACGAGTCGCGTTTCTGCAGCAGGGAAAGTTCCTGCGCGAGCTCGTGTTCGCCTGGGTCCAAAGATGGAGGGATAAGATCGATGTTCGAGTCACTCATAGAATTGGCCAAGAGCGTCTTGGCTCTCGCTTATCCACGGTAGGCGCGGGGGCGATACCGGTCAATGGGACTTTGGTTCCACGCCTACACTTAGATAGCCGCAGCCCGAAGACACATTCCCGAGGTTCCGGGATCTGGACCGAGGGTCACCCTGGGTCTAAACACAAAACCGGCCGCGTCGAAAGACGCGGCCGGCTGCTGGGCAAACTGTCCTTGGATGTAGGTCTTATGCGGCAATGAACAACGTCGTGCCGGCGCGGTTCACAAGCAGAAGGGCGCCGTTGCTGGCTTTGCGCATCGCTTGTTCGAATTCAGCAACGTTTCGCACGGGTTGATGGTTCACTTCCTGGATCACGTCGCCTTTCTGCAAGCCAGAGTCCGCCTTCGGGCTGGACGGATCGATTCCCGTCACGACTACACCCTTGGTCGATTCCGGCAGTTGCAGCTGGGCGGTTGTTTCGGCATCCAGATTCTGCACACTGACGCCTTCCAGCGCGTCCTTCGATGCACCTTCGTGCTGATTCTGCGCTTCCTCCTTGGAGAGGGGCAGCTCACCGAGCTTTACGTTGATGTCCTTGGTGCTGCCGTTGCGCGAAATTTCGAGCTTCACGGTTTCGCCAGGCTGCATCATGGAGATCGTATTGCGTAGCTCGTTGCTGTCGGTTACGGCATTCCCGTTGATGGAGAGAATGACATCTCCGCGCTGAACACCGCTGGCTTGCGCCGGACCCTTCGGGCTCACGTCACCGACGAGAGCACCCTGAAGCTTGCTTAGACCCAGTTCTTTGGCCATCGCTGGCGTAATCGGCTGAATCAAAACTCCCAGGTAGCCACGAGTCACCTTGCCGTGATCGAGAATCTGTCCCATGACGCTGCGCGCCAGGTTGACCGGGATCGCGAAACCGATGCCCTCATTACCACCGGAGCCGTGCGACAGAATCGCGGTGTTGATTCCAACTAATTCCCCGCGATCGTTCACGAGTGCGCCGCCAGAATTTCCCGGATTGATTGGGGCGTCGGTCTGAATGAAGTCTTCATAGTCTTCAATGCCAAGATTGCCGCGGCCTTTCGCGCTCACGATACCCATCGTGACCGTTTGGCCAACGCCGAAGGGATCGCCGATCGCCAGCGCGTAGTCGCCCACTTGCACTTTGGAAGAATCGCCCAGCGTGATGGCGGGGAAATTCGAGCCTTCGAGCTTTAGCACCGCGACGTCCGTTTTCGGATCCGTTCCGATGATCTTCGCTTTCAACTCGCGCTTGTCGGAGAGCGTCACCTTGACATCGGTCGCGCCATCCACAACGTGGTTGTTGGTCAGCACGTAGCCCTCAGGGCTGACGATTACCCCGGATCCCAGGCTCTGTTCGCGCCGATTCTTTGGAATCTCCTGACGATTACCGAACCCTTGGCCAAAAAACTGTTGAAAAAATGGATCGGACTGCATGCCTTCCGGCATTTGATTTGGAGTTCGAACAACCTTTGAAGAAGAAATGTTCACTACGTTTGGCAGGACTTCCTTTACGATCGGAGCGAATCCGGTCCTGCTAGGACCTTCACTGGGATCGGCTATTTTGAGTGACGCGTGCACCCTTGTTCCGGTCACGCTTTCTGTCGCGCGGGCTACGGCATAGCCGGCCGCGCCAAC
This sequence comes from uncultured Acidobacteriota bacterium, assembly GCA_963729595.1. Classification (GTDB taxonomy): domain Bacteria; phylum Acidobacteriota; class Terriglobia; order Acidiferrales; family UBA7541; genus Acidiferrum. Next base: position 1,178,032 of record CAVSNW010000005.1, read on the forward strand.
GGCTAAGGCCAGCGCAAATACGGCACCCATCCACTTGCGCGAAAACCGAGTTGCATTCATGTTCCCTCTCTCTCGACGATTCGACCGGCGGATGCAATCCGCTCCGGTTCTCTTCTGTTTAGACGGGGTTACTGCTACTTCCGCGTCTCCCAACCAGTTGGTATTTTGTTTCCCCTTGATTGAGTAATGGCTATCTCGCTGAAGGAAATATATTTAAGGCGCTGGGCCTGCAGCAGGCGGGAAAGTTGCGGGTTCGCGACACTAGGAGATAATTCCTTTCCGAACCGCATACAGAATTAGCTCCGGAACGCCTTTTATCTTTAGCTTTTCCATCAGATTCCCGCGGTGGGTCTCGACCGTATACACGCTTAGGTTGAGCATGTCGGCGACTTCTTTGTTTGACTTTCCTTCCGCGATCAGCTGCAAGACTTCTCGTTCCCGCGGCGTCAGCAAGTCGTATGAACTTTCGCCGCCGGTGCGTTGCAGCTTCCGCGTGTAGTCCTCAAGCAGCACGCGGCTGACCGTTGGGCTGAAAAAAGATTTGCCATCGGCCACCGAATGTATCGCGCGCACCAGATCGGATTCCGCCGAATCTTTCAAGAGGTAGCCACGAGCCCCCGATTTCAGCGCCCTCAGAATGTAGGTCTCGTCGGAATACATGCTCAGAATGACAACCGCCGCACCTGACTCGCCTTCGGTAATCTGTTTGGCGGCTTCGATGCCATTTAGGTTCGGCATCCCGATATCGAGGACCGCGACTTCCGGCTTCAATGAAGCCGCCAAGGAAACCGCTTCTCGTCCGTCGCTGGCTTCTCCAACCACGTCAAGATCCGGTTGTTGCTCGATAACCAGTCGCAGTCCACGGCGAATTAAATTGTGATCGTCAGCGAGGAGGATTCGAATTTTCTTCATCATTGTCCTACGTTGGCGTGCTCTTCAATGGGAGCTCCGATCGGATGGCCGTTCCGGTTCCTGGCCGCGAATCGATTTCGATCGTGCCACCAAGGCGTTTCACACGTTCTTCCATGCCGAGCAGTCCCATGCCGCGTGTGCGTTTGGGGTCAAATCCGCTGCCGTCGTCCGAGATCTTCACAAAGACTGCGTCGCTCGTCTGGCGTAGTTCCACGACGCCATTTTTTGCGTGGGCGTGGCGCTGGGCATTGTTCAGCGCCTCCTGCACCATGCGGTACACGCAAAGTTTCAAGGGATCGGGCAGGTCTTCGGATACGTTCTCAGCGCGGACCTCGACCTCAAGTTCTCCGCGCCGCGACATCTCTCTTGCGTACCATTCCACGGCGGGAACCAGTCCGAGATCGTCCAACATCGAAGGCCGCAGGAGCAGTGCCATGTTTCGCACCGTCTGCACGGTCCTCTCGGCAACGACCTTGATATTGCCAACCAATTCCTGGCTTTTTTTGTCGGTACTGCCAATGTGATTGGACAACCGGCCTGCATCCATCAGCAGCAAACCGAGCGATTGGCCCACTTCGTCGTGAAGCTCTCGCGATATCGAACGGCGTTCCGATTCTTGCGCGTCCACGAGCCGCGCGGAAAGCTGCTGCAACTCGCCACGGCTGTCCACCAGTTCGGCGTAGCGGAAACTGACCTGGCGCTCGAGCCGCAAGATATAGAGGGCGCTTCCACCTGCGAGCAGAAGGCCCGATGTCAGTGCCAGGATTAAGAATCTTGTCAGGCGATCTTGCAAACGGCTAAACTCCGCGAAGCTTGCCTGTCTCGCAGCGATGGTCTGCTGGTCGTTCAGCAGCTCAATTTTTTGCGCGATGGCTATGAATTCCTGCCTGCGGGGAATGATCTCCTGGCTGACCATCTCTTGAGCGCGTTTCTCCCGCCCGTCCGGTCCCCATCCACTGGCTGAGCGAAATGCGCGGTCTTCCTCGACAAGATATTTTTGCAGCTGCTCGATCAGCGCTTGCTCTTCGGCGGTCCGATCCGAGGGATATGCTTGCAGCGCGGCTCGCGTTTGCTCCCCTCGTTTTGCAAGGTCGCCGTCGGTTTCCGCACCCTCACCTGGCTTTACACTGAGTAAAATCGCTTCCATGTTGTCGTTGTAGGTGCTTGCGGATAGGACTAGGGTGGACAGAACGCGCCGGCGCTCAACAGATCGTGCCCTCGTGGACTCCTCGGTTTCGTGCAATTCACGAAGCGTGTGCAGCGCATTTGCTCCCGCATATAGAAGGAGCGCTAGTAGTCCACCGAAACTCAGGAGCAGAATCGCGCGCAATCCGCTTCCTAGCGGATCGCCTCCCTTGGCCGGCACAGACTCTCGGTTGCCGGCTAGAAGGCCAGAAGTCTTCGGCTCCGGGCTCATCCTCTGAATAAATCATGTTTTCTTGGTCTCGCGCAAATCGGGAGACGGCGGTCGAGACCCGCGATTCCAAGAAACTGGCTTCGAAAATCAACGGAGCGCCGAAGAGAAGGGTTGCGGGTGCAAAGCCCGGAGGGAATCGAACGACGCTCGAGTCGTAAAAACGGAGGGCTTCAGAATGTAAGTCGCACACCCACCTGCGCAGCGAAAGGAATGCCGACAGTCGTGCCCGGGCCAAAAAAGTCCCCGAGGGCGCCGGACGGGACCAGAAGCTGCTTCCCGCTGGTGACGGGCAGGGTTTGCGTACAAGCAGGGTTGAGGCACAGAGCGGTGACATTGGCTAGGTTGTTCACCGGCGTCGGGAGGGCACCGATGTCGGTGACATAGTTGGCGCCAGGATTGTTGCGGTTGAAGAGATTAAAGAACTCGATGAAGGCTGTCGCGGTCCAGCGCTCTTGAAATGTAATGGGGCGTGCAACGCGCACGTCGGTTTGCAAGTAGGGTGTACCGCGGAATTGGTCCATGCTCGTCTCCATGCCGTCAACGACCGCCCGAGTTCCCACGGGCGTCGTCAGCGTGATTGGCCGCGCACTTTCCGCTTGCGACAAGAAAGTGACCTCGAACCCGGCGGGAGCATGGATCGCGCCGGCGAGAACGGCGCGGTGGCGCACGTCTTCACCGGACGGTCCGTAGTCGCCAGGAGCAAAGGCGTTGAAAGGATCGCAGACGCCGTTGACATAGTCGAAGAGCTCCCCGAGGACGCATCCCCAGGTTTTTGCAGACGAGAGCGTGTAGTTGGCGACAAGACTCAAGCGGCGGGCGACGTTGCCCTGGAGATGGAGTGCGAGCGCGTTGTAACTGGAACGATTGTCGCTGCGAAAGACGGAAACGTTTGGGAAATCATAGCGGCGATAAGAGTGCATGCCCGTTTCCAGTGTCCAGTCCGCACTGAAACTCCAATGAGCGTTGAAGGCTCGCTGCATGCCCGCCGTGGCGTGGATCGCGTAGGGCGTGTGATAGTTCGGATCGATGATGGAAGGCGGCGCAACCCCGCCTCCGGTAACAACGTTGGTATTGTTGACGGCCTGGAACGCGGTGACCCATCCGTTCTGCGCGAGGTCGGCGTAATACATACCGAATCCTCCTCGCAAGACGGTGCTGCCGGATGAGTCGAGCGAATACGCGACTCCAACACGCGGGGCCAAAGCCTTGCGATAATCGTGCGGTGCGGTGGCGATAAACGGCGATTGCTGTGGAGTCGGCGCGAGCAGATAAGGGTTCTGTGATTGACTGCGTCCGGACGCCGTAAACAGGCCGAAGGTAGTGTCGTAGCGCACGCCGTAATTTATCGTGAGGCGCGAAGTCACACGCCAGGAATCTTCGGCGTATAACCCGAGGCGCTGCACGTTTTGCGAAAAGCTGCCGTCTCCCGCCGGGCTAAATACGCTGCCCGCGGCGATGTCCGCTGTGAACCGTGCAGGATTGGCCAGGTAAAAGGTCGGGTCTTCTGGAAGCGTAACCAGAGTCTCTGACGTACTGGCGAGAGCGCCGCTAAGAACCGGTTCATGAATTAAGTTCACGCCAAAGCGCGGCGCATGCCCTCCGGACGGGTGCGTGACGTCGTAGCGAACTTGATATTTCTCCTGGTTGCGCAAGACGGGAAACGCGGTGATCGCGGTGATGAACTGATTGTCGCCAAAAGTTTCGCGCCCCGAGATGGTGCTGGAGGTGGAACTAAATGGAAAAGCCAGCGCAAAACCCAGGTCCGAATTGCGCGATTCGGTCAGGTGCAATCCGCTGGCGTCGAGAACGAACGACCCCAGCCACGCAGGGCTGAAGGCGAACTGATTGCCGAGAGCCAAGTTCATGTAGTTATTGTGGGAGGTCGCGCCTGTCAAGGGGAGCGTGCCTTGCTGGACCAGAGCGTTGTGCGTCGTGTAACTGTCTGTCGCGGCGCGAAGGAACCATAGCGAGCGTGGCGATGGCGCCCAGTCAAAGCGCATCAGGCCAAGATAGTCGCGGAATGGCACGGGCACGCTACTGGGTACGTTTATCGAGCTTATGGAGGTGCCCCCTACGCTGACGAGGCCTTCCAAGGCGAGCTGTGCGAGGGCGTTGAATTGTGCCTGGCTGGCTGGGCTGTAAGCAATACTGGCATTCTCGTGGACGTATTCGAACGAGGAAAAAAACCAGAGCTGATCCTTGATGATGGGCCCCCCGAGAGTGCCGACATAGTTCTGCCGGGAGAAAGCCTGCTTTGGATTGGGCGCGGGATTGTCGATAGGAAAGCGGGCGTTTAGCGCAGCCGCGCGCTCGTAGAATCCGCCCTCACCATGCCATTCATTGGTGCCCCGCTTGGTGGTGATCACTACGGAACCAGCGGTCGTGCGGCCCGTATCGGCATCTTCCAGCGCGGTGCGCACCGCGAACTCGCGGATCGCCTCGGGAGAGAAATTTTGCAGAAAGCCGCCGATATAATCGTCGGAATTGTCGCCGCCATCGACGGAGAGCTCATTGTTGAGGCCGGAACTCCCACCGGTGGAAACGGCGGTAATGCGGGCCTTGGTGGGGTCGGAAGGCTCGACGGGCTCCGTTCCCGGAGCAAGATATGCGATATTGGCGAAGCTACGAGTGGCCAGGGAAATCGTTTCAAGATCCTGAGAAGTAACGATAGTCTGACGAACAGCGCTGGCCGTGTCGATTGACTGCGTCGTGATGGAAGAGGCTTGGTCCTGGACGGTCACGGTTTGCCTGGCCGACGCAGGCTTTAGCGTGACATTCATTTCACGCACGGATGCAAGTACGACTTCGACATCCGAGCTGGCGGCTCCAAAACCTTTTGCGGAAACGACGATGTGATAGCTAGCTACTGGAAGATCCTCGAGGCGAAATTCCCCGCGAGCGTCACTCGCCGCTTCTCGCCTGAGTGCGGAATCGGGAGATTCTGCCACGATCTTGGCGGACGGGATCCGGGCGCCGCTGGCATCCTGTACGGTGCCGCGCAAGGTCCCGCGAATCTTCTGCGCCTCAGCTACGCTAAGACCGAGCAGGAGCAGAATGGTTCCGCAGAGTGCTCTGAATCTCATCGATATGTTCTACCCCGCGATTCAGCGCGCGACTGACGGCGGCTTCGGAATCAACGCCGGGATTTCCTGCTGCTTCACGGCGTCGTCGTAGGCTTTCACGTCTGTCGAGAGAATCGTCTTCCACTTGGCCAGCTGTTCGTCCACCGACTTGGATAGCATATCGAACACTTCGTACGACTGCTGGGTAGGTGCGGAGGTTGCACTGCCAACAACACCTCCGAGTGCTACCAGCTGATTATTCAAGCGAATTGGGAAATTGAGGACGTCCTGCCCACTTTTGGCGTTGGTTTGGATCAGGGCTTCCTCGACCTCGGTCATTTTCTTGTCGAGAGACTTTCCGGCGTCGGCTACGGTCTTGGCGCGAGGATCGTCCTTAAGGCGTTTGTTGATGGCGTTGACCTGATCACGTAAATCGCGGATCTGGTTGATAGCGTCATCGGTTTCGGTAACTTTGTCGCGGATCTTGATGAGCAGATCGAATTGTTTCTGCAAATCCGTTTGCGTGACTTTAAGCCGTGGGTCAGGCTCTATCTGCAGGGGAGCTGTGTAAGCTTTGCTCAGAACCGTCAAGCGAACCAGATAGGTGCCTGGCATCGCTTCGGGCCCCCTTGTGCTGCCACCCCAAAGCGGCGCGTGGGGAACGGCACTCGCACCTTCGTATCCGAGATCCCAGACGAAGCGATTTAAGCCGGCCTCAGCGGGGAGCGGTCCAGCGTTGCGGCTCGCGCCACCCAAGCCTTCATCCTGTTGGTCCTCCTCCTCTTTCTTCGGGAAGTGGCGGATCACTTTACCCGACGAATCGAGGATATCCAGGGTGATCTTCGGAGCTTCGGCGTCATCCTTGTTTTCTGCTGGCGCCGCCGCGCCGGGACTATTGCTGTCTGGTTTCTTGCTTTCGTCCGGCTTTTTCAACGCGGTTTTCAACCAATAGTCGATGACTGCCCCGGCCGGGGGATTCTTTCCGGTGTTTGGACCACCACCGAAGAATCGGCCGCGGAATACGGTATGGCTGGCCGCCGCGGGCGTGAACAAGTGCGCATCTTGCTGCGCAAGGGAATCGCTGTACTGACGAATCGGACTGAGGTTGTCCAGCACCCAAAAGCTGCGGCCGTGGGTCGCGACAACCAGGTCGTTGTTCTTAATGATGAGATCGTTGACCGGCGACGGCGGAAGATTGAGCTGAAGCGACTGCCAGTGCGAACCGTCGTCGAAAGAAATGTAGACGCTAGTCTCGGTGCCCGCAAAAAGTAAACCGGGATGCTTGGGATCCACGCGAACCACGTGAACGTAGTTGCCGGCTGGCAGGCCGTTCACCAGCGAAGCCCAGGTCTTGCCGAAGTCCGTGGTCTTGAACACGTACGGTGCAAAGTCGTCGAGTTTATGCCGTTCGACCGCCAGGTATGCGGTTCCTGCTTCGGTCGGTGAAGCCTCAATCATGCTGACGGTGCCCCACTCGGGCATGGCTTTCGGTGTGACATTCTCCCAATGCTGACCGGCATCGCGAGTGAGGTGCACCAGTCCATCGTCCGTACCCGCCCAGATTAGATCTTTTTGGACTGGAGACTCCACTACCGAGAAGATCGTGTCATAGACCTCAACGCCGGTGTTGTCTTTGGTGATTGGCCCGCCGGAAGCCTGCTGCTTTTGCTTATCGTTGCGCGTCAGATCGGGACTGACCGTGGTCCAGCTCATGCCACCGTCGGTGGTCTTGAACAGGACTTCGCCCGCAAAGTACAGCGTCTTGGGATCATGGGGAGAAAATACAATAGGCTCGGTCCATTGAAAGCGATGCTTGACGTCGGCAGCGGCCCACCCGATGGGATTCACAGGCCAGGGATTTACGCCAAGAGTTTCGCCGGTGCGATGATCGTACCGCGTGATCTCGCCGCCATAAGAACCCGCGTACACGATTTGCGGGTCGGTTGGATCCGGGGCAATGTAGCCACTTTCGCCGCCACCGACATCGTACCAATCCGCGCGGTCAATGCCGCCTTCGGCACTCGCGCTGGCAATGCCAACCGTAGAATTGTCTTGTTGTGCGCCGTAGATGTAGTAGGGAAATCGATTGTCCGTGGTGACGTGATAGAACTGCGCGGTCGGCTGGTTGTCTTGCGTTGTCCACGTCTTGGCGCCATCGGTCGATATGGTCGCGCCGCCATCGTTGCCGTTGATGAGGCGGTCGGGATTGGTCGGATCGATCCAGAGGCCATGGTTGTCACCGTGAGGCGCGCGCACCGAGGTGAACGTCTTGCCGCCGTCGTTCGAACGATAGGCCGCGGTGTTCAAGATATAGACACTGTCGGCGGATTTCGGATCGGCAAAAATGTGTGAGTAATACCAGGCACGCTGCCGGAAGCGATGATCGTCGGTCAATAACTGCCAGGTTTCGCCCCCGTCATCGGAGCGGTAGATGCCGCCCTTTTCGGCTTCGACAACGGCCCACACACGGTTCGAAGTAGCGCCGGAAACCGTAACGCCAATGCGGCCCTTGATCCCCTCGGGAAAGCCGTGCTCTTTCACCTCTTTCCAAGTGCTGCCTCCGTCGGCGGAACGGTACAGCCCACTGCCGGGTCCGCCGCTATCCATGCTCCACGGCGTGCGCTTGGCTTGCCAGAGAGCTGCGAACAAAATATTGGGGTTGCTGGGATCGAACGTAATATCGATTCCGCCGGTCTTCGTGTCCTTGTACAGCACCTTTTCCCACGTTTTGCCGCCGTCGCGGGTGCGAAAAATACCGCGCTCCTCATTCTCGCCAAAGGGATGTCCAAGAGCGGCGACGAAGGCGATATCCGGATTCTTGGGACTCACGATCAGCCGTCCGATGGCGTGGGTATCCCCGAGGCCAACGAAACTCCAGGTCCGCCCGGCGTCGATGGACTTATACACTCCGTTACCACCGACAATGTTGCCGCGAATACACGCCTCGCCTGTTCCGACGTAGATAGTATTGGGATCGGATTCGGCGACCGCGATGGCCCCGATGGCGGGCGACGCGCCTTTTTGCTTGTCGAAGAGCGGCATCCAGTTGAGGCCGCCGTCGGTGGTCTTCCAAACGCCGCCTGCCACCGCACCGAAGTAATAGACATTGTCTTGGCCCACAACGCCGGTCACCGCAACGACCCGCCCGCCGCGGAAAGGACCCACGAGCCGGTAGTTGAGCGCCGTCCAGGGCGACTTCGCTTCGTCCTCTTCCTGCTGGATTCCGGTGCTGGATGATCCAGCAGCTGCCCGTTGTGCGGCGGGGACTCTGGGTTCGGGCGGTGCGTTCCTTTTTTTCTGACCGAAGGCAGGGGTGACGAGAAACGCGACGAGCAGAGCGATCGTGATCTTACGCAAGAGTTCGAACCTCCAGGGCATGACGCTGAAGCGGCATCGTAAACGCTAAGGGCCACCAACGCAAAGTGAAATCGGCTAAAAACCCTGATCCCGGATTGAGTTTTGCGGAGACTCGGTTCATAGTGCTGCCCGGTTTGTTGTGTCGTTTCACCTGCACGTTCGAACCAAAGTCGAAGAATAAAAATCAGCGGTGGGCATTTGGTTGAATGCAGAACGCTTGAACATTCCTCTCCGAGGTGGCACGTAATGCGATGGAACCGTCTCCCGATAGTTGCGTTTGCCGTTGCAGCTTCTTTGCTTGCCGCGCGGATTGGCGAGGCCCAGCAGTATCCCCAAAGTACGTACCAGGAAATGCATTGGCGTATGATTGGGCCTATGCGTGGTGGTCGAACACGCGCGGCTTGTGGCGTGCCGAGCCAGTCGAATGTTTTCTACGTCGGGGCGGTAAATGGCGGCGTATGGAAGACGGATGATTCCGGCCGCACGTGGAACCCGATCTTCGACGCCCAGGAGACGCAGGCGGTCGGGGCTATCGCCGTAGCTCCTTCGGATCCAAACATCGTTTACCTATCCAGCGGAGAGGGGCTCGCGCGCCCCGACCTGGGTGTCGGTGACGGGATTTACAAATCGACGGATGCGGGCAAAACATGGACGCATCTGGGCCTTCGTAACGGGCAGGGAATTCCCGCCCTGGCCGTCGACCCCCGCGATCCGAACCGAGTATTTGCCGCGGTGCTCGGCCATCCTTACGGACCAAACCAGGAGCGCGGCATCTTTTTGTCCGCAGACGGCGGCCAGACTTGGCAAAGAGTGCTTTACAAGAACGATGGCATTGGCGGCTCGGACGTAGAAATCGATCCGTCTAATCCAGAAGTAGTCTATGCGTCGATGTGGGAGTTACGCCTTGGCCCGTGGGAGGACTCCAACGAGTACCAGGGAACCGGCGGAGGCCTTTTTAAGTCCATTGATGGTGGCCGAACGTGGCACCCCCTGACGAATGGCTTGCCTAAGGGCGTCATCCAAGTTCAGGTGGCGATTGCACCGAGCCAGACAAACCGTTTGTATGCCACGGTGGCGAGCGAGCGGGCTGGAAATGCTCTCGGCACCGACGTCGGCGTATATCGCTCGGATGATCAGGGTGAGAACTGGCAACGCGTTACTACCGATCCTAGGCCTGCGATCCGCATTGGGGGAGGTGATTTGCCCGTGCTTAAGGTGGACCCAAAGAATTTAGACGTCGTCTACAGTGCCAGCATTGTTACCATGAAATCCGCAGATGGCGGGAAGACCTGGACCGCCCTGCGCGGCGCGCCCGGTGGCGACGACTATCAAAACCTTTGGATCAATCCGAACTACCCCGACATCATTTTGTTGGTGGGCGATCAAGGTGCGCTCGTCACCGTCAACGGCGGCAAGACCTTCAGTTCGTGGTACAACCAGCCAACCGCCCAGCTCTATCACGTGGCGGCGAGTAGTTCGTTTCCGTATCTGGTTTGTGGCGGGCAACAGGAAAGCGGCTCGGTGTGCGTTTCCAGCCGCGGCAACGACGGAGAAATTACGTTTCGCGAATGGCATCCGGTTGGGGTGATTGAGTATGGGTACGCGGCACCGGATCCTTTGAATCCGGACATCATTTACGGAGCCGGGCGGCGCGAAGTTTCGAAATACTCGATCACCACGGGCCAGGTACAAAATATCACGCCCATTCCGCTAGCCAACCCTAAGTACCGCGCCGATCGCACTCAGCCGATCATGTTTTCGCCGATCGATCCTCACATTCTCTATTCCGCGGCCAATTTTCTTTTTAAGACAACAGATGGGGGCCAGACCTGGCAAACGATCAGTCCGGATCTTGCCCGCGAGCACGCGGGAATTCCTTCAAGTCTTGGAAATACCGCGAGCAAAGACCCTAACGCCGACAAGCAACGCGGCGTCATCTACGCGCTCGCCCCGTCGTTCAAAAGCTTGAACACCCTGTGGGCCGGCACGGACGATGGACTGATTTGGACCACGCGCGACGCCGGCACCAATTGGAAGAATGTGACGCCTCCCGAGCTCACGCCGTGGAGCAAAGTGACGCAGATGGCCGCGTCGCACTTCGACGACCAATCCGCGTACGCTTCCGTGAGCAGGTTTCGAATCGATGATCTACGCCCGTACATTTATCGTACCCACGACGGCGGTAGAACATGGAGTCTCATCACGAACGGGCTGCCAGATTCGCCCGTGAATACTGTCCGCGAAGACCCCGTCCGCAAAGGCCTCTTGTTCGCAGGCACCGAAACGAGTGTTTGGCTCTCCTTTGACGACGGCGATCACTGGCAGCCTTTGCAACTGAATCTGCCGCACACGTCCATACGTGATCTGATCGTCCACAACGATGATTTGCTTGTGGCTACGCACGGGCGTTCGTTTTGGGTCCTCGACGATATCACTCCGCTGCGCCAGATCACCGAAGCCGTCCAAAAAGCGGAGGCCTTTCTGTTCAAACCTGCCGCGGCCTACCGCGTGCGCCGCAGCACAAACACCGACACTCCCATCCCTCCCGATGAGCCGACCGCACAGAATCCTCCCGACGGCGCAGTCGTGGATTATTTTCTTGCGCCGGGCGTTACCGGAGCACTTAGTCTTGAAATTCTGGATTCGCAGGGCAAAGTTGTGCGCCGCTATGCGAGCACGGACAAATTGGAGCCGAGCCAGGAAGATCTCGAAAAGCAACTGATTCCTTTGTATTGGGTCCGCATGCCCAAGGCTCTACCGGCGGGTGCGGGGATGCACAGGTGGGTTTGGGACCTGCGCTACGCCACCCCCAATTCCTCGCGGTATGAGTACCCAATCTCGGCAGTTCCCGGCGACACTCCACGTGTTCCGCTAGGCCCGCTCGCGCTGCCGGGGCAGTACACCGCAAAACTAACCGTGAACGGTAACTCGTATTCCGAGCCTCTTACCGTTAAAATAGATCCCCGCGTGAAGACCCCGAAAGAGGGACTCGCGCAAATGTTTCAAATGGAGTCACGGCTCGCCAGCATGATGACCAACACTACGCTGGCCCTTGTCGAGGCGCGCTCGGTCCACGAACAGTTGCTGAAGCTAGCTGGGCAAGCGACGGGATCTGTGGCCGACACAGTTTCAACCCTGGAAAAGAAAGTAGTTGCGGTTCTTGGCGGTGTCGGAGATCCCCGCGGCGCTGCTTCGGCCGCGCCAACAATCACCAGCGTGAACGGAGCGATAACCGCGCTCTATGGTGAAATCGATCGTGCCGATGCCATCCCTACGACGGCCCAACGCAACGCCACCACGGAAACCGAGAAGCGATCCTCCGAAGCGACGAAGCAGTGGACAGCCCTGAAACAAACCGATCTGCCAGCTCTGAACCAGCGCCTCCGCGGCGCAAATCTTCCGGAGCTTCGCCTCGACTCCCATTCATCGGAGGACAACGACTCGGAAGACATTGAGTGAGCGGCGCGACCGTTCTTCCTGGCAATTTCTTCAGCGATCGGTACTTGTCTTGCCCGGTTGTGAACTGCTCACCGGTCGGTAACCTTTAGATTCTGGACTACGAGTGGACCAATCTTCAGGAGGGAAGGCAATGTGCCAGAATCGCGGAGCAGGCTCGACAAACTCGATACCGACACTAGTGACTCCTTTGTCGGTCGCACCCAGGTCAATCACTCGACAAGCGATTTCTTCGTGTGTCGTTGTGTTCCTCAACTTCAGTAGATCGTCGAGTCGCACCGCTCTGCGCAACGCTATTAACGCCCCGTGAGTATTCACGATGAGTGTCTTCGTTTCCTCGGACGCTAGTTTGCCAGTGGCTCCGCCCCAAGTAACGACGACATCGACGCTCACACACACCCGCTGACTTCGGCGCAGTTCAGTACGCTTTACGACTTGTACGTCGACAGCACACACAGAACACCCCTCTTCAAACGAATGTCGCCAGATTACTCGTCCGTTTTAGACAGCAATCCTCGTGCCAGATTAGTCCTCGTTAATCTGGAGGAACGGCGTAAACGTTGGGCTAGCCACATTCGTTCTCAACCTCAACTACATGTTCTTTTTGAACAGCAGCATCAGCTTCATGCAGCGACTCGGGTCCTGCGAGAATGCGGCGCCGGTGAGCGGAGTATTCATGAAGTCGCTGTAGCCAGGCGTCTTCGAGGCACTTTGGTCCGCCAGGTCGCGGAATCCCATGGACCAATCGGGAAAGAGGCGCTGCGCAGACGTGGCGCGCCGGAGGACAAGTAATCCCTTGTGTCGGGAATCGTGTTCAATGACTCTGACGAGTCTGGTCAGGACTTCTTGCTCGCCTTCGAGGACCTGCATGAAGTTCCCATCCTTGTATAGAAGCAATCCAGTTATGCCAAGTTCGGCGTTCTTTTGGCGGATTTCCTGCAAGAGTGCCTGGAGTTCAGGTTTGGTGAAGGCTTGCAAGGCAGTGCTCGCATAGACGACTTGAGAAATCACACGCACCTCTACCGGACAACTTAGTTGGGGGGCCGCTCACCGTGGCAAGGAAAGAACCCGCGGCATCACCAGAAGGGTGATTCTATTCTTAGCACAGTGCGGCGGCGGGCGGCGCTGCAAGAAGTCGACGGGTTGTCTAGACGATAACGCGCCGATGCGATTTAGTCGGCACACCTGGCATCCGAGTACCTCCAATTTTCCGGATCATGTGGCGGCCCATACCCGGCACCGCTCGGCGACGGTTCGTTGAGCCGAAAAGAGTTTGATGGTCAGGGGCATGTTGGTCCCGGTCGGCGGACGTCCGGAGTACGACGCCGAAGGATTCGTTCCTGGGGTGTTCCGCATTGCTAATTCGAGCCTAGTCTGACCGCAGTCTCCATTTTGGTCAGGAGTTTCCAAACTTCGGTCTTGGGAACAACTGCGTAGATACCGGCACTCTTGGCAGCAGCTTCGATGGCCTCCGTATTTAAAATCGTGAATAGAATCAGGGGCACGGTAGGGTCCGATTCGGACATCCACTTGGCGGCCTCGATACCACTGATGTCGGGCATGCTCAAATCGAGAACGACCACGTCCGGCTTGAGTTCCTGGAATCTCTTAACGCCCGACCACCCATTCTCCGCTTCGCCACAAACCTCCCAGTACTGGGAATTGATGACCTCGCGGAGGATGCGCCGCGTGGTCTCTGAATCATCGACGATCAACACTCGGAGCGACCTCAAACTCGACCCCCATCGCATTCTTACATTGGAGCAAAGTCACGGCACGCCGGGCCACGACCGAATCGATCGGTTCCGCGACGCGACAATGACAACAGCAGGTCCCCGTGGCTGTTCGGCGCTTGGCTCTGCCCCCGCCTCGCGTGACCAGACTACCGGTAGGGTGGAGTCACGAATCCTGCCGATCCAAGAATCTCAATCGGATTCTGGTTGTTCAATTTGGAGAGCCAGACGAGGAAAAGCACCCGGCCCCGGTGAGGCGTGAGCCGACCGCTCCGTTCCGGAATCTGTGGCTTTGCGGTCTATAAAATTGGCGGCCTTTTCTGCCACTTCGTAACAGCTCTGTCCGTAGAAGGTCTTGGCTTCAGAATGGAAGGAAGCAGGTAGCGTCAACTTGAACCTATGGGGCCACGTGGTTGGTCCTTTGACCAGTTCTTCGATCCTAAACAAAAGAGTTTCCGTTCCGGCAACGAACCTGAACCGATGTTCCTTGAGCAGCATCTGAACTCGTCTCCTTTTAGGGATATTGAAAAGCACTTGTAAGTATTCATGATTATCTATTCGATTCAAGTACTCAAAACGTACCTATCGTTTGCAGATTGCAAGGACCAAAGCTTCTCGCGAGCCCACCAGTGAGGGCTCTACGGTGTCGAAAAGTCAGGACGGCCATGCTTATCGTCTAAACCCACGGCGGCTGACGTTTTGTTCGCGCCCCAGTTCGGAAACATATCCGACGATTTTCGAGCGGACCACAAGAGTTCCCGCACCCTACCGCGCCGATGATCTAGCTGGCTAAGGAGTTTCGAGACAGCGCCACCGCACGTGTTGTGCCAGCCTTGCGGAATGCCTTCCGCGGCCTTCGCCAATGAATCGGAATTAATTTCACGTTCAAGCCGGGTGAGCCAAGGCTCGAATGAATCGATCCCGGTGACATTGTCATATACCTCAGGCAACGAATAGCGACCGCGGAGCGGGGAGTCGGGGAAATTCCACTCGGCTGCGTTGAAACAGAACCCCTGGTCAATCATCACAGCGCTGTGAAGGTCATGGGTGTCTTTGCGGTAGAAGACGACTTGGCGGCCGTCCGTGTTACATGTCCATTTGTCAAAAACCAGCATTCCAAGAAAATCCCGGTGATTCTTGACTCGATAAAACGGCAGGAAGCCAAAGAGGTTGCCATCGCGCTGGTCTACCGGCAATCGGGAGCCGAAGGACCATCCACCCTGGCATGGCGAGGTGCCCCGAGATCGTTCGATGATCATACCTGGGCAAAGATTAATCAGTTGCTGATCAACATATACGATCTCACTCGCCGCCACAGGAAGTCCCAAGCACGCAGCCAGCCTCGCTCCGAGCAATTCGTTAAACAGTATTTTGGCCCCTTGAACATTGTTCATGAACTTCACTACATAGTAGTGATCGTCCGAACATTTCATGAGTTGCGCTTGGGCCCCTCCGTGCATTCGTCGTACGTGCTCAATCGCGTGAAGTCCGTCTGGGTTGAAAGGAACCCTACCGTTAGCATGCTGCGGAGGTTCTCCAGAGTATTCGTATTCCACTGTGGCGCAATGTTCGAAGTCTTCCACGGGTATCCGCCTCTCGTGCGCGTCGTTCTGCGAGGCGCGCATTTTTGAGAGGTGTACGATACCGTACACTCAAACTAGTGTATATAAGTAAATGGAAGGTTTGATTCTTATAGGTTAGTACATAGTGGTCTATGGTACGAAAATGGTACTTGACGGCGGGATGCTTTGGTCATAGAAAACAATCCTCGCAAGGGGAGAACCGGGCACTGGCTTTCTCCCCCGCCCTCCAGCAGCTGAGGGACGCGGGCGCCGCGCGGCCTGCATGGCTATCGCACGCCTAGGCCTTCCTTGCGGGATAGCGTCACGACTTTGAAGTTTTCGTAGAGGCGAGCGCGGCTTCCTGCGCTTTGCCTTTCCCTACGTTCGCTCGCCAAAACACACTTCTAGAAACAAGGGCGCCGCATCGCTGTCGAAAGCGGGAATGGATCATCAGCGAACGGACCCAAGGCATGATAAAGGCGGTTACCGGCCCGCCTGGAAAGCATAGGCCGTTTGGTCCCTGTTTTTACTCGTGCCTGAGCGCGGCCATCGGATCGATCCGGCTAGCTCTGCGTGCCGGAATCCAGCAGGCCAGCGTCGCGACACCCAACAGAATCACCGGTACACCGATGAACACCGGAAGGTTGACCACGCCCTTTGTAATTCCGTGGATGGAGATCGCGAGGGCGAGTAGCCAGCCAATCGCCGCGCCTTGGGTGATTGCACCCAAATTCTCGCGAATAATTTGCAGGACGACCCGCTCGCTGGTGGCCCCGAACGCCAGCCGCACGCCGATCTCTCTGGTTCGCCTAGACACGGCGTACGAGACCACGGCGTAGATTCCGACCGCCGCCAGGCCGAGCAGGAGTGGCCCAAGGACTACGAACATCCGCGCGGGAATGCGGCGAAGGTAGAGATTTCGGTCGATGTGCTGGGAGAAGGTGCGTACGTCGTACAGAGGGAGCATCGGATCGAGATCGCGCAGAACGGCACGCGCTCCGAAGGCGAGTGCGGTTTCATTGCCGCTGCGCGTCCGCAGGTGAATTTCACCTTCGCCCTTCGGAAGATCGCGGTACGAGAAGTACATGGCCGGCTGCGCAGGTTCGCCGAATGCGTCGTAGACCGAATTGCGGGCCATGCCGACGATCGTGAAGCTGCGCGCGCGCGTCTGTATGCTGCGGCCGATCGCGTCGGCACCGTTCAGATAGCGGCGGACGAACTCCTCATTGACGATGGCCTGTGCAGGCGCGGCCTTATCCCGCATGTCGGCAAAGTCGTTTCCCTCAAGAATCGGGATGTTCATAACCATGAAGTACCCCGGAGTCACCGTATTGGTAATGGCTCGATCCTGCCCTGCCTTGGTGCGCACGCGGCCTTGTACCGTGAAAGGCCGCTCCGGAATTCCATGCAAATCCAGCGGAACATTGGTGGCGATAGCGGCTCCCTCGACGTTTGGCAAGGATCGCAGCCGCTCCAGCAGGCGCGCGGCAAATTCGCGCTCGGAGGCTTCATCGGGGTTCCGTTGGCTTGAGTCGTAGGCGGCGAGCAGAATGCCCTCGGGCCGGAATCTCGGATCGGTTTGGCTCGCCGAGCGAAAGCTCTGCAAAAAGAGCGCGGCCGCGATCAGTACAACCGTCGCAAGTCCGACCTCTGCCCCCATCAGGACTCTGCGCGCACGGCTGCGGGGTGGCGTGTTAGAACTCGAGCGAAGCCCGTCCTGCGGGTCCAGTCGTGCCAGATGGAGGGCCGGCGCCGCGCTGAAAATCAAACCGCACGCAACACCCAGGAATGTCGCGAAGGCGAGGGTGAATTCGTCGACTCTGGTCTGAAACAGGATTGGAAATGCGCCAATCATTGGCGCCAGGCGCAGTGCCGTGGTGCCCCAAACGGCGAAAGCTGCTCCGAGGCCCGCTCCCAGAAAAGCGAGCAGCATATTTTCCGAGAGCACCAGGCTGATGATGCGCCAGCGTCCCGCGCCCAGTGCCACGCGCACGGCCATCTCGCGCTGCCGGGCGCTTCCACGAGCCAGCATCAGGTTTGCGGTGTTTCCGCAGACCGCCAACAGCAGGAGCAGCATAACTCCTTGCAGGATGGCCAGCCCGCTGATCAGCAATCGCTGCGGACCGCGCGGCGCTTCCCAGAAGGAGAGAATGTCACCGCGCATCCCGGCGTTGGCCCCGGGATAGTCGCGCGCAAATTGCGCCATCGCTGTAGTGAGTTCGGCTTGTGCTTCCTCGCGCGTCGCGCCAGGCCTTAACATTCCGATCAACGAAAAAGCGCGGGAGCTGCGATCTTCGAGGGCACGTGCGCCAGGGAGGAGTGCGGGCGTCATCGTTGCCGGCACCCAGAGTTCGAACTTCAAGGGAGGTGTAGTTCCCTGGAAATCTTTGGGCGCGACGCCGATGACGGTGAGGTCGCGCTCGTCAATGCGCACTTTTTGTCCCAGAGCCCCCGGCGCACCACCGAACCGTGTTTGCCAGTAATCATACGAAATGACGAGGACAGGCTCGGTTCCGGGCCGTTCCGCTTCCTCCGGTCGAATGAACCTGCCGATCGCAGGTTTCAGTCCCAGCGCGGAAAAATAATTGCCGGAGACGAGTTGCCCGAATGTCCGCTCAGTCTGGCCCTTCTCTCCGACGTTAAAAGGCGCCATCTCAAAGGCCACGATGTCCCGCAACGCCGGTGCTTGCCTCTGCAAGTCGCGATATTCCAACCAGGAAGCACCTACATATCCACCCGTTTCGGAGCGAGGCTCGACCAGCAGAAAGTTGGATGCGCCACGCACGGCGGGCATCGGTTCGAACAACATCAGCTGAATCCAGGAAAAGATCGTTGCATTCACGCCGATGCCGATGGCCAATGAAAGGATGATTACGGCCGCAAGGCCTGGCATGCGGCGAATCGTTCGCCCGGCGCTTCGCAAATCCCCCAGCAGATTCTCAATAAATAGCAGTCCTCGCTCGGCGCGATAGTCTTGTTTCATCGCCTCCACGCCGCCAAACTTCAGCATGGCTTGGCGCCGCGCCTCAACGGGCGATAAGCCGACGCGAAGATTTTCCGCAGTCTGCAGAGCGATATGCTCTTCAATCTCTTCCCTCAATCGCACATCCTGCGTCCGTCTGGTCGTTAAGTTGATCACGCGGTTGAGAAAGCGCCTTAGAGATCTCATGGCAAATCCTCCGCTTTCACATCGAAGAACCGTCCGATAATCGCTGCTGATTGCTCCCAATCCTGGGTCTCGACCTGCAACTGCTTGCGTCCTTCCCGTGTCAGTCGATAAAAGCGCGCTCTGCGATTGTTCTCAGAGGCACCCCACTCGGATGCGATCGCGCCTTCTTGCTCCAGCTTCAACAGCACGGGATACAAAGTCCCTTGATTCACGGCCAGCAGGTCGCCGCTGATCTGCTCGATGCGCCGCGCGATGCGTAGCCGTGCTGGGGTCCCAGTACGTCGAGGGTCTTGAGGACCATCAACGCCAACGTGCCCTGCAGGACGCCCGTTTTTTGTTTCACAGCACCGCCATGTTGGTTGCCAACAGGAAGGATTGCATACTTCCTTTTGGAAAGCAACAGGTAAGTCGTCGAGCATACCGCTGTGTGCGGCGCTCCGGTAGACTCATGAAGATGCTTTCGCCAGGTAATCGGGAAGCGAGGCCATGGGCGAATCGGCAGCCAGGAACTACCGCAAAAGTGAGACCGTGAAGCTGATAAACGCAAACAGGACATGTGGGTACGGGAAAGGCAAGCCTATGCGACGTGTCAGGGAGTGCGCGACGGGCCGATGGCTCTAGGCGTTCGGACCACGCAGATTTTCCGATAACTCCTAAGATTTCTTTCCGTAGCTCTAAACTCGTCTTCAAAAAGCCATGTTTGGAGTTCGGAGTTCGGTAGGCGACGAACTTCATTTCCGTTTGCCAAAAAAACTTTGCCTCTTCGGTCGAGAATACGGAAGCTCGAGAGGCCAAGAGGATCAACAGCGGTATGCCCGCATACGTAGAGGCACCGATCTCCGACCACCACCAGGAGACCGGTCCAGCATTGCCAGAGAGCACGAACTCGAAAAACAACAACGACAAGGCAGGTCAGAGTTACGAGGGCCAGCAAGGTTCCGACCGGGTCCATGTTCCTACCCCTTGGATGAATCCTACTCTCCACTAAGGGGAAGTCAAAGCCTGGTACGGGACGTGTCCGGTTGTCCGAACGTATCGGGAGCTGACAAAGAAGTGACACATTGCAATCAGTATGCCCGTGTTAGCATCCCCGAACATGAGCGGAGTAATTGGCTTTTATCGACAACCAGATTTACCAGCAATAATACCGAGCGCCGTAGTTCCGGCCGCAGCGTCTGAACTCCTTCCCTGAGAAGGTCAAATTGGGACATGGAAATCTCCAGAAAATTGCCATGTCCATTCTCACCTTGGTGCGGAGTTCTCTAAAGTGCCCGTTGCTCCGCGCAAATTATTCTGGAGAGTATTTCGATCGAGTTCGTTTTCCCAGCGGGCTAGAACAAGAGTCGCGACAGCGTTCCCAATCATGTTGACAACAGCGCGACACATGCTAAGGAAACGATCGATGCCGAGAATCAGCGCCATTCCGGCGACCGGTATGGTTGGGATGACCATCATGGTGGCGACGAGCGCGATGAAGGCGGCTCCTTGCACGCCGCTTGCGCCTTTGGAGGTGAGCAGCGCGACGCCCAGGATCGTAAATTGCTGGAGGAGCGTTAGGTGAGTGTTGGTCGCCTGGGCCACGAATAGCGCGGCGAGAGTCATGTACAGGCTGGTGCCATCGGCATTAAAGGTATAACCGGTCGGGACAACCAGACCGACTAGGGCTTTGGAGCATCCGAGCTTTTCGAGCTTGGCCATGAGATTGGGCAACGCTGGTTCCGAGGAACTGGTTGCGAGCACGAGCAGAATTTCTTCGCGAAGAAACCAGAGGAAGCGCAGGATTCCAAAGCCCGCGACCCGAGCAATAGCCCCCAAGACGACAACGACGAAAACCATTGACGTGATGTAGAGCGTAGCCATCAGTCTTGTGAGAGGGCCCAACGAAGCCAGTCCGTATTTGCCGATGGTGAAGGCCATGGCGCCAAACGCTCCGATGGGCGCGAAACGCATCAGGATTGCTACTACGCCAAAGACAGCTCGAGTGAGGCCCTCCAGGACGTCAACCAGAGGTTTGCAGCGCGGACCGGCGATCGACAATGCAAAGCCAAAGATGAGCGAGACGAGCAGAACTTGCAGGATGTCACCCCGCGTGAAAGCATCAACGATGGTATTCGGAATAATGTGCGCGAGGAATTCTGTGACGCTCTGGGCTTTCGCTTGGCCAGCGTATTCAGCCACAGCCGCAGCGTCCAGCGTGGCGGGATCGACATTAAAACCGCTGCCGGGATGCACCACATTGCCTACGACGAGTCCGATGAGCAAAGCAATCGTAGAGACCACTTCGAAATACAGCAGGGCCTTGCCACCGACGCGCCCGACTTTTTTCATGTCCTCCATTCCGGCGATTCCGGTAACCAAGGTGCAGAAGATCACCAGGGTAATGATCATGGTGATTAAACGAATGAAGGCATCGCCGAGCGGCTTCATGGCGACGGCACGAGAGGGGCTGACAGAACCGAGAATAATGGCAATGGCGACACCAAGCAGCACCTGAAACGAGAGACCCATGTAGAAGGGTTTTTTCAGCGAAGGTGGAATTGTTTCAGGCGCGGTAGCGATCGAAGCCACCATAGCTTGGATCAGCTCCTTTGAAGCGCAGGCCGGAGCTCGCGAATATTCCGCAGAGTTTCCAAAGACAGCAATCTATCGATTAGAGCCGAGCAGGCCGCGGTTCCGAGGACGGGCGCGATGAGATCGCGAGCTTTGTCGACAACCTCGTCGCGGGTCATGGGATTTTCCGTGGTGCCGCGAACATCACGGACCCATTCGGTGAGTTGCGTTCCATCGACAAGGGTCAGCTCAACGATGGCTTCGCGTCGGGGGCGGCGAGCGTCGATGCGTGGATCGGCGACGACATCTACTTTGGCGCGCTGGCGAAGCACGGCGGGGTCTTTCATGCGCGCCTTGTCATGGACAGATCGGAACGTGACGGTCTTATCGAGGAGCATGATGGCAACCATGTGCTGCATGCAAATGTCTGGCATGTCGCGATTGCTCACGGTATTGGCTTCGTCGCTGGCGATGCGGACGACCACTTTGCTCACGTCGTCCGCCGAGAACGAGCGCTGCGTGAAGAAACCAGCGAGAGCATCAAGCGGAGCCTGAATGGGGGAGCCCACCGTCCATTTCTTGATGTTGGTGCGGGTGATCTCGTATCGCTCGCCAAGTTTTTCGACGAGTGCGGTGGGGTCGGCTTTGAGAACTCCATTTTCGCGAGGGGCAAGAGCCTCGAAGAAGTTGTCAGGGCCAGAAAAAATGTCATCTACGCCGGTCCAGCCTGCGCGAATCAAGGTAGCCACCATGACTGCGCCAGCCGCAGGTTTTCCGGCGAAGAGGAATGCCTTCTCCATGTGTTCGGCATCGCGAGACCAAGCTCCGATTCCGGAGGTTTGCTGCGCCGTGTAGTCGAGCAGTAAGCGCATTTTTTCTGCGCTCAGACCCGCGGCACAACCGGCGGCGGCACCGGCGCCGAAAGATGCAGCGGTGCCGTGCGTGCTGCGGTGGGTGGCGGCTTGATAAGCTGGGCCGCCCATGCTCATGGTAATGCGCGTCCCGACGTCATACCCAAGAGTTACTGCGCGGAGGAAGTGCGCCCCGGTGATGGCAAACTGCTCGCCAGCAGCAAAGGCGGCGGGAACAACGGAGACGCCCGGATGCGAGCGAGAGGGGCCATGCGAGTCGTCGGTTTCGTCGGAATGCGCGAGCACGCCATTCGCAAAGGCAGCCTCGATGGGGCCGCACACGATGTCGGAGGCCACAACCGTGGCGATCTCCTTTCCTCCATAGGCGCGCGCAAACTCGAGGGCCGCGCGACCGGGGGGCAGGCCGGAGCCGGAAATCATCGCGGCGAACGTGTCCAGGATGTGTTGCTTGGCTTTCTCGATCACATCGTCCGGCAGCGCACGGGTGCTAGCCGCGCCCATATACGTGCTGAGCTGTTGCATGACATGGCTGACGGCTTGCGGCGCCTCGTCGAGATAAAAAAATGAGGCAGCTTTCGCGAGACCGGGCGTAAGCGCCCCCAACAGTGAGGACAGGCCACCGAGCTTGATCAGGTGGCGGCGAGTGACCGTTACACGATCGGGCCCTTCGTAGAATTGTTGTTCTGCATTGTTCATGCTTGTCCTATCTGGCCTCGGTCAATGCTTTCATCACGCGAAACAATTCGTTTTTGGCTTCAAAGCCAATGCCCGGGATCTCGGGCAGACGGACATAACTGTCTTCCACAGGAATGCCATCCGCGAATCCGCCGAAAGGCTGGAAAATTCCCGGGTAGGATTCGTTGCCTCCGAGTCCTAATCCAGCAGCAATGTTCAGAGACATTTGGTGGCCGCCGTGAGGAATGCAACGCGCGGGCGACCAACCGTGCTCTTTCAACATGTCGAGAATGCGGAGATATTCGACCAGGCCGTAGCTCAGCGCACAATCGAACTGCAAAATGTCACGATCCGACCGCAAGCCCGCGTAGCGGATGAGATTGCGTGCATCTTGAATAGAGAATAGATTTTCGCCGGTGGCCATGGCGCCGGAGTAGTGGGGCGCCAGTTTAGCTTGCAAATCGTAATCCAGAGGGTCGCCCGCTTCTTCGTACCAGCGAAGTCGGTACGGGGCCAGAGCCTGGGCATAGGCAATAGCAGTGTTTAGGTCAAAGCGCCCATTGGCGTCGACGGCGAGTTGATCGGGAGTCTTCAGAATCTTCAGAACAACTTCGATGCGGCGCAGGTCGTCGGAAAGCGGCGCACCGCCGATTTTCATCTTCACGACGGAATAGCCGAGATCGAGATAGCCGGCCATTTCATTCTGCAGGGCTGCCAAATCCTTGCCGGGGTAGTAGTAGCCACCGGCGGCGTAGACGAACACCGGTCCGCCGACTGCGCCGTCCCGATAGCGGTCAGCGAGCAGCCGGTAGAGCGGAACTCCGGCGATTTTCGCGACGGCGTCCCATACAGCCATGTCCAGAACGCCGACCGCGACAGATCGTTCGCCGTGACCTCCCGGTTTCTCATTGCGCATGAGAACGTCCCACACGCGAGCAGGATCGAGATTGTCGCCAGCATCGTTGAGGAGCGCTCGGGAGTCCGCAGCTTTCAGACGAGGGATAAAGCGATCACGCAAAAGTCCGCTCGGCGCGTAGCGTCCATTCGAATTAAAACCGAAACCGACCACAGGCTTACCATCGCGAACCACATCGGTGATCAGCGCTAGGACACTGACGGTCATCTGGCTGAAATCGATAAAGGCGTTGCGAATCTGCGATTGGATCGGCACGACCGTCTCGCGGATGTCGACGATCCTCACGATTTCACCTGTTGCTCGTGGAAATGCGTAATCATGAAAGCTGCAGCAGAGATCGAAGCTCGCGAATGTTCGTCACTCGTTCGAGGTCAAATACTTTGCCGATAAGATTCGCGCACTTCGGCGCCCCGAGGACCGGGGTGATCAAATCGCGGGCCTTGGCAATGATTTCGTCACGGGTCATGGGATTCTCGGGAGTGCCGCGAACATTGTCAACGCGACCGTTAAGGTGCGTACCGTCGGTAAGCGTGACTTCCAGCACCGCCACGCGCAAAGGCATGAGGCGCTCGAGTTCTTCGTCAGGCAGAAGATTGATCTTGGCGCGCTCACGCAAAGTGGCAGGGTCTTTCAGCCGCGCGCTGTCGTGCGCAGAAGCGAACGTCACGGTCTTGTCCAACAGCGCAACTGCCAGCATGTGCTGAACGCAGATGTCCGGAATTTCGCGGTTGTTGACGATCGCGGCTTCGTCAGTAGCCAGCCGGACAACGATCTGCTGCACCTGGTCAGCGTCGAAAGGGCGCTGCTTGCGGATGATTTCCAGCGCATCGAGAGCGGCCTGAATCGGTGATCCCACCGGCCATTTTTTGATATTGGTGCGCGCGATCTCATGGCGCTCGCCTAATTTATCGATCAGTCCGTAAGGATCAGCGTGCGGATTGTAGGCTTGGAAGAAATTATCTTTTCCCGAGAAGAGATCGTCGACGCCCGTCCAACCAGATTGCACGAGTAGCGCGGAGGTGACACCGCTCCGCGCGGTCATGCCGCCAAAATGAAAAGCTTTTTGGATGTGCTCGGTATCGCGATTCCAGGAGCCGAGTCCAGAGGACTGCTGCGCCGTATAGCCGAGCATCCAGCGCATTTGCTGAGCGCTCAGGCTGGCGGCGCAACTCGCGGCCGCGGCGGCCCCGAAAAGCGGGGAAATGCTGTGCGTGCTCCAGTGGCTTGCGGCTTCGAATTGTTGCGCCCCGAGAGTCATCGTTACGCGAGGGCCAACGTCATAGCCGAGTGCCACGGCGCGCAAGAAATGTGTTCCGCTTATGCCAAACTGCTCGCCAACGGCCAGAGCAGCAGGAATGACAGCACAACCCGGATGAGACTGGGAAGGGGAGTGGGAATCGTCGGTTTCGTCGGCATGAGACAGCATGCCGTTGGTGAGAGCGGCCTCGATAGGTCCACACAATATATTTGAGGCGACCACGGTAGAAATTTCTCTGCCGCCGTAGGCGCGCGCGAATTGAAGGGCGCGCTGGCCCGGAAGTAAATTGGACCCGGAAATCGTTGCGGCAAGGGTATCCAAGATGTGGTGCTTCGTTCTTTCCGTGGTTTCATCGGGGAGCGCACGCTGGGCAGCTTCACTCATGTAGGTGCTGAGCGCGTTCATAACCGAGCCACTGGCTTGCGGAGAGTTGGCTTGTTGGGGCGGCGAGGCACCCGCGCCTGACGAAGGAAGGGCCGCCGCTGTGATCGCCAAGCCCGCCAATTCGAGAAGACTGCGGCGGGTGACGTACCGCGGATCCGCGGCAGTAGAGTCGTGGCGGTTGGATTTCATGGAATTTGCGTAGCTTCCATAGTGCTCTTGCTGTTCTGCGCGAAAGACGTGCTACGTTCCACTGACCTGATTTGCAATCGCTTCGCCCAAGTCCCGGGTGGCGGCGTTTCCTCCGATATCCGGAGTGCGAACCTTGGCTTCGGCAAGAGTGGCGGCAATAGCGTTTTCGACCGCAGTGGCGGCATCGGAAATTCCGAGATGGCGCAGCATCATCGCGCCTGACCAAATCTGCCCGATGGGATTGGCGATGCCTTTTCCCGCGATATCGGGAGCCGAGCCGTGGACCGGCTCAAACATGGAAGGATATTCCTTTTCCGGATTGAGATTTGCAGAAGGAGCGATGCCGATGGAGCCCACAACGGCAGGACCAAGGTCGGAAAGTATGTCTCCAAAAAGGTTGGAGCCCACAACGACATCGAACCAATCCGGATGGCGGACGAAGTGAGCGGTAAGAATGTCGATGTGATATTGGTCCGTGCGGACGTCCGGATATTCCGCCGCCATGGCACGTACGCATTCGTCCCAAAAGGGCATGGTATGAATGATGCCGTTTGATTTAGTGGCCGAGGTCAGATGCTTTCCCCGTTTGCGGGCCAATTCAAAGGCGAAGCGCAGCACGCGATTCACGCCGCGACGCGTAAAGACGGTTTGCTGCACGGCCATTTCGTCTTCGGTGCCTTCATAGAGGCGTCCGCCAATGTTTGAGTATTCCCCTTCATTATTCTCACGAACGATGGTGAAATCGATTTGACCAGGCTTCCAATTCTTCAACGGGGATTCGATTCCAGCGAAAAGGCGCACGGGACGAAGATTGACGTACTGCCGGAAAGCGCGCCGGATGGGAATCAGAAGTCCCCAAAGCGAAACGTGATCGGGGACGCTCGGGTGCCCAACGGCGCCGAGGAAAACGGCGTCGAAGGGTCGCAATTGGCGCAGGCCGTCGTCGGGCATCATTTTTCCGGTCTGCACGTAGGTTTCGCAGCTCCAATCAAACGCGTGCCAATGCAAGCGAAAATCGAAACGCCGGCCCGCCGCTTCGAGCACACGAATGCCTTCCGGAACCACTTCTTTTCCGATACCGTCTCCGGCGATGGTTGCAATGTTGAAGGTTTTCATCGGTTTCTATTCAGCTTGCTTCCGCGGATAGCAGCGGCGACAGTACGGACATGTCCGTGGCAGCCTCCAGCGATTTCGTGAGCGCGATTATTTGTTCGGTCTTTGCCTTGGGCCATTCCGCGAATTCGGCGCATCCCCGGAATTTTGTCGCTGCTTCGTCAAAGCTCATGGGATTTGCCGGACTACCTTTGGCAAACTCGGCGCGACCGGTGATCATCCTACCGTCCCTGAGGTGAACTTTCAGGATCGACGTCATTTTGTCAAAGCCGGCATTTTCGGCTTCCGGATCAACGTAGAAGTTGATTCTGCGGATCATCTCCTGAACATCGGAGCGCTGAACCACTTTGTCCGAAAATTGGCCTAAACCCGCTTTGCGCTCGAGCAGAAGGATTGCCAGGCAGAATTCCATGCTGAACTTTGCCTCAAGTCCGGTTTTGGGCTGGTGGTGGAGGAGTGTTGTGGTCATGTTGTGGTTCGCGCCGATATCGACCTTTTCCACCTGCGCCGCTTGTAGCTTATGGACTTCAATTAGCCGCGCCAGCTCGGTCATCGCAGGATGAGTGAGAGAGCCAGAAGGATATGGTTTCAGTGAGACACCGGGTGTGGTAAATGTCCACGGCCTTCCAAGCCGATCCATGATCGCGGACGGGTCGTAAGAACCTCCAGACGCGTGGAAGAAGCCTCGATCCGCCTCCAGGATTTGCTCCGCGGCAGTCCAGCCCAACGCTACGAGTTCGGCAGAAACGAGTCCGCTCTCGGCGGCGCGGCCGGCCTGGAATGGCTTGGTCATGGTGCCGAAGTTCTCGCGCAGGCCTCCAGACTGGCTGGCAGCCAGGCCAAACGTTTTGAGCGTTTCCGGCAGATCGAATTTGAGCAGTTTAGCGCAAGCCGCTGCAGAACCGAACGGCCCACAGGTGCCCGTAGTATGAAAGCCATCTTGATAGTGGCGCGGTGAAATCGCTTCCGCGATCTTACATTCCACCTCGGCGCCAACTTGATACGCCAGCATCCATTCTTTGCCGGTCACGGCGCGTTGCTCCGCTAGCGCGAAAATCGCGGGCAGCACCGGAACGGTAGGATGCATGAGCAGACCGTATACGCGGTCTTTTGCCGCGGCGAGTTGGGTATCGTCGAAATCGTCGGCATGAATCGAAATGCCGTTCAGCAGCGCCGCGAAACGCGGAGAAGTCCTTTGCGCCGAACCAATTACGGTGGCTTTTCCATTGCACACGCCGGCCTGCTCGACATATTTGCGGGAAATCGACCCGCTTTCTGCGCGCGAGCCAGCCAAAGCCAAACCCAGGGCATCCAAGATGGACTTCTTGCCCAGCTCAATGACTTCGGCGGGAATTTCCTGATATTTCGTTTGCGTGACGAATGTTCCGACGTAATTTGTGAGGCCGGGCGTTTTGGGGAATTCGTCCGGCCGTGACGGCTGCGAAGCCTCTGCGAAGTTTCCCAACACCGTTGTAGCAATCACACCAAGAGACGTCTTGCCGAAGTCACGCCGTTGCATTCTTCACCATGGTTTAGCGGATTCTACGGCTGAATTTCATAGGCGCGTACTTCGGCCTCTTTGTTCTCATGGTGCGGGACGGCGAGATAGTAGCGATTCAGTTCTGGGACCAGGATGGCTGTCTTGGCGCGGAAGCTGCCGGGAATTCTGCCGAGCAAGGCGTAGTGGTCTGCATCCTTTTGGCTGAAGACGTCCACGAATTGGTCTCCCGCAACGTAGATGCGCTTCTGCTTGGCGTCATAGGCCATATCGTCGACCATGCCCACCGCCGCGACACTAGCCACAACCTTTCCCGTATCGGAATTCAGCACGATCAACTTGCCTGGATTTCTTGTGACCACGAAGAGGCGATGATCCCCTTCGTCGAAGGCCATTGCAACGTTCAGCTTGTCCCCTGGGGGCAAAGGCCAAGTCGCCGTGAGAGCGGACTTGTTGCGGTCCATGACTCCGACCGCGTTTTGACCCGTAATGTTGCAGAACATGCGAGGTCCCGATTTTTCCAGAACGATCGCTTCCACGTGGTTGGAATTAATCTTTATATCCCGCACCTTCTTCGTGTTGTTCGTGTCGATTACGCTGATCAGCGAATACGGTGTGTGCGCCTCTCTCCCCCCGGCGACCACATACAGGTAGTTCGTGGCTGGATCAAAAGCAATGGAATCAGCATCGATCGCAACGGGGATCTGGTCGATCTTCTGATAATTATCGCTATCGTACACCTTCACGGCGGAGGCGTCGCCGTCCACAATAAAGAGCTTTTTTGAGTCTTTGCGATAAAAAATCGCGTGGGGTGCCTTTAAATCGTCAATGGTGTGGATCAGTTGGTTTGTGCCCGTGTCGAGGATCTCAACTTTTCCGTTCTCTTCCGCCGTGAGAAACAGACGGTGACCTTCGACGTCGGGCGCGAAATGGTCGAAATCACCATCCTTGAGCCCTGGAAGGGGGATGGTGTTCACGAGTTTCAACGGTGCTCCATCTTGGGCTTTGGCGGTGACCCCGAGCAAAAGCATGAGCGCCAGAGTGACAGCTCGTGTTGACTTCATTTTTTGTGCTCCTCCCGCATGCCAAGCTCCGGTCGGCAGGCGAAGGTAAGCCGCCGCGTCGATGCTGCTTCGTCAATTTACTTGAATCATAGACGCGAACCTCTGAACTAAACAGAAATTAATCTTCGTTTAAGCTAGCAGGGCGTCTGATGAATTATGCTCTGCCGTGCCAGGTTGCGACTCAGGCCGATCAACACTCAGGGAGAGGAAATGAAGAAACGCTATTCCATGGCGGTGGCTTTTCTCGTTCTATTCGCGATTCCAACGAGGGGCCAAGACGCTCCGCCGCTTAAACTTGCTCAGACTTTAACGCTGCCGTCAGACGTCAAAGGGAACTTCGATCACTTTGGCGTCGACCTCAAAGGCAATCGGCTGTTCGCCACTCCAGAAGGCTACAAGGCAGTGTTGGTCTTCGAATTAAAAAGCGGAAAACCGATTCATACCATCACCGGAATCGGGAAACCACACGCGGTGCTGTATCGCGAGGATCTCAATCGCATTTACATCACGGACGGCGATGCCGGCGACTTGAAGATTTTCGATGGCAAAACCTATGCCTTACTCTCCCGTGTGAAACTCTTGGAGGATGCGGACTCCATTGGCTACGACGCGAAGACAAAATATCTCTACATCGATAACGGCGGCGGCGATGTCCACCAAACCTATTCGATGCTGAGTGTCGTGGACACCACCGCAGGGAAGAAACTCGCGGACCTCAAGATCGACGGAGATACTCTCGAGGCCATGGCTCTGGAGACCTCCACTCCAAGACTGTATGTCAACAACAAGGCCAAGAATCAGGTGGACGTCGTCGACCGGGAAAAGCGCGCGATTGTTGCCAGTTGGCCGGTAACCAAGTGTACGACCAATGTGGCTATGGCCTTCGATGAAACCAACCACCGGTTATTTATTGCGTGCCGCACCGGGAGCATCGTCGTTCTGGACACGCAATCCGGCAAAGAAATCACCGCCCTACCGATCACCAAGGGCGTTGACGACATTAGCTATGATCCTGCCAGCAAGCGCATTTATGCCGCTTGCGACGGCAATGTGGACATTTACGAGCAGTCCGGTCCGGATCAATACAAATTACTGTCGCGAGTGCCTTCGGGAACTTTGGGGAGGACGGCGCTCCTGGTTCCGGAGCTGCAACGGTATTTCGTGGCCGTGCCGCAGCATGGAACAGACCCCGCCAAAATCCTGGTTTTCGACGTCTTGTAAGCGGCGTTTTCTGAAGGCGAGGCTTAGCCGCTGAGATTGGCTCTGCAAGTTTTCGGGCGTCCTGTCAAGGAACGTCCCACCGGGACGTGAACGGTCGAATTGTGCATCGGAGGTCTTCTTGAAAATCTTTTGGTTCAAGTTCGGGGCGTGGGCTCTTGTGTGGGCCGCCGCGACGACGGTACAAGCGCAGGTTCCTCAGCTCGTCGCAATTCGCGCGGGCCGCTTGTTCGATAGCAAGTCCGGAAAAATCTCGGAAAATCAAATTATTCTCGTCGAAGAGGAAAAGATCACGGCGGTTGGGCCTGCCGATCGGGTGCAAATGCCGCCGGGCGCCAAAGTGGTTGACCTCAGCAAAGGCACCGTTCTGCCTGGGTTAATCGACGGACACACCCATGTCTTCGGATATGGACTCGACGACATCAAGCCTGGTGGCCCGCCGTTTGCCAGCCCCATCAACGACACCCGGGAATACCGGACGCTTCTCGCCTTGGCAAATGCCCAGAAGGATTTGCAGGCGGGATTCACGACCTTGCGCGATTTGATGAGCCACGGCGGCGGCTATGCCGATGTGGACATCAAGAAAGCCATCAACCGCGGATTTTTCCAGGGACCGCGCATGCAAGTTTCGACGATGGGTTTGGTCGCTACAGGTGAGGGAATTCTTGGCTCGCCGGAGGTGAGCCTCCCCAGGAACTATCAGACCGTTGACGGTCCCTGGGCGGCACGCCAAGCTGTGCGCGAGCAGATTCATTATGGAGCGGACTGGATCAAGTTCCACTCCACCGCTGACTACGAATTCGAATCCGACGGAGCCTTGTGGAGTGAGCCAACTTTTACCAGAGAAGAGGTCGATGCCATTGTCGACGAAGCCCATCGCCACAAGAAAAAAGCGGCGTGTCATGCGTTCGGTGGCGAGGGCCTGCGCAACTGCGTCAACGCCGGCGTGGATACCGTCGAGCATGCCATCGAGTTGGACGACGCCACCGCCGACCAAATGAAAAAGAAGGGCATCTATCTCGAGCTAACCGCTTACCATTATTCGCTTTCCGAATATGCCGGCCGGGATGCCAAAGCGACTGGGGGCAAGTACAGTCTGGCAGAATTGCGGGAGAAGAGCGGGCGGCTGGCCATATCCCGCGGAGTCAAAATTTCCTTCGGCAGCGGCGTCGGACCGTTTCCTCACGGCGTGCAGGCGCGAGAATTCGCCTACCTCGTCAAATATGGCATGACGCCCGCTGAGGCCATACAGACCGCCACCACCGTCGCCGCGGAGATGATGGGATGGCAAGATCGCATCGGCTCGATTGAAAAGGGAAAGTTCGCGGACCTCATTGCCGTCGCAGGAGACCCGTTGAGTGACATCACCGAGCTCGAGCGCGTAAAATTTGTCATGAAGGGCGGACAGGTCGTTCGCAACGATTTGAAGTAAGATCTCGATATCCTCAGCCAACAAAGGCTGTCAGATACACAGCCCACGCATCGTATGCCATGATGTGAGTATTCGCCATGCGCATCCTCTTAGTCGAAGACGAACGGAAGGTCGCCAGCTTCATCGCACGCGCTTTGCGCGAAAATTCCTACGCTGTTGACGTGGCCGAAACAGGCGAAAAAGGGCTTGAACAAACCACAGACGTCACTTACGACGCTATTCTTCTGGATGTTCGATTGCCCGGGATGAGTGGCCTGGAGGTCTGCCGTGAGCTGCGGCAGCAAGGTATCGAAGCCCCGGTCCTGATGCTCACGGCGCGAGGCTTGGTCGAGCAAAGGGTTGCCGGATTGGACGCCGGCGCCGACGACTATCTTGCTAAGCCGTTCGTCTTGGCAGAACTTCTGGCGCGAGTGCGCGCGCTGGTCCGCCGCGGCTTTCACAGCGGCAATGCCAAGCTGTGCTATGCCGACCTGGCGCTCGATCGTCATCGTCGGCGCGCGACGCGTGGATCGGAAGTAATCCCCTTAACGGCCAAAGAGTTTGCGCTGCTCGAATTGTTCTTGCTTCATGCTCCCGAATTGGTCACGCGGAGTGAAATCATTGAGCACGTCTGGGACCGCCGCTTCGATAGCGAGACCAACCTGGTGGAAGTCTACATCAATCGATTGCGTCAGAAGATTGATGAAAACCGCGCGGCGAAGCTTATTCATACTGTCCGCGGAGTCGGTTACCGACTGGGACTGCCGGAATGATGAAGGACCGCTCACTGCGCTTTCGCATGATGGTGCTGTTTTGCACCGTCGTAAGCGTGTTACTAGCGGCGTCCTACCTGGCCTTCTGGGGCCTTTTGGCTCATGAAGTCTCAGCCCAGCTCAACCGTCAACTGCAGGAGACTGCACGCCCGATTCTCGCCGACCTGGTTGCGGAACCCAACTCGCAGGACATAAACCGGATGGATATTGCCGGCCAATTCTTTGAGTTGCTGGATCCGGCCGGTCAGGTGCTGCAGCGATCGCGAAATCTAGAAGTTCCGATAGACTTGAAAGGGACCAGCACTTCCACCTCGCAGGCAACATTCGGTTTTGCGGCGCTTGGTACCGGGGAGCCCGTGCGCATCGCGCTGATACCGCTTCAGCAAGGAGCCAAATCCCTCGTCTTGGCGGTCGCCATTCCCACGTTTGGCACCAATCGCGTGTTCGATAGCTTCGGACGCATTGCTTTGCTCCTTTTCCTGGTGAGCCTCCTGGCCACCGCGCTGATCTCTGCCCTCTACGTGGGCAGAAGCCTCGCGCCCATTACCGCGCTCACGGAGCATGCTGCCCTCATGGCCAATCGCGTAACGAACCGCGAGGGATTCTGGAGCCCTCTCCCGGTCTGCTCTCCTCACGACGAACTCGGCCGCTTGGCGGAAACGTTTAATCATCTTCTCCAGAGCGTCGACTCTGCGGTTCGCCAGTTGCGGCAGTTCGTGACGGATGCCTCGCACGAGCTCCGCACTCCGATCGCTGTTCTCCATGGCGAAACAGAATTGATGCTTTCCAAGCCGCGCACGGCCGACGAATACCGCGAAACGCTGTGTGTTTTCGACGACGAATTCAAAAAGCTGACGCGTATCGTTGAAGGTCTGTTCACCCTTTCGATGGCGGACGCCGGACAGCTGCACCTCGTGTGCGAACCTCTGTATATCAATGAAGTGCTCGAAGAGGCCTGCGCGCTGGTAAACTCCCGGGCGCGCGCTAAGAACATCAGCATCGTGTGCGAGCTGGACCAGGGGATCCCGTACTTCGGAGACGAAGCCTTTCTGCATCAGTTGTTTTTGATATTCCTCGACAATGCCATCAAATATTCTTCCTCCGGGACGAGCGTCCGCGTAACTTTAGAGAATCGCGGCGGCGAGGTTCGTGCCAGGTTCGCGGATCAAGGCGTGGGAATCTCCAGCGAACACTTACCGTTCATTTTTGAAAGGTTTTATCGCGCCGCGCCAGCCAGCAGCGGTGAGGCCCAGAGCGGTGAGGCCCAGAGCGGTGGCCTGGGATTGGCCATCGCGCAAGCGATTGTGCGCGCGCAAACGGGTTCTATCGAGTGCGAGAGCACCCCAGGCGTCGGCTCCACATTCACCGTAGTTTTGCCAACGATTGCGGCTAACGAATCCGACACAGAAAGCACACCTAAACGGAAATTAATTTTACGTTAAGGTATCATCACCGCACCTGCATTACGCTCCGCCTCAACGTGTGGAGGTGATTCGTGTCCTATCGAAGATTCGCTATAGTGCCTGCGTTTGTTCACGTAGCAGCAATCCTTTTGATAGCAACAATCCTGTTTCCTGCTGCACTGGGTGCACAGGTCGCCGGAGGAACTCTTTCCGGCACGATCACCGATCCTTCCGGCAAGTTAGTCCCTGAAGCACAGATCCTAATTAAGAACGTGGCCACCGGCGTGGAGACAATGGTCACCACCAACACCGATGGTTTCTACATTGCCGTGAACCTGCTTCCGGGAGACTACCAGGTCACCATCAGCGCGACGGGTTTCAATACCGAAGTAAAGACCGGAATTACCATGAATGTGGGTGCACAGCAAACCTTTGATTTGACCTTGCACGTGGGAACGGTAACGCACCGGGTCGTGGTAACCACCGAAGCACCGGCTATCCAGTTAACGTCCTCAGAAATCAGTGCCACCGTGAGTGCAACCACCGTTCGAGAACTCCCGCTCAACGGCCGCAGCTGGACCGATCTTGCAGCCTTACAACCCGGCGTCGATACGATTCAGACGCAGCCGAGCTTCGCGACCGGTTCGGATCGCGGCAATCGCGGCTTTGGCCAACAGTTGACGATCTCCGGCGCCCGCCCACAACAGAACAACTATCGCCTCGATGGTGTCAGCCTCAACGACTACGCCAACGGAGCGCCCGGCAGCGTGCTCGGCGGCAACCTCGGCGTCGACGCGATTCAGGAATTTTCCGTCCTGACGAGTAACTATTCCGCGGAATACGGGAAGACCTCCGGCGGGATAGTCAACGCCGTGACCCGTTCCGGAACCAATTCCTTTCACGGAAGCGTCTACGAGTTTCTGCGCAACAGCGCTCTCGACGCGCGGAATTTCTTTGAGGATCCCACTACCCGCAAAGCGTCGTTCAAGCGCAATCAGTTCGGCGGTGCCCTGGGCGGGCCGATCTACAAGAATCGCACGTTTTTCTTTGCCGACTACGAAGGCATCCGGCAAGCCAAGGGGATTGCCAACGTTAACTTTGTCCCCTCGTCTGCAGCTCGCAGCGGAAACCTGCAGTCCGGTACGGTGACCGTGGATCCAGCAGTGCAGAAGTATCTGGCACTTTACCCTGCCGCGACGTGTACCGGGTCGGACGTTTGTCAGGTCGTTTTCAATGGACAGCAGATCGTCAACGAAAACTTTGTCACCACTCGAATTGATCACAAATTCTCCGATAGAGACAGTTTGTTTGGCACCTACCTCTACGACAAGACGCCCTACAGCTCGCCCGACTCCTTTGGAAACGTCGCCCTCAACACTCTTTCTTCCCGACAATTGGTCGCTGTCGAGGAGACTCACGGTTTTACTCCCACCTTCGTGAATGCCGTCCGATTTGGCTATAACCACGAACGCGTCGACAATGACGCCAGCGTAAAAGCCCTTAATGCCGTCGCTGCGGATACGTCCCTGGCCGCTTTCGCGGGCCGGGACGCGGCCGTCGTAAATGTCACCGGGCTTTCTCCCTTGTCGGGCGGTGTTGGCGGACTTCCAACCTATCTCTACCGCTGGAACTCCTTCCAGGGCTATGACGACGCTTTCTTCAACCACGGCACGCACACCATCAAATTCGGCTTCGCTTTCGAGCGCATGTTGATGCAGGCTACAGCTCTTACCGACGCCAATGGAATCTGGTTCTTCGGTGATTTGCCGTCCTTTCTCACAAATTCTCCAACTAAATTCCAAGGAGGTGTCGCCAGTTCTCTCACGCCGCGCGACATTCGACAGAGCATCATCGGCGGCTACATGCAGGATGACTGGCGCGCGAAATCGAACCTCACACTGAACCTGGGGTTGCGTTACGAAATGTCAACCGTGCCCACCGAAATCCATGGCAAGATCGCAAACCTTCGGAATATTGCCGATCCGTTGCCGGTTTGCGCCACGGCGGTCCCGGGCTGCTCCGGAACTGGCGCTTTTTTCTCCAACCCGACATTGAAAAACTTTGAACCTCGGCTGGGATTTGCTTGGGACCCATTCCGCAACGGCAAAATGGCGGTCAGGGGTGGGGCAGGTTTATTCGATGTGCTTCCCTTACCGTATCAATTTATCCTTCTGACGACACAGTCCGCGCCATTTTTTCAGTACACCTCGCTCAAGGTCGGTGACCCGTCGCTTGCGCAGCCTCTGACATTTCCGCTTGTGAATCCGGGGGACATTACCGCAAATAAATTGCGCTCGACGTATGTAGAGTCTAATCCCAAGCGTAATTACGTTACGCAGTGGAACCTAAATGTCCAGTACCAGCTCACCACCAACCTGGCGGCCATGGTCGCTTATGTGGGCTCCCGCGGCGTCCATCAACCATTCCGCGTGGACGAAGCCGACTTGATTATTCCGACCTCCACATCGGCCGGGTACCTTTGGCCCCAGGTTGACGGTAACGGAAACCTCCTCAGCGGCCCCAATGCCGGGAATGCGCCCAATCCCATCAATCCCAACTTCGGTTCGGTTCGCGGCATGTTCTATCAAGGGCGCTCCTACTTTAACGCCCTCGAAACGCAATTGGCCAAGCGCATGAGTCACGGCTTCCAGGTGCAAGGCACCTTCACTTGGGGACGAAGTGTCGACACCAGCTCGGCGACCCTCGCCGGCGACGCCTTCGGTAATTCGATCTCCAGCCTGAACTGGTTCGATATGAGATTGACCCGTGGGCCCTCCGACTTCAACGTCGGCCGCACGCTGGTCATCAACGGCACTTGGGACATCCCCACTGCCAAGTCCTTCTCCGGCCCCGCCCGTTGGATTACCGATGGTTGGGAGCTTGGCACCATCTTCACCGTTAGCGACGGCGTTCCCTTCACGCCGACTTGGGGAACCGGCAGTGATCCCGCCAACACGCTGAGCAGCGACGATTTTGCGTACCCGAATCGCCTCGGGGGACCAGGTTGTGCAACGCTTACCAATCCCGGTAGCCCCGCCAACTACATCAAGACGCAATGCTTCGCCGTACCAACCGCTCCCAGCGCGGCGTTTTGGAATGCGAATTGCGACCCCGCGCCGCCTAGCCTCGGCGGCCCGATCGATCCGGCCTCGCTACAATGCTTCAACCTGCGCGGCAATGCCGGCCGCAATATTCTGGTCGGCCCGGGTCTGACCAGCCTGGACTTCTCCATCTTTAAGAACACCCATGTCCGCAGAATTTCGGAGAACTTCAACGTCCAGTTCCGTGTGGAAATGTTCAATATTCTCAATCATCCGAACTTCGCTCCCCCAGGAGCTGGCGACGGTAATACCGATATTTTTAATGGCACCGGAACATCCTTAGCGCCATCGCCAAGCAATCCGGGCGGGACTGCGGGCGTGCTGCTGAGGACCACCGTGCCGGAACGGCAAATCCAGTTCGCCATCAAATTTATTTTTTAGTTGCGTGTGCCAGCGGAAGGATTCTCACCCGCAGGCGCAGCCACCCAGCTGTCTATCTGGATTGCTGATCAGGACGGGGTGAGTCACCCGGCCCCAAAAGCCAAGGAGGTTTCGGTGAGATCGTTCAGGTTGCATGGGGTTGCTGCGTACGGCATCGTTCTGGCGCTCGGGGGCCTCGCGCTCGCAAGCCCACCCGAGGGCGGCTATCACCTGCTCAATAAATACGAGCTCGGCGCAGCTCCGGGCGGCCAGGAGTATTGGGATTACATCACCTTCGATGCTGCCACGCGCCGCCTGTACATCTCGCACAATACCGAAGTCAAAGTCGTCGACGCCGATAGCGGCGCGGTTGTTGGCAGCATCCGGGATCTAAAACGAGTTCACGGCATCGCTCTAGCCAGCGACCTCGGCCGCGGCTTCATCAGTGACGGCGGCGCCGATGAAGCCGTCGTCTTCGATCTGAAAACCCTCCAAGTCACCAACCACATTAAAACCGGTGGCAATCCCGATTGCATTGTCTACGATCCCGCCTCCAAACACATTTTCACCATGAACGGCAAAACCAACGACTCTTCCGTCATCGATCCCGCCTCTCTCACCGTCGTCGCCACCATCTCCATGGGAGGCCGTCCCGAATATGCCGTCGCTGATGGCAAGGGCATGATCTACGACAACATCGAGGACAAAAACGAAGTCGTAGCGCTTGACTCGCGCGCCAATACCATAAAAGCGCGCTGGCCTATCGCGCCCGCCGGACAAGCCACCGCCTTGGACATGGACGTCCAGCACAAGCGTCTGTTCATCGGCGGCCGGAATCAGATCCTGGCCGTCATGGACGCGGAGAACGGCAAGGTTCTGCAGACCTTTCCGATCGGCTCCGGCGTCGACACCAACATCTTCGAACCAAAGTCCGGCCTCCTGTTCACCGCCACCCGCGAAGGCACTCTGCACGTCTTCCACGAAGACAGGGCCGACAAATTCAGGGTCGTCGAAACCGTGAAAACCGAATTCGGCGCCCGCAATATGGCGCTAGATCCCAAAACGCACAAGCTGTTCATCGACACCGCCGATTTCGCTCCCGCGGTCGCGCCCACCGCGGATCAACCCAAGCCGCAACCAACGCCGACCTCCGGAACCTTCCGCCTGCTGGTCTACGGGCGCTGACCTCACCGTGCTCTGCTATCGTTCAAAGACAGCGCGCTTTTTGAATTTCAGCACACCGAAGCTCGTGCCCGCGCTGGCGGCAGCCCTCCTTACGTTTGCGGCACTCCCGCCATCCGCGGATTCCCAAACGCCCTGCCAGCAACCAAACGCGGCACAGGCACCTGCGCCCCTCGATTTCGCGTTTTACAAGGCTAACGTCGAGCCCATTTTCCTCAAAGAGCGGCCGGGCCACGCTCGCTGCTACGGATGCCACAGCGACGCGAATCGCATCTTCCACCTGGAGAAATTGCCGCCGGACGCGGCAGCTTGGAACGACGAGCAATCGCGGAACAATTTCCAGAGCGCTGTGCACCTGATCGTTTCCGGCAATCCAGGCTTGAGCCCGCTCCTACTTCACCCACTCGCCCCGGAAGCTGGTGGCGACGCATTCCACTCCGGCGGCCGTCAATTCGCTTCGCAAAACGATCCAGACTGGCTCACCCTCGCCGAATGGGCGCGCGGCGCGCCCAAAGGTATCCCTTCCGGCTGCGTACCGCAATCCGCCGCGCGCATCTACGTCACCAACAGCGCTGCGGACACCATCGACGTCATCGACTCAGGGACCAATAAAATTGTGCAAGTCATCCGCGGCATCGAATTGCCCCACGGCGTCAACTTTTCCCCCGATGGTACTCGCGTCTACGTCAGCAATGAATTCGAGAGCGTTCTCGACGTTGTCGACGCGCAATCTGGCGAGATTCTCCGCAAAATACCTCTCTCCGGCCGGCCCAACAACATCTCCATCACCAAAGACGGCCGCCGCGTCGTAGTCGGCATTCGTACTCCTTCCGGCGCGCTCGACCTCATCGATACCGCAACGCTCACGCTCGCAAAGACCATCCCCGTGAACGCCAGGGTGCACAACGTCTACGTCACGGCCGACGGCAAGTACGCCGTCAGCGGCTCCATCGAATCGCAATCTGTCACCGTCGTGGATCTCCAGAGCGATCAAGTCGCCTGGCAACTCAAATTGGACCGCGGTGTGCGTCCCATGGCTTTCGATCGCAATCCCGATGGCTCCACGCGCCGCATCTTCGTCCAGTTGTCGGGCTTTCATGGATTTGCTGTGGTGGATTTCGCCAAGCGCGCCGAAGTCGCCCGGATCAAGCTGCCTGACAAGCCTGGCGGCTTCGGAGTTCTAGAGGGACGCACCGGCACGCCCTCGCACGGCATCGGCGTTGCGCCCGATGGCAAGTCTCTGTGGGTCGGCAGCTCGTTTGCCAACGCCATCTTCAAGTATTCGTTGCCTAGTCTTACGTTGATGGGATATTGCGGCTTGCCGCTCGTTCATCCTCTCGGACACGCGCCCACCGGCGGTGTTCCCGAGTGGATCACCTTCACTCCCGACAGCAAATTTGTCTACGTCTCCAACTCCGCCGCGCGTTCGGTCTCCGCAATCGATGTACAAACCCTGAAGGAAGTGGCGGAAATCCCGGTGGGAGAAGTCCCCAAGCGCATCAATACTTTGGTCTTGCACTGAAGTGGGCGTCCTTCAGAGCCGTTTGGGGTTGCGCGGAACCCGCAAGATCGGAGGTTCACGTCTCCACGCCAGAAGCAGTACGTGCCTGTCTTCTATCCGCGTCCGTCATTTCTCGGTGTATAAACTGCCATGCGTTGATCCTGGTCTCAATCCTTTCGACCAGGCTTCCCACTAGGCGCGATAACGACGGCGGCGACATTTTGTGCCGTCAGGGAACGGTTAAAGGTAGGGAGATCCTCATTCAGTAGCTTCTGATATTCCTCGATTGCGCTTGTCATCTCAGCCTCCACGGCGCGCAGTGAGTCGTATTGGGTTTCGGTCGGCGGAAAGTCCGCGCCACCAGCGACGTCGCCGCCACCGGTTCCTACTTCGGCGTTAAGCCAGATCAAATTGAGGTAGACCCGGTAACCTTCGACGAAGTATTTGTCATCGCTGTTGGCGAGCGCTGGCGAAACCAGCTTGTATTCGATGGATTGCAGTTTCTGGTCCATGGCTTCCACGATCTTGAGAAGGTCGGCCTTCTTTTTGGCTGTGGCTTCGTCCACAATTTCTTCCTCCGAGCGTTCCGGCTCTCCGAAGTCATAGTCGTCTTCAGAGGGCTTCTCCTTTTCTTTTTTCTTTGGCGGACGAAGCATAGTCTCAATGACTTCCAATTGTTTCCTCAACCATTCGATTTGATTGACGGCGTCGGCCACGGCGCTGATATCGTCTCGAATCTGAAGCAGCGTCTTCACCGACGAGTGGATGTCGGCATCAGAGCCTGGAGACCGAGGGTCTTGGAGGATCGTGAAGGGTTGGACGTAGGACTGTCCCTCGGCTTTAAGACGTACGCTGTAACTGCCGGGAGCCACGATGGGTCCGACTTCGGCGGGCTTGCTGCCCCAATGAGTGATGGGGCGGGAATCGGAATCGACAAAACGCGGCTCGCGCCAAATGTGGGAATTGTCGGGAGCCAAAGTACGGAGTGCCACGACTCGAGGCGATTCGTAACGCAAATCCCACCTGACTCGATTGATTCCGGCACGCCCCTTGGTTTTCAGCTTACGAATCACGTTGCCGTCGGCGTTGAGAATTTCCAGCTCCACATGGTCTTTCGGCGCCGACTTCAGCGAGAAATTCAGAAACGCTTGACCCCCACGCGTAAATCGGTAGGTGGAGCGAGGTTGAAACAGAACCGTGTCGGCGTCGGAATGAGTTTTGGCCAGTTGTTCGAGGGGCGTAATGTCATCAAGGATGTACAGTCCGCGGCCGTACGTTGAAATTACCAAATCGTGAAATTCTTTCTGTACCACTGCCCAAGTGACGGGCGCGTGAGGCAGCCCGGTATCGAAGGCCACCCAATGCGCGCCGTCATCCAGCGAGTAATAAAGCCCATTTCCAGTCCCCGCAAATAGCAGGCCTTGGCAGTTCGGATCTTCCGTGACGCTGCGAACGTAGGACAGTGAATGCTTCGGAAGATCTCCCACGACCGGCTTCCAGGATTTGCCAAAGTCGGTGGTTTTGTAGACGAACGGATCGCGATTGCCCACCAAGTGAAAATCGACGCTCACATAAGCGGTCCCGGGATCAAAGAGGGAAGGCGTGATGCTGGTGACCGTTCCGAGTGGCGGCAATCCGGAAAAGCCCTTGGTCACATTCGTCCAAGTCGCCGCGCCGTCTTTGGTGTGCCAGATCTGGCCATCGTTGGTCCCCGCCCAGATCAAACCCTTTTGGATTTTCGAGGGAGCAATGGCGAAGACGACTTCGCCGTAGAATTGACCGAGGTTGTCGCCGACAATTCCTCCAGAGGGAACGATGTGGCTCGGATCTTGTGTTGATAAATCTGGACTGGTGACCGCCCAACTCTGTCCGCCATTGGTGGTTTTGAAGATGACCTGACAGCCGTAATAGACGGTGTTGTGGTCGAAGGGATCGATAGCCAGCGGCGGTGTCCAGTGGCAACGGTATTTCAAAGTATTTGGCGGTGAATCCAGGGTGTGGATCCATGGGCTGACCGATCGCGGGTGCTTGTAGCGGGCATCCCAGCGGGTCACGGAATTGCCGTAGCAAGTGGCCCAAACGACATTCGGATCGGCCAGGTCTGGCACCGTGAAACCCGATTCGCAACCGCCCATGTGGCGGTCCCAACCTGTCTCCTGTGCATCCACGGGCACGCTGGGGCCGCGCATGTTTCCGTCGTCCTGCATGTTGCTGTAGAAATAGTAGGGAACTTGATTATCGACATCGACGTGGTACATCTGGCCGATGGGAAGCGTGACCCGATGGAATCCGCGGCCGTGCACCGTGGTGATGTTCATGCCCGCGTCATCGGTAACCACGAAGCGGTCGGGATTGGTGGGATCGATCCAGATGTCGTGGGTGTCGCCGCCCCAGCGCACTTCCTGAAAGTTCTGCCCGCCGTCAAGCGATTCGTGAAACGAACTGTTGGCAATGTAGACTTCGTTGTCGCTCGCCGGCGATACCGCGATGCGAATGTAGTAGCCGGCACGGCCAATCAACGCTCTTTGGAAATTGATGGCTTTCCAATGTTCCCCCGCGTCGTCGGATCTCCACACCGATCCCTGATCCTTGGTTTGAATTAAGGCAAATACGCGCTTCGAATTTGTCGGTGCGACAGCAATGTCGATTTTGCCCACCGGTGCGTGAGGCAAGCCATGCTCTTCGATGCGTGTCCACTTCGTTCCGCCGTCACGCGAAGCGTAGACACCGCTGCCGGGGCCGCCGCTAAATTCACCCCAGGTGTGCATTTCCACTTGCCACATACCCGCATATAACGTGTGCGAATTGTGCGGGTCCATCGCAAGGCCGGAGCACCCCACATTTTCCCCGGCAAAGAGGACGCGGTCCCAATGCTGGCCGCCGTCGTTGGTCCGAAACACGCCGCGCTCCGCTTGGGGCCCGGTGGCACGGCCAAGCGCGCAAGCAAATACGATGTCGGGGTTGGCGGGATTCACGACGATTCGGCCGATTCGCCCAGTTTCACCGAGCCCCATGTTTGTCCACGTCATGCCGGCATCGGTGGACTTATAAATTCCGTTACCCATCACGTCGCTGTCGCGAATCATCCAGGCCTCGCCGGTGCCGGCCCACACGATGCTCGGATCGGAAGGAGCGACCGCGAGAGAGCCGATGGCAGCTGCGGGCTGTTTGTCGAAAATAGGCGTCCATCGATTGCCGCCGTCGATCGACTTCCAGACACCGCCGGATGCGGCGCCCGCATAGTAGGTGCTCGAATCACCGGGGACGCCCGCGACAGCCGAAATTCGATTCCCGACCTTGGGTCCGACAAAGCGGAAGCGCAGAGTGCCTTCTTCCTCTTCGCCGGGTTGCTGCGGTTGGGCGCCGGCTACGAAAGCCAGGGCCAGCACACCAGCCAGATACCACCTCCAGCTGCCGACGAACCGCATGGAGAACCTCCGTCAAATTAAAGTTCTTATCTTGCCCCTGAGTTCAAGCAGATGCGCGTGCAGAAGTCTGGACCGCAGACTGCAAGCCCGCCCCATCGACGCGCTATCGCGGACCGCGTATTGTGCCTTATTTCTGAGACTGCGGGCGAGTCCTGAACATCGCCGAGCACTGTCCGCTCATCCCGCAAGTCTCATGGCGACGTCTTGACTCGCCCCTGCAAGTGAAATGCGAAGAAGTCGTCAACACGGTGCCACGCGTCCTCCAAAACATGGGCGCGCGTGAAATAGTGGAATTCGCCAGGGTACATCATGTAGGAAAGGAGATCGCCTTTGCCTTTCTTGAGAGCTTCGTCGATCAGCCACACGGATTCGAGATAAGGGACGTTGACGTCGGAGGTCCCGTGCAGCACCAGCAAGGGGCGCTGCAAGCGATCGATGTGCGAAATCGGTGAAGCATTCGCGTAGACCTGCGGATTTTGTTGTGGAGTTCCGATACGGCTGGCCGTCCAGCCACCGTGGTAAGGATCTGAATAATACATCACATAGTCGACAACTCCAGCGACATCCACTCCGGCGCGGAACAACGTGGGTTGATCGGTCATCGCGATCAGCGTGAAGAAGCCGCCGTAGCTCAATCCCCAGACGCCGATCCGATCGCTGTCCACGTACGATAGTGTCTTCAGATAGTTGGCCGACATCCATGCATCTTTGGCGTCCTTACCGCCAACGTCCATGAACACGCCATTGCGCCAATCGCGCCCGTAGCCGATGCTGCCGCGATAGTCGGGCGCGAAAACGACATAACCCTGTTGCAACAAATATTGATGGAAGCTGTAGTAGACAGCGTAGTTCCGCTGCACGTGCCAGCCGTCATAGTTCTGGTTTACGCCATCGCCATGAATCCAGATGATCGCGGGATGTTTTTTGCTGCGGTCCAGATTCTTGGGAACGAAGAGCCATCCGGGTACGAGTTTTCCGTCCGCGCCAGGGAAGCGCACGAACTGTGGCTCGACGAATAGCGATTTGTCGATCCCGGCCGGCATCGAGTCGGAAAGTCGTACGGGCTTGGCGTTTGCCTTGGTTTCGATCGTGAACAAGTCGGCGCTGTTCCGCGTGTCGGTGTGCTGGTATACGACGTACTTGTCATCCGCGGACCAGTGCGGCTCGATGTTGGTGCCGTTTCCCGCCGTGATGTAGGTAACAGTGGCGTGCGACGGATCGCCGCCGATGTTGGCAATGCCAACGTGCCTATCGCCGGGCCGGTCGGGCTCGTTCGCGTCAAACGCAATCCGCGTACTGTCGTGCGACCAGGCAGGGCGCCAAGCTTCGAAATGTCCTTTCGTAATCTGCACCGCCTTCCCGCCTGCTGACGGCATTACGTACAAATGGTCCCAGCCGTCTTCATCACTCAGAAATGCGATCCAACGCCCGTCC
Organism: uncultured Acidobacteriota bacterium; assembly: GCA_963729595.1. GTDB lineage: Bacteria > Acidobacteriota > Terriglobia > Acidiferrales > UBA7541 > Acidiferrum. Next base: position 1,223,030 of record CAVSNW010000005.1, read on the forward strand.
GGTGATGGCCACGGCTGCGCACCCGCCTCGCCCCAGTCCGGGATACTCCAAAATTGTTCTTCGGTGATCTCGTGGATGGCGTGTGGCTTCCCGTCGGCCGCATCCACGCTATAGATCGAATATTTCTTGAAGTCTTTGCTCTCTCCGTCGAACACCAGATGCGTTGCGTCAAGCCACGCCAACCCGCCGTATTCGCCCGGCGTGCCAATCGCGACAGGCGGTCCACCAGCAATCTTCGCCGCATAAATCTGGCCGGGCGCATATTCCCAAATTCGATAAATGATCTTTTTCCCCGAATAGTCAGGAGTCTCATCGTGATTGATGGTCTTCGAACCCGCCGTGTACGCGAGGCTCGCCCCGTCGGGCGACCAGATCGGACGCCGGATGCTCACCTTGTCTTGCGCCACGACCGACTCGCTCCCATCGCCCAGTGAGCGCACTACGAGTTCGCTTTTGTGGTCGTCGCCGTCCGGCACTCCCGCAATGTGGCGCACAAAGGCAACGCGAGCGCCATCAGGCGATGGAACCATCTCGGATTCGAAGGTTGGCGTCGTCCACACCGGCTTCGGCGCGCCGCCGGATACCGCCACTTGCCACAGATCCCCGTTGTGAGGAAAAAAGATCGTCTGCGAATCGCGACTCCAGAAGGCGTCGTCGATTTGCCCTTCGGAAAACGAAGTCACCGCAACAACCTGCCCGCGGCCGTCAACGTTGGCCACGAAAAGATTCGCGACACCCGCTCGATCCCACGTGAATACCACGTGCTTGCCGTCGGGCGACCATACCGGGTTCGACGGATGCTTGATATCGATCAATTGCTCGATCGTCAGCTTCGAAGTCTGCGCGCTGGACTGCGGACACGCGAAAGCCGCAAACATTGTCGCCACCGCGAGTATCGTTCCTGCTGACTTGGTCCATTTCTCCATTAGCGCCACCTCACGGCACAACTCGAATAAAATCCCGAACAGGACTTCGGCGGGTCGGCGTGATAGCAGTCGCCGACCCGCCGAATATTGCGCTGCGGCCCAAGGGAACCGCAGTCGTTAGAACGTGAATCGCAAGCCGAACCGTGTCACGAACGGGTTGATGGTGCTGAAGGGGAACAAGTAATTGGGGCCAAAGGTCGATACTTCGCCGATGACCGTCTGTGCGTTGGTCACGTTGAAGAAATCTACCGTGGGGATCAGGTGCCAACGCTCGTTGAACGTGAAGTCTCTGGAAAGCCGCAGGTTAAGCATGTTCACACTTGGCAGCCGTAGAATTCCCGCGGGCTGCAGAATGATGCTCTCGCTGACATCCACGCCTTGGCCATTGGGGACCCCATAGGTCTGCGTCGGCTGGATGGGAAATCCCGTGTAGTGTTGGAAATTGACGCTGGTGCCGATCTTCCACGGGAATTCGTAACTGCTGTCGATTTTGAAGACGTAGGTCGCGTCGTAGTTGAGATAGTTGTTGTTCCGGTTGATGTCGTTGTTAGGATCGGTGAAGTTGTCGGTGGTCGCTTCGTCCGAGAAGCCACGTCCGAATACGCCTTTCTGTCGTTGGATGGTGAATCCGGTCAGCAACTGCCATTTGTTCGAAAGATGCTTCACGGCCGTAAATTCGACGCCGTGATAGGCGTTGTCATCAAGCAGCGGGATATTGGTTACGTTGAAATTGAAGGCACCGTATTTAGTCGGGTCGGCAGGCCGAAAGCTATAGAGAGTCAGGGGCTGACTGGTCACGCCGTTTGCGATCGGCGTTCCGCCAATCGACGTGATGGGCACGTAATCCGCGGAGGTTACCGCCGTGTTTTCGATACCGATCATGTGCTTCTTTGTGCGGTAGTAGTACGTCGCGGCCACGCGGAGATCGTGCCACACCTGCCTTTCGTAGCCGACGCTGACCTGCTCCGAGTACGGCCGGCTCATGCTCGAATTGATGTGGGAACTGGACCCACCCGATGCGCCCACAAGTTGTGCTGGGTTAAGCCATTCGCTTTGTTGAGGAACCTTGTCCCCATTCGCGTCAATCCAGCTGTAAGTCCGGGTTGCCAATCCAACCGGGTTGACGGTCTCCGCGAGTCCGGTCCCTTGCATCAGGTAGTAACGGCCATAGCTGACCCTGAACACCGAGGTCCCTCTTCCGGTGGGATCGAACGCCAAGCCCAGACGCGGCGACACGGTGTTCCAATCCGCAAGGTTGCCCGACGCAGGATACGTCGTCGCCGGAAACAGCTGGGGAAATGTCGCGTCGGGAGATGTGGTCTGCTTCGGATAGTAGGTATTGAAATGATCGTACCGCACGCCGAGTTCCAGGGTCAGGCGGCGTGCGACCGTCCACGTGTCCTGCAGATACAGGCTGGCGTCGCGGAAGTAATTTTTTTGCGTCGCCGGCGTGTCGTAGGCGATCACTTGGAAGGGGTTTCCACTATTGAACAGGATGTTGATCCCGCCGTTCACGTTATAAACGTACGAATTGAAGGCCTTCCCGGATTCGAATCCGAATTTGAAGTTGTGCGTTCCATGAAAGTTTCCCTTGTACCACGAGCCGCCGGCAGACCACTTCAAGACCCACGCCGGATTCGCAAACTGATACGGCGCGGCCACCGATTCCGTGGAAAGCCCCACGTCCTGAACGTTAATATCGGACGCGGTAACTCCCGCCTGATAGCTGAGCGGAAATACGATCTTGTTATAGCCGATGCGGAAATCCAGCAGCAAATTGTTGGTAATTTGGCTGGTCCACAACCCTTGGAGGATATAGGCCGGCTCAATCTGCTTCCAACTGGCTTGCTCGGTTACGAATGAATATGCGGTGTCGCGGCGGAAGAACCGATTTTGCTCGTTGTAAAGCCAGATGAAACTGAATTTGTTCTTGGAATTCACCTGATAGTCGCTTCGCAGGTCAGTATTGGTTTGGTGGTTCACATCCACGACGGGGGAGCCGGCCTGATCGGTAACCGACAAAATTCGCTGCCGGAGGTCGTAGCGGCGGTAAGAGCCGAAAATCCACCACTTATCCTTAATAAGGGGTCCGCCGAGGCTGGCGGTGGTGTCTTTGGTCATATCAAACGGCGAGCCGGAAGTGACCGGTTTGCCGTTGAATTGGGGGAATTTGACGCCCGCCTGTATTCCTGCGGTCAGATAATAGAGGCCGATTTGTCCGTGTAGCTGGTTTGATCCGGACTTCGTCACCATATTCATATACACGCCGCCGATGGGCACCGACGCGGGAGCGTTGTCGGCAACGACCTGGAACTCATCGAAGGAGTCGTGGTTGGTATAAAACTGGGTGTAGCCGCCGTTCGAACCGGGCCAGTTCAGATCGAGACCATTGAAACTGTAAATCTGCTCCGCCGGGGTGCTGCCATGCACTTCCATGGTGGACTGTTGGTAGCTATTGTTGCCAGCCACGTCAAAGGTGCTGGTGGTGGCACCCGGCATCTGCGCGACCGTGGACCACGGATCACGACCGCTGGGGATATCCTGGAGCAAATTCTGGTCGAACGTGGTGGAAGTCTGGTTGTTCTCCAAATCAATTATCGGATTGCCTTCGACCTTGACCACCTCCGCCACCTCTCCGACCTGTAGTCTGGAGTGAATTGTGGCCGTGAATCCGGCCGTGATGATGATCCCGGTCTCATTGAACGTACGGAAACCAGGCATAGTGACGATGACTTCGTAGGCGCCCGGAGGAAGCAGGTCCAACAAATAGCTGCCGTCGCCTTCCGATTGGGTGCCCCTCTGCGCTAGGAGCGCCGAACTCTTCACCGCGACTGCGGCGCCAGCCACCGGAGCACCCGAGCTGTCGGTCACGGTCCCGGTAATCTTACCGGTGGTAGAAACCTGGGCGACCAGGGTTGGAGGCAGGAGGAAGGTACAAAGCACGGTGACAAGGCACGAGAGGAAGCGCGAGCCGAAAATGGACCTGTAGCGGGACGAGATCAGGAGCCACATGAGACACCTCATCGATAGAATTTGCTGCCCTCAGAATTCTCGCTTTCCCCACCCCAGGGAAATAAGAGGCAAGAGCCCGGCAGCGGTCGAGATGGCGCATATTGTATACAGCGGCCCAATCCAGTCAATCCCGGAATCTAGCTTCATCGCGTGAGGTTTTTGGAGGCTCGCTCATGCGCCGGCTTTAGTAGAACAGCGAGTGCTTTCCTTGATACGAGGGGGGTGAGCCGAGTGCCCACTCTGAACCAATTCTCCGAACTGATGGCGAGCAGATGATTTGTCCCGGCGGTGAGTGAGTCTACCCCGGGGTAGGCAACTAGGACTCTTCGTTTGACCCATTCGAACAGGAAGGCGCCCCATTGTATACAGTATCCCCAGACGCCAATTTCGCGGAACTAGAGCATTGGATATAGCGTTGGCAGAGCATCGCCCTGCTCTACCGGTTTACCTAGTGAGATGTCTATTTGGAAGTTGAACCTGAAAACGATCTGAGAAAATCTGCCCTCGCCAAGACAAAATTCAAGAGACTGGCGAGAGAGCTCAGGAGTGGTGCTCCCGGTGACGTTGGATAATTTCTTTGAGGCATTCCCCGGCTTCTGTTATGTGCTTCCACAGCGCGGCGGCCGCAACGTCCGGGTCTTTGGTTTTGCACGCGTCCAATAATTCGCGATGCGCTTGTCCGGCGCGATGCAATTCACGGGTGAACAGCAAGTGCAGGCGGGTGTACCGGTCGCAGTTGACGTTCAGGTTCTTGACATATGCCAGCATGAAAGCGCGTCCGGCGGGAATATACAGGGCGGAGTGAAAACTCCAGTTCCACGCTCCCCAGGACTTCACCTCGGAATCCTTTTCGAGCGACTCCTCGTAATGTTTCAGGACGTCTTCGGCGGCTTCGAAGTCTTCCTGCTTCATGTTCGGGATGGCGCACCGCAACATGTAGCATTCCAGGGCCGCGCGCGTTTCGAACATCTGCATGATTTCATCCGGGGAAAGAGCGGAAACCACCGCGCCGCGATTGGCGACGATATTGATCAAGCCCTCGGCCGCCAGATGACTAAGCGCTTCGCGCACGGGAATTCGGCTAATCTGAAATTCAGAGGCAATCGCGTCCTGACGAAGTTGTTCCCCCTCCCGCAGTTCGCCGCTGAGAATTTTCTCTCTCAGCCTTTCCAATACGGCGGAAGCGAGGGACTGACGAGGGATCGGTGTCGATTTTCGCGGTGGAACTGTATTTGTGGTCTCGGTCAAGAGATTGTCAACTCTCCAAAGCGCTCAGCGAATGCTACGCCCAAGCAAACCGGCGACTCGGGCAAATCGCCGGAGCCTAACAAAAACGCTCCGTCGCGAGCGAGGAGCTCGCGAGACATAATGAATCATTTCCTGCGGTACATAAGCCTATTAAATTAATCTTCGATTTACAACTGCCGACGGTACGAGGTTACCCTCAAAAAGATCGAACTCTCACAACAGATGCCCCACGAGGGATGCCCGGTTGACGGAAAGCGTAATCACCCGGCGACTTCTGCATGCCGACGGAATGAGGCAAGGGAACAGAAATTGTCGCAATGAGATCCCGCGCAGCGCCTGTGGGAATGCCCGCCTCTCGCTTACTCCAGCCTGGTGGATCGGGAACTAGTCCAGGAGCTTCAAAAAGTCTGGGTACGCCTCTGAGAGAAAGTACGTCGGCCACCGGAGAACTGAAATTACATTGCGACAATGGAGCTTGTACTGATAGAAGCAAGTTGACAACACGAGATGCTGGAGGTGAGGCTGACCAAATATGAGCTCGCAACAGTCGCAGAGTAAGAGTGAAATGCCCATGGCGGAAGTCGTCCGCCTGATCGACCTCGAAATACCAAGAAGGATCGCTGGTCAGCCGGTCGCTAGTCAACCGTGCGACGGGAACCGTCACGCTGTTCGCCTTCGATGAGGGCCAAGGCTTAAGTGAGCATACAGCTCCGTTCGACGCAGTCGCACATCTCCTGGAGGGCGAAGCGGCAGTTTCTGCCAAGCCGCTACGAACGACGGCAGGCGAAGCGGTTCTCATGCCAGCAAATCAACCTCACTCTCTGAAGGCCCCTAGTAGATTCAAGATGCAGCCGACGATGATCCGCTCGTGAGCGATGCGGATTGGAGGACTTGATTTACATGAAAGCGCCAGAAATGCCCGGTGTCTTGACCGTTGGGCATTCGACCCGCTCATGGGAAGCCTTCCTCGATCTTCTGCGGGCGCACCACGTTGAGCGCGTCATCGACGTACGCAGCATCCCCCGATCAAGACACAACCCTCAGTTCAACCGGGCGACCCTGTCGAGAAAGTTGCGGGCCGCGAGGATCGGCTACGTCCATTTGCGAAAGCTCGGGGGCTTGCGCCATACACGACGCGATTCGCCGAACACGGGCTGGCGCAATGCCTCATTTCGTGGCTTTGCTGATTATATGCAGACCTCCGACTTCGAAGTAGGGTTACACCGATTGCTAAAATTGGCCGGGCAGAAACGCAGCGCGATAATGTGCGCCGAAGCGGTTCCATGGCGTTGCCACCGTTCGCTTATCGCCGATGCGCTGACTGTGCGGGGGATTCGGGTTGAGGACATTATGAGCATGAAGCGTTCCCAAGTTCACTCGCTCATCCGATTTGCGCGCGTGCAAGGTCACCGCATCACGTACCCGCCTGACAATCGCAGCGGCGGCCGAGTCCCCCTCCTTCGTTTTCCAGAGAACTTACAGAAGGACCGAAAAACCAAGGTTTAAGAATGTGATGAATAATGCCTATTAATTATCTATCGTAACTGCGGGCGTCGTACTTCTTCAATTTTCTTTTACTTTCACCTCTCATTCGGAGCGGCCATGAGATATTGAGCGCACATCCCAGACTCTTACTGGAACCATCGCCGCAAGCCGGGAAGCAAGTGGCCGTCCGGCTTTTCGCCCTTGAGCAAAACGAAAGCTGATTCGAACATCCCGACATTGTCTTGCCTTGGGTGAAAGGTGAGAGGAAGTCGCTGTATGGATCGTATCAGTTTGCCGAGGAGTTCTCGGCATCGTCAGAGAAAACCGTTGACGGGCGAAAAAAACCGCACTTTCAGTTGACGCTCCCGCCGACTCTCCTCTTCGAGGTGACGCCCACGTGCTTTGAGCAAATCATCCAGCGCGATCAATCCCAAAAATCTCCCCGTCCCAGGCTCGACGACCGGCATCCTCGTGAAGCCCTTCTCGGCCATCCTGTACACTACCACCCGGAGCGGTTCGTCGGGGTAGGCTGCGACGGTTTCGGGTCTCACGAATTCTGCGAGCGGGCGTCGCAACGAGACCTCTCCCTCAGCGGCAATTCGATTGCGAATATCATCGCGCGTTAGCACGCCCACGAACTGGCCCTCGGCGGTAACAACGGGCAAGAGGCGCTGGCTCTGCCGATGATCTGCCCGAAGCGACTGCGGCAATTCCCCGAGCGTGGCTGCCGCAGACAACACCACAACCTTCGTGCGCATCACTTGGCGGACAAAAAGAATTTCCAGTGGATCGACCGCATATTCCCGGCTCAAGTGATAACCTCGCCGCGCCACCTTCTCGGTCAAGATTGACCTCTTTAACGTGAGCACTGTGAATGCGTGAGCGATCACGCTGCCAACCAGCAGCGGCAAGAAAACGTTTCCGTCGTGCGTCAATTCAAACGCAAATACGATGCTCGTAAACGGTGAACGCATGGTGCCCCCCAACACCGCGCCCATGCTAATCAATGGCCAGAACCCCGCGCCTTCGTTAGGAAGGAACATGGCTTCGAGGCCTCCGAGTGCTCCACCCATCATCAGCAGCGGCGCCAAGACGCCGCCGGATGTCCCCGAGCCAAGCGATACCGCCCAGATGAACCATTTCACAAGCAAAACCCCAAGTATCACGTGCGTGGTCACGTTGCCTTGCAGCAACCCGCCGATGGTGTCGTAACCAACGCCCAGCGCCTGCGGAAAAATCAATCCGCCCAAGCCAATCACCAGCCCGCCGATCATTGGCCACCACATCCAATGAATCGGCAAACGCTGAAATGCGTCCTCCGCAGCGTAAACCGACATGGTCAGCAAAGCCGACAACGCTCCGGCCAGCAAACCCACCAGTACGCACCCTAGAAGACCTTTCGGCCCGATGAAAAGTGGGTGCTCCGGCACCGGGAACAATGGTCCAAATCCCAAAAGATAGCGCCGCAGCACGGCTGCCATTGCGCTGGCCAATGCCACGGGAACCAAGCTGCGAGGTTTCCATTCGAACAGAAGCAATTCTACCGCGAGCAACACGGAGGCCACGGGCGCCGCGAACGTCGCCGACATTCCAGCCGCGGCGCCCGCCACCAACAAGGTCTTGCGCTCGGCACTCGTCAGGTGGAACAGTTGTGCGATCATCGATCCGATCGCTCCGCCGGTCATGATGATCGGACCTTCCGCGCCAAAGGGTCCGCCCGAACCAATTGAGATTGCCGAAGAAATCGGTTTGAGCAATGCAACCTTCGGTTCGACACGGCTTCCATTGATCAGAATCGCTTCGATGGCCTCGGGAATCCCGTGCCCGCGTATTCGCTCCGATCCGTAGCGAGCCATCAAGCCAATAATCAGCGCGCCGCCTACCGGCACCAGCACGGAAAAGATTCCCAGGTGGTTTCCCGCGGGCGACACCAGCGCCGTGCTCCACCGCCCATAATAAAAAAGGTTGGTGAACAGTCCGATCAGACGCAGCAGTGCTAGGGCAACGAACGAGGCTACAACTCCGATTACCAACGCCAATCCAGAGATCGGCAACAGTCGTGCCGTCGTCGTGAAATCACCAAGCACGTCCCACGATTTACTATGTTCGCTGTTCCCTGGTTTAATTTTATCGGCGCCTGTAGATGATCTGGTATGACTACCCACGTTTGTCTCGCACCCTCCGCTGTGGTGAATTATTTTCTCGCTTACCGTTTTGAGGTTGAAACGGGTATGCCAGTATTCGATCGTTCGCTTGAACCAGCCACGGCCCATTCGAGGGCAGTTCGCCACTCAAGGCTGCGACACCCTAGCCAGACGCCAGTCCTTCTGTCCGCTGCTCCGGCGCACATAGCCCCGCTGTTCTAGCCGATCAATCAGCTCTACCGCGCTGTGACGTCTCAGCGCCACGCGTTCCGCAAGCGTTCCGATCGTGGCCTCGCCGCCCAGCGGTAGGCTGCAAATCGCCAGCATCAGTAGATAGTGTTGCAGTAAGAGGCCCGCCTTGCGTGCCGTGGTATCGTGCAGAAATCTCTGGATGCGATAGCGCAATTCCACGAGGACCAGGTACTCCACGGCGGTGATCCTCGTTTTCACAACGACATTATATCGTGATACGATACTTAGAACCACTGCTTTCCGGGCTGGCGAGTCCCTTTCGTTGCCAAACTCGGAATGAGGTCTCAACCAACAATCGTTCCGATTTCCTTTCTCTCCATGGGCAAGAACCATTGCACGCGGGAGTGATCATTATTGTTCCCAACGTGATGCCCGTTCGCCAACGAGAACTCTTCACTGCGGCGCTCAAACATATTGGCGCACGCGATGTGACCAATACTGTGGTCGAGGCGAAATACGTTCGAAATCAGATCGAGTGTTCCGAATACGCGCTTCCCGAAATCGTCGAGTGAGATGGAAAATGACCTGCGGTTTTTTTTGGACCACTGGCAAAAACACTTTTCTCACAGCTCCGTTCTGAGTGGTGTGGCACAGCGATGCTAGAACTTGGTGACTCAGTTTAGCGGCCTCGTGAACGATCTATGTACCCTTTCGTTGACCAGCGCGTCTAATCCTTTTAGAATTGATTTAGGGTAATGAGGAAAAGACTACTCATTGTTGTAGCGATGGTCGCCCTGTTGGGCCTGCAACTTGCGGACTGCATGTCTGCGATGACGCAAGACCAACAGAGCATGAAGTGCTGCGGTTCTATGCCCTGCGATCCGTCCAATCAGAGTCACGATTGCTGTAAGGGAATGGTTTCGGCACAGTCACCGAACGTGTTGCCCGTCGCTCACTTGACGCTCCATGCCCCCGTGATGGTTGCGACCGATATTCTTGCTTCACCACGGGCAATGACGTACCCCGAAGCATCTCGGTTGGATTTCGAGGCGCGGCCGCATGCGCCTCCCGAACTGTACACCCTTCACTCTTCTCTCCTGATCTGATCCGCTGCTCAACGGTGCGGCAACGCATCGGCTTGTCTCTTTTTCCGTCTCCACTGTCCACTTAACCCGGCGGCGTGTTTCGATCGAGGCCTTTTTGGGTGATTCATCGACGGTCCGCGGCTTCGATCCACAGGTTTAGGAGAAAAAGATGGTTTCGATAGCGAGAACTAATTTCGCTGCGCGTTTGTCGTGCGCAGATATTGGTCGAAGTATCTCTGTGATTCTGCTTTCCGTTGTTCTAGCCGCGCCTGCCTTTGCGCAAGAGTCTCCGACGTCGCACACGGGGTCGCTCACTCCACTTTCCGAGTTGCTCGCGGAGGCGGAGAAGAACAATCCGCAGATTGAAGCGGCCCGGCAAGGCTGGCAGGCGGCCAAGCAAGTTGCGACTCAAGTCTCGACGCTGCCCGACCCGCAATTCACTTTGCAGCAAGTCAGTGTGGGGAGCCCCAGACCTTTCGCTGGATATACAAACAGCGACTTCTCCTATCTTGGCCTCGGGATCTCGCAAGACATTCCGTATCCGGGCAAGTTGCGTCTGAAGGGTGAAATTGCGAAACGCGAAGCGGATGTTTCGCAGCAACAGATCGAATCCGTGCGCCGTGCCGTCCTCGCTGAGCTCGAGGGTGCCTATTTCCAGCTCGCGTATCTCTCCAAAACACTCACGATCCTCGAACAGGACGGCGAGCTGCTCAAGCAAGTGGAACAGGCCGCCGACGGCCGCTACCGTTCCGGCATGGGAACGCAACAGGACGTCCTCCAGGCGCAACTCCAAAAAACGAAGCTGCTTCGCGAAATCGCCATGCATCATCTCCAGGTCGGAAAGCTCGAAGCCCAACTCAAACAACTTCTCAACCGTTCACAGGAATCACCGGACATCGAGCTGGCCGATCTCCTCGAAACACCTCTTGTGCAAACGTACGCTGAACTTCTGGCCGCGGCGCAAGTACAGAATCCGGAAATCGCTAGCGCACGGAAGATGATCGAAAAGCAGTCGTTGCAGGTGGACCTCGCCCGCAAAGACTTTTATCCCGACTTCAACGTGCAATACATGTGGCAGCGCACCGACCCCGCGCAATTCCGCGCCTACTACATGCTGAGTGTCGGTATCAAGGTCCCGATCTATCGTAGCCGCAAACAGCGCCCCGAACTGGCCCAGGCTGAATCGGAGCAGCTTCGTGCGCGAAGCGAACTCCAGGTGCAATCGCGGCAAGTTGCTTCTGAACTGCGCGCGCAATACGTGATCGTGCAGCAGACCTCCGAACTGCTCAAAATTCACCGCGAAGGACTGTCTCCGCAGGCGCGCTCGGAATTTCAATCGGGCCTCGCGGCCTACCAATCCAATAAACAGGATTTTCAGGCTGTGCTAACGGCGTTTCTCGATGTCCTGCATCTGGACGAGGACTACTGGCAGAGCATGACCGAATACCAGACGGCGATCGCGCGCCTCGAACAACTCACTGGACTGTCATTGCAGGAAGAAGGAGCGAGGCGATGAAAACGCATCGCACAGGGTTTTTGCTGGCATTGATTGGAAACATCGCTCTCGCCGTCGTCCTCGTTGGGCTGTGGTTCCACGATCGGACTGCGAAGCCGGTGGCGCATTCCGAAACCAAGGAGGCAAATTCCACCGCGCAGGATTCTATGGCCAACTCGATGCCCACACCCCTTGCATCGACCGAAGCGCCGCTGGTTCCGGTGCAGATCTCTCCGCAACGACTGCAGAGTATCGGTGTGAAAACTGGCAAGGTCGAACGGAAATTGGTCGCAGACGAGATTCGCACCACCGGCAGTGTCGCTGTGGATGAAAGGCGACTGGCCTACGTCCAAGTGCGGTTTTCCGGCTATATCCAAAAAGTATTTGCCGATGCCACCTACCAATACGTCCGGAAAGGGCAGCCGCTATTCACGATGTACAGTCCCGATCTGGTGGCCACCGAACGGGAATATTTAGTGGCCAAGCAGAATCAGCAGCAAGTGGCGCAGAGTACGGTGCAAGGTGTCGCCTTCAGCGCGGCGTCGCTGCTCGACGCGACTGCCGAGCGTCTCAAGCAGTGGGGCGTTCCGCAAAAAGAAATCACTCGCCTCGAATCCACCGGCCAAGTGCAACAGGAACTTGAAGTCGATTCGCCGGTCTCCGGCTACATCACCGAGCGCAATGCTCTGCCCAGCGTAGCCATTCAGCCGGAAATGCGCCTTTACACCATCGCCGACCTCTCGACCGTCTGGGTTCAGGCGCAGGTCTTCCAGAACGATCTCGAACGTATAAGGATCGGCGCTCCCGCAACCCTCGCCTTGAATACCCCTCCGGGCCGGACGCTCACTGGCCGCGTGGACTTTGTCTATCCGCAAGTGGATATGGATACGCGAACGGCCAAAGCGCGGGTTGTCTTTTCGAATCCTGGACTGCAACTCAAACCGGGCATGTTCGTCAACGTGAGTCTGAAGGTCCCAATGGGCAGCCAGCTTGTTATCCCCGCTAGCGGCGTCCTGCAGTCCGGCACTCGTGAGATTGCCTTTGTCGAGCGGAGCGACGGTTACATCGAGCCGCGCGAGGTGCAGTTGGGCTCCCGCGTCGGTGACGATTTCATCGTGCTGAAAGGATTGAAGGCGGGTGAGCAAATTGTTACCTCCGCAAATTTTCTGATCGACTCCGAGAGTCAGCTTCAGGCTGCACTCGGTTCCTTCGTTCCACCTCCGCCCGGCGCAAGTGCGGCGTCTACTGCCAACGCTCCGCAAGGAAATGTCGAATTGAGTTCGGACCCAAATCCGCCCCATAAAGGCAGCAACGTCTTCCGCGTGAAACTCACAGATGCGAGTGGAGCGCCCATCTCTGGTGCGGAAGTCAGCGTGACGTTTTTCATGCCGGCGATGCCCGCCATGGGCATGGCATCGATGCGTACACCCGTTACTCTGAGCGACAAGGGCAACGGCCTCTATGAAGGTTCGGGAAAACTGGAAAACGGCGGAACCTGGCAAGTCACCATCCTCGCAAGAAAGAATGGGCAACTCATCGCGACCAAGCAACTCAGCGTGAACGCCACGGGAGGCATGTAACGTGATCTCACGCTCGATTGACTGGTGCGCGCAAAATCGTTTCCTCGTTTTTATGGGAACACTCCTGCTGGTCCTCTCGGGGATCTGGGCCCTGCGTCACATTCCGCTCGACGCGTTGCCGGACATTTCCGACGTGGAAGTGATTATCCACACGCCTTGGGCGGGTCAGCCTCCCAGCCTCATCGAAGACCAGGTCACTTATCCCATTGTCACGACCCTTCTCGCGGCGCCGCACGTAAAGGCCGTGCGGGCACAAACCATGTTTGGCGACTCCTACGTCTTCGTCGTATTTGACGACGGAACCGATTTGTATTGGGCGCGTTCGCGCGTTCTCGAGTACATGCAACAGATCACGGGCCGCTTGCCCTCGGGCGTGCATCCGGTCATCGGGCCGGATGCGACCGGCGCGGGATGGGTCTATGAATACGCACTTGTGGACCACAGCCATCAACGCAGTTTGGCCGACTTGCGCAGCCTGCAAGATTGGTATCTGCGCTACCAGCTCGAAACGGTTCCCGGAGTAGCCGAGGTAGCCACCATTGGCGGATTCGTTCGCCAGTACCAGGTCAATCTCGATCCTGACAAACTTCGCGCTTACGGAATCCCGCTCTCAACGGTCATCGAAAGGGTTCGAGCCAGTACGAACGAAGTGGGTGGACGTCTCCTGGAAATGGGTGGGGCGGAATACATGATTCGCGGCCTCGGCTATTTGCGTTCGTTGAGCGACCTGGAAACAGTTCCTGTAGCAACCAAGAACGGCACGCCGGTTCTGGTCCGGGATTTGGGGACTGTTACGTTCGGGCCGGACATTCGGGAAGGTGTTGCCGAGTGGCAAGGCGAAGGGGAAACCGTTGGCGGGATTGTCGTGATGCGCGACGGGATGAATGCCCTCAGCGTCATCAATGGCGTCAAGCAGAAATTCTTGGAAATCAAACCCTCGCTGCCGCCGGGCGTGGAAGTGGTCGCGGGATACGACCGCTCAGGATTGATTCACGCCTCCATCGAAACACTGCAACGCGACTTGCTCGAAGAGGCCATCATCGTCAGCATCGTGATCGTCATCTTCCTATTCCACTTCCGTTCGGCGCTGATTCCGATTCTGACGTTGCCTATCGCCGTGGTCGCATCCTTCATCCCGATGTACTACCTCCATGTCACCTCCAACATCATGTCGCTCGGAGGTTTGGCCCTGGCGATTGGCGTCCTCGTGGACGCCGCGATCGTCATGGTCGAAAACGGATACCGGCAGCTTTCGGAGCACCAATCCTTCCAATCCGAACCAATTCCTGAGCCACAGAGACGGAAAATCCTGCTGGATTCTGCAAAACAAGTTGGTTCGGCCATTTTCTTTTCACTGGTGATCATTGTGGTTTCCTTCCTGCCTGTCTTCTTGCTGGAAGCGCAGGAAGGACGCATGTTTCGCCCCCTAGCGTGGACGAAGACGCTGGCCGTGGGCTTCTCCTCCGTCTTGGCCATCACGCTTGTGCCCGTACTCATGGTCCTCTTCATCCGCGGACGGCTGATACCTGAATCGCGGAATCCAATTTCAAGAATCACCCAGGCTGTGTACTTGCCGGTTCTGCGCCTGTGCTTGCGTTTCCGCAAAACCACCTTGCTGCTCAACCTGCTCTTTCTGATCGTCACACTTCCGCTCGCGCTTCATATCGGCAGCCAATTCATGCCGCCCCTCTATGAAGGTTCGGCTCTCTACATGCCAACTGCCTTGCCCGGAATCTCCATCGGACAGGCATCGCAACTGCTCCAGGAACAAGACCGGATCATTCGCACGTTCCCGGAGGTCGAGACCGTCTTCGGTTCTATCGGCCGATCCGACAGCGCGACCGATAACGCTCCCCTCGATATGTATGACACGACGCTCATGCTCAAGCCGCGCAGTCAATGGCGGCCCGGGATGACCTACGAAAAGCTCATTCAAGAAATGGACGCGAAACTCCAGTTTCCTGGCCTATCCAACACTTGGACTATGCCAGTCGAAAACCGCCTCGATATGGAATTAACGGGCATAAAGACGCCGGTCGGCTTGAAGATTCAGGGGCCGAACCTGGAAGGCATCCAGCAAATTGGTTCGCAGGTACAACAGATCCTCTCGGCGATTCCTGAGATGCGCTCCATCTTCGCGGAACGCGTTTCGCAAGGTTTTTATCTCAACGTCGAAGTGAACCGCCCTGAGGCAGCTCGTTACGGTTTGACTATCGCTGACGTTCAGCAGGCTATCACTTCGGGAATCGGAGGCGAAATGGTCGCCGAGAACGTCGAGGGCCGCGAGCGGTATCCCGTGAATGTCCGTTATAACCGCGACTTCAGGGACAACGTCGAGGAATTGCGGCGCGTCCTGATTGGCACTCCCTCCGGAGCGCAAATTCCAGGTTCCGATGTCGCGAAAATCTCGTTGTCTCGGGGACCCTCCATGATCCGCGATGAAGACGGCGCGCTGACCGGCTACGTTTACATCGATCTGAATACGAAAGACTACGGCGGCTTCGTCACGTATGCGGGCAATTTGCTCAAGCAAAAACTCAACTTGCCTCCCGGCTTCACCTACAAATGGTCCGGCGAATACGAGTTCGAACTCCGGGCAAAAGAGCGGCTGCAACTCATACTGCCGATCGTCTTTTTTGTCATCTTTATGTTGCTCTACGTGGTGTTTCATTCCGTTACCGAAGCTGCTGTCCTTATTTTCCCGACGATCTACGCGTTGACCGGCGGCCTGATTCTACAGAAACTGCTCGGCTACAACTTCAGCGTAGCGGTGTGGGTCGGCTACATCGCGCTCTTCGGCATTGCCGTTGAAACGGGCGTCGTGATGGTTGTGTATCTCCACGAAGCCTTGGATCACCGGCTCAAGTCCGGTGTCCCTCTGCGCCACGAAGATATTGAAGCGGCAGTGATCGAAGGCGCTATCCACCGCCTGAGGCCGAAACTAATGACGGTGTGCGTTGTGCTCGCCAGCCTGATTCCGATCCTATGGGAAACAGGTGTCGGTGCAGATGTGATGAAACCCATTGCCGCGCCTATAGTGGGCGGCATGATCACGTCCACAATTCACGTCCTGATTCTTGTACCGGTGTTTTTCGCCCTGATGAAGGAACGCGCGCTTCGTCGCGGCACTTTGCAACCGAGAGAACCGAAGGCAGAAAGCTAGGAATTGTGCGGTCAATTCAGACCTTCAAGCGGCTGAGCTCGATCAATCAGGGTCCGCAACAATCATCGCAGGCTTTTCCCTGCAATCCTTCAATTCCTTCTTTCGCAATGATGGGAACCATGATGAGGGCCGCCGCAGGGTCGGCCCACCACAAACCGAAAAGCGCGTTGAGCAGCAACCCAGCGAGCAGGATGGCTGATAGATACGTGCAAAACTCCGTTTGCTTGGCGTCCGCGTGCATGGCGGCGCTTCCCATAGCGCTCCCCACTTTTCGCTTTGCCCTGGAGAGAAGGGGCATTACAACCAAGGAGACGCATGCTAGAACGATGCCTGGAATGCTGTGTTCGGGAGCTCGCCTGGAGCGTAGAACCATAGCGGATTCGTAGGCAATGTAGGCCGCGAGAAACAAGAAACAAACGCCCACGATTTTCAAGGCTCGCTTTTCATTCAGTTCGCGGCGTTGGACCTGTGCATCAACCGATATTCTCCACAATAAGACCGACCCCGATATAACCTCGATGAAGCTGTCAATTCCGAAACCAACGAGCGAAATGCTGCGGGCCATCGCCCCGGTCACGACTGCCACGAGACCTTCGACAGTGTTCCATGCGATCGTGAAACATTCGAGACGTCGCCCTTGCCGAACGACGGCATCACGACCCAAAATGATGGTTTCGGCCATGTTTGCAGTCTACACAAACTCGGCGTCAGTCTTAAGAATTGCAGCATTTGGAATGACCTCGGCTTTGGTGAGTTTTTCGGATACCAATGCTTGAGGCAGGTCGGCCGCAGGAGAATCGCCGAGATTTTGAACTGCCGCGTTTTTCCGGGATGCCGAGTTTCGGCGCCAAATGCACAGGGTCCCCTGAATTTTCCCCATACCTACCAAATATCCGCCTACAACTTGGTTCGGTTTAATGATTTACGAATTTGCACGCTTGTTGTCTTCCTTGGCGTCGAATCTTCCGAATGCGGCAAGTCTTCACAATTGAATCATTTGCGGGTCATCAAGCCCCAGAGCGTATTTAAACGCATTCTGCAAGTGACTAGATGTAGCGGGCATAGCCTCAATTATGAGAGCAAATTAACCTTGTGAAGCCTCTGTTCATTCTTCATCGCTGCCAACTTCTCTACGCGCAAAGGGTTCTCCACTCGTGGTTTTGACGAAACCCGCATATAAACCTAGCTTTGACCTTGCATAAACTGGTGTAGAGTTAAACTCCCCTTCGAAAAACCCGATGTGCGGCTACAGGCTGCCCTCTTTCGGCCTTCACGGTCGTACGCGCAATAGAACTCTTCCCGTTGTGTCCTGGTGTGTATGAAGACGAAGTTGCAGCTGATTCGGAAGACGCAGTTCGGGTTCGACGCAGTCCTGGCGGTTCTTCTCGTCGTCGGCATTGTTTCCTATCGCAGCCTCCTCGCGTCGGCTGAAAGCGAACGATGGGAACAACACACGCACGAGGTTCTCGAGCATCTCGAAAGCCTGCTCTCGGCGATGGAGAACATGAAGACTGGATACGTACGATTGAGTTATCGGTTGCATGCGAACTGTTACATCACCAAGCCAGTGAACCTCGACGGGTTCCTAACAGTCGTGAAGAGCATCGACAGTTTCTGGCTGTCGGTTGTCAAGTTGCCGCGCGAAGCACTCAGCGGGCGGGCTTGACCTTGCGACTTCTTGCCGGTCACTTCAGCACATCAAGCGAAACGCTGGTGAATCCATGGAAGGTTTTCTCGGAAAGGTAGCCGCTAAATTCAGGAGCTTACGAACGAGGAATTGCGTCGAGGAGGGTGGGAAGTGGGCAACAAGAAAATTCTCATTGTGGATGACGATCCGGACGTGCGCCAAGGCATGCTCGTGCGCCTCACGGCTAACCACTACGATACGTTCTTTGCAGCGGATGCGCTCTCTGGCTTGGCTGAGGCACTAAGGAACGTGCCGGATTTGATTGTCCTCGATCTTGGTCTGCCTGCTCGCGATGGTTTCGTCGTGATGGAAAGACTCAAGACAATTCCTTCTCTCGCCGTGATCCCTATCATCGTCGTCTCCGCTCTCGACGTACGCGAGAACCAGGAGCGCGCTATCAAGGCAGGGGCGAGGGCCTTTCTCCACAAACCCGTGGATAATGTCGAGCTTTTGGCGGTCATCCGGAAAGCCCTGGAACAACCGGTGCAGCCGGAGCACCCTGTCGTTCATGACCTGGGGTAAGGAGAAGCGAGCCGACGAACCGCGGCGATGCATGATCCTTTCGCACGCGGCGGATGGAGAAGACCTCGCGATGAAGAACGATATAGACTCCCGGCGTGAGCGCGAGGATCCCCAAGAGCACCCTTGTTCCGCTCGCCGCCCGAGAATATGGTCTTTCCAGTAGGTCAAGCAGGGAAAGTCCGAATGCGCCGGTGGTCTGGCGTCAGCCGCCTGGCAAATACCAGGATGTTTACGGCAACAAGTCAATCCGTGCGACCCAGCCCGTTATTGTCTTCTGTCAGTATGAGTCGTGGGCAGTGCTGTATGCGCGGTCAGGCCACGGGGTAGCTAAAATCTGGATCTCTGATTAACAAACAAATCTGCCGTAGAGTGGCTAACTCCGGCCCGGATAACCAGACATCATTGAGCCCACATGGCCGGTTTGCGCCTTAGCCAGGGCCAGATCGCTTGCCTGGGTGAGTTCGCTGGTGGCCGCGTCCTGAAATATTCTCCTTCTTTGTTAACAGACAGCCATTTGAGGGCGTCATGTTTGTAGGGGGAGAAAGCGATGATGCGTACGGCTGCAATCTTTGTAGGCGCGGTGTTTTGGTGTTGCATCGGCGTCCCACCGGCTCGATTAGCTTCGCGCGACCTGCAGAGCAGCAACCAAACTGTTGAGGGGTCTCCCGATAGTTGTCCGGTCACAATGCCGTCACAGCCACCGTTCTTGCCGCCAGCGCCCTATCCGTCTGACGGTGTTGTTTGGATCGGCTCGCCGAAACTATGGACCGATATACCCAAAAGCGGAACCTGGCGGGGCTTACCACACTACACTCCCGAGGACACCCGATTTCGCCAGAAGCTCTTCTGGTGGAGCAAGGGTTACGATTGGCACAGTGAAAATCCACCGAAACTAGCGATTACTGGAAAACGACTGGACTGCCCAGCGCCCCCCTTGTCCACTGACGCCCACGCAAATGCCGGGTGGACCAATGACCGCGACCACGCCTTTATGGTTGCCGGGATTTTTATTCCGACCCTCGGTTGCTGGAGAATCACCGGACACTACAGGGGTGAAGAGCTAAGTTATGTGGTATGGGTCTCCAAGTAAATTGGCGTTTACCAGGAACTGGCGCAGACTGACGCTCATTCGATGAAGGGTTGGTATCCCTCGCCATGGGTATGGTGCTTCCGATGCATCACCCATATCGGTTCGCTCGAAACGGCCGCTACGTGTTCCCACGCAACTGGCCCTGCCGCCGGATCGCGTAGCGTGGTCATCGTCAGCCAATAGTCTCCGGCGATCACAATCGCCGTCCACCTGAGCGCCTTGTTCACCTATCAATGGTCGCCCCGTGCGGGCGTACTCGTTTAGAATCTATTGTGGCGGGGGAGCCACCAGCCATGATGCTACCGTTGGTCATAACCGCAATCTTGAGTATCGGAGCGTTAGGTCTTACCGACATGGGTGGCCGGCTGCAACCAAAGACTTGAAAACAAATGCAGGCGAGAACACAGACACTCCTTAATCTGTAGTGCAAGGCAGGTCGCATCTCTAAATTATTAGCTGAGATGAGCACGCATAATCGGACATCTCTAACAATGTCGGCCCTGTCAAACCCTTTTTCAGCGCACTACTCCGCTCACTCCGAAGAGTGGTCTTCGTTGCTCTGTTTTGACTTCTGCACATTGACGACCACGGCTCGTTCGTAATCTATCGGTCGGCTTCAGTCAAAAAATCGACCCCAGCGCCATTCCGGAGGCACCCCGCCGTACCGAAGATCTGCAACAGCAGCGATCTCAACAGCCGCTCTGCCGGCGCAATCAACGGACGCCCCACGCCGGAATAAAGCTTCTGAAACTTCGGCGACATCGCTCTCAGAATCTCGTCCACGATCTTGCGGATTGGGCGTAACGGATGATCCGCTGGCACCCGTTTCTCCGGAGAAATGTAGCTGAACATTCCTTCTTGCTGGTCATCTTCTCAACGCATTCGCTCGTCTCCTTGGCCTTCCTTCTCTCAGACGAGCCTCATTAAATTAAAGTTGAGTGGATCGGAGATTTTTCAACAAGCTGTTAGTGGTTTTTTCGACACTACCTGTAAACCTTGCTTGACGTTGCATAAGGATGGTATAGAGTAAGATTCCCTTCGAAAAAATTAGTGCACCGCTACGGCTGCCCTCTTTTCAGCCTTTCGGCGTTGGGTGTGGATAGAACTTCCATTCTTAAATCAATGTGAATGAAAACCAAGTCCTATTGAATCGGAAGGTGCAACTCGCGTACGGGTCTGCCATTTTGACTTTGCTCGTGGGTGCATCTCTTAAGGAAAAGCGCCTCTGTCCGCGCCTAATTACATGAGCCAATCACGCAATACGATACTCCTGATCGAGGACAATCCCAATGATGCAAGACTGGTTCAAGAGGCGCTCACTGATACAAGATTCGGCCCATTCCAGATCGAGTGGGCTAAGAACCTCTCCGACGGCCTCAAACGACTGAGCAAGGGAGGAATAAATGCTGTCCTAGCCGATCTGTTTCTGCCCGATAGCCGAGGTATCGCGATTCTCGATAAGCTCTTGCAGGCCGCGCCCCGCGTCCCAATCTTGGTACTCAGCGGCTCGGATGAAGAGGGCATCGCTTTGCAGACCGTACAACACGGAGCGCAAGATTATCTCCCCAAGGGTCACATCGACGGCTGCGTATTGTCGCGAGCTTTGCGGAACATGATCGACCGCAAGAGAGCGGAAGACGCCTTGTTCGTCGAAAAAGAACGCGCCCAAGTCACGCTCAACTCGATTGGTGACGCAGTTCTCTGCACGGACGGCTCGGGCAATGTAACCTACCTAAACGTAGTTGCGGAAAGAATGACGGGCTGGTTGCGGGAGGAGGCAATGGGTCGCCCACTTGCCGACGTGTTCCAGATCATCGACTCGGTTACACGTCAACCCGTTCAAGACCCTATGCACATGGCTGTTATGCAAAACAGAACCGTCGGCTTGGCCGCGAATTGTATTCTTATTCGACGTGACGGACATGAATCGGCCATCGAGGATTCCGCCGCCCCTATTCACGACCGAGACGGGCACGGTACCGGAGCGGTGATCGTATTTCATGATGTCAGTGCGGCGCGATCCATGTCATTGCAAATGACTCATTCGGCCAACCATGACTTTCTGACTGATCTGCCTAATCGAATGCTGCTGAACGACCGACTAACTCACGCGATTGCGGCAGCCCGTCGTTATCGAAGCAAACTCGCGGTGCTATTTCTAGATTTGGACGGCTTCAAACACGTCAATGACTCGCTGGGGCACGCGATTGGCGACAAATTGCTTAAGGCGATTGGAGAACGCTTGCTGGCTGCCGTACGAGCGTCGGACACGGTAAGCCGTCAAGGTGGTGATGAATTCGTAGTAGTGCTTTTATCAATCGAGGGACCTGAAGGCGCAACCCTCAGTGTGACAAAAATAATCGCCGAGATAATTGCACCCTACTCAATCGATTCGCATGATCTCCATGTCAGCGTCAGCGTTGGCATCAGCATCTATCCCGATGACGGCGCTGATGCGGAAGCGCTGATCCAGAATGCCGACAACGCGATGTATCACGCCAAGGAATATGGGAGCAACAACTATCGCTTTTTCAAGGAGGACATGAACGTCAGAGCCATTCGGCGCCAATCGTTGGAGGCCAGTTTACGGCGCGCCTTAGAACGGAACGAGTTTGAGTTACATTATCAACCAAAGATAAATCTTAAATCAGGCGAGACTACGGGCGTGGAGGCACTTTTACGCTGGCGCCATCCAGAGCAAGGATTGATTCCTCCGATGGAATTCATACCCATCGCCGAAAGCTGCGGCCTCATTGTGCCAGTCGGCCGGTGGGTTTTACGCGAAGCATGTTGGCAAGCCAAAAAATGGCAGGGGACAGCCTTGCACCCAATACGAATGGCAGTAAATATCTCGTCAGTGGAATTCCGAGACAAGAACTTCCTCTCAAATCTTCAGACTACCCTCAAAGAGACGGGTTTAGAGCCACGCCATCTCGAACTCGAACTGACCGAAAGCGTGCTCATGCAACATGTGGAGTCCACTGCATTGGTGCTGGCAGAACTCAGAGCCATGGGGCTACACCTTGCAGTCGATGATTTCGGTACGGGCTATTCCAGCTTGAGCTATCTGAGTCAATTTCCGATCAGCTCCTTGAAGATAGACAAATCATTCGTGCAGAGAATCCTTTCCGCGCACGACAATGCGCCCATCATCAGCGCGGTGATTAACATGGGTCGAAGCCTGATGCAACAAGTCATAGCAGAGGGTGTGGAAACACAAGAACAGGTTGCTTTCCTTCAGTCCCGAGATTGTGATGAGGCCCAAGGTTACTATTTCAGTCCCCCTATGGTTGCCGAACAGGCCGCCAAGTTTCTGAAAACCGGCGTATCAGGAACAGTCCTCCAGTATGGCTGGGCTTTGTGAGTCCGGCCTGAACTCTCGTCCCCACAATTGCCGTTACTTCGGCTTCAATCTTTTTGCCGGAATAGAGCTTGACCCGGACGCGAGACCCCGATTGAGTGAACAGAGCTTTCAATAAGTTAAAGAAAACACGCGAGATGTTTTCGGTCGGAGCGCCGAGATTTGAACTCGGGAGCTCCTGCGCCCAAGGCAAGAGCAGAAACGCTAAGTAGTTGGTTCGTCTAGCATTTTCCTATGTCATGCATCACGGTTTTGCACGGTATCAGTCAATGTTTGTTCCCAAGTATTGCTGACCGCACCTCAGTTGCCGTGCCCTCAGGCACTACCGATAACGCCGTAATCCGCCAAGTTGGCCCTCTACTGTCGGGGCTATTCACAGTCAATTGAGAGATGGGGACCGCCTACCCGCCCGGCGAGTAGTGCAAATCGAGGATCGGAACGAATTGAATCGAGGCGCGGGTCAACCCTAAGATAGACCAGCATATCGGAGCGTTCGCGAAAGGCAGTGTCGAGCCATTCGAATCCCTGGTCGTTCAGGCCCAGACCGACATAGATGAGCGCAATCGCATAAGGATTAACGTAGCGGCGTGCTGATTCTTTTTTCAGCCTCGCAATGACTCCTTCCGCCACGCGTTTTCTTCCCGAAACTGCGTGCAGGTGTCCGATGTCGGCTTCCACAATAGGGCTGTTCTTGAGCAGATTTCGCGCCTTGGCCAACTCGCGAAGGGCCTCCGTGTACATTCCTTTTTGCTGGTAGGCCAGTCCCCGGTACCAATGAGCTAGGCCGTAGTTGGGATCGAGCTCCAGAGTTTTCGTAAGCTGGTCGAGGGCGCGATCGTACTGCCGCGAGTACAGGTAGTGCCACCCCAAATGGACGTTCATGATGGGACTGAGCACGTCGAGTTCGAGAGCGCGCTTACTTTCCTCCAACGCTTCGCTCCGGCGGCCGCTGGAGAGCAAGAAATGAGCGTGCCAGTGATGGCCGTTTGCGTAGCCTGGATTGAGCTGGAGAGATCGCTTGAATTCCACCTCAGCCCCGTGCCAGTCCCAGTCATAGTTCAGTTTCACATAAGCCAGGGAGGTATAAGCATCCGCGAGGGAATCGTCCAACTCCAGCGCTTTCATGGCTGCAGCTTTCGCCTTCGGTTGTACTTCAGCAGGGCGCTGCGAACCGACGTCGAAGGAAAACCCGAGCGACGAATAACAGTCCGCCAGACCACTGTAGGCGGCAGCGTAACCTGGATCCCGCTCGACGGCCTGCTGGAAGAGGGCAAGCGCGCGATTGATGGATTCCTCGGTGCGTTTCACCCAGAAATAGCGGCCTTTGATAGCGAGTTCATACGCTCCGGGATCAACTTCACGGGCAGTTGAGAGCCGCGCATGTTCCTCGGGCGTGAGTTTGCCTTGAACCTGTTGAGCAATCGTGCGCGCCACTTCATTTTGCAGGATCAAGACATTACGCAGCTCGCGGTCATAGGCGTCGGCCCACATGTGCTGATCCGTGGCGGCGCGGACCAAACGCGTGCTGATGCGGACGCGGTTGCCTTCACGCTGGACGGAGCCTTCCACGATGGCATCCACGCTCAGTTCTTTGCCGATTTCCGGCAAGGACTTCTGCGTGTTTTTGTAGCGCATAATGGAAGTCCGCGAGACCACACGGAGGGAGCCAATCTTGGCCAAGCCGGTGATCAGGGCTTCCGTCATGCTGTCGGCAAAATAGTCTCCGTCGGGATCAGGTGCGAGATTTTCAAGAGGAAGTACGGCCAGCGATTGGATCTGTGACGTCGAAGCCTGCGGATGGCCCCCCGGTTTGGCTGGCCCTAAGAAACGGTAACCGAGTTTGGGGATGGTCTCGATGAACTCCTCTCCCAGGACTTTTCGCAGGGCGGAGATCTGGGAGGTGAGATTGCCTTCTTCGACGTTGGTGTCGCCCCACACGGTGCGCAGCAACTCGTCTCTCCCCAGAGGTTTGCCGCAGCTCTCCACCAAAGCAATGAGGATCTGGACGGCTTTGGGGGTAAGGGCTACGCGCTCTTCGTCCCGAAATAGCAGCCGGCCGCTCATGTCCAAGCGGAACCGGCCGAATTCGTAGAAGGGCGCTGCAGTCACGAGTGATGTCCTTGAGAAAATTATGATGAAAATAGCAGCTTTCCTGCAGGACTTCCAGCAAGCATCTCGTGCAAGCTTCGACTCCAGAATGCACCAGACACGTTCTCGTGGTGGAGGCCAACATGAGTGCAGCTTGTCTTAGCAGATGGTTTTTGTTCCTAGCAGTTCTTGTAGCTCCCGCAATGGTTTCTGCTGATGTGGTAACGGAATGGAATGAACGGGCTCTCGCTTGCACAACCATGGCAAAGCAACCGCCTTTTACTGCGACCCGCACGATGGCGATGGTTCACACGGCGATGTTCGACGCGGTGAACTCCATTGAGCGACGTTACGCTCTCTACCGTGTGAAAGAAGTTGCTCCCGCCGGAAGTTCACCGGAAGCCGCGGGCGTTGCCGCTGCACATACTGTTCTGATCAAGCTTTTTCCCGACCAGAAAGCTGCTCTAGATGCGTCTTACGCAGATTCGCTGGCGCGCATTCCTGATGGCAGCGGCAAGGCTAGCGGAATTGCGGTCGGCGAAAGCGTAGCACGCCAGATTCTTGCGTTGCGGGCCGGGGATGGAGCAGATGTTCCGGGCAACTACAGGCCCAAAACCAGTCCCGGCGATTACGTCCCGACGACATTACCGGTAGCGTCACAATGGGGAAGCGTGACACCGTGGGTGATAGAACGCGGCTCGCAGTTCCGGCCAGCCCCACCGCCGCCGTTGACGAGTGCGGAATGGGCCAAAGATTACAATGAGATCAAAGAAGTTGGCGGAAAGAAGAGCACAGTACGAACCCGCGAACAAACGGACATCGCAAGGTTCTGGACCATTACAGGTCCTCAGAGCTGGGACCTGATCGTGCGGCAGCTAGCTGCCACTCCGGGGAGAACTTTGAGCGAAAACGCCCGCTTATTTGCTTTAGTCGAGACTGTGACGGCGGACGCTTATATTGCGGTATTCGACGCCAAGTACACCTTCAATTTCTGGCGGCCCGTTACGGCGATACGCAACGGGGATATCGACGGCAATGATGCCACTGTCCGCGAGCCCGATTGGGAGCCGCTGGTTGATACGCCGCTTCACCCAGAATATCCGTGCGCCCATTGCATAACCTCTGCCGCCGCCGCAGCCGTCCTGCGATCCGAGTTTGGCGAAGGGCCAATTCCGGTGGTTACAATGACCAGCCCCACGGCCCCCGGAGTGGAACGCAAGTGGACGACCATCCAGGAATGGGCTGACGAAGTTTCCGATGCGAGGATTTGCGGTGGACTGCACTATCGAAATTCAACTGTGATCGGCAAGTCCATGGGCCGGCAAATTGGAGAACTCACGGTGAAGCGCTACCTACAGCCTGTTCATTAAGAGCGAATGAATTGGTCACTTACACCGGCGGTAAGAAGAACGGGTTTCGCACGCCGGACAAGAAGAGAGCACTGCAATGCAACTGAAAGAAATGAATGACGTCAAGGCAATCGCAGCTCTAACGTATAACACTGCCGCTGATCTGTACGACGCACCGGCGCTCTCCTTCTGGGGCCGAATCGGCCGGCGCACGGTGCAGCAGTTGTCGCCGCCGCCGGGTGCGCGGGTACTCGATGCGTGCTGCGGCAGCGGAGCGTCTGCCATTCCTGCAGCAATTGCAGTCGGGCCAAACGGACGAGTGTTAGGCGTCGACTTGGCGGAGAATCTCTTGCGATTGGGACGCAGCAAAGCTGCACAGCTTGGCTTGTCGCACACGGAGTTTCGGTCTGGAGATATTGAAGCATTAGACCCAAGTCGGGAAACGTTTGACGCAGTAATCTGCGTGCTCGGCATATTTTTTCTGCCGGACATGTCGGCCGGACTACGCCAACTCTGGCGATTTGTTCGACCCGGCGGGCAGATGGCAATCACCACATGGGGGCCGCGCGTTCTGGAACCAGGCAGCTCCGCTTTTTGGCTGGCGGTGCGAGACGAGCGCCCAGATCTTTACAAGGGCTACAACCCATGGGACCGCATCAACGAACCCGCTGCCTTGGCCGCCATGCTGATCGAAGGCGGCGTACATACGGCTAAGATAGCCGCCGAATCGGACGTGCAGCCTCTCAACTCCCCGGAGGATTTCTGGACCATCGTGCTGGGCTCAGGCTATCGAAGCGTGATTGAGCAATTGGAGGATGCCTCGCGAGAAAGGGTGCGGCGCGCAACGCTCGATTCTATTTGCAAGCAGAATGTGCGAGGCGTCGAAACTAACGCGATCTATGCGATTGCCCGAAAACCATAGCAAATACAAAACCCTCAGCCCCCACAGGTCATTTACGCCGTCTCAGAAGCTGCCTTACGCTTATTTTTTCGATGGCTTGGTACGGCAGTGCCTCGTGAACTATCTTAAGGCGAATTCATCGTCGCTTGGGGGTTCCATGAGCCAGCAGGTATTCGCATTTGGTTCCAACATGTGCTTGGGGCGATTTCGCGCCTACGGAGTGTCCGCCGATGGCGCAGGGCGCGCCGCCGTGCTTCATGACCATCGTTTCCTGTTCAACAAGAAAAGCACTGACGACAAGTCCGGAAAAGCTAACGTCGCTGCGCATGCGGACTCAGACGTTTGGGGCGTGCTGTATGCCGTCCCGGATGGTGACTTAGACAAACTCTATAAAGGGGAGGGCGGATATCGACGAGTGCGGTTATCGCTACGCCTGATGGACAACACGAGCACAGACGCCTGGGTGATCTCAGCTGGGCTCCGGGGCATTATCAAGAACACGGTGGCGAAGGGATTCGCCCTTGGCATTGTGCGTGAAGAGTTGCGGAAGTATCGCGGAAACGGAAAGTCAGCTAGTTCAGTAAGTTAGTGGTCGGGGCGCCGAGATTTGAACTCGGGACCTCCTGCGCCCAAGGCAGGCGCGCTACCAGGCTGCGCTACGCCCCGACAGTTGATGCTATGTTGATTCAACTGTACTTGTACTTCCCGTTCCCAGTAGACATAACAACGGCTGTACCTGAACGGTGCCAAATAGCCGTCGATTGATCCACTGTACCAGAATTTGTTGTGCCTTAAATCATTGAAAACAAAAGGAGGGCAAAATTGTGGGACGTAGCGCATCTTGCGCGAAAAGCAGGGGCGCTCTGTTTGCTAAGAATTCCAACGTCTCCAAGAAGTCCAAGAATTTCATTCGTGTCTGAATGCACAGACCGACGTGAGCAAGGAATTACCGCTCGTTTTGGTGCAATCGCCTGTCTTGTAAAACGCCTGCCTCCCAAGCAGGCGCCCGTTGTCCGAGAGTCGCTAGTAATTTTGAATCCTCAAAACCCTTAGCATGAATACAGTCTTCATTCAGACCTTATTGCTTACCAGTTCCAGGAACGCGGCCAGAACGTGACGTCGACTGATGACGTCCAATTCGCCTGCGAAGTTGGTGCAAGGACGGGGGCGAGCCACTTTTCGTATTGCACGAACGCAGACACGCTAAGGTCCTGGCGTATCCACCAGTCTAGCTTCACGGAGCCGTCGTTGACGGTTTCACCGCCGGGAATGAAATCGCTTGCGACTTTTGCATGCCGGTATCCAAGCTGCAGCGTATTCCGCGGGCTAAACCAATACGTGCTGCGGGCCTGAATCCCTGTGCCTTCCCTCCCGATCCAGCTCCCGATGATGTTGCTCTTGTTGGTGTAAAGATCGTGGTAGAAGCCATCGTAATAAATGTACTTCCCGCCATTGCTGCGCGACGTCGGTGTATTCGTGTTCACCGCTTCGACTCGCAAATCGAGCCTGGATATGCCCGGTACCCTCGACAGATAGATGCCGGGACTGATCCCGGCTCGCCGCGGGGCGTCAATCGGCGACGGATCATCGTCCGAAAGTGAATCCGCGTAAACGCTCAGCGAATTGCGCACAAACGGAACTCGGTAGTTGAAGTCGAATCCGCCTGTACGCTTCCCCGGATCGTTCGCCGCCGTCTCAACCGCGGGCGCGGTTATGGTGAAATAGCTTCGCCAGAGGCTCCCGAACGTGAGCGGACGCTCGACGCCTCCCAGCTCTCCCGTTCGACTGAAGCCCAATTCCAGATTTTCTGTTGGCTTGAAGCTGATTTTCTCTCCATGGATCATCGGCCGTGGCGGATATTGGTTACCCGAAAGTTTTCCGTAAAACAGATCCCACTTCATCGGGCCGAGCCATCGAAGGATCCAGGGCAGCCGGAAGGGAGCAATTCGACTTGCGCGAGCCATGTAGATCGGCTCGGCGTTATCGCTGAACAGCAACGCGCCACCCTCACCGGGTCCCCACCACAAGCTCTGCTTGCCGAACGACAGATTCCAGTTTGCAACGTTGGCCGAGACATACGTATCCAGCAACCGGAACTGGTCCGCGCCGGCCACTGGCGTCGCCGGCAGCAGCGGATTGTTGTCCATCGTCGCGATCGCTTGACGGACTGGTAGGGAGTATGTCGGCGCCGACGTAGCATGCTGGTATTCTCCGCGCGCGTAAATCGTAAAGCGCCCCAAGGTCGCATATCCCGACGCGCCGTCGTAACTGTTGAAACCTTCTTGGTATGGCCGTCCGTAATTATTAATGATGGTTTGTCCGAAATGATAGCTGTCGTTCAGCGGCTTACCGTTGATGCCTCCCAGATTCGCGTACACCGATTCGACTCGGATCAATCGGTCCTTGCCTCCGGCCAGTGCGTCGAGTTCGGTTTGGAATTCCTTCTTGAGCTCGATCTGCAGCTGGCGCGCTACGTTGGGAGCAGGACCGCGACGGGCTGAATCGATCAGATCACCGGCCTCTTGCACGAGGCGGGCGCATTCGATTCGCGTCCAAGGGCGCATCCCAAGGAACTCGTCCTGAATGTAGCCAAGCGCCGCAAGGCGCTCGATCGCCGGGTAGGTCCAACTGTCGAGCTCGACGTACGGCGAACCGACGATGCGGGGCTTGTGAGTAGGGTCTCCGGCTCCGGCCGCCGCAGTGCTATCTGCGTTGTGGTCCGAGTTTGATCGAGATGCATCTCTGTTCTGCTGGCCCCAGACGGGCAGAGTGCTCAACCAAAGAATAAGAAACAGGGAATACAATCCATGAAAGAAGCTGCGAACCATCAGTCTCCACCTTGTACTTCCGAATGAACAAAATTGCGTTAACGGTGCTATCCGTGTTCTCGTGCGTCGACCTCAGATCGAGATGCTAGCGGTGATAGTTTGAGAACAGGATGCTATCAACCGCGCTAAGCACGCCTCCCAGACAAAGAAGAATCCCGAAAGCGCGGTACCAGCGTAGGAATGAAGCTCTCCGTTCAGTAGCCAAGTTCGCGAGTCGTCGCGACCCCCAAATCTGAGCCGCCCGATCGGGCGAGGCCGCAACAAAGGCTCCGAGCGCTATGGCGACAATGCTTACCAAAAGCTCCGCTGCCATGAGCGTGCCAACGATTGCGAGCGCTGCTAGTTCCGTCGCCACCGTTAATTCTTGGGAATTTCGGCGCGGTTCCACCACCCGCCCCCAAGAGCCTGAAAGAGAGCAGCGGTGTCCGCGTAACGATTGGCCTGGGCTTGAACGAGATTGAGCAGTGCTTGCTGATAGGCTTGTTCGGCGCTGAGTAGCGCCAAACAATTGACGTAGCCAGCGTGAAACTGTTTTGTGGCGAGATCAAGGGTGACAGTGGCGGCATCCTTGGCGGCTGCCGCGGCTTTTAAGGCGTCGGCGTCCTGTTGGAGCGCATTCAGCGTGTCCGCGACACTCTGAAATGCGGTTAAAACAGTGCTGCGATATTGTTCGGAGGCCTGCGTGAACGCGGCTCTTGCGGCGCGCTCGCGATGCTGGAGGGTACGGCCGTCAAAGATGGGCTGCGTGACGCTTGCTCCTGCATCCCAAAAGCCGGTGCCTCCCGTAAACAGATGGCCGAGGATCACCGCCATGCCGCCAACATCGGCGGTCAGCGCAAAGTTCGGGAGCCGATTCGCAACGGCAACCCCAATTTGGGCGCTGGCGGAATGCAGGTTCTCCTCGGCCTGGCGCACATCCGGGCGCTGCTCCACGAGTTGCGAAGGAAGACTCAGCGGCAATTCTCGCGGCAGCTCCAGATTCGACAGCTCAAACGTTTCGGTCAAATCGTGGTTGGGAAATCCGCCGGATAACACGGCCAGCAGGTCCCGTTGTTGCGCCAACTGCTTAAGCAGCGGCGGTAACGTGGCAGTGACTTGCGCGAGCTGCGATTCCTGTGCAGCCACATCGAGCCTCCCCACATACCCCTTCGCAAACTGGTTCCGTAGTGTCTCGAGCATGCTGGTGTTAATTTCGATGAGTTGGCGCGTCGCGGCAATCTGCGCCCGCAAGGACGCCTCTTGAATGGCTGCCGCAGCGACGTTTGTGCTTAACGTGATATGCGTAGCGGCCAGGGCAAAACGCACCTGCTGTTCCTGCGCTTTCAATGACTCCACGGTCCTCCGGTTCAGACCGAAAACGTCCGGCACAAACGAAACGCTGAGCTGCGGCGTGTAGAGGCTGTAATTCAAGGCACTGGTGTTGGTTACCGGTGAGATGTCACTAGAGGTCTTCGCCCGGGTCGCCGAAAAACCGCCAGTAAGGCTGGGATAGTAGGCACCACGTTGGGCCAGGACATTCTCTCTTGCCACTAACAGAGCCGCCTGCGCCGCCTTGAGGTCGGGACTGGCTTTGAGCGAACGCTCAATCAAATCGTTCAGCGGCTTGGAGTGAAACAATGTCCACCACTCCCCCGGAATATCCCGCCCCGCCAGAAACTGTTGCGCCTCTCCGCCCGCGACGTTGTTCGTGCTGCCGGTCGTTGAAAGCGGGGCCGGTGTATAGCCGCCATTCGTTGGAGGAGCCGGCCTCTTGAACTTAGGTCCCACCGCGCAACCCGCGGTAAACAGTAATGCCGAGATCGCGAGGAGGCGGGCAAGGTGCGATTTGTGAGTGCGAATCATACGAATCATTCCTTAAGGCTTGCGGTGCACACGGGTTCCGTCGATCGTCCCCGTATGCCTGCCATCCGATTTCGGGGATCCACCAACGACCGCCGGGTTGGGACCGCGATGGCGCACATTGTTGAGCGATGGCACGCCGGGCCGAATAACATTCGGCGGCCCGGGAGACACAGCGCTGTTGACTCGTTCGCGCCGGAGGAATCCGCCTTTTGCAGTACCGCCGGATTTGGCGGAACCCGGCTGACGAAGATTCATGCCATTTCGAGATGGGAAACGGTCCCGGTTATTCGGCAGGTGCTTAGGACGCTCCTTTGTTACGGTGCCGAGGCTGCGCGGATGATTCTTGTCCGAAATGTGCCGGTCTCGTCGATCGTCAGAAGCGTTTCCGTCTTTCCGGGGTCTTCCATCATTGTCTGGAGCGGCGTGCTTGGCGCCACGCGGATGATCGCTAAGTGTGTTCTCTGAGGTCTGGAAAGACGGCCGTTGGGATGCACGATCCTGATTTAATGAGGAGGCATACTTTGTCCCGGGCATCAAAGACGCAAAGGCAATTAGCATGAAAACGAGGCAGGTAATCTTCAATTTGATGCAACCTCTGGCGTCGCGCCATTTTCACGGCCCAGAAAAACCATTCTGAGCGCGGGAACAACGAGAAGAAGCATGATAGGGCCGACCAACATGCCGCCCACGATCACCGTGGCGAGCGGACGCTGCACCTGGCTTCCAATGCCCGTGGAAATCGCCGCGGGCAACAAACCAATGCATGCCGAGAGCGCGGTCATCAGCAGTGGACGCATACGAGTGGAAGCGGCTCGGAACATCGCGTCCGTTGCCGTTCCATGGTGGAGCTGCCTCTCGTGGTTGTAATAGGTAATCATCAGAATGCCATCCATGACGGACACGCCGAAGAGCGAGACGAAACCGATAGCCGCGGACACGCTGAAATTCAGGCCGGACACGTAGAGCGCCAATACGCCACCAGCAACTGCGAAGGGGATTCCCGCCAGCGTCAGAAAGCAGTCGCGCAGCGAATTGAACATGCTGTAGAGAAGGCCAAGGATCAGCAAGAGACTGACGGGGACAATAATCTCCAAGCGTTTCTTGGCCTCCTGAAGGTCTCCGAATTCGCCAGCCCAAATCAGCCGGTATCCAGACGGAAGTTTTACGTTCGTCGCGATTCGCTGCTGAGCCTCTTCCACCGTGCCGGCAAGGTCGCGGCCGCGTACGCTGAACTTGACCGGGATGAAGCGCTGTACGCTCTCGTGGTAAATCCACGCCGCTCCCGTATCCAGAGTGATCGTGGCTAGTTCGCTCAACGGGATATACGCATTGGGGCCACTGCTGGTTGGGTAGGCCACTTTGATGTTGCGGATCTTGTCGATGCTGTCGCGAGATCCAGGCGTATAGCGGACGACGAGGTCGAACTGCCGTTCCCCCTCCAAGACCGAAGTCGCTACCGCTCCGCCCATTGCCGCTTGAACGACGGAGTTCACATCCCCGGAATTGAGGCCATAGCGCGCGGCGTTGGCGCGATCCACTTTGATGTTCAGGTTGGGTTGCCCAAGAACCGGGAAGATGCCGAGATCGGCGATACCGCGAACCTGACCCATTTGATCCCGGACCTGTTCAGCCAGCTTGGTCAGAACTTCGAGGTTGGGGCCGACGATCTTGACGGAATTGGAGCCTTTTACACCGGAAATCCCCTCTTCAATATTGTCCTGGATGTATTGCGAGAAGTTGAAAATGATCCCAGGCAATTCGTTATGAAACTCCGTCTGGATCTGCTCGGTTAGCTTCTCCTTGGTCAAGCCTCTAGGCCAGTCATCAAACGACTTGAGCGGGGCAAAAAGTTCAACGTTTGAGAATGGCGAGGCATCGCTGCCGTCATCCGGCCGGCCATGCTGGGAAACCACGGTGATGACTTCCGGGTGTCGCAGAAGAATCTCGCGCATTTTTCTCGAGGCTGCCTCACCGTCTTCGAGAGAGAGCGTGATCGGCATCGAAGCGCGAATCCAAAAATTGCCTTCTTCCAGGTGGGGAAGAAATTCACTGCCGAGCCGTCCGGCCAGAAATCCGCTGCCAACCAGAAAGACAATTCCGAGGATAACCATGATCTTCCGGTTCTCAAGCGAAAGGCGCAGCGCGGGGTTATAGATTCGGTGCAATGCGCGGACAACGAACGTCTCCGTTTCCTTCACGTCCGCGGGAAGCAGCAACGAGGCGAGGACTGGCGTGACGGTGAACGTCGCAAGTAAGGCTCCGGCCAGGGCGTAACCATAGGTGCGCGCCATGGGGCCGAATATCTGTCCCTCGACACCCTGCATGGTGAACAGCGGCACGAACCCCGCCACGGTGATGAGCGCCGAGAAGAGAACCGCCTTGTCTACTTGTCTTGCGCTGATCAGGATCAGCCGCAAGCGATCCGTCCATCCGTGGGCTGTGGTGGGCTGCCCGGGGACTCTCGTCGGGTCCGGCCCCCAAAATCCCTCGGCAAGATGCTGGAGCAGTCCCTGTCTTTCCTTGGGGTGCATTTGGAAATTTCGGAAGACATTTTCAACAAGGATTACGGCGGAATCCACGATGATTCCGAAATCGACTGCACCCAGTGAAAGCAGGTTGGCACTTTCTCCGAAAATGACCAGGAGAATTATGGCGAAGAAAAGAGCAAATGGGATGTTCACGCCAACGATCATCGCGCTACGCAGATCGCCCAGAAAAATCCATTGGATCAGAAAGACCAGCAGGCATCCGAAGAGGAGGTTGTGCAGAACCGTGTGCGTGGTGACGCCGACGAGCCAGGACCGGTCATAGTACGAAACAACTCTCACTCCCAGCGGGAGGCTTCCGTCGTGATTCAGCTTGTCGATTTCCGCTTTCACCTTCGGAATCATGTCGGCGGTCTTCTCGGTACGCCTCATCACCACGATCGCCCCAACCACGTCGTCCTGCTGGTCGCGACCCAGAATGCCGAGCCTTGGCCTGTAGCCGATCGAAATCTTTCCGACATCTTTTATCAACACTGGGACGCCACCAGCCTGGGTCAGAACCACATTTTCGATGTCGTTAACCTTGTAACCTTCGGTCAAATCATCGTTGCCGCCGTCATCGATCAGCCCCACTCCCCGGATATTGATGGACTGCTGGCCAATGCGAATCTCACGGCCCCCCACATTGATGTTGGCGTTGCCCAGCGCGGTCAGGATTTGCGGCACGCTGGCGTTGTAGGCCTCGAGCTTGTGAGGATCTACCTCGACTTGGAATTCCTTGGTGGGACCGCCCCAACTGTTGACGGCCGCGATGCCGGGAATGGTCAACAGCCGACGCGCCACGATCCAATCCTGAACGGTGCGCAGATTCGTGATTCCGAAATGCTTTGGGCCGACCACCTGATAACGATAGATTTCCCCGGTCGAGCTGTTGGCTTGGATGTTCGGGACCTGACCGCCTGGCAAGCTAACATTCTGTTGCATCGCCACCGATGCCTGACTGTAGGCGAAGTAGTAGTCCACTCCGTATTTGAAGGTGACCCGCACAAAGGACAGGCCATAGAACGAAGTGGAGCGGATGACGTCGATACCGGGTGTGGCGTAGAGTCCAATCTCCATGGGCCGCGTGTAGTAACGTTCCATTTCTTCGGCGGAGAGGCCTGGCGCCTGCGCGGTGATCTCCAGAATCACGGGGGTGGGGTTCGGATACGCCTCGATGTTCAGCTTCCTGAAGGCAATGAACCCGGCGCCGGCAAACAGCAGCAAACCAAGCACGACAATCGCGCGGCGGCTCAGACAAAATGCGATTAGAGACTTGAACATGGCTTGTGGTCTTTACTGGAATGTGCGGGCATTCGATCTAATCGCTTGGTGGCGCTTGCAGCATATTGCTGAGGAAAACGGCGCCGTCCGTTACGATCAGTTCTCTGCGTTGCAAACCATCAAGAATCTGAACGCGGTCGTCTCTCCGCAGGCCCGTCTTGATGGTTCTTTGTACGAAACGGTGGCGATCGGTTGTCACCCAAACCGTCATGGTGCCATCGGCTTCGCGGACCACGCCGTTGGCTGGCACAGCGGCGGAGTCGATGGGCTTCTGCACGCCAATAAGGAAGTTGGCAAGCATGCCGGGCCGTAGTTCATTCCGCCGATCGGTAATCTCGGAACGGATCGTTGCTCGATGGGTGTCCGGGTCAACCGCCGCGTAGATTTTGGAAATCTGGCCGCGAAACACGCGATCCGGATAAGCCATGACCTTGACCTGAACCGGTTGTCCTACGTGAAAAAGGGACACGTCGCTTTCGACGACATTCCCCAACATCCATTTGACTAAGACATCCGTGACGGCATAGGGCGCCGGGGCATTCCCCGGCTGTACCAGAAGTCCCGGCGGCGCGTTCAAGGATGTGATCTGGCCGGCTATCGGACTTGGTACGACCAAGGCGGGATCGATCTTCCGGGTGGCGATGATTTGATCGATTTCCGCTTCCGACTTGCCAAACACGCGTACCGCATCGCGCGCGGCTTTGAGAGCGCCCTCGGCAGTCTGTTGATCGGAGATGGCCTGTTCCAGTTCCTTTTGGGGGACGCCGACGTTCGTGGCATAAAGGTCTTTCGCACGCGCCAATGCTTTCCCGGTCAGTTCGTCGGTTGCAGCAGCACCAATCAGAGTGGATTCGGCCTGGATGAGATCTGGACTATCAATGGTGTAGAGCGCCTGGCCTTTTTTGACGTTGTCGCCCAATTCGACGAATCCTCGAATAAGCTTTCCCTGAAACGGCGGAAAAACTTGAACCGACAGGTCGTCGGCGAAGCTGATGTTGCCGACGGTCTCTTTCTCAACTGGAAATAGGTAGCTCCCCACCGGTTCGATCTTGATCGAATTGAGTTGGTTCGATGACAGGTCCACGATCACTTCGGACGGGGACGAATTGGACTTTGCATCCGATTTCGGCGACGTATTTGCGTTTGCAATCTGACCGCGACTACGTCCGAATTCCAGAAGTCCCGTTGCGACAACGATGGCCGCGGCCATCACAGACACCACGGCGAATCTCTTGCTACTGCGAATCGGATGTTTCATGTTTTCGTTCGACCGTCAGGTCTCCTGTGCTCGACCAGAAGGGGCCAACTTGACCACCTTCCTGGGTCTCTTCGGATGCTTTCGTGGGTGCAACATTGGCTATTCTGACGGGCACATGCTGGGAGGAGAACCCTATCTTTTAGAATCGCAGGCTATCTTTTGACACGAGAGCCTATCTTTCGGCCAGCAGTGGACTATCTTTCGGCCTTTTCCCCTACACTGGAGTCGGTCGACCGACAGCCATTCTCTGCGCGGCGCGGCCTCTAGCTATGGAATTCTCATCCATCTACTCGGAGAACAATCGCAGGCGATTCCTGGTCGCCGCCGCAGTCTTGATTGTTGTAACAGCGGTCGTGGATTGGCGGACGAAGCCGTTCATTTCCATAGGGTTTCTGTATTTGTTTCCGATTCTTTTGATCGCGGGCTTTCTCCCGCGCTGGCAGATCATAATCGTCGCCCTGGTCTGCGCGGTTCTCCAGGAACTCTTCAGCGAACTCCCGTCCAACGAAGCGATCACCCGGCTCTTGATGGCATCCGCTGGGTTCGTGGGAACCGGCCTCTTTGTGTCCGAAATCATTCGTAACCGTCAGATGGCGCTGGATCATCTCGCAGAAGTAGAAACGCAAGTCGGACTCCGCAAAGAAATCGAAGAGCAATTGCAGGTGTTGGTTGAGAGTAGTCCAGTTGCCATCGTGACGATTGATTCCAGAGGGGTCATTTTCCTCGCCAACGAAGCCAGCCAGAATCTCTTGGCGCCCGGGAATGCCTCGATCGTGGGTCAGCCCATCGGCGAATTTCTCCCGGCATTGCAAGCCGCCGTACAGACGCAGCAATTGCGCCAATTCCGTACAGAGCTTCGATGCCGAGGGAAACGCAAGAATGGAGAAGCCTTCCTTGCTGCCGTGTGGTTCTCTACCTACACGACGGTTCGGGGACCACGGTTGGCCGCGATTATCGTCGATCTTTCTGAAGATCTGCGGGACCGCGAGGACCTGAGTCTGGATCATCTCCTGAAGAACACGACGATTCTGATGAGCGCAATCGCGCACGAAATTCGAAATCTATCCGGCGCCGTACTCGTCGTGCACAAAAATCTCTCGCGACTGCCGGGTTTGCAGAACAATGAAGATTTCCGTGCACTCGGAACGTTGATCGAAGGTCTTGGAAAACTTTCCGCAATGGAATTGAGGCCCCCCGTGGACCAGCATTGCGATGCCATCGAACTGTCGAGCGTCCTGGACGAATTGCGTGTTCTACTGGACCCGTCCTACCGAGAGGCTGGAATCGAGGTCGTCTGGCGCTTGCATGACGATCTGCCATTGGTGATCGGAGACCGTTACGGACTGGCACAGGTCTTTCTGAATTTATCGCTGAACAGTCACAGGGCTATGGAGACCACGGACAAGAAGCAACTAACCATCAGCAGTGCCGTAGAACCTGATTCTGTGGTGATTCGTTTTGAAGACACTGGGGTAGGAATCTCAACGCCCGATGATCTGTTCAGACCTTTTCAACAGGGTGCTGACGCCACGGGATTAGGGCTGTATGTTTCTCGCGCGATTCTCCGCAGCTTTGGCGGCGAGTTAGTATTTGAACAGCGCGCCGAAGGCTGTTGCTTTGCAGTTGGATTGACTAGAGCGACCGACAGCCAAGAATCTTGCGATGAGTAAAACTGACCAGAAGAGCATCCGTTTGCTGCTGGTTGATGATCACGCGCTCTTTCGTGAAAGCGTCGCGCGACTCCTTCAGGCTGAACCGGGATTCGAAGTGGTTGCTCACTGCGGCTCCGGCACGGAGGCCCTCCAAATCATAAAGTCATCGAGCGAGATCGACGTTGTGCTATTGGACCTCGACCTAGGACAGGAAAGAGGCTCGGACTTTCTCGAGCGCCTTCGAAACGCGCCCTTCGACGGAAAGGTTCTGCTCGTGACCGCCGATGTGAACGACAATGAAGTGCCTAACTTGATCCGAAAAGGAATCTCTGGCGTTTTCATGAAACACGGGTCTCCTGCGCTGTTGATCCAGGGAATCCGCGAGACTATGGAGGGAAGGGCTCTGTTTGGACAGGACCAGCTTCGAAGGGCACTGGAACGAGTAGAGGTGCCCAGTGCGGATCAACGACGCTCGAAGCTCACCGAGCGCGAACGGCAGGTGCTTTCCTTCGTCTTTGAAGGCCTAGCGAACAAACAGATCGCGGATCGACTGCAAATTTCCGAGACCGCAGTCAAAGCCTCTTTGCAACAACTCTTTGCCAAGACTGGCGTCAGAACGCGAAGTCAGTTGGTGCGAGTGGCGCTGGAACAATACCGAGATCAACTCTGAGTTGCTTGAGAGCCTT
This sequence comes from uncultured Acidobacteriota bacterium, assembly GCA_963729595.1. Classification (GTDB taxonomy): domain Bacteria; phylum Acidobacteriota; class Terriglobia; order Acidiferrales; family UBA7541; genus Acidiferrum. Next base: position 1,262,433 of record CAVSNW010000005.1, read on the forward strand.
GGTAGCTGGAAGTAATGCAGGATCGGAGGATTTGGCTTTCGGGTTCTTTAGGACCAGAGTCTGCGAGGCATCCCTAGTGGTTGGAAGAATCCCCCTACTTCTGAACAAGGACAGCCTAAGCGAGATGCATGAATTGCCTCCCAACCCTCGCGGAGAATGAGCGGAGTGAGAGCCAAGGCAGCCACGGGTCTGCCCACGACTTGCTCCACAGCGCGTTGACCGCCAGCCCCGCGAGAGCGATCCACGCCATGTAACCACGTAGCGAAGATTCCGCAGTATCAGCCTTCAGAGCCGCACTCGACGTGAAGACCGCCAACTTTCGTTTCCGGCTTGCCAGCCAAGGCATCACAGCGGCTAGCAGGATTCCGATTCCGACTAGACTACGCTGCGCCTCGCGGTATCCCAAGAAATTCAAAACCGAGGTCAGCACCACGAAGCCCGCCAACGCGAAAAGCAAACCTCCTGCGATTCGGGCGGCCCGCGCCTCGCCCAAAACGAAACGAAAACGCCAGAACACGACGGCTGCCGAAAGCAGCTCAATCAAGCTGTCTCCGCCGAAAGCCAACAGCGCAGGACTCTGCGAAGTCCAAGCCGTCTCGAGAGAGACGAGGGCCTCCACGGCTATCCAGATGAGCGTGATGATCTGGACTCGAAGGACTTTCCGCGAAACGTCAGATAACGGAGATGCTGTCGCGATGTTCATAAGAAAATCAGAAATCATTCTACTCTGCGGTTGCTGGGGAGGAAGGCAGATGCCGCGCCTGCTCTTATTGCTGCCTTGAGCAGTCGCTAACTCCAGGAAGAAAACCCGGTCGCGGCTCTCTGAAACGATAGCGAGCCTAGAACTCCAGGCGCAATTGAAACGCGATCATGCGGGGCGTGCTGTCACCGCCCAAACCGACGCCGAGCAGGCCCGTCGGCGGAGAGGTCGTGGAAGTAATTGCGCCAAACCCACTCTGGGTAGCAGGATTTCCTGGAATGCCCGCCAGCACCATGCTCGGAAGCGCGAAATTCGGATGGTTGAATACATTGAAGAACTGGACGTCGAAGCGCATTTTCACCCGCTCGGTCAACGGAAACCACTTCGTGAGGTAGAAGTCACTCCATGTGAAATTGGGGCCGCGCAGCGCGTTACGTCCGAGGTTCCCGAACTGACAATTCTTGGGGCTGTCGCCTCCGAAGCATGCCCCAGTACTCGGATCAACGGTCGAGACAAAAGCATTCGGATTGAGCCACTGAACCGTGCCCGGTTGCGTGATACCGGGAATGGGATTGTGCTCATAAAGGGGAACGCCAGGAACAACGCTCGCGAATTGCGGCCCGCTTCCGTTCACGATGCCATTTCCATTTGCTGAATACGGCGTGCTCAGGACAGAAAACGGAATCCCACTGTGCCAAAACACAGTACCCGACACTTGCCAGCCGTTCAGCGTGTAGCCAAGAAGCCGGTTTCGGACCTTCAACGGCAGTTGATAGACATATTGGGCGTTGAGATTGTGCCGGATGTCGTAGTCGCAAGGACCGTAGTCCCGCGCCAAGTTTCCTGGAAGAGGGGAGAGGATTCCGTCCGCTGAGAACGACAGGAATCCGCCGTTAGAGACCGTGTCCATGCAACGGCTCCAAGTGTAGTTCAATTGTCCCATCAAGCCGTTTCCAAAACGCTTCATCGCGGTCATTTGCAATCCGTGGTAGTGACTGTTTGCTCCGGTAGAAAATTGCGTCACTGTCCCAAATCGCGGATCAGGAGATTGTCCGTAAGGGAACGGCGCGAAACATCCGTCGCATACCGTCTGATAGCCGTTGACCTGCGTAAGATAGGGCTGGTTGACTGCGCGAGTGCCGACGTACTGGGCACGGAGGTTTCCTGTAGTTCCCAACTGGTGTTCCAGGCCAAGACTCCACTCGATGAAGTATGGCGCGTGAAGTTTTCCCATGGGCATCGCCGTGATAGCGACCGGAGGAAGACAATTGGTAGGATTCGCTTGTGGAGACGCGCAGGAGAGCTGGCCCTGTGAGAAACCTGAAGTAAACGCCTGATTGGCAGCCACGGTCGCGTCAACCGCGCTGTTAGGCACTCCCGGAGCAATGGCTGCGCCACCAACGGTTCCCTGAAGTCCGCCCTGGAAAGTCTTATTGTAGGGCGGATTGAAGCCAATGGTATCAGCGATGGTGCCAGGCAAAATGTCACTGAAAACCCCGAAGCCACTACGCAGCACGGTCTTGGGTTCAAGCTGCCAGGCGATGGCGGTTCTGGGTTGCAGGATCGCCAGGGGCGTCGAGGAAAATACGTTACCCAGACCGGTTTGAATGGCAGCGTTCAAAGGCTGGTTCACGTCGTGCGAGATGGAATTGAAGGAGCCCCTCAGACGAGCGATATGCTGATGCGGATTCAACGGATTGGAATTCAATGTATCTCGTATACCGAAGGTCCACGTCAGCTTCCTGGTTACCTTCCAGGTGTCCTGTGCGTAGAGATCGAGATTGAGGAAGTTGAAGGGTTCGTTCGCTGAGGTGGGGAAACTTGCAGTTGCCGTCGATGCGACTCCGTAAATGTATTGCGGCAGGGTGTTGTAGGTCACTTTCGGAACCGTTCCCTGTCCAAAATCATAGTCATTCAGCCGTAGGATTCGCGTATTCGTCCCGAAGCGGAGTTCGTGCGCGCCGTGGCTCCAAGCGAGATTGTCGTTGATAAAGAACCGGGAGGCGCGTCGACCTTGTACCCAGGTATTGTCCAGTCCTCCCACATTTGTGAATGGATTCGGCCCCGTGCCGTCCAGCACGATGGGAAACGCGGAGAGCGTCTTCTGAAAATCGACAGGCCCGAATATGCTCCCGTACCACGAAAATGCCGGGTTGAAATAGTTCACTAAGTTCTGCGAAAACACGCGCGTATATCCCGCTGCGAGAGAATACAGCGGTTGAGGAGAGAACGAGTCGAACACGGAATTGATCGGATCGGTGAAGGCAACTTGTAAGCCGGTATCGGCCTGAAAGCGAAACCAGGCCGTGTTTTTCTCGTTGATGTTGTAATCGATTCGAACCGTCTGGACCTGTTCATGATCAACGCTTGATCGCGAGGCGCTTTGCCGATTCGCGCAACCGTTTCCGTCATTTGCAAGGGCGAGCGAACCTCCACCCACATCGAACGGGCAGCCGAGCACCGCGACAGGCGCTCCGCTGGTATTCCCGTAAAGCGAGAACATCTTCTGATAGAACGGCACCGACTGCGGTGATGGCTGATAGACTGACCCCGTGACGGAATCGGTTCCACCCAAAGGGAGTTGCTGCAGCACGTAATTCTGAAATGCAGGAGTTGGCACTGTAGTGGCTGTAACGATGGGCAGCGCGATGCGGACCCACTCGCTATCGAAGAAGAAAAAGAGTTTGTCGTGCACAATCGGGCCGCCCACACTGCCCCCGAAGTGGTTCACCGTCGACCGCGGCTTGTGCTTTCCCGCGGCATTCGTGAAATAGTCTGCTGCGTTGAGCTTCGCGCCATTCCATAACTCATAGAGGTTCCCGTGATACTGGTTCGAACCGGACTTTGTGACGTAGTTGACCTGGGACGCTCCATACCGCCCCTGATCGACGGAATAAGAGAGCGTGTTAACCGTCACTTCCGATACCGAATTCAATCCGAGGACGAGGTTTGTCGAGAGTCCGCTGTTCAGATTGGTCAGCGGGTCGTTTGATTCCAATCCATCGACGATGTAACCGTTCGAGAGAGCGGGCAGGCCATTAAACTCCACGTTGCCGAACCCATTCGTGCCACCAATGAAATCATTGCTGCTGCCCGCCGTATTGATAAGCGCGCCTGCGGCAAACTGAAGGGGATAGGTTAAATCGCCGCCCGGATTGGGAAGGTCTTCCAGCGCGCGGGCATTGAGAGTCGTGGAGGTATTCGCATTCTCCGGGTTGAGGATCGGAGCTTCGCTGCTGATCTCAACGGTCTGGTTTGACTTTGCGATCTTGAGTCTGAAATCGACAGTTTGCTTCTGGCCCAGGGCAGCAGATACTGCGTCATTCTGCTGCGGTTCAAAGCCTTCTGCTTCCACCTTGACCGAGTATGCTCCGGGTTTCAGCTGTGGAAAGTTGAACCGGCCTGCTTCGTCGGTTTTCGCGCTGCGCTTTAGTCCAGTCTCCTTATTTGTGACCGTCACCGCCGCGCCCGGTACCGCCGCGCTGCTGGCATCGCTCACCTGGCCGATAATTGCGCTGGTAGTTTCACCTTGAGAGAAGGCGGCTTCGGGTAAGAAAAAAAGAAGCCATCCGGCAAAAACAAGCGTCGAGATAGACGTGCACAACATAATTGTCGGTCGGGTTGTATTCATGTGCGCTATTGTATTGGATTAATCCTACCTAATATTATAGATTAATGCAAGTAAATATTGAAAAAGCTTCCTGCCGCAAAGATCTTCATGTCGCCAAAAATCATCAAATCCGAGCTGTGAGATGCATTCGGGAAAATCTCGATATCCGCCGAGCACGTTTGCGGAAGTTCCTTATCTCTTCGCTGGAGAAGGACGGTCGCAGCACATCTGGACATTCGCCATCGGGGCGACGGGCGGAGATTAGTGATAAAGTGTAGTCAGAAACAGACTCCCGTCGAAGTCATGATGATCACCATTTCCAAAGAGAACTACCTCAAGGCCATTGCAGAGATTGATGGGGAAGGGAAGACCGTGATCTCTGCGCTCCTTGCCCATTGGCTTTCCGTAACACCGCCGGCAGTTACCGCTGCCCTCAAGCGACTGAGAAGAGATGGTCTGGTCAGCATTGAGAGCGGCCGCATTCAGCTGAGTTCCGAAGGACGGAAGGTCGCGGAGCGAACCATTCTTCGCCATCACCTGATCGAGCGCATGCTCTGCGAGATTTTCGGCATGAAATGGTTTGAAGTTCACGAGGAAGCAGAGCGTCTGGAGCATGCCGTTTCTCCGGCATTTGAGAAAAAACTCGTCAAAATGCTGGGGCATAGAGAAACGTGCCCTCACGGGAATGGTTTGCCCGTTATGAGCCCCGAGCAACGGCGAAAGAGGGGACAGCGCTTACTCAGCGAAGCCAAGGCGGGCTCCAGATATCGAGTGTGCAGCGTATACGAAAGGGACCGCAAACTGTTGGAATTCCTGGAAGAAAGAGGAATCCGTCCGAGCACTCACTTGAAAGTTGAATCTCGGAACTACGATGGAACTGCCGTTCTAGAGATTAAAGGAAAGCGCATCGCGCTGGGTTCTCCGGCAGCCGAGAGGATCTGGGTAGCACGAGGGCGCTTACCGAACGGTCGTTAATTCCAGTTAATAAAATCTGATATAGTGCGATTTATTGGGCGGGAATGTGTCAGTACGTCCTGCGCAAGAGGACTAATAAAGTGCCAGGGAATCGAAGGTCACTACGAGGAACCGCTGATGAGCCTAGGACCTCCTTCCCGGGTGACGCCGCAAGTCGTCACTCAGGAAGACGTCGTAATTACCCACGAGGACGTTGATCGCGCGCACGACCGGGTGCGTGTGTCAGCAGCGCGCGCTCAGCGAGGTGTCTTCTCCAGGTTCCGCCTGCTCTGGCTGCTCGTCGGACCCGGAATTCTCGTCATGTTAGGAGAGAACGACGGCCCCAGTATGATTTCCTATGCCGCGACGGGCGCGCGATTTGGCATTGGATTCTTCATTCCCTTCGTTATTCTTACGTTTTGCATGGCAGTCGTCGTCCAAGAGATGACCATGCGTCTCGGTTCCGCGACTCATCGCGGTCATGCGGAATTGATCTTTGACCGTTTTGGGCCGTTTTGGGGCTGGTTCTCAATGATCGACCTTGGCATCGGCAATTTCCTGACGCTGATCACTGAGTTTATTGCCATCCGTGCAGGCCTGGGATTTTTTGGCGTTCCTCCATTGGCGGCGGTTGGCAGCGCACTCGTATTCTTGTGCCTCGCCGTAATGATGCATCGATATTGGACATGGGAACGAACCCTGCTTGCGATCGCCGTATTCAATCTCATTTTCGTTCCCGTTGCCCTGCTTACGCACCCGAATTGGCATTCTGTTGGAAGCGCACTCGTCACCTGGAAGCCGCTCCCTGGCGGTTTGAGTCAGGATACTCTGATCATCGTGCTGGCTGACATTGGTGCAACTGTGACCCCGTGGATGCTTTTCTTTCAACAGAGCGCAACGGTTGACAAGGGACTTACCAGAAAAGACATCCATCTTGGTCGCTTCGATACGATAGTAGGAGCTGCTTTGGCCGCGATAGCTGCGGTCGCAACGATCATTGCAACAGCCCCATTGTTCGCTCACCACATGACTGCCGAGAACTTTCAGGGAGCCGAGTTCGCGCAAGCACTTCAGCCGTTGATCGGTCGATTCGGCGCGGCATTATTCGCACTTGGTATCGTAGAAGCTGGGATGGTTGCGTCTGTCACTATTTCCATTTCCTCCGCCTATGCGTTCGGGGAAGTGGCCCGCAGGCCTCATAGCCTGAACCTGCCGATCGCCCAGGGGAAAGCTTTCTACTCCGTGTTGTTTCTATGCGCCGCAACTGCCGCAGCAATCGTCTTAGTCCCTGGGCTTCCGCTCGTCTATGTGGTTCTGCTCGTCAACGTGGTTGCAGTGCTGGCGATGCCGCCCGCGCTTGTTTTCCTCTTCATGCTTGCGAACGACCGCGAAGTGATGGGCGATCTTGTGAGTCCGAGGTGGGCGAACATGCTCGCTGCCGGCGTAGTCGTCTTTCTGACACTTGCCGGCGTGCTCTTCGGCATAAGCGTGATTGCACCGAATATCTTCGCGTTTTTAGGCGGGAAGTAGGAGAACCTAAGGATGCCCTCAAAAAACAAAGGACACAGCTCGATCACCCCCTCCGATCAAGAACTGGTTCTGTCTTCGCTTGAGCCGGAACAACTCGCCAGGCTGAAAAAGCACCTTATTCCCAGGCGCCAGCTGAGAGGGATTGAGAAGCTCGTGCTGTGGTCGCTTCGAATCTATCTGCTGTTCATGATGGCGGTGGTGATATACCAAGTGTGGACCAGTCTACATTAGGATAAAAAGTTGGCTGCGCTCTCGCTCGCGGGCGAATCGCGTCGAGTACAGCTCATTCGACAAGTTGCTCACCAAACGCTCCTGCCTGACTTATTCATTCAAACGTATGGGAACGTAGTAGGGTACCGTGTCCTCTGCGCGCAACAGGAGACTCGGCGCTGGCTTGCTCACCTGGTCGCATATTTCACGTGCGACTTGTCTTTGTGGGAAGGAATTACCTCCACTTCGGGTCTTAATACCGGCACAAGGTAACTGGCGAACCCGATGCCGACAAGAATCGTCCCGAAGGATTTTTCCGGCGTGTATGTCCGAACCACTGATTTCCCAAACTCAAGTTTGTAGAGCTTTGTCTTATATCGCCGCGCAAAAAGCTGCTGCATCGCTTCCCGTAGATTAGCTTCCGCTTCCTCGATCGATCCGTTCCCGGCATACTCGCATGCAAAACTGCCCAGGTAAGAGGCGTCTGAATTGCGACAGACCTTGGCCAAAAGCAGTCCAGCCGTGATCCGTGTTCCCGGCTTATCGGTATGCTGAACAGCGATGATTCCTTCGAGCACGGACCCATGGTGGATGTCAGGCAAGTTTGGTAGCTCGACTGTTTCAGCCGGCAGCACGGAGGTGTAGAGCATGACGTTGTAATTTTCGATGCCGGCCATGTGCAGGGCTGCATCATACGATCCGGTCTCGATTCCGACATCGCTCTCGCCCCAGCCGATCACCCAGAAATATTCCTTGGGAATCCGGCAGCCAATTTCGAAGTAGCGAGCAGGAAGTTGCTTCGGCATTTTGCGTTTACCCGGCGCAGCTTAATGCGGTTCCGATTGGAGGTCAATTGGAGGTCCTTATAAACAATAAACACGCAAGCCGGGCAAGTGAATTCTCCCCGACTCGCTGTCCTAGGAACCGACACTGACTTTGCGAGAAAATGTTAGACTCGATTTGCTCGGCCCGACCAAAAGCCCCTTGTCCCGAATTGCCATATACGCGTTCTTTCTCAGAGCTAGCACAATGACAGTGAACTAGAGTCGATCCCGGTATTGTTCCAGAGCCACGCGAACCAGCTGGCCTCGTGTTCTGACGCCAGTCTTGGCGAAGAGTTGCTGCAAAGAAGCTTTGACCGTGCTTTCCGAAATCTGAAGTCGATCCGCGATCTGCTTGTTGGTCAGCCCTGCTGCCTGCGGCCATGCCCCATGCCATTGGCTCGGATTCGCAACGGCCTTTTGCCATTGTCATTGTTGGAGGACTCATTTCGGATTTGGTGATGACCACAAGGGTTCGCTATCCTTTCCGCTGACTTGCAAGCAAAGAAAGCCACCGCACGCGGCTCGCGGTCCAAGCGCAGCTCTTTGAAACAACTAACTCATCTCTATCGCCGCAACGCCTGAAAGCTGAACGAATAGCCGATCCCTATGAAATGGTCCACGGCGGCCGACGACAAACCCACCCCAACGTGGGAGTCAATCTGTTGCCGCTTTGCGATCTTTAGTGCAGTTCCGAAGTGCAGCAGGTGCTGCGGCCCGCCGCGTTCTGGAAACCTGCCTGCGTATTCGACAAACACATCCCACGGCCCGGTCACTTGCCGGTCTAACACAAAGGTGGACTCGCCGGTCAGATTTTGCATGTGGCCCTGAGTGGGCCAGTATACCGAGAACATTCCAGCCGTCGTCCATTTGGCGGACAGCGCGCGCGACCACGGCACCTGCATCCCAACATCGTACCCGCCGCTGGACACAGTGCGGGCACCGGTCGGCAAACTGAGAAATAGGATCGCGGACACATCGAACCCACCCGGCGTGGGGCCAAGCTGTTCTTTTACTCCGAGCGCGAAGTCGCCGAATCCCGAGCCGGAGCTGCCCGTGCCATTCAGGTTGTAGAAATAGTCCGGGACGGTGAAACGGAGCTCCGTCCTTGTGGCCACACCAAAGCGCAACAATGCCCCCGGGGCGTCAACGATGCTCAGCCCCTGGCTGGTGGTTTCGAGGAAACCATTCTCCATCTGAAAGCTGCCAGCCGGGACGACGACGCTGGAGTTCGTAATTGCCGGTCGATCCGTAGCGATTAGTCCGGGAACAACAGCATTTGTAGGCTGATCTTGGCCATACAGTGGCACCATTCCCGCCAAAATGAATGTCAGCAACGCGCCGGTAACACGAGCGCGCATCGCCCAACTAAACCGTCCCGTGTCGTCCTCGCGATCACGGTCGCACATAGCGATGCCTCCGCTTCGGGGTTGCACCCTCAAATGGGAACGTATCAAAAACGAGAGCAACTCAGGCTCCTCCCATTCCTTCGCCCCGCGGCATACAGGCATTGAGCAAGCGGAAGCGTTATCGCAGCTCTCACGAGGAGAGATACCAGGGAACGTTGATCACAATTATTCTCTGATTGCCTTTCAGCAAAAGCAGCGCTTTTAGCACCGAGGCTCGTTTATTGTGCAGGAGATGGTGGTACCAGCGGCGCTGCACAAGTTCCGGGATCAACACCGCAATCTGTTGGTTCGGACAACACCGCTCCGCTTCGAGAACGTACTCCACAATCGGCGCGAGGATCAGACGATACCGGGAAGGCAGGAGCACGAGTTGGGGAGTGACGACTCCGGCTTGCTGGGTTGGCGCTTCGACGTAGCGGTTCCACTGCTGTTGAAAGGCCGCCGACCCTTCTCCGCAATCGACGTGAACGGCGCGGATGTCCGGCGAGATCTTGAGAGCGAAGCGGACTGCTCGAATTCTGTAATGTCCCCCAGCCACTGCGTGCCATTCTCGTTCGAAATGGTGACCACATTCGGAAGGTCACACCTGAAGGTCAAGGACCATTTCGCAAAAAGACAGTCTCTTGAAGGAACGCTGTCGGCGAACCGGTGGAGCGGGCCCCGGCTTGCACCGATGCCCGCGTATCGGTTGCCGTTCAGAAGTTCAGCTTTAGGGCGACTTGGGAGACGCGTCCTGGTTGTGACTTCAGGATTTGCTCAAAGGTGGCATCGTCGCGATTGCCATCGACCGAGCCCGCGCCGTCGAATTGCGCGTGGTCGAAAGTGTTGAAGGTCTCGAAGCGAAATTCGAGAGACGTCGACTCCGTGATTCGCGTGACCTTGTGCAGAGCCATATCGTAATTGTTGATGCCTGGACCGTAGAAGAAACGGCGAGAAGAATTTCCGAATGTGCCCAGCGCGTTCGGACCGAACAGTTTTGTGTTGAAGGCCAACAGATTATTGCGGGGGTCATGATTCACATTCAAGGATCCCAGACTCGGATTGTAGTTTGGCAGATCGATGCTGACGCTGTTGACGCCGTTGTTCTGCACTTGAACGAGAGCATTGTCTCCGAAGCTCTGAAAGGTCACCGGCAATCCCGTCGCGTAGCGTGTTACGCCCGAAATCGCCCAACCCTGAGTGAGGCGGTTCGAGATGCGAAGCAATTTGTCGAACGGCAGTTCGTAGTTGTAGCTGAAGACGAAGTTGTGCTTCAGGTCGAATGCAGAAATCGCGTATTCCTTTCGGAAATCAAACGGATTGACCTGCTCTTGAATACTGGAGGCCCAGTCCAGCGACTTGCCGTAGGTATAGCTGGCCAGGAAGGTGAGACGGCCCGCTGTTCGCTTGAGCGAACTTTGGAGGCTGTTGTAGTTGGCGTTTCCCATGTTTTGATACACCGCATTCGTACCGATCGTGTTTGGATAGGGGGATCGCGTTCCGCTGACTATCGTCCCGTCCGCTCGCGTGTACACATTACCCGGCGCAACATCTTGCGGCTGGCTCAAGCTAAGGCACAGAGCGGGATTTCCCGGATTTACGTCATGGACAGCCAGCAGATGGCGGCTCAGAGAACCGAACAACCACGGTAGCTCCGGCTATGACCGAACCCGTTTGATCTTTTACGACACCGGTAATCTTTCCTCCGACTTCCGCGTGTGCGGCGGAAACAAAAGCGAATACCAGAACTAGCAGAAACATAAACTTCTCTCTTGCAGCATGCATGACCTTCTCCCTGGCTGATTTACTCGCGAATTGGTAACGACCAATGCTTTGCGAACGACAGGTGGCATCTCATATTTAGGGCCAAGCCTGTCGTCATTACTCAAATGCATTTCCAAGTTCTTTCCTCCTCCCTTTATTCATGCTCGGCCACGATCTCCCAGCTAACTCCGCTAACTCCGGGTTCCAGACTCAATCGGCTGACAATTTGCTCCAGCAGCAAGTTCTGCCTGCCGGTGCTCGTCAGAATAGCGTGCACCTCGACCTTGTCCGTATGCTCAACGTCGTCGCTCTTGAGAGACTTGAGGAGCAGAGGCTGCCCGCCAAGGGAATGAAGCAAGAGCGCACGCATGTGAGCTTCCTGGTCGGTTCGGGCGGTGATCCGAAACAAATAGGTAATGTCCGCATCGAGCGTGCCCATTCCACGGTTTAGGGCCTTCCCGATGGGCCGCAGACAAACATTGGCCGCGATAACGGCAACGGCTCCAGTGGCTGCGGATCCGTACATCCCATACCCCGCTAGCGTCCCGATGGCCGCCGAACACCACAACGTCGCGGCGGTGTTCAGTCCTGTGATGTTCAGCCCGTTTCGCAGGATTACGCCGGCTCCCAGGAAGCCGATCCCCGAAACAACCTGCCCCGCGATGCGAAAACTATCGTCTGGATGTGCGGCAAGCGCCGAAAGCATGACGAACATCGCTGCGCCAGCTGCCACCAAGGCGTTTGTCCGTAGCCCGGCCATACGCTGCCGCCATTGGCGTTCGGCCCCGATAAAGGCCCCGAGGACCAGTGCCAGTCCCAATCGAATTGCAAAGTGATGCCAAAGCATTTTTCCCTCCGCGCGCTTCTGAGTTCGTCAACTGCAAAGCGGAAGAACGCAACGTAGATTTTCCGCATCAAGCCGGTTCACATCATTTCCCTCATGTCGCACAAAAGGATCCGCAGCCGGGTCGATTTCCCAGGTTGTTTCTTGAGGTTGGGATTTGAACGCGGTCGCTGCCGGCTCAATCCAGATCGAAACGAGCCGGTCTCCTCCGTCGTCGTGCACTAGCACCCAAACGCAGTACAGGCCTGAGCCTGTCGTGGAGTTCCAGAAAATCGGTGCAAAGTTGCGCATTGTCCCCTCCTTCCGCGAGACAGACCTGTCCTTCAAAGCGCAGATCTACTCTCGCGAGGCTGCCTTCAATTTGTCAGGTGGGGATCTTTTACAGAAACCGCGGAAATTCCCACTCGCTCGTGTTTTGTGTGTTCCGTGAGAGCGAGCGGGAGATCAGAAATGCGTCGCGCTATGCTCGTCGGTCGCGGAGTTCCAGGTGGTTGCTACTACCTGGAGGTTCTGGTTCTTGTTCTTGTGGTTTGCTTTCCATGTATACTGAAATCGTTCTTTCTACCCTACCCCCAGTGGGTAGGGATATGCATGAGATACCCTAGCCGGGTAGGATAGTCAAGCGAAATGTCACATACTTCGAGAGAAAAATTGGATTTGGTTAATCGAACCAAAAAAGTCATCGGACAACTCGAGTCCGTGCTCAAGGGACTGAATGGCGACGAGCAATGCTCCGAGATTCTTCACCGTCTTGCCGCTGCCCGTGGCGCGATCAACAGCCTGATGGCGGAACTCATGGAAGACCACATCCTTAACCACATGCCGAAGAATTCGAAATCCGCAGAAGACGCCGCGGAGGACATGATTCAAATCGTTCGCACATACCTGAAGTGAGTGGCGCCACCATGCGACGTGTGTCAATTCGGCTCTACTGGATGGGCGTTACTGGCAATGTGCTGGCGCTCGTTATTTTATTGCGTGGCTTCTTCATCCCCATGCAGACGCAGGAGAAAGCCCTGGCGGTCCTACTGACCGGAGTTTCAGCGATCTGCTGGTTACTGTATTTCCTGAAGGGTGAAGAGGACAAAAAGGGCCAGTTCAGTCATCCCCGCCATTGTCCATCGGTTTCTGCCCGTCCGTGTACCCGCGTTGTACTTCACTTAGGATTTGATGCGTCCGTTTCGCAAAGTGACCTTCCTCGCTTCTTGAGCGTGGCGATCTTCTCGCGAACAGCACTAAGCATTCGGCATACCCGATGAGGTTCGTCGTATAGCCGACGAAGCAACTCCTTTGTCTAGACTCTGTTGCGTAGAGAGGGCAAAGGGGAGTGGGACCTGACGTTACAGCTGCGACCGCAGCTGTAACGTTCTTTTAACTGACTAAGAGCATGCTGCTAGATTGGACTGTGGGCGAAGTGGGGAAACGAAACCGAAAATCGATCTGCAGGATCGCGAGGACGCTGCTTGCCATGTTGTGGCTGCTGGTTGCCACGACATGCACAACCCCGGCGTGCGCACAGCAAACTGGTACGCCTTTACCAAACGGCGGCACGCCAACTGCAACCGCGGATGCTACGGGCAGCGCGCCCAACGATTCCATTGCCGACCCCGAATCGATGCTTCCCCATTTCAAGGACACGCGCTTCTGGCTGTCCGGGCAGACGAACTTCATCTTCCAAGCGCATCCCGACTTTCACGCCGCTTACAGCGGGCCGAACAGCCTCAGCCCGCATTATGAGAAAGCCACCTCTCGGCTGATGACGCTCTACACCGGCGTGCGGCTGAATAATTCCACAGAGGTTCTGGTAGACATCGAAGAAGCCGGCGGGGCGGCGCTCAGTACCGGCCTCGGCTTGGCCGGGAATACGGATTTGGACATCGTGCGCAATCCGCTGCTGAGCAAAGCACCTTACCTAGGGCGCGGCATGATCCACAAAGTGTTCGCATTGAGCAAAGATAAGATTGAGAACCAGCGGAGTTTTCTATCGCTGTTCGACGAACTGCCGCGCCGGCGCCTAGAAATTCGCTTGGGCAAGTTCAGCATGCCGGATTTCTTCGATCAGAATTCTGTCGGGTCCGACACACACTTCCAATTCAGCAACTGGACGTTGGACAACAACGGTGTTTGGGACTATGCGGCCGATACGCGCGGCTATACGGTAGGGTTTGTTGCGGATTACGAGGAAAGCAATTGGGGTTTTCGCTTCGCCGAGGCACTCATGCCGAAGGTCGCGAACGGAATTGATCTGGTGTGGAAGCCGTGGCAGGCTCACGCGGAGAATTGGGAATTCGAACTGCGTCATGGCGTGGTGCCGAAGAAAGCTGGTGTGGTGCGCTTGTTGGCATACACCAACTACGCCAATATGGGCATCTACCGCGGTGCAATAGCTCAGTTTCAAAAAGGTTTGGTTCCGGTCCCTGATATCACGAACCACCCTTGGCACATCACCCGCAAGTATGGCTTTGGCGTCAACCTGGAACAGAATCTCGCGCGGAACGTCACGGCGTTTGCCCGTTGGGGCTGGGACGACGGAAAAACCGAGTCATTTGCCTATACCGAGGTTGATTCGACTTTCGCCGAAGGCGTGGGCGTGAATGGCGGGCTATGGCATCGCAAGCAAGACCGTGCCGGCGTGGCCTTCGTATCGAACGGGATCAAGAAGGATCACCAGATTTATCTAGAGGAGGGCGGACTTGGTTTCCTACTCGGTGATCGAAGGCTGAACTACGGGCGGGAAAACATCGTCGAGTCGTATTACACGGCACACATTTGGCGCGGAATCTATGTTGCTCCGGGAGTGCAGCATATTAGCAATCCTGGCTACAACCGCGACCGCGGCCCGGTAGTCGTTCCCTCCTTTCGCGCACATGTGGAGTTCTAGCGGCATCCGTTCGGCAATGGACTTAATTTTCGGGCACAAATGCACGCGCCGCGCGCTGGCGATATTGGGTGTATGCACGCGCTAGGGGTCATCGTTCACGCCGCTGCCAATGGTCGCCACGGTGTGTGAGCTCGCAGTCAGCCGCACAACGTATTGCAGTTTCTCTTCAGGGAGCAGCTCGGAGGCGACTGCGTCAACTCCCAACTTCTTTCCGTCAGGTATAGGTGTCTCAATGTGCCTAGCCGCGGGTTGCCTTACTCGAAAGGGACCTGCGTCCCTGCCGACCTAAGCCCGCTATCCGTTGACGGACAGGCAGAAGTTTCTTTTTGCTCAGGAGATGATTCACTTCCACTGTGACCAAAACTGGGCCAGAATCCAACGTTTTCATTCCATTCGGGTTAGCTTTGAGCGAAAAGCAGATTCCCCGATTTGTCGTAAATGTTCGTAGTTAGAAGTAACGGATGGAGTTGTTGGAGTCGAGTTGCGTGCGCCCAAGGCAGGCGCGCTACCAAGCTGCGCTACGCCCCGACATGAAGTGCACTGTTCATTCTAAAGCACTTTCCAACATTGCTGCTACTCCGATCCGTCGTGTTTGTCTGTTGCCTCGCCGCTCCAACCTCGTAGGGTACGTGCAATGGGGTGCACGGTCCGATCAATTTCCTCCTTGTCAGACAATCATTTCCAACAGCTTTACAGGTCGCAATCCTACGAGCCGACTTGTCAGGACTTGGGAATTGCTTCGTTTCCATTCCAAACTTGAAAAATCTTCCGATGAGGTTGAGGATGTCAAGGATGATCGCCCCATCGGCCCCGCATACGAGCGATCGACCTTTTGGCCTCGCGTCTAACCCTTTAGGAGAAGATTCGCCATGTCGCATCATTTCGATACGCCTACCGCAAAAGAAGACCCCCGCATCAACATCTGCGACTTCTACTTGTTTCGCGGCCGCCCGGGCACAACGGTCATGGCTTTGACCGTGAATCCGAACGCCGGCGTCGGCGCGCCAGACACCTTCCGCGACGAAGGTCTCTACGTCTTTCGCTTCGACACGGATCGCGATCTTCGCGAAAACGTGGCCTTCAAGGTCCAGTTCGGCGCGCCCGGCCACGCCGATGGCGGCGAGCACCGGCACGTTCAGACCTTCGCGGTCCGGAGCGCCACCGGAGCGGACGCTCTAAAGGGTACCGCGGGCGAACTCATCATTTCCGGAAATACGGGACGCGTCGTGAAATCGGATCAGGGCTGTCTGGCGTACGCAGGCCTCGCGCCCGATCTCTTCGCTACCAATGGCGTCGGTTTCGGTGCCTTCAGAACAGCTCTGTGGTCCGAAAACCGGTTTGCCCCTGAGGCGTTCCAGAATGGCCAGAACTTCTTCAGCGGCAACAATGTCACCGCCATCGTCCTCGAGGTCCCCAGCAGCCTGATCGGCCGAGGTGTGGTGCACGCCTGGGCCACCGCATCGCTCTACGGGCACGCGCCGGAGGTGCAGGTATCGCGTTGGGGCCTGCCGATGATCACCCACTTCCTGCTCTCCGATCCTACGCTGCACGACGCGTCGGAAAGCTACAACCGCGCGGTCCCGGCGGACGAAATGGCGCTGTTCTCCAAACCGATCCGCGACTTCGTGGAAAAAATCACCGCGCTCGCCCACTCGGCGGCCGACCCAAGTGCCTACGCTACGCAACTCCTCGCGCGCCTCTGCCCATCGGTCCTGCCGTATGAACTGGACACACCCGCCTCATTCAGCTTTGCCGCCTTCAACGGCCGCGGCCTCTGCGACGACGTGATGGACGTGATTCTCACGCTGGTCACGAACACGGCCCTCGGCGATGGGGTGGCCCCCGATATGGGGCTGATGCGTCCGGATTTTCCCTATTTCGGCGAGCCGCATCCTACGGCGGCGAGTTCCGCAAAGCAGTGAGGGCGAAGGAGTGAGCGCACGGACGACACAGCGGCGATCTGCGATTGGATCGATTTGCTCGCCGGCAGCGCGGAGCGAATCTCCGTCGTCTCCGGCAAGCGCGCTGCCCTGTCAAACGTGATCATCAGGACTTAATGCTCCGGACGTTCATTTTGTGGTAGCCTCTTCGCCACTCACCGACGGAGCTCGTCCTTCGAGACGACGTTAAAATAATAATCCCCAGGTCATAGATGGAAGAATCCAAAACTGTTCCAAAGGAGGACACCATGACCCAAACCACTGGTACACAACGAAGCAGCGAGCAGGCAGATGCTATTCGTCCGTTTCAGAAAGTGAATTTTCCAGAAGAGGAACTCACCGAATTGCGTAGGCGCATCAAAGCGACAAAGTGGCCTGAACGGGAAACCGTTGCGGATGCTTCGCAAGGCGTGCAGCTTGCGACGATGCAGGCGCTGGCGCGTTATTGGGCGACCGATTACGACTGGCGCAAGTGCGAGGCAAAATTGCAGTCCCTGCCGAACTTCCTCACTGAGATCGATGGACTGGACATTCATTTCATTCACGTCCGCTCCAAACACGAAAATGCGTTGCCGCTCATCGTTACGCACGGATGGCCCGGTTCGATCACCGAACAGTTGAAGATCATCGATCCGCTGACCGATCCCACGGCGCATGGCGGAAATGCATCCGATGCCTTCCATCTGGTGATCCCATCGATGCCCGGCTACGGTTTTTCGGGGAAGCCGGCCACGACCGGGTGGGACCCCGCCCACATTGCAAGTGCCTGGGTCACGTTGATGAAGCGCCTCGGCTACAACAAATTCGTGGCGCAAGGCGGCGATTGGGGTGCAGTCATCACCGAGCTGATGGGCGTGCAGGCGCCAGTGGAGTTGCTGGGCATTCACACCAACATGGCTAACGTGGTTCCCCTCGACATCGACAAGCTGGCCTTTTCCGGCGCACCGGCGCCGGCGAATCTCTCCACCGACGAGAAGCTCGCTTACGACCGTTTGCAGTTCGTATATCAAAAGGGAATCGCATACGGCTTTCAGATGGGGTTGAGACCACAAACGCTGTACGGAATAGCGGATTCACCGGTTGGATTGGCGGCCTATTTTCTCGATCACGACGCGCGTAGCTACGAGATGATCGCGCGTGTCTTTGCCGGAGGCAGCGAGGGCCTCACGCGAGACGACGTCCTCGACAACATCACGCTCACCTGGTTGACGAATACGGCGCTCTCGGGGGCTCGTCTCTATTGGGAGAACAAGGGTTATTCGTTCTTCGCAATCAGAGGCGTCGTTGTCCCGACCGCCGTGAGCGTCTTTCCAGACGAACTCTTTCCCGCTCCGCGAAGCTGGGCGGAGCGCGCGTATCCCAAACTGATCCACTACAACAAGCTCGACAAAGGCGGGCACTTTGCGGCCTGGGAACAGCCGAAGCTCTTTTCAGAAGAGGTTCGCGCGGGCTTCCGATCGCTGCGATAGGGTTCTTCACAAGAGAGGAAAAAATGATGACCCAATCCAGCGCTACACAGCGAGGCAGCGAGCAGGCAAATGCGCAGTTTAACACCGACCGCACCCATCCGGGACGGTGGACGGTCACCTTCAGCAACCCGCCGATCAACATCTTTCTTCCCACAACGATCGTCGAATTGGGAGCGCTAATGACCGACCTCGAGGCGGACCCGTCCGTGAAGGTCGTAGTGTTCCAGTCGGCGAATCCCGATTTTTTTATCGCCCATCTCGACGTAGCCAAGGCAGCTGAACGGCCTGAGATGCTGGGCCTTTGGCGCGACTTTGTGCTGCGCCTCTCGTCCGCGCCAGTCGTGAGCATCGCCAAGATTCGCGGCCGCACGCGCGGCATCGGTAACGAGTTCGTGCTGGCCTGCGACATGCGCTTCGCCAGCCGAAAAAGCGCCCTATTCGGCAACCCCGAGGTCGGCGTCGGACTGGTCCCGGGCGGCGGCGCACTGGAATGGCTCCCGCGCTTGGTCGGCCGCTCGCGGGCACTTGAGATCGTGCTCAGCGGCGACGATTTCGATGCTGATATCGCCGAGCGCTATGGCTGGGTGAACCGCACGCTGGACGATGCCGACCTCGACTCGTTTGTCGATGCGCTCGTCCGGCGTCTGGCCTCGTTCGACCGTGAAACGCTGTCTGCGGCGAAGGCCCAGATCAATCGGTTCGGGACGCCGACAGCTGCCGAGCTTCAGTCGAGCAACGACTTGTTCTTCCCCTTGCTGGCCTTGCCCAGTGCACAGGCGCGCCGCGCCAAGATTCGCAATATCGGTTACGGCGTTCCGAGCGACTTCGAATTGAACTTCGGCAGGTACCTGCCTACGTTCGGGCGGGCGGACGACGATGACGCGGATAAGCAGGCCGACTGATCGTCGCCCTGGATTTCTGAACTCGGCACCGACGTTCGACCTCCGCCAGCGCCTCATTAGTAAATGCGGGCTTGGCCCTGGTATACGGGCAACCCCGAAGTAATACCAATTGCCGTGCCACATCAATATCGCTAAACGCGCTTGTCTTGAGTGGGTCTGCCAACTCTTGGATTGTTGGCAACTCTTCCCCAATCCGATGCCGGAAGAGGCAGGCGCTCCGGTCAACGGAACTGCACTTCGATCGCCGATCTACATTGACGCCCGAGATATCGCTGTTACCAAAATCGTTGCAGAGAATCCAACGTTTTCATTTCATTGGGGTTAGCTTTTGAGCGAAAGCAGATTCCCCGATTTGTTGGAAACGTTAGTAGTTAGAAGAAATGGACGGAGTTGTTGGAGTCGAGTGTCGTGCGCCCAAGGCAGGCGCGCTACCAGGCTGCGCCACGCCCCGACAGTTGATACTGTGTTGATTCTACTGTACTTGTACTTCCCGTTCCTAGTTGCCATAACAACGGCTGTACCTGAACGGTGCCAAATAGCCGTCGATTGATCCACTGTACCAGAATTTGTTGTGCCTTAAATCATTGAAAACAAAAGGAGGGCAAAATTGTGGGACGTAGCGCATCTTGCGCGAAAAGCAGGGGCGCTCTGTTTGCTAAGAATTCCAACGTCTCCAAGAAGTCCAAGAATTTCATTCGTGTCTGAATGCACGGACCGACGTGAACAAGGAATCTATCGCTCGTTTTGGTGCAATGGCCTGTCTTGTAGAACGCCTGCCTGCCAAGCAGGCGTTCTACCTAGTTAATGTGTAGTTGCGCCGGAGTTCTCTCTGAGTACACCGGCCGATTGTACTCGGATTTAAAGCGTAACAACCGTCCTGCTCGGCGGCGGTTTGGAAAACCGCCGAGAGTTTGGATCATTCGCGAGCACTCGGTTGAAAGCCGAACGATCGTTGATTCAAATCCAACCCCCGCAACCATCCGAATTGGTAGAGGGGCCGTATTATGAGACGGCCCCGTTTCTTTTCCGAGCAGGTTCCAAGCTCCTTCTGCCAAGTAGTGCGGTTTCCCCTCTCCGTATTGGGGAGTCATGCGAATCTCTTCCAAGTGCTTCTTAATCTCGGCCCTCGCCAGAGTCGTCTCGCCAGACAACAGCCCTTGAAGGTCAGATAGCCTTTTCGTGACGAATTGTCTTATACCGGAAAGGTGCGACTCAAGCGATCCCGGTCCCGCCGACAGCAATCTTTCCGTAATGTCGCGCAACTGTCGTTCACGGTCGTTGATAGCTTCGACCAAAAAAGGAGACGGGCCAGTTTGCGCTGCGGTGGCCGTCAAGCGTCCGAGCTCGGCCTCTATTTTGGCCTTGCGCTCACGCATCTCGGACAGTTCGCCTGGATAGGTTCTCCAGTGCTCCCTTGAGCTGGCGACCGAATTCTGCGATCACATACTCAATCGCTTCAGGTTTCAGGACCTCGTCCTGCAGTTCGCTCAAGAGCCGTTTCTCTAACCAGTCTTGGCGCTCAAGCAGATTGTTGGGGCAGGCTCCTCGATAGAAGTGCTGCGAACACCCATACTTTCGGTATTGCCCTCCGGGTCCATTGCGGGTCACGATCACTAAGTTGCCTCCGCACTGGCCGCATTTCAGGAGACCGCTAAAGAGATAACTGCTGGTCGCAGAGCGTTGCAGGAGGCCCGGCTTTCTCTGACCAACATAGAAATCCTTCAGCCGAGTGAGCCGGTCTCGCACCTGCTGCCAAAGCTCCTGATCGATAATTCTAAGGTCTTCGCGATGCACGATGCGCCATTCACTCTCTGGTCTAGCTCGACGCACCCGCTTGTTTGTTCCAGGGACCTTCACAAATTTCGAGGTGTTCCAGACAAGCCGGCCCATGTATACCTCGCGGTATAGCATTTCGCGAATGGCATTTGGACACCACGTCGCGTGTTTCTTGCCCGCTCGCGGACGAGGAGGCCGAACGCATTCTCGATTGAGGGTCATCGCGATTTTCTTGAGCGCTAGGCCGCTCGCTGACATTTGAAAAATACGGCGAACAATGGGGGCCTCGGTTTCATTTATGACGAGAGTTTTGCCGACCCCGTCCTCGGCGGGCACTGTGTCGTATCCAAAAGTACGCCCTCCAGCGTGCCGCCCCTTCAAGACAAGGCCCTCAAGTCCTCGATGCGTCTTCTTGGCGAGTTCCTTGACGTAGAGGCTATCCACCATCCCGTGAACCGTCACGAGCACCTGAGCCTGTTCGTCCTGAGAGTCAATCCCCTGGCTCACGGCGATGAGACGAATTCCGGCAAAATTCAAACGCTCGAAGATAGTCAGCGCATCTTTTGTGTCTCGCGAAAGGCGGCTGCTATCGTCCACCAGAATCACGTCGAAAGGACGCGATTCTGAAATCGCCGCCGCCATCAGCGCACGCAGGCCAGGCCGATCATATCCAACACCACTGATAGCTTGATCGATGTAAACGTGTTGTTCGATGAACTCGAATCCACGCAGGGTGGCATACTCCCGACACTTCCTCAGTTGATCTTCGATGGAGGAGGGACTCTGGAGGTCACTGGAGTACCGTGCGTAGGCAGCACATCGAAGCGTCATTCAACGGCCTCTTTACGTTCGAGTATTTCTGAGACCGACACTACTCCACGCTTTGAAGGCAAAGCAAGATTTTTTTGATTTTCAGAAGGCAATTGGCGCAGATATTCTTGGAGCAAGGCTGGAATGATCACGTTGTCCAGCCAGCCTTTTAGTGCAGGGTCGAGTTTTGTAGTCGGCTTCATCGCAGAATTCGAGCGCGTTGACGGACAAACTCTCTTCCCCTCACCTGACGGATGTTCGGTCCAGACTGCTTTCCCTAACTTCAGTCTTCGCGACTGATTTCGTGCGTACTACCTGAAGCATTTCCTGTGAACTGGTGATCAGCGCGTCCTGAGTGCAATGCAGCTTGAGCCTTTTGAACGGTGTAGCGTGCATAGCTCGGGTGCTTTTCGTCCCCCCGATAATCGGCAATTCGGCGAATGATTTCTTCGGGGTCGTCACCACGGGCAAGGGCGCGTTTGGCGAATGCCCAATCCCGTTCTGACTGGGTGATGTCGCCAGCAGGAGCGCTTCGTGCTTCGTGCGGGCGATATTGGGCCGGGGTCTCGTGAAGATCCGTGCGAAGCCTGAAGTCTTCGAGATGATATGTCTGCGTCGCTCCTGGTTGTGCCCTTACTACATGCTCCGTCTCATACTTTCGATTTACGAACTCTGGTAATCGCAGAACGCGCGTAGAATCCGTAGCAGCGGGATCGCCGCCGAATTCTCGCACCATCGCACGCTGAAGCGTCTCTGCCTGATCTTGGGCAATTCCCTCGACCTTCCAAACGACTTGATACTTTTCCGGCGATGTCTCAAGGACATAGTTGGGCCGTGGTACAACGCCGGAAGTTTCGACTGCCTCAAGAGCTGTCGGTCCGTTGCGGTCGATGTCGAGGTACAGATGCCGGATTGCTTCGATGTCCTCTTTGGTGCGACTTTGGGCATCGTGTCTGAGCGTGTTCATTCCTATGTACACGTCAGAACTGACATTCTTGTGCCGGAGCCACGCCTGAAAATCGTGGCTGGCCGCATTCTTCGCCGTCGTGATCCGTTGAATCGTTTCGCCCGCTTTGCGACTCCGTACCAGCACAGCAATGCGGTCGGACGCTTCAAAGTTTTGAAGAATGTAGTCCGGCGCGGACAAGGAATCCAGTTTTGACTCCAGGTTGGAATTCATAACGGCTCCCGCTCACTCTGAAAGATCGCCGCGAAGTCATACTCGTCCCGGTCTGGGTCGTACCCCTTGATCTCGACAACCTGGGAGACGAACCGCCTACCCGGACGGCGTTCGAGCTGCACAACTACATTGAGTGAATAGCCTATGTTCGTCTTGATGGCGCGATAAGGCAGGTCCACTCCACTCTGTAGGACGCAGCTCGTGAAACGGGCCAGCGCCTGCCTCGCCGAAGTAGCGTGAACCGTTGAAAGACTGCCAGAGTGCCCGGTATTCAGAAGCTGGAGCAGGTCGAACGCCTCTCCCCCACGGATTTCGCCGAGGATGATTCTGTCGGGCCGATGTCGAAGTGCCGCTCTCAGGAGATCCCGAATCGTCACTGCCGGCAGCCCGTTCTGAGGCTGCCGGGCCTCAAACCGAACGAGATTTTGCTGTCCCATGTGAATCTCTGAGGTGTCCTCGATCAGCAGGATTCGTTCCTCCTCCGGTATGAACTTGCCGAGGATGTTCAAGAGGGTCGTTTTCCCACACCCGGTCCCTCCGGCAATGAGGATGTTCTTGCGTCCCAGCACATAATCTTCGAGCTGGTTGGCAAGCCAGCGCTCCAAGGTCCCAGCGGTGACGAGATCGTCGATACCAAAGTGGCGCGAATTGAACTTTCGAATGGTGAGGGTTACTCCGTTCAGGCTGCACGGAGGAATAACGGCAGCAACCCGACTCCCGTCTGGCAGCCGCGAATCGAGGATCGGTTTGGCCTCGCAAATATCGTCGCCAAGTCGCCGCGCAATGTTCTTTACCGCGATCATCAATGATTTTTCGCCGAGAGAAAGGCCACGGACCTCCTCGATGAATCCGTCCCTTTCGATAAAGACATGGCTTGGGCCGTTTACCATGACCTCACTGATCGTTTCGTCGAGGATCAGGTGCTCTATGGGCTTGAGAAATGGAAGGATCATCTCGAATCCGTTCATCACAGCTCCCCTTCGGCAACTTGCAAGAAATACGATTTGTTTGGGTCGTTGTAGTAGGGCTTCAGGTAGCAGAACATCGGGGGCCTGGGATTTGATCCATCGTAGGCAATGGTGACCGCCTGCGCATTCCGCAATTCCATGAAGGTCTTCATGTCGAAGCGATAGTCCGTTTGTGTGCTGTAGCTCTTCGACGCCGTGATGTTTGCGCGGTGGGAAAGCGCCTTGCCTGTAAGCAGGCTGACACGGGCGTCGTGTCCGCTCTCGGAGAGGTTGTAACTCACCTTGAAGCGGTCCTCCCTTCCGCAGAGATCACTTGCGGTGCGAGCGGAGAAATCATCCGAAAGGGCGAGGAATATCTTTGTCCTGAAGGTTTGCAGCAGGGTCCGCCAGGTTTCCCCTGGTAGCGCGGACTTCAATGAGCTGATGCTTTGCGTCGCGATGATGGGGATGCACTTCGGTTGACGGGACAAACTAAAGAACTTTTCATCGCCCGTTGGCTCGCTCTCCCCCACTGTGGCGAAATGGTGGTATTCGTCACACAGAAAAAGCACCTGCCGAAAATACTGCTCTGGGTGGGCCTCGATCTGCGGGATACGATTCAAGACGGCTCGCTCGAAGTCGAGCTTCATCATCACGCCGAGGGCCTTTGCCAGCCCCGCGTTCATAACTGCTGGGAAATTGAGTGAGCACAACTTGCCGTTTTCGATTAGCCAGGAAAAAGAAGGCAGGGGCCTGCCGAATTTGAAATCCCGATTGGCCACAGGATCGTAGCACTCTGCTGGCGGGCAAAATGTGCGCTTCACGACCGGGCTGTCGTCAAATAGCGATAGGAACACCGAAATCCCCTCGACGATAGACGTTCTCAATTTCGGCTCGATCCGCTGCCAGTCGTTATAGAACCAGCGCTTGACCGCTTCCAGTTGCTCCCGCTTGTCCTGGGAAACAGTTGCTTCGGCGGATTCGTTGAGGATTTCAAACGCAATGTTCTTATCCTTAAGGACCGCAAGAAGACCGGCGGAACTCTTGGTTTTGTACAAACCGAGCTCGGTGTTCAACCGGAATTCGAAAGGTTCGAGGTCGCGCGGATGCTTGAGATAATTGTCCTCGGAAACCAGCACGGAATCAGACTCGCCTAGCCTCCGCTCCGCTTCCTTCAGCTTTCTTTCGAGGACAACTGGGGAGATCGCGCACTCGTAGACATCGAACAATGTGACGTAGTTGTATGCGACCTTGTGCAGAAGGATGATGAATTTCACAAGGTTCGTGTATGCCTGCTGCCAGAAGGGTTCCTTGCCTCTGCCGAAGAGATTGTTCAGCAGCGAGGCGATGTTGTAGGCGAGAGCATAGGCGTCAAGGTCGTTGTGAAGTGGATTGTAGCGGTACTCGGAGCCGAGACCGATTTCGATATAGTCCTCAGCCCTGCCGTGGCGGTCTAGGATTTCTCGAACCTTGTGGCAGAAGTCTCCTTTCACTTCCAAAACCAGCCCGCCGATCTTCTTTTCTTTGTCGGCTGCGCGGTAAGCAAGAATCTGCTCCGCGAAAGGGTACATGCAGCAGCTAGTCTTGCCCGTGCCGATTGCGCCTACGATTGCGGTGCCTGTGAACAGTGCCCGCTCCGGGATCGTCAGCCATTGAGGGGTTTCGGAAGCTATGGGCCTGCGCTTGTTGTGAATCTCTCCGACAACGAGAAACAGATCATCGCGCTTGCTCGGTTCAGGATAGAGAGGCAACTTGCCCGCCCTGATTTTCTTGTGGACCGTAAGCCCAAAAACATACAGCCCGGATAGCAGAATCGAATACGCGATGTAAGGGGTCGTAAATAAGAAGAGGTTGTAGGAATAGAAAAGCCCGTCGTGCACGAGTGGTGCCCGGAGAGCTATCAGTTTCACAAAGACATTCTCCGTGGGGAATGGCAGCTCGAAATAAAGCGCCATTCCCGTAACCGCCGCCAAAAGGCAGGCGACGAAGTTCCTGGAGGTGAGAATGCGTTGGATCATGCTTTTGCCCCTGGCTTGGGGCTGCTCGGCCCGCCCCTGCGTGGGTCTTGGGCTTTTCGCCATGCCAAGAAGCCCTTGTCTCTCCACAGCATCATCTTGACGGCTGAATTGACGACGTGATCTGGTGTGCTGCCGATCCAACCGGCATACTGCTCGGCAGCGTCCGCTACCAGGTCTTCCAACTGATATTTGCGTTCGACAATCTGCGGTGGTTTGTTGATGACCGACATGTATCCTCCTTTTTGTGACCGTCGTAAATGCGCGCGGGCAATCCTTGAAACACTGGGCTGGAGCGACCCCACGAGGTCTTTGGGCGGCTGTAGGCCGCCAAAGGTGGGGTCGCTCCAGCCCAGTCCGGTGTTTTGCCCGCGCCCAAAATTGACTGTCGTGCAACGCACATCCTTATTGCTCCCGACAAGTTCCGTTCACCGCAGAGGTGAACGGAATGGTGAACCGGGGGGTGATCTGTGTCTTTCACGCCACGTTCACCCGTTCCCGCTTTGTGTCGGCCAGATGTGACCGGTGTTGGCCGACCAAATAGCTCTCGAAGAAAACTGTCCGATCTGGTTTGTTCTGACAGAACTCGCGCCGAAGTTCCTGCTCGCTCAGTGCTCCTGAGTCCCAAGATTTGTACAGGTGTTCGAAGCGTTCTCCGTGAAACCGCCGCTTAGCTTCGTTCAAAAACTCGAAATCCGCTGTCACCGGCACAACGTATTGCCGGTTTTCAAAGCGCTGCCGAACCTGGAAGTAGCGGACGATCTCGCCCGATACGTCCGACTCAAGAGGTTTCTTCACGACGGAGCGGAAGCACTCAGTCACCCTGGGAAATTCTGCGTCCCTCGGCGATATGTAGAGGAACCGCAACGAACGCAGTTGCCGAAAGAGTGGTTGATAGGCCGCGAGATGGGTCAGGAAGCCCGAGATGCTGCCGAGGCCCGAATCAACATAAGAAAAGGTGACCACGGGGGGAGTGCCAGGGAGAGGCGGTGCAAGAAACAATGGGAATTTGTCCACGAAATAGCGAATCGTTGGACGGCTTCCAGGTCCTCCCTCATAAACCTTGCCCGGAAGAAACTCCTTTGCGACGCTTAGTTTGTCGCAGAAAAACCTGATCTTGTCCGGTTCCGTTTCGAGATACTCCACTTCACGATTGGCAAGAATGAAGTCGAGCAATACGAGCCGCGTGCGGATGAATTCAAACGAATGAGCGCGGCGATTGCGGAGATTCCCTTTCTCTATCTGCCCGTAGAGAGTCCTCGAAAAAAGGTGGTAAATCGAACCGTATCCCATGTAGTCGCGAACGGAGGCGTGACCGTTGTTCAGTATCTTCCGAGCAAATTGCGAGGAGCGTTTTCCACGGTGTGCGCCTGTAAAGTTCAGATACTGCCGGAGAATGAAATAACCCGAGTGAGTCGCGACAACGTAGAGGAATTGCGCCTCCGGCTCGGTGTAACCGAACTCCATGAGCAATTCGACCTGATTGCGAGGGATGTTCATAAACTCAGAATCTCCGCAGTGATTTCCCGCTGCTCCAGTACGCGGCGCAGATTTGGCACGTCCTGAGCGCGGGCATAGATGGAGAAGCCTGCGCGGACTTTTTGGGCGATGTTTTTGAAGCGGTAGTGCTCGGTGGCGAGTTCGAGGTCAATCCGAGCAGTTTCCTGGTCCGGGGTCTCGTACTCAATACGAAGATCAGGCACTGGAATCCTCCCGCGCACTTCGCGGAGGCCATGCCGTTCAGCAATATCGGACTTGGCAGTGCCTGAATCTGCTGTTTGTCCGGCACGGGCTAGATCGCGGTAGAGGATTTTCTTGAGTTCCGAGTCGAGAATGACTCGTATGTTCTTGCCTCCCTCCCGATTCACCCTGTCCCTCCCTCGTTGGTAGAGCCGATATAGGTCGGCGTCATGGTGGGCCTCGCGAGGCTTCGTAAATCCGTCGTAGATTGCCTGTCGCTTCGGCACAGTCTTGGTTGCTATCAAGAGATGGCGGCCTTCCTTGGTCAACGCCAGAAGCCGACGAGGGGATGTTTCCTCGTGAGGGATTTCTCGTTCGGAAATCAGCCGATGCTTGCGGAGGTTTGTGAGGTCCGCCTCCATGTGTTTTCTGTCTCCGCGATATATGAACTCTTCGAGATCCTTCGCGGCCACTGCCCGGAATTTGCCGATATCAGTCATCACCGCGATTTCAGAGCTGCGGAGCTTGTAGGTTCGGCTGCGACATTCGTATGGCTTACGAGGCTCAACGACACGGGCTTCGGTTTTCGGTTTTTCTGGCGTCTCGTCCGGGCGAGGCTGGCTGTCAGCACCGACGCCTGGGCCGGATTCCCGCCTCTGTTCGTGCCCGTGCGGGGTGGGTAAGTCTCCTACCGTTTGCAACGACTGGCCGCGAGAGTTGGCCATTTCTTCGGGTGAATATGAGCGCGACATCTCAGCTCAACTCCTCGTTATTTCCATCAATGGTGTCGATGGAAGGTGCGGGCAACTCCCCCTGGCCGACTTGCATTTGCTTGTCGAGATGCGAAAGTTTTCTGCCTGTGTCCTTGAGGAAGAATCTGCGGTTGAGTGCGAACGCTGCGGCAAAGAGATTCGTAAACAGCACCACAAGGAATATGAAAATCGGGGTGCCGTATGCGTGGATGAGAACAGCCTTATAGGGAATAAGGAACTTGAGCTCTCCCATGAGCCAGAAGGAAAGCGCGAGAAGGATAGCGATAGTCAGAATGAGTGCATTGCCGATCATGTTGTTCTTCCCGGTTCACTGGACAGCTTCGCCATCTAAGCGCGACACTCGGACGCCGGTCGTCATTTGAATGCCTGGTCCTCGCGAAAATAGGTGATCGTCAACCCAAGCGGGTTGATGGGGATGAGCTCGTTGGGAACCTGGTTCTTGAAAACGAAGACGAAATTCGCTGTGTAAAGGTCGCGCTTGATTTCGCTATGGTCGGCGGGCGAGTAGTACACCATGTAAAAATCCACTCGCGCCTTGTACGGCGGGGCCTGCATGTCTTCGAGTGCAACCTTCTTCACATCTATGTCGATCTCCGGCGCGGACGTGTTCGTCAGAAACTTTCGGATAATGTCGTCTTTCCGGTACGCGTCGAGGATGCCATCGGCCAACTTCCCGTCTAGGAAATACAGACCCTTTGAGAAATCATTCTGAATCGTGTATCGGTTACGACGGTAGTAGAGGGCGCAAAACTGGCTTAGGAAATACTTCGCCTCCGCGTCTTGAGGCTTGTATTCGAAATTGTGGTAATTGATCGCCTCGGCCCGCCCGAGGTCGTCGATGCGGATGACGAGAGGCCGGAAGTTCTGGAACGTGCG
Organism: uncultured Acidobacteriota bacterium; assembly: GCA_963729595.1. Classification (GTDB taxonomy): domain Bacteria; phylum Acidobacteriota; class Terriglobia; order Acidiferrales; family UBA7541; genus Acidiferrum. Next base: position 1,291,503 of record CAVSNW010000005.1, read on the forward strand.
AATCGTCCTCAGATCAATCAGTGCCAAGGCAACGCACACAATGGACAGCAGGGCGAGAGCGATCTTTAGATAGGTGTTTGTGACCATAGGATCACCGTACTGTTCGAGATAGAGCCGCTTCGCATCGAGAAAACTGGCATCGTTGTTCATGCTAGAAAGTCCTGAAGGATTTGTGCCGACGAGCCGCCGGACGTGCCACTGAAAATGTGATTCGTCAGAGCTGGAACTCTTAGCAGCACGTAAATCGAAGCAACGAAAGTAATGAGTAAAACAGGAAACCAGCCAAGGAGCTGCACGGTTGAAATCGAGCCATTGGGTTGCAGGTTGAGAATTCCAAGGATCAGATTGCCAATGATAAAAACGACCGCTGCGGCGATCACCTGATAAAAGGCGTATTGAATGAAGCAGCGGAACCAACCCCAGAAGAGCCACTCCATTTTCGGGACTATGAAGAACGGTATGAATATCGGGCCAACAAGGACGCACACGGCAGTGGCAATAAATCCGTAGGCGATCACAACAATGGCGATGGCTTGCGCTGCGGCGAGCAAAATAATCACAACCGCGTAGATGAGCGTGCCAAGGATGTCCCCCCAGGTTGGGGAATCCAGGCGCGATTCAAAGTCCGACACGCGTTCTGTCACCGTTTGCAGTTCCGCTTGATTGATCCTGTTCGCCAGGAATTGAGACTCATCGGTAATGAGATTGTGGAAGCTGGTTCCGATCCCTGGAATCGGGTTGCTGTAGTAGTTGACCATCGCGAAGCCAAGGCTGATCGTCAGAAGCAGGCTGGCAAAATTGTCGAAATGGAAGGGATGTTTTCCCCCAGCAGCGGCAAGAGCGGATTTCACGCCAAACCAGACAATCAAAATGGTGGCAAAGGAACGATAGAGATTTTGGCCCATAGTGTCGAAGAAGCCGAGATTCTGCGTGAGCAGATTGTTGATCGCCTGAAAGATGAACTGCAGGAAGTCTGGCTGCTGCTGCATGGCGTCGGCTCCTTCGACCTGGGCTGTAATTCCGGTGCACGCTTACTGCATGCGGAAGTTCTGGAGTGAATTGGTGAGCGTTCCGGTCACCTGAGCCATGTTGCCGGAGATGCTCGCTTGGCGACCGATGTCGGTATTAATGGCGTTTGTTGTGGCGTCGCGCTGTTGCTTTGCGAGGATGGTTTGCTGTTCCAGAAGCGACGCGAGGAGTTTGTTCGAGTCCTGGACCGTGCGGAGAGTCAAAACACCCGCCGCATTGATCTTGTTGAGGACGGAGACTTCACTGTTGAGATCGGAATCGCCCGAGAACGAGTCCTGTTCGAGGTTAGCGATCTGTGCCTCGATGCTCTGGGCGTTGCCACGGATCGACCCGATGGTGGCCATCGCATTCATATTTGCGCCGTCGGCCAGTTCCACAGAGGCGTACTGGGACTGGACGCGCCCGAGTTCGGCAGAATCCATTCCTGAGAGTTCGTACGGGTCGTACTGAGACAGTGGGGTTGTCGCCTTGAGGTAGCCGGTGTTGATCGTTGGGAACAGACCGGAGTTGATACCGCTAATCCAAGACCCGGTATTCCCAAAAGTGTTCATTGAGGTTACATTTCGCCACTGGGAAAATACCGCGCGGTAACGGGCGGGCATGTTTCGGATAAATGTGGCCATCTGCATGGCGAGGTTGAGTTGGTTGGTGATCTTGGCGTAGCTCTTTTGCAGCTGAACCAGGTGCTGCTGGAGCTGGTAGTAGCGGAGCAGCGCGTTGTGATAGTTCGTCGGGTCGTAGACGATTCCGCTACCGAATTGAGCGGTGGCAGTGCCAACGCCCAATCCCAACGCGAGGACGCAAACCAGAATCTTTTTTTTCATCGAACTGTTCTCCTTCCGCCTTCACAAATCAGAAGGCATCTTGTGGTTGTTGTAATCGGGCAATGCGAGATCGCCCGAGAGATAGACTTTGACTCGGTGGCCTTCACGGATGGTCACCGTGGGCATGATGTTCAAGAACTTGTCTAGGATTTGCGCTGAGGATTGCGCGGTGCTTTGCGCGAATCCCTGGCGCATAAGGTCAGAACTGGATGCGTTGAGCGAGCCTGCTGTTCCACCTTCGGCGACCGCTCCCAGAGCACCGATGGCGAGCGACACTCCGAAGATGCGGAGATAGTGGTTGTTCACCTGATCGCGCAAGCCTGTATCGCCAATTTGGTTGAGACCCTTGAATTGATCGAGGCTTACGGAATAGCCGTCCGGCATGAGCACTCGATGGAACACGACGGCCAGACGTGTCTGGCCGAAGGTGTCCACTTTCTTGGTTTCGCCAAGCAGCTTTGAACCTGCGGGTATCAACAAGTGCTGGCGGTCGTTGGAATAGACGTTGGTTGAGAGTAGGCACTCGACGGGGCCTGCGAAACTCCCGTCGAGGCGATTGATGAGAACGGTTTCGAGGATAGTTCCTTCAAATAGCAGGTAGGTTTTTCCTGCCGAAGCATTGGCAGATCCAGCGGACACGGCGGCAGGGTTTTTCTTTTCCTCCTTTCGGTTATTCGCTGTTTCCGGGGGATCGCTTCGCACCGGCGCAAGCGATGAAGCATCGGGCGCGGGCGAAAGCGGATTGGGTTGCATCTGTTTCAGGAGTTGTGCGACCTGTGGGTCCTCCGGTCCCACGGGGACAAGGTTCTGGGCGGCAGCAGCGAGTGCCTCGGGTTGAGGTGCTGGCGGAGTTGCAGGTGCCTTGCGGTAGGTCAGAGCGACATTCGAGGCAAACAGCGACACGTAGGCACGTCTCTTCCGCTCCGCCTGAATTGGGTCCTCCGCTCCCTGATTAGGGACGTTGCCGGAGACGCTCTGTTGCTGGGGTTGTTGCGAATCTTGCGGGCCAGCGGCACCAAGCACGCGAGTCTGCTGGGCAAGAGCGCTCTGCGCCACCAGTTGTTGGCGTTGTAACTCTTCTATCCGATTCTGCAGGTCGGCGATCTTCGTTTCGTTGACTTCGAGCGGTGCCTGTGAGGATGCGGCGGACGACGTTGCTTTGGCTGGCGTTGGCGGCTTCTTACCCCCGGTCAGCCACATGATGGCGACCATGAGGAACGCCAGGCCGATGAGGAGCCAGGATTGGACGTTCTTTGGGAGAAGGCCCAGGGGTTTCTGCGTTTTCTCCTGAACGTTAGCGGGTTGGTTCGGTTGATTCATCGCTCGCTCCTCTGTTCGCGGCAACGCGGCGGGCAAACGGCAGTTTCTTTTTGCCGATGGCGAGGTAGCCGGTGTCGATAATCTTGGGTGCGATGTAAACGCCGTTCTCAATCTGGAATGAGATCAGGTTCGGCTTGCCATCCTTGATTTCATAGAGAGCGGGTTTTTCCCGTGCGCCGCACTTGATATAGGTGAACGAGTCGTCGTGGTAGATGGCGGACACCAGGAACGGCTCGCGGCCAGCTTTCGAGTCGAGGAGATAGTCGAATTGGAGTTTAGGTGCGTAGCTGGACCGGAAATGGTTGAGCTGTTCGGCGGACTGTGCCTGCGCCGCGCGGATTTGATCCGCAGTCTGGGAGCGGAGCGTTTCCAACTCCTTCTTGTACGCGTCCGCTTCGCTCGCGCTCACATAGCCGCGCAGTCCGGTATTTGCCGCGATCCCGGAGCCTTCCTTTGGTTCGACGAAAATCTTGAGATCGGGTTCGGCATTCGGTTGGTTGCTGATTTCGGTCAGGAGGAACGAATACACGTGACCGCTTGCGGTGATGAGATTCAGATTGCTGCGGATACCGGTCTGCGCCGGATGGACATAACACAAATTGTGCGCACCGTTGATGACCCAGAACTCCTTGTCGCCGGTGGTGAAGTCGAGAATCTCCTCATCCTCGGGAAGAACAATGAGCGTCGAAAAGCGGAGCTTGGCCCGAACGGGGACGATATCTTCCTTCGAATACTTCACGACCCGCGCCGCCGCTTCGGTTGCGGCGTGCGTGGGAGTAGCGTGGAAGACGGCTGCGCCCACAGCTAGGAGGGCAAGGACGCGGAAGAGAAGGCTATGCAACTGAGTATGAAACATTTGTTTCATTGATCTGCTCCTTTTGAGACTGATTGATGTTTCAGGGAATCTTGGTCGCGACCGGAAATGACCACGACAGACCACTGAACGCCAAAAATGATTGCGGTGGCGAATCCCGCGAGCGCGAGAGGCAGGAACACGTAAAGAGGATCGGTCCCCGGCACACACGCTTGGGGAAAACAATGAAAAATCACTGGTGCCCTCCCGCGAGCACTTCAAGACCTCGTTCAAAGCCGTAGGTCTCGAAAGCCTCCTTCCGTTTTTTGTTGTCGTAAGGATCGTTCGTATAGAGCCAGTAGCTCTTGGGGTCCACATTGAGATTCGCGACCTTCGCCAGCTCTGGCGTCTTAATCAGGAATTGCTGCTTGGGGATGAGGGTCGAGATCAGTTCGACTTCGTTTTCGTTCAGGTGGAACTGACGGCGGTACAGATCCCGGTCCATATCGGGGTTCGCAAGGAAGATTTTGGTGGCGCAACTTTCGATGATTACGTCGAGGATGTCCGAACGCTTGAGTTCGTCGAGAGATTGGGTGGACAGCACCATTGCGGCGTTGTGTTTCCGCCAGGTCTTGAGGGCTTCGACGACGTACCGCTGGATGCTGGGGTTCTTCAAAAACACCCACGCTTCATCGATGAAAAAGGCTTTGAAAACGGACGAAATCTGGCGGTCCGCAATGACGGCATTGGCGCGATGCAAAATGTAGAAAAGCAGCGGTTCCAGAAGTTCCGGGTACTGGCTCATGCGCTGGAAGTCGAAGCACTGAAAGCGGGAGAACGAGATCGTGTCCTCGGAGTTGTCGAAGAGGAATCCGAACTGGCCCCCTCGGGTCCATTTGGAGAGACGGCTGGCAACATCATGCCCGAGCGTATTCGCCAGCACGCTCAGCGTGCGCAGCGCGGGGTCCACTGCATACAGGTTCTCGACTTGATGGAAGAGATCGCGCTCGGTGGCGGGGTCGAGCTCGCCCGCCCTCTGGCCTTGGATCAAGACTTTCAGGAAGAGAGCTAGGAAGTCGAGATTCTCTTTCGTGGGTGGCAGCGAAAACGGGTTGATCTTGAAGTCCTCGGACTCAAGCCCAACTCGAACATACGACCCGCCGAAAAGCTGAGTGAGGCTTTCAAAGCTCCCGCCCAAATCGAAGATGAAGGTGTGCGGCGCGTACTTTTGCAGGTTGGTGATCAGGAAGTTCAAAAGAAAACTTTTTCCTGCTCCCGTTCGCCCGAGAATCATGGTGTGGGCCACATCGCGGTAGTGAAGGTTTAAGAAGTAAGGGGTGCGGTGGTTGGTCTCAAGGACCGCAAGATACTCCTGCCGGAGATGCTCGTTGTGCGGCTCGCCCCGATGAAGGGTGAAGAGAAACGAGAAGTCCGCATAGTTGGTGTTGAGCAGATACAGGGAACGTAGGTTGAAGACGTGGTTGCCGGGAACCGCCGCGAGGAAGGCGTTCAGAAGGTTGTATTTTTCTTCATAGAGCTGGGCGTCGTGGACACTGAAAACCTTGTAGAAGTCGGCGCACGCTCGCTCAACCTTGGCCACGTCGAGGTCGTAAATGACGACAGTGAGGGAGAACTGGCCGAAGTAATTGCCATGCAGCTCGATCTCCTTGATGCCTTCACCCAGTTCCCGGACCTGGCTCTCTTTCGAATCGTCGAGCAGCACATCCTGCGGAGCCGAGTCGTTCATGTTGACTTGGCTGACGAAGGATCGCTTGGTGTTGTGAAAATGGCGGCGCTTGCTCTGGATGACCCGGCGCATCTTGCCGGAATCTTCCTTTTTCCATTCCGTCACGACGTAATAATTGGCTTCCACTTCAAGCAGGCGCTTGAAGATGAGCGGAAAGCTCTGAGCGGAAGGCTCCTTGAGCGTCAATACTTTGACGTAGTAATCGTCCACGCGAAGATGTCCGCGATGGCACTCGATGGGAGATTCGGGAAGATAGTAGTCAAGGAAGGTGTCGTATTTGAGTTTAGCGAGTTCGAGTTTGTCAGGATGGAAGTTGAGCGTTCTCTTGAGAACGCGGAAGGCTTCCCCTTTGTCGAGCATCCGAACAGCGAGGAAGTCGCTGACTTGGAGGATGAAGCTGCGTGCCTTTTGAAGCAGCGCTGCCTGGGCGTTGCTGACGTGCTGCCCCAGAATGACCAGTTGCTTCTGACCCGAAAAATGTGCCCGCAGATCCGCTAAGGCTTTCTTTGGATTCTTGGGAAATTCGGCGAGCGCGCCTCCGAGTTTCTGTGAAGTCTGAAATCCCTCGTACAGCACCACGTAATAGACGGCGAGGGAAAACAGCGTGTCGGCCTTGCCGCGAAGGTACGCGATGCGATTCTTGATCGCGGCGTCCACTATGGAACTGTCGTAGAGCTTGTAGGGGATGGCTTCGTTGTTGCGCTTGAAAAGGTACTGGTAGAGGCGGTAGTTTTCGTCGAACAGTTTCAAGGCTGATTCGAGGCGTTTGGTGAAACCATCAATCGACGCGTCATCGAGACACTCATAGTCAACACCGCGAACTTCGAGGATGACGCCCACCTCCCCGCTCTTAGTGAGAAAAACGTGTGGTCCGATGAAGCCGTAGAGATTGATCTGCTCGCTGAGAGAGCCGGTTTCGTTATAGTTTTTGAAGACTCGGCTAAGCCTGAGCATGGCCATCCCTTCGGATTGCAATCGGAGAGAATTTCATCGGGTCGTATTGAGCGCGGAGTCTTGCAGCCGTCAGCAGAAATCGCAGAATCTGCGGATCGGTTTGGGTGGCCCAGCGAGCCATGAAGTAGAGCAACAAAAACATCAGCAACCCCCCGAATAGGCTATTGAGAAGGTTGAAGGTGGCGGCGCCAAGGCACATGGCGAAGAAGAAGAGCTTTCGCTCGGCCCCAAGGATAGTCAGTGGTCGGGAGAGCGACCGATGCACTCTGTTGATTCGTCTTGCTTCCGCCACGTGCTTCTCCTTTAAGACCTGCGTGATTCAGTTGCCAGGAAAAAGCCACGACAAGAAATTCACTGCTGCGATGGCCATGCCGACGCCGAAGAGCACACCGGCGAGCACACGTTTCGAGCCTCCTTCACCGAAGGCGAATGTTAGGCCGGCCACGACAATAGCAACGAGCGAGAGGCCGCGAGCGATGGTGCTGGTGAAAGCCTGCTGCAGCACGCTAACGGCGTTCTCCCAGGGGGAAGTCCCTTGGGCGAAGGCAGGCGTAGCCAGGAACAGCCCTGCCACAACTACGCACGCCTGACGGGAAGCTGCCTTTAATCGACTTGCATTTCGCCAGATGGTTCTCATGTTGGGAAAACTCCTTTGCGCTCGATCTCGCCTGAGAGTAGTTGGGAGAGTTCTCGCGTCATCTCGGGCCGTCAGCCGTCAGCAAACGCAAGGTCGAAGAACCGCTCTCCTGGTTTGAAAGTCCTTGCACGCGGTCAAGGCACACTTGGAGCAGGCGCTCCTACCAGAGGGTTTCCACCTTCGCGTCCGGCTTGACGTTTGTCGGCTAGCTGCGATGCTTAGCGGCTCACAGGTGAGGTTTGTGGCCGCCCAGCCCGTAGCGGAGAATTCAGCGAGAACTCCCCTCATTTACAAGGAGGCTTTGAGGAAGAAAAAAGTAAGAAGAAAAATCTGCACAACTTAAGGGTGCCTTTGGGGTTCTATTGACATCAAAACAAACAGCGTGCCACGCTTTTAATGCCCATTCCCACTGGCCGGAGCCTGGACGAGTGACCCGATGGAGAGACCAGACCCGTATGGCGAATGGGTACTCCGCCAGAACACTGAAGCAAAGGACGGTACCCTTGCGCCAGTCGATGAAACGTTGCTGGCCGCAGCTCGCGCAGCGTGGCCGCGCGTCTTAGCACATGCCAGACTAGAACTTCGGAGCAAGAATTCCGAGGGTGAGACTGAAGCCTTGACCGCCGAGGTCTGGGAATCGGTGCTAAAGTCCGTTGCCAAGGCCCTTCAAAGGAACCGCGAGAAGGGACGGACGATTGCGAACCTCGAAGGATATTTGTTCGCGGCTTTCCACCATCGCTTCAATAGATTCCTGAAATCAGAACAGAGGCGAGACGACGCGATTGAACTTGTTTCGTCGTCGATGGATTTCGATAAAATCGCGACTGCACAGGACACGCGATGGGTTTCCGAACTGGAAACTGCGATTGCGGTTAGAGAAATCATTCGGCAGATGGATGGCCGGACCCGAAAGATTTGGCAGGCGCGACAGTATGGCTATTCGTGGAAGGAGATTTCAAAGTGGTTGGGTGTAACGGAGCAGCAGGCAAAGATGAAGTTTCGATATGGTCTGGCGAAGACTCGGGAGAGTCTGCTCAGGACGCGCAAGCGAAAGTCCGGTCAGTGACCTATAAATTATTTCTGTTGAGTCTGACTGCTTTAAGGCGTTCAATTCTCGTAAGGTGAGGCTGGTCTGAGCGAAAAGGCATATACCGCGAAGGAAGAGAGGGATGTCCTAGCTGCATTGGGTCGAGGGCTTCGCGACGAGTTCCCGAATCCCGAGCGGGTTGGATGTCCTGCTCAGGAGATTGTCGCTGCCATTGCCGCGCACAGGATGCCACTGTCCCAAGCAGAGTCGTACTTGGACCATTTGACCTCCTGCAGTCCGTGCTACCGCGATTTCTTGCAGCTTCAAAGGCGGAGTATCGCCAACGCCGGACGCGAATGATATTTGCGGTCGCGGCGAGCGTGTTGATTGTGGTTGGTCTGGCGACATGGGCCATGCTGCATCAGCACAACAGTGGGCAGATCGCCGCCGTCGTTGATCTGAGGGATCGGTCTATGGCGCGAGGTACCGAGCCGCCTCCCACGGAACCGCCAATAGAGATTCCGCGCAACGTCTCTCATCTGGACATTTACCTGCCCTTAGGAAGTAGCGAGGGTCCTTACGACATTCGTATTTCGGGACCTGAAGGCGGGACTATTTTCGCCGGGCAAGGCACAGCGAGTATCCAACAAGGGATTGCGTCGTTGCATTTCGACCCGAGACCGTGGCCCGCTCGGCCTGGCATGTACACACTTCAACTGAGAAAGACTGGTTCCGAGTGGAATTCGTTCCCGCTGAAAATACAATGATCCTCCCGTTCGACAAATTCATCGCATGTCTTTCTCCTCGACGCCTTCCAGAGTCGCGATACGCAAGATGTCATAAGCTTGATGGTGTTCCGTGACAACCCCAACGAGTGGATAGACTAGCGTCCCCATTAGAAGAACCGGGCCACCACTCAAACCGCCAACGTCGGTTCCTGGCGGCGGCAACTGTCCTTCATCAAAGCTGATTAGGTCCTTCTGCTCAATCTGACAGTACAAATAGCCTGAACCGGCGCTCGTGACACGGAACATTGCCGAGTATGGTCCTGCTCCAATCGATCCTGCCGGATCAACTTCTTGCAGTACTTTCGGGTATCCAGAGATCAGGACAATCTCTCCAACGTCGGGCACGCGAGGCGGCCATCCAGTCGCCGCCGAGACAACGCAAGATGAGGTTCCACAAGCTCGATGGGCTTCGGCTTCCGAGACTCTTATGAACACTACATCTCTATCGTCACTTCGCCAGGACACTGAGTGGCGAGGATCAAATGGTGGAAGGTCACCTACCTGCCAGTTGATAACTTCTCCGTTTTGCAGCCGCTCCTCATATTTGCGCAGAACGTGAGAGGCCGTGACGATGAACCATCCCCAGGGCAGTTGCAGTAGGCAGGCGCTTGCGCCGTTCACTCTGCCCCCGACAGACAATGGTGGTGCAAAGATTATCGGCACGGCGCAGCGGCACGCTAATCGAACCATCTGTTGCGCAACTAGGCAGTACCGAGATTGCTCTTCCGCCGAAAGCCCAGCAAACTCGTGTGCAAGTCCAGTGTCACTCGCCATGCGGGTCTCCTCCACCCAAAGAAACCAATCTCACCCCATCTGTCGCGCCAGTTCCAAGGCCCTTTGCATCTGTGGGTCTTCGCCTGCCAGAAGTTGTTCGGGCGTTTGTTGAACGGGGACGGTCGGCGATACGCCGCGTCCTTCGATCAGCTTGCCCTGCCAGGTGAGATACGCAGCCACGGGAAGTCCAACGATGTATCCAAAGCCCGCCTTAAACGCGCTGCCACTCAAGAGCCGTCCGGGAGTCTTTGTCCCAAGAATCGTAGCAAGCTGGTTTTCCTCGGCGAAAGCCGCAACCATTTCTCCGGCACTCGCCGTGTGCTCGTTAACCAAAATTATCACGCGTCCGTGAAAGCGTTGGGGACCCAACCCTTCCGTCACAACGAGTATGGACTTGTCGATGAAGCCGTAGCGTAAAGCCAGCCAGAGCAAGGTGGGTTTCCGTGATGGTATGCGGCCAAACCTTGGAAGCTTCTCGCGTTCATACCCTTCCTCTTTCCGCTTCCGCGTAAGACTGTAGCCTACCTCCATTTTGCCGGGAGTTAGATAGCTCATTAGACGTAACCCGCCGATGCCGCCTCCCGTGTTGCCTCGGAGATCCACAATCAGACGAGTCGATTCCCGTAGATGAGCAAACGCATTGTCGAGGGCCTTCGCCAGATCAATGCCGACTGCGCCGGGAAACATGGTGACCTTCAGCCAGCCAATTCCTTCGGGTAGCTGTGAGCAAATTACAGACTTCGGAACAATGACGGGGTGCTTCTTGGATCGCGGTGAAGGCACCTGAAGATTGCCGGTCACGCGCTTTCCGTCGGGCTTTTGAACGGCGTACTGCGAATCCTCTCCGACCGGAAAGATTGGAGGATCGGGCGGGCGCAGATCTCGATTTCTGACCTGGAGAAGGATGTCTCCGGGCCGCAACCCTGCGGTGTGCGCCGGTCCTCCCTCGTGAACATCCTGGAACATCCAGCGTTGTTCACCATCCAGATTGAAGCGCATGAACGTGGCGCTGATTGCGTGCCGGCCCGGAACGTTCGCGCTTTTTGCGTGGCGGAATCCGGTGTGGCTCGTCTTCAGTTCGTTTAGCAGTTCCTGCATTTTTCTTTCAAACTCGTCATCTGTGCCACTTTGCAAAACTGTGTCCCTCCTGGCTGACGCGAGTGCGTTCCAATCGGCTCCGTTCATCCCAGGATCAAAATGTTTCCGTTTGACGAGTTCAGTTACTCGCGCATAAATCTTTTCGCGTGCTTGACGCTCAAGGCTCATTGGACATCCAATCGGATCGGCGAGCCGCCGTCGCCGGTCAAGACGAAAGCCGCCCAATAGTAGGGTGGGACTTCCTTCCCATATTTTGCAAGCAGGTCGAGCTTGGCGTCTCGAAGTGCCGATGCTTGATCCTTGCCTTCCACAATGTGAGTGTAAAATCGATCCATCAGCGCATGGGTGAACGTATCGTCCGCGCTCCAAAGACTTGCTACGACGGATCGTGCTCCGCTCACAAGAAATGCCTCGGCAAGATCGGTCACGCCCTCTTCTCCCTGAAGCTTTCCCACACCCGTATCGCATGCCGAGAGTGTTACGAGATCGGCGTTGAACCGGAGATGAATAATCTCGCGGACCTGCAGAATCCCATCATCGGAAGTTGCCGAATCAACGCCTAGCACAACGCCCGAACGCTCAGGAAACCGAGAGTCCGAAAATCCGTGTACGGCCAGGTGAATGATTTGGAATCCGCTCAACGGTTCGGCCTTGAAAGCTGTTTCAGTAGCCTCTGGCCCAAGCAGAAGGGTCGAGTCATTCCCGAGTATTCTCTTGATATCGAGAACCTCGTCTCGCGTTTCCGGCAGGTCATATAGCGTCGTGCGGAAAGAATCAGACATCCCGCGCAGTAACCTTTTCTCGATGCCCTTTGGTTTTACGAGTTCTGCTGAGACATTACCTTGGTTCTGATACGGCACATTGCCGACCGCCAGCAGCATTTTGCGGTGATTATGAGAATTCTTGGCATTGCGCAGAACATACAGAACGGTCGAGGCGGGCGCGTAACTGATGATTTTGTTATCAAGCAAGAGCGAACTGGAGGCATCACGCAGCGTCTCAAATGGCAAGAGATGCAAAATGCCGTCCGGCACGATCACGAGCTTTTCCGTTGTGGACAGTTGGCTGAACGGCGGCAAAAGAATCGCGTAGAGCTGGCTTGCTAGGATTGAATCACTGCGCTTCTCGCGAATGGAAGAAAGATACCTGCGCGTTAGTTCTTCAATCCGTGCTCTGCCCCCGCTCAACTTCTCTACGCCAGTCGCCTTCCTAGAGATCCAGAGGCAATAGGACTGTGGCTCGCTGAGAACATATTCCAAAATCATTTCGTCGGCGCGAAGGCGAGATTGAATTGTCTTGAGAGCTGCGGGCCGTTCGAACCACTCTCGTTTCGTCGTCTCCAAGCCACTGCGGGTCCAGCCCAATCTGCTCTCGTACTCGACAAGTTGGTCAAGAAGAATTGCGCGGTCAGTCGCATCTTCGGACCGCATCAGGCGTAATTGCAATGAGGCAACTTCGGTCTCAAGGGCCGTTACCTCTTTCGTTTCGTTTCGAGCAGGCGAGCCACGGTTTTCAAGCAAAGACGCGGGCGTTCGGCCTCTTACACGCTCCAGCACACGGAAAGCCTGTTCAACATTGCCTAAACGAGCCTCCAACTCGAAATGCCGAAGGTATGTATCGCTCATTGCATCCGCCATCGAGCTGCTCCAGTAAGCTTCGTCCGAGTTGACGAGCATCCCGTCAATCACATCCTCAGCCTGGGCATAAAAACTCTCAGCATCAGTCGTTTGTCCTTGCCGGGTCTTGAGCTCTGCGAGCACTGTCAAATCGCGTGGCAAGTAGTATCGGTCGCCGACCTTTCTGCTGACATCAACTCCTATGGCGGCGCGGTCCTCGGCGGACCGAAGATCGCCCGCGTCTCGATAGATTCTCGCGAGGTCAAACATTGCCTGAGCCGCCATCCGAAAAAACGCATGTTCCCGCGCAAGATCGCCCCCCTGTTCCAGGTACTCGATTGCTTCTTGACGATTGCCGGTGCGGAGTGCGAGTTCACCCTTTTCGACAAGAATCTGAGACTGATGGCCGTACTTTTCGTTTTGTCGAGCATTCGTCAAGGCATAATCCAGTGCGCGCCTCGCCTCATCGAATTGTCCTTCTCCCGCGAGTGTCCATCCCTTGCCTTCATACGCCATGTAGGGGAATCCACAGTCGGGATTTTGGCCGCTGATCTTGATGGCCCGGTCGAAGAAGGCAAGGGCTTCGCCGTAACGCCGCACTTCGTTGAAACCGTTTCCAAGCATTTCAAGTGCGCGGACCTGTTCACCCACGTCACCGCTTGCAATCGCCGAGAGAACCGCATCACCCACCATAGTCGCAGCTCGTTTGCTGTCGCCTTCCAAGAAAGCGATGATCCCTAGCTCCCCTTCCGCGCGTGATTCCCATTGCGTTTCGCCGAGCGAATGCGCGAGTGTCCTCGCTTCTGACCATGCTCGCTTGGCAGATGCGGCGTTGATTTCGAGGTCCGTATATCCCTTCTGGACGAGACACCAAAGCTTTAGCGTTCGGATCAGACTTCGTGACTGGCCGCGCGATTTCCTTGTCGATCATCTGAGAGACATCGACGTAGGACATCGTCTCTGACTGTGCGCGAATTCGTCCGACGCGAGCATAGATTTCATTCCTGGTGTCGCCCTTCTCCTTGAAGAGTTCCTCTGCCCGAATGTACAGTGGCTCTGCCTTGGGCCAATTGAACAGCCAGGCGAGCCGGTTTGCTTCGGCAAGCAGCGCGTCGGGGTTGTTTTCGTCTGCCGAACCTCGTGAGAAGCGAGTTGCTAGAGGCCCAGATTTCAGCTTGCGTGAGGCGTACATCCACAAGTATTTGTGCGACAATGCGCCAAGCAGAGCAATAGCGAGGGACATCAGAAGCAGTGCCACTCGAAGACGCTTCGATACACTCATGCCTGACGACGGGTGGGCTGGTTGGTTTCAGTTAACCTTAAGTGGCTAGATGCGGAAAACGTGCACCTGGTTTGATGCAAAGCCAAGATATCCGGTAGTACTTTCGTACTAACGGATCAGGTCCGATGACAGCAGGAATCAGAAGGAGCGAAAAAGCCTTCCCCGCGCTTCTGTAATAATTGTGTTGCCCGCTTAGATATCAAGGTAGAACTGTCAGAGTTAGTAGAGTGGAGGTAAATGCGGATGCCGCAAGCAGAGCCCATCGACCCCGGTAAATACAATTTTCTCACGCTGATGAACGACATCGAAAATGGTCGCGTTCGATTGCCGCCATTTCAACGGGAGTTCGTTTGGAGTCTCGGAAAAGTCATCGATCTCATGGACAGCATTTATAAGGGTTTTCCAATTGGCAGTTTCTTTTATTGGAAAGCCGCCCGGAAGTACGTAACCCTCTTTCGGGATATCAAGAGCCTCTGCCTTCCTTCGCCCGCTGCTGAGCAGGAACTGTTCTTCATTCTGGATGGACAGCAGCGATTGACTTCTATCTGGGTGACGTTTAAGGGGAGTGTGATTGACGGCGCGAGCTACGCGCATATCTGTCTCGATCTCGACTCTGCGGCAAAATATGAGGAAGGCGATCCTGAAGCTCGTCGTCAAATCAAAGTGTTCAAGGAAACAGAGCCGGACAACATCACCTTCATTTCATTGCACGACATACTCTCGGAGAACGTAGCGACCTATGACGCGATTCGTGATCCATTGCCCCCCGAGAAAAAGCAGACGCTGTCAAAGGCTCGCGACCGTTTTAGAAATTATCCTTTTTCCGTGGTCAAAGTTTTCAACTTGGAGTTGGAAGATGCCGTTGAGGTCTTTCAGCGAATTAACCAGGGCGGAAAGCGCCTCACACGCTTCGAGCTGGTAGCTGCCAATTGCTGGTCCGAGTCCTTCGATTTGGCAAAGGAGGTCAAGGAATTTAATGAACGTGTCAAACAACGTACGGACTTCGGATGGGTGGAGCCGATTGCGGTCGTTCAATCGATGTCTCTCGTTAAGTTCGGCCAATGCAAAACAGAACACGAACTGAAACTGAACAGCAAGACGGTCGAGGAATTGTGGCCCCGCATCTCAAAGGCGATCGGCGATGCGATCGACTGGATGCGGGACAATTACGGAGTCATCAGAGGAGATATGGTTCCCTACGGTGTGATGCTTCCCGTACTCGCCTGCTATTTTGCCGAACATGGAACGAACGTCCCTATTGAGCACAAGCAATGGATCGATCAATGGTTTTGGCGGTCTGCATTTTCCGAGAGATACGCGCAATCGCAGACTACACAAATGGCAACCGATGCAAAGGCGATTCGGGAGTTGATCGACGGCAAGTTAGAGCTGCCGAATTATCCATTGACTCTGACCAAAGACGACATCAGAAAAATGAAAATCAATCGCGCATCTGGCGCGGCGCGAAACGCGATTTTATGCCTCCTGGCGCACGCCAAACCGAAGCACTTCGTCACTGGAGCTGATATCTCACTCGCAAAGGATCATTTCAGTGAGTTCAAGGACCCGAACGCACACCACATTTTCCCGAAGAACTTCATAAAGAAGGCGCTCAAACGGTACGTGGAAGAGGTTCATCTCTTACCGAATTTTTGTTTCCTACCAGCCGACCTAAACAACAAGATCAAGGATAGACCGCCTTCGGACTACTTTGTAGAATTCAGGGGCGGTGATACCAACAACCCGAATTTTGCTGCGGCTTTGCGCTCACACTTGATTCCATCGGGCGCGGATTCGCCAATATGGAATGATGACTATGACTCGTTTTTGCAGCAAAGGGCTGAGCTAATTTGGGCTGCGATTCTGACTGCTGTGGGCGATGGGGACATCTATGACTCTGGTGCCGCAGTTCCTCGCGATCAGGCGCGACTTGCTGTGGACGAGATTGAAGTTAAACTTCGTCGGGTGCTGCACGATGTCCTTCGCTCCCATCTCGGAGAGGATTATTGGAAGAGCGCCGTGCCAGGCGACTTGCAGGCGAAAATAAAGGAGCGAATCAGCGACCGAAAGCGGTCAAAGATTGTCGCTCGGATCGAGGACCCGCTGATTCGGCTGCAATACGCCGACATAATGGACCTTCACAAGATTGTTGACAAGAATTGGGACCTCTTCAAGGAGAGATTCGAGAGTCGCGAGGCGCTCAAGTCGCACTTCTTAGCTCTAAAGAATTATCGGAACCCCCTGGGCCACGTTCGAGATGTCGATGTCGTCGAACAGAAGCAAGGCGAGGCTGCGATCATTTGGTTCAGAAGAGCCGTCAGCATGCCCGTTGATTCAAACATCGCCCCCGATGTCGAACAAGAGACAACTACGGCTTAGAAACGATGACGGCCCAAAGAACTAGGCAGGGCCGGTGGGCACCTCCTTCTCGGTCGGCGCGGATAAATCATCCGCGCCGATGGCATTGAGAATTTGAGTTGCGGTCCGCTGGATGTATTCGAGGCTCTCGCTGAGGAGCTTTGCGTCGCCCCCATACAGGCCAATGTAATCCTGTGCGGCGCTTCCAGTTTCGAGGCCGATTGCACTGCACACGACAAACGCGACGGCCTCAGCCTCGGTTTCGCGGATGCGCTTCGATGTGCTGCTCCGGCGTTCGCCGCGGTGCATGAGTTCGTGTGCCACTTCATGCGATAGAGTCGCGAATTCCTCAGCCGGAGACTGTCCGGGTAGCAGTGTGATTTTGCCGCCCGCCGAAATGCCCCGTGCCGGCGCGATATCCTGAGAGTATTCGAGAACGATGCCTTGCTGCGCGACGAATTTTGCAAGCGGCTCACGATACCCGCTTGGATCGCCGTTCACGCTGCCGATTTCGGGTAACGGCTGCCCGTCAGTCTGAGTAACATCGAACACGTAGGCTGCTCGGAATCCGACAGCGGTTGAGGATTCATCCGGCTCGGCTTCGCCATTGTTTTCGGCCCTCTTACGAATGACCGGGGCAAGGATCAAAATGCCCTTCTCCCCCTTTTTTACGAAGCGGCCCAGCTTGTGCCAAGCATGAAATCCCGCAACATGAGTTGCTGTTGGCTTCTGCGACGCGATAAGCATCACGTTGTGCAAGGAATACCGATGGAATCGCGCCAAAGCGCCTAAATACTCTTTCAACATTCCACTGTGGCCCGCTTCCAGGGCATGACTAAGTTCCTCGATTGCCTTGCTTGTGATCTGTTTTGCTTGCTCGATTTTCATAAATGTTCTCCTTGTTTCGGGGAGCTTTGCTCCCTTCACCGAGCAGCCAGGGAGCAAACGACGCGAAACAGGAGATGAAGCGGAGAGGGTGATGCCCCCAGGTCGAAACGAGCGGCACGCTTGAGTGACACAGGCTTTTTTGGTGGCGCGAAAGGTGCTAGTGCAGACCGGTAGCCGAGTTTGTTCAGGCGGGGGGCAGAACTCTCGAAGCGGCTCGGAAGTCGAGCAAATCAGAGATACCCACGGTTGAAACGAAGGAACAGGAGAGCTATTGGAGCAGGTCCACCAGATGCTGCTGAACTACTGGCCCGAAGCAACGCAGGCCAGTAGCCACCGCTGCGCACTCAGAAATCCGAAAATAGTCCTTCGGATCGGCGGTACTGAAGTCCAGGATGTTTGTACGCATGATCAGGAGGTCGTATTCGGTGGGAACCTTTGCGATCTCTTCGACAGCACAATACGGGGTGGCCTCATGCGTGAAGACGTTTCGATGACTCGACAGAAAGAGAAACCAATCGGTCGGGACATGGAGTTGGTCGCATAGGAACAGTAAAAAATCGTGCGGACGCAGCCTTCCACCCTGCTCAACCAACTTTACAGTCTGCCCGGTTGATAGCTGCTGCTTTGCGGCTGGCTGTTTGCCAATACCCGTCAACATTGGGTAGGTAAACCTAGCTACTAAATCCAAGAAAGATCGGCACTCATAAAGGAAGGAATCCGTGGCGAGTAACACACGATCTCTGGCGTCTTCGACAGCGCGTCCCCTCATCACCCGAGTATTTGGAATGCTGCCCACTTCGATAGCACTGGGAATAAAATCCCAGATTGCTTTGGTGGAGGCGTTTAGTTCCCGAAGAGCAGCGCGCATCATGTAGTCGCGCGTGCCGAGGTGAATCGCCGTCTGTCCAAGTTCGTTCCCTAACTCTTTGGGGAGCGTTGGAACCTTCGCTTTACTGGTGGCGGAGTTTAGCGCTGTCCATATGGGTCTTGCATCAAACAGCAATTCGCCGGGAAGGAAGTTGATATGAATAACCGCCTTCGGAGCCGGACTCATGCCGTAAAGCCCATCGCGTGAAATGTCTCACCTGCGTGTCCCTCGTTCCTCCGCTGCAAGCTTTCACGCCACCCCGTGGGCCACTCGGAAAAGACCGCACGGCCCCAGCTATCGTAGGTCTTCACGAGCTTTAGTTGAGTAATGTCACAAACACAACCGAGCGCAGTACGAATCTCGTGCTCGGGATTTCGCCAGAATTGATCAAGAGCAGCGTCGGTGTGGAAGTGCCGCTGAACAGCGCTGTCTTCGAAGATCTTTGCGTATGCCAAACAAGCCAGAGACTCCATCTGCCGTGTACGCCAATAGGCAATGTCCTCCCGCTCGGACACAGCGTATTGGGTAAGCGAACGATCCCACGGATGCACATGCTCAACATCGCATCGCATTTTGTACGCCTCTTCAAGCGCTTGGCGAGCAGCATCCTTCCCTGTGCTCGGAGCAGCAAACAGAGAACAGCGATGAATGAATTGCTTCTCAGTTTTGCCAATCGCCGGATAGATCAGGGCTTCAAGTGCTCTCACAAATCCGTGGATACGGTCGCTTGCGTAAAACTGCTGAAGGGCACTTGTGAGCGCCCACCAGCCGCGAAAAAGTCGGACACTTTGTATGTCAGGAAAGCTCGCCAACAGTGACGCTTTCGTTTGCGCGAGGCTTGCTGCGGTGGCAAGGTGTTCTTCGCGAATGAGCCAGGGAAGACAACCGCGCGTGATTTCGTACCGCCCAAACTTGTTGAGGTGCTGGCATACCGTTTGACCGCTCTGCACGTAGCCCATGATGAGAAATGCACTTTCATATTCGATGGTCCCGAGCAGCCGCAACATAGAAAAGACGTTTTCGATCCGTTTTGCAAGATTCCAGCTCGTGTCGTCAGAGATTGGGAGGCTCGCTGGAGGGAAGCCGTCCACTGCTGTGCGTGCTAGAACAAGATTCGCGCTGTTTACCTGTGAAGCTTCGATTCCTAGCCAGCTCTGCCACTGAGAATTCAATTCGATTGGGAATTTCGTCACAACCTCAGTGCCATCGGGAAGAGTTATCCCCGTCGCCGGAATATCCACGCGGGCATGCGTTAGGCCGAGGAAGGCAAATTTGCAATCGTTTGGAAAAGCAAGAGTCGTATTCATAGCGCTGCCTGCATCTATGTTATCGCGCCGATTGAAGCGGCTTCCTTCGCATACAACACAGCCTACCAAATCTGCGACAATGCATTGTGTGCAACAGATATCGATTGACGCACTCAAAGCGCTGCCTAAGCGTAAGGGAGCGGTTCCAGGCGTGGGACGAAATCGAGGACGTTTGTCGATTGTTCGTTGAATGGAGACATCGTGCCGCCGGTGAAGATGAGAGTATGGATGACGTGGTCGGAGCTAGTGAATGGCCCGCGCATCGCGAAAGAGCAATTTCAAGCTGAGCTTGCTAAGTATCCGAAATCCAGCATCTTGATCGCATGCACGAAGTTGAGTGTCGGTCTCGGCTATGGGCCAGATGCTTGCAACGTTCCCCCCGATAATGTCGCAGACTTACACATTCCGATTGTGTTTCCGCCCAGCCTAGTTCCTCACGTCTACAAGTGGTTTCACCAAGAGGGAAGGATTCCGTTTTTCAATGGGCAATTGCGTTCCCTTGCTGCCGAGACAGTTCGCCTGCAGCCGGTAGATCCCGTTCCTGAGATTCCTGAGAAAGGCCCGGAGAACGATCAGTTCGGAGAGTTGATGCTCAAGTCCGGCGAATTACTTTATAAAAAGCACGTCATTGTCGAGAACGAGCTCGATGGGTATGCAAATATCGCTGCCGAATTCTTGCCGACGTACGAAATCGCGTCGGCGACAGACCCCCTCTTCAGCTTTCTGCGCTTTTACATCTGGCTGACGAAGATCATTCCACGGATTCCGACGAATCTGCTCAAATTTGACCTCGAAGCGGAATTCCAAAAGGTGTTTCCGTTCCCGATCATCACCTATGCCGAATTCATAGCGGCGTTTGCCCTACACGCACTCCAAGAGCGGCAGACCCAGACGTATGACAAGCCCATTGACGCCGCGTTGCGTAAGAACTGGTTCAAGAAAACGACCGTTCCAGAGGCGACACTTGAGCAGATGTTTGAAACGGTTTCATTTTCGCTCGACAACATGCCGAATCCAAAAGACACGCTTGGATATGGCGATTTCGAGTTTCTGAAAGATCGCCCTTATTTCTTCTTCCATGACGAGATGTACATGCTGGATTACGAGTTCGCACTCGGCAAACTCGAGAGTGCGGTTATCTGGCGCGTGCTGCGCAGCCTTCCGAAAGACAAGAAAGAACCGTGGCTCAGCTATTGGGGATTGGTGTTTGAAGAATATGTGACGTGGATGTTCGAGATGTACGCTGCGCCTGCTCTACATAAACTTTACCCGAGCCCAAAATACCTGAACAGCACTGACCAAATTTGCGATCAGCTCATTGTATGCGGTGATGCAGCCGTGCTAATCGAAGCAAAGCTGGCTACCTGCACGGCGGCGGATCGGTATTCCGGTGATTACGAGAAGATCAAAGCTTACTTGGAAGAGAAACTCGTGACTAAGGGAGTGAACCAACTCCTCAACGCGGTTAAGAGAGTTGGTGCCAAGGGTGCTGACGTCCCGGATTATCTCAACGGAATTAAGAAAATCGTTCCGGTGATCATCACGCGCGATGATTTCGGTGGATGTTGGGGCGTGAATGCCTATTTGAACAGACGATTCAAAGATCAGCTCAGTACGGAATCGCATAACGGCATTGATGTGACGCCGCTTGTTAGCATGAGCATCTCATGCTTGGAGCGCATGATGTGGGTACTGGAGAAGAAAGCGTTCGCCGACGTTATGGAAGAGCGCATTCAAACCGATCCGACGCTCCGGCAGCCTTTCGATGCCGCTGTGAAGTATGTCCAGCGAGGCGCAGCCCCAAAGCTCCACGCGCATGTTGACGCATATAAGGAACTGACCGAGCGCCTGATCGCAGATTTCGGCATGAAGGAAGACGAAATCGTCCAGCCAACAGTACAGCCAGTTCAGGAGTAGCGGCCATTGGTCCCACTGATTCAAAAGCCTCCACGCGGACATGTAGGTTTCAGTTCACGAACCATCGCGAGAAAGTGTTTGATTCGTGTGCCTACGATGAGACGCGACCGACGCCAATTCTCGGTAGCTATTGCGACGAGTGGGCCTCGCATTGCTTTTCTGGAGATCTGAAATATTCCTCCGCCACTGACACCCTGGAGCTTAGGTGGACTGGCGCGTCTCCCTTCGACCCGGATCTCGTTATGGTCAAAGTCGAGCAATATGTGATCTGACTTTGACACCTGCTCCTGTAGGTACTCGGCAGCATCTACCGGCTGTGTCGAGAAGCGAAAGGACTGTTGGTGAATTCGACGCTCGGCCTTGGAAATCTTCACTTGTGTTCTCGATGCAGAATAGCCGAGAACGAAATAGAAAGACCGAAGATCATCTTGGTCGTCTTGTTGATCTTCTTGATCGATTTCTGCGCCAGCCAAAAAAACATGATGCTGGAAGGCCCCCAAGTGACGTGCCGTCAGAGCCAGCACACCAACATCGAGATCGTTACCACTTCCCGAGGAATTCAGATGCGCTGTACACGGCGGTAAGGGTCGTAACTTCCCGCCTCTGCCTTCAGAAGGAGCAAAGAGTGTTGCGGAGCCAACTTCTCGAATCACGTGTGCTGCCGTAAACGCATAAAACTCCGAATCCAAGCGCACGAGGACGCAAGAACCAATTCTGTCGGGTTTCCCGTCACGATAGATGAACAAAGGCACCACGGATTGTTGCAAGCGTTCCGTTAATAGCCGTTTCTCTTCCTCTTTTCTTGCTGACGCTTGATCTAGAATTGCGTGAAGATTGATTCCGTGTTGATTGGCTACTGGCTCCACCATTGCTGTAATTTCGCGGACAGCGCTGCTTAGCGAACGCCCATGATCTCTACGCTGTTTGACGAAATCGATCCGTTTCGCCATCTCAGTCGCGAAAGAAGGTTAAATCTTTCCTGTAAAGTCTTGCCAGCTGCTGAAGCTCGACGAAATCCACTCTGCGCTCGCCGAGTTCGCACTTCGACACAAAGGAGCGTGCTTTCCCAAGTCGGTTTGCGACCTCGACCTGCGTTAAACCGGCCTCGTGGCGCGCCTGCACCAAACGTGCGAGGAATCTCTTGTACGCCTTATGGTAACCCTTGTCGTTGGCATTCACCTCCGCATGTATAGTCAATCTTGACAGATTCCCCAAAATAGGGAATCATATAATTCCCCAACATGGGGAAACCGTTATGCCAGTTATGCCCTTGAACACTCCTTCCTCTGCTGCCCATTCGTCCCCCGAGCGCAAGCCATTTCGGATTGGCTGCGAGGCAGGCGACGGCAACCGGTTTCACGTTCAGACCGATTCGGTCTCGGTCACGGTGGGTCAGCGCGTTCTGAGGGATGGGGTCCTAGAAATGTGGGACTCGGTAAGTATTCATGCAAAACAGGACATCGAAGGCGTTTTGGTCGTTGAAGTTCTTGTTTTCAACCCAGATTGGGACGAGCCGGTTCGCATAGCCTCGATCAGTTCTCGTCCGCAAGACGAGACATGTTTAACGGCGCTCGGCTGCTGCTTCGACCACGTAGTACCGTGATTCGCGATATCGATTTCTGCTACACCGCGAAGGGAGGACCACAACGATGCAATTCCCGGAGGTGAAGGGTAAGGTCGTGGAGTTCGTCCAAGCCTCAGCGCAGACGGAGGGCGCGTTTGTTAACATCCGATTTACCGACAAAACCGATCTTGGTTTTACGTTCAACGCCAAAATGAAATTGGATTACGTCACTCTAAACGATGTGACCGACGGCAATTACGAACTCATTAAGGAATACATTAAGATGCCATCATGAAAAAGCTACGGGCGCTCTCCAAGAAACGCAAACGAGAACGGGGCAACGCTTTTCCTGGCCTGAAGGGAAAGGTCGTCCATTCGGTGGAAACATCCTTTGAAGAAGACAGGCTATATATTCATGTTCGCTTCGACGACCGCACCGAACTCACTTTTTGGCTGTCGTCACGGATTGTGATTGAGGAAGCCACTTTGAGTGACTGGAAGACCGGCGATGACGTTATCAAGCGCAC
Organism: uncultured Acidobacteriota bacterium; assembly: GCA_963729595.1. Lineage (GTDB taxonomy): Bacteria > Acidobacteriota > Terriglobia > Acidiferrales > UBA7541 > Acidiferrum. The sequence continues at coordinate 1,314,821 of CAVSNW010000005.1, forward strand.
GTACATCCAAAGTCCCGAAGTCAAGGCCATCGCAGCGCAAGAGCCGGAATTCCAAAGAATTTGTCGCGAGATCGAGCGGGAAAAGAAGCGCAAGGGAAAATAGAATGGCGCGTAAAGAGTCCACAGAGCGGGCGACCGAATGGGTATCGAAATACCTCAAAATTATCATTAGCGATCGGGAGGCGCGGGAGTTTGTCGCACAGTTGGCGAGCGCGATAAAGGACCTGGACCGACTTAAAGAAATAGTTGCTGATGAGAAATAAAAGCCTGCGGCGACCGGGCGGCGTTTCAAGGGTGGCCTACTACAGTGAATTCGCAGGGGGCAGACGAGGTGTTGATCGTTGAACGGCTCCGCATCATACGAGAGGCGATGAATCTCTCCGCCGAGGAGGTTGAGCTGCGGGCCGGGCTTGCACGCTCGTATCTCTACGAGCTAGAGAACGGGCAGGTAGTTCCCTCGTTGGCGGTATTAGAGAAGATCGCGACGGCACTGGAGGTTCCTCTTGCGAAATTGTTTTATGACGGTGACGGTGTTCCCCCGTTGCCAAATCTTCCCCGGCGGAAAACCGCCGATGACATCGCCGGTGCACCGAATTCCAGGCGATTGAAAAAAAGCCGCACGCAACCATTCTGAAAGAGTGATAATCAGACTAGGTAGCGGCGGCTCCGCAAGGAGGTAAAAGATGGACTTGCGATGCCCGAATTGCAATAGCACAAACTTGAAGAGCTTGTCTGTCGCGTTTCAAGAAGGCCGTTTCTCCGTAAATGCGAGTTCGCGCTTGCGAGGTGTCGTCGTCGGAGAAGGCGGGCCGGATGTCGTGATTGGCAGAGCGACTACGCGAGGAACGCAACAGAGCGACCTTTCCAAGAAGCTCAGTCCTCCGACAAAATGGTCATACGGCAAGCTGATCTTGTGGTCGGTCGGAATCTCGTTCGTGGCGCTCGTTGTGTACGTGCGGTCGGTAATGTCACATCCTGGGCCTGCGTCGTCTCTTCCAGTGACTCTGTACGCCGTGATTTTCCCCATAGTTTTAGCCGTTCTCTTGGCTGCAATTTGGCGACACAATCGTTCAACATACAGTCGGGAATATGGCGAGTGGAGTCGCTCGTTCCTTTGCGAACGATGCGGAACCGTGAGCAAGCACGATCTCGGCAGCGCTGCGGCTGCCTAGCAACCTGTAAATCCCCCGTCGCACAAACAAGGACCTAGTGGAGCCGTTGCTCCGCTAGGTCGAAATACTGTTTGGACAGTTCGATGCCGAGGAAGCGGCGATCCAGTTGTCGTGCGGCCACGAGCGTTGAACCCGAACCACAGAACGGATCGAGAACAACGTCTCCCGGATTTGAGAAAGATTCAACCAATGGCGTCAACACGCTGACCGGCTTCTGAGTCGGATGAAGATTGTTGCCGGTGTATTTCCATTCCAGAACGTCGGGGATGGTGCGAGCTGGTCTCTGCGGATTGCCCTTTGCCAGCAGGTAGGCGTTCTCATGCTGATAGCGAAGGAAACGCTCGGTGGAAGCATAGCGCTTGATGAACGTCAGATGGCCGATCACCCGGAAACCCACTTCACGCCACGCAGCGAGGAATTTGTCGGCCTTGTGCCAGCCGTAGAAACTAACGCAGAAGCGATTCCAGCGGAGCACGCGATAGATTTCCTGGAAAGCAGGCTTAACCCAGTCGCAGTTGTTGTCATTGGGAACGCTGCGCCCGTCGCGCGATGAATAGTGCGCCAGATACGGCGGGTCGGTGAGGACAAAATCAACGCGGTTCGATGTCATGCGGGACAGCAATTCTATGCAATCGCCGTGTAGCAAACTATTTGAGAATCCCTTGTTGATCTGAGAATTGATTTGTTCTGATTTCATTTTCCGCTCTCCTGTAGGTGATTTGGTTCCTTCACCCGAGCACAGGAACCAGAGCACCGGGCCACAGGAGGACGGAAAGATTCAGTAGTGAGAGGCTGGAGCGGGAGGCAACGGGTGTGACAGGAGAGTAGTACTGTGCGACTGGCGCAACCGTGTGCTAGCGCAAGCCGACGCCTTTAGAAGTCACTGGGCTTTTTGTGATCGCGCACGTTGTCATAGCTGACTGCCATGTGCTGACCCAACTTGAGATCAGAGCTAAACACGACAGGCTCGCTATCGAGCCATCCGAACACGAGTCTGTTTGGGTCGTCGCAGCGATCCACTTTCAGCCACATCCACTCGGATTCACCCGTAGCATCATTCTTAATTTCAAATTTGACGTAGTCACCGGATGCGAAGGTCACGTCGTGGTCACCGGCCAACGATTCTAACTCATTGCTCTTATGTGATTTCATAGTTCTGTCCTTCCTTCCCCTCTCTTTTGGTCCTGTCGCCTCGGCGTAGGCCCGTCATCCGCGAATCGTGATTTCGATAGCGTCCGGCGGAACACCAAACGTTAAGGCTAGACCCTTCTTGGCTTCTGCCAGCGTGAGTCCGAGACTGCCAGGAGTTTTCGGTAGTGTATTCGTCTTTTCGCTCTGCACGGGCATTGTTTCCCACTTCAAGGTTGAAGGGTCTATGCCAAGATCTTCCAGCGTCGCGTATTTCACCGGATTGCGGTCGCCCTTCCAAATCTCCGGGATATTGACACGGGCAAATTTACTGAACTGGATTAGATATCGATTTTCTGGAGCTTCCTTATTCTCAGGAGTAGGCCGGCAAGGCACTACGTCTCGGACTTTCCCTACTAAGAAGGCCGAGTGGTGGGCCTCTGGCCCCTCAACCCAATCAGCATTGGCGTTGCGAGTGCACACCGCGAAGCCGCATTGTCGCGCGTGATTACGGTCGAGACGCCATGACGACGTGCCTCCTTCAGCGAGAATGCGTTCAACGCTTTTGGCAGTGAAGAGAACGGAACACTTGTTAGACATCGATGAACTCCTTCCAGCACTAAATCATTCTAACAATATTAGAATACTATTACAATAGTCTATATAAAGTTTAGCGTTTCCTTATTGGCGTACCCTTCTCCGATTCGAGGGTGAAAGAATTCGCCTTTTCTTCGCCGTGCGCGATAGAATCGCCACATGGGAAAAGAAGTTCGTTGTAACTCGCTGGGAAAATCTGCTATCTTGCTATCAAATTTACCCAGCGATGGGGGAGGTGACGTGGGAGATCAAATTTTGATTCGTGATGTCCCGCCGCGAGTGCGGACATGGATTGAGTCTGAACGCCGTGCTCGCAAGATGAGCCAAAAAGAGTTCGTCATTGAGGCCCTCGAAAAAGCATCCGAAGGGGGTCAGCCCACACTGTTCGACGACGCCGCAAGGCGTCCGCAGCCAATTCCTGACAGCGTTCCCTTTACTTTCATTGACCTCTTTGCAGGTATCGGCGGTCTGCGGATCGGCTTTCAAAGGGCCGGTGGCAAGTGCGTCTTCACCTCGGAATGGGACAAGTACTCTCAAAAAACTTATCAGAAATGGTTTGGCGAGGAACCTCACGGCGATATCAAGAAGATTAAGCCCAAGGATATCCCATCTCACGATGTCTTGGTTGCGGGCTTTCCTTGCCAGCCGTTTTCGATTGCTGGCGTGTCAAAAAAGAACAGCCTCGGTCGCGCGCACGGATTCAAATGCCTTACGCAAGGGACGCTATTTTTTGATGTCATTAACATCATCGAACTGAAGCGCCCACCCGTTGCCGTGTTAGAGAACGTCAAGAACCTGAAGTCTCACGACCAAGGACGCACCTGGAAAGTGATCAAGAGCAGTCTTGAAGAGCAAGAATACTGGGTTTTCGACCAGGTTCTCGATGCTACGGATTTCGGCGTGCCACAACATCGCGAACGTGTGTTCATAGTGTGCTTCGACAAGAAGGTGTTTGCGGATGAGCCGGGATTTGAATTTCCGAAACCGCTTATGGTGCGACCGAAACTACGAGACATTCTCGATCCCGCACCACCGGATCGATACACTCTGACCGATCATCTGTGGAAGTACCTGCAGGGCTACGCAAAGCGCCATGCCGAAAAAGGAAACGGATTCGGATTCGGTCTCGCTGACCTTGATGGCATCTCTCGTACCTTGAGCGCGCGCTATTACAAGGATGGTTCTGAGATTCTGATTCCGCAGCAGGGGAAGAGTCCGCGGCGGCTCACTCCTGGCGAAGCTGCCCGCATAATGGGATTCGACGCCGATGTGGCGTCGTTCCTTGGTTTTAAGGGCGACATACCGATTGTAGTGTCTGACACGCAGGCTTATCGCCAGTTTGGGAATGCGGTTGTCCCCGCAGTTTCGACGGCGGTAGCAAAGCACGTCGTTAAGGTGCTCTGTCAGCATTTCGTCGACAGCGGGCGTTGTCTGCTCAAGGGAGCTATGGCCGCCGCCGGATGAGGTAAATTGAAAACGCTATGCCTTCGCCGCTTGCGGAGAAAGCCATTGAGGAAGCCCAACAGGTAGGCAAAGCCATCCTGAAGTTCATCTCTGCGAACGATTGCGGCCTCACCGGTAGTCACCAGGCGGGGTTCTATCTTCCCAAGTCCGCGTGGGAATTGTACGCTCCATTTGGACCTGAGAAGGGGAAACTGGAAAAGTCGAAAGTTCGAATTGCATGGCAGGGTGGTGAGCGTGTAACTGACTCTGTTGTGACTTGGTACGGTCAGAAGACTCGCGATGAGTACCGGCTCACATCTTTCGGTAGGGGCTTTCCATATCTTGTTGATGATTCCGTTGGAGACCTGCTTGTTCTGATCCCGCAAGATCTGCACAACTTCCTCGCTTATATCATCGACCTGCCTGAGGACATCGAAGATATCCAGGCTGCGCTCGGCGTCGAAGCAATTGGTACCTGGGTGGTATACGAGGGCGCAAAGGAACCCGCGCCGCTGTCACCGGAAGATTGTATCGACAAGGAATTTAGGGCGTTCGCTCTGGGATTGGAAGCCTTTCCGGCAGGAAACCTATTTTCTGAGAAAACCCGCGAGGCGATGATTGCCTGCGTGAACGATTTCACCAAGAAGCCGACCGACGACCGCCTTATGGACCTGATGAAAGCCGAATACCGTTTGTTCAGGCTAGTTGAGCGTCAGATATGTTTGCCGGAAGTGTGCCGGCTTTTCAAGGACATCGACGATTTTCTGAAAACCGCTGCTACTCTGATGAACCGTCGCAAGTCGCGAGCCGGACGTTCGATGGAGAATCATGTCGAATATTTGTTGAAGGACGCGCAAATACCGTTCGATGTGCGTCCGCAAATCCAGGGCGAGCCCGATATCGTCATCCCCGGTAAGGCAGCATATGACGACCCGAAATTTCCCACGGAAAAGCTGTTTGCTGTTGGGGTGAAGACAACCTGCAAGGATCGCTGGCGGCAAGTGACACAGGAAGCGCCGCGCGTCGAATGGAAGCACTTGATCACGATTCAGGAAGGAGTTTCAGCGAAGCAATTAAAGCAAATGCAGCAACTCAAGCTGACACTCGTGGTGCCACAAAAGCTTCACAGCCGTTACCCGCAAGTAAAGGGTGTGCATCTGATGGACCTTGATGGTTTCATTCGCACAATCCGAAAGAGGCTGACGTAACAATGGATGTCCATACTCCAGAGCAACGCAGCCGGAATATGTCAGCCATTCGCGGCAAAGATACTAAGCCTGAAATGGTCGTTCGATGTATTGTCCACGCGCTAGGATACCGTTACCGCTTACACCGGCGAGATCTTCCCGGCGTACCCGATCTCGTTTTCCCTAAGCTGCAGAAAATTATTAACGTGCACGGGTGCTTCTGGCACATGCACTCCTGCCGCTATGGTTCGGTAACGCCTAAATCTAATCGCGACTTCTGGCAGACCAAGCGCACCGGCAATGTCACGCGTGACCGCTCTGCCTTGCGTCGCCTGCGCGCGGGCGGCTGGGACGTACTGACTGTGTGGGAGTGTGAAACTAAGAACAATCCGAATCTCAAGGACGCTCTTCGCAGATTTCTCGATTCCCAAGTACGGTCGATACAGGGAGCGAGGGGGTCGCGTGCCGAAGGCTGAGATTCCTGTCCCCGACTGGCACATCGACAGCTCGGGTCTCGCACTCCGGCTTCCTTCAGGGTCGGTGATACGGCCAACCGCAGGAGAGGTTACTGGGGCGGAATATAAGTACCGCCAAACCATTCGCGGCGAAGCTGTGCCTCGTCGCCCGTCGGAAGCTCTCTCGGATATTCGGTTTGCCCGTTATCCGGCTGACGTCGTAGTCGAAGTGACGCCGCCTGCGAGCGATTTGTCGCGCTCAGCGACCTGCCGCATCGGACTTGCAAGTGGTCATCGCCGGTTCGATACGTTTGTTTCTCTTCAAAGCGACCAGGTTCTTGTGGGCCAAGAATGGTTTCCGATCTCGACGGAACTATTGGAGGAAGTAGCGAGCGTGCTACGGCTCGCGGGAATAGCAGCACCAGGGGAGCTTTCACTCAAACAATATCTCGCGCTTCGACAGCAAAATTCCAGATTTGTCGTAGTGACTGAAGCACCTGCCACGACAAGTCCCGTTTCGGTTGCATCCTCGCCGATAGTGCGACTCCCAGAGGGTCTTATTGCAACTCTGTATCCTTATCAGCAGACAGGGGTTGAGTGGCTGAGTCGAATAGCCGACGAAGGACTAGGGTGCATCCTCGGAGACGAAATGGGCTTGGGCAAAACGCTCCAAGTGATCGCCCTGCTGCTGCGCGAAGCAAGGTCGCGGCAAATGCCCTCCCTTGTGGTTGCGCCAGCAACACTACTTGAGAATTGGCGACGCGAGATTGCTCGCTTCGCGCCGAGCCTCTCGATTAGTGTCCATCGCGGTCAAGGACGGAGCGGATTTCCGAAGGCCATAGGTGGCTTTGACGTAGTGGTTACCTCGTATGAGACCGCTATGCGCGATGTCTCGATCCTTGAGATGATTGAGTGGAACGTGCTCGTCCTTGATGAAGCGCAGTCAATTAAGACACCTGATGCGCAGCGAACCGTCACAATAAAAACTCTTCCTCGGCGAATCTCAGTAGCCGTTTCTGGGACACCAGTTGAAAACCGTCTCCGCGACCTCTGGTCCCTCATGGATTTTGCTGTGCCGGGCTTCCTCGGAACACTCCGCGAATTTGAGAAGCGCTACGCGGACAACGTGGATGACGCCGGAGTGCTTGAGCCACTTGTATCTCCATTGATTCTGCGAAGACGCGTTGCAGATGTGGCGGGCGACTTACCCGAACGTATTGATATTCCACAGGCGGTAGAACTCTCTGAAGAGAGCGCAGTACGCTATGACTCCCTGCGAGCGGACATTTCTGCCCAGTACGGAGCCGCCGCAACTCTTGTGGCGCTGACGAAACTACGGATGTACTGCGCTCATCCCTTTCTGATCGACGGTCGTTCCGGTGATCCTCTATCGCACAGCACAAAATACGCTCGGCTGCTTGAGATACTTGATGAGGTATTTGCCAACGGCGAGAAGGTGCTTATTTTTACGTCATATACGGAGATGGCGGATATTCTCCACGATGACATTAAGAGTCGTTATGCCGTTCCCTGCGATGTAATTGATGGCCGTACTCCAGTCGTGGATCGACAGCCCACGGTTGATCGGTTTGGACAAGTGATGACCGCTGCCGCTCTTGTACTTAACCCGAAGGCCGCTGGAACTGGGTTGAACATCACAGCCGCAAACCATGTCGTTCATTACAATCTTGAATGGAATCCGGCGGTCGAGGACCAAGCGACAGCCCGTGCGTACCGGCGTGGACAACTGCGCCCCGTGACTGTGCACCGTCTTTTCCATCCAGCGACGGTTGAGGAAGTGATAGACCAAAGGACACAACGCAAGCGCGCGGTCGCTGCTGAAGCAGTCGTCGGGACGGAAGGTCATAAAGACGACTTTGCTGACATCATGCGCGCAATGCAACTCTCGCCTGTTCTTGGGAGGCCCGCCAATGCCTCCTGAACGGTCGGCTGCCATCACGAAAGAGTTGAGTCGGAACGACACCGGCGAAACCGGGGGACATCAGGCCGGAATGCTTATCCCTCGTGATCCAGAAATCCTCTTATTCTTTCCGAAACTCGATCCGAAGGAATACAACCCGAGACATCAGCTCGTCTTCCGCGACCCGCTCGGGTCGAAATGGACGTTCTCTTTCATCTACTATAACAACAGGTTTTTCGGTGGGACGCGAAACGAATACCGCCTCACATGTATGACGCCATTTATCCGGGCGCATAACCTGCGTGCTGGCGATAAGATAACTCTCTCGCGGGATGAAGAAAACCGCTTTCACATTAGCTACGGTCGTAAGAATGAATCCACCAGTGATGGCAGGCTGAAGCTCGGCACTTCGTGGCGAATTGTAAAACTCTGATGGAGAGATGTATTCTCCGTTATCGTTCCACTGGAGTACTCGTTCGCATCGCTAAGATGGAGAAAAAATGACCCAATCCAAGATTTTGCCGCCAGATCCATCTCGTCTTATTGAAGGACTGAGGGATACCGGCTATGAGTTCAATACGGCGCTTGCCGACATCATTGACAATTGCATTGATGCGAAAGCGACAAAAGTTAGAGTCTGGATTCGCATGGACATGGACGGCGATGTGACCGTGAGTGTCACGGACAATGGCCACGGTATGGACGAGGCCGCACTGCTCAATGCAATGACTTATGGCGCTAAAAGCAAGAAGGATAAGAGTTGCTTAGGCAAGTTCGGACTCGGATTAAAAACCGCGTCCACTGCGTTCTGTCGGCGTCTATCGGTCGTTACCCGTGCCGCCGAGAGTGGGCCAGTTCTCAAGGCAACTTGGGACCTCGATCATGTCGAGAAGAAGAAGGAATGGGAAGTTCTGATCGATAAGCCCGGCAAGGAGGAAATCGAACTGCTCGATGAGGCCGCCGATGGCGGACCTGGCACACTCGTATTGTGGGAGAAAGTTGACCGACTCATGAAGGATTACGAAAAAGCCAGTGGTGCGCCCGCCCGAAAAGCACTAAGGGACGTGGCGGAAGGTTTTCAGGACCACGCCGCGATGGTGTATCAGCGTTTTCTCGATCCAAATGACAAACGTGCGCGCAACTTTGAAATGATCATTAACGACTCAGCAGTAGAGCCTTGGGACCCGTTCTGCCGGAAGAACGACAATGCGGAAGCGGTAGCCGAGAAAAAGGTTCCAGTGGAGTTGCCAGATAAGAGCACGGCTCAGTTCGATATCAGGGCTGTGGTGCTTCCGCGTCGAGAGGAATTTGATAGTCCCGCTGCGGCGAAGGCGGCGCGACTCGAGAATCAGACTCAAGGTATTTACGTGTATCGCGAGAATCGTCTTATTCATCCGGCAGACTGGCTAGGAATGTTCAGCAAGGAGCCACACTTCAGCTTGCTCCGCGTGGAGTTTTCTTTCGACCATCATCTTGACGACGCTTTTCAGGTTGATATCAAGAAGTCGCGGATTCTTCTGAAGGATGAACTTTACAACTGGGTTTTATCGAAATTCCTGCCAGGACCCCGCCGCGCTGCAGAAGAGCGTTACCGAAAAGGCGAAAAGAAAAAGGCACAGGAAAAGGCAAAGAACGCCCACGCCAGTTCGAACGCAGCTATATCTGCCAAAGAAGATGATCTGAAACTGGCAGACATCACAGTCACAGACGCCGCCAAGGGTGAGGTAGAAATCAAGAACAAGCAAGGGACATTCCGCATCAAGATGCCGGTGTCGAGTGCTGCCCACAAGGGAGAGGTGAGCGTGCAGCCGGTGCCGAGCATAGATGACGGTTTGTTGTGGGAGCCCTGCATAATCGACGGGCACCACGGCGTTCGCATCAATACGGGACACGCCTACTACTACAAGGTTTATGTTCCCAACCTCGCTTCGGGCGTGACGATTCAGGGAATGGATTCGCTGCTCTGGGCACTGTCTGAAGCTGAGATTGGAGCGACCACCGATACTACGCGCAAGCATTTCAAAGAGTTGCGATTCGAGATCGCACGATTACTCCGCAATCTCGTCGAGGACCTACCAGAACCGGACATGACCGGAAATGCGGACGAGGGAAATGCTTAGCGCAGGCCACCTCGCGGAAACTCTTACGGGTCGATTCGGTGTAGCAATCAGTGGCGAAGCCACTGACGACAGCGACGGTAAGAGGGCTATTTTCCGCCCGCTCGAAATCCCGCCAACCCAAGGATTCGCCGTCGAAGTACTGATCGGCTGGCGAACCGTCGAGGCACAGTTTGCTTCCGGCACTTATGCCGCTCAGCTTCTTGGCTCGATGGGCAATGCGAATCCAGATCAGCGGGCTGTCTTTGGTACCTTTATTCGCTCAGCAATGAACGACGGGGCCAGAATCACTTTTCGCATCAACAATCAGGATTTCGATCCGTTGCAGCCCGCCACGTGGCAAAGCGATTGGCGGTCCCTCGCGTTGGCAATGACCAAAGGCCCGACGTTGATTGACGGCAGTAGTCCGATGGCTTTGGACGCCTTGGCCCTGAGGTGGAGTAGTCGACTACTGGGCACAGTTCTTGCGTTGATGCCGTTGGAACCTGTGGATGTGGAATTTAAAGGCGAGGCCGAGGGTGGCGCGGAGCAAGTCCTTGTCACTCGATACGAACGCAGCCATATCAACCGGGCCGCGTGCATTGAAATTCACGGAATAAGTTGCAAGGTCTGCAGCTTCGACTTCGCGGCGGTGTACGGTGCGATCGGCGAAGGATTCATCGAAGTACATCATATTGAGCCAGTTTCAGGCATAGCGCCCGGCACGATCATCGATCCTGCTAAGGATTTGGCTCCCGTCTGCCCCAACTGCCATGCAATGCTGCACAGGCGGAAACCACCGTACAGCATCGAGGAATTACGCGCGATGTTGCATCCTAAGCCCCTAATCGGCGGACGCCTTTGATTAGGGTCGAAAATGTAGCGATGACTGTGTGCGAAGAATTCGCCGAGAGCGGTCGTCGGGCGACATATCAATTGAACAAGCCGCCGTCAGGAACTCGACGGCGGCTGTACCCCCTCAAGAGCGCCAGGGAAGGCGATATTTTTGAATAATACTCCCAACGGATCAGGTGACACAGCGGAAATGAGCGGGCTAGAATCTAGTAAGTATGGCTACTGCCCGGCTTAGTCACGATCAGCGCGAGCAAGAGGTCCTGACCGATCTGCAAACACATTTTCCGGCCTTCGCAGGCCCCGTCTCATGGAGCAAAGTCCCGGACGGCCAAGACCCCCCAGACTTCATTAGTCAGAGCCCTGATGGCCCGGTTGGGCTTGAACTCATTGAATGGCTCGACGGCGGGCAAATGGGGCCAGCAAAGGGCCGGGAATCACAACGCGACAACATCCGTCGTGTGGTTCACGAAAACTGGCAGGCACAGTACCAGCCACAAAATTTCAATCTTGCGGTTCTGATGCCGAATTGGAATGTCAGAATTTCCCGATCTGACGAGGCCCAGTTGCGTCAGGAATTCTTCGCTTGCGCCGAATGCATAGACAAGGCTTGGCTGTCGAATCCCGAACGCGTTGGACGCGGGTACACACAAACTGATCTTTCGACCTACCCGGTAATGGGGAAATATTTCCATGGGATTCGGTGCGTCGGGGGTTCCCAGCACGGCTTTTGTTGGATTGACATAGAAGAGGACGGGGGAGCATACGACCCTACGGTGACGGTGTTGACGTTGGAGCAGGCTCTCGATAGGAAGCTGGTTCTGTATTCCACGCCAGAAAAACGAGCGCACCTAGAGGGGCAGGGCCTAGCGGAGCTCGACTTGCTGGTGCATGGCGGCTTCAATATGTACCGTTACAACTCCCCGAGTGGGCCGCTCTCGTTGGAGCATATTGCGCGACGGGGAGCCAATTTCTACGCAACGCATCCACAGCGGCGAATTTTTAATGGGGTTTGGTTTTTCCATTCGCTCGACTCAGCGGATGAGGTAAATCAACTGCTAGGCTATCCTGCAGGTTATGGCCGGGTTCGTTGGCTTGCACAACTCTGGCCGAACTTTACCGTAGACCAAGGCTCGCTAGCCGCTGAGTAGCCCGGCCATTGACCAACCGTCGGCCCTTTTTTGATGGAAAAGTTGCCCGGAATAGCGTCTAGCATGGCCCTCTGGTAAGCTACCTCGCGATGGCGTCTTTTCATATCTGGTTAGAAGTTCTCTCATACGTCAAGGCGTTGTTTGAGGCGATAACGCTCGGTGCCGACGTTCGCGAACAATATGAAAAGCATCGGAATGAGCGGGACACCATCGCTGAAGCCGAGCGGGTCAGCCAAGCCTTTTCTACCTATTCAGAGCAAGAAGTCCAAGCCATTCTTGATCGCCTGAAGGCTTGTAGGGATCGTTTCATAGAGGAGGGCAGCGGCCCTGCCCGACAGAGATGTCTTTGTAACGTATTCAAGGATGTGATTGAAGGGAACGGCGGAACGCTTCCGCACATAGATGACTGGGAGAACATCTACGGGCAGTTGAACTGCCCTAGATGAAGCGCCGCCCCGGTCTCGACCACGTTCCCGAACTGTCCTTTGGGAGATAACGCTGGCGGGCTTAACCCCTTGGGGCAACACGAGCCAGGCCCACGAGCCTCCGCCATGACGCAGACGGGGGTATCCTCAGCCACAAAAACCTGCGTAAGCGCCGATAAGGGTAGTCAGTTGTTAGGCTTAGGCTGCAGGGCGGATCAATTCGGCGCGAAACGGTATGACTAGCAAATTCGGATGGTTGCAGGCCTCCGCAACCAAAAACTGCTCTTTCCCAAGAAGTTCCGAATACCGCGCAACCATCCGAATTGATAATGCAGATCGCGCCGCCTGTCCATTTCGCTGGAGGCCGCGTGTGTTCGAGCCCCATCGCTCCCTCCAGTTGTTTGCAGGGGCGCACCACTTAGTGCCAAAAAGTTACGGCCTGGAAATGTGCCGCCCCAAGAAGCCAGATCCCGTCTCTTGAAGTTTTCTAATTTATTCTCCTCCGGCGACCAGGATCAACTCTCCACTGATCCAGCGGGAGTCGTCTGAGGCTAGGAATACAGCCGGCAAAGCTACGTCATCGGGTTCTCCCATGCGTCCCAGTGGAGTCAGTTCTACATAATGCTTCTGCATGGGACTGTCGGCAAGACCGCCTGAGATAAATCCTTCTGTGGTGATCACACCGGGGTTGAGGGAGTTGACGCGGATTTTGCGCGGCCCAAGTTCTTTGGATAGCACTTTTGTGATCGCGTCCACAGCAGCCTTACTAGCGGAAGAAATAACTGATTTTGCTGGCGCAACTGAGTTCACACGAGACCCGATGTTAATGATGCTGCCGCCCTCGGCCGGAAAGAGAGGAAGTGCAGCTTTTGTCGTCAGGAGCAATCCCAAAACATTGAGGTTATGTTCGCGATGATACTTCTCAGCCGTTACCTCTTCGAGTGGTCCGAAGGCGTAGATCCCTGCGTTGTTCACAAGAATATCCACCTTGCCGTAGGTCTCTTTCGTCCTCGCAAATAGCTCAGCTATCTCTCTCTCATTCGATACGTCGGCGCCGATTGCGACCGCGTTGCCACCCGCTGCGACGATTTCTGAGACTACCTTATCCGCACCCTCTTTGCTGGTGTGATAGTTCACTATGACCGAAGCGCCTTCCGCTGCGAGCTGTTTGGCGATGGCAGCTCCTATGCCCTTCGATGCTCCCGTTACGACAGCAACTTTGTTCGCAAGTTTCATTTCTTCCCTCTTTCACGTTGCAGACACTACAGTTCGCTCACGCCCACATTAAGTGCAATGACATAACCATTCGCAATTCGTTGAATTGAAGAGCCTTTAGCGATTTACGGTGGGCCGTTTTTTCGGCGTTCGCTGAGACTTCGGCATTGAGAACCGGCATTAGTCTAGGTTGAGTTCGGTATTTTTTGGAGGCGGAAAGAGTCGCGGGTCACACAGGATAAACACTTCGAAGAAATATCTTCCAGTGGTCTACCCTTGCACATCTCTGACACTGATATGTGCGAAAACGCTATGCGGTTTTGAAGCGGTGCCGGTTGATTCCCAGTTTTCTTATCTTTGATTCGAGTGTCTGCCTCGGAATGCCCAGCTTGGAGGCCGCGCCACTTGGGCCTCCGATAACACCCTCGGCTTCGCGCAGTGCAGCTTCGAGCATTTCTCTCTCTCGCTCCACAAGACTGGCCACCAGTGGAACAGAGGTCATTGCTGGCTTCGGTGTCACTCGCGTAAGCCAGGCTTCGTCTACTGAGAAGGTATCTCCCTCGCACAGGATCACTGCTCGTTCGATCACATTCTGCAGTTCCCGAATATTCCCTGGCCAGTCATAAGCCTCGAACAGTTCGAGGGTTTTCTTGTTGATGCTCCGAAACCTCTTGCCTGCTTTGGTACCGAAACGATCAATCAGATAGTCAACCAGCAGAGAAATATCGTCCGCCCTGTCGCGCAATGGTGGTATTTGAATGGGGAAAACATTGAGTCGATAAAACAAGTCCTGGCGGAAATGGCCCTCTGTCACGGCAGTGTCCAGATTCCTGTTTGTAGCCGCCAGTACCCGAACATCGACTGCAATCAATTGATTGCCCCCAACGCGTTCAAACTCCCGCTCTTGCAGAACCCTCAACAGAGCAATCTGAGTTTCGGCCGGGAGGTCGCCGACTTCGTCGAGGAAGATTGTTCCGCCGTCCGCCGATTCAAATCGCCCCAGTCGTCGTTGCAATGCTCCAGTGAATGCACCCCTTTCATGACCGAACAGTTCGGACGCGATCAGGTCGCGGGGAATGGCGGCGCAGTTCACGCGAATGAAAGCACGGCTTGAACGCTTAGACCGATTATGAATGGCGCGAGCGATCAGTTCCTTGCCCGTTCCAGTCTCACCTAAGATGAGGACTGTGGAATCCGTAGGCGCAACTTTCGACACTTGCTTAAGCACGATCCGCAGCGGCTCGGAAGAACCCACAATTTCCTCGAACATCGAGGAGCGTTCGATCTCTTCGCGCAACGCGACATTTTCACTTCGCATTCTGTCTTCAGCTTGTTTGCGATCTTCGATGTCAGTACCGGTCGTATACCATCGAATGACTTTTCCCTGCTCGTCCAGAAGCGGGTTGTAGCGATGCAGGAACCAGCGATACTTGCCGTCTTTTCGGAGGAATCGTTGTTCGTTCTCAAATGGAACGCCTTTCAAAAGGCCTTCTTCCCGCTCTTTGTGCACTCTCTCGATGTCCTCAGGATGAAATGCGCGCGTGCGAAAAGTTTCCGATTGGACATCCGCGAGGGTAAGACCCGTATAGTCGAGTGCCAATCGATTCGCATAGATAATGCGGCCGTTGGGTTGCATAACGACGATCATGTGGGGGATGGCGTCCGTAATCCTGCGAAATTCCTCTTCGTCCCGCCGGAGTTGTTCTTGCGACTTCCTGATCTCTTCCAGAGCATCAACCAACGCTGCCTGAGTTCGACCTTTCTCAATCGCAATCAGCGCAATGTGTACGGCTCCTTCAATCAACTGGAGGTCGCTGGGTTTGGGGGTTTGTGGTTCAGGAGAGTAAATGCAGAAGGTACCAAGAACCTCGCCGTCCTTCGAAATAATCGGCTGGGACCACGCAGAACGAAGACCATTGCGCAGAGCAACATCTCGAAAGCCAGCCCACAAGGGATCCGTAGCTATATCTGAAACAATCACTCTTTTCTTGAGAAATGCGGCGGTGCCGCAAGAGCCTACGCAGGGACCTATTTTCACAGGATTGACGAACTCGGCCCACTCCTTGGGGACTCGGGGACCTGCTCCAAATCGAAGCCGCTCGCCATCTGGATCCATTAGCAAAATCGATGAGAGGAAGTCCGAAGACTCGGCGTCAAAACGAGTGCACAAGTTCTCCAGAATCTCTTGAACACTGGCCCCGTCGGTGATCATTTCCAGAGCGTGTTTCTCCGTCGACAAGAGCGATTGAGCCCGTTTGAGATCCTTGAGTTCTTTCTCTAAATCCTCGTGGGTTTGAAGGCCAGCGGGAGGGTTGCCCTCGTGTTCTCCGGCAGCCCCGACTCGAATTGCGTCGGGCCCGCCAGTGTCCTTGTTGGGGGTCGAAGGATTTGTTTCACCGCCAAGCTCCAGCAAACTCATAGACTCTCCAACCAGACCTCGATCCTCAGTGCGAACATTCGACGTAGGGCGCTGCACCTGGCCTGTACCGTCTAGCCTATCGTATGCGCTCGCCGAAGTCCCAGAAAACCGTTAAGAACCCGATCACCCGAAGCCTTACGAAGCTGAACTTTCGGCGAACGCTGATAGAGCGGCTGGGCCCTCACCTCCAAGTGCTTTTGATTCAGTCGGACTTGAGTGGTGCTGTTATTGCAAATCTGTCTATCGTTGAACGCCACACAGTGAGCAAATGACGCTAAGGATCGAAAAATACTTTGATGGAAACAAATTGACAATCCGACTGACAGGTCGAATGCAAGAGGAACATCTGGAAGACTTGAAAGCGCTGGTCAATGAGGCGGGCCCCGACACTGTTTTGAACTTGGGCGATCTGAATTTGGTGGGGGTGGAAGTCGTTCGTTTTCTCGCAAAGTGCGAAAGAGCTGGCATCGAGCTCAACGAATGTTCTCCCTACATTCGCAATTGGATAAACAGAGAGCTCGACAGAACGAGAAAAGCTACGGATTAAATCAAATTCTGCCGGGCGCGGCTTTGGTCTCGCCGGCAAAGTTTCACAAGGAGAATATCAATGAATGCATTAGGAACGAGTTACGCCGCGGTGCTCTTGGCGCTTATTTGCGCTTCAACATTAACGTCTTCAACAAATGCTGTCGCTCAAGTCGAGCCTAAGACGCCCGTTACGAATGTGTTGCTTGTGCACGGAGCGTGGGTCGACGGGTCCAGTTGGGCGAAGGTTATCCCCGCGCTTGAGAGCAAGGGGCTGAATGTCGTCTCAGTTCAGATTCCGCTGACCTCGCTTGCGGACGATGTTGCTGCCACGAAGCGAGCCATTGCTCTCGCGGATGGTCCCGTGCTTCTCGTCGGTCATTCTTACGGAGGAGTTGTCATCACCGAGGCAGGCAATGATCCGAAGGTAAGAGGACTCGTATACATTGCTGCCTTTGCGCCGGATGCCGGCGAATCCGCAGTGACGCTCTTAAAAACCGTCCCCGACTCCCCTGCCGGTGCGGAACTCCGACCAGACAACGCTGGTTTTCTCAAGCTCACTGAAAAAGGTGTGAACGAGGATTTTGCGGAGGAACTCGCAGCGCCCGAAAAGAAGATCCTGTTTGCAACACAGATTCCTACGTCGGTAAACGCTCTGGGTGCCCCCGTCAGTCAAGCCGCGTGGAAGACCAAACCATCATGGTTCCTGATCACGACCAAGGATCGGGTTATTCCGGTCGAACTAGAGAGGACGATGGCACATAAGCTCAAAGCGGAGAGCATAGAAGTTCCCTCCTGCCACGCCGTCATCGTAGCGCACCCTGAGGACGTGAGTGCATTCATCATAAAGGCAGTTCAGGCTGACCTTGTGTCCCACTGAACGGAAGGTTTCTATTGGGCGATCCAGCATCTACACAGTCTCAACCCGTAATCACCATCTCACTTTTCAAGTCTTCAAGGAGACAGATCATGAACGAAGAAATCCTTACCGAATCGAGTTGTACCGCCACCATCAACGCGCCTATCGAGTTCGTTGATATCCCAACATGGCTTTTCACCCTGCCGGATGCTGAATATCAGCGGTGCTCTCCGGCCCACATCGCCGCTGCTGCGACGAGAACAGACGATGGCCGAAGGATGTCGATCAATGTCGAGACGATTGGCGGCGAACTGATGGTGCAACACTACGTCGAAGATATCGGAGAAAAGCACCATTGCCGCGTCCTTTCGACCTCTGATCTGTTGACACCCGCCGGGTGGACGACCACGAAAGTTCTCTGGGAACTCAGTGTAAGGGCCATCGACGCAGAAACGTGCGAGTTGACCAACCATGTCATTGGCAGCACAACTCCAGAGCTTCTCAGGGCTTTGGGCAAAAGGGGTGTGCCGCTTGAAATGGCAAAGGCTTCGAGAGGAAACGCCACCACGGCCCACAATGCGCAGGAGACGCCGTTCTTCGCCAAGAGTATCGAGAAGAAAGCGCTCGAAGCGAAGGCCAGCGCTCGCAAGAGCCAGGGTGTTCTTAGTGTTGAGCGCTCGATTGCTTAGCATCGATTCGCACTGCTTTCAGATCAGAACGCACCAACTGTTTAGTTAAGGAGACTTATGACAACTGCAATCTACGAAAAGAAGAACACAGCGCTCTTGATCGTCGATCCGTATAACGACTTCATGAGCGAAGGCGGCAAGTTGTATGCGGCAACAAAACCGACGGCTGACTCTGTCGGTTTCTATCAGAACATGCGAAAGCTGATTCCTGCGGTGCGTGCTGCGGGCATTCAAGTATTCATCGTCCCTCATCACCGTTCGCGAACCGATGATTTTGAGAACTGGATAAATGTAAACCCCGTCCAGATGGACACAAAAAAAAGGATGGCCTTCGCTGTCGACACATGGGGTGGCGAATGGCACCCCGAGTTTGGACCGAAGCCTGGCGACGTCGTCGTTCACGAGCATTGGGCTCAAAATGGCTTCGCCAATACCGATCTCGACGAACTGCTCAAACAGCACGGCATTCAGAAGCTGGTGTTGGTAGGGTTCATCGCAAATTCGTGTGTCGAAGCGACGGCGCGTTTCGGCATGGAACTGGGCTATCACGTGACCCTAGTCAAAGATGCAACGGCGGCCTTCAACCCTGAGGGCATGACGGCCGCACGGGTTAGTGCCAAGTTGTTTGCCCATGCAGAACTGAACACGGACGAGCTGCTTGCCGCTCTGTCTGATTCGAAACGAATTCCAGCGGACGAGTCGACCGACAGTGAACTCGTCGCTGCTCGCAAAGGTAAGAACTGAGGCCGACCATTATGTCCACACTATTGAAAATCGACGTTAGCTCTCGCGGGAAGCTTTCTATCTCCCGTAAACTCAGTTCGCTCTTCCTTGAACAATGGACGAAGGCTCATGCCGATTACAAGGTCATCGAGCGCGATATCGCCACGACCGACCTCCCGTTTCTAGAGTTCCCCTGGATCACTGCCAATATCACCAAAATGTCAGCTCGAACCGAGGAGCAAAAGGCTTTGCTCAAACTTAGCGATGACCTGATTGCAGAACTCCAGCAGGCAGACGAATACTTGATCGCAACACCCATGTATAACTACGGAATTCCAGCCAAGCTGAAAGCTTACGTAGACCACATCGTTCGAAGCGGAGTTACTTTCAAGATGAATGCTGATGGCAGCTATGAAGGCCTTCTCAGCGGTAAGAAGGCGACTGTGATTATCGCGAGCGCAGGCGAATACAAACCTGGAGCGCCTGCTGAAGGGCTTGACACGTTGAAGCCCTACCTGCGCGAGATTCTCGGGTATATCGGAGTAACAGATGTGACCTTCATCCAATCCGGTTCTACATGGAAGGTGGACAGCGGATCGGAACAAGCGGACGAACACATCGCGCCTTTGAGAGCTCAGGTCAAGCTGGCGGCCGGGGCGTAAGGCCTCCAACACTTCCGTAAAGCGCATCTTGAACCTGCTTGGGGGAAACGAATGCACTTGCCCCGACACTTAGACGGCTAGCCGCACTCTCGTCAACGACGGTGCGGCTTGCCTGTAGATTGCGAGAACCTAAATTTCGAAAGGACCCAATGGCTACTGCGAAAGAACTTTTGCTGGCATACATGGATCTGATAAGGAAGCCCCGAAAAAGCGATCTCCCTCTTCGCGGCAGACGCCGCCATTGAGATTCCATACTTGGTTGAAGTTGGCCTTCCCGGGAAGATTCGAGGGTCATGAGGAGATTCTGAAGTTCCTCAGACAGATCAATGGACTTTTCCCTGATGTGGCTTTCATGAATGTGAAGTTCTTTGTGGATTCACCGGACCAAGTAGTTAGCGAATACGAGGTTCACTGCTCAGCCCCATCGACTAAAAGGCATTATCACCAATTGTTTTTCGGAAGGCTTGTGGCAGAGGGCGGCAGGATCAAGCTCCTGCGCGAAGCGATCAACATTATTAGTGCTGCGCAAACCATTCTTCCCAATGGACTGTCCGATGTAGCAGTTCAGAGAAGCGCGTCGCTGTGAAGGATCGTACCTGGATGACAAGTTCTAGACAGGAATAGTGCTCTGTTGACCGCTGACCTTGTACGGGTGGTCTCGCTGAGACTCAAGTCAGATGCGTCTTGGCTTCAACAGACAGGGAACATGAGGTGACAAGGATGATTCAGCCCGAAGAATTGAAAGCTGTGCCGATCTTCGCCTGCTTGACAGATCTTCAGCGTGAACGCATCGCGAAGAATGCTGCAGACCTCTTTGTTCAACCAGGAGAGTGGCTCATTCGGGAGGGCGAGATGCCATCGTTTTTTGTTCTGCTCGAAGGAGAACTCGAAGTCGAAAAGGAATATGGCGGAGCAGGCAAGTTCGGGGGCGTTATCAGCCTGGCGACTTCTATGGTGAAACCCCGATTCTGCTCGATTCACCCACCATCGCATCGTTACGCGCGCATCTTCCGTCCCGTGTTCTTCGATTGGACCGAATGCTGTTTCAAGAACTGATCGACTTCTCGCCAGAGTGCTCCGACATCATCGTGCATACGATGATGAAGCGGGTAACGACGATCCGGGAGTACGTGCGGGATAACAGTCCATTGCGGGCTCTAGTGGCCGGTTCGCAATATGACGCTGAATGCCGCGACATTCGAATGTTTCTATCTCTCAACCACATCCCTTATCAGTGGGTGGATAACGAACGCGATCCAGATCGCGTTCCGCTGTGCGTGCTTTCTGACCCTGCCGGGCCGTTCGTTTTAGTAGACAACTCGGTGCTGATTACTCGGCCGCTCACGGTTCGCAAGGTTGCCGAGGCGCTGGAAATGAGCACGAAGCCAACGAAGGAAGACTATGACGTGGTCGTCGTTGGAGGAGGTCCAGCAGGTCTTGCGGCTGCGGTTTACGGGGCATCGGAAGGACTAAGCGTTCTGTTAGTTGAAAAGACCGCTGCGGGTGGCCAGGCGGGCACCTCATCCCGCATCGAAAACTATCTCGGATTTCATAACGGCATCTCTGGCGAGGAGTTGAGCGCCCGAGCGTTGAAGCAGGCTACTCGATTCGGCGCAGAGATGGTACTGACCCGTAAGGTTGAGAAAATTGAGCCGACGCCCGAAGGCTACTACGTAGAACTCGATGGCGGAAGCCGGGTGCATACGAAAACCGCAGTTCTAGCAACTGGGGTGGATTGGCGCAGACTTGAGGTCGAGGGAATTGATCGACTGCAGGGAAAGGGTGTCCTCTATGGTGCCTCCCGCATGGAGGCGCCGTCGGTCGTCGGAAAAGACATTTTCATCGTCGGAGGAGGTAACTCCGCTGGCCAGGCAGCTATGTTCTTTTCGAGCTACGCGGCATCCGTGACGGTGCTTGTGCGCGGTGAGGGTCTTGTACTGACGATGTCACAGTATTTGATTGCCCAGCTCAATCAACGCCATAACATAACGGTTGAAGCTCATACGGAGGTTGTGTCGGTCGACGGAGAATACTGTCTGGAGTCGATCTCTACGACAACGAAAGGCGCGCTTGCCCGTAAGCGTACTGCTGACGCTCTTTTTGTCATGATCGGGGCAATTGCGAGAACCGATTGGCTTCCGCCGACTCTTGAGCGCGACGCAAAGGGATTCGTTCTGACTGGACGGGATCTTCTCGACTGGAGAGAGCCCCGATCACCGTTTCTGCTCGAAACCAACCTGCCCGGAATATTCTGCGCGGGCGACGTCCGCCACGACTCAATCAAGCGCGTGTCGAGCAGCGTGGGCGAGGGTAGCATGGCAATTGCTTTCATTCACCAGTACCTTGCCCTTCGGCAACGGACAACAGGAGTCTTGTCGAGCGTGTCCGAGGAAGTGATTTCCCATACCCTTTCGCATCAAACGAGGTCCGCCGACCCCATTCTGATATCGATCAGTTAGAACCTCCGACATCAAACGAGAGGTTGTCGCCCACATCCCACTTGAAATGTGGCATTTAGGCGGCGCGGCGAATCAATTCCCTGCGAAACGGAATGACTAACAAATTCGGATGGTTGCAGGCCCCCGCAACCATCCGAATGCGCCAGTACCAAAACTGGCGCGTTCGGGCCAGTTCCTAACAAGTTCCAAGTTCCCTCCGCCACGTAGTGCCACTCTTCGCGTCCCTCCGCCGGCATCATCCGGATCCTCGCTCAAGTGACTGTGGAGCTCGCGCTTCGCGAGACCAGCGTCCCGATTCAGCAAAACGCGCAAGTCGGAAATCCCCTTCTCGACAAACTGGCGAATCTCGCACAGCCGACCATCGATCGATGTCGCGCTCGCCGAAAGCAAGCGGTTCGTGATTCCTTTGAGCTCCACCTCGCGAATCGCAATTTCCTGCACTTTTCTGAACATAGTACGCTCTCTGGGGCAACCACCGACTCAGGCCCCGAAGTGACTTTCAATAGCTCACTTCAAAGAACCCAGTTTCTGGCCAACTTCCGTGTAGCCGACGATACGCCCTGAATGTGCTAGACGCGGACGGCAATTCTACGCGCATCGCGATACACCTCCAACCGGCTCCGACTCGGTAGTCTCTTCCCGTGCTTCAGGTTGACTTTGCGTTCCGGGCGTCACTAAGATGATCGCCAAATGGAGCAAGCCGAATCCCTCATCGGCAAGACGGTCTCCCATTACCGCATCATTGAAAAGCTCGGTGGCGGCGGAATGGGTGTGGTGTATCGCGCCGAGGACACCAAGCTGAAACGTCAGGTGGCGCTGAAGTTTCTGCCGCAGGGCGTGGCGCACGACGCTGCATCGCTCGGGCGATTTCAGCGCGAGGCGCAAGCCGCTTCCGCGCTGAACCATCCACACATCTGCACCATCCACGATATTGACGAAGATGGCGGCACGCCGTTCATTGCGATGGAGCTGCTGCATGGGGCGACGCTAAAGCATCGCATTACGAGCGGGCCCCTGGCCGTGGATATGCTGCTCGAAACCGGAATTGAAGTGGCGGACGCGCTGGACGCGGCGCACACCCAAGGTATCGTGCATCGCGACATCAAGCCTGCAAATATTTTCATCACCGAGCGGGGCCAGGCGAAAGTGCTCGATTTCGGCTTGGCGAAACTAATTCCGGCGGGCGCGAAGGAAGCCGTCAGCATCGGCGGCGAGACGCTGGACGCGGACGCGAACATCACCAGCCCGGGCACTGTGCTCGGCACGGTGGCGTACATGTCGCCTGAACAGGTGCGCGGCGAAAAACTCGATGCGCGCACGGACTTGTTTTCCTTCGGCCTGGTGCTGTACGAAATGGCCACAGGGCGCCAGGCTTTCACCGGAAACACGTCTGGCATAATTTCCCATGCGATTCTCGAGCGTGAACCTGTGCCGGCAACGCGCGTGAATCCGGACTTGCCGCCGAAGATCGAAGAAATCATCTCGAAAGCCATCGAGAAAGACCCCAAGCTGCGTTACCAGCATGCCGCGGATCTGCGCACGGATTTGCGGCGGCTGAAACGTGACTCGAGCTCCGCGCGCCACTCCGCTTTGATCACGGATGCAACCGCCACGGCCGATATCCCTTCCGCGGAGCCGTCGGACACGCTCGCCGCCGGCGTTCCCTCCGGTTCTGCGCGGTCCTGGCAGACTCGAAAGCTGGCTGTTTCCGGCGCAATTCTTTTGCTCCTCCTGCTTGCCGTTGTTGGCCTGCTCTACCGCAGAGACTTTTTCCGCCCTGGCCTCGCGGCAATCGCTTTCCAGAATCCGGCGATCTCGAGTCTCACCTCGACAGGCGATGTGGCGTTGGTGCGCATCTCGCCCGATGGCCGGTACCTCGCCTACGTTTCGACGAAGCGCGGGCAGAGCAGCCTTTGGGTCCGCCAGGTAGCAATCGAAAGCGCCGTTCAAATTGTTCCTCCCGAGACGAACCGCAAAATCACAGAGGCCGCGTTCACTTCCGACGGAAACTATTTGGATTACGTCGCGTACTTCTCATTCTCCACCAAGGGTAAGCTATACCAGGTCCCGGTTCTCGGTGGTACTTCGCGCCTCCTACTCGACGCCGTGATTGACGGCGTGTCTTTCTCGCCCGATGGGCGCCAAATGGCCTACGGAACCTTTGATCCCTCGTCGAGCGAGGGTGTCCTCATGGCCTCGAACACCGACGGCGGCGGAGCGCGGAAGATCGCTGCACGCCAAGCCTCCAGGACCTTCTTCGCGGGCGCTTATTGGAACCCGCGGTGGTCGCCGGATGGCCAGCGCATTGCGGCGTTGGTTTCCAACACCGATCCCAGCGGACAGAATGACGGGCTGGTCGAGATTGAGGTCGCCACAGGCAAAGAGAATCCCCTCCCAGGGAGGCGCTGGGGCGAAGTGTTGGACTTCAACTGGCTACCCGATGGCAGCGGAGTCCTTCTCGCAGCCAGGGACACGAGAAGCGGGCCCGGCCAGCTCTGGATGGTCACCTACCCGGATGGCAGAGTGCGGCGGCTCACGAACGATCTAAGCTCGTATGCGTCCGCCTCGGTCTCCGCCGACGGCCACACCATCGCTTCCGTGCAGCAGAACCGTGCGAGCAGTGTGTGGGTGGGCGCGGCCGACGCGCCCGATAACGCCCGGCAAGTCACCTCTGGCAGGTTCGATGGCATGAATGGCCTCGAGTGGACACCCGACAGCAGGATCGTGTACACCGGCTACCACTCCGGAAACTGGGACCTTTTCGTGGCCGACGCCGATGGTAAAAATGTCCGGCCGCTTACCTTTGACGGCCACGCCAAAGGGTTCCCAGTCGTCTGCGACGGCGGGCGTGCGGTCGTCTACACTACTACCATCGACGGAAACAACCACCTCTGGAAGCTCGATTTGCAGGGCGGAGCCCCTGCACAACTGACGAATGGCCTCGGGGAGAGGGACCCCGCGTGCCGGGAAACGGGCCAGTGGGTGATGTATGCGGGGCAGGTTCCCGGCGGAGGGCCCTATATCTTTAAAATGCCGATTTCTGGCGCAGCGCCGGTGCGCGTCTCCGATCGGATTTCAAGCGCCGGCGGTCCATTCTTATCTTTGGATGGCCGAGACGTGTTTTTCGCATCCTTTGATAGAAACGGAACAATTGTGTTCGTCATGGTTTCTGCAGTCACTGGTGCGCAGGAAGGACCCGAAATCAAAGTTTGGGATACGCTCTATTATAGCGCTCATGGCCTGCGCTGGACGCGGGATGGTCGCTCGTTGGCCGTAGTAGACATCCGCTCCGGCACACCCAACGTCTGGAGCGGGCCGATCGTGAGCGCTCCGACGAAGCAGTTGACCCACTTTACCTCGGGTGCCATTTGGGACTTCAGCTGGTCGCCGGACGGGAAATACATCGCGCTCGCGAGGGGCACGGACCAGAGCGACGCCGTGTTGTTTACAAGCTTAAAGTAAGTCAGGATCACTCCTCCTCGTATTCTGTCCGGCGGGCAACGCACCCACGGATGTCGTCCGCATTGTCACTTTGGCCGATTGTCCCCGGATGACGGGCAAACCTTACCTTACCGACTAGGGAACGGTTGCCGACATTCCATCCGAAACTTGACTGTTACTTGTCGCAAATTGCTCTCTCGGGAGTGATCGCTGGACACAGCCTGAGCCTGAAGGAGGGCGGTGATATACTCCTGCGACAATCATGCGCTGCCCTACCTGTGGAAGTGAAGTCGCTGGCACAGCACGCTTTTGCCCTTCTTGCGGCAGCCCAGCGGACTTCGGCGCTACCGTTTCGCTGGCGCCAGGAGTCACTCCTCCTAAGTGGAGTCCCTCTCACGGTTCCAGGAGTTCATATTCCTCCGGCTACGAAGCGCGATACGTTCCTGGGACTACCTTAGTCGATCGGTACCGCATTGTTTCGCCGCTGGGCAAAGGCGGGATGGGCGAGGTCTATCGGGCTGAGGACTTAAAACTCGGCCAAACGGTGGCGCTGAAGTTTCTACCACCGTCGCTGGCACGCACGGAAGAAGCGCTCGAGCGATTTACGCGTGAAGTTCGTCTTGCGCGCCAAGTCTCACACCCCAACGTGTGCCGGGTTTTCGACATCGGCGAAATCAGCGAAAGCGGCGGCGACGGCAAAACCTTCACACACACGTTTCTTACCATGGAATTCGTGGACGGCGAAGATCTCGCTTCGCTACTGCGGCGTATAGGCAGGTTGCCGATGGACAAGGCCGTCGAAATCGCGCGGCAATTGTGCGCTGGACTGGCGGCGGCACACGAGCACGGGATCGTTCATCGTGACCTGAAGCCTGCGAATGTGATGCTCGATGGGCGCGGTCGCGTGCGTATTGCAGACTTTGGTCTCGCTGGGCTTACCGCTGAAATGAAGGACGACGCTACGGGAGCCGGTACGCCCGCCTACATGTCACCCGAACAACTCGCAGGCCGAGAAGTAACACCGAAAAGCGATGTTTATTCACTCGGACTTGTACTTTATGAGGTAATCACCGGCAGGCGTCCCTTCGAAGGTACTTCCATCGAACAAATCGCGCGCCGGCGCGACGAGACTGCGCCGACGCCTCCATCGCAGTTCATAAAAGAGTTGGATCCACTGGTCGAGCGCGTGATTCTGTGTTGTCTGGATAAAGATCCGCGGAAACGGCCCGCTTCTGCGCTGCAAGTGGCGGCCGCACTGCCGGGCGGCGACCCGCTTGCAGCCGCGCTGGCTGCGGGAGAGACACCATCGCCGGAGATGGTCGCGGCTTCGGGAGAAACCGAGGGGCTGCGTCCGGCAGTGGCTTGGTTTTTGCTGACGGGAGTGATTGCGTTAGTCGTCGCCGCAGCTTTTTGGAGCGCACAAACCAAGCTCTACCGGCACGTGCCACTGGAAACGCCTCCGGACGCACTTGCGCAACGAGCGCGGGACATTTTGCAGAGCGCCGGCTACTCTGACCCGCCGGTGGACACGGCAATGGGGTTCTACCCGGGAAAGGATTTTCTCGGCTACATCGAGGAGCACGACAAATCCAGGACGCGTTGGAACCATCTCGAAACGGGGGCGTTTGTGTTTTGGTACCGCAGCAGCCCGCGACCGCTCGCGGCCCTTGCCTTCTTTTCGCGTGCGCCGGTGCAAGGGTCCGTTTGGACCGACGACCCACCGCTGGACGTGTCCGGGATGACGCTCGTGAGCCTCAATCCGGAGGGTCGGCTGACGGAGTTAATTGCGGTTCCTCCCCAGGTTGACAAGCCGGCAGGGCCTGGGCCTCCACCTAACTGGGCACTGCTATTTTCCGCCGCGGGGCTCGATTCGGCAAAATGGCAGCCGACGGAGCCGACGTGGACGCCGCCCGTTTATAGCGATACCCGCGCAGCCTGGACAGGAACAATCGCGGAGCGTCCCAATGTCCCGATGCGAATTGAGGCTGCGGCCTACCGGAGCAAGCCGGTGTACTTCGAGTTGATTGGACCCTGGACACTGCCGCAACGCATGCAACTCTATCAACCGTCCGCTGGTGAATGGGCAGCGCTGGTGATTGTAAGAGTCGTATTTTTTTCGGTGCTGGTAGTCAGCGCTCTGCTTGCGCGGCGGAACTTGCGGCTTGGCCGAGGTGATCGCCGCGGGGCTTTTCGTTTGGCTGCTTTTGTTTTTGCGGCTTGGGCAGTGGCGTGGTTCTTTGGTGCTCACCATGTGGCAAACTTCGACGAAGTTCCGCTTTTCATTGAGTTTTTGGCCTGGGGCCTGGCGTTACCCTTTTTTCTGTGGGTGCTGTACATTGCGTTGGAGCCCTCTGTGCGGCGCCGATGGCCAGGGACGCTAGTTTCGTGGAGCCGATTGTTGGCGGGAAACTTTCGTGATCCGGTACTCGGGCGCGACGTGCTTATTGGGTGTTTCCTGGCGCCGTTTTCACCTGCGATTGAAAGACTCGGGGCGTTTGTTGTCGCTCTTCTTGGCTATCCTCCGCCGCAACCATCGTCTGGGCCGCAACTATGGGTCTTTCTGGGCGCGCGCGCGATCGTAGCTGATGTTGCTCAGACATTGATGTTGGCGCCTTTTTTCTGGTTTGCACTTCTGTTCGTCTTGTTCGTCTTGCGGGTTTTGTTGCGCAAGCAGTGGGCGGCGGCGATTGCCTGGGTGTTGTTTTTTACCGTTCTTGCTAGCGCTGAGCCAGGTGGCTGGGTGAGCGCACTGATCTTCAGTATCCTGGCCGTATTTGTGATGATTCGCTTCGGTTTACTTGCGCTGGTGGCTAATAACGTGGTTTTTACCATCCTGCAACACTTCCCTCTAACGACACAATTCTCCGCGTGGTATGCAGGCATCGGTCTGACCGGAATTCTGCTGATTATCGCATTGGCGTTTTATGGCTTCTATACCTCTCTGGGCGGACGAGCTGTTTTCGGGCGCACAATACTCGAAGAGTGAGCGAGCTTAGTTCGGGCGACGCCTCGTCACCTCTTCGGAACCGCTATCCGGAAGTTATTCGAGCCAGAAAAGTCCGGTTCGAGGGATTGAACAAGCGTGCAGTGGATCCCTTGGGTCCGAGGCTGCCCAGAAGCCCTACTTCTACCTGGTCGTTAAGTAATTGATTCTTCGTGTTGGAAATTGGCCGATCTGCTTGCCCAGAAAGAGTTGTTTTTGGGCACTTGCCCGGAAGGCGCGCCAATTGTCTGTCTTCATTGAGCGGCTCGGATAGGGCTAGGTTAAACTGTGCCCGGCCATGAGCGTCATCGACGAGGTACTCGCAGCAAATGAAATCTACTCGCGCACCCATGAATTGCGCAAACTGACCCCGCGTCCCGAGCGCAAGCTCGCGGTCCTAACCTGTATGGATACTCGGCTTTCGATTCGCACTTTGGGTCTGAAAACGGGGGACGCGCACATCATCCGCAATGCCGGCGGCATCGTTACGGAAGATACCCTGCGCTCGCTGGTGGTATCGCATTATCTGCTGGGCACCGAGGAAATCATGGTCATCAATCACACCGATTGCGGATTGATGCATACCAGCGAACAGGACTTGCGCACCAGAATCCAGAATCGCACCGGAACCGCCGCTGGCGCCTCCGCCTCCTTCTACACCTTCCAAAACATCGAAGAAAATGTCCGCCACCAATTGCAGAAGCTCCGCGCCCATCCGTGGATTCCCGAGAGTGTCGCCATACGCGGCTTCGTCTACGACGTCACAAGTGGGCGTCTCCGCGAAATCAAGGATGCCTGACCACCGCCTCGTACACTGACGCCTCCCATCACTGCATCCACCTTGACGAATGGCCATGATTCCCTCGCAGTGATGCTTGATCCGGTCAGTTTATTGGTAAAGTGTTTTCCGTAAATCGGACTCTGCTGGTGTGCCGTAATTCTTCAGCAAACTGCGGAGTGTGCGCTGGGTAGGAAGTAGGCGGACCCTATGCGTCCGCCTACTTCTCTTGCCGCTGAGTGAGTTGCTAACGGACTAAGTCGAAAGCGCGTCTTCCTTCGCACGTAGCACGATATTTGACGCGAGGGTCCAATATTCCGTGTCCGCCCCCAGCGCGTTGAGGATCAAGGTGATGTCGAATATCTCGCAAAAGCAGTGCCGCTGGATCCCAAGATCCTGCGGGATCGATACGAAAAAGAATTACGCCCAAACCTGATGGCGAGAGAAAGCTGGCACGACGGCACTCTAGAGATGTGGATAGGTTCGTATTTTTCATTCCACGGGTGAGAGAGTCTGATCCTATCAGCGCGATCGGCAGTGAGTTCTTCAACTGCAGGCCTATTGGGGCTCCGTTCGGGAATTCTTTACACTGCGGATCTGCGATTTCCTACCGGAGGGCCCATTGTTCGGAAAACAAATCAAAATAAGTCGCACAGATCTGCACCCACCCGACCCACAGGTCCCCAATTTGGTTACCCCCGCATTGCGAATGATCTGCCCATGACCTGACCGCCCAGGGGGCGGTCATATTCCAGTTGGGCCTGCCCTGTATACCTTGACCTTCGACCTATCATGCTGTACGCTGATAGGTAGGAGGTCGAGGCATTCGATACGCGTTTTCCCATTCCGCAAGGCACACTCGACATGCTGATTCTGCAGATCGTGTCGCTGGAGCCGGTGCACGGCTACGGTATCGCCCAAAGACTGGAGCAGATCTCGCGGTCGGTAGTTCAAGTGAATCAAGGCTCCCTCTATCCTGCGCTGCACAGGCTGGAGCAAAAGAGATGGCTTAGGGCCGAATGGAAGCAATCAGAAACGGGGCGGGAGGCCAAGTTCTACTGCATTGACGGCTTCCGGACGAAAGCAGCTCGCCGCCGAAAAAGACAGTTGGGCGCGCTTGGCGGACGCGGTTCAGCTCATTTTCAATGAGGGCGGCAGATGATGAGGCAACTAGCGAATTGGTTCCGTCGCAAGAAACTGGAGAACGGCCTGGATCGCGAATTGCGCTACCATCTCGAGCGGCGAATCAGCGATCTTGAGAGAAGCGGTCTGCCAACTGGGGAAGCTCGCAGGCAAGCCTTGCTGGAACTGGGCGGCATCGCGCAAATCCAGGAGGAAGTGCGAGACGTCTGGCTGACTCGATGGCTGCGGGATTTCGCATACGATCTCCGCTTCTCCACGCGCTCTTTTCTCAGGACACCCTCGTTCAGTATTACCGCCGTGCTCTCGCTCGTGCTCGGCATTGGAGCGACGACCGCCATCTACTCGCTGGTGGATCAGGTGCTGCTGCACGCGCTTCCGGTGCGCCAGCCTGAACGTCTTGTCCTGATCGATTGGAAAGGCGATCAAGTTGCGAATGGCTTCGGCAGTTGGAATCTGATGTCTTACCCGATCTGCCGCGATCTGGACCAGCAGAAGCAGTTTTTCGAAGGGCGTATTCTGCCGCGCGCTCACCACTGTCAATCTCTCAACCGGCGGCGACTACCACCCTGCGGCGGTGGAAATTGTCTCCGGTAACTACTTCCCGGTGCTCGGAGTCGGGCCGGCTTTGGGACGCGTCCTGGCGAACGACGATGATGGTACGCCAAACGCGAATCCGGTGGCTGTCGTTTCGTACGACTTCTGGCAGACCCAACTCGGAGGCGCTCCAGATGTGGTTGGCCGAAAGGTGTTGGTCAATCGTCATCCGCTGACGATCATCGGAGTAGCTGCTCCGACATTCAAAGGCATCGACGTTGGCCAGGTTCCATCCATCTGGATTCCTGCGTCGATGTCGGCGCAAGCCATCCCAGGTTTCAACGATCTTCTAGATCGCCGCACGCGCTGGATGCAGGTATTGGGCCGCTTAAATCAAGGTGATGACGTTGCAGGAAGCTCAGGCCGGGCTGCAACCTTGGTTCAAAGCGATGCTGCAGGAGGATACGCGCCGCGCGGGATTTCCCATAATCACCGCGGAACGCCGGCAGGAATTCCTCAGTTCATCGCTCGTGCTCACTGCGGCGCCACAAGGTCATTCCAGCCTGAGGCGGCGGCTGTCGGAACCGTTGTGGGTGCTATTCGCAGTGACGGCAGTACTGTTGGGCCTGGCCTGCTTGAATGTTTCCGGTCTGTTCCTGGCGCGTGGATCGGCCCGTGATCGTGAGATTGGCACAAGGCTGGCCCTCGGCGCATCGCCCGGGCGACTGGGGAGGCAGCTTCTTGCCGACAGCCTGCTGATCGCGCTTGTCGGGGGATTGCTCGGCGTCGCAGTGGCTCCGATTGCCGTGCGAACTCTCGTCGCGTTCCTTCCGCGGGGTACCGCCCCTACTGCTCTGCACTTGGGCATCGACTCGCGTCTCTTGCTCTTCGCGTTTGTCGCAAGTGTCGCGGCGGGCCTTTTGAGTGGGCTCGCTCCGGCCTGGCAGGCCGGGCGGCGCTCGCTTGTGATCGTCGCTCCGGGAGCGAGGCGGCACGGCACGGTGGCGTAAGACTTCGAAAAGTTATTGTGACCGCGCAGATTGCGTTGACTTTGACGCTCGTCGTCGGTGCGGCATTGTTTCTCCGAACTCTCGATGCATTGACGGCTAAGGGGCCGGGCTTCAGAACTTCGAGCCTGGTCTCATTCGGTATCGACTCCCTGCGAAGTGGATATTCCCCAACGGACGCGAAACCGGCTGATTCGCCGTATCGATGAAGCCATCCGTCAATCTCCGATCACTCAGGCATCTGCGATAGCTCGGTTCCCATTGCTGACCGGCGGAAGTTGGAACGATCCGATGACGATCCTGGCCGACAAAAGAATCGCGACTGACTGACGTCAATTTAAACTCCGTCACGCCGGAGATTTTTCCAAACTATGGGTATAAGAATCATTGCGGGACGAGACTTCGACGAACGGGATGCGCGCCCGCCGGGCGAACAAGGTTGGCGCTCTGCCATCGTGAACGAGGCATTCGTGAAGCGCTACTTGGGTGGGCAGAGTCCCTTGGGTGTGCGAATCTGTGAGGGGGCCGGACCGGACACTAAGCCGGATGTTGAAGTCGTCGGCGTCGTGTCTAACTTTAGTTATCGCGGGCTTCGCGAGGACTCGGAGCAAGTGTATTTTCCTTTTTTCGAAGGCGAAGGCTCTGGCGGAACCTTCTATGTGAGAGTTCTCGGGACACCGGAATCGCTCCTCGCATCGCTTCGTGCGATCGTTCACGGGGCCGACCCGGCATTGCCGATGACCGACTTCCGTACAGTGGATGAGCAGCTCGATCGATCATTGAATACTGAGCATATGCTGGCGACGCTGTCCGGCAGCTTCGGCACAATTGCACTGTTGCTCTCGTTAGTTGGCTTGTACGGCGTGATGTCTTTTGTCGTGACGCAGCGGACCCGCGAGATCGGAATCAGGCTGGCGTTGGGCGCAATGCGTTGGTCGGCAATTTGGCTGGTGCTTCGAGATGCGTTGGCGATGATCCTTTCCGGAATAGGTATCGGTTTGCCTTTTGTCTGGGCTTTGGGTCGCCTCGTAGAATCGCAGCTCTATGATGTGAAACCCTCTGACCCTGCTGTGATCGCAATCACTATCCTGATCCTCTGTTCAGCGGGACTGGGGGCCGCACTCATTCCCGCGCATCGAGCATCGGGCGTAAGCCCGACGGACGCCTTACGAGTTGAGTAGCCGGTTGGTTGGCGGCGCCGATATCTTTTGCGATCATTTGTGCCACTCATCCATTTCGCGAGAATCTATCTCTTGTAACTTTCGCGCCGGAGTAGCGGGCAACTCGGAGCTAAATCCCTAAATCCTGCCCATTAGTATTGCTAAACGCTTGTATTAAGTGGTCCGCCAACTCTTGGACTTTTAGCAACTCTTCCCCAATCCGATGCCGGAAGAGGCAGGCGCTCTGGTCAACGGAACCGCACTTCGATTGCCGATCTACATTGACGCCCGAGATATCGCTGTTAGCAAAATCGTTGCAGACATGAATGGCTGCCCGCACATACAATATTGGGCACATTCTGTCCCTTTAGCACTAGGAGCCCATAGCTACACGCGCTTCCGCCTGCCAGGCTGTTGGCGTTGGCATTTGACTGTGGTGCATGGCGGAAAGCGGCAGCGGAGCGAGTCGAATCGGGTAGCGACCTGCCACTCCTTTCCTATCCTTCTTGGTTATTGTCTCTGGAGTTTCTCAACGGGAGACACGTCGATGAGCTTTCTAACGAGGGCCACGGTGGCTGCTTTCTTCTTGTTCGCACTGCTTTCCGCGGCGCGAGCGCAGGCACCGGTACAAACGTCGACCCAGGCGACAGCACTGCCGCCGGACAACGACTTTTATTCTGTTCGCGAGCCCGCCGCTGCGGGAGATGCGCAGGCGCAGTTCGCCCTCGGGAACCATTATTTTAGCGGCGTCGGCGTTCCTCAAGACTACGCTCAGGCGCTCCTCTGGTTTACGAAGTCCGCGAACCAGGGCTTTGCTCCGGCTCAAAATCAACTGGGCTACATGTACCAACATAAGTTTGGCGTGCCGCGGGATTACAAGCGAGCCGTAGCCTACTATCGTTCCGCAGCGAAGCAGGGCTATGCGTTGGGGCAATATAATGTGGGCGGCATGTTCGAGGATGGGGTTGGCGTCAAGCGCGATTACAAACAGGCCTTTGATTGGTACCGCAAAGCGGCGGACCAAAATCTGCCGCAGGGGGAAAAGCAAGTCGGCTACTTTTACCAGTGCGGATATGGAGTGAAGCAGGATTATGCTCAAGCGCATGCCTGGTATCTCCGCGCGGCGGGACACGGCAACTCCGACGCCGAAAACCAGTTAGGCTTCTTCGCTGAAGAAGGATGGGGCCAGCCGAAGTATTACGCCGAGGCTCTTGCCTGGTTTTACAAAGCCGCGGAACATGGCAACGTCGACGCCGAGGAAAACATCGGCTATATGTTTCAAAATGGCCTCGGCGTGCAAACCGATTATGCCAAGGCCATGTCTTGGTTGGTCGAAGCTGCGGCGCACGGCAACAGCAACGCGGAAAATCAGCTTGGTTGGATGTATCAGTTCGGCCAAGGTGTAAAACCCGACGACGCCAGAGCCGTGACTTGGTACCGCATGTCTGCCGATCAGGGGAATCGGCGCGGCATCGATAATCTCCACGCTTTCGAAGAGGTGCTGGAGGAGCGCGGCTCGGGGCTGTGGGAAGCTGCCAATACTTCTGTAACCGATGCTGCCATCGCGCGGGCTCAGCGTTGGGCGAAAATCGACGATCTTCAGCGCCGCATTGCCGGATTGGAAGGCGATGCACAAAACCAAGAAGATCTTGCCAACCAACTCGAACACACCGGCAAAGGCAAAAACGACGCCATCACCAAGCTTTTCAATGCGGCCGGCAGCGTCCCCGCCGTCAAGTACCATGCCGAGGCGGCAAATTATCGCGCCGAAGCGGCGCGCCTGCGCGAAGAACTGGCTCAACTTGAAAACCAACCCCAACCGACTGCCAGCGTTCCTACTCCCTAACGTCTTTCCCGCTCGCGTGCCGGAACGCGGTTTCGTACTTTCCCGATACTGCGGTCAAACGATTTACGAGATCCTTCCCGTATGACCTCGATGTCTGGCCAAGCCAGCGTGTAGGCGTGAAGACCGGTCCCATGATGAACGTGATCGGTGTATTCAAATCCGTTCCGTCGACCATCCCCACGTCGGCACACCTGTACGAACAGCTGAGCGCCTACAAGTTGTCTCACGTCTACCTCATGAGGCAGCTTGCCGACCTATCGAAAACGCCCATTCCCGCTCTGGCGGGCGACGGCGTGATTCGTCATTTCCGCAGACGCTACCATAGAACTTTGATTCTCAATGTGGGCATCGACCGGAAGCACGGAGCCGAACTCCCGCGGGAGGGATTCGGAGATCTCATCGCATTCGGAAGAGACTACATCGCAAATCCCGACCTCGTCGAGCGCATCCGCTTGGACGCCCCACTGAACGAACAGCGTCCGGAAGGCTGTTACGGATCCTCGTCGGTCGGCTACACGGATTACCCCTTCAAATCACAAACAGCGGAAACGGCCGGCAGCACAGGCACAGAGCAAATGCATGCTTAAGAAGTCGAGTGTCGGCACACTCAAGTTCTACGGAACGCGACACGCCGCCGAGAGCGGCGATCCTGATCGTAAGCGCTGTCAACTGGATGAGTACCGAGAAGCGCCCTAGCCGTGAGCGTTGGATTGCTGGCGAGAAGCCGACTTGAAGACTGATCGGCGGGAGTGCAAGTGCAGGAAGAGAGCGGAGCGGCGAGAGTCCGTCACAGGTGGCGGTTAAGCGTCGGCCCTTAGGGCCGTGGGCACTTGCATAGGGACAATAAAGTTGCTGGCGAGAAGATAGGCGAACAGGTGTCCGAGAGGCGGCGCGCTGCGGAGCTGGCTCGCGGAAACCCATCCATTCGTCTCGCTCCATTCCCAGCCGGTAGCGGAAACACTCTTCAACCATTCCTGCAGATCCGTGGCGGTCATCGGATAACCGTATATGCGCACGTTTTGGGCGAAGAGGCGCCCCAGGGCCTCCAGACGGCTGCCTTCGAGATGGCCGTAAACTTCGTCAAACCCTCGAATGATCAGGGACAGACCCGCGGCGAAGCGCAGGGGTGCTTTTGTGTAGCGATTCACGAGAGCGGTCATATGGTAGAGCTCTCGTTGGCGAAAAAGGAGCACGTCGCCCCCGGCGCCGAGAAGCGCATCGATGCGATGAAGTAAGTCGGGGATCTCCGGAGCCGGTTCGTTCGGCGTAAGCGAATCAGCCGTTAGGCAAAAAAACCCGGCGGGCGCCGCCTCTGTTTCGCCCTGCTCCTTCCGAAGCTCCTGAATCGCCGAAGCCAGCAATCGCGCGTGAATTTGCGCGTGAGCTGCATCCACGTGGCTAAAGGTTCCCGGCGCAAGCACGACGGCTTTCTTGTAGAGAGTTTCGGTCGGGGGAACGTGGGGGCCCTTCGAAGGGAAAAATACAGCCTCGGCGAGTCCTGCATACACCAGGTGGACGAGCAGGGCGCGGCGATCCCAGCTCTCGAACGCTGGCCCCCGAAGATCCACGTAGTCGATCTCAATTCGCTCCTTGACGACGTCTTCTGCCAGACCTCCGAGAAATGATTCCTTGGTTTGCAATTCGTGAAACGCGGAGTAGATGAGATTGACCCCCAGAATCCCGAGGGCTTCCTGCTGTAGAAGATTGGAAGGATCGAGCAGATTGGTGTGCAGCAGCACGTCGTTGGGAGGGCCCCCCGGCTGCAACTGAAACCGCAGGCCCATCCAGCCGTGAGGCTCGTTGGTTCCGGCGAAGTTGCGCGCGGAGACGGTATCCACAAAGGAGAAGAAGCGAGTTTGCGGCCCGCGAGTTTTGCTTAATTGCGTCAGAAGCTGGTTCCATTCGTGGTCCAGCATGGCCTCGAGCCGCTGCCGGGATACGTAGCGCGATCCGGAGCCGTAGAGGTCGTCGCTGACTTCCTTGTCGTAGGCGGAAATGGTTTTGGCCACCGTCCCTGAGGCGCCTCCTACTACGAGGAACCAGCGCGCGACCTCCTGTCCGGCGCCGATTTCGGCGAAGGAACCGAAGGCGGATGCATCAAGATTCAGGGTGAGCGCTTTATGGTGAGTGTCGAGCTTTTCAGTAGAAGGCATAGTCAGGTCCTTCCCGAGCGACGTCTTGCGCCGTTAGCCATCATCTCCAGCGTTCGCTTCTCCGCGGCTAAGAGGGACTCCGCCTGCGATGGGGTTTTGGCATTCGCTACTTGTTTGGATTCGGGCCCAGTCGGCCGCAGCACACCAGCGGTGTCAACGACTTGCATCTTGTGGTCCGGTGTGAGCCGCGATTCCGGGGAACTCATCACGTTCTCGATCTTGGGGCCAGTTCATGACCCGTGGGTCATAAACATA
The DNA here is from genome assembly GCA_963729595.1 of uncultured Acidobacteriota bacterium. Taxonomy (GTDB): domain Bacteria; phylum Acidobacteriota; class Terriglobia; order Acidiferrales; family UBA7541; genus Acidiferrum. Next base: position 1,352,099 of record CAVSNW010000005.1, read on the forward strand.
CGCTCTCGCAGCGGCGCACGCCACTAAAGTGCGCGGCCCCATTTGATGATCAGATCCCGGTTCTGGATACACACGAGTATCCGGCGCGGCGACCGCGCCATGCTGTTGGTGAGGTTCGACTTCTACAGAATCACAGCTGCTTCCCGGCCATCAGCTTTCGGAAACCGACATGAAAAAAGGCGCTCTGCTGCTACGCTACTGGTCTACCAGCAGACCATCCAGCAGGCTTTTCGTGGCGTTTCCGACGCCCTAGTCGAATACCGCAAAGACAGGGAGTTCCGAGAACAGCGGGAGCAACTCGCGTCTTCCGCCGAAGACGCGGCCCGGCTTTCGGAGACGCGCTATCGAGGCGGCGCCACCAGCTACCTGGAAGTACTGACGAACGAAACCAACTATTTTGATGCTGAGTTGGGGCTCGCTCAGGCTCAGCTGAACGAGCTCTTAGGCCTGGTCAGCATTTACCGAAATCTCGGTGGAGGCTGGCAAGAACAATGAGTACCAAGAACCAAAAACTTGCGGCGTGGGCCCATTCGGATTGCCGTACAGGTCCCCTGCGAACGCGTGGACAAAGCGCTTTCCTCGACCACGATGAGGGGAGCCGATGATCTTTGTGCGCGAAGCCAGCGCCGCAGTCGCGCTGGTAACCCTTACGCTTTTGTTGCAGTGCGCTGGGATTGCCGCGCTGATTTCCTGGGGAAGAACCAGTTTGGCGCCCGAGGTTCACAGGCTAGGGCCGATCCGTTCCGCTATGCTCATGGTGCGATTCATTACCGCGTTCATTAGTTTTGCACATATTCGAGATTCTGGTTTGGGCTGGGTTCTGCGGAGGTTAGATAACTCGCTGTGAAATTCCGGGTGCGCCGTAATCCGTCCAGGATCGATGCAGCGATCGCTTCCTACAAGCCGACTTGAACCGAATCCTTGCGGCCCGCTTCAATGAGGTTTTGCAGTTCCCGGACGTTGCCCGCCCCACGAATGCCGCGGCGGCGCGCATCCACTCAGGGGAAGGCCGTCACTTTCGGCGTCACGCGAGGATGTATCGCTGTCGCCTCGCCAGTGTCGTCGATCACATGGCTGATCGCACCGTGATCGCCCAGCGCCACGGTGATCATGTCGTGGAACCGTACCTTCGGACTCTTCGGCGTCTCGATTGCTCGGGTTAGCCCGACATCCGGATAGATGAAGACGCTGTACACACCCAGCCCCCACGCCTCATGCGTCGTCACTCCATCCGCCACTTTGTACGAGGCCCAGCCGTTCACCCCCGGCGCACTCGTATAGCTCGCCTGGTTCGGAGGATCGTAAGGAATCTCGGACTGATAAAAATACGTCTTCCCGCCATTGCCCTTCCACAGAACCTGAAATTGCTGGTGATGCTCCACAAACAGGCCATAGATCGTGACCTCGTTTCCATTCACCACCAGGCCGTTCTCGCTGGTATTTAGCTCCCAGCCCACCCCGGCGCCGTGGTCCGCTCTCCAGATCCACGTATGGTCCACCAGTGTGTCGTTGCTGTTGATCCTCAAATTCACCTTGGCCCGGCCCACTCCCGCACCTCCCACACGAAAGAAAACATCGTGCAGCGTGATCGGGTCCTTCGCGTGACGCGCCTGACTTCCCTCCGGCCCCACCTCCAACAGCGCCGGAGACTCGCTCGGCCCCGCATCAAAGAGCAGCCCGGCAATCTCGATTCCGTCCGCATCGGCCGTCGTCATCGCCGCTGTGCCTTTTATCGGACGTAGCGTCGCAAACCCGAGACCCAGCACCACCGTATGCGGCCGCGTCGCGCGAATCGGGGCGGTCAGCTCATATATCCCCGGCGTCAGAATCAAGTTCTTGCCTTGGGTGAGCTGCGCGTTGATCGTCTCGACCGTATCCACATCCGGGCGCGCAATATAAAACCGAGCAATCGGAATCGTCTCTCCCGCTGTTTCCCCGCCACGGAACGTAATCCCGACGCTGTCGCTGTACAGCTCCGGAACCCGCACGCTGAACTCGCCCGCAGCATTCGCCTGCAGAAACGGTTTCTCGCGCGCCACTGGCGTGCGCGCCACCTTCGTGTACGGCGGCGAAGGCCATGCGCCTTCCGGCGGATGCGCCACGCCAACAAACACCATATTCCAGTTCGAGCCCGTCCAGCTCTTCCAATCGCAGTTGCGCGAGATCCACTGCTGCTGGCTGCCAGAGTCAACATTGCCGTCTACGAGCGAATCCGACATCCAGCCGCCGCTTGCCCAGCCGCGATTCTGGTGCAGCACCAGGTCGCCGCGTACATGCACGCGCCGAAGCGACACCGCCTGCGAAACTGCCCACTGCATCGTGCCCCCGGCCGGCTTTATCGAGAGCCCTTCCGCAGCTCTCCAGAAAGTCGTCGTCGCATTGTTGCGCTCGTGATTTGCATCCGCGTGCACGTTGCCCGCAATCCGTGTTGCATCCGGCGACGCCCCAAGCCCTATCACCTCCGTGTAAAAGCCCACCGGCACGTCCACCGAATAGTCTCCCGGCAGGAATAACAACGCATTCCGCTGCTGTCCAAACTCGTTGTGCTGTTGCGTCGCATACACCGCATCAATCTTCTTCTGGATCGCCTGCGATGACATGGACGGATCGAAGATCAGTACATTGGGTCCGAACTCCGGCTTCGCGCGACTGGCCGCAAGGGCCGGCACCCCCGTCGTCAGCCTCAGCCGCGCCTCCCGCTCTTGCTGCGCGTTCAACGACAAGGGCGACAAGGAAGAAAACAGCAGCGTACAAGACGAAAACAGGACCAATCTCAGCTTCATGAGGACTCCGGCTTACGATGGGTACGATCTTTTTCGGAAAGACAAGCGATTGCGCTGATAAGAAACAACAGCCGTAACACAATTCGCTAACGGTTAACGATAAGAGCAGGCCAGAATAGCGCCTGTCAACCCCGGCGGCCACGACAGCCGCAAAAGGAAGATTAGAGCGGTTAGCCGGATCGGAGAGCAGAGTCAGCCAACATCTCCTCCGCCAGTCGTTCGACAACGCAACAAAGTTGTCGGATATGACGGTTGGCTCAGCAATCTATGCTCCACTAAGTCACGAGTTTCTGCAGGTTGTTTGTTGTCGGTCTCTGATCGCTACCGAGAACGCGCTTGTATTGAGTAGTCTGCCAACTCTTGGATTGTCGGCAACTCTTCCCTAGTCCGATTCCGGAAGAGGCAGACGCTCTGGTCAACCGAACTGCACTTCGATCGCCGATCTATATTGACGCCCGAAAATACCGCTGTTACCAAGATCGTGCCAGAATCCAACGTTTTCGTTCCATTCGGGTTAGCTTTCTGGGGAGCGAAAAGCAGATTCCCCGATTTATTGGAAACGTTGGTAGTGAGAAGTAACGGTTGGAGTTGTTGGAGTCGAGTTGCGTGCGCCCAAGGCAGGCGCGCTATCAGGCTGTGCTACGCCCCGACATGAAGTGCACGATTCATTCTAAAGCACTATCCAACATTGCTGCTACTCCGGTCCGTCGTCTTTGTCACGTGCATTACGGTACGGATCAAAAAACCTGAGCGAGACCGCAAAATCTCGCATCAGGCTAAACCGGGCCCATTCCTATACGGACTACCGCGTGCACTTGGACGGCCTCAAGCCGAAGGCTACCTACTACTACACGTTGACTCCGCCGATGCCCGTGGCGCGAGCGATGGAGCGACCAGCTCGTTAAATACCTTCATGACCTAATGACGGAGTTCTCTCAATCCTCCCACCCAAGCAAGGCGTCGTGGCCCACCCTTGGGGCCGCAGGTTGGTCTGCGGTGCCATGACCGCTCTCGGTGGGATCGGCCATACATTGCCTGCCCCAAGGTTCCACGCGGCGAAGACGATAGCTTGTTTCGTTGTTCTGGTTGAACCCGCTGTAATCACCTGGATTCGACATCGATGCATGGAGACCTTGGTCATGTCGGCTGCAACCCAGGTGGCGCTGGGAGGAGCCTTGGACTTTGGACTGGAGTGCTGGTTGGCAGTTCTTTAAAGTGGGCAGGGCAATAATTTTTGGTCTGGATGGCCTTTTCTGAACATCGAAGTGTGAGAAGGCGGAGGGTGAATGAGACACGAGGCGACCGTGGTTGGCCACAGAGTTGCTGCACGGCAGGGAACCTGGAACCTGAATGCCGTTCCCGAATCACCAGTGGGCAGATTCTCCCTAGGGTTTCTGACGGGATCGGCGGGCGCACTCATCGTATCGCTTGTCGTGCTTCTTGGCCGCCCTTTGCTTCTTTCCGCCCAGACGCTCCACTATGCGAAGAGTCCGGATGTGAAGAATGGACAGAAGGTTTATAAGGGCGGCTGCATTGCCTGTCACGGGAGCGAGGGCAAGGGTGCTCCCATGGCGAGTACGGTTTTCACGCGGCCAGATACCTTTCCGGACTTTACGGACTGCGCTGGGACGACGCCGGAGCCGAACGGCAATTGGAAGGCAGTGATCGTGCATGGCGGGCCATCACGTGGACTCTCGCAGATCATGCCTGCGTTCGGAGATCTGCTGACGGACCAGGAGATCAACGATGTGATCGCGTACATGCGGGGGTTTTGCAAGAATGTCCACCACGATCCGCTGGGCGAGCTAAATCTGCCACGGGCATTGGTTACGGAGAAGGCGTTTCCAGAGAACGAGATTGTGATTTCTACGGCGGCCAGTGCATCAGGAGCGCCGGCGTGGACTACGGATGTCATTGATGAACGGACGATCATTGACGCCCGGACCCAGCTTGAAACCGATGTTCCGGTGAACTATGCGGACCAGGCGCACAACTGGACGGCGGGTTTCGGGGACATTACGCTGGCGGTGAAGCGGGAGATGTTTTCCAGCTTGCGGACGGGTTCGATCCTGAGTCTGCAGGGCGGTGTTTTGCTGCCGACCGGGGACAGCAAGCGAGGATTCGGTGCGGGAACGACGCAGTTCGAGCCCTTTGCAGCGTTCGATCAGCTGTTCAAGGAGAACACGTTTTTGCAAACCCAGTTGGGGGCAGACCTGCCGGCGGATACAAGCGTGGCTCCGCGCAGCATGTTCTGGCGGGTGGCGGTAGGCCAAGCGATGGCTCCGGACCACATGCTGGGACGGCTGTTTTCGCCCATGGTCGAGTTTTTGGCGGTACGTGACTTCAAGCCGGGGGCGACCACCAATTGGGATGTCCTGCCAGAGATGCAGATCACCATAAGCAGGCGACAACACGTCCGGGTAGGCTTTGGAGTGAGGGAGCCGTTCACCAATACACAAGGACGAACGCCGCAGGTGCTGTTCTATCTCCTCTGGGACCGGGCGGATGGGAAGTTATGGCGCGGTTGGCGATGAGGCTCCGTTGGGGTAGTGCGTTCGTTTTGGCGCTTGCAGTCGCCGGAGTTCCGGCAATGCTGCGCGGCCAGTCGCAGACGGAGAACGCGAAGGGTGACAAGACGCCCAAGGGAACTTTTTTTCGGACATCGGAACGGTGTGTCGCTTGTCATGACGGGCTGACGACGAGTTCGGGCGAGGACATTTCGATCGGGTTCGAGTGGCGAGCGAGCATCATGGCCAACTCATCCCGCGATCCTTATTGGCAGGGAAGCGTGCGACGCGAATCGATCGATCATCCCGAGTCGAAGCAGGCGATCGAGGATGAATGCTCGATCTGCCATATGCCGGCCGTCCGCATGGCGGACCGGGATGCGGGAAGACACACACAGATGTTTTCACGCCTTCCGTTGCAGAAGTTCCCCAAGGGGGACCGCGCGGCGGCAGATGGGGTTACCTGCTCGGTCTGCCACCAGATTGAGAACACGGGCCTGGGGACGGAAGCGACCTTCGTGGGCAATGTGGTGATCGCGAAACCGGTCCAGAACGACCTGCGGCCCGAGTATGGACCCTTCGACATCGACAAAGGGCACCGGACCGTGATGCACTCCTCAACGGCGACGTACTTCCCGACCCGGGGCGACCATATGCGCGATGCGGGTCTTTGCGGAAGCTGCCATACCCTATACACGGCGGCGCTCGGGCCGAATGGTGAGAAGCTGGCGAAGTTCCCGGAGCAGATGCCTTTCCAGGAGTGGCAGCATAGCGATTACGCGACCAAGCAGACCTGCCAGGACTGCCATATGCCGGTGGTGCACGAGGCTGTAGCGGTGACAGCGCTGTACGGCCCGCCGCGCGAGGGCATGCACCGGCACGTGTTCGTCGGATCGAATTTCGTTATGGAAGGGATGCTGCAAGATCATCGCGATGAATTGGCGACGGAGGCGCAGCCCGAGGAGATGGATGCGGCGATGAAGCGCACGGCCGAGTTTTTGAAGACGCAAGCGGCGAAGGTGACGATTCCCCGGGTGGATGCGACGCCGAATGGGTTTTCCGTAGAGGTGCATGTGGAGAATCTGGGCGGGCATAAGCTGCCTACAGCTTATCCTTCGCGGCGGGCGTGGCTACATTTTGCGGTAAGGGACGGCAGTGGACGTGTGGTGTTTGAGTCGGGTGCGCTCAACCCGGACGGGTCGATTGTAGGCAACGACAACGACGAAGACCCTCTGAAGTTCGAGCCGCACTATCGCGAGATTACGAGTTCACAGGAAGTGGAAATTTACGAACCGATCCTGAAGGATTCGGACGGGAAGGTTACGACCGGTCTGCTCCATGCAGTCGGGTACTTGAAGGATAATCGGCTCTTGCCGCACGGCTTCGATAAGGCTACCGCGAACAAGGATATCGCGGTGACAGGCGACGCGGCCAACGATCCGGGATTCACAGACAGCGGAAGCTCGGTGCGGTATGTGGTCTCGACCGGGAACGCAACGGGACCGTTCAAAGTGGAGGCGGAGCTTTGGTTTCAACCCATCGGGTTTCGGTGGGCGCACAATCTGGCGCCTTACAAGGCGGAGGAACCGCAACGAATGGTGCGATATTACGAAGCGGCGGCCAGGAGGTCGGCTGTGGTGCTGGCCAAGGCAAACGCTAGTTGGTAAAGACCAAACGGGAAAAGATCGGTGGGAACGAATGACTTCCGCGTTCGGCCACGACGAACTGCAAAAGGCGACCCACATCCGCTAGTTCGAACCGGCAGAAGAGACAAACGTTTTCTCAGTCGGGAATCGAAACCTAGGCGATGCTTCCGGGTGAGGCGATTCTTCCTCCACAGGCTGCAATCTTCTCTTTCCGCCGGTGTGCGCAGGCGAAATGTCGGAGGGCTAGCTAGGATAATCAGTAACGATCGATGTCGTATTTCGTTGGGACCGGGAACCAGGAATTAAGTGGCTCGGTCGGGGCTTTCAATAACAGAGAATAATCGCCAGCGCGAAACGCATGCTGCAGGATGTTGTGCCTCGGGCAAGATGGTTTCGGGGCCGAGAGTTCGAGCAACTAGTCGTGCAGAATGACGCTCAACAGCGAGCTGTTAATTTCAAGGCCGTCCCTCGTATCGATGAAACCTAATTTCTTGAATTTGTTCATGAACAGGTTGACCCGCGAGCGGGTGGTCCCGATCATTTCCGCCAAGGTTTCCTGCGATACCTTGGGAAGCACCCTTTGCGGTTCGTCACTCTTCCCATATCGGGCCAGTAAAAGCAGCGCGCGAGCTAGGCGCTTTTCGGTGGAATTGAAAAGTTGATCGATCAAGTCCTCTTCCACTCGGATATTTCGGGAAAGCATGTGGGCGATGAATCTATCGGAAAACTCATGTTGAGAGTGCAACACGCGGATCATCTCTTCTTTATCAATCACCAGCACGGTGCTCGGGCCGGTGCTCGTGGCCGACCCCATACGGATGGCTTGGCCCGCAAGACACCCCTCACCAAAAAAATCTCCAGATTTCAGAACGGCCACCACGGCCTCTTTACCGGTGGAGTTTACGACCGAGAGCTTCACGCCGCCTTGTTGAATGTACATGACGTGTTTGGCGGAATCACCTTGCGCAAAGATCGTCTCTTTTTTGCGGAACTCCACGGCTTTTCTGGCCACGCCGGTCGAGTCAAGAAAGCCCTGGGCGTCAAAAGGGGCCTGCTTGCCCGCCTCGGATCTTCGCGAAAATGCTGGTTTTGCCATAATTTATAGTATGCATCTTAGCACCCGATCAGGTGCACTACAGAAAGCAAATCTGTCCGTTTGTGGATAGATATACCCCGGAGACTCTACTAGGATGCCGATGGAGGATGATAATCGCTCTAAACGATTCGTCGAGCCGTCCGCCATCGGCGCCATTTTGGTTCCGGTTTCCCGAATGTGTGACGAAGCGTTCTATGTCTCACGCGCGACGACTAAGAAGCGCCTAATAGTGGCGGATCGCAAATTTACAGAGCTTTGCCGAACGAAGAGCTCCGCGGGGGCAAATTCAAAGCTTGATTCGTGGCAGGGCGGGGCTATTTGATAGGGGGAAAACATGCTTGGAACGGTTTTGATCGTAATTTTGATCCTGGCATTCTTCGGGGCTTTGCCGAGATGGTCTCACAGCCGGCGGTGGGGCTATGCCCCGACAGGGGGCCTGGGTCTCGTCCTTCTCATTGTGGTCGTTCTCGTGCTCCTGGGACGTATCTAGATTTTCGACTCGAACGTGGGCTCCGACGTTGGATTGCGAAAGGTGGTCAACCGTTTCGCAAGGAAAGCAGGAGAGACGAAGGACTGGAGCATCGCGCAGAAATGCATGTGAGTGATAGTAGTTCTGACTCAGGAGGTCAGTGATGAAACGTTATCTGATTGGCGCAGCATGTCTAGCTCTGGCAGCAGGTGCTGTGTACGCCGCGAAATTGAACAAGGAACAGAAACGCCTCGAAGAGTGCGGCGTGGTCATGCAGGAAGTGCTCAACATTCCTGACAATATTCCTCACGACCTCTTAGAAAAAGCCGAGTGCGTAATCGTAATTCCTTCCGTCAAGAAACTCGCTTTTGGAATCGGCGCAGACTACGGCCGCGGAGCCATGGTTTGTCGCACCGGCGAGCACTTCCGTGGTCCCTGGGGAGCGCCAGCAATGTACGCGCTCGAAGGTGGTAGCGTCGGTTTCCAGATTGGTGGAGAAGCGACCGACCTGATCCTGCTGGTCATGAATGGCCGCGGCATGGACTCCATTCTCAGCAGCAAGGTTAAGTTGGGTGCCGATGCTTCCGTTGCCGGTGGACCCAAGGGGCGTGACGCTTCCGCGGATACGGATGCTTGGATGCGCGCTGAGATCCTTAGCTACTCGCGTTCGCGTGGCGTGTTTGCAGGAATCTCCCTGGAAGGCTCCACGATTCGTCCCGACGACGACGCCAGCGCCGATGTCTATGGCCATTCCATCAAGGCAAAAGAGATCGTGAGAGGCCAGCATACCGGAGTGCCTTCTACAGGCCGTCATTTTGTCCACGTCTTGCAGAAGAGTGCGCCCCGCAACGAATCCGAGCGCGCTTCCAATCAATAGGTGGAAGCGACGAAGCCGCCGGGACGTTCTGGTCCCGGTAGCTTCGAAACGTTCAAAGAATTGGCCAAATCACCAGTTGAATTGGTCCAGGGCGCAGCTATCTCTGGCGTTGTGCCTGATCTGACTACATTTCGATTCACAGCATGTTCCAGCCCTTCTGGGGGTGAAACGCTTCTCCAACCGCTCTATTCGACAGCCATAGGATAAGGTTCTCATTTTCGACCTACGAACTTCACTGGGTAACGTTCATCCTCTTCCGGCGACCTTACGCAACGAGCCGCACCACAGACAGTACTCCCGCCTAATATTTTCAACCTTTATCGTCCAACGTGCGTTAACGGACAGTATTCAGGACCCCAAACGGCGACAGTGGTATCTCGAAGTTTCTCGAAGGAGACTTATGCTGAAGAATTCCAAGATTATTTTCGCGGTTGTACTAGCGCTCGGGGCCTCTGCGGTTGCTGCTGCACAAACTAGTGTGCCTGCCGAACCCGACAATCCCACACCGACATTTCGATTCAATGTAGTAAGCCGTACTACCCCCGCCGTGAACTACGGTCACCGCGGTGCCTCCACGAAGATCAATTTCAAGGGCACGGATCTTATGCCCGGCGCCCTGGGCGGCGCCACGGTACAGAGCAAGCGTGGCGACACCAAGGTCGTCGCCGAACTCCAGGGACTCGACAATCCCAGGACTTTTGGAAACGAATATCTCACCTACGTTTTGTGGGCTGTTTCCCCGGAAGGTAGACCCGTGAATCTTGGCGAGATCCTCGTTGGCGGTAACCACCGCAGTAAGCTCGAGACCGCCACGCAACTTCAAGCTTTCGCCCTCATCGTCACCGCTGAACCGTATTACGCCGTGCGCCGCCCCAGCAATCTGGTGGTCCTCGAAAATGAAGTTCGCTCCGACACCGTGGGAACCACCGAAGCCGTGGAATCAAAATATGAGCTGATTGACCGTGGCGGCTATATTCCAACGGGCTACAAATTCGACCCGGTCGTCCTAAATGCCAAACTGCCGCTCGAGTTCTTCGAGGCACGCAACGCTATGCGCATTGCCGAATCCGCTGGAGCGCAGCGTTACGCAACACCGAGCTATGACAAGGCCCTGCTTCAGATCAAGACGGCCGACGAGTTGGCAATCAGAAAGCATTCGGACAAGAAGACGCTCATTTCGGCGTCGCGACAAGCCGTGCAGACGGCCGAAGACGCTCGTGAAATCGCCATGAAGAACATCGAAACCGCTCGCAGAGAAGCCGAACGCGGTGCCTCAGCAGGCCGTGAAGCAGATGCCAACGCCAACGCGGACCGCGAAGCGCAACGCCGTTTGGCCGCCGAATCCGCGACCACCGACGCCGTTCGCCGTGAGCAGAACGCCAGGACCAAAGCCGACCTCGAATCACAGCGCCGTATGGCTGCCGAGAACGCCACCAGCGATGCGCAGGCCGATGCACAGAAATCCGCCAACGCCCAGGCGGACGCGGAAAGAGCTCGCGCCGCCGCCGAACATAACCAACAGGCCGCAGAAGCAGACTCTGACCGCAATCGTGCCGCTGCTGCGTCCTCCAATCAGCAACTTCAGCAAGCCGTCCTCGATCGCGAAGAGCTTCGCGCCCGCCTGCTTCAGCAATTCAACGCCATCCTGGTAACTCACGACACGGCGCGCGGACTCGTCGTCAATATGTCCGACGTGCTCTTCGACAGCGGCAAATTCACCCTCCGTCCGCTGGCCCGCGAGAAACTAGCCAAAATATCCGGCATCGTTCTCGCCTATCCGTCTCTCAGGCTGGCTATCGAAGGCAACACCGATAGCATCGGCTCAGAACAATTCAACCAGGTCCTTTCCGAGCAGCGCGCCCAGGGCGTCAGGAGCTACCTGACCCAGCAGGGTGTGCCGGCATCTTCCACCAGCGCACAAGGCTTCGGCAAGAATCAACCTATCGCGTCAAACGACACCGCCGATGGCCGCCAACAAAATCGCCGCGTTGAACTGGTGGTCTCCGGTGACGTGATCGGTTCGGAGATCGGCAAACCCCTTAACCAACCGATAGCGGGACTATCGCCTCGCTAAGCTAACCGCGAGAGCCGGGTCGTCGAGGCCCGGCTCTCTCTTGCAACAACGTTCGTAGGAAGGCATGGACTCTCCAGTGGCAGACGCAAACAGCAGCTCCACGATCTTCATCAAGGAAGGCACAGCTCTTCCGCCACAACTCTCGATCGAAAGCGAGACCTTCTTGCCAGGCTGGCGAATTGTGAAGAAGCCCGATCGCCGGGCGCTGACGCGAGGCATCGAAAGCGCTGGTTGGAGCTTCTTCTACCGGGCTGGCGGGACGCGCGCTACCGTCCTGGGCCGCGACTCCCCGGGGGGCCTGCGCAGAGCCGTAAAGTCCGTTCTCGCGAGACAAGAGGAGAAAAACTTCAATTCCCTGGAGATCACCAGGACGGTTTCCACCCACTTTTTCGGCATTCCATTCCTGCGGGTCATCGCCCATTCCCGCCACATCCAGGAATGTAGTGCCCTCGCTCGTGGCGAGATTTTCGTCTTGAGAACGTCCGCAGGCTTCGCGCGAGTGTCCGCACCGGTAGTGGTGGTGGGATAGGACAATCCACGGTGGCTTGGGCAATAGCAGGTTGTGAATTCAAGTTGGTGGTCGATATGAAAATGAAATCGAAAACGAAAACGATAGGTGTTTCACTCGCACTTCTAACTGCTGTCTTTTTTGTGGTCCCCGCTCTCCAGGGGCAGGACTTGTCCAGGTACCGGGCCTTCTCACTGGGAACCGCGCTCCCTGCCGTGCTGAAGCATACAGAGCAGAGACTAGCTGATGCAAAGGTCATTCAAACGCAGCCAGTTCTGATTCAGGAGCTGACGTGGTGGCCGCCGAACTTGCCGGGAACTTCGTTCAAATCCGATACCGTCGAACAAGTTCACTTTTCTTTCTACAACGCCGAACTTTACAAAATCTCCGTGACCTACGATCGACACTCGACCGAAGGTCTCACTATCGAGGACGTGGTGAAATCCATCTCCGCGAAATACGGACCGCCGTCCAGCGTGGCCCCCGCGTCTGATCCCGCCGCGCACGAACGTTACGACACTCGCCAAGAGCCCGTTGCTTCCTGGGAGGATTCACAGTATTCCGTCAACCTGGTTCGCTCTTCTTTCTCCGGCGACTTTGAACTTCTGCTCAGCTCCAAGCGACGCAACGCCGAAGCGGAATCCGCCCTCGCTGCGGCGGCAGTAGCCGAGAAAGAAGCGGGACCCCAAAAAGAAGTCGACCGGCAAAAAAAGGAAATCGACGCTCTCGAACTAACACGTCAGAAAAACCAGAAAAGCTTTCGCCCTTAGCAAAACGCGATCGAAAGCTCCGTAACGAAGCCTTCTTCGCGTTTCGTGTGAAATCGAGATAGGGTTTATGTTCTGTGGATCAAACGTGGTGTCGCGCTGCCATCCTTCAACTTCCGTTTCGGTCTAAGTTCAACTCGCCGCGTCGTCTGGCTGGCTCCTGCAGGCGCGGGCTGAGGGCAAACTCAGGACTTCACCGCGCTTGCTGACCAGTCATCTCGAATATCTCTGGCTGAACCGGCTGCAATGTCTCGCAGAGTATTGCTCTTCCTCAAACGCTGCCAGCTATGGCGTTTATGCGGTCCGATGAGAGAACCCTCTTTCTACTCGCGGGTTACCGGCGATTTTTCCACCACTTTGGCCGCGGCCGCCCAGCGTTGTCGCACTGCAGCCATAAACCCTTCCTTGTCTTTTCGCAATTCCTCCACCAGCGCTTCATTCACGGAATCTTCGTGCGCCGCCGCCCACAGCACCATTTCCGACATCACCGGCGCAAGGTCGATTCCTTTTTCTGTCAGCGCATAAATCACTTTCCGCCCATCGGATGGATCTCGCCGCGTGGCGATGATTCCGTATGCTTCCAACTTGCGCAGCCGGTCCGCCAATATGTTTGTGGCGATTCCTTCGTACGACTCCAGGAATTCCTTATAGCTTCGAAATCCCCGCAGCATCATGTCCCGAATAATCAACAGCGACCATCTGTCCCCCAGCATCTCCACCGAAGCATTTAGGGGACACCCCGACCTTCGTTGGGGGCTCGGCTTCCGATTCGTCATTGTTCCACGGTAACATATTTCACTTGCATTTAAAAAGTGAAGTCGTCAGACTCGCTTTCGTGCTCGCAATGTTCATCTCTCGAGTTCACACTACGCTCGAGAACTGCCGCGTAGGCTCCAGTGTGCCAGCCAGAGACGACCTCGAGTGACACCGCCATGTCCAGCAAAAGTGGCGGCAAATCCCCGAAGGAGTAAAAAATGAGCGGTGTACGATTACTCGTAGGCACGCGTAAAGGCGCGTTCGTTCTGACTTCCGATGGCAAACGTGATCACTGGGACGTCAGCGGCCCGCACTTCGCCGGCTGGGAGGTCTACCATGTGAAGGGATCTCCCGCCGATTCCAATCGCCTCTATGCTTCACAGTCGACTGGCTGGTTCGGCCAACTCATCCAGCGTTCGAACAATGGGGGCAAGACTTGGGAGCCGGTCGGCAATAAATTTGTCTACGAAGGCGTCGCTGGCACCCACATGTGGTACGACGGCACGCCGCACCCGTGGAAATTCGCGCGCGTCTGGCATCTTGAACCCTCGCTCACCGATCCGGATACCGTCTTTGCCGGAGTGGAAGACGCCGCGCTGTTCCGCACGACCGATGCCGGCCAGAACTGGGAAGAACTTCCGGGTCTTCGCACTCACGGCTCTGGTCCTTCGTGGCATCCGGGAGCCGGCGGGATGTGTCTCCACACGATCATCCTCGATCCTAAGCATCCGAATCGCATCTTCATCGCTATTTCTGCAGCCGGTGCATTCCGCAGCGACGATGCCGGTAAAACCTGGAAGCCAATCAACCAAGGCTTGAAATCCGAAGGCATTCCCAATCCTACTGCTGAGGTTGGCCACTGCGTTCACCGCATCGCCATGCACAAAGCGCGTCCGGACGTCCTGTTCATGCAGAAGCATTGGGATGTCATGCGCAGCGACAACGCCGGCGACTCTTGGCAGGAGGTCAGCGGCAATCTTCCCACCGACTTCGGCTTCCCGATTGACGTCCACGCGCACGAACCAGAAACCATTTACGTCGTTCCCATCAAGAGCGACTCCGAACACTTCCCACCCGACGGGAAGCTGCGCGTGTACCGCAGCAAGTCCGGCGGAAACGAATGGGACCCTTTGACCAAGGGTCTTCCGCAACGCGACTGCTACGTCAACGTGCTCCGCGATGCCATGACCGTCGACTCGCTCGATTCCTGCGGCATATACTTCGGGACAACGGGCGGCCAGGTGTACGGGTCCTCTGATGCTGGTGATAGTTGGACTCCGATCGTTCGCGATCTCCCTGCTGTTCTTTCCGTGGAGGCCCAGACGCTGCCATGAGTCGAATTCGTGTCCTGCTTCCGGCACATCTAAAAACGCTCGCACGCGTCACCGGCGAGGTGCAAGTCGATGTTGCCGGCGAAGCAACGATCGTTTCTGTTCTCGACGCGATTGAAGCCAGCTATCCGATGCTGCAGGGAACGATCCGCGACCACGTGACCCAAGAACGGCGCCCGTTCGTCCGCTTCTTCGCTTGCGAAGAAGACTATTCGCTGGAACCGCCGAATACGCCGCTGCCGAGCGCAATAGCCAAGGGGACCGAGCCTTTCTTGATCGTAGGCGCCATGGCCGGTGGCTAGACTTGTCGCATCGCGAAAGGGGACGGTCCGAGCGGTTGCGGAGTCGAAGCTGCTTCCGATCGTTTTTCTGCGGCGTTTCAGGTCCAGGAGCGACAGATTTTAGTTGCCCAAATCAGCTCAAGCGGAATCGAACAAAGCGTAAGTTCGCGAAATCATCTGGGATGGGCGCGCACCTGCTTGTCTAGACTCTATCCGTCAGGGATTAGCGCCAACGGAGGAAACGCCATGCAACCGATCCTTTTCGCGACATACGTCGCGTCTCTGCTCCGACGTGATCCGGCATTGCGCGCCTTCCGTTCCTCTTCGCAAGGAGATCTGATGCCATGTGCCGAAATATAAAAACGCTCTTCAATTTCGAGCCGCCCGTCACCGACGACGAAGTCCGCGCGGCCTCGTTGCAGTTCGTCCGAAAAATTACGGGTTTCAACAAACCCTCCAAAGCCAACGAAGCGGCGTTTCAAGCAGCCATCGAGGATGTCGCCCGCATCTCCAGCAGCCTACTGCGCTCCCTCGAAACCAATGCGCCGCCGAAGAATCGTGAAGAGGAAGCCGCCAAGGCCAGAGCCCGCGCCGCCGAACGCTTTGCGAACTGAAACCTCGGTTGCCATCACCGTTGCTCCGGGTTGGCGGTTTCTTTGTTCGTTTGCGCTGGTGTCAGGTCCATGGAATTAATTGTGGCGCCAGAGGATTGGTTGACCGCTTGGCTGCGTTGCTGCTCGGCGAGTGCGTTTAGACGCGCGAAGATCGCGCGTTCCTCTGCAGCTTTTTCCGGTTGTTTTGTTTTCGCGTAGGCTTTCGCAAGATTGAAGTGGACTTCAGGGCTTCCTGGATTGATCTTGTTTGCGGCCTCGAGTTCGTGAACCGCTTTCTCCTGCTGGCCCAATTCGAGACATGCGCGACCCAAGATGTAATGGGCCTTCGCGGATTCGGGCGCCAGTTGGACGGCGCGTTCGGCCGCGGGCAGCGCGGAGGTGGGGTCGTGTTTGCGCAGCGCGATCGAAGCGAGCAATACATAAGGAAGATCGCTGGCCGGTGAGATGCGCAATTCCTCGCTTAGCTGTGGCGCGGCTTCGTCGTATTGCGACAGGCTCACCAGCGCGAGTCCGTAGGTGTAGTGCAGGAACGGCGTCGCTGGAGATTCCCTCAGAAGTTGCTGCAGCTTTGGAAAAGCCTGATCGTACTTGCCGTCTTGGAGCAAGATGGCGATTTCTCCGGCCCTTTGCACGAGCGCGCGCTTTTGCGGAAGCACCTGCTCAGGCAGCAGCGGCATGCGCAGCAAGGCGATGCCGAGAGCGAATTGGATCTCGTTCGCGAGCGAACCGGAATTTGCTTCGGGAGCCAACAAGCGCGAGGCGTTTTCATATTGCGCGCCGCGATTCAGGAGAATTGCCAGGTGATAGCGTGCGAGGCGAACAGAGTCAGCGCTGCCGCCGAGTCCGAGATCCTGACCGCGCTGCAGATGGATGAGGGCGTTGTCATCATCATGAAGTGCAAATTCGCTCAGGCCCATGACGGCCCACGCTGTGCCGTCATTGAGTTTTTGTTCGGCTGGCCTGCGTTCTACCCACGTTTTCAATGTCGCGACGGAGTCGGAATATTTCCTACTCGAATAATCGCCCATCGCCTGATTCCATAGATCGTCGGCACTCAGCTGGGCGATCTCCGTGCGAGCCACCGCGGCGTGCAACGCGTAGATTTGGGCTATTTTTTCGTCACGCCGTGCTTTTTCCGAAGCCAAGCCTTCTGCGATGCGCGACTCCTCACCTCGTTGCTCGATTGCCTCCTGGTTCCTTCCTGCCGCGGCGAGGGCTTTGGCGTAGGAATCGTGCAGATACGGCAAGTCGGGATAGTCCTTCAAGATTTGCGGGAACGCTTCGAGGGCTTTTGCGGAATCGCCTTGCACCAGCGATGCGGCGATTTCGCCCGCGGCATGAACCAGCGCTTCCCGTGACGGATTGAGTTCGTCCGGCAAGACCGGCGCGTGCAGCAGAGCGAGACCCAGTGCGAGTTTTGCCTGGGCGGGGAATTGGTTTCCGCCAAATGCAGAGACAAGCATTGCGGTGGCGCGTTCAAACTCGCCGTTGCGGTTGAGCAGCAGCGCGAGGTGATATTGGGAGACGCGAGCGATTTCGGGATCGTCGCCGGTTCCGAGCTCCTGGCCTTTTTCGAGGTGGATAAGAGCGTCGGGGTAGTCCTTGGTCTCGAATTCACAAAGGCCAAGGAAATTCCATGCCGGACCGATGGCAGGGGCGAGTTGCGCGAGTTTCTGGAAGGCAGGGATGGCGTCGGCGTAGCGGTCGGCGTCGTACAGGAGCGTGCCGAGGTAGAACCAGCCTTCCTGCCAGTGGGAGCGAATGGCGACAGCGCGGCGGTAATTTTCAATGGCCTCGTCAGTGCGGCCGGCGTCGCGTGCGGCTGCGGCAGCCTTCACTACATGGTCGAAGCGGTCGTCGACCGTTTGCGCGGGTCTGGTGCTGGCGCGACCAAAAGGCGGCCCGGCAATGCACGCAAGGACGAGGACGGTGCCGAGAGACGCGCGGTATCGGCAGTGAGGCTTGGCGGACACCACAATGGATTCTAACTAGAATCGAGGACGCGTGGCGAGAAGTGGTTCGGGCGGCTCGGTAAACAGCTTCCCATGCCCGCCGGCGCTCTCAAGTCTGGCTTGCCCGAGAACTTTCAAGGACTTATCAACGCCGCGAATCCGGCGGCACCAGGTTGTTCGCGCGATAGTAGACCACCAGGCCACGTTATAAGCTGCGAAGAACACACGTACCCGAGCTAGTTCACCGTTATCAGCGCGCCGCACCTATCTTTTTAAGTATCCTCTGCGCGCCGTGACGAATCTCTCCGCGCCGCTGCTCCGTATCGGACCAGGACGATGCCGGCGCGGCGTGAGAATCCAGCAGATCTAACGTTTTCTCCGCACACTGCCGTGCCAGATCCTTCTGTCCGTCTGCCAAATACGCATCGGCGAGGCTACTGTATGCGTCGGCCGAATCCGGATAGGCGAGCAGGTTGAGCTTGAAGATTTCGATCGCTGCCTTCATCTCGCCCACGCGCAAGTGGTCATTGCCTAGGATGTCGACGGCAATTTCCGGCCACAACAGCGCGCCGGGATCTGTCCTCCGGACTTCGACTAGGTGCCGCGTGACTTGCGCCACACCGCCAGGTGCGCGGATTTGGTTGAGGATTGCGGCGGAGGCCACCGTATCGGCTGGAGCGTGCCCCGGCGTCTGGATCAGGGTGGTGACGAACCAATGCACGATGATGCCCGGCAAGTCGGGATGGGCATTGAACATGTCGGTTCCGTGGTTGCCAGTATCGGGGACTTTGTCGAGATCAAATGGCTCGTACCAAAGCCAGGGAGCATCTTCCGCGGCGGCGTAGTGCACGAACTTCTTTCCGGGATTCGAGGAGGTGATGTAGAGCAATTCCATAGCCTCCGCCGTAGGGGGATATTCGTCAGTATCGGAAACGACGAATAGGCCGGGCAGTTGTGACGCCTCCCGCAGGAATTGCAGGCCATCCTGGAACGTCTCTCCAGAGAGCAGCGCCAGTGATTTCACCTCAGCAGAATGCCGGCGCGCCGCTTCGACGGAATTGTCCACACCCAGTAAGCCGGCACCACCGAGACCGATGGCCTTGCGGTTGACGCCGGGCTGAGAAAGCAAATATTGAAACGCCGAGTCAACGTCCTCGGACCATCCGCGCCAGTGCTTGCCAAGTTCTGCTTCGGGGAGTTTTTCATATGGCGTCCCGCCGCTTTCCCCGTGTCCTCGCATATCGAGCGTCAACGTGCTGATTCCCGCAGACGCGAGCCTCGCCGCTACGTCATCCCACGACTTTCGCGTGCGGTTAACCTGATGGAGCAGCAATACGCCCGGACCGGGTTTTGGAGCGGCAAAGTAGCTGGCCTTCAAGAGCGTGCCGTCGGAGGTCTTCAGTTCAACCTGGCGCACACCCGTGGGCTGCGGCCCCTGAGGGCGGCTGGCAGCGGTCCTTCTTGTGATGGAAACGTAGCCGGCCCCGGCAAGGAGGCCTACGGCCAGCGCCAGGAAGATTCGTATCGCCTTCATTCGAGTGAACCTATCCATTTTGCCTGCACTGCACCTCAATGAGAGGAAAGCTCATTGCGGACCACTTGTCCGTTCTTCATCACGAAGCGGACTCGCTCCAGTTCGCGCGTATCGGCGATCGGATCTCCGCTGACGGCGACGAGGTCGGCAAATTTCCCAGGCTCCACCGCTCCAATGCGGTCCTGCCAGCCCAGCATTTCGGCCGCGTTTGAAGTAATCGCACGAAGAACCTCGAGCGATGGCATTCCAGCTTCGTGCAAAGCGGGGAACCTGCTTGCACTGGCTTGGCCGCGCGTTTTTCCGGGGTAGAACCAGCACATGTCCGAGCCGGCGGCAAACTTCACGCCCGACTTCATGATTCGCTGGACCAAGGCGTCGTACCGCTTCTGGCCGCGTTCATCCCCACGAGCGTTTGCAGCTCGGTAGGATGGAGACGTGACGATGCTCGCTTCGACCACCTTCGAGAAAAAGCCGTCATACCAGGTGGGCGTGAGGTCGATAAAGATCCCTTTATCGCGCATGATTTTGAGTTGTTCGTCGGTCACACCATTGCCGTGCTCGATGGAGTCGGCGCCAGCATCAATCGCCATCTGTATGCTGCTGGGAGAGAAAGCGTGGACGGCAACTTTGAGGTGCTGCCGGTGAGCCTCGTCGACGATGGCGGTCATCTCCTTGGGTGTGATGTCGTCCTCGGCCGCGACCTTGATGACATCCACGTTGTAGAAGGTATTCTCGCGGACGGCCTGCCGTGCCTGTTCGGGGTTGGCGATCTGCAGAAACTCCTGTTGCACGATGGGCGCGGCGAGAGCGGGATTGAGACTCTGGATATAGCTAGCCGGCGAAGTGAGTTTACGGCCGGCGGCGAGAATTCTCGGTCCAGGGACGCGTCCCGCGTTGATGGCGTCCCGCAACGAAACGTCGCCATCGATGCCGGAGTGGCCGAGATTGCGCACCGTCGTGAAGCCACTCTCCAAATCTTCGCGTGCTAACTGTGCCCCGAGTAAGACCCGTTGGCTAGGAGCCATGGTGATCGCCAACAGCAGCCCGGGAACGAACTCGCCGTTATAGCGGCGGTTGATCTCAGCTTCCGCGGGGACCATCACATCGAGGAGGAGATGGGTGTGGCTGTCGATCAGACCGGGGAGCAAGGTGGCGCTGCCGAGGTCAATGGTCTCGAGGCCGGCCGGTGCCTTCCCTTGTATTTGCGCGAGCGAGTTCACTTCCTTAATCTTGCCGTTTTCAATCAGCACGGCTGCGGGGGAAAGAACGTTCCCGGTGCGTGGATCAAGCAGGCGGCCAGCTTTTACTAGGGTGACGTGAGCGGGCGATGGGGGGGCGAGTTGCGCGGTGGAAGACAGAGCAAAAAACAGAACGGCTAAGAGCGTGAACAGGTTTGTCATTTGTCTCATTCGAATCTCTCCTGGAATTCGTCTGAACCCAAAGGACTGGATTTTTCAAGCACCCGCTGGGGTAACCTACGGCCGTAGACACCACGGCTTCATGCGTCGCGAAGGGCACACATCGGGTCTAGTTTCATCGCGCGCCGCGCCGGAATGTAGCTCGCAAGCAGAGCGACCCCAGCCAGAAAAATGGTGACACCGATGAACGTCAGAGGATCTGTCGGCCGCACCCCGTACAGTAGTCCTGCCATTACGTGCGAAACGAGCAACGCACAAACCAGCCCAACCGCAGCACCTGCAATAACAAGCCACAATCCTTGACGCAGAACCGCGCGCAGGATATTCCTTCTGGTAGCGCCAAGGGCTAGGCGTATCCCGATCTCGTGTGTGCGCTCGCTTACCGTGTACGAAATCACTCCGTAAATTCCGAGCCCGGCGAGCAGCAAAGCAGTCAGCGCGAACAGCGCAACCATTTCCATCGAGAATCGCCTCTCGGAGAGAGACGCGGATACCGTCTCGTTGAGCGTTTGTGCACCGAAAACGGGAAGCGTGGGATCGACCGACTGCACCTGCTTGCGCACTTCTGGCGGAATTGCACCCGCGTCGAGATGTCCGCGCAAGAGTATCGCCAGGTGTTTTGCTCCGGTCTGATACAAGTCCAGATAGATTTGCGGGATGCTCGCTTCCGCCAGCGATTCTGTCCTGGCGTTGGCAATCATGCCGACAACGGTAACCCAGGGGGAGCCCGCTCCCGTTTTCTTGAAGCGCTTGCCCAGAGGATTTTCCTCTGGCCAGTATGTCCGCGCGAACGCCTCATTGATCACCGCGACCTGCGGAGTGTTGTCATTATCCAATTCGTTGAACAAGCGGCCGCCGAGCAGCGGGATTTGCATTAAGTGAAAATAGTCTGGTGTAACGCTTGACCGCTCGACCGCCCCAGGCTGGTCGCTCTGACTCTCGCGCCCCTCGAGTGTCAAGAACAAGTAGCCCTCCGAGATCACTTTCAACTCGCGCTGGCTCCCGTCCAACGGAATGGACGCGGTATCTCCGAGGGCCACTTCTTCGACTCCTGGGAGCGTTTTACTGCGGCGAATTACTTCGCGCAGGAATGGTGCCTCCTGTGCCGGGGTTGCGTAGATGTCGGTCTTGGGATCATTTGGGTAGGGCAGCCTGGTGCGGACCGCCATCACGTCCTGTGGATTGAATCCGAGCTTCACATTCAGCAAGTCCCAAAAACTGCGCAGCAAGAGGCCCGCAGAAATCATCAGCACCAAAGAAAGGGCAAACTCCGTTACCACGAGCAAGCGCCGGGTGCGCGCCTGCTCCCCGGAACCTGTCGAGCCCCGCCCTTCCTGTTTGAGCATTTGAGTTAAGTCCAGCCGGCCGGCATGCAAAGCAGGGGCCAGACCGAAAACCGCCCCGGCGACCAGCGAGGCGACGAAGGCGAAGAGCAGGACGGCCCAGTTAATCGACACTTCATTGAGGCGCGGCAGGCTGTCTGGCACGATGCGCAACAGAAACGTTTTCGTGCAGAACAGAATCGCTAGACCGGCTAATCCGCCGGCTTGCGATAGCAGCAAGCTCTCGGTTAGCAGCTGCGACATCAATCGCTTCCGCGCGGCTCCAAGCGCCTGCCGAACGGCCATTTCGCGCCCTCGCGCACTGCCCCGAGCGAGCAGCAGATTCGCGACGTTCACGCAGCCGATCAACAAGACCAATCCGACAGCCCCCAGCAGCAGGATCAACGACTGGCGAACATTGCCAACCACGTTCTCCTTGAGTGGTACCAATCGCACCGTCCATGCGCTCTGTAGGGGATAGTCGCCGGGGAATTGTTTCTGCAACGCTGCGACGAGCGCGTTTAACCGGCTCTGCGCCGCCGCAATCGTGAGTCCCGGCTTGAGTCGTGCGATTGCTTCCGGCAGATTCCGCCTGTTCCGCGGCGGGTGATCAGCCATAGGCGCGCCGTAAAAACTCGTGGCGGCCCAGATATCGACATTCCTTTCATCCTTCGTTCGCCCCGGGGCGTGAAAACTGGCTGGCATGACGCCCACGATTCGATACAAGTCGGTGTCGAGCCGAACACTCTTGTCTAATATATGCAGGTCGCCTCCGAAGGCCCGCTTCCACAGCCCGTCGCTGATGAGGACCTCCAGTAAAAGCCCGGGCTTGTGATCCTCGGCATGGAAGGCGCGGCCTAACTGCGGCTCGACACCCAGTAGCGCAAAATAATTCGGCGCGACAATAAGCAAGCGAACGCGCGCCGGTTGAGATGAGCCTGTTAAATTATTTTCGTCATACCACGTCGGCGAGACATATTCGAAAATCCCGGAATGTTGAAGGTCCTGCCACTCGGGTTCGGACATTCCAACCTCGCGCGCGCCCCCGCCTGCAAGATCATCCTCGACACTTACGAGTTGCTCCGGTTGGGGGTAAGGCAAGGGGTGCAATAGCGTGGCATCGACGACACTAAAAATCGCGGTTGTCGCTCCAATGCCTAGGGCAATCGTCAGGACGACGACGGCGCTAAAACCAGGGGACTTGCGCAACATCCGCAGACCGTAGCGAACATCCAGCGCCACGTTCTCGAACCCTTCCCAGCCCCACGCGATGCGGCTTCGCTCTGTGAGCGAGGTCACGTTGCCAAACTGCCGCCGGGCAGCGGCCTCAGCATCACATGCAGTCATACCGGATTGGATCTGTTCCTGTTGGCGTAATTCCAAATGCAGGCGCATCTCCTCTTCGAGATCCGCATCAAACTGTCGCCGATGAACGAGCATTCCGAGCCGTCTTGCAAGTTCGCGCAGCCAGTCCATAACGGAGCTCCTTTCACACCGTCTCGATCACCCGCGTGATCGCTCCGATAACGCGTTCAAACTGCGACAATTCCACCTCTAATTGCTTTCGCCCCGCCGCAGTCAATTGGTAGTAGCGAGCGCGGCGGTTTCCAGCCGTCGTACCCCACTTGGCGGTCACCCAGCCTTTGATCAACATCCGCTGCAACGCGGGGTATAAGGAGCCCTCTTCAACTTGGAGGACGTCATCTGATATCCGCTGAATGGAATTGGCGATCTCAAACCCATGCATTTCGCCGGAGCGCGCGAGCGTTCTCAAAATCAGCAGATAGAGCGTACCCGGAGGAATTTCGTCTCGATGCAAAGCATCACCCCTGGCATAGTTAGACTATGTCAATGTCGAATGGTTAGCAGCTGTTGTGAAGGATGCGGTTCTAGGTCTTTGCGCTCGCCTGCCTTGGAAGCGGGGGGCTCCGAGCAAATAAGTCCACAACAGGGAAGTATCCGAACTTTGGTTGATGCAAGCGATGACCAGCGTCCGGACGGGAACTCTCGAACGCAACAGGTCGCACGGATAGTATTCGATACCCTCAGGTCAAACCTCGGGTAAACTGCTCGCCGGGTGCACCACAGGAGCCGGCTTGTTCGTTTGTCGAAACTCTTTGACGGGTCTCTGCCGTATCGGAGGCAAGATCCTTGCGAGGGGGGCACCATGAGCTCGACGCGCAACCCAGGCAGAGTTGCCGGATTTCTGTACCTGCTGCTCGCCATCGCCGGCCCCGTCCGCCTCATCTACATTCCAGGCAGGCTGTTCGTGCACGGCAATGCGACCGCGACGGCCAACAACATCGCCGCGCATGAGATGCTCTTCCGTTTCGGCATCTTCAGCGACCTGTTCGTCGGGACCATCGTGATCTTCGTTGCGCTGGCTCTTTACCGGTTGTTCAAGGAAGTGGACCGAAACCTCGCTGTGCTGGTGGTAATTTTGGGCGGGCTGTTGCCAGCCGCCATTTACTTTTGCAACACTTTGAACGACGCGGCTGCACTGATACTTGTGCGCGGCGCCGATTTCTTGTCCGTATTCGAGAAACCTCAGCGGGACGCCCTGGCCATGCTGTTTCTCAATCTACATGGCCAGGGATTTGTAGCCGGCGAGATTTTTTATGGTCTATGGCTCATTCCATTGGGCTTGCTGACGTACAGGTCGCGCTTCATGCCGCGCTTCCTAGGCGTTTGGCTGGTCATCAACGGCTTCGCCTATCTGCTCCTTAGCTTTACGGGCTTTCTGTTACCGCAATACGAGGATAGCGTTTCTACCATCACCTTTCCCATCCTGTTGGGAGAGGTCGCTTTCCTGCTGTGGCTCCTAACAATGGGCGCCAAGCCACCAGCGACGGCCGTCGCAGCCTCATCGTCGGCGGGCTCTATTCCTGGCGTTTGAAAACTCCAAAACATTACGCTAGGAGAGGTAGCGGATTGTTTGCTCGATGAGCTTTGTTGTGGGGGCGTAGGGGTCGCCGGGGGCGTCGAACTCGATAGAGAAATATCCGCGATAAAGGGTAGATTTCGCGATGTCGAACGTTCTTTTCAGGTCGATGTTGAATTGTTTGCCGTGGTCGTCGACTTCACCGTCTTTGACGTGGGCGATGCAGTAGGCACGCTCGAACATCACCTGCACCGCGCGGTAGTTAAAATCGGGGTTGCCGGTGAGCGCGGAGTTTGCAAAATCCGGTAAAGCGCGCAGGTAAGGATTGTTGACGGCGTCGATGACCTTGACGATGAAAAAGGCCTCTTCGCTGATGGGATCGTCGTTCTCCAGGGTAACCACGATATTTTTCCCGGCGGCATACTCGGTTACTTCCCGAAGGCTTTCCGCGGCGCGTTGTACATTCGGTGTGGAATTGGACGCCGCCGCGACATGCGGACGAACGCTTGGGGAGCCCACCTCTACGGCCACGTCTACCCACTTCTTGGCGACGGCGATCGCCTTCTGACGCGCCGCGGGATCCGCGTCGTAGAAACTGGCTTGCACGTGGGTGGGAATATCCACGATGTGTACGTTTTCTTTTTGCAGTGCTGCGCGGAACTTGGCCAGATAAGCGGAATCGGTCGAGCGGAAGTGTTGCGCGAGCGGCTCGATGTTGTGGACGCCAAACTTGGAGACAACTTCGGAAGGGAACTGGGTAAGGTCCATCCCGGGGAGGCTGGCGTTGCGATCGCGATTGTTTGGGAGGTCCATATAGGCGCGGAATGGGTAGGAGGCTACGGCGATGCGATCGCGTGGCTCGGTGGGGAACTGCATGTGTGGGGCGGATTGTCCCGCAGCGAGAGCGCTCGGGGCGTGAGTGGCGAGAAAGCTGCCGGCGGTGATGGTGGAGAGTCTTTCCAGGAAGACGCGTCGAGTCAGAAGGTTCATAGTGGTGGCCGCAATGGCGTTGGGAATTGTACGCGAACTGTTGCCGATTCGCACCTGGAGGCAACCGGGGGTACTACGTCGCGAGCGGCACAAACGAGCGCGAGATCGGGGTCGGAGTCCCCGTACGAATACTTCGGCCAATCCGGCGCGTAACGTGGGCCCTGCATTGTTTGTGGTTGGGCATGGCAGCCATTGTGGGTATTCATCGAGGCGCCGCTTCTGTTGGCGTCGTTGCCGCCATGGTTTATGCGATCATTCGGCTCCAGGGCACGTCCATTCGCGTTGGCCGAGCGGCGTCGCTAGCGTTCGATTGGGTGCGGGGCGAGAACTGGTTTTTGCATCGCGTTGGCGTTGTGGGCATAATGCCGCCAATGCCTGATGGCGTCTTTCAACCGCGAATATTTCCATTGACGCGAAGACGATTTCTTCATTGTCTTTCTTGTTTGGCCGGTGGTTCTTGGTTTCGCTTCTCACCATGGATGCGGAACGTTCCTTCCATTGCATCTGCCACATTTGAAGAAATCCCGCCGGCGAAAAGCGGGATTCATTGGGTGCATACGGCTGGGCGGTCGGCGGCTAAGCATTTGCCGGAGACCAGCGGGGCGGGGTGCGCGTTTCTGGACTACAACAATGACGGGTGGATGGACATTTATCTGGTGAATAGCGGGAAGTGCGACTTTTATGACCCCGCGAAGCCTTTGCGGAACACGCTTTACAGGAATAATCGCGATGGGACGTTTACAGATGTTACGGAGAAGGCGGGGGTTGGTGGCGGCGGGTATGGGATGGGCGTGGCCGTGGGCGATTACAACCGGGATGGTTTTGCGGACATTTACGTGACGCAGTATGGGCGAAGCATTTTGTACCGGAACAATGGGGACGGGACGTTCACCGATGTGACCGAGAAAGCGGGGGTTGCGGCGCCGGGATGGGCTTCAAGCGCGGTGTGGTTTGATTACGACAATGATGGGCGACTGGACCTATTTGTGGGGCAGTTTTGCGAGTTCAACAAGTCGCTGAGTTGCGGCGTGGATAAGGACGGTACCCATCACTATTGTATTCCACGGATTTTCAGGCCGCGGCCCAGCTGGCTGTTTCATAACAATGGGGATGGGACGTTCACGGATGTAAGCAAGGAGATGGGGATTGCGGAGCACCTGGGCAAGGCTTGGGGTGTTGTGGCTACGGACATTAATAATGATGGGCGGATGGATTTGTTTGTTTCGAATGATACCGTGGCCAATTTTCTGTATGTGAATCGTGGCGGGCGGTTTGAGGAGATCGGGTTAGCGGCGGACGTGGCGTACAGTGCGGATGGCCGTGCGCGGTCCGGGATGGGGGTGGACTCGGCGGATTTCAATCAGGATGGGTCGATGGATTTGTTTGTAGCGAACATCGATGAAGAGATTTTTTCGCTGTACCAGAATAACGGGGATGAGACCTTCAACGATGTGGCAATGCAGCAGGGAATCGGGATGGCGACCCGCTGGATGAGTGGATGGGGATTGAAATTCTTTGATTACGACAACGATGGGGAGTTGGATTTGCTTTTGGCGAATGGATTTCCAGACGATCTGGTCGAAGGGTTTTCGCACCAGGTGACGTTCAAGGAGCCGCTGCTGCTGTTTCGGAGTGAAGGGAAGACCTTTACCAATGTTAGTGCGGAAAGCGGGCCGGTGTTTGCCAAGACGTTTGCGGCGCGTGGGCTGGCACTCGGAGATCTCGACAATGATGGCGGCGTGGATGTGCTGATTTCCGTTAATGATGCGGCGCCGGTTTTGCTGCGGAACAATCTGGGAAAGCAAAATCACTGGCTGGGCGTTCGACTGGTGGGGAAGAAGTCGAATGTGGACGCCATTGGAGCGCGGGTGGCCTACCAGGCGGGAGATTTGAGGAGGTCGCGAATGAAGGTGGGTGGTGGGAGCTTTTTGTCGTCGCACGACCCGCGTCTGGTGTTGGGGATCGGCAAGAGGACGAAGGTCGACTGGGTGGAAGTTAAATGGCCGCTGCCGAGCGGCGTGGTGGAGCGGTTTGAGAATTTGCCGGTCGATCGCTATGTGACGCTTGTCGAGGGCAACGGGAAGCGCGGTTAACGTTGGTGAATACAAAGAGATACGAGGAAAAAGGAAGGACGTTTTACTGCCGGAGACCGTCTCGGAGGTGCCCCAGGGACTATTCTGGATAGGGGTCGTTGTCGCGGGCTATCCGGATGCGGTGGTCGGTGAAGCTGTAGTGCATTTCGGGGACATAGACTTTAGGCATATGGCAGGACGCGCAGTTTTTCGTGCCGACTGGGAAGGGAGCGGCAGGGTGGTTGGGGACTTTGTTTCCACTCGCCGTTGATGCATGGCAACGCAAGCAGTTTGAGTCGTACGAAGCCGAATCGGTCTGGAGTTGTTTGTGGGGATCGTGGCATGCGACGCAAGTGAGGCGCGCATCGCCCTTACCCCAACATTTACTGCCTTGCAGGCGATAGGGTTGCGATTTGGCATTGGAGACACCTTTGACGCCCGAGAGTTTCACATCCCACCAGGTGGCGTGACAGGCACCGCAAAAATCCACCGAATCGGCAGGGCCGAGCTGAGCGGCGTTGAAAATGGTTCCTTCCGCTGGGGGAGACATTCCCGCTACCTTCGCCGCTTGCATGGCGGCCACGTGATTCGCGCCGGGCCCGTGGCAGGCTTCGCAGGTCACGCCGGGAATGAGATTTTTCTCGTCCAATTGATCGGCAACGTTTGGTGCGGTGGTGTGGCAAGCGAAGCATCGACGAATTTCAGCCGCGTCCACGGGGCGATACATGGCTTCCTCGAGATCCTTAGCCGAGGTTATTGCGCGATCCGGAGTGAAGTGAAGGGCTTTTAGGGTGTCGAAGTAGGTGACGCGGGCTTCATAGAATTTTCCATCACCCTTTTTGAATAGATAAGACTGACCCACGCGATCGGCTCCGAAGGACCAGAGGAGACTCGCAGTCAGAGTGCGGGTACCGTCGGTAAGAGTGTAGATGCTGTTAGAAGCAGAGGATTTAATTTCGTAACGATACTTGTCGAACGTGAATTCCAACTTGGGATGGGATTGCAGGATGTCTGAGTCGCCAGCGAGCATGGCGGTGGCGCCCATGGCTGTTCGCCTTTGCGTCGCAACAATTGAGGAATGACAAGGTGCGCAGGCCGACGCGCCGACAAAGTCGTTCCGGAGTGCGGAGTCTTGCGTGGGCCAGAAGCCCGGCTCGGTTAGGTGATCGCTCGTGGAGAGCTGAGCGCGGAGCAAGGAACAGGAACCCGGCCAGAGAACGAACAGAAAACCAACGACTGAAAGCAGGAGCAAGAGTCGTTTGCCGAAGCTAACCATGTTGGCTTGAACGATGGCCCGCGACCAAGAGTGTGGAGTGAAAGATGTTGCGAAATCAACTTTCTTGAAAAGAACCAGGCCGGTAGGCGCAGAAGTTTTTAGGGCCGACCCGGTGCTTGGGCGCGGTGGTCGAAATCCGCAGTGGCCGTTCGTGCGAGGTTTGCGGGAGCGCGAGCGGTAGAGGCTCGAACGACAAACTCGGGTTCGATGGCGATTTCCGGAACGTATTCAGCTTTGCCCTCGATAAGGTCAATGAGTGTCTTCGCGGCGATTTGTCCCATGTGCTCGAGCGGTTGGCGTACGGTAGTCAATCCAGGGCTGTTAAAGGCGGCGGCGGGGATGTCGTCGAAACCCAGGACGGAGATGTCTTCGGGAACGCGCAGTCCAGCTTCGCGGAGCGCCCAGATGGAACCGATAGCGGAAATATCGTTGTACGCGAACAGCGCGGTGAAAGGCTGCTTACGGGCGAGCAGTTGCTTGGCGAAAGGATATCCGAGTTGAGGTGTAGAAACGGTGCTTTCGATCTGAACGGTCAGCTCCGGTCGAACGCGAACGCCAAGTTCGGCGGCGATTTCACAAACGGCCGCCCAGCGGACGGCGGAGTCTGAGCTGGACGGATGACCTTTCAAGAAGGCGATGTCTTCATGACCCAATTCCACTAGGTGCGTCAGCGCCATCCGTGCGGCGAGTTTGTGATCCAGGATAACGTTGGTGACTCCTTCGACGCGGCCGTGCCCCGCGACAGCGATGGTGGGGAGCTCGAGTCTTTCGGTGAGCGAAGTATCGGTGGTAATGAAGCCCTCGACGCCGCGGGTCACCAGCATTTGCGCATACGTGTGGAGAAGCTTCGCGTCGTGTCGGTGGATCACGGTCAGAAAGAAGAAGTTGTTTTTTCTCAAATATTCTTCGATGCCGCTAATGACCAGGGATCCGTACGCGTCGCCGATCTCTTCAGCGATCACACCGATGGTGTAGGTGCGTTGAAGGCGCAAAGAACGGGCGAAATAGTTGGGTCGATAATTGAGGTCTTTGGCGGCCTCAAGGATGCGTTTTTTAGTGCGCTCGGGAATGGAGCGTGCAGCCGGGGAGTTGTTCAGCGCAGCAGAAACCGTGCCGGGCGTGAGGCCAAGGTGAGCGGCCACAGTCTTAAGCGTAACCCGACGCTCGCCTGGGAACGCAAATTTCTTCTTGGAAGAGTTTGTCATGCCCGCAAAGATCCCCGGAAGCGTAATCGAAAACGGAATAGGGGGCTAAATCTGCGCCGCCCAGCGTTAACGTAGACAGTACGAGAAAACACCAAAAATGTCATTTGGAACGCCCGACCCTCAGAACTTATCATCCCAAATATCATAGATTTCTACGATCCACCATAGAAATACGTAATTGGGGGGAAGAAACTTACACTGCGACTTGGCAGGAGCAGGTCACTCTGCGTCAACCGTCAATCTAGAATAACATTATTTTTTCTGTAGAATATCATTATTTCTGCTTGACATCGGTTTGGCGAAGTATATCCTCTAGTGCAAATGTAGTCGTCGAGATTGTCGAGGGACCCAGTACCGGGTCCAAACTCATTAGTAGGCTTGAAGCTGGTCTCGCGGGCGCTTGGTTCGCGTCCGGGCCCGACTCAGGGCAGGACGCAATCTTCTGAATCGAATCGGAACAAAAATTCGAAGGGGTGTGCGAATGAAAATTCAATTGATGGAAGGCAAAGCGGCGGCGCGAGCGGGGTTCGTGCTTTGCGCGCTGTTTTGCTTGTTGCTGTTGGTCTTGGGGACTCCTTTTACCCTGAATGCGCAACAGTATTCGGGAACGATCACCGGAACGGTTACCGACCCGAGCGGTGCGGCCGTCGCCGGCGCATCGGTAACGGCCACCAACATCGGAAATAACGCGAGTTACTCGACAACGACGAGCGAGCAAGGCGTGTATTCTTTTGCGCAACTGCCGGTCGGCGTGTACAACATCACGATCAAACAAGGCAGTTTCAAGGAGTTTGTTGCCAAGGCCGCAGAAGTCCACGTTTCGACCTCGACGGAAGTGAATGCGAAGTTGGAACTGGGCGCCGCGAGCGAAATGATCACGGTCGAAGCTAGCGCCGTGCAGGTGCAGACGGCCACATCCGAGGTAGGCGAGGTCGTGGAAGGGCGCCAAGTTCGTGAGCTTCCGCTAAACGGCGAGAACTTCATGGGGCTCGTAACACTATCACCAGGCGTTTCGCCGGCGCAGTCGTTCAATAGCCGGGACAAGGGACTGACCGGCGGCAGCGACTTCTCGGTAAACGGGAACCCCTATACCAACAACCTGTTCTTGATCGACGGCGTGAATAACAACGACGTGGGTTCGAACCGCACGATTCTTGTATATCCGTCCGTGGATGCGATCGCCGAATTCAAAATGGTTCGCAACTCCTATGGTCCAGAATATGGCCAGGCTTCGGGCGCGATTATCAGTATCACCACGCGGTCGGGCGAAAACCAGTTCCACGGTGGAATGTTCTACGCGGGCCGAAACGACAAGTTGGATGCCAACGACTGGTTCTCCAACAACAACAAGACCGGCAAAGCAGAACTCCGACGCAATGACTGGGGTTATAACATCAGCGGCCCGATCAAAAAGGATAAACTGTTTGTTTGGTGGAACCAGGAATGGAACCGGGAGGTTCGCGGGGTTTCCGTATCCGCCTGCGTGCCGACCGTAGCCGAAAAGGCCGGTGACTTCAGCGCTGATGCGGCGGCAGTTGCTGCCGGCGGTAAGGCTACCTGCGGCGCCACGGTGCCGAACATTCCGACAGCGTTACAAGCACCGGGGAACCCCTCCGCCATTGCCAATCCGGATGCCGCGGCCCAGTTGCTGGCCGCCTTCTACCCCAACCCGAACGTGGCTGGAGCCACTGGCACGCAAAACAACTGGGTCGATCAGGAAAGAACCAAGCCGTCATGGAGCGAATGGAATGTTCGCGTGGACTACGATCTGACAAAGAAGAACCGCGCGACCTTCCGGTGGACCAATGACTCCTGGACCAGTCCTTCGCCGAATCCAAACCTATTCTGGGGCGACTCTTTCTTCCCGACCATTAACTCGGACTGGAGCCAGCCTTCAAAGAGCGTGATGGGGAAGTTGACCACGCAAATTAGCTCGACCATGGTCAATGACGTCGAGTTTGGATATGGACATAACGCGATTATCACGACGTTGGCGGGCACGGAATCCGGGCTGGTTGCGCAAATCAACGCTGCCATACCGACAGCGTGGCCTGCGTCACTCAAACAAAAGGGTGCCTTCATCAACGGCGGCGGCAATTGGGGCGGTTTGCAACCCTACGGCAGCGGCCAGACCATGTGGAATATCGCGCCTTACGGCAACCACGAAGACCTGTACGCGTTGCAGGACAACGTCTCCAAGGTCCACGGAAACCATTTGTTCAAGGTCGGCGCGTACTACAGCACCAATGCGAAGATCGAATTCAACAACGGTGGCAACGACCAGCCTTCCTTCAACACCGGCAACGGTGGACTGAACGCCTGCACCGCGACATCTCCGGCAGGTTGCGTGCCGGGCGTTCCGACGGGCAACAGCCTGGCGAACCTCTTGATTCCTGGACAACAATTCGTCTCCAGCGAAAACAGCGTCAACGGACTCGCGCAAGTAATCTGGCACGACTTCGAATGGTACGCCGGTGATACTTGGAAGTTCCGGCGCAACCTGACACTGAGCTATGGTTTCCGCTGGTCGTTCTTCCGCCAGCCGTATGCCTCGGATAACCGCTGGGCTTCGTTCAGCTTGGCAGACTACAATCCGGCACTACCGGCGTCGGATGCTTGCAACGGCGTCGTGGTTGTGCCGGGCACCTCGCCTTGCACCGATGCCGCAAACCAGCTTTCTTCGCTGGGAATCAGTTTGCCTCTTTCGGCCGGCGCGGTTGGACTGAACCGCTCGCTTGTTCACCAGAATAACCACGACATCGCTCCGCGCTTGGGCCTCGCCTGGGACGTCAGGGGCGACGGCAAGACCGCGGTACGCGTAGGCCTCGGTCAATTCATGCAGCGGGCGTCGGTAGGTCAGGATGAAGGGTTGGCGCGTACGGCGCCATTCGTCATCACCGCCACAGACGTCAGGACGCTGGAGACCCCAACACCACTTAGCAATCCTTCGGTTTCGCCGAATGCTTCGAAAGATCCGACGGGCGTCAC
Source organism: uncultured Acidobacteriota bacterium (assembly GCA_963729595.1). Taxonomy (GTDB): domain Bacteria; phylum Acidobacteriota; class Terriglobia; order Acidiferrales; family UBA7541; genus Acidiferrum. The sequence continues at coordinate 1,385,446 of CAVSNW010000005.1, forward strand.
GCCGAACAGTTGGCAATGGAACGTGTCGGTGGAACGGGAACTGTTCCGGAACACCGCACTGGAACTGGGCTATGTCGGCAACACCGGCATTCACCTGGTATCGGTGTACGACTTGAACGCGGTTCCCCAGGCGGACTGGGTAACGAGTGCATTTCTAAACGGCAACGCGCAGAATGCGTTGCGGCCGGCAGGAAACTTCGGCACCATCGCGGAATGGTCGAAGGGAGGACACTCCAGCTATCACTCGCTGCAGGCGTTGTTCCGTTCGCGCCTGAGCAATTTCTCGAGCTTCCAGGCGTCCTACACCTGGTCGCACTCGATCGCCGACGAAGAGTTGGACAATTCGTCGGGAGGGATCAGCGAGGAAGCGTTTATCAACCCGGCCAATACCGGCCTGGATAAAGGCAATAGCACGATCAACCGTCCGAACATCTTTGTCGCCAACGAAGTGTTCTACCTGCCGAAGCTGGCCAGCCACAGCAATCTGGTTCAGCAGTCGATCGGCGGCTGGGAACTCAACAGCATCATCAGCATAACGTCGGGGCCGTCGATCGGCGTATTTACCAACGGAGCCAACGGCGCGTGCGCCCAAGTGCTCGCAGACGGAAGCTGCGCACCTGGATTCAGCAGCACCCTCAACTCGCTCACGGGCAACGGCTATAGCAACAACAACCGGCCTAATGTCGTCTCCGGTGTCGGATGCAATTCCGGACAGAGCGGCAAGCAGATTTTAAACCCGGCAGCGTTCACGCTTGTCGGATACACTCTCGGCACCGTCGGCAATGCCCCTCACGGCTATTGCTCGGGCCCAACCTTCCGGAACGCCGACGTCCAGCTGGCCAAAAACTGGGTGTTCAAAGAGAAGTACCGGATCAAGTTCAGCATAGACTTCTTCAACATCCTGAACCATGCCAATTTCTTTGGCGGACAGAATGGCAACCTGAACTACAACTTCAGCGGCAGCAACCTGGTCTGCGGCGGCGTCAACCCCTGCAGCGCCACCAACAACGTGGTCACGGGTCAGACCGGCAGCCCGAACGGGCCCAGCAGTGGTTTCGGTCAGGCAACGTCCGTGCACCCAGGTCGCGAGCTTCAGTACACGCTGAAGTTCTCGTTCTAAGCAGCTGAAATCACAACCAGTCAACCGTTGACGGCGGGACTTGAAATTCCGAGTCCCGCCGTTTACCTTTCTAGTGGGTCGCTTTGAACAGCAATTCCGTGTATGCCGAAACTTTGAAGTTCCCGCCTTGCGTTGGTCACCCGAGGCCTTGTCGTTTCGTCGCTCCTTTGTTCCTGGCGCCGTTCATCGCCTTGGCGTTGTCCGCCCAGTTGGCGTGGGGTCAATCGGCGGCCACGCCCCGAAAAGGCCCGGCAAAATCCGGGGAGAAGAGCGACAATCGCGCGAATGAAGCGGACACGGAGCTGCGACGGAGGCTGGATGTCGCGCAGGCGGCCCAACGCAGCGGTGACGCCACCGCGGTCGCGCAAACCAACGAGCGCCTGATCGCCTTGGCGCTGCGAGAAATCGCCCAGCTCCGGCTCCTCGAGTCTTCCTATCCCCAGGCCATCGAGCTGTACCGGCGCTCACTCGATTTCGAGGACTTTCCGGACACGCGAGTGGATTTGGCAATTGCCGAACTGCAGCGAGGGCATCCGGATGAGGCGCTGGCAGATTCCGACAAGGCGCTGATTGCCAATCCAGAGAGTGCACGGGCGTTTGGCGTTCGCGGCAGAGCATGGATCGACAAGCAAGACTACGGTAAGGCCGCCCAGGCCTTCGCTCGTGCCGTTCAGTTGGACCCGCGCGCCGATGTTGAGACCATGTATTCGCTGGGGATATGTCTGTTGCAGACAAAAGATCCCAAGGACAAAGAACGCGCAGCGGTGGTTTTTCAGCAAATGGTGCAAGCGACCGAGGACAGCGGCTCAATCCATGTGCTCTTCGGCAGGGCCTACCGTGACGCGGACGATATGCCGGGCGCCATCCGCGAATTTCGGAAAGCGATCGCACTGGACCCGCGAACTCCACATGCGCACTATTTTTTGGCGCTCGGGCAGTTAGCGGTGAACGAGTGGCGGCCTACGCCTGAGATTAAGGCGGAGTTCCTGAAGGAACTCGAGGTTTACCCGCGAGACTATCTGGCCAACTACATGTTGGGGTTTTTGGCTTCGGGCGACCGCGACTACGCGTCGTCCGAGCGGTATCTGAAGGCTGCGGTAGAAATCAATCCAGACTGGCCTGAACCGTGGCTCTACCTGGGATTAAACGCCTACGCGCAGGGTGATATGAAGCGCTCCGAGGAATGCCTTCGTAAATCCATTGTGCTGACCGGTAGCGACGAAGCGCGCTCAAATTATCAGATTCGAAGGGCTTACGTCGATCTCGGCCGAATTCTGGCGAATTCGGGCCGCGCCGAACAGAGCGAAGTGTATTTGACGAAGGCGCGCGACCTGCAGAACAAGACGATGGAACAGGGACAACAAAGCGTGGCTTCGACGATGGCATTGGCTGGGGGAGCTGGGTCCGCCGCTGCCGTGGTTCCGCTGAGTCCAAAGAACGAACTACAAGTGGCGCCGCTTTTGCCTGCCGATACCGACCCGTTTGCGCGCGTGGATGCTTCGGTCGTGGCACGCGCGAATCTGACGGAAAGGCAGCGAGCAGCTGCCGATTCTCAGGAAAATCGACTTCGGTCCGTATTGGGACTAAGCTTCAACGATTTGGCAACCTCCGAAGCTGCGCGAGAAGAATATCTGGCGGCGCTCGGCCACTATCAGGAGGCGGAGCGATGGGATCCTCACGTGCCGGGACTCGCGAAGAACCTGGGGCTTTCCGCGTTTCGAACCAATAACTATCCCGAAGCGATTCGCGGATTCTCTGGCGCCTTGGAGGAAAAGCCCGGTGAAGCACCGGTGCGCGCAATGCTCGGCATGGCGTACTTTGGTTCGGACCAGTACACCGACGCGGCCAAAACGTTTACTGCACTCGGCGTTCGGGGCATGCAGGACGCCACCGTTGGTTACGCCTGGGCGGCTTCGCTGGCACGCACCGGTGATTTGAAGAAAGCGAGTGAAGTGCTGACGGAGTTCGACAAAGGCGATCGGCCTAGCGATGCGCTCCTGCTCATCGGACAACTATGGATCGAAATCGGCGACTACGGCCGCTCGGTGGCGATTCTTCATCGCGCTTTGCGGACAGACCCGAATTTGGTAAGGGCTCACTACTTTGCCGGGCAGGCCGACATACGCTGGGAGCATTGGACCGAAGCTGCGGCGGAATTTCAGGCGGAACTGGCGCTGGTGCCCTCCGATGCCGACGCGAAGTACAATCTGGGCTTCGTCTATTTGCAACAATCAAAAGCGGACGAGGCTGCCACGCTGTTCCAGCAAGTCCTGTCGGCGCACCCCGATCATGCGAACGCCCAATATCAGATCGGAAAGATCTTGATGGATCGAGGAGACCTTAGCGATGCCGTCGAGCATCTGGAGACCGCGACGCGCCTGAGCCCACAAACCGATTACATGCACTATCAGCTGCAAGCCGCCTACCGCAAGGAATCACGCACCGCAGATGCAGACCGCGAACTCGCAATTTACAAGGAACTCAAAGCCAGGCAACGCGAGCGGGCCGCTGCTCCATCGCAGCAGAGTCCGTGAAACGATCTTCTGAATGGAAAACCATTGAACACGCGTCGGTGTAAACGTTACGCGAAGGCGCTGATGCTGATGTTTCTGGGAGCGGACCTTGCCGCTGCGCAAGGGGGACATCCCACGCCTGCGCCTCCGCCGGCCGGCGCCAAGTCCGCCAAGTGTAGCGGGCGCGTAGTGCCGCAGCTCGAAGACATCACCGCCAGGACCGGGGTCACTTTCAAGCACACCTCCGATCCGGCGAAAAAATACATCGTAGAGTCGATGAGTGGCGGCGTGATTTTGTTCGACTACGATCGGGACGGTTGGCTGGATATTTATTTCACGAACGCTCCAAGCGTCGAGATGGCCATTAAGGGCCAAAAGAGCCGCGGTGCGCTCTACCGCAACAACCACGATGGGACGTTTACCGATGTTACGGACAAGGCCGGCATTGGCACCCCGTGCTTCGCCATGGGTGGAGCGGTAGGGGATTACGACAATGATGGGTGGCCCGACCTCTACGTGACGTGCCTGGGCGGAAATGTGCTGTACCACAACAACGGAGATGGCACGTTTTCCGATGTTACGGCGAAAGCTGGCGTCGCGGACGGGCGGTGGTCGACTGGGGCGGCGTTTGGTGACTACGACGGCGACGGTTTCGTGGATCTGATGGTGACCAATTATGTCGATTTCCACCTCAATGATCTACCAGGTTTTGGAAACTCTCCCAACTGCAAGTATCGCGGAATCGATGTGCAGTGCGGGCCGCGCGGACTAAAAGGAGCAGGCGATTCTCTGTTTCACAACAACGGCGATGGAACGTTTGCGGACGTGTCGAACCGTGCCGGCGTGAGCGACCCGAACGGCTATTACGGCTTGGGAGTCATTTGGGCGGATTTCAATAATACCGGCCGGCCGGACATCTATGTGGCCAACGATTCGACACCGAAGTTTCTGTACAAAAATGAGGGCGATGGAAGATTCAAGGATATTGGACTGGAATCGGGTACGGCGGTGAGCGAGGACGGGTCCGAGCAGGCTTCCATGGGCATTGCGGTCGGCGATTACCTGCACACCGGACGGCCTTCTTTGTATGTCACCAACTTTTCGGATGAGAATGATCTCCTCTATCGTAACGATGGCAACTGGAACTTCACCGATGTTTCGTATTCATCGGGTACGGCGCTGCCTTCGCTCCCTTTCGTGAAGTGGGGGACGGCCTTCGCGGACTTAGACAATGACGGCTGGCTGGATCTGATCGCGGTCGATGGGCACGTATATCCGCAGGTCGATACCCTGCCGTCGGGAGCGCGATATCGCGAACCGAAACTCTTATACCTGAACCAGACCGACGGAACATTTTGCGATGCTAGCGACCTGGCCGGGCCGGCGCTGAAGCAAAAGCGTGTTTCGCGTGGGCTCGTGGTCGGCGACCTTTTTAACGACGGAAATATGGACGTAGTGGTCGCCGACATTGATGGCGCGCCCATGATTTTGAAGAATCACGGCGTTCCTGGGCGGCATTGGGTAAGTTTCGAACTCGCGGGAACGAAGAGCAATCGCCTGGCGTTGAACGCGCGTGTCAAGATCGTGGCTGGGGGAATGACGCAGACCGACGAAATCCACAGCGGCGGTAGCTACCTCTCGCAAAACGATTTGCGCGTGCATTTCGGTTTGGGAGCGGCGAAGAAGGTCGACCGTGTGGAGATTCGTTGGCCGTCCGGGAAAATAGAAACGTTCAACGACGTGGGGGTGGATCAATTTTACTCCGTGCTGGAAGGGCAGGGAATTGTGCCGCCTGAACGCATCCGGCCTGCAGCAACCAAGAAGCCTTGAGCGGGAGTTTCGATCTCAGGGAGGCTCTAAAAAAAGATAGTACTCCGTGGTGATGCTCAATAGAATGACCGCGCCCTGATGCTTTGTTGCAGTGAAGGTTGATCCACGACGACGAGGTGATGCCGATGCGCCGGTTCGCGAAGCAAATTTGCTGGTTGCTTGGTCTCTGTGTATTTGTCTCGAACATAAGTTCACTGCCCGCGAAGGCCGCGGAAAATGGCTTGGCTTTGACTCCCCCGATGGGTTGGAACAGCTGGAATAAGTTCGCCTGCGATGTCAACGAAGACCTGATCAAAGGCATGGCGGATGCCATGGTCGGCAGCGGCATGAAAGAGGCCGGCTACGAATACGTGGTGATCGACGACTGTTGGCAAGTGGGCCGCGATGCCAGCGGAAACATCGTCGCGGACGCGCAGCGGTTTCCATCGGGCATCAAGGCCGTTGCGGATTACGTGCACTCCAAAGGGTTGAAATTTGGAATCTATTCGGATGCCGGCATCAAAACGTGCGCGGGGCGTCCGGGCAGCAGCGGCCACGAGAATCAGGATGCGCTGCAGTATGCGGCCTGGAACGTCGACTATCTGAAGTACGACTGGTGCCACACGGGCAAGGCCAATGCCGAATGGGCATACAGCACCATGCGCGACGCGCTCCGGGCTACGGGCCGTCCGATCGTGTTCAGCATGTGTGAATGGGGGACTGCGAAGCCATGGTTGTGGGCCAAAGACGTTGGCAATCTTTGGCGCACAACTGGCGACATCAGCGACTGTTGGGACTGCAAGAAGGACGCACTGAGTTTTGTGAGAATTGTGGACTTGCAGGATGGATTGGAGACCTATGCAGGTCCCGGCCACTGGAACGATCCGGACATGCTGGAAGTTGGTAATGGAGGTATGACCACGACGGAGTATCGGTCTCACTTTAGTTTGTGGTGTTTGCTAGCGGCGCCCCTGATCGCGGGTAACGATTTGAAGAACATGTCTCCAGAAATCAAGGATATTCTGACGAACAAAGAAGTGATCGCCGTGGACCAGGATGTGTTGGGCTTGCAGGGAAAACGCGTGAAGAAGACGGGCGACACGGAAGTTTGGGCGAAACAACTGAAGGACGGAAGCCGTGCGGTAATTTTATTCAATCGCAGCGCGGCCGATGCGCAGATTGCGGTTTCGTGGGAGGAGTTGGGATACCCCGCGCACCTTTCGGCGGGGGTTCGTGATCTTTGGATGAGGAAAGATCTAGGGAAGGTCACGGGCATGTACGAAGCGAAAGTGCCTACGCACGGAGTGGTGATGATAAAGGTGACGCCTTGAAAGCGAGAATCATGAAAGTCGGCCTGATGATAGCGATCTTTCTCTTGTTGGCATCCGCTGGCCATTTGCGCGCGGAAACTGCCGCGAGCCCAGTTGGGATTTTCGAGGGCCATGGAGACGTCGGCACGGTCCTGCATCCCGGCTCTACTGAGTTTGATGCCGCGGCCAAAACCTACACGATCACCGGCAGTGGCAACAATATGTGGGCCAACGAAGACGATTTTCAATTCGCGTGGAAAAAAATGTCCGGCGACGTGACGCTGGCGGCGAATATTTCATTTGTTGGACTTGGAGGAGTGCCACACCGCAAGGGTGTGCTGATGATCCGGCAGAGCCTCGATGCGGATTCGGTTTACGTGGATGCGGCGCTGCACGGCAATGGTTTGACGGCCTTGCAATTCCGCGACGAAAAGGGTGTGGTCACGCACGATATCGAATCGAACATATTCTCGACGCAGCGGATTAGGCTGGAAAAGCGCGGTGATTTCTTCTATCTATCGCTGTCCGGCGGCAGCGAGGGGCTTCATCCGGCAGGCGCTTCGATCCGTGTCCCGATCACGGGACCTTTCTACGTCGGGATCGGCGTTTGTGCCCACGACAAAAATGTAGTGGAGACCGCCGTGTTTTCCGATGTAGAAGTTAGCGAAGCGCCGCCTGTCGTAACCGACGCGCCGACCACGCTGTATAGCACCTTGGAAACGATTTCCATCAATTCGACGGATCGGCATGTGCTCTACGTCGCGCCCGAAAAATTTGAGGCGCCGAACTGGACGCGGGACGGCAATGCGCTGATCTTTAACCGCGACGGCCGCATCATCCACATGGCGGTCGCGGGCGGGCCGATCCAGATTATCGACACAGGTTTCGCGATTCACTGCAACAATGATCATGGACTATCGCCTGACGGCGCACTTCTGGCCATCAGCGACCAGACGAAGGAAGACCATCGCTCGCTGGTTTATATTGTTCCTGCGGCCGGCGGAACGCCGCGGCGCATCACTCAGAAAGCGCCTTCCTACTGGCACGGTTGGTCGCCGGATGGACAAACGCTGGCCTTCGTCGGTGAACGCAACGGAGAATTCGACGTCTACAGTATTCTGGCCGGCGGCGGCGAAGAACAACGCCTGACAACAGCGCCCGGACTCGATGATGGGCCCGAGTACTCGCCGGACGGCAAATACATCTATTTCAATTCCGAGCGCACCGGCCAGATGCAGATCTGGCGGATGCGGCCTGACGGCAGCGAACAGGAACGAATCACCTCCGACGAGTACAACGATTGGTTCCCGCACATTTCGCCCGACGGAAAGTGGATGGTATTTCTTTCCTTTCAGAAGGATGTAAAGGGCCACCCTCCGAATCAAAACGTGGTACTGCGGCTTTTGTCGCTCAGTGATAAGAAGGTGCGCATTTTGGCGAAGCTGTTTGGCGGCCAGGGCACCATTAACGTCCCCTCCTGGGCGCCCGACAGTACGCAACTTGCATTCGTGAGCTACGAGTTGTTGCCCAAGGACCTCGCCGACAGAAAATAACCTGACCCTACATGAGCGAATTGGTTCACCTGACAGCCCACGGCAACGTTGCGATCATCACGATCGATAACCCACCCGTGAACGCGCTGAGCCCCGGTGTACCTGAAGGTATCGCCGACGCCCTGGAACAAATCGAAAAGGATGACAGCATCGTAGCGGTCGTGGTGATTGGAGCGGGTCGAACCTTCATCGCCGGCGCCGACATCAAGGAGTTTGGCAAGGTCAGGTCTGGTAAGGCGGATCGCGGTGAGGGACTGAACCCGATTTTGTTGCGCATCGAAGATTGCCGGAAGCCCGTGGTAATGGCCATCCACGGAACGGCGTTTGGTGGCGGCCTGGAACTCGCCATGGCCGGACACTATCGCGTCGCCGTTCCCAGTGCGCAAGTCGGCCAACCGGAAGTCAAACTCGGGATTATTCCTGGAGCTGCAGGGACGCAGCGTTTGCCACGGCTGGCTGGCGTTGCGAAAGCCTTGACACTGTGCGTCGAAGGAAATCCTATCAAAGCGCTCGATGCTGTGGCATCCGGGATCGTCGATCGTTTGATCGACGGCGACTTGCTGGTGGGTGCAATCGCATTTGCGACGGAAATTGCCGGTAAGCCCGTTCGCAAGACGCGTGAGCGCAACGACAAGCTCGGAACGCCGAACGAGAACGCCTCTCTGTATTCCGCGGCACGCGAGAACGCTCGGAAAAAGCAGCGAGGCCAGACCGCTCCCTTGGCAGCCATCGATGCAGTGGAAGCTGCCACGAAGCTCTCTTTCGAAGATGGTTGCCGGGCAGAAAACGATCTGTTCACACGGTGCCTGTTTTCGGATCAGTGTAAAGCATTGATTCACGTGTTCTTCGGCGAGCGCGAAGTTGCGAAAATCCCGGACGTGCCTAGGGAAACGCCGCTCATTCCCCTGAACAGCGCAGCCGTTGTGGGAGCGGGCACGATGGGCGGCGGCATCGCGATGGTCTTCGCGAACGCGGGCATTCCGGTTTTGCTCAAGGAAACCGATCAAGCCGCTCTGGACCGAGGGTTCGCCAATATTCAGAAAAATTATGCGAATTCGGTCCAGCGGGGACGTTTTACGCAGGAATTTGTCGACCAACGCTTGAACCTGATCCGGCCGACGTTGCGTTATACCGAGTTTGTTGAAGCGGACATAGTGATCGAGGCGGTGTTCGAGTCGATGGCGCTGAAGAAAGAAGTGTTTGCCGAGCTCGAGCGTGTATGCAAGCCGGGTGCAATTCTGGCCAGCAACACATCGACCTTAAGCATTGACGAGATTGCCGCGTCGACTACGCGGCCGCAGCAGGTAATCGGAACTCATTTCTTTAGTCCGGCGAACGTGATGCGCTTACTGGAACTCGTGCGAGGCAAAGCCACGGCCACCCAAGTGATTGCCACGTGCATGCAGCTTTCGAAAAAGCTCGGCAAGATTGGCGTCCTGGTAGGGAATTGCTTCGGATTTGCGGGCAATCGCATGTTTCAGCCCTATCGGCGCGAAGCGCAGTTCCTGGTAGAAGAGGGCGCAAGCGTGGAAGCCGTCGATCAGGCCCTGTACGATTTCGGGATGGCGATGGGGCCGCTCGCAACCGCCGATCTTGCGGGCCTTGATATTGGTTGGCGCATTCGCAAGGAGCATCCCGATTTGTACAAGCCGGGATCGCGGCGCCCCATCGCGGAAGACCGCCTCTGTGAACTTGGTCGCTTCGGTCAGAAAACTGGAGCGGGCTGGTATCGTTATGACGAGAATCGACGTCCTGCTCCAGATCCCGAAGTTGCCGCATGCGTCCGCCAATGGGCAGCAGAGGCTGCCATTGCTCAGCGCCGTCCTTCGTCGGAGGAAATCGTCGAGCGCTGCATCTATGCGCTGGTGAACGAAGGCGCACGCCTTCTCGACGAAGGCTACGCCCTGCGCGCCGTGGACATCGACATCATCTACCTGAACGGGTATGGATTTCCGGCTTATCGTGGCGGACCGATGTGGTACGCCGACACGGTGGGGCTGAAGAAAGTCTACGATCGCGTCTGCGAATTTCGGCGACAACACGGCGAACTTTGGGAACCGGCGCCGCTACTAAAGCGCTTGACCCAAGAAGGGAAGTCCTTCGATGAGTTCGATCGAGAGGGCGACGCAGTCGCTTAGGTTTGTGTTCAGCGTCGGAAGGATGGCCACACTTCTTCGAGATTCGTTCCGCGCTATCGTGACGCGCTCGGCTTGCTTGTTGCAGCTTCTGCATGCGGAGATGAAGGTTCAGCTTTCGCGGGGGTTTCCGGCTTCGCCGGTCCGGGTTTCGAGAGTCCTTGCGATTCGTAAATCGCATTGAAGAAAAATTTGTACGTGCCGTGCGACTGGCCTCGCCACTGTGGCCGAAAGCCCAGCAAATAGACGCGTCCCTTACCGTACTGCACTTCTACTGCTGCGGCTTTCCCTTGAACTCGCTCGGGATGCAACAGATACCCGCTCATCAACGGACTTTGCTCTTTCGGATACGCGGCGAGTATGCGGCCGCGAAACCCGTCTTTGGTCTCGAACGCTGGACCGCGCTCAAACATGACGATCGGATCGTGTGGCAGACCCCATACTGCGGAAGCTCCGGTGTCCTGCAGTTCCACACGCAGCAAACAACCCGAACAGAAAAACTCCTCATCTTTCAACCCGCTCAAGCTATTTTTCACCGGCAAGCCGAGATCATCGATGGCGAACAGTGATGCGTTGTTGAAAGTGATCAAGGTTCCGCCAGCCTGCACATATTCCCGCAGCGCAGCGGTGCCCACTTCGCCGATTCCGCCGGTATACATTCCGGGGACGCTGCCGGGGCCAAAGCCATTTCGAATCGTTTCGGGCATGGCGTCGGGAAGGATAATCGCATCAAACCTTTCGTGAAGACTGCCGGCCTGAATGTCGCCGTTGCGCAACGTCACCGGCGCGAACCCGTAATTCTCCAGAATCCAGCGCGTCCAGCCCTCGTCAATGTTGGCTACCCACGAACGATAGAGTCCGACGCGCGCTTTCTTAACCGCCACAACATCTTTCGGCGAAGCCGCGACCCCTTTCAGCTTTAATGAATTGTCCCCGGCCAACTTCTTGATCTTGTCGTGATCCATGCCGGTCACGAAGATTGCGCCCGCTTCCGGGCCGTCGGTCGTTTCGCTTTCGGTTGGGGCAAAGCTTACATGTCCTCCAGCGTCCAGGATCGCGTTCAGCGCCTTAAAGCTTGCGTTCGTCCGATGACCGAGGACGAACACATTTCCACTCCCTTCGAGGCTCCCGGTCGGGGCGGAGAAATGTTCCAGTTTCTTCAAAGAAGCGCGCTCCACCTGACTCAGCGGCTCGAGGACCGGCGCTACCTGCACGCCCATCTGCATGGGCAACGTCCAGCCGGTGACGTCGTAAGGCAGCTTCGGCGGCGAATTCGGCGTTTCACGCAGGTCCGGATAGTGCTGCGGCTCGAAGAGTTCTTTCACCAGCGGCGAAAACGGTTGATCCAACAGAACGACCCACGTGCCCGGAGCGTATTCACGCCCGTTCGCATGCAGGGGTTTCACCACCTCCTGCACTTCGATGCCGTTGACCATCAACTTCTGCACCAACGTTGCGGCCTCGGGAAGATCGCGTTGCTCCACAGGCACGACGTACGCAAACGGCGGCTCCTTCGTGAATCGACTCACATTGTCCGCGGCAGACTGATAGCGGTTGAACAGCAACTCCTGGTGATACTTCGCCACCGTATCCAGCACGGCCATCGAAGCGCCTTCCATGTAGTTCACCGCGTCGCGCAGCCGCCACCAGCCGCCCTTCCAGGGGCTACTGTAGAAAACTTCCGAGCGCAACCCGCGTTGATCCTTTGGAAATTCATCCACCGGATAAAAGCGTGGCGTCGCGTAACGGAACAGAGCCGTCTCCGTGAAAAAGGAAATGCTGTTGCGGAAAATATGGGTGAAGTCCAGGAATCCCGGATACCAATTGTCGAAGCCAACGCGATTCACAGCTCCTGGCATGCCGTGCTCGTCCAGATACGCGGCAATATTGGTGCCGAGAACGTTCAGCCAACGGCCCATCAGTGGATGAATGTTCGACGAAATCGGCTCAACAAACGGCGGAATGAAAATGCGCGTCGGAAAGGGGGCCGTTTGATGGTGACAGTAGAAAACTACCGGGTCCCATTCCAATTCCGTCCGGGTCACGTCTTGTGACTCCAGCATGTTGTTCATGTAGCCGTCGCGATTGTTGTCGTGGCCCACGTATTCCTGGTATAGATCCGGCAGTGGGCTCACCTCGAACGTCGTACCTAGGTTTTTCCGGTACCAGCCAACAACCTCGTTCTGCCCATCCGGATTCAGCGTTGGCCACAACATCAGGATCACGTTGTTCAGAATCGCGTCTACTTCCGGATCGTTTTGTGACGAAACCAGTTTGTATGCGAGATTGATCGACTGCTGGGCGCCCGCCACTTCACTCGAATGCAAGCCTCCATCGATGTGGACAATCGCCTTGCCTTGCCGAGCTAGTTCGTGGGCCTCGGCAGCCGACACGCCGCGGCCATCCGCCAACTTGCGCGAGATATCCTTGTATCTGTCCAAGCTCTGTAGATTTTCCGGCGATGAAATGATCGCGATTTCCCAGTCCAGCCCTCGCGTTGTTTTTCCGACAGTGATCAATTTGACGCGGTTCGAACTGGCAGCCAGCTTGTGGAAGTATTCCCGCGACTCATCATAATTCGCGAGATAAAAGTCGTCGCCCGGCTTGTGGCCCAGCACCGATTCCGGCGTTGGCACATTGGCCGCGGGATTCGTGGTGTAAGCGACCTGTGCAGCGGAGGAGAAAACCCCTGCGAAAGAGACTAGCACGCCGGTTACCAGCGCCCATTTTGTTGTTTCTGGCATGCCAGAGGATATCGTTCCGACTTTCGAAAGTAAACATTGCGGGGAAGATCTCTTTGGGGCGAACGCTTTGTGCGGTGAGGCCGAAACTAGATGGTCTTGTCTTTCGAATAGCAAATCGATTCCAAATTGCAGTCGATACATCGGGGCTTTCGCGCAATGCACACGCGCCGCCCGTGCCAGATCAACTGGTGCGAGAATTTGATCCAACGGTCTTTCGGTATCACCCGCATCAAGTCCTGCTCGATCTTTTTCGGCTCTTCATGTTTCGTTAAATCCAGCCGCCGCGACAATCGAATAACGTGCGTATCCACCACCACACCGCTGGTAATCCCGTACGCGGTTCCGAGTACGACATTTCCTGTTTTCCGCGCGACTCCGGGCAGCGTCAAAATCTCTTCCATCGTTTGAGGCACTTGACCGTTGAATTTCTCCAGAATCCCCTTGCTCGCCCCCATAATGGACTTCGTTTTGTTGCGAAAGAATCCGGTCGGGCGAATCTCCTGTTCCAGTTCGCTTGGGTTTGCATAAGCGAAGTCTTTCGGACCTTTATATTTCTTATAGAGGTTTTGCGTCACCTGATTCACACGTACATCCGTGCACTGTGCCGACAAAATCGTGGAAATCAGCAATTGAAACGGATTCTCGTGCGTAAGCTCGCAGCTAGCAGCCGGATATGCTTCATCGAGCTTTGCCAGAATTGCCGCCACGCGCTCCGGATCCGTGCCGGCTCCCACCGCCCTCGCCACCCTGGCAGCCTTTGCAGGCTTCTTGGAGGTCGTTCCGATCGCTGCCTTCGACGGTTTCGATAGCCGAGTCTTTTTCACTGTCTTCTTTTTCATGGCCCCGAAGAATAGCACACGGGTAGTACAGAGACGCTTGCCCGCCATGCGCCCTAAGGGCCTTTGCGGTTTTGCACGGGTGCGGCGGCCTTCTCTAATGGATCAATTCGAGCAATCGCCGAAACGCCTTCCCCCGATGACTGCGGGTATTCTTTTCTGCCTGAGAAAGCTCCGCAAACGACTTGCCCAAATCAGGAAAGTAAAACACAGGGTCGTACCCGAACCCAAGCTCACCGCGCGGCGCGTCCAAAATCATTCCATCTACCCGGTCGCTAACAATGGCCACCGCGCGTCCTTGCTTCGCGAGCGCAATCACACAAACAAAATGAGCGGACCGCTCCTGTCCGGTCCGGCCTCGCAATTCCGCCAATAATTTCGCATTGCGCTCCCCGCTGGTAGTCGCGGCCCCGGCATATCGCGCCGATTTCACTCCGGGTGCTCCGCCCAGCGCCGGCACCACGAGCCCTGAATCATCGGCAAATACAAATCCATCGTGACCCTTCGAACAATGTAGGGCCTTGCCCAACGCGTTCTCGGCGAAGGTCGGTTCATTTTCGCCAAATGCGGGCAAGGAATCGAACCAAGGCGCCAGCTCCAGGTCCATCCCGGCAGACAGGCCTGCCGAGCCGGCAAGCGCGCGAAATTCAGCGAGTTTTCCAGGATTGGAGGATGCGAGATACAACTTAACGGGCGCGCGCACTGAACTTGGCGGGCAGAATGGCCCGCTGCTCATCGCTTAACCTGCGAATCCCCGCCGCCGCGAGCGCCAGCAAGTCTTGCATTTCGCTGCCGGCAAACGGTCGGCCTTCTGCGGTCGCCTGAATTTCCACAAAGTGCCCCGTTCCGGTCATCACCACGTTCATATCGACTTCGGCGCGCGAATCTTCCTCATAGGCCAGATCGAGAAGCGCACGATCGTTCACGATGCCCACGCTAGTCGCCGCAACGGTATCAATCAACGGCGAACTCCGCCAAATTCCCGCCGCCACCATCCGCTCGAATGCCAGCGCCAACGCTACAAAAGCGCCGGTGATAGAAGCGGTGCGCGTTCCCCCATCCGCTTGAATCACATCGCAATCGATCCACACGGTTCTTTCGCCTAACGCTTCCTGGTCGGTCACGGCGCGCAGGGATCTTCCAATCAGCCGTTGAATCTCCTGCGTACGTCCGGATTGTTTTCCACGAGTAGCTTCCCGCGCGGTGCGTTCCTCGGTTGCTCGCGGCAGCATCCCGTATTCGCTGGTCACCCATCCCTTGCCGGTCCCCTTCAGAAAGCCCGGCACTCCGTCGTCGATCGACGCGGTGCAAATCACCCGAGTGTTTCCCAGCTCGATCAACACGCTACCTTCCGCGGTCGAAATAAAGTCCGGCGTTATCTTCAACGGCCGCATCTGGTCCGCGTTGCGACCATCGATTCGCACTTTGCTTCCCAGTGTTCCGCCGCGTTCGTTAGCAATCGTCATGGTTTGCGAGCAGGCTGCGTCAGTTTGCCGGGGGGAGTCGCGGGTGTCAACTTTTGCGTTGGCGCAGCGGGCTTTTGCGTCCCCTTGGCTGCCGTGGCCGATTTGCTGCTGGTTCCCGTCGCAGGCGGGGAAGTGGGCTTCGCCGAATCCGTTGATGACGGGGCCACCGCCTTCGCGTTCACCAAAAACGTCCGCGTCAAATCCAAATGCCCAGCCAAGGTGTCCACTTCCTGCCCATGAATCAGAATCTTCAGCCACCGCACCTGTGGCACGTTCGCTTCCAGGGTCTTCGATATGGAGTCCACGGCCATCTGCTCGCTCTCAATCCCAGAAGGGGTGGCCGTCGCCAAAGCTTCCGAAAAGTCCGCGATGGCCGTGCCATCAGGCAACATATATAGCGCGAGCAGCACGGCGTCCGGCGGCAAAGTCCTGAGCTCCGGCGACACCGGCCCGGCTAGCAACGTGTTCAAGACCTGCTTTGCGCGCAGGGTGGGATCTTTCGATAGCGGCATCTCCACGGTGACCGGCATCAACGAGCCATCGCCTGCGCCCGACGACCAAAACAACCGGGCTTTTGTCAGCGGCCCGGTAGAGCTTGCCAGCGGGGTTTGGGTCAATTCGCGGCGGGCTTGCTCTTCGCTTACCGGTGAAACTTGCGTCGCCTGCCGCAAGCGTTTCTTCAAAATCGGAAAATAAATACCCGCGATGACTACGGCGATCGCCAGCATGCCGATCAGCCACACACGCCATCTCGGTGTCATGGCCGATCTCCCGGATTCACCGCCGCCACAACGTACAACGGCCGGAACGCGGATGCGCCCCGCGAAATGGCGTCGGCCACCCCCGGGGCCATGCGGTCCAGCGCGTTGCGATCCTCCACCGACACGCTGGACACTTCTACCGCGATCGCCGGCGCTGCCGTCGTGCGCAGTTGTCGTACCGCCGCCAATTGTGCCGCATTGGGCGAGCCTTTGAAACGCTGCGAAAGGAATCCCTGTACGATGTCGCCGAATCTCCGGCTCAGGGGAACAAACGGAGCCTGCGCACGATCCCACGGAATCAAACCGGTTGCGTCGTTCGCACCCGCTAAATCGCTCATCACGTAAACCCGCACGGTACCCGGCAGCCCAGTGGATGCGATGTGCAACGAGACGAACACTGCGCCTCGCTGCGCGTTAGCGATTGCCGAGCGGTCATCGAACGACGGGTTCTCGTTCCCTTGCCGCGTCTGCATCACCTGAAAGCTCATGGACTCGAGCGCGGTGCGCACTTGCGCCGCAAATTGCAGAACAATGTCGCTCTCGCGAATCCCTCCGGTGCCTCGCGCGCCGAAATCGGTTCCACCGTGGGCGGGGTCGAGGACCACGACGCTGGGTGCTTGCCGCTGCGCGGACTGCCCGCCCGGCGGGGCGGGAGCCGTTTGTCCCGAAGGCGGCGCGGGCGACTGAGGCGGTGTCGCAGGAGTCTGGTTGGACGGCGTCGCCGTCGGGGCACTTTGCTGCGGTCGCGCAGAGCCCCACACGGAGGGCTGGTCAGGGGGCGCGAATAGCGCGAGGGAAAAGGCCAATACCAGGCCACTCACGCTTATCCGAGCAAAATTGATTCCGGTGTTCTTAGGAAGCGAATCCGAGGCTTTATTTCCCACTCGAGCAGCATATCAAAAACGCTCGCCACTCCGCCCAATCGGAATCACCTGCGCGGCGCGAAAAAAGGGACGGCCCCGAGCCGTCCCTCTTGAAAAACAGCTAACCAGCCACTCTGCGGAACGTGTGCGCGGAACCACCGCCCGCTTAATTCGATGGAGGCGGTTCTTGCTGCGACTTCTCTCCCCGGTGCGACTGGTGCCAAGCGCGCATCGTCTGTCTCTGCTCAGGCGTCAGCACCGCTTCCACTTGCTTATGCGTGTTGCGATGGATGCCATGGATCTTCGCCTGCTTTTGATCGGCGCTCAGAGACGAATCGTTGTTGACCGCCTCTATCTGCGCCTTGGCGTCCTGATGAATTTTCTTCATCTGCGCTTTTTGATCATCGGTCAGGTTCAGGTCCGGCCTTGATGGCCCATTCTGTTGCGCCGGTGCCGTCTGGGTCTGCCCCGCGTCCTGCGGGTTGCCCGAGGCCCGCGCCAATACCGGCAATCCGTACGCCAGCAACACGCCAGCGGCGAACAACACGCCGTTCCTAACGATCTTCGTATTCATCACAACTGCCTCCTTGGGACCTAAGTCCCCCTCGACTGCTACCTCTTTATAAACCCGCGCGGAGCCACAATGTCGCAACGCTCACTGGGTCGCGGGCTTCACAACGACAGCTATCTAACCTCGACGCGATTTACACCCCAATTTCGTGGTGGTCTTTTGGTCGGGATGCAGCAGCGCGGCACCCCAGCTTGCGGAGCCCTAACCTGCAAAATCCCTTCCTTCAATCCCAAAAAAACCGCCAAGTTCTGAACGAACTTGGCGGCAAAAACGCTTCGAAACCGAACCCCGTCCTAATCCCCAGCCACACTCTCCAGAATCACCGGCTTGATTTCCGAACCACGCAGTTTTTTCGTAGCCAGGTAACCGACAAATCCCGCCGCCATGATCATCACTCCGAAAGCGAGCCCGTTCATTCCCAGAATCGTTTCCCGTTCGCTCTCGACCAGCGCTAGGCACAGCAAAGCGAAAGGAAACGCGCCCACCATAATCGCACCCGCCAAACCGCCGGGAACCTTGAACTCACGCTTCAATTCCGGTTCCCGAATCCGCAACGCCACCAGCGTCACGAATTCCAGCATCAAGCTGGCGCCGTACAACATGATGTCCAGCGTTACCAGTCGCTTGAAGCCGAGCCCCAGGCAAAGTCCCCAACCGGTGGCGCATACAAGAATGGCCACCCACGGCGCGTTGGTCTTCGCGCTGGTTCTGGCGAAGACCTTCGGCAGCATTCCATCCCGCGCCATCGCCAGCGGTAACCGCGAGTAGCTCATCACCAGCGCATTGAACATGCCGAAGGCGCTCATCATCCCGCCCAGCACGATCAGAAATCGCAGCCATTCGAATCCTAGAATTTTGCCGCCAATCAATGCGGCGACCGCCGCCCACGAGCCGTCTTCGGCGAATGTGGAAGCCGGAATGCCCGTGAAATAGACAGCCAGAAACGGCAGAACATAGGTCAGCGATACCAGCACTACGGCCGCGATCATCGCCTTGGGGTAGGTCCGCTGCGGACGCTCCACTTCCTGCGCGATCGTCGACGCGTTGTCCCAGCCCATGTAGTTCCACATGGCCACGAGAACTCCGCCCAGCAATCCCAAACCCGCTGCAGTGGGCGCCGCGTGCGCATCCGCCAACGCCCCTGCCTTGAACGGCGCAAGCACCACCGCGATCGCGAAGGGTGCCGAAAGACAGAAGAACAGCCAGAGTGACGTTATGCCCACCACGCGAATCCCGGCCAGATTCAGCGCCGCGCAGCTGACCACCACAAAAAGGCCCGCCAGGATCCCGTGGCTCGGCGTGCCGAACCATGGCGAGCACTGCTTCAGGTAAAACACAAAGAGTGTGGGATAGATGGCCATGTCGAAAATGCTAGCGGCCAGAGACAACCACGCTTCCTGAAACCCCCAGAAATTACCAAGCCCGCGGCGCACCCACGCGTAGTAACCACCCTCACAGGGCAGGGAACTCGACAGCTCGCCGATCATGAACGCCGTCGGGAGGCACCACAGCACCGGCAGAAACAACAAAATCAGGATCCCGTGCCCATATCCGGCACCAGAAATGATCTGCTCCGTGCCGTACGTGCCGCCAGACACCATGAAAAAGGTAGCGGCCACCAGCGGCCACAGGGTCAGCTTGGCGACATTTTTTCTGGCTTTTGTAAGTGCTTGGGAAGGGAGTGGAGAGGGAAAAGGTAACGTACTCAATTTTTACTAGCCGTCCTCCTAAAGCGACGCTTGCTCTCTCAAGTTGGAGCCAGTTCGCAGTCGCAGAATACAGTGTTCAACACGCCATGCAAGAAAAAAATGCGCTCCACGCAATATTTTTCGCCGGTACTGTAGCGCACCAACGTGGCGCTCCGTTGCCGCCTGCAACCGCTCGACTGTGTGCTCATCCCTTACCATGCTTACCGCATTGTGGAGTGCGCCTTTGTGGTGGGCCGCGTCAGCCGTCACCAGTTCTCCAAGCGCAACCGTGTGGTAAACTCCGCCGTTTGCTTACGTCCTGATCCCTTTCCTAGGAGCGGTTCGAATGAACATCGTGTGTCGCGCTTCGCTAGCCTTCGTGCTTCTTGTCCCCGCGTTCACCGTTTTCGCGCAGCAGCCGCCCGCCGCGCCGCGGCCGATTACGATCGACGACTATTTCGAAATACGCGAAGTCGAAGGTCCCAAGCTAAGTCCTGACGCGCAATGGGTGGCCTATACGGTCAGGACCACCTCGTCGAAGGGAGACAAGTCCGAGCAGCGCATATGGATGGTTCCCTTCGCTGGCGGTGACGCCGTGCCGCTGACCGCTGAAGGCGTTTCCTCGAGCCATCCTCGATGGAGCCCCGATGGCAAGTATCTGGCGTTTCTGTCCGCGCGTCACGACGGCAAGACCCAGATCTGGCTGCTCAACCGCATCGGCGGCGAGGCCCAGCGACTCACCGAAACTCCTCAGGATGTCGACACCTTCGAATGGTCGCCCGACAGCATGCGACTGTGCCTGGTCCTGCACGACGCCACTACCGAGGAACTCGAGGCCGCCAAGGACAAAGATAAGGACAAGGACAAAGAACCCGACGACAAATCCGCGAAGGAAAACAAACCCAAGGCCCAAAAGCCCTGGGTGATTGACCGCCTGCAATTCAAAGTCGACGAGATCGGCTACCTCGACCGCCGCCGCACGCACCTTTACATCTTTCACTTGGCAGCCAAGAGCCTGACCCAGATCACCAGCGGCGATTACGACGATGCGGATCCTGCTTGGTCCCCGGATGGTAAACAACTCGCCTTCACCAGCAACCGTTCGTCCGACCCCGACCGCAACTACAACACGGACATCTGGACGGTTTCAGCCGACAACGCCGACAAGGGCGCGCACCTCACCCAAATCACCACCAACCCCGGCGGCGACAACGCGCCCGTGTGGTCGCCCGACGGTAAGTGGATCGCGTACGTGACTCAGATCGAACCCAAGCTGATCGAATATGCCACCAAGCACCTCGCCATCTCCCCAGCGGCTGGTGGCGAAGCTAGAGTCCTCACCCGCACCTTCGACCGCAACGTCAGCGATGTCCTGTTTTCCGCCGACAGCAAGAGCCTCTTCTTCATCGCCGACGATGACGGCACCCAAAACGTCTGCCGCATTGCCGTTACCGGCGGCGAAGTCACGCGGCCTGTCGGAGGGCGTGTGATGGTTTACAGTTATTCGCTGGCCAAGACCGGCGAAATCGCCGCGCAGATCGACCGGACGGACCGGCCCAGCGAAATCTACACATTACCCGCGTCAGGCGGCCGGTTGACGCGGGTCACGCGCACAAACGACGCGCTAATTTCGCAGTTGTGGCTATCTCCTGGGGAGTATGTCCACTTCAAAAGCAAAGATGGGACTACCGTTTCCGGCTATCTCTATAAGCCGCTCGACTACACGCCCGGCAAGAAAGTGCCCACACTGCTTCGTCCGCATGGGGGTCCCGTGTGGGCCTACTACGCCGAATTTCAGGCGGCCATTCAGATTTTTACCGCGCACGGCTACGCCGTCCTGCTGCCGAACCCTCGAGGTTCCTCCGGCTACGGTCAGAGATATTGCCAGGCTATTTTCGCGGACTGGGGCAACAAGGACTACCAGGACGACATCGCCATGGTCGACTACGCCGTCGAACAAGGCTTTGCCGATCCCGACAAGCTTGGCGTGGGCGGTCACTCCTACGGCGCGATTTCGACAGATTTCATCATCGCGCAGACCGCCCGCTTCAAGGGCGCCATTTCCGACGCGGGCGAAGCGCTCAACGTAACCCTTTACGGCCACGATCAATACCAGAAGGACTTCGAGACGGAGCTAGGTCCTCCGTGGGAAAATCAGGCCTTGTGGGATAAGTTGTCTCCTTTCTATCGCGTAGCGAAAATAACCACGCCCACGCTGTTCATGGGTGGCAACATCGACTGGAACGTCCCCATCATCGGTGGCGAACAGATGTATCAGGCAATGAAGAGCCTCGGCCGGGAAACGGAGTTGGTTGTCTACCCGGACGAGTACCACGAATTCAAATTCCCTTCCCATATAAAGGACCGACTGGAGCGTCAGCTCGCCTGGTTTGGGCACTATGTCAAAGGCGACGCCACGCCGGCGACACCGCCGGAGCTAGGTTCGCGGGCCGGCGAATAATATGGTCTGACGTGGCCAGTGCGCCTGATTATCGCGCTCCAGTCAGAATTTTTCCCTGGGATCCACACTTTGGAACCCATACGTCTGGTAGCGTGTGCTCACCTTGCCGTTGCGCACGCTTGCGACCGTGAATCCTTCCGGAAAACCCATTCGCGGCCCGTGCCACCAGTTGCCGCAGACTGCTCCGCTGGTAATGTATTCCGTATTCTTGTGTCCTACGATCTCGTTGACATGTGTGTGACCTTGCAACACGGTCACCACGTTGTGCTCTTCAAGAACCGCCAGTACTTCGGGCGCGTTTGCAACCGTTAGCGTGTTGTACTTTCGCTCCATCACAACCTCCGCCGCGTAGGTTGCAAACGCCGTCACTAGCGGTACATGAATCACCCCGATGACCGGCACCTTTGTTCCCAAGCGGCTGAGGTCATCCTTTAGCCACGCGAGTTGTTTCTCATCCACGCGCGCCTCCCACAACCGGTCAGCTGTCGGCTGGATGGAATCCAGCACCACGAAATGCCATCCATTCCGATCGAACGAGTAGTACGTCGGGCCGATCCGGTCTTCATACATTTTCTTCCCGTAGGCTGGATCGTTCGGCGTTACGCCGCTCTTCGTCAATATCCCAAACACATCGTGATTCCCGACCGTGTGATACAGCGGCATCTGCAGTGTTTGCTGGGTTTTCTTGTACAGTTCGAAGACCTGATCGGCACGGCGCCCATCGACTCCAAGCGCGTCGTACACGTGATCACCACCCATAATCGCGAAATCAGCCTGGAGGCCGGCAATCTTGTGGAAACACATGTCGCAGCCGTGCGCTGCATCGAGCTCCGGTTCAATATGTGTGTCGGTGAAAAACACAAAATCGAAGGATTGCGGCGCAGGATCGGCTGCCCAATCAGGCACAGCGGGCGCGAACGTCGCTGCCGCTCCGGCGATGGCTGCCGTCTTCAGGAACGTTCTACGGTCGACGGTCATGGGACGCCCCCTGGCAAAGGCGCAGGCCTGGTTCGAATACGCGCCGAGATCTTATCACCGCCGACGCTCTCCGGCTGTTACGGGCGGAGCAATCATTCATTGCCCACAACCGGTTCTCGCGCTATTCTCCCGCGTCCTGAGGAGGACTCATGTTCCGACGCTTTGTTCTGTTTCTGATCGTGGGCGTCACCTGCTTCTCCGGCAGCGTCTTGGCCCAGCGCGCATCCTTCACCGTTGGCACCGCGACCGCGGCTTCCGGGCAAAAAGCCACCGGTTATCTCCAGGTTCCGGCCGGTGTAGATGCCGCCACCGATATTCCCGTGATCGTCGTAAACGGAGCGAAGCCCGGTCCGGTGCTGGCCCTGGTTTCGGGCGCGCACGGCACGGAATATGCGTCCATCATCGCTCTAGAGAAACTCATTGCCGCGATCGATCCCGCTGAACTATCCGGCACCGTCGTTCTGCTTCCCCTGGTCAACATTCCTTCGTTCCTGCAAAAGGTGCCGCATGTCAACCCGATCGACAAGAAGAGCATGAACCGCTACTACCCAGGAAAGATCGACGGCACGCAAACTGACCGAGTGTTGTATGTGGTCACCAAAGAGGTCGTCGACCGCTGCGATTACCTGATCGATTACCACGGCGGCGATTTGGATGAAAGCTTGCGCCCTTACGCGTACTGGGGACCCACCGGAAAAGCCGAACAGGACCGCTTATCGAAGGAAATGGTGCTCGCCTTTGGTCTCGACCACATCATCATCTGGCAGGAACGGCCCAGCGATCCAGCCGCCTCTCGCTATCTCGACAACACCGCTTCGCTGCGCGGCAAGCCCTCAATCGTGGTAGAAGCAGGCCACGCAGGTACGACCGAAACCGATGACATCGCGTTGCTGGTGAACGGCACGCTCAGCACCATGCGTGCGCTAAAGATGCTGCCGGGCGAACCCCACCTGATCGAGAGCCCGGTCTGGCTGGACAAAATCGTAGACATCGAGAGCGACCTCGAAGGAATTTTCTATCCGCTGGTAAAGCGCGGCACCTACGTCCAGGAAGGAATGAAGATCGGCTACGTGACCGATTATTTCGGCAAGACCATCTTCGAGGCGCGCGCTCCGGTTGCCGGCGTAGTCCTGCACCTAAACGCTGTCCCGTCCCTAAAAAAGGGCGACAACATCGCCAACATCGGCGTAGTCGCAGCGAAAGCTCGCTAGCCGCGAAATGTAAGCGCTGGGGTTAGCCCGGAGAACCGCATGCCAGCACCCGATCAATTCGAGACTCTGCTAAAATGCCACCGCCATGCCTGCGGCCAAGAAACTCCATTTCCCCGTCGAAGGCGCAACCGAAGTTTCCGCCCTGCTCGTCCGCCCTCCAAAACCGAACTGGCTCCTGGTTTTAGCCCACGGTGCCGGAGCCGGCATGACGCACCCTTTTCTCGAATCCCTCGCCCAGGAGCTCGCCGCTGCGAGCATCGCCACCTTCCGCTACCAATTCCCGTACATGGAACAATCTCGCCGCGCTCCTGATCGCCCTCCGATCCTAACGGCGACGGTCACCGCCGCCATTCGCGCGGCCCAGGAAGTTGCGCCTGGACTTCCCCTTCTCGCCGGAGGCAAATCAATGGGTGCCCGCATGACCTCAACGGCCGCCTCGCAGCATGCGCTCGGCCACGTTTTCGGCCTGGTTTTCTTCGGCTTCCCCTTGCACCCGCCAAAACAACCGGCCACCAAACGTGGCGATCACCTTTCTAAAGTCACCATCCCGATGCTATTCCTGCAGGGCACCCGCGACACACTTGCTGACCTCACGCTTCTACGCCCCATCTGCGCGAATCTCGGCTCGAAAGCCACACTGCACGTCATCGACACCGCCGACCACTCCTTCGGCGTCCTCAGGTCCTCCGGCAAAACCGATGCGCAGGTCCTGCGCGAACTAGCGCACACCACAGCCGCTTGGGCCAAGGACCTAGGCCCAAGGCAGTAGACTCAATGCTCGGGAAGAAACAGGACGTCGCCCCGGGGCGGAGCTTCATCCCAACAGTGCGGGGAACAACTCGAAAGACTGTGCGGCGGGCAGGGGGAGGTCGCGCGCGAGCGTGACGTACTAAGGAAGAATCTCCACGTCAAATACGTGGAACTCGCTGGTTCCAACGTTGGCAATGCGGTGGACATAAGGCGTCCTTGTTCCGCCGGTGAAACCAACCGAGCCCTCTTTGGCGGGCGCAGTAATCCAATCTTCCCCGGCGGCCTGCCGTTTGATGGTGCCGTCGCTGAGTTGGACGGCAATATTGTCGAGCGAATGTCTGTGAAACAGCGTCGTCTCGCCCGGCTTCACCAGTACCTCGAGCACCCGCACGTATTGATTCTCGAATACAACATGATGATGGGGTTCCTCCTCTACAACTACGGGATCCGCCGCGGTTCCCGGAGCTTTGGGCTCGACCGAAACTGATTTTACAGTTACGCCAGGCCGGTTCGCCTGTTTCAGTTCGATTTCAATGTTTTGCATCGCATCATCCGATAGATTTTCGATCTGATGTGTCACCGGTTCGCTCCAGAAGTACTCATGGGCTCCGCGCGTTGAGGTCGTCGTGGTTCGGTTCGGCAAGTAAGCGCGAACATTGTTTGCGGTGATGGTCACGCTGAAGCGGCTCGGGTGACTGTGCATCGCTCCTTTTTGATGCGGTCCGGTGGAAACGCGCAGAACACGAACTTCATCGTTTTCAAATTCGACCTTAACCATGCCCGGATTGGCCACTGCCGCGTCCTGCGCGTTGAGGCGGGTCACGACGAGCGACACTTCCAGCAACACTAAAAGCAAAGCCAATGCGAATTGTTGGATTTTCACGCGACTCCTTAGCTCGGGCGCTCAAACGTAACACCGGCGCTCGTTCTCGAGCGAATCAGCTACCGACTAACGCCTTATACTGAGCCGAAGTCAGCGGCACCACCGACAACCTCCCTTGCCGCACCAGGGGCGAATCTGCGAACAACTTGTTCGCTTTGATCTCCGCCAGCGTTACCGGCTTAGCCAGGGCCTTCCCCGCTTTGATCTTCACCACCGGACTTTTCGGATTTGAGGTGTCCACGGAAACGACCGTAGCCGACCCCACCGCGCTCTTCTCTTCCCCGGTGTGGTAAATGATCAGCCCATTTCCCGGTTGCATCTCCCGCAAGTTTCTCACCGCCGTGGGATTGGTCACGCCATCCCACTCCGTTACCTTATCCCGCTGAAGGTTAGCGAACGAATACACCGTAGGTTCTGTTTTGAGCAAATAATCGGAAGCCACGAAAAACCCCCCGCGCTGTAGATTTCGACTGAAGCACCGCCATTCTACATCCCGATGTCCCGCGAATGCGAAAGATCCGAATGCCGGGCCATTGACGGAGATCGGCGGACCTGCACAGCAGGGCAGGGGGTTGGTCCGAGCGCCGGGAGCGTCGGTAGGAGAAGCTACGGCACAATTCCCGATCCAGCGATTTTTCAAGGCGTCGACCTTCGAAAACCGCCGCCGTTTCGGTCGGATTTGGCAAACCACCGCGCGGCGCCTTTTTTTCGCGATCGAGCAATGGCTCTATTTCGAGGCGGACGCGCCCTGCAATCCGGTGAGCGCGGCCAGGACTTCTTCGCTGTGTTTGTCGGGCTTCACGTCGAGCCACACTTTTTCCACTTTGCCTTGCGGGTCGATCAGGAAAGTGTGCCGCGCGGATAGCTTGGCGAGGGGAATATTCATGACCGAGTCGTATTTCGTGGAGACTTCCTGCTTGGTGTCGGCGAGCAGCTTAAAGCTCAGGCCTTCTTTGGTGCAAAACTTTTGGTGGGAATCCTCGTCTTGCATGCTGACGCCCACGATAACTGCGTTTTTTTGTTCGTATTGCGCCAGATCGCGCTGGAAGTTGTGGGCTTCCACGGTGCAGCCGCTGGTGAAATCCTTCGGATAGAAGTAGAGCACCACCCACTTGCCTTTGAAATCGTGCAGGCTTACGGGTTTGCCTTCCTGGGAATTCAGCGTGAAATCCGGGGCTGCCGATCCGATGGCTGGAGCTTTATCTCCGGCACGCAACGAATTGATTCCGATGACCACCGCGAATAGGACAACTAGAACCACCGCGAGCCAAACGAACTTCATCTCCCACCTCGTTTTCTATAAGCGTATTCCGATCTGTTTTTCGGAAGGCCGGTTTCGGGCCGTATTGCATGGTAGTGAGATGTGCAGATAAATACCAGGGTTTCACGAGCTTGG
The DNA here is from genome assembly GCA_963729595.1 of uncultured Acidobacteriota bacterium. Classification (GTDB taxonomy): domain Bacteria; phylum Acidobacteriota; class Terriglobia; order Acidiferrales; family UBA7541; genus Acidiferrum. The sequence continues at coordinate 1,412,494 of CAVSNW010000005.1, forward strand.
GTGAGGACCGGCCCTGCAAATCGGCTTGCTACTCGCCCTTTTACTCGGGGTGCGTGAAGCGGCCGAAGCCAACGCGAACTTGAATGGTATTGATGCCGGGATTCGGACTGGACAGCCCCGCATTGGAAATGTGCATGAACCGGACCTCGGCGCTCCAGTTGTATTTGCTTCTTAGGAAGTGCACCCCGAATGCACCACCGGTCGTGAAATTGACGCGGGAAGTCCCCGGAGGCGCTTGCTGATTGGTAAAAAGCGTGCCGCCGCCGAGGTCAATATAAGGCGCGACGTTGTGGTGCTCCACGAAATTCCATTTGAGCGCAAAAGGATTGAGACCAAATCCGTACGCGGTGCCTGTCTTCTGCACCACCAGGAATACGGGGACTACGTCCACGGCATATTCGAAGCGCCCACGCAGCGGACCTGGCGCGATGGGATCCGTCAGGATCCAGCCGTAACGCACTCCCACATTCCACAAGCCCGTATCGGATGCGCTGCCATTGATCCCGTGGCCCCCGCCGGTCCAGATCTGCAGCTCGTGGCCGCCGCCTTCCGGGCCGGACTGCGCTCGTGCGGTTGGAACTAGCAGCGCGATGCCAAGCACGATCGTTGCGAGAATCGTTTTCACCCGTGACTCTCCTCGTTTTCGCGATCAGGCAAACAGACAGCGTTTGAGACGCCCCTACGATACCGCAAGTTGCTTCACAAATCGGCGCGTCACTTCAGATAGGTGCGAACGATTTGAATCACGTCGTCCGCTGCTTCTCCCGCCGACTTTGAATTGCGGGGCATGTGGTTGCGGATGTGATCTTCCATTAACTCTCCCATCAAGCTGTTGATGGCGCCCCGCGCGGCGGAAAGGCGTTGCAGGACGTCGGCGCAGGGTTCGTCCTGATTCAGAGCGCCCAGAACGCTTTCGAGCTGCCCGACAACCTTCTTGGTGCGATTGACAAGATCCAGGTTTTCTCGAGAGGTATGCATCATATTCGTAGACTACCCAAATGGGGTAAGGTTCATGGGCACGATAGTGCAAATTCGCCTTGGTCTCAAGAGGAGAAGGTGACGCCGCTCGCTTTGGGTTGGCGCTCGTCTCGTTGCAAATTAACTGTGCTATACAAAATTAATTTATCATGGTTAACTACGATTCGATCGCCGCGATCAACCTCGCCGCTGTTCATCGGTTTGTAATGAGCCTTGAGTTATGGTGAAGGTTTCGTCTGGAGCGCAGGAGCGGCCTGCCAGGTCGCAGTCTCAGGGAAAGGGAGAATGCGAAAGGAACTCTTACAATTTGGCTTGCGGGTTTGCCTAGCATTGGCAGCCGTATGGGCTGTAGGGAGGATCGCATCTGCGCAAGAAGCGCCTCCAGCCCCAGAGCCAAACGAAAGCAATACCTCTGCCGAGAGCGCGGACCCTGCTTCGCCGCCGGCATTGTTTCCACCTCCAGAGACCGACCGCTTGTGGATTTCGGGGCAAGCGAACATGGTTTCGCAGTGGCATCCAGCATTTCATTCCTTGTATTCCGGACGCAACAGTCTGCCGGCGCAGGCGCAAGATGCGAGTTCCCGGGTTCTAACCTTGTTCACCGGGCTGCGGCTGACGAGCACGTTTGAGCTTATATGCGACGTGCAGGAGACCGGCGGGCATGGTGTCGGAGAAGCGTTGGGCATCGCGGGGTTTCTGAATTTGGACGTGGTGCGAAACCCCACGCTAAGCAAGGCGCCCTACTTAGCGCGCTTGATGTGGTATCAGATCATTCCGTTGAGCCATGCCAACGTCCCCGGCAATCGCAATCCTTTTTCACTCTTTAGCGTGCTTCCGGAACGGCGCATAGAGATCCGCTTCGGCAAATTCAGCATGGCGGATTTCTTCGACTTCAATTCATACGGTACCGACAGCAATTTTCAATTCATGAATTGGACCGTAGACAACAATGGCGCGTACGACTACGCCGCGGGACACGCGGGGTTTCACGTTCGCGGCCATGGCCGAATACCGTCACAACCGTCATGTCATCGTGCGCTTTGCCGAAGGTCTGATGCCCAAGGTGGCAAACGGCATCAATCTCGATGCAGATCTCGGGCGAGCGCACGCCGAAAACCTGGAATTGGAGCTTCGCGGCAAACTTGCAAGAGGCCCAGACGGCGTATTGCGGCTCGTAACCTTTGTAAATCACGCCAACATGGGAGACTACCGCACCGCCATCGACAACTTTCTTGCCGGGCTTACGCCAACTCCGGAGATCACGGCGCATCCCTTGCAGACGACGGTGAAGTACGGGTTTGGCGTCAATTTCGAGCAGCCCCTCAATGATTGATTCGGCGTCTTTGGACGATGGGGATGGAACGAAGGTCGGCACGAATCATACGCTTATACCGAAGTGGACGAGACCGAAGAGTTTGGCGTAGGCGCGAACGGCAGGCGATGGAACCGGAAGTACGACCGGGCTGGTTTAGCTTTTGTCACCAACGGCATTTCGCGCGACCATCAACAATACTTGGCGCTGGGCGGCTATGGATTCTTGCTGGGAGACGGCCGGCTTAACTATGGCCGCGAAAACCTCGTCGAGACCTACTACACGATGCACGTTTGGCGGGGATTTTACCCGTCATTCGGGTTCCAATACGTCGATCACCCTGGATACAACCGCGATCGCGGTCCGGTGATTGCTCCGACCCTGCGGTTGCACGTTGAATTCTGAGGCGATCTCACGCTTCTAAACAGGAGGCGTACTTCGAGACCTAGATTAAGTCATCCGCTCATGCCCCCACTGCCGGCAAGGCGAGCTTGACGTAATCCTTACCGAGCTCAGCGCAAAGCGCTTCGACCACCAGTTCGTGATCGGCGCGCTGCGGCAGGCCAGAGACCGTGACCGATCCAACGACGCCGGCCTCACGCACGCGAATTGGAAACGAACCGCCGTGCGCCGCAAACTCTGCGATGGGCAGCCCGTATTTCTCGAAAAGGCTTGCCCCCACCTCTAGGCCAATGGCGTAGGAACTTCGATGAAATCTCGCCACAAGGTTACCTTTGCGGCGCACCCACTCGGCATTGTCGGGCGAAGTGCCGGGCAGCGCCACGTAGAAAAGCGCCTGGCCGAAACGTCGAACGTCGATCACGATCGCGAGCTTTCGCGATCCGGCGATCTCGCGCAATTGGGATCCGAGCCGCCATGCAACCTCTTCATCAAAGCGCAGGAAGTGCAGCTCTCGTTCCTGTGCCGCAATCACCGCCAAGTCATTCTCGCGTGATGTCACGGTCCCTCGCGTCCCGGCGAAATACGCGCAGCCATTCTGCTATGGGCCCTCCATTGGGGCAAGTGCGGCTCGTCCTGCAAAACCACACCCGAATCGGCGCACACGCATACCGGAAATGCTTTCGTTCTGAGGCTACATACATCACGGATTAAAACGATTGGAAGCCGCCTGAGAATCGGTGCTGTCAAAGCTCGCTATCGCCCCGCGTCTTTGAGCACCCACGCACAACCCTAGTGCACTTCACCACTGACGTTTTTCGAAGCGCGGGCGCTCGGCGCGGCTCATGTTCTTACGAGCGATGACTGGATGTTGAAGCCCGCGAAGTTCGTCGATATTTTCACAGACCTTTAGCACGGCGTCAGCGATATCGTCAGTGTCTTTGCGGCTTCCGAGGAAAATATGGTGCGGCAACCAGACAGCTTCGCTGTAAGCGGCTCTTTCCGAAACCGGGCAGTAATAGAGCGTTTTGAGATCTATTGGCTGCGCTCGGCCCCAGCTTAGCGCGGGATATTCTTCCGGCTTCACAGGAAACAGTGCACTGCGGTAAACCGGTTCGTAGAAGAGACCATCACAAGGGATGCCTTCCAGTTCCAGCGCGGCAAGGAACGCGGCGCGAGGAACTTCCGCAAAGTGCTCGGCGAGATACTTGAAGACAAACTGATAGGCGGCGACGCGTGTGATGCGCTTATCACGTTTCAGGAAGGCCAATCCTGGTGTGCCGCGAAGCCGCTTCTCGAAGTGCTCCATGTTCGCCTGCCGCGTCCTGGCCTGCATCGGCAGCCGCTCCAGTTGGGCTTCGAGGACCGCGGCCTGAAATTCGGTGATGCGATGGTTGAAGCCAATGAGGCGATGACGGAACTCGTCGGTGGCGCTGGCGCGCCCGCAGTTAACGTAGGACTGCGCGCGCTCGTAATATTCGAGGTTGCTGGTGATGAGGGCCCCACCTTCACCGGAGCTCATTAGCTTGCTCGATTGAAAACTGAAGCAACCAACATCGCCGGTAGCTCCGGCGCCCTTGCCGCGCCACCTGCCGCCGTGGGCGTGAGCGCAGTCTTCGATTACAGCGATTTTGCGGGAACCAGCAATGTCGAGGATCGCGTCCAAATCCGCGAAGTTCATGGCTAGGTGCACCGGAAGAATCGCGCGAGTTTTGGGGGTTAAGACCTTTTCAATGAGGCGGGCGTCCAGACAGTAGGTATCTGGATGCACGTCTACAAATACGGGAACAGCGTTGAGTAGCAAAATCGGACCAACGGTTCCTTCCCAGGTGTAGGCAGGAACGATGACTTCGTCCCCCGGCTTGATATCTATGGTCTTTAGGGCAACTTCGATGGCGACGGTGCCATTGGCCAAGGCGACGCCGTACTTTGCGCCGTGAAACTTGGCGTAGCGCCGCGCGAAGGCGCCGGCATGAGCATTAGGAAATGGGTAGCCACCCCAGCTAGCAGAGCGCAGAACCTGGAGCAGTGAGCGGGCCTCGCGGTTCGAGTGCACCGGCCAAGTTGAAAAAGGCTTGCGGCGAAGGGGTCTCCCGCCGGCGATCGCGAGTTTTGTCACCTACCTAGCTCCATTTTTTAGAAAGCGATTCTTGCAATGTTGGAATACGCGGATTCCCCTGAGCCGTTGAAGGCGCGCACTCGGTATCCGACCTGCTGGCCCTTGGAAGCGCCGGAATCGGTGTACTCCCTCGTTGCGGCCGGTAGCTTCGCAATCCTCTGCCAATTTCCGCGGTCACCGGGATGATCGACGGTTTGACGTTCCACAATGATTCCCGTGGCCTGTTCTCCATGGATCGCAAAAGTGAGTTTGATCGCATTGCCGGTGGGGATGAGGTTGAGCGAGCTTGGCGTCTCCGGCAGAACGGGCCAGTCAAAGTAGCTTTCGTCGCTAATAGCCATCACCGAGTCGCTAATTGGTAGCGCCTCGATGATATCTCTTGTGCCTTTTTTCCAGGTCAGAGGCTTTATTTCTCCCGAGACAACATCGATCAAAACGGGATGCTCAATGCCGGTACTCTTAAGTGAGAGCTCGGAATAGAGCGGGGGAAAAACTTTACCCGGATAGCTGTGGCCTCCCAGCCAGTACGCGACGATCGCTTTCCCCTTCAAAGAACGAAAGCCATACGCAAGGAAGGGATATTCGGCGCGAAAGCGCTTCTGATCCTCAGCGCTGGTGACTTGGATCGAGGGATCGAATTTCGTGTCCGAAAAAAGCGCGTTCGTATTCTGCAAAGCACTAAACACCGGTCGAGGTGTGAAATCCGTTTCCTGATACGTGAGTCCGTGGAGGAGGCCGAAGTCGTCATACTCGTTGCCATCGGGCGCGGCGGTGAGGAGCCAGGTAAAGGTCTTGACGCCTGCAGCCAAGTTGTAGAGGAGGCCCCGGGGAAGATATTTGGCTTGGACTGATTCGTCTGAGCCCTGCCAGGAGGGGATGGAGTTGAATTCATCGTCGAAAAAACGAATGTCCCGGCGAATCCCGGGATAGTTTGTCACCAACTCTCGCAATGCTTTCGGTGATTGGAGTAGATACGCGCCGGAGTCCATGGTTTCCGGCTGCAGATTCTGACCGTAGCCTGGATAGGTATGGTAGGCGTAGACATCGATTCCCGGCGCGCACTGACAGGTATCCAAGGCGCGCTGGGTGAATTCCCGCGATGGCTCCGCTTGTCCTCCATAGATCACCTTCGCTTGCGCTGCGGTTTCGTGGACGACCTGAACGAAAGATTTGAGCAGGCGGCCGTAGTCTTCCGGATTGGGAACGGGGTTCCAATAGTCGATGTCCTGCTCGTTCCATAAAGCCCAGTATTCAATGCGACCCTGAAAATGTCGCACCATCCACGTGACGTAGCGGTTGAACGCGGCGATTTGTTCGGGTGTTTTCGGAGGCCAATAAACGGAATACAGGCTGCGGTCCGGGTTGTGAAACGAACCCGGCTCGGGAACGCTGACGTCGGGAAGTTTGCCAACCGGCGCAGTGTACATCGGATTACCGTACAAAAGCTGGACCTGAATCAGCACGCCGTTGTCGACCAGAGAATCCACGTAATCGTCTACCTGTTGCGGTAGTGAAAAGATACCGCGTTTCTGCTCAACCCAATCCCAACTGGTCCAGTCGGAGCTGTTCTCGTATTGGCCGATGCGAATCCACTTAAATCCCGCATCGAACATGCGTGTCCACCAGTGGCGATTCCATGGCAAGTATGGATCGCGAGGCAAGTCGGAATTGATTCCGAATCCCTCGTGGATCTGTGAGGAACGTTTGGGAGGCACGTGCGAGGGCACGTCGCGCTTTCCCTCTTGGGCACAAAGAGCAACGGGCCCGGCGAGAATTACGAGGGCAAGTCCCAGGCCAAGCAGCAAAACCCCTTCGGACAGAGTGCGCCGGAATCGAGATGAGACAGACGAACTGTCGGTGATTTCCCAGATTCGTAGATGCATCGGAATCCCCGTTTGAACGGAAAAAGCGGCGGTATCTTATCACGGCTACCGCAACGCCGCGGGTTGTCATGTCGGTGTGTCGCCGCAAAATGAGAATGTCCGGTTTGTGCAAAGTAGAAATGTCCGTTTTCATGGAGGGCCGAGGGCCCCATGGAGACGGAGCGAATCACTTTGAGTCAACGAGAACGGGACCGCCTGAAAGTGTTGCACGAAGTCACGCAGAAGCATCTTTCGCAGGTAGCAGCAGCGGAGCGGCTGAAGGTAACCGACCGCCAGGTGCGGCGCATGCTGCTTCGGATTGGCGAGCGCGGGGATAGTGCCCTGGTTCACGGACTACGCGGTCGGCCCTCGAACCGCAAGCTGGCAGCCCAGTTGGAGCAGAAGATTTTGGCGCGGCTGCGCCAGCGTTATGCAGATTTCGGACCCACGCTGGCCGCCGAGCACCTGGCCCAGGAGGGTTTGTCGGTGAGCCGGGAGACGCTGCGGAAGTGGATGACCAAGGTAGCTTTGTGGCGGCCGCGCTCGCAGCGCGTCAAGGCCGTGCATGTGTGGCGCGAGCGCAGAGCCTGTTTCGGAGAACTGGTGATGCAGGATAGCTCTCCGTTCCGCTGGTTGGAGGATCGCGGTCCGGCATGCCAGCTCATCGCCCTGATCGACGATGCCACCAGCCGCATCTGGGGCCGGTTCACCGAGCACGACACCACGGAAGAGAACATGCGAACTCTAGAGGGCTGGTTGCGGCGCTATGGACGTCCCTTGGCCCATTACACCGATAAAGCCAGCATTTTTCGAACGGCCGGCCCGCAGCCACTTCCCGAACAACTCCGTGGAGATCCGCTGCGAACGCAGTTTGGGCGAGCGTTGAACGAACTGGGGATCGAATGGATCGCGGCCCATAGTCCGCAAGCGAAAGGGCGTATCGAGAGGCTGTTTGAAACCCTACAGGACCGTCTGGTGAAGGAGATGCGGTTGGCGGGAATCGACAGCATCCAGGGAGCAAATCATTTCCTGGAGATGCGGTTTCTCCCCGAGTGGGAGCAGCGTTTTACCGTGGCCGCGCGAAATCCACGGAATGTCCATCGGCGACTGGGGCACGAACAACACCTGCAGGAAATCTTGAGTGTGCGCGTGGCCCGCAAAGTGGCACAGGACCACACGGTAAGTTGGGACGGAAATCGCTGGGGGTTAGTGCGGGGAGAAGTTTGTGCGGGGCTTCGTGGAGCGGCGGTAGAAATCGAACGGCGATTGGACGGAAGCCATTGGCTGCGCTACCGAGGCCGCTATCTGCACCTGCGGGCCTGCCCAGAACCGGTGCGAATATCCGCAAGTCCTTCCGGCCTACGGCCTCCAGGACTCGCGGAACAGAAGGCCAGACCCAAAACCAAAAGCAAACCCAAATACCATGTGCCTGCCGAGCACCCTTGGAGAAGACCATGGAAGCGGACATTTCTACTTTGCGAAAAACCGGACATTTCTACTTTGCGTTGACAGTTGTCATGTCGGTGTTGTCATGTCGGTGCTGCTCGAGTACTTGCAACTACTTACCTCTGACTGAGCGGTTTTGTCTTAGCCGTCTCCGGTCCGTCAACTTGTCCCAAGCAAGGGAAGGGCCCTGCCTCGCAGGCAGACGGCCACAGCTGCGAGAGGAGCGCCTGGCTTATGAGAAGGCACACGACAACGCCAAAAGTTGCGTAAGATACGAAGTTTGGAGCAACGGATCGGGGGAAACGCGATCTAGTCAAATGGGCGCTCGCCTGCTGCTGCCGAAGCATCGCGCGCGATCAATCCAAAATCCTTGGACTTCGCAGTCCGCGCGACCTCCCTCAAATGAACGATACCGAGGCGTCCGTTGTCGACCTTCATTTCAATTTTTCCCATCGCCAGCCGAGCTTCCAATTGATAGCCCAGGTAGCCTTTCTTGGTCGCCTCTCCAAGAGCGTCAACGAGGCTCGACTTGGCCTGGTCCATTTTTCCTGCCGCGGCCGAGACGCGGGCTGCAGTGATCGCAAACCTGAGGCTCACGCCGCGATTTTGGCTCTTAGCCGCTAAAGTTGATGCACTCTCGATCGCCAATTGGGCGTCGGCAAATCTGTCTTGCTCAAGCAATGACTTCGCCAGCAGAGAGCTTGCGATCAATTCATCATCGGCTTGGTTTTCCCGGTGAAATTGATCTCTTGCCTCACGAGCGGAGCTCTCCGCTTCTGCCGGGCGCCCTTCTGCGATCGTGAGATCCGCGAGGGCTAGCCTGCTCTCGGCCGCAGTAGCCTTCTCGCCGATTTCGTTTCTCATCGCCAGGGACTCGCTGAAAGCCTTACGTGCTGCGGCAAACTTTGCCTGCTTGGCAAGAATGTCGCCTACGCCAAACAACGCGTATGCGGAGACACTTCTGTTACCCGTTGGCTGCGTGATGGCTAAGGTTTGTTGAAACATCCCCTCGGCGTCGGCCAGATTCCCTTCGTCATCCAGCAAAAGACCGAGATTACCGAGTGCCCTTGCTTCGCCATCCTTGTCATCAATCTCCCGGTATTTGCTCAAGGCTTCGCGGTACCCCGTATTCGCTTCCCGGAGCCCCCCTTGAAGATATACGAGATCCGCGATGTTCATCAAAACGGTTGCCACGCCTTCGTCGTTGCCGATGCCTCGGAATATCGGCAGGGCTTCCTGCCAGATTTTCTTGGCCGCGGTGAGGTCGCCTTGCTGGTAGCGGACAATGGCAAGGTTGTTCAGTTCCTTGCCTACGCCGTTGCGATCACCGACGACCTCGTAGATTTGCTTCGCGTCTTGGCATGCGGCAATCGCTTCATTGGTTTGGCCCATGTTGAGCAACTTCGAGCATCGCGAGCCTTGGGCCAGCGCGACGAGTAACCGCTCCCCCAGAGTGGATCCCTTTTTCGCCGCTCGGTCTGCGGCCGCCACCGCGCTCCTATAATCGGACGTGGAGATCTCCGAGGCCTCGGCCCAATCGATTCGTGGGTCGTCTCCTGCGGGCGGAGGTAGTTTGCGCAGAGATCCCAGGGTATTTGCGAGGTCTTTGGTTTTTCCTGCCCAATCCTGGGCGCGGGCAAGACCTAGCCCATAGTCCAGGCTGTCAGGGAAGAAGGCGAAGAGACTTTCATAAACGGCAATCGCTTTGTCCCACTGCTTTTGCGCTTCCCAATATTGACCTTCAACTGACAAGCGGTCTTGGCGGGAGAGATTTCCTGACAGGTTGAAGGCCAGCGTGGATTCTTCCTTGGCTTTTCCATCGTAGCCGAGGGCCGACCAGGCGGCTGCCAGTGCAGAGTGTACCAACGGGTAGCCCGGCTCGACGGCAACCGCCCTGACCAAGCGATCGCGAGCAGTAAGCGCATCAAAGACTCTCAGTTTGGCGAGGCCCTCTGCGTAGAGCCGGGCCGCTTCCGAATTCGAAGGCGCAGAAGCGCGAACACCAGCGGCTTGGTCGGCGGACACTGCCTCCACGCCGAGTTTCCCCCGCAGCTGTGCTCCCGCCCGCGAAACCAGATCGAACAACTCGGTTTCGCTTCCGGTGGTCGCAACTTCTGCGATCGTTTCTCCTGTCGCAGCCTCCTGGAGCCGCAGATCTACGCGTATGCGCTCGTTCGACTTCTGCCCCAACGCTGTGTAAGAGCCGAGAACCACTACGTCGCTTCCAAGGTTCGCGCGCATCCGAGCGAGGGTCTCGGGGCTATATCCGTCCGCGTCTGCAAGGCCGAGGTCGATTTTCGCGTGCGCAACCTTTTCACCAGGAACGGCGCGCATTTGTTCGCCGGCGGCGAGCTCCGTCGCCAACATCTCGCTAAGCGCGGTAGATAGCCATTCCTCATCCGGCTTGCCGGAAAGATTCTTCAGCGCCAAGACCGCGAAGGACCGTCGCGGCTTGACCGCTGTTGACGGGCTAGTGCCTTCACCGGCGACTTCCCGCGCTCTTCTGTGCAGGCTCTCCGGCAATCTGCCGACAGCCCATGCCCAAATTGCGAGGATCACTACCATCGCGAGTGCAAGTCCCAGAGCCCGCAAACCCCAGTCTTGCAGGGGAGCGTGTGGCTTGGCGGCAGGAGAGGGTGGGACGTCACTAGCAGAAATGTTGACCGGAGAATCGGCCCGCTCGGGTCGGAATGGTTCCTGCCCTTCGACCGAGGCAATGAACTTGTAACCGCGACGGCCAACCGTAGCCACGAAGCGGGGCCTGTCGGCGTCGTCGTTGAGGGCTTGACGGAGTTTGTTGATGGAAGCGTTCAGGCTGTGGTCAAAGTCCACGAAGGTGTCGGCGGGCCAGAGTCGGTTACGGAACTCGTCCCGCTTGATCACCTCGCCCGGACGTTCCAGAAGAATCTGAAGAATGTCAAACGGGCGGTCCTGAAGCTTGATTCGTATCCCATTCTTGCGAAGTTCCGCCCCGGCAAAATCGGCCTCGTAAGGTCCGAAACGCACAACACCAACAGCGCGGGAAGGGTCCGGCATAACTCGCCAAAGTAGCGGAAGTCTAGCACAACGACAAGACGCCGCAATGAGTACTCCACGTCCGGTGATTTCCCAAGTAAGCCATCTCGGCACAATCAGTTAGCAGATGACCGGAAGATGCCTGGCAGATGCGCCCCAGAGCATTGACCGCCTCAAGAGTTTGCTACAAAGTCGCCGCGAGCAACGAGGTCGGAAACGGAATCTCACGATGAAAGGAGAATAAGGATGAAGCGATTTTCGATTCGAGTGCTGGCGAGCCTAGGTTCTGCTGGCGACAATGCCCTCCGTGTCCCTCTCGCAGCGTTCGTGATTGTGGCGATGGTTCTGCAAACGTCGCCTCTGGTCGTCCAGGCGCAGAGTGGCGCGTCGCCGACTCTGGCGGTTCCGCCAAATTTCAGCTTGGTGGGGCTGGCGCTCAATCAATCGCTGCGAATCAGCGTTGTGGCGCCCGCCGCGCAGCCAGGGTTTCCGCCGGATCCATGCTCTGCGGCGCTCTCCTTTTTGGACGCGAACGGTAATTCTGTCGGGCCGAACAAGTCCGTAAATCTGAATCCAGGGCAATCGGCCTCCCTCGACCTCAACACCAATGCGCTGCTGCAGCGGTTTGGGCAGCGTGCAGAGGTGCGCCCGATAGCGATCACCTATCCGCCGGATCCATGCATCGTTTCTGCCGAAGTCTTCGACAATTTCACCGCCTTCTCGACTCTCATCGTGCCGGCAACTCCTGTCCTAGTCGCGCCTGGGCCAAATGAGATTGCGCCTGGCGCGCCTAATTTCGGCGGCCAGGGCCTGGCACTCGGACAGGTTTTGCGACTGAGTGTCGTCGCAAACCCGCCGAGTCCTGCCTATCCGCCCAGTCCTTGTGTTGCATCGCTCGGCTTTGCCGACCGAAACGGCGATGCTGTGGGTCCGGCCACGACCGTCAGCCTGAATCCTGGACAGTCTGCGTCGCTCGACCTGAACAGCAGCGTCGTCATCACAGGCCTGGGCAGTTCCTCCTTCGCGCTGTTCGGACAGCGCACCGAAGTTCGTCCGGTGATCACGCTCGTACCTACGCCGGCCGCGAACGCCTGCCAGGCTGCGGCCGAAGTATCCGATACGTTCACGGGGCGCACCTGGAGCTACGCGATACCACCTGGACCAACCGAGTAGCGGAAGACGTGCCGGCGCTCGAGGCTGGGCTCCCAGAGGAACACTTGGAGGGAGTGCGGAGGTTGGGAGTGCAACAAGCTGTGACCAGCAAAAAGCATTTGCTACAGATCGCGGCAATCTTCAGTGGCAGGCAACAAGACTAGGAGGAAACACACCATGACTTGGAATCATTCCTATCTGCCGGCGGCGCTCGCGCTCGGTCTTGTTCTTACAGAACCCGCAGGAAAGGCCCAGCAGACCACGCAAGGTGGCTGCCAGGCGGTTGACGACGCGATGAACAAGGTCATGACCGTCCCGACTCACATTCATACGGCGATGTCTCCCATTCTCAGCAATGGCAGCACACCCCGACCCAGCGACACGATACACAACGAAACGATTTACGTTGGCGGATCCGCCTACGTAAGGGTCAGCGGGAAGTGGTCTCGCAGTGAGTGGACGCCGCAACGAATCATGAAGCAAGAGCAAGAAAATCGGCAACAAAGCAAGTACACCTGCCGCTATCTCCGCGATGAGTCGGTCAACGGGGAAGTGGCGGCAGTGTACAGCACGCATTCCGAGAGGTCACATCCGGAGGCAAAGTCCGATGGCCAGATCTGGATTTCCAAGAGCAAGGGACTGCCTCTGCGCCACGAAATGGACATTGACGCGGGCGAGGGCATCAAGCAGCACCATTCCACGCACTACGAATACACAGACGTCCAACCGCCGTTGTGAAGTGCTGGCTCTTGCGCAGCGGACCAGTGCATGCGCAAGACGGCAGCACTGCGACTCGTGACGAGTTTGCTTTCTTCGGCAAGAGGAGAATCGAAATGAAGTGGGTGAAGAGATTGCTGTTCCTATCGTTTTTCGTCGTATATCCCGTTGCTGCGGCGCCGACTCCCGGGGCCTGCGGAATGCACGTCACGGGAGACTTGAACCTGAATTTCGAGGTTCCCAGACCATTCCTGGCATCTCCACGCCGGGCGATGCGGCGTATCGCCATTCCAGCAGGAACTGCTGCGGACCCACGACGCTATTCCCACGAACTGCGTTTGACGGCGCGCCATCGCTAGGGCCGCACGATTTTTTCAAAGGAAGCTCGAACCACCAGTGGAGGAGACCCATGGGCAGCTATTGCAGATTCTGCGGAGCCCCGATCTCGGGGTCATTCTGCGGTCAATGTGGTAAAGGGGTTTCAGAAGGCGCTCCTGCCCAGCCGGCTTCGCAACCTTCTCCTCAACCGTCTGCGGCGGTGCCCACCAAGCCCGCTGGCGGAAGCGCTGCCAAAGTCCTAATGTTTGTTGCCGGCAGCATCCTGCTGCTGGGAGCGTTGGGGGTCGCAGGCGTAGCGTATGTAGGCTACCGCGCAAAGCAAAAGATCACCCAACTCAAGAGCGAGTACCTCCCAACGCGCGACTCCGAGTCCAGCCGGCCGGTGGCATCCATGAAGCCTCCGGCGGGAGACGGATGCCCGATCTTGTCGTGGCAGGAGGCGTCGGAAGTTCTAGGCATCGAATGGGAGCGCGTACACTATTCACCCGGCCCGGACAACGGTGGCGCGTGTGATTTCAGCACCACGCCCGCAGAGTGACAGCACTTCGGCGAACGTCAGCTAGCCGCGGGATGGAGCGCAATATCCGACGCAAAGAACAAACAGGACGAGCAAAGGGAAGTGCAGCGAATGTTTGCGGGCCTCGTCAACACTCTGGCCAATGCACAGGTACCCGCGGGCGACAAGGACGCAAATGACGGTATCCACATCCAGTTCGTTCGCAAGCAGGGCGCACACGCATGGGCCAAGTTTGATCAGCTGCAAGGCGGTGCGAAGGTTGTGTCCGGTAGTCAGATCGCCATGACTCCCATCGATGGCCTGGGCGACAAAGCGTATGTCCTGCCCGCAGGTGTCGGCGTGATGGTTCTAAAGGGCGATGCCTTCTTCGGCGTGACCTTTTTCGCATGGCCGGGCCAGGACAAGGCAGTGGCCCTAGCAAAGCGCGTCGCTGATCATTTTTAAGACCGCGAGCCGCCAAGGCGCGTCTGCTCGGTCACGTGCCTGCGGGGATGCGTGATTCTTCGTCAGCACGCGCACCGGTGCGATGATGCGCCTGATCACGATCGAGAACGCCAGTCTCATTCGAGAACTGGAAGCTCGGACTCCCACTAAGCCGGAGATTGTCAAACGGAGAGGGCGGGCCACGGAGGACTCGCGACTCTCAACGGAGTTCCGGAAGTTTCGGGCGAGACCAATACGTTGTCGGTGCGTTCATAGCTTCGCCACCAGAGCCTCAAGCTGGTCGGTACACTGACCCCAGCCCTTGTGGAAGCCCATCTTTTCATGCGCTTCGCGGTCGGCAACGGTCCAGTGCCGAACGAGGGCGGTGTATTTTGTCTTGCCGCCCTCATCCTCGAACGTCAGGATCACCGTCATGAAGGGTTTCTCCGACGGTTCCCAAGCGCTCGTGTAGGCATTGGTAAAGACGAGCCGCTCGTTTTTTTTGACTTCGAGATAGACACCCCTGTTTGGCATTTCCTGACCGTCCGGACTGCGCATCACGATCAGGCTCGAGCCTCCTGGCCGGAGGTCAATTTCCGCAATCGGTGTCGTGTACGGTAGAGGCGCGAACCACTGTTTCAGCAATTCGGGATCGCTCCACGCCCTGTATAGCTTTTCTCGCGATGAGTTGATAGTGCGGGTCAACATAAGGTCGCGATCGGTCGGCGCTGCATGGGTTGTAGAGGTCGTCGGTTCTCCCCCGGTTCGCGTTGGTTGAGTACTACTTCCAGACATGTTTGTTGCTCCTTGGTTTAGGTTGAATGAAAAACATTTTCAGATACCGTCGCAAATGATCAAGGCTTAGCGGCTGCAATGTCGTTATTCTGGCATGCCGGCAACCACCCATTGTTCAAAGGCCGCGAGCTGTGCGGGCGGCCAAGCGCCGTCGCACGGCATGGTGCCGGCCTGCAAGCGCTTGAGAATGGCCGCCGCGTGCTTGCTAACATCGTCGTACGACCATAAGTCGAAGGCGAATCGCATCGATTCGCGATCCATGGTCCGAAATAGCGTTTTGATGTGTCGTCCGAAACTTGGTATTTCCCCGGGGCCAGGTAGCTTAATCGTCGCACCGCCTTTGTCCCCAGAATCCGACGCCAGCGCAGAAATTCGAGCGCCTGGCTTTGCGTTACAGACCCACCACCACCGCGGAACAGGCATGTTCGGCGGTGGCATCGCGTGTTCTTGGGAGTTTTCCTTGCCGATGCGTGATCCCCATTCAAGGTAAGCGACGAACGCCGCTCGAAATTCAGCGTCATTCGGCAGCATTGCGTCGTCAGCGCTCTGACAGAGCATTTCTACCCAGCGCGCGCGTTGCTCCTCGCTGATGCACTTGCCGACGTGCTGGGAGATCATGCGCGAGTATCCCCCGTATCGTTGAGAGTAGAAATCCGGTCCACCAAATACCTCGCTCAGCCATGCAGCGACGCGTTCAGGGTGATCCGGAGACATCTTGGCAAACAGCGGACCGACCAGTGGATCCTGCGGGACGTACTTGCCGTAGAAAATGCGCGTCATGCGCAGCAGAGCGGGAAACCCGCCTGCCCACTCGAACAAGGTTGGTTCGCGAGAGGCGTCCGCAAGCGGATCCTTGAATTGGATTGACCAGTGCATCCCACTGCAAAATGGCTTGTTCTGAGAATGCCCGCATCGACAGAGACTGAAATGCTCTCGAGAAGAACCTTCGGCTCTGGAAATGTCGCTGCCATGTTCGTCGACGAGACTCAGGGCGCCCGTTATCCGATAGGGTCCGTCTTTTGAAACTTCAATGGAAGCCGGTCGATTCTGATCGACCTGGTGGCGGGCTTCGACTCCATCCATGGCGTAACTGAGAGCTCCTGATGGGCAGGCTCGAACGGACTGAATTATTTCATCCAGTCTCGAGCCGCTTGGCGTAACGAATGGTTCTTGCCCAACATGGAAGACCGAAGCGAGCCGGTCGGTGCAGAATCCCGAGTGGGCGCAGATTCCCCGATTATCGAAAACCTCGATCTGGTGACCCTGGTAGTGGTCACGTTTGTCCGAAACCCTCTTTGCGTCTTTGACTCCTGAGAAACCTGTCTCAGCATGCGTGCCGTCGCAATACGGCTTCATCGATGATTGCCCGCAGCGACACAGCGCCAATTGTGTTGTCGGCGGAAGCTCTTCGCCGAGCCAGTTTGTGAAGTGTTTGACATTCGTGACGAGATAGGGGCCATCGAGCGCGACCCTTACTTCGGGTTCGAGATCCGATTGCTCCGACGCCAACTCGGCCATACGACTCGAGACATCGGTATCGCCCAAAGCGCTAAGCAGATTCAGGAGCGCGGCGAATGCCTCCAGCAACTCGGGAGGCGCATCGGCTCGAATGCGCAATACCGCCGCTTGTTTCACGACCGCGAACAGCTTCTCCTCGACCATCACGACATTGGGATCCATTGGTGCCAACCCCGAAGCCGCGGGCGCAACCTCTTCCTCGGGTCGCGTTTCGGTGTCGCCGAGCCTGCGCAGTAGCTCTCTCAGCGGACGCATGACTGATCGCTCCAAGCGGCTTTCGAGGTCCGCACTCCGGTGGTGGTCACCACGTCCGCGAGATGCCGTCCGCACGAGGACATATACAGCGACAGACTCATTCAACAGCTCGCGGAGGGCTTCTTTGAGGCCGGACGCCGAGGAACTATTGGTGGTTTTTTCCATGCTCCATCTCATTCACTTCCCGCTGAAGACCTGGGAAACGCCAGGCCGGTTGCTCCATCCTTAGCGAAAAAACCTCTGTCCGTGGTTCATGGTCCATCGTTCCCGCGCGGTTGTAGGCCGGGAAGAAAGTAGAAAGCAGCAAGTCCAAAGAAAATCCCCAAACTACTCTTCGGCGCTATGAAGGCGAGAGCTGTTGCCGCAGGGTAAATCAAGGGACCAATCAAATTTCGTATCGTTGTTGATCGAAGGCGCGCATGGTCCTCGCGCGCGCGGCTTAACTGGTTTCTCCGGATATCGAACCATACTGCGCTGAATGCAAGACCAGCGGCGGTGAATGTTGCTCCATAGAGAACCACCGCGGATCGCAAAGCGCCATATCTGCCGACCACGCTCGTGGGATAAGGTATGAATGCGACTACCAGCAACAACAACAGGTTCAATGTGAGCGTCGTGTGCTTAACCTTCTCCACTTCATGAAACATCGAGTGATGGTTAAGCCAGATGATCCCGATGGTCGCGAAACTGGTGGCATACGGTACCAGCTGAGGTATTGCTTGCAACAGGGCGGAAGCAAGAAGCTGGTCATCGGCGAACTTGAGCTCGGGAACCGGTATGCTGAGTACCAAGAGCGTAATCGCGAAGGCAAATACTCCATCGCTAAACGACTCCACTCGTGCCTTGTTCATCCCCGCTGAGGATTTAGCGATCTCGTTCGCCATTTCCCCTCCACCCCCGCGTCAGAAACTATTTCTTTCCGTGACTTTAGGAGGCCACTGGCGACTTGGTGGCCGTGTCGCGTAGGAGATGGCCAGGAGCAGCAGCAATATCAGCGGCATGAATACCATCGGGCCATCTTTTGCAAGGTAGTGCGCAACGAACGCGGAGATCCACGCGAATGTGAATCCCGCATAGGCCCACTCCTTGAGTTTCGGCAAACTGGGGGCAACGAGGGTGATCGCGCCAAGGAACTTGGCGATCCCGAGGATGACGCGCAGTTGTTGCGGATAGCCGACGTGTGCAAATCCCTGAACCGCCTGCGGGCTTCCCGATAAGTAAGTGAAAGCGGCAAGGACGGACAGCGCGGCCAGTAGACCGGTGCTTACCCAATAAGCGATTTTGCGTGCCATGCGTCGGTGTTCTCCTCCGTCAACTAGAGTCGAAAGCGAGCGCGTTCTGTTGAACGAGCCATTAAAGAAGTAATTTGCATGGCGGTCACGGAAATGACTTCTCCGGTTGTCTCGAAGCTATCCAGGGTCCCAGCTTTCAGTTCGGGGGTCATTGACCCGCAGGCGTCCGCGACGACAATGGGTGTGTAGTTCAGGTCAGCGCCGTGACGCACCGTCGGCTCAATACCGACTTCAAGCGCGATGCCGGCGATGATAAATGACTCTATCCGCGCATCACGAAGCGCGATATCGAGAAATGTCCCCGTAAAGGCCGACATCGTAATCTTGTCGATCAATACTTCATCCGGCCCCGGATTCAATTCTGCGGCAATTTGCCATGAGTGGGAGCCAGGCAGGAATGGAATCACTAGCTTCGCGGAATCTTCCGTCCGTTGCCAGATCATGGCGCGACGCAACTGTCCTACTCCAGCGGCGCGAAGTGGTAGCCACATATGCCGCGTGAAGAAGATCCGATAGCCGCCTTCACGGGCTGCCGCAACCAGGTCTACACACCTCTCGAGGATCGCCGCTCCCTCTTTAATCTGCGAAATAATGCCTACCTGCATGTCGTAGATAATGACCGCTGTGCGAGATGGGTCGGCCAACTGTTCCACCCGCGTCGGAACCGATAGTCCGAATGCTTCAGGCACGGGATTCTCCTGCGGAAGCTTTGCTGGTCCGGTCGAAAGGCTCCTTCAGGTCAACTTCATTGCGGAATAATGTTTCAATCGGTAACGGAACCTGAAGTGCAATAAAGTACCACTCGAGAAGTCCTGCCTTGCTGAGGGGAAAATCATCCGTGTAAATCTTCGCGTCTGCCACACTAGGCAACTCGAAGATGATGACCACACCCGGCTCGTCGGCGCGAGCGTAGTTTTCGCGCACAATCCCGGCCTTCCAGAGCCTCCACACATTCGAGACTTCTTCCGGCAAGTAGGGCGTGACGTCTTGCATGGTAACCCCGGGTTTGAAACGGTCGTAAGCGATGATGCGCATTTACAGCTCCTTCCTAAATGAGGGTTCCCTTCCAGATGCTTCCGTGTCGATCCGGTCATCGCTGCTACGCCAAATCGTTGCTCAATAGATCGCGGAGGCCGCGTTGTCTTCCCGATTCGTGCGCTGCAAATACCTGCGAATGCGCCGACAGTCCTGACCTTCGTCTATTTGTGGTACAGAAGCTAGAGCCATTTAGCTAAAATGTTTTGGACCACTATTCACGGAGCCTTCATGGCAAAACGCATCACTCCCTTCGAACTCACCCTCAGCCAGAGACCTAAACAAACAAGTCTTACGTGGTGGCTCCATGAACAGCTCCGCAGCGCGATTTTGGATGGACGTTTGAAGGCTGGCACAAGGCTACCCTCCTCACGCGATTTTGCGGCGCACTACAAACTTTCTCGGGGCACTGTTGTGTCCGTCTTTGAGCAACTACACTCGGAAGGTTTCTTGAGCACTAGGGTCGGCTTCGGCACCTGGGTGAACGAACTTCCCGAATACGCTCACCGGTCCAAGAAATTGTTGGCGGCGTGCGTGATTCTTCCGTCGCCGCTGAGTGGTCTTAGCTTTCCCAACCCCGCTCCGCCGTTCCGCTCTCACGAACCTGCCCTCAGCGAATTCCCGACTGATATTTGGGCGCGTCTTAGCAGCAGGTGCATTCGACGCGCCTCCACTAGTCTGTTGGCACAACGGGATTCGAGAGGGCATCCCGCACTGCGCAACGCTCTGGCTCAATATCTTGGGACGTCTCGGGGCGTCAACTGTGACGCGGACCAAATTGTGATCGTTTCTGGCGTCCAGCAAGCGTTAGATATATTGGCGCGAGTGTTGCTGAAGCCCGGTGACTCGGTGTGGATGGAAGATCCCGGGTACTTCGGCGCTGTGACTGCCTTTCACAATGCTGGTGCGAGGATCGTTCCGGTGCCAATTGATGAGCAGGGAATTTCCGTGGATGTCGGTAAGCGACATGCTCCCCGCGCGAAGGGAGTCTACGTGACTCCGGCACATCAGTTTCCGTTGGGCGTCATGATGTCCCTTGAACGACGACTCGAGGTTCTGTCTTGGGCGTTGAAGGCGGGCGCTTTCGTGATCGAGGACGACTACGATGGGGAATATAGGCTGGAAGGATACCCGGTTTCGGTCTTGCAACACTTCGACAAGAATGAGAGCGTCATCCTTGTAGGAAGTTTCAATAAGCTTCTGTTCCCATCACTTCGCGTGGGCTATATGGTTCTGCCCAAGCGACTGATCGATACGGTCCTCGCATTTCGATTCGGAATCGACCTCAACGCCGTGGGGCTCGAACAATCGATTTTGGCCGACTTTATTGAAGGAGGCCACATGGGAAGGCATATGCGGCGCATGCGTGGGCTGTACGCAGACCGACTCCAAACCCTACGCAGCGAAAGCGAGAAGCAACTCAAGGGCTTGCTGGAGATTCCAAACATCAAGGCAGGCCTCTATACGGTAGGTTTTCTTCGCAACGGAATGTCATCACGGCAAGCGGAATCAGCGGCCAAATCTCATGGCATCGAAACGATGGCACTTGATCGGTTCACGTTGAGCGGGACAGATCCCCAGGGCATCTTACTGGGTTTTGCCGCTTTCGATCATTCCGTAATAAGACGGGGCGTTGCTACCCTCGCTCGCGCTCTCGAAACGAATTCCGCCGCACTCGAGAGTAGCGGAGCCATGCCGTTGATTTTTCCACCCCTGACTGGCATTCGTGCCAGCGGTTATTGACCCAAGCGACTTCCTGAACGGCGAAGAACTAGGTTGTGAGACTCCCGCCGGCGGGCTTCGATCTGCTGTTGCGCCGACCTGCTGAGCAAGCCTCCTTTTATCAGGCAGGTGACGACCGGAAAGGATGCTTGCAGAACCAGTGTGACCCACCCATTAGCGAGGACCCGCGTGACGCGAGGGCCTGTCGACTAGTAAAACGCGTCGAAACGCCACGTTCCGGCGTCAACCAAATTTGGACTGCGCCAGGTTTCTGCCACCGGAGAAACCTTCTCAGTCGTGACTGCGCTGGCCCATCATGGCAAAATCTTTTCTGTGTTGATGAGCCTGACTCCCGGCGCACTGGCATGGCCCGCAGCTCTGATTGTTTGGGGGCCCGGGGAAACCTCCACCGGACACAGCCATCATTGTGTCCAGCTGGTGATGGCGATGCAGGGAACATTTCGCATCCGAGCGCGCTCGGGACAAACATGGATGAGGTGCGGCGCAGCGCTGGTACGGCCCGATTCAGCTCATGAGGTGGACGCCCGCCATGTGGGGGTTCTAATCGCTTTCGTCGACCCGGAAAGCGAACTCGGCGCAGCGTTGTCTGAGCGAATCACGGGAAACATCTTACGTGTCTCGGCAAGCGAGGTTGCGCGCTGGCGTGTTTCACTTGGGCGCTCGGGTACACCCCGTGAGACGCTCGTCGCTCGGTGGGCAAGAAATGAATTCTTGCACGGCAGGCGTTCGCCCAAGGTCCATCCCGGAGTAAGACTCGTACTTCAATACTTGCGCAAGGAAATGAGCGCTTTCGATGACTTATCGTTGCCCAAATTGGCAAGCCTCGCGGGTCTTTCCCAGTCGCGCTTCATGCATGCTTTCACGGAGTCCGTCGGAACGCCGCTCCGGCCCTACATTCTCTGGCTTCGTCTTCAGCTGGCATCGCGCGAACTCGTGGCGGGGACGAATATCACGGAAACTGCGCACCGCGCCGGGTTTTCCGACGGCGCGCACTTGAGCCGGACATTTCGACGAATGCTCGGGACTACGCCCAGTGAAATCGCCCAACGCACAAGAGCGAGCCGCGGGATTTCCCTTCAACAGAATGAAGCTATCGTGCGAGGATGAGTCCGATTCCAACGGTCAGGGTTGTTGCAGCAACCAAAACGGCTCCCGCATAAAGTACTCCGCGCAATGCGCGCACGTGGGCAACCGCGAAAAATCCGCCGGAAACCAACAAGGCCGCCGCAACGGCCGCCACCCGAGCCGGCCAAACAAGCACGTGTGGGATCGCCGCAAAATCCAGTCCAATTTGCAGGAACAACGCGAGTAAGGTGAGGACTCCCGCGTGGGCATGGCCCGCCCGGTAAAACGCGATCTGGGATGGTGACAGATTCGTTGGTCCTGGCACGCCGTATAGCCGGTTCGAGACCACGCCGAGGATAGTCAATCCACCGTAAACGATCGTAGGAACAAGTATCAGACTGATTCCACACATCAAGCGCGCATCCGGTGACATGAATCGCCCTCGACAGAAAAATACAAACTCCTGCCCGATGGAACTATACGCGTTGTCTGCGGAACTTGTCTTGAACAAACTGGCTGCCATTCGCGGAAATCGCACGTATTCATGGGTTCTCACGCGCGCGAAAGACGCTGCTGCAGGTAATACTCGAAGCCCGCTGCCGATTCAAATGCGCCACTCATGTAGGAATATTCCGGTCGAGCCGAGAGCTTAGTTATTGGGTTAGACGGACTACTCTGCCACGCGGACGAGTTCGCTCAATCGCAAGCCCAAAGCCGCCGCCAATTCGTTTGCGACTTCTATTCCGACGCTAACCTTACCCAATTCGATTGAGCTGATGTACGTTCGGTGGACGTTGGCCCTTTCCGCAAAATCCTCCTGAGAAAGACCGAGTCTTTGCTCTCATTCCGGACAGCGGCACCGAACCTCCGCCTGGAGAATTTTGTTGCCTTGGGCACACCATACTCTTAGTATCCTGAATACGATCAATCTACAGACGATCGTCTACAGTCACGAAAGAGGATTGGCTCGAGCCCTGTCGAGTCATTGCTCTCTGGAGTACAAGTGGACGCGTTCTTATCGAGTCTCAGACTTTCCGCAATTCCTGCTAAGGCCGCCGAAGAGCGGCACTCGGCTCCGACTGACTGATCTGAAACTTGCCAGCGACGAGCACCTGATTTTTAGGTTGCAGGTGGGTGACAAGAGGCAATTAGCGAGCTCTTCAGACGTCATGCAAGTGCACATCTATCGTATTGGGCGAAAGATGCTGCGGGATCCGGTCGAAGCCGATGATCTGGTCCAAGAGGTCTTTCTGTATGTGTACCGAAAGGCAGAATTGTACGATACCTCAAAAGGGCCGGCCCGATCTTGGATCTTCCAAATAGCATACACGCAGGCGTTCTTGCAACGAAGGAAACTGAAATCACTTGGCTTTTATGCCCCGGGAATCGCGGATGATTTTCGTGGTAGCTGAACCTTCTACAGATTCATTTGTGGACTACGACCAGACCGTCGAAGGGCTGTTTGGCAGAAACGGATGGAAAAGGATTGCTGAGGACCTAACCGAGGATCAGCGGGAGACGCTCCGGTTACATTTCTTCGAGGGCTACACATTCGCCGAGATTGCCAAGAAATTGGGACAGTCCTTCGCCAACGTCAGAAATCACCATTATCGAGGCCTTGAAAAGCTCCGCAAACACCTAGCCGGCAACGAATTGAACAGGCGATAGTCCGTGCACTACAGCCTGAATCCTGTGAGAAGTCGAGGCACTTGACGATGGATTCGCACGAGGAATTCCTCGAACTCTGTGCTTCTGCGGTTGCTGGCGAACTGAGTGTCGAAGAGCAAGCAAGGCTGAACGCGCATCTGGTCGTCTGCCCAGAATGCCAGCGTGCAAGAAGCGAGTTCGAAACTTCAGCAATAAGAAGTGTGGCAGCGTTCGCTGAAGAGCATCTCCAAGAGAATGAGGAAAGCGGCTGACCCTTTCTGGTCGGTAGAAAAGGCAGAAGCGGCGTTTTTCAAGCGGCTGGACCAGGAGCAGGAAGGTAGTGCATCTGGTCGCGTCGGATACGATCCGTCTGATAAGGCGAAAGGCGGCAAGCGTTTCACCTATCGCCCTTCGCAAATTCGCTGGCGGGAGATCTGGATGCCCTTCGCCGCGGCCGTTGTTCTGGCACTGGCGCTAGGCCTCGCCGCATACAAAACCGGAATACAGCGGGGCACGGAGGTCGCACGAGCACCCACGCAGCCTGCGAAAGAATCTGACAGTTCCTTCGAAGCACAGGCGAGCGATGCCGGTTATGAACGGATGCAACTGCTAGCGAAGCTTGCCGAAAATGCCAAAGTCATCGATGACTTGAAGCATCAACTATCCGAGCAAATGCGGATCGTCGCCGTTTTGAAAGCCACCGAGTCTGCTCCTCCACATTCTTCTGGAAACGACAAGGAAAACAACCAGGATGCGAGTAACCCGAGGACCGATGAAGCGCTTGCGGCTGCCCAACGGAAACTGTCCGAGCTTCAAAAGACCGTGGAGGCGGCGACAGCGCAGCGAGATGACCATACCCGTCAGGCAGCGGTTCTGGAGGCTAAGGTTAACGAGCTGACGCAGATGGTGAGGGACCGCGAGCAGGCGCTCGATCAAAAGGATGCGGAAGTGACCAAAGGGCAAGAGTTGCTCGAACACGACCGCGACATCCGAGAACTCATGGGCGCGCGGCAACTCTACATGGCCGATGTTCGGGACGTATCCGGAGCGGGAACGGACAAGACGTATGGCCGCGTGTTCTACACAAAGGGAAAGTCTCTAATCTTTTATGCTTTCGACTTGGATGCACAACCCGGGGTTCAAAACGCGAGCTCGTTCCAAGCCTGGGGTCGGAAGGGGCCAGACAAGCAGCAAGCCCGCAGTCTCGGAGTGTTTTACGAAGACAACGTCAGCAAGAAGCGCTGGGTCTTGAAAGCCGACGATCCCAAGACGCTCGAAGACATTGATGCCGTTTTCGTGACGGTGGAACCGAACGGCGGAAGCCAGCACCCAAGCGGAAAGCAGTTGTTGTTCGCCTACCTCCGCATCAGTCCGAACCATCCGTAGCGTTAGCCAAGTCGCCGTCGAAGAGACGCCAAAACCGTGCGGGAGACGCCGCTTTTTCGGTCTGTAACCGTCCAAAGGCAAAATAGAACATCATATATATCGTCGCTCATAGTTCCGAGTCTTGCCCCGTTTAAATTGCGCCGCATTTTAGTATTTCAACCCTTGTTTTCCAGCAGTCTTTCAAAACAGATTCTCTTTTTCGTACTTTGAACGGAGATATAGTCGTGCTCGCGCAAGACCTTGATTGGAGCGCAGTTAAAGCCGAAGTCACATTCATCCCGGTTGATTGGGTAGTAGTTACTAGGCACGAAGATCTGTTCATCAGACTCCATAACCACCTGCCCAAGGAAATGATTTACGAGCGCGAGCTCCTCATCTGCAGGCTCTAAGCGCGAGCCTTGAATCCGGAAGAGGGAAAGAGTTGCTGAGATTAACTACATCCAAGACATCTTTATTTTGTGCTAGACGGCTTCTTACCCGTCTGTTCAATTGGCAGGTGAATGGACCGCCATTTTTGGTGGCCTATGTTGTATGCGCTGACGGGTTCAAATTGAAATACGGGAGCTTCCGATTAAGATCATTTATGCTTTACTGCTGCTCGCGGTTGTCGGCCTCTGTAGCACAGGTCTGCCTTTAATGGCTCAAGATCGTTTGCCGGAGATTCCGGCGGACAAGTTGACGGAGGCGCAGAAGAAAGCGGTCGACGAATTTGTCGCAGGGCGAGGGACGCCCCCCTCGGGTCCCTTCATTCCGCTTCTTCGCAGCCCTGAGGTAATG
The DNA here is from genome assembly GCA_963729595.1 of uncultured Acidobacteriota bacterium. Lineage (GTDB taxonomy): Bacteria > Acidobacteriota > Terriglobia > Acidiferrales > UBA7541 > Acidiferrum. The sequence goes on from CAVSNW010000005.1 coordinate 1,438,286, forward strand.
TTGCGCGCCAAGGCCATGGGAGACTACCTGCGCTACAAGAGCGTGCTGTCTCCACGACTCAGTGAGTTTGCCATTCTGATCACAGCACGCGAGTGGACGCAGCAATTTGAATGGAGCGTCCATAGCGCGATTGCCCTCAAAGCTGGGGTGAGCCCCGAAACAGTCAAGGCGCTCGCTGACGGACGACGCCCCGCCGGATTGTCGGACGAAGAGACCGCGATCTACGATTTTTGCACGGAATTGCACCATAACAAGTCGGTTAGCGACCCAACGTATGCCAAAGTATTGGCAAAGTTTGGCGAACAGGGCGTCATTGACCTAGTTGGGATCAACGGGTACTACACGCTGCTTTCTATGGTGATGAATGTATCCCGCACGCCGCCTCAGAAGGGGGCTGAATCGACCCTTGTAGCTTTTCCGCATTAACGCGTCAAAACGCAGCCGCGGTTTCGGCGGATATTGCTGCCGATGTTCCGGCCGGTCGGCGCGGCTTCTGCCTTGCGAAGCCCCTGTCTCGTGCTTTTGTCTCGTGAACGTTGACGTCGTGCGAACGGAAACATTTGCGAGGCTCGATGGTAACTGAAGAAAAGGGCATCCCAGAATCAAGTCCGACCGTAGCGAATGGTTTTTCTCGGCTGGCCGTCAGGATGGCGGACTGGGCGGAACGTTGGTTCCCAGATGCCTTTGTGTTTGCTCTGGGCGCGATTGTAATCGTCTTTCTCGGGGCGTTATTTGTTGGAGAGACACCCAACAACGTTGCGAAATATTTTGGAGACGGCTTCTGGCAGCTGATTCCTTTTACCCTGCAGATGGCAATGGTCATCATCGGTGGGTACGTCGTTGCGAGTTCGCCCCCTGTTGGCCGAGTCATCCAGGGCCTGGCAAGAATACCGCGCACGCCTCGTAGCGCTGTGGCCCTGGTAGCTTTTCTCGCAACCTCCAGCTCCCTCCTGAGCTGGGGATTCAGTCTGATTTTCAGCTCCCTATTGGTCCGCCAGATTGTGAAGAACGTCCGGGGAGTCGACTACCGGGCCGCGAGCGCCGCGGCGTACCTTGGTGTGTGCACGGTGTGGGCTTTAGGCCTTTCGTCTTCTGCTGCCCTCATGATGGCCACGCAAGGATCCATTCCTCCTGCAATTTTCACAATCAGCGGGCGCATTCCGCTGACCCACACCATTTTTACCTGGCAAAGCTTGACCACTGCAGGTCTGCTCATTTTTTCTTCGGTGGCGGTCGCCTATCTCTCGACGCCAATATCATCCGAGGCAAAGACCGCAAAAACGGCCGGAGCGGAACTCGAGTTGCCCGCACCGGAAATCGATAAGACCACTAGAACGCCCGGAGAATGGCTGGAAAACAATGGGCTTCTAACGGTTTTGGTCTGCACTTTGGGTTTCGGGTACCTCGCCAGGCTTTTTATGATTCAAGGACCGCTGATTGCCCTCGATCTCAATACCTATAATTTTTTATTCATAATGCTGGGCATGCTGTTTCACTGGAAGCCTCGTGCATTCGTCCGAGCGATCAGCGCTGCAGTTCCAGCCACGTCGGGCGTGCTCATTCAGTTCCCGTTCTATGCCGGAATTTTCGGCATCATGACAAAATCACCCCTATCCAGCCGGATGGCGGAGTTCTTTGTTGGAATTTCCAGCCACGGAACCTATCCCATTCTCCTGACGATCTATTCGGCAATTCTGGGACTCTTCGTACCCTCCGGGGGAAGCAAGTGGATTATCGAAGCTCCCTATGTTCTCGCAGCGGCGAAACAACTTCACGTTAACCTCGGATGGGTCGTCCAGATTTATAACACCGCCGAAGCGCTGCCCAACCTGATCAATCCTTTCTGGATGCTGCCGCTATTGGGTATTTTGAACATCCGCGCGAGGGAAGTGATCGGCTATTCCTCGCTGTACTTGATCGTAAACTTTCCGCTGGTCTTATTTTTGATGTGGTTCTTTGCGCGAACCATGCCCTACGTGCCGCCTGGCGCTTTCTAGCAAGCCGCAGCAAAGGACGCTGGCTCTGCGTCTCACGAGTTCTTGGCGGGTTCATACAACTTGCCATCGCGGATGGCAGCGGTGCCGAGAAGCCGTTGACGTCCTGTACGCTTGCTCCCGAGCGAATCCACAAATTCAAAGGAGCCTTCCTGGAGGTCCAGGATCGAAATGTCTGCAACACCGCCCACCTTCAACGTCCCAAGTTCCATACCAAAATTGAGGGCGTGTGCGGGCTTGCTGGTTACCCTCTCAAGGGCCTGCTCAAGCGTCAGGCCAAGCAACAAGAATTTCGAGAGAGTGGTGGTTAGATCGTAAGTAGGTCCGTTGACGCTGCGTCCGGCGAGATCGGTACTGATGGAGTCGGGGAGGAAGCCTTGCTGCAAGCATTTTTCCGTCAAATCAAATCCGAAGTGAAAGGCGCCGTGAGCAACGTCGAAGAGCACGCCTCGCTGGCGGGCTTCGAGCACCTCTGGAAGTATTCTTCCGTTTTGATCTACGATCCCGTTGGGCCGGGGCGTATAACAGTGCGTGATGATATCTCGGGGTCGCACTAACCCCAGAATGGCTGGTAATGGCGAATTCGTGTCTCCGATGTGCAACATCATGGGCAGCTGGGAAGCTTCCGCGGCTTCACGCGCTCTCTTAAGCCCTTCCATGTCTTCGGCGCCTGCGATGTCTTTCGACAGTCGAACTTTGATTCCGATTACAGCAGGCTTATTGGCAATAGCCGCTTTGGCGGTCAGCTGAGGATCGACCCACTCCAGATTTTTCATTGCGTCTTTTACGCTGACGACGGTGCCGAGAGCTCCAATGTCCAGCAAGGCGTACAGTCGAGTGGCCGAGGCGTCGATGACATATTTTCGAAGGCCGGCTATTGAGGGGAACCCGGCGGAGCCGGCATCGACCGCGGTTGTCACTCCGTGAGCGATACAGTACCGGTCGGCATTAACGCCGGCTTCGGTCACGCCGTCAAAGACGTGCACGTGCAGATCGATAAGTCCAGGTGTTACAAGTTTTCCAGGAGCAGAAATGACTTTGCGTGCCGTACCGGGTGCAATGTTTGGAGAGAGCCGTGCAATCTTGCCGTCCTTGATACCCACATCGAGCACCGAGCGGAAACTCGCTCCAGGATCAACGACGGTACCGCCCTTAATCAAGAGGTCGTAAGTCTCGTTACCGCCCTGGTTTCCTGAGGAATGCGGGAGCGCACGCGACCGAAGCACATCTGCCGCGACGGCGCCCGCCGCGACGCCTAACATTGATTTAGTAAATTGGCGTCGCGTTTGCATGGTTAAAGTGCTTTGATTCGAGTTTCGGGGCTGAGAGTTGTAGGTATCCAAAGGGCACTACGAACAAAGCGTCCATGGGTAAGATTGAGAATCGAAGACGAAGCGTCGCAATCACCTGATATCGAGGCTCGTGCCAGCTACGGCGTGACTAGCCGGAACATCTGCACGCGCCTTCCGCCATGCGTCTCTCCTATGATGATATCCCCCTTGGAGTCGACGGACAGGCTGTGCAGATTTTCGAACTGCCCTGCTTGATGACCCGGACGGCCAAAAACGGCAAGGGTGCGGCCCGAAGCGCGATCGAGAACGCGGACTTCCTCATCTCCGCAATCCGCAACGTACATATACTTTTGCGATTCGTCCGGCGAAAATCCCAGCCAGCACGAGGAGCCGATACCGGTCTGCGGAGCAGTCTTACTCTCAATCAAAATATTTCGCTTGAAGTTGCCCATTTTGTCGAACACTTCAACCCGGTCGCCCAGGCGGTCGCAGACATACACGAGGCCATCGTTCCCAATGAGCACGCAATGCACAACCTTGAGGAACACGGAGGGAACTCCGGCATCGGTCTGCGCTTGTGTCGCTTGCTGCCCCCATTGCCGCAGGAATTTTCCCTCGCGGTCGAAGACCACAACTCGGCGATTGCCGTAGCCATCGGCAATATAAATGTCGCCATTTGCGGGATCGACGGCAACATGCGACGGCAGGTTCAGCAAGGTATGACTGGAGTTCATCGGCGCGCCTGGCATGGTGCCGTCAGACGTATCGAACTTACCTTTGGTCCCGATCTGTAAGAGCAATTTGCTGCCGTCGTGCGTATATTTCTGAACGATCGCGTCCTCATTGCCCGCAATCCAGATGTTTCCTTCATAGTCTACGTAACAACCGTGTGGTCTGTCAGGGAACGTCTCGTAGGATCCCCAGCTACTGACCATATTGCCGGCTTGGTCAAACTCGATAACAGGGGGAGATTGAGTCGCATTTTTCTTTTCCTTCGGGGATAGATCGCCCCGACTGACGATGAAGACATGGTCTTGAGCGTCGACGCAAGTGCCTCCGACAGATGCGGTTACCCAACGATCGGCAAGCGGCTTGGGCCAAAACGGGTCGACCTGAAATTTGGGGACGCCGCTATTCTGTTGAGCATTCACGCTACCAGCAGAAATCGACAAATTCGCCAGCAGCAAGACACTCACTGCAACAGCCGAAAGAACATACCTCCAGCCGGTAATTGTCATCGGGCCTCATTCCCATGGAAGAATATTGGATTGCGTTTGCGTACTCCCGCCGCACTCACCAGATGAACTTCAGCGCGAACTGGATTTGCCGCGCCGGAGTCTGCGTTGAGTCGATCAATCCCGCGCCAGGCACCGGATTACCGAATTGATCGAAAGCGGTCAGATTGTCGAGAGGCGGGGAAAAGTTGACTCGGTTAAATGCATTGAAAAACTCTGCCCGGAACTGCACGCGGAAAGCCTCCGAAATACGCTTCACGGCAAAGTTCTTCACCAGCGAGAGATCGGTATTCAATAGACCGGGGCCAATGATGGTATTGCGGCCGAGATTGCCGCGGATGTTCACTGGGTTTGGAAATGCCAGGCACTGCAGCTTCACATAGTTGTTTGGATTCCCCGGATTCGAGAGGGAGCTACACCCAGGCCCGCCGAGACGATTCGGCACATCAAAGGGGTCGGAGTTGTTTTGACCCAGAGGATCTCCCCCAAGACTCATGAAGAATGGGACACCGCTGCTGGCTTCGAATACCCCGCCGAACTGCCAGCCGTTTACTATCCAAGATGCGACGCTCGAAGAAAACTTGGGCGCGGGTATCTGCCATGTGAAATTGATCACAAGATTCTGGCCGACATTAAAGTCCGCCAAGCCACGATTGAGGCGGTTGTCAAAGAAGGGTAGAGCGGGGAAAGAATTGTTAAATTGATCTTCGGTCCGGCTTGCCGAGGAGTTATCAATCGTTTTGCTCCACGTGTAGGAGCCTTGCACCTGCAAACCATGGCTCATTTTTTGCGTGATTTGCAACTCCATGCCATTGAACGAAGAGCTGCTTTTCCAGAGGTAAGACCGTATTTGGCCGACGTTCGGATTTACGATTGTTCCACTGCCAATTGGCAATGGCCAAGCGTAACCTTGAGGCGTCAAAGTAGGAGTCACGATATTGATGTCGTCATTCAGAAACGGATTGTGCACCGCGTGGGAACCGATATATCCAAGCATGACTGCTAAGTTGGCCGTGATTTGCCGCTGCACGTTCAAATTCCATTGCAAGACGTAATTGCGGTGTGGGTGAGGCTCGATGTATTGCTGACCGAAGGTCGCGGGATTGCCGGCGATAGATGAAAATATTTGAGACGGGAACGTTCCCGCCGGCAGCTTGGTCGCCGTGCCGCTGTCGGTAAAGGGCGCGGCGGCATAGGTTGGCTCCCAATACTGATACGTGAGGGGAAGGACGTCGAAGGTTCCAAAACCGCCTCGGACCGAAGTCTTGCCACTGTGGAACGGATCCCAGGCAAAACCCACGCGCGGTTCGAAGTTGCGAAGAGTCGGGTTTGAAAAGAACGGTGAACCCAGGAAGGGAGTGCTGTCAGTGACATTGATTAAGCGCGAGAGCCGGTTCTTGGTTTCGGTTGGTACCGTGGCCATTTCGTAGCGCATACCGATATTTATCGTCAAGTTCGGCCGAATCCGCCAATCATCTTGAATGTAGGTACCGAAGATGGACTGTCGCAAGTCACGCGGAGTTGTGGGCACCGTCGGCAGAATTGCCGTGAAACTTTGGGCTTGGCCTAACAGGAACGAAGCCAGGGAACCAAAACTAACCTGCGCATTGGGATAGAGACGCGTAAGCATATTGTTTTGGTCTCTCTCAAACGCAACGCCAAATTTCAGCGAATGACTCCCCTTCGTGAGGAACGCGTCGTCATAGATCTGATACGCATTAAAGTTGAACTTCTGGTTGGAAGTGGCGTCGACTCCGCCCGAGAATTGCGTGAGGCCAGGAACAAACACCTGCGCTGCGGGTCGACCCGGCACCGTGCCAAAGGCGGGGTCCGTTGCAGCTTTATTAGAGCTCGGCTGAGTCAGGCCGCCCCACGCAATGCTTCGGCTAAAGCCAACGCGAATCGTGTTGGCCAGTTGCGGGTTGAAAATATGCGCGTCCTCCAGTGCAATGCTCTGGCGCCCCGACTTGAACTCACTAATCTTATTGTTGAACTCGTCGGGTTGCGTGAGTGTCGAATGGTCGAAAAGGTAGGTAGCGAAGAATGTGTCTTTTTCGGAAAATCTGTGATCGATCCTGGCCGTTGCATAGTTTTGTGGTACCACCTGTTTTCTTGCCAGCGTAAAGATGCCGGTATCGCCCAGCGAAGCTCCGTTTGGTAAAGGATAGAACGCCGCGATGAAGCTTTGTACCGCGGGACTTACCGCGACTGTTCCCATTGATAGCTGTCCGCTGCGTGCCGCTACAGAAGGGACGGTGGACACTGAGGTGATCGTCAACGATTGACGCAGGCCTTCATAGTCGGCGAAAATAAATGTCTTGTCTTTCCGGATCGGGCCGCCGACCGATGCGCCAAATTGATTGCGCTTGAATGGCGGGGTGGGCCCCACATCAAAGAAATTCCGGGCGTCAAAAGCGCTATTCCGCAAGAATTCGTAGGCCGTTCCATGAAAGTCGTTCGTTCCTGACTTGGTGATCGCATTCATGACGCCACCCGAGGTCTTGCCGTACTCTGCCGAATAGTTGCTGGTCAACACAGAGAATTCCTGGATAGCATCGACGCCCAGATTTTGGCCCAGTACACTGCCCGGGGCTGAGTTCGAGTAGTCATTCACGCTAATTCCATCGAGCCGGTAATTGTTTTGGTTCGGTCGGTTGCCCGAGATCGTCAGTGTCATTCCCAAGCCGCGGGCCGTGCCGTTATTCAGAAGGGCCACGGGAGTTCGGACCGATTCTATTCCCGGTTGAAGTGTCGCGAGTTGGCTCCAGTCCCGGCCGTTCAAAGGCAACTCACGCATCGTGGTTTCGCTGACATTATCGCTGATTGTTGATGAGGCAAGTTCGACGCTCGGCGCCTCGCTGGTTACATGAATTCTTTCATTGACCTGGCCAACTTGCAGAGTGAAATTCAGAACTTGTTGAGCGCCCACGGTCAGCGTGACCCCCGCCCTTTCGAGAGTCGCGAATCCCTGAGCGGAGACCACGATCTGATAGTCTCCCGGCAGAAGGTTCGGCGCGGAGTACAGGCCGTCGGTGTTTGCGGAAACAACTACGTCCGTGCCTTTCCCAAGGTTCTTGATCAAGACTTGGGCGTTCGGTATGACCGTGCCCGCAACGTCGGTGACCGATCCGGACAGCGTAGCCCCAGCCACTTGGGCCAGCACTCGGCTCCCCGGAAGCAGCAATAAGCTGGTTACCGCGAGCAGTTGCAAGAAGCATGAAAAGCGTATCGGGCGGTTCTCACAGATCATCGTTCACCTCGTTTCAACTCGCGCAGACATGGCTCGAGTTGATCTCCGAACCACTTCGACAAGCGTGCTTAGAAAACCGCAGGTAGAACCCCTCAGCATTTGCTATCCGCAGACTACCCTGTGATTCTGCGAAAGACTCTCCACCATCGCTTGACGAGGTTCTCATCCCGGACAAGACCCCGCTCGGGACGATGATTGACACAAAGCTCGTCCTTACCGCCATTAAGCGCACAGTCCGGTGTCACGTCTAGCACAAAATTAAGGTAGTTGGACGTTACAAAGTTAAGTTCTGAAACGGTGCACACGACGTTCGCTATTTGAAAAAATGTTCGCGAAATGTCTGTTAGAAAGTGCGGCGATCTGTTAGAAAGTGCAACGAAATGTAATCTTGGTGCGTCTGAGTATTCCAAGGGTTGAACGATCTTGTGCATCTTTTCGATTGCCCCATCGTAGCGATTTGTGTAATGGACTCGGCAAGGAGGCCCCATGGCGATCTACCTGAAGAAAGCAGCCGGAATCGAAGAGAGTGATGTCGCGGACGCAAAGGTGCGGGAAATCGTCGAACGCATTATCGCGGACGTGAAGAAGCGTGGTGACGCAGCGGTTCGAGAACTGTCCGAGAAATTGGACGGGTGGTCGCCCGCGGCGTTCCGGCTGTCGAAATCGGAGATTGAAAGTTTAGTTGGGTCGGTCGCGAACAGCACGATCGACGACATCAAGTTCGCGCAGACTCAGGTTGCGCGTTTCGCGGAATCGCAGAAGTCGGCGCTCAGAAATCTTGAGATTGAAACGATTCCCGGCGTGCTTCTCGGCCACCGCAACATACCGGTCGGGAGTGTCGCGTGTTACGTTCCGGGTGGGCGATATCCGATGGTCGCGTCCGCTCACATGAGTGTGCTCACGGCGAAGATTGCCGGTGTGGAACGCGTTGTCGCTTGTACTCCCCCAATCGGCGGCAAGCCTTATGCCGAAACAATCGCTGCCATGTCGTTGGCAGGGGCGGACGAAATCTACGTTATTGGCGGAGTTCAAGCGATCGCGGCGTTCGCGCTCGGTACGCAATCGATCGCTCCTGTGGACATGATCGTCGGGCCCGGGAATGCTTACGTTGCCGAAGCGAAACGGCAGCTCTACGGGCGAGTTGGCATTGATCTTTTTGCGGGCCCGACCGAGATTTTAGCCATCGCCGACGACTCCGCCGACGTTGAGATGATCGCAGTGGACCTGCTCGGGCAGGCGGAGCATGGCCCAACCTCACCGGCCGCTCTGATTACCACCTCGGAAAGGCTGGCTCAGGATCTGCCTGCGGAAATTGAGAGGCAACTCCAAGTTTTGCCGACTGCAGATATCGCGCGGGTCGCTTGGAGAGATTATGGCCAAATTATTCTGGTAAAAGATCTTGATGAGGCGGTTCAAGAAGCGGACATTCTTGCTTATGAGCATGTCGAAGTCTTGACCCGGCAGCCGCGTTATTTCCTCGAGCGCTTGCGGAATTATGGCGCTCTATTTCTCGGACCGGAAACGAACGTCGCTTTTGGCGACAAGACCATCGGGACCAACCACATTCTTCCGACGAAGGGGGCCGCTCGGTATACGGGCGGCCTCTGGGTTGGAAAATTCATGAAGACCGTGACGTATCAAGAGTGCACGCCCGATGGCAGCGTTGCCATCGGCGAATATTGCTCTCGCTTGTGCGCGATCGAGCACTTCTGGGGACACAAGGAGCAGGCTGATCTTCGGCTGCGGCGCTACGGTGGGCGATCGGTAGGGCTTGGCGTTGGGAAGGAAAGACAGTCATAGCCACGGATTCCATGGAGCGCCTTGCAGGTGCGAAGAACCGACTGGACGGTTTAGTTGCGCTCGTCACAGGCGCAAGTCGCGGACTTGGCGAAGAAGCCGCTGTCGCGCTCAGTGACGCGGGAGCCGAAGTGGTGTTGTTGAGCCGAACACGCGAACGACTTGAGCGTGTGGCGAATCGCATCAACGTTCTCGGCGGGGCCGCGAGAATTTTGGTCTGCGATGTCACCGATGCCGAGGCCATGCGTTCGCAGGTTAAGTCTCTGGAGCGGCTCGATGTGCTTGTGAACAATACCGGAATGAATATTCCTGAACCTTTTCTCGAAGTGTCAGAGGAGCGCCTTGACAGACAACTCGCGCTCAACGTCCGCGCTGCGTTCGTAGTGGCACAAACTGCCGTGCGTAAAATGCTGGAGGCCCCCAATCGGCGCGAATCTGGCGGAGCGATCGTCAATGTGTCTTCGCAAATGGGCCACGTGGGAGCTCCGCTGCGGACAGTGTATTGCATGACCAAACATGCGGTTGAAGGCCTCACCAAGGCGATGGCCGTCGAGCTCGCTCCGCTCAATATTCGCGTGAATGCTGTTGCGCCGACTTTTATCGACACGCCGATGACCGCGCCGTTTTTGGCCAAACCCGAATTTCGCGAGTGGGTTACGTCAAGAATTCCATTGGGACGCCTGGGAACGCCCGCGGAGGTGGCGGCGGCGGTGGTTTTTCTCGCATCGCCCGCGTCGTCTCTCATCACAGGCGCGAGCTTGACGGTCGATGGTGGATGGACCGCACAGTGAATATGCGCAAGGAACCGGTCGTGATGTCGGAAGTAACAGGTGAGATCGTGGACGAGAGTTTCATGATCTCTGCACCTTTGTCGGCTAGCCGCGAAGGCGAAAAACCGGATTTCGCGGTTTTGGGAGATCACTCGACGAAACAAATGCCTCGTCGCCAATTCCTCGTGGTCTCGGCTGCGGTTGTGGCCGGAGTTCTTTTGAGTGGTTTGGACGGAAGCGCGAACAGAGTCTCGCCCGAAGATCGACTCATTCATATTCCCCTGCATTTTTTTGATACTGCGGAAGCGGCCATCGTGATGGCCGCGGTTTCACGAATCTTTCCCGCAGATGAATCGGGCCCGGGGGCGAAAGAGGCGGGGCTTGTTGTCTATATCGACCGACAGCTCGCTGGACCGTACGGTTCGGATGGCCATCGGTATACGCAACCTCCGTTTGAAGAGGGCGTGCCAGAGCTCGGATATCAGGGCAAGGCTACGCCGGCTGAGATCTATCGTGAAGGTCTTAAGGGCCTTGCTGGTTTCCATAAGCTGCCGCCGGCCGAGCAAGACAAAGCGCTCACGCAAATTGAATCATCTCTATTTTTCTCCCTCTTACGGCAGCACACGATCGACGGCATGTTTTGTGATCCTGTTCACGGCGGCAATGTAGACATGCTGGGCTGGCAGCTACTTGGTTTTCCCGGGGCACGGATGAGCAATTATGACGACGTCGATAAGCACTTTGGCGAGGCATTCCGCCCTGCTGCGGTAAGTTTGGGCGGACATCCTCGCGAGAATGAAGAATGAAAACGTTGCCCAACGCGGATGTGGTGATTGTCGGTGGAGGATGGACCGGCCTTCTTATGGCCAAGGAACTCGGCTCCCGGACCAGCGCCTCGGTGGTCGTGCTCGAACGTGGCGGCCCGCGAAAGACGACCGACTACTTTAATACCATGGATGAGCTGGAGAACTATGTCCATCTACGAATGATTCAGGATTTTTCGTCCGAGACGGTCACTCTCCGCCACAACGACCGACAAAAGGCTCTTCCGCTGCGGCAAGCGGGACCTTTCCTGCCAGGAGTAGGCACCGGCGGTGCCGGTGAGCATTGGGGCGCGGTATGCGATCGTATGTCGCCGGACAGTTTCGAACTGTTCTCAAAGACTGTGGAGAAGTATGGCTCGAAGAAATTGCCGGAGGATCACGCGATTCAGGATTGGGGTGTCACGTACGACGAGATTGAACCCTTTTATGCGCGCGTTGAAAAGTTAATTGGCGCTTGCGGCAAAGCGGGAAACATCAACGGGAAGAAGATCGACGGCGGGAACGTTTTTGAGGGTTGGCGTAGCTCGGAATACCCTTTGCCTCCTACGAAAATCCCATACTTTTCTGCGCTCTTCGATGACGCGGCGAAAAAGCTCGGATACCATCCTTATCCTTCTCCCGCTGCTACCCTTAGCGCGCCCTACGTAAATCCGGACGGTGTCGCGCGTCCCGGCTGCACCTATTGCGGATTTTGTGAGCGCTATGGCTGCATGATCGGTGCAAAGGCGCAGCCCACGAATACGCTCATGCCGGTGATCGCCAAACACAAGAATGTTTCCGTCCGCAATGGAGCATGGGTGCGCAGGGTAGTATTCGACAAGACTGGAGGGAATGCGAAATCGAGGGGCGTTACTTACGTGGAGTCGGGTCAGGAGTTCTTCCAGCCCGCTGCTCTCGTGGTGCTCGCCTCGTGGACGCTTAACAATACCAGGCTGCTGCTGCTGTCAGGCGTGGGAGAACCGTACAACCCGTCCACTGGCACGGGGACTGTGGGACGCAATCTTACTCATCAAGTCAGTTTTTCACCGGTGCTCGCTTTTTTTGAAAAGCCGCTGAACAAGTTCATGGGATCGGGAGCGGCCGGCGTTCTGATCGGCGACTTCAGCGGTCATGTCCTTGATCACACGCAACTCCCGTTTATACGCGGCGGTACGTTGCAAGCCCCGAGCCACGGTTACGGACCGCTCGGCACGTTTGGCGCCGTTCCGAAATCGGTCGAGACGAAGTGGGGTTCGGCGTGGAAGAAAGCGGCAATTTACTACTATGATCGCGCGGGGCGATTCTCCTTTCAAGGCGAACACCTGGCCTACAGAGGCAATTTTATGGACCTCGATCCGACGTATACAGATCGGAATGGAGATCCACTTCTTCGTATGACGCTCGACTGGCGTGAGAACGAGCGCCGCATGGCGGATTTTGCTATTGCCAAATCCACTGAGATTGTACGAGCGATGGGCGTGACGGACTTCACGCCATCTCGCGGCTTGGGATCCTACGACGCCCGCGTGTACCAATCGAGTCATCTGCAGGGCGGCACCATCATGGGGAAATCTCCCGAAACTTCGGTGGTCAATCCCTACTTGCAGCATTGGCAGTTATCGAATCTTTTCATTTTGGGCGGTTCGACGTTCCCGCAAAGTTCTTCCGCGCGTCCTACGTTAGCCATGCTCGCTCTTACGTGCCGCGCGGCTGACGCACTCGTCGATCGATATTTGAAGGCGCCAGGTCCGCTGGCAGGGTCCTGAGCCGACGAGCTATTCGAATAGGAGGATGTGTGAAACGATCTAAGCTGAAGATTCTCGTCGCGGCGTTTACTCTCGTTCTGTTGGGCGCTTGCGTACTCTCTAGCCGTGCGGTTGGCGGGTATCGCTTGCTCCAGAAGGTATACATCAGTGCCGCGCCAGGTGGCGGAGAGTATTTCGACTACATCACCGTCGATGCCGCCGCGCGGCGCGTCTACGTGTCGCACGGCACCGTCGTCAATGTTCTGGATGCCGATAGCGGAGTGCAGATCGGAGCCATCGAGGGCCTTCAGCGCTGCCACGGCATCGCTGTAGTCGACGAACTGGGCGAAGGGTTTGTGACCGACGGCGGTTCAGGCGAGGTGATCGTTTTTGACACGAAGACGTTTCGGACCACGGGTGAAATCAAAGCCGAGCCCGATGCGGATTTCATTCTCTACGATCCCGCATCGAAGCGAATCTTTACGTTCAACGGCCATAGCAAGAACGCGACGGTCATCGACGCAGCGAAGAAAACCGTCGTCGCGACCATTTCCATGGGCGGTATTCCGGAGCAAGCGGTTTCCGATGGCAATGGGACGATTTACGACAACATCGAGGAGACCAACGAAGTTGTAGCCATTGATTCTCGCACTGCACAGATAAAGACTCGCTGGTCGCTGGCGCCTGCCGCTGGACAATTGGTGTCCATGGCGATGGATCGGGAGCATCGGCGACTGTTCATTGGCGGCCGTAATCCCAAAACTTTGGTAGTCGTCGACGCCGACGCCGGAAAGGTACTCCAGTCATTCCCAATAGGCGACCGGGTTGACGCTACCGTCTTTGACCCTGAAAGAAAGGTGGTGGCGGCTTCCACGCGTGAGGGAACGATTCACGTATTCCACGAAGACTCGCCTGACAAATTCAGTTCGATGGAAACTATTAAAACGGAATTCGGAGCCAAAACGATGGGCCTCGATCCGCGAACGCATCGCTTTTACACAGATACAGCGGAATTTAATGCTTCTTCGGCCACGGCGCAGCAGCCGAGTGCACAGCCAACCCCGGTTCCGGGCTCACTTCACCTGATGATTTACACTCCGTAGTCGCACCTCTCGGCCGCGTACCCGTACAAGACGCAAACTTCTTCGGCCGGTCCTTGCACTGTTCGGCGGAAGTCGAGTACCGCGTATCGTAGACGACGGTTGCTCTTTGTATTGGGTGATGTTTGATTCTCCGGAAAGGATGGCGTGAGCCTACTAGAAATTGACGCGCCTAACCAATTCTTCGAACCTGGCATCGGAATGCAAGGTATCAAGAGCGGGGTCGACGTCCATCAGTGCCATGGAGGCGGAACGATCCTTGTACGCCTTCTCCAGCCATTCGAAAGCGCCGTCCTTTTCGTGCAAGCCCGCATAAACTAATGCGACCGCATAGGCAGGAACATACTGCGTGCGGGAGCGTTTGTTCAGAATTTCCAGGATTTTTCTCGCTTCTTTCACGTTTCCAGCCATGCCATAGGCGTGCCCGAGGGCCCCTTCATAGTAGGAGTCACCTCCGGATAGACGCACGGCGTCTTCGAACTCGGCGATGGCTTTGTCCGGCAAACCGCGTTGCTCATAGACATTTCCGAGCCGAAAGTGCGCCCGAGGGAAATTAGGATCGATTTCCAAGGCTTTCGTGAGAATATCGGCAGCTTTTTCCTGCCGGCCGGCTACTAACAAAACAAGCCCGGCGTTGCAGCTCACAATGAGAGAGAGCGGATCATCCTGTTGGGCAAGCTCAGTTTCCCTCAAGGCCTCGGGAAGGCGGTGCCGCGCAGCTAAGTCCTGCCCATTCCAGGAGTGCGCCATTGCATAGCCAGGATTTGCATCGAGAGCTCGCCGGAACTCCTGTTCGGCGGCTCGACCGTTCCAGCCATAATAGAAGTAAACGAAACCCAACGTGGCGTGCGCCTCGGCCAGATCATCGTTGATTGCCAATGCTTTCTTGGCAGCGTCCTCGGCCGGTGGAAATGCCTCTTTAGGCGGCAAAAGGCCGTAGAGACCGAGAAGTGCGTAGGAGTCCGCGACCCCCGCATGGGCTTCCGCGAAATTGGGATCTAGTGCTACGGCCTGCTGGAAATAGCGGAGCCCTTTGGTTATCGCCTGCTCTGTCCTTCGATTCCAGAAATAACGCCCTCGAATGTAGGCCTCGTACGCGTCCGCATTCTTAGTAGAAAGTTTCGAGAGAGGTCCGGTATCTTCCCCGGTCAGCTTGAGACGGATACTTCGAGCAACGCGGTCCGAAAACTCATCTTCCAAAGTGAAAACGTCGGTGAACTTTTCATCGAAGGCATCCGCCCAAAGTTCCACGCCATCGCGGACCCTGGTCAACTGAACTGTGAGGCGGACTCGATCACCTTCGCGCTGCATGCGGCCATCCAGAACGGCATCCACACCCTGTTCCAGGCCAGCGGTCCGGGAGTCTTGTGGCAGGTTCGCGTATTTTTGGACAGCGCTGGTTGGCCTGGTGACAATTTTCCCGCTGTGGCCGAGCTTGGTGATGACGGCATCGGCCATGGCGATGCCAACATAGGCCTGCCCGATCTTCTCGCCCACGGTCTGAAAGGGCAAAACCGCCAAAGATCCGGCGGCCGAAGTCGGCGCGGGAGGATTGGCGATACCCCCAGTTACCCTCACAGAACGCACAAGGAACAACGTGGCGATAACCACGGTGGCGGCCAGAGTGATGAGCCTCCAAGCAGAGCCTCCGGGGAACCTGGAAATGAGCGGCATGGAAACGTCGACCGGAGGTGGAAGAGGTACGGCGAGGGCAGGGTGCTTTTCGTCCGGATTCTCGACCCGTGGACCAACCTCGCTA
This sequence comes from uncultured Acidobacteriota bacterium, assembly GCA_963729595.1. Lineage (GTDB taxonomy): Bacteria > Acidobacteriota > Terriglobia > Acidiferrales > UBA7541 > Acidiferrum. Next base: position 1,454,031 of record CAVSNW010000005.1, read on the forward strand.
TGGTCCGCCAGGTTCTCAACCGGAGCTATGAATCTGTAGCCGGACTTTGAGACTGTTTCTATGTACTGCTGGTGGCTGCGTTCGTCTCCAAGAGCCTTCCTGAGCAAGGATACCGTCACCGCGAGATTCCCCTCTTCCACAAACGAGTCGGGCCACAGGGCCTTCATCAACTCGTCCTTCTGGCACAGGTGTCCGCTCCTCTCCACCAGGAAGACGAGCAGGTCGAAGGCTTTAGGGGTCAGACCGACGGGGTGCCCCTCGTAAAACAGGAGCCGCTCGGCGGGTTGCAACTCGTAGCTTCCGAACCGGTATAAGTGCCTGATAAGAGTGCGCATAACGGTCAAAAGAAATTCTTAAGATTTTGCCAATCGATTTTGCAGGACACCCGGCCAACCCACGTTCTATGGTGTCCGCGTTTCCCAGACCTCTCGGCCGGCGAGTATAGCGCTGATTATGGGACAGTTCACGCGGAATTACGACCAAGTGAAAAGGGTTTCGAAAAGGGAACCTTCCAAACTGGTAGCCCATCCCGCGCCTGTACTGCTAGGGCCTTCGAATCGAGGGACCGGTACGCGCGGGCTGGCGGAAGTTAGCTTTCGGTGAAAGGGCGCAAGTCTATGGAATCCTGTATGGAAGTGGCGACAGCGAACGAGGTTCGGTATGCACCGAAAACGGTTCTCCCTAACCATATCCACGAAAAGCCATATTTCTGCGCAGTTTTGAAAGGGAGCTATGTCGGCAAGTATGGCTTGAAGTTTCAGGAGGGACATGCCGCAGAGACGGTGTTCCGCCCAGCCGGGGAAACGCACACGGTCCGGTTCAACGATACGGAGGCGCGACTTCTGCGTATAGAGCTACCTCGACGCTTGATGCAGCGAGCTGCGGAATTTTGCCGTGGGCTGGAGGTTTCTTCCAATTTCGTAAGCGGAAGGCTGACGTGGCTGGCGAAGCGGGTGTGGGCGGAAAACCAGATTAGCGATCCGTGTTCCCAACTTGCCGTCGAGGGTCTTTTGCTGGAGATGCTGGCGGAAGTATCCAAGCAGGGTGCTCCTCGAGTGGAACGCGTGCCATCTTGGCTTTTGCGGATCAAGAAACAGATTGAAGAGACTTCTGTGGACGGGCTGTCGGTGGAGGGCTTGGCTCGGAGTGCGAACGTTCATCCCGTCTACTTGATCACGGCGTTTAAGAGGGCGTTCCGGTCGACTCCGGGCGAGTTCCAGCGGCAGATGCGCGTCCGAAGGGCCGAAGAACTGATGATGAAGGCGCCAGACATGCCGCTCTCCGAAATTGCGCTGGCGACGGGATTTTTCGACCAGAGCCATTTCTGCAGAGCATTCAAACAAATTGCGTGTGTAACACCAAGTAGGTTCCGCCAAGACCACTACAGGTCTTAGGATCGCCCCCAAACGCGTTGGTTGGATAAAACATATGGGATCGAAACAGGAAATTACTCGGCGAAACATGCTGGCGATGATGACGGGCCCTCTCGTCGTCCCCATTTGCCCGCTAACCACTGGCTCTGGCGAGCCGTCTGGTCAGAATCCAGGCAGCGCGGAATTCGACCTGCTGATTAAAGGTGGAAAGGTTATCGATCCGTCGCAAAACCTGGAAGAGGAACGCGACGTGGCGATCCGCGACGGGAAAATTGTCCGGTTGGAACGGGACATTGCAGCGAATCGAGCACGTCAGGTCCTGAATGCCACCGGTATGATCGTGACGCCCGGACTGATTGACGTGCACGTTCACGTGCTGCCGTATGTGGGAGAGACCGGCACAGAGCCGGATCCGTGTTGTATCGCGCGGGGCGTGACCACGGCGGTGGACGCCGGGACGGCGGGTGCGTTTACGTTGCCGGCACTCCGAAAATTCGTTGTGGAAAAGTCGGAAACCCGGATTCGCGCTTTGGTGCACATTGTCGCGATCGGAATGATCGTGGCGATAACTCCGGGCATGGAAGAACTCGGGGATTTGAGATTCTGCGATCCGAAGCGTGCTGTGAAGGCCGCGATAGAGAACAAAGATCTTGTCCTGGGTTTCAAAATCCGAATCGACCGCAAGTTTACCGTTCCCGGCAACAACGACATGGAGGCCATGAAAAGGGCTCGCATGGCGGGAGACGAAGCTTCTCTGCCCATAATCATACATATTGGAGGCTCGTACACGCCGCTCAAGGAATTTATGCCGCTTCTGAAGCAGGGCGATATCGTTACCCATGTCTACAATCCGAGGCCGAACAGTATTCTGGATGATAGCGGACATCTGCTCCCGGAAGTGTTGGAAGCGCAGCGGCGAGGCGTTCTGTTCGACGTAGGACATGGAAGGACGAATTTCTCGTTTCGAATCGCGGAGAAATGCCTAGCGCAAGGCCTTGTTCCCTACACGATCTCCAGCGACGTAAGTAACGGCAGCGTAAGAGGCCCGGTCTTCGATTTGGTCACCACCATGTCGAAATTAATGACGCTGGGGATGAGTTTGCGCGAAGTCATCGAACGCACAACGATAAACGCGGCTCGCGCCCTGAATTTTGGCCTGGAGATCGGCACGCTCAAGCCGGGGGCGGAAGCGGACGTTACCGTGCTTCAAGTCCGCTCCGGCGAATTCAGCTTTACAGACTCCGAAGGGCAGACCAGGACTGTCGGCCAAAAATTAGAAGCTGCGGCAACGGTGCGAGGCGGGAAAGTGTTCAATCCGACCAAGGCATCGAGTGTCGCGTGAGCTGGATTGCTGAACGATCACACTACAAGAAAATGCTGGGTGAAGAGAAGATGATGACGAACATTCCGTGGGTCCGAGCGCTGTTGATTTGCATAACATTCGGCTTTCTGGTTTTGGCCAGGCAGCCCACCAGGGTTCATGCGCAGCAGCACCCCGAGCCGCGCATGCCGAAGTTCCAACTGGAACCTTTTTGGCGAAAACCGCTGCCCGACCGTTGGATAACTGGCGAAGTGGGAGGCTCTTGCTTCGACGCGCAAGATCATTTGTTCACCGTAAACCGGGGCAACCTCACGCCGAAAGAACAAGTCCTGGGAGTGGTATCGCCGGGCGTCGTCGAATTCGACAAAAACGGTGCGGTGGTTAATTCCTGGGGAGATCGCAACATACTTCCCAGGAAACTGCATAGCTGCTTCGTGGACTATGAAGGAAACATCTGGATTGCGGGTAACGAAGACTCGATCGTGCAGAAATACTCGCACGATGGGAGCAAACTGCTGCTCCAGATTGGCACGAAGGGCCATTTCGATACATCCGACGGCACCATCAATGGCGCCCCGATGAATTCGAGTCATGAGCTGCTCAATCTTCCCGCGAGCGTCGCCGTCGATGCCACGAACGGAGACATCTATGTCGCGGATGGCTACGGGAATCGGCGCGTGGTTGTATTCGATCGAGAGGGTCACTTTCTGCGTCAATGGGGGCGTCAGGGCACGGTAGCGGAAGTGGATGCCGGAGAAGGCGGCGTGTTCTTGAAGGTGGTGCACTATGTGGTGCTGGGGAACGATGGACTAGTTTACGTGTGCGACCGGCTGGGTGGACGCATTCAGGTCTTCGACAAAATGGGTAATTTTAAGCGGAATATTTTGGTGCAGAGCAATACCGCGCGGCTCACAGGGATCGGTTCCGTGTGCCAACTGAGCTTTTCGCCTGATCCAGCGCAAAAATACATCTACATCTGTAACTGCGGGGATGAGGAGATCAGAATTGTGGACCACGCGACCGGGCGGACACTGGGAACGTTCGGGCGGTCGGGGTTTGAAGCCGGTGAGTTCAATGGTTTGCACAGCATAGCCGTGGACTCCAGCGGAAATCTAGTCACGGCAGAAGCTGGGGTGGTAACGGGAGGCGGGCATCGCCTGCAGATGTTCAGGTTGGTGGGAGATTAAAGCGTTGATGGGTGTCGAGGGATCGACCAACCGGATTTTTGCAGGGCTGGTTTTCGCGACGCACGACGTCGGGGACCATTCCGAATGAGCCGACCTTCGCGTAGGCAAGCCTTACTATCAGGCCTGGGATTGGCGGCAGCGGCGACGCTCGTCTCCGATCGCGAAAAAATGCAAGCTCAGTCTAAAATCCCCCTGCCAGATTCTCCCAAGGAGGGAGGATTTGCTTCTCGCCTGGCGAGGGCCAACAGTCTGCCGGAAATCGAAGCCGTTGCGCGTGACGTGATGGTGCCAACCGTCTACCAGTGGACCAGCGGCGGTGCGGCCGATGAGATCACGTTGCGTTGGAATCGAGAAGCTTTGCAACGTATTCGTTTGCGGCCTCGCGTGATGGTGGACGTCTCGGTTCTCGACACCAGAATTAAACTTCTGGGGCGCGATCTACCGTTCCCCATCCTGTTGGCACCGACAGGCGGCCACGGGCTTATGCATCCCGACGGAGAAGTTGGCACGGTGCGGGGAGCCGGTGCTTCGGCAGCTCTTGCGGTCATAAGCGCGGCCTCGACATTTCCGATCGAGGAAATCGCGAAGAATGCATCAAGTCCGATCTGGGCGCAGATGTTCATCAAGCCGGATCATGGGCTTACACGGAGTTTTGTCGAGCGCGCGGAAGCCGCCGGCGCCCAGGCACTGTGCGTGACTGTCGACGACCCGGTCACCGGCATTCGAGATACGATTTGGCGCGCCGAGGCTACATCCCCCGACATCAAGTCGGTCAACCGCACGGGCATCACCAGCAAAAAATATGGTCCACCCGGAGGCAAGTACGCTCCGGTTGCCCCCGACAAACTGACTTGGGATGACGTTGAGTGGTTGCGTTCGTTCGCGCGCGTCCCAGTTGTGCTCAAGGGAATCCTGAATCCGGATGATGCGGAGAGAGCCGTACGCGCGGGTGCGTCAGCAATAATCGTGTCGAATCACGGAGCACGCCAACTCGACACGGTGTCCGCAACGATTGAAGCGCTTCCGTTGATTACCGAAAGAGTTGCGGGTCGCATTCCGGTACTCGTCGACGGTGGGATTCGCCGCGGTACCGATGTCCTCAAAGCATTAGCCATGGGCGCGACCGCTGTGCTCATCGGCAGGCCGTATGTTTACGGGCTGGCGGTCGGCGGAGCGGACGGAGTGAGCCGGGTAATCGACATTCTTAGAGGCGAGTTTGAGGTGGCGATGGCTCTGACTGGACGCCCAACGATTTCCAGTATCGACAAGTCGGTTCTTCGCCACGACGTGAGAAGCTAACAACGCTCTAACTGTGTTGGATTGAAGCTCAGTACACCTTGGTCAGGCCTGCCGTCGCGAGTTAGTCCGCGCGTCCCGTTCGAATCATCCTCCAACCCTCCTTGAGCCGTTTTTCGACGTCCGGTTTTGTCAGTGCGGTAATTCCACAAGGAACGTTGTGAGCCTTGCAAGCCGCCAGAATCGTTTGACGAGCTTGTTCCAGCTCGGGTGAATCGAACGGCACGCCGAGATACTGATGCATATCGCCACCCGCGCCGACGAAGATCGCGCCAACTCCGGGTACGGACGCAATTTCGTCAATATTCTTCAGTCCTTCAGTGGTTTCGATCATAGGAATTGCCAGCAGGTCGCCATCCGCATTGAGTGGCCAAACATCCGCGCGCTGCTCATATTCCGCTGACGAAATTCCCCAAGCGAAGACCGCATTGCCTGGAGAAAAGCCTCGCAGTCCCGGGGGCTGTTGGTATTTCGAGGTTCTCATTTGCGGGTAGCGCATGAACCGAATGAGCCGCATCATTTGCTCTTTCGTTTCGACGCCGTTGAAAATGATGCCCATCAAACCGATATCCAAAGCTTGTTTGACGACCCAATCGTTGCTTTCGAGATCGCGGCCGTAGGGAGGAAATCTCGCAAACAGCGCGACCTTGGGCTGCGCGTTACCCTTTTTGAGAGCCGCTGCCTTGTCGACCATGGCGGCTACGCAAAACGACAGGCCATCGAAATTCAATGGGCCATGTTCCATGTCGATGTATGCGTAGTCGAGATCGAGGCGGGCGAGCGCGTGGCAATTCTGCAGCGACACATCGCTGGTCTGCGTGCCGATGATCGGCTGGCCTTTCGCCAGTTTCTCGATCGCAGGATTCAGATGCAGGGGAGCTTGTTGGGCAAAAAGAACTGAAGGTGCGATGAAAATCGCGACAATCCTTGCCACACGAACAGCTGCGTTTGCGAACAAGGATTGTCTACGAGCCTCCACGATGACAGGAAAACGGCTCAAGGCACTACCCGATATACTTGAACCATTGCGTCGCTATTTCCGTGGTGGCTGATCACTACATAGAGCAAATTCGTTTTAGAAACGAGTATTGCGGTCTCGGCGTGAAAGGCAGTCGGAATCTGTCCTAAGGTATCATAACGATCGCCTTCCTCATTCTTTTGAAAGATTTTAAGGAAGGGAACGCCGATGAGATATAGCCGCCGGAAAGCAGGATCGAAGATCGCCTCATCGTAGCTGCCGACAACCGACAGGTTACCGGTAATGATCTTTCCTGAGTCCGAATCCAGAACGACAACTTTGCCGGGATCGCGGGCCATCACGAACAAGCGGTGATCCGCTTCGTCAAACGCCATCGGACCATTGTTGCGACCCTCTTGAGCGATGGACCAGGTGGCGACAACTTCCCGTTTCTTACGGTCAATCACCCCCACCGCATTCTTGGAGTAAAGGTTTACAAATAGTCGAGGCCCCGTTTTTTCGATGGCCATGGCTTCCACGCGGTCGCCATCCACCTTGATGTCAGCCAATTTCTTGCCGGCTGTCGTGTCGATGACGCTGATGAAACAGAAGTCTTCGTGGTCCTCCTTACCGCCATTGCCTACGTAAAATAATTTGTTCGCCGCGTCGTAGATACTCGCGTCGGCATGCGCCTTCATCGGGATCGCGCCAAGGAGTTTGAAGGTGGTTCCGTCGTAGATCTCGACTTGATTCGGCCCGCCGTCGTCAACCACGTAAAGCTTGTTGGCGTCCGCGTCAAAAGCGAAAGAGTGTGGCGCCTTGGGGCCTCGAATCGTCTGCACTACTTTATTTGTGCGCAGACTGATTACCACGACCGCTGCGTTCTCCTCTGCCGCAAGAAATAGCCGCTGGCCCCGCGCATCGAAAGCGAAGTGGTCGAAGTCGCCATCCTTGAGGCCAGGCAACGGAATGGTCTGAACCAACGTCAAGGGTTGCGGCACCTGGCTCTTCGCGTCAACTGCCAATAGACCAATCAAAATCAAGACAATCGCAATCGATTTGTTCAATAGTTTCCCTCATCCGTTCTGAATCTTGCCATTGCGTCTTACGTCGCAGATTATAACGCCAGTTTTCTTGCCGTTTCGTTCTGGCCAAGCTACTTATGGTTCACGCCCGCCGAGAGACAGCAAAAAAATGCGGGCCCATGGCTTCTAAGGCTTATGTTTTCGGTGATTTTAGCGCTACCCACTTCAAGAACAGTGAATCACAACGCAGATTAGGAGCGTCCCAGGGATGTTTGTTCTGTCCTAGACGATAGATATGACGATCCGCTTAACTCGCTTACAACAAAGGAACCAGATGAGTCGAGAATATGCTAAGAGATTAATCGACAAGAAGTATCCGGCGCCGGCGCCGGCGCCTCAGGCGTTGAAGAATTCCGTTGTTCACGAAAGAGATCAATTCACTCAGAACATGGACCCTACATGGATGTGTTTGTGAATCAGAAACCAAACGATCAACTGGGCGGAGTCAAAATTACAGGTGCGCGCAACGCCGCTTTCGACGAGATCCTGACAACCGACGCTGTAAAGTTTACCGTGGATTTACAGCGGCGTTTCGGTGCGAGGCGCAGTGAATTGCTTGCGGTGCGCGCGAGCCGCCAAAAGAGACTGGACGCAGGCGAACGCCCTGACTTCTTGCCGGAAACCGCTCAAATTCGCAACGCCGATTGGACCGTGGCTCCCCTGCCGGCGGACTTGATCGATAGGCGGGTCGAAATCACCGGCCCAGTCGAGCGCAAGATGGTCATCAACGCGTTGAATTCCGGCGCGCGCATATTCATGGCCGACTTCGAGGACTCCAACACGCCGACATGGAGCAACCTCATTCAGGGCCAGCGCAATCTGCGGGACGCCATCCGTCGCACCATCAGCTACAAAGACCCGACAACAGGGAAGGATTACTCGCTCAATCAAGAGATTGCCGTGCTGCTGGTGCGGCCTCGAGGCTGGCACCTGCCCGAGAGTCACGTTCTCGTCGATGGAGAACCGATTTCCGGTTCATTATTCGATTTCGGTCTGTTCTTTTGGCACAACGCTAAGGAACAACTCTCTCGCGGCACGGGCCCTTATTTCTATTTGCCGAAGCTAGAGAGCCATCTTGAGGCACGCCTATGGAACGATGTCTTTCTCCATGCGGAACAGGCACTGGGCCTCAAGCGTGGCACGATCAAAGCCACGGTCCTCATCGAGACGATCCTCGCAACCTTCGAAATGGACGAAATCCTCTACGAGTTGCGTGAACACTCTGCCGGCCTCAATTGCGGTCGCTGGGACTACATATTCAGTACCATCAAAAAATTTGCGACAGACTCCTCTTTCGTCATGCCGGATCGCGGTCAGGTGACCATGAAGACGCACTTCATGCGCTCCTATAGCAAGCTGCTCATCAAGACCTGCCATCGCCGGGAGGTTCATGCCATCGGTGGCATGGCCGCGTTCATCCCGATAAAGAATGATCCCGTTGCGAATCAAACCGCGATGACCCAGGTGCGGGCTGACAAGGAACGCGAAGCGACCGATGGGCATGATGGCACGTGGGTAGCGCACCCTGGCCTTGTGGCTCTTGCGAAAGAAGTTTTTGACCAACACATGCCGCGGCCCCACCAGATCAACCGTAAGCTGGAAGATCTTCAAGTGACCCCAGCAGATCTGCTCACGGTTCCTAAGGGAGACGTAACGGAAGCGGGGCTTCGGCAGAACGTCGCGGTGAGCCTTGGATATCTGGAGTCGTGGTTGCGCGGGATAGGATGCGTCCCCCTTTTCAACTTAATGGAAGATGCAGCCACGGCGGAAATCAGCAGGTCTCAGCTGTGGCAGTGGGTGCATCACGCCGCGCACTTGAACGATGGTCGTTTGATTGATTTTACCCTGGTGGCCAAGACGATCGACGAGGAGTTGGCCAAATTCCGCGCCTCCATTGGCGACGCACAGTTTGAAGCGGGACGATACCGTCAAGCCGCAGAAATACTTTTAGATTTAATTCGACCGCAGCATTTCGTTGAATTCCTGACCCTGCCCGCATACGGACAACTGCGGGCTGTCGATGTGGTTCCGGCAGACTCTCACTAGCAATCTCGTGTTCGGTTGGACGGAGAAGAGGAGAAAGGGCGGGCAGCGGCGGAGGCCAATTCTTAGGCGACGGTGAAGACTCCGTTGCCGGCGCATCGATCACCTCAGCCATTCATGCCAAGATCACGATGATCCACTCTGGACGTCACTTTCTTCAAATTCCGGGACCCACAAACGTTCCGGACCGAGTACTTCGCGCCATGGACCGCGCAGTGATCGATCACCGTGGTCCGGATTTCGCAAAATTGGGACACGAAGTACTCGACGGGCTGAAAAGTGTTTTTCGTACCACGAGCCCGGTGCTTATTTTTCCCGCCTCGGGCACAGGGGCCTGGGAAGCCGCGATCGTGAATACCCTTTCGCCCAACGACCGCGTGCTGCTTTTCGAGACCGGGCACTTTTCACGACTTTGGCGCCAACTTGCCGAACGCTTCGGGGTCCAAGTGGACTATGTGCCTGGAAATTGGCGAACAGGTGCGTCCCCATCCGAAGTGGAAGCACGGCTAACCGCGGACACCCAGCATGCGTTGAAAGCAGTCATGGTCGTGCACAACGAAACTTCTACCGGCGTGACCAGCAACGTCGCCGAAATTCGCCAGGCTATGAATCGTGCCCGCCATCCCGCTCTTCTGCTCGTCGATACAATTTCTTCCCTGGGCTCGATGGACTATCGCCACGACGAGTGGGAGGTGGATGTCACCGTCGCCGGTTCACAAAAAGGCCTGATGCTGCCGCCGGGTCTCAGCTTCAATGCCATATCTCCGAAAGCACTCTCCGCCAATAGTCACGCCAGATTGCCACGCTCCTACTGGGACTGGAACGAAATGTTGGTTCCGAATCGAGCGGGTTTCTTCCCGTTCACTCCCGCTACGAATCTCCTGTTTGGGTTGCGAGAAGCCCTCGCGATGCTACAGGAAGAAGGGTTGCCGAACGTGTTTCGCAGGCACGCTCGTCATGCAGCCGCTACTCGGGCTGCGGTGCGCGTATGGGGTTTGAACATTGTCTGCGAGGATCCTCGGGAGTACTCCGGTTCACTAACAGCCGTCTTCATGCCCGAGGGATACGATGCGGACCAACTACGACAAATTATCCTGGAAAAGTTTGACATGTCGCTCGGTGCAGGCCTGTCCCAGCTTGCCCACAAGGTATTTCGCATCGGACACCTCGGTAGCTTCAACGACTTGATGCTGGCTGGAACACTCAGCGGCGTCGAAATGGGGCTTCGGTTCGCTGGCGTTCCGCACCACGGCGGCGGTGTTACCGCTGCCCTCAACACTCTTGCGACAGATACCAGTGAGCCAGACCAGATCAATCGCTCTGACCGTGACTGGCCGCAGGATCGGAGATGATGCGTGGGACTTGAATCGGTTAACGCCAGCATACGCCCGAGAGCGTTTTCGGCGACTACGGTCGTGCTCATTCTCATCTGTCTGATGTATGGCATCACCTACATCGATCGTGTCAACGTCAGTACGGCCGCTTCCGTCTTTCAAAAGGATCTTCATCTTTCAAATACTCAGGTCGGCTTGATCTTCTCGGCGTTCGCATATCCTTACGTGATCTTCACGATCTTCGGCGGCTGGCTGAGCGACCGATTTGGCGCGCGACGCGTGCTGACCGCATCCGCAATCATCTGGGGAGCAGCAACCCTGTTCACCGGCATGGTCAGCAGCCTCGCGGCAATCGTGGGCGCCCGCGTGATGCTGGGATTAGGAGAAGCCGCTACATTTCCTATCGCGACGCGTGCGATGTGTGACTGGATGCCCGAGCGAAAACGCGGGTTTGCGCAGGGTCTCACCCATTCCTGCTCGCGGCTCGGCGCGGCATTGACGCCGCCGCTGGTGGCTTGGCTGATTGCCATCACCACCTGGCGTGGATCGTTCATCGTGCTGGGAATTGTGAGCCTCGCGTGGGCTGTCGCCTGGGGATATTATTTTCAAGATGACCCCAGAAATCACCGCGGCGTCAGTTCTGAAGACTTAAGATCGCTGCCCGCTTACACTGCGCGAGCGACACAAAACACAGAGTCGGTACCCTGGCGGCCGCTAGCGTTTCGCATGCTCCCGGTGACGGGCGTCTATTTCTGTTACGGCTGGACGCTGTGGCTCTATTTAGCCTGGATTCCGTCGTTCTTTTTTCATCGTTACAACCTGGACCTGAAGAGTTCCGCGCTTTTCTCGGCGGGCGTCTTCTTTGCCGGGGTCCTGGGCGACACCTTAGGTGGCGTCGTCAGCGATCGCATCCTGGTCAGAACCGGCGACCGCAACAAAGCTCGTCGCAATTTAGTCGTTGCCGGCTTCCTCGGTTCCCTCGCCGCCATGATCCCGATTCTATTCATTCGCGATCTCAACTGGGTTTCAGTTTGTCTCAGCGCCGCTTTTTTCTGCTCGGAGTTCACCATCGGCCCAATGTGGGCGATACCCATGGATATCGCGCCCAAGTATTCCGGCTCGGCAAGCGGCCTTATGAATATCGGATCTCCTCTAGCCGCCATCATTTCCCCGTTGATCTTCGGTTACGTAATCGACAAAACAGGAAACTGGGACCTGCCATTCATCGGGAGCATCTGCCTTCTACTACTTGGTTCGATCTTGGCGTTTCGTATGAAGCCAAACGAGAGCCTTCAACTGCCAGTCTTAAGAGGTGAGGAAGGGAAGATCGAGCAAGAACTTCACAGCTCTCACTTTCGATGAGAGCGGCCGGACTGAAATTCATAGCCGGTTCTGCCGCGGCCAACCGCGGCTCCTGGAAATATGAATAGACCGCAGGCCGGCAAGCCACGTGAACAGCACTATGCGGTTATGGCAGGGTTTCTTGGCTGGACCTTTGACGCTTTTGATTTTTTTATTCTCACCTTTGTTATCGACGATGTAGCGAAAACCTTTGGCAAAAGCCGGCCCGAGATCGCGCTGACGATCACTCTGGCCCTGTGTCTGCGACCCATCGGCGCACTCCTCTTCGGAGTGATGGCGGATCGAATCGGCAGGCGGGTTCCGCTCATGCTGAATGTCCTTTTCTACGCGATTATTTCGGTCTTGTCCGGGTGGGCGCCAAATTATCGTATTTTCCTAATGCTGCGAATGCTGTTCGGGATCGCTATGGGAGGCCAATGGGGAGTCGGAGCTTCGCTGGCCTTAGAGTCGGTTTCCCCCAAATGGCGCGGACTTCTGTCTGGCGTCCTTCAGGAAGGATACACGCTGGGGAACCTCCTGGCCGCGGTGGCTTTCCGCGTCCTATATCCAGCATTCGGTTGGCGCATGCTCTTTTACCTCGGCGGACTCCCCGCCTTGTTGTCTCTGTTTATCTTTTCCAAGGTCAAGGAATCACCGGTATGGCACGAGCACCGGTCGGACTGGAAGACCTATCGATCGTCTGCGCTGCGCCACTGGCGACGATTCCTGTACCTGGCGTTGCTGATGGGCATGGTTGGATTTATGGCTCATGGAACGCAGGACATGTATCCTACTTTTTTGCGGCGCGATCGCTTGTATTCGGCACGCCTGACCGCCGATATCATCATCCTCTCAATGATTGGGGCGATGTTGGGTGGTCTTGCGTTCGGGTTTCTGTCCGATAAGTTCGGGCGCAAGCGTGCGATGGTCACTGCGGCTCTCTGTGGACTCGTGGTTGTCCCCTTGTGGATCGCTGCACCCAGTGTGGCGTTATGCGTAGTGGGTGTCTCTCTGATGCAGTTCTTCGTACAAGGTGCCGCCGGCATCATCCCGGTGCAAATGAATGAACTGACTCCCGGCAACTTGCGCGGGGTCCTGCCGGGCCTGGCGTATCAGGTTGGCGTAGTATTCGCCTCGAGCATCACGTTTTTCGAGGCGGTGCTAGGCGAGCATTTGACCTATGCCCAGGCAATGGGCAGTCTTGCTGCAATGGTTTTATTGGCTAGCTCAGTGGTCTTTGCTTTGGGGCCTGAGAATAGAGGCATCTCATTCAGTAAGGAACCAGTTTGAGCGCCGAGGCATTTCGCAGTTTTTGACTGGACGGAAATATTTCAGAACTACTGCGATCAGCTATGTGTATAGATGATGTACGGATCGCGTACGACGAAAGGACCTGGAAGCATGAGTTTTCGCGAATCGAACGTTCCCCTGAGTCGAAATGAACATCTGTTGCGATGGGTCGAGAAAATGGCCGAGCTCGCAAAACCCGATGCCATCCACTGGGTGGACGGCTCCGAAGAAGAATACGAAGCGTTGTGCGAACGGATGGTTCATTCCGGGACCTTTGTAAAGCTGAACGAAAAACTTTGGCCGGGTTGTTACTACGCGCGATCGGCAGCGAGCGATGTGGCTCGGGTCGAAGATCGAACGTTCGTTTGCTCGCTCTCAAAAGACGCCGCGGGTCCGACGAACAACTGGATGAATCCTTTCGAAATGAGAAAGAAGCTGAAAGCGCTTTTTAACGGTGCGATGCAAGGTCGCACGATGTACGTTTTGCCCTTCAGCATGGGGCCGGTTGGGTCACCCATGTCGCAGATCGGCGTGCAGTTGACAGATTCTCCGTACGTCGTGTTGAACACGCGTATCATGGCGCGAACGGGACTAGCGGTGTTTCGAGAAATCGACACGGGGAAACCGCGGGTTGTCCCTTGCATGCACTCCGTAGGAGCCCCCTTGCAGCCTGGACAAACAGACTCGTTTTGGCCCTGCAACCCAGAAAAATACATAGTCCACTTTCCTGAGACCCGTGAAATTTGGTCATACGGTTCGGGGTACGGCGGGAATGCGCTACTCGGTAAGAAATGCTTCGCGCTGCGAATCGCGTCCAATATAGCTCGCGACGAAGGTTGGATGGCCGAGCATATGCTGATTCTTGGCATCGAGGATCCGTCTGGCGAAAAAACCTACGTGGCGGCCGCATTCCCCAGCGCTTGTGGGAAGACGAATTTTGCCATGCTGGTTCCGCCGAAGGGATTCGAAGGGTGGAAGATCTGGACGGTCGGCGACGACATAGCCTGGATTCGTGCGGATGAGGGAGGCAAGCTGCGAGCGATCAATCCGGAGGCCGGTTTTTTTGGCGTGGCGCCCGGTACTTCCGTAAAGACCAACCCCAACGCGATGGCTACGATGGCGAAGAATACGATTTTCACGAACGTAGCGCTGACTCCAGAGGGCGGCGTGTGGTGGGAAGGCATGACCGATGAGCCGCCGGCGGAGTGCATCAGTTGGCAAGGGAACAGGTGGACTCCCCAAATCGCGGCAGGGACGGGAGCCAAAGCTGCGCACCCGAATGCACGATTTACCGCACCGGCATCTCAATGCCCCACGATTGACCCGGCATGGGAGGATCCCAACGGAGTTCCCATCAGCGCCATCATTTTTGGCGGGCGTCGCGCGAGCACCATGCCGTTGGTTTTTCAAGCGTTCAATTGGAGCGCCGGGATTTATGTTGGCGCGACGATGGGATCGGAGATGACGGCCGCAGCGGAAGGCGCTCAAGGCAAGGTTCGCCGCGACCCCATGGCGATGCTTCCTTTCTGTGGCTACCACATGGGGGACTACTTCCGGCATTGGATCAAAATGCAACGCGTGCTCACCGTAACGCCACGCATCTTCCACGTGAATTGGTTTCGCAAGGACGCACAGGGAAAGTTCATCTGGCCGGGTTTCGGCGAGAACATGCGTGTCCTTAAATGGATTGTGGACCGGACGAGGGGTCGCACCCAGGGCAGGGAGACTCCCATAGGATGGATGCCCCGCTATGAAGATTTTGAATGGAGTGGTCTGGATTTTTCCAAAGATCGATTCGACCAACTGCAGACCTTTGATCGGGAGGAGTGGCACCGGGAAGTGATTGAGCACGAAGAGCTGTTCATCAGACTCCATAGTCACCTGCCCAAGGAAATGATCTACGAGCGTGAGCTGCTGATCTGCAGGCTCTAGTCGCAAGGCTCGAATCGGAGAGAGCAAGGGACAGGGTTGGTCCCTTCCCTCAGGAGCCGAATCCACAGCCAACCGCGATTACCGGCTCACCCACTTGCTGATTTATATTCCGTAAGCGCAAATTCGCCAACCTGCTGGTCCGAACCGTGGCGTCGTTCACGTCGAGAAACTGCCCGTCCGGCGTAGGATCAGTGGGGGCGGGCACAGACAGCACGCTTCCTGAGGGTGTGCTGACTACTCGTAGTCGCGGTCAGGCGCGGTGCGCAGAGTAGAAACCTTGCCTTTGGAATCGAGGCCGAAAAAGATCAAAACGGCATCGGTCCCCTTGCGGATGCGGAACGGAAGTGGATTGGCCAGCTCCGTCGGGCGAGGGCGTGCGTTTCACCAGTATCAGAGTGCCGCCGGGCCAAAGCGTGGAAAGCCGGTGCTGGACCCATTTACTTGCGTCCGGCGTGATGCGCGCAGCAAGCTCGTCCGTGGTCTGCGGACGGATGTCTTCACCAGCCAGCACCTGATCCAGCAGTTTTGCCAATGCGGCCGCGATGGCGGGCTGAGGGTCAGTGATGGCGATGAGCTTTGCGGGAAGAAGCGGAGTGTCCTCTTAAGCACAGACGGGATAAGTGCCCGATCGAATGAACTCGCACGCATTCCGCCGTCCATAAACTGGACACGCCGGTCCGCGAATCCGGCATGTCAGGGATAACCTTTTGCAGTTCGACTACGTCTGAACAGACGGGGAGGTACAGCTATGAAAGGGCGCATATTCGCCGGTTTTCTTCTCTGCTCTTTTGTCTTCGCTGTTGGCGGAGACGCTCAGAGCCCCGATCGTACGGAAAAACCAGTCTGGACGCTGGAGTTTATTAAACCGAGGCCCGAAAAGTTTGGACTAACACTTGGCTATTTGGATGACCATTGGATGCGCGTCCGGAAAGAGGCCAAGCGTCAGGGTGCGGTCTTGAGCTATCACCGCATCTCGGAGACATTCGTGATAGCTCCTGGCTCCCAGGCAGGGGACCAAACGATTGTGTTGATGACAGAGTACAAGAATCCGGCCGCGTTCTTTGGGAGGGAAAGACTTTTCGCCTCGATACTCGAACGTCTACCAAGCGGTACGCCAGGAGTGCTTTCGGCGGCGCAGGGAGTAGACCTCTATGAAACCGTGGATTCACGCGTATTCCTGGAAGAACCGGACGACGCCAGCACCCAGTTCAAACTGCTCACCAGGCAATAAAACTTCGCCGTTCGGCCGCCTATGGGGATGGTTTTAGAACGAAAGCCGGGAATGGGTCGCCACCTGTCATCAAATGCTGATTAATACGCTTGCCGACAAAGCGGCAGACGGACTCCCGTTGCCGAACTTTCGTCGAGTTAAAGAAATGATCTAGGCCGGGCTGCTCCGGCTTACCGCGAAAGTTTCGACAAGGAGCGCTCAGGCAGAACGTAACGTCGCTTCGGGACGTGCGGTTCTTGAACGTGCCACCCAAATCGCAAGAACCAGGCCGAAGAACAGCGGCAATCGCCAGATCACATACCCAATCGCATAATCGAAGAGAAGACGTGAGGGTCGTAAAACCCACAACACATTGACGCCTAAATTGCCGAGAGCCAGCGCGACAAGGGCTGCCAGGGAACCTTTCGAGAAGCTCCGCAGACTCAAGCGTCGCGTCGCTCCAAGGTACGCGGCGAACGCCACGAAGAGTACGCCGGCTTCAAAGGCAGACCAGAATGCGATACCGAAGAACATCGACCAGGGCCACGGAAATGTTATCAGCCAGCCGAAGACGCGTTCAAACTCCGAACTGTGCGCAATCTGCGCGTAAGGAAAAGCGCTGCTGACGATAACTGCGAACAGAATCGCGATCCAGCCAGTGCGGAGTTGCTCTGAGAAAGACACGAAGAGCGCCGCAAGAACTTGGTACCAATACCATCTGGCAGAACGGCCCCGGCTGAATTCTTCCATGAGATCGCCAGCGATGGCATCGTCTTCACGACGAACCAAGTGCTCCAACACCCAAGTTGCCAATGAAGGAGGCTGCGACAATTTCATCCCCGGTGTCCTTTCAGGACGCGCACACCGTTCCACGGCCAGCCATGTCTCGCCGAGCTAGCAGTGAATGGTTGAACGACGGCGCGCAGTCGCCCCTCTAATCTTGCGGACAAGTCCGCCACCAATGACAAATGAGGCCATACAGGAGAGAAGGAATACGTCCATGCTCAACGACGACGGTGCCCGGTTTAAGATCGCCCCTATCGAGCGGGGGATCAAAAAGACAAGCTCCAGAGCCGACGTCGTGACCATCTCTCTACCCTTGATCGCCATAGCTACAATGCAACCAACGAGCATGGATTCGATGATCCATCCACTGTGCATCGCGAGCGGGACCCAAAACATCCATAGCGCGACAACGTTCTTGTGATCATAGTTCGCGTAGATTGGATGAAGACGCAGCACAGCCACGATCACCCTTTCGGGCAACATGCTGCTATACGACAGGAGCAAATAGCCTCCGAGCACGACGCCTGCAATCCGCCACGGTGCGGCACGAAGCCCACCGCCAACAAGATGGGCAATGGTCTTCACACTTTGTCGCCGATACCAGCGGCGCGCTAGATCGATTCCTGACGTAGAAACTAGCCCTGAGAATTCTTCAAGCAGGTCGCCTTGGATCGTTTCCGTCTGCTCGATAGGTGTGAACAGATCGACAAACCAACTGGCAACCCGGGGCGGATGAACCTGTCTCGGCATCACGAGTAGCTCCTGACAAGGTCGAGCCCGGCCGTCATGCACTGAAGTGCGCGGTGCGTGCGATTGACGGCTGCTAGGCCCTTGGCGGAGACCCGGAAGAACCGCTTCGACCGGCCACCGCGTTCGGGCGTGGGATCGCCGAGATGTGACTTGACGTAACCCTTCGCCTCCAGACGATCAAGCGTGGCATATATCGCACCGATGGAAACCTCTCGGCCGGTGCGCGCTTCAATCTCCTGCCGCACGGTAACCCCATAAGCCCTATCACCCAAACGCAGGAGCGCCAGGACGACGATGTGCTCGAATTCACCAAGGTAATCGCGGTTTCGCATTAGACATACATTATAGAAGAAACAGGGCAAGGTCAACAGAATCTCCGGAATATGGACAAGCGTATTGATGGGCTATGAAAACGAAAGCACGGGAGTCGGTTTTGTTCCCCAAAGACTGACGGCAAAGGTCACAAGTTTAAAGTTGAACTTACGAAACAAGCTAAACGAGAGATACAAAAGGATTCGTCTACGGTTTCGCGCGGAGTACATCCCGTTGCCCGAAGCACCAAACGTGGGCTCGATGGGTACTCCGTTGCTGTTGCTAGGGAAAAGATTAGCGCCACGAACAGAACTAAGTAGATGAGAACGCGCCATCCGGATCGCAATCCAGACTCGTTCCAAAATATTCTGCGTAACCTTCCCGGCGATGATTGACCCCCAGCCGAGGAAATCTTGGATGAAGAAGCGGTACTCATAAAACCCAGCGTAGCACGCTCAGTCTATGCGGGGATGAGCCTCCCGGACATGTCTAATAAACGCGGTTCCAGACAGGATTCTAAAAGACACGACCATACGATTCACGCGCAGTGCATCAGTTCTTGCGCACAACGGCCATTGGAAGTACTGTGATTTTGGGTTCTTATGTTTACAGCACTGTGTCTCGGTTGTTTGGCGGCATTTGTTTTTGGGACCGCCATGCGATTTGGTATGTCGGCATGCTCGTTGGGTAGATCAGGCATGTTGCCCGAAGGCTGGCGTCGCTGGATGTATGACACGCGGCACGCCAACCCCAAACATTAGTCCCCGCGATCCGGGCATTCTGCTTCTGAGTACCACCTACGCCGCTACTTTCTCGCCTGCCTTCTCACCTTCGCCCTTCGCTTTTTTTGCCGCCTCAACAATCGCTGCTCTACCAGCAGCGGACGGGGCTTGTTTCTTTTCGCACATGGCCAAAACGAGATGGGCTTTGAGGTCGCAATGTTTATAAAAGGTCAGTTCTTCCTGGGCTGTATATCATTCGCAGCGCGCACATTCTGAAGCACGCCGATTGCTTTCTTCGCATCGACGTCGTTCGGGTTAAGTTCCAGCGCAGCGCGAAGCTCCTTTTCTCCATCTTCCAGATTTCCAGTGCGGCAGTACATCAATCCTAGATTTCTGTGGAGGTGAGCAACCTCCCCACACTGCCCGCAGAGTGCTATAGCTTCTTTCATTTGTTCCAAAGCCTGCGGCCAATTTTGGGCATTGGCCGCCTGGATCGCGAAATTTCCCAGCTGCCCGACTCTGTCAATAATCTGCTGGTTCTTTTGTAATGTGTCAAATCGGTCTTGGTATTGCTGTGCCTCGGGGTCGTGCAACCTATTCAAAGTTCTCGCGAGATCGTAGAGAGCTTCCGATTGATTTGGATCAGCTTGGAGCGCGAGTTTCCAGTGCGCGATGGCGTCGCTTGTTTTTCCCGCGCGTTCGAGGTTTCGGCCTAAAAGGTATTGTGCGTCCACGTTGCCGGGTTCAAGCACGACAACTCTTTGCAAGAGTTGTGTCGCACGCTCCAATTGATTGTCTCGCCGCTCGGTGAGGGCGAGGAAATAGAGCGCGCTGGCGAAGTCCCGCTGCAGACGCGAGGCGGTCTCGAGTTCCCTGCGTGCGTCGTCATACTTTCCGGTTTCGAAATAGAAACGACCGAGGTTGTAGTGGGCGCCGGGTGAATCAGGATTGAGCCGCTCGGCTTTGGTGAACTCCCTAAGTCCAGCTTTCCGATCGTATTGGTCCACCAGGGCAATCCCCAGGTTCAAATGAGCGTCCGCGGAATTCGGCTGGAGCGCAACAACTCTTCGAAAGCTCTCGACCGCCTCTCCGCCGCGGCCGTTCTTGGCTTCGAGCATGCCGAGCGCGGTGTAAGCCTCCGCATTCTGGGGGTCGAACTGTATTGCCGACCGGAATTGTCGCTCCGCTTCGGCAAACTCGCCGTGCCTTGCCATTGTCAGGCCCAGATTTACATAGGCCTGGATATATTTCGGATCGCTCTGGATCGCCTGTCGAAATAGACTCTCAGCCTCCGGGTCCTTTCCTTGCTGGGTGTATACGACACCCAAGCTGAGGCACGCGGGCGCAAAGTTGGGATCGATTCGCAGGACAGCCTGGAATTCCTCGACGGCTCCATCTAGCTTTTGCCCTTCCTGAAGCAGGGTACCTAAGGCGAAATGGGAGGCGGCTGAGTCGGGTTTCTGCCGAACGGCAGCTTGCAATTCGCTAGCGGCGCGAGCCCGGTCGCCCTTGGTCAAAAGCGCGAGGCCCAAGTTGTAATGAGATTGCCAATTCTGATCGTCCAGGCGCAGCGCGGCTTCGAAGGCGGAGATAGCACATGTGACGCGACTGTCCCGAGCGTATAACGCTCCCAGCGTGTTGTATGCACCGGCCGTGGGGTGATCGCGAATCGTTTCGAGCAAAACGCTGACCTGCTCCGACGGATGCTCCTGGGTCAGACATGACTTCGGAAGAGCCTGCGGGGATTTACGATAGACGTCATTTCGCGAAACCGGTGTACGGTCTTGTGCGACGACAGAACCTGAGCCAGCGACTGCTAGCAAGATCGTTAGCTTCAGGAGACGCACGGTTGCGCGCTTCATCTGGCTCCTGGCCTCCAAACGGATGGCCTCCACGATACGCAAATGCATCGCGAAAACCAAACGAGAGGGCCAAACGAAGCCGGGCGGGCGCAAGTCTCGCACCCGCCTGTCGTTCTCTGGCAACGAAAGTGAGACTCTCGCTTCTCGACGCCAAACTCAGAAGTAGAGTTTTAGGCCAAACTGCAATTGACGGGCCGTGTTTGCCGTGCTCGAAATCGTTCCGAATTTGTTGCCATCGCTGATGTTTACGTCCGGTACACTCCACACCGGAGTGTTGGTCAAATTGAACGTCTCGAAGCGGAATTCGAGCCGTTTGCTCTCGGTGATTGGGAACTCCTTGAAAAGCGACAGGTCGAGGTTTTTGAACCTATCAGACCGCAGAGTATCCCGGCCCAAATTGCCAAACGTACCTGGAGCGGGAATGGAAAAGGCGGCAGGGTTCAGCCATTGAGAAGGTGAAGGGTTGGAGGCATAAGGATTTCCCCCGTGGAAGTTGAGTCTTTCGTAATTGCCAAAACCGAGCGCACAGCAAGCGGTATTGGCCGCGATATGTGCAATATCGCCGGATGCGCCGACAAAAAATGGCGTTCCCGACGTAAACGAAAGTATCCCATTCAGAGTCCAGCCGCCAACGACATAGTTTAGCGGGCCGTAGGTAGAGGAGTATTTTTGACCTTTGCCGAAGGGAAGCTGATAAACCCAGGACGCAGAGAAAATCTGGGGCACGTCTGTGCCGGCTGGACCCTTATCGTTCTTCAGAGTGTATGGATTCTGTATGCTGCAGCCTTCCACGCCATACCAGCCGGTGCAGCCGAGATCCAAGGTTTTCGACCATGTGTAGGAGACCAGATAGGTTAACCCGTGAAAGGCCCGCCCGTTTAATGATGCCTGCAAAGCATCGTAGCTGCTCTTTCCGACCGCGGTGTCGAAATCAGAGGGCGAAATGTAAGGATAAGGCGAACTTGTGGTGGCGCCCGTGGGCAGGTAATTCGCCACCGCCGAGGGTGTCTTACCTGTATTTCCCGAATAGCCGATGTCGAGTCGGTGACCGCGCGACCCCACGTAGTTTGCGGTCAGGACGGTACTCGACCCCAGTTGCTGTTGAACGCCGAA
This sequence comes from uncultured Acidobacteriota bacterium, assembly GCA_963729595.1. Lineage (GTDB taxonomy): Bacteria > Acidobacteriota > Terriglobia > Acidiferrales > UBA7541 > Acidiferrum. The sequence continues at coordinate 1,475,946 of CAVSNW010000005.1, forward strand.
ATTAAACTGATCCGCGTAGGGTCTTTGCATGTGTGGATCGGCATACCAGTTGAAGCCGGTGAACGGACTTGGCCCGGCAATCGCCGGTCCGGTGCCGATAGGAGCCTCCGCCGAACCTATGTTCGCGGGAGCGTTTAGCGGGTTCAAGCTGGCACCGAGCTGCCCAGTATCCGGCCAGGATCCTTCATAGTTCTGAGCACTCTGAGTAACAGCGGCCCAGTTGTCGTAGAACCTGCCAAAGGCGGCGCGCAATACGGTGGTGTGTGACAACTCATAAGCGAACCCGATTCGAGGCTGGAAGTTGGCGAGGTCGTTTTGAAAGATGGCTCCGTTCGCGTGGGGCGTAACAACCACGTTCGCCGGGAGATAGCTTTGTCCCGGCTGAGGGTTCATACCCCCTGGGCCGATCCCGAAGGGGATGCAGGGCGGCACGGGATTTGTTGCGGCGCACATAGGGGGTAAGTTGGTTAAGATGTACGTTCCATTGTTGAAGTTTAGATCGCCGGTGAATCCATTCCCGTCTTTTATACTGCCGTAAATGGGCATCAGCGTCAGGTCGTAGCGCAAACCCAAGTTGACCGTCAACTTATTCGTGACCCTCCAGGAATCCGCCAAATATGCGCCGTCAACCCAACCACCATGCTCGGTCTCCTTCACGTTCCGGCGCTTAAAGCTGTTTGGAACACCCAGGAGGAAGGATGCGAGGGAACTCCCAGCCGTTCCCGTTAGGGCTGCGTTATCAGTATTGGAGGAGGAGAATACTTCGGAGGCGTTCAAGTACAGCGCGTTGGCATTGTTGGAGGCAAAGTCCGCGCCGATTTTGAGGGTGTGGCGCCCGTGGGTCTTGGTAAAGTTTCCGCCGAATTGCCAGATGTTCGTGCCTTGCGTCTGGTCCGTGTGCGCGGCGCCGTGTGCGCTGGGATCGATGCTCCCGATGAACCCGTTTATGGTGATGTTGGGGATGAGGGAAACACCACCGATGAAACCACTGGCGAAATTGGGCGCGAATCCCAGACTGGTGCCGGTGGCGGCAGACGAATCCACAAAGCCCGAACCTTGAGAGATGTCCAACAGGACACGCCCGAAATGGGTTTCCAGCACGGCGGTGCTTGAGAACGTGTGCAAATATTCCACTCCCACGGTGTATCCGTTCGTTATCTGAAAGTGAGAAGAACCAGTAAATCCGCCAGAGCCTGAGACGGGTTGTCTGAACTGGCTCCAGCGAGCAAAAATATTGTCGTTCGGAGTGAACTGGTGATCCAACCGTGCGTGAAATTCATCCTGACGGACAATCGATTTAGTTGTGTCTACGGCGTTGAATGCGGATGTCGATGTGGGAGCGCGGTTTGGGCTGGGGAAAAGGGCGGTGGCATACGCCACCATGTTCGGGTCGAGCATGTCTGCGGGAATCTTGTTGCACGGAGTTCCCGCCGACTGAATCCTATTGGTGTTGGGCGAAGGGTTGCCGCTGGCATCGCACAAGAAGGGAGAGCTGGAGAACCCTGTTGGACTGCTAGCGTTTGGAACGATGCTGAACGGATTATAGATCTGGCCTGTGAAGGGCACTCCCCCGACGGTCGTCAGGTCGCCGCCGAGTTCGGCCGCGGTGGGTACGCTATATAAGTTGGCCGCGGCGCTGTGGAGTCGAAAACCCTCATAGGCTGCGAAAAAGAACGTCTTAGGAGCACCCGAGTGGCGCCAGGGTATGGAGACCGGACCTCCCCCCGCTACACCAAACTGATTCTGCTGAAACGGAGTCACGCTGGTGAGAAACGGATTGCGTGCATCAAAGTCCGTATTCCGCACAAATTCCCAGAGAGTGCCGTGATACTGAGTCGTTCCGGACTTGGTAACCACATTGATGATGCCGCCCAGAGCGCCACCATACGATGTGTCGTCGTTGTGGGATTGGACTTTGAACTCCTCGATAGCGTCGATAATTGGCGCAATCGCATACGTGCTTCCAAACGAGCCCTGATCATTTATGCCGTCGAGCAAATACAGATTGCTGCGGTTTGTTTGGCCGTTTATCGACGGATAGGAAAACGTCCCAACGGGGTTGGACCAAATGCCGCCGCCGGTTGCGGAGTTCTGCGAGACATTCACCGTGCTGACACCCGGAGTCAGATTAAGCAACTGGGTAAAATTGCGCCCATTCAACGGCAGGTCATTAACCTGCTGCTTGACAACCGCTACGCCTAACTCCGAAGTGGATGTCTCAAGAGCCACTGCTTCTGCGGCCACTGTAATACTCTCCGTTACAGCGCCCGCAGCTAGCGTGATATCGAATGTCGCTGTTTGGTTCACGACCAGGGTTATGTTGGATTTCACCACGGACTTGAACCCTAGCTTGGTAACTTTCAGATCGTAATCTCCGGGTTGAATGTCGGGAATGACGTAAATCCCGGAGTTATTGGTCGACGTGGTTCGATTCAGATTAGTAGCCTTGCTGTGCAGCACCACGGTCGAATCGGGGACAACGCCACCCGACGTGTCGTACACCGTGCCATTGATCGCCGCGATGGCCTGACCACGCGCCGTTCCTGCGAGCGACACGCAAGCACCTAGCAACAAAACGAGCCCCACCCCAACCGACCAAGCGTTTGGGACTTTGCGAAAAGTTACAAATATCATTCGCTCCTCCTGACGTCGAACGAGCAAGTTTTCTTTGGCCCGCACTCATCCGCAATGTGACTTGGAATCGCCTCGTGCCATCCCCCGGCACTTCCACTTCGAGAAAGAACAATGCCGAGTTCTGTAACAGTAATAACAAATGGTGTCAAGCAAAAAATTTCATATACTTGAACATCGTTCCAAATACTGGTACGATCCTGCCCGGCATTCGAAACCTCGTTGCTCGCTTTCGGCCTATTAGCCATATTATTGTGGGCAACCATAACATTGAGCGACCGCAGACCACGGGGGAGTTGTTTCAGTGAGCGAAACGCAATACCATGTTGGCGCGAGTGCCGCCTTGCCCGCCCCTTGGCCTCCCGGGGCACCGGCTCAAACGGGCTGCACTTTGTCGAGACAACCATGCAAGATGGGAATTTCCCAGGCTGCGAGAGAACCTCGTAGCGTGCTGAACTAGGGGAACTATGGGAAGAGGCAAACCTGCACCGGTTGGCGTAATTACGAAGGTATTCAGAATCCTTGAAGCCATTCAGGGTTCTTCCTCCGGATTAACCCTGAAGCCCATTTGCGACATTACTGGATTGCACAAGAGTACGGCTCATCGCTTTCTGAAACATCTCGAACGCGACGGATACCTGATTCGGACCGAAACCGGAGCGTACTTAATCGGACCAAAGTTCTCTCATCTGAGTGCTCGAGCAAACCACCGGGCCACGCTTCAAGCCGTGGCGCGTCCGATTCTGTGGGAAATCTGGAAATCAACACGTGAAACCGTGAATCTAGGCACCTTGGACCAAGGAACTGTGCTCTACATTGAAGTTATCGAGAGTCCCCATGAGTTTCGGCTTTCTTCAAGGGTAGGCACGCGCCGCTCTCTACACGCGACCGCTTTGGGCAAGGCACTTGCCGCCTTTCTCAGGGACGACCAAAAGGAAAGGGCACTGGCTGCGATACAATTTCAGCCCCTGACCCCGAAGACCATCATGAACCTTGTGCAATTCCGCCAGGAGCTGGAGATCATTCGGAAACAGGGATACGCCGTGGATGACGAAGAGACAACTCTGGGAGCGCGCTGTGTCAGTGCACCCATCCTCGGCGCGGATCGAGAGGTGGTTGCGGCCCTTAGCGTTTCCGGGCCGGTGACGAGAATCAGCCTTGCTCAGGTGCCCGCGCTCGCCGGAGCAGTCATGAATGCCGCCCGCGCAATTTCGGTGGCCATGGGGTTTGCACAGTCCGATCAAGACCCGACAGAAGCGCGTTCCGATGAGAAAGCTCCCTCCGTTGTCACCTGAGCCTTTCTTGCCGCTTGCGACTTCCCGAAACCGCGTGCAACAGCTGAGGTTGTCGAGCGTTGCGAGTTGAACCCGGTTCTGTCGACGTGGCATTGTCATTTTTGGAGGATGGCTTTCTGAGCTTCGGCTAGTAGTGCACGGATCGCGGCGTCTTCAGGAAAAATCTGGCTCCCGTGTGTCAGGACGTTACTCGCTTCCGTGGACTTCTTCTGAGACAGATATGCGGCCCCCAACAAGCGGTAAAGCTCACCGTCATGGGGGATGATTTTGATTCCTCGCTGCAACGCGTCTACGGCTTCTGGCAAACGACCAGCGCGTATCAGCAAGCTACCACACAGTTCAAAATCGGCCGGAGACGCAGATCCTTGGTTGAGGGCCCGATCCAAGTAGTCGATGGCTTCGACCTCCCCCCTACTGCTTTTCCTTTCAAGCGCCACGTAGGCAAGACCTTCGAGCACCGAGATATCCTCTGGTTTGGACGTGCGGAGTTTTTCGGCCAAAGCCGCGTACCGTTCTCGATATTCGGGGTGAGTGTTCATCAATTGACCGTACGCTTGTAGGAGGGTAATGGGGGGGACCGACATATCGTTCTGGTCAGGTATCGCATCGAGATGAACTAGGTCGGGGAGTTTGGGCGTAACGAGCTGGAATGCCGCCTCCGGATACGGTTCACCAGACTCCCGGACGATCCGATGGTTCGTGAGCATGGAGTGTGGAATCTCTTTCACGTCGCGCTTCGGCATGTGGCACCCCGCACAATCGTCCGGCGGATTTTTGCGCTGGCGAATCGCCGGAGGGACGGCACAACTCTTTTCCGTGTGACAGGTGAGACACCTCAGTCGGAACAGCACCGATACCTCTCGTCCAGCGGGTTGCGTGTGTGGGTCGTGGCACGTGATGCAGCTGAGACGGCCCTTGCTTTCCCGGTAGCACTTGCTCAGAGTCATGGAAAAATAGTGCTCGAGAAGATCACTCCGAACAGGAGCGTCTCGTTTTGGAGGAACGATCAAAATTGCTAGGGTATCGTCGAGTGCTGAACCGGGTCGAAAGTCCTGAAAATTCTTGCCGGGCTTCAGTACGCGCGCATCTCCGGTTTGGTGGCAGGACGCGCAGATATTGTCTGCAAGCCACGAAGGAAGTTTCGCGGGGTTCACGATGGAGTGGATGCCCTCTCTCGCAGCTGGTCTGCCTTGTTTCATCTCCCCTACGTGCAAAGCGCCCGGTCCGTGGCAGTTTTCACATCCAATCGCCAATTCTTTGAAGGGAGGGTCTAGAAAACGACCGTTGCCGTCGGGGATCGGGCGGGGCCGACCACTGTGGCAGGCGATACAGGCGGGGAGAATCGGACGACTGAAACCGTAATCGTAGGATTCATAGCCGGGGGACAAGGCCCAATGTTGAGTTTTGGAATAAAACGAGAGAGGCGCCTCAAAGAGAGCGTCGCTACGCCGGACAATTGCACCGAACCCGTTTGCTCCCGAGCCTATGATCCATTCTACCTTTTGCGTGTCGCGGAAAATTTCCTTCTCTTCCGCTCCAGTTTCGTAGTCATCCTGGTAGAGGTTGCCGTCCCGGACTGAGACTTCGAAATGGCGGTTCAGCTGGGCATCGACAATGTGCGTGGAGTTGGGAATCTTCTCGAGCAGCGCAGGTGACACAGAGGACATCGAACGGCCCATGTCGGTTTCGTTGAAAACGTTGTAAATCGCTCGGTGGCATTCGGCACAAAACTTGGAGCCCACGTAACCATTGCTCGATTCATTGCTGCCAGGTGATGCCGCCTGCGCCCCGCGAGCGCGGGCATGGCCAACAGGCTCGAAGGGAAGGAATGCCACGACGGCTCCGAGGACGGCAACGGCAGATAGCCCCACTGCAAAACGTCTGCGTCCCAACAACGTCGACATTTCGCGTGCATTCATGTGGTGGCATGAGACCGAGCTGAATCTGGTTGGTTCAGCGAACGGAGTAATTTCGCTATTTCATGCAAGACTTCTGTTCATTTCACGCCCAGGGCCTGACTCTTGATTTGCACTCGGCTGGTACCGCGCACCCGTTTGGAATCGACCCCCTTACCTTCGTGCACAACGTAGTACTGATTTGCGGCAAGATCCGTGAGCGCCTCAACCAGTCCGTTAGGCCAGCGGATCACGATCTTCTCCGCCTTGATGGCTTTCCCAAGGCCGAAGTGAACTCGCAAATCGCTCTGGGAAATAAAACCGTCGCCACTGCGAACTTCCTTTTGATATGTATCGCCGCTTTGTTCGAGCGTCACCCGTGCCCCCAAAGCGGCGCGATTCGATTTCAAACCGATCAATTGAAGGCTGATGAAGTTTCCTACCGGCGCGGTGTTGCAATACAGCGAGGGAGTTTCGTTCATATTGTTCACGAGAGCTTCTTCGCGCCCGTTGTTGAACAAGTCGCCCAGAGCCATGCCACGACCGGAGTGCGATTCGGAGAGCGTGCTTCCGGCATGCGCTGTGATATTGGCGAACGTTCCGTTGTGCAAATTGTAGTAGACCACTTTGGGTTGGCGGTAACTGGTTCCCAGATCCTTGCCGTCTACCTCGGGGTAAACATGACCATTGGCGATCAGGATGCCGGGCCACCCGCTATTGTCGACATCATAGAACTGGACTCCCCATCCCAACCAGCTCGTAATCCGTCCCAGGCCAGCATTTTGCGTGACATCGTCAAATACGTTCTTGCCCCGGTTCAAAAACAGTGTCGGCGTATCGTCGCTGAAATTGGTCTTGACGATATCCTGATAGCCTTCATGCGTATAATCATCCGCAGAGACGCCCATGCCGGCCTGCATGGAGCCCTCTTCGTTGAAGGCAACACCGGCCATTTTGCCGAGTTCGGTGAAAGTTCCGTCCTGATTGTTGTGATAGAGAAGATTTGGCGTTGCGTCACAAGCGACATAGACATCCGGCCATCCGTCACCGTCGAAATCAGCCGACAGCGAGGTGAAACCATAACAACCGGAAGCCCTCGCGATTCCGGAGGCTTGCGAAACATCAGCGAATGTGCCGTCGCCGTTGTTGTGATAAAGCGCGTTGACGCTCATTTTGAGGCCCCGCGGTCCGCACATAACGTTTATACCTTTCCACGTGCACCACGGTCCCTGGCCCGGCCTCGGGACGGAGTCATAGCTGAAGTCCACATAACGCGCTACGAAGAGATCGGCGCTGCCGTCGCGGTCATAGTCGAGAAAGCTACACCCAGTGCTCCACTCAGGTTTAGAGGTCTTCAGCCCGGCCTTTTCCGTTACGTCCGTAAAAGTGCCGTCCCCGTTGTTGTGGTAGAGGATGTTCTGCCCCCAATACGTTACCAACAGGTCTAAATACCCATCGTTATCGTAGTCACCGACGCAGGCACCTTGGCCCCATCCAGGGTGCGCGAGTCCAGCCTTTGCAGTTACATCCGTAAAGCTGCCATTCTGATTGTTGTGATAGAGGTGTCCGCTGGGCTCCCGACCTTTGGGGAATCCTTCCACTCGCGAGCCATTCGGCAGGAAAATATCAGGCCATCCGTCATTGTCGTAGTCGAAGATGATCGCACCGTTGCCGGTGCTTTCGATGATGAACTCTTTATGTTTATCACCACCGTAGGTATTAGGCGCAGTCAGACCGGCCTGATGAGCAATGTCCTCAAAGTGGACTGCGTTCGGCTTAACGGCTGCTTGGTTGTCTTTCGATGAGTTCGACGCCTGCCCGAAAGTAATGATCACCAGAGCAAAAGCGGCTGGCCAAATACCCGGGAAAAGGAACAGCTGTAAACGCCTCATGCGTCCCTTCGTCTGGCCTAGGAATCGAGCCTAAGCGTTCGCTTTCTCGCTCTAGACAAAGTCTACCGGATTCGCGTGACAAATCGGATTTCCGGGACAGTTGTGGGTATTCTTCGAACGCATGTGCGATCTGTCTAATTCCTACCCCAAACGAAAACCGGTTCCCGACAATTCCGAACTGCCAAGATGACCTGAGATCGCTCGAGCTGCAGCCCGAACGACCCTTGCGAAGGCCGGAATTTTCTCCCGTGCAATTCTGGTAGTTGGGCCGGCTACGCTAATAGCCGCCGCTACTTTCCCTCGCTCTACAAGCACCGGAGCGCCGACACAGCGCGCTCCCAGGGTCGCTTCTTCGTCATCCAGCGCGTAACCTCGCTGTCTGATCTTTTCCAATTCTTTTCGGAATTTCTCCGGCCCCGTAATCGTACGAGGTGTGAAGCGTTCGAACCGGAGGGAAGAGAGCACATGATCTCTTTCCTCCTGAGACAAGAATGCCGTGAGCGCTTTACCCATGGCGGTACAGTAGAGCGGACGCCAAGTTCCGGCGTGTGAGGCCATACGAAACGGGTGAGGACTCTGCAGGACGTCCAAATAGAAGACGTCCTGCCCATCCAAGATTCCGAGGTTTACGGTTTCACTCGTAGCTTTCCAGAGGTCTTGCAGGATGGGACGGCTGATTTTGCGAAGCGTGGTCTGATAAGAAATCCCTGAGCCCAGTCCTGCAAGTTTCGGACCCATCATGTACGCGCCGAATTCATCCCGGTAGAGATACCGCTCCGATTCGAGATGTGCGAGGAAGCGATACGCGGTGCTCTTGTGTATCGTTGTTTGTTGAGCGATATCCTTCAATTGCAGTCCCATCGGAGCAGCATTTAGTGCTTCCAAAATCCGCAAGACCTTGGAAACAACGCCTACCGGTGCGGATTTCGATGCTCGACTTCGAAACACAGGAGGCCTCTTCCAAATGGTGGATTGTCCGTTTGTCTATGCAGAGGTCCGCGCCCAGGACCCGTGAGATGCCAGCAACCGGCGCGGCAACCGGATGATGCGTATTTTAGCATATGAAATTCATATTTTTTATCTTGAACTTTTGCGGACTACTTGCTATACGGCTTCACGCTAGGATTCGGCGTGGCCCCCAGTGAAATCGCTTCGAGCAGGCCGAGGGAGTGTTTTCGTGCCAGGGTGGATGTTAAGTGGCTAGCTAACAAAAGAGCGGAGTTGTCAGCCCAGATCAGTTTGTTCCAGAACGAAAGGAGACACTTACTCTGAGCACGCCGGCACGCACCACGGAGTCATTTAGGTTGGACGGCAAAGTCGCTGTCGTCACTGGAGGTGCTAGCGGTATTGGGCGCGCCATCGCCCATAGGTTCGCGAAGAGCGGAGGTTGCGTTCGGATTCTCGATATCGATGGAGAACAAGCACAAGTCGTCGCGCTTGAGGTCATCGCGGCAGGCGGTAATGCGGCGGCCTTCCAGTGCGATGTGACGCATCAGGAAAATGTAAAAACTGTTTTCGAGCGACTATTCCAAAACGATCGAATACAAATTCTCGTCAATAACGCTGGCATCTCGCACGTGGGCAGTCTCGAGGCGACGAGGGAATGCGATCTCGACAGGATTTTCCAGGTCAATGTGAAGGGTTTCTATAACTGCATGTATGCCTCGGTCGGACATATGAAGGGTAATGGGGGTGGTGTGATCTTGAACATGGCATCGATCGCGGGTTCCTCTGGGCTAGTGGATCGTTTCGCTTACTCCATGAGTAAAGGTGCGGTTATCGCGATGACTTATTCGGTGGCGAAAGACTATCTGGAACATAAGATCCGCTGCAATTGCATTTCGCCCGCTAGAGTTCACACTCCATTCGTTGACGGCTATCTTGAGCGAAATTACCCCGGCAAGAAAGAGGAAATGTTTGCAAGGCTCGCCGCAGCGCAGCCAATCGGCAGGATGGCGCAACCACATGAAGTGGCCGCGCTGGCTCTTTTCCTGTGTTCGGATGATGCTTCCTTCATTACCGGAGTGGATTATCCAATCGATGGCGGTTTCTTCAATCTCCGCGGCTGAGAACCTATCAATGAAGAAAGTGCGTCGAATCGATGCGTTGGCGAACAATACAGGTATGAATGACGGCGTCGGCTTTGAAAAACGCACTTCCAATCAATTCATCGCTTCGCTCCAACGCAATGTATTGCATGACGGCAATATGGCGCATTGCGCGCGGCCACAGTTGAAGCACACCGGTGGATCCGTGGGCCACCGAGGTTCTCCCCTGCGGGATTCGTGTAAACACCGTCGTTGTTGCAGAGGGGATGCCGCCCCTATGCCAGTAGTGGGTGCGCAAGTCTCCGAGTCTTAAGGAAAAATTTGAAGGAAATAACCGCCAAGATTCCGTTGGGAAAGAGGATGACCACTCCGCACGGCATAGCCGCGATGGTTGTCTTTCTGATCTCCGGGCAAGCCAGCTGCATCGCGGGCCAGCACCGCCGCGTGGATGGCGGCTATACGCGTCTCGATCGCGCGGCAACGTAACGGAGGAAAATGACAAATCCTTCCGCTTCACTTACCGAGCGACGATACATCGTACCGTTTATGCTCGTCACCAGCCTCTTCTTCTTGTGGGCGCTCGGCGTGAACCTTAACGACATCCTAATCCCGCATCTCAAAAAAGCATTTAGACTTACCGACTTCCAGTCGTCTCTAGTTCAGTCCGCGTTCTTTGGTGGCTACTTCTTGGCCGCGCTACCCGCGGGACGGTTGATGGAACGCATTGGTTACCGGAAAGGTATTTTGGTCGGACTGTTGACCTGCGCGGCCGGCGCGTTTCTCTTCATCCCTGCGGCCTCGATTCGACTCTACGGCTTCTTCCTCTTCGCGCTGTTTGTGATGGCTTGTGGTCAGGGCGTGCTGGAGGTCGCCGCTAACCCGTACGTCACCATTCTCGGTCCACCGGAATCATCAGAGCGCCGACTAAACTTTGCGCAGTCGTTCAATGCTGTTGGAGCCGTCGTGACTCCAATTATTGGCCGCGGGTTCATCCTCTCCGGAATTGAATACTCGGCCAGCCAGCTATCGGCCATGACGCCGGAACAATCTGCGGCTTATTCCGTCATGGAAGCCAGCCGCGTTCGAGGGCCGTATCTCGCGATCACCGCACTCTTTTTACTTGTAGCGGCACTACTCTATTTTGCGCATTTACCGGAAATTCAGGAAACCACCGGAGTGGGGCTTTCTCAATCGGAAGCGGACACCAGCAGCCGCTGGAAGATTTGGCGATACAAACATCTCCTTCAGGGCGTCGTCGCACAGTTTTTCTATGTCGGCGCGCAAGTCGGTGTGACCAGCTTCGTGATTCGCTTCGTTCAGCACGCGATGCCGAATACGCCTGAAAAAGCGGCGGCCGACGTTCTAAAATGGCACCTAATCGGGTTCATGATCGGTCGCTTCGCAGGCTCTGCGATGATGAAGCGCATCGCTCCTCCCAAACTCCTCGCGCTGTTCGCGGCTTGCGCCTCAGTCTGCACGGTCACAGCCGTCGCCGGAACCGGGGCGGCCCCTGTCTGGGCCGTTGTGTTGCTCGGCTTCTTTGATTCCATCATGTTCCCGACGATTTTTGCGCTAAGCGTCAAGAATCTCGGCGCTGACACCAAGCTCGGCTCCGCACTGCTGGTCATGTCCATCATTGGCGGGGCGATTGTACCTGCGGTCATGGGCTATATTTCCGACGCAAGCTCGATACAGAAAGCGTTTCTTGTTCCATTGATTTGCTACGCCTACGTGCTTTACTTCGCCACTCGCGGGTACCGGCCCGCGGTTGCGACCGCACCCAGTTAGGCAGCGATGATCACCGTGGTTGTTCCGATCACCTGGAAGAAAGGCCGAACTCGCGGAGAATGTCGGCGTGCGAAATACCTTGGCCGCGGTTGAGTGAAGCCCGCGCCAGCAGCAGAACAGCGCCTCTAGTCAGAGGGTCGCGCGTTACTCGTCGAGCGGGAGTGGCTCGCCGGGGAGCTCGCTCGAGCGATACAGTGCCTCTACCAGCGCCATGGTTTGAAATGCATCTTCGAAGTGCGACGGCAAGGTGGAAGCTGACCCCTCGGCGAAGGATTGCAGAGCGCCCATGGTTCCCATGAAGGCGTCCGGGAAGTTGTTGCCAGCGACCGGAAGGGAGTGCCAACGAGGAGAGTTGGAGCCGCGCTCGGCGTATTCGGCGGTATCTGGCTTGCCGGTGGGATAGTCGAGGTTGACGCCCATCGTGATGCGTGCTGCGCCCCTGAGCCCCTCCCATTGAACAAAGCTGTGCTGAGTTCCGGGACCGAAGTCGTGGTTGTGATTGGTCGCAACAAAGACGCGTTTGGAGCTGCCGTAGTCGAGGATTGCGATGGTCTTGGTGGCGGCTAGGTATGCTGTGTGCGGGTTTCTTACCGTGCGCGCCAAGACACTTTGCGGGTTGCCCATCCACGAGCGAATGAGATCGAAGTAGTGAATGCTGTGATAGAGGATCTCCAGGCGCGGCGCCGTGGCGAGAAAGGTCCAGAGATGCCACGGCGTGTAGGTGCTTGTTTGAACTTCGATGTCGTGGATTTCTCCGAGGAAACCACCGTTTGCGAGCGACGTGACGGCGAGGTTGTTGGGAGAGTATCGGAGCGAGAAGTTGACGGCGGCGATGAATCCCTTATTCCGGCAAAGGTCGCGGATGATGAGGGCCTCTCGGAGAGTCTCGCCCATGGGTTTTTGCATGAGTACGGTCGCACCGCCATTGAACTGCGGAAGGATGTGGACAAGCTGAGAGGCGGGAACTGCCACATCGAAGACGGCGTCAGGTGGAGCGAAGCGCACGGCTTCGGCGACGGAGCTGAAGGTATGAGGGATGCCACGCTCGGAAGCGAGTTCTGCGGCTTTGGCCCTCTCTTGATCCATGAGGCCGATGACCGGGAAGCCTGCCTTCTCATAGGCAGGCAGGTGACCAGCGCGAACGATGCCTCCCGCGCCGATGACGATGATGGGACGAACCTGCTTTGGGCGGGGTTGCCGGGCAGTTTGGACAGCTGCGAGAATCCGCGCGTCTGGATCTTCGGTGGCGGGAGGATTTGGCATCGGTCGTTCTCCATCTGATTTTTTTGAAGCTCGCCCCGCACCCAGCGCCTCGGCCTGGTCTTGCCACAACGCGACCTACGGAGGTTTTGCAGGAGTAGCCTTCGAATGCGCTGTCTAGGGTCGATGGTCATCGCCGTTTCCCAGGGGATGCAAAGCGTTCAAGAAAATGGCCTACAAGCTGCCACCTGCCAACAGGACAATAGCAACGGTTAGACTGGCCAGGCCGGAGCTCAGCAGCAGTTTGGCGGAGCGCGAAGCTTGCTGCCATTCGCCTGTCAATGCTCCCGCCAACGTCGCGGTTATAATCATAAAGATCTGCAGCAGGCCCCACCCGACCGATGTCCCCAGGGTGCCCAGGAGGGTTGCACTCATTCCGTAAAGAGCGAACGCTCCCATCCAGAGAAAGCCCATCAGGCAAGACCACAAGAGGTCTGCTCGTGCACAACGGAACAAAGGCCAAGTCCGATTCTTGAAAAGCAGCCACAGGCTGTACGCAGCGTTAGGAAGAAACCCTCCCGCCAATCCGATCGGCCAAACTGCATAGGCGCTGTGCACGGGTTGATTTCCAAGGCGGACGGCCGCCTGCGCGATGCCTTGCCCGAAGGCGAACGAGTAGTTGAGCATGGGGGCCATGAGGCCACATAGCACGGCAAGCAAGATGGCCGCCGGGTAAGCCCGATGCGATCCGCTCTGAGAAACGTCAGTTGCGCTCTCTTTGACTTGGCCACCCCACGTGGTCAATGAGATGCCGATCACCATGACAGCCACACCGCAAATGATCAGCTGGATAGCGGGTTCTTTAGTTGTCGCTCTTTGCTGAGCGAACAGTGGCACGAGCGTTCCCAGAACCGCACCTAGGCCAACAATAATGGCGTAAGCGATACCCAGTCCCAGGCGCTTCACAGAGACGCCGAAGAGAATTTGCGCGACTCCCCAGCCACCGCCAAACAACATCGGGACGGCGAGCTCTCGAAAAGGCAGCGAACGGTAGGTTTCGAAGAGACCGTTTACCAGGCCGATAGCGAGCATCCAGGGAATGATCACCAATGAGACAAAGCTGAAAATCAGCCACAGATTCTCCCATTTCCATGAGCGCACAAATTTCATTGGCAGCATGCAGGTGCCAGACATGAGGCCAGCGACCATGGTGAGCGAAACTGCCGCCAGCAGAGGTTGCCTCATCAGCCAGCCCGGCCTGACGTCAATTTTAAGTCGCACGATGCGCCCGGTTCCTGTGGCGTCTTGTAGCAGCCGTCCGCTACGAGCGCTGGCGAAACGAAGTGGCTGCGCAGGTGCGGGATGTGCTCCAGGAACAAGACTTCGTGCGCCAGCGCGATGTGGTTGAACAAGACAAGGTGTTGGTGCAATTGCCCCATGTCTCCAACATGCGGCACTAGGGGAAGGAAGAATTTCTTCGCAAGAAGGCTGACGGTAAGAAACTCACTTACTCCCGCTAGTCTGGTGCAGTCGGCTTGAACGTAGTGCAGGGCCCCCGATTGGAAGAAGTTCTTGAACACGACTCGATTGGGAATATGCTCGCCCGCCGCGATCTTGACCGGGGCTATCTCACGCGCCAATACAGCGTGCCCGTGGACGTCGTCAGGGTGCGTAGGTTCTTCAATCCACAACGGCCGATACACCATCAGGTCGCGGGACATGCGAATGGCAACTGGGAGGCTCCAGCGTTGGTTGGCATCGAACATGAGAGTGCACGACTCGCCGATGCATTCCCGTAACACGGCCGCCCGACGGAGATCGCGACGCCCATCGTCCGATCCCACTTTGAGCTTGAAGGCTTTAAATCCCGAATCGAGCGCGCGAGCGGTTAAATCCCGCACTTTTTGATCGTCGTATGCCATCCATCCGACCGACGTATCGTAGCCGGGATAACCCGTCTGCAGAATGGGAATGCGGTTGTTACGGCTTGCAAGTTGGCCTGAGAGCAGTTCGAGAGCGTCTTGCTCACTCAAGACCTCTTCCAGATAGCTCAGATCCAGAAGACGAACGACTTCTGCGGGGGCGAGATCGAGGAGCAACTTCCACAGCGGTTTGCCACGGCTCTTGGCCCAAAGGTCGAAACAAGCGTTCGTGATGGAGGCCAGCGCAAGGTGAACCACGCCTTTGTGGGGTCCAAGCCAGCGGAGCGACGGATCGTCCGCTAGCTTCCGGGACACGCGACCGAAGTCGGACATGAGTTCTTCAATCGCAACGCCAGCTAGGGGTCGTGCCAACAACTCGATTGCCTCACAAACTAGCCGGTTGCCGTCGCCGAGGGTAAGCACGATCCCGGTTCCCCGAAGGCCGTCCTCGCCGGTCAACAAAGTCACCGCGAAGCTATATTCTGAATTCGTATGGATGGAATCTGTCCCGGCACCTGGCGGCAGGAGAAAACGTGCATCACACGTCGAGACGGAACGAATCGTAGAGTCAGGCATCGTGCTCCGTTCGCGTTGCTGCAGATTCTCTGAAGCCATCACCACAGCCGGTTAGCACGATATCCTTTCGTTCGAGATCACCCGGCATGGGAAGTACGATTGTCCCAGTTGTCGTACGCAGTTTTGGCAAAACGAGCCATAGCCTTCTTGACGTACTGCTCTGCAACCTCGCCCTCCGCTAGGCGCAGGAGATCGACGATCCGCTGGTGCGCTTCGAGGTCTCTATCCCATGGCGACGTTGTTTGTCCGCTTGCTGCCACTCGCATGCGAACGAACGCAAAGAACGGCACCAGGAGTCGGCGACTCTGGTCCACAACGTAGGGGTTGCCAGAAAGCTCACAAAGTTCAAGGTGAAACCGAAGATCGCATTGAAGCAGCGCCATACAACTGCCCTCGTTTACCGCTCGGCGCATACCGTCAACTGCGGACTGGAGTTTCGAGAGGTCGGGTCGGGCTTTAACCGCCAGGCGAGCCGCTAGTCCCTCGAGAGCGCCTCGTAGTTCGTAGAGTTGCGCCACATCTGTCTCGCTCAGGTGTATGACTCGCGCGCTTCGTCCCGACGCCTTGGTGACGAATCCCTCCAGAGCCAGAATGTTGATGGCTTCTCGGATTGATCCCTGCGCTACGCCAAATCTTTGGGCCCATTTGCCCTCGATGATCCGGACGCCGCGGGGGAGCGAGCCGTTCATAATTTCCGCTCGCAAGCGGTCGGCAAGGTCGTGTTTGACGTAGCCGTGAGCGGCAAATTCGGAATGAGCCGGCATAATTTTAAGTGCTTAAATATTGACATCCGGAACCGTACTCGGCTATAACCCTCCCGTCAAGAGGTTTTAAGGACTTGCTCCTGGGCAGGCGTACAGAAACCCGCCTTGTCCGGGATGCAGACGAGGGGTTTCCATTCTAAATGCGGCGATTCGGCATGACGATCAGGCTGAGGCCTGGAAGCGAAGAAGCCTACAAGAGGTACCACGCGGCGGTTTGGCCAGAGGTCTTGCGCAAGATTCTCGAATGCAATATCAAGAACTATTCCATCTATTTGAAAGATGGCGTCCTCTTCAGCTATTTCGAATACTACGGCAACGACTTGAAAAACGATTGGAACAAGATGGCGGCGCACGCCAAAACCCAGGAATGGTGGGCGCTCATGCAGCCGATACAGGAACCTCTACCTACGCGAAAAGAAGGTGAGTGGTGGGCAGAAATGGACGAGGTGTTCCACCTCGACTGAAATACCTGCCAAGGCTATTGATGACTGGAGACTAGGGTCATGGGCGGGTACTTGCAGGATCGACGAAAGGTCATGAAGCTCGCGGTTACAGCAATTGAAAAATGGTGGAGGCGGGGGAGTCGAAACAAATACTCGTACTGAAAACGCGCAACCTATTGATTTCTCGAGACGTACAAAACGCCAAAAACTCGAGAAACGCGGCCAACTGGAACGTATCTGGAACACAGCCTAACCAGCCAGAACGTTGCGCCGGAAACTGCTCCTAGAGGTCGATGTCGCCCACAACGGTAAACATTCGGGTCGATGACCGCGATGATTTTGCGCCCAGCATCGCGTCCCGCGTTACGAAACGCTTCTCGAGAAGAGTCAGCATCGTGATACCAAACTTGTTCCAAGGTGACTCGGACCTCCGTGAGCGGCTACCTCGAAAGTTTTCGTCGGATTCAACGTCAACCGAACTTTTGCAAACTCGGATTTGGCACCTTGGATGCGCTCTCCAATGACGGTAATAGGAGCCTTCAGAATCCTTGAGTTCCTGCCCTGCCATCCTTCGTCCCAAAGCGTGAGATAGTTTTTCACGACTCCGTTTTGTTCCCTCTTGGCGTGCAAGCGATATAGCGTCAAATGCGGGGCAAAGCAGGAGGAAGGCGAGTCGCTGGTCGACCTGCACTATCTCTGCTTCGTACCGAACTGGCGTGCTGTTGCCAGATAGTGCTGATCAAGCGCTTGCCGGATCAGGGTCTTGATTACGGCTTGGCGGCTAATGTTTAGTTCCTTCGCCGCATTATCCAATTCGTCCAGCATCGGCGACGCGAAGTCTACATTTACACGCTGGATTGGACTCATCATTTGACCCGCGTTCGTGAAAAAGCGCGAGACATCCTTGCCCTTGTCAGCCAGACGGGCAATGTTCTCGGCGGACATAGCTCTCCTCTTTTTACGAGTGCTCATCATACAGTTGTTGCTCCTCGGTTGTCGCTTTCCAAAGTGTCACGAGATGATAGTATTCGCCGTCTTCGTCTTCCCTTATTTCAAAAATGAGAGCGTACAGCTTTTGTCTCACCCAGCCAATCGCCCGATACTGCTCTGGCATGTCGGAGCGCTGGTCAAGGTAGTAAGGCTGGTCAAAGATCTCCTGCGCCTCCTCAAAGCCGACCCCGCGTTTGGGATTCGCCCTTAAGCGCTTGCTCTTCTGTGCATCAAAGTCGAAACGCATTCTGGTATAACTGTTATACCAGAATTATCCATCTATATCCATTCGCTTTCTATACCTGATTCTGGACGAAGTGGAGGTGATACAAATTTCCCCCGCCTCCAGTACCAGAACGCCCATGGAACTCATCTGGAACGCGGGTACACCCGCAACGCTGTAACGTGTTTATTACAGAGGGTTTAATATGGTGGAGGCGGGGGAGTCGGAATATTCCGATTCATTGAAATGTGGACACGCCAAAAACGCTCTCCCATCAGGAATTGCGCCTAACTGGAACATATCTGGAACGCGAGATTGTCGGCTCGCTGCCCAAATTTCGTGAACAAAATCTCCCTTCCCCGGCAACTGTGTCATTTCTTCCAAATGACTTTGATACCAAAGGACCACGAGTTTCTTGGTAAGGCTAGAAACGGTTTCGCTCGGCCCACAAACCGAGACCAGGATTGTCGATGAAATAGATTTCTTCCCCCTGCACGCAATTCCAACCGTGCTGAAGCTTGACCGGATCATAAAGTTTCATCATTTTGGCTGGTTCAGCGTACTGGAAGCCCACTTGTTCCACCTCTTCGCGATTCAAATGGCCCGGACACCAAACGATGTGGAAGCGATCTTCAGAGGATCCGTGAATCAGATGCGCTGCAGCGCTGAGATTGGCTGCCAAGTCGCCATTCTCGCTGACCATCGCGAGCGTTGCTTCTGTGCCGTGATAACCGTATTTTCGGATTAGTCTGTCGATTAGGGGATCCTCGCCGAACTCGCGCACGCCTGGAGCCAGAATGATCAGCTCTCCACCGTTTTCCAGCGCCATGCGGGTGCGGTAAATTGCTTTGTTTCCAAGCCAAGTGCTGTGAAATTCTCGCGGATCGAGGTAAACCACGACCTTGCGCAGAGGCTTCGGCATGAGGGCAGTGTTCACCTGGAAGCTCAACTCCGCCGCGCGATGAAAGCATTCCGAATCGTCCCCAATGAACAAGCCACGGGCGACGGGAACCCCTGCTGAGTTTCGCGACACGACCGTCAAAACATAGACAATCGGGAGGCTTGCGAGAAAATGAGAAGCGGCGTAATTCAACACGCGACGGACTGGATTATCCGCGCGCCCCATGATGCGCTCCATGCCATACACGGCGCCAAGATAGTGGCTCCGGTTGATGCTGTCGGGTCCGCCCGTTCCAACCAAAATGTTTTTGTTGTAATTCGCCATGCCGATAACTTCGTGCGGAACGACTTGTCCGAGGGAGAGAATCAGATCGAATTGGCCACGAGAAACTAGCCGATTCACCTGGGCCGGCCAGTCGTAGTCGAGCCGTCCTTCCGATTGTTCGCGGATGAAATCCCTAGGAACGACGCCGATCGTTTCCACATCCTCGCGCCACTTGTGAGCGTGAAAGAGGGCGCTCGGAATCTCGCCAAACATCGATAAGAGCTGTTCCGATGACATGGCTCTGTGCGTTCCGAGTGCAGGCAGGATCGCGCAAAAGCTTGGACCGTAATATTTCCAAGCGTGGCGAGTCAATTCGCCGGCCCGCGATGCAACTCGCGTGTGATCGGGTGGGATAGTAAGGACCTTAGAGCGCTTGCCTACTTTTTCCAGCGCACCGAGGAAAAAATCTTTGAGCTCATCGGAGGTAAGCTCGCGCTCTGGGCCGCCTTGTCCGCAATAGAGAGTCATCGACTAGGGCTTGAATTCTTGAGTCAGGCTACGACTGTCACCCAATCTGTTGAGGCCACAAAGGTACCAAATCTTCAGCCATGGCTCAGGTATCCCAGGCCCGCCAGGACACCTCGCATGTAAGCAAAGCTGCTGATAACGCCGGGCATCGAATCGTCGGGATGAATTTCATACTCCAGATCGACGAAGCCTTTATATTTTATCGCTCTAAGTGCTTCAAAAATCTTCTGCATCGGCATGATGCCGTCTCCCACCGCGACCTGGCTATCCTTACTCTGGAAATTCGCGAGGTCCTTCATGTGTACGTTAAACAGCCTCGGGCCCGCTTCACGAATAGCCTGAACTACATCGGTGCCGGCACGAACCGTATGTCCGACGTCGATGCAACATCCGATGCGCGGATCCATGCTTTTGACGGCACTCAGTACATCTAGCGGCGAATGCCACAACCTATCTTCTGGCCCGTGATTATGGATCGCGAGGCGAATGTCATACTCCCGCACGAACTTCTCGATTCGTGGCAGAGTCTCCAGTGCGGGGTCGCCCGCGACAATGACAGCAATACCCGCTCGCTTGCAGTATTCGAACTTAGCGCGAATGTCGGCATCTTCGTCTTTCGGGAAATAGATCGTCCCGGCAGCATGAAGCTTAATGCCAGCCGCGGCATAGTCCGCGAGCGCAGTCGCTTCCTCCTGCAGATCCGCCGGGAGATGATCTTTGACGTCCTTTGCATTCAGCTCAAACACATTGAGCTGTTTCATGAAACCGATCATCTGCGCACGACTGAAGTTGCGGAACGTGTAGCTGGCGAGACCCAGTCGAATCGGCGCTCCTTCGTCAACTGATGGGTGACCTGCCGCAGCTGCGAGTACGGCTTTCGAAGCAGTCAAGGCTGCCGCAACAAGTGCACCAGAGCGAACGAAATCGCGGCGCGATAATCCTTTTTTCATTGGAATCTCGTCGCACGGCTGGAGCTGCCGCAGCTTAGACATGGGGTGCCCAGCCCTTCTCGTACTCGCGCCCCCACATCTTCATTGCTTCCGGGTCGCCCAGGATCCGGCCGTCTTTCGTGTCGAGATGTAACTCGCGGTTGACTTCCCACGCGATATTGGAAAGTTGCAACATCGTAACGGCAATGTTGCCGACAGAGATGGGAGCCTTGAGCTTCTCGCCTTTGCGAATTCCCGCGATGAAGTTCGCGAAGTGAGCATCTGTCATGGAATCGCGACCCAGGAGGTCAGAAGATGAAGTTGTACTACCAACCTTGAATTCGTTTATCTTTTTCCCTTTGAGGTCGTATATCTCGTAGCCATCTCGATCGACAACCACGGTGCCAGTCGTTCCCATGATTGCCGATCCACGATCACGGCCGTAATACTTCATTCCCTGGCAGCTCTTGCCCTCCCAGGACAACATCCTGTCGTCGTACTCGAAGCTTGTCACCAGCGTGTCGTAGAACTGCCAATCGTCTTTGAAGTGGTATCTGCCGCCCGACGCCGTGACCCGCGTTGGATAGTCAACGCCAAGCGCCCAGCGGCAGACATCGACCTCATGTGTGCCGTTATTGAGCGTTTCGCCCGTGCCATACATTCTGAACCAATGCCAGTTATAGGGATGCACATTGTCCGCATAGGGACGACGTGGAGCCGGGCCCTGCCACAGGTCCCAGTCAAGCCCTGCCGGCACGGGCACTTCTTTGCCGGTGCCAATTGATTTCCTCACATTGCTATACCAGGCTTTGGCCAAGTAGGGCCTGCCGATCGTGCCGCCCTGAATCTTTTCGATGATCTCTATGGTGTGCGGCGAGGAGCGCTGCTGTGTACCCATCTGCACGAGCTTTCCATACTTTTGCTGCGCCTGCAGTAGCATCTCTCCCTCAGCAGGATTGTGGCTGCACGGCTTTTCCACATAAACATGTTTGCCCGCCTGCAGCGCGGCGATGGCCATGGGTGTGTGCCAATGGTCGGGAGTTGCGATCGTGACGGCGTCCACATTCTTCTGTTCCAGAATCATGCGAAAGTCTCTGTCCGTCACTGGGGCCTCGCCCATCTCCTGCTGCACGCCATCAGCGAACTTTTTGAGAATATTGCTTTCCACATCGCAGACATGCGAGATGCGGGCAGCCGTCCGGTTCGCCTTGAGCGCCGACAGATGAGCGTAGCCTCGCCCATTCAAACCGATAACGGCAAAGTTTAGGCGATCATTAGAACCGAGGATCTGCCGATAGCTCTTTGCCGTAGTTCCCACGGCCAGTCCAGCAGCGCCCACTGCAAGTGCATCGAGAAACTCGCGTCGTGTAACCATCATTCATTGTTCCTCATGTCGTGCGGTCATTGCCGGTCTGTCCCAACCGAAGGGATCGATTGTGATCCCCGGAGACGTAACAGAAACACCGAGGACTAAAGCTGCTTAGAGCGCCATTTCAGGGCTAAAACGTAAGCTTGGCGCCAAGTTGAAGAACGCGACCTCCGCTGGCACTTGTGATTTGACCAAAGCTGGTGCTACCCAGTGTGGTGCCAGCCGCTGTACCCCCCGCCGGTGTACCGTTGGTGTTGTTGAAGAAGAACTGCGGCGTATTCGTCGCGCCAAAAGCCTCCAGGCGTAGGTCCAGAACGAAGCGTTCCGTCATCCGGATCGACTTGGAGAGGGCAGCATCCAGGTCAAAGAAGTTTGGCCCGCTAAGGTAATTCCGCCCCACGTTACCGAACGTAGCGCCCACTGGCGCAGCAAAGCTCGATGTAGTGAACCAGGGATTACCAGGGCCAACGCCGTGAAGGATTTTCACCGGAGCAACTAAATTGGGCGTTTGCGTATTGTTAGGCGCCTGAAGCGAGGTGGAATTAGCAGTAAAGTAGAGAGGAAGGCCCGACATGATCGTGAGAAAACTAGACACGCGCCAGCCACCAAGGATCGCTGCGCCCACTCCCGACGAAACCAACCGCTTGCCCTTTCCAAATGGCAAATCGTACACAACGCTCTGCACAAAGGTATGGGTGCGATCGAAGTCGTTGCGGGCGTAATCCCGGCGTTGATTGATGTAAAACGAGAGTCCGCCATCGTCGTCCGTTTGAAAACCCATGCCTTTGCCAAAGGTATAAGCCGTGGTGGTCGCGAATCCCCCCAAGAACCGGCGATCAAACTTCACCTGCAAGGCGTGGTAACTGGACGAGTACCCGGCGAACAGGAGATTCGTACTCGCGGTTCGCCCGAAGGAGTTAAACTCGGGCAGCCCCTTGTTGCCGAGGCCGAGTACCGTAGCCGCATTGAGATTGTAATTGACCACCGTGTCCACGGTGTGATTGCCAACGTACGCTAAATCGAGAACGAAGCGCCAGGGCAGCGATTGCTGAATCGCCGCGTTCCACGATTCCACATACGGATTCTTGAAGTTCGGATTGACCGCAAAGTAGTTCGTAGTCACAGCGGGGTTGGTAATGATCCCGTTCGATGGAATCGCAGGGAGAACCGGCGCGGGGAAACCATTTTCGAAAGTTGCGGTTTGTCCGTTCGGAAGCACCGCCGGGTCAAAGGTTCCCGTCGCCGGATTGAAGGCATTATTGGCCCGCACAGGGAAATTGTACGCATAGCTGTTGTCGGGAAACGGCGTGTAGCTGATGCCGAATCCGGCCCGAAGGACGGTCGACTCTCTCAGACGGTACGCCAATCCCAGGCGAGGCGCGAAATATTTGTAATGTGTGGCGATCCCCAGATCATTCGGATTCCCCCCTATGCCGCTGAGGACAAGCGTATTGTTGGCGGGATTGTAATTGGAAAAGCCCCCTGGCTTAACCGGGGTGGCAGGCGGATAGAACTCCCACCGGACTCCGATATCCGCAGAAAGTTTCGGCGTGACCAGCCATTTATCTTGCACGAAGCTGAAGAATTGCCAGGCTCGATAGTTCGGAAAGATGGTTGCCAGATCCCGTCCGGCCTGATTTGGCACGTCCAGCAGAAAGCTGGCGAAGTCGTTTGTAAAGCTCGTTTTGGACGCACCAGCGCCCGTGTTAAGGGCCGTCTGACCATCGCTGAAAACATAGAGACCTCGCGGGCTGAACGTTTGCTCCTGGAGCAGAGCATCCCGAACCCGTCGAAGATCGGCGCCAAACTTAACCGTATGGTTACCAAGAATCTTGGTCCATGTGTTGGCAAAGTCGATATTCGTTTCCCCCCGGATCCACGGCAGACTCGCCGAGTAGCCAATCAACGGAGGAGGAGGATTGCCAGTGCCCGCAAATCCGCCATTTATCCCAACGCCCACGATTCCGCTGGTTATCGTCTTATCGAGGTTAACACCAGGAATGCCGAGCGACTGTGAGGTATTCGTGCCGAAATCGGTGTTATGAGCCTCATTGTGATACCACGCCACGCCTGCACGGAACTCAGCAACCAGAGTGTTCGAGAACAAGCGACTGTAGTTGAGCCCCAGGCTATATGTGTTTTGAATACCATTCCCTTCGAAGTTGCCCTGTGCTGGTCCGCCGGCGATGCCGAATATGGGGGCTTGGAATATTTGTGGGCGCTGAAAACTGAACCGCGCGCTCAGCCGGTCTTTATCCGTAAGGTTGGCATCTATTTTGGCATCCACGAAATCCGTATCTTTGTGGAAGGGCAGTAGCGCAAAGTAGTTGTTGGTATTGCCCGCCGCAGTTGGTGAAGGCAAGAACGCCAGGAGCTTAGCGGAGATCGGATCGATCAAGGCCAGGGGAATGACATTGGGGCAGCCCGGCGCTTTGGTGCAGGCTGGATTGTAGGCATCCACCGTTCCATTAGGACCCGGTACCGTAGCAATGCCTGGAGCGGAAGAGGCAACGAACTGGGTGCGATTTGTGCCGCAGAGTTTCGCAATGCCTCCGGAATGACAGTCCGCGGTATCTCCGCTAAAGGGGTTGTAGATTGCCGTTGCCGAAGCACTCAAATCACCCGAACGAAGTGGCAACGTGGGGATGGTGGTCAAGTTTGTGTTGGCCTCATGGTCATCGATTTTCAGGTAGTCGGCAAAGAAAAAGAGCTTATTCTTCTTGATCGGCCCGCCGATATTGCCGCCGAAGTAGTTGTAAGCGAGATGCCCTACGGAGGGATCGAAAAAGTTGCGCGCGTTGAAATAGCTGTTCTTGATAAATTCATACGCAGCGCCGTGATAGTTGTTTGTGCCTGACTTGAGGATGATGTTTGTAACGGCGCCGCTGGCGCGGCCCAGCTCGGCGTCGAAATTACTCGTGGAGACATCCACTGTCTGGATCGCTTCCAGGGGCGGGATGATGATCTGCAGAAGGCCCGTACGTTCGTTGTCGTCTATGCCCTCGATCTGGTAGTTGTTGCCCTCGCGCAATTGGCCGTTGACTTCCGTCTGCAGCGAGTTACTTGCGTTGAAGAACTGCGAGTGCTGGAAAGTGGAGCGAGTTGTACCCGGCACAATGTTCAGAAGGTTTTGGAAATTGCGGTTGGTGCCGAGCGGCACGTTCTCCGTTAGCACGCTTTCGATCTTACGGCCGGTGTCGGCTCGCTCGGTCTGCAGAATCGGAGTTTCCGCCTCCACGGTTACGGTCTCCGTAATGTTGCCGGGCACAAGCACGAGGTCGACTCGCTCGGTGGTGTTCACGATCACATCGATGCCGGACCTCGACTCCCGTTTGAATCCTGGCAGCTCCGCCGTCACCCTATACATACCTGGCGAAAGATCCGGAATCACATAATTGCCGCTTTCGTTGGTCTGGGTGGCACGGCTGATCCCCGTATTTGTTTCAGTGATCGTTATGTTCGCACCGGAAGCCGGCGCCCCGGACGAGTCTGTCACTGTTCCAAGTAGAGTTGCGTTGACCGCTTGACCCATGATTGGTGCGGAAAGTCCCAACAGGATCGTTCCCAGCAGTAGGACCACGGTCAACGGCCACAACTTGAGTCGACCGTGTTCATTGCGTGTAGCGGGCCCTTGACGATTCGTGGCAAAACACGTGCGACAGCGAATCGTCCAAACGGACGACGAACCAATCAGTTTTTTCATCGCACACCCCGCTTCGAAGAAGCCCAGATCAGGCACAAAACCTTCTGGAACTGGTTCCACAATCTAAGTCAGCGGAAAATGGCTGTCAAGTACAAATCGCGAAAAACCACTTCGTAACATCTGTTTTCTGACCTCCTGCGGCAAAGGCCCAGGGATGCGCCAGACCTATCGTTTGCTGCGATTCGAGCCAGGGCTGTGCTAGACTTGCTCGGTGAAAAACCGACTCGGGCACCTTGCGACCGAAACTGCCAAAACGACGAGAGACACAAGTGTTATGGAAGCGGTTCCAAAAAAAACGACAATTCGCGAGGTTGCCCAAGCCGCTTCGGTCGGCGTAGGAACGATTTCCCGGGTGCTAAATTCCAGCTCGCAGGTGAGCCGTGAAACGCGTGAGCGGGTACTCCAGGCCATCCGGCGTCTGGGGTTCCGCCCCAATGCGCAAGCCCGCCGGATTCTCAAGCGACGCTCAGAAATGGTCTGCTTTCTCTTAAGCAACCGTGATTTTCTCCATCCCTTTCATGCACGCATCCTGCAAGGTGTCGAATCTTATGCCAGCAGCCTGAAACAGCACGTGCTGTTTGCCGCGCTACACTATTCCCCGAGAACGCCTCCCGAGAGGATTGACCTGCCTCCGGTTCTTCAGGAACAAGGGTTGATTGACGGCCTCATTCTGGCGGGGACGATTTATCCGAATCTGCTCCACCGGATCGAATCCATCCATATGCCGTTCGTGGCCTTCAGTAATAATGTGGTAGGAGCGGACCAAGACCAGCAATTCGACCAAGTGGGCTTCGACGACTTCAATGGGACGTTCAATGCCACGCGTTACCTGATCGGCGGGGGACACCGTCACATTGTTTTCGCTGGAGACATCTCTTACCCGTGGCTTCATCACCGGTTCGAAGGCTACCGGCAAGGAATGCGCGAGAAGAGACTAAAATCTGTGTTAATCACGGCGAGAAATCCTCAGAGTTTTGTCGATTTCGGTCAAACCAGCGTAAGGCGAATCCTGTCCCGGAGGCCGCGACCCACTGCTGTGGTAGCCGGCAACGACGAAATCGCGTACGGGCTGTGGCGATCGCTACAGCGGCACGGAGTGAGAGTGCCGGAAGATCTGAGCTTAGTGGGATTCGACGACCGTGAGGAGGCCGTGCTGATGGACCCGCCGCTTTCTACAGTGCGCGTCCACAAAGAAGAGATCGGCGAAACCTGCATGAAGATGCTTCTCGAACGGCTGCACCATCCACGAATGACGTTTAGCCGGCGCGTCTTACCCACGGAATTCGTGATCCGGGGGACTGTCCGCCAACTGTGAGAATGACAACACCGCCACGAAGTGTCTCCGGACGTCGAGCCTGAGAATGGCGGAACGATTCATCTTCTTCTTTCGGAGGAATTCTGTAAACTGCGGGTAGCAGCTTTTACGCGTGATTGGCCGGGAGTACCCGGAACTGGCGCTTTCCTTCAATGCGATACGTTGCAAAATCTGCATGATCAACGGTAAGAATTACAGAAAGAAATTCACGCCTCGCAAGATACACGAGCGTGCCATCGGCAAAATCCATGGGTCGATCCCAATAGCGCGACATCAAACCATGCACGTGCTGCAGTTCCGCATGTTCGATTGTACCGAGGACCAGTGCTCCGGAACGAACGAACCGCCAGGCGGCCTCCATCTCCGAGCGCGTATCGCCAACCAGGTGGAACAATTCGGTGAGAACAGCCTCTGAGGTTAGCAAGGGAAGGCGTAGTTGATGGAATGCATCGACGCAGGAATCGTGCCACCGATCCGTTCTGTCCAGCAACGCAAGAATCGCGCCAGTATCGATGAGCGCATTAGCGGGCATAGCGCCGCTTGAGGCGCCTGCGGACTGCTTCGCGTGCTGTCTCGGCGCGCCGGGAATTGATGCCTGCGAGTACGCCCAGGCAACGAGTCGCAGCGCTGTGAAGTTTCCGCTGCGCCTGGTCATCTGGAGCGTCCGTATTGCTCTTCTTCAGCCAATCGCGGACGGCCGTTTCGAGAACGGAAGATACCGACACTTTCCGGTGATGAGCTTCCCGCTCCAGGTCCGATTTAAGCTCTTCAGATAAACGCCAGCTGTATACTTCCGTCTTCATGCACCACATTGTAGTGCAGAGTTGCATCACATTGCAATACAATTTCACTAATGCGGACTGGCTGCCGGGCATCCGAGGAATCTGCGTTGGCAGATGGTTTCTATTATGGTTCCTGCACACTCCGCGCTCTAATTGACGATGGTATTCGGAGCGATCGAAGTGGCCCTGCGAGGAGGCGATGAGTCCATCCGCTCCAATCTGCCAAACCTCGAAGCCACTGATGCGAACCCGGTGTCCGGCGCCTCCCGGCCCGGTGTTGGTGCCGATCAACGTCCAGTGATGCTCAATGCGGTGCTGAAGGCCACACGCCTTCCCCCGCCTCCAGTAATGGGACGCAACTGGAACGCAACAACATCTAAAATAGCTGTAATCCATTGATTACAGAGACTTTGAAATGGTGGAGGCGGGGGGAGTCGAACCCCCGTCCGAAAAGCGCTACGACACGGAGCCTACATGCTTAGCTCAATTCAGTTTGTTTCGCCCGCCGCGCTCAGAATGAGCAAGAAACGCAGCCAGCTAGTCCGATGGTTCTCGCCCGAGCCTTACGGACCGAAAGGCCCAAGCCAGCTCACTGTTTGACGCCTCTGACCGGGCCCATGAGCAAAGCCCGGGGAAGCGTGCGCTTAATTAATTAAGCTGCAAGTGCCAAGTTATTGTTGGCATTTCTAGTTTCCACCAAGTTACGGGCAGGTGGGTCCCGGCATGCCTCCGAGCCGCGACAGCTTCCGTCGAAACCGTGTCGCCCCCGTTGACGATTCTATTTTAGCACTCTTCGCAAGAGGCCAGGCATGGCTTATAGGTACCTCGAAAATGAATAGATTTCGGTTGAGCATCGAAGACAGCTGGGGAAGTGACGAACAAGCGAAGCGCTCCGATATACACGGCTGACCATAGCTTTCGATATCTAATTATATAAAGATTACTAGGGTATAGAACTTGGAAATAGTAGGACCAAGTGGCGGTCGATACCCAAACAACTCTCATTTGATGGGAGACGATCGTTACCGGTTGCGAAAAGGCATGGCGCAGGGGCGTATAGCGCCGTGAGGTACGCGGGACCAGATGTAGTCGCGGACGCTCGACAGGTCGCCGCCGCTGCTTAGTTCGATTTTTTGGGACGTAGCGATCACTCTTAGGGAAGTGACGCGGTGGTCGCGGGTGATGGAGCAGTTGACGCGGGTTACTTCGTCCCAGGCGATCGTTTTGCGAGAGGAAAGTGCGCCGCCCCCGCCGGAGACGCCTGCGGCAGAAACTATGGAGGGCGGTGTAGTGGTGATCTCAAGAAAGATTAACGCGGCGATTACTGCTGGGGCGAAAATAATTAGATAGACCAGAAAGCCCAGCGCGAGATGAATTGTACGTGTTCCGGGCTTGCGCGGCTCACGTCCGGTCGCGACTCGGAGGTAAGTCCTGAACTTGGGCACACCCCACCAGAGCACGACAAGGATGATGAACAAGCAGGCAAAGCTCATGAGGAGCTTGATGGGTAGGATCGCGACTGGAATTTCGATGGGGTCCATACGGGTCGGGGTTTGCTAGCGTTCCGGGGTTAGTGTCGCATTTCTTAGCAGGGAATGGAGGACTCGGAAACGGGACGTTGTCTCGGGACTAAAGAGCCTGCGGGAACGGAAAGCAACGCCGCAGCACCGGAAGCCATGCATTGGGCGCCGGCGGGCGGATGGCCGCTCCCCTACGCGAAAAACGAAAGTCCCCACACTGCGGATCGAGAGAAGGGCGGAAAGTATTACGGAGGTCGCGACTCACAGCAGCTTGCGCATGGTCTGGGCTATGCTGCGAACGGCTTCACGCTCGCGGTCGGTGAGGCTGGTTGGGGTTGCTCCACTTAGCGTCGCGCCGACCGACGTTGAACGCGATATATCCCCGTCCGTCACCATCGTCCCGGTTTGCACCGTGAAGTAGGTTTTGCCCGCGGCGACCGCCGAGACCGCATCGACTAAATCGCGGTCGGCGTCAGACTTCATGACGTAGCCGCGAGCTCCCGCCTTGATGATTTCGCGAACCAACTGCTCAGAGAAATGGAGCGTCAGCACCACGATTCCGACTTTTGGCCAGCGTCCTTTGATCGCGCGCAGGGCTTCAATGCCGTTCATGCCCGGCATATTCAAATCCATGACCACTACGTCGGGGCGAAGCTGGTTGGCCAACGCAAGGGCTTCGGCGCCGGACTTCGCCTCGCCACAGACGGTCCAGCCGGAGTGGCTCAAGATGGTCTTCAGGCCATGTCGTACAACCGCATGATCGTCTGCGACCAGGATTCGAATGGGTTTGTCTCCGGAAGGCAACGGGTAAATTTGCATTTGGGCGAATTGACAGTAGGCGGTCTATCCGCCGGCCGCTATCGGGTAAAGCTCGTATTTGAGGACCTGGTTTCGTGTCGAGAGGAAGCCGCAGCGAAAAACGGTTCACAGAGAGTGAACGGATGTGGAAGCAAAGAGGCCACGGTATCGAGAGGGCAGCGCTAAAACTCGCACCCTTTGTGGAGGCAAACCCAAAGGGTGCGGCACCCAGGGTCCGGGGGAGGAACTGACCAACACCAAGGCCAACTGGGTGGGCGTAGAATGACGTTGAGGTGCTAAAGGGGTACTTCTAAGCACAAGAGTACTGTTAGGCGGTTGACGCCGCCTGACCTAGCTCCCAGAATCACAAAACGGGAGACTTTGGGCGAATTCGCCTGAAAACCGGTATGCCATCAGAACCGAACACGCCAAGCGCCGTCGAACAGGCCGTCTCGCGAGCTTTGCGCGACAACCTAGAGCGCATCCAGCGCACGTCCGATGAGCTGCATCAGGCTATTGCGGACGTGGTCGCAGCCTGCGGCAGCAGCAAGCCGGTCAATGCTTTAGCGCCCATGCTGCGTGCCCAGACTTCGGCGGCGGCGCTTTCCGCCACTTTGGATGTATTGTCGCGATTCGTCGCGGTAACTCTGCAGCCCGGGCCGCGCACGCCGTTCGAAGCCGAGATTTCGCGAATTGCCGGCACGCTGGCCGCTACCGAGTCCGTGGTACCCGCCGTCAGCCCCCACCCGGCCGCACCAGTTCCAATGCCAGGTCCGGCGTCGGTGGCATATGCCTCTCCTCCGGTTGTCGAGCCGCATGCGCCTGAAGCGCACGAATTGCCCGTCGCCGCCGAGACTCACGAAATTGAGACGCCTCCGCCGGCCCCCGGCGAGTCCGAAGACGCCAGCGCCTTCGACGTCGGCCGCTTGTCCCCGGAAGAACAAGAACTACACCGCCGCGCAAATAGAGTCGCGAAAGTTTCGATGCAGGATATTAAGATGTTACGACCGGAGCAGGTGCGCCTCGGCCGGCAGCACAAAGATATCTGCGTCCGATTGCGTGATGACATTGAGAAAGCTCATCGAGAATACGACCGGCGGTTCAAACCCATCATGGACCACCCGGTGGACTATTTTTATCGCTGGATGGTGGAGATTCTCGCGGAGGGCGACGCACATGCCCTCGGCGAATATCCTTACGCCACGACCGCTCATCACCGCTAAACTCGCGGTGGCGGTGTGGACTCCGCGTTCGCACGGCGCTCGGCCGTATTCGCGGCGAGCGGGCGCAGCGCGGCCTCCGGCCATCTATTTCTTCCGCGTCTTGACAATCCTGGTGGCGTTCGCGCTGCTCGCGGCCGTGCCGCTGGACGTCCCAGCACAGGCGGTTCACTCTAAGAAGAAAAAATCGAATAAGCCGAAGCCTGTCCCTTGCCGAACGGGTTGCGCAACGAATACTTCCGCGCCGGAAATTACTGCCGCTACGCCCGAAGATGAAGCCGCGCAGCGCGAGCTATCGAACCTCGCTCGCGGACTGCACAACGCCGCGCCCGATGCTTACGGGAAACTTTCCGCGTTCGCCGGGAAAAACGGCGGCACCGTGTGGGGTGCCCGCGCGGCATTGGCCTTGGGCTACGACGACTACAACAAAAACCGCCCGCAGCAAGCGCTGGCGTGGTTTGTCAAGGCGAAAGGCGACACGCTGCTGGGCGACTACGTTCTGTACTGGACGGCCCAGACTCAGCGCCTTCTGAAACACAACGCCGAAGCATTCGCCGCGCTGCAAACCGTCGAGCGCGACTATACGAATACGGCGATTCGAGAGCAGTTCCTGGAGGCTCTGGCTCCCGCCGCTATCGAAGCAGGCCATCCGCAGGCGGCGGTGGAGGCTCTGGAAAATTACCCGGCCACTACCGTTCACCCCGCGTTGCTACTGCTGCGGGCGCAGGCCTACAAGGCGGCGCGCCAGTTTGCGCGAGCCGCGAAGGACTATCAGCTTCTCTATTACAAGAATCCGCTGTCGGACGAAGGCAAGACCGCAGGCGGCGCGCTGCCGCAAATGAAATCTACGCTAGGCCGCGAGTATCCAAATCCCAGCGTGGAGTTGCAGGAAGAACGCGCGCAGATTTTCTTTAACCAGCATAAATGGAAAGATGCGCGGATCGAATTTGAAAAGCTAGCCGCCGCGCAAAAAGATCCTGCGAATCCCCATCGCCAGCACGCTCTGCTGCGGGCCGCGCAAGCACGCGTTCAACTAAAAGGCTCCCCGTCTCTGGTGTCGTCTGTTTCCATCACGGACCCCGAAGTCGACGCCGAGCGCGTTTTCGACCTGGCACAGATTCACCGCGCCGCGAAAAAAGAAGCGGACATGATTGCGAGCGCCGAACAAGTCGTGGAGAAATATCCTTCCAGCAAATGGTCGGAAGAAGCGCTGATGATGGTCGGCAATTACTACTGGGTTGAACTCGATCGCGCCAAGGGCGTCTCTTACTACCAACGCGTTCTCGACAGCTTCCCGGCAGGGAAGTACGCTTTCTTCTGCGAGTGGCGCGCCGCTTGGATCGCGTATCTCGATCGCCAGCCTTATGCGGACGACAAGCTCAGCAACTTTCTGCGCAAATACCCCACTTCGGCGAATGCCCCGGACGCGTTATATTGGCTGGGCCGCAACGCCGAGCGCAGCGGCAACCCCGGCCACGCTCGCGCCTATTTCCGCACCGATGCAGAACGCTTTCCCCAGACTTACTTCGGCCGCGCTGCCGCAGTGCGCCTTGAGAAAATGGCGCCGGGCGACGAGGATCCACCCGAGTTTCTCGCCGAGATTCCACCGGCGGCCGCGCTGCGTCCGTTTGATGAAGCGATCCCTGCCGCCGCGCAGGATCGTTGGGTGCGCGCGCAAGCTTTGCGCATCATTGCGTTCGATGCCAGCGCCGAGCTGGAGCTGAAGTCCGGATTCTACGCCACGGGCTCGCCGCGCCTGCTCTTCGAGGCCGCCCAAGCCGCTTTCGATCAAGGCCACTTCGCCGCCGGCATGTCTTATGGTCGCTTGATCGTTCCGAGTTTCGACTCGCGAAAATTCTCCGACGTTCCGGTGAACGTCTGGAAAACGCTCTACCCGCTTCCTTACGAAGCTTCGCTGCGCCGGGAAGCCGCACGCAACAATTTCGATCCCATGATCGCCGCCGGTCTGATCCGTCAGGAATCCACGTTCCAGGCAGACGCCGTATCTCATGCGAACGCCATCGGACTGATGCAGGTGCTGCCGAAAACGGGCAAGCTGTTGGCAAAACAGCTCAAAGTTCGCTACGTCAAAACCAAGCTTTTCGATCCTGAATACAATCTCGAGCTAGGCATGCTCTACATTGCGGACCTGCAGCGAGCCACTGGCGCACCTGAATACGCCTTGGCCGCGTTCAACGCCGGCGAAGACCGCATCGCCGCCTGGCGCGCCGAACGAAACTACGAAGAAATCCCTGAACTTGTCGAATCCATCCCCTTCACCGAGACTCGCGACTACGTGCAAATCGTTCTGCGCAACGCCGAAGTCTATCGAATGATTTACGGTCCGGGTGCGACTCCAGCGTCAACGGCTGCCACCACGGCTGCAACTCCAGTCCCTGCAACTGAAATCCCCGACACCCCGACCCTCTCAGTTCCGGCCACCGCTGAAGCCTCGCCAGACCCGAATCGTTGAGTCACGGAACCAAACCGCGGAGGCTGAAACAAGCAGGTTACGGAAATCAGGGTGGTAAAACGGTTTCCGCGTTGAGCAAGCACAGCGGAGAGATATGGGTGAATCTGGATCTAAACCGCGCACTCCCCAAGAGGGCGGCTACAGGATTTGGGTCTGCATCCTCAGCCGTTGTGGCTACTCCCTTCGTCTTTGTTTTTGGCGGATTCGACGCTAAACTTTTGTCTCAACCATGACCACACCCGAAACCACCATGACGCAAATCGGCCGCCGCATGCTCTCCGCCAAAGCCGAACAATTCACGGAATCCGTAATTCGTGAAATGACCCGCTTGGCTCTGAAACACAACGCCGTAAATCTCTCCCAGGGCTTCCCGGACTTCGCTGCTCCCGCTGAAATAAAGGAAGCCGCCCGCCAGGCCATCTCCGACGACATCAATCAATACGCGATCACCTGGGGCGCCAAAGCGTTACGCGACGCCATCGTAGAAAAATTCGAGCGTACCCAGGGCATTCGCATCGACCCCGAGCGCGAAATCACCATCTGTTGTGGCTCGACCGAAGCCATGATGTCCGCCATGATGGCCATCATCAATCCCGGCGATGAAATCGTGGTC
The DNA here is from genome assembly GCA_963729595.1 of uncultured Acidobacteriota bacterium. GTDB lineage: Bacteria > Acidobacteriota > Terriglobia > Acidiferrales > UBA7541 > Acidiferrum. The sequence continues at coordinate 1,510,028 of CAVSNW010000005.1, forward strand.
TTCGAGCCCTACTACGAAAACTACGGCCCAGACGCGATCCTGAGCGGCGCAACTCCGCGTTTCGTGAAAATGAGTCCACCGAGGGATGAAAATTCCCTCTGGACCTACGACGAAGACGAACTTGCCGCCGCCTTCGGCCCAAAAACCAAAGCGATCATCCTCAACACGCCCAACAATCCCACCGGAAAAGTTTTCACTCGCGCCGAACTCGAATTCATCCGAGGCCTGTGCGTCCGCTGGAACACTTACTGCATCACGGACGAAATCTACGAGCACATTCTGTACGACGGTACCGAGCACATCACTATGGCGCGTATCGACGGCATGCGCGACCGCACCATCGTCATCAACGGCATGTCCAAAACCTACAGCGTCACCGGGTGGCGCGTCGGCTGGGCCATCGCTCCCCCCGAAGCCACCGCGTCCATCCGCAAGGTCCACGACTTCCTGACGGTAGGAGCCGCCGCGCCGCTGCAACAAGCCGGGGCTATCGCGCTGAAATCTCCGCAGCCCTACTACGACAAACTCGCCGCCACCTATACGGAAAAGCGCGCACGCCTCCTTAAGATTCTTACCCGAGCAGGATTCACTGTCTTCAAGCCGCGCGGCGCCTACTACATCATGACCGACATCTCGCGCTTCCCGGATCCCGATCCAGTCCGCTTCCCAGCCGCCACAAGAGACGTTCGCTTCTCCAAATATCTAGTCGAAGAAATTGGCGTAGCCACCGTCCCGGGTTCCAGTTTCTACAATGACCCCAACGACGGCGCCACCCAAGTACGCTTCACTTTTTGCAAGAAAGAAGAAACCTTGGCCGCTGCCGAACAACGCCTAGCAAAGTTGCAACCCGTGGCCAGTCCGTAGGCTCTTTCACCTGCATTTAGCCACAATCATCGTAATGTCGTCGCGCTGTTCCTGCGGACTAAATCGGCGCACTTCCTCGACAACGCAATCGAGCAAAGTCAGGGAAGGTTGTTCGCGATTGCGACGCAAAACTTCGATCAACCGCCCCTCCCCGAACTCTTCCTCCGCATGGTCGAACGCTTCCGTAATGCCGTCGGTATAAAGCGCCAGCATGTCCCCGGAGCAAATCGTGCGCTCGCCCATCTCGCAGTCCCAATCCTCGAACAGACCCAGTACCGTTCCGGTCGCCTCCAGCCGTTCGACCGTATCGTCGCTACGCAGCAGCACCGCGCACAGATGCCCGCAATTTACGTAGCGCAGACGCCTTGTCGCTTGCTCGTACTCGGCGAAAAAAAGCGTGGCAAAGCCTCCATCCGGCGTGTTCTCGCAGAACAAGCGGTTCACGGCACGTAGCACGTCCCGGGGCCGGTCCAGAGCGATCGCGCACTGGCTGCGCAGATTCGCCTGCAGGTTGGCCATAAGCAGTGCGGCTGCAATGCCTTTGCCCACGACGTCACCGATCACCAGGCCCAATCGTTTTGGGCCCAGATCAAGGAAGTCGTAGTAGTCACCGCCAACCTGCCGGGCCTGGATGCACACGCCGGCATAGTCGAGGGTCTCCACCGCTGGCCGTTTCCGTGGGAATAGTCGCGCCTGCACCTCCTTTGCGATTTCCAGTTCGCGCGCCGTCCGGCGCTCGGCTTCCACTTTTTCGGCGACGCTGCGGCGTTGCGCCTCAACGGCTTGCGTCACCTCGTCGAAGCTCACCAGGGAAAACGAATTGCCGTCGATATCCCGGAATCGCGTGTACACACCTCCCCAGATCGTCGCTTGTTCTCCCAGCAACATAGACTGCGCGCCGAAACGCGGTGCTGGTACCTCGCCATTTTTCTCGCCTACGTCGTGACGGGAATCCGGAGTCCCGCGGTCGAATTTGATGCGCTTCAACCGTGGCGTATTCGAGAAGCGCACTCCGCGCTTGGACCACTCCAGGAATTTGGCACTAACATCCTCGGTGATAAACACGACCTGCGTGCTTCGCCCGATCATCTTATACTGCGCGGTGTCTCGCTGAGGAGCAACCAAGGCAAGAATCGCCGTGCCGTCCGGAGGCGCCACCGCTACCCAGCGCTCACCTGTCTGCAACCGCGTATCGAATGCCAAATGAAACCCCAGCTGATCCAGGTAGAACCGCAAGCTGCGTTCCTGGTCCCGGACATACACGTTGACGCAGTGCATCCGCAAATACAGATCCTGCCGAGCACGGGACGGGGAGCTACCCATGCGCGGGATTATAGTCGGAAGATGGTTCGATGCATCGGCAGAAATATTCCCTGGACGAACTTTTCCCTGCCGGGATGAGCTCGGGATGGAGCAGAACTCCTCGATTCAACAGCAGGACCCTGGCTTTCGACTCGTCCAACCCAACGGAAGACCTAGAACTCTTCGTGCCCCGTCGGGCTATATCCGGCTTGCGGGGCGTTTTTTCGTTTCTCCTTGGGGTAGAAGGGATTGATCTTCGATTCGTTCGCCTGCTCCTCTGTACAGCTAACGCTTAGTGACGGCCTGTACTCGTCGTTACTAGTTTGGACTCCTGCACGTACCTCATTCTGTAACTAGGAGAGGTACAATGAAACTCACAACGAACCGGGCCCTTGCAGCATTGCTGTTATGTCTCGCCCTCTTGCATCTCCCTTTGGCGACGGAGGCCAAGGATGCCGGTTATTCCGTGATTTACGACGGCGGATCACTGCCCGACCTTAAAGCGGGCTCAAAACTGAAGATGTACATTGAATCTGGGGGGATTCGGATCACGGATGATAAAGGCAAAACATTAGTAACAACCGTGGTCCCGTCCTCGGTGACGGAAATCAGCTACGGTCAAGACGTACATCGGCGCATAGGCACTGCTGTTGCAGTCGGCGTATTTACCCTTGGAGCTGGAGCCTTGGTAGCCTTGAGCAAGTCCAAGAAGCATTTCGTCGGTTTGACTTGGGCAGCCAACGACCAAAAGGGTGGATTCGCGGTGCAGTGTGACAAGAACGACTATCGCGGAGTCCTCGCCGGGCTTGAAGGAGTTACAGGTAAGAAGGCCGTTGATTCGGAGACGATGACAGTAAAGAACTGAGTATCCCAAAAAAAGCAAGGGCGCATCAGCCGTTAGGCTTGCGCCCTCTTTTAATTGATCCGTAAAGTTTTTACGCTTCCCGGTTCAATCTGGTGTGAACATAATCCTGTCGGTAAACATCGTCAATCGAATTTTGACTCAATCCCTGTGAAAATCTGTGCACGGATGTGCAAAAGTCATCGGCAGGGGCGAATCTTGTGGTTTCGAAGCCTGACGGTGGCTGGAAGCCAATGGAATGCGTTCAAAGTCTGCTTCACGCCGCCTGACCTGCAGCGAGCCGCGACCTACGCCACTGCTTTCTTGGCTTGTGCTCTGACCTTCGCCCACCGCTTTTTCGCCGCCCTGGCAATCGCCGCTCGGCCAGCGGCGGATAAGACGCGCTTTTTGACGACGGCGACGTCCCGCTCTGCCGAGTGGCCCAGGGCTTTTGCAGCGGCTCGCACTCCGCTCAATTGGTGTTGCAACTTGACTAATTGCTTTCCGAGCTTTCTTTCTTCCCGTTTGATTGTGGCCAGAAGGTCCATGAATCCTCCGGAAGAAATCTATATCAGCCGGAGTTGATGCACCAGACCTACTGCCCGAGGTAAGGTAAGTTACTCGGCAGCCTAGGAGGCAGCTTCACGGCATTCCTTGTGCTGCAGACCGCGGTAACTTCCGCACCGAGCGCTTTGGCGATCTGCACCGCAAATGTACCCATACCACCAAACGCGCCTTCAATCAGAACCTTGCGCCCCCGGCTGGATCGGTCCCTTGTCGCGAAGACCCTGCAGGGCCGTGGTTGCCGCGATTGATACCGCGGCCGCTTCCTCCGACGATAAGTTGGCTGGCTTCAGCCCCAATTTGTTTTCAATTGTGCATACATATTTGAGGCAAAGGATACGGCCCCAAAAACTAGCCGAGACGCGCTTACAGACAAGACCTGATTGTGTTTTTGATTCCCGGTTGATAGGTTGGTGCAATCTTCCAGGTGCCCTCCAGCTTTTTGGCTGTCACCCCTTGGAGGTGACAAATGCCCGCATGGATTCTCATTTGCCCGAAGTGCAAGTCGGAATTTCAGCATTCTCAAGTTAGCGACGTGGGAATGGCAAGCTTGTCTCTGCCTGCGAAACCTGAGATTCCGCCGACTGGTAACGAATGTGTCTGCCCAAATTGCGGACACAGCGCAGTCTACCAACGAACAGATTTGATGTATCGGGCTTAAAAGCCCGCAGAGCGTCGTTTTCGCAGTGGAACGAGGGTCTGGAAACCGTTTGCAGCTGTCCAATTGACCAAGCAACGTGTGTGCAACGATATGGAGATTTGCCCCGAAGCGGTCTTTGCCAAAAAGGTTTTTCCATTCATGGGAGTTACGAGATCGTGCATGTCTTTGCACTCATAGCAGAGCGGGTTCCTGGACACAGATCGTTCGCGCTTGAGGACACCTAGCGCGTTCAGCGTCTTAACGACCGCGCGTCTCTCGGCTTCATCGAGTGCACTCTTAACCACGCGCTGTCCGATTGCGTATTTTGCGTCTTCGATGCGACCGGGCAGTATATTGGGGTTCGTTTCGAGGACAGCGGCTTCGTACAATTTCATCCATTCATAGTTTGCGTTCACGGTCGTCTCCTTTCATAGGGCTGGGAGAAAGGTATCAACGACGACTAGCCTGCAATGTTAGTCCGAGGGGATGTAAAGTCAAGTAACTTAATACTTGGTACGCTGGCTATACTTGGTACGCTCGCGCACGGCGGGTTTAGAATGCGTATTCCATACGGAACAGATCGCAGGAGCAAACTTTGTTTATCGACCTCCTTGAGAATCTGCGTCTCATCCACCTTCAACGCAGATGCTCAGGAAATCTCCGAAGGCACAGGGTCATTGAAACCAGGGGTCCGAGGACCAAACAGAGCGGACCACCGGACCATAAAGCATTGCTCGGCGCGCTCCGCGAGGTCTAATGGAAATTCGGGAAACTACCGCAAGGCTGAAAATTCCCAGCCCGGTCAAAAGGGTGCCCTGCTAAAGACGCTGCAGCCGACTTCGCTACTCTGGTAGTAGAATTCGACGGTGGCAAACTGAAATATATCTGAAAGGTATGTAAAAGTTAGGGCAAAATTGCCCTAACTGGACCAAATAACCCAACATCAACCAACACGGAACATACTCCTAGTCACTGTGAACACAATGAAATGAGTATGGGGTAGAGGACTGACGGTCGGTTGCCCTGTGGTGGTTAGCCCCCTACCCCGCGAGTGGTCTTGCCTGTATAGACGAGGTCACCCCCCAAAAAGTTTCCTGGCATTCAAACAAATTTCAAGCACAGGACGGAGAACGTTTTCTCAGGTACGGGTGGGACGGAGCACGTCAGTTCGATCGAGTTCCTGAAGCCTTGACCCTGCGGTTGCGTTCAATCTAGCTGCCAAGTTCTACCGTGTCCAGGTACCGGGCCACGGCCGCCTGCCATTGAAACTTATCCTGGATCGTCCGCTGCAGCGACTGCGCCGCGGCGGGTTCACCATGCACCAGATAGGTATGCTTTGGCGGCGCGGTTAGACCGGTCAGCCATTGCACCAGCTCGCTCTTGCCGGCATGCGCGGAAAACTGGCCCATTACCACGATTTCGGCCTTTACAACGACCTCCTGCCCGAAAAGCCGCAACGACTTCGCACCTTCCTGCAGTGCGCGCCCACGCGTACCCTGTGCCTGAAAGCCCGCCAGGATCACCGCGTTGCGCGCATCGGGCAATCGCTGAGCCAAGTGATGCAGCACCCGCCCGCCCGACACCATCCCGCTGGCAGAGACAATAATGCATGGGCTTTTCACGTTGTTGATGGCCTTCGACTCATCGGTGGTTCGCGTCAAATGAAATTCGTGCACGCTTAGCGGATCACCCTTCCCACCGTTGCCGCTTTCTATCCGCGAAAATTCCAGGTCGTGATCCTCGCGATGCCGCACATACAAGTCCGTCGCGCTAAGCGCCATCGGGCTGTCCACATACACCGGGAGGTGCGGAATCTTTTGCTGGTCCCCCAATTCGCGCAGGTAGTACATAAAGGTCTGCGTGCGCCCGATCGCGAATGCTGGTATCACGATCGATCCGCCGCGTCCCGCCACCCGGTTCACGACTGCAGCCAGCAGTTCCGCGGGGTCGCCGGCTTCGTGATCGCGGTCGCCATAGGTCGATTCGCACAAGAGCACATCTGCGTTCGCTGACGGCGTCACTGGATCATTCAAAATTGGCTGGTTATACCGGCCAATGTCCCCGGAGAAAACCACCACGGTTTTCCTGCCGTTCTCTGAAATCGTAAGCTCCAGGCTCGTCGACCCGAGGATGTGGCCAGCGTCGTACGCCACAAAATGAAACTCGGGACTAACCTCAGATGCGCCTGCCCGCGTGATCGGCTTCATCAATTTCAGCACCGGATCGACGTCTTCCGTCGTGTACAACGGGTGCGGGTCAGCGTGCCGGCTGTAGCCAAGCTTTCGTGCGTTCAGCGTGTCTTCTTCTTGTAAGTGCGCGGAGTCCTTCAGCAAGAGCGACGTCAGTTCGATGGTCGCGGGGTTCGCATAGATCGGCCCGTGGTAACCAGCTTTTACGAGGCAAGGAAGCCAACCAGTATGGTCGAGATGGGCGTGTGTCAAGACCACGTAGTCGATGGTCTGGGGATCGACCGAGAGGGGCTTGTAGTTGCGATCGCTCAGCTCGTTCGAGCCTTGAAAAATGCCGCAATCGATCAGCAGTTTCTTGCCGCCTGCCTCGACCAAGTATTTTGATCCGGTTACGGTCCCCGCCGCACCGAGGAAAGTTAGTTTAGCCATAAGCTTGCCATTGTACAGAAGCATGCGATGAGTTACTGCCTCGAGCATTCGAACCGTCACCAAAAATAAAACGGGGCGAGCAGAAGCTCGCCCCGTTTTCATTCAAAAAGCGTATTGCTGCACTATTTGCTGCGTACCGCTCCGCTCATCAGTCTGCTGCTGTAGCCTGCTTCTCCCCGACGATCGAATCGATGTTGAGGCCCAGGCCCTTCGCCACGCCGCTGCCGTAAGCAGGATCGGCCTTGTAGAAGTGTTTCACCTGCAACTCCTGGATGCGCTTCGCCGTCTGGCCGAGGCTGCCCACAATGTTGTGGATCAATCGCTGCTTGGCGTCCGCAGGCATCAATCGAAACAAATTCCCAGGTTGTGTGTAGTAGTCGGCATCGCTGCGGTGATCGTGGCGCGCAACCGTGCCGCTGACCATCTTTGGCCGCTCCACATACTTCGGATCCTGCGTTGGGCCGCCGAAACTGTTGGGTTCGTAGTTGGGTTGGGCGCCGTGGTTGCCGTCGAAACGCATCGCGCCATCCCGGTTGTACGTGTGGAACGGGCATTGTGGTTTGTTCACCGGCAGCACGTCGTAATTGACGCCAAGACGGTAGCGGTGCGCGTCCGGGTAGGAAATCAGCCGTGCTTGCAACATTTTGTCGGGCGAATAGCCCAAGCCCGGAACGATGTTTCGCGGCTCAAACGCCGCTTGTTCCACTTCGGCGAAGTAATTCTCCGGGTTGCGATTCAATTCCAATTCGCCGACTTCGTGCAGCGGATAATCCTTATGGGGCCACACTTTGGTCAGATCGAACGGATTGATGTGATAGGTCTCGGCTTCTTTTTCCGGCATGATCTGCACCGAAACGCGCCACTTCGGAAAGTTGCCCGCCTTGATAGCATTAAACAAATCGCGTTGTGCGTAGTCCGGATCCTTGCCGCGCATCTCTTCTGCGGATTCCGCATTAAAATTCTTGATGCCTTGCTTGGTCTTGAAATGCCACTTCACGTAGAACAGTTCGTTCTTGTCGTTGATCAGGCTGAACGTGTGGCTGCTGAAGCCGTCCATGTGCCGATAGCCGTCGGGAGTGCCGCGGTCCGAAAAAAGAATCGTCACCTGATGCAGCGATTCCGGCGAGAGCGACCAGAAATCCCACATCATCGTTGGCGACTTTAGGTTGGTTTCCGGATCGCGCTTCTGCGTGTGGATGAAATCGCCGAATTTTAGCGGGTCGCGAATAAAGAACACCGGCGTGTTGTTGCCAGTCATGTCCCAGTTGCCTTCTTCGGTGTAAAACTTCAGTGCAAAGCCGCGCGGGTCGCGCTCGGTGTCCGCCGAACCCTTCTCGCCACCCACCGTCGAGAACCTTATAAAGGTAGGCGTTTTCTTGCCCACCGCATTAAAGAGCTTCGCCGACGTGTACTTCGTGATTTCGCTGCTGGTGCAAACGAAATGTCCGTGAGCTCCTGAGCCCTTAGCGTGAACAACGCGCTCCGGGATGCGCTCGCGGTTGAAGTGCGCCATCTTTTCAAAAAGCAGAAAGTCTTCAAAAACGACAGGTCCGCGCGGCCCCACCGTAAGCGAATTCTGGTTGTCGCCCACCGGACGGCCCGCATCGGTCGTCATGATCTTCTTTTCATCCGCCATCAAATCCTCCTCAGTTCGCGGCTCGATGCGCGCCCGTGATTCGCCGCTCAAGCCGCACCTGCATCCTATGCGCGCGCCGACTATACTTCCAATATATAGTTCGGATACGATAGATAGGCACAGCCTATGGCACGCGATCCAGAGTTTTTCTAGTTTCAGGTATTTGTAACGGCGAATTTGACGCGCCGTATCTTGCGGCCGGCAACCTCTATGGAACTCCATCAGCTTCGTTACTTCTGTGCCGTCGCAGAATCAGGCTCGTTTAGCCGTGCCGCGGAGCATTCGCACGTCGCGCAGCCGTCTCTCTCTCAACAAATCCTCAAACTTGAGGACGAACTCGGGGCGCGCCTCTTCGATCGACTCGGCCGCTCGGTCCGCCTCACCGACGTCGGCCAAGCCTTCCTCCCGCGCGCCCGCGCCGTGTTGCGCGAACTCGAAGCCGCAAAAGGCGATGTCGTCGAGCGCAAAGATTCGGTCGCTGGCTCACTGACCGTCGGCGTAATCCCGACTATCGCGCCGTACTATCTTCCGCCGAAGCTTTCCTCATTTACGCGCCAGTTTCCGCAGGCGCGCGTTACCGTAGTCGAGGAAATCACGCCGGTACTCCTTGATCGGCTCCGCGCCAGCACCGTCGATGTCGCCATTCTCGCACTGCCCATCCGCGGCCACGAGTTCGACACCTTCGCGCTCCTTACCGAGCGCCTTTTCGCCGCGCTTCCAAGAAAACATGCGCTTTCCGGGCGCCGTTCGCTGGTTCTCAAGGATTTACGCAAAGAACCGTTCCTCTTGTTGCGTGATGGTCACTGCTTCCGCGACACCGCAGTGGCCGCCTGCGATCGCGCGCGCCTCAATCCCCGAATCATCTTTGAGAGCGGACAGTTCAGCAGCATCCTCAGCATGGTGAGCACCGGAATGGGCGTGTCCATCGTCCCGGAAATGGCCATCGAGAAAGAAGCGCGCTGCCGCTACGTTCGCATCGCCGACGACGAAGCCACTCGCACCATCGGTGCCACCGTGCTCCGCGGCCGCTCTCTGACCCGCCTGCACCACGCCTTCCTCGCTCACCTTCGACCGTAAACTCCACGCTTCGCCACTAAGCATTTATTCCTGCGCGGTAAGTCATCCAAAGTGAGATCGACTCTTGTCTGTCCGGCTGAAGGCTAGCAAAGCCGTAGCGGTGGGAGGGGAACGAACGTTTATTGCTTGCCCGGCGGTCTAGGAGGTCTTCGCCGTCTTCGCCACCGCAATTGTCATGTCATGGAAGTCCAAGGTAAGCACCGCATCACGAAATAACTCCAAACCCACCGTCGCGTCGAACAAACCATCGGGTTCGTGCACGGTCTCGGTAGGGAAATAAACCTTCGCGCCGTCCTTCGCCAGCGTGAGTCCGTTGAAGCCTTCCTGCTGCGCCCCTGCAGACTTCATATTCACCCCACCATCGGTCAGCGGGAACAAGCGCATATCCGTCGTCTGTGCAGCGCCCGATAGACTCAGCTTCGCGATGGATGCCGTGTAGACCAGCAGGGAGCCTGTGTACATGGTGTCCACCTGCGCTGATACCTTCACGCCATTGATCTCGAATCCGTCGGCCACCACAATGGGTGGTCCTTCGTTTCCAAATGTGATCAGCGACATCGTGTCGCATACACCGGTACATTTGATCGGACCGGTCAACACATCCGACACCCGCAGTTTGTGCGCGGCAAAATCTAGCTGTAGGATGCGGTCTTTGAATGCGGGATACGCCAACGTCCCCGCGACGTGCGGCATTTGCTTCTGCGAGATCATCTCCGACAAATCCATGCCGATTGCCGGTACATTGATCAGCGTTAGCGATCCCATGTGTACGCTGGTAAACGCGGTGCGAAACATCCCCGCGGGCGCGCCGGGTTTCGGCGGCGCCAAAGGCTTCAGGCCTGCCGCTTCCGCGACCTTGGAGTCCACTACGGAATCTACGTTTCCGGTGTCGATGCCCAGGCGGACGATCTTGCTTTCGCCGATACGCGCGTCCACGCACGGCGTGCCATCACAATCGAGGAGCGGCACTTCCGCAAGGAACTTTATGCCGGCTAGCGTAGCTGCCCCTTGACCTTGCAATGCACTGGCCCCCGGCGCGAACGTCACCGTCCCGACCAGCCCGATCAAGAAGACCCTCAGCATTCCGCGGTAAATGGGCATGGGTTTTGTCCTTTCTATTCTCTTGCACTGCGTATCGAACGCACGGGCCGATGGTCAACTTATAGACGAACAGCGCAGGCGAATGCTAGCATTGGTCTTGCAGCATCCCCGTAGCGCTGTGGCGCCGTTCGAATTGCGTCCCGGTTAAACGGCGAAGGTTGTAGGTTTACATCGGTGGGGCCGTGGCGCAGTTGGGAGCGCGCCTCGATGGCATCGAGGAGGTCGTGGGTTCGAATCCCATCGGCTCCACCAACTTATCCAGGTCCGACCCGGACACATAGGTAACAGAACGTACCGGCTACATAGGTAACACTTTTGGGCCAAACGGATTTTTCAGCGGTTCCAACACGCGCGTATCCAGGTCGAAGTATCCCAAATCATAATCCATAAAGCTAACTAGCCAGATATCGTCGTGAACTTCTTTGATGCCCACGGCCTGGCCAGCAAAGACCGTGCTGAAATTGATTTTCTTACGGCCTAGACAGATGCGGCCGCAACGGGTGACAACAATGGTTTTGTCGTGGAAGGGATAATCGATATCGGGCAATCCTTTATAAGGACGGGTAGAAGGCTGATAGACCTCGGCCGGGCACTTCATGTCCAGGGCTTCGTGAGGACGTTCGTTATTGAAGATTTCGATGAAGTCATCGAAGCGAGCCTGCTGTTGAAGGAAATTTGAACCGGCGGGCTTGGTGGTTTCTTTCTTCAGGGTCAGATGCATGCGCTCATGGCGGCCATTTTGCTGCGGATGACCCGGTTTGATGCGCTCGATGCCAATTCCCAGCCGGAGCCACCACACTGCGAGCTTACTCAAGTTGAACAAGGCGTGGGCGGAAGCAAAGGGCACGCCATTGTCGCTGCGGATGTTGGCAGGCAGGCCGCGCTCCTCAAAAAGCCTTTTAAACACGGTAAAAGCGTAGTTTTCTTTGGTGCAGGAGAGAGCTTCGCAGGTGAGCAGATAACGGCTGGCATGATCGGTGACGGTCAGTGGATAGCAGTATTTGTGATTGCCCAGCAAGAACTCGCCCTTGTAATCGGTGCACCAGAGTTCATTGGGAGTCTGGCCCAAAGATAAAGCAGTTCCTTGAGCACGACGACGCACCCGGCCGTGGCGTTGCACTAGGCCGTGGCGATCCAGAACCGCGTGGATGGTGCTTTTGGCAGGGATGGGGATGTCGGAGAACCTGCGAATCAGGCGCTCTCGAATCTTACGAGCTCCCCAGGTGGTGTGATCACGCTTCACGTTCAGGATAAAGTTCTCCACCTGAAAGGGAAGTTGATGGGCATAGCGATAGGGACGGCGGCTTCTGTCGGTCAGCCCTTCGACCCCGCAATGCTGGTAACGATCAAAGATCTTGTAGCCGGTCTTGCGGGAGATCCCAAACTCCCTGCAGAGTTCCACCATCGATTCGCCGGCTAGCCGGCGAGCCACAAACTGCAGCCTTTCGTCCATCACCGAACACTCCTTCCAAGGCATCGCTTCCTCCCCCAGGGGAGGAAGTGTCACCTATGTGTCCGGTACAAACTGTCACCCATGTGTCAGGCCGCTCACCAGGGTCCGGCCCGGAGACCGCCTTCATAGAATGCTGCGCGAGAGAAGGGTCGCTCACCTCACGACGCGAGGAGTACCAAACAAGATTTCCACTGAGGATCTGGCGGCATCGGCTCTGACGGACCTGGTACGGGCTCGGATGGATCGGGAGTCGGCGGCATCGGTGGCGTGCCTGCGTCACACAGCCCGAAGATGAAAACGGTGCTCATTTACTCCCTTTCATTGACGTATCTCCGGCGCGGCGCTACTATCGCCTCATTCTCGAATAACCCCGAAGGATTAGGTAGGCCGGCAAGATGTCGCCGGTACAACCTGTATTTCAGGGAGGTACGCCGCCAATGTTGAGACTCAGTGACAGTATCAGCTCGGTCTTGAAACACAAGAGGAAAGAACTCTGGTCGGTGAAGCCGGAACAGACGGTCTATGAGGCCATCGAAAGGATGGCCGAAACGGGAGTCGGAGCGTTGTTGGTCATCTCGGCGGGCAAACTGGTAGGCATAGTCTCGGAGCGGGATTACGCGCGCAAAGTCATCCTCAAAGGAAGGTCTTCCAAGGAAACCGGGGTCATAGAGATCATGACGAGTCCGGTGTATTTCGTGACGCCGAAGCACACTTTGGACGAGTGCATGAACATCATGACGAACCATCGCATACGACATCTTCCGGTCATTGAAGACGAGAACGTAGTGGGGATCGTCTCGATCGGCGACCTGGTGAAGTGGATCATCTCCGAGCAGGAGGAGACCATCCAGCATCTGGAAAACTACATCGTCGGAAGGTACCCAGCCTGAGCCGTCTCGAAACCCTCAATCCTCCGAGGGCAGCCACCAGAGTTTCATAGATCGTGTTCTCTACGCTGGTCGGGACAGGGTGATCGCGATTCGAATCGAATCCCGTATCTCATGTGAGCTCCGACACTCGGCCATAATCCCGTGTTCACACCGTCGTGCGGTACAATTGCCGCAAACTCTATGCCCCTCGCGCCCGGAATTCGGTTGGGGCCTTTCGAGATTCTCGCGCCCATCGGTGCGGGTGGCATGGGCGAGGTGTACCGCGCCAAGGACACCAAGCTGAAGCGGGACGTGGCGCTCAAAGTGTTATCGGAAGCCTTTGCCCGGGACTCGGAACGCATGGCTCGTTTTCAGCGTGAGGCCGAGGTGCTGGCATCACTGAATCATCCCAACATCGCAACGATCCATGGGCTGGACGAGTCCGGGGGATCGTGTTGTCTCGTAATGGAACTGGTGCCCGGTCAGACGCTCGCTGAGCGGCTAACTGGCGGCGCTCTCCCGGTTAAGGACGCTCTACGGATTTGCAGCCAGATCGCGGAAGCGCTCGGAGCGGCGCATCAGAAGGGCATTACGCACCGGGACATCAAACCAGCGAATATCAAAGTCACGCCCGAAGGACGCGTAAAGGTCTTAGATTTTGGACTAGCCAAAGCGACGCCCGAATCGCAGAACGATGCCCACGCCGACCCAGCGACTCTAACGATGATGACGCAAGCCGGGGTGATACTTGGAACGCCCGCGTACATGAGCCCTGAGCAGCTACGCGGCGAACCGGTGGATAAGCGTGCGGACATTTGGGCGTTCGGTTGCGTGCTGTACGAGCTGCTCATGGGACAGAGGCTCTTTCGCGGCACGAGCATCGCAGAAATTATCGCCTCTGTGCTGAGGACGGAGCCTGGCTGGCAGGCATTGCCCGCCGACACTCCGGCGCAGATACGAGATCTGCTGCCGCATTGCCTCCAAAAAGACCTCACCGCGCGCTTGTCGGACATTGGCGATGCGTGGAAGGATATCGAGGAGGCGCTGCGGGTCCCAGCGACCGGAAGACCGCCAGAGCCGAATCGCGAGGTCGATTCGCTGGCGGTCCTGCCCTTTGCCAACACCAGTGGCGATCCACAAATGGAATACCTTAGCGACGGCCTTACCGAGAGCATCATACTCAGCCTTTCCCAGTTGCCGCAGCTCCACGTAATGTCTCGAAGCGCAGTCTTCCGGTACAAGCATCGCAGCGAGGAGGCGCAGGATGTCGGCCGCGCGCTTGGCGTCGGGGCGGTGCTGACCGGAAAGGTTCTGCAGCGGGGTGAGACGCTGGTGATCAGCGCGGAGCTCGTGGATGTCGAAAATGGTTGGCAACGATGGGGTGCGCAGTACCGGAGGAAGGTCGAGGACATCTTTGCGATGCAGGAGGAGATCGCGAAAGAGATCTCGGAGAATTTGCGCCTGAAGCTTACGCCCGAAAAGAAGAACCTGCTCGCCAAACGCTACACTGACAATATCGAAGCCTATCATCTTTACTTGAAGGGCCGATTCTACTGGGCAAAGAGAACCGAGGAAGGTCTTTACAAAGGCATTCAGTATTTCCGTCAGGCCATCGAATCGGACCCCACTTACGCGTTGGCCTACGCGGGCCTTGCCGAGGGCTATATTCCGCTGGCTGTCTACTGCCACCTTGCTCCTAAAGATGCCTGTCCCAAGGCCAGGGCTGCGGCGCGCGCGGCGCTTGAGATCGACGCCACGCTTCCCGAAGCGCGAACAGTGCTGGGGGGGATCATGAGTTACTACGACTGGGATCTGGAGAACGGGGAAAAAGAACTCCGCCAGGCCACGGCGTTGGATCCAAAATACCCGAGGGCTCACCAAACACTCGCTGAAAATCTCACAATGAGCGGCCGTTTTGAGGAAGCCGCGGTTGAGGCCAGGCGCGCGCTGGAATTGGATCCTCTCGCTTTGAGCCTGAACGCGTTCATGGCGATGACGCACTACTTCGGGCGGGAATACGACAAAGCCATCGAGCACGGGTTGAGGACGGTTGAGATGGATGCGAATTTCTTCCCGGGGTACTTTTATCTGGGCTTGGCTTATCAAGTAGGTGGGCAGTTCGCGGCCGCAGTCGCGGCACTCCAACAAGCAAAGGTGCTTTCCAACAACAGCACACTTATGGTGGCATCTCTTGGAGGGGTCTTGGCCGCATGGGGGAAACAAGAGGAAGCGCGGAACATCCTGCATGAACTGGAACAAATGGCCCGCAGGAAGTATGTATCTCAGGTATTCGTCGCCGCCATTCAGGCCGGTCTTGGCGAGATCGATCAAGCCCTCGCGTGCCTCGAAACTGCATACGAAGACCGGTGCACTTGGTTGCCGCGTTGTCTCGCGGCGGATGCTAGACTCGACAGGTTGCGTAGCGAGGTACGTTTGCGAGATCTTGTACGCCGAATGGGCATTTCGCACGGACGGGGGGAATAGCAATGAAGCTCGAGACCTATCGCTTTCAAATGGGACGCTTTTCGTGCGTCGCCATCCAAGATGATGCTCCCTCTTACCCGATTGGAATGTTTCTGACCAACCTCGCCAAGGAGCAATACATACCGTGGCTGCGCCAGCGCGGAGAGGACCTCCAGCAGGTCGAACTTCCTTACACCTGTCTTTTGATTGATACCGGGCGACACCGGGTGTTGGTAGATACGGGTATAGGAGTGGATCGTTCGAAACCAAATCACGGGAAACTGCTACCGCTGCTTCGCAGGGAAGGGATTGAGCCTCACGAGGTCGGCACGGTCGTTCTCTCCCACGGGCATTCGGACCATGTTGGCGGAAGCCTGAACGAGGCCGGGCAACCTGCCTTTCGCAACGCCCGTTACGTAATGTTTCGGAAGGAGTGGGATTATTGGATGTCGAATCCGAGCCTTGCGGAATTGCCGGTTGACGAGAGCTTTAAGAAGGCCATGCTGGGCTCGGCGCAAAAAAACTTGCCAGGGATTCAAGCACAACTCGATCTCGTGGATCCGGATACGGAGATCGTACCCGGGATAGTGGCCATTGCGGCGTTCGGGCACTCGCCCGGCCAGATGGGACTCGAGATTTCGTCGGCTGACCAGAGTCTTCTCTTCGTTGCTGACGCTGTCGTTCTTCCCCTTCATCTTGAATATCCGGAGACCGTTGGCGTGACCGACCACCTTCCCAGCGAGATGGTGGCAACCAGGATCCGCCTACTGGAAAAGGCCGCGAGGGAAAAGTCTCTTGTGTCGACCTCTCATTTCTCTTTTCCGGGTTTGGGGCATGTGGTGCCCAAGGGAGATCGGTGGGAGTGGAGAGCGTTGGCTCGGAGGGGTGGAGCCCGCGGCCAAACGCCTTCCGCCGCGGCGTAGCGCCCGGACTTCGGCGAACCGAAAACTCCCCTGCTCGGCGCCGCTCGCCTCTTCAATCTGCGAACTCATTTTTTGAACAGCCAGCCAAAAATAGCGAATAACAAGCCCGCTAGTAGCCCCACTCTCAAGGCTTCGTCCGATCGTGATTTCGACACGTCACAACGCGGGCAGTATTCGCCGAGCCAAGCATGTGTCTGTAAGACCGTGCCGCAGGCTTTGCAAGTGGGCACCATGGTTTGAACCATTCTCCTTCTCCCTCGCGGGAGTTTCACGATTCTTGAGCAACATGCGGTGCCTCTTGGCTAGATGCGGCGTCGAATATCGACACTGCCGATTGAACGCCTTCCCACGATTCATCGGCCCGTCTCGGAAAACGCCAGTTATGGGATATATAAGTGAGCATATGATATAGATACGTTGCCCCGTGGGCAACCGGGCAATTCACCGGGCCGCTTCCGAAAATCAGCGACGAACAAGTCGAGTGGGTCATCCAACGAGTCGCAGCCTACATCGACCAGCAGCGACAAACCTACAGACGCCGAGCCTTGCCGTTAAGTCAGAACCAAAGGGCCGCCATGACCTCCTTCTTTTCGGCGTCAATCCTGGAATCAGCGCGAGTCGTAGTTCAGGCCGGAGAGCGAGTGAGCAACCCGCCCTCCTACGCGGAACTCGTCAAGATGGGTTTCGAAGCTGGTTCGCTGCCGGATTTTGCGGACATGGCCGCCATCACCTACGTGGACACGGTGGTCTCGCACGAGCAATTCGCGGACAGGCTGCTGTTCCACGAACTCGTCCATGTCGTGCAGTATGAAAAGCTAGGGTTGGCGGAGTTCACCGCCAAATACGTGAAGGGCTTTCTGATCGATGGCTCCTACGAAGCCATCCCGTTGGAAATAAATGCCTACGAACTGGATGCACGATTCGCGGCGGCGCCGACGAGACGGTATCCGGTCGAGGTTGAAGTTCGATCGTGGATTGAACATGACAGATTCTAAACCAAACAGCGCACTCGTGGCGCTAGGGCTTTGAAGCCGTAGTAGCCTGCCATCCCCCTGTGGAAGATCATGACTAACGACCTCAATGCCTTGCTCCAAGAAGCAGCCGAAGCTTTACAGAACAAGCAAGTTCCGGCAGCCGAGGCATTGCAACGGAGAGGCTGCGAGATATTACGTGAACGGGGAGCGAGTGAACCTCGAATTGCGGACGAAATTGAAAAACTTGCGGATATTCACTGTGCCCAACGCAAGTTCGATCTGTGTGCGAGCGAATACGCGGACGTGGTCAAATTGCGGGAAAAGTTTCTGCCCGAAAACGACTTTAGCATCCTTCGAGTCTTGTACAGGCTGGCAAAGTCTCATTTCGACGGACAGCAGTATGAACCCGCAGAAGCGGAGATGCGAAGGGCGCTGTCCATAGCCGAAACACATAGCGATTCCCATGAGACTCTCGCCTTTTTCCTTTATGAGCTAGGCTTGCTTCTCTACTTCGTCGGAAAGTATCAGGAGGCTGAACCTTTTCTGCTCAGGGCGCTCTCGATTTGCGAGGCCGATTTAGGAGCCTCGCATCATCAGACAATTCAGGTGCTAGGCGGGATTGCTCTCCTCTATGCAAATTGTACAGACCTCGAGAAAGACCCCGAACCCTATTTCAGGAGGGTCATCGAGGCTGCCGAGTCTAAGAAGGAGTTCGAGGAGACCTACCTCTTGAACCTACTTCGTCTGGCGGCCTATGTCGCTGAGCACAAGAGGTACGAAGAAGCAGATGAGTTGTACTCGCAACTCGTGACCGCCACAGATGCTTCGGTACGGCATGGCGATTCCCAGATGCATTTGATTGCCCGCAGTTGCGTGAAGTATTTCGAGTCTAGGGGCAAAGGCGAACTCGTGGCTCACCTTGCTTCCAAAGTGCCGGATTACGGCGCTTACGGCAATATTGTTCAAGAACGTTTGGCACACGCTGAGCAGGCTTTGTCAGAAAATGACCCGGAGCTTGTTGAAGCCCTATTGGCAGCGGGTAACAATGCGACCTTCGAAGGCAGGTATGAAGAGGCAGAACCCTTGCTGCTACGGGCACTTGATGCATCTGGGAAAATTCATGGCGAGAAGAGTTCGCAGACCGTGTTTGCCATGACCCGAGTCAGCATAGTCAGCCGACTGCTTAAGAAATTTGACCAAGCAGACTCAGCCATTCAAAGGGCATTGGCAATCGCGGGGGAATGCTTTCCTGACGACCGACTCTTCCCATGGACGTATGAGAATCTCGCGCTGCTCAAAGAAGCTGAATCCAGAATCGGAGAAGCGACCGAGGCTTATGAAAGGGCGGTCGCCGAATACGAGAGGATTTATAGCCTTCGGTCATACGAATCCGTCGAGGCTCTTTACCACCAAAGTGGATACCTTTTGAGAGTTGAGGATTTGGGAGCCGCCGAGAAGGCCATCGGACGGGCCATTTCGGTCATGGACGAGATCGAAGGGCTTTCCGACTACGAAAAGTCAGATTACCTCGGAACGCTCGCTTCGATTTTGGAAGCCACGGGGCGTAACCCTGAAGCCGCTGAAATGCAGGCTCGTGCCGAGCAACTCTATCAACAAGCGAAAAAACGGAATGAAAGTGACGAGTAGGCTCAGCTTCATGAAGCAGGTTCGACGGCAATCGACACAAGAATGAGGAACGATGCAAACGCATCCGAATTGTAAGGAATACGATCTATTCGAGATCGGGCGGAGTCACCTGAGCAATCCAGGAGTCGTAGTCGGAGGTGAAGCCCGCTTTTTGCTGCAGGGCATGAACTTTGCGCTCCACTCCCGCCATCTGTTCGTCTGAAAGCTGTGGGATCACTTCAATCTGCTTCCCAATCGAGTCCATGGCACTCGCGACTTGCTGTTCAGCGCTGCCGGCTCCAGCGCCAGCGTTTCCATCGTCGCCCTTCATGTAATCCACCACGCGCTTGGTCACTTTCTGGCTGTGCACCAGCGACACACGGATGTTCCCCTGTCCCGTGACGACGTTTCCGACCCCGAATACGCGGTCCATAGGGGTGTACCGCGGCACATCCTTACCAGCGAATGTGTAGTATTCACCATTCATGTTGATCCCAGAAAGTTTCTCCGGCACCGAGCCGATCGAAGAAACGACCAGCGGCGCGCGGAGTTCGTGTTCCGAGCCGGGGATCGGTTCAGCCTTGCGGCCCTCGATTTTCGTTTCAACCACCCTCAGCCCTGCGAGCCGTCCATTTTGCAGGATGATCCCGGTCGTCAGGCTGCGATCCTGGAAGCGAAACAGGTATTTGTCGCGCGCCAGGCGCAGCATTTTCTGCCGAACCTGTTCCGTTTTGGCGATCTGCTCGGACGTCGCGTTGTCAGGTGGTTGCGCCAGCGGCATGTCCTGTTCGCGGCGTCGATAAATTAAGAGGCAACCCTTTACGCCCAATTCTTCCGGCTTGATGCCGTGCGCTTTGCATACCTCCGGAATACTTTTTTCCAACTCATGCATGCTGGTCTGAATGCCGCGAGCCCTTAAAGCACGTTCGTAGTTTTCGAGCTGGAGCACCTTGACCACGTCAATTGACGCCAGCCCGCCACCCACCACTACGGCTTCATCAGGCGTTTCGTAGCGCGGTCCGAGATAGTCCTTTTCGTTCTTGTGGTTGTACCAGTAGATAAAGGGATTTTGGTAAACCAGGCCTTTGCCGACGTACAGCTCTGCTTCCGGCACGCCCAATTCTCGGTCGCGCCACGCGCCATTGGCGAGAACCACCGCCGAAAAGCCCCACTCGAAAAGCTGGGGGAGACTAAAATCTCGGCCTAGCTTGGTAGAGGGGATGAAACACACATTCTGCTTCTTCATGCGCGCGTCGATTCGGGCATATTCCTGTTTCCGCTGCTCGACGTGCCAACGCGGCAGACCGTCTTCGATCTTGCCGTACGGCCGCATGTTCTGCTCGAACACGGCGACTCGAATTCCGTGATCCGCCAGAATCTCCGCCGCCACCGAGCCTGAAATCGCACCGCCAATTACTGCCACGAAATGATGCCCAGGATTCGTCATATATCTGCCACCCGCGCATTGGGGCTCGATTGTACAACGCAAATCGTGCAAAGTGTCCCCCACTTCCGAGGGTTTTTATGACCGTTCGCAAAATTCGTGTGTGCGGAGATCACTTACTAAACAAGTAACGATGCCTCTTCTCTGGAGAAGTGCGAGGTCGTCCCAAAGCACGTCACGCCAGTTGAGGGCAAAGAGCCCACTGCAGCGAAGCCCCATGGCGAGATCGCGGATAGCCATCGTACGAAATGGCTTGTCCGGGCCTTCGAGTAAGAGATGGAATGAGCAAGGCCGAGAACCGTCGGCTCACGCTGCCGCTTCATGGGGTTCTCGCCGATCCGTCACGTCCAGCCCGCTTGGCCCTCGATAAGTTCGCCTCACGCTTTGAGATGACTCAACTAGGTGTACAATGGCGAGCTGTCGAGATCTCCCAATCGTGAAAAAAGTGGGTAGTTGTTCCTTTCCTGGATTCTGCTGAATGAACTGGCCACGAAGGAAACCAATGAGCGCGATTGCTTCGTCGGACAAACACTGTACGGCACGCATCATTGAGCGGCGGGATTTATCGGAAGGGTGTTCGAAGACGTCTATTTCATACCGGCGAAGGGCGTCGGCCGAGTAGTGCGACTTGGTCGATTTGATATGGGGCTCACTTCGCCTGACCGGTGTACAATGCGGCCCGGCCAGAATCCGAATCCGTATCAGGTCTAGCTTTTCGATATCGGAGGAAGCTTCATGATTGTCGGTGTTCCCCGCGAAAGTTTCCCGGGGGAGCGGCGCGTAGCGCTCGTTCCGGCGGCCGTTCCCAGCCTGGCAAAAGCGGGCCTGGAAGTGGTCGTTGAGACTGGCGCGGGCACCGAAGCGGGTTATCTCGATGCCGAATATCTCGCCAAGGGCGCGA
The DNA here is from genome assembly GCA_963729595.1 of uncultured Acidobacteriota bacterium. Lineage (GTDB taxonomy): Bacteria > Acidobacteriota > Terriglobia > Acidiferrales > UBA7541 > Acidiferrum. The sequence continues at coordinate 1,531,324 of CAVSNW010000005.1, forward strand.
AGGTTCTCCCGCAACGCGCGGACGTCTTTGGCGCTGCTGACATCGTCACCCAAGTTCTGTGTTACGGCTCCAACGATCGCACCGGCAAAGCCGATCTTTCGCTGTTTCGTCGCGACCAAGTGCTCGTCGGTTTTCTTCGTCCCCTCGGCTCCGTCGAGACCATCCAGGACATCGCTCGCGAGGGCGTCACAGCCTTTTCCGTCGAGTTGATGCCGCGCACCACGCGCGCGCAAGGCATGGATGCGTTGTCTGCGATGGCCACGGTCGCCGGTTACAAGGCTGTGCTGATTGCTGCCGACGCTCTGCCAAAACTTTTCCCCATGCTGACAACTGCTGCCGGAACGATCACTCCGGCGCGGGTGCTGATCCTAGGCGTTGGAGTCGCAGGCCTTCAAGCGATTGCCACGGCACGCCGCCTGGGTGCGGTGGTTTCGGCGTACGATTTACGCCCGGCCGTCAAAGAGCAAGTTCAAAGCCTCGGCGCGCGGTTCGTGGAACTGGCCATCGAAGCGAAGGACGCGCAGGACGCGCGTGGCTATGCGACCGCTCAAGATGAAAGCTTCTATCGCCGGCAGCGCGAGTTACTCGGAAAGGTGATCGCGGAACAAGACGTCGTAATCACCACTGCGGTGATCCCCGGAAAAAAAGCTCCCACGCTCGTGACCAAAGAAATGGTGATGGGAATGGCGCCCGGCTCGGTGATTGTCGATCTCGCAGCGGAGCGCGGCGGAAACTGCGAACTGACACAGGTGGGGGAGAAAGCCGTCGAGCACGGGGTCACGATAATAGGATGGGTCAACTTGGCCAGCTCCGTTCCCTATCACGCCAGCCAGATGTATGCGCGCAATCTGACCACATTCCTCACGCTGCTGGTAAAAGAAGGAAAATTGCAACTGAACCTGCAGGACGACATCATCCGCGAGACCCTGGTGACGTACGGCGGCGAGATCGTCAACGCCAGAGTGCGGGAATTTTCCTCCCTGCCGGCTTTGGTGCCACAAGAGGAAGCGAAAAAATGAAGCTGGACCTGCTCACTGGTCTGTACGTTTTTATGCTCGCCGCCTTCATCGGATTTGAAGTGATCCGGCGCGTGTCCCCTCTCCTGCACACGCCGTTGATGTCGCTGACCAATGCCCTGGATGCCATCGCGGTAGTCGGCGCGATCATCCTGGCAGGCGAACACAAGAGCAACCTCGCGGCAATCCTGGGAACCATTGCCATCGTCGCCGCCACCAGCAACGTCGTCGGCGGCTTCATTATCACCGACCGCATGTTGAAGATGTTCAAATCCAGCGGGCCCAAAAAATAATGACAAACTTCCTGGGCACGGACACCGTCATCGAAATCACGTATTTGATCGCCACAGCGCTCTTTATTCTTTCGCTGAAGTGGCTCAGCTCCCCGGCAACTGCACGCCGCGGCGTGTTTGCGGGCGAAGCCGGCATGGCGCTCGCCGTCGCCGGAACACTCCTGCACCGCGGCATCATTGACTACAGATTGATCGCCATCGGGCTCGTGGTCGGGACGATCATCGGCATCCCCCTCGGCAAAGTGCAGATGACCGCAGTGCCGCAGCGAACCGCGCTCAGCCACGCGTTCGGCGCTTTGTGCGTCACGCTGGTGGGCACGGCGGAATTCTATTTGCGCGCGCCCGATATCGCTCCCTTCATGATGGCCGTGCTTGCCATGGAAGTGATTCTCGGCTCTTTGACGTTCACTGGCAGCTTGATGGCCGCTGGAAAACTTCAGGAAGTGTTACCGCAGCGGCCCATCACTTACAAAGGACAAAACTTCGTCAATCTGGCGATGCTGGGACTCGCGGTGGTTATTGCCGTAATCTTGGTGATTCATCCCGAGCAGACTCGATTGTTTCCCGCGATGATTTTTATTCCGCTCGTGTTTGGCGTGATGCTGGTAATTCCGATCGGTGGCGCGGATATGCCAACCGTAATCTCGCTCTTGAATTCTTACGCGGGACTTTCTGCCGCGGCGATGGGTTTTGTGCTCAACAGCAAATTGCTGATCATCGCCGGCGCGCTCGATGGTTCCTCCGGTTTCATCCTTTCGGTGATCATGTCCAAGGCCATGAACCGTTCGTTCACGAACGTGCTATTTGGCGGATTCGGGCAGATTCAGGCGATCAGCACGGGAACGAAAGAAGCGCCACCTGTGCGTAGCGCCACACCGGAAGAAGCCTCGGGAATTCTGGCCGCGGCAAACAAAGTGGTGATCGTCCCCGGCTACGGCATGGCTGTCGCCCAAGCCCAGCACAAAGTTCGCGAGCTGTACGACGTGCTGACCAAGCGCGGCGTGGACGTCACCTTCGGCATTCACCCAGTCGCCGGTCGCATGCCCGGCCACATGAACGTGCTGCTTGCAGAAGCCGACATCCCCTACGACAAGCTCCTCGACATGGCTGCCATCAATGGAGACATGGCGCAAACCGATGTCGCGCTCGTCATCGGCGCCAACGATGTCACCAATCCCGCCGCACGCACCGAGCCGTCCAGCCCCATCTATGGCATGCCCATTCTCGACGTCGATAAAGCCCGCACCGTAATGGTCATCAAGCGCAGCATGGCCGCGGGCTTCGCGGGCATCGACAATCCCCTCTACTATCTGGACCAAACCCTAATGCTTTTCGGCGACGCCAAAAACTTCGTTGGCAACATCGTCCGGGAACTCGCCGGCGGTAGCGATCACCACTAGCCTGGGGGCGCAAGAGAAGCTGTAAGCTGCTGAAAACACACGAGAAACCGCAAGTAACGAGTGGCCTCAAAGGATATAGAGAGGGAGACCCCACCCGTGCAATTTGTTTTGTATGGTGATCACAATAAAGACCTTACGGTGACCGCCATTCGTTTCGCTGGGAACAAAGGAGTAGCAGAGGAACGTTGGTTGAGCGTCTGGACGTTGAGGCAACCCCGTGTTTGCTTAACAGCGGATTCTAAAGAACTTATGACCATCCATACCCACGTATCCCTGGTATCCGCCTCGGGGCAAGACAGCGGGTGCTTCGCGCCAACCGCGCCCCAAAGGGCAGTATTCTAAGGGCGGTCAGCCGTGCGACTGCACTTCACCCAGCGGAGGAATCTCGATAGCGCCCAGGTGCAAGGAAGGCCCGAAGAGTGTGAAAATTTGATAGTTGCGAAGTAAATTTTGGATTAGAATCCCGCCGTTGGAGCACGAGAAGTGGGCGACGATTCAGACATGGCAGCCAAGGGAGAACAAGCCGAACGCTGAGGGGAAAACACGGAAGGCTGCGACCGGAGGGTGCGTCCCAGAGCCGGCCGCTGGAAAGCTCGCCACAAAGAAAAGGGGGCTCTCAACTCATGAAGCGGATCACCGTTTCCTCGGAAGGCATACTAGAGGTCGGATACCATAAGGATACAGACACCATTGGGACTCTTGAACTGAAGTTCTCCAATGGCGGAGTGTATGAGTTCTTTAACGTCCCCTTGCAGTTGTACGATGAACTAATGCATGCGCCCTCGAGAGAGGACTATTATTTCTCAAATATCGGCAAGCGTTTCCCCTGCACCCGCGTGGGATGAAGGTCCGTTAAGCCTTGGGGACGGAGCCCATCGGCGTCCGGGCGCCCCCTGTAGAAGTATGTGTGTGGCAAAATGACGCTGACCAACGAGGGGATAGCCGAGGCTCATGGCAACTGAGCGTGAAGTCGCAAAGACCGCCGGAATGGTGCCCGACGAGCAGAAACACGAACCTCGCTCCAAAGGAATCACCACGGCACGCAAGAAGAAACCAAAGGAACTTGCTGTCATCACGGAATGTTGCACGGGCTGTGCGGGGTCGCCGGCGTGCGTTGAATATTGCCCGGTCGAGGACTGTATGTTCTGGGTGCCGGATGAAGATCATCCGCCGTTCGGGCGCATCCAGATTGATCCTATCCTTTGCATCGGGTGCAAGAAGTGCGTGAGTAAGGGGCCGGATGGTTCCTTCCTAGATGGCTGCCCGTGGGACGCTATCGTTATGGTGGACATAGCGGAAGTTGAAAACGTCGTCGGGGCAATGACGTATTAACTTGAGTCGCCGCACTCCCGTTGCTTGCGCGCCTCCGCGAGCCGAGACCCTCAAGAAATAGAAACGACGCCCGCAACAAATTGGCGCGCGAAAGTGCGCCCCGCGAAGCACACAATTTCTTACCGGGGCAATTTTGACCCGGCTATTTTGTGACCCGCGCCTGAATGGCGTTTTCCGTGAGGAGTGCCTGCTGGCGAAGGCGATCGGGGATGTCGGGGAGGCTGCGCTCGTAGTAGCGAATCGCAGGAAGATCGTCGCGCTCGCCGACGAGATAGAGTGCTCGAAGGGCTTCCCAGACTTGCTCTGAACTGGGGGAGATGGTGGCAATTTCGGTGTTGGCGGCTACGGTTGCCCCGAGCGCGACGGAAAGCGTGCGAATACGGCCGCTGATGGGCGAGCGCACCTCGGTCGTGCGTGATCCGTTTTGAATTTTGGCGACCAAGCCGCCCTGGCGAATGGAGATTCCGATCCTATCTGTGTCGATGACGCGACCGGCGATAGGAGCTTCGATGGGAGCCGGTTGCAACAAAGCGATGATCTGAGATCGGCCTACGGCGTCGCCGAAACGCACCAGCGACAATGCGGCGTTGCCGCGGACAATCCGCGAGGAATCCTGCAACATCGTCAACAGTGTTTCGTGGAATGCCGTGGTCGACGTGTCCTGACCCATCACCCATGCATCCGTGTTACGAACTTCTTCCACGGGATGCGAGGCTAGCCGTAAAAGTTGCGGATACCACGGGGCGGCGTCGGCCTCTTGACGCGCCATGCGTTCGCCCACCTGGACGAGAGCGTGCTGGATGTGGCGCGGGTGCTTGTCGTCATTTAAATATTCGGTGATCTGCGAGTTTGAAAGACGGCGCCCAAACCAGGTGCTCCACCAAAACAGGAAGGGCATGAGCACAATCAGCCAAGCGGCGACGAAGAAAAGCAATCGATTGCGCACGGACATGCGGTGGCGAAAAGGCACCGGGTGTGCCGCAAAAGTCTCGACGTTCCCGGTCGAATTCAGAGTTTCCGGGGTTCGTGGAAGGCTAACCACGTCGGTTTCCTGCATTTCACTCCGCCTTCGAGGCCGGCAGGCCTTTTGACGAAGCTCCCTTGTCTTTTCCTGCGGAGCCGCGATCGCGGAGCTCCAAGAAAACATTCAGGAAGAAGATGCCGGTGAGAGTGAGAAGAATCAGGGTCATGAACAGGCCGTCGACGGTGAGAAGGGACCCGACGATCACGATCCAGGCAATGCCCGCGAGTGAGAGAAGGCCGAGCAGTAAAGAAATCAACAGGATTACGGTGAGCAAAAACCCCCCTTACGACTTTTGCGCAGATGCGCAAGGTGCGTGCCTTACCACTTCGGACTCCATCCTCTCAGCTTTCTTGCGCCGGACCGCGTGATCGGCGAGTTTCTGCGACGGCCCTTGCAGCCTGAGCGACGCTAAATCAGCAGATCTACGTGCCGGGTTTGAAGGTAACGTCGACGGTCTTGCTGTCTTTTGCCGCCAACGTCACCTTTTGATCTTGCTCTCCGAGCTTTTCATGCACGAAGGCGAGGGTGTAGTCCCCCGGTGGCAGACCTTTGATTTCGAATTTGCCGTCCGGACCGCTGACCGCATAGAAGGGGCTCTTCACTACGTTGACGAACATGCGCATCCAGGGATGCTGGTTGCACTTCACCGGCAGCAGAATTTCCTCGCGTGCGAAGCTCTTTTCGATTGGTGCGGCTTGCGGGGCTTGCGATTCATTCCACTCGCGATTGTCCTTTGGAGTGGGGTGAATGTTGTGTGTGGTGGGATCGCCATTAACGATCTTGATGGTCTGTCCGGCCATTACGCCGATGATGTGGGGCGTATATTTGCATCCCCTCTGCGTCAGAGTAACCGCATCCTTTGGAACATCGAACGCGCGATTGCCGAGTCCCTCCTTCACATAGACGAAGACGTTCTCGAGGTGTCCTCCGCTAACAACGATGTTCTCGGCGGTGTTCGACCCTTGGCAATTGGCGTCCTGGCTCATGTCAATCTTGGCTGCTTTAGGCTCAGCGCCTTCGAATTTTACCGTTCCGCTTACGCTAGCAGCGGTGGCGCTATCAATTGGCGTGGCTGCCGGAGCCGCAGAAGGGCCAGGAGCGGATGATTGCTCTTCGGCAGGTTCCTTCTTGCCGCATCCAGTCAGCAGAGCGACTCCGAGCAAAACCGCCAGGCCCCCCACTGCTAGAGAATTTTTGTTATTCATTTTGTTCCTCCCTCTCGCCAGCAATCCGTAAAGTCTGGTAAAAAAATCGTGCTCTTAATTCAGGGCCGCGCTTTTGCAGAGGTGCCCCCTACAGTCTCCTCGAACGAACCGCTGCTAATTGCTGCGCGCCCGGGGCCCTTCGAAGCGCCCACGCGGCGCTGCTCCTCGGGAGTGAGCTGCAAAATATATTCGACGAGGAGCTTGGCCTGATCCTTGTCGTATCCGACAAAGGACGAGGGCGTGGGGCCGGAGAAAGTCCAGCGATTATTCTCACGCTTAAAAAGGCCGGAAGGCATGGAGGTGCCGGGACTAATGGCCTGTGGATCGATAATCCAGCGCTCTACCCAATCGGGTTTGAGGCGGCCCTGAGCCTCGAGGAAGTTGGGCGCGGTTGCGGTCTTGTCGTGAGCCGGATCACCAGTGGCGTGGCATTTCAAACAAGGCGCGGCCGGGCTGCTGAAGAGGCTACGCGCCATGTCGATTTCCTTGGCGGTGAGCTCCGTCCGCTTTTCCGGAATGTAGGGAAACGGCTGTCGTGAGAGGGCCTGGAAGAAGCGCACCAGCTTGCCGAGTTCATTTTCCGAGAAAGAGAAAGTAGGCATGCGCACCTGAAGATATGGGCGAATTCCGTTGCGGTTGGTGTCGGTTCCGCTCAGCGACGGATTCGTGAGGAAGCGCAAGAGCCACTGGGGATCGACGCGAGCACCTTCGGTCAGAAGCTTAGGAGGAAGCTGTTCTTGGGCTTCCTGATAGCGCGCCAGTGTCATCAGCGAAGTCTTCTGGCCGGGAATCAACTGGTGGCAGCCCATGCAATTGTATTTGCGGATGATCCACCAGCCTTCTTGAACGTCGCGGCGATAATCCAAAGGTTTGTATTGATAAGTGATGGGAAGAGCGCTTTCCTGGCTGCCCATAAGGAACGTGGTGAGTGCGCGGACCTGCTCTTTCGTCAAATGCGGATTGGGCATGCGCAGTTTTTCTTCCTCGGGCTTGATCTTGCCTTCGTCCCAGACGTTGGGCTCCGCGAGCTTGTGTTCGAAGAAGCCCTTATGATCGTACCAAGGCTGCTTGGCCGGTCCTTCCGGGAGTCGCGCCAGATCATCGGGATCGGAGATCGGCTCGCGGTCGCCGCGCTGCGCTGTCTCGGTAAGTAGCGCGAAGTCCAGGCGCTCGATCGGTTTGCTGCCTTCGGTTGTCAGCTCCGTGCCGATGCGGCCTTCGTCTTCGAGACCGGAAATTTCATGGCATCCGGCGCAACCAAAGTGGCGAATCCACTTTTTACCTTCGTCTTTGAGTTTGGGATCGTCCATGAAGGGAGCATCCGCATAGGAGGAAGGCTCCTGTTTTTTCAACGTGACGAGATAGCTGGCGACATCTTCCGCGTCCTGTGGAGAGAGGCGCAGGCTGGGCATCACGGTCATGTTCTGGACTTGCAGTTCGTGGCCGTCGTTGGGGCATTTGCTGTGGTCCAAATCGAAAACATACGGCAAACCCTTCTTCTTGTAGTCGTCCGGACCGATATCCTTGTTCTCGAAGGGACAGTAAGGACGGGTGCGCTCGCGGGCATTGTGGACCCAACGGACGAGATAGTCGTAACTGTCTTTCTCGCCGACCCGCGTGAGATTGGCCGCGAACGTTCCGCCCTGCGTCTGACCGCCTTCGCCGATCGAGTGGCACGCCAGGCAGCCGCGCGTTTCGAAAAGCTCTTTGCCGCGGGTTGCGTTTCCTGGGTTGTGCTTGGTTAGGGGATCCGTCAACGCGGACTGCCACAGGTAGGCGGACACGGCTTTGATCTGATCGTTGCTCAGACGGAAGTCCGGCATCTTTGTGGCGGCGCGGAAGGCGCTGGGCTTCGCGAGCCAGACCGGAATCCAGTTCCTGTTCAGCTTCAGTCGGATGTCTTTGAGATTGGGGCCTACCTTCTTCGTGTCTTGTAGCAAACTTTTCGTGGTGCGGTCGAGCTGGACGATACGCAGGTCAAGTTTGCTGTTGGTGACCTTTAGGGCGACAGCACGATCGTTGAGGCGGTTGGCTTCCTCATTGGACTCGGCGTTGTCGGCCTGCTTCATGAGGTAGTTGGCTTGCTTGAGATTGTCCCTCTTCTCTTGGTCGATGAGCTTGATTTGCTGCGCGATGGCGAGGAGGTCTTCGGGTTCTTTGTCGTAACCTTCGTAGCGATGACAGCCTACGCAGCCGCGTTGGCGAAAGAGGTCTTTGCCTTCGCTGAGCGTCCAGCCCACTTCATTGTTGACGAGCACCATGTCCGCGGCGTGACAGGTTTGGCAGCCCGCCTCCATATTTCCCCTGGGGAATAAAGGCCAGAGCCAATGTTCGTAGTTCCCGTGGGCTTTCTCGACGCTGGTGGTGGCGCGCCCATTGCCCTGATGACAGGGCGAACAGCCGAATTTTTCCGGATCGTGAATCTTCAGGAGATCGGGCTCGGGATGACTGGTAAAAGCGCGCGCGTACTGGTCTGGCTTTTTGCCCTTGATTGACATTGCGGCGGCGGTGAGCTTGATCGGCTCGCGGAATCCCATGTGGCAGGACTCGCAGCGATCGACAATGTTGGCTTCAGGCACATTGATCTGCTGGATTTTGGAGTCCCAAGCTTCGGTCTTGTCTTGCAGGCCGGTGATTTGCGTAGGCGTGAGGTTGACCATGTGCTCGGAAACGTAGGAGTCGAGCTTTTCTTTTTGCTCATTGACCGGCTTGATCAGCGCCCCGAGTTCGGCGCTGAGCTGGTGCGCTCGGACTTGAGCTCGTTATAGGCGTCCTCAAGTTGCGGAAAGGTATATCGCTGTTTGCTGCCGTCAGGGTATTCGACCGTCGTGGTTTCTTTCTCGTATTCCTCGAGTTTTCGTTGTTTGCGTTGTTTTCCAGCGGAGACTGGTATCCGTTTCGATGTCGTACGTGGAAGCATTGACGTACGCGCGACGGTCAGTGAAAACATTTTGCACGGCAAGAATCTGGCCGCTGAGGTCACGGAGCCTCTCGTTGATTTCCCTAATCCGCGGTGCGGCCATCTGGCTGGCTTGATCGTAGGCTTGTTTGAGAGTTTGATATTCGGCGCTGCTCTCCACCTCTTTTTGCGCTGTGCCGGATTGGGAGCGAGCGTTCTTGAGCGTGGATGAGTAGCGAGTCTTCCATTCGTGCTGAAAGGTTTTCCAGGGCCGCTGGCCGAAGTCTTCATCCCACAGAGCCCAGAACAACGTGCCCATGAGGACGAGCGCCGCCACGAGATAATGCGGTGCCAGCGATTTGCTAACGATCGGGTCGTCATCGGGAATGGGCATACCCGGCACCACTTCCTCCTAGACGTTGAACCACGGTGTAATCCACACGTACTTTATGTGGAACATTAGGCGCAGCAGCATCTTGATGGGCAATCCAATCATGGTGAGAAAAAAAAACATCAAGATGGAGTATTGCAGCAAACTCTTGCGCTGATAATTTTTCGAGTTGTAGCGGCGATACAGCGCGTGCACGACAAAACCGCCGATGGCGAAGAAGCCGCCTACCACCACGGCGCCGAAGATGGCTTTGCCAAGGTTGGAAGTAATGCCGAAAAGATCCGGCAAATCGCGATTGACCTCGTAAATGAGGCGATTGTGATCCCAGGTTTGCCCAGGCCAAAACCATTGCCAGCCGGGGCCACGAATGAAGGTGCCGATGGTTATCATCGACACCCAGAGAACGATGAAGCCGAAGAGGAACGTGCCAATTTCGAACTTTCGCTGCTTCCAGGTGTAATAGCCGGCACCGAGCGGATTGGTGTCAATGTACGGAATCACCATCAAGCCAAAAATGATCAGCGTGGGCATGACTACGCCGGCGATCCACGGGTCGAAGTAAACCAACATTTCCTGGAGGCCCAAAAAATACCAGGGCGCCTTGGCAGGGTTCATCGTGAGGTTCGGATTGGCGGGTTCCTCAAGAGGCGCATTCAGCGTGATGGACCACACCATCAAAATGATGGTGACAATGATGGCAGCGAGAAATTCTACGCGGAGAAGGAACGGCCAAACGTGGACTTCCTTTTGCCAGCCGGGCTTGAAGGGCCAGGCTTTGCGGTGGTGCGTCTTGGCCAAAGCTGCGTCGCCTTCGAGTTGCTCGATGAGCAAGTCGTTGGCGCGCGCCTGGCGCCAAGCCAGGAATATATAGAAGGCGAGCAGCGGAATTAGCGCGATGATCGGCACGTTATCCGGAGCGGAAAGGATTTCCCAAAGTTGGCGCCAATCCATGGCTATTTCCTTGGCTCCTTGATCTCCGATTCGAGCGTCACGGAATTTGGTCCCGAAATTCCTCCGTCCTTACGCACGCGCCAGAAATGCAGAACCATGAAGATCAGGGCGATGATAGGGATGCCGATGCAATGCCAAATGTAGGAGCGGAGCAGCGCGTTGGCATCCACGATCGAGCCGCCGAGTAGACCGAAGCGCACGTCATTGTAAGGAGTCATCCCCATTTGCGCGCCGAACGGCCCTTCGTGGCCCAGGAGAGGGGTGGCGCGCGCCATGTTGGTTCCCACCGTGACGGCCCAGAAGCCGAGTTGATCATCCGGGAGCAAATACCCGGTGAAGGAGAGCAGCAACGTCAACACCAGAAGGATCACTCCAACGTTCCAGTTAAACTCGCGCGGCTTCTTGTAGGAGCCAGTGAGAAACACTCGAAACATGTGCAGCTCGACGGCGATGACCATCAGGTGCGCGGCCCAGCGGTGCATATTGCGAAGCAACTTGCCGAAAGGAACGTCGTGCTCCAGGTAAAGGACGTCGCGGAATGCCTGCACCTTGCTGGGGTGGTAGTAAAACATCAGCAGCACACCGGTAAAGGTGAGCACCAGGAACAAATAAAAAGTGATGCCGCCCATTCCCCACGTGTAGCTGTAGCGCACCGCGTCGCGATTGATCTTAGCGGGGTGCAGATGCAAAAAAACGTTGGAGAGCACACCGAGTGCGCGATTGCGCGGTGTGTCGTCGTGCTTGTGCCGGAAGATGGAAGTGTAGAGCTGGGTCTTGGTGGGATTCCTAAGGCCTTCGACTTGTTCTTTGGCCTTCGCAGGAAGATCGGTCTTGAGGGCATTGAGATCTTCCTTAATACGGTCAACAAGGCCGACCGATTTGCCGTTCTTGGCGTTTGAGCTTTTCTCGTCGGGCATGCTTTACACCTGCAAGAAAGAGCCGGGGTCGCTGAAATGACTGGGTTGCCCTTTGGGCCACTGATAGAGCCGGGAGGTGTCGACAACGATTTGGCCGTCGGGCGCCAATTCCACGTGCGCGCGATCCATAGGCCGCGGGGCCGGGCCTTCAAAATTCACACCTTCACTGTCGTAGCCGCTGCCATGGCAGGGGCACTTGAACTTGTTCTCGCTGGCCTTCCAGTCGGGCGTGCACCCGAGATGGGTGCAGCGCGCGTAGATGACAAATACGCGGTCGGGAGTGCGGTCCACCCAGACGCGGTACTTCTGCTGCCACTTGGTATCGACCCCCAATGCATAATCCGAGGCATAGCCGATCTTGAATACCGTGGGAGGTTCGAAGAGCGTACGCGGCAGAAAAAAACGGAGAAACGCGATAAACCAGGCACCAAGGAACCCGGTGACTGCACACCACACCAGACGCCGCCGGCGGCGATTGACTTGGGTGTCGCTCGGACCAACGGCTGCCACACCGGCGGCGGCCGCAGCCTTCGAGGTACCGACAGCAGGCGTCCCCACATAGCTGGCTGCATCATCGGCGCTAGCCGGCTTTTTCGCCGCATCCGGTTTCGGTTTATCGGATAGAGTCTCCGGGCCCGCCATGCGATACCTCCTGAAAAATAGTGCTCGAGACTACGCGGCGACAAAGCGCGCCGCTTCCTCCCCCTCTTGACCGTTGGCTGCTGAGCCACATGTATTCGTGCTTTCGAGATCAGACGAAGCTACAAAGAATTTTGCCGTGGAAGAGAAACGCGCAAAGAGAAAATTAGAGAAGCGCAAATGGCAGCGGAACCGCTCGACGCCAACGAGCGCATGGGGCCCGCCGAGTTGGAAAGAGTTTCGAACGAAACATCGTGAGGTCCTTACCATTACGCTGGACCTCCCAGGAAACGGGACGGATGTTACCCAAAATGGAAAACGACGTCAATGCGTCTCTGCGCGTTTTTCAAGCCTCTTTAGAAATGTCCCTTTTTTTGATTTGCTGTTGTCCTTGGGGTGTCCGCCGGAGCGAAGCCCTGCGCCGCGGTTTGTGCGGCGCGTTTAGGGCGCAGCGGAGGCGGACACCCCAACCAGTGATGACACTTGCGATCGATTCAGTCGCTGCAGCTTCATTCTCTGCTCGCAGCCTTGCCGCCAGGGATGATCCTGCGCAGACTTACTCCCTACCTTGTACTCATCGTACTCATCGCCGTCCTCTTCAACCGGACCTCCTCAGGGGTCGCTGTGTAGGGGACATTTCTAATGGCCGCTGAAGGGGACACTGTCAAAGAGGTGCAACATGCGTCTTTGCGCGGCTGGAAGATGCCACGTCATCCAGGACATCCGGCGCATCTGGGGAAATTTCGGGGTATCGAAGCAAGATATATAGAACGCAACAACCTGCTTGCGCGCGGAGTAAGCTGTGGTAGACTCCCCTCGTTTGCAGCCCCACTGTTGTGATCCCAGGGTTTTTTCGCATTTCCATAAGTGGGCTGGCCGAGAATCCTTCTCGGGAGGTCGCGCGCCACATGGGCCTCGTTCTTCTCATCGTCATCTGGCTGATTACTTTTGTCAGCGCGTACTTCTTTATTGCCAAGACATGGTGGTTGCCAACCGGAGCCTCCGCTGCGGCCGCGGGCATTGACCATCATTTCAGTACCACGTACATCCTCATGGGAATTGTGTTTGTCGCAGCGCAGGTCTTGTTGGGACTGTTCGCCTGGAAATATCGTGACCGCGCCACAGCGTCCCCAGCACGCTATTCTCACGGAAACAATACGCTGGAAATTGTGTGGACCGTCTTAACTCTGATCCTGTTTGTCGGCCTCAACCTGATGAGCAGTTCGATCTGGGCATCCGAGCGTTTTCGGTCCGCGGAGCCTGGGGCCTTGCAGGTGGAGGTCACCGGGATGCAGTTTGCATGGTATTTTCGTTATGCCGGGCCAGATGGCAAGTTTGGTGCCACCAAACCGGAATTGATCGATCCGTCCGCAGGTGGCGAGAGCGCTATCGGTCTCGACACGACCGACCCGGCCTCCAAAGATGATGTCGTAACCGGAATTATGTACGCTCCGGTTAACCGAGAAGTAGAAGTTATCTTGCGCGCTCATGACGTCATCCACAGTTTTTTTGTCCCCGCAATGCGCTTCAAACAAGACGCTGTTCCAGGTCTCGCGATCCACATGCACTTCACTCCAATTTCCACCGGAGACTATGAGATCGCCTGCGCAGAACTCTGCGGGCTAGGTCACTACAAGATGCATGGGATGCTAAAGGTCGTTGGCCAGGAGGAGTTTGACAAATGGCTGACGGCACGGGAAGCGGAGAAACAATAATGGCTAGCCGGGAATCCGCTGCCCACCAAGCTCACGCACATGCAGCACCGCAAGGTTTCGTTCGGAAGTGGATCTTCAGTCTGGATCACAAAGTCATCGGCCTTCAGTATTATTTCCTGGCGCTGACGGCGGTGTTCGTCGGCATGTTTCTTTCTTTGCTGATGCGCATCCACTTGATCTGGCCTACTGCCTCGTTGCCTTTACTGGGAGAAATCAAGCCCGAAGCCTACCTCAGCTTATTGACCATGCACGGTACCATCATGGTGTTTTTTGTGCTGACCACCGCGCCACAGGGTGGCTTTGGCAATTACTTCCTCCCAATTCAAATCGGCGCAGCGGACATGGCCTTCCCGGTCCTGAATATGCTCTCGTTCTGGGTCACGTTTATCGGATATATCGTTATGCTGTCGGCCTTTTTTGTTGTCGGTGGCGCGCCGCTGCACGGCTGGACCGGATATCCGCCGCTGAGCGCCCTGCAGTCTGCCGGGCCGGGTGAGGGTCCGGGTGCGGACTTGTGGGTCATCAGCATCGCTCTTTTCTGCGTTGGCGCACTGATGAGCGCGCTGAATTTCATCACCACCACATTGGACATGCGCGTCAAGGGCATGACCATGATGCGCATGCCGCTAACATGCTGGGCATGGTTTATCACCGCGATCCTGGGACTGCTGGCTTTTGGCGTGCTTTTTTCAGCGGGCATTCTGCTGCTGTTGGATCGCAACGCGGGCACCAGCTTTTTTGTGCCACTGGTGGTCGTGAATGGGCAACTCGCGGCTCATAAGGGCGGCTCGCCACTTTTGTGGCAGCACCTGTTTTGGTTCTTCGGTCACCCAGAGGTGTACATTGCGATTCTGCCCGCTATGGGCTTGTGCTCGCAGTTGGTCTCGGTATTCTCTCGCAAGCCCATATTTGGGTACAAAGCTATGGTGTACGCCATGCTGTCGATCGGCCTATTGGGCTTCATGGTGTGGGGCCATCACATGTTTATGAGCGGCATGAGCCCGTACACGGCCTTCGCCTTCTCTGTGATGACCATGGCCATCGGCGTACCCTCCGCTATTAAGACCTTCAACTGGTTGGGAACGTTGTGGGGCGGACGAATCCGGTTCTCGTCACCGATGCTCTTCGCGATTGGGTTTGTTTCCTTGTTTGTCTCAGGCGGAATCAGCGGACCATTTTTGGCGCAACCAGTTTTGGACATTCCGTTGCACGACACGTACTTCGTGACTGGGCATTTTCACTTGATTATGGGTGTAGCCTCCATTTTTGGAATCTTTGCCGCAACCTACTACTGGTTTCCAAAGATGTTTGGACGAATGATGAGCGAGAGTTTGGCACGTTGGCACTTCTGGTTCACCTTCGTCGGCACCTACGCGATTTTCATGCCCATGCACTATCTAGGCATGGCCGGCGCCACGCGGCGTTACTCGCAATTCACGGAGCTCGCCTACCTTCGCGATTTGATCCCCTTGCAGAAATTCATCACCTACGCGGCGATCGTTACCATCGCCGGTCAATTCATCTTCCTGTTCAACCTCTTCTGGAGCATGAAATACGGAAAGAGGGCCAGCGACAACCCTTGGGAAGCCACCACTCTCGAGTGGACCACGGCCACGCCTCCTCCTCACGACAATTTTGGCGGCCATACTCCGCAAGTGTACAACGGCCCCTACGAGTACGGCGTGCCGGGTGCTGCGCGCGACTATGTGATGCAAACGGATCCCACTACTCTGGCAGCACACTAAATCTATGCCCAGTTACACGCCGATCGGTTCGCTTGACGACCCCAGGCCTTCCCCGGGAGGAGATGGCGTTCTGCCGCAGCACCGGCACGATGGCAACGATTTCGGTTCACGCTTTTTCGATACGCGGCTGCGACGAGCCCGGCTGGGGCTGGTCGTAGGCTCGGCTGGAATCGTAATGATCTTCATTTCGTTTACTAGTGCTTACGTCGTCAGGCAGGGTTTGCCAACACTAGACCCGCGCACCGACGTGCTCCTTCATGATTGGTTTCCCGTGCCATTGCCCAGGCTGTTGCTCATCAACACCGGAGTATTGCTGATCAGTACCTTTACCATGGAACTGGCGCGGCGCCAGGCGGCTCGCAAGGCAGCACTCACGCAGCTCGCAGCGGTTTCCGGAGTATCGGTAGACGCCGATGAAAAAGTTTCCTGGCTGGCGTTTACGGCTGCGCTGGGTCTCCTCTTTTTGGCCGGCCAATGGATAGTCTGGCGCGAACTGGCGGCCAGCGGTTTCTACGTGTCCAGCAGCCCCAGCAGCTCATTCGTCTATCTACTAACCGGCATGCATGGTGTCCACCTCTTCGGTGGTGTGGTGGCTCTGCTGACGGTGGGCTTCGGTTCCGTGCTGCGTCGGCCAGCCGATTCACAATTTATTGTGGTGGATGTAACCGGCTGGTATTGGCATTTCATGGCCTGGTTGTGGGTTTACATTTTGTGCTTGCTGGAGTTTGTGCACTAGACGTCACAGAAAGGAGGACACCAGACCCGTGGCTGAAGCGACCCTGCCGCACGAAATGCCGACGGTTTACGAGCCGTCGTTGTTTGGAACCTACTCCAAGAAAATCGGGATGTGGCTTTTCCTGCTTTCTGACTCGCTGACGTTTGGAGCCTTACTGTATGCGTACAGCTACGGACGGATCTCCACGCCAAACTGGCCGACGCCATTCCATTCCGAGAGCATTGTGAACGCCACGATAATGACGGCGTTCTTGCTGACGAGTTCGTTGACCATGGTTCTCGCGGTGCGCGCGGCGGTACAAGGCGACGCGAAAGCGCAGCGGCTGTGGCTGCTGGCCACTATGGCCTGCGGCCTAGGCTTTGTTGTCCTGCATGGCAGGGAATGGAGCAAGCTGATCGCAGAGGGCTTGACGCTTCCTGTGTTTCCAAAGCTGCCCGGACAAGCGGCAGGGGGTGAATTCGCCAACGTCGCGAAGACCGTTCCGCAGTTTCCCGCCACCTTTTTTGGGCTGACCGGCATGCACATGCTTCACGTAACGCTGGGAGTAATCTATCTCGGCATCATCGCGCTGCGGCGGAATTTCATTCCCATTTTGCTGGCGTTCTGGCTAGCCGCTTGGTTGGGAACGCCGGCGTACAGCCCCTTCCACTACGGGGCCCACATTTTGCTGCTGGCAGCCATTGTTTGCTCGGTCATTTTGTGGTTGAAGCCTAAGGTCTACGATTCATCGGATGTCGAGGTTGCCGGATTATACTGGCACTTCGTCGATCTGGTGTGGATGTTCATTTTTCCGTTGGTGTATTTGATGTCCGCCAAGATTCTCTAGGAGCGGAAAAAATGGAAGTTTTTCAGCAGGTCATCGCAGAGCGCGTCGCGGAACAACACCGCCATCACGGAAAGTCGCAGTTCTTCTGGGTGTGGGCCGCGCTGCTGGGAATGACCGCCATCGAAGTTTATCTGACCTATCAGAATATGCAGCCCGTGCGTATGCTGACTATTTTGATGGGCTTGTCGCTTGTGAAGGCAGCGCTTATCATCGGCTACTTCATGCACATGAAGTATGAGGTCTCGCGGATGAAGTGGTTGACCATGTGCTCCCTGGTCGCGTGCCTGGCTTTGATGATGATCTTCTTTCCCGACGCCCTGCGCATCATTTCGCTGGGAGTCAAATGAACTTGCGCCTCGCTATTCTCGCCCTTTCCCTTCTGCTGTGGGTCACGCCGGTCTTCGGTCAGGCCTGCTCCATGTGTTACAGCACAGCCAAGGCGACTTCCAAGGATGGGCAAAGAGCCATCAGCAAAGGGGTTGTGGTTCTCTTGCTTCCGCCACTCGGTTTCATGACACTCGGCGTAGGGGCGGCATTTCGGTATGGAAGGAAACGAGATCGGGAGCAACTCTAACTGAGCGTTTCAAATCAATCTGTTCAACCAGTATTTCGGATCAGGCATCCAGCAACCAAAATGTACTCAGGCCTGTTGGAATCGATCGGAACCACCAAATTCACAGAACATCTCTCCAGCTTTCGACGCAAGTGCCCCCTGCGGTGCGATCGTGTAAAAAATTCACACGGTAGTTCCTAAATTGACACAGTCCTGTACTAGAGGTTCCGCCCTATTTTCCGAGTTGGAATTTACCTGAGCGCGTCCGCAACCTATTCATTTCATGGAGCAATCCAAAATGCCGCGAAATAAGGCATGGCACATGCTTCTTCAGGCCGGAAGAATTTTGACGAAAAGTAGAAAGGAACCTCGTGCCTGCAGATCCGTTCGATATCTTGAGACGTCACCTGGACGGCAGCTTACTGTGGCTTGAAGCTGCTTCCGATATTCAGTCCGCGAAGGCTCGGCTGCGCCAACTGGATGCCCACGCTCCGGGCGAGTATTTCGTGTTCGATCAGGTCAGGCAGCAAATTGTCGCAAACTCCAAAGCAAAGGCCGGAAATGACCTCTAATCAGAAGTTTGCGCCAGTTAGGGAAGCCACGCTCTACACGAACATGCATCAGCGCCTACGTCGTTTACCTGATGTTAACGTTCGGGGGGGGCGCGCTATTGTGCCCCGACTCGTATCTCGCAACGGTCGCATTCAGCTAGGAGAAAGTCATGATTCATCGTCGAAACACGTGGCCGCAAATGGTTTCCGCATTCGCGATCGGGTTGGGCGCCGGCGCCGCTCTGGGTATGCTATTCGCCCCGCAGTCTGGAGAAGACACTCGCGAACTGCTTCGCGGAACTGCGCAAGACGGCATCGATGAAGCTGTGGATCGCGGCAAGACCGTGATTCGCCGGGTGCGCAAGAATATGGGAGACGCCAAGGATTTCGTAAATGAAGTCGCGGACACCGCCGAAGGCGCGTTTCGCGATGCACGAAACGCGTCGTCTTAAGTAATCCTTCGACGCTGAACGTTTACCAGGCTCAGGGCTCAATCCCAACTCTCGATTAGGAGTACAAAATGGATTTACTCTGGACTATCGCAGTAATCCTCGTCATCTTGTGGCTGCTCGGCCTGGTAACGTCGTACACGCTGGGCGGATTCGTCCATATCCTGCTCGTCCTGGCCATCATCGTGATCTTGATCCGTGTGATCCAGGGACGCAGGCCCGTCTAAATTCGTCAGGATGTCCGTCCATAGAGGCCGGTTCGGCGTTTGCAGCGTGCAAGCCGACTCCGGGCGATTTCGAATTAACTGGTTTCGGTAGCCCAGGACAAGGAGCCCAGTCATCATGAAGTCATCGCGAACGCACAAGTCAAAAGATCAGCCCCTCCTCATTAGCGTGGCGGAATCCATCGGTTCGACGCTGGGCGCGATCGCCGCCAAAGCCGACGCCGCCGCCGGCGCCGCCAAGGAAGCATTGTCGGGAGCACAAGCCGCCACCAGCGTGAAGCGCAAAAGCAAGAAAATTGTCCGCAAGGGCCAGCGCGCCACCGCCAACCTTAAACGAACGAAACCAGCCCGCGCCGCTCGCCGCACGCTTCGCAAGGCCACCAAACGCGTGGCTGGCCGGCGTGCCCGGGCGAAAAAGTAGTTGCGTCAACGGATGAGCGACTGCTGTCTCACCAGCAATATCAGGAGGAGAAGATGACTTCAGAGATGCCTCTTTTCTCTCGGGCTCGAAGTCTGACCACCACGCGGCCCCGAGTTCTGGGCGTATGCTGGGTGGTCTATGGTGTGCTGCGGCTCGCCATGACGGTCTGGCTGATTTCGTTCACCACAACCGCGACCCTCATGTTTGGCGCCATGCTGACCCGGGTTCCCGACCCCTTCACGCTAATGAGCGCTTTCCATTTTCTCTATCTAGGCGTGACCATGTGGTCCGCCGCGTCCGGCGTTGTCGGAATTCTGGCTGGAGTTACCCTTCTCGCAGGCCAGCGTTCCGCGCGCGCCCTGGCGATTGTCGCGGCGCTACTTTCGCTCTCGGAGTTGCCCTTCGGGATTGCGTTGGGCACCTATACGTTGGTCGTGCTGCTGCGCGCAACGCCAGCACCGCCCTACGTCACCTCCGCGACCGCAGCGTAGAAATCGGCGTAAACGTGGTTCACCTCGAGAAATAACCCGTTTTCGACCGCACCGCGAGTCCCGGCGGCTTCGGCCGCACGACCACTTTGTGAAACGTATCATCCTTGCGGGCATTGGTCGGGTAATAGCCTAGTTCGTAGGACGTTCGCAGCTCCTCCGCAATTTGCCGGAAGTAAGTGTGCGGATCAATTTTCTCGGCATCGATATGCAACCCCCCGGTCTCTCTGGAGATGCGATCCATCACGCGAATGCCATACTGGTTTCGAGCCGTTAATTTCCCGTGCTGTTTCTCCGTATAGCGGATCGCGAAAATCAGCACGTTGGCGCTCTGAGCCGTCTCAATCGCAGTCATCATGTCGTGCGAACTCGAATTATCCTCGCCATCGCTGAACAGCAGCAGCGCGCGCCGGCCGTTCTCCTTGGCCAGCTTTTCGCTGACCGCGTAATAAATCGAATCGTAAAAGGCTGTGCCCAGGTCGCGGTCCTCTTTCGGGCCTAACTCCGGAAAGCGCCGCGTATCTTTATCGTAGATCTTCCAAGCCCCCATCATCTCTTGGCCCGATCTTGAAAAATCGCTTACCAGGCGGATGTGATTTCCGAATCCGACCAAAAACGCCCGGTCTCTCAGCCCCAACACGTCTTTGAGAAATACCGCCAGGTCTTGTTCGTGCTTCTTCGCAAAGTGCTCCTGGCTGCCGCTGGCGTCGACAATCAGTCCCAGCGTCAACGGCACGTCTACGCTCTTTGCAAAAAACGCGATCTTCTGGGGAGCGGCATCCTCCATCACTTCGAAATCGTCTTTGGTCAAATCATCAACCAGCTTCCCGCTGGCGTCCCGCACCGAGAAGGCTACGTTCACCAAATTTACGTCCACGCGAATCGATTCCTGCGCTGCTGCAGAGCCGCCCCATAAGCCCGTCGCCGCCATCGCGATCAACGTCATCAGGTTCCGCATGAGAACACCTCATAACTTCGAGCCCAAAATTATTGCCACCCTTGAAACGCACGAACCCTTCCATTTGTTCCTGGTACCCTACGGCGATTTGCCGATACCAATACAACGTTCGCCGGATACCCGGTGTTCCTGGCCCGTTCTATCGTTCCCAGAGTCAGGAGAACACCATGAGCCTATACAAGACCCTTGGGACCGAGTTGCTTGTACTGGCATCGTGCCTGCTGCTCGGGGCATCGATGCCGGCGAAAGTCATGTCGCACCAGGACACCCAACCGAGTGCCCCGGACAATTCCAAGGCAAACCAGAACACCCATGCTCCCACCGCCGACCAACAGAAAATGAATCCGGCGGACCGCGACCTTACCAAGAAAATTCGTATGGCGCTTCACGACGACAAATCGCTCTCAACATACGCGCACAACATCAAGATCATCAGTCAGGATGGAAAAGTCACGCTGAGAGGGCCGGTTCGCTCCGAGGACGAAAAGGCTGCCATTGAGGCCGCAGCCGTTGCGGTCGCAGGAGAAGGAAAGGTCACGAATCATCTGCATGTAGCACCGCCAAAGTCGTAAGACCGGGAGATTCGAATCCGCAGTGGAATAGCGTTTTAAAAAAATTCAAGGAGGAACACCATGGCCGACAAGAAAACTGCAGTCTTCGGGATTTACTCGACCCGCAACGGCGCCGAACAAGCTGCTGAAGCGCTGGTGAACGCAGGATTTGCGACGGGAGACATTTCCGTCCTCCTGCCGGAAAATCTCGGCACGCGCGAAATAGGAACCGAGAAGTCTACTAAGGCCCCGGAAGGCGCAACTACCGGAGCAGGGACCGGAGCTGTCCTCGGTGGAGCGCTGGGACTTCTGGCCGGAATTGGCGCACTCGCCATTCCCGGGGTTGGTCCACTCATCGCCGCAGGCCCAATCATGGCTACTCTTGCGGGCATGGGAGTCGGCGGCACCGTCGGTGGTCTCACGGGCGCGCTCGTTGGCTTGGGCATCCCCGAATTTGAGGCCAAGCGCTACCAGGGCATCCTCCAGAAGGGCGGTATCTTGCTCTCGGTGCACTGCTCAACGTCCGATGAAGTGACACGCGCGAAGCAAATTTTGAAGGGCACTGGCGCCGAAGATGTGTCCTCTACCGGTGAGGCCTCCGTAGACAAAGCGGATCGCGCCCGCGGTACTTCGGTAGGTTCGTAACGCGACACACCCCTGATCGCCACAAACAGCGCGAGGCCGCGACATCATCGCGGCCTCGCGCATTTCCACTGCTTTCTTGTCCTTGCCCAAGCGAAGGCAATCTCGCTTTACGCCGACCCTGCGGCCTTCTTTGCCTCCGCCGAATCGTAACTCTCGCCATAGATCGCCGGCACCTTGCCGCCTGCCGGCCTCAGATACACAGACAATTGCCCCCGATGGTGAATCGTGTGACGCAAGCCGAGATCGATGAACGCTACTGCTGGCATTTGAAACATCCCGCGGAAATCGATCATCTTCGCTAGTTGCTCTCCCGTGGTCTTCTGCAGCGCTTCCAGATCTTTAACGAACGATTCCGCGTAAAACTTGGCGATGTCCGCTGAGTTCCTCAAGTTTTCCGGCCGGGGTCGCGGCGTGAAGTCCAATTGTCCCGCTGCCACGCCGGAGTAGAACCGGTGCTCTGCCGCCACGATGTGCCAAGCCAGTTCCAGCGCCGTCTTGGCGATCGGTTCCGGCTTGTAATCTCCGTGGTTCAGCGGAATCGCTTCAATCACGCTTCGTGTTGTTTGGTGTTCTTTCTGAATGGCCGGCAGCGCTAGGTGCAGCGCCACCATCGCGTGGTCCGGGTGTAAATTCGGCATGAAATCATCACCTCGGCCCGATAGTATATCTCACCGGTCCGCAAGCCGTAGCTTCTGTCCTTCCAGCTATCGATCGCCGACGCGCCGATCTGTGCGCCCCATGTTTCGCAGCACCCACACCGCCAACGCCGTATCGTCGGCGACTCCGATTTTTCTCCGTAAGTCCCCCAGTAACCGGAACAACGATTCCCTGGGCAACCGCAATTGCCCGGCCATCTCTTTCACCGTGTTGCCCGTCGCCAGGCTGCGCAGCAAGATCGATTCCTCCGCCGTAAAGCGCGCGCCCCATCCCATCCCCGCCGGCTTTGTGCCTTCACCGCTCCCCACAGAACTGCCCACCCAATGCGGATTCGCCGCACTCATGCTTTTCATTGCCGTTCTGACTTCTGGCGTCCTCAGCTGTTCCCGTGTCGGCATCGTCCTCCTCTGGTTTCCTAAAAGCTACCTCCGTTGAAGTTAATTCTTGTGTAAGTTGGCTCGTCGGTTGCTATTACAAGCATTTGAGCTGCCAATATTTCCAGCACCAACTCGCCGGTCAGATCATCGGCCGAACATTGGAAATACTTGAACCTCGAGTCACTTCAGCCAGATTTCGGCTTGCAGGCAACACGGCTCCCGCCCGACTGAAACATTCCAATTTGACCTTCTTCGTTTCGAATGGGGAATCGCTCGGGGGCGACAAGCGGCAAATCAAGAGAAAACCGGGCGTGCAAAAATTAACTAGTGTTGCGAACCTCGTGTCAAATGTAAGTCGAGAAGCTTCGGTAGGAACTTACTGTGCCACCGGCCGAAGCTGCAGCACCATCTCTTCCAGCCAATTTTCCAAAATCACCCGCTGTTCGGGCTCCATCTCCGTGAACGACAACCCCATCCCGAAGCTGGGGTCACAATAGACCACTTTGGCCTTGGCCTCGAACGCGCCTTGGTCCCGAACGATCCGCAGTTTCACCTGCGCTCCAATCGCAAACGGATTCATAGCATCCACGTAGCAACCGCCCATTCCCACTTCCGAGGTTCGCGCCGACAGCCGCGTCCCCGAACTCAGCTCGGTCACCTCGACCGATGCCACAAATGAGCACCGCCGCACCGCTCGCGGTTTCGCGAATTTCTTCGCCCCGCGTCCGCCACTAGCCTTCTTGGTTGGACCATTCTGCATGGATGTGCCCGCCAATCTGACCCTGTAAGCTGCACACTACGCCATCCACCTCCATTCTTCGCTTTTTGGCAGCTTGGTCACAACTGACCTACCGGCCAGCCATGCCCAAACGAGAACCGAACCGCGAACCTAGGAAACACGGACCGCGGGAAGACTCCAGTTTTCCCTTTTGGAGTGTGGGATCTAAGCCTTGAGTCCGCCGGGAACCAGAGGAAGGCTTCGCAACCGGATGCCAGTCGCGTCAAAAATCGCGTTGCCGATGGCCGGCGCAATTCCCACGATGGGCGTCTCGCCTGCTCCGGCCGACGGAATGTCCTTGCGGTCCAGCAACACGGCTTCGATTTCGGGTACATCGCGGAACCTCGGCACCCGGTACCGCGCAAAATGAGGATTCGTGATTCGCCCATTCTCGAACGCCACCGCTTCGAACAGCGCACCGCCCAATCCCATGATATTTGCACCGATCACCTGATTGCGCAGCCCGTCTGGATTCACGATCGCTCCGCATTCGAAGGCCGTCACCACTCGCACCACGCGAACATCACCCGAGCTGCGATCGACGGCTAGTTCCGCGCAGGTAGCCACATAGCCATTCTTCTCGATCCCTCCACCCATACCGAAACCCTGCCCGTTCCGCTGTTTCTTCCCAGGCCAACCAAAGGATTTCGCCGCAGCTTGGAACACATCCCGTAAGCGCGAATCCGCAATATTCTTCAGCCGAAACTCCAGCGGATCCATTCCCGCAGCGTGCGCCAGTTCGTCCATGTGAGTCTCGCGAGCAAAGTGATTCGCGGTAGCCGCAAGTCCCCGGTATGACCCCTGCCGCAACGGCGAGTGCGCGGCGTGGAATTGAATGCGCTGATTCGCAACGATATAAGGGGTGCCAATGCCCGCCCCGCCGGAATTGTAGTTGTGGAATTCCCATGCCGTTAGCGTGCCATCCCCAGAAACACCGCTCTTGACCTCAATCACCCCCGCCGGCCGAAAATACGCCCAGGTGAATTCCTCTTCCCGCGTCCAAACAATCTTCACCGGATGCCCGGCCGCCCGCGCCAACCGCGCCGCCTCCAGTGCTGCATCACCTGTGTGCTTGCCGCCGTAAGCCGATCCGGTATCTGGCACGATTACCCGCACGCGATCCTTGGTCAGCCGAAACGTATCGACAAGGTCATCGCGAACCGCGAAAGGACGTTGCGTGCCCGTCCAGACCGTGAGTTTTCCGTCCGTCCAATCGGCGACCGCCGCTCGCGGCTCCAACGGCGCGTGCGCAATGTATGCCACGGTGTACGCCTGCTCCAGGCGATGCGCAGCCTGAGCCAACCCGTCTTCCACGGAACCCGTCGCGTGCTGGTCGCGACCCGCTTCGCCGCCCTCCACGTTGCTCTTCAAATACGAAAACAATTCCGCGCTCGAAGGCTGCTTGGTCTCTTTCCACTGCGCGCGCATTGCCGCAATCGCTTGATCCGCAGCGCGCGTGCTCGGCGCCGCAGCCCCAACAAAATTTCCGTCGCGAACAACAACCACGCCCGGCATTACTTCTGCCGCTTTCGTATCGACAGAAATCAGCGTCGCCCCAAACGACGGCGCCCGCAGCACCTTTCCGTACATCAGCCCCGCCGGGCGCAAATCAGTCGTGTACTGATGCCTTCCCGTAACAAACGCGCGCCCGTCCACCTTCGGCAGCGCTTTCCCGGCCACGGTCCATTCCGCCACAGGCGTAACTGGATCGGCATCCGGAATGTTTCGCGCCAACGTTTTTCCGGTCGCCAGCGCCGCATAGGAAAGCGAACGCCCCGACGCAGGGTCGGTAACCTTCGCATTGCCGGCCACCAGCCCGGTAGCCGGCACGCTCCATTCCTTCGACGCTTCCGCCACCAGCAACTCCCGGGCCGCCCATGCCGCGCTCCGAAGTTGCGGCGTCATATACGGCGTGCTGCGGCTGCCAAACGTGCCCATATCAAACGGCGTCAGCGCCGTATCGCCCATCACCATGCGCACGCTTTCAAACGGAACGCGCAACTCGTCCGCCACCGACTGCGCCAACGACGTTCGAATGTTTTGCCCGATCTCCACCTTGCCCGTAAAGGCGGTCACCCCGCCGTCCTCGCCAATATGCAACCAGGAGGTAATGTCCTTCGGCGCCTCTTCCCCGCGAAATCCCCGGGCACCGCCCGATTCCTGCGCCCCAGCTGGCGTCCTCTCCGCCACGGAGAAGACCGCAATGCCCGCACCCAGCAGTTTGAAAAAGTCACGCCGCTGCAGTTCAAAAGCATAGATCGGCCGCGCCGCAAACTCATACCGCTCCGGCTCAATCACAAGTTTTTTCTCGAAACCCCGCATCATCCCCGCCCTCGGATCACTTTCGCTGCTTGTTGCACGGCTGCGACAATCCTTGGCTGCGCCCCGCAACGGCACACATTCCCCTGTAGCGATTGCACAATATCCGCGGCCGTTGGATTGGAATTTTTCTCCATCAGCGCAACGCTGCTCATGATCATCCCCGAAGTGCAATACGCGCACTGGAACGCATCCGCCTCGAGAAACGCCTGCTGCACCGGATGCAGCGTCCCGTCCTTTTCCAGCCCCTCGATGGTCGTAATCGATTTCCCGGCCGCGTCACTCACGGGCAGCATGCACGAACGCCTCGGCGTCCCATCCACGAGCACCGTGCACGCCCCGCACTGCCCCTCGCCACAACCGTACTTGCTCCCGGTCAGCCCGAGCTCATCACGCAAAGCATAGAGGAGAGGTGTATCAGGGTCCGCGAGGAGGGAATAGCTCTTGCGATTAATTTCCAGTTGAATCGGCATCACCGTCCACCTTCAACGAACTGTTGCGCGCACGCCGGAAATGCGCCCGGGGCCCCACCAGTCTACACCTTCCGAACTCCGCGGGGTCCATTCCGCGCCCTAAAGTGCCCGCGCCGCATGGATCAACTACACCTCCAAAATCACGGAAAAGTAGAACCCGGAGGGGCATCGCCCCATCTAACCGTTATATATGTATGGCGGTTTCGATCCCGATACTCGCCAATCGTGCTTGGAGGAGACTTGAAATCCAGATTCGATGCCCGCTTCTGTATTCGTACCGCGGCAATATGGGCCTTCACCCTCACATGGACCTCTGTGGCTTCGCCCCTGGCAGCCCAGGACGCCCACTTCCATAATGCGCCCCCGGCAAGCGCACAACAAAGCAACCCTTATGCGAAGCAAGACGCGGCCGTCGCGGCGGGCGCAAAACTCTATGCGACCTATTGCGCCTCGTGTCATGGCGCAAGCGGACAGGGAACCGGCAACATACCGCCCCTTTCCGAGGGGCCTACGCAAACCGTACCCGATGGCGAGGTTTTCTGGTTCATCACCACCGGCTCGGTGAACAATGGCATGCCGGCGTGGGGCATGCTCTCTGAGCAGCAACGATGGCAGCTCGTCTCCTTCGTAAAGTCCCTCAAGGGCGCCACCCCGGCAAACCCAAATTCACGGCCTACCGCGTTCACGCCGGTAAAAACAAACGCCCCGGCCCCGCAAGCACCGTTCATCGATTTTCGCTTCGAAAAACCCGGAACCATGCGCAAGATCGAAGTCCAAAGTCTACCCGCACCGTACGCCACCGATACCTCGAACAATGGACCTCAGTTGGTCGCCCGTCCCGACGACGCTTGGCCGCAAGCTCCAGCCGGATTTACCGTCCAGCTTTACGCCACGGGACTCGACAATCCCCGCCTGATCCGCACCGCTCCCAACGGTGATTTTTTCCTGGCAGAAAGCAGCACGGGGAAAATCAAAGTCTTCCGCGGCATCACCGCCGACGGCAAACCAAAGCAGACAGAGGTTTTCGCAACAGGGCTAACACGTCCCTACGGCATCGCCTTTTACCCTCCCGGCGATAGCCCGCGATGGGTCTACGTGGGCAACACCGATTCCGTGGTTCGCTTTCCCTATCAAAACGGAGACCTGCAGGCCCGGGGACCCTCCCAGCATCTAGCCGACCTTCCCCATGGCGGAGGGCACTGGACCCGCGACATCCAATTCACCGCCGACGGTAAAAAGATGTTCGTAGCCGTAGGTTCGGCCTCCAACGTCGACGATCCCGACACCACTCCCGGCGAGAAAAATCGCGCCGACATCCTCGAGTTCGAACCCGACGGCTCCGGCATGCGCGTCTACGCCTACGGAATCCGCAATGCCGGCGGTGGCCTCGCCATCCAGCCCAAGACCGGCGAGCTCTGGTGCTCGGTCAACGAGCGCGATGGCCTAGGCGACAACCTCGTCCCCGATTACATCACGCACGTCGAGGAAGGCGGCTTCTACGGCTGGCCCTGGTGGTACATCGGCAGCCATCAGGATCCGCGCCATCAAGGCAAACATCCCGAGCTGAAAGACAAAGTTCTGGTCCCCGACGTACTCCTGCAGCCTCACTTCGCGTCGCTTGAGATGGCCTTTTACGAAGCCGCGCAATTCCCAGCCGAATATCGCGGAGACATTTTCGCCTCCGAACATGGCTCCTGGAATCGCTCCGTCCGCGCCGGATACGAAGTGATCCGCGTACCGCTGCACGAGACCAATCGCGCCAGTGGCGAGTACGAAGACTTCATCACCGGCTTTGCCGTCGACAACGGACACGTGTGGGGCCGGCCCGTCGGCATCACCGTAGCCCCCGACGGCTCGCTGCTGGTATCCGACGACGGCTCCAACTCCATCTGGCGCATCATGTACACTGGCGCCGCCACCCAGAAAAGCGCCACCAGCCAAAAACATGCCAGCCCCCGCACGCAAAGCGCTTCGAGATAGAAAATGGCTGCTGGCCCCCGCAGGTTTGCTGGCAGCCATTTCTTTATCCGCGTTTCCATTCAGAGCGTTTCAATTTGGAGATAGAAACGGTCTGAACGGCCTGCCATTCGCAAAAGTTCAACCCCTAGTCTCCGACCTGGCAAAAGCGCAGACCTTGGCACAACAGGGGAATATCGATCTCCTCGCCGGACAATCCTTGCCGGGCAACTCTGTCACCCTTCGCGGCGAACTCACCGACGCCAATTGCTATCTCGCGACCCACACCCACGCCTACGATCATGCCTTCTGTGCCAAGCTCTGCGTCGCCGCAGGCTCCCCGCTGCTCTTCGTCCCCGATCAAGGCAGCCAGGCGTACGTTGTGCTCACCCCGCGCAACGCCATCCCACTCCCCGCAAACCTTCTCGACCAGATCGGTGTCCCCGGCATCCTCGTAAAGGGCAAAGCGCGGGACGCCGAAGGCCTGCACGCCCTCACGATCGACTCCCTGCAACAGTAACTGTAGGAACTCGTCGTGCTTTCGCAGTGTTCGATTCTTTCCTGCTCTGAAATTTAACCGTTGACGCCACCGGAAATGATTTTATAGTTGGAACTGCGACGCTCCTGTCGAGTAAGGAGGTGATCCCTGAGGTACACGAAGAATTAAGCTGTAAACTAGAGGGGTGCCTGTGATTCTTCCAGGCGCCTCTCTTTTTATTTAACCCGCAACCGTCGTCCGCCACCCACTGCACCATCATCCCACGCGTGCTAACATGACCGGCCTCATGGCAAAACAAAACTACTTCGTAAAACTGATTCCGCCACGTCCCACGTTTCCGATGGACATGTCTGCCGACGAGCGCGCGCTAATGATGGAGCATGTGAAATATATGCATGAGAAATTCGCTGCCGGCAAAGTGTTGATCTTCGGCCCGGTAATGGCGCCCGAAGGAGCCTTTGGAATGGCCGTGCTGGAAGGTACGGACGAAGCGGAACTCCGCGCGATCTTGGAAAACGATCCGACCGTGCGCGCAAACCTCAACAAATTCGAGCTGCATCCCATGAGAATAGGAGCCGCCCAAGGATCGCGCCCGGACTAAGACCGCCGAGCTATGCTCCGACCTATGCTCCGACCGAGAAGCTCGGCATGCGTGAAATCGATGAGCAATACCGGAGCCACCGGAAATTAGTCAGCAATGATAAATATACTTACAAAGTAAATCTGAAGATGCTGCCAGGGGTCGGTTCCCTCCGAGAACAGACTTACCCAAGCGCCGCCCGTTGCCAGCTCGTTTCGTGTTTTCATGTGTTTTACAAGCTGCCTCCCGCGTAACTCCCATCGTTCGATACGCTTACAAATGCCCGGGGTGGCATGGCCGGTTGTATTCCGGAACTGTATCCGACATACCAACCTGAAAACGTTGTAACCCCTTCAGAATCCGCACTTGCGAAAAATGGTGGGGGCGGGAGCAAATTGTTCACTCGCCGCGCGATTGGGAATTCGGCGCTCGCAGCCCCGCAATCAGGTTCCATGCCCACCGGCCCATTGCAGTACTGGGCACACGGTGCCACAATCGGTTCTTGGACGGAAACAGTTCCGCCCCTCCCGGTGTCTAAGCCAGTAGAGCGGACATCGGGCATCGAGCCGGTTAGCAGGTAGCCAGGCAATGCCCAATCTGTTCTCCAGACGTTCGCGCTTGATGGGTCAGGAAGGTTCGGACTTCACCTCCGGACCGGAAAGGCCGGCATTGTCAGATTGGGCCAGTGCTCTCTCGTGGGGCGTCGACGAAACCCGGCTGGTAACCGAACTGCAAGCCGGTTCGGAGACCGCCTTTGACTGGCTGGTCACCCACTACCATGGCCCGGTCTACAATTTGATCTTGAGTATGTTAGGAGATGTCGCAGACGCAGCCGATGGCACCCAGGAAGTTTTCCTGAAGGCGTTTCGCGGCATTCGCAGTTTCCGCCAGGGCAGTTCGCTAAAGACCTGGCTGTATCGCATCGCCATCCGCGAAGCCCTGAACCACAAGCGCTGGTTCAAACGCCACCTCCAAAAGAACGTCTCCATCGACGCCGAACCTGAAGAAGGCCATGCCGCCATCGAAATCGAAGACATCGCCGCCACGCCTTTCGAGCAATTCGCCGCGCACGAAATTCAATCCGCGGTGCAAAGCGCGCTCCAGGAGATTCCCGAAGTCTTCCGCAGTGCCGTAATCCTGCGCGACCTCGAAGGCCTGAGCTACGAAGAAATCGCCGAAGTCTTGGAGTGCAGCTCGGGCACCGTAAAGTCGCGCATCCTGCGAGGCCGTCGCGCCTTGAAAGAACTGTTGGAGCCGCTTCTGGTAGATCACTCGACGGCGACGGCGGCGGGTGACCATTCGGCAAGCAGAAACGCGGAACTTACCTCATCGGTCGCAACCGGGAACGATCAACGCGCAGCGTACTCGAGTGGAAGCGCAAATGTAGGAGCGCGCTTTAGCGCGTCTTCTTCCGCGTCGCGCGCTGGCTCCAGCCGCATGCCGCGCCCGGCCTTCGCGCCGCACTTTGGCTCGCACCGCACTACTGTTTCTGCACGCAGCAGGTTTGCGCGGGAGAGTTCCGCGAGCGAGGAACTCCCATGAAGTGCACCACCGTTTGCGCAAATCTCGCAGGCTATATGGACGACGCCATCAACGGCGCCGCCCAGGTTCGCAGCCGCATCGAGGTTCGTAAGCATCTGGACAGCTGCGCGGATTGCCGCGAGGAGCTGGAGCGCTTCCGCAAACTGAGCGCCCTGCTCTCCCGCGTTCCCCGGAGCCTGCCTCCCGCGGATCTAGCCACACGCATTCGTGTTGCCGCGGCACAGTCGCCGGACCGTCAAGACGCTCCCAGCCGTTTCCGCAGAATGCGCGACCGCGCCGAGATTCTTCTCGACAACGTCTTTCGCCCGATCACCCTGCCGGCTACTGGCGGATTCTTCTCCGCCATTCTCGTCTTTGTCGTGGTGCTGCAACTTATCGTCCCCGGCATTACCGTGCGCGCGGTGCAAAACGATGTGCCTCTGAATATCTTGCAACCCGCCGAGCTCATCACCCTTTCGGACTATCCCCAAGCCTGGGCCCCGGAAGCGCACGATTCCGAGCTGGCGCTGCCCCATGGACTGCTCCTGGACGTAACGGTTGACGCCCACGGGGGCATGGTCGGCTACCAAATCATCTCCGGCCCGCACAGCGTCGACCTGCGCCACCAGCTTGACCAGATGCTGCTGTTCTCGCGTTTCCGCCCCATGCTGAGCTTCGGCCGGCCCACTGCCGGCGGCCACGTGATCCTGAGCTTCAGCGCCGTCCGCGTCCGCGGCTAAAAACTCTTCGCGACGAAAATTTCTACTGAAGATTCTCTGCCGAGAAGTTTTCGCGCGCTAGCGTTGTACCTTTGCTTTCGCCTTTTTTCGTCGATCGTATTCGGCTTGCATCTCCTGAACGCTTTGCGCGACGAGCGGCGAGTAAACGCTTTCAACCCAATGGTGATTGGTCCATTCCGGATGACGAGCAATGGCATGCTCAAAATCAATCAAGGCCGTGTCGCGCTCCTGGGCCTGCCACCGCGCCACCGCCGGAGCCATGATCTTTTCCGAAGGCGCCCCTGGACCGGTGGCGATTTGGTCTGCGCGGTTGATTGTTTCCAGAGCGTCGGTGAGGCGCCGCAGGTCGATTTCGATCCAGGCTAGACGCATCAACATGCGAAGATTGCCTGGGCGGCGTTGCACTGCTTCACGCTGCAGATCTGCTGCGTTCGAATAGTCCTTGGCCAAGTAGCACCACCAACCAAGGTCGGAAAGCTGAGAGGGCCCGGAACTGCTGGCCAGATTGCCGAGAATCTCGGCCTGCAAGTGGCGAGCAGGCGCAGCGTCTCCGGCCAGCAGTAAGAGTCCATCCAGCGGGACTTGCAGGGGCTCGGTATCTCCTGGAAGTAATGTAATCCATTGACGAAACTCGCTGGCGGCATTCTGCTGATGCGAAGCGGCAAGAGACAAGGCGTAGGAATCGGCGAGATCGATCGTCCAAATATCACCGTCGAGAATTTTGCGGTAGGACGCCGCGGCGTTTGCGAAATCGGCCCGAAAGAATTGCGCTTGTGCCAATATTCTCAGAATCTTGCCATTCGAGTGCATCTGCGCGGCTCGGGCGGCTAACTCCTGCGCTTGAGGGTATTTTCCTTCGTTCAGTGACGCCTCCGCGCGTTCGGTCCAGAAAATGTAAGCAACGGCCAGGTCGCGTTCGGGGGGATTTTGCCAAGCAGCGCCGGCAATCATTCCGTTTACTTGCGCGATACGCTCCGAAGGCAGAGGGTGCGAGCGGAAATATCCTTGCAGGGTATCGATGGCGACTTGCGATAGTTCATCCTGAGGCGTCTTGGCCCGCGCGTGAACCTCGTCGTAGAGGCGCTGAAATGTCTCGAACACGCGGATGGCGCCGCTTGCAGAGTATCCAGCTTCCACGGCAAGCCGAGTCCCCTCGCGGTCGGCTTCCAGTTCCTGGTCCTTACTGTAACCGGCCTGGAAAATTCCGATCGGAAGAGCAACTAACTCGGCCAGCGGAACCTTTCGCAAGGCCTGCTCCACCTGCAAGCGCTCCGCGCAATGGTAGTGATCGATGTGCTCGATTTCGTGCCCGAGGACGGCGGCGAGTTGGTCTTCGCTGTCCATCAAAGCGAGCAAGCCCGCGCCGATATAGACGTGTCCTCCGGGCAAGGCAAAGGCATTGACGAAACCCTGGTCGGGGACGTAATGAAACCGGTACGGCAGTTTGCGATGGGCGTTTGCCGCGAGGCGGAAACCTACCTGATTGAGGTACGCCTGAATCTCGGTGACCTCCGCAGCAGGTTTGTCCCGGCCCTCCGGGATATATCCATTTGCGAGTTCATCTCCGGCACGAATTTCGTCGTCATCGGAAATACGGGTGAAACGCACGGGCATGCGGGTGAGTTCGTGCTCGGTGTCGGCGATCAGGTACAAGATCGCAGCAGGACTTGCCCCGGAATCCACTTTGCGACGCTGGCTGAAGACAATTGCCCCCAGGCCTAAAATTAGAATCGCCGCCAGTGCTATCCAATGTTTCATAGGTATTGCCGCAGCGCGTCACGATTGCGCGTATAAAGGAACGAGACAAGCAAGAGGGCGGCGCCAAGGACGATGAAGGTCAGATAGCGGTCGCGGGGATTGAGGCGCCAAACATCGACCAGAATGATCTTGCCGACGCAAAGCAACAACAAGGCAAGCCCGGAGAGCCGGAAACTTCTTTCGGAAAGCCATAGTGCCAGGATGAAGACCGCCACGCCTTCGAGGCCCCAAGCGAGCGTCACCATTCCGTGCCGCATTTCCAAAGCCAGAAGAACAGTGAGTAGAGCGAGTGCGATGAAGAAGAAGACTTGTTCGGGCCGGCGGTTCAAGAAAGCGAAAACACGACGGAGTGGGGGCGCCGGCAATTCGCCGGACTCTTTGATTCGCAATTGAAAGAGAACTGGCAAAGCGGCGAACAGCAGGGCCACAGCTGTTCCTACACACACCCAACGGTTCTCCCATACCGGCGCCGGGAAATAGCTCCGCTCGTAAAAATTGTGCAAAGACGCGCGCATTAGGACCGCCGCTGCGACCAGCAAAGCCTGATGGAGAAAGAGGCGTTGCGCGCTCCTCCAGGCCATCAAGACCAAAACGAGGGTGAGTGCGGCCCAAGCGGCTGCAACCCAATCGGGTGGCAGCTCGAAGCGCATGAGCGCAGCGAGGGAGATGGTGCCGAACCAGCAACAGAAATGGGCGGCTCCATACCTGCGCTCCAATTGCCCCAGATCGTCCCCCGCTTCCAGGAGTCTCCAGTACGCATAGTAGAAGGCGAGCATCACAGGCACGACGGTATAGAAGCGCGGGCTGATTTCTCCAGGATTACCGGACGCGTTGAGGTTCACGAACCAGATGCGCAAGAAGCTCGCGGCTAGTGCAACGTAAGCCTGGAAGCGCAGTTGCGAAGATTTGCGGCGCAAGCCTATTTCCAGCAAGACGAGGGAGCCAAGCACCCAAGCGACTGCTACACCGACGGGGCGTAGTTCATACCACGCCAGCAGGGCCAGCAAGAAAGAAGCGGCCCAGGTATAGGCGCTGCTCACGAGCAGCCGAGCAGAGAGTGAGGTCGTACCGAGAGCAAGGCGTTTGCTGCCTTCGGCGGACCAACTCCATCGTGACGTGCTATATAGCAAAACAGAGACGAGCAGGATCGAAAGGAGTCTTTGCGTGAGGCCGTGAAACTCGCTGGTAGCGTCGAGGTTGATGGCGAGCGAGCGAATGAGCATCGCCACGGCCAAAAAGTTTGCCTGAAATCCGAGATCGGGAAGTTCCCAACGGCGACTCGCGAGGGCCAGCAGCAAACCTAGCAAACCCCAAGCCACAACGGTCCATGCTTCGGGGCAGAGGATCCACGCTCCGGTGAAGGCCATGAACGCGCCGACATAGGAGAAACGGGCCATCATTGTCCGGTCGACCTGGTGGCGGAAGAGGTCGGCCCAACGGCGCGCGACCCAGTGAGCGTTGCCGTAGAAGAGCACCGAAGCGACCACAAATAGAATCGCGAGGCGCGGATGGCTGCGCAGGTCCGCATCATCGGACCGCATTCCATAGACGCTGGCGGCATCGAAGGAAATCATGTGGCCGGCGGCGACGATTGCGGCGATTGCCCCCAGCCGGCGGAATACGATCTCGCCGGTCCAGACGCCGATCAAAAGCAGCGTTTCCGATTCCACCAGCCAAAGCAGCGAAAGGCGCATTCCGGAATAACGGAAGGGGAAGGCGGCGAGCATCAGAACGACACCGATGGTGCTCAACACGATGACCGCAGAGCGGCGCCGCTTGGTAACCGGCAACTGTCCAAGCGTGGTTTCGAGCGCGCCGATGGTCAGCAAAGCCCAGAAGGACCATTCGGGATGCACGGACTGATATTTGAACAGCAGGAGCAGAAGAAGAGTGTTGAGCAGCGCCGCGGCCGTGGAGATGTGCTCTTTCCTCTCGTCGTCCGGCTTGCGCACGAGATAGGAGAGGCGAAACACAAGCCAATAAAGCGCCAGGATTCCGGCGCTCGCGGCAAACTCCGGGAACCGGTGGTGGTGGCCGTGCATCGGCTCGATGATCGGACGTAACCAAAGATAGTGGTTCAGGTAACTCGCGAGGATGCCGACGAGTTCGAGTTCAAACCACTGCATGCGGCCGATGATGACAACCAAACCAGCCGCGAGGACCGCACCGGCCGACAAGCTGTAAACATTCGAGTGGCTGACCGTGACCGTCAGAAAGGCCAGCAGGAAAGCCAGACCGGTGACGACTTGGGACCGGTAGCGCAAGGTGTGCCACACCATGAGTGCGGCGACCGCGAGCATGAGCAGGAGATCGCTGGGTTGCGAGGAAAGGACGCGCGTCGCCGGTACGTGATACATGGCGTAGGTGGTGAAGAACAGAAGCGCCCATCCGCCACCGATGCCAGCACGCGCGAGTACTCGATAACGATCGTGGCGCTCAAACCATATCCCCGTACCCAGCAGCGCTCCGCCGACGACATAACCCACCAGCACTTTTCCAGCAGGTCCCAGGGTCTTAAGCTGATAAGCGAGAAAGAAGGCGACGCCGAGAACCAGAATCACAATGCCCAGCTTGTTGAGCCAGTTGGTGCCGAGTGCTTCTTCGAGATCAAGGGCAGATTTTGACAGCCGGACCTTCGAGGAGGCGGACTTGCTGATGATGTTGAATGGAGGAAGCTGAACGGACGGTGGAGGAGGGAAGGGAGGAGGCGGCGGGCCGGCGGGAACCGTCACCGCTTCCGAAGTCGGGGGAGGGGGCGCAGAAGGCGGTGCCGATTTTGCTGGAAGTATTGGAGGCTCGGATGGACTGGGAAAAGGCGCCGTCGAGGGCGCAGGGTTAGGCTGGACGCCGGGCGATTCCTTCGAATCCGCAGGTGGCTTTGCGCTCCTTGCTGCGCGATCTTGAAGATCCTTGACGGTGCGATCGAGGGCCAGCACGCGGTTGGAGAGTTCACGCCAGCGCGCCAGGTCTTCGGCGCGTTCAACCTTGCGGCCGCGGCTCATGCGCCACACGAAAATCCATGGGCCAACCAAGACAAACGACAGCAGTAGGAGGTACCCGAACAGTTCCACAGACCCACCGTGTGAGGATGTCGAGATTTTACTATTTTGGCTAAACCAACAAAAAGTTATATACAAAGAGTATTTCTAACGAACACCTATACGTTCGTCCGGGCTTACTTCTTGCCTGTGCGCGTTTTTCGGGCCAGACGGATAGAAGCCCGCCACCTGTACGAACGAACAACTGTACGAACGCCCAGCTTCTTCTCAGCGCACGACTGTCCTTCGTCTCCCGAGTAACCGATCCCCTTGGCGGGTTTAATGGTTGCAGGGGACTTCCATGCTCCTTCGCTCGCTGCAACAATTTCGTTCGCAGGTAGCTCGCTCGCTGAAACTCACTGGACGCAGCACGCGCGTTGCCGCGGAGGCGATCGATGTCTGTGCCGCACGACTATTCACCATTGTTCTGCTCATTGCGGTGGTGCTGTCCGCAAACCTGATTTCGGTGCAGGCGCAGCCGCCTTCCGCAGAACGCGCACTATTCGACGCGGCGAACCGCGAGCGCGCAGTGCAAGGATTGGCGCAGTTGCGCTGGGACGATGCGCTGGCGAACGCAGCGCGCCAGCATGCGCTGCTCATGGCGCAGCGCAATACCTTGTCGCACCAGTTTCCCGGCGAGCCTGCGCTGCAGGATCGCGCGCGGTCAACTGGAGCGCGATTCACGGAGATTGCGGAGAACGTTGCCGAGGGACCTTCGGCGGACGCGATTCATTCGAGCTGGATGCACTCGCCGCCGCATCGCGCGAATCTACTCGATCCAGAACTCACTGCTATCGGCATCGCTGTCGTAAGCAATACTTCGCGCGACGCGGCCGGCTCGGCTGGAGGAAGCTTCGGCCGTGGTGGAGCGGGAGTGCTGTTTGCGGTGCAAGACTTCTCTCAATCGGTTGCCAGCCTAAGTATTGTCGAACAGGAGAGACAAGTCAGCGCAGTGCTAGCCGCGCGCGGCCTGCAAGTCGCCAATTACGGCGCGAGCGCGCTGAGCGCCTCGAATGCGATCGGCTCGAATGGCGGCGCGGGCAGCGTGCAACCCGTCGCGAATCGATCGAGCGTGAGCGCAACCGGTGCGAACGTATCAAACGGGTCTACACCGATCGCGAGCGGGCCTAACGGAAATGGGGCAATCGCAATTGGGACTACGGAGGATGCGCGCAAGACCTGCGGGATCGATCGCGGCTGGTCGGGCAACCGGCCGAGCCTGGTAGTTCGGTACGAGACCGGCGACCTGAGCCGCTTGCCGGCTGACTTGGAGCAGCAGGTCCGCAGCGGGCGATATCGTGCGGCGGCGGTGGGGGCTTGCGAAGCGGGTAGTTCGCAAGGATTTACAAGGTTTCGCGTTGCGGTCCTGCTTTTCTAACTATTTCCAATTGTTTGGTGGTTGAGATCGGGCTCTCGGAGAAGGCTGGGACTGGCCGTGAGCGGAGATCTGCGCCTTCACACATGTAGATGCCGTATGCGAAACGTTTGGTCGCAGACGTAAGAGTGTCACCGGAGTCGGTGACCCAATTTGCACAACCGGTGGGCGTATTGCTATCGGATAAGGGGAAGTGAGAAAGAGGCCTTCGCCGAAGTTCAGTCGATGATCGCCAAGGGCGCGAGCACACATGACCTCGAGGAATACCGCCAGACCAACGAACGGCGCGGACGCGAAAGGGTATTGCAAAGGGCCGCGCAGGCGGATTTGGGAAAATGAAACAAAGATCATTGGCACGGTGACGCCTGGATGCCTGGGCAACGAGGACACTTTCCGTCGTGACCCTGGATTCGAGGAGATGAAGAAAAAATGAGGTATCGAGAGGGAAGGAATGGTAGCGGCTGTCCGGGGGAGCGGGTGCGGAAGAAGTGCTTGCGTCCCGGCATGGGAAACCATAAAATGCCGATCATGGTTCGCAACGCCTACTCGTATTGGTTTGGATTTTGGAGCCCACACACAATCGGGCGAGGGGCGAATTTGTAAGTAGAGACACAAGAGAGAGATTCGACCCACTCGCAAGTTGAGTGGGTTTTTTGTTTTTAGACTCGGAAGTAATCAAGCAACGAACTAGTGAGGTAAAGAAATCGGGAAAAGCGGCCGACAGTTAAAAGTCGAAAGGAAACGGCAATAGCAACGGCTTTAACGCAGAGGGTACGGAGGCCGCGCAGCGCAGAGGTAGCGGAGACGCTGTGCTTAGGCTCAATCGAGGAGACGGGGAGATTGGCGATGATTATTTCTATGAAGCTGCATGCAACGCGGGAGGAAATCGACGAGGTGCGGGCGCAGGTGGCTCATTTCGGGTACAAGGTGCACTCGATTGAGGGAGAGGAGCGCGTCGTGATCGGAGTCGTGGGAGTGGGGGATGTGACAGCTTGCCTGGAATCGGTGGAGTCGATGCCGCAGGTCGAGAAAGTGATGCGGATTTCGGCGCCGTACAAATTTGTGAGCAAGCAGTTCAAGGCGGGGCGGACGCGGATCCGCGTGAATGGGATTGAGATTGGCGGCGACGAGTTTGTGGTGATGGCCGGGCCTTGTTCGGTGGAATCCGAGAAGCAGATTATGCAGTCGGCGGAGGGTGTGGCTAAGGCTGGAGCCAAGATGTTGCGCGGTGGGGCATTCAAGCCGCGGACTTCTCCTTATGATTTTCAGGGGATGGAAGAGGAAGGATTGAAACTGCTGCAGAAGGCGAAGCAGGCTACCGGTTTGGCGATTATTACCGAAGTGATGGGCGACCGAGATGTGGAGATGATTGCGCAGTACGCAGACGTAATGCAGGTAGGGGCACGGAACATGCAGAACTTCGTGCTGCTGAAGGCGCTGGGAAAATGCGGGCGGCCGGTTTTGTTGAAGCGAGGGTTGAGCGGGACGATCAAGGAGCTTTTGATGTCGGCGGAGTATGTGGTGGCGCATGGAAACCCGAATGTGATTTTGTGTGAACGGGGGATTCGGACCTTTGAGACCGAGACGCGGAATACGTGTGATATTGCGGCGATTCCGGCGCTGAATGAGTTGACGCATTTGCCGGTGATTCTGGATCCTAGTCACGCTACCGGGAAGCGCAGTTTGGTGCCGGCGCTTTCGCGGGCTGGAGTGGCGATTGGGGCGGATGGATTGATTGTCGAGGTTCATCCGGCGCCCGAGAAGGCCATCAGCGATGGGGCGCAGTCGTTGGATTTGGCGGGGTTCGCGAAGATGATGCGGGAGTTGAAGCCGTATGTCGCGTTGTGGGAGGCGTCGCGGAAGGGTGAAGCGTTGGCGGCTGCGGTTTGAGTTGGCCGAAAGTTGATTGATCCTTGGGGGCTGGGCGTTGGGGGCGCAACAGTGCTGCGCCCCTACAATTATTGGGAGCGGGGGAAGCTTTGGGCGGCTTCTTGGGCGGTGGGGTAGACTTTTACGAGGCGGTCGACTTTGGTTAGTTTCAGAAGGCCGGCGACCATTTCCGAGACGCCAGCCAAGTACAGGGCGCCACCGGCGAGTTTCAGTCGGGAGAGGCAATTCACAATTTTGCCGAGGCCGGCGCTGTCCACTTTGGTAACTTTGGAGAGATCGAAAATCACGCGCTTCTGTTTTTCGTGCAGAAGGTCATCCATAGCCAGTTCGAGGCGTTTGCACTCGACGCCCGACTGAAGCTGGCCAGTCAACTCGAGGGCGACGATACCGGGAGCGATTTCTCTTCGGGTGATTTCCACGCAGGGCCTCCGTGTAGCGGCGCGGTGCTGGTCCGAGAAATAAAGCAAATAATTGAGCGCATATCCAATCGGCGATTCGAGCGTGCTTAGACGCCAGCGGCAGTTTCGGTCGGCGAGGTTTCGCCCTCTTCGCAAGGAAATTCGCGAATGGCGCGGGTGCAGCCGGTGAGGGCTTCGAGAATGGAATTGCCCCAGCCCGAAGCGAGAAACGGGGCGATTTTTTGGTTGATGGGCTTATCAGCCTGGGCAAAGAATTTGAAGTATTGACCGGGCGGTGGCGCGGCGAATTCCTTGACGGTGATGGTGAAATTGATTTCGACGCCGCTCACGCACTTCTTGAAGGAATACAAATGGAGCTCGGCTAGCTCTTCCGAGACGTCCTTTTGGGCGAATCTCCAGTCGTTCACAAACTCCTCCGGTGCATCGATAGCGCGTAGCCGCAATTGGCAGCGTGCGGGACAGGGGAATCTTAGGCTGCGTGTTGGGGCAAGTCAACGCGGCAGGAAAGTCCGCGGCCCGTTTGGAGCTCCGGGGGGTGTGCGCAAAGAACAATAGCCGGTTGGGGCACGTTACTTGCCGAGATGGGGCGCACCCTTCGAGGCCCAGGGATAAACGCGGCTGCGCCCCTACAAGAGCCAGGCCTCGCGGGGGCCTTGAGGGTTCAGGGTGGAGGAAATGGCTGTGGCACCGAAGGCGGATTGAACGTACTTTGAAGCGCAGTCTGGTATCATGCCGGGCATGGCGGGCACTGATTCTCTGGCGGGTCAAACGTATTCTCACTACATCGTAAGCCGCAGGATCGGCAGCGGCGGCATGGGCGTCGTCTACGAGGCGGAGGACACAAAGCTGGGCCGGCGCGTGGCGCTGAAGTTTCTGCCGGATGAGATGGCCCAGGATTCGCAATTGCTGGAGAGATTTCAGCGCGAAGCGCGGGCCGCGTCCGCCTTGAACCACCCTAACATTTGCACGATTCATGCGATCGAACAGCACGAGCGCCAGCATTTCATCGTGATGGAGTTGCTGGAAGGGCAGACGCTCGGCGAGATGATCGGACGACAGCCCTTCGCGATCGAGAAACTGCTGACGCTGGCCGTTCAGATGACGGATGCGCTCGAGTCGGCGCACTCGAAAGGGATCGTTCACCGGGACATTAAACCAGCGAACATTTTCGTGACGACGCGGGGGCAGGTAAAAATACTCGATTTTGGTCTGGCGAAAATTGAGCTACTCAATGCGGCGAACGATCCGAGTTCGAGACCTTCGCGAATGGAGACTTTCCTGGGCGAGGAACTGACTTCGCCGGGATCGTCGGTGGGTACGGTGACCTATATGTCGCCGGAGCAGGCTCGGGGGCAGTTGGTGGATGCTCGTACGGATCTGTTTTCGGTCGGAACGGTTTTGTACCAGATGGCTACGGGCACTTTGCCATTTCGCGGGGACACGTCGGCGGTTATTTTTGATGCGATCTTGAACCGCGATCCTATTCCGGCGGTGCAAGTGAATTCGGCTTTGCCTGCGGAATTGGGGCGGTTGCTGGATAAGCTGCTGGAGAAGGACCGCAATCTGCGGTGTCAGTCCGCGACGGAATTGAAGACCGATTTGAACCGGCTGAAGCGCGATCTGGATTCGGGGCAGAAACGATCTGCGGAGGTTACCGAGT
The DNA here is from genome assembly GCA_963729595.1 of uncultured Acidobacteriota bacterium. Classification (GTDB taxonomy): domain Bacteria; phylum Acidobacteriota; class Terriglobia; order Acidiferrales; family UBA7541; genus Acidiferrum. The sequence continues at coordinate 1,573,293 of CAVSNW010000005.1, forward strand.
CGCGCTCCGGAGCTGCGAAGCAGGGCCCAAAATCGCTCGCGGTGCTCTATTTCGAAAATTTGAGTGGCGCGAAGGAGGATGAGTACCTGCGGGACGGGATCACCGAGGACATCATCACGGAGCTTTCGAAGATCCGCGGACTGAACACATTTTCTCGGCCGACGGTGCTGGCGTTCCGGGACAAGCAGGTGACGCCGCAGCAGATCGGGCAGCAACTGCACGCGGCGTACGTACTGACGGGGAGTTTGCGAAGGGCGGGCAGCAGGTTGCGCATAAACACGCAGTTGGTGGATACGCAGACGGATTTTCCGATGTGGTCGGAGCGCTACGACCGGGAAATGAAAGACGTGTTTGAGGTTCAGGACGAGATTGCGCGGAAGATTGCGGAGGCGCTACGGGTGACGCTTTCCCCGCAGGAGCTGGAAGCGCTGGCGGTGAAGCCTACGGAAAATCTGCAGGCGTACGATCTGTATCTACGCGGTAAGAGATATGCGCGCCGGCAAACGCGGCAGGACCTGGAATTTGCGCTGCAGATGTTTGAAAACGCGGTGGCCATCGACGTCAGTTTTGCGTTGGCTTATGCGGCTTGCGCGAATGCTTGCGCCATGTTTTTTTGTAATTTCAGCCGGGATTCGGTGTGGGTGGAGCGAGCGCGAGAGGCGTCCGGCAGAGCGGTTGCGTTGCGGTGGGATTTGCCGGAGGTGCAGGTTAGCCAGGCTTGGGTGTTGTATGCAACGGGGTTGCACGATGAAGCCGTGCGGATGCTACGCAAGGCTATCGAACGAAAGCGGGACTGCGAGGGAGCCTACTATTTGCTTTGTCGCGCGTTGTTTTCGGCTGGGCGTTACCAGGAAATCGTGGATGTGATGGAACTCGCGCTGGAGGTGAGCGGGGAGGACTACAACGCATATGTGCCGATCGGGAACGCCCTGGGTGCCCTCGGGAAATCGGAGCTGCGAAAAAATATTGTGCAGAGGCGCATGGCAGCGCTGGAGAATCATTTGAAGCAAGTACCCGAGGATGCGAGGGCGCGGGTTCTACTGGGCGGGGATTATGCGGAAGTGGGTCGTGAGGAAGATGCGCTGCGCGAGACCGGACTGGCGATCACGCTGCGCGCGAACGAGGCGTCGATTCTTTACAACGCCGCTTGTAATTACTGCGGCTTGAAAAGAAAGGCCGAGGCGATGGATGCGCTGCGGAAAGCCTGGGACGGCGGATTCAAGGATGCCACGTGGGCGCGGCGGGATCCTGATTTGGCGCTGCTTCATGACGATCCTGAATTTCAGCGGATGTATCCGGCAAGTTAGCGGGCGGTTTGCGCGCCCGGGGTTGCCGTTGAGGTTCTTTAGGGCATCCTTGTCGGAAGCCCTGGGAGAGTCACCGTCCCGGATGCGTCGTCCCTCCGGCTGCTAGCGAAATGCTCTACGGCGTATCGCTCCATGCGGAAAAGTTGTTCGCCGCGCGGTCAGCGTGCTAGTCGAGCGGAGGGGCACGGCGTGCCGTGCCCAGGGTCGCGGATGATCGCGGGATGTCGAACCTTAGATGTGGTTGAACAGCAGCGGCGCGCCGAGTTTTGAGGTGTAGTTAGGGCGATAGCGCTCCGTGTTGTAGAGCGTCGCGATGTCGACCCTGCGTGCGCCGAGCGATGAAGCGGGCAACGGGGCGTGGGCGTAGCAGCCATTCTGCACGGCGACCATGCGGCCGGTGACGCCATCGGCCAGCATTTCGACGGCGATGTTGGCAAAGGTGATGGCCACGAGTTGGTCGATGGCATCGGGCTCGCCGCTGCGCAGGTCGTAGGTCAAATCACTGATCATGATCTCGTCGCCGGTGCGACGGCGGATTTCGTCTCCCAAAACCGTGCCGATGTCGGCTTTTTTCCGGTGGCCGTAGGCGTCGGCTTCGCCGTATTCGGCGATATTGCCCTGCTTCCAGACGGCGCCTTCGGAAACGACGACCAGCGCGTAGTGGCTGAGATTTTCGTGCTTGTCGTGGGAGAGGATTTCGGCGACGTGGTCAAGGTCGAAGGGATATTCGGGGATGAGGCAGCGGGTCGAGGTGACGTAGGCGGTGTAGAGCGCGGTGAAGCCGGCGTCGCGGCCGAAGATGCGGAAGACGCCGATGCGTTCGTGGGAACCAAGCGTGGTGCGCTGGCGGGTGATTAATTCTTTAGCGCGGGTGATGGCGGTGGAGAAGCCGATGCAGTATTCGGTGCCCTGGACGTCGTTGTCCATGGTCTTGGGGATGGCGATGACCGGCATGCCCGCGGCGGAAAGCGCAGCGGAAAAACTCAGCGTGTCGTCGCCGCCGATGGTGACGAGGCAGCCGATGCCGAGGCGATCGAGATTTTCGAGGACGATGGGCGTGAAGTCGTAGTGCTTTCCGTCAAAGGGAAGCTTTTTGACGCGATCGGCGTGGATGTGCTTCGGGAGCTTGTTTTCCGCCATTTTTCGCGGATTGGTGCGCGAGGTGTGGAGAACGGTGCCGCCAGTGCGATCGATGGTGCGGGTGTTGTCACGGGTGAGCGGGCGAATGTAGATGGGATCTTCGTTGGAGTCGGCCATGTGGGTCAGGCCTTCCCAGCCCTTGCGAATGCCGATGACCTTGCGGCCCATCTCCGTTGCGCGATAGACGACGGATTTGATTACGGGATTCAAACCCGGCACGTCGCCGCCACCCGTCAGAATTCCGATGTTATTTTTCGCAGCCACGAATTGCGTCTCCTCGTCCGGAATGATTTGTCTTGGCGCGGTCTTTTCTTCACGATCAGGGCCGCGTGCGCGACCTTGTATTTTGGCACAAACCCGGCAGAAGAAAGCGATTTGAAAGAAAATTATTCAGATATAAGGAAAAGTATTTGCAAACGAGGGATTTGTAGCTAGGCTATGCGTCGCTGAGGTGAATCGATGGCGGCAAGCGGGGCTTCTGCGGCGAAAAGCGGGTTGGGCAGCACGCTGCGGCGCGATGCGTGGTGGGTGGAAGTTCTGCCGGTGATCGTGGTGCTCGGAGGATTCGGGCTTTACGCGACTTTGCGGGCGTTCGAGGGGAAATTTTATGAGTGGGGACCGTATTTGTCGCCATTCTACTCGCCGCTGATCGACGCCAATCACCGTTGGTGGAAGCTTTCTCCGGCAATCCTGATTCTTGGAGGGCCACTCAGTTTTCGCGCCACGTGCTACTACTACCGAAAAGCGTACTACCGGGCGTTTTTTCTGGACCCGCCGTCGTGCGCGGTGGGAGAACCCAAGCGTTCGTACAGCGGCGAGACGAAGTTTCCCTTCATCCTGCAAAATTTGCATCGATACGCACTTTATCTGGCGATTGTCTTTCTGGCATTCCTATGGAAAGACGCGATCCGCGCTTTCTTTTTTGACGGGACGTTCGGAATGGGTGTGGGCACGCTGGTGTTGCTAGCAAATGTCTGCCTGCTGACGGTGTATACGTTGTCCTGCCACTCGTTACGTCACTTGGCGGGCGGGAAGCTGGATTGCTTTTCCTGTGCTACGTTTGGCAAGCCAAGGCACACGGCGTGGCGGGGACTCACATTCTTGAACGAGCGGCACATGTTGTTTGCCTGGGTGAGTCTGTTTTCGGTGGGATTCGCGGATTTTTATGTGCGACTGGTGTCGAGCGGCGCCATTCAAGATGTGAGGATCTTTTGAGCGACCGATTCGAAACACACGAACAGGATGTGTTGGTGATTGGGGCGGGTGGCGCGGGGTTGCGGGCGGCGATTGAAGCGCTGGCACAGGGTGTCTCTGTGGGCGTGGTGAGCAAATCGCTGCTCGGTAAAGCGCACACGGTGATGGCGGAGGGCGGGATTGCTGCGGCGATGGGCAATGTCGATTCCGCGGATGGATGGAAGCCGCACTTCCGCGACACGATGCGCGGCGGGAAGATGCTGAACAACTGGCGCATGGCGCAGCTCCATGCCCAGGAAGCTCCCGAACGCGTCAGGGAGTTGGAGCAGTGGGGCGCGATTTTCGATCGGACCGCGGACGGAAACATTTTGCAGCGCGCGTTCGGTGGCCACACGTACAAGCGGTTGTGCCACGTCGGTGATCGAACTGGGCTCGAGATGATTCGAACGTTACAGGACCGCGGCGTGCAGCAGGGCTTCGACGTGTACATGGAGTGCACGATTGTGCGGCTGCTTACCGACGGCGAGCGTTGCGTGGGCGCGATCGGATATTGGCGCGAGCAGGGGCGGTTTGTGGTTTTCAAGGCGAAGTCGGTGGTGATGGCTACCGGTGGGATCGGCAAAGCTTGGCCGATTACTTCGAATTCGTGGGAATACACGGCCGATGGAATGGCGCTGGCGTATGAGGCGGGCGCGGAGCTGATGGATTTGGAGTTTGTGCAGTTTCATCCGACCGGAATGGTCTGGCCGCCGGGAGTGCAAGGGATTCTGGTTACCGAAGCGGTGCGCGGCGAAGGCGGGATCCTGCGTAACAAGTTGGGCGAGCGCTTCATGGAGAAGTACGACCCGAAGCGCATGGAGTTGTCGACGCGGGATGTGGTGGCGAGGTCGATCTACACGGAAGTGAAGGAAGGACGCGGCACCGAACACGGCGGCGCGTACCTGGATATTTCGCACCAGCCCGCGGAGTACGTGAAAAAGAAGCTACCGAGCATGTACCACCAGTTCAAGGAACTCGCGGACGTGGACATCACCGAGGGGCCGATGGAAGTGGGCCCGACCTGCCACTATGTGATGGGCGGGATTCGCGTGGAGGCGGAAACGGCGCAGAGCACGCTGCCGGGATTGTTTGCCGCGGGTGAGGCGGCGGCGGGGTTGCATGGCGCGAACAGGTTAGGCGGGAACTCGCTGTCGGACTTGCTGGTGTTTGGACGGCGTGCTGGTTTAGCGGCGGCCAAGCATGCCAAGGAAGTCTCGACGGCGAGCGTCGATCCGGCGCTGATTGATGCGGCAGAGAAATACGCACTTGCGGCGTTCCAGCGGCCTAAGGGTGAGAGCCCTTACGCCATCCATCGCGACTTGCAAACGACGATGCAAAGCCTGGTGGGAATCTACCGGACCCGCGAAGACCTGCAGAAGGCGCTGTTGGAGTTAGGAAAGCTCAACGAGCGCTGGACGCACACCAGTGTGGAGGGCTCGCGGATGTTCAATCCCGGCTGGCATTTGGCGCTGGATTTGAAATCGATGCTGACGATTTCCGAGGCGGTGGCACGGAGTGCGCTGGTGCGTGAGGAGAGTCGCGGGGCGCACAGCCGGATTGACTTTCCGGTGCTCAGCGCGGCATGGGGCACGAAAAACAACATCATCAAGCGCGATGCTTCCGGGATGACGCTACGCCAGGACGCGAACGCACCTCTGCCGGCGGAACTGCAGCAGGTTTTGGACGACGACAAGTGAGCGGAAATTGAGGACCATGGAGAGCGTGCCGAATGGACATTCCGTGGCAGGTGTTGCGCCCAGCGGACAAAGATCGCGAGTATCTCGCGCTGTTGAGTTTTCTGCCGCTCGGTCGATACCGTAAGGTCCCTTTGTTCATGCGGTTTTCGATGCAGATTCATCGGCAGCTTAAGGCCACTGCGGGAGTGATCGGGTATTCGTTGCGAGCGAAACTGTTGAGCCGGCGCTTCTGGACGCTCTCGGTTTGGGAAAATTCCGCAGCGCTGATGGATTTTGTCGCAACCGCGCCACACAGCGAGGGTCTCAAGGCCATGGCGCCGTTCATGGGCAAGACCAGATTCTCGCAGTGGAAAGTTTTAGGTTCGAACGTTCCTTTGAAATGGGACGAGGCAATTGGGCGCATGGCGCAAGGGAGCTAACGTATATGGCGGATGCGATTCTCAATGTCTTTCGCGGAGACAAAAACGGGGGAGCTGCCGTCGACTATAAGGTGCCGATCGCCCCGGGAATGGTGGTGCTGGATGCCCTGCACTACATCCAGGGTTTCCTCGCGCCGGACCTCGCCGTGCGCTGGAACTGCAAGGCGGGGAAGTGCGGCTCTTGCTCGGCCGAAGTGAACGGGCGGCCGCGACTGACGTGCAAGACGCGCATGGACGCGCTGCCTGCGGGCGAGCCGATCACCGTTAGGCCGATGAAGACATTTCCCGTGATCAAGGATCTCGTCACCGACGTTTCGTGGAACTATACGGTGAACAAGAAGATCCCGCCCTTCAAGCCGAAACCAGGAACCGATTGGAAGTTCTATCAAGCCGACGCTGACCGCGTGCAGGAATTTCGCAAGTGCATCGAGTGCTTTCTGTGCCAAAACGTTTGCCACGTCTTGCGCGATCATGACAAGAAGGCACAGTTCGTCGGACCGAGATTCTTCGTGCGCGTGGCGGGGTTGGAGATGCACCCACTCGATGGAGTTTCGCGCGAAAAGCTGCTAAAGGATGAACTGGGGCTCGGCTACTGCAACATCACGAAGTGCTGCACGGAGGTTTGTCCTGAGGAAATTCATATCACGGACAATGCCATCATTCCGCTGAAGGAGCGCGTTGTGGACCGCTACTACGATCCCCTGGTATGGATCGCGCGTAAGATCCGCGGAACGCCGGAGAGCTAGAATCCTGGTGATCCGGAAGGAGGCTTTATGGATCTGAAGCTAAAGACCATCTCCAAATCGGGTATTGGCGAGGCCATCGCCAAAGCGGAGTTGTATCGCTACCTGAACGAGCCGGAAGAGGCAGAGTCCATTTGCCGCGACATTCTGGTGGCCGATCCGAATCATATGCTGGGGCTGCGGACCTTAGGCCTCACGATCACCGACCAATTCACGGGTGCGCCGAGCGATCGCTACGCTGAGGTCGAGAAAATCTTCGAAAGCTTAAAGGACCTGTACGAGCGAAGCTATTACACCGGATTGCTCTGCGAGCGCCGCGTAAAGGCGCAGTTGCGCGCAGGCCGCGCCCCGCACACGCTCCTGCCGCTACTGGAACGCGCTTTGCAATGCTTTGCCGAAGCCGAACGGATTCATCCTCCCGGGAATGATGACGCAATCCTACGTTGGAATCGATGCGTCAGGATGTTGCAGAGCCATCCAGAATTCGAATCGGAAGAGGTAGCGTCATTGGAAGCTTGGGACAGCCCGCCGGCTTGACCGCGGGACTGCCGGTTACCCGACGATCGCGAAGTACGGTTGTACTAGGGTTTGGCCGATCCCGCCGAAAGATTCGCCGCCCCATCGCTTAACTTCAAGATGAGTACGTGACCATCGGAATGAAAGCTTCCGCCGGTAGCCGTCTTTGCTTCCTTCATCGGATTGTCCGGCAGGTAGTGGGTAACCTCGGAAACCAGACCGGTTGAGGTCAAGGTCTTCTCGACATAGTTGCGCTCGAGGTCAATGTCCGGATCAATCTTGTGCGTGAGGCCGTTGTTACGCTGGTCTTTCTCGAAGCCGATGTCGTGGGTAGCCGCGCCAACCCACAGCACCTGGCCATTTACTGGAAACGGTCCTTTCCATATGCGCAAGTGATTACGGGAAGCCACGACCTGAATCGGTTCGGCATGCGCCCAGCCATAGTCTTGTTGCCGGCCGAACAGATAAAGCGGGCTCATGGGCATCGTCAAGTACGATTCCTTGGACATGCTCTCGATAAAGCCGTGCAGGAAGGTGTCCTTGACGTCGGCGTCGACTTTCACCCAGCCCGCCGTTGTGAAAACTTTTTGCATCGCCGCCTCCGACCCGATGATCAGAAAGTTCACCATGTCGCCGGGGTCGCCAGCTTTGTCACCGATGCGACGCGGGATCTTTGAGAACAGAGACGTGTCGATGCCAGGCATGGCGTTGACTTGTTTTACGGCAAGAAATCCCGCATCGGGCGGATAGATCTCTACGCGGACCGAGTACGTGCCCTCGCCAGTGTCCATGCTCATCTGATTGATACCGACCGAGAGTAGTCCTCCGGAATAGGAGATGACGTCGCAGTGCGCGCCGATCAGAAAGGGCTGGGCGGTGGCGGCGTCTCCCACCCGGCCGATGACCGCGCCGCGGCCGGCAGCATTGTAGGGAAGAATGCGAATCAGGTCCTTGAAGCCGCGCGCCAGGCCTGCGGGCCCAGCGTCGTCGACAGAGTCGGCGTAATGCACCTTCCCGGTAACGGCAGCGACGACGTGCTCGCCGGGCTGTACGTTGATGCCGGTTTCGGTCCACAGTTGATCCCCGGTGAGCTGAATTTCTTGCGAGAGCTTGGGTTTGCCGGCGGGCGACTTTGCGGCAGGCGCCGTGGTTTGCTGCGAGCCCGCAGATTGCCCCTGCCCGGCAGCGTCGTCCCGGACCAGTTGCGCTTTCAAGCCCGCCGGGCAGGTTCCAGCGGCCAAGGCGCTCGCAACCCAAATCACCGCCTGCCTCATCCAAGTTTTGTGCATGGGATTCATCCTTGCGCAGTACCAACGAATCCTCAGTGTTAGCAGATGCGCGTTGCGGACGCAAGCGTTGGACGGGCAGAAACGCTGAACCAGCGAGTCGTTTCCTTGACGAAGCGCGGGGCTGCCTTGTATGTTGAAATCACGCTGTAACGATGCACGCGAAACAAACGCTTTGCCGCGCATCGCTACAAGCGATTCGTTTACAACCGGGTGGGGTGCGCCAATCCCCACAACCTTTGGCCCGAACAGGAGTCGCTGCGAATTTGATGACGAGAGCTTTTCGGTGCATGGCGTTGGGAATTTTGTGGGCCGCTGCGATGCTACCATCGCCGGTCACCGGGCAGACTCCCGTACAGGCTCCACCACCAGCGCAAACTCCAGCGCCGCCCAACAATCCGCGAGCGCGACTCGGCTTGCGGGATGCGCCGGTCACGAACGTGAGTGTGGACGGCAGCGAGGCCATGTTCGCAACCATGTGTGCCTTGCTGGCCGCGGGATTTGAAGCCGATGTCAGCTCCGAAAACTGGACACCGATGCGCGCGCAGCTTCGCGACCGCATGCAACATCAGCAAGGACCAGCGGTGGATGCCGTCCGGGAATTCTACAAAAAGCACGAACTTGCCGACGCCGGCGCGATGCTCTCGCAATATATTTGGTTCGGGCTGGTCTCCGGTCCGGCACCGAAGTTTACGCCCACATTGCGCCGCGATGAGTTGCCTCCGGAGGTGATCGCGCTCGAAGGATTCAGCGAGATCCTTTCCGCCTACTACGTGGAGCAACATATCGGCCGCCTGTGGGTGCAAGTGCAGCCGGTGTATAACCACGAGATCGACGAAATTCACGACGCGGTGTCACAGATCGTGTTCGTGGCGACAAACTATCTGCGTCAGCTTTCCAACCCGGGAGACCCCCGCACCTTCACGATCATCGTCGAACCGCTCGTTGGGAGAATCACCAACGTGCGCAACTTTCAAGACCACTACGCGATTGTGCTCAGCGGTTCTGCCGACGTTCCCGTGGACGTCGTGCGCCACGCTTTCTTGCATTTCCTGTTAGACCCGTTGCCGCTGCAATATCCGCACGTGATTGCCGTGAAGCGTCCGTTGTATGACGTTGCCACGCGCGCACCGCGGTTGACGCCGGACTTGCGAGACGATTTGCCGTCCTATTTTGCCGAGTGCCTGGTACGCGCCGTGGAGCTGAAGCTCAAGCGCATGTCGCCGGGTGAACGCGAGGCGGCCATCGATAACGATGATACCGACGGCTACATTCTGGTGCGCCCGCTGTTCAAAGCCCTGGCAAGTTTCGAAGGCGCGGAGCCTTCCATGAAGCTCTATTTCCCGGACATGGTCCGCACCATCGACGTGAACGCGGAGGTCAAACGAGCTCAGATCGTGAAGTTTGCCACGGGGGGAAGCGCGCCTAAGCAAGGCGACACGGCCGCCGAACAAGTGGCGCGGACGCGCAAGCCGCATCCGACCACGATTCCTAACGATTCTGACGCCATCGCCGACCTCACGGAAGGTGAGCGGCGCATCGCGGAGAAGAATCCGCGCGCGGCCGAAAGTTCGTTCCAGCGGGTGCTCGCGAAGTATCCGGATCAACCGCGGGCGTGGTATGGAATTGGCTTGGTGGCCCTGCTCGATCGCGATGCCATCCGCGCGAAGGAAGTCTTCGGACGCCTCACAACTGGTGAACACGCGGCAACCCAAGATCCCATGGTGCTCACGTGGTCCCATATCTATCTGGCGCGCATCTATGATGATGAGGGCCAACTCGAGCAGGCAAAGACGGAGTATCAAGCAGCTCTGGCCGTCAATGGGGGACCCGAACAGGCCAAGCAAGCGGCGCAGAAGGGGCTGGCGGCGTTCGGCGCGGAAAAGCGTTCCGAGCGGCCGTAAGTGTAAAACGATCTCAGCTAGATCTGAATAAAGTAGAATCTTGCCAGAAGCCTAGAGAACTTCACGGTCTGCGGCCGTGACGTGCCAGCCCACGGGACTTCGGCAGAAACCGATAGGAGAAAAATTATGAAACGGAATTTAAACCAATGGGCGAGCGCGGCGGCGTTCGCGACACTTCTGTCTTGTGGACCGGGTATGGTTGTGCGTGGCGCATCGAGTAGCCAGCAGGGTACTCAGAACCCGCCCGCCCAGCAACAACAACCGGACGACAAGAAACAGCCTGCTCCGCTCTCGATGGACTCGCCGCAGGCTGGCGCGGCCGCCGCGCCAGCGCCGCCGGCTCCTGTAACGCCGGAAGAGGACGCGGCCTTCAAGGCGTTTCAAGCGGTGCCGCCGAACGACCTCGACAAGCGAATCCCGATGGCCGAGCAGTTCCTACAAAAATATCCGCAAAGCCGTTACCGTCCAGCGATGTATCAAACGCTCATTTCCGGATATCTCGCAAAGCAGGAAGTACCCAAGATGCTCGATGCCGGCGAGAAAGAAATCGCGCTCAATCCGAACGACACGCCGGTACTCGGGCTCATGGGTCAGACGCTGGCGCGCACACTCAATCCGAAATCCCCTGACGCTCTGCAGCAGCTTAATAAGGCGGAGCAGTATTCCAAGCGCGCCATCGAAGTGACGCCGACCTTGAGCAAGCCCGCGGAACTCACCGATGAGCAGTTCAACAACGCGAAGAACAATGCGTTGGAGATGGCCTACAGTGGACTGGGTCTGGTCTACCTGCAAAAAGGTAAGTATTCGGACGCCATTCCGGCGCTCGAGCAGTCCGTCAAAACAGACACTCATCCCGAGCCCGACCCGGTTAACTTGTACCTGCTCGGCTTGGCGAACGAGAAGGCCTCGCATTTCGACGCAGCCGTGACTGCGTACACGAAGTGCGCCGCCATTCAGAGCACGCTGCAGTCGAACTGCAAGACCGGCATCGAAACAGCCAAGAAAGCCAGCTCAACGCAACTCAGCGCTCCGAACTGAGCATGGCGGCACCAGCCGGAATCGTTCTCCCCATGACCAACAACAGGGAGCAGCTCGAAGGGCGGCTCGGCTACCGGTTTGCAAAACCAGATCTGTTGGAGCGCGCTCTCACGCACAGCTCTGCAATTCCCGAGTTGCGCGCGAACCACGCGGCCGAATCGATCAGCGGGTTGTTTCCCCAGGACAATGAGCAACTCGAGTTTCTGGGCGATGCTGTGCTCGATATGCTCGCCAGCGAATATCTGCTCGCCGCTTTTCCCGATTGGAGCGAAGGTCAGCTGTCAAAGAGCCGCGCTCGGCTGGTGAACGCGCGCGCCTTGGAACTTGCCGCGAGACGGCTGCACCTTGGCGAGCATCTGCGGTTGGGACGCGGTGAAGAAAAGACGGGCGGGCGGAATAAGCCCGCCCTCCTAGCCGATGCACTCGAGGCGGTGATCGCGGCCATCTATCTGGACGCCGGATTGGAAGCAGCGCGGCAGGTCCTACGGCGGGTGCTCTTCGAGTCCGCCCTGGAGGAACGTGGAGAGCGCATTGCGGACTCCGACCGCAAGTCGGCGCTCCAGGAGTTTTTGCAAGGCCGCGGGCAGCCTCCTGCAGAGTATCGCCTGGCCGGAGAAAGCGGCCCAGACCACCAGAAAAAGTTTGAGATTGAGGTCTGGGTCGGCGGCGCATGCATGGCCAGCGGGCAGGGCACCACGAAAAAGGAAGCGGAACAACGAGCGGCGCACACGGCGCTCGAACGCCTTGAACAAGCAGCGACGACAGGCTAAGCGCGAATGTCCGACACCACGATCGCACCCGAACCGATCGCCGAACAGCCCGCGCAGCCGCAAGGGCATCGTAGCGAAGACACTACGCTGTCCGAGTATCTGGAGTCGTTGCTGGTCACGGTGCTGCTGGCGCTGTTTGCCACCACATTCATCCTGCAGGCGTTCAAGATTCCTTCACCCTCCATGGAGAGCACGCTCCTGGTTGGCGATCATTTGCTGGTGAACAAATTTATCTTCGGCGGGCGTGGAGCGTGGTATGAAAAAATTCTTCCGTACCGCGTGCTGGAGCGCGGCGACATCATCGTCTTCAAATACCCTTATCAGGATCACACCCACTACGTGAAGCGTGTGATTGGCCTGCCCGGCGACCACCTCAAACTTGTGGATCAGCGCCTTTTCGTCAATGGAAAGCTTCTGAGCGAGCCCTACGTAGTGCATGATCCTGCTGTCGGGTACGACCCCCTCAATTACAATTTCCCGCCGCAAGGAGTCCAGCTTTACTCTTCGCCGGTCATTCCGGAATGGGCGCACGAGATCAAGAAGTACGTCCAGGGTGACGAAATCGTCGTGCCGCCCGGCAAGTATTTCGCGATGGGCGATAACCGCGACCATAGCTCCGACAGCCGCTACTGGGGGTTTGTCGATCGCGAAGCGATCATGGGCCGCCCCTTTCTGATTTACTGGTCGGTCGAAGCCAGCAGCGCGGACTACAACCCGAGGACGTTTTGGCAGCGCCTGGCTGGTGTTTTTGACACGCTCCTGCATCTTCCGACCCGCACGCGCTGGAGCCGCATGCTGCACACGGTCCACTAGACCGCTTCGGGGAAGTATCTCCAACAAAAGCCTTCCTCTCGTCTTTTCATTTCGGAAGCAGTCTGCGAGACTTTCAGTGTAATGAATGGGTTACGCAAGTGGTGGCGTCTCGCGCTGGTGCTCGCGGCCCTGGTTATTGCCGCACAGACCAGCGTGTCCCTGCTGGTGCGCACGCACCGCGTCCACAACTACCTGAGCGAGCATCTGGAACGCGCGTTTGGCAGGCCCGTGGAGGTCCGGCATTTCAATGTGTCGCTCCTTCCCAGTCTCCGGCTCGATGCCGGCGAAGTGACCATCGGCGAAGATCCTGCCTTCGGCAATGAATATTTCCTGCGAGCCGAACGCCTCGAGGCTGGGCTGCGCTGGACCGGACTGTTGAGGGGACACTTCGAGTTTGGAACTCTCTCTTTGAGTCGCCCGAGTCTGATCCTGGTGCGAAATGGCGAGGGGCGCTGGAATCTGGAGCGTTGGCTGCCGCCTGCAAAGATTACGGCCGCCAGTGGTTCGCTGGTCTACGGTCCGCAATCTGCGGCCACGCCCGCAAACCGCCTGAAACGCATCGACATCGACGACGGAAGGATCAATTTCAAGGTCATCGACGAAAAACTCCCGTTCGCCTTCACCGGTGTTTCCGGCGCCATCGAACAAGTTGCCCCGGGGCGCTGGCAATTGCAGTTGGGAGCGCAACCCTGGCGCAGCGGCGCGGCATTGCAATCCGCTGGTACCGTGATCGTGCGCGGAGATGTTGCGGGAACCTCGGCGCGATTGCAGCCCGCCGAAATTCGCGTGCATTGGGATCGCGCGTCGCTCGCCGATCTCTTACGTTTGTTTCGCGGCCGCGACTATGGCGTACGGGGTCTTTTCGCTCTGGATGCCACCGCGAAGAGCGGCGCGTCCGGCGCCAAAGACTCTCCCCTTGGCCAGCCGGGCGATTGGTCGTATGAATTGCAAGCCCGCGCTACCCAGATTCATCGCTGGGATCTTACCGAGCGTACCGACAATCCCAACGTCAATGTCCACTTGCTGGGCCGATTGAACGTAGCTACCGGCAACGCCCTCGCGGCGCGAATTGTCGTAGAAACCTCGAAATCCAATCTTCGTGGGACGGCGCGCGCTACAATCGCCAGCGCGAATCCTTCCTGGGAGGTTCATCTGGATTCTGCAGGTGTCCAGGCCGCCGACGTCTTGTCATGGTGCCGCGCGTTTCAGCCGGGTGTGGACGACGCAATCGCGGTAAATCAATACTTCACTGGTCAAATGAGTTTGCGTGGCTGGCCGCTGCAGCTGGAGGAAGCGGTTTTTTCGAGCGCGGGTGGCGAAGCGCGCATAGCAGGGCTCGGTTCGCCGGTACGGATCGGCGCCGTCGAAGGTGGCCGACAACGCGCCAAGTTCACGATTGAGCCGGTGCGTCTCTGGTACGGCCCGACCAGCGGGCATTCCGAACCTGCCGCAGCGGCGACGACGACCTCTGCAAAGCGCCGCACGGCCAATGACGGTCGAGGCGTCGTCAACCTCGGACTTACGCACGATTTTGACGAGCACGCCGGCCGACTGACCATCGATGGGCACGTCGAAAAAGTCGCGGACGTCCTGAAAGTTGCGGAGGCATTCGGACGCCCCCTGAATCACGGTTGGGAATTTGCCGGCGCGGCTGGTGCCGCGTTGCGTTGGGAATGGAGCGAAGCGGTGCCGCGCGGCCGTTGGAATGGCCGGATCGACGTTGCAAAGGGCGACCTTCAGGCCGCGGGCCTGAACCGGCCTCTGCAACTGGTCAAGACCAGCCTGGAATGGAAGGACGGCCTGCGCACGGCGGTGATCGGAGACATTGAGGGGTTCGGTGGCACATGGTCTGGTTCAATCTCCCAAGCTAATCCCGCGGACGACGACGGTGCCGCCAAATGGAATTTTCAATTACACGCCGACCAACTGGACGCGACGGAACTCGACCGATGGATCGGCCCGCGCGCGAGACCAGGGTGGCTGCAGCGCCTCTTGCCGTCGCTTCTCGGCGGCGCAGCGTCCACGCCCACAACGACGCCCAACGTACACGCCAGTGAATTGGTGCGCCGTGTGGATGCCGAAGGCGAGTTGCAGATCGACGAGTTCACACTCGAGAAACTTAAATTCCAGCAGTTGCGCGCGGTGGGCGCCTTGCATGATCTTCATCTCGATGTTCGCGAGGCGCAGGCGCAATGGGCGGGCGGGACCGTTCGCGCCAGGGTGGCTGCGCGATTTCTTCCGCGGCCGGCCTACGACGTCACCGCCGATCTGGACCGTGTGGATCTGGCGCAACTGCCCGCTCCCACCCGTGCTGCGGAACGTTTCAGCGGCACGGCATCGGGAACGTTGCATTTCACCACGCAGGGCGTCGGCCGCGACGAATTGCTCGAGAACCTAGCGGGCCGCGGCGATGTCCGCATGCGCAGCATTGGGTTTCGCGGTTGGGACGTCAGCGCCAGCGTTTCCGAAGGCGAACCGCGAACTGGGGAATCACGTTGGGCCACCGGGGAAGGGGCTTTCACCCTGCGAGACAAAGGCGTCATCCTGGCGGGTCTGCGCCTGGAGTCTGGGCGCGAATTCACCTTCGTGAAAGGCACCGTGAGCTTTGGGCGCGACGCAGACTTGACCATACAAACCACCACGGATGGCAGGCGCGAGAGTCGTACCATCGAGCCCGGTCACATCCTGAAAATTTCTGGGCCGCTGGATGTGCCGCGTGTTTCGGTCGAGCGAACGCAGGCTCGGCAGCCCGCGGACTAAACAACTTGGGCAGGTCGGAGAATCGTTGATGACTAGACGCGTTTTGTTGGTGCTGGCCGTAGTGTGTTTCCCGCGATTTGTTGCTGCGCAGAAGCCGTTCACGCTGGATCAAATTCTGCGCGCACCTTTTGCCGATAACCTGACTGCGGCGAAGAAAATAAACCGTGTCGCGTGGACTCTCGATGAAGAGGGCAAACGCAATGTGTGGGTCGCCGAGGGCCCAACGTTTCAGCCGCGGCGGCTGACCACCTATTCCGCCGACGACGGCCAGGAAATCGGCCAACTCAGTCTCTCCGAAGACGGCAACGTTCTCGTCTACACGCGTGGTGGCGAAAAAAATCCAGCCGGGCAGTATCCGAATCCAACCAGCAATCCCGCCGGCGTCACACAAACCGTCTGGGTCGTCGCTTTCGCCGGCGGCGAGCCAAGAAAAGTGGATGCTGGACACTCCCCCAAGATTTCCGCGCGCGGAACACTCGCCTTTGTTCGCGACGGTCAAGTCTGGCTCGCCTCGCTAGATGGCACCGATAAACCAACCCAACTGGTGGTCCGAGGCCAAAACCACTCCGAACAGTGGTCGCCCGACGGCTCGCGCCTAGCCTTCGTTTCCAGCCGAGGCGATCACAGCTTCATCGCCGTGTACGACGTCGGGTCGAAGAACGTCAGCTTTTTGGCGCCCAGCGTCGACACCGACAGCGATCCAACGTGGTCGCTCGATGGCAAGCACATCGCCTTTGTCCGCCGCCCCGCCGAATCTCGTGACACCCCCCAAGGCTATTTCATCGAGCCCGATCGGCCGCATCCCTGGGCCATCTGGGTAGCCGACGTTGCGGCCACCACGGCCCACGAAATCTGGCACAGCTCCGCCACACCACAAGGATCGTTCCCCTACATGGCCGACGACACCGGCGGCGGTGTTCTCAACTGGACCGCCGACGATCGCCTGGTACTCGCCAGCGAAGAGGATGGATGGCAACATCTTTATTCACTCTCCGCCAGCGGCGGCGCAACCCGGCTCATGACCCCCGGTGATTGCGAAGTCGAACAATGGTCCTTCTCGCCTGACCACAAGAACGTCATCTTCAATTCGAATTGCGGAGACCTCGACCGCCGCCACGTGTGGTTGGTTGATATAGCGGGAGGTCAGCCTGGCCCGGTGACGCATCTGCGCTTGGAAGGTATCGAGTGGAGCCCCATCATCCTCGCCGACGGCTACAACTATGTTTATATGGGTTCTGACGCAACCCACCCTGTACAGATATTTCACGCGATCTTTGCACCCGACCCTTTGACCGGGACCCTTACACCTCCGCTAACCGACTTTCCGGCCGACCAGCTCGTCACCCCGCAACAAGTAATCTTCGCTGCCGCCGACGGCTTGGAAATTCACGGCCAACTCTTCGTGCCACGCAACGCCAAGCCCGGCGAAAAACATCCCGCCCTTGTTTTCATGCACGGGGGTTCCATGCGCCAGATGCTACTCGGCTGGCACTACATGTACTACTACTCGAATGCTTACGCCATGAATCAGTTCCTCGCCAGCCGCGGCTACATGGTCCTCTCCGTCAACTACCGCAGCGGCGTCGGCTACGGCCGCGCCTTCCGCGAAGCCCCCGGCCGCGCGGGTCGTGGCGCGACCGAATATCGCGACGTAGTGGCCGCTGGAAGGTTTCTGCAGTCCCGGCCGGATGTCGACCCGGCCCGCGTCGGCCTCTGGGGCGGCAGCTACGGCGGCTTCCTCACCGCCATGGGTCTCGCTCACAACTCCGACATCTTCGCCGCCGGCGTCGACTTCCACGGCGTTCACGATTGGCCCACCGACAACTGGGACGGTAAAAACATCCCGCCCGAACTCACCAAGCTCGCGCACGAATCCTCGCCGGTCAGCGCGGTGGATACCTGGAAATCTCCTGTCCTGTTCATCCACGGCGACGACGACCGCAACGTCTACTTCGCGCAAACCGTCGATCTGGTCGCCCGCCTCCGCGCCCGCGGAGTTAGTGTCGAGCAACTCATTTTCCCCGACGAAATCCACGATTTTCTACTTCATCGCGACTGGCTGGCCGGTTATCACGCGGAGAGCGATTTCTTCGATCGCAAGTTAAGGAATTCAGCTCCGACCGGGGGCGGAAAGCAGCACTAGAGACTCACGGCTATGCAAGGGCGGCTCACATTCGCAAACAAGATCGCACACGCTACAACTTGGCGAGCAAATGTTTTCTTCTGTCTCCTGGTAACGACGTTGGGTACCGTCGAAGCGTACAGCCGCGCCGATCGCGTGAACCTATTTCCGAGACTCCAAGCCGGACAAACGATGACCTACCGCATCGCCTACCGCGTGGTAAAGCAAACCAAAACGCAAAGTGCCGTCGTGTGGGCGCAGACTCCAGCCGGTGCGGACATCAACGTGCAAGGGCTGCTCCGCTTGGACGTCCTCGGCGTGAAAGCCCAAGGCCAGCGTTCCACCATCAGCGCGCGAACCTGGTTCGAAGTGTTCAACGCCGACCCGCAGCCCGCGCCTCCGAACACCCAGCCTTCTTCCGACCAAAAACCACCCGACGACACCCGTGGGATCGCCATTGAATTCAGCATTTCTCCCGGTGGACGCTTCGAGCAGGTGAAGGGTCTCGACGCCCTCTCCCTCGAGCTGCAACAATCCTGGCAACAATGGGCCACGACCTTCGCCGCCGCCGCTGCTTTTCCCGCCGACGGCGTCAAGCTCGCCCAAAAATGGAAATCCGAGGAGCCCGAGAAATCGTCTTCCCCCATCGCCGGCCTCATCTGGACGCGTGAATCCACTTACCTCCGCAATGAACCGTGCCGCGCCGCACAACTGTCGATGCAGGGCGACGAAAACGGCCCCAGCCAGCCATCGGAAACGGAAAACTGCGCGGTGATCCAGACCACCGCCACCCTCAAACAGAAATTCTCGCCAAAAAACTCGACACCTGAGGATTTCAAGCTCCACCAATTGCGCACCACCGGCGCCGCCAGTGGCGCCAACACCACCCTCCTCTACATTTCTCTCCAGACCGGCGTATTGATCCGTTCCTCCGACGCCGCCGACCAAGCCATGAATGTGATCATTGCCAAGGCCGACGGCTCCAACCACGTCCGCTACGACATCCACGCCAAGAGCAACACGGAAATCTTTCGCGTAGCCAACAGTTTGCCGAACCATCCTTAGTCAAGGGGCAAATAAAAGCACCCGATCGCAAATCTCACGCAAAGGAAACTTGAAATGTTCGAATCCGCTCTCACTGAACTCCTCTATGGCAAAGGCGCTCACGCTAACCCCGTCGCTTGCATTGAAGATCTCCCTAGAAATCTAGCCTCCCGCACCATCGATGGCTTTCCCCATTCGATCTGGCAACTGGTCAGTCACATGAACTATTGGATGGACTTCGAACTCCACCGCATCGCCGGCACCTGCCCTACCTACCCGGAACACGCTTCCGCCAGCTGGCTACCGAACTCCGCTCCGGCCAGCGACGCCGACTGGATGCAGGCCGTATCCCAATTCCGCGATCTGGTCGCCAAGCTAGCCGGACTGGCGAAATCCGGAGCACAATCCCTTGCGCGCGAAGTCCCGCCCGCCCATCCCCAGCAATCTCAACACGCCGCAACGGTAGGCGCCATCCTCTGGCAAATCGCCGCTCACAACTCCTACCACACCGGCCAAATCGCCACACTCCGCCGATGCCAGAACGCCTGGCCCCCGAGCGCCGGCGGCGACACTTGGTAATCTGGCTTTTCGCCCCGTCGCGGCAAAACCTCAACAACCGGCCCGCAACCCTTCACCCACCCGTCCAGTTGCGCCCCGGGGTATAATAAAAGTTTCGCCATACCCCGGCAGACCAGCAGGAGACGCCCGCGATGAAATTCAAGCTTCGCAGCACGTACCAACCACGCGGCGACCAACCGACCGCCATCGATCAACTGGTCCGCGGCATTGAAGCCGGTGACAAACACCAAGTCCTCCTGGGGGTCACCGGCTCCGGCAAGACGTTCACTATGGCAAAGGTCATCGAAGCTATGGACCGCCCCGCTTTGGTCCTAGCTCACAACAAGACGCTCGCCGCACAGCTCTACCACGAGTTCAAATCCTTCTTCCCCGAAAACTCCGTGGAATATTTCGTCAGCTACTACGACTACTACCAGCCCGAAGCGTACGTCCCCTCAGCGGATCTCTACATCGACAAGGAATCCACCATCAACGACGAGCTCGACAAGCTTCGCATGAGCGCCACCCGCGCTTTGTTCGAACGCCGCGACGTCATCATCGTCTCTTCGGTCTCCTGCATCTACGGCTTGGGATCTCCCGAAGCCTATTACGGCATGTTGGTCTTGCTCGAAAAGGGCCAGGAGACCTCCCGCGAAGCCATGCTCCACCGCTTCGTCGATATCCAATACGAGCGCTCCGAAGACCTGCGCCGCGGCACCTTCCGCGTCCGCGGCGACATCATCGAGATTTACCCGCCGTATGAAGACAATGCCTATCGCTTCGAGATGTGGGGCAATCAGATCGATGCGATCCGCCAGATCGATCCGGTGACCGGTGAAGTCCGCACCGGACAGGAAGACCTGACGCGCGTCTCGATCTACCCGAAGACGCACTACGTCATGCCCGCCGAACAACGCGAGCGCGCCATCCAAACCATCTACGCTGAACTCGATTGGTGGAAAAAAGAACTGGAGCGCCAGGGAAAGTTCGTCGAAGCCCAGCGCGTCACGCAACGCACCATGTTCGACATCGAAATGATGCGCACGGTCGGCTACTGCCACGGTGTGGAGAATTATTCGCGCCACCTTAGCGGCCGCCTGCCCGGCGAAGCCCCGCCGACCTTGCTGGATTATTTTCCGCAGGACTACCTGCTCTTCATCGACGAGTCCCACCAGACCATCCCGCAGACCCACGGAATGCACGCCGGCGACCGCTCGCGCAAACAAACGCTGGTGGACTACGGCTTCCGTATGCCGTCGGCCCTCGACAACCGTCCGCTCACCTTCGAAGAATTCGAGCACCGCATGAACCAGGTCCTCTACGTCTCCGCTACGCCCGGCCCCTATGAGCTCACGAAGTCCGGCGGCGCCTTTGTCGAGCAGGTAATTCGCCCCACGGGCCTGATCGATCCCGAAGTAGAAGTCCGCCCGGTAAAAGGGCAGGTCGATGATTTGCTGGAAGAAATTCGCGTCCGGGCAGCCCGCAACGAGCGCGTGCTGGTCACCACGCTCACAAAGCGGATGGCCGAAGACTTGTCCGAGTATTTCGCGGAAATCGGTGTGCGTTCCCGCTACCTCCACTCCGAAGTGGAAACCCTGGACCGCATCAAAATCCTCCGCGATCTCCGCCGCGGTGAATTCGACGTCCTCATCGGCATTAACCTGCTCCGCGAGGGCCTGGACCTACCGGAAGTCTCGCTCGTGGCTATCTTGGACGCCGACAAAGAAGGCTACCTTCGCAGCGCCACCTCGCTCATACAAACCATCGGCCGCTGCGCACGCCACATCTCCGGCCGCGCCATCCTCTACGCCGACCGCCGCACCGGTTCGATGGAACAAGCCATAAGCGAAACCTACCGCCGCCGGGACAAGCAACTGGCCTACAACAAAGAAAACAACATCACGCCGGAATCGATCGTGAAGTCCGTCGATATGGAACTGGCAAGAATCGTGGAAGCCGACTACGTGACAGTTCCCGTAGACGACGTGGCGTTGGACGCCGCCACCGCCAACGTGAAAAACGAAGCCCAGCTCGCCCAACTCCTGCAACAACTCGAATCCCAAATGCGCGAAGCCGCCAAGAAATTCGAGTTCGAGAAAGCCGCGCAACTCCGCGACCGCATTCGCACCCTAAAACAGCGCGACCTGGCGGGTTTGTTCTCCTCCAGCCCAGCCCCGACTTCGCTCCAGGACCCCGACGCCGCTGGCGCGTAGTCGCCGCCCGACGGGTGCAAGAAATGGTGACCTCGACCCTGTCCCTTAGGACAGCTCCTCTTCCAGAAAAATTGTTTACGTTTTGCTCATGCCTTCCGATTTCGCGAAAAACGGTGCTCGGAGACCTCTTAAAATAAGAGGGAAGACAACGTTCGACGCACTCAGTTCCATGAGGAGCTTTCCTTCGTGCCCCCAGACGTCCTGAACACGGTGGCTTCGATCATTGGGCCCGTGGTGATCATAACGACCGTCATTCTGGGTCGCCGGGCGCGCTTAAGAAAACGCATCGTAATTCCCGATTTTCGTCGCGGTGTCCGTTTTGTCGGCGGGGTTTTCTCGGGTGTCCTGGAAGCGGGGAGTTACAGTGTCGATTCTCGCAAGGAACTCATCACCATCGTCGATATGCGCCCGCAGCCGATTCTTATGGAGCGCGTGGGCTTCGAAGACGCCCTCAAGCATCAGGGTGTGATTAGTTTCGGCACCGAACTTCTGGTTCGCGATCCTAAACTCGCCGCGAGCGCTCTACGAGATCAAGTCAAAGACGCCTACGTCCTGGCGCGGGAAACCGTTCGCACGGCAATGTCCAAGCAAATCGTTGCGGACAATGGCGATGCCGCCAGGTTGGCACAGACCCTCACCGCCGCGATCCGCGCAGAACTTGCCAAGGTGGGTATGGGCATCTCGGATATCGAAGTCACCGAGCTCTGGTCCAGTTCGCCGTCCGCGCAATACTCCGAAGACTCGGTCCCCACGGTGGTCCAATGACTGGACTATTGGTGGTCGTCGTTTTTTTTGTTCTGCTCTCTATCGGGATCGCGCAATTAAATCGTCTCGGTAGGCTCACAACGGTAGTTTTGTTGCCACACCAGCGCGGAGTCCTGTTCAAGCAGGGTAGACCCGTCCGTGACGTCGGCCCCGGAAAATATCGTGTCTGGGCCGGCCGCGAGCTGCTCGTCCACGGCGATGTCCGGCCGATAACGGTCAACTATGAAAACCAGGTAGTGTCTCTGGCTGACGGTTTTGCGGCGCTCTACGGCTTCTCCGCTAATGTAGAGGTTCGAGACATTCGGAAAGCCATGTACAGCGCCCGCGACTTCACCCAGGTACCGGCTGCCGTACTACTCCGCTGTGCTCGACGGCAATTGCATCTCAGTTCTTCCAGCTCTCTCAAAGTGGACAAGGATAGCGTCTCCAACCGCATCACCGAGGCAGCGAAGGCTAAGCTCACGGCAACGGGTTTCGAGTTGATGTCCTTTCGGCTGCCGCAGTTGGCGGTAGGAACCATGCAGCCCGTGGACCCTCAAACCACTCCTCGTCGCAACTCTTCCAACGGATAAAACGTGCCCCGCCAGGTAACCCCACCCTGCCACAAGGTAACTACGGTGGATCGCAACAGCATATAGCTGAAAAGCACCGCTCCCAAAGGGTGCGTCAACGCATACAGCGGCGAAACCCGCATGGCCCAATCCACGCCAACATGAAACGCCAGCGCCAGCACCACCGCCACGCCCGACAAGATCCGCACCCACCCGTGCCCAAAAATCACGCCGGCAAATGGCACGACATTCATCAACAACATCCCGGTAATCGCCAGCACAACGAACGGCAGGTTATATCCAAGCGCCGCGAAAAAGTTTTTGGTCACTCCGCGGATCAAATTCCCGGCACCTGCGTGCCACCGCACCACCACCGCCTCCTGCGCCACTCCCACACTGCTTCGTAGCCCCGCCTGCTTCACAAGTTTCCCCAGCTTCATGTCGTCCACAACTTCCATTGCTAATCGCCGGTGTGTCCCGCAAGCCTCGTAAGCCGGCCGCTTGATCAACTGAAACGCCCCCACTCCCACGTAAGCCCGCGAATGTGGATTTGACACTCGATAAGGATCATTTGCAATATGAAACGCCAACCCAAAGAAGGTGATTAGCACCGTCTCCCAAAATCCGACCATCTCCACGTCGCCAAACAGGGTTAGGTGATCCAGGTTCTTCTGCTGCACCATGGCCGCGGCTCGCCGCAAGGCATCTGGCGCGAACCGCACGTCCGCATCGGTAAACAGCAGCCACTCGCCAGTCGCGCTCTCGTACGCTTTCTGCAGGGCATGCGGTTTTCCGAGCCATCCGGGCGGCAGCGCGCTCACGCGCACCGCGCGAAATCGTTCGTGCGTTCGCGAGAACTCATCCAGAATTGGTCCGGTAGCATCCTGCGAGCGGTCGTCAACAGCAATGATTTCAAGGTCGGGATAGTCGATCGTCGCGAGCGTCGCCAAAGCCCCAGGCAGCTTTTCTTGTTCATCGCGCGCCGCAAAAATCAGCGAAATCCTCGGACAATCCGCATCTTTTGCAGGTGCGAAGTCTTTAATCCAGGGAAGGCGCAGCAAACCCCACGCCACGCGAAGCCCGTGAAAAACCCAGAAAAAGGCGATGAGAGCAAAGGGGAGAAGTACCAATAGGTGCATGGCGATTGGTGTCAGAAGCTGGCCTCAGGTTATGCTAGCACGAGATGACGGAGACGCTTTCGATTGTCGGTGCTGGACGTGTGGGAAGTGCACTCGGACGCCGGATGCGCGAACTGGGCTGGAGGATCGGCGCCGTTGTCACGCGAAATGAGTCGAGCGCGCGACGCGCCGTGCGCTTCATCGGTGGTGGCAGCCCCCAGCAGGGTTTGTCGCGGAGCATTCTGGCTTCGACGTGTATCCTCATTGCCACGCCGGACGCGGCGATCGAGGAGGTAGCAGACGAATTGGCACGCATCGGTGCCGAGGAATTGCGGGGGCAGGTCGTGTTGCATACCAGCGGCGCCTTAGATTCCAGCGCGCTGAACGCCGTCCGCGCGTGCGGCGCTGCGGCGGGCTCGATGCATCCGCTGCAAACCTTCAACGGCGTAACAGTTCCTCCGCTAGAGGGGAAAATCTTCGCCATCGAGGGCGACGCCATGGCGGTGCGAACGGCGCGAAAAATCGCGAGGGCTTTCGGTGCGGCGCCGTCGCCAATCGAAGCGCGCAACAAGCCGCTCTATCATGCCGCAGGCGCCTTGGCTGCGGGTCACACGTTAGTCGTCGTCGAAGCCGCGGTGCAGTTGCTCATGTCGCTCGGCATGAAGCGTCGCGAGGCCATACGCGCACTTCTGCCCATGACCAAGCAGGTGCTCCAGAACTACGAGCGCCTCGGCCCGCGTGCCGCTTGGACCGGTCCACTCGCGCGCGGCGATTACGAAGTCGTCGCCAAGCATGTGAAGGTGTTGCAGGAACATTCGATGGAATACGGCAACGCGTATGAAGCACTGACTCGCTTGGCCGAACGAATCCTGGCGCGCGACACCGCCGGCAGCTCGCAGCTCGCGCGCCTTCCGCAACGCAGCAAAGCGAAAGCACAGTCTCTAGGGGGCAAAGGGTGAATCATCATCAGATCGCAATGGAACACACGACGCTGTCCAACGGCTTGAAGGTCGTCGTCGTGCCGGATACTTCCGCGCCGGTAGTCACCGTGGGGTTGTACTACAAAATTGGTTTCCGTCTCGAACCGCAAGGCCGCAGCGGCTTTGCGCACCTGTTCGAGCACATGATGTTTCAGGGATCGGCGAACGCTCCGAAGATGCAGCATATCAAGTTGATCAACTCCAGCGGTGGCCTGCTGAACGGCTCGACGCACTACGATGTGACGAACTACTACGAATCCGTGCCTTCCAATGCGCTCGACCGCGTTCTTTGGCTGGAAGCTGACCGCATGCGGGCCCTCAAGGTCGACGACGAAAACCTGCGCAACCAAAGAGACGTTGTGAAGGAAGAAGTCCGCGTCAACGTGATGAACCAGCCTTACGGCGGGTTCCCATGGCTTGACTTGCCTCCAGTCGCCTTTCGCAATTGGGCCAATGCCCACAATTTCTACGGCGATTTCGCCGACCTCGACGCCGCCGACCTCGCCGATGTTCAGGCGTTCTTCAAAACCTACTACGTGCCGAACAACGCCGTTCTTCTGGTCCTCGGCGACGTGAAGGCCGACGAAGGCGTTGCGTTGGCGCAAAAATATTTTGGCGACATTCCTGCGGGCCCTCTGCTTCCATTTGCCGATGCTCGAGAGCCGGAGCAAAAAGAAGAACGCCGCGGCGAAGTCGAGGAAAAATTCGGCACGCTTCCCGCCATGGCCATTGGTTACAACATCCCAGAACGCCGCACCACCGATTGGTGCGCAATGGCCTTGCTCGATCAGGCTCTACACGGCGGCCGCGCCGGCCGCTTGTACCGCGAACTGGTTCTTGAGAAACAAATCGCCGTCGAAGCCGATGGGGGCATCGACGACATCTTCGGTTATAACGGTCCCACGCAGATGGTAACGCGCATCCTACACAAGCCCGAGTATTCCGCCGAAAAGACACTGGCCGCATTTGACGCCGTGATTGGTGAAATTCAGGAACACGGAATCAGCGAGGACGAACTCCGGCAGCTCAAAGTGAAATGGCGCTCCGATTATTACTCCACGCTGGAAGGCGGGCGGGGCGGCATGCCGCGTTACGGCCTGATGCATTTGCTGGCGTGCTTCACGCTGTTCGACAACCAGCCGCAACTTGTGAACTCGATTCTTGACGGCTTCCTCGCCGTGAAACGTGACGAAATCCAAGCCGTAGCAAGGAAATATCTGCGACCAGCGAATCGCGCCATCGTCTTCCGCGCCCCGGCCAAAGTAAGTGCAAAGGAGGCTGCGTAATGGCGACTCGAACCGCGCAATTGCCGACAGAAGCTCCGGCACTTACGCCAGAACGCCCGGTAACCTGGCCGAAGCGAACGAAAACGCGACTTTCCAACGGTCTGGAAGTAATCCTCGCGGAATCGCATGCCATCCCGAAGTTCCACGGCCAACTGTCTTTCCGTTCGGGCAATGCCGCGGTTGTCGACCGCGCTCCCGGCCTCGCGGAGATGACCGCCACGGTCGCGCGCACCGGAACCAAGCAACGCGTAAGCCGCCAGATCGAAGAGGATCTCCGCCGCATCGGCGCCGATCTTTCCTCCAGTGCCGGAGCGGACACCACTGGAATCGGTTTTGCCGGATTGTCCGAGCTGGCCGACCCGCTGCTGGGTCTGGTGAACGAACTAGCGCGCGAAGCCGCGTTCCCCGAACCGGAGTTTGAGCGCGAGCGCCGTCAAAAACTCGAAGAAGTAAAACTCGATCGCACCCAGCCAAGTTTTCTAGCGAGCGAGCGATTGCGCAAAGTCTTGTTCGGCGCGCATCCCTACGGCATCGTCGCTCCGAGTGAAGCGCAAGTTTTGGGGTACAAGCGCACCGACCTCACGCAGGTCTATCAGGAATTCTATACACCGGAAAATGCACTTCTCGTCATGGTCGGTGATTTCGACGTCCCCGCGATGATGAGGTCGATCGAGAAAACTTTCGGCGCGTGGGCCGGTAAAAAGCCTGCGCCCAAGGCGACCGCTGATCCCGCGCAGCCGAAAGGCCGGCGTGTCTACCTCGTGCATGTTCCGGGCGCGGTGCAAACGCAGATCCTCGCCGGGTGCCACGCGATCACGCGCAAACACCCAGACTGGATCAAGATCGGGTTGACCAACAGCTTGTACGGCGGCGCATTCAATTCGCGGCTGGTGATGAACATCCGCGAAGACAAAGGCTACACGTACAGCCCGCGCAGTGCCGTGCACGCGCTGCGGCAACACGGCTACTTCTCGGTTTCCGCAGCGGTGCGCAACGATGTAGTCGCGGCGTCACTGACCGAAATGTTCTACGAACTCGACAAGCTGCGCTCGCTGCCGGTACCGGAAGCGGAACTCGCCGACGCGCGGAATTACCTGAGCGGCGTATTCTCGATGAGCTTGGCAACGCAAGACGGCTTGCTGAGCCAACTCGCCACCGTCGCGCTGAACGATCTGCCCGACGATTACCTGGAGACCTATCGCGAAAAAGTGCGTGCTCTCAAGCCAGCCGATTTGCTGGGCACCGCCCGCAAGTATTTCGACTCCGCCAACATGCAAATCGTGGTCGTCGGCGACCGCACCCAGATCGAAGACCAAGCCAAACTCTTCGGGGACCTCGAAGTCTTCGACGCCCAGGGCAATGCGCTCTAGTACGGGGTACAGCAAAGCAGTCACAGCGATAGCTCCCGTCGCGACGGCGATCCTCAGCGGCTGAGGCCGGGACGTGTCGGCGGCGAGTTTCGGCACGACTGAAGTCGTGCCCCCTCCAGAACGGAACCGCCTTCGGAGCTGCGACCCGGCGTAGCCGACCCTGTCCGTTGAGTAAGGCCGGGCGCGCGAGGCGCACCAATGTCTCGCCGCGTTCGCGGTGTGTGTTTTGGGCGCGAGTGGGGGCTTGGCTAGAGGGTTTGGTGGGTGGGGTGGGGCGCGGCAATGTGGAGGGGGACTTGGTCGGCGATGCGGATGCCGTAGCCTTCCAGGGCGACCACCTTCTTGGGATGGTTGGTCAAGACGCGGATGTCTTTCAAGCCGAGGTCGATGAGGATTTGCGCGCCTATGCCGCTTTCGTGCTGCACCATGCGTTGGCGGGCAGGCTCGCGATCCAGTTGACCGCGCTTGTGGAAGTGGATTTGGGGTAAGGAACCGGGTGCTTCGGGTGTTTCGATACCGAAGCCGCGGCCAGTGTGGTGAAGATAGAGAAAGACTCCGCGATCTTCGCTCGCGATGGCAGTAAGAGAGCGGGAGACGAGTTCGGAGCAATCGCAGGTGACGGAGCCAAAGACGTCCCCGGTGAGGCAGTGGGAATGGACGCGGACAAGCGGCGGCGTGGAGCCTTCGAGGTCGCCGCGAACCAAGGCTACGTGCTGGTCCTGATCGACGTCGCTCGAATAGGCGATCATGCGGAAATCGCCGTAGCGCGTGGCGAGAACGGCTTCGGCTATGCGGCGGACGTAGCGCTCGTGCTGCATGCGGTAGCGGATCAGGTCGGCCACCGTTAGCATTTTCAGGTTGTGCTGACGGCAGAATTCGTGGAGTTGCGGGATGCGGGACATGGTGCCGTCTTCGTTCATGATTTCGCAGATGACGGCGGAGGCATTCAAACCGGCAATGCGCGCGAGGTCGACGCTGGCTTCGGTTTGACCGGCGCGGACCAGTACTCCGCCGTTGCGGGCGCGCAACGGAAAGATGTGGCCGGGACGAGCAAGATCCTGCGGACGCGTTTTTGGGTCGATAGCGGTGAGGATGGTGATGGCGCGGTCAGCGGCGCTGATGCCGGTGGTTATACCGAGGCGGCCGTCAATGGCTTCGGTGAAGGCCGTGCCATGGACCGAGGTGTTGATCGGAGACATCAGCGGCAGGTGCAGCTCGTCGCAGCGGTCTTCGGTTAGCGGGAGGCAGATGAGGCCGCGCGCATACTTGGCCATGAAGTTGATGGCTTCTGGGGTGATTTTCTCCGCGGCCATGGTGAGGTCGCCTTCATTTTCGCGGTCTTCGTCGTCAACCAGGACGATCATGCGTCCCTGGCGGATTTCTTCGACGGCTTGTTCGACGGTTGCGAATGGGGCGGACCGTTCAGTCATGGCTGCTCCGTGCTGGTGGTGCTATGGGATATAAGTCCAGCGATTAGGATGATTTTAGAGCCATTGAGTTGCCCCGTCGAGGGCCATCGCTTTCGCGGTTGCCCTCGAGGACCGACCGAGCGGGTTCGGCCGCTCGTGAAGCGCCTCCCCTCCCGCAACCATTTTTCGTAAGTGCAGATTCTGAAGAGGTTAGTGAATCATGAGCCTCGGACAGCGCGTCGTCGACCGAGAGGGATGGGCAGAACGGCGAGGCGGATCCAAAGAGTTCTTTAATGATGGATTGCACAAGCGATCGTAGCATGCCTCGGAGTGATTGTTAACTAAAATTATACGCGTAACTAGATGAGTATTAGAGTGTCCCGGGCTGGGTGAGCAGGACAATAAAGACGTCCAAGCGAAGAAAACCGAGTGCGAATTTGAGGGGGCAAGCCGCAGGGCTGCGCCGGCTACACATTGGCGGCGGGTTGGCCGTCCTGGAGTCGGGCGTGGAAGTAGTGCTTCCAGTCGTTGGGGAGGGAGGGGAGTTCGAATAGGCGGCGGATCTGGGTTATGTCGGCGGGGTTCCAGGTTTTTGTTACGTAAAGCTCGACGAAGGCGGCGATGGAGATGGCGTTTGGATTAGGCGATACAAGTTTGATTTCGTCTCCCATGGCTACCTGGCCTTCGCGGGTTACGGCTACATAGAAGCCGGTGCGGCGGCTGGCGAGGAATTTTTTTACCATGTCGTCGGCTTCGAAGCGGACGCCTAATTTGTAGCAGGGGAGCCGAGGTTGGGTGACGATTACTTCGGCGGAGCCCCTCGCATCGCTTCGCTTTGCTGGGGGTGAACTGATGGTGTATTGGTCCCCGATATGGACGTCGTCTTCCAGTAGACCTTCGGTTGTGAAGTTTTCTCCAAAGCTGCCTGGCGGAAGATCGCGGCCGGGCAATTTCCTTTTCCAGTAGGCGTAGTGCTCGATGGGATAGCAGTAAACGGCTTTGTGCTCGCCGCCGTGGACGGTAAGGTCGGCTTGGCGGTCGCCGTCGAGATTGAGTTTGCGCAACGCCACCGGGTCTTCGACGGGAGATTTGTAGATCCCAGTGGTTACCGTACTGCCGTGCCAGATGACATCGCGGGGAAGGCCGACGTTTAGGGAGACTATGCGCACGCCCGAGCTCCGTCCTGTTCGAGGGATTGGATGCGCGGAACGGACTTGCGATGCTGGCAAAATGTCCGCATTACCGCTGGAAATCCAAGGGCCGGCATTATTCCGTGGTGGTTGAAGGTTACGTTGAGGTCCTTCACCTCAGATGGCCTCACGAGGACCGGTCGGGAGGCGTTGGTTGGCGTGTTGGTGCGTACCGTTTGGAGCTTCAGGGTAAAGGATTCCCGTGTCCCTCCCCGTGGGTGGCTTGCGCTAGCCTTTTCAGGCCTTCGGCGAACATAGGGGTGTTTACGCCCATGCCGATACGGAAATGATTGGGCATTTCGAAGAAGCGGCCGGGCACGACCGAGGTTTTGTGTTGTTCGCGGAGACGCCGGATGAAGGCATCGGCGTTGCCTTTTTTCAAACGGGGGAAGGACGTAGTGCCGAATTCGGTTGGAGCCATCGCGAGGAATTGACCGCCGTCGGCGGCGAAAAAGTTGGCGAGCAGAGCGCGGTCAGCTTGGACGATGACGCGGGCGCGTTCTCGGATTCTTTGGAGATTTTGCAAGGCGATCACGCTGAGGAGTTCGGCGGGATGGGGTGGGACTGCGCCGAACAGATCGTTGAGGCGGTACATGGCGCGGGCCTGATCGGGTTGGGCCAGGATCCAGCCGCAGCGCAGACCACTCAGGCCGTAGACTTTCGTAAGGCTACTGGTTGCTACGAATTCTTTGCCCAAGTGGAATGAGCTTCTTGGCGTGTTTTCGTAGAAGGCGTCGAGGTAGACCTCGTCGACAAGAACGCGGGCGCCGACGCTGCGGGCGATGTCGCCGACTTCCTGGAGAGTGGAGTCCGGTGTCAGGACGCTGCTGGGATTGTGGAGGTTGGTGATGACGATGAGCTTCGTCTTAGAGGTGATGGCGTTGCGGATTTCGGCAGGGTTGAGCGTGTAGCCATCGGATTCGATGCGGCGGAAGCGTTTTACATCGGCTTGCAAGTATTGGGCTGTGGAGACCAGGAGTTCGTAGGTGGGGTGCTCGATGAGGACTTCATCGCCGGGCTCGACGAGTGCGGCCATCGCTAAGTGATTGGCCATGGAGGTGCCCGCTGCGGCTACGACGCAATCGGGATCTACGTTGGCTTTTTTGGCTAAGCCGTTTTGCAGGGGACGGTAGCCGTAGGTGTGGTCTCCGTTGATTTCGAGTTGGTCGATGGTGACCGGGAGTTCGCTTAGCGGATAGGCGGCTACCCCGCTGGTGGCGAGGTTGAACGGGGCTTTGCTTTGGAGCTTGGCCCAGTGCATGTAGTTGGATTGTTTTTGTCTCATGGGTCTTTACCGTGACGATCCCGGCGCTGAGCGGCGGAGTCCACGCCGAGATGGGGTGCAGCACCGCTGCACCCCTGCAGGTGGCCGAAGGCTTTAAAAGCCCCTCGCCTACATTTAATCAGGGGAACCTTAGCCGCCGTCTTCGAAAGATCGGCGTGGTTTGCGGCTCCAGTATAAATATACGGGAATTCCGGCCAGTAAAATCACGAAGCCGAAGGCGCTGTTCGCTGGGTAGTCCCAGATTGTGCTGCCTACGATTCCCGCGCAGGCGAGCACGAATAGGGTGGTGGTGTAGGGATGACCTGGAGCTAGATAGGTGGCAGTCAACGAGGAGCGTCCGCCACCGTTCGAGACTAGCGGTAAACGGTCGGCGCCCGCTACGGCTGAGAGTTCACGACGGCGAAAGACGAACAGAGAAGCGGCGGTTAGGCCGAAGGAGATGAAGTCGACCGAGACGACGTAGTTGAGGATCTGCTCGTAGCGGCCGGAGAGCGCGATGATGGTAGCGGCGATGCCCTGGAGGATGATGGCGACCACCGGAGCGCCGGTTTTAGGGGAGAGATAGCCCACGCTTTGGAAGAAAAGGCCGTCGCGGGCCATGGCGTAGTAGACGCGGGGGGCGGTGAGGATGCCCTGGCTAAGGAAGCCGAGGGTGGATACGGCGATGCCCACGGCGATCCACTGTGCTCCGCGGGCGCCTAATGCGGCGCGCATTACCGCGGAGGCTGGGGTGTGCGTGGCGGCTAGTCCTGTGGGACCCAGGACACGTAGGCAGACGAAATTCACGGCGAGGTATAGGGCAACTACACCGAGAACGCCAGCGATCAGGCCGCGGGACAGTTCGTTGCGGGGGTCGCGCATTTCACCGGCGACGAAAGTGGCGGTTTGCCAGCCGCCGTAAGCGAAGGCGATGGGGATCATGGCCGCGCCGATGGCTCCAGCCAGGCCTAGGGAGGTGGGTTGATCGAGTAGGGGTAGAGCATGAAGAGTGCCGCCGCCTAGCCACAAGCCTAAGACGACCATCGATAGGATTGCTCCTGTTTTGAGGAGCATGAGCAAGCTTTGCACGTTGCTGCCTGCGCGGGCGCCGAGGCAATTGATGGCGGTCAGGCCGAGTAGGGCGGTGGCCGCGATGGCGCCGTCGCCGGCGGAGGAACCACTGATCTCACGAAAATATTTGGCGAAGGTGACGGCCACCGCGGCCATGCCGCCGGTCTGGGTTACCAGCAGCAGGACCCAGCCGTAGAGGAAGGCAACGCTGGGATGGTAGGCCTCGCGGAGGTAAAGATATTGGCCGCCGGCGCTCGGCATACGTGTTGCCAGCTCCGCCCAGATGAAAGCGCCCAGGAGAGCGAGGACGCCGCCCAACATCCAGACTCCGAGGATTAAGAAGGGCGTGTGGAGGTGCAAGGCGACTACGTAGGGATTGATGAAGATACCGGAGCCAACGATGCCGCCCATTACGATCATGGTGGCGTCGAAGCGATTTAGGCGGCGAGGTGGATGAGTGGCAGTCATCCACGTGTGATGATGCGGTGGCTCGGCGGATCGATAGCGAAACAGGCGAAACGTAGGGCGACGTGTGACACGGCGGCACGAGAGTGCCTATGAATGCTGTGGAATGCAAATTGTTCTTGGACAACGCGCCTGCCCAAAATGTTGTCGCGGTGGCAGGAAATTAGCCTAAACCCTCGAACCAGGCGGCTACGGGTCGCTCACTTCGTGTTCCGCCGGGGCTGCTGGTACTCTTGATTGGATAGATTTCAGGAAGCGAGCAGGAACTTTGCCACCGATACTTAGCGCGCAGGGATTGTCGAAGAAGTATGGAGTTGCTCCTCTGTTTCGGAACATTTCGTTTACCGTTTCCGAGGGGGAGCGGATTGGGATTATTGGGCCAAACGGGGCTGGGAAATCGACTCTGCTGGAAATTCTGCAGGGGCGCGTGAGTCCGGATACCGGGGATGTGGCGATCCGCAAAGGGACGCGCGTTGGGACCGTGCTGCAGATTTCGGAGTTTGCGGCGGGAGAGACGATTCGGTCGGTGATCGACCGGGCTTTGGATCAGGCCAACGTCACCGAGGGGGAGAAGCTTTCGCGCATTGCGGAGATTTTGGGGCGGGCGCAATTTACGGATTTGGATGCGGAGGCGGCGAAGTTGTCGGGTGGATGGCGGAAACGGTTGGCGATTGTCGAGGCGCTGGTGCAGGCGCCCGACATTTTGCTGTTGGATGAGCCGACCAATCATCTGGACCTGGCGGGAATCAAGTGGCTGGAGTTGGTTTTGCAGAATGGAGCCTTTGCCTGCGTGGTGGTGAGTCACGACCGGTATTTCTTGGAGAATGTGGCGAACCAGGTCGTGGAACTCAATCCGGCTTACGAGGATGGATCGCTGCGGGTCTCCGGAAATTACAGCATGTTTTTGGAGAAGAAAGAGGAGTATTTGCACGCGCAGCGGAATCGGCAGGAGGCGCTCGAGAATCGCGTGCATACCGAGATTGATTGGCTGCGGCGGGGGCCCAAGGCGCGAACTACGAAGTCTAAGGCGCGGATTGATACTGCACACGAGATGATTGGTGAACTGGCGGAGATGAAATCGCGGACGCGTGCTACCAGCGCGAAGATTGATTTTTCGGCGTCGGAGCGGCAGACCAAGCAACTGATTACGCTCGATGGCGTGCGCTACGTGATTGGCGAGCGGACGCTGTTCGAGGACATTCATTTCATTGTTACGTCGAGAATGCGGGTGGGGTTGGTTGGCCCGAATGGTAGTGGGAAGACTACTCTACTGCGGCTGTTGCGAGGGGACAGCAAGCCTACGAGCGGAAAGATGCGGCAGGCGGATTCGCTGCGGATCGTTTATTTCGATCAGAATCGCGAATTGGATCCGGATGTTACATTGCGGCGGGCTTTGGCGCCAGACAGTGATTCGGTTATTTATCAGGGCACCGTGATTCATGTCGGAGGATGGGCGGCACGATTTTTGTTTACGGCCGAGCAGTTGAATCAGAAAGTGGGGAGGTTGTCAGGGGGAGAGCGGGCACGCGTGTTGATCGCGCAATTGATGCTGCAGCCCGCGGATGTTTTGCTTTTGGACGAGCCTACCAACGATCTGGATATTCCGACCTTGGAGATTTTGGAGGAGAGTTTGCTCGAGTATCGCGGTGCCTTGGTGCTGGTGACGCACGACCGGTACATGCTGGATCGGGTGTCGACCGTGGTGCTCGGATTGGATGGGTTGGGTGGCGCGGAACGATTTGCCGACTATCAGCAGTGGGAGGAGTGGCAGAGGTCGCAGAAGGCGGCTGGGAAGAGTAATGCGTCGGTCGAGACGCAGAGTCCTCGTATGAGTGGGAATGGTGGGGCCGAGAGTGCGGCTGCTGCGCGGGCTTCGCTGACGAAGAAGAAATTGTCTTACAAAGAGAATCGGGAGTTGGAGACGATTGAGCAGCGAGTGGCGGAAGCGGAAAGGGAGATGCAACTCAAGCATGATGCTTTGCTTGACCCCGCGATCATGAGCGAGGGGACGCGTTTGCATGCGGCGTCGCTCGAATTGGAGGCCGCGCAGAGGGCGATTGATGAGCTCTATGCGCGCTGGGTAGAGTTGGAACAGAAATTGAAGTGACCCGTTGACCCAGGGGAACTCAGCAGCGCTCGCGGTGGGCCCGGGGCAGGCTGAGGCGCAGGAATGCTGTGCCCGTACAAGAGCAGTCGGGATTCCGGATTGAGGTTATTTTTTATGTCAAAAGATTCTGTAGGGGACGAACCCTTGATGCCGGGGTTGCATCGCACTTGGTGGAGGTCCTGTCATGGACAAATTCGCAATTTGGGCGATGTTGGAAGCAAAGCCCGGCAAAGAGAAAGAAGTCGAGGAATTTTTGAAATCCGCGCAACCATTGGCGGAACGTGAAGCGGGAACAACGTCATGGTACGCGTTAAAGATCGGACCATCGAGGTTCGGGATATTCGATACTTTCCGGGATGAAGCGGGGAGAAACGCGCACTTGAACGGCGAAATCGCCAAGGCGCTGTTTGCCAAAGCGGCGGACCTGTTCTTGAAAGCGCCGGAGATTCACAAGCCGGAGATCCTGGCGGCGAAGGCGCCAGGGAGCTCGGCCTCGGTCCGTGGCGCCGGTTCCTGATAGCGGGTATACGGGGAGGTTGGCGGCCGGAGTCCTATCTGATTCCGGCCGTTTTTTTGGTGGCGAGCGAGTCTGCCAAGCCAGGATGGCCCGCTCTCGATGGCGTTTGCGGAACTGTTGGAGCGAGGCCGAGAAAGGGCACACCACCTGTCGAGGCTCAAGGCAAACGGGCGGCGGCCCCCTAACCGTCCGAGCCGACCTGAGGTGTCCGCTGGAGCGAATTAGCGAAGGACGATTTGGAGAGCGTGGTAGAGACCGGCGCCGATCAGCGCGGCGCCGGGAATGGTGAGCACCCAAGCCCAAACGATGCGGCGAGTGACGCCCCAACGCACGGCGGTTAGTCGCCGCGTGGCACCGACGCCGACAATGGCACCGGTGATGGTGTGGGTGGTGCTAACGGGGATGCCGAAGACGGCGTTCATGACGAGCGTGAGACCCCCGGCGGTTTCCGCGGCGAAACCGCCGAAGGGGGTGAGCTTGGTGATGCGCTGTCCCATGGTTTTGATGATGCGCCAGCCGCCGGCCATCGTGCCGCCGCCCATCGCGAGGTGGCAGCACAGGATGACCCAGTAGGGAACGGCGAAGGAATGAAGCAAACCACCGGCGACGAGCGCTGTCGTGATAATACCCATGCCCTTTTGCGCGTCGTTGGTGCCGTGACCCAAGCTGAACAAAGCCGCCGAGAGCAACTGTAAACGGCGAAAGACGCGATCCACTTTCCGCGGGCGTTGCCGGCGAACAATCCAACTCGCAGCCGTTGTCAGCAGTATCGAAACAACCATGCCGACGATGGGCGACAGGAAAATAAAGAGCACGGGTTTGACCCATCCGCCAAGCACAAGCGATCCGAAACCCGCGTGCGCCACGGCGGCTCCGCCGTAGCCTCCCATCAGAGCGTGCGAGGAACTTGTGGGCAAGCCGAGAATCAAGGTAATGAGGTTCCACGAAATCGCGCCCAGCAAGCCGGCGAGGAGCACTTGTTGTGTCACCATTTCAATGTGGATCATGCCCTTGCCGATGGTGGTGGCGACGGCGGTGCCGAAGACAAAGGCGGCGATGAAATTCCAGAAGGCGGCCCAGGCCACGGCGCGGAAGGGCGTCAGGACGCGGGTTGACACGACGGTGGCGATGGAATTGGCGGCGTCGTGCCAGCCATTGGAAAATTCGAAGGTGAGAGTAAGGGCGACAACGACGATCAGCAGATCAAAGCTATCCACGGGTCAGGCGCTCTTCAGGATGACGCCTTCAATGACGTTGGCGACGTCTTCGCATTTGTCCACGGCGGTCTCGATGACTTCGAAAATCTCTTTCCACTTGATGATCTGGACGGAGTCCTTTTCTTCGTCGAATAGCTGGGCGATGAGGGTGCGGCAGAGGCGGTCGCTTTCGTTTTCGCAGCGATTGATTTCGATGCAGTATTTTAGGGCTTTTTCCGGGGTTCTCAGGGCGTGAACGCACTTGGCCACTTCCGCCGTGGCGCCGACCAGGACTTTTACGAGGTCTTCGGTGCCCAGACGGATGGAGTCTACGCGATAAAGGACGAAGCGGCTGGCGGCGGCGTCAATCAGGTCAATAACGTCGTCGAGGCGGCTGCACAGTTCGTGGATATCTTCACGGTCGAAGGGCGTGATGAAGGTCTGGTTCAGCTTGGTGAGGACGGCGTGAGTGATTTCGTCGCCCTGATGCTCGATCGCTTTGATGCCTTGCACCTGTTCGGGAACGCCGGTGTAATGCGAGAGCATCTGGAGAAGGGCTTTCGCGCCGACATGGATGTTATCGGCTTGTTTGTCGAAGAGGTCAAAAAAACCCTCTTCGCGCGGCAAGAAGCGCTGCAAAAGTCCCGGCATGTTGGATGACTCTCCCCTGAAGAGTCTGGTTGAGGCACGGGCAGTTTAGCGGAGCGGCAGAGGAGAGGCAAGCCGGGGAGGGGTCCACACCGTTGCAAAATCAATCGGGCATGAGCTGGCGGACGAGCTCGGGAGAATCGATCTTCCAGTCATCGGCGAGGATGTGGGCTTTGCGCAGGATCATTTCCGTGCGCGGGTCGAGGTCGATGGGAACCGCTCCCAGGTCGAGCGTCACGGCGTCCAGTAGCTTCTGGGGAATTTTCAGCCAACGTGTGACGCTATCGGTATCGAGGAGAGCGCCGCCCCAGCCCAGTTGGATGCGGTAGGTCCCCAACTGGCCCTGAATTTCCAGGGAACCTCCGGTGAGTTTGCAGCGGGAGGCAATACTTGTGTGCGGCAGGACGCGGGAAAGCATCT
Source organism: uncultured Acidobacteriota bacterium (assembly GCA_963729595.1). Lineage (GTDB taxonomy): Bacteria > Acidobacteriota > Terriglobia > Acidiferrales > UBA7541 > Acidiferrum. The sequence goes on from CAVSNW010000005.1 coordinate 1,611,213, forward strand.
CGGAGCGCAGTGCCGTCACCACAGAAAAATCGCGCACGTCGAGGCGGCGAGCAAAGACGCCGATGCCGCGCTCTCCCTGGTCGGACCATGTTTCGTCGTCGCCGACGGCGCACACGCTGGTAAAGAGGTCGACGTCGCGCATGATTTCGGAGTAGACGATGGCCGGAACTTCGTCGACGGGGATTTCGTGACGGTCACGATAGAAGCGGACCTGGTCGGAACCGATGAAAATATTAATCCCGGCGCCGGATTGTTCGGCGATCGAGGCGCGTCGCAAGGCGATGGCGCGATCGGGGGGCAGATCGACATAAAACTCCGCGTGCATATTCCAGTGGTCGAGATTCTTGCTCGGAACGTTGACGCCATCGAAGCCCGAGCCCATCAGTTGATAGTTCCAGCCGCGAGCCCTGCAAAGGCTGGCGAATTGGTGCTGCCGAAGAAGGGCGCCCGCGAAACGATTCGAATAGAGACGGCTCTCCCGCTCCTCATCGGTAACCTGATAGAACTCGCGAAAGGCCTGGCGAAACGGCTGACGGATACCGGAAGTGAAAACGCGAGAGCGCCATCGCTGTACTTCCGTAGTGCTGTAGGAGAGGGGATGCCAGAGTCGCACGCGTTTTGCTCGCGCAAGATTCACCATCTTGCCTCCAGAGTCGCGCACGCCGCTTTCGGTCCAGATTCCTGCACGCTCCCAGCCTTGGGTGTCGCTGAATACCCAGATCAGCTTGCGTCCCAAAAATCCTAAAAGGGGATGGTCGATGAAATGGCGGCGCCAATGGGCCAGTGGGATGTCGCGAGGGGAGAGAAAAGAAGACTCGACGCGGGCGCGCTGCGCATAGTAAGACTGCTCGACCTCTTTCGCGAGCAGAGAAACCACGCGCACCTTTTTCGGAAACGCCTTCCGAATATGCGCAGGAACCGACTTGAGGAGCTTTCCGGCGGCGTTGTGCCAGGTTGTCACCACACGACCGTCTTCGCACAGACGTACCGCGGCGACACAATCGCCGATCTTTGTCTGGGCGATGCCTTGCAGGTCCAGGGGATAGCGGGGGACGGAGATGTCTTCCATCTCGCCGACGGTCAGGCCGTTGCGTTCGGCTGCCAGATGCAGCGCTTTTTCGATCAGACGGCGGGCCGTCGAATATTTGACCTTCGCGCGAAGACGGGTCAATTGCGACGCGGCTTCCTTGCACGGCATGGTTCCGAGCGCCTGAATACACGCAAACCCGACCTTTTGCGATACCGCTCCCAGCAACGGGACTTTGCGGAGGCAGGCAACACCGAATTCGCTGATTGCCACGGCAGCCTCGGCCGTCTCGCTGAGACTGACACACAGGATGACGCCCTTTTGGTAGGAGGAGTCTTCGATGGGCGAACGTGCTTCGGGCGGTTGTCCGGGCGTAGGCCCGAGCGCCAGCCAACGAAGCATGGCTGCAAAAGCTTCGCGTTCCCCAAGCGCGCCGATCAGCTCGCGTGATCTCTGCGTCCACTTCGGGCCGGGCGAAGTCTGCTCCGTCGCATGACAATGCTCCATCAAGCCCAGCCAACCCGAACGCGTGATGTCGTCCTTGCGGGCGATTTCGTCAAAGACAATTTGTGACCATGGGCCGCGGCCGGGGCTGAGCTGTTCGTCTCCCGCGACGTGCATCAATACGGCGACCAGGTCTCGGGTGTTGCGTTGGCGCTTATCGATCTTGCCGGTCGCACTGGGGGCGAGCTGGAGGTGGATCTTGCGAAGATCGGCACGAGCTTTTTCCGTGATGCGCTCCGGCGAAAGAACGGCGAGAAAATCGTCAAACGGGAATAAGAAACGAGCGGACGGGTCTTGGCGGAAATCGCTCAACAAGTGCTCGATGACTTCGGAGGGCAGGGGTTTGGGAGCGGCTTGCAGACAGATTTGAATGGCGTCTTGGAGCGTATGGACGACCCGGAAATTTTGCTCTACGCGATATTCTTCTCGAATCCATGCGCACGAGCGCGCCAGGAACGCCAGGTGGACCTCGGGGCGAGCGCGATGGAGTTCCTTGAGCGCCTCATTTTGCTCCTTCCAGTGATTCATGACGCGCAGGAGTTCGGCAACGCTGTCGAAGCCGCTGATGGGCCGATCGGCGCTCGTTGCGCGAATTAGCTCGTAGATCGCCAGGGCGCGGTGTTCTGCATCGGTCATATCTTGAGTATAAGACGGGGAAAGCGGCGTGGAATCCGTGTGCCGCAACGGCTATCGGTGTTTAGGCACAACGCTTGAGACCCGGGTGATGGCATTCGATTTCAGATTGGTGGAAGCGCGCCTCGCGCGCAACTTCGTCCTTGCAAACCAGTCTGACGCCGACATTCGTGGGTTGGCTGGTCGGAAAAGCTCGAAAAACTGGCGGTTGCGAAAATCGGAGGAGGCTAAAAACGAAAAGGCGGACCGAGAAACCGGACCGCCTTCTTGGTTCGCTTGGTTGCCAAGATGGGGCGCAACTTGGTGCGCCCCTATTGGCAATTGGCGTGGTTTAGTACATGCCGCCCATGCCGCCGGGGCCGCCCGGACCGCCAGCTGCCGCGGCACCCTTTTTGTCATCTTCCTTGACTTCGGCGATGAGGGCTTCGGTGGTGAGCATCAGGCCCGCGATGGAAGCTGCGTTCTGCAGCGCCAAACGGGTGACTTTGGCTGGATCGATGACGCCAGCCTTGACCATGTCGCCGTATTCGCCAGTTTCCGCGTTGAAGCCGAAGTTGTCGTCCTTCGACTCGCGGATCTTGCCGATCACTACGGCGCCTTCGTGGCCAGCGTTGAGAGCGATCTGACGAGCAGGCTCTTCGAGCGCACGCCGCACGATGCCGACGCCAACGGCCTCGTCATCATGGAGCTTGAGCTTGTCGATGGCGCTGATGCAGCGCAGGAGCGCTGTTCCACCGCCAGCAACGATGCCTTCTTCCACGGCTGCACGGGTAGCGTGCATAGCATCCTCAACGCGAGCCTTCTTTTCCTTCAGCTCGGTTTCGGTAGCCGCACCGACCTTGATGACTGCAACGCCGCCGACGAGCTTGGCTAGGCGCTCCTGGAGCTTCTCTTTGTCGTAGTCACTGGTGGTGTTTTCGACCTGCGCGCGGATCTGCTTGACGCGACCTTCGATTTCGGAGGACTTGCCTGCGCCTTCGATGATCGTGGTGTTGTCCTTGTCGATGGTGACTTTCTTGGCGCGGCCGAGGTCCTCAAGCTTCACGTTCTCGAGCTTGATGCCGAGGTCTTCGGTGATGGCCTTGCCACCGGTGAGGGTGGCGATGTCTTCGAGCATCGCTTTACGGCGATCGCCAAAGCCGGGGGCTTTGACAGCGGCGCACTGCAGCGTGCCACGGAGTTTGTTGACGACGAGAGTAGCGAGTGCTTCGCCTTCCACGTCTTCAGCAATGATCAAGAGGGGCTTGCCCATCTTGGCGGTTTGCTCGAGCAGCGGGAGCAAATCCTTCATGGAGCTGATCTTTTTTTCGTGGATGAGGATGCGAACGTCCTCGAGAATGCACTCCATGCGCTCGGGATCGGTGATGAAGTAGGGGGAGAGGTAGCCGCGATCGAACTGCATCCCTTCGACGACTTCAAGGGTGGTCTCCATCGTCTTGGACTCCTCGACGGTGATGACGCCATCCTTGCCGACCTTCTTCATGGCTTCGGCGATAATGCCGCCGATCTGCTTGTCGTTGTTGGCGGAAATGGTGCCAACCTGGGCGATCATGTCGCCCTTGACGTCGCGGGAGAGCTTCTTGATCTCTTCCACGGCGACTTCGACGGCGCGCTCGATGCCACGCTTGAGAGCCGTGGGGCTCGAACCGGCTGCGACGGTCTTGACGCCCTCGCGGAAGATGGCCTGAGCGAGCACGGTGGCGGTGGTGGTGCCGTCGCCGGCGACGTCGGACGTCTTGGAGGCGACTTCACGAACCATCTGCGCGCCCATGTTCTCGAGCGGGTTGCTGAGTTCGATTTCCTTGGCAACGGTTACGCCGTCCTTGGTGATAATGGGCGCACCGAACTTCTTTTCGATTACCGCGTTGCGGCCCTTGGGGCCCAGGGTAATCTTCACTGCGTCGGCAAGAGCGTTCACGCCGCGAAGAATCGCCTGGCGGGAATTCTCACCTGTAACAATCTGCTTGGCCATACTGGTATTTCCTCCTGAGATTTCTTACTGCTGCGTCATGCGGATTCTGCATTTCTAACGGATCACCGATCTGAAGATCGGCCACTATCGCCGGGCTGAAGCGCCCGGCACCCAGATTACTTCTTGCCCGCGGCTTTTGCGGCGCCGGTGAACTTGGCCAGGATTTCTTCCTCGCGCAGGATCAACAGCTCTTCGTCTTCGATCTTGATTTCCGTGCCGCTGTACTTGCCGAACAGGACACGGTCACCCGGCTTTACGTCGAGAGGGATCAGTTCACCCTTTTCGCGCTTGCCGGAGCCCACGGCGATGACTTCGCCTTCCTGCTGCTTTTCCTTGGCGGAGTCGGGGATGATGATGCCGCCTTTAATGCTTTCTTTTTCTTCAATGCGCTTCACGACCACGCGGTCGTGGAGCGGCGTGAGATTCACTGCCATCTTGAAAGACCCTCCATAAGGTGAGTTGCGATTGAACGTTTGACCAGGGAGGTAAGGGATTAGCACTCCTCCTAGTCGAGTGCTAATATAGCAGAAAGACCTGACATGTCAAGGGATTGAGCGGCATGCGCTAAGGTTTTACATTCCCGTGTTATTATGGTAAGTCTTTATTTTTCAATTACATACTTGGTGTCAGAAAAATCAGACACTCGGCCATTGCCCTGCCCTAGCTTTCCGGAGCATAGTATTTCTACCGACAACGGCTCATGGCGCTGCTCGTTTACATCCGGCTGATCGGCCTAACTGCGGGGACACTGGCGCAGCTTTTCTGGATGGTGGTGATTCTCGCTTACCGGCGGCAGCGGAATTTTGAGCGGGTGTTTTTCTTTCTCTGCCTGGCGCTCTTCCTTTTCTACAGCGGATCCCTTCTTGCGCTGAATGCCCAAATTCACTACGGCGAGCCGCCCGTGGGGCTGCGAGAATTTGCCATCACGATCATTACCGTCGGTCTATGCCTGGTGCCCGGACTATTGATGCACCTGCACATGGAATTTGCGGAAACGCGAGGCTTGCTGCGCAACAAGCGGTGGAAGTTCGCGGTACTGCTTTTCTTCTATGCCGCCAGCTTGCACTTGGCGATTCGGCTCTTTCCAATTCGCATCACGGGTGCCCGCTTCGATTTTGTGCTGCCTGCAAATTCGCTCGGCGAGGGTTTTGCGCACCTTTACAGCTACAGCTTGTTGTGGTGTGCCGTGTGGGAGTTCCGGTTCTGCCGCAATGCGGCAAACCAGCCGGAGCGGCGGTTCTACGGATTTCTGAGCGGCGTCTTCGCCGCGGCCTGCCTAGGCATTATCGGCCTGCACGTGTGGCGCCTGCCGCTTTCGCCTTCGGCCGCGCAGGGACTGGGCGTCGCGCTGGCGATGCTTCCGGTCGCTCCACTGGGGGCACTGATCTACCTGGTATGGCGGCACAATTTTCTGCAGATCGGGCGCCAAAAGAATCTGGTCTACGCGGTTTCGGCGACCTTTCTAGCGCTTCTGTATCTGAGCCTGGTGCGGCGCGTGAGCGGGTGGCTGGAGCCTGTGCTTCCACCCGAAGCCTCGGCGTCCATCCTATTGTTCGTGCTGGTCCCGTTCATTGAGCCATTGCAGAGGATTCTGGGGCGAACGCTGGAGGAAACCGCCCACCGGGAGCTCGACCGCGTCCAGGGGCTCAGCGGGGAGGTCCAACAGGAAGCGAAACAAGGGGACGTTGCTGCGCTCGTGCGCTTCATTGAGCGGCGAGTGGCGGAAGAGTTTGAGCTGGCCTTAGCGCGGGTCGTTCTGACTAGAATCGATCGCGAACGGGCTTTGGAGGGGGCCAGCCATTCCCTGGACGGCGCCCACGTTGGGGAGTTGACGGTGGCGAATGCGGCCGGGGCCGATTCCCTGCATCGATTTCGCATCGGACGAGGGGACCAAAATGACGGATTCCTGTTGGTGCAACCGCACGGCGCGTTTCTCTCTGGCGAAACGACTGCGGCGCTCGAATTTCTGTGCGAGCAATTACCAAACGCCTTGGAGCTTTGCCTGTTGATCGAGGAGAAGCTGCGATTGGAGAGGGAACTTGCCGAACGCGAGCGGCTTGCGGTGCTTGGGCAAATGGCGGCAAGCATCTCTCACAATTTGAAAAATCCGCTAGGCTCGATCAAGACCATCCTGCAAGTGCAGATGGAAAATCCTGAGCTGCCAGCCGCAATTCGCGGCGAAACAAAGATCGTGCTGGATGAGGTGGGGCGGCTTTCCGCCAAACTCAACCAATTGCTGCAATTCAGCCGCCCGGCGGTGCGCAGCGGAACCGCCGGGGCCACCTGCGACCTACGAACGGTCATCGAAGAGGTTGTCGGCTTGTTGCGTCACGAAGCGGAGCGACGAGGTGTTCGGCTCGGATCGAGAATTTCAGATGGAGAAAGCAGAGTGGAAGCCAGTGCTGAGGCGCTCAACGAGGTGATCAGCAATCTGGTGGTGAATGCACTCGAAGCGACTTCGCGGGGCGGGCAAGTGAACGTGGAGGTTTCCTGGCGCGGCAACCGCGGTGCCGTTATTTCCGTGGCAGACGACGGCATGGGCATTCCGGCGGCGCTGCAGGAAAAGGTGGTGCGGCCGTTTTTCACGACCAAACCACAGGGAACGGGGTTGGGGCTGGCGATCGTGGCGAGGCGCGTCGCGGAAATTGGCGGAAAACTAGAATGGGTAAGTCCCGCACGCGAAGGGAAAGGAACCAGATTTGAAGTGACCCTTCCGCCGGCGCGCGCGAATGAGCACAAGGATGAGGGAAGCCAATGAAGACAATCTTGATTGTGGACGATGAAGCGGCGGCGCGATATGGGTTGCGGAGGGCGCTGGAGTCAAAGTATCGCGTGGCGGAATCGGAATCGGCAGAAGCGGCAAAGGAAGCGCTAGCACGGGAGAAGCCGGATTTGGTCTTGTTGGACGTGGTGATGCCGGAGCTTGATGGAATTTCGCTGTTGCGATGGATGCGCGAGCAGGGGAGCGACGTTCCGGTGCTGATCATTTCAGCGTTGGACACTGCGAAGACCGCGGTGGAAGCGCTGCAGATGGGTGCCGCGGACTACTTGGTTAAGGGGTTTGAACTGGAAGAGCTGCGACAGCGGGTGGCAAATCTGTTGAAACTGGCAACGCTCGAGCAAGAGAACGATGCGCTGCGACGACGCCTGACGACCGAGGGCCAGTTTGGTCAAATGATTGGGCGAACTGCGGAGATGCGGCGGGCTTTCGAGATGGCGGACCGTGTCGCGCCAACGGATTCAACGGTTTTGATTCTGGGCGAGAGCGGAACCGGCAAAGATCTCTTGGCTCAGGAAATTCACGCGCGATCGCCCCGTGCGGGGAAACCGTTCGTGGCGGTGAATTGCGCTGCGCTGCCGGAAACGTTGATCGAATCGGAGTTGTTTGGGTATGAGCGGGGAGCGTTTACGGGCGCAGCGCAACAGAAGAAGGGGAAATTTGAGCTAGCGTCGAGCGGAACACTCTTTCTCGACGAGATTGGCGACATGAACCCGGTCACGCAGGCGAAGGTGTTGCGGGCGCTTGAGAATCGCACCGTTGAGCGATTGGGGGGGACGCAGTCTATCGCGGTTGATGTGCGGGTAATCAGTGCGACGCACCGCAATTTGACGGCAGAAATTCGCGCAGGGAAATTTCGAGAGGACTTGTACTACCGGTTGCGCGTCGTGACGGTGGAATTGCCGCCACTGCGCGACCACAAGGAAGACCTCCCGGTACTCGCGGAAGCGTTTTTGCAAATGCATAGTGCGCGACTGGGGCGTACGGCACGCTTGAGCCGCGAGGCGCTGGCGGCGATTGAGCGCTACGATTGGCCGGGAAACGTGCGCGAGTTGAAAAACGCGCTGGAACGCAGCCTTGTGTTGTGCCGCGGTGACCAGATCGGCGTGGGCGACCTTCCGGAAGAAGTCGCAACCGGGCAGGCGATTACAAATCGGGCCTCCGGGAACGGCACTGACGTGGGGCTGGGTGAAAGAGATTTTCGCGAAGCGAAGCACAAGTTCGAAGTGGCATACCTGACAAAGCAGCTGGTGAGCCACCGCTGGAATGTTTCCCGGACGGCGGCGACGATCGGGCTGCACCGGCAAAGCTTGCAGGAGAAATTGCGCGAGTTGGGAATCCGGCGGCCGGGCCGCGAGCCCGTCGAGGAGAGTGACTCGTGACCCGCGAGGAGATTCCGGCACAAATTGGCGGCTTCGTGCTCGCGGGTGGCGGGAGCACGCGTTTTGGCCAGGACAAAGCGCTGGTGCAACTCCGCGACGAGACTTTGCTCGTGAGACTTTGGTCGGTGCTTCGCGAAGCGACAGACAGCGTGACGATCATAGGTTCACGCGAAAAGTACGCCCGCCTCGGCGTGGAATGCGTCCCGGATCGATGGCCCGGCGAGGGACCACTGGGAGGAATCGTCACCGCGCTTCTAGCCGCGGAGAACGAAGGACATCGGGGCGAGTGGCAGTTGATTGTTGGTTGCGATATGCCGTTTCTGACTGGCGAGTGGCTTGAATATCTGGTGGAGCGAGCCCGGGCGAGTAATGCGGAGGTTGTCGCGCCAAAATCGGCGCACGGATTGGAGCCGTTGTGTGCATGCTGGCGTGCCTCGGCCGCTAAGAAATTGCAGCGTGCGTTCGAAGGGGGCGTGCGCAAGGTAACCGAGGGCATGAAACATCTCACAATGGAAGTTCTTGACGAGACTCACTGGAAACGATTTGATAGCGCTGGCCGGCTTTTCTGGAACATGAATACGCCCAGTGATTACGAACAGGCGAAGCGTATTGTGGAAGCGGAGCGCGCGTGACCGAAGTTCGCAAAGAAGAAGATTTGCCGCCAATTACCGGCGAGCGTTTGACCATCGGCCCGCCGATCGTCGAGAGCGCCGGCTTTTTTGAGTTCCGCGAGGTGTCCAAAGCGTTTGACGAGCACGTGGTGCTGAACCGCGTCAGTTTCACGGTGAAGAAGGGTGAAACGTGCGTGATCATGGGGCGCAGCGGCGTAGGCAAGTCCGTTGCGTTGAAGCACATCATGGGATTTCTCAAGCCAGACTCCGGCCGCATTTTCATTGACGGACAGGACGTTACCGACTTCAGCGAGAAAGAGTTCGCAGAAGTGCGGCGCAAGGTGACCATGGTGTTTCAGTCAGGCGCGCTGTTCGATTCCTTGACGGTCGCCGACAATATCGCTTTTCCGCTGGAAGGGCAGCCGGGCCTGACGCCGGACGACATTGACGCGTACGTGGACAAACTGGCGCATGTGCTGGAAGTTGACGGAGTGCTTGAGAAGTTGCCAGGCGAACTCTCGACCGGAATGCGACGAGCAGTAGCCATCGCGAGGGCCTTAGCGCAAAACCCAGAGGCGATTTTGTACGACGAGCCTACGACCATGGTCGATCCGATCATGGCGGGGCACATGGGCGATTTGATTGCACGTTTGAAGCAGGCATTTCACAAGACTTCCATCGTGGTCACCCATGACACGCATCTGGCCAAAAAACTTGCCGACAAGATTGTCTTTCTGCAGGATGGCAAATCAACGATCTTCGAGTCCTGGGCCAAATTCGAGGATTCCAAAGATCCTTTCTTCCATAATTTCCGCATGCAGGACGAGCTGATACCTGAATTGGACGTGACTCTGTGAGTCAGGCCGTTCCCGGGGTTCCCGACGCAAAGAAGCAACTTCGACGCGAAATGGGATTCTGGGACGTTCTGCTGTTTAACATCGCAACCGTGTTGGGACCTCGCTGGGTTGCGGCTGCGGCACACAATGGCACATCGTCGATCAGCCTCTGGGTTCTCACCGCAACTTTGTTTTTTGTCCCCTACGCGCTGGTAGTGAATGAACTTTCCTCGCGCTTTCCCGTGGAAGGCGGGTTATACGTGTGGACCAAGGAAGCGTTCGGAGATTTTCACGGGTTCGTGGCGGGTTGGACGTATTGGACGTACACCGTGTTTTATTTTCCATCGCTGCTGCTGGCTAGCGCCGCGATGAGCGCTTACGTTGTGGGACCCAGGGGCGACGCCCTTTCTCAGGACCGGACATTCTTGCTTCTGGTGTCCTTTGCGTTGCTGATCGTCGCCGTGACCTTGAACATCGTCGGACTGAACATTGGAAAGTGGCTGCAGAATGCGGGCGGTGTCTCCACCTATCTGCCATTGATGATGTTGTGCGGTATCGCTGGGCTGGTGTGGATGAAGCACGGAAGCGTGACCCATTTCACCTGGAAAAACATGCAGGTGCACTGGAGTTGGGACACGGTGAACTTCTGGTCGCAGATTGCATTTGCGTTCACCGGACTGGAACTAGTATCGGCGATGAGCGAGGAAGTGCGGAATCCGCAACGCACATTGCCGCGCGCGGTGCTGGGCTCAGGCGTGTTGATCACGGCGATGTATATCGCGGGGACGGTTGCGGTGCTGACGCTGCTGCCTGCGGAAAACGTGGCGCCCACGAGCGGAGTCTTTCACGCGGTTACGGTCGGATCGCGAGTGTTGGGCGTTGGCTTCTTGGGAATTTTGGCGGCGATGCTCGTGTCGGTGGGAAATGCCGGTGGCGTGGGCAGCACGGTGGCGGGCATCGCGCGCGTGCCCTTCATCGTGGGCATCGACCGATACTTGCCAGAGGCATTCGGGAAGATTCATCCCAGATGGCGCACGCCTTACGTGTCGATTCTCGTGCAGGCGATTGTTTCGGGCCTGGTGCTGTTGGTCAGCCAAATTAGCGAAACCATGCGGGGCGCCTATCAAGTGTTGGTCGATATCACCATCATCATTTATTTTATTCCATTCCTTTATATGTTTGCGGCAGTGGTCAAGCTGGCAAAACGCCCGGACCGCTTGGCTAATTCCAACGCGGTCCTCATTCCGGGTGGCAAATTGGGGGTCTGGCTAGCCGCCAGCATCGGATTTGTTGTGGTTCTCGCGGCCATTGCGATCTCCGCGGTGCCACCGGGCGATTCAGCGAACAAGTTTCTGTTTGAAGTGAAATTATTTGTGGGAGCAGTCGGCGCGACGCTGCTGGGATTGATCTTGTATTGGCGAGGAGCGCGGGCGAAAAGGGCTACGGAATCGTCCAGCTAGTCAACGGCCAGGTGGGGCAACTTCGCCTCCGGCGTGGTCAGAAACCTTCTTCGAGGAGCCTCGCGCGTGTCAGCGCAGGTTGCGATTCCGAAGCCGCGTTCGGCGCTTCCAAGCGGCGTTCCACATATTTCCCCAGGATGTCGCCTTCCAGGTTCACGGCGTCGCCCACTTTGCGATCGCCTATATTCGTGTGTTCGTAGGTGAAGGGGATCACGGCGATTTCCGCGATGCTGTTGCCCCATCGCGCCACGGTCAAACTGATGCCGTCGATGGTGATCGAGCCTTTGGGAACGATGTAGCGCGCGAACCCTTCCGGAACCTTCACGCCGTACCACCAGTTATCGCCTTCGCGCCGCAGGTTGTTTACGTGGCCGACGCCGTCGACGTGCCCGAGAACGAAGTGCCCGCCAAACTCTTGGCCTGCGGTAAGCGGCCGCTCCAGGTTGACGCGACTCCCGACCTTCAGGCCTTGGGAGTCTGTACCGAACGAAGTCTTGCGCACCGTTTCCCCTGAGAGATCAGCGGAAAAACGTTCTTTGTCGAGCGTAACGACGGTGAGGCAGCATCCATTCACCGCAATGCTGTTGGACACCGCCAGCGACGCTGCGATGTTCGGCGTATGAATCGTAACGCGGCCGCCATCGTTGTGGACCGCGAGCGATTCAATCGTGCCCGAGTGTTCGATGATTCCGGTAAACATTCCGTGTTTGGCGGCGGATTCTCGCTCAGCTTGAGAGCCGCCGATCCGTTGCCGCACTGCGGCCCCATTTTGCGCAGATTTGCAGGCTGTTGGCAAATTGTAGTCGCCACGCGGAAACTCCCGAGAAACCCAAAAACGAGCGTTAGCATCGTACGCGATGACCATGTACGCGCGTGTGCGAGCGATGCTTCTGACCCTAGACCGCCTTATTGCCCGGTCTTCGTTTGCGATGGGCAACGAGGAAGGCGTGTTGCTCACGTTCTTGTTTCATGGCTTGCTTGCAGACCAAGAAGGAACGCATTCGGCGTCTAGCGATCCGCAGGGAATTACGGTCGAAATGTTTCGGTGTTTCCTGGATCACTTCCAGAAGCACTCCTACACGTTTGTTTCTCCAGATGACCTCCGGTTGGGGTTGCACCCTTCTGGCAAATACGTTCTTGTGAGCTTTGACGATGGGTACTACAGCAACATTAAAGCGCTGCCCTTGCTCGAGGCATTCCGTGTTCCCGCGGTTCTTTTTGTGTCCACGCAACATGTGATCCAAGGCAAAGCCTTCTGGTGGGATGTCGTAGAACGCAAAGCTTCGGTGCGCGGAACCCCGCGCAAACAGGTTCAGCACCTGGTTGAAAGGCTTAAGCGCCTCAAGACCTCGGACGCGGAAAGGCAAGTCCTGGCACAATTTGGCCCCGACGCGCTGCGTCCGGTGAGTGATGTGGACCGTCCCTTTACGCCCCTGGAGTTGCGAGATTTCGCAGCCCATCCGCTCATTTCAATGGGAAACCACACCACCGATCACGCTATCCTGACCAACTATTCTCCAACCGAGGTGCGCGCGCAAATTCAAGAAGCTCAGGACGATCTTCATATGTTGACGGGAAAACGGCCCGCGATCATCGCGTATCCCAATGGGAACGAAACGCCCGCCATCGTGGAAACCGCACGGAACGCCGGACTGCGTTTCGGTCTTGGCGTCCACCCCGGCCGCAATCGGATTCCATTCGTGCCGGGTTCGCAGGACGCGATGACGCTGAGGCGTTTCACCCTGACCGGAGATTGTGGGATTGAGGCACAATGCCGGGCAAGCCGCTCCCTGTTTTCGCTATATTGTGTTGGTCGCAGCGTGAAGAAGAAAGCGGATTCTGGTTTTCTGCAGCCAGCCTGAAATCGTGTAACTCAACGTCCCGATCGTTCTCCTCTGGTTATTTTCGCGCCGGCTTGTGCACATAACCTTCGATGCAAACGTCAGGGCCGAACTGCTGCGTGCGGATGTCCCGGAGAGGATTGCGGTCAAACTTCGGCGCATGAGCCAGCGGTACACCACTTTTTCCGGCGATCTTTGGCGCGTAGAACAAAACCAGCTTGTCCACAAAGCCACTGCCAAGGGCGGCTCCATTCAGAGCCGGCCCGGCTTCGAGAAGCACGCTGAGAATTTCGCGTCGGCCAAGTTCGGTAAGCACCACGGCCAGATCGATTACCCCCCGCCACGTGCCCGCCCGAACTACTTCGACCCCCGCATTCTGCAACTTGCGCGCTTTCGGGGAGTCGAGAGTCGCCGCGGTAAAGACGAGAAGATCATCGTCTGCGGTCTTAACGATGCGGGATTTGGCCGGAATCCGAAGCTTGGAATCGAGGACTACGCGAACCAGCCGCTTGCGGCGCGAGAGGCCGCTGCGGTCGGTGAGCAGCGGATTGTCGGCCAGCACCGTGCCGATCCCAGTCAGCAAAGCGTCGGACGCATGACGCATGCGGTGAACTTCGGCGCGCGATTCTTCGGAAGTGATCCATTCGGAATGCTCGCGCTTCTTCGGTTTCGTAAGAACGAGTTGGCCATCGAGCGTCAGCGCGGATTTTAGTGTGACGAACGGTCTCTTGCTGCGAATCCAGCAGGCGAACGCTTCATTCAGACGTCGCGCTTCGTCTTCCTGCACTCCCGTAACAACTTCAATACCCGAGGACTGCAATCGCTCGAAACCGCGCCCCGCCGTAGCGGGATTCGGATCTTGCACCGCCGCGACGACACGACTAACTCCGGCCGCGATGATCGCCTCGGTACACGGTCCTGTGCGCCCAGTATGGTTGCAGGGTTCCAGGCTCACGTAGAGCGTCGCACCACGCGCTTTCTCGCCCGCGGTTTTCAGGGCGACGACTTCGGCATGATCCCGCCACTCGTACTGGTGAAATCCCTCGCCGACGATTTCCCCATCCCGCACGATCACGCAACCCACCACGGGATTGGGGCTGGCCAAGCCAAGGCCCTTGCGCGCCAGTTCCAGCGCGTGTTCCATGAAGCGAATGTCGTGTGCGTTCACGAATTAGTCGAACAGCGAGTTTACGTAGGTTTCGGCATCAAACGGCACGAGGTCGTTGATTTGCTCGCCGGTTCCGACGAACCGAATGGGCAGCCCGAGTTCGCGCGAGATGGCGACGACGATGCCACCCTTCGCGGTGCCGTCCAATTTTGTCAAGATGATACCCGTCACCTGCACGGTAGAGGTGAATTCGCGGGCTTGCGCCAGCCCGTTCTGTCCGGTCGTGGCGTCCAGCACTAACAGAACGTCGTGCGGCGCCCCGGGAATCACCTTAGCGGCGGTGCGTTTCATTTTCTCGAGTTCCGCCATTAGATTGGATTTCGTATGCAAGCGCCCGGCAGTATCCACAATCAACGCGTCGATGGCGCGAGCCTTAGCGGCGGTGACGGCGTCATAGACCACCGCCGCCGGATCAGCGCCGGACTTCTGCTTGATGACTTCGATGACGTTGCGCTGCGCCCAAATCTCCAGTTGCTCGACGGCGGCAGCGCGGAACGTGTCGGCGGCGCAGAGCATCACGCTCAATCCATCCTTACGCAGGCGATTCGCGAGTTTCCCGATGCTGGTAGTCTTCCCCGCGCCGTTCACGCCCACGACAAAGATCACGCGTGGTCCTTTGCCGTTGGGTGACGCTCTGGCCACACCTGCCAGCGGGCCGGCTGCCGACGCAGCTGCACTCTCCGAAGCCGCTATTATTCGCACAATGTGCGACTTAATTTCCCGCTTAAGCTGACCCGCATCTGCAAGCGCGTTGCGGTCCATTTTCTCGCGCACGGCGTCCAGGATTTCACGTGTGGTACGAACTCCCAGGTCGGCGGAAAGAAGAGCCGTTTCCAGCTGTTTCAGAAGCGTCGGATCGATCTCTCGCTCCCCCAGAAAGATCGTGTCGACGGTCTCGGAAAGCGCCGCTTTAGTTTTGCTGACCGAAGCTTTCAGCTTGTCGAGAAGCGTGGGTTCCGGTTCGTTTTTCCCGAACAGTGAAATCATAAGAGTGCCCGCGAGGGCGAGAGCGCAACACAAAATTGTAGCAGAAGCGGACGCGACGCATTGGTGCCGGCACAAGAGCCCAAACGTTGACCGACCACTCTACCCGGACGATGCCGGCCAGGCATTTTCCACTAGTACCAAAACTGTCCGCTGGGACAGTATTCCCGCGACCTTGGTCCAAGTACTCTCTCAAACCAATTCCTAGGCCCTGACCGCCCGAATAGAGGATACCCGCGGTTTTCGTTCTTGTTGTTCCACCGCGCGATTGCTTGGCTCTTATTACCCTTCTTACGCACTTGCCGCGGCAGGCTGTTCTTCAAAAATTGGGGGAAATCTATATGAGCGAACCAACGAGGCCAGAATCCAGTTACACGGATCTAAAAGCACTTCCGTCGGAGACTCAGAAGAAAGCGTCAACGCGACGCTCATTCCTCGGCCAGGTGGCCGGAGCTGCCGCGGTGACCCTGGCATCGAGCGCGACGGTTGCAAGTCCATCCTCTGCCGCATTTCAAGAACCCTCTGCATTCGAGAACGGAAACAACACCAGGGGCCGCGCCCGTAGGTGCTTCAACATTCGCGTGGGCGCCGCACAAGCGGAACTCAATGTTCGCGCTCCCAATGAAATCACCAACGGCGATGAACAACGTTTCCCAAACTACATCGGCAATTTTTCCAAAGGGCTTGTCCACAACGGCATCGGCGAAGTGGACCCGGCCTCCTACGCAAGCCTCCTGAGGGCCGTAAACGACGGGGATCCCCGGCTCTTCGAACAAATTCAGATGGGCGGCAAAGTCCCGCTGGTCGATCCCCAAGCAGGCTTGGCCTTCGATTTGGAAGGAACCGATTCCCACCAACTCGCGATCGGGACCCCGCCGTCGGTGGCCAGCCGTGATATCGCCGACGCCGCTGTCGAGAACTATTGGATGGCTCTGTGCCGCGACGTGAACTTCACGCAATACGGAAACGAGGCACTCACGACCGCGGCGATCGCCGAGTTGAACACCCTGCCGGCGTTTCACGGGCCGAAACCGGTCACCCCCCAAAACCTCTTCCGCGGTTTCACCGCAGGCGATGTGCTGGGCCCGTACGTCTCGCAATTTCTGTTGCTTCCGTTCAACTACGGCGCCGTACCGGTCACGCAACTTCTTACAACCTATGCGCCGGGCATCGACTACATGACCGACCAGACATCCTGGCTGGCGGTACAAAATGGCCAAGGACCGTTCGGTTCCAATCAAGTCGATCCCAATCCCCAGCACATGCGCAATGGCCGCGGCCTTTCCGCCTACGTCCACATTGATGTGTTATTCGAAGCCTACTTCAACGCCTGCCTGGTTCTTGTCGATCAGGGCGCTCCACTGGACCCCAATAACCCCTACGTAAACTCCCGCACGCAAGCCGGCTTCGGCACGTTTGGCGCGCCCCATCTGAAAGCTCTGGTAGCCGAGGTTTCCCAGCGCGCGCTCAAGGCGGTGTGGTACATGAAATGGTTTGTGCACCGCCACCTACGCCCGGAGGCATTCGGTGGCTTGGTGCACATGACCAAAACGAACCACGCGAATTATCCGCTGCATCCCGACATAGTGAACTCGCAGGCGGTGGCGCAAGCCTTCGCCAAGCACAAAACCTACTTTTTGCCACACGCGTTTCCTGAGGGCTGTCCGCAGCATCCGTCGTATGGACAAGGTCACGCCACGGTCGCCGGGGCCTGCGCCACAATCGTGAAAGCATGGTTCGACGACACCGCTCCGTTGAGTTCCGTGCCGGGTATCAACATCTCTCAAGCCAGCGAGGATGGCTTTTCCTTGATTGCTTACAGCGGAGCGGACCGAGACCAATTGACCATCGGTGGCGAGATGAACAAACTCGCCGCGAACATCGGCATGGGTCGTGCGCACGCTGCCGTTCACTGGCGTTACGACTACGCGGATTCTTTACCGCTCGGCGAGGCTGTCGCTATCGCCATGTTGCGCGACATGGCGCGTTGCTGGAACGAATCGTTCGATGGATTTTCGTTCACGAAGTTTGACGGCACGCGGATCACAGGTGTGGGCGGGAATTCCTGACGCGCATGGCGTAGTCTTTGGGCGGGGAAAGCTAGCTGCTCTCCGAAAACTGGGGTGGGCTTCAGACTTGAACTTCCACGGCGCTTAAACGCAATTTCCCGGTGGTAACGGCAGCGTCGAGCGCGTTCACCACTACGGTATCGAATTTTGATCCCGCCAGGGCTTTGATCTTGCCTAGTGCGTACTCAAGATCCATCGCCGATTGATAGGGGCGATTGGTGGTCATGGCGTCGAGCGTATCCGCAACCCCAATGATCCGCGCCATCATCGGAATCTGTGGCCCGCTCAAACCGTAAGGATACCCCCGACCATCCATGTGTTCGTGGTGGAGCTCGATTCCGGGCAGCATCTCTTTCAGTTGCGAAACCGGCCGCATGATGTTTGCACCCTTCACCGTGTGCTGCTTCATCAGTGTGAATTCCTCCGGTGTCAGTGCACCAGGCTTCTTGAGGACGCGATCTTCCACGCCGATCTTGCCCACATCGTGCAAAAGCGCCGAGATGCGCAGGGTGTCGAGTTCCTGGTCCGAAAGGCCAAGCTCGTGCGCGATGATCGTCGAATATTTTGCCACCCGGCCGGAGTGACCACGCGTGTATGGATCCTTTTCGTCGATCGCCGCTGCTAGCATGCGAATGGATCCGATGAACAGCTCGCGGTTCTCCTCGGCGGCTTCCTTCAGCCGCTCAATGTACTCTTCGATGTCACCCGCCATTTTGTTGAAGTTTTCGGCGAGTTCGCTGATTTCCGAGGCGCCGCGTACCGCCGAGCGCTGATGGAATTCACCGCGGCTGATGGCGCGTGTTGAGGCGGCCAGGCCGCGAATTGGCTTGCTGATGCCCACGGCGAAGAAGTATCCGAGTAGGATCGCAGCGAAAATCACGACGGTAACGAAGGCCAGGGCCTGACGGTTCAGCTCGTTTACTCCGGCGTCCGCTCGCGCTTGTTTCAGGCTGCGCTGTGCGATGACGGCCCAATTAACTTCGGGAAACGTGCTGTACGTCCCGATCATCTCCACTTGGTGATTCTTTTCTTTTTGCTCAAAACGAATCGTCGCGGTTGTACGCAGTTCTTGAGGCAGGGTGAGGACTTGCTCAACGACCTTCGAATAGTCGGCGCTCACGTCTGTACCGGGCACGAAGTTTTTCGAGTCCGGGTGCGCCACGATGTGGCCGAAATGATCGATTACGAAAACCGTTCGCCCGCGCACGCTGGCGCTTTGCAACTGCTGCAAAATCGGCTCCAAGGAAACAACCGCCGCGAGCATCCCCGTGAAGTTGTCGTTGATATCCTTGAGTGGCACCGCAATCACGAAAGCCGGCCGGTTGTCGGGCGCCAGCGCCAGGGGATCGCTGCGAAATTTAACCGATTGCATCGACGCCGCAAACGCGCGTTGCAGGGCCTTCGCCACGAAGGGATCCTGGTCGGCCCGGAAATTTCCCTGCGATGCGACCGTGCCTTTTCCCGTCTTGCCTACCGCCGTCAGATAGAGAAAGGTCTCGCGGTTGCTATCAGCGAAATTCTCCAGCAGCCTCGTTACCTTTGGCTCCGCGACCGGGTCTTCCACGTTGTCGCTCAAGCCCATGAGCGCCATGATCTGACGCTCGCTTACGAGTTGTTGCGTTAGGTTCGCTTCAAACAACTGAATTTCGCGCGCAAGTGAACGCGTCAGGTCGGCTTGCTGCACAAGCTCTGTGTCCACCAACTTTTCCTGGCTGAGTTGCAGCACCTGGCGGTGGTAGAGGCCAATCGGCACCGCGCTGACCAGCAACATCGCTCCGAGCACGAGCCACAAGATACGTACCCGGCCGGCACGAAGGCGATCCCACGAAGATGCGATATTTACAGACATCGTCCTGCTACAAGTTTAGGGGAACAGCTGCGCGGTATCGCCCGTCCGGAGGTACAGGCGACGCGCATGTGCAACTGGGCCGTTGGTACCACGGACAGTGGCTCACGCATTCTGCGAAAAGCGCACTAAATCTTAATGAATGATGGAGATGCCTGATTTTGCGTGGGGCCTAAACGGCCGGTGAGCGAGGGTGACTACTCTTTTCGCTGCGGCCGCTCCATAATCGCCCGAATCGCTTCTCGCGGAGATTTACCCCGGTGAAGGATCGCTTCCACTTGTTCGGTAATGGGTAGCTCGATGTTGCTCTCGCTGGCAAGGGCGAGCAGCGCCCCCGCTGTGCCCACGCCTTCGGCGACCATGCGCATGCCAGCCAGGATGTCCGCGAGCGCGCGACCTCTCCCCAGTTCGATTCCCACCTGGTGGTTCCGGCTCAAAGCGCCGGTGCAGGTAAGCACCAGGTCCCCCAGACCGGCCAGCCCGCTCAGCGTTTCCGGCCGCGCTCCGAGCGCGGCCGACAGACGGGACATTTCCGCCAGCCCTCGGGTAATCAATGCCGCGACCGAATTGCTACCCAAGCCCAACCCTTGGCATACACCTGCCGCGATGGCCATTACGTTTTTCATCGCGCCGGCAAGTTCCACGCCGAGCACGTCATCGTTCGTGTACAAGCGGAAATTGGGTGCCGCAAATTGCTCCTGAAGCTCGGTCGCGAGCGCCGCATCCTTCGAGGCCAGCAGCACAGCAGTAGGCTCACCTCGCGCAGCCTCCACCGCAAAAGATGGCCCAGAAAGCACTGCGATCCGCGGCTCCAGCAAAGCGGGAATCACTTCCGCGATAACTTGGCTCGGGCGCTTGTGCGTCGCCGGTTCGAGCCCTTTCGTGGCGCTGACAAAGACCGTGCGTTTAGAAATGTGATCGGCGGCCGCCGCGTACACCGCGCGCGCGTGAGCGGACGGCATCACGCCCAAAATGATTTCGGCGCCGGCAAGCGCTTCGCCGATCTCGTGAGTAATACGAACTTGTTCCGGCAACGCCAACCCCGGCAAATACGCGCGGTTCTCGCGGTCACGGCGCATGTGTGCCGCTAGCGTGCGGTCATGCACCCAAAGAGAAATCTGAGGGGATCCGACACTCCGCGAAAGAACGATTGCTAGCGCCGTGCCCCAGCTTCCACCACCCAGAATCGCGACCTGTGTCACTCGTCATCCTTACTCTTACCGAATGAAAACCGCGGTTCGCGCCCTTCCACCAGCCGTTGAATGTTGGCGTCGTGCTTGTAAATGACCAGCATCGCCGCTGCAAACGCTCCAAACGTAACAATCGGGGGCGGCGCGTGATGAGGCGCCCACAGCAGATAGATCAGTAAAGGCATGGCCGCAGCCGCTGAGACCGAACCAAGCGACACGAATCGCGAAAACAACACAACGAGGATAAAAACTCCAATAGCGCCCAGAGCTGCTGGCCAACACAAAGCCAAAAACATTCCCGCGGCGGTGGCCACACCCTTTCCACCGCGAAAACGAAGCCACACTGGAAAACAATGGCCCATGAGAGCGAAAAGTCCCGCGATGGTCATCCACAGGGCGCTGTCATTGGTAAACCGCGCGGAAAGCCACACCGTTGCCACACCCTTCAATCCGTCGAGAACCAGCGTGAGGATGCCGGGTAGCGGTCCGGCCACCCGTGCCACGTTTGTCGCACCGATATTGCCGCTGCCGGCTTTCCGCACATCCACGCCGCCAAACAGCTTCGCCAGAATGATGCCGAAGGGAATCGAGCCAATCAGATACGCCGCAACGGGGATCCACGCCAGGCTCAGTGAGAGTTCACGCATGCGCCCTCAGCCCTCCGCCGAAAATACGAACGATTGCAGCGTAGTGTACTCCGCGCCGGTAGGTTTCAGCTTGCTTTCGATGAGATGAAATTGATTGGTAGTGAACGCGCCAAGATCACGTGCCGCGTCTTTCTCGATGGCCGCTCGTAATTTGGGAGAAAACGCGCCAGGTTCGGACCGCGCCAGGGTCAAGTGTGGAGTGAACGCCCGCGGTTCGCCGGGGATTCCGAGTCCCGTCAGACCTCGATCGATATCGGCAGCGACTACCGCTAGGTTTGGCGAGCCGGTGACGCCAGCCCACACCACTCGAGGGCGTTTCGCGTCCGGAAAGAAACCTAGCCCGCGAAAGCGCAATTCCACCGGCTGTTCGGAACGCACCCGCGTCAACAACGTACGAATCTCGTCCAGTTTTTCCGGTACGACGTTGCCGACAAATTTTAGCGTCACATGAAGATTTTCGGGGCGCGTCCAACGCGGTTTTTTTGCGGGAAATTTCGGCTCCAACGCACGAAGATCGGTCGTTAGTGCGGCGAGATTCGTTCGAACCGCAGACGGGATCTCCAGCGCAACGAACAAGCGCACAAGTCAGACCTTTTTCGATTGCGACTTTGCGGCGTTTTGCCCGTTGTAAAGGAAATGCACGCGCACCATGTCCAGAGCGGCTTGCGATGCTTGCCAGCGAATATTTTCGCGCTCGCCCGGAAAGCGCGCGCCGCGCTCCTTAACGCCACCAGCGTGTGAAAGGGCCACATGCACGGTGCCCACGGGTTTTTCTTCGGACCCCCCGCCGGGTCCCGCAACGCCGGTGATCCCGACCCCCAGCGTACTGCCCACGCGCCGGCGGATACCTTCGGCCAGCGCCACGGCAACCTCCGCGCTTACCGCGCCCTTCGCCAAAATCATCTCCGGCGGTACGTCGGCCCAGGTGGTCTTCAACTCGTTGCTGTAGCACACCACTCCGCCAAGAAAGTAAGACGAGCTGCCTGCGATGCTGGTCAGTCGTTGCGCCAGCAATCCGCCGGTGCAACTTTCCGCCGCCGCAATCGTCGCGTTATTCAGCGTCAGCTCTTGTGCCACAACTTCCTCGAGCGACCTGCCGTCTTCGCTGAAAATGCGGTCGTTCAGGGCGATCTCGAAACCTTGCACGATTTCGTCGAGTGTTTTCTTCGCGTGTTGTGGATCGTCCGTCCAAAGACGCAAATGAATTTGCGTCTCTCCCGGGGCGGCCAGAATCGTCGTGGTCACTTCCGGGTAGCGCTGATAAATCGGCAGGATGCGCTGCTCCACGTGCGATTCGCCTAGCCCCGTCACGCGAATTTCGCGCTGATACAATCGCACGCCCGAGACGCGACGCTCGAGTCGCGGCAAAACCTGTTCGCGAAACAGCGGCTTCAGTTCTCGCGGCGGCCCGGGAAGCAGCGCGATGATGTGTCCGGAGTCTTCCAGCCACAATCCCGGCGCGGTACCGCGCGGATTCTCCAGGATTTCCGCACCCTCCGGCACCATAGCCTGGCGCACGTTTAGCTCCGGCATCTCGCGGCCCATGCTGCGAAAGCGCCTCTCAATGTTGTGCAGGATCGCGTCGTTGCGCTTCAATTTGCGGCCCAACAACTCCGCAACGGTTTCCCGGGTGAGGTCGTCTTGTGTCGGCCCCAATCCACCCGACGAGATAATCAGCTGCACGCGGCCCAGCGCTTCACGAAACACCTCGCGCAAAAGATCGCGGTCATCTCCCGCAATCGTCTTACGAACGACCTCAATGCCGATACCATTCAACTCCGCCGTTAGAAACAGCGAATTGGTATCAAGCCGGTCCGGCGTCAGCAATTCCGAACCAACAGCAATGATCTCTGCTTTCATTGGTCTCGATTATCCAAACAGCGGCAAGCCGCGTACTTCCCAATCCAATGTGTAGAGCGCTCCGTTCGTAGTCAGAATCGCCCGCCCCGACGGCTGCAGCGCCAGGCCGACCAGTCCCGAGCCACTGAGAATCACTTCCGCTTGGCCGTCCGGGGTGACCCTTGCGATCCCGCGCCGCCCGCCGTAAGAAGCAGCCACGTAAAGATTCGCATCGCGATCGAACGCCAGCCCTTGCGGGCGGCCTAGGCCACGGTAGAAAACGGAGACGTCACCTCCGTTCGTGATGCGATACACGCGGTCGTAGCTCGACGTGGTCGGCCCGGTCACGTAGAGATCGCCGGCGGGATGAAACGCTAGGTGATACGCTGCCAGCGACGGTTCCAGGGTCGCGAAAACAAAAATCTCACGGCTCGGGCTGATCTTGAAAATCGTTCCGCTGCGGTCCCCGACGTACAGATTTTCTTCGCGATCAAACGCGATGCCGGTGGCAATCCCCATACCCTCGATCCACTGCTCGGTCCGTCCATCCGGCGTGACCCGATGAATCGTCCCATCGTTTCGGCAGGAAACAAAAAGGTTCCCCGCGCGGTCCAAGGCCAGTCCAGAAGGATTAATCAGTGAAGTTACAAATGGCTTGATGCTGTAGTTCGACGTGATCTTATACAACGACACCGGAACGCGCTGCCCGCGCGGACCGCTGAATGTCACATAAATATTTCCATCCGCATCGACCGCCGGATTGCCCACGGGATGAAGGTTGTCCGCGACTTGTAATCCAATCGAGACCGGATACGGCTGGCTCTCGCCATGCGTGTTGGACACTTGCACCGTGCCGCCATTCGCGCTGTCGGGAACCCGAGCGATCACCCGGTTGTCCGTCGCCAGCATCAAGCCAGCGTCCGCTTCGCCAAAGTGCACCACCGGACGGGCGCCGGTGCGCGAGGCGAAACCACTCCCGTAGATCACGATCTCCCCGCCGGGAATTGCCGCCGCAGGCGCGACACGATCAATGCGAGGAACGCCGTTCTTCTCTGACGGAGACCCAAATCCAAATTTCATAACAGATCGATCAGTTTAAAGTGTAACGCCATGCGCAACAGGATGGCAGCGTAGACCCCCGCCATCCAGTCGTCCGCCATGATGCCCCAGCCGCCGGGAAGGTTTTCGAGTTGCCGCACCGGGTACGGCTTCCAAATATCGAAAATTCGGAAAAACAGAAACCCGAGCAGCAGATATTTCCAATTGACCAGGCTCAGCGCGGAAAAAATGGCGAACGTCGACAGATCCATGTGCGAATGCAGGTTGGGAAGCGCAATCGGAATCAGCGGCAGCACCAAGGTCAAGTGCTGCCCAGCGACTTCGTCAATCACTACAAATTGCGGATCTTTGATGCCCGCATATGCCGCCGCCTTTGACGAACTCCACACACCGATCGCACCCAGAACTACCAACAGCACGGCCGCGCAGAAAATCGGCAGCCACAGCATCGTGTTGTGAATGTCGCTGCCGGGAACCAGAAAATGCTCATCCATGAACCTGGCGTCCGACAATACATGAAAGGGAGACAATCCTGCCAGGGACGTAGGCCGCAGGAAAAAAATCGCGCACAGAACAATGGTCACAACTCCGACCAACGACCCGAATGTCCCCGGCGCCTGAGGCAGATACCCCACTCCCAGCGCGGTGGCGATGGCGTAAGCGAGTTTCGGCTTCTGACTCGTTGGCCCCGTCTGCCCTTTTGGTGTTGAAGGCTCGGCTTCAGTGCTTGATGTCATCGGAGTCTGGCGATTCGTTCAGCTCGTCGTCACTCTCATCGAAAATCGGTTCGGACACCACATATTTCTCCGACGCCCAATTCCCTAGGTCCAACAGCCGGCAGCGCTCGCTGCAAAAAGGGAAATCGGCATTGGTTGCCGAGTCAATCAATTTCTTGCAAATCGGGCACCGGCGTTGCATGGAAAACCCAGTTTACCCTAAGACGCGCAGGGCTGCTCCCGTCGAGATTCGCGTGAGAGTTTGCCCGGGCGGAATTGCGGGCGCGCCCGCAAATGTGCGGGCCACGGGCCGCGGCAAAACTTCCACCACCCGCCCGATCAGGTCATACGCATCGGTCTTCGTAATTTCCACCCGCACGGCATCGCCGACCCCCGCCGTTTCGCCATCCGGCAACTCGATATCGGTCAGGTAGACCTTGCCGTCGATATCCGGCGCCATGCCTTCCAGCCGCGCCTCCCACACGAGTGGACTGTCTTTCGAAGGCCCTTCCACCAACGCCGTGGCTGTCCGACCCTTGAACGCCCGCAGCTTGTCTCGCGAAACTTTCTTCTGTATCGCCATCAATCGATGGCGGCGTCCGGAAATCGTCTCCGCATCGACCTTCGCGTCCAATCCGAAACTCCCAGCATTGTCCACGTCGGAGTATTCGAACACGCCCATCCAATCCAGGTTCGCCGCCCTCACAAAATCGCAAAGTTCCTCGAAGTCTGCTTCGGTCTCGCCCGGAAACCCTGCGATGAATGAGGTCCGCAACGTAACGCCGGGAATGGTCGCCCGAATTCGCTCCAGCAGCTTCAAGAACGCATCGCCATGTGATCCGCGCTTCATGCGCGCCAAAATGTTGCGGCTTGCGTGTTGCAGCGGCATATCCATATATTTGGCCAATCGCGGATGTGCCGCCAAAGTATCCAGCAACTTCTGCGTGACGCGATTCGGATACGCGTACAGAAACCGCACCCACAGCAGGTCGTCCACCTGCGCCAGCCGCTCCAAGAGCTGGGTCAACCCATCGCGCAAACCCAAGTCCTCGCCGTAAGAAGTCGTATCTTGCCCGATCAGGGTAATCTCCCGTGCTCCCGAAGCCGCCAGGTTCTGCGCCTCGCGCACCACGGATTCGAATCGCCGGCTCCGAAATTGCCCGCGCAGCTGCGGAATAATGCAGAACGTGCACGGATGATCGCAGCCCTCCGCGATCTTGATGTACGCGGCGTGCCGCGGAGTGGTGATGACGCGCGGGGTCAGGTCGTGGTACAGAAATGCCGGCGGCTTCGCGGGAAGCACGCGCAGATCACCTTCCACCGCTTCCAGAATTCGCTCCACTTCACCTGTTCCCACCACCGCATCCACTTCCGGCACCTGCTCCAAAATTTGATCCCGGTATCGTTCCACCAGGCACCCGGCCACGATCAATTTCTTAGCCGCGCCGAACTTCTTGTGCTCCGCCATCTCCAGAATCGCGTCCACCGATTCCTTCTGCGCCGGCTCGATGAAGCTGCAGGTATTGACGACCAAAATCTCGGCTTCATCTGCGCGCGGCGTCAACTCGTATCCTTCGCGCGCAAGAATACCCATCATCACCTCGCTATCCACGAGGTTCTTCGGGCAACCCAGACTGATAAATCCGACCTTGGTCATAAGCAATGAATTTGCGGCTTTCCGTAATTCTCTAGTGTAACACGCGCACCACGCCCGCCGCCCATCCGGCAACTCCGCCAGATCACCACGCAAAGTTGTAGGGACGCAGCACTGCTGCGTTCCTGCCAGGCAAGATGCCGACAGGGAGCATGGATGGCATGAGCCCACCGGTAGCCTTCAACTGCGTGTGGTTGAGCAAAAGGGGGAGTCCCAATCTACTGCCGCGCCGCCCGAATCTGCTCCAGAAGCCCGCGCAACTTGGACGTGTCACAAGGCCCTCCGCCAAACCGCGCTTGAGCGTAAATCATCGTGAACTCACGCACCGCCGGCGCCAGACTTGGTTCGCCCAACGCTCCCGCGAACTCCAGCGGCGTCTGCGAATCCCGCCGGGCAAAGCCTCGCCGTTCCAGCAATCGCAGCAATTCCGAGTAAAGACGCGACGCAAGCTGCGGATTCGCGCGAGCGCCTTCCGGCGCGCGAAGCTGCAGATACAATCTCAGCCGCCGGATCCCTGCTCGCACTAGGTCGTAGCGCAACAGCACCAGCAGCAACGCAATCGCCATCGGCACAGCGAACGTAACGTCCCCACGTCGGTCCAGCCACGATCGCAGCCACTGCTTACCGTGCGTCTCTTTCTTTGTGAACCAGGCGCTCGCCGACTCCGTCCAATTCCGCGTGTTGCGCTGCATGATTTGCGCCATTTGCACCTGGTGTGCAAAATCGTAGTTGATCACCCACTCGTTCCAGCTCAGTTCCATCCAATCGACGTACTGACCGAGCCGCGAGAAAAGACCGAAATTCTCAATCGCGGCCGGCGTCGGATCGAAGGTCACCCATCCAGCATCCGGAAAATAAACTTCCACCCAGCTGTGCGCGTCGCTCGCTCGCACGATGTAGTCACCCGCCAGGTCATTGTATTCTCCGGGCAGAAAGCCGTTCACTTCCCGCGACGGAATGCCCAGCGTGCGCAACATAATGGTCATGGCCGACGCAAAATATTCGCAATGGCCGGCGTGCGTCTCAAACAGGAAATGTGCCAGCGGGTCGTCGCCAGGCTTCCCGCTTAGGTTCAGCGTGTAGGCGTACCGGGACCCGAGAAACCCTTCCACCGCCACCGCCTTGTCGTACGGAGTACGCGCCTTCCCCGCGGCCGTTTTTGCCAGCGCAGGTATGCGCGCATCCAGCAAGGGAACCTGCAGGTACACACTGCGTATTTCGTCCGAATATTCCGCCGAACTGGAGCGCAGCTTCACCGCGTTCAACGCCGGAAGCCGCGAATACCCGTAGTAGCGTACCGGCGCGTAGTTGCGGAATGGGTTGAAGAGGGAACCGGTGAAATCCCTGAATAAATAGGTGCGCCGCGCGTTCAAACCCGAGGTTGGATTCTCTCCGGAAAATCCTCCCAGTATCGAGACTGCGCTGGCTGCCGCGAAGACTGCGTCCGTGGCCATCGGCTCTTGGAAAACCTCGTAGTGCAGTTCCATCGCTGGCCCGCCCGGGTCTTGCTCGGGGTCGGCAACGTAGATCCAGCCGGTGGCGTTCGGCGCGAGCGCGACCTGATGATGGTTCGGCGTCGACCAGCGTTTTCCATCGAACGTCGACAGCGCAATTCCGCGCCATCGGAGTTGCGGGTAAGGAACGGGCTTACCGGTTTTCACCCGCATGACTACCGACGGATTTTTCTTGATCTCGCCGATCTGCCCCAACTCGATATCGTCGGTGAACCCGGTCATCAGTGACGGCTGCATGCTTGCGCGACCTAGGTAACCGGCGCTGAATCGCGGAAAGAAAAAAAACAGCGCCCCGCCCATGGCGATCGCGCCGAGCGCGACGCTTAGCGCCGCGAGGATGAGAGCGCGCGCCAGGCGGCGTTCCTGCGCCGGCTGCGTAAGCGGCGGCGTGATCGCGCCTTTTCCGCCGCGTTTCATCTCCATGCCCACAAACGTGGACACGCCAAACAACAGAAAGACGAAAAAGAGAATCAGGAAAGAGGTGTCGATGGTCAAAATCGCGGCCGCCAGGATCGCGGCGAACGCCAGTATCGCCAGAAAGAACGCGTCCCGGTCGGTCACCGCGCTGTACAAGCGCACCAGCATCACGTACAGCAGAAAATGAACCGCTCCGAGCAGTGCCGCGTAGAGCGCGGGATTCGTCGACGTCGAGACATAAGCGCGAGAAAAAAACAAAACGTCCAGGGGAAATATACCGAGGTAGGAAACCACCAGAACCGTAGCGACGCGATGCGAAAGCTCGATCGGTTTCCGTCGCCACCAGCGAAAGCCCTTGTACAACATCGCCACCAAGGCGAGAAAACAGCTGAACGTGTCCAGCTTGCCGGTAGCGATTAGCGTCGAGATCGCGCTGAGAATGAACAACAGCAGTGATCCCTGAAAAAATCGCTCGGCGGGCAATGCGGGAACACCCGCGGAAGTGGCTGCGGAGGCCATAGTGGAATCTTCATGTTAACACCCGCGCTTGCACCGCCGGGGCAACCTCTGCCCGAAACGATACTGCCTCGCAGGCACTTGTGGCCGCCGCCGACCGTGGCAAGCGCTTTTGTTCCTAGTCTTTACCGTCGGATTCCACCGACGCCACCTGCGCGATTTTTCGCGTGAGATTCGAAACCGCAAACATCGATCGTGAAACCACTTCTGAGAGCAACACGGCCTTGGTGCCGGCAATTTTCGGCAGCCGTGAAACACCAACCCGGTACGGCAAGAGCTTGATCGCTCGATACGTGACCGCGTGCCGCACCCCCGACAACCGTTCGAAGGGCAGCTTGGGACCCTTCACGCCCAGCTTGGCAAGGAATCGCCGTAATTCCTCAACCGCATCTTCTAACACCGCGACCGTCGGAAAATGCCACATCTTCGAGACCAGAGCGGCAACCTCCGCGTGCGTGGCGTGCTTTGGCGAAAATTGCTTTTTCGAACCGTGGGGCGGCGGAAGCAGTAACGTCCTGCCTCGAGCATCCAGCAACACCGCCGCCGCCAAGGCGATCTCAACGGTCGCACGTTTCTTGCGTTTTTCCGGAATAACGTCCATCAAGCCAAGGCGGCGTGCGCGGCAAAACTCTGCGATCGGGCAGAGCAGACATTGCGGCGCGCGGGGCGTGCAGATCATCGCGCCAAGCTCCATCATCGCTTCATTCCAATCGCTCGGCGATTCCGGACTGAGCAACTCGCCCGCCGCGTCCTGCAGCTTCTGCCATCGTCCGTTGGCTCGCAAGTCTCCCCGGATCGCATCCAGTCGCGCGATCACCCGCGCCACGTTTCCGTCCAGTACCGCGTGTTTCGCGCCGAACGCGATGCTCAAAATCGCGGCCGCCGTGTAACTGCCGATGCCTGGTAACGCCAGTGCCTCGCTTGTGGTTCGCGGAAACTCGCCGCCATGCGAAGCAACAATCCGCTGCGCCGCACGCTGCAAATTCCGGGCGCGGCTGTAGTAACCGAGGCCCGACCACAGCCGCAGCACTTCTTCCTCTGGTGCTTTCGCCAGCCCGCCAATATCTGGGAAGCGTTCGAGAAATCGCTCGTAGAAGGGAATAACCGCCGCAACGCGCGTCTGCTGCAACATGATTTCCGACAGCCAGATGCGGTAAGGATCCTTGTTCAACCGCCAAGGCAGTTCCCGCCGGTATTGGCAGAACCAGCGCAGCAGTCGTTTCCGAATTTCGCCAAGATCACGCCGTTGGGGCATTGCGAAGCGCCATTCTCGCACGAATCGCGCCCGCCCCGGACCCTTGCCTTCTGGCGTTCTTGTAGGGGCGCAACGATCCCTGCGTCCCAGCCCGGCAAGAAGTCAACATGCTACTAGCGCAGGGCGGAGCCCGCGCGGCTCTGGGACAATTCGCGCCCCCCAAAAGTATTTGCGTTGACCGGAAGATGTTGTCCCGGAAACTTCGCGCTTCCCAAGCCGCTAGGCTACCAAATCGTCAAGGAACACGACGTAGGAGGAGTGCCACAACGTTGCCGGTATCGAGCCACGCGGCTGGCTAGTCACAATGACCTTGAACAAGCCGGGCGAAGCGGCTAAGTCGTTCAGTAGCTCGTGTTTCGGGTCGGGGGCTAACGGTTGCGCCAGCGCCAGATGGCGCAGGATCGAGAAAATATTTTCCTCCGCGGTCGCCAAAGAAGTTTCCAGCCCTGCGCTGCGAAACTGCAATTGCGCGTTGCGCTCGAAAAAATGCCAGGCGACGCTGGCGCATAAAGTTACGGCGCGCTCAAAGCGCTCCGAAGCATCGGCCGATTGAGCCGGATTCAGGCCCGTGATCAGATCGGAAACGTGCGGATCGAGAACCAGCAAAACGCGGCAGTCGTCTTCGCGCGTAAACTCCCGCACCATCAGCGATCCCGATCGCGCCGACGCTTTCCAGTGCACGTGGCGCGCGCTGTCGGTGGGAACGTAACCGCGTAGTGCATACAAATCGTGGCCGCCGCCTTTGCTCAAACTTTCGAGTGCTCCTTGCAGCGCCGGCAGTATTTCGACAAAATCCCGCGACGGCTCGACGGACGGATAAACAAGCGCTTCCGCTTGCAGTTCCACGCGTCGTGCTTTCTGTAAAAAGCCAAACGGGAAGCGCGTCACGATGCGGAACGCGTCCTGGCGGTAAGCGCCGCGCCGCGCGAAGGTGATCGGAACGTTTTGCCGGACGCTCTCGCGTTTCGGCACGTATGGAAAGTACACCGGCGTTTCCAGCAGCGCGATGGCTGGTGATCTCTTCGTGATCGCGGCTTCTACGCGCAAGGAGAACGAAGGCAGTGTCAATTTTTCATTTTCAAGCTCGACCTGCGCGCGAACCGGCTGACCGGCAAAGATGTTCTCAGGCAATTCGAGGCGCATTTCGATGCCCGAAAGCGTGATCGACGAAAGAATGCCGGACATCAGGATGATGGCGATCAAGCTCGCGAGAATCAGAAACAGCAAGTTGTTGCCAGTGTTCAGCGCCGCTAGCGCAACGATGATGATGCCGCCGATGTAGATCCAGCCTTCCCGCGTGATCTTGTACTCCATCTTGTAGCCGATCCAGCGAAGCGGCGTGCGCTTGGCGAGAATCGGCACCAGCGTGATGGCCACCCAGGCGGCCACCAGCAGAGCCGCAAGGGCGGAAGCGATAGACAGCCTTACGTGGCCGATCTCGGCTGCAGCGCCCGAATAAAGCGCGAGCAGCAACGCAACGCTCAGGGCGGCGACCGACAGGAAGAAGGCGCGCACGCCGGCGGTGTCGGCTTTAGCCCAAAGCTGAGCGAGAGTGGAGTTTGCGCGCAACGCTTTACTGTAGTGCAGGGCGGAGCCCGCAGAGCCCTGTGGCTTTTTCTTGCCCGCGCTCGCTCATAAAGGAATGCGAACGGAGTCAACGATATCTTGCAGCACCGCTTCGGTAGTCTCCGATTTCTTTTGCAGCGAGGCGTGGCGCGAGCTGGCCACCACGCGGTGTGAAAATACCGCTACCGCCAGCTGCTTGAAATCATCGGGGAGACAGTAATCGCGTCCGTCGAGAAATGCGCGGGCTTGCGCCGCGCGTTGCAACATCAACGTGCCGCGCGGAGATACGCCGAGAGAAAGTTGTTCGCTGTGGCGCGTGCGCGTGACGATCTCCAGCGCGTAGTCGTGCAGACTGGAATCGACTTTCACTTGTGCCACCAAATTCTGCATCGCCAGAACGTCGGCTACATCGGCAACCGGTTCGAGCGACTGCACCGGATCTTCACCAACGCGCTTGCGCAGGATTTCGCGCTCGGTTTCGTGCGAGGGATAGCCCATGCGGATGCGCATCAGGAAGCGGTCCAGTTGTGATTCCGGCAAAGGATAAGTGCCGTGATGCTCGACCGGATTCTGCGTGGCGATTACCAGAAATGGCCGCGGCAACGGCAAGGTCTTGCCGTCGACCGTGACCTGCGCTTCGTTCATAGCTTCCAGAAGAGCCGACTGCGTGCGAGGCGTAGTGCGATTGATTTCATCGGCCAGCACCACATTGGCGAAAATCGGCCCCGAACGGAATTCAAACTCGCGCGTTTCCGGGTTGTAGACGCTGACGCCTAGCACGTCGCTCGGCAGCAGGTCGGAAGTGAACTGGATGCGCTGGAAGCTGCAATGAAATGATTTGGCGAGAGCCTGTGCCAAGGTGGTCTTGCCGACGCCCGGCACGTCTTCGATCAGTAGATGCCCGCGGGCCAGCAAAGTGATCAGCGACAACTGGATCGCTTCTTCCTTGCCATAAATGGCCCGCGCGATGGAACGCTGGAGCTGCGTTACGATTTGAGAGGTGACCGCCGTCATGGTTGAAAACCCGGGCCCTTCCTGCTACAACTAGTTCGACGCCTCGGCGAAGACGCGAGTTCCCTAATTCGCGGTTTTCTTCGAGACTACGGGCGACTAGCTCAGTTGGTTAGAGCGCTCCCCTCACACGGGAGAGGTCAAAGGTTCAAGTCCTTTGTCGCCCACCATCCCAATTGTCTCACGGCGACGGGAAGCTCACTTTACTTGTAACGATTGCTGACCTTCTTTGTAACCCCGAATGTATCCGCGCTGTTCACCAAACTTCTTACCGAACCAGAAGGCCAAGGCGAGCGGCACCCCAGTGAGAAACAGCATCAACGCGAGAACGATCACCCAGTGAAAGATAGAAAATTCATACATATCCACCCCCGAGCTTAGTTAACCCGCGTTCCGAGCCTCCGAATGAATGCCGACAATGCCTTGGCGAGTTCAAAAGCGGTACTGAATGACCCGCTATTTTCTCCTACCATTCTCGCATCATCGAGGAAGCCGGCGAGGGCTGAAGCCCACCCGTTGTGCTCAATTGGTGTTTGCTGCGTCGATCCACACCCTTCGAAATCGGTATTTCCTGGCCTCTGAACCCCCCGCTTCTGCCCGACTTTGGGTCCGACCAGGGCTCCCAGTCTCCTTTTTCACTGACGCCGAGGCTTTGCAGCCAGTTAAACCCGGACATTTGCAAAGCGATGCGGTGGTCGTTGTACCCATGATCGGTCTCCACGGCGATCGGGGTCACGCGTCGCTGCGGGAATTTGCTGCGCGACAGCGGACGCAACGAAAATGAGCGGGATGCAGAGTTGCAGTAGGATTAAGAGGCGTTCGCATGGTCATGGCGCGCGCCATTTTGTCCGATTTTGTCGGAGCCGCGCAAAGCGAAAAAACAACAGGCCATCAGCTGACGCGACGACCAGGAAACGTGTCGGTCGCATCTTTTTGTGCTTGGATTAGCGATGATGGATCGGGGTGAATGATGGCGAACGTTCTGCGGACCGTGGAGTTCCTGGCTCTGAGTTTGTGGCTGGGGAGCGATGTGTTCCTCAGCTTTGTGTTGGCGCCGGGGGCGTTTCGGATTTTGGCTAGCCGGGATCAGGCTGGGGCCATGGTTGGATATGGGCTGTTCTGGATGCACATGATCGGGGTTGTTTGTGGGATTGCGATCCTGGTGTCGCGGCTCACTCGGACCTGGGCGTTTTCGGGTCTCGTGTCGCCTGCTGCGCTTTGCGTTCTGGTGATGATTGCACTGACCGTTGTTTCGCAGCATGCGGTGAGCCCGAAGATGGCGGCGCTTCGAGTGCAAATGGGATCGATCCAGGCGACTGCGGCGAACAACCCGCTGCTGGCCGAGTTCTCTCGGTTGCATCGAATTTCGGTTTCGCTTGAGAGCGGAGTACTGTTGGCGGGTTTTCTTTCTATGTATTTGATGGTGAAGGAGTTAACTTCTGGCGGTTAGGAATCGGTTCTCTACGATTGTATGGCTAGCCCCTTCCCCGGTTTTTTTTCCTAAGCGTTGTTCTGAACAAGTTTGGGTTCCAGAATGCGACACTTTTGCAAGGGGTTGATTCGGCAGCCTTTATTTGCACTCGAATCGTGCAACGGACGGAACCTCGATCTTGTGCTCGCTGGGGCGAGGGGTTGATAGCGATGCCGCGCTTTGAGCTGAGCAGGGTTCCGAGGACTCCGCCCTGCGATACACGTCGGCAATGATGGTTGATTTTAGCGAGGGTTTCGCTTTCGGGATTTGGCGGCGAGGTGTTTGCCGCTTACCGGCTTGGCGCGTTTACGGCGGATTTTGGGTGGACGGATTTTGTTGGTTACGGCGTAGCCGGCGCGTTCGAAGGCCCGCCACATGTACCAACTGGCGATGGTGCGATAGGGGCGCCATTGTTCGCCGAACGCCAAGAGCTCTTGGGG
Organism: uncultured Acidobacteriota bacterium; assembly: GCA_963729595.1. Lineage (GTDB taxonomy): Bacteria > Acidobacteriota > Terriglobia > Acidiferrales > UBA7541 > Acidiferrum. The sequence goes on from CAVSNW010000005.1 coordinate 1,645,620, forward strand.
TTTGGGCATGTGTTTTTTGCCGTAGGTTACCGACCAGCCCTTTTTCACGCCCAAGTCGTGGATCGGCAGGACGTCGGGGCGGCCGAGGTTGAAGATCAGAAACATTTCCACGGTCCAGGCGCCTATGCCACGCACGGAAACCAGGCGCTCGACAAGTTCTTCGTCGGACATTTTGCAGGCGTCTTCACGGGTGGGCACGATGCCTTGGATGGTCTTGGCGGCCAGGTCCTTCATCGCGAGGACTTTTGCGCCGGAGAGGCCTGCCTTGCGCAGAGTTTGTTTGCGGAGCTTCAGCATTTGTTCCGGTGTCGGCGAGCGGCCATTCGTGCCGAGGGCTCTGATTCGACCGAAGATGGTGGCGGCGGCTTTGCCGGAAATGGATTGATAGGCGATGGATTCCATCAAGGCTTCGTACGGGGACTGTGCTGCGGTCATATCGATTTCGAATTTCGCCATTTCCGCGATCAGCGGGGCAAGTTTTTCGTCTTTCGCAGAAAGGTGCGCCATGGCGGCGGCGAGGTCGAAGGGAAGTTGCGTGGCTGGATTCGTCATGACGCGCCAAGATATCGCAAATCCAGGCGAATGAAAAGAGAAGACGTGAGGTTAGCGCGAGGGCATGGAGTCGAGGCGGGTTTCGGTTAGATCCAGTTCGCGTTCCAGCTGGCGTAGGACTTCGTCGTTGATGCGGCCTTCGTTGCGGAGACGGAGCACGGTTTCTCGCTCGACGCCTAAGAGTTCGCGCGAAAGGGAAACGATCTGAGCTTGATCGTCGGAGTCGATGCCGTGATCGGCATAAGCTTCGCCGGTAATTGCGGACAGACGGCGTTTGTACCGAGCCACGGCGTCCGTGTAAGCGGCAGCCAAGTGGTGCGTGTTCCCGGTGTCTCGGCGATCCTTGATCGCTTGCAGGGCGGCGGTCACCATCATGCGGCGGGCTTCCTTTTCTTCGAGGTTGGGTCCGTCGGCGTTGGCGAGGCCCAGTGCGCGGATAAGCGGGGGCAACGTGAGCCCCTGGAGCACTAGCGTTACCAGGATTACGCAGAACGTCAGAAAGATGATGAGGTTGCGCTGAGGAAATGGGGTGCCGTCAGAAATGACCTCGGGCAGCGAAAGCGCCGCGGCTAGAGCAATGACGCCTCGCATGCCTGCCCATCCGACGACAAAAATGGCGCGCCAGCTGGGGCGCTGTTCGCGCTGCTTAAAGATGTACCGCCGAATCAGATAAGCAACATAGGCGCCCGGATAGACCCAGGCGAGGCGAAGAAGAATCACCAAGGCGCTGAAGGCGACGCCGTAGAGAACTAGGGTGCGAAACGGATAGCCCTTAATGGCCGCGAGTACGAAGGGAAGTTGCAGGCCGATGAGGACGAATACGAGGCCATTCAAAGCGAAAGTGAACGAATCCCAGAAACCGTGAACTTGGAGACGCACACTGGGAGAAAACAACTGCGACTCCCTACGGCCGAGGTAGAGGCCGCAGGTGACGACGGAGAGGACGCCGGAAGCGTAAACGGCCTCGGCGGCAAGGTAGACCGCGTAGGGGACCATAATGGTGAGAATGATTTCGATGGGGCCATCGTCGAGGTAGCGGTGCAGCCGTTCGACGATAAGAGCGATTACGAGACCTACGGCGATACCGACACCGATCAGGTAAATCAATCGAAAGAAGCCGCCGGCGAGGGTGGGAGTTTCTCCGAGGACCACCAGGGCGACGCCGAATTGGAGGGCGAGCAGGCCGGTGGCGTCGTTGACCAGGCTTTCGCCTTCGAGGACGGTGACGATGCGTTGCGGCAGGCCGATGCGTTTCGCGATGGTGGTGGCGGCGATCGCGTCCGTGGTGGCAATTACGGCTCCGAGCACAATGCCAAGGCGCAGGTCGAAGGGAGCGAAGGACCAGTTCGCGGCGGCGGCAACACTAATTACCGTGAAAGCGACGAGGCCAAAGGCGAGGAACAGGATGCTGGCGATGTTGTACTTGAAATCGCGCCAGGAGGTGAACCATGCACCGGCGTAGAGGAGAGGGGGCAGAATCACAAGGAAAACGACGTCGGGATTCATGGTGATTTTCGGAACTTGGGGAATGAAGCTGAGAGCGAGGCCGGCGACGACCAGCACGATCGGGTAGGGAACTTGAATTCTGCGGGCCAGCGAAGCGAAAGCGACTACGAAGAGGAGGAGCAGGAGGAACACCAGTTCGACGCTGTGGATGCTCTGTCCCTGCATGACGTCTCCCTTCGAGGACAAGATACCTTAGTTTGGTCGGCAGGTTGAGTCGAACGCGATGGGCGGGGGAGTTGGAAGATGGAGAGCGCGCCACGATCGAACAGGGAATCCTCGACTCCGTGGGCCGACCCCGTTTACTCCGCGGAACATACGGGGCAGGCGGAAAGTGAACGCGGAAGAAAAATCGGCCCGCTTCGCTGTGGAAAATGACGGTGTAACGGAGGCCTGGTTCTGGTGTGGGCGAATTGAGATGTTTCGGCGCTGGATCGGGTGCGTGAGGACGGGTGTGCTAGACTTTCGGGTTTATGCAGACTGGAATTATTGGACTACCACAGGTTGGGAAGACTACGTTGTTCCGGATCCTCACAAAGGCTAGCTTGGAGGGTAAGGCTGGGTCGCAGGGGACGCATGTCGGTGTGGCCAAGGTGCCGGAACCACGGCTGCTGGAGTTGGCCAAGCTATACAACCCTAAGAAGATAACCTACGCGACGGTGCAGTACGTGGATCTAGGCGGGATGCAGAAGGAACGCAACCGCGATGCGCTGGCGCCATTGCGGGAAGTGGACACGATCGCGCACGTGATTCGTGTGTTTGACGATCCGTCGGTGCCGCATGCCGAAGGCAGCGTTGATCCTTTGCGGGATGCTACGAATTTGGAACTGGAGCTGATCCTCTCCGATCATGACCAAATTACGCGCCGGTTGGAGCGCGTGGATAAGGACTTGAAGAAGAAGAGTGAGCCTTTGCTGGTGCTGGAGAAGACTGTTTTGGAGAAGTGTAAGGCGCATTTGGAAGCGGAAAAACCTTTGCGGGAGCTGGAGTTGACGGCGGATGAGCGGAAACCGATCGGCGGGTTCTTGTTTCTGTCGGCGCGGCCTGTGCTGTACGTGTTGAATGTCGGGGATGACGAGGCGGACAAGCTGGATACGGCGGTCGAGCGGCACAACCTAGGGGTGCTGGCCGGGAAGCCGAACTCGGCGGTGGTGGCGATTTGCGGCAGATTGGAAGCAGAGTTGGCAGAAATGGATGAGAAGGAAGCCGCGGAATTGCTGGCTTCGTACGGATTGAAGGAACCGGGGCTGAACCGGCTGATACGCGCGACGTATGACTTGATGGGACTGATTCCGTTTTTTACAGCGGGTGAGCCAGAGGTTCGGGCTTGGACGATTCGCAAGGGCGCAACGGCGGTGAAGGCCGCGGGCGCGATTCATAGCGACATTGAGAAGGGTTTTATCCGGGCGGAAGTTGTGCGGTGGAATGATCTGGTGGCGGCGGGGAGTATTGCGGCGGCGCGGGAGAAGGCGCAAGTGCGGTTGGAGGGCAAGGAATATATTGTGCAAGAAGGCGATGTGATTTTGTTCCGGCATTCGGGATGACGGAAGAGAAAAGATTGCACGCCGAGGGCACGAAGGTCGGAGCACAGAGAGCGCGGAGACGGCTGGCTTGGTTTTTTGGTGGCCGCCGATAACGGCTAGACATGGGACACAGGCCCTTTTCAGCTGAGGGTAAACAAAAGTGTCTGTGCTACTTACGAGATGCATGACCTGGCATTCCGGACTGGGTTGGCGGCGCTGCTGGGGTTGATGGCGGCGGCGGGGAATTTGATTGGCGGTTATTTTGTTGTTCGGAAGGATTGGTCGCGGAGATATCTGCAATATTTTCTGGCGTTGGGCGCTGGATACATGTTGGCGGTGGCGTTTGTTGAGGTGATTCCGGAGTCGGTGCGGATTTCCGGTGAGCGGGCCTTTCTTTATGTCCTGATCGGATTTTTCCTGGTACATCTTTTCGAACACACCATCGCGCCGCATTTTCATTTTGGTGAAGAGACGCATAGCGAAGAAGTTCGTCATCATCACGTGCGTTCGACGGTGCTGCTTGGATTGGGGATTCACACTTTTTTTGATGGCGTGGCGATTGCGGCGGGATTTTTGGTTTCGACGTGGTTGGGTGTGGTGATTTTTGTGGCGGTGTTTTTGCACAAGCTGCCGGAAGGATTTACCGTGGCTTCGGTTGTGCTGGCGAGCGGGATGGGGAAGCGCAACGCTATTCTGGCGGCGGGGTTACTAGGAGCGGCGACGCTTTTCGGCGTCTTGCTTACCAGCGCGCTGCAAGGGCAGCTTAAGTATGCGTTGCCGGTTTCCGGCGGGGTGACGCTGTATGTGGCGGCCACCGACCTGCTGCCGGAGGTGAACCGCGAGCCCAACTGGCGGATGGCGCTACTGGTGTTCGTGGGGGTGGTCAGTTTGTTGATAATGGAGCGGTTGTTTCACGTCTAGCCTTCGCGTTTTGTTCGTCTTCGGGCAGCGACTTGGGGCGCGGGTTGGCGGGTCTGGCGACCCGCCACGATCACGACTTGGGTGTTCCCTCCGACTTGCAACTTCCTGAGAAACCACGTGTTTGATAGAGTGTGGCGACCATGGCCAGGTCGGACGTACAGCTAATGCTGGACGTGAAGGCGGGCGACGAACAGTCGTTCGCGCTTCTGCTGCATCGGTATCGGAGTCCGCTGGTTAATTTCCTGTACCGGATGGTGCGTAACCGGGAACAGGCCGAAGACCTCGCTCAGGAAGTTTTTATACGGGTGTATCGCGCGCGGGCGGACTACGTGCCGAGCGCGAAATTCACAACGTGGTTGTTCCGAATCGCCACAAACCTGGCGCTGAACTCGGTGCGGGATAATCGTCACCAGCGCATGGAGATTTCGCTGGATGCGCCGCTGACGACGGATGCCGAGGATGGCGACGAGCGGCCGTTGGATGTGGCGGACAAACATCCCGACATCGAGCAGCATCTGGTGGAAGAGGCCAGGAAGAAAATGATCCGGCATGCGATCGAGAAGTTGCCGGAGAAGCAGCGCGCGGCGGTGTTGCTGCACAAGTATCAGGAACTGGACTACAACGAGATCGCGAAGATTCTGGACTGTTCCGAGAGCGCGTTGAAGTCGTTGCTGTTTCGGGCCTATGAAACGTTGCGAGTGGAGTTGGCTCCCTTGGTTGCGCAGGGTGCGAAGTGAACGTAGTAGGGCTCAGGCGGTCAGGTTCGATCGGTAATGAACGGAATCGAAAAGTTTGAGTGGTAGACCAGATGGAACAAGGATGGGCGTTATGAGTTGCGATCGAATGGAAAAGCGAATTCTGCCGTATGTGGATGGACGCTTGAAAGCGAGCGAGATGCGTGAAGTAGAGACGCATCTGAAAACTTGCGCGGCGTGCCTTATGCGAGTGAATGAATTCCGTGTGTTGTCGGGCTTGCTGGATGAATTGCCGCAGATCGAGCCGTCGGGCGCGTTTGACGCGCGGGTGCGCGCGCGGGTGGCGGCGGAGCCCGTCAAGCGGAGTTGGTGGGAAGGGTTTACGCCTTCGCTGCGGGTGGTATTTGCGGCGGCGATGCTGCTGTTGGCAACCGTTTGGCTCGGATCGCGGCAGGGTGATTCGGTGATTGGGCCGAATGCAGGTCCGGACCAAGAAGCACAGGTGGTGGGGGATTTGCCGGTGCTGGAGAATTTCGACGTGCTGTCGAACTTCGATGCACTGAGCGATTTGCCGCAGCAGTTGCAGGGTGACGACGCGGGTCAGCAGGACTCCAGCACACAGATGTAGGTGCGATGAACATTGGACCCAAATTCGGTGGATGGTTGTGTGGGCTAGGGCTCACCGTCGCGATGGCCTTGCCGGCCGTAGCGGCGCAGCACCGTCCGCCGCAGGCTTCGCCGCCGGCGCATTCCGCGCCCGCGCCTGCCGGGAATGCGGGGCGTAACAACGCGAGGAACGACCGTCCGCCGAACGCGGGCCATGCGCAGAATGCTCCACGCTACAACGGGAATGGAAACAGTGGTCGTGGCGCGACACCACCGCCGAACGTGCAAGAGCGTTGGCGAAACATGACGCCGCAGGATCGCCAGAGATTGCTGCAAAATGAAGAACGTTTGCGGCGTTTGCCGCCGGCGCAGCAGCAAGTGCTGCGCGACCGAGCTCAAGTATGGAATCGCATGACGCCGGAGCAGCGCGAGCACGTTCGAGCCGATGTTTTACCCCGGTGGAGGCAAATGCCGCCCGACCGAAAGCAGGCGATTCGGCAGAGATTGCGTGTGCTGCAGAATATGCCGGAGTCGGCGAGGAATCAGCGGTTAAACGACCCGAATTTTACGCGCGGGATGAGCGAGGAAGATCGATCGACCTTGCGGGATTTGAGCCACCTGCATGTCGGCGGGGCGCTGGAGCCGCCGAACGAGTAGGTCCACAGGCTGAGGTCTTGCCGAGACGGGGCCCAAGGATCCTGCGCCCTACCAGAAATAACGAAGAGCGTTGGTTGCCAGTGCAATTTGGTTTTGTCTTTCTGCTGGCCTTCATTTGACACTTCTGTTTTCTCCGGTCATCGTAATTAATTCTTGTTGCGCGCATACAACAATTGAAGGGGCCACTTTCTCGTGTCCACGCGCTTTGGCGCATTGCGGCATCGAAATTTCCAACTGTTTATTGCCGGACAACTCGTCTCGTTGATCGGCACGTGGATGCAATCCACCGCGCAGCTTTGGCTGGTCTACAAGCTGACGAATTCGGCGGCGCTGCTGGGCGTATTCGGATTTGCGAACCAGATTCCGATTCTGGTGCTGGCTTCGGTGGGCGGGTACGTCGGCGATCGATATAACCGGCACCTGGGTGTGATCTGGACGCAGACCGTGTCGATGATTCTCGCGTTTACTTTGGCGGCGCTAACCTTCACGCATTTGCTTCAGGTGTGGCATTTGATTTTGATCGCGTTTTTGGTGGGGATCGTCAATGCGTTTGATGTGCCGATCCGGCAGGCTTTCCTGGTGCAGATGGTCGGCAAAGAAGATTTGCCGAACGCGATCGCTTTGAATTCTTCGATGTTCAACAGCGCGCGCGTCATCGGTCCGCCGATCGCGGGATTCGTGATCGCGTATGTCCACGAAGGCTGGTGTTTTTTTCTGAATGGCCTCAGCTTCCTGGCGGTCATAGTGGCTTTGCTCGCCATGCGTATTCCGAAATTCGAACGGAAGCCGGTGCAGGGCTCTCCGGTGCGGAACTTCTTGGAAGGCTTTCGCTATGCAATGCGGGATATGCCCACCCGCTCGGCGTTGCTGCTCTTGAGTGTGCTGAGTTTGTTTGGGCTGCAATATTCGGTGTTTCTGCCGGTTTTTGCGCGGGATGTCTTGCATCACGGGGCGCTGGGATTTTCGGTGCTGCTGAGCACGGCGGGCGTGGGCGCGGCGCTCGGGGCATTGCAATTCGCGTCGCGCACGAACTTCACAGGTATGGCGCGTTGGATCGCGATGATGTCTGTGATTTGCTCGGTGTGCTTAATTGTTTTCTCGGAGTCTCACGTGTTTTGGCTATCGGCGTCGGTTCTTTTTGTGGTGGGGTTTGCGGCCACCTCGCTTATGGCGGCGACGAATACGACGGTGCAGAATCGCGTGCCGGATGAGTTGCGCGGGCGGGTCATGGCGGTGTACGCGACGATGTTTATGGGAGTGCAGCCGATCGGGTCACTGATCGCCGGTGGCGTGGCCAAGCATATGGGGGCGCCGCGTACGCTGCTGGTGTTCGGCGTGATCGTGCTGCTGGCTAGCTTGGTTTTTGTGTTTCGCGTGGTGATGAGGTTACGGTCCGCGGTGGGGACGCTTGCAGCTCCCGGCGGATAGCGAAGTCTTCGGTAAGAGAAATAGCAATCTCGATACGGTCGCAAGGTTAGGCGGGATTCGGGCGGTACAGCCAGTCGGGTTTGGTCAGAACTGCTTCCGCTGGCGGAGTAAGCCCTGCCCCTAGGCGTGCCGGTGCGACGTTCATAGCCGCGAGGATGGCATCAATTTTGGGGCGGTTCGGGGAGAGGGAGCAGACGGGGTCGGTGGCGGCGGGGTCACCGGCAAGGAGCAGGGCTTGGCAGCGGCAGCCGCCGAAGTCGAGGGTGCGGCGGTCGCAGATCTTGCAGGGATCTTGCATCCAGGTTTCGCCGCGGAATTTTTGGAAGGCTTCGGAGTTTTCCCAGATTTCCCTCAGGCTCGATTGCGTTACGTTGGCGAATTGCAGGCCAGGGATTATTTTTGCGGCGTGGCAGGGCAGGGCGTCACCGTTTGGCGTGATCAGCATGAGTTTGCGGCCCCAGCCGCCCATGCAGGGTTTGGGATATTTCGCGTAGTAATCGGGAACCACAGACTCGATGCGGATTTTTCCGCGAAGGCGTTGGCCCGCGCTCTTTATGATTTCGAGCGAGCGTTCGAGTTGTTCGCGGGTGGGCAGCAGGTTTTCGCGGTTGGCGAAGGCCCAGCCGTAATACTGGACGTTGGCGAATTCGATGCGGGTGGCGCTGGAGGATTCGGCGATCTGTAGCATTTCTTCCATCTGGTCGATGTTGCGGCGGTGAATGACGAAGTTTAGCGTTACCGCTACGCGAACTTTTTTCAGCCATTCCAATACTCGAAGTTTTTGGGCGTGGGATTTTGTGCCGGAGATTTCGTGCGCGGTCTCTTCGCGGGCACCCTGGAAACTCAACTGCAGGTGATCGAGGCCCGCTTCGACCAGTTTCGCCAGGCGCGCTTCGTCGAGTGGTAAGCCCGAGGTGATCAGGTTTACATACAGGCCGGCGGCGCGGGCGGCTCGTATCAATTCGACGATGTCTGGGCGAGCTAGCGGTTCCCCGCCGGTGAAATCGGCTTGGAGGACGCCCAATTGTGCGGCTTCTAGGAAGACGCGGGACCAGGTCTCGGCTGGGAGTTCTTCGGCGCGGGCGGTCAGTTCGACGGGATTCGAACAGTATACACAGTGCAGAGGGCAGCGGTGGGTTAGTTCGACGATTAGCGCTAGCGGGTTTGGTTGCTGGGTCATGACGTCTCAGATAAGTCTAACATTGGGGCGAAGAGCGCCCGCCACGGTCGCTCACGGTCGTCTTTGGCGGTTTGGAACAAGACGGCCCTGGGGCGCCCGAAAGGCAAATATCGCGCACTCCCGACTATGCGAAGTCCAGAGCGTGTTGGTCGGTCAGCAAGGCTAGATAGCCGAGGATGTCACTTTCGACCTTTTGGGGATCCGCTTGCGAATATATTTTCTGCAGGTCGGCAATGATTTGCCGGGTAGTGTGGCTGCCGTCGCAACGCCGCACGATTTCGAGGCTTGGGCCGTTCAGCTTGAGAGCCCTTTCCGGCATTAACAGGACCTGTTGTTTGTTGTTTTCGCTGAGACGGCATCCGGGAGCCAGGTGGGGTTTGGAGTTCAGGTCGATGGGCATTGCGGAATCATAGCGCGATACCGCCGCGGTGGCATCGGTCGGAGGCGCGCTTCACTGCTGAGCACTCCAGGAATCTTCCCGGCGTAGGAATCGAAATTATTTCACTCGGACACAGGGTTGAGCTCGTCGGAACGATCGCAGAGGATTCCGCTGGTTTGCTCGGCTGCGCCAATTTCAACCGGGCATCTGAGCCTTGAGTCGCGCTATGAGTTTGCGCGATCGTTTCATTCGACGAATCGCGCGACCGCCTGTGCGGGTGCAAACTCGGACGTGGCCAATGCGCTTTGGGAATGAAACGAGGTCCAGAATGGTTCGGCGATTGGCGGGACCGGGTTAAGAAGTACGCAAGGCTTCTATTTGGATTCTGGCGCCACTGGGCGAAATGCGCCTGGTGGAGGCCAGCCAGGATCTACGTAGGCGTGGTGGAGGGCATCGAGCTGGGCCCAGAGAATGTCGCATTTGGCGCGGAGCGCGTCGTGGGCTTGCTCTTGTTCTTGCCGAGTGCGGGCGCGTTTGACGACCCAGGCTAGGGCGTAGTCGGCGTCTTCGGGGGCTTGGGTCATGCGGGAGGAGAAATAGTCTAGGCCGCCGGAGAGCCATGGGTAATGTTGGCGGAGGCGGTCGACTCGCAGGGTGATCAATTTTTTCGAGAACATCTCGGTTAGCGAGGAGGCTACCGCTTCCAAAAGCGAGCGGGTGGAGACAAAGTCCACGTAGGCTTGGACTGCGAACCGTGTGGCGGGGAGGATGCCGTCGCCGTTTAGGGCTTGTCTGCGTGGGAGGCCGGTGGCTTCGACCAGGCGCAGCCACTTCTCTATACCGCCGGGTTTGATGCCGTCGCCATCGTGATCGATGATGCGTTTGCGCCACGCGAGGCGGAATGCGGGATCTTCGCTGCGGGCGAGGATGGCCGCGTCTTTGATTGGAATGCGGCTCTGGTAGTAGTAGCGATTCAGCGCCCAGGCTTGAAGCTGGCCGCGCGTGAGCTTGCCTTCGTGCATCAACAAGTGAAACGGGTGCTTGTGGTGATAGCGTTCTTCGCCGATGGCGTGAAATCCGGCTAGGAATTCGGCTTCGGAGAGTGGCGGTTTTTCGGCGATTGTTGGTGTGGCCATGAATTCACTTTCCCTGGCTGATGGGCGCAATCTTGCCTAGCTGGGGCGAAGGAGTCCGGCGCCCAATACAAACGTCCGCTGTGAAATCGTTGTGGCGATTGCGGTCATAGTTCGAATTCCATGCCATCGTAGGCGATTTCGAATCCGGCATCCAGCACCGCGCGATGTTCAGCGCTGTCTTCGTCAAGAATGGGATTGGTGTTGTTGATGTGGATGAGGATACGGCGACCGTTTGCGCCCCGGGGGAACTGTTCGAGCAAGCCCCCGGGGCCGGAGAGCGGTAAGTGGCCCATGTCGCGCGCGGTCTTCTTGCTGCGGCCGGTGTGAATCAGTTCGTCGTCGCTCCAGAACGTGCCATCGATGAGGGTTGCGTCACTGGCCGCGGCTAGCTTTGCCCATTCCGGGTTGCGTCCGGAAAGGGAAGGCGCAATGAAGACGCTTTTGCCGCTTTGTTCGAAGGTGCAGCCGATGGTGGCTTCGTCCGGCGACAGTGTGCGCTTGAGTTCGTCGCTTACATAATCTGGATACGATTCTCCGAGCGGAATGGTGGCGCAGACAAACGCGGGGGCTTCGCCCGGGCTTTCCGATAAATGACAGCCTAGCCGGCCTTTACTGGAGAGGATTTGCCATTGGACGGGTGGATCGGCGCGCTCGAGGACGGCAAAGATTTTGTTTTCCTTCTTCAGAATTTTTTGCAGGGAGGCTGTTGCGAAGACGAAGAATGTTTGGAACTCGCGGAGATGCAGCAAGCCCATCACGGAGTCGACATCGGCGGAGGGCAAGAATACGCCTGCAATCGGCGAGTGGGTTGCGTCTTGATTGTCGGGGGCGAGCGCTGAAGTGGCCAGGATCTGAGTTCTTAGATCGGGCGAGGCTCCGACTAGAAACCACAGTTTGGAGTCCGGGGAGAAGGCGATTTGGGTTTGCGTGCGTGGCTTACCGTGGAACTTGCCTTGCCGGAGGAGGCGGCAGTTGTTACAGGAGCAGTTCCATTGTGGAAAGCCGCCTCCGGCTGCTGAACCTAGGATTTTCACGCGCATGGCAGGCCTGACTGACTACGAAGATCGCGAATGCAGGGATTTGGGAGTTTTCGGCTGCTGAACACAAAAGCACCCGCTTCCCTTCGAGGCTCAGGGTAAACAGAAAGGGCACCTGATGCTAGCCTCGGCGAAAGCGGGGCCGAAAGAAATCAATTCTAAAGACTAGAGTTCGGCGTTAGCGTACGAGCTGATTTCGCAGTTGAGATCGATTTCTTCGTGTTGCGGTGTGGTCCATTCCATGGGTGGCTCCTTGAAATCGGGAACGTGAATACCTAGAAATGATAACACGGTTTGGTCGTGGAGAGAACGAGTGTGTTTAGCGCTTCAAGACACAAAGCGTGTGTGCTTCGCGGATGGATCGCCGTGCGGGCTGCGCGGGCACGAACGCAGCGCGCGGTGCCACTCGACGGCGAATGACAGACGAAAGCAACGCTCGTTCGTGTCGGAGTGGTAACTGAGGAACGGGAATCAACCATCGGTTCGCCGGTCCCGAATCGGGACTGCGAGCAACACCACAAAATGTAGAGTTTCATTGGTGAATCGCATACAATGCGTGGCGTCGGGCGCGCCAGGTCTCGCTCCACAAAATTTCCTCAACAAATTTTTTAAAAAATACAGTTTCCACTTGACAAGGTTTCCGGAGCGCATATCATGTGGCCTCAAGTGGAGCAAAGTGGTCGGCAGTAGAACAAAGTAGACCGAGGTAGAGCAAGACAGAACAGATTTGAGGGCTGTGGTGCAACCGGGCATTCGATACCACTTCTTCTTCAACGGCGACCCGAAAGCGGTCTTTGTACGAAGTTTCCGCAAACGGGTCGAAGTAAACGGGGCGTATGAAGCTGCGGGGAAACTGTCCGGCGAAGGTCGACGAGAAGGGTCGTCTGAAAGTGCCTGCCCAGTTTCTCGAGGAGTTGAAGGAATACGGCACGCAGTTCTATATCACGAGCGTTACCGGGGAAAATGCTCGTATCTATCCTTTGCGGGTTTGGTCAGAGATCGAAGACAAACTCGCGGCTTTGCCATCGCAGCACCAAGGCAAACGAAAATTCTTACTGAGGACCAGTTATTTCGGGCAAACAGTGGAGTTAGACGGGCAGGGCAGATTGCTGATTCCTGGGGTGCTCCGGGAATCGGCGCAGATCAAGGGCGAAGTGGACGTGTTCGGAAGCCTGAACTACCTAGAGGTCATGAACCATACCCGGGTCCTGGATGACATGAAGAATCAGCCGTTTACGGATGACGACTTCAACTCTTTGGGAATATAAGTCAGGCCAAGTCGCAACACGGAAGTTAGGTCGGGCAAGCTAGGTCGGGGCCAAGTAACGCAACTTGGGATGTGGGATAGGCGCAACACATTGAAATCGCGCCGCGGCCGAAGTGTGTTCGGAAATGGGTGAGGCGCTTGTGGGGAGTGAGTCGGCACCACATACGCCGGTACTGCTCGACGAGGTGCTGGAATGGCTAGACGTAAAACCGCAGGGAACCTACATCGACGCCACGCTCGGGGCCGGGGGCCACTCGGCGGCCATAGCGGCAAAGCTGTCGTCCGGCAGGTTGATCAGCCTGGACCAGGACGCACAGGCACTCGCGTTAGGGGCGGAGCGGTTGAGGAATTTTGCAACGAAGGTGACGCTGGTGCGGTCGTCGTTCTCGAGGATTGCGGAGGTCGTGCACGAGTTGGGGATTCCCGCGGTGGACGGGGTCTTGGCCGACTTGGGGGTTTCGAGCATGCAGCTTGATCAGGCCGCACGGGGATTTTCATTTCGCGAGGCCGGTCCGCTGGATATGAGGATGAGTGCCGAGGACGACTTGACGGCAGACGAAATTGTGAATCGTTGGTCGGAAGAGGAGATAGCCGACACGCTCTATCAAGGAGCGGAAGAACACGATTCCAGAAGGATCGCCAGGGCGATCGTACGAGCGCGGCCCATACGGGACACCGCGCACCTGGCAACGGTTGTGGCAGGGGCCCGAAAGCAATGGGGAAGGCAGAGACTGCATCCCGCAACAAAAACGTTTCTGGCGCTGCGGATAGCGGTGAATCGAGAGATGGAGGCACTCGGGCAGTTTCTTTCTCGGACCCCCGCCACAATGAATACAGGAGGTCGCCTGGTGGTGTTGAGTTATCACTCGGGCGAAGACCGATTGGTGAAGCACGCGTTCCAAGAAGGCGAACGCCAAGGAACGCTGAGGGTGCTGACCAGACACGTGATCCAGCCGAATGAGAGAGAGATTTCGGCGAACCCAAGATCGCGAAGTGCGAAACTACGGTGCGCGGAAAGAGTGCAGGCATGAAGTCGAGGAAGAAAAAAGTGGTGGCAACACAGTTCCATACGGTAAAGCGAATCGACAACTCGCGATTGGTGCGCAACGTCGAGCCAGAGCGCTTACGAGGCTTCTACCGGACCGCAGGGCTGGGCACAATCATCGCGGCCTGCTTGATGATGTACATCTACCAGCATTTCCGCTGCATAGATCTGAGTTTTCAGCTGGAAGACTTGAAGTCCAAACAGACGCAGTCGCTGGCCCTGAATTCGGAATTGCGACTGGAGATTGAGGGGTTGCGTGATCCGCGCCGGATTGACGTGATTGCGCGCCGAATGCTTGGTTTGACGCAACCGATGCCGACGCAAGTGCAAGAATACGACGCGCCCAGCGGTGCGGAAGTGGCGGCGGCCCGGTATGCGCGTTCGAATCACGAATAAGTTTCTGATTGTCCCCGCGTGGCTCCCGACGAACCCCGACGTGGTCGGCGTTTCATTGGAAAACCCGAACATCACTCAGCGCGTTGTTCCACCTTTGGTTCCATCCAACGTTCAACCGGAGCGTCAGCCGACCTGAATATCCATGCACAAGCAACGCACCCACGTCGCCAGTACTGACCGCACAACAGTCGTCCGCTTGCTAATGGTCGCCGGCGTGGCGCTGCTGTGGGCTCTGGCGATCGTTGGGAGACTCACCTACCTGCAGCTGGTGCGTCACAGCGAATACCTGACTCGCGCACAGAAACAACAGCAGCGCACCATTGAAATCACTCCTCAGCGCGGGGTCATCTTCGATCGCGACATGCACGCGCTTGCGATGAGCGTGCCTGTAAAGTCCGCGTTCGCGGTACCCGCGGAGATTGCCGACGAGTCGCTGGCCGCGCATCTGTTGTCGGGGATTGTAAATGTGCCACAGGATGTTCTGGAGCAACGCTTCCAGTCTTCAAGGTCATTTGCGTGGGTCTCCCGCAAGCTGCCCCCGGAAAAAGTAGAGGCGGTTTCCGCGCTGAACCTGAAAGGCATTTATTTTCAGGACGAAAATCAGAGGTTTTATCCGAAGCGCGATCTTGCGGCGCACGTCCTGGGATTCGTCGATCCAGATGAGCGCGGGCTGGGTGGAATCGAGTCCGAGCTGGACAGCCAGATTCGCGGCAAGAGCGAAAAAATCATTGTGATGGCGGACGCGCGGCAGCGCTGGTTCGACGGTAGTGAAGCGCGGCGGGAACGCGGCGCAAACGTAGTGCTGACGCTGGATGAAAAAATTCAATACATCGCGCAACGCGAGCTCGCGGCAGCCATTGCCGTGACGCACGCGCTAGCCGGCAGCGTCATCGTCATGAACCCAAGCAATGGAGAAATTCTGGCGCTGGCGAACTGGCCGGGATTCAACCCCAACGCGGCGACCAACGTAGCCGCGGAATCACGCATGAACCGCTCGGTAAGTGCGGTCTATGAGCCAGGCTCTACATTTAAGCTGATCACGCTGGCTGCGGCCTTCGATCAGAACGTGGTGCGGTCCGACCAAATATTTGATTGTGAACACGGGGCGATCATCGTTTCCGGTCACCGGATTCGCGACCACAAACCGTTTGGACTGTTGACCGTGGCGGACATTCTTGCGCAATCCAGCGATGTTGGCGCGATCAAGATCGCCGGTCTTGTTGGTGCGCCACGATTTTACGACTACATCCGAGCTTTTGGGTTTGGAGCGCCGACCGGGGTGGACCTGCCTGGTGAGAGCCGCGGGTTGCTGCGCAAAGTGGAAATCTGGAGCGGCATCTCCGTGGCGTCGATCTCCATGGGGCAAGAGGTGGGCGTGACGCCGATGCAACTGGCAACGGCGGTTTCGGCGATCGCCAATGGCGGAACGTGGTACCGGCCTCACGTTATCGCCGAGTTGCGCCGCGGCTCGCAACTTTTGGCGGCGACTGGTCCGTTGGCGCCTGTTGAGCCACGACGGGTCATCCGGCCGGAAACCGCAGCCACCATGCGCAGGCTGATGGAAGGCGTGGTCCTCAATGGCACGGGAACTCGCGCGCGTCTGGATGGCTGGACTTCGGCGGGGAAAACGGGTTCGGCGCAGAAAATCGATCCCAATACGGGGCGCTACTCGCCGACGCAACTCATTGCGTCGTTCACCGGCTTTGCGCCGATCAACAATCCGGTGGTGACCATTCTGGTTTCGCTAGACTCTCCCGTCGGTCCCCATGAAGGGGGAATGGTTGCAGCGCCAGTCTTCAAGCGCATCGCCGAGCAGGTGCTGCCCTATCTCGAAGTGCCGCGCGACGTACCGCTAAATCCTCGGCTCATCCAAGCGGCTTACAAACGTCAGGACGCCGTGGAGGAAAGCTCGCTGGAAGACTTCACGGCCGCCGATTTCAGCGCGCAGCCCGAGGATACTGGTGGGGATGCTGCACCGGTGAAAGCGGCGAAACCGAAACCTCGGGTGGCCGAAGTCATGATGGGAGCGGACGAAGGAGGAGAAATCACGGTGCCGGATTTCTCCGGCAAAACCATGCGAGAAGTTACGCAGACGTGTTTGCGGCTAGGACTCGATCCGGTCCTCGTTGGAAGCAATCTTGCTACAGATCAGTCGCCGGCCGAGGGGTCGAAGGTGAAGCGCGGGGCGAGGATCACCGTTCAATTTGGGACGCCGCCGCCGCAGAAACCTGCTAGTTCGGCAAGAGGGCGCAAGAGTTCGAAGCGATAATAGAGATCGGAGCCGGCTGATCGTTAGCCGCGGAATAGATTGAGTTTACTTCAAGAAACGGAACGCAAAGCGATTGCCAACGATGCGGGCGGCCAACGGAACCCTTTGGTGGCAAGCTCTACTCGAAATCGAAAGATGAAATTGCGCGCGCTGCTGCACGATGTGGAAGCAGACATGCCGCCGAGCGCCGATGACATCGAGATTCGGCAGGTCGTTTGCGATTCGCGCAAGGTTCAGGCAGGCACTCTATTTTTTGCGCTGCACGGTGCGAAGGTGGATGGAAATGCGTTCGTGCGCGACGCGATCGCAAAAGGCGTAGCGGCGGTCGCGAGCGAAGACGATCCGCCGAAAGAAGCTCCAGCGGAGGTAGCGTGGATTCGCGTTCGAGAAGCGCGGAAAGCACTGGCAGTTACAGCGGCAAATTTCTTCGAACATCCCGGGGCGGCGCTTCAGCTGGTCGCGGTGACGGGAACCAATGGAAAGACCACCACCACATCAGTAATCGATTCGATCATCAAGGCATCGGGCGCGAAGACGGGCTTGTTTGGCACGATCGCTTACCGCACTCCGGCCGGCGACTACCCTGCTCCGAACACCACGCCGGAATCGGTGGACTTGCAGGGATTTCTCGCGGAAATTCGCGACGCCGGGGGACGCTATGGTGTTCTGGAGGCGAGTTCGCATTCTCTGGCCATGGACCGCTTGTGGGGCTGCCATTTTGCGGCGGCAGTGTTCACCAACCTCACGCGCGAACACCTGGACTATCACAAGACATTTGATGATTACTTTGCGGCGAAACGCCGCCTGTTTGCCGGAACCGGAGCGGGTGCGCCGGAGGTTGCCGTACTCAACACCGACGACGAGTACGGAAAGCGCCTGGTGAGTGTGGCGAAGAATACGGTCACGTACGGCCTGGAATCGACCGCGGACATCACTACAAAAAAATTCCAGCTTACGTTTTCGGGTTTGTCATTCACGGCGCAGACGCCAAAAGGCAAGGTCCAAGTTTCATCGAAGTTGGTTGGGCGCATCAACGTCTACAACATTCTTGCAGCGATTGGGGCGGCGCAGGCACTGGGTCTTTCCAACCAAGTCATCGAGGCTGGCATCCGCAATCTGGAAAGCGTTTCGGGACGATTCCAACGCATTGACTGTGGTCAGCCGTTTTTCGTCGTCGTCGATTATGCGCACACCGATGATGCGCTGGAGAGCCTGATCCGCACGGCGCGGGAGCTCAATCCCAAGGGCCGGGTCATCACGTTGTTCGGCTGCGGTGGCGGGAAGGATCGCACCAAGCGTCCGGTTATGGGCGAAGCGTCCGGACACCTGAGCGATTTGACCATCTTGTCCAACGACAATCCAAAAACGGAAGACCCGCTGAAAATCATCAGCGACATCGTCGTTGGCGTGCAAAAGACAACTGGCAAGTACATGATCGAACCAGATCGCGAGAAAGCCATTGGACTCGCCATGGATCAAGCACACGCCGGGGACATCGTGCTGCTCGCGGGCAAGGGACACGAGGACTATCAGATTCTTGCCGATCGCACCTTGAAATTTGACGATCGCGAGCAAGCGCGGCGCGCGCTACGCGAGAGGGGATACGACCAGCCGCCGAGCGGCTCTGAGTTTGGCACCTAGCGCGCTTTGGTAGCTAGCGGTCGCGAGGCGCTCTGGTGCATGGTTACCTTTAGTCAGGAGGGGCCCTCAAAATCGTGAAGACTGACCCGGCCGTGTGGTATTTGCGTAAGCGGAATCCTTTGAGGCGGTTATGCGGTGGACGATTACACAGGTGGCTGGCGCGGTGGGTGCTCGGGCGGGAGCAGGACTCGACCCCGTGGCCCGGGTGGCCGGCGTCTCGATTGATTCTCGCACGGTACGCGCTGGAGAACTGTTCATCGCTATCCACGGACCGCGTCATGACGGACACGATCACGTGGCGGGTGCGCTCGAGCGTGGAGCGCTCGCAGCGATGGTGGCGGAAGGGCAAATCGGCCAGTACGCCGAAGCCGTGCGCGGCCGGTGTCTCGTCGTGGCCGACACTTTCGTCGCGCTCAAAGGGCTCGCGCGCGCCGTTCGCGAAGCCTGGGGCGGCAAAATTGCCGGGGTCACGGGCAGCGTCGGCAAGACCACTACCAAAGAGATCCTGGCGGCATTGCTGGGCGCGCGGTTTCGGGTCCTGAAGTCCGAGGGGAATTTCAACAACGAGTACGGCTTGCCGCTGACGCTGTTCCGCCTTGATGAAACCCACCAGGCAGCGGTGCTGGAAATGGGAATGTCACGGAGCGGCGAACTTTCGCGCTTGGCGGAGATTGCGCGTCCGGACGTTGGCGTGGTGACGCGGGTGGCCCCGGCGCATCTGGAGTTTTTTGCTTCCTTGGAGGAGATTGCACTCGCAAAACGTGAGCTAATCGAAGGGTTGAACGGGCGCGAGTCGGTTGCAGTGTTGAATGCGGACGATCCATTGGTGGCGGGGTTTGCGCCGCACGCCCCGGGTCGCGTTTTGACCTACGGAATTGCGAATGCTGCGGATTTTCGCGCCGAAGCGATGGAAGATCGCGGAGCGCTCGGCTCGACGTTCGTTCTCGTGCATGGCGGCGAGCAGGTGCGGCTGGAATTGGCGCTGGCAGGGCGACACGTTATTTCGAATGCGCTTGCGGCGCTGGCGGCGGCCAGCGTTTGGGGAATTGGTGCAGCGGAATCGCAGAGTGTTTTGCGCACCCTTCATGCGCCCGCGATGCGCGGCGAATTGCTACGTTTCACGAATGGAGCGGCGCTGATCAATGACAGCTACAACTCCAGCCCTGCGGCGCTGCACGCGATGATATCGGTGCTGGCGGCGACTCCGGACTATCGCCGGAGGGTTTTGGCGGCGGGGGAAATGCGAGAGCTTGGGCAAAGCTCGCAGCAACTCCATCGCGAAGCGGGAAATTTTGCGGCGAAAACGGGAAAAGTCGATTGGATCATCGGCGTCGCGGGAGATGCTTTGCAAGTGGTCGAAGGCGCGGTGGCCGCTGGTCTGCCGAGGGCGCAGACGAAATTTTTCGCCTCGTCCGAGGAAGCAGCGAAATTTCTTTCCGATTTTCTGGTTCCCGGCGATTTGCTGCTTGTGAAAGGCTCGCGCGGCGTGAAGATGGAACGCATCGTCGGGGAGCTGGTCGCGCGGCACTCCGCCGGAGCGCCTTTGCCTGAGAAGGTGCCACACTAGATGCTCTACTACCTTCTCTACCAGGTCTTGCAGCGCTACTTCAGCCCGCTAAACGTCTTCCGTTACATCACGGTACGCACCGTCTACGCGAGCCTGACGGCGATGTTCCTGGCGTTTGTCTTTGGTCCTTGGCTGATTCGAAGGCTCCGCGAGCTGCAGATCGGGCAATTCATTCGCGAAGAAGGCCCGCAGGCGCACCAGAAAAAGGCCGGGACCCCCACCATGGGCGGCGTGTTGATCGTACTCTCCACATTGGTCCCAACGCTTTTGTGGGCGGATCTCACCAACGGCTTCGTCCTGCTGGCTATTTTCTCGTTGCTGGCGTTTGCCACCATCGGCTTCATCGACGACTATGCGAAGGTTTCGAAGCAACGCAATTTGGGGCTCACCAGCAAGAAAAAGTTCTCGCTACAAATCTTGATCAGCTTCCTCATCGGCATCGGACTTCTGACGCTGGCGACGCGTAGTGCGTATTCAACGGAGTTGGTGTTTCCTTTCTTGAAGCGAGTTCACCCCGATCTTGTGATTCATTCGCTGTTGGGGTCGCCGCACCTTTGGCCACTTGCGTTTGTTCCGTTCCTGATATTTGTGTCCATCGTGATTGCCGGGTCGTCGAACGCGGTGAACTTGACCGACGGCTTGGACGGCCTGGCGATCGGCTGCACGGTGATTGCTGCCGGGGCGCTGACCATCCTGACCTACGTCAGCAGCAACTACCGATGGGCGACCTATCTCGAAATCGGATACATCCCGCGGGTTGCCGAGCTTACGATTTTTTGTGGGGCCCTGGTCGGCGCTTCGCTGGGCTTCCTCTGGTACAACGCGCATCCTGCCGAGGTTTTCATGGGTGACGTGGGTTCTTTGTCGTTGGGTGGGACGCTGGGGGTCATCGCGGTCGTCATCAAGCAGGAGATTCTGCTGTTTTTCGTCGGCGGAATCTTTGTGATCGAAGCGCTGTCCGTGATCCTGCAGGTTGGTTCGTTCAAGATGCGCGGCAAGCGGATTTTTCGCATGGCGCCGATCCATCATCACTTCGAATTGATCGGCTGGAGCGAATCAAAGGTGATCGTGCGGTTTTGGATCATCGCGCTGATCTTTGCGTTGTTTGCCTTAACCACGCTGAAATTGAGGTAGCAATCGCTCGATGGAGCTGAACAACAAACGCGTATTGGTTGTCGGGCTGGCGCGGACAGGTGTCGCGACCGCGCTGTTCTGCGCGGCACGAGGCGCGGTTGTGAGCGCGACAGAATCGCGCACAGAAGCCGAAATTGGAGAAAGTGTCGCCAAGCTGCGAAACGCAGGAGTGACCCTTGAACTCGGAGGCCACCAGGAGAAAACCTTCTTACACCAGGCCCTCATCGTCCCAAGTCCGGGCGTGCCGGCAGATTTCCCATTACTAGTCGCGGCGCGAGCCCACGGGGTCACGATTTGGAGTGAAATCGAGCTGGCATACCGTTTTCTGCAGGGAACACTCATCGGGATCACCGGTTCGAACGGCAAAACCACGACGACCGCATTGGTGGAGCACATTTTAAGGACTGCCGGGTTTCCGACCGTGCTTGCGGGCAATATCGGCACGCCGTTGATTGCTGGTGTCGAAGATACGAAGAGAAACACCACTACAGTCGTCGAGCTGAGCAGCTTCCAGCTGGAGTTGATCGAGACGTTTCGACCTAACATCAGCCTGTTTCTGAATCTCACGCCCGACCATCTAGATCGGCATCGCAGCATGGAAATTTACGGTGCGGCGAAAGCGCGCATTTTCGAAAATCAGACCGAGGAAGACGCCGCGATTCTGAATGCCGATGATCCGGCGCTAACCCCGTATGCGCCGGCGCGGCCGCGCGGGTATCGGTTCAGTCGCAAACAGCACGTGGCGCAGGGCGCTTATCTTCACGGCGACGACATTGTCTTCCGGCACGATGGTGCGGAAGAAACGATCTTGACGCGCGGCGAAATTCCCTTGGTCGGCGCGCACAATTTGGAAAATGTCTTGGCCGCCGTGGTAGCCACCCGGCTGGCGGGGGCAACCGCGCTGGCGGTCTCGAAAGGCATCCGATCGTTCGCCGGCGTGGAGCATCGACTGGAATTTGTCGCCGAAATCAACGGTGTGCGCTACTACAACGATTCGAAGGCTACGAACGTCGACGCCACGCTGAAAGCGCTCGACGCATTTCCCGGTCATATCCTGATCATTCTGGGCGGCAAAGACAAAGGCAGCGACTACACCGTGTTGCGAAACCCGCTGCGCGAGAAAGCCATTCTCGCGCTGCTGATTGGCGCAGGCGCCGAAAAAATCGAAGGGCAAATCACGGGCAGCGTGGACATTGAGCGCGCCGGAACCCTCGAACGCGCCGTCGAGGCCGCTTCGCGCGCCGCCCGCCTCGGGGATGTGGTGCTCTTGGCTCCAGCTTGTGCCAGCTTCGATCAATTCGAAAATTACGAACATCGAGGGCGCCTTTTTAAGGATTTGGTGCGGAATCTTCAGACGCACACCGCGGGCGTTAGCGCCGGGAAGTCGGCCCCGACTGCGTCGGGACGACCATGAGATTCAGGAGGTGAGGAAACTTGCCAAGACCACTTGAAAACGATCGCTGGCTATTTGGCGTAACGCTCGCTCTCTGCTTGCTGGGTGCCGTAATGATCTTCAGCGCATCCGCCGTCACCGCCGAACATCAATACGGACGCCCGTACATTTTTCTTGTGCGCCAAGCGGCCTGGCTGATCCTTGGAATCTTCGGGATGTTCGCTTTGATGCGCACCGATTACCGCCGCTTGCGCGAGCCCGGCGTAGTCTGCACAGCGGTTTGCGTCGTGCTACTGATGTTGATCGGCACATTTTTTCTCGACAAATCCCACGCCACCCACCGCTGGATTAAATTTGGCCCGGTGGGTATCCAACCTTCCGAATTGGCAAAGCTTGCGATCATCCTCTATCTGGCCTGGTTTCTGGATCTGAAGCGCCGCAACGCCGCCGCAATGGAATTCCGCAAGGACGATTTTCTGCAGACAATTCTGCCGGCGGTCGGCCCGATTCTCCTCTTCGTGCTGTTGATCGTGGCGCAGCCCGACTTGGGAACGTCGGTCGACATCGTGCTCATTGCTACGGCCATCCTGTTTGTCGCCGGCCTTTCGTGGAAGTGGCTTGTCGTTGGTCTCGCTGCGGCGCTGCCGGTGCTTTACCTACTGATCTCTCACGTGTCCTACCGCCAAGCACGGCTCATGGCGTTTCTAAATCCAGACTCCGACCCGCTCGGTTCGGGTTTCCAACTCCTGCAGTCGCTGATCGCCGTAGGTTCCGGCGGCTTCACGGGTGTCGGCCTGATGGAGAGCAAACAAAAACTCTTCTATCTTCCCGAAGCGCATACCGATTTCATCTACGCCGTGATCTGCGAAGAGCTCGGCTTCATCGGCGCCACTTTGGTGATCGCCCTATTCGGCGTGTACGCATGGCGCGGTTTGCGCGCCGCGTTTTCTGCTCCCGACGGTTTCGGTCGCCTACTGGCACTCGGCATCACCGCGATGGTCCTCAGCCAGGCACTCATTAATTTCGTAGTCGTGCTCGGCATGGTGCCGACCAAAGGCATTCCTCTGCCGTTTGTCAGCTATGGCGGATCGAGTTTGCTGGTGATGTTGCTGGCCACCGGTGTGCTCCTGAACATCAGCCAGCAGGCGGAAGCATAGACGCGTGAAGCTTTTGATCGCAGGCGGGGGCACGGGAGGCCACGTTTTTCCGGCAATCGCCATCGCGCGTGAATGGTTGTCGAGAGGCAGGGAGAGGGAAGTCGTGCTGGTAGGAACGCAACGCGGACTGGAAATGAAGCTGGTGCCCCATGCGGGGCTGCCGCTCGAGACCCTGCGCGCTGCCGGCCTGAAAGGCAAAGGCGGAGCCACGCTCCTAAAAAACCTCGCTATCCTTGGGCCTGGCTTGCTCGACGCTACGCGCATTCTCCGCAAGCACAAACCTATCGCCGCGTTTGGCGTTGGTGGCTACGCTGCCGGCCCGATGATGCTGGCAACCTGGCTACACCGCGTGCCCAATGTGATTTTCGAGCCGAACGCCGAGCCTGGCTTCACCAATCGGGTACTCGCAAAATTGTCTAAGCGCATCGCCGCCGGATACCAGCGCTCCGCGAAAGCGCTAGGACCGAAAGCAATGGTCACCGGATGCCCGGTACGTGAAGAATTTTTCGCCATCAAGCCCCGCGAATTGCAAAAGCCCTTCCGCCTGCTGGTAACCGGAGGCAGCCAAGGCGCTTTGCCGATCAACCGCGCCTTCGTCGATGCCATGGACCGGCTCGCTGTGCGCAAAAGTGAACTGGCCATCGTGCACCAGACTGGCGAACGTGACTATAATGCTGTACGCACCGCATACGCGCGTCGTGAGTACGCAACCGAGGTCGTGCCGTTCCTGACGAATATGGCGGAGCGCTTTGCCTGGGCCGACCTGATCGTCTGCCGCGCCGGAGCGATTACCGCCTCGGAAATCGCCGCCGCCGGCCGCGCCGCCATTTTTATCCCTTTCGGCGCTGCCACCGACAGCCATCAGCTGCACAACGCGCTGGCCATGGTCGCTGCCGGAGCGGGCCGCGTGATTCCAGAGTCGGAACTCACCACCGAGCGTCTTTGTGGTGAAATTTTCTCCCTCCTCGACCAGCCCCGGGAGATTGTACGAATGTCCACGGCCGCGCGGAGTTTAGCATCGCCCAACGCGGCGCGCGATATCGTCGACTTGATTGAAGAAGTGGCGGGGGCGCGATTAGCGGCGCCGCCCGCTTCGACTGGGGTAAGGCCAGAAGCTACGGGGTCTCGAGGAAATTCATGATGGTCTCATTCCGAAATTTTCAGCGTATTCATCTGGTCGGCATCGGTGGCATCGGCATGAGCGGCATCGCGGAAGTCTTGTTAACGCTGGGCTATTCCGTTTCAGGCTCCGACACCAAGCCCTCGCCGATTACCGAACGCTTGCAGGGTCTCGGCGCCACCATCTACGACGGCCACCAGGCCAGCAACGTTGTGGACGCGCACGTGGTCGTGACCTCTTCCGCGATCAAGTCTGACAACCCCGAAGTCGAAGAAGCGCACAAGCGCAAAATTCCGGTGATCCCGCGTGCCGAGATGCTGGCGGAGTTGATGCGTCTGAAATACGGCATCGCCGTCGCCGGCGCTCATGGCAAGACCACGACGACATCGATCGTTGCCTCGGTCCTCGCCGCCGCTCACCTCGACCCCACATTCGTGATCGGCGGCCGCGTAAACCAGGCTGGCACCACTGCCAGGCTCGGCAAAGGTGAGTTTTTCGTCGTCGAAGCAGATGAGAGCGACCGCAGCTTCTTATTGCTCGCCCCGGTTGTCGCCGTGGTCACCACCATCGACCGCGAGCACCTCGACCAGTACGCCTCCCTCGAAGACATTCAGAGCTGTTTCACCGAGTTCGTGAATCGCGTGCCCTTTTACGGCGCGGCCGTCCTTTGCCTGGATGAGCCCAATGTCCAGGCCATCATTCCCAACGTGAAGCGGCCGATCATTACCTACGGCATCTCGACGCAGGCCGACCTGGTCATCAGCGATGTGAAACTCGAAGGTCTGGGCAGCGACTTCCGCCTCACGTACCGGGGAGACGATTTGGGAATCTTTCAACTGCCGCATCCGCCGGGCATCCACAACGTCCGAAACGCCGCCGCTGCGGCAGCGGTAGCCCTGTACCTGAACGTTCCCGCGGAATTGATCCGGGAAGGCCTGGCGAAGTTCTCCGGTGTGGGCAGGCGCTTTGACGTAAAGGGCGTCGTCAATGGCATTACCGTGATCGACGACTACGGCCACCACCCCGTGGAGATCCGTGCCACCCTCGAAGCTGCGCGGGCTTGCAAGTTCAATCGCTCGCTGGTGTTATTCCAGCCTCACCGCTACTCGCGCACCCAGCATCTCTGGGACGATTTCAGCCGCGCCTTCAATTTAGCCGATATTCTTGTCCTGACCGATATCTACGCCGCCAGTGAGGCAGCCACCCCCGGGGTCACCAGCGAGGCTCTCGCCGATGCCATTCGGGAAGCCGGGCACAAGAACGTTTTCTACTTCCCGTCGATGCGCGAAGGCATGGAGTACCTGTTGCGCGAGGCGCACACCGGCGACGCCATCTTCACCATCGGCGCAGGCAACATCAGCCGTGCCAGCAACGAGCTTATGGTTCTGCTCGGAACGGAGCACCCCACAACCCATGCGTATTGAAAATCCCGGAATCGGCGCAGCCTTGGCAGAACTCGGTGTCGAGTTGCGCAGCGGTTCGGCGCTAGCCGACCTCACTTCGCTCGGAATAGGCGGCACCACCGATCTTCTTCGCATCAAAAAGCACGAAGGCATTCCGGATTTGCTCAATCTGCTCGATGCCAACGGTATTCCTCACCGGTTTCTCGGCGGCGGTTCGAACTTGCTGGTCGGAGACGGAGAGTTACCCTGGGTCGTGCTCCAACTCGCCAAGCCCGAACCGGAGGTAGTGATCGACGGTACCTTTGCCCAGGTCGACGCCGCCGCAGACCTGGGTCGCACCGTAACCTTTTGCGCCAAAAATGACCTGGGGGGCATGGAAGGGCTCATCGGCGTGCCGGGTACCGTCGGCGGCGCGCTGCGTATGAATGCTGGCGCGTATGGCATGCAAATCGGATCGTACGTCCGGGAGGTAAAACTCTATCGCGCGGCCGGCCGCAAGATAGAAATCCTCAGAGGCGATCAAATTTCCTTCGAATACCGGCACACTTCATTTGCGCCCGATGATATGATGCTCGCGGTGAAACTGGAACTTCCCTCCAAGCCTTTCAAGGAAATCCTCGCAGGGATTCGTATCTGTAACGAAAAACGCCGATCAAGTCAGCCACTGGGCCAAAAAAGCGCCGGCTGCATCTTCAAGAATCCCCCGGGTGCGTCTGCCGGGCGCATGATCGACGAACTTGGCCTGAAGGGACTCAACGTTGGCGATGCTCGAATCAGCGATCGCCATGCGAATTTTTTTGTTAACGCCGGCGCCGCCTCCGCCAAGGACATGCTGACGCTGGTCGCCGACGTTCGCGAGCGCGTCCATAAGGCGTTCGCCGTGGAACTGGAGCACGAGGTGGTCGTTTGGAACGCGTAAAAACGATGCCGCGCAACGCTGCTGCCGGGGATGCGGATTCGTACCGGCCCGACTTGCTTCATGAAGACGAGCCTCGCTATCTGCGCCGTCAAAAGCCGGTCGAAATTCGCCGCAAGAAGTTTGGCGGGAAAAGCGCCTCGTTCTACCGCCGCGCGTTTGTCTTTGGCGTTGTCGCCATCGGCCTGCTATCGGCCGCGGGCATCGCCACTGACTTTCTCTACCATTCCCCGCAAGTCGCGCTTCTCAAGCCCGATCAAGTGGAATTGTCCGGCAACCACATCGTCGGCCGCGACGCCGTCCTCCAACAGTTCGCGCGCGACCGCGGACACAGCGTGCTGAGCATTCCGCTCGACGTCCGCCGTAGCGCTCTGGAAGAGTTGTCGTGGGTCGAGTCGGCCAGCGTCCAACGCATCCTGCCCAACCGCATTCGCGTGGAGATCACCGAGCGCACCCCCATCGCCTTTGTCCGCAACGGAACCGAACTTGCTCTCATCGATGCGCACGGAGTCATTCTCGATCGGCCTCGCGGCGAAGACTTCCAGTTTCCAATCGTCACCGGTCTTTCCGACAACATGGCCCGCGAAGAGCGCGGCAGGCGGATGCAGACCTACCAGGAATTCGTGAAAGACATTGATCTAGTGCGCGCGGGTTCCTCGGATCGTGTCAGCGAGATCGACTTGTCGAATGCCAGGGATTTGCGCGCGGTGATGACCGGCGTCGCGTCGCCAAACGACTCACAGGCCGTCAGCATTCAATTCGGCCTCAACGATTTCGCGGGCAAGTATCGCCTGATCGTCGACAATTTTGCGCAATGGCAGGCCAGCAACGGCCGCGTGCGCTCCATCGACCTGCAATATTCGCGGCAGGTGATTTTGAACACCGACACCAGCGGCAGCACGACGGTGGCGAAAACGAGATAGCGCGTTCGGGAGTGGGCTTGGCGAAGAAGGATAAATACCTAATTGGCCTGGATATTGGGAGCACGAAGACTTGCGTGTTAATTGCGGAAATTGACGGCGAACAGGTCAAATTCCTCGCGCTGGGTGCCGCGGAGTCCAAGGGTCTACGGAAAGGCTTGATCGTCAATCTGGATTCCACCGTAAGCTCTATTCGCCGCGCCGTTGAAGAAGCCGAGGGCGTTGCGAACGTGCCTGTAGAATCTGCCGTCATCGGCGTGGCCGGCAACTTCGTGCGCGGCGTGAACAGTCGCGGCGGCATAACGCTCGGGCATCGTCCGCGTGATATCGAACGCGAAGACGTGCGCCGCGCCATCGACGCCGCGCGAAACATCACCCTTCCCGAGGACCGCGAAGTGCTCCATGTCCTCCCTCATGAATTTCTCGTGGACGCGCAGGAAGGGATTCGCGACCCGGTCGGGATGATCGGCCAGCGCTTGGAAGCGAACGTCCACGTTGTTACGTCATCCGGCTCGGCCACGCAGAATCTCGTTACCGCGGCAAACCGCGCTGGGATCTTGATCAGCGACACGGTGCTCGAACCTTTGGCTTCTGCCGAATCCTGCCTCACGCAGGACGAGCGCGATCTCGGCTGTTGTCTGCTCGACATCGGTGGCGGAACCACCGAACTGATCGTGTATGGCGGCGGAGTGGTACGTCACACCAGCGCCGTTGCGATTGGCGGCGACCATTTTACAAACGACCTGGCTGTCGGCCTCCGCACTCCCATCCCCGAAGCGGAACGCATCAAGCGTCACCACGGATGTGCGGCCACCTCCCAGCTCACCGAAGATGGCGCCATCGAAATCGCCAGCGTCGGCGACCGCCCCCCGCGCACGATTTTTGCCCGGATGCTTACAGAAATCATTGAACCAAGGGCCCACGAATTGCTCGCATTGATTCGGGACGACTTGCAGCGTGCCGGCTTGGACAAGCAGATTCCCGCGGGATTCGTGCTGGCCGGCGGCGGCGCAAAGCTCCACGGCTTACTGGAGCTTGCCGAACAAACTTTCCATCTGCCCGTGCGCATGGCGGAGCCCAAAGGCCTAGCCGATCTGCCCGAGCAGGTGGCCCAGCCAGAGTATGCAACGGTAGTTGGTCTAGTGGTGTACGGCGCGAAAGCCCGGCGGTCAGCGCCGCAACGCGGGGGAAATCTGGTATCCAAATTGAAGTCCATGTTCGCCGGCGCACCGTGACCTGCCCGAGCGGCTCCGGTACGTGGCCGCGAAGCGAAGGTCGGCGAATCTGGGGAAGGCTGAGGGATCAATGACAAATAGAGATGCGGGAATTCGCATGAGCTTCAGCGAAGAGCTGTCGCCGGCAAAGATCAAAGTCATCGGTGTGGGTGGCGGCGGCTGCAACGCCGTCAACCGCATGATTCGGGCAAAGGTCGAAGGCGTCGAGTTCATCACGGCGAACACCGACCTCCAAGCGCTGAAACTATCGCAAGCGCCCGTGAAGATTCAGCTCGGTGCGAAGCTCACGAAGGGACTCGGCGCGGGCGCCAATCCCGAGGTCGGTCGCAAAGCTGCACTCGAAGACACCGAAAAAATTATTGAAGCACTCGAAGGCTCGGACATGATTTTCATCACCGCCGGTCTCGGCGGTGGCACGGGCAGCGGCGCGGCGCCGGTGGTGGCCTCGCTCGCCAGTGAACTTGGCGCGTTAAGCGTCGCCGTCGTCACCAAGCCCTTCGCGTTCGAAGGCAAGCGCCGCATGCTGCAAGCCGAGCAAGCTCTGCAAGAACTCATCGGCGCGGTCGACACCGTCATCGTCATCCCCAATGAACGCCTGATGGAAACCGTCGAGCGCGGTACCAGCTTCTTCGACGCCTTCCGCATCGCCGACGACATTCTTCGCCAGGCCGTGCAGGGCATTTCCGACATCATCACCGTCCCCGGCATCATCAACCGGGACTTCGCCGACGTGAAGGCCATCATGCACGGCCAGGGCTACGCCGTTATGGGCACCGCCGTTGGCACCGGCACCAGCCGCGCCGTCGATGCCGCCAATCGCGCCATCGCTAGCCCGCTGCTCGAAGACAACTCCATCCAAGGCGCGCAA
This sequence comes from uncultured Acidobacteriota bacterium, assembly GCA_963729595.1. Classification (GTDB taxonomy): domain Bacteria; phylum Acidobacteriota; class Terriglobia; order Acidiferrales; family UBA7541; genus Acidiferrum. The sequence goes on from CAVSNW010000005.1 coordinate 1,675,568, forward strand.
GGCATCCTCATCAATATTTCGGGAAGCTCCAGCCTCACGCTGCAAGAGGTTCACGAAGCCTCGTCCGTCATCCAGAAGGCCGCCCACGAAAATGCCAACATCATTTTCGGCGCCGTGCAAGACGACCAGATGAAAGACACCATCAAGATCACGGTAATCGCCGCCGGCTTCAAGGAAGCCAACAAGAAACAAGTCAAGGAAAAGCCTTCCTTCATGCCCAAAACCTGGAAAGCGGCCCCGGAAATCGCCGAACCAGAGCCTCCGCCACCACCAGCCAACGTAGTCCATCAGGTTCAACAAAACGTTCGCGAAGTAAGCCGAGAAGTCCCGGCCGTAGACGACCTGGACGTGCCCACATTCCTCCGCCGCCAGGCCCAAAAGGCTTAGGCCTTCACACTCGTCGCTTTTGCCGGGGAGCAGCGAAGGCTGCGCCCTCTGTTTCTTTGTTCACGCGTCTTGACCATGCGGGTGCCGGACGAGTTGTTTGGCTAGCTTTCGAACTTCATCTTCGAAACGTTGCTCCTCCGTGTCCACACCAAGGAATAGGGAGCTTAGTCCTGCATGAAATTCCGCCGCTCCCGTCTCGTTCGCGAGGAGATCGGCATTTGCTGCGGTAATGCCGGCGCCGGGAACTATGATGATGCGCCCGCGCCGAACAAGCTCGGCCAGTTGCGTCCGCCCTTCCATTGCAGTGCTCGCGCCGCCTGAGGTCAGAATCCGAGCCGCTCCGGTCTGAATGACTTCTTCGAGAGACTGGTCTATGTCCGCCAAGGCATCAAATGCTCGATGGAACGTCACCGGCAGGGGTCGGGCCAGTTCGACCAATTGCCGAGTTCGTTCCACATCCACGCGGCCATCGGCGGTGAGTATTCCCAGCACCACGCCGTTCATTCCCAATTCCACGGCGGTCACTATCTCCCGCCGCATTTGCGCAAACTCCGCCTCCGAATAGACGAAATCTCCTGCACGCGGACGAATCATCGTGAAAATAGGCAGTTGCACCTGCTCGCGAACCATACGCGTGAGTTCGTTGCCCGGCGTGAGTCCGCCTTTCGATAAATTGCTGCACAGCTCGATCCGATGCGCTCCTCCGCGTTGCGCGGCCAGCGCCTTAGCCAGCGAGTCGCAGGTGATCTCCAGAATGTAAGGGGTTGCCACCGCCCGATAGCTTAGCAATTAGGACCCGATCGCTGAACGAAGAACCTCGGCCGCAATCACTGACCGCGCAGCACGTCAAACCGCGCGATCGCGAAACCAGTGGCCGCGCCGAACAGGACGTCGGAAGGGAAGTGCGCCCCGGTCGTGAGACGGGAAAAGCTGATCGCTGCGGCAACTCCGTAAGCCACGTAGGGAACCCATCGATGCTGCCGGTACCGGTGCGCAAAAATTGTCGCCACCGAGAAGCTCATCATCGCGTGCCCGGACGGGAAACTGCTGCCGGCACCCAGCGTCCCCTTATGGTTTTGGAAAAAAGTGTCGCTGTAGTTGCCGTTTACCGGGATGTCCGAAGGCCGCAACCTTCGCGTTATGGCTTTGGCGACCACCATCAACACCGCGTCGTCCACCACTGCTTCTCCGGCAAGCAAGCTGGTGGCTTGGCCATAGGGGTCCTTGCGAATAAGGCTCGCGACATAAAATGCGGCGGGGACCGCCGCAATCACCCCGCCCGATACGGTGCCGCCCAGCGCGCCACTTGAATCTTGAAGAGTATCGTTTTGCCGCAACTTCGGCTCCGTCTTGGCGTCCGTACCGATCAAAGCGGCTGTCGCGCCGGTCACCAGCACGGCTGGCAACCAATAGTGTCCCTGCGCCACCTTCACCGGGAAAAGCCACATATCCTTTTGATCGTGTACGAAATTGGCAGGCAGCTTGCGCCACTCGCCTTCGCGCACGTAGTCGGACCTGGTCGCGGGCTTCGGCGGAATCGAAGCCGTGGTGGGCGGCTCTTGGGCATCAGGCATCTCATCGAACGAATACGACTTCGCGCTCGCTGCGGCGCAATCGAGATCCAAACATTCGATTTGCGGTCGTCCGACTCTTTGTGCCCCGGCTGTCGGGTACACCGAAAACGCTAGTAGGGCAAGCACAGCGGTCCTGACCCCATAACGAGGCGCGATTATCCTTCTCATTGAACGAAACTCTCCGTGATGCTTCGAAGCGGACAACGCGGCAAAAGCCGTAAGGATAAGATGAGTCAGCAGGATGAGAGGTTTGCGCGCCAGGCGCGGAAAGGTGCTAGAAAATCTACAACCCGTGCGAATGAGTCAAGGTCGCGTGCGCCCAGTTCCAATACATCCCCGCAATCGAAGTAGCGTTCCACGCCCACATAAACGTGCGCATCTGCGCCGGGGTGTAGGCGTGACTTCTCCAGAGAATGCGCGCATCCAGCACAAACCAAACAACGCCGGCAGCCAGGAAACCAGCGATCACAATGTCGCGAAAGTACACATACACCAGCACACTCTCGAGGCCCAGGAGCGCCGCAATCAGACCCTTCGCGCCTACGGTGCCGAAACACGTTGCCGTCGTTCGCCGCCCGCTGAGCCGGTCGGGCGCAATGTCCATCACCTCGCCAAAGATGTGCGAATGCATCGCGAACAACGCGCCAAACAGAAAAGTTGCCCAGGGAAGGGGCGGAGCATGATTCAGCCAGCTGCTCAAAACAAACACAAGCAGATAACTCGCCTGGATCAGCACGTCGAACGGTGGCTTGCTTTTCCATCCAAATCGGGGGGCATTGTAAATCCAGACCGCCAGCATGAGTATGCCCAGCCACAAAAGGATTCGTGGTCCCACGAGAAAATAGAAGAGCGCCAGGAAAGGAATCTGCACGGCAACAATCTTCCAGCGCAGTGCGGAAAGTTGGTTCAATGCCCCCAGCGAGCCAAAAAGGAAAGTGCCCTTGCGTGGATTAAACCGGTCGGCATCAGCGTCTACGATATCGTTCACGCCGTAGAGCACTAACCCCAATGGAAACAGAACATAGAAAAGTCCAACCCAGACGATACGCGAATGAAATATGTCGGCATGTCCCAGCGGCATCAGATAGAACAGAGACGTGGTGCTCCAGAGCCCCGGCCGCGACACTTGCACCAGAAACGCCAGCTCCGAGGACAGCGTCTCCTTTTTCGCGCTGGTGGGAATTGCAACGGTCACATCAGCCATCTGGAAATCACCCCGCACCACTCGTACATGACTATAAAACGTCCCGTCACCAGTTCGCGCAATTCGTCGCCATTCGGTATCGGAAAGTGAATCTCCAAAATGGTTCGTTTGTGACAGTAAAATTCCATTCCTTAACCTTCGCTGCTCATCAACACAGCCCCTCCTTCGGGCCCAGCTTGTGATAGGCTTGCGCACCAGAAAACCCAGCTCTCTCGGTTTTCGATTGCCTTTTGTCCGGCCGGACATGCGCAAAGGAGGCGTCGTATGAAACGCTATTACAAGTGGGCGGCGGGGCTAAGCATCGCTCTTAGCGCAGGTCTCATTGCATGCGAAGAACCCTACCACGCAAAGGATGAGCAGTATTATTTCATCTCCGCGAATATCAATATCCCCTACTGGCAGGAAGCCCAGGCAGGCCTTACCGATGCCGCCAAGGAGTTGGGTGTCAAAGCGGAGATGGACGGCCCCACCACACTCTCACCCAAAGACGAGCTCGATTCCTTCCAGAAAGCGGTCGCCCTGCATCCCGCCGGAATTCTCGTCTCGGTTGCCAACGCGGACCTCTTCAAGGGGCCGATCGACGCAGCCATCCAAGCGGGTATTCCTGTGATCTGTATCGATGCCGACGCCCCAGACTCCAAGCGCGTTGTCTTTATCGGCACCGACAACTTCCGCGCCGGCCAGGAAAGCGCTAAGCGCATGGCCGATATCCTCAAGGGTCAGGGACAGATGGTCATCATCACCATCACCGGTCAGCCCAACCTCGAGGAACGCGTCCGCGGCGTGAACGAAGCCTTGAAAAAATATCCCGGCATTAAGATCGTGCAAACCATCGACGACAAAGGAGACGCTCGCAACGCTTACGACGGCATCTCCGCGCTCTTCGCCAAAAAGCAAAAGATCGATGGCATCGTCTGCCTCGAGGCTTCCGGCGGCGCCGGCGCAGCCGACGCCCTGCATCGCGTGGATATGACCGGTAAGGTCGCCATTGTATCCTTCGACAAGGATCCCGAAACGTTCTCCTGGATCGACCGCGGCGGCATCAATGCCACCGTCACGCAAAAGCCCTACGTGATGGCTTTCTACGGGCTAAAGTTCCTTGACGACCTGCACCACAACGCCGTGCACGAATTCAAAGACTGGCGCACCGCTCCAGCCCCTTCCATGCCTGCGTGGGTGGATACCGGAACTGCAATCGTCGACAAGGCAAATCTCGCGGCGTTTAAAGAAGCCCTGTCCGCGCACCCCAAACCTCTGTAGGCGCAGACAGCTAGGCGCCGCGCTTCCGCCCTGGCGCCCTCCTGCTTACGCAACTTCACTCGTGTTGCTTAGCGATCGTTGCTGCGCGATTTCGAGAGAGCAAGAGCATTCCGGCCTCGGCGTCAGCTTCGTCCTCAATTGCTTCGAAACCAAAGGATCGTAGCTGAGACGCCACCTCCTCGGCTCGCTCCGGCGATTCCGCTTTGACAATTAGCGTGTCCGGGCCCCAACCCATGATTTCGATGCGTGCGGTTCGGCAGAATTCGTGTATTCCCCGAAACCAATCAGGCTTGCTCATGCTTGAAGGTTACCGCATCCGTGCTTTTACCGATTGCGCCGCTGGAAGCGACGACGCGGAACACTAAATGGACATTGGCATCAGACCAAACCAAACGACGCAAACGCAGTGATCGAAGCGCAACCCAGCGCCACGCCCAGAACCGCGCCAGCCAGCACGTCGCTCAAGAAGTGCATGCCCAGCACAATGCGCGACACCGCGATGCTCACGGCAAGGAAGAACAACGGAGCTTCCAGCCCTGGATAAAAGTAACTCACCACCAGCGCCACCGAGAACGCCGTCATGGTGTGCCCCGACGGAAACGAAAACTTGTCCGGTGGCAACACCTTCGACCAGCAATGCGGCTCCAGTTGGCACGGCCGCGACCGCGCGCTTAACCTCTTAATAATCTTGAATACGAAGACGCCGCTGACGCCCGCGGCCCCCGCCGCTTCCACCGCTGCGAACCGCTGCGGCCCGCCAAAGATCAGCAGCATGCCGCCTAGCCCGTACCACAGCCAGCCATCGCCCATGCGCGTGGCCGCAATCATCCAGTATCGGATCCACCGCGGCGCGCGCCAGCGGTTCATCCGCCGCATCACCCGGTGATCGCGGCGCTCGATGAACCCCCAGAGGTTGCGTGCGACAGCCATCGCGGTACCTCGTTCTATGTTCGACCAACTGGTAGCGCCGCCGCCTTGGCGGCTCTTCGGCATACGTTCAAATCACGCCGAAAACCTGTTGGGGGCGCTGCATTGCTGCGCCCATCTCGGCAAGATCATCCTGCCAAATTCGCTTCCAGCCCGGGATCCAGCTTCCACAGGATCCGCGGATTCTTTTCTTCGGTTTCGAGCGCCGCCGTCCATTTGCGGCAGAAGCGCATCTCATTTAGCCAGTGGCCTGCCGTAATCGCAGGCACCAGCACAGTCAGCGGCAAAATCGGCAGAGCCCACGGCTTTTCGCGAAAGAAGCTTTGCGCGATGCGATAAACGTCGGCGGTCAGCTTGGCATAGCTCCCATGGGCTCCATGAACCACACCGCGTCCCGCGCGCAATCCCGCAAAGAATTCGCTCACCGTTCGTACGCCCGGAACCTCCGTATATGTCAGGCCTGCACCGGCGATCGTGTGTGCGTCGCTTCCGGCCAGCCCGATCTTGCCCAGCCGGCTCGCCAAACGCTCGGCGCTGGCGTTCGCCTCCGGCCACATCTGACCGTTCCGCACCTCAAAGGCCGGTACATACGAAGCAAACCAGTCGAAGTCATCCTCTTCCCGCCGCCCGGTCAATCCAGAGAACACGTGGTTTGCGCTGAAGAAAAGCTTTCGCTCGCTCAGGTACATCACCAGTCCGATAAAGTCACTCCGTCGCCGCTGGATCTCCACGTGGTCCCGCTCCGTGATCCCGTACACTCCCAGGTGCATCTCGGTGCCACTCGGCAACCGCACCGTGACCTCCTCGCTCAGGAAGAAATCCGGGTTCCTCCGCAGCACCTCGGCGGCGTCAATCGAGTCGTGGTCGGTCACCGTCACCATCGACATCCCCAGCCGCTTCAGCTGGTCGTACACCTCTTGCGGTTCGTTGTAGGACTCGCGGCAAACACGGCTCAAGCCCGGAGTGCTGCACATCCCGGAAGCGATTGAATGAACGTGAAGGTCGCAGCGCATGAATCTATTGTCACGAAAAGATATGAACAATCCATGAAGAGGTCGCGAAATCTACGTGAATGTGCTCTCGGAACTCATTGAGCACAAATAACTTCCAAGGATATCAACATGGCATGCCGGTTGCTCCTCTTGGCGAACACAAGGCGTATGTGACAATCCAATCATGAAAAAAGTACACATTCTTTTTCATGATGCGGGCGGCGGGCACCGCAATGCCGCCGTAGCCCTGCAGACGATTCTTGCCCAGCAGCACCGACCCTGGCAGGTCGAACTCGTCCAGTTCCAGGAACTGACCGATAAGCTGGATGTCTTACGCCGGCTCACCGGTATCCGCATCCAGGAGCAATACAACGTCATCCTCCAAAACGGATGGACCCTAGGCGCCACGGGCCTGCTCCGTGTACTTCAAGCCACCATTCGCCTTTTCCACAAGCCGCTGGTCCGCCTCCTCGAACAGTCTTGGCGCAAGAACCCCGCCGACCTCCTTGTTTCCGTGATCCCCCACTTCAATCGCGAAATCTACGAGAGCTGGAACAAAGTTTGCCCCGGCCACCCCTTTGTTACGATCATCACGGATCTAGCCGACTTCCCTCCGCACTTCTGGATTGAGCCCATCAAAGACCAATACATCATCGCCGGAACGCAGCGAGCCGTCGAGCAAGCCAAAGCCATCGGCCACGACGACGCCCACATCTTCGCCACTTCCGGCATGATCCTGCGCCCCGATTTCTACGTCCCCGACAACTCCGATCCCCTAGCCCTGCGAGCCGAGCTCGGCCTGCAACCTGCTCTCTCCACAGCCATCGTCCTGTTCGGCGGCCACGGTTCCAAGGTCATGTTCGACATCACCGAGCGCTTGGACGCCGCGAACCTGCCAGTTCAGCTGATCCTGGTCTGCGGCCGCAACGAAGCACTGGCTGCAAAGCTCCGCGCCCGCAAATGGCGCATGCCCGTCAATGTCCTCGGATTCACAAAAGAGATACACAAGTGGATGCGCGCCGCCGACTTCCTGATCGGCAAACCTGGTCCCGGCAGCATCGCTGAAGCCATGGTCCGCAAGCTGCCGGTCTTGATCGAATGCAATTCCTGGACGCTGCCCCAAGAGCGTTACAACGCAGAGTGGGTCATCGAGAAGCGCGTAGGCATCGTTTTGAAAAACTTCAAAGAAGTAGTGTCCGGCGTAATGCAGATGCTGGAACCTGCAAACTTAGCCGAATTCCGAAAGAATGTAGCGGTCCAAAATATCCACGCCATCTTCGAAATTCCCGAAATCCTGGCCAAGCTCCTGGGCGAACCCTCATCCACTGAATCAGCGGAACCGATCCCGGTTCCCGCTGCCACTAAAGCCCCGTAGCGGGCCCAGCATCGCTTTACCCTGAGCTTCGAAAGGTGTGCCCCCACTTGCCGGGGGCCTACCTACGAGGCAAATTTGAATTCCCTTTGTACTTTAGATCTGACATCGGATGTTCCGGTTCGACCTGGCTTTTAGCCGTTGAAGAATTGGTTTTAGAGGTTTCCGTACAACTTAGCGTGCTCCGCCCGATCCGGATGCGGCAATCTCGGACTGGCCCCAGGATTATCGACCGGCGTCTTTCGCCGAGGACGCTTACAGCTGGTCGCCCACCAACGCGAAGCATATTTGGGTGTCTCGCACATCTTGGCGCATCCGCCATGGGCCTTCGACATTGCACAATGGCAATAACAGACCGCCGATGGGTTCGCTCCAACGGTGAAGGGCGTGTCCGCCTGCGAGCTGAACGCTGTTACGAGGAACGCGAAAGCAAGAAAGGTAGCCCGCGAGAGAAAGCCGCAAGGCCTGAGGACGGGGAGGGGGTAGTCCATGAGCGCAGTGTGCGCGCACTCTATCAAAAAACCGATAGTGCTTCGCCCGAAAAAAATCTATTACTCCAGTAATAGGACTACTTTGGGCTGCGCCTTCGTCCCTGCCTTTGCAGTTTCCAACCTAGTCCGGCGCTGGCTTCCCGATTCTGCTTAATGGCAGTTCCAATTTGAGTTTTGAGCCCGTTTTTGAGTGCCGTCCGCAGGTCCTCAGTTTTCGCCAAGTGTCTGTAACTAAGCCATTTATCGAGAGGATGGCAGTCCTCCCATCATTGGCAACTCTCCTGCATTACCTGCTGCGTGGGCGCGTTTCGAATGGATGAGTTGTTACGAAGGTAACGATGCGAGGGGGAAGGGGCTTGCTCGTTACTTTCTACAATTCGTTCCCAACCTGCCTCTGAGAGGGAAGCTAGGATGGATGACCCCACGCGCCGGTGTGAAAACGACACTGGCAACGAAACGTGCCTTTCGGGGCTCCCGATCCCAAGCGGGGGCCCCTTTTTAGTTTATTGCTAACGTTGCCGTTCCAGCGCTCAGAACAATACCTCCACTGCGTCATTCAGGCACGTAGCGCCACCGTGGGCAGCATTTATACCTATCCGCAAACATGATTCTTCCATGAGAGCACAAGTGCTACTCCTCTAGCGAAAAGTGCCAAATCCGCAGCTGCAGACGAGCAAATCCCCGGTGGGCCTGATTCCAGAATCGACGAAAATCCCACCCCGCGGCACGAAATACACCGCAGTGCTGCTGCCACAGCAGTAGCGCCGTGCAGTGGAACAGTATCGAATGGCATAGAAAGCGAATCGCACGAGTTTTGCTACCGAGCGGGCGACGAACCAAGCCGAGCGTCAGAGCTTGGTAATTCAGGTGGGCTGCCTCGTCACACAGGATGCGCATACAAATCGAGCGAAGCAGGTGCGAGCGAGTCGCGTCCCGCAGCGCCTGATAGAAGGGTACGGCGAGAACCTCGGCGGTCACCAGCACCATCGCGCAGACATCGAGGCCGGCCAGTTTTCGCAACCGGCGAAACACGTTATCGAGCCAATGGTTGCTGAGCCTCGGAATTCTCTCGTGATCCAGGAAGCGTCCCAGCATGCCGCTGTGGCGCTGCTCTTCTGCAATGAAAAGCTCCAGCGACGCTAGAAACCATAGGTCGGTAGAAAGGACCGGGTGTAGGGAAGCCCTGCGCACGAGCCCGCGACCGCGCGCCCATTCGCCCAATTGAAACTGTTGAATGGACCGAGCAACGAGCCGACACTCAGCGGTGCAAAGCAGGTACTTGTCGTGCCATGGTAGAGCGCATGGACTGTCGCGCTTCTCGAGAAAATACCAATACCAGCGTTGGTAGGACGAGCTAACCGAAGTCGAGGTACGCGTCGTGCCGGGCACCATGCCCCAAGCTTAAAGTACTTTTCCTTACAAAGTAAAGTACATAAAGGCAACTCTCGAGTAGTCGGCAAACCGGGTGCGCTGTGAAAAGGCACTACACCGGTGAAGTCGAATACCTCCGGTGTAGGGAAGGGGCTTCCGTTGAAAGCGGACGCAAGAAGCGACGATAGAAATGGAGATTGCCGATAAGCTTCTACCTCTGCTTGCGCGGCTTCACTTTGACAGTTCTAGGTCCCGCTTAACTAGCATTCCGAGAACTTGTGGCAAGAACTGCGTTTGGAGCGCACCCGCTTAATTGACCTTGCGGGTTACCGGAATGCGCGCCTGTCGCAGTACGTGCGCCACTTCCGTCTCCCGCAGCCGCGACGCGTCGTATTCAAACGACAAGCGCTTCTTGTCGTCGTCCACGCGGAACTTCCGCAATCCATAGGTATTCGCGAACGATCCAAGGCTCTGAAGCTGTTCCTGATTCAGCGGTGCCTGCAGTTCATACGTGATTTCGACTAGTGTCATGCTCGGCAGTATACCAGCCCGTCCAGGCGCTTCAGCTCTTCTTGTTCATTCGAACCGCGCACATCCTCTAGCCGCAACTGCTTGACCGTAAGCTATCGAAGGGTTGCGAGACGCAGACGGTATCCACATCGTGTGAGTCAGTCGAGGTTCCTCGCCAGGCACGCCCCCCTAGAATCGAGCCATTTGACAAACATAGCCTCCAGGGGTATAAATAGCCCTAGGGGGTATATGCGATGCCCGCATACAAGATTCTTGAGCGCAAAGGCGCCGCCCAATCCCAGACCGCTAACTGTGCTTGTGCCGTAACCGGCGAACCACGCAAAGCAATAGGCGTCGATCCCGGCCTCAAAGAGGCCAATCGCAACCGCCTTCGTCGCATCGAAGGCCAAATCCGCGGCTTGCAGAAAATGGTCGAAGACGACCGCTACTGCGCCGACATCCTGATGCAAGTAGCCAGCGTCCAGGAAGCGCTCCGTGGCGTAGGCCGAAACCTGATGCGCAATCATTTGCATCATTGCGCTGCCAAAGCCCTCCGCAGCAACAAAAAGGAGGAAGCGGAAGCCATGTACGACGAGCTGCTAGAAATGATCTACGCGCACCTGCGATAGCGAGCAGCGCTTCTAGCCGCCCTCTGCGCGATCAAGTCTAGGAAGGGAAGTCCGGTGGGTAAAGATCCAATCTGCGGAATGACCGTCGAGCCGAGCCGGGCCGCCGCCCGGATCGATCACGACGGCCGCAGCTACTACTTTTGCTCATCCGGTTGTGCCGCTCGTTTCCAGGAAGAGCCCGGAAAATTTCTCGCTGCTCCCGGGACGGCTGGCATGGTTGCACCTTCCGCCGCCCACGAGCGCGCCACGACAAAGAGTTCCACATCGAGCCCATCCAAAGGCGTCCGGTACACCTGCCCGATGCATCCGCAAATCGTGCAGCTCGGCCCAGGTTCCTGCCCAATCTGTGGCATGGCCCTCGAGCCGATGGACGCACTCGCCGCAATCGAAGCCGATCCCGAATACGATTCCATGCGCAAGCGATTCTGGGTCAGCGCCGCGCTCTCCCTGCCCTTGCTCATTCTTTCCATGCTCGGCGAATACCTCGGCCTGCTTCCTGCTCCAACCGTCCGCAATTGGATTGAGTTCGTTCTCTCGACGCCGGTCGTCCTGTGGGGCGGTTGGCCGTTCTTGCAGCGCTTCTGGTCTTCCCTGGTTCACCGCAGTCCGAATATGTTCACTCTGATTGCCCTCGGTACTGGCGCTGCGTATCTCGATAGCGTGGCCGCCACCGCCTTCCCTCAGATATTTCCTGTGTCATTTCGCGGCATGGACGGTGCCGCGCCGGTCTATTACGAAGCGGCCGCGGTCATCACCACGCTTGTCCTGCTGGGGCAAGTGCTGGAGTTGCGCGCCCGCCAGCAAACCTCCGGCGCAATTCGTGCGCTCCTGAATCTCGCTCCGCAACAAGCACACCGGATCATTGCGGATGGTCGCGAGCAAGACGTGACGCTGGATCAAGTCAAACTCGGCGAGAATCTGCGCGTAAGGCCCGGCGAGCGGGTTCCCGTCGACGGTGTAATTCGCGAAGGCGCCAGCGCGATCGACGAATCGATGCTCACCGGCGAATCGATCCCCGCCGACAAATCGAAGGGCGACAAAGTCAACGGAGGGACGCTCAACACCAGTGGCAGCTTCGTAATGGAAGCCGAGCGGATCGGCAACGAAACCATGCTCGCCCAAATCGTGAAGCTCGTCAGTGAAGCGCAACGCAGCCGCGCACCGATGCAGCGCCTCGCCGATCGAGTGGCCGCCTATTTCGTCCCCGCGGTCATCGTGACCGCTGCAATTACCTTTTTGGCTTGGGCCGTTCTAGGCCCACAGCCTCGATTCGCCCATGCGCTGGTCGCCGCAGTCGCGGTGCTCATCATCGCGTGCCCCTGCGCGCTGGGACTCGCCGCGCCGATGTCCGTGATGGTCGCGATCGGCCGCGGCGCGCACGCCGGCGTGCTCATCCGCAATGCGGAGTCGCTGGAAACTTTGGCCAAGGTTGATACGCTTGTCATCGACAAGACCGGAACTCTCACCGCAGGCAAGCCCAAAGTCGAGCGCGTAATCGTCTTCGATCAGGTCAACACGAAAAATGACGCCGCACGATCCGAGGAGAACCTCGTCAGGTTGGCAGCCAGTGTGGAGAGCGCCAGCGAGCACCCGCTGGCGCGTGCCATCGTCCGCGCTGCCGAAGAACGTCGTATTCCGTTGTCGCCCGTTTTCGATTTTCGCACCACGGCTGGCGGGGGAGCGGAAGGCCGGGTACAAGACTACGTGGTCTGGATTGGCACTCTCGCGTTCTTGAGAAGGCGCGGGGTGGACACCTCCTCCTCAGAACGTGATCCGTCGGTGAGAGCCTCGACAGGAGCGACCCTGGTTTTCGTCGCAATAAACCAAGAGCTTGCCGGAGCGTTCGCTCTCGCCGACCCGATCAAGCCCTACGCGTCCGCAGCCATTCGAGAACTGCAAGCCGAAGGCCTCAACCTTGTCGTCGCCACGGGTGACCGTCGCGCTGTAGCCGAAAAAATCGCTCTGGGCCTGGGAATCGATCAAGTCGAAGCGGAGGTGCAACCCCAGCAGAAAGCCGAGATCATCAACCGGCTGCGCGAGCAAGGGCACGTTGTCGCCATGGCCGGCGATGGCATTAATGATGCGCCCGCGCTTGCGGCCGCCGATGTCGGCATCGCCATGGGCACGGGCACCGACGTAGCCATCGAAAACGCCGGCATTACGCTATTGAAAGGCGACCTCCGAGGAATCCTGCGCGCCCGGCATCTGAGTCGCGCCACGATCGTTAACATCAAGCAAAACCTGGCATTCGCCTTCCTGTACAACTCGCTGGGCATCCCAGTCGCCGCCGGTATCCTTTACCCATTCTTCGGCTGGGTGTTGAGCCCGATGCTTGCCAGCGCGGCCATGAGCCTCAGTTCGGTTTCCGTCATCGCCAACGCGCTCCGACTTCGCAAAATTAAACTATAACTTTAGGAGAAAGGAGCCGAACCAGCGTGAAGGTCATTTTGTTTGGAGCGACGGGGATGGTGGGTCAGGGTGTTTTGCGCGAATGCTTGCTCGACCCTGAGGTCGTGGAGATTCTTGCGATGGGACGGAATTCTACCGGACAGCGGCATGGGAAGTTGCTGGAGCTTGTGCGAGAGGATTTGTTCGATTTGTCGGACATTGCGGTAAGTCTGGCGGGTTGTGACGCTTGTTTTTTCTGTCTTGGGGTATCGTCCGCCGGCATGAAGGAGGCAGAATACCGGCGTTTGACCTACGACCTGACCTTGTCAGTGGCGCGGATTCTGGCTAAGCAGAATCCAGACATGACTTTTCTTTATGTGTCTGGGGCGGGAACCGACAGTTCCGAGCGCGGGCGGAGCATGTGGGCCAGGGTAAAGGGCAAGACGGAGAACGATTTGCTGAAATTGCCCTTCAAGGCGGCGTATATGCTGCGTCCGGGATATATCCAGCCAACGCATGGGATTCGATCGAAGACCGGCTGGTATCGAGCGCTCTACGCCGTAACAACGCCGATGTATCCGTTGATGAAAGCGCTGCTCCGGAACTACGTCATGACAACCGAAGATTTGGGGCGAGCAATGATCAAGATCGCCAAGCAAGGCGCACCTAATCGTGTGCTCGAGGTCCAAGACATCATTCGCATCGGGGGTGCGAGTTAACTCCTTGGACGGATCATTTGGCCGCTAGCGAAAGAGGTCTAGTTTGGAGCTGCGAACAACCGCGCGTCGTTTCTGTACTCGGCGTTTGCGCCGACGGTAAGGCACAGATTCGAGTGAAACGCGCTGCGGCTGGTTTCGGCGCCACGATTGCCGAATGAGGCGTGGTAACATCTGCCCGCCCTATTGAGATCTTCGTAGCGTAGGATTTAACTTTTCGCAATCGATGTGTTAGGTGATGACGATGCTAACGCGGCGAACATTTGTGGAAACGCTGTGCGGCGTTGCGGCGACTGCCATGGTCATCGATCCGCGCCTGGTCGTCGCGGCTTCCGGGGCTGGCGACGCGCAGCCGCATGTGAAGTTTCCGACGGCGCCACGCGAGCGCATGGCTGTTGCGGCCTGGCCGTTTCGCGCGTACATCGACGCGCCGCAGAACGCGGAGCGCAATCCAAACGTACCGGGGATGGACTTGAAGGATTTCGCGGCGTACGTGGTGGAAAAGTTCAATGTGCACGGTATCGAGCCTTACAATTTGCACTTTTCTTCGCTGAAGCCAGAGTACCTGACCAGTTTTCGGGAGGCCCTGGCAAAGGCGAATGTTCGCGCCGTGAACATCGCGGTCGACCAGGAGAAGAGCTTTTACGACGGGGAGCCCGCCACGCGCCGGCAAGCTGTGGCTTATGGGAAACAGTGGGTGGACGTGGCGGTGGCGATAGGCTCGCCCAGCATCCGAACGAATATGGCGCCGGCGGCCAACACGCTACCAAACGTGTCGAATGCGGTAGAAAGCTTGCGGGAGTTGGCGAGTTACGGGGCCGCGAAAAATGTGGTGGTGCACCTGGAGAACGATAACCTGGTGAGCGAGGATGCGTTCTTTGTGGTCAAGGTGATTGAGGGCGTGAATAGTCCGTACCTGCATGCGCTGCCGGATTTTGCCAATTCGATGATGAGTGGCGATGCGGACTTCAACTATCGAGCGATTACCGCGATGTTTCAGCACGCTTATGGAATTTGTCATGTGAAAGACGTCGATGCCGACGAAAAAGGCAAGGAATTTCCGATCGATCTGGAAAAGACGATCGGAATTTTGAAGGCCAGCGGTTACCACGGCTACGGTTCGGTGGAATACAGTGGGTTGGGTAACCCGCATGAGCCCACGAAGAAATTGATTGAACGGGCCATTCGAGACTTGTCGTGACGCACGGGGTCGTCGGTGTCGGAAATAACGGGAGGGAATGATGGCAGGGCAGGGAGTGGAACGGCGAGAAGTGCTGCGCATACTTTCGCTTGCGTCGGTGGCTGCGCAGTTTCCCGGATTTAGCCGCTGGACGTTTGCTTGCGGGCATGTCCGTGCGGATTCCGCGCAAATCAAGAACGCTGCGTACTCGCCAAAGTTCTTTACCATCGCAGAATACGGCACCGTCGAGCGGTTGACGGAAATGATCATTCCGAGCGATGGCGGCGCGGGAGCTCGTGAAGCGGGCGTGAGCGAGTTTGTCGATTTCATGGTGTGGAGCGATCCGAGATTGCAGTACAAGTTCCGGTTCGGCCTGGGTTGGCTGGGCGCGCACTCGGAACGGCTGCACTCGAAAACGTTTGTGGAACTGGAGCCTGGTCAGCAGAACGAAATTCTGCGGCACCTGGCGTACCAGAAAGAATTTCGCGAGGGTGAGGAAGACGGGCGCGTGTTTTTCGATCTCATCCGGGAATATACGCTGATGGGTTTCTATACTTCGCGCGTCGGTTTAGAAGAGCTGGATTATCCCGGATTGAAATTCTATTCGGAATCGCCGAGCTGTCCTCATGTGAATGACCGGGAGCATTTGCATCTGCCCCCGCCGAAGTATTGAGAGTGCGAGACGTGGGAAGTTTTTGATTTAGCGGGGACGGGATAGGCAGGAACAGTGGGGAACCGAATTAAAGAGCGGCCCGTACCGCGCGCCACACAGGAGTTTCGCTGATGCCAAAGCAGATTTATGACGTGGTCGTGATCGGCACCGGGGCCGGTGGAGGGATGGCAATTAAGACGCTTTGCGAGGCGGGGTTGAAGGTTTGCGCGCTGAATGCGGGGCGCGCGCTGAATCCGGCGAAGGATTTCCGGAACCACCGGATGCCGTACGACATGAAGTATCGCGCGTTTGGCGATCCCAAGAAACGGGAGCAGTCGTATGGGTACATGGACAACGAGTACACCGAAGGGATTTGGGAGCACGAGATCAGCTATACGACGGCGCCCGGAACGGAGTGGATGTGGCCACGATGTTTTGCTGTCGGAGGGAAGACGAATTTCTGGGGTCGCAGCGCAGCGCGGATGGGCGATATCGATTTCCAGGCGGCGAGCTTGGACGGCTTTGGCGTGGACTGGCCGGTGAAGTACGAGGATATCGCGCCGTACTACACGCGGGTGGAGCGCATGATCGGAGTTGCGGGCACGGTGCAGAACCGGCCAAGCAATCCGGACGGCGATTATCTGCCGGCGATGAATTTTCGCTGCTTCGATTGGATTTTGCAGAAGGGCGCGGAGAGAGTTGGCGTGCCGTATCTTCCCGACAGGATCGCGCAATTGACGGTGAATCACGAAGGGCATCCGGCTTGTCATTTTTGCGGGAATTGCACGGAGGGATGCGATACGGGGTCGTTTTTCTCGACGCCGAGATATTTGCTGCCTGCGGCGGAGGCTACGAAGAATCTGGAGCTGCGGACCAACGCACTGGCCAAGAACATTCTGGTGGATGAGAACGGACAGGCGGCGGGCGTTGCGTATGTGGACCGGCACAGCCGGCAAGAGGTTGAGGTGTATGGCCGCGCAGTGGTGGTGGCGGCTTCGTGCGTGGAGAGCGCGCGAATCATGTTGAACTCGAAGTCGCGCCATTGGCCCGCGGGGATTGCGAACTCCAGCAGACAGCTGGGACGAAACCTTTGCGATCACATGTATGGGACGACGGCTTATGGGTATTTACCGCAACTGCTGGGACAGCCGAGTTTTCCAGACAATGTTTCCACTTGCGAGATTGCGTGGCTGCCGCGATGGCAGAACCTGCGGAATCCTCATGAAGAGTCGTTCATTCGGGGGTATTCGATGTATCCGGGCGGAGGGTGCCAGGAATTTCCGGAGACGCGACGCATCGAAGGCTTTGGCTCGGAGTTCAAACGCGAGATCAAGCGGCGGTATCCGACGCCCGTAAATCTGGGAATTCAGGCGCCTTCGCTGCCGTCGGAGACCAATTTTGTGGACATCGATCCGGAAGTGAAGGATGCCTATGGCATTCCCGCGGCGCGGCTGCACTTTCAGTGGGGCACCAACGAGTTGAAGATGTGGGAGCACGCCAAGCAGGTGAGCCGCGAAATCTTGCGGGCCGCGGGCGGAGAATACGAGGGCTGCAGCGATCATCCGGAGATCCCCGGGTACAGCTTGCACGAGACGGGAACGTGCCGGATGGGCGACGATCCGAAGCATTTTGTTACCAATCGATTTGGACAAACGCACGACGTGCCGAACCTGTTTGTTTCCGACGCCAGTGTGTTCCTGAACTGCACGGACAAGACGACCACCTTGTCGATTCTGGCCTTTTCGCTGCGCAGCAGTGAATACATCATCGAGGAATTTCGTCGCGGGCCGCACTGAGTAGGTGTTTGCACTCCGCGCATGGTGAATTCCGTGGCTGCCCAGCGAGTCTTGGCAGTGTGCGGGAAAGGAACGCCATACCAATTCTAGTTAACCGTTTGCCCCCTCCCCACAGTTTTTTGCAAGTGCCCATTCTGAAGGAACTACGCGGGAATTCTGTGGAACTGCGGATTGTAAAGGGGTTAGGGGAAAGGGAGTGTCGAGCAACGAGGACACGGAGAAGCGAAGCCGAAGAGTTGGAACTCCTGGTGCGATCGGACTTCGTCCAAGGATTTCTACCAATGGGAGGCGAGCGGTTGGGGTGCCGAGGAATGGTTGGCGTCTGTAGCAGCTAGAGGTGGTAGTGGAGGTCGCCTTGGCCGCAATGGCGGCAGGAGCGGGTTGGGCATTTGGAAGGCTCCGGGACGCGGGAGAGTCGAGGACCGCAGAAACATCAAAAACCGCACGTTTGAAAACCGCAGAGTCATTGAGTTTGGTTAGGACTGGCCGAGGAGGGCGTCGAAGTAGGCTAGCATTTCGGGGGAGTCCCATTGCTGGGGGCCGATGACTTTGCGGGCGATTTTGCCGTGGCGGTCGATGATATAGGTTTCGGGGATCATCGAGGTACCGTAGTCGTGCTCGATTTTCTTCATGGAGGGATCGGAGTAGGTGGTGAAGCTCACGTTCTGGTCTTTCAGGAATTTTTTGTAAGCGGAGGGGTCGTCGTCGATGCTGACCCCGAGAACCATACCGTTGCGCGAAGCCATGTACTTCTCGAGGTGATTAAGGGCTGGGGTTTCTTCGACGCAGGGCGGGCACCAACTGGCCCAGAAATTCAAGACGACCACTTTGCCGCGGAGGTCGGAGAGGTGCGTGGGCTTGCCGGAGAGGTCGAGCGGGAAGTCCTCGGCGGTCTTGCCGGCAATAGAGGCTTCGCCCTGGCGGTAGCTGGGCAGGGCGAAGATCAGGATGACCATCGCCGCCACAGCCAATGCCGCCCAATTCGCGAGTTTCCGGCCGATTGTCATCGAGTGCTATACTAACCTATCCCCGTCGGATCGAAAACGGTCCCCCGCCAACTCACCGATGCCTACGCAACCGCCAGTTACCGAGCCCATGACGGACCATTCTCGGCGAGAGATCGCTAGGGGTCGCGTGACGGCGATTGTGCCCGCCCGGAACGAGGAGCAAGTGATCGCGACGTGCGTAAGAGCACTCGCGCAGCAGCCTGAGATTGCGGAGATATTGGTGGTGGACGATCAGTCGGACGACGGCACGGCGGGCGTGTTGCGAGGATTGACTTCGGAGATACCGCAGCTGCGGCTGCTGGAGACGCGCGGGTTACCGGCGGGATGGTTGGGGAAAAACAATGCGGCTTGGAGGGGGGCTGGCGAAGCCGGGAATGAGTGGTTGCTGTTTACGGATGCGGACGCGGAGCTCTTGCCAAACGCGACCGCGCGGGCTTTGCAGATCGCGGGGGAGTGTGGCGCGGCGCTGGTGTCGTTTTCGCCGGAGCAGGTTACCGACACCTGGTATGAGAAATCCCTAATTCCATTTGTGTATTGCCGGTTGGCGAGGCGCTTTTCGTTCAAGGATGTGAACGATCCAGAGTCGCATGCGGCTGCGGCTAACGGGCAGTTTCTGATGATCCGCCGAGACGTTTACGACGCAATTGGCGGACACGGTGGCGTAGCGGGAGAAGTTCTAGAAGATGTGGCGCTGGCTCGGAATGTGAAGGTGGCTGGATACCGCATCTGGTTTGGCCCGGGGTTGGGTGTGGCTCGCGCGCGGATGTACCGATCGTTTGGCGCGATGTGGGAAGGTTGGAAGAAGAATTTGTGCCTGCTGGTGGGCGGGAGCCGCAAGGCTGTTTTGCGGGAGTTGTTTTCGGCGGTGCCGTGGATTCCGTTTTTGTTGATTGCGATGGGGTTCGGGATGCCATTCGCGTCGATGGCGGGAGTATTGCTATTGCTGGTGCGGCAAGCAGGATACGGGCTGGACCTGCGGAGTAACCAATATCGGGGTTCGCTCATCCTCTACTATGTTCCGGCGGTGGTGCTGTACGCGGGTGTGCTCTGGGCGTCGTACCGGGCGCATGCAAAGGGCAAAGTCGCCTGGAAGGGCCGGGAGATTTCGGTCGGAGCACCTGGGGCGCTGCGCTAGACGGAGAATCATGGTTCTGCTGACACGCAAAGTCGAGTTTTCAGCGTCGCATCGGTACAACAATCCGGAACTTTCTCCGGAGGAGAACCAGCGCGTGTTTGGGAAGTGCAACAATCCGCATGGGCACGGGCACAATTACACGTTGGAAGTGACCGTGGCTGGCAAGCCGGATCCGGTTACGGGAATGGTGCTGGACCTGAGCGAGTTGAAGAAGATTTTGGAGCGGGAAATTATGCAGCGGATGGATCATCGACACCTGAATTTTGAGGTGCCGGAATTGGCAGGGCAGATTCCTACTTGCGAGAATGTGGCGCGGGTGATCTGGAATTTGCTGGAGCCGAAGATCGCGCAGGGGCAGCTGCACCGTGTGCGATTGTACGAGTCAGCGGATTTGTTTGCGGATGTCTTCCGGGATTGTTGAACAGGAACGCCGGAGCCGCGGGGCTTCGTGGGTAGATGGGGGCCAGCTGGGGCGCCGAGGTGCGGTGTCCTACTAGGGACGATCGCAGCGATGAAGAGTGACGGGTTAAAGATCGAGTTGGGGCGGCGGTACCGATTTGCGGCGTCGCACCGGTTGCATAGCGCGCTGCTCAGCGCGGAGGAGAATTCGCGTTTGTATGGGAAGTGCAACAATCCGCTCGGGCATGGGCACAACTATGTGGTGGAAATCAGCGTGTCCGGGAAGGTTGATCCAGCAACCGGGATGATTGCGAATCTTGCAGACCTGGATGGCTTCGTGGAGCGCGAGGTTTTGAACGCTTTCGATCATCGCTCGTTGAATGACGAGGTGCCGGCATTTCGTACCGAGGTGCCTACGACGGAGAATTTATGCATGGAGATTTTCCGGCGGGTGCGCGCATTCCCGAAGGCCAAACTAGAACGGGTGCGCGTGGAAGAGACCGCGAACAATAGTTTCGAATACGCAGGCGAGAATGTGGCTGGCTAATTTGGACGCAGCCGAAAAGCGCTCAGAAGGGGACCCCACCATGACCAAGCCGACACAAGAAATCCTGCTCGACGAAGGTAAACCGCGCGATGCGAAGACGATCGCGTGCCATGTGCGCGAGATCATCAAGTTGCTCGGCGAGGATCCGGAGCGCGAGGGTTTGCGCAAGACGCCGGAACGCTACGAAAAGGCGGTGAAATTCCTGACCAGCGGGTATCACCAGAATGTCGATCACCTATTGAACGGAGCGACGTTCAGCGTTTGTTACGACGAGATGGTGCTGGTGAAAGACATTGAGTTTTTCAGTTTGTGCGAGCATCACCTGCTGCCGTTTTTCGGCAAAGCGCACGTGGCGTACCTGCCGACCAAGAAGGTGATTGGATTGAGCAAGGTGGCCCGGCTGGTGAACATGTTTGCGCGGCGGCTGCAGATCCAGGAGCGGATGACCAGCCAGATTGCCAGCGCGATCGAAGAAAAGATTGCTCCTCAGGGTGTTGGCGTGATCATCGAAGCGCGGCACCTGTGCATGCAGATGCGCGGTGTGGAGAAGCAGCACGGGCAAGCGGTGACGAGCGCGATGCTCGGCGAATTCCGCAATAACAAGCAGACCCGCGACGAATTCCTGTCGCTGGTGCGCAACAAACAGAGCTGAGCAAACTTTGGCGGCGACAGGTTCTGTTACGGGGATATGGGTGTGTGCTGGCCGGCTGGCGCTCCTTTAGCCGCTTGTGGCGGTGGCCATGCGCGCCGGGGTGAAGCCCGGCCCGGCGCCTACATCTGCGAATTGTGAATGGCATGCAATGGAAATTCGCCGCCGGGCAACCCTTGCCTGTAAGCCGCGGCTGTGTTCAACTCTGACCGCGGTCTGTTCTCATGATTGGCCGGTCGATCTCTCACTATTCCATCACAGAAAAACTAGGCGAAGGTGGCATGGGCGTGGTGTATCGCGCGCGGGACCTGACGCTGCATCGAGACGTGGCGCTGAAATTCCTAACGCTGCAGACCCTTGAAGACGATCCGTCCGTGCGGGAGAGGGTGCTGCAAGAAGCGCGCACGATTTCGGCGTTAAATCATCCGAATATTTGCACGATTTACGAAATCGGCGAGGACGAAGGGCGTGCATACCTGGCGATGGAGTTTGTGGAGGGGCATTCGCTGAGCCAGGAGATCACTTCGGGCGGGATGGCGACCGACGTAGTGGTGAGGAATGGAGTGCAGCTGGCGGAGGCGTTGGCGCATGCACACGAGCGGGGAATCGTGCACCGCGACCTGAAGTCGGGAAACGTATGGGTCACGCCATCCGGGCGGCTGAAGGTGCTGGACTTCGGACTATCCAGGCGGATGGAAGAAAAAGTCAGCGAGGAAACGACAAAATTCGATCGAGGTTGGGACGAGCAGCACTCGATTACCGGCACTCTGCCGTACATGGCACCGGAGCTGTTACGTGGCCAGGAAGCGGATGTGCGCAGCGATGTGTGGGCGTTAGGGGTGGTGTTGTACGAGATGGCGGCCGGGCGGAGGCCGTTTCGCGGAGGGAC
The DNA here is from genome assembly GCA_963729595.1 of uncultured Acidobacteriota bacterium. Taxonomy (GTDB): domain Bacteria; phylum Acidobacteriota; class Terriglobia; order Acidiferrales; family UBA7541; genus Acidiferrum. Next base: position 1,697,643 of record CAVSNW010000005.1, read on the forward strand.
GGCGTACGAATTGAGCGCGTCGATATTGCGCGAGGCGCCGCCCGCGATCTCTCCTATGCTGCCTCCGGTGCTGCAGTCCGTGATCGACAAGTGTCTGGACAAAGATCCGACGCAAAGATACCGATCGGGAGGAGAAGTACGTGCCGCGCTCGAAGCGGCGGGGACGGCGTCTAGATCGCAACGGATTCCCGTTGAATTGCTGTCGTTGCATGAAGAGGAGCAGCGAACGGCGCGCGCACGAAGGCGGCTATGGTACGGCGTAGGGGTTTTCGGCGCGGCGGTGCTGGTGATTGGGGGACTGTTGTGGAAGGCGAGTAAGCCGCATGGGCGGGTTGGCGCGGTGCCGGGCGCGATCCAGTCGCTGGCAGTGTTGCCACTTGAGAACTTGTCGGGCGACCCTTCGCAGGACTATTTTTCGGACGGGATGACGGATGCGTTGATCACGGAGTTGTCTCACGTTCGCAAGCTGCGGGTGATTTCGCGTACGTCGGTGATGCAGTACAAACGAACGCAGAAATCGCTGGAGGACATTGCGCGGGATTTGAATGTGGACGCGGTCGTGGAAGGCTCGGTAATGCGCGCGAACGGGCGAGTGCGGATCTCGGCGAAGTTGATTCAGACCTCGATCGAGCAGAGCTTGTGGGCAGACAGTTACGAGCGGGACTTTACCGATGTTCTGGCGCTACAGAGCGATGTGGCAACGGCAATCGCGCGGGGAATCCAGGTGGAGCTATCGGAGCCCGAGGCGTCGCAACTCGCGAGCCGAAGGGCGGTAGTGCCGCAAGCGTATGAAGCTTACCTAAAGGGGCGGTTTGAGGCAGAAAAGCGCACGCGAGAGGGTATCAAGGCTGCGGTAGGCTATTTCCGGGAAGCAATAGCGCAGGATCCGACGTACGCGGCGGCATACGCGGGACTCGCCGATGGTTTGCTTAATACCAGCACCTACCAGATTCGGCCCCCTGCCGAAGTTATCCCTGAAGCGCAGGAAGCGGCGCAGAAGGCCCTGCAATTGGACGATCGCCTTGCGGAAGCGCATGCGTCGCTCGCGGCAATACGCTTCTATCATCTGGAATGGGAGGGAGTGGAGAGTGAATTTCAACGCGCCATCGCGCTAAACCCAGGTTATGCAACCGCGATGCATTGGTATGCGCTCACTTTGGCCGCAACCGGCCGTAAGCAAGAGTCCATCACGGAGATCAAGCTAGCACGGGAGATTGATCCTCGATCGCTGATCATTAATGCGAATGTGGGATGGTGCTATTACCTCGCCGGCGACGCGGACCGCGCCATTGAAGAAGAGAAAAACACGCTGCGAATCGATCCGGGATTTGTGGTCGCTCACGGCTATCTGGGGCAGGCATACATCGAGAAAAAAATGTACGACCAGGCCATCCAAGAATTTCGCAATACGGTGTCGCTCGCGCCGGGTGATATGTCGCGAAAGGCGGATCTGGGCGGCGCCTACGCGCGCGCCGGTAAGAATGAGCAGGCACAGGAAATACTTCAGGAGTTTCTACACGCGCCAAGCGGTACGTATATTTCGCCGTACACGTGGGCGATGCTGTATGCCGGGATGGAGCGGAAAGCCGAAACGCTGGAATGGCTGGAGAAAGCGTTCGCCGAACAAAATGCGCGAATGGTGAATGTGGCGGTACACCCGCAGTTCGCATTCCTGAGGGGAGACGCGCGATTCGAGAATCTACTGGCACGCATGGGGGTTCCGGCAAGCGTTCGGCATCCGCCAGTCGGAGTGGTGAACGGGCGCAGTAATGAACGCGGAGGGGCGGAGTACGCGAAGGGAAGTGGTAAATCTTGACGAGTATGGACTCGTTCGTTAGACTCGGCGCGCCCGGTCCGGAGTTCCTCAGAGTCGAAGACGTGTGCCTGTCATCTCGGATCGTTCTGATTCTTCACTGCACCGGAGGCGCATATGGCGAAGCTCAAATTGGAAGTATCCTTGTCGCCGATTGCGGCGCAAATTGACAAGGCGAAGAAGAAACTAGAATCGCTGCGGCCGCGCGTTTCGGCGGCAGATCAGAAGGACATCGACCTGGAGATCAAGGAGTTGCTGAAATGCAGGAAGGAACTCGCTACGTTTTGCCGGAGGATGACTCACAGTTTCAAACCTGCGCCCAAGAAATAAAGCGGTTGGGCACGCGAAGGTCGTGAGGCGCGCGCTTGTGCAGGCGGCGTTACCCGGGAAGAAACGCAGCCCAAAGGCCGACGCGGTTCGTTACCGGCGGGCGCCGTTTCTGATCTCCTATTGGCGCGAAAACAATCTAGTTTTCGAAAATTTTCTGACGCGGAGCCGGGTCTCCGCTAGTCCTCTCACCTCCACCATTCTTCATTTTTTCGACCGTGACCGGCCTTTGCGGGCGCTGTGCGCTCGTTTGACCGATTACACGCCGGAGTCTCTACGGAAAGCAGTGCGGATGCTTGCGCAGCATTCGCTATTAAAGCGACAGGGGAGCAAGCTCCCGCCCGGTGAGCGGGAACTCCGGGCTTGGAGCGAGTGGAATCCGGCGGCTGGATTTTTCCATCTATCCACTAAGGATTTGCCGTTCGAACGCGATGCCGCAAAGGAATTTCGCGGCTTGCTGCGGCTGGCTAAGTCCAAGCCGATGCCGAAGCCTATCAAACGATATCGGCAAGCGCAGCAGGTGCGGCTGCCGGCGCCTAGCTTTAATTCTGAATTTTCACGGGCGCTGACGGACCGGCGTACCTGGCGGAAGTTTTCGAATAAACCTGTCGAGTTGTCGCTGCTTGGCAATCTCCTGGGCCTGACGTGGGGCGTGAGGCGATGGGTTGAAATTCCGATGGTGGGAACGGTGGCGGCCAAATCGTCGCCATCAGGGGGCGCACTACACCCGATCGAAGCATACGTGCTGGCCCGCAACGTGAACGGTTTGCGTTCGGGGCTCTACCACTACAGCGCTGCAGATCATCGGCTGGAACTATTGCGCCGGGGAGCAGATTCGCGGCAGATCACGGAGTATCTGGCGAATCAATTTTGGTATGGAGGAGCCGCCTTTGTGGTCTTCATGACCGCGGTATTCGCGCGCACGAGGTGGAAATATGACTACGCACGAGCTTACCGCGCGGTGTTGATCGAAGCGGGCCACTTGTGCCAAACGTTTTGCCTGACGGCTACGTGGCTGGGGGCGGCGCCCTTTTGCACAATGGCGTTTGCGGATTCGAAGATCGAAAAGGCGCTGGGCGTCGATGGGATCGCGGAGTCGGCTATCTATGTAACGGGGGCGGGGTTACGGCCGGACGACGAGAAACACGCGCACCTGCTCAGCGGGAGTGAAATTTCCAGGCTGAATCTTTGAGCGGCGTTCGATTGCTGGTCAGCGATCCCTTAGTCTTCAGGCCAACCGTCAAAAAAGGCATTCATTTTTGGTGCGGTCCTGCAAGCGTTCGAAAGAATCAGACGGCTCTCTTCGAGCGCTTGGAGTCTAAGGTCCAACCGCGTGCGGTCCCTCGGCGCGACCGAGGACCGAATCGCTTTCAACTTTTTCGCTCTTTTCTCAATCGCCGTGATTACCGGGCCGAGCGATTCGACTTCGTAACGTGGTTGCCGCATGGTGCCTCCTGTAAATGTTCGTGTCGAATTGGCTGACACGGTTATCAACGGAACGATCGGGAACCGGTGGTGCCCGAGGGGCGGCACGCTACCAGCGGGGATTCCGGTTGTCAATTGGTTGAATTGTTTGTGAATTGTGGCTGGGGGGCGCTCGGCTGGACGCGTTAAGCGCGCGCCTACATTTGCGCCCCCGGGCATTTGCCCCTCCGAACATCTACGTGGCTACAAGCGGACGAGACTCGTTATTTCCCGGAGATGTCCACGGAAGCGCGCGTTGTCTCCCAATCGATGTGCAGCGTGCAGCCGGCGCCATTTTGATCGAACGCGATGGTGAAGTTCTCGAGCGGCGATGGCAGCTTGGAGACTTTCATGTCAACGCGGGCGAGGTCCTCGCCGGGGCCGGGATACGCTGTGCCCCACTCGCCGGTTTTCTTGCTGATCACGAGTTGCCACGTGTCGGCGTTCGGTATCGTGAAAATGGTGTAGCTGCCGGCGGGAACTGACTTTCCTCCCACGACCAGATCGGTGTCGGTTACAAAGGTGGTGGCTTCGTTGGCTCCGGCGCGCCAGACTTTACCGTAGGGGACCAACTCTCCATAAACCTTGCGGCCCTTCGCGCGCGGGCTGGAATAATCGACGGTAACGGTTTTACCACCGGCTAGCTTGCATTCCGCTTTGGCCGGGGGGCTGGGGCGCTTGCTCTTGTCTTGCTGAGCGCTGCCCGCCGCGCACATGGCGAGGCACAAGAAAAGGCCGCTACAAAATGAAACGATGTTTCGCATGATGATTGTTCTCCCTCAGAGTTCTTCAGTTGGTAGTTGCCGGGTCGCGCCTGTGATACTGCCATGGGTAAACGCGAGTTCCAAGAGATACGTGGAGATCCCCACGAATCATATGGATCGCCGTTGGGACTAGTCCTTGCGTTCGTGGTCGTGGACCCAGACCGAAGTGTCGGTGCTACCCGTGCGCGGCGATCCTCTGGGAGGCCAAGGAGAATCATTTTCACACATTGCAATTTCTTTACACTGTCGTGATGATTGTGTTAGCCTGACTTAGTCGAAGAGAAGAGGAAAAATTCAGGGGACGACGGAGAGGGGCACTTGAGCGAAGCCAAATCAGTGTTGATCGAACAGTTCCGGGCCCACATTAAAGATACGGGTTCACCCGAAGTACAGATTGCGCTTCTAAGTGAACGGATCAGCTACCTGACGTCGCATCTCAAGTCCCACGTAAAGGACCACGCATCCCGGCGCGGATTGATCATGATGGTCAACAAGCGCCGCCGCCTGCTGGACTATCTTAACCGCCGCGACCCGGATCGGTATCGCGAGATTGTTGAACGCCTTAGTCTGCGCAAGTAGCCGCTCTTTGGAGCGGGTCTACCCGCGTTTCCGCGAAGCTACGATTGGAAATTTGTCCAACCGCGGTAGTGTTGCCGCCCGTGGAATCGTAGCGTGTCCGTATGTAAGTCGGCCGGAGTCTTAGTGGTCTGATCGGGCGTAGTTCGTCAACCTCGCAAAACACCCACCTCATTTCTCTTCCAGCTAAAACGGAGATAGAAGTCTCTGCGGGAACGCTCTGCGCGAACGCGGAGCCAAAGGAAATCAACTATGTCTGAAAATACAAGCACGCCAGCGCCGCACTCAGTAACTGTCGAGGTTGGCGGCCGGCCCTTGATTCTGGAGACCGGTAAGATCGCCAAGCAAGCCAATGGGGCCATTACTGCCCGCTACGGCGACACCGTGGTGCTGACCACCGCTTGCATGGCGCCGACTGCGAACGACCGCGACTTTTTGCCGCTGACCGTCGACTATCGCGAAAATACCTATTCCGCGGGCAAGATTCCCGGCGGATTCTTCAAACGCGAAGGCCGGCCTTCGGAGAAAGAAGTTCTCACTTCGCGATTGATCGATCGTCCGATGCGGCCGCTGTTTCCCGAATCGTGGCGCAATGAAACACAGATTGTAAGCATGGTGCTGTCGGCCGACAGCGCGAATGACCCGGACGTGATCGCGGTAACCTCGGCATCCGCTGCTGCGTATTGCTCGGATTTGCCGTTTGAGACCCCGATCGCGGCAGTGCGCGTGGGATTGCTCAACGGCCAACTGGTGGTGAACCCTACGGTCGCCGAACAGAAGACTAGTTTGCTCAACATTGTTATTGCGGGCTCTGAAGAGGGCATCGTGATGGTGGAATCGGGCGCGCTGGAGGTTTCCGAAGAAGCCGTTGTCGATGCGTTGGAGTTCGGTCATGCCGAGATCAAGAAGATCGTGGCCGCTATTCGCGAGTTGCACGCGCAGCTGAAGCCCAAGAAGGTGGTGGTCGCGCCGCTGCCGTTTGACCAGGCTCTCTACAACGAAATCGAGAAGAAGCACGGCGCCAAGTTGAAGGATGCGCTCAACACGGAAAAGCATCCGAAGAAGGAAAGTTATCACCTGGTGGATGAGCTGAAAGCTGAGATTGTGAATGCGATTCCCGAGGATGACGAAGAAAAGCGCACACTGGCGAAGCGGGCGTTTGAAAAGCTACGAGAGAGCATTTTCCGCGACGAAATCTTGAACGCGCGCCGGCGCCCGGACGGGCGCGAATTTGACAAGATCCGTAAAATCACCTGCGAAGTCGGCTTGCTGCCGCGCGTACATGGTTCGGCGTTGTTCACTCGCGGTGAAACGCAAGCGCTCGCAACATTGACGCTGGGCACCAAGGAAGACATGCAGCGGCTCGACCTGCTGTTCGAGCAGGACCAATTCAAGCGCTTCTTGCTGCACTACAATTTCCCGCCGTTCAGCGTGGGCGAAGTGAAGTTCCTGCGTGGTCCTGGCCGTCGTGAAATCGGTCACGGCGCACTTGCCGAACGGGCGTTGGTGAACTTGCTCCCGGCGGAAGCGGATTTCCCGTACGCGATGCGGTTGGTCTCGGACATCTTAGAATCCAATGGATCGTCCTCGATGGCTACCGTTTGCGGCGGGTCTTTGGCGCTGATGGATGCTGGCGTGCCGATCAAGGCGCCATGCGCGGGTATCGCGATGGGACTCGTGGTTGGCGACAACAACAAATACTCGATCTTGACCGATATCGCGGGTGCGGAAGATCACTACGGCGACATGGACTTCAAGGTCGCCGGCACGCGCGCAGGCATCACCGCCCTGCAGATGGACATCAAGGTCCTGAACATCAGCATCGGCATGATGCGCGAAGCTCTCGCCCAGGCCAAAAAAGCACGGCTCGAAATCCTGGACACGATGGACAAGACGTTGGGCTCGCACAACGAGGAAATCTCGGCATACGCTCCGCGGCTCTATAAGTTGAAGATCCCGCAGGACAAGATCCGCGACCTGATCGGACCCGGCGGCAAGAAGATCAAGTCGATTATCGAAGTCACGGGCGTGAAGATTGACGTGCTGGAGGACGGCACGGTGCACATCTTCTCCACCAGCGGAGCCGGCGGAGACCAGGCTTTGCAAATGGTGCGTGACGTCACGGCTTCGGCCGAAATCGGCAAGACCTATCTAGGCAAAGTCGTACGGCTCGCCGAGTTTGGCGCATTCGTCGAACTGTTCCCGGGCACTGACGGTTTGTTGCATATCAGCGAAATTTCCGAGCATCGGATCCGCGACGTTCGCGATGAACTGAAGCTCGGCGATCAGGTGCTGGTGAAGGTGCTTTCGATCGAGGGGAACAAGGTGCGTCTATCGCGCAAAGCGTTAATTCGCGAGGCCCGCGAAAAGCAGGCAAAGAAGGAAGCCGCGGGCGGCGGCGGGACGACTACCGAATAACGGCTGCGAAATGTAAAAAACAAAAAGGCCCGGCTTGTTGTGCCGGGCCTTTTTTCTCGCTTCGCTACTCTATGTTGCGAATTTCCGTTTTCAATTTACGTGCGCGCGCTTCTTGCAGTGCACGGCATCCAGCGCTCCCCAAAGAGCATTCAGCGCATCCTGCGCGCTCGCAACGATCTCGTCTTCATTTCCCTCGGCATGCTCTTCCAACCAGCCTCGCCACGCTGCGCGGTGAGCTTTGTCGGCTTCCTCATGGATCGTGAAGTACGCGAGAGCTTCCGGTTGGTCAATTCCGTAGAACTTTTTCAAACCATCGATCTTGGTCGACGCAATCTCAGGAACTTGACCTTCGTACGCATACAAAGCCGCTACAGCTTCGGCCACGGGACGGTCGCCGCAAATCTCACGGAAGGTAGCCACGACGGTTTGCGTACCCGGTAATGCCGGGCAGCAGGAGATGTCCTCTTCCGCGACGCCCAGAGCGGAGGCAAAATCGCGCCAGAGTTTCGGGTGTGGTCCCTCTGGATTTTCTTCTTCAGCAAGATTTTCCATGACGGTTTCGCGCAGCGGCCCTTCCGTTCGAGCCGCGAGAACGCGTAGGTGCTTTGGAAAAGCCTCGACGTGGCGATAATACTGGGTGGCGTAGAGTTGCAGGGCCTCTCGGCTGAGCTTGCCCGCCTGCCAATCTTGATAGAAGGGATGATTCAGTAAGTTCCTCTCGGCAATTGCCGCGTCCAATCGTGCCAGCAAATTCGTGTTGGCCATTTTTTTTGCCTCCACCGCGGCGGGCGCGAAGACCCACACTCGCCGCACATCGTTCCGAGGGGCGCATTGTAGCAAAATATTTGGTGGATTGCTGGTACTCCCGTACTGCAATTAAGCGGACCGAGCGAGAGCTGACAACGGTTTGGTGAGTTGTGGAAATCAGCTTCGACTCCATTGACCGAGAGAGGTCGTAAGCTCTTTTAAAAGAAGGGTTTATGCGTCCTTTTCGTGGATGCGCTCGATATCGGCGCCGACGTTGCTTAGCTTTTCGACGATGCGCTCATATCCGCGGTCGATATGATAGACGCGGTCGATGATGGTCTCGCCGCTCGCCACCAGCCCGGCAAGAACCAATCCGGCGCTGGCTCGCAGGTCGGAAGCTTGAACAGTTGTGCCTGACAGTTGCGCCGGGCCGCGCACCACCGCGCGCCGCCCATCGACCGAAATGTTCGCGCCCATGCGCACCATTTCGCTGGCATGCAGGTATCGGTTTTCGAAGATCGTTTCGGTGATCACCGAGGCACCTTCGGCCTGGGTGGCGAGCGCCATGTACTGAGCCTGCATGTCGGTCGCGAAACCCGGATACTCCTCGGTGGTCATATCGGCGCCGGACAGCCTCTCCGTGGGCCGCACGCGCAAGGTGGTCGCGTCGACGGTATCAATTCGAACTCCTGCCTGCCGCATCTTGGCAATGATGGCGCCCAGATGCTCGGGTGCGCAGTTGGTAATCGTCAAATCGCCGCCCGTAAGCGCGCTGGCCACCAGGAATGTTCCCGCCTCGATGCGGTCGGGAATCACGGAATGCTCGGTGCCGTGCAATTTTTCGACGCCACGGATACGCAGCGTGGAGGTTCCATCGCCTTCGATTCTAGCGCCCATCTTTTTCAACATCACGACCAGGTCGGTCACTTCCGGCTCGCGAGCCGAATTTTCGAGCACGGTTTCGCCTTCGGCCAGTACCGCGGCCATGAGGATATTTTCCGTTCCGGTCACGGTGATCTTTTCGAAAACGATGTGGGCACCCTTCAGGCGGCCATGGTTTGGCACCTTCGCCTCGATGTAACCGTGAGACATCGTAATTTCCGCTCCCATTTTTTCGAGCGCGGTGAGGTGCAAGTCGACCGGCCGGGCACCGATCGCGCAACCCCCGGGGAGTGAAACGTGCGCGACGCCCGCCCTCGCGATCGCCGGCCCCAACGTCAAAATCGACGCTCGCATGGTTTTCACCAACTCGTAGGGAGCCACGGCGTCGTTCAGCGTTACTGCTTCGATTACGTAGTCGCTCGCCGGGATATCGGTCACCGAGACCTTCGCGGACATAAACGCCAGTAGCTTGCTCATGGTGATCAGGTCGCGCACCTTCGGGATGTTGTGCAGCGTGACCTTTTCGGGCGTAAGCAAGCAAGCCGTCATGCACGGCAGCGCAGAATTCTTCGCGCCGCTAATGGCCACGGTGCCGTGCAGCGGTTTTCCACCTTTGATCAGAAACTTATCCATGCGCTCTCACTCTCCCAAAGCTTGTCGCAAATTTCCTTTTGCCAAAGCCAATCGTGCTCGCGCACCCTTCGCCTCGGTGTCACGTTTCAACATGGTCAGCGCCACGCGCAAGTCGTGTCCCGATTGACGCAAAGCGCGTTCGGCGGCCAACAGACTCGCGCCACTGGCTTCCATCAGAATGCGAACCCCGCGCCGCCGAAGTTTCTGATTTGTAAGTGCTACGTCGATCATCAAGTTGTCGTATACATGCCCAAGGCGCACCATCGCCGCAGTGGAAAGCATGTTCAAGACCAGTTTTTGCGAGGTGCCGGCCTTAAGCCGCGTCGAGCCAGTGACCACCTCAGGCCCTACTTCCGCCGCGATCACAATTTGTGCGTCCCGCGCGATGGGGGCGTTGCGATTCGAAGTAATGGCCACGGTAGTCGCGCCGCGTTTACGCGCAAAGGCAAGCGCGCTAAGCACGTAAGGCGTTGTGCCGCTCGCCGCAATCCCCACGATCACGTCGCTTCGCTTAACCTTTCTTGCGCGCAAATCGCTAACTGCGTTGCTGGTCGAGTCTTCTGCTCCCTCTACCGCACCGCTCACCGCTCTTCTACCGCCAGCGATCAAAGCTTGCACGACTCTCGGCGAAACCCCAAACGTTGGCGGGCATTCCGCCGCATCCAAGACCGCCAGCCTTCCGCTGGTTCCCGCACCGACATAAAGCAGCCGGCCGCCTTTACGAATTCCGGCGACAATCGCGTCTACCGCGCGCGCGATGGCGGGGATCTCCCGCCCGACCGCAACCGCCACTTTGCGGTCTTCCCGGTTCATCAGGCGCAGGATTGCCTGCGTCGACAGGCGATCGAGGTCCCTGGACGAGGGGTTGCGATGCTCCGTACGCCGGCGCTCCTCGGGCAAACTGGGCATCCCGACATTATATCTGCGGCCAAGAATTGCGAATGGATGGGCCGCGTAAAGAGCACAGGTGTGGTGCGAGAACGTTAACGGGTCGCGGCAGCCGGCGTGACGAAACCCAATCCCTGCATCACGGCATCGTGCAGCGCTGGACGGACTTGCGCGATCTTTTGGTTTTCGCGAGTGGGATGCACGCGGTTGGTCAGAAGAACGACGAAAAGCTGCCTGTCGGGATCAATCCAGATGGACGTGCCGGTGAACCCGGTGTGCCCGAAGCTGTGCGCCGAGAAGTAGTGGCCGCTGGAGGAACCTTCAGTGGGCACCGCCCATCCCAGGGTGCGAGTCCCGTTCGAAAGCGGCTGCGGGGCGGTGAATTGCGCGATCGTGGCGCGCTTCAAGATTCGGTGATGAGCGTACACGCCCCCGTTCAGCAGCATCTGGCAGAAAGCCGACAGATCCGGTGCCGTGCTAAACAGGCCCGCATGCCCGGAAACGCCGCCCATCGTGAATGCATTTTCGTCGTGAACTTCTCCTTGTACCAGGCGGTTGCGCAGATTGTGGTCAAATTCGGTCGGCGCGATCCACGACCAAAGATTTTTCGAAGGGCGAAAGATCGTATCCTTCATGCCGAGAGGCGAAAAGATGAAAGCTTTCGCGAGATCATCGAGCGTACGTCCGGTCAGGCGCTCGATGATTTCCGCCATTAGGATGATACCCAAGTCAGAATAAACCTCTTTTGTTCCGGGCTCGTTGTCGAGTGGTTCAGCAAAAATCCTGGTCAGCGTTTCCTGCTTGCTCTTGGAGGTGCGCCAATATTCCTTGAAAGGCGGCAGCCCGGAGGTGTGGGTTAGAAGATGGCGAACGGTCACTTGGTGGCGCCAGTCGAGATCCTGACCCTTCGCACCCGTAGTCCACTCCGGAAGATAGCGTTCGACCTTGGCGTCTAGGTCCAGCGGGACGTTAAAGTCGCCTTCGGCGAGTTTCGCCACCAGTGTTGTGGTCGCCACCACTTTGGTCAACGAGGCGATGTCGTACATCGTTCGAACGTCCACTGCGGGAGCGTTCGCGTCATAGCTCAGGTTGCCGAAGGCGTGAACCGCCACTTTCCCGCGATAGCCAACCGCGACTGTTGCGCCAGGGAAAGCTTTGTCAGCTACGCCACGTTCGATCACCGCGAAGGCTGGCTGTAGCAGCGCCTCTCCGCGAACATCCAGGGGCTGAACGGTCATGGAATTCGCGGCGAGTTCCACCCCCAAGCCCGCTTTCATGTCCACGCCCGGAATCGTGACCGGCAGATGCCCGCGCACGGGAATTTGCCCGAACAGAGCGCGCGCGATGGAGATTTGCGCTACGTCGCTGATGCCAAACGCCGCCAGCCAGGTTTGTGCCTGGGGAAAGCGCTCGATCAGGTACGGGCTGCCGAACCCAAGGGTGACGACCGGTTTGCCGCTTTGGTACAGTCGCTCTGCCAACGCAGCTTGTTCGGCGGGAACGTCGACATTGCCTTTGCGATCGCTAACGCGCACAAACAACGCGAGCAGCGCGACGTCGTAGGTGTCCGGCGAAGGCAGCTTTAGCGTGTCAGCGTTGATGAACCGCGTGTCGGCACGCAGGGTGACCACGCTGTCAAACCGCGACTTCAGTTCGCGCTCCAAATCCTCGCCGGGATAGGGCTCAGGATCGGCATAGAACGCCAGAAGCAGCGCTCGGCTGGGCTTGGTGCCGTCGAGAGGCAACAGACGCTGGGAATCGCGCAGCAGCGTCACTCCGCGATCGGAAATTTCCTGCGCTTCGGCCTGCCACGCGACACTTCCCAATTTCTGATTGATCGCGTTCACATCGACCATGCGGTTCTTGTCGAGGCCGAGCTTGGCCTTTGCTTCTAAGATCCTGCGCACGGAGGCGTCCAGCCGCTCAATCGAAATTCGTCCAGAGCGGACTGCGGCTTGCAGTCCTTCGAATGCCGCGTCAGGCACGGGCGGCATCAGCAACGCGTCGGCGCCAGCGAGGACTGCGCGGACGGCCGCTTCGCCGGGCGCATAGCGCACCGTGATTCCGCCCATGTCCATGGCGTCAGTGACCACCAACCCCTGAAAGTGCAATTCATTGCGAAGCAGGTCGGTGAGAATGTGCGAAGAAAGGGTAGCGGGCGTATTCGGATCCGGCTCCAGCGAAGGGACGGACAAGTGTCCGGTCATGACACTGCCGACGCCTGCGGAGATCGCCGCGCGAAAGGGAACCAGCTCCAGCTTGTCGAGCCGATCGCGGTCGGCATGGATCACCGGCAGATCGATATGCGAATCGCTCGCGGTGTCGCCGTGCCCTGGAAAATGCTTGGCCGTGGCCAGTCCGCCGTTTTCTTCCACACCGCGGACAAAAGCGGTCACATACTCGGCTACACGCGCCGGGTCTTCTCCGAACGAGCGTGTGTTGATGATGGGATTTCCGGGATTGTTGTTAACGTCGGCGTCTGGCGCATAAATCCACTGAATGCCGACCGCGCGGGCCTCGAGAGCCGTAGTCTTGCCCATGGCATAGGCGTCGGCGGGATCGCCTCCTGCGGCCAAGGCCATTGCCGTGGGGAATGACGTGCCTTCGTCCAGCCGCATTGCAGCGCCACGTTCGAAGTCGGCGCCGACCAGCAGCGGCAACCTCGATTTCGCTTGCAGCTGGTTGGTCAGCACCGCGGTCGGATACGCTTGGCTTTTCACGATGCCGAGCGGCGACGCCTGAGTAATATTAATGAATCCCCCGCAGTGCAGGTCGGTCACGTCATGCATGATCTGTGCGTAGGCCACGGTGTCAGTGGGAGTCAAACTGCCGTGATAGGTGGTGAACAGCAGCTGACCGATCTTTTCATCGACGCTCATTTTTTGCAGCGTCGACTCCACCCACTTGCGGGACTCCGCCGAAATTCGCTCTTTGCCCGCATTTCTGGCGGGGGAGGTGTGTTGGGCAGCGTCGGGAATCTTGGCCGAAGTGTGAGCCATAAAAAGAATCAGTGCAGCAGGCAGCAAAAATAGAACGCCAGCTCTGCGTCCTTTCATCAATTAAGGGTTCCTCAGGTGACACCTAAACACAGAGTTTGTATATAGCACACGCACATCACGAGAACAACGCAACTGCGTCCGCAACGTTCCACAATAGGATTGCTGTTTGGGTGGCGAAGAGTGCTTCCGGTGCCTCGACGATCTCAGTTATTGGCGCGTACCGCTTCGGCGGTTCTTCATACATCGTTGATCGTGGCAATGTGCTCGCCTGCTCGCGCGACCACCAAGCACTCCAGCCGCACGGGGCGGGTGCAGGTCGGCATCGAAATTCTCGAAGCCGAGAAATTTGCACCGCTTCGCGGAAAGCACGTCGGGCTGATCACGAATCATACGGGTTTAGACTCGCAAGGGCGCAGCACCGTGGACCTGCTCTCCCATGCGCCAGGTGTTCAGCTGGTGGCATTGTTTAGTCCGGAGCATGGCCTCGCCGGGCGCAACGAAGACGAGCGCATCGCTTCGACCAAGGACGCCGCCACGGGGTTGCCCATCTACAGTCTCTACGCCGAAACGCGCCGCCCCACCGACACGATGCTGCAAGGGATCGACACACTGGTCTTCGATGTGCAAGACGCCGGCGTGCGCTTTTACACCTATCTGACGACCATGGGCTACTGCATGGAAGAAGCCGCCAAGCGCAACATTACGTTCTATGTTCTCGACCGGCCCAATCCACTCGGTGGGGAAATTGTGGAGGGCCCGGTTCTCGATGCGGACAAGACCAGTTTCACCGCCTATTTTCCTCTGCCCGTGCGCTATGGCCTCACCATCGGTGAAATCGCCAAATTCTTCAACGCAGAAAATCACATCAACTGTGATCTGCACGTCGTGGAAATGAAAAACTGGCATCGTAACTATTTTTATGAGAGTACCGGCATTCGCTGGCTTCCGCCTTCTCCGAACCTCCGCACGCTGAAAGGTTCGATCCTCTATCCTGGTCTCGAGATTCTGCAAAGCGCCGGCGTTTCTGTGGGCCGAGGGACCGAAACTCCGTTCGAAGAATTCGGCGCTCCGTGGATCAATGGCGATGAAGTGGCCTCCGCTCTCAATGCTCTGCATCTCCCCGGCCTGCGCTTCACTGGCCAGCCGTTCATTCCCGTCGTCGGACTTTATGGAGGGCAACGTTGCGGCGGCGTGGCCATTCGCGTCACCGACAAGCAGGCTGTGCGGTCGATGCGCATGGGCGTGGAGATCGCTACGGTGCTTAAGAAACTCTACCCGGCAAATTTTGACCCGGCGAAGACCATATTTCTCGTCGGCAATGCGGAAACGGTTCACCAGCTCGAACAAGGAGTGGGGCCGGAGCAGATCGTCGCCAGTTGGTCCGGGGACCTCTCCACTTTTGACGCCCTCCGTCGCAAGTATTTCCTCTACAAGTAGGCCCATCTCCACGGGCGGGAACAGCCTGAAACGGGCATCCCGAGCGCAGTGACCGGTCTGCCTTTGCCTGGTCCACGCACTCCAGTCTCGATCGTTGCTTCCTCCCTCCCCGCCTCGCCTGTGCTAAAGTCTCTTTCGTGATGCGTATCGTGTCCCTTCTTCCCTCCGCCACCGAGATGCTTTTCGCTCTTGGTTTCGATCGCGAGGTCGTCGGCGTCAGTCACGAATGCGACTTTCCAGCGGCGGCTCGCACCAAGCGAGTGGTCATTCAGTCGCGAATCGCCCATGAGGCAACCCCCGCCGAAATCGACCGCCAGGTCCGCGAATACGTCTCGCGCGGCGAAAGCTTGTATGCTGTTGATGCCCAGGCTCTCGAAGAGCTCGCGCCCGATTTGATCGTCACCCAGGATTTGTGTCACGTCTGCGCCGCATCTCCCGATGACCTTGCCACTGCTCTCACGCGTTTCACCGAGCGGCCGCAGGTTCTTTGCCTCAATCCGCTGGACCTCGGCGACGTTTGGCGCGATATTTTGTGGGTCGGGGAACAAACCAGCCGCGGCCACGCTGCCGAATCCTTACTCGAAAAGATCGGTGAGCAACTTGGCCGTGTCGAGCGTTTGCTCGAGCATGTTTCCGTTCACCCGCGTGTCGCGTTCCTCGAATGGCTACAACCGTTCTACGTTGGCGGGCATTGGGTGCCCGAAATGATTGAGCGTGCCGGGGGTGTCGACGTTTTCGGCAGCCCACGTAAACCCACGTTTCGTGTCACGTTGCAAGATATCGTGGAGGCTACACCCGACGTCATACTCGTTTCCCCCTGCGGCTACCGCGCCGAGCAAGCCCGAGGTGAATATCACGCCATGGAGTTTCCGGGGCAATGGAACGCCATACCCGCCGTTCGCAACAATCGCGTTTACGCGCTCGAAGCCAACGGCTATTTCTCGCGCCCCGGCCCGCGCCTGGCCACCGGCATAGAGATTCTGGCGAAAGCTCTCCATCCATCTCTGGAAGTCAGCCAGGAAGCGCAGAATGCCATTCTGGCGATCGCGGGCGAACCGAGCGGGGCGCGCACCGCGTCGGCTTGAACCTGAAACGCAATTTTAAAATGCTTGGTCTCGCACGGGAGGCACACAAATGGAAAGACGAACGTTTCTCACATCTTCGCTCGCGGCTGCGGCGTTGAGCGCCGCCCCTGCCGGGAATTCGCAGAGCGCGCCCGCCGACGCCAGCGGAAAAGCTCGGCTGTATTACGAATTGCGTCGGTATCAACTCTCGAGTGGACCTCAAAAGAAAATCTGCGACGACTTTTTTCAGAACGCTTTGATTCCTGCCGCGAATCGCCTGGGTGTCACTCCGGTCGGTGTATTCAATCTCACGATCGGCCCAGAGACGCCCGCCATGTATGTTTTACTGCCCAGCCCTTCGCTGGAGACTTTGGTCAACGCAGAAGCGCGCTTGGCCCGAGATGCGGAATATATGAAGACTGGGGCCGCGTTTCTGAACGCGCCGGCCGTCGAACCCGCTTTCAATCGCTTGGAAAGTTCCCTAATGATCGCCTTCGAGAAAATCCCGAACATAACGCTTCCGGCAGCTACCGCGACAAACGGCCCCCGCGTGTTTGAATTGCGAACGTACGAGAGTCCGAGCGATCAGGATCACAAGCGCAAAGTGGAAATGATGCAGTCCGGCGAGGAAGCCATCTTCGCGAAAGCCGGTTTCTCCCAAGTCTTTTACAGCGACACACTGATCGGCCCGCGCTTGCCGAATCTCACGTACATGTTGAGCTACGAAAACGTCGCGGTTCGCGACAAGTTATGGTCGGCGTTCGCGAACGCCCCCGAATGGAAGGCGATGCAGAGCCTGCCGCGCTACGCCTTCGAGAATATCGTGTCCAACATCACCAACGTCATTCTGACGCCGGCGCCATATTCGCAGATTTAGCGGCTGCGCTCCGATTGCGGGACGTCCAAAAGCGGTAGAAGGGAAGTCCCGCCAGGATCAGCAACAGTCCGATCGACGATCGCCCCGGCCGCTCCAGCCAGATGTTCACCGTCAGCGCCAGCGCGCCCGCTACGAACAAACCCGGCACCCACGGATACCCCCAGCACCGGTAAGGTCGCGGCAAATTTGGCTCCGTGTGACGCATCCGGAACAAGGCCACCACCGCGAGCCCATAAAATATCCAGCCAGCAAAAATGAAAAGGCTGGTCAGTTCTTCAAACGTGCCCGTCAAGGCCATCAAGCTGGCCAGTATGCCTTGAAAAATCAGCGCCCGCCCGGGCGTCCGATATTTGGGATGGATGCCATCGACAATCCTGAAAAAGATACCATCGCGCGCCATCGCATAGGGCGGGCGCGCTCCGCTCAGCACCGAGGAGTTCATGGACCCGATCGCCGAGATCACCATCGCGAGCGTAATCCACGCCGCCGCGCCCCGCCCCGCGACATGTTCCACCACGTCGGAAGCGATGTGCGGCGAAGCCGCGACACTCGCGAACGGAAGCACCTTCAGGCACGCCGCGCTAAAAAGAAAATAGATCAGCGCGACAAGCGCCACACCGCCCACCAAGGCACGCGGAAAATTCCGCTCCGGATTTTGAACTTCGGAGCCGACCAGGTTCAGATCTTCCCATCCGTCATAAGCCCACAGCGCAGCGGCCAACGCCGCAAGAAACGCGCTGAACACGGTGCCGTTCAACGCTGCCGGCCACATCGGGTCGGGCGCATGCGGGACCGGAGCCGGCGAAAAAAAAGCCACTCCGATCACCATCGCAACCGAAACAATCTTGATCGCCGTCAAAAATACTTGAACGGCACCCCCGAGCCGGACGCCAAGATAATTGACTCCGGTCATCCCCGCGAGCCAGAGCACCGCCACCGGCTGCGCCCAGGTGAACACGAAATCATATGGTTTCAACCAATTCGTCCATCCAGGGATGGCGATGTGCAGTGTGAAAATTGGTGTCGCCACAACTGGCAGAAGAAATCCCAGGAACCGCACCAGTCCCGCCGCAATCGAAGACAACGACGACGGCCGGCCCACAATCGAATGCATCCAGCCGAATAGAAATCCCCACACGGGGCCGAATCCACGGCGTAAATAGGCGTATTCGCCACCCGCCTCGGGAATCGCCGCGCCCAACTCGGCAAACGATAGCGCTCCGAACAGCGAAAGTATCGCTCCCACAATCCAGGCCGCAAAAACAACGGAAACAAATCTTCCCTCGCGCGCCATCTCTGCCGGCTTGAGAAAAATTCCCGTGCCGATCATGGTCCCCACGACGATAGCCGCCGACGCCCAAGCGCCAAGCCCTCTCACCAATTCGAGCCGCTTCTCGCTCACCAATCCCTCACAAACCGGCAACCGGTGCAATCAACTTTGTAGGGGCGCAGCATGGCTGCGCCCAGCCTAGCAAGATCACTCGTGCGAGCCCAACGTCACCGGCTGCTTCTCTCCCACCGCTCGACTAGCCACCGCTCCAACCACAAACGTCACGCACGACCCAATCATCACGTACCAAGTAAATGCAACCGCCGTGAATCGAAACACCCACAAAATCGCAGCCAATCCGAAAAACATTCCGGTCAAAGCCCCACGCGCATTCGCCCGCCGATCCACAGTCCCTAACAAAAACAATCCCAGCAAGCTCCCCAGCGGCAGCGCCGCGACGGTCAACCCCGCCTCCAGCAACGGCCCCCACTTCACAAACCCGAAAGCCATCAATACCAGACCCCAAACGAAGGTCATCCGCCGAGACACCCGCAAGAAGTTCGCAGGCTGACTCGCGCGTCCACGAAGCCGGGAAAAATCCAAAATGCTCGACGCCGCCAGTGAATTCAGCGACCCGCTTGCGTTCGACATCGCCACGGCCATGATTGACGCCAGCAGCAATCCCGCCAGCCCCGCAGGCATTTCGCGTACCAGAAACAGAGGCAGAATGCGATCTGTGCGTTCACCCGCCGCCAGCAGCGGCGTATGTTGCGCGAAAACATACAGCAAAACGCCAATCAGCAGAAACACTGTAAATTGCATCAGCACAATGACGCCGCTAGCCAAGAGCGCTCGCCGGCTGTCGCGCTGATCTCGTGCCGACAGCAAACGCTGCACGATCGTCTGATCGGTTCCGTGGCTCGCCATCGTCAAAAACGCTCCGCCAATCAACCCCGACCAAAATGTATATTTCGTCGCCCAGTGAAACGAAAAATCGAACGCCTGCAACTTGTGACCCGCAGCCGCGGCCACCTGAGTGATCTCGCTCCATCCGCCCGGAATCCGGTGCAGCAGCACCCAAAATGTCACCGCGCTGCCGGTCAGGTAAAGCAGCAACTGTGCCACATCCGTCCAGATCACCGCTTTCATCCCGCCTTCGAGCGTGTAAAGAACCGTGAGCGCGATCACCACCAACACTGCCAGCCGCTCCGAGGTACCCAACACCACGCTGACCACCAGCGCAATCGCCGACACGCGCACACCTTCTGCAACCGCACGCGTGACCAAAAACGTGGTCGCCGCCACCGCCCGCGCTTTCTCGCCGAATCGCTTTTCAATGAGCGCGTACGCCGTGAAAAACTCCCCGCGAAAATAACCCGGCAGCAGCAACAGTACGATCAGCACACGTCCCACTAAGTATCCGAATATCAGCTGCAAAAACGTGAGGTTCCCACCATAAGAAATCGCCGGCGTCCCGATGATCGTGAGTGTTGAAGTCTCCGTCGCGACAATGGAAAAAGCCAGCGCCCACCAGGGTGCCGTCCGTCCGCCCAAAAAATATTCTCGAGCGTCCTGCGATCCCTGCCGAAACCACATACCCAAGGCTGTGATGGCGAGAAGATAGGCGACCACGATCGCAAGGTCGATTGGGTGGATGCGCATTAGCTAGGCGGGCCTCCGTGCGGCGGTTCGTCCAGGGCGTCGGCCTGGAGGATAAGCACAGAGCGTTTCGTAAAAGCGCGCCGTGTGTCGCAGAGGTTTTTTCATTGCGCCGGAATTATACGTGTCCTGGAATCCGGAGCGCGGCTATTTTTCGACTTCATGCCAAGCCATGCATTCCTGGCAACGCCGTTCCGTCACACCAGCAGCTTGGACCTTGAAATCGCTTATTCTTCCCCTATGCGTTGTGTCTTGGGATTCGATGGCGGCGGCACAAAGACCGAGTGCGTCCTCATGGATGAATCTGGGCTGGTTCTCGCGCGCACGCGCTCCGGCCCGTCGAATCCAACGCGCGTCGGCTTGGATGCTGCGCTCGCTTCTCTCACGGGGGCCGCGGAAAAAGCGCTGGCGGCTTCCGGTAAGTCCGTCGCCGAAATTGTGGCAATTCACGGGGGGATTGCTGGCATCGGCGCAGCAAGAGCGATTCCCGAACTCGCCGTGAAGCTCAAACTCCGATTTCCGAATGCGTCGGTACTTCTTAACACCGATCTCAACATGGCCTTGGCCGCAACGCAGGAGATCCCCAGCGTCGTCGCCATCGCCGGTACCGGATCCGCCGTCATCGGCCGCAACTCGCCCGATATGCTCGCGCGCGAAGGGGGCCTGGGTCCGACGCTCGGTGATCCCGGCAGTGCCTACGATATCGGCCGCAAAGCCATAGTGCTGGGTTTGCGTAGCTCGTGGAGCGGCGAGAATTCTCCGCTTGGCAACGAAATCCTGCACGCGTTTCATTGCAACTGGGTGGAATTACAAGACCAGATTCGCGCCAACGCGGACAGCGTGCTGCCCAAAGTGTTCCCTATGGTCACAAAAGCCGCCAATGAGGGCGATCATTCCGCCCAGGCGATTCTCCGTTCTTCCGCAGAGGAACTTTGTGAACTTGTAGCACGCGTCGTGCAAACTCTGGGGTTGCAAAAGCAATCGTTCTTTCTCGCCAAAACCGGCGGTGTCTTCGGCCGCAGCCCATTTTTCGACGAAGCATTCGATACGCTGGCCGGCAAGATCGCACCGAACACCCGCATCGGTCCCCTGCCCGTCCCCGTTGCCGAATTTGCCGCGCAAACCGCGGTCCAATATTTGGACAGCGCGGTGCGAAAGATCGGGAGCTGATTCTGAGGTGGACACACTTTCGCAGGACCGCGAACGCGCTCTCGCCGCCACCGGCGACGACCTCATCGTGTTGCTGCACCATCCCGATCCAGCGGTTCTTCTCGCCCTTCTCGACAACGCCGCTCTCGAGGAGACGCAACTCTGCTTGCTCCTCGATCGCCAGGACCTTCCCGCCGATGTCCTCGAAGAAGTTGCGCGCCGCAAGCCGCTTCTCAAGAACTATCGCGTCAGGCGCGCGCTCGCCTTCCATCCCCGAACTCCGCGCCTCCACAGTCTCCGCCTCGTGCGCCAGCTCTATTTGATGGACCTTGCCCAACTCGCACTGCTCCCCGGTACACCCGCCGAATTAAAGCGCTCCGCTGAGGATCAACTTCTCGCACGCTTGTCGCACCTTCCGTTAGGCCAAAAAGTCGCCCTCGCTCGCCGTGGCCCCGCGCGTGTCGCCGGCACGCTGCTCGCCGAAGGTCATTCACAAATCCTGTCGGTCGTGCTCGACAACGCCCGTCTCAGTGAAGCCCAGGTCTTGAAGGTTCTATCCCGAGAGAACCTGTCTCCCGACGTGATCCACGCTATCTCCCAACACCGCAAATGGTCCTGCAGCTACAATGTCCGCCTCGCCCTGGTTCGCCATCCCGGTTCCACCCTCTCCTCGGTGCTCTCCTACCTTCCCGAACTCACCGCTTCCGACCTGCGCGAGCTCGCGTCGCCCGGTATCGTGCCCGAAACTCTTCGCAAGTATTTGCTGACGGAGATCCACCGTCGCCTTCACCAACAGGCGTAGCAGCAGCGACGGTTGACGCGAGCTCGCGATGCGCCTCCGCAGTCAAAGCTCGGCAAGAGGGCCTCTCGGGAAGCTGGTTTCCGCTCCGGAGCGAGCCCGCACCTACGCGCTTCGGTCTCGCTTGCTAGTACACGTTGCGGTATTTACCGGAGTGGTTGCTGATGCTCGGAACTACAACCAATGTCCGGTGGGCTCACGGAAAGCTCAAAATCTGGCGTATCCTTGGCGTGCAATCCAAATGACGTGGGCGTGACGCCTCCCGCCCAAGCACGGCAGGTTTGGAATCCTTGGCAGGGGGTTCTACCGGGTCGATGAGCAGTGGGGATCATTCTCGACGGCTGGAGCGCCGCTGGGCGCCTCGCTATTCGTTTCACGCCGACCTCGAGATTGAATGGGGTTCGGCGCTCATCCGCGGCCGTACGCGCGATATCAGCTCCAATGGCATGTTTATCGAGTCCACCGATCCGCTCTGGGTGGGCGCAGGTTTCACGGCTCGGCTCGGCCTCGAAAAGCCTGTCAAGGTGGATTGCTTCGTCAAGCGCGTGGAACCGGGCCGAGGCATGGGCGTCGCCGTCACCGTCCCGGAAGAGCAGCAACAGCGCTATCGGGAGCTCCTCTCTTCGCTCTCCTCCAATCTTCCGTGACCTCGTCTTATACTGGGAACGGCAGCTGTTCCTGGTTGAAACGCTGATTCACTGCCCGCTCGCTGCATGTCGGGAACCTCTTCGCGTTCACTTAGAGGTTGACCGTCGCGCGGTCGCCAGCTATTTTGGCCGCTTCGCGGCCACCACTTGCCATGACACGTTGCCTTGATTGCGGTTCCGAACGAACCACCGATCAATGCCCCTCGTGCGGTCTGACTTCTGCTGCCGCCGAGGTTATGTTCCGGCGGCGGCTCGTCTTGCGCACCGCTATTTTCCTACTTGGCTCGCTGGCTTTTCCCTATGTCAGCCAGATCTACCCGCCCCTCGACCTCGACTTGATGCTCATTTTCTTCGGAATCATTTTTTTTGGAGTGCTTTTCCTGGCCGTCGTTCTGGAGCGCCGCGCTCGCAATCGTCAGGAGATCGAAGTCCTCAAGCGCATCTACTCCGGATTTATTCCGCTGCCGTGGATCCTGGCCGCAACACTTTTCGTGAATGGCCGACTGGACGCTCAGAAAAGCATTCTCTACTACCCAACCGTCGTCGAAGGCCGCTTCAACATGAAGGGCATCGTGCGCGGCAGCCGACGCTTGCTAGTGCGCTCGTGGCGCCCGGGCCAGCATTTCGAGCGTCTCGCCGTTGATGTCGACGACTTCGATCGCTTCCACGACGGCGATTTTGTGGAGGTAGCCGTCGAACCCGGCGCCCTGGGAATCCCCTGGTACTACGGCGTCTACCGGCGCTGAACAGTGTGTTGCGGGAACAAATGTGGGGGCGCGCTGTAACGCGCCCTCCTTCTTTTGGCTGCGACTAGGAGAATGGTCTATGTGGTAGCGCGTTCAGGAACTGCTGTGCGTCGGAAATAAACCGAACTATCCACTCGAAAAAATAAAGACATAGGTCAGTACGCCGGCTTCCCATTAATCAAAAGCGGCAACTGAATATCCAAAAAATTGCCGGTCTTCCCAAATCTAAATTTCAGGCGCCGCATTGGTCCCACGTCCCGCGTCTTCCACTCCGAGGTCTCAATCGGATCCGTAGGGAGGTCCGAGGGCGACCATTCCACATTCTCTCCGGTCACTTTCACTTTGTCAGGATCGAGTTCGTAAACTTCTTGCTCCTGCACATTCACCAACAGATATCTGCGCCACAACCGCAGCAGCAGCAAACCCTTCTTCTCCCCGTGATACATATTCCACGACGCCGGCGCATCATCGTTATACCGCACAATCGCAAACTCGACCGGCTTCCACACCACCTTCTCACCGGTGGCTGCGCGCGTTCCCGTGGCGATGCCCGCCAAAACGCAAAGCAATACCGTCGAAAAAATCACACCTCGGTGGCCGGTCACACGCAATGGCTGAGTCCTCGCTAACTCCAAAGATCGCGTCTGCGAGTATGATGCAGTTTGCCTCGGCGAGGTCAGTACTTGGGGCCGAGCGGGTTCTATCACGGCTTTTTCTTCATGACGGTGACATTGTCGGGCTGCGAGAAGACCGCTTCGGTGACTTTTCCGGTGGCGTCTTTTTTGAACTCGATGCTGAAGCCTGCTAGCCCCTTCAGATCGAACGTTGTGCCGCGCTTCGGCAGCAGCTCGAGGTCCGGCTGTCCCGGGGCGTTGGCCACCAGAGCGTGGTCGCCACGCAATGAAATGGTCAGGGGAGTCGGCGCACCGGGGATTTCGTATTGACCGATGAAGGCTGCGATAAAGTTGCGGTCGGTCAGTTGCTTGTCCGGCATGCGCGTGAAGGCGATATCTTTCACATTGGGTTCCAGCGGCATCGACAAGCTGGAGATGTCCCCGTTGAGATCCGAGAAAAACATCACTTTGAGTTTTGCGAAGTCGTCGTGCGTGTTATCCGGTACCTGGAACACGTCGTAGTGATAGTGCTCGAGGTTCCGGTTCACTTTGTTCAGGGTTAGTTTGAAGTTGTCGCCGTCCTTCGTGATCGTCGCCATGCCGTAACCCGGATTCGAGTAGTCGCCCGGGTACTCCTTCAAGTCGTGCGACGGGTGCGTCCCCATTTTATGCGGAGCGTATCCCTTGTCCTTCGCTTCCTGCTCGCCTTGTTTCTGTTTTTGTTCCAGATCCAAAAAGCGCTTGCTCCACGGCACCTGTTCGAGTCCTGACATGCGATCAAATACGTTGTAGGCGATGATCTCGGGAAGGGGATTGCCGTCCAGGTTTGTGAGAACCACCACGCCAATTTTCTCGGCAGGCAGGAATCCGAGCTCCGCGCTGAATCCGTCGATATTGCCGCCGTGTTCCACTAGCTTGTGCCCGCGGTACGCGGAAAGGAAAAAGCCCATGCCGTAGCTGGTTTCGCTCAGTTCCGGGAAGTCCGGAGCTCCTGGAAGACTCATCTGCGGTACCTGCATCTGCACGGAATTGTTCTGCGACAAAAGCAGCTTTCCGGCAACTTCTCCGTGGTTCATGTGAAACAGCAGGTACTTGCTCATGTCCAATACGTTGCTGTTGATTTCGCCGGCCGGGCCAAGCGCGCAAGTGTCCGGACACTGCGCGTCAAAGGGAATACGTTTCACTTCCGCTTTCAAATCGCTTCCTTTGCGATAGGGTTGTCCGAAATCTGCGGAGTTCTGTGTGGCCAGCTCGGAAAAATTCGTGCCGCTCATTGCGAGAGGCCCAAGGATACGTGCGCGCACGGCGTCTTCCCAGCTCGTGCCATTCAATCGCCCAGCGATGTAGCCTGCCGTCATAAACATCAAATTGTTGTATTGGAATGTGCTGCGCAGCGGCTTGTTCGGCTCCAAATATTGCAAGCGGCGCACCAAATCTTCACGCGAAAAATCGGACGTGTACCAGACCAGATCGTGCCGCGGCAAGCCCGATCGGTGGGTAACCAAATCGCGCACGGTCATCTGTTCGGTGAGCACCGGATCGTACATCTTGAATCCGGGAAATACGGTGCGCACGGGTTCGTCCCAATCGAGTTTGCCCTCGTCCATCAGCATGCCTAGCGTCGAGACCGTGAACGACTTGGTGATCGATCCGATCGCGAATAACGTTTGCGGCGTCACGGGCAACTGCTTCTCGGCGTCGCGAAATCCGTAGCCTTTGAGCAACACTACTTTGTCGGCTTTCACCACGGCCACGGCAACTCCAGGCACCTTCCAATCCTTCAGCGCCTGGCCCACGAACGCATCGAAACCGTCCAGTTCGGACTGCATCCCCGTCGCCGCCTTGGCCGTTTTTCCTGTTTTGTGCGGGGTCTTTGCTTCTGTGTCTGGTGTCTGCTGGGCGGGTGCACCGGGCGCGAAAACAAAGACGGCCACCAATAAAATCGCGAAACGTCGCACCATGTCCGTAGTCCTCCATGGGAATTTCGGCTCTTCCAGAAGCGCGAACCAGGTGTATTCCTAGCAGGAAAGAGGACGCGAAACAACCGCCAGGAAAGCGCAGCCACATGGGCGGGATCAGCAGCCAAAAATTGCGTTTTCTCTTTTGGGACCAAGGGGTTGGTATCTGGGACATTTGTAAGTGTATCAAACGAAAGGGTTTGATAAATGATGCATGCGTAAGTTTAAGGAAAAGATGGACACTTGTTTCGGGAGTGCGCAGGGTTCGACCAAGCGAAGGATTCTTGAGGAAGGGGGGTGCCTGTGGAGAATGCGCTTGGGACCAATACTTGGGAAGGGCAGCGCCGCCATAGTAACTTATAGATTAATATTATATATTGGTACTCACTCGGATAGGTTTAGGGCCAGGAGATGGGGCAGCAAAGGCTTGGGCGGGGTGCCGTTCGAACCACCAGCCGGAGGATGGGGCAAAATCCGTTAGAATGCGCCCGACCGGGATGCCCGCGCGGCTCGGACAGGAGGCGGTGAGTATGGGAGTGCGAGCGCCGATACCAGAGTTGCTGGAATTCTTGTCGGCGTATGACGAGAAGATCGTTGAACTAGCGTTGGCGGCGCGGCGTTTCGTATTGACCTTGGCGCCGGGAGCGACGGAGGCGATTTACGACGCGTACAACGCGGTGGCGGTCGGATATTCGTTTACGGGGAGGCTGAAAGAGAGCTTTTGTCACGTTGCCGTTTATCCCAAGCATGTGAACCTAGGATTCAATCATGGAGCGGAGCTGGCCGATCCGAGGGGAATCTTGCAGGGAACGGGGAAACAGGTCCGGCATGTCACGATCCGCAAAGCTGCGGATCTGAACAATGATTACTTGAGGCGATTGGTGCGGACGGCCGTCAAGAAATCGAAAGAACTTGCGGCGGCGGGTGAGGTTCCGGAGATTAAGCCGCAGAGTGTTGTGCAAGCGATTTATGCCAAGAGGCGACGGCCGTGAAGCGGCCACCGAATTTGGAAGAACCTAGAAAGCGTTTACGAGGCGGCTGGTTCTAGTGGGTCGCCGGGAGCGGCGACAGCGCAACGTCCCGGGTGGATTGCCAGGCGATTTGTTGCCAATGGCCGTCGCGTTTTGCGTAGACAGACAAGATGAAAATATTGACTTCGAAAGGATCGGGCTGTACGCGACGGTCGGTCACGCGAACCAGATATTCACCGTTGAGCACCGCAGCGTCGCCGGTGAGGCGCACATGCATACTTTTGGCCTGCCAGGAAATGTAATGAATCTGCCCGGAACCGATGGCCTCCAGCATGCTCTGTTTGGTATCGATTTTTCCGCTGGCATGCACGTAGGTGAGATCATCGCCCAGAATGTACTCGAGTGCCGCCACATCACCGCGGTCTAATGCCGCGGTGCGCGCATTTTCGGCCGCGAGCACTTCCTTGGAGACGGAATCGAGATTTTGTTGTTGTCGAGCCAAAGCACCGGTGACCGCGACTGCAACGACCAAGGCGGCTGTAGCAATCACAAATTTCATCGCGTTGCCTCCCCGAGCGAGACGCGCTTCCCTAATTCGCCCACGCGAGCATGCTTATAACCACGTTTCCTTCGGAAGTACACGAAAAACGCATCAATCGCCGGGAGTAGCGACGGCGGCGGGCATTGGGCCGCTGACGGGATGAACAGACGCGGAGAGCGGTTCGGTTCGTCCAGCCGAAGTCGTTCCGGTGGGCGCTCCCAGGGATGCGTCGGTCTTCGGTTGGCGCTCTTGCTTGGCTTCGACCTTCGCGAAAAGTTTGGCCGTAAGCAGCATCGCGCTGAAGGTGACCGCAAGGAGTCCGAACTGGCGCCACCCGCTTAGCATGGAGGCATTGCCAAGCAAAGTGAGCCCTGCAAAACAAAACAGCAGGTGCACGCAGAAGACCTGAAGCGACGATTGCCCCATTAATACCAACGGACGGATCGCCAGTGGTTTTAGAACCGATTGCGCCACGACCAAGAGTGCCGCCACGGAAACAAAATTGAGCAACCGCACGGGTCCCAGGTGCCACTTATCGAAAAGGAATTCGTACGGGCCCAACTGCATACCGTGCGAAATCGCGCGGCGTAATTCAAAGAGTGCGGAAGCGATCACCGCCGCCGGAATTAGCGCGCGTTTGGCCCAAGTTTCAATGGGAAGATTGCTCTGCCCCCAGCGCACGCCGAGCCAGATGCCCGCGATCCACAAGAATTGCCAGGCCCACAAATCGAATGATCCCATTTCGTTCAGCGGAATTCGCGTCGGAACAATCTTGCTCATGAAGGCGTGTTCGGATTGGCGAAAGCCGAACTGTGCGAACAGCCACACGGTGAATGCCGCCCACAAAATGGGCTTCCATCCGATGCGCCGGGTCAACAACAGCGCGGCTGAAGTGAAGATGAGAAAAATAATGTACATGGGCAGGATGTCCAGCAGCGGTGGTCGATAAATGAGCAGCGCGGCTTCGGTAACGGACTGCTTTGCTCCGGCGATGAAGTAGAAATCGAGGAGATTGTGCAGCCCGGGCCGGTTACCCCGCGCCGCAATCGGCACCGCAACCACGAACGCGAAGGCGAGCAGCAAGGCGTGATAGCCGTATAGGCGCAGCGTGCGCGACCACAGCTTGAGGGTCATCGGGCCATAGCCATCGTGCTGCGCCATGCGGTAGTAAATGCGTCCGGTAAACAGCGCCGACAGGAAGATGAAACCCTCCGCGGCGGACACGAAACCGAAGGGCTGGTTCACCAACGTACTGGCGATTGTGGGGAGGTGCGACAGAGTGATCCACACGAGCATCAGCCCGCGCACGGCGTCGAGTTCCAGGCGACGTCCCATTAGCTGTTAGATACGAGGAAGGGACGAATAGTTTCAGTGGGAACAAAACGCAGCGAAAAATTAGAGAAAGAGTACGAAAGAGAATTTTGAGCAGGAATATGCGGCAAATCCGAAGGAACCTAAACGTTTCGAGGATGTGCTTCCGCGTGATCTTGCGGAACGGTTACTCACGATCCCGATGGTTTGGGAGGAGGTGGCGCGCCGCCTCCGGTGCTTCCACCGCTGCCGCCGCTACCACCGGAGCCGCCACTGCCTCCGGAACCGCCGCTACCACCGGAGCCGCCACTGCCACCGCTGCCGCCGCTACCACTACCGCTCCCTTGACCACTGCCGCCACCGCCGCCGGAACCACCACTTCCACCAGTGCTGCCGCCACCACCACCGCTGCCGCCGCCAGAACCGCCCGACGCGCCACCTATCACGGTATTCGTGGCTGAGCCAAAGCTATGGCTCGTTGATCCGCCGAACGCGTAGAGGACGGCCACGATAACCATGGCGATCCCTACGATCAGGAGGGCGTACTCGGCTGCATCTTGGCCGGATTGCTGGTGCCAGAGTCGTTTGAGGGTCTTACGCATGGCAAACACCTAAGGGTCGAGGGGACGAAGCTAGGCCTGCACGTCAAGAAGCTACCTAAGTCTAGCGCGTTCCGGGTGAAGGCACAAGATGCTTAAGGGGGACCGAAGTGAGCGCGACGTCATTCATGGCGCAGGGCGATCATGGGATCAACACCCATAGCGCGGCGGGCGGGCATGCAGCAGGCGGCGACGGCGACCAGCGTGAGCGAGAACGCGACGGCTGCGAAAGTGAGCGGATCGGTGGCACTGATGCCGAACAGCAGACTGCGAATGAAGCGCGTGAGGGCCAATGAAGTTCCCAGACCGACGACGACGCCGGCCAGCGTGAGTTTCAATCCGTGGGCGACCAGCGAGAGTAGGATCCGGCCGGGTTCAGCGCCAAGAGCCATGCGAATGCCGATCTCGCGGGTCTGCTGCAAAACAAGGTAGGACATCACCCCGTATACACCGACCAGCGCGAGAACGAAGCCCAAGCCGCCGAAGATGCCGAGCAACATGCTTTGGGATTTTGGTGTCGCGTTGTTTTCGGCGATCTGCTTATCGAGTGTCTTGATCGCGGTAACCGGCCGATCTTTGTCCAGGGACCAGATACGGTCCTGGATTGCGGAAACGATTGCCATGGGATCGGGTTTCGTGCGAACGACCAGGAAAACCCCGGTGGTGTTGCGGGCTTGCGAAAATGGCGTGTAGATTTCCGGCTTGACGGGTTCGTCGCCTGGGCGCGCCTCGCGAACATCGCCGGTAATCCCGACGATTTCGCCCCAGATGTAGCCGTCGGATTCTTTGTCGTTGGACAAACGTTTTCCGAGCACATCGAGGGTGCCGAAAACATTGCGCGCAAAGGCTTCATTGACAATGAAGACTGTGGGCGCATTTCGAGCGTCTGTGGGATTGAAATCACGACCGGCGAGCAACGGGAGACCGAGCGTGCGGAAGAAGTCTGGAGCGACCTGATTGTCGCGGACCATTTGATCGCTCGATTTAGGGTCTTTGTTGGACTCCTCAGTTCTGAATTTGGACTCGGATACGGAGTCGCCGAACGGAAAGACCAGGCCAGCGGAGGCGGATTTGACGCCGGGTATCGCGCGGACATTGTCGAGGACCTGCTGGACGAAATCAGTTGCTTGTTGCTGCTTGGGAAATCGAAATTCCGGAAATTCGAGGCGCATGGTTACGAGATGATCCGGACGGAAGCCGGGGTCGCTGCGGAGTAATCGCGCGAAACTCTGGAGGGCTAAGGTGGCGCCAATCACAAGAATTACGGCGAGGGCCACCTCGGCGACAACGAGTGACTGGCGCAGGAAATTGTGGCCACCGCCGGAGGCGCCGGTGCCCGAGCTTGTGGCGCTCTGTTTGATGGCGATGCCCACATCCTGGCGGGCACTTAACAATGCCGGCGCGAGGCCCGATAGCAGTGCTGCTAGCAGAGAAAGGGCTAGCGCGAAAATAGCTACACCACTTTCGACGCTGATGCTGTCGAGACGGGGAGTGTCTGGCGGGAGCAGTGCGCGCAGGCCATTCATGGTCCACATGGCGATCAGAAAAGCGCACGCGCCGCCGATGAGCGAGACCAGGAGGCTTTCGACGAGTTGTTGACGCAGAAGGGCGGCTCGGGTGGCGCCGATGGCTGAGCGAACGGCGAATTCGCGGCGGCGTGCCCAACCACGCGAGAGAAAAAGATTGCTGACATTGGCGCACGCGATGAGCAGAACAAAGCCAACGGCGCCGAAAAGAACGAGCAAGGGCGCGCTGGCGTCTCCTAAGAGAAAAGGCTTTATGGGAGTTGCATGCAAACTCCAATCTTTATCGGCTTCGGGGTAGCTGGTGGCTAGCCGCGCGGCTATGGTGTCGAGTTCTTTTTGGGCTTGCGCGACGGTGGCGTGCGGTCTCAGAACGGCGAGGACCGAGAAATAATGATTTTGGCGGGCGGCGGTCTGTTCTGGAGTGGGCACGAATGGAGTCCACAGCTGGGAATCGGTGGCGAAGTCGAGTTGTGGCTGTTTGGGCATGACGCCAATGATGGTTTGCGATTTACCGTCGAGGAGAATGGATTTTCCAATTGCGGCGGAGTTGCCGCCGAATCGTTCTCGCCAGAGGCGCTGGCTGAGGATAACTACGTTGGCGCCGGGTTGCATGTCGGACGAGGTAAAGGTGCGGCCGTGCAACGGCGTGATGCCGAGAAGCGGGAAGAAATCCTCGGTGACGTCCGCGCTTTCGATACGGTCGGGTTTACCGTCGGCTACCAACTCCTTCGACGAGGACTGATAGGGTGAGATTGCTGCCAGCGTCGTAGAGGATTTGCGAATGTCGTTAATGTCGGGCAGGGAGACGCCGAGGTGCGTAAAGTCGAAGAGCGTGCTGCGGGCGCAGATGTCGAGGAGGCGGGAAGAGTTTGAGAAGGGCAGCGGGCGAAGGACTACGGCGTTGACGACGGAGAAGATGGCGGTGTTTGCTCCGATGCCGAGGGCCAGAGTGAGGATGGCGACGAAGGCGAAGCCGGGATTTTTGCGGAGGGTGCGGGCGGCAAAGCGGAAGTCTTGCGCGAGGTTGTCGAGCCAGACCCAGGACCATTGGTCGCGGGTGACCTTTTGCACCAGGGTGACGTTGCCGAATTCGCGGCGTGCGGCGCGAGCGGCTTGCTCCGGGGATGCGCCGCGGTCGACGTAGTCTTGCGCGGACATTTGGAGATGGGCGTCGAGTTCCTCACTCAGTCGGGCTAGGCGTCGTTTTCGCGACCACGGGAATTTCATGGATCGGCTCCTCGCAAAAGTAGAGCGGAGCAAGTTCCGCCCCCTACAAGAGTTTCGTTCATTCGTAGCGCAGCGCCACCAGTGGATCGACGCGCATGGCGCGGCGCGCCGGGATGTAGCATGCGGCGAATGCGACCAACGCGAAGAGTGCGGCGACCGCTGCGAAGTCGAGCGGGTCAGTGGCGGTGACGCCGTAGAGCAGCGTGCCGAGAAAGCGCGTTAGAGCAAAGGCCGCGAGCAGTCCGACGACGATGCCCGTGAAGGTTAGCGAGAGGCCTTCGTTCACGACGAGCTTCAGGACATCGCGGCGTTGGGCGCCGAGCGCCATGCGGATACCGATTTCGCGCGTGCGCTGCCCGACGAAGAAGGAAATGACCCCATAGATCCCAATGACGCCAAGGATCAACGCCAGAGCCGCAAATGAGGCGAAAAGCGAAGTGATCGATCGCGGCGCGGAGGAAGCGTCGGAAAGAATCGCCGGCATGGATTTCACTTCGCTCACCGGCGCCTCGGAATTCAGGGAAGCCGCCAAGCTGCGGAGTGATCGCTCCACCTGCGGCGCGGCGGACGCCGAGCGGAGCACGAGGGTCATCTCGGCAGGGACGCGGCCGTCTTCCAGCGTCGCGCCGGGGGCGTAGGGAAGATAGATGATGCCGTCCATGAAGTCGGGGACGTCGTGGCGCAGATCGTAGCCGCGGACGTCACTGGCGACGCCGACGATGGTGCACCAATCGTTCTGCCCAAGGAGGCGAAGATGCTTGCCGACGGCGTCCTGGCCGGGCCAAAAGCGGCGGGCGGTTTCCGCGCTGACGATCGCGGAGCGTGCACTACCGGAGGTGTCGGCCTCTGTGAACTCGCGGCCGCGCAGAAGCGAAATGCGCATGGTAGTGAAATAGCCGGGGGAGACGGCGGTGAGCCAGAACAGCGGCGACGGTTTATCGTTGGTGGGCAAGTAGTCTTCGACGTCGGCGGAACGCTTGGCCACTCTGCCACCGAGGGGAAGGGTGTTCACCAACGCAGCGTTGCTGATGCCGGGAAGCGAGCGGACTTCGCCGAGGAGATCGTGGTAGAAGGAAAAGCAGCGGCCAGGTTCGCTGCAGAACGATTCGTTGGGCGTGACGCGCGCGGTAAGTACGTTCTCGGAACGGAAACCGGGATCGACGTGCGACAAGGCCCAAAGACTGCGAATCAAGAGGCCCGCGCCGCTGACGAGCAGCACCGCGAGCGCGAGCTCGCCAACGACCAGAACACTGCGCACGCGCCGGCTTGTCGAAAGAGTGGCGCCGCGACTCCCGGCTTTCAGCGATTCGGTAAGTTCCGTGCGCGAAGATTGAAACGCGGGCGCAATACCGGAGACGACGCCGGTGAAAATCACGAGGCCGGCGGTGAACAGCAGAACGTGCCAGTCCAGAGCAACGTCGGCGAGTCGAGGGGTGCCGGCGGGCAGCGCGGACTTAAGCAGCGATAAACCAACCCCCGCGACCAGCAATCCAAGCGCTCCCCCACCAGCAGCCATGAGCAAACTTTCGGTGACGAGTTGGCGCACGATGCGGTAGCGGCCCGCGCCTATGGAGACCCGAATGGCGATTTCCCTTTCGCGAATGGCGGCGCGGGAGAGCGTGAGGTTGGCGACGTTAGCGCAGGCGATGAGGAGAACCAGAGCAACTGCGACCAGCAAGATCAATAGACGTGTGCGCACGTCGCTAACGAGCCCGGTCTGCAAAGAGACGGCGGAAACGTCGGCGTTCCAGGATTTGGGCATGGGCCAGGGAAATAGAGCCGGGAGTTGCGATTGCATCATGAGGATTTCGTTAGCGGCTTGTTGCATGGTCGCGCCCGGACGCAAACGGCCAATCAGAGGCATGAAGTCGCCGGCCCAGAATGTTTGCGTGACGCGGGAATCCATATCGAGAGGAATCCATACATCCGATTGCGGGGACGGAAAGTGGAAGTCGCGCGGCATTACGCCAACGACCTGGCGCTGAACGCCTTCGAGGCTGATCGAGTGGCCGATGATCGAGGGATCGGAAGCGAAACGCTCTCGCCAAAGCGACTGGCTCAGGATTACGAAACTGTCCTGACCGGCGAGGTCGTCGCCGGAATGAAAGGTCCTTCCCATCGCTGCCTGAGCGCCGAGGACGGAAAAGAAATCGGCGGAGACCAGCGTGCCATTCAAGCGAACCGGATCGCCGAATCCTGTGAGGTTGAATTGATAGCCCTCGACATATCCAGCCACATCCATGGTGCGCGATTGTTCGCGAATCGCGGCGACAGCTCCTTTCGGATACGCGCCGGTGACGCTCACCAGTTGCTCAGGATGCGAATAGGGGAGCGGCCGCAGAAGGATGCCGTTCACCAGGCTGAAGATGGCGGTGTTCGCGCCAATACCGAGCGCCAAGGTGAGGACGGCGATAGACGTAAATCCAGGATTGCGCCGCAACAGGCGTGCGCCGTGGCGCAGGTCCTGAACCAAGTCTTCGATCCAGGTCCAGACCCATTGATCGCGGGTGATGCTTTCGACCAAGGCGACGTTGCCGAATTCACGGCGGGCGATGCAAGCGGCTTCGTCCGGGGATGCGCCGCGGTCGATGTGGTCTTGCGCAGACATTTGCAGATGGGCGTCAATTTCCTGCTCGAGATTTTCTTGTTTGCCTGGATCCCGGCCGATGGTCATGGCGTTGCTGCTCCTTGATCGTGGGGGGCGGGCTTAAAGCCCGCCCTACTTGGGCGGATAAGCCCGCGCGTACCGCCGCGAGCAAGCCCGCGCGTACAAAGCTTCATTCGTAGCGCAGCGCCACAATGGGATCGACACGCATGGCGCGGCGCGCCGGGATGCAGCAGGCGGCCAGCGCGACGAGCGTCAAGATAAGGGCTACGCCGACGAAGGTGAGCGGATCGGTGGCGCTCACGCCGTAGAGCATGCGCGCCATGAATTGCGTAAGCGCGAGCGACGCGGCGAGGCCAATGACGACGCCGATCGCCGCCAGCTTCGCGCCTTGAGTCAGGACCATGCGCAGCACGTCGGTGCGGCTCGCGCCCAGCGCCATGCGCAGGCCGATTTCATGCGTGCGCTGACCGACAAGATAAGCGACGACGCCGTAGATGCCAACACTGGAAAGCAAAAGTGCAAGAACCGCGAATGCGGCGAGAAGAATCATTGAGAAACGCCGAGTCGCCAGCGTGCCGCCGATGATGTTGTCCATCGTTTGCGCGTCATAGATGACTTGTTCGCTGTTGATTTGCCGATTCGTTTGGCGCAGCGCATCGAGTAATGAAGTCATCGGCCCTTTGCTGCGCACCACCATAAACGTGCCGCCTCCGCCGGGCACCGTCGCGATGTAGTCGTCCGGCATCTCCGAGCAGGCAAGATACAACTGCGCGCCAAGATGTTGTGCGTCGTCCGAATCGAGCCCCCATTGATTCACGTGGCCGACCACGCCGACGATCTGAGCCAGCGTGCCATTGCCGGTCAGATCAGGAAAATGCAAGCGAATGCGCTTCCCGAGGGGGTCTTCGTAGCCGAAATATTTCCGAGCGAACACCTCATCGACCACGACGACCAACGGGGAGTGCTGGTCATCGTGTGATGTGAAAAAGCGCCCGCGCCGGAGCGGGATGTCCATGGCCTTGAGATAGTCCGGTTGCACGACATAGCTGAGCGTCCACTTCATGTCATTTTCGTTCGTCGGCTTGGGCTCCCCGTCAAGCCAGAAAAGTTGTTCATCGTCGGTCTTTATCGGGAAAGCGCCCCAGGACTGTGAAACCGCCTCGACGCCTGATGTTCCAGCAAACTTGTCGTCCAGTTCGTTCACGTAGGCGCGAATTGCGGCGGGTTTCGCGTTCATCAGGGAAGGCGGCAACGTCAATCCGAACGTCAAAACATTGCTTGCCCGGAATCCGGGGTCGACGTTCCAGAGGGCGACCAGACTGCGGATCATCAGGCCCGCTCCCACCAGCAGAACCAGCGCCATGGCTATTTCCATCACGACGAACACACCTTGTGCGCGATGGCGTGTGCCGCTTCCGCCGCGGCCGCCTTCCTTGAGCGTTTCGTGCAAACGGGGCTGCGACGTTCTAAACGCGGGAGCCAGCCCAAAGAGAATCCCCGCGAGAAGCGAAACGACTGCTGTGAATAGCAAGACGTTGCAATCGACGTGAATCTCGGATGCGCGCGGGAGGGCTGCAGGCAGCACTCCAAGGGCCACGCGCGTGGCCCATTTCGCCAAAAATATGCCAAGCACGCCGCCGGCAAGCGCGAGAAGAATACTTTCGGTGAGAAGTTGCCGCACGAGCCGACCTTGACCCGCACCCAGCGCGGCGCGAATGGCAAACTCACGGGTGCGCCCAGTCGAACGTGCCAGCAAAAGGTTGGCGACATTGACGCAGGCGATCAGCAGAACGAAACCCACCGCGCCCAGCAGAATGTACAAGACCGGCTGCACGTCTCCGAGCATCTCCTGCCGGAGCGGGATGAGCGTAGCGCCGATACCCTTGTCGGCGTCGGGAAAAGCTTCCGCGAGATTGTTGGTAACGCGCTTCATATCCGCAAGGGCCTGTTCCAGCGTGATACCTTCCTTCAAGCGGCCGATGCCATGAATGCCCAGGCCGGCGCTGCGCTTAGAAAGCAAGGGATCGTCCCATTGGCCAATCGGAACATAGATCTCGGTGACACGAGCACTACGCAAGAAAAGATCGAAATCGGCAGGAGTGACGCCGACAATCGTATAAGCCTTGCCATCGAGATTTAGCGTTCGCCCCAGAACATTGGACGTTCCACCAAATTTGCGATTCCAGAAGCCCGCGCTGATCAGCGCGATCGGCGCGGCACCGATCTCGTCTTCGCCGGACGCGAAAGTGCGGCCGAGCAAAGGATTCACGCCGAGGATGGAGAAGAATTCAGAAGAAATGAAGCGAGCATTGACCTGTTCGGCTTCGCCAAGGCCGGTCACCGTGAAACTGGTGCCGCGCGTCACGGCCATCGAAGAAAGTGTGCGGTTCTCTTTTTGCCAGTCGCGGAAATTCGGATACGAAATCGATCCGGCGAGGAAGTTCGGCTTGCTTTCGTGGAGCGTAAGGAGTTGCTCGGGGTGAGGGTAGGGCAACGGATGGAGGAGCACGGCGTTGACGACGGTAAACAGAGACGTGTTGGCCCCGATTCCCAGCGCCAGTGTGAGAATCGCAATTGCGGTAAAGCCGGGATTTTTTCGCAGCGTGCGCGCACCGTAGCGCAGATCCTGCAGAAATTCTTCCAGCCACAGCCATCCCCACTGATCGCGCGTCACTTGCCGCACCAGTGCGAGGTTGCCGAATTCTCGGCGTGTCGCGGCGGAAGCCTCGACCGATGATTGGCCGCGGTCGACGCGCTCTTGCCTGGCCATTTCCAGATGGCTTTCGATTTCGCGTTCGAGATTTTCTAGCCCATCGTTCCGACGCTTCCGAAATTTCACGATAGGCGCTCCTTGCTTACCAGAGTCGGACCGAAGCCCGTTTCTACAAACGAGAGCGAAGTTCTACTCATAACGCAGAGCCACTACAGGATCTACGCGCATCGCGCGCCGCGCCGGGAGGTACGAAGCGGTGATCGCCACGACGATCAGAAGTAGCGCCACAAAGACGTATGTCGATAGATCCGCGGCTCCCACGCCGTAGAGCAAACTCGACATCAACCGCGTCAG
This sequence comes from uncultured Acidobacteriota bacterium, assembly GCA_963729595.1. GTDB lineage: Bacteria > Acidobacteriota > Terriglobia > Acidiferrales > UBA7541 > Acidiferrum. The sequence goes on from CAVSNW010000005.1 coordinate 1,735,224, forward strand.
CAGCAGCGCACCCAACAATCCAAGCGCTACCCCCGCGCAGGCCAGCGCAGCGCCCTGTCCAATGATCAAGTACAAGACTTCTCGGCGTCGCGCGCCCATGGCCATGCGAATCCCAATTTCCCGAGTTCTTTGCGCCACGGAATACGAGATCACGCCGTAGATTCCCACCCCACCTAGCACCACAGCGAGAGCCGCAAACACCGAGAACAGTGAGGTTGTGGAGCGAGTGCTGGCTGCCGCGGCCCAAAGCCAGTCGTTCAGCGTTTCGACCTGCGTCACCGGCACATCTCCGTTCAAGCTCGACGCGATCGTTTGCAATTGGCTGCCGAGTTGCGTTTTCTCCTCCGACGTACGAATCACCAGCGTCAGTTCGGCGGGCGGCGCCTCGGGGCCGCTATCGCGAATCGAGTGCGCACCGTAAGGCGTATAAATCTCGCCATCGACCCACTCGGCGAGGTCCTGAGTCATGTTGAATTCGCGGACGTCACCGACAACACCGACGATGGTCCACCAATCGTGCAGCCAGCGCGGTTTGAAGTGTTCCCCGATTGGAGATTTGCCGGGCCAGTAGCGTTCCGCGGTTTTCTTGCTGATGAGCGCAACACGCTGCGCGCTTGGTGCCGCGTCGGCGTCGGTAAACACGCGACCTTGCAGAACAGGAATTCCCATGATCTGCAGATAAGCGGGAGTGCAAATGCGCTCCATCAGCATAGACACGTGCGCGCCGGGAGCAGTGGGCCGTGCCTCGATGTCGGTGGAGATCGATTCCCATGAGCCGCTGAGCGGCAGCCAATTCACCCCGGCTACATCGTTGACCCCGGGCAGAGCGCGCACGCGTTCAAGTAAGTCGCCGTAAAACGCCTGACAGCGTCCAGGGATTTCACAGAAAGATTCATTGGGAGTAACCCGCGCGGTGAGCACGCGGTCGGAGCGGAAGCCCGGATTCGCGTTCGATAGGTTCCATAGGCTCTTGACCAAGAGTCCTGCCGCGATCACTAGAATCACGGAGATTCCGACTTCACCGATTACCAGCGCGTTGCTGAGCCGGTGATTTTCCGAGGTGCCGCCACGATCACCGCCTGCTTTGAGCGCCTTGGTCAGATCGCTCTTCGAGGCACTGGCTGCCGGCATCAAGCCGAAAATGATGCCCGTCAATACCGAGAGGGCCGCGGTGAAAAGCAAAACGCGCGAGTCCACGCTTACTTCGGCAAGACGCGGCATGTCCGCTGGCAGTATCGTCTTCAAGATCATGAGACCGTACCGCGCCCCGCACAGCCCCAACGCCCCGCCCAACACCGACATTAGGACGCTTTCGGTCAGCAACTGCCGAGCAATTCTCCAGCGCCCGGCGCCAAGCGCGCTGCGTAGCGCGATTTCCCTCTGCCGAGCGGCGGCACGCGCCAGCAGCAAGTTTGCTACGTTGGCGCAAGCGATCAGCAACAACAACCCGACGGCAGCCAGCAGAATCAGCAACCTGGCACGTACGTCCCCGACCAGCAGGTCCTGCAGCGGTTCGACACTTCCCCTTACCCACACATCGTCCGGCATGCGTCGGCGGTAGGTGGCGAGAACATTGGTCCGAAGTTGCGCCAATTCGGCGCGCGCCTGTTCGATCGAAGCGCCCGGGCGCAATCGACCGGCGAGCGGCATGTAGCTACTGTAGTAGTACTCGCCGGTCTCGCGCGGATCGAGATCGAGCGGAACCCAAAGCTCGGTTCTTGGCAACGGGTAGTGGAAATCGGCTGGCAGCACCCCGATAACCTGACGATCGATGCCTTCCAAGGTGAGCGTTCGCCCGATGATGTTGGGGTCGCGGCCGAATCTCCGCTCCCACAGAGAGTGACTGATGATGACGAGGTGATCCTTGCCCGGCTGGTCGTCTCCGGTTTGGAATGTGCGACCCATTGCAGTCTGCACACCCAAGACGGAAAACCAGTTCGCGGAAACAGAAGTGCCGGTAAGCCGCTCGGGCAAATTCCCGCCGGTCAGATTGAATTCGGTGCTGTCGGTGTTGGCGATGATGTCCATGGTGCGGCTTTGATCGCGCATGAGCACAAACGGGTATTTCGGGTAGTAATTGGTCATGCCGACCAGGCGGTTCGGCTCACGGAACGGCAAGGGCTGCAGTAAAACTCCATTCACCAAACTGAAAATGGCAGTGTTCGCACCGATGCCCAGCACCAGCGTGAGCACGGCGACGAGCGTGAATCCCGGATTGCGTCGCACCAGGCGTGCGCCATATCGAAAGTCCTGAAGTAGTTCCTCGAGCCAAAGCCAGCCCCACTGGTCGCGGGTGACGCGCTGCACCAGGGCGACGTTGCCGAATTCGCGGCGCGCCGCAGAGTCGGCGTGTTGCGCGGATTCGCCGCGATCGAGATGGTCGCGCTTCGCCATCTGCAAATGCGTTTCGATCTCGTGCTCGAGGTGTTGTTGCCGCTTGTTGCGCCAAAGAGGGAACCTCATGCTTCGTTCTCCTTCTTGGCTGGCTCCAGGACGCCGGCGATGGCGTCGGAGAGTTGTGCCCAGCGGGAGCGTTCCGATAAGAGACGCTTTTTCCCTGCAGCGGTGAGGCGATAGACGCGGACTCGCTGCTTGTTTTCAGACAGCTTCCAGTCGGCGGCGATCCACTTCTGGCGTTCCAGGCGGTGCAGCGCGGGATAGAGCGAGCCGGTGTCCACCTGCAGAATGTCACCGGAATTCAGGCGAATGGCCTGGCTGATGCCGTAGCCGTGCTGGGGCCCCCAGCGGAGGGTTTGCAGGATCAAGAGGTCCAGCGTGCCCTGCAGAAGCTCGATGCGGTTCTGATAACGGTTGGCCAAGACGATCCCTCAAGGGGGTAGAGCTTCTACATCCCTGCATGTAGGACGTCTACACCCCTCGAAAGGTCAGCATGTCACTTGCCGATTTTTCGAAAAAAGATAACCATTTGAAGGGAAAGCGCTTAGAACTGACCGGTGCCAGGCTTGCGTTTGCAGGACTGACCGGTCTTGGGACGATTGGTCGCGCGAACGGACACTGCGGCGTTGATTGCTTCGCTTCCAGAGAGTTTCATTCCCAAGGCGCCGCAGGGAAGCGTTAGCCCGCGGGACGGGCAAAGTCAGCAGCTCGCGGCGCGTGCTCGGGCTGGAACTGGCCCGTCGCCGGTTTGGTAAAAATGCCCCATTGAACCAGGTGCAAGGGGGTAATCAGCGCGACCCGCTTGAATAAAGGCAGTTTCGTGAAATCGGTCAGATTGCAGTGCGGGCTGGTGCGCGGCTGGTTCAGTCCTAAGAGCTCGAGACCGCGACACATCCAGTCCATGCCCGGCAACGGGGACGTGAGCATCAGCAAGCCGCCCGGGCGCAGAAGGTCGTAGCAATCTTGAACGCAATCGACGTGCTCGATCACTTCAAACGCGATGATCACGTCGAACCAAGCCGGAGCGATTCCGAGCTTGCGCCAGGCGCGGACATCACCGGTAACATCGGCGACGTTGGAGACCAAATCGATGCCCACATAGTCCGGATACCCATTGAACTTGAGCCAGCGGCCAACCCATCCATCGCCACAGCCGATTTCGAGAATCCTCGCGTTCTTTGGTATGTGCGTCGAGAAATATTCGAGCTTGCATTTTCGTGCTATGGCGCTGAGCAGCGGCATGGGTAGTCGACTTGACCGCTCGACACCACGGTCAAGTGACTAGAATACGCCAAGCTTGTGAGGATAGTGGATAGCGCCTGGAAGGAATGTAGGAGCAACCATCCTTGGCGACCCCGTCCACCGATACCAGAAGGCGCACCATGTTGCTGGGTGTCCCCGGTCCCGCCCTCCAGAATCTCTGTCTCTTCCCTTCGGAGTTGGCGGCCCAACCGTTCCCGCTTCCAGGCCCGCTCCGGAACAGGCGTAGCCGCTTGTCGGCGTCACACGCACGCTCCTGTTGGCCGCGTTCCGTGCGAGCAAGAAATGCCGGCGAAGGGAAGGAGAAGTTTCATGGAGCCTCTTGGGTACCCTGATACGTCTGCCGAGACTAGGCCGGATGTCTAGTGTCGAGCCCGCGGAAAGGCGGGCCGGCTCGGGCCAACGCCGCGAATTCTATTGCGAAAAAGTTACGACGTCGAAGCAACATGGATTCTCAACCGGGACGATAGGAATGCTACCTGTTTGCGTAGGCATCGTACCGTTCGGAGTAGGATGTGGACTCAGCAATACTTGGTTCTAGCGTCGGGGAAGACCATGCGATGAAGCGCACGTTGCGAAAGGCCGCGACCTCTCTGCTCCTGATCGTGGTGGTAGCCGTCGGCGCGCGGCTGGCTTTCGCCTGGGGTCAAGCGCGAAAAATCCCCGAGGCGGCGCTCGCCACTGCGCCGTTCGAGCAGGAAACCGGAAGTATTGCGCGCTCCATTGCCACCGGGAGCGGATTCAGCAATCCCTTTGGCCGCGAAACCGGGCCGACCGCTTGGTTGACGCCGGTTTATCCATTGCTTGTCGCGGCCGCATTCAAGATCTTCGGAATTTTCACCATTCGCTCCTTTTTCTTTCTGGTTTTCCTGAACATTCTTTTCTCTGCGGCGGTCTGCGTTCCGATTTTCTATGCGGGGAAGAAGATTGCGAACCTGGGTGTCGCCAGCGCAGCCGCGTGGCTGTGGGCCCTATTTCCTAACGCGATCATGACTCCGTTTGAGTGGATCTGGGATACGTCGCTGGCGGCGCTGCTGGCAGCCACGCTGCTGTGGGCGACGCTGGAGCTGGCCGAGTCACAACGCTTGCGCGACTGGTGCTTCTACGGCTTGCTGTGGGGAGTCACGCTGATGACTAACCCATCTCTGGGTTCGCTGCTGCCATTTCTAACGGGCTGGGCTGCATACCGTGTCTGGCGCCGCGGTAATCCACGACCATCGGCGTCGGCGTGGATCGCTAGACCCGCGCTGGCTTTGGGCTTGGCGATCCTTTGTTCTATCCCGTGGACCATCCGCAACTACACGGTCTTCCACCGCTTCGTTCCGCTGCGCTCGAATTTTCCCCTCGAGCTCTACATCGGAAATAACGAGAACTACGATGACAAGCACGCGCGTTTTCCCGGCCCCATCACCAAGGAGCGCGAAACCGTACGCTATTTTCGGATGGGCGAAACCGCGTTCATGCACGAAGAGATGCGCAAAGCCGCGGGTTTCATCGTGACGCATCCGCGCGTGGAATTATTTCTCACCGGCGAACGCTTTGTGGCCTTTTGGGCGGGCATCCCACATCCGATCGATAAATTTATCGCCGCCGATTCCTGGCTGGTTCGCGCGGTCATCCTTTGGGCCACGTTTTCTGGGATTGGCGCGTTTTTCGGTATCGTGGCGCTCATCGGAAAGCACCGTGAATATGCGTTTCCGCTGGCAACGTTTCCCGTCATCTTTCCGTTTCTGTATTACGTAACGCACACGTCATTGCGATACCGTCACCCCATCGATCCTATCGTGCTACTTCTTACGGCAATCGCTGCAGGTCTCCTCGGGCAATCGTTGTCGCGCAGACCCGCAACCATGGCGACGAATCGTTCCCCTGACGCTCCAGCTACTTCCGCTTGACCCAGGTAATGTCGTACTTCTGATCGAAAGTGACGAACAGCAAGCATTCCGTTTTCGACGCACACGTGAACCAGTGCGGCTTCTTCCCAGGCATCATCGCGAAGCCGCCAGCGACGAGCACGGTTGTAGACATCCCTTCCATTCCCGTCGAGACCTGCCCGCGCACTACGAGTAACTGCTCTTCGGCAGTGTGAAAATGCGGGGGAACCACGCAGCCAGGCGTCGCCTTCAAAAGAATCGTGGACGCGCCAGTCGCCGGATCTCCGTTCTCTACAACGGAGGACAGGCACTTGACATCGTCGTCGGGCACAAACTTCGCTCCAGCCAGCGGTTGCACTACGCCATGCGAAGGCGCCTGCGCCGAACCTACCATCGCCGCGACCAAGAGAACGATGAAGAAGGGAACGCGGAAACGATTGGGTCCCCAAGTACCAGAGACTTGTCGGATTTTCATGGGCATTGCACCTTGGCCGATGATCGCCGCAGACCTGACCAGAAACACCCGCCGCCTCCTCCAACAACGACAAAACAGCGCACCGGAACACGAGGCCCGCCCATAGTACGCCCGAAACCTAGTCGCACGGGTATAATGCCCACCCATGATTGCATCCGCCGCCCTCGCCAAGCGCGCCCTGAGTATGTTCGGCCGCGTCTTTCCACGCTGCGGCATGATTTCGCAAGCGGTCGCCTACAATCTGTTTCTGGCGTTTTTCCCCACGCTGCTGGTCGCCGTCGGCTTCGCAACGAGCCCGGTCGGCGACCGTACCAATCTTTTCGACATGATCTCCGACCTCACACGTTTGTTGCCGCCGGGCAGCCAGCAAATCGTGTCGGAATTCCTGGTCAAGCGCGGCCCGCAAGCCTGGAAATGGGCCCTGCTTGGCTGGGGCGGCACGCTTCTGGCGGGCACGCAAGTGATGCGCCTCTTGATGGAGGGCATCCAGGCGGTCTACGGAGACCGCGAGCGTCCGCGATTTCTCCAGCGGCAGTTGCGCAGCCTGCTGTTGCTGCTGGTGACCATCGCTCCTTTGCTGGTCGCCGCGATTCTCGGCGTTTTCGGCAAACCCTTGCGCCATTGGCTCGGCGAAGAACTAGGCAAGAGTCACCCCATTCAAACCTTATGGGGATTCTTCTTCCACGGCACGGCCATCTTTCTGGCCATGGTCGCCCTGACCGTAATTTACCGGGTGGCGCGCCCCAAGGAATCCAGCCTGCGCAATGTCCTTCCCGGCGCGATGGTGGCGACGCTGCTTTGGTGGGTCGCCGACATAGGCTTTGGTTTCTACGTTCGCAGGGTGCCGTACAACGTGGTGTATGGTGGACTGGCGGCGGTCATCGGGTTGCTCATCTGGATGCAGCTTTCCACCGTCATCATCTTCTTGGGAGCGGCCTGGAACGCGGAATTGGCCGACAACCGCCGCAAGCAATCGCGCGCGCATGCCTGAGAAAACAATTTACGTCGAGTGTTACGCAGGGTTTAAAGCGGACGAGCGCCCCGTCCGAGTGCTGCTTGACGGCAGGCCGATCGATGTGACCGCTGTCGAGGATCGCTGGTACTCCCCGGGATCGACGTATTTTCGGGTGCTGCTAAGCACCGGCGAACGCTACGTCCTGCGCCGCCAGCAAGCGCAGGATGTGTGGACAATCGAGGCCTTCCGGGCCGGGGTTGCCGCTCCAGATGCGGTTCCGCCGCGTTGACACTAAAATAAACCCGAGCGTATAGTCGCAGTACCGGTCGGCGTCGAGTAGTCCCCTTGCTTTTCGTTGCCACGCCCAAGGGCAATCTGCAGGGGCAAGAAAGGAACGCATGCAGCGTTCTCGGCAATTCCGATTCGAGCGGTACGTCATTGGGCTGCTCCTCACCATCGGTCTGATATTTTTCGCGGGGTCTCTCGAGGCCCAGGCGCCGCCCGATCCGGGTGCGGCTCCCAGAACCGATTACACGCCATCGTCTCCCCCGGCCCCATCTCCCGCGCCAGCCAATCCCAGTAGCAATGCCGCGAGCGGCGAAGAAGTGTCAAGCCGCGACACCGCTGCCACCTTTAAAGTCCGCGTGAACTTGGTCCTGCTGCGTGTTGTCGTGCGCGATTCGTCGGGAAACATTGTAACCAACTTAAAAAAGGAAGATTTTCAGCTCTTCGACAATCGCAAGCCCCAGACCATCTCCAGTTTCAGCATAGAAACGCCCGAATCGCACGCCATCGTGCCGACCACCAAATCGGCAAGCGAGCCAGCCGAGCCAGGGGAAACACCCGCAGCCCCGGTTGCGGCACTCCCCCAACGCTTTGTGTCCGTGGTTTTTGACGATACCGATATGCTCATGGAGGATGTCGCCTCGGTCCGCGACGCTGCCAGCCGTCTGTTCGATTCGCTCGCTCCTTCTGACCGCGTCGGCATGTACTCCACTTCGGGGCAACTCACACAGGAGTTCACTTCCGACCACGCGAAGCTCAAAGAGTCTCTGCTGGGCATCGTTCCACGTCCTCTGTCCGCGCACGGCGGGTTTCACGATTGCCCTGATCTCAACTATTACCAGGCCGATCAGATCGTGAATTTCCACATGCCCCAAGCGCTCGCCGTGGCCACCGAGGACACCGTTCAGTGCGCGTTCAACGGAGACGAAACCCGGCAAGCGGCCGCCCAGTCGATGGCCCTGGCGGTTGCGCAGAATGTAGCCTCCATCGGCGATTCGCAGACTGAATTCGTATATCGACATCTGGAAGACACCATGCGTCGTCTTTCCTCGATGCCCGGCCAGCGCGTCATGGTGTTCGTCTCACCAGGTTTTATCGTCACCCAACAAACCCGCGAGGCGGGCGACCTGATCGATCGCGCCAATCACGCCAATATCGTCATTAATACGATCGACGCGCGCGGCCTGTACACGCCCGATTTGCTCGGCGATATTGCCAATCCGCCTGTGGACACGGTCCGAACCGCGGGTTTCAAAGCGTCCTACCGCATCGAGGCCCAGTCTGCGCAATCCGAGATTCTCGGCAACCTCGCAGACGGCACGGGCGGCACCTACTTTCACAATCGCAACGACCTCGATGTGGGACTTCAGCGAGCTGTGGCGGCGCCGCCGCTTTCCTACCTTCTCGGCTTCTCGCCGCAAAATCTGAAAGTAGACGGCCACTACCACACACTAAAGGTCGCGATGGCCGGCCGGCAAAAGTTCATCATCCAGGCCCGCCACGGCTACTACGCGCCGCGCACCGTCAAGGACCCCACCGAAGCCGCCAAACAGGAGATACAGGAAGCGATTTTTTCGCAAGAAGAAATCCACGACGTGCCCATCGATTTACAGACGCAGTTTTTCAAGACCGATCAGACCCAGGCGCGCCTCGCGGTACTGACTCATGTGGACGTAAAGGGAATTCATTTCCGCAAAGCCGAAGGCCGCAGCCGCGACGATCTCACCTTCGCCACCGCCATCTTTGACGAAAACGGCAATTATGTCACCGGCGGTGAGAAGATCGTGGAGATGCGTTTGCTCGACCCAACTCTAAATCGCCTCAATCACTCAGGCTTCACCGTCAAATCCAGCTTTGACATCAAGCCCGGCACGTACCTTGTGCGCTTGGTGGTGCGCGACGCGGAAGGCTCGCAAATGGCGGCGCGCAATGGCGCCGTGGTGATTCCGAACTAGTTTTTGTTTTGGCTTTTTGGGGGGAGCATATGAAAACGTTTATGAGCCAGCGCTCTAGTATTCCGTTTCTCGGCGTCGCGCCCGCGATATTTTTCCTGGTGCCCGCGAACCTTCACGCGCAACAAACCCCCGCCGCGCCCCAAGCGGCAACCACCGCCGCACCGGCCCCTTCTTCGGAACAGCAGCCCGTCGCCGTCATCAAAAAAGTATCGAAGCTGGTGCTGGTCGATGCCGTGGTGACCGACAAGAAGGGCGAGTACGTTCGCGACCTGACCCAAAAAGAGTTCAAAGTCTATGAAGACAACAAAGAGCAGCAGGTCGCCACTTTCTCCACCGGCGCCGACGTCGCCGTACAAGCCAACAATGCGCAGCGCCGCTACCTGATTTTGTTCTTCGACAATTCCTCGATGGCTGCCCCCGATCAGATTCAGGCCCGCGGTGCCGCCGCAAAATTCATGGAAGCCAACACCGGACCGGATCGGCTGATGGCGGTTGTCGATTTTGGCGGCACCCTGCGCATTGCCCAGAATTTCACGGCGAATCCGGATGCGCTGCGTGCGGCGATCAGCGGCGTCAAGACCTCCTACGTCGCGTCCAATGCCGCTCCGGACTCCGCCGGTTCGGGGAGCATCTCTTCACCGGGTTTTTCCTCGATCAGCAGCGCGGAAACGGATTTTGGCGCACGAACGATGTTGCTGGCGGTGCGAAGCCTCGCCAAGAACCTGCGGTCGGTGCCGGGCCGCAAGATGCTGGTGCTGTTCTCCACGGGATTCGCGCTCACTCCTGAAAATCAATCGGAGCTCACCGCCACGATTGACGCGTGCAACAAGTCGAATGTGGCGATCTATTCGCTCGACGTACGAGGCCTGGTGGCCGCAGTCCCCGGAGGAGGCAGCGCCCGCAATGGCGACTCGAACGGGCGCCTTCGCGCCGTTTCGCAGCACGTCTCGATGCGGCCTGGTCTGCTCCTGACTTCGTATGCACTCGCGGCGTCTCCGGACCCCCAACACCCGGGTGGCGGTGGAAGCACCGGCGGCGGGGGTGGTGGCCATCCCGGCGCGGGCGGAGGCACTGGGGGAACAGGTGGCACGGGCACCGGCGGCGGCCGGGGCGGCACCGGAACAGGCACTGGTGGCGGCCGGGGCGGCACCGGGACAGGCACCGGAACAGGCACCGGTGGCAAGGGTGGTGGCACGACGGGGAATCCGGGCGGTACGCGGGGCGGCGGTTCGACAACGCCCACGAATTACAATCCGTACAACAACAACCTCAACAACCCTTATAACCAATCCCGCAGCATCATTCCTCAGTTGCCGCCGTCGGTCACCACCAATCAACAAGTTCTCGCTGAACTCGCGGAAGGCACGGGGGGTTTTTCGATTTTCAATACCAATGACTTGCTGGGCGGTCTCCAGCGCATTGGAAAGGAACAAAATGAGTTTTACATTCTGGGCTACGTGCCCGCCGATTCGCCCGAGGGAAGTTGCCATACGCTGAAGGTGAAAATGAACCGGGGTGGCCTCAACGTCCGCTCGCGCAGCGGATTCTGCAACTCGCGAACCGAAAATCCTCTGGAAGGTAAGCCCGCCGAAAAGCAACTCGAACTCCACGCTGCGGGCGGGCAATCGGGATCCATTCACGGCGCGCTGGAGGCGCCCTATTTCTACACCGGGCCGAATGTCGCGCGCGTGAACCTGGCAATGGAGATTTCGTCCGATTCGCTGAAGTTCGACAAGGAAAAAGGGAAGTATCACGCCAACATCAACGTGCTGGGCATCGCCTACCGGCCCGATGGAACGGTGGGAGCGCGCTTTAGCGATACCGTCAATCTCGATCTCGAAAAAGAGGAGTGGAAAGAATTTACGAAAACTCCTTACCGGTATGGGAACCAGTTTGACGCCGCGGCCGGCACCTATAAGCTCACCGTTGTTTTGAGTGGCGGTGGCGATACTTTTGGAAAGTTCGAGTCGCCGCTGCAGATCGATGCTTACGACGGCAAGAGTATGAGCCTCGGCGGCATCGTGCTCACCAATTCCGCCACGCGCGTCTCCGACATTCCCACTGGGCTCGATTCCATTCTTCTCGAAGACCGCACGCCGCTGGTCGTCAAGGGCATGCAAGTGGTTCCTTCCGCCACCAACCGTTTCAAGCGCAGCGACAATGTGATTTTGTACACCGAGATTTACGATCCACTGCTGGCTTCAGACAAGCCGCCGAAACTCGGTTTTGGCTATCACGTGATGGACCGCGCCACAAACAAGGAATTGCTTTTCACTGGCGCGATTCCCGCCGACGACTTCATCCAGAAGGGCAATCCGCTGGTTCCGGCAGGAATGGTGGTGAAGGTGAAGGATCTGCCGCCCGGTGGCTACCGCCTGCTCCTACAAGCTGTAGACGGCGCCAACAACCACGCCCCGAACCGCACGGTCGATTTCGACGTCACGGAGTAATTGACCCATGCGACGATTCGAGCCGGTGACCGGTGCTTTGTTCGGCTTCTAGCGCGAAGACTCCGCGACCAGGCTACGCAAAACAAACCAGCAATTTGCGGGGCGTTCCGACAACCGCCGCATGAAGTACGGGCACCAGTCCGTTCCGAACGGCACGTAGACCTGCAAAATGTTACCTGCCGCGTGGACCTGCTGTTGTAGGTCGCGACGAATTCCGTAGATCATCTGAAGTTCGTATGTGTCCTTCGACAGGTTCAGGCGGGCGGCTTCGGCTTGGGCGTGGGCAACCATCATGGGATCGTGCGAAGCGATCGCAGGGAAAAACGTTCCCTTCGCCGCGCCTTCCAGCAGCAGCGTCGTCAAGCGCTTATAATTCGCGTCAACGGCGGGCTTGCCCTGCACAGCGATGCTTTTTGGTTCGCGGTATGCGCCCTTCACCAAACGAATCTTGGGTTTTAGCGGCGCCAAGCGCTGCAGGTCCTTCTCGGTGCGATGCAGATAGGCTTGCACCGCCAAACCGACATTGCCGGTTTCGCGCTGCACGCTCTCGAAAATATCCAGGGTCCCCTCGGTGTAGACGCTGCCCTCCATATCCATCTCGATCGTGCGACCGAATCCCGCAGCGCGCTTGGCGATGGAAAGCGCCAGCTCCGCGCACAAATCTTTGCTGAGGTCCAGACCCAGTTGCGTGAGCTTGATCGAGATGTTTCCACTGAGATGTTTCGCGTGCAGCTGTTCCACCATTTCGATGTAGCTGGCGCAAACCTCCCGCGCAGCCGCTTCGGTCGCAACATTTTCGCCGAGGTGATTCAGGCTTACATTTCGGCCCTGCCGACAAAGTTCTGCGCTTGCCGTAAGAGCCTCGCCCAGCGTTTCGCCGGCCACGAATCGCCGTGCAAAACCGTGGCGCATCCCGCGGCGCGCAATCGAGTCGGTTACACTGCGTTTTGTGGACAGCCAGAAAATGAAGTTGCGAATCAGCATAGGTTCCTAACCAAAGCAGAGCAAAGAGAATAAGAGCACTCCTCAGGCTGCGTCAAATCGGGCGTAAACTTGGGCTACCTGTACGATCGGCCGGATAGCAGTTCGACACGCCGGGAGAGTCGGCGCAACTTACTCCGGCCCCACGGGTTATTCTGGAAGTGCTCAAGATGGGGTCAATATCGGTCCTGACCGAATCGTCCCGGCTGGAGAATCATATGAGGTTGCACCGCCGTCTACCGGAGCCCCCCGTATTTGCTGTTCTCGCAAAATCCGTTCTTTCCATTGTGCTTTCCGTCGCGTGTGTTTTGACTCTGAGCGTCGATCTGCCTTTACCGGCGGCTGCCGCGGCAGGTCCTGTGCCCGAACCTGTTCCCGTTCCGGCGAAGGACAAGAAACCTAAGCAGGATCCGGCGCTCAAAGGATTGCCGATTGCGGAATTGAGCGTGGATGAAGCGATTCTGCATACTCTGAACCGGCTGGCCTACGGGCCGCGCCCCGGTGATGTCGAGCGCGTGCGACAGATGGGCTTGGCGAAGTGGATCGACCAGCAGCTGAATCCGAATTCGATTGACGACAAGGCGGTCGAGGCGCGGTTGCAAGGGTATCCGACCCTGCGGATGTCGTCGGCGACGCTCCTGGCCGAATACCCCCAGCCGAAGCAGGCGGAAAAACAACCAGTGAAGCAGGCGCAGGGCCAGCCGACGCGTTCGGACGCGGCAGCGGCGATCGTCGCGCGGGACATGCAGGCCTCCCGCGGCCGGCCGCAACCGGGTCAGGGACAGGCACCCGCGCAACCGCGGGTGTCTGCGCAAGCGCCGTCCGCGGCGGATGATGCGGCGAATACTGCTTGGTCGGCACCGACGGCTGCGGGCGACTCGGAGACATCGCCCATGAAGCAGGATCCCTCGCAGCAAGCCAACGCCGCTACGCGAGGCGTGGGTGGGAAGCGCGATGTTCTGGGCGTTGATCCAAACGCGGTGCCCCGCGCGATTGCCGATGACAGCAAGAAACCGCAGCGCGTTGTAGAAGAGCTGGCGATGGCCAAAATGACGCGAGCGATCTACAGCCAGCGGCAGTTGCAGCAGAACCTGGACGATTTCTGGTTCAACCACTTCAACGTGTTTGCGGGCAAGGGGGACGACCGATGGCTGCTTACGTCATACGAGCGCGACGTGATCCAGCCGCACACGCTGGGAAAATTCAAGGACTTGCTGACCGCGACGGCGAAAAGTCCGGCGATGCTTTTTTACCTGGATAATTTTTTGAGTGCGGACCCACGAGCGGCTGAACGCGCGGCTGCGGAACGCACGATGCGGCAGCAAGCGCGCCGGGGACGTTTTCCGCCGCGCGCAGTGCAAGCTCAGCAAAAGAAAAACGAGCGCGGGTTGAATGAAAACTACGGGCGCGAATTGATGGAGCTGCACACGCTGGGCGTGGATGGCGGCTATACGCAGAAAGATGTGACGGAGGTGGCGCGGTGCTTCACCGGTTGGTCGATTGAAAAGCCCAGGGTGGAAGCAACGTTCAAATTCGACGAGCGCTTGCACGATCCCGATCCGAAAATGGTGCTGGGGAAGAAAATTCACGCGGGCGGGATGCGCGACGGAGAAGAAGTAATCGATCTGCTGGTGCACCATCCGAGCACGGCCAAGTTTATTTCCACGAAATTGGCGCGACGCTTTGTTTCGGACAATCCTCCGCCCGCGCTGGTGGCCCGAATGGCGCAGACATTTCAATCGAGCGACGGAGATATCCGCGCGGTGATGAAGACGATGATCTATTCGCCGGAATTCTGGTCGCGCGACGCCTACCGAGCGAAAGTGAAGACGCCCTTCGAGTTGGTGGTTTCCACAGCGCGGGCGTTGGGCACTGACGTCGATACGCCCATGCCGCTGGTGCAGTGGGCGGGACGTATCGGCGAACCTTTGTACCAATGCCAGCCGCCCACCGGTTATTCGGACAAAGCGGATGCTTGGGTGAACACCGGCGCGTTGCTCAACCGGCTGAATTATTCGCTGGCGCTTGCGGGCAACAAGGTTCGCGGTTCGCGCAGCGACGCGGAATCGCTGCTGGGCATGGATTCTTCGACAGACGCGAAAGCCGCGCTCGACCGCGCGGTGCAGCTTTTCCTTGGCGGGCAAACCGGGCCGATGACCGTAGAGACGCTGGAGAAGCAGTTGGATAGCCCGCAGATTTTGCAGGCAAAGCTGGATGACCCGGTGAAGCACGTGGACCTGGGAGTAGTCGAGGGCCTAGTGCTGGGCGCTCCGGAATTTCAAAGAAGGTAGTTGACAGTCGAAAGTTGACAGTCGAAAGCGCGGAAGAACAGGCGAAGGAAGAAAACGCAGTACGTGAGAACAAGCAGGAGTGAGGTTTTCATGAGCGATCGATGTTGCCAAGGCGTGCGACCCTTGAAGTTTTCGCGGCGGTATTTTCTGAAGCAGGGCGGAATCGCGATGGTTGGATTGAGCGCGATGCCGGCGTTCCTGCAACGGGCGATTGCGGCGACGCCCTCGACGGCGGGTAAGAAGCAGCTCGTCGTGCTGTTCCAGCGCGGGGCGGCGGACGGGCTCAACATTGTGGTGCCCTTCGCGGAGCCGAATTACTATCGCTTGCGGCCGACGATTGCCATTCCTCAACCACGGCGTGGCGCGGCCGAGGGGGCCATTGATCTTGATGGATTTTTCGGATTGCACCCGAGCCTCGGGCCGCTCGAACCGCTCTTTCACCAGAACCAGTTGGCGATCGTGCATGCGGCGGGTTCACCCGATCCGACCCGGTCGCATTTCGACGCGCAGGATTTCATGGAGTCTGGCACACCGGGTGTGAAGGCTACCGAGGATGGCTGGCTGAACCGCGCGCTCGAAACGGTGCCGGAAGAAAACGCGTCGCCGTTCCGTGCAGTTGCAATGGGCCCGAATTTGCCACGCATGCTGCACGGGAGCGTGTCGGCGATCGCGCTGCCGGATTTGAAGCAGTTCAAGGTGATGCCGCAAACGGCGGCGATGGGTGCCGCGGTGGAAGGCGGCTTCGAAGCGATGTACGCGCAGACCGTAGATCACGCGCTGCGCGGCACCGGTACGGAAACATTTGAAGCGATCGACTTGCTGCGCAAAGTCGATCCCAGCAAGTACGCGCCGGAGAATGGTGCGCAGTATCCAACCAGCCGGCTGGGGCAGAATCTGCAACAGATCGGTCAGTTGTTGAAGGTCAACATCGGAGTTGAAGTTCTGTTCGTCGATTGCGGCGGTTGGGACAACCACGTCAATGAGGGTGGCGTGCAAGGGCAACTCTCCAATCTGTTGAAAGATTTGGGTCAGGGACTCGCGGCATTTCATCAAGACATGGGCGACCGTATGCAGGACGTGGTCGTAGTGACGATGAGCGAGTTCGGGCGTACGGCGAAAGAAAACGGGAATCGCGGAACCGATCACGGCCACGCCAACTGCATGTTTGTGATGGGCGGCGATGTGAAGGGCGGCCGCGTGTACGGCAAGTGGCCGGGGCTTGCAGATCATCAACTAAATGAAGGGCGCGATCTCGCGCTTACGACAGACTTTCGATCTGTGCTCAGCGAAGTGTTGACTAGACACATCGGCGTGACCGACCTAACTGCGGTGTTCCCTGGCTTCGACGGTAGCTCGCGTAGATTCCCCGGGTTGATCAAGACCTAAGCCCGCACAACTCTGCATCCCGTTGTGCCAGATACGGCCGGCGACGCTAGGGACGCTTCGTGGCTCGCCTGGGCGCCCCAGACCTCGGCCACCCCCATGGTATTTTCGTGCGCAGAGCCGTTGGCGAGAACATAGTTGAGGCATCCGGGAACCGTTAACAAGCCCTCGAGAAACTCTTTCGCCTTGCCTCGGTGGCAAGAAGGTAAACGCGAGTGGCGATGCTAGGTTACTTCAGGAAGTCGAGCAGGGTGGGGAGGCTGAGGATGCGGCCGGTGGCACTGAGGGTGGCTTGGTCCGCGATCTGGGCCTGAACGAGATTGGTTGCCGCTTTGGCTGGATCCACACCGGCTAGGGTATTTTCTTGGGCGCTGAGGTTGATCTTATCCTGATTCAGAAAGTTCTGGCTGAGAGTGATCTGGTTCAAGGCGTTTCCGTAGAACACACGCTGAACGCCGACCTGGGCAAGCGCACTGTTGAGCTGGGTGACCGCTTGGCCAATATTGTTGCCGGACACCAACGCCGGTGCCAAAGGTGAGATCACCGATGGTAACCGGAGCAGTTTCGGCGGATACTGCTTCCGGATTTGCTCGGCGACCTCCCGCGCATCCAGGTCTGGAAGGTTCCGGTCCAGCAGCACTTCGTCGCACGGGAACTGCACTAGTTTCGCCAGCGCGTGCGCTCCCCCGAACGCTTCCTCACTCAAAGCATCCGCGTAAGCTGGATCGTTCATCATTCGTCTGCGGAATGCCGGGTCGGCGCTGGCGACAAGAATGCGACTGCGGCAACGAATGACACCTGGTGTGGAGCTGGCGGCCATGAATGCTCCGTAATCTAAACTCGAATTCGCAAAATCAGAGTGCTCTTAGATTTGTGTCGCGGCCGGAAAATTATTCCGAGGCGCAGGCAAGGAATACCCATGCGACTTCACCGCCAAAGTTAACGAGTCGCAGGTGTTGGAAGGAATGGCTTTGTGGACATTCAAGCGCAGCGATACTGCCCGTCTCGGTACTCTGTCCCGTAGAGGGACACCACGGACGACGAACCCTCGATTGGCACACGAGGCGTGCCGTTCAAACTCCTCTATCGACACATTACAAACAAACTTTAGTGAGGTTCCCCACGCGTTCGCCAGAAATCCAAACAATTACACACCTGTCACGCCCCAGTAAGTCTTTCGTCATCTCCCAAATTGACTTCACGTCCAATCCTAGTATCTTTGATTTACGCACTCTGAATCGCCCAGCCTCAAATGGAGGAAGTGCATGAATCGTCGTCGTCCCCTGTCGCTAAATTTGTCGGTACTCTACCTCGCTCTAGCGTTCGCAGCATTTGGTTGCCAGAAAGGAGCCAATCAGCAACCCTCCTCGTCCTCTCCAGATGCGGCCGCTCCTATTGGCACCGATGCCTCCGCTTCCTCGGCGGTAAAAGAGCCTACACCGCCGCCGCCTCCGCCCAAGCCGCTCATCGTCCCGGCAGGGACGGTCATCTCTGTTGTTCTTGATCAAGCCGTGGGCTCCAAGATCAGCACTCCTGGCCAAGCATTTTCCGCAACCGTGCAGGCTCCCGTCGAGGTCGATGGCAAGGTCACGATTCCCAAAGGCGCCCGGGCTTCGGGTATCGTCAAAGACGCCAAGCCCGCCGGCAGATTCAAGGGCGGCGCGGTCCTTTCTCTCACCCTCACCAGCGTCACCATCCGCAACGAGGATTACGACATGCAAACTACAGCCCCTACGGAGACCAGCGTCGGCAAGGGCAAGCGCACCGCAGGTATGGTGGGCGGCGGCGCGGGTGGCGGCGCTCTCATCGGCGGGCTCGCTGGCGGTGGTAAAGGCGCTCTGATTGGCGGCCTCATCGGCGCGGCCGCAGGCACCGGAGGCGCGGGACTCACCGGCAAACGGGACATCACCCTCGCCCCGGAGACCCCGTTGACCTTTAAACTTGTCGAGCCTTTGGAGATCAAGCATCGCCGCTGAGCTTCGGCAATTGGACGGGTGACGAGGGCGCACCGCATCTAAAGCGCGGTGCGCCCTTATTTATCCTCGGAATCCCTTCACGCGCGCCAACCCCGGGAACCTTCCACCCTCGAGAGGGGAAGGGAACTAGTGGCACCATCTGGCCGGAGGCCTGAAATGAAGACCCTTGCAGGAGCTCTCGCGCTTTCCGTTTCTTTATTCGCAGCCGTTTTGGCGCACGGCGAAGCATCCCCGGCGCAACGTCCTTCTCATGGCGTTGGTGGCGGTCACGTCCCCGCCCACGGCCCAGCTCCTGCCCGCGCCAATCCTCGTCCGGCACCCGACCATCCGAATCTCAGTGACAAAGGTGGTCATCCGAACGCTCCCCACGTCCACACCAACGATAAGTGGGTGGGCCATGACACCGGCCGCGATGATCCCCACTACCACGTCGATCATCCTTGGGAGCATGGTCGCTTTACCGGTGGCTTTGGTCGTGGCCACGTCTGGCATCTTGCTGGCGGCGGCCCATCTCGTTTCTGGTTCGGCGGCTTTTACTTTAGCGTTGCTCCGTACGATATCGGCTACTGCGGCGATTGGCTCTGGGATTCTGATCAGATCGTTATCTACGAAGATCCCGACCACGACGGCTGGTATCTGGCCTATAACGCTAGACTCGGCACCTACGTTCACGTCACGTACCTCGGAACCTAATCGTCACCGTGCCTGCTTGAAACAATAACGCTGGCAAAGCTCTACAGGGCAGGTTGCTTGTCCTGAGCCTCGATGGCCTTCGCCCTAGTGTCAGCACCCGTCTGCCGTCAGCGCCACAGCAGCCATGCGAGTTGAAATCAGCGCCAACCGCCCGTGTTTCAGCGTCCACTACCGGTTTCAGGTTAATCGCGGAATGTATTTGACCCTGTTGGCCAGACTCCCTAAACTCTGCCGATGCTCGCTCGAGCCGGCGTCAGCATATTTTGAATTCCGAGACACCGAGCGAATGGAAGTCATGACCAGCCATTAAGAAGGGGTTCAGCATGCCCAATCCCGTCGTCCATTTCGAAATCGGCTGCCGCGACCGTGCAGAGACCCAAGCCTTCTTCAGCAAGCTCTTCGATTGGCAGATGCTTGAGGCTGGCCCCGCCACGATGATTAACACGGGCGGCCCGCTAACCGTGACGTTGTGAGTGCCGGCCAGTGCGGAACTGGCTGCTGTGGCGGTCACTACACCGGAGTTCGATGACGTGGTCGTGAGCGCGTTCAGAGCTCCCAACGGATCACCCAACGCGAATGACGTCTGCTGCAAATTGTTGAGATCGGTCGTGATTTTCGACAACGCGGTCGTCTGCGAATTCAGCACTGTCTGCTGCGTTTGCAGCTAGGTAATGTTTGCCTGGTCGCCAGCCAGCGCCAAGGTCACGAACTGGGCGACGTCGATGCCTTGCCCCAAACCGGTGCCAGTGCTGGTCGATGACAATAGACCTGATACGGAACCTGCCATGGTGTCTCCCCTTAGGCTTTGCTCGTCACCCGTGACGTGGCCTTAGCCGCTTCCTGCTTCAAGTAGTCCGCAATTCCCTGGCCTACTCTACGGATTTCCACCGGCGGCACGTCTCGAATTTTCTTTTCCCGAGTCCGGGTCGGTACGTACGCAGTAGACCTTGCGTCCCGCCGGAAGGTCACATTCGCTGGCTGGGCTTCGGCGGGCACCACGATCTTTCGTGGCTCCCCGGGAGCCGCCGTTGGCCTCGGCGTTTGCGTCATCGTTTCTTCGGGCGGTGCCGATATCACCGGTTGGGGTGGCACACGGGTTAGCCGGTGTTGTTGCGAAAGCGCCGGATGCGCCTTCTGTAGGATCGATTGCTGTTTGGTTTGGGACAACTTTCATGTTGCCCTCCCGTATGTGCGGATGCGGCGGGGCTCAACGAGCCCCGCCCTCCGAGTTATTTTGTGGTCGCCCTTAGCGCAGCAAGTTAAGGATGCTTGACTGGGCTGAGTTCGCCTGCGCCAGTGCCGAGATACCGGACTGGTTCAGAATGGTGAATTGCGAAAGGTTCGCGACCTGTTGCGGGATGTTCGCCGAAACGATCTGATCTTCCGCTGCCGTCAGGTTTTGCGTCTGGTTGTTGATGACGTTCACGGCCGATTGCAACCGGTTGATGCCCGCGCCGATCGAACCGCGAATACCAGCAACGCTCTCGATGGCGGTGTGGATGTCGGTCAGTGCAGTTTGCGCTTTCGCGGCGGTCGTCAAATCGTCTGTCGCCAAGTTGGTCGTGGTGGCTCCGCTGGTGACTGCTGAAGATGCCAGCGTACCCACAGTAACCCCGATCTGGCTGCTCGATGCGGCGTCGGACAGGAAGATAGAAGTCGTGCTGGCGGTGAACACCGACGTCCCGTTAAAGGTCGTGGTGCTGCCGATGCGGTCGATTTCCGCCTTGATCTGTGTAAACTCTGCATCCAGCGCTCCGCGCTGTGAACTGCTTACCGTGCCGGTGGCGGCCTCGGTGGACAGCGTAACCGCACGATTTAGAAGTGTGGTGACTTGCGACAACGCGCCATCCGCAACCTGCAACGAGCCAATGCCGCTGCTCGCATTGTTTGCGGACTGCGTCAGTGCCGTGATATTCGCCTGCAACCCGTTCGCGATGGCCAACCCCGCCGCGTCATCCGCGCCGGAATTGATTCGTGAGCCGGAAGACAGTTGGAACAGTGTCTTCTGCAAGTTGGTCTGCGTGATTGACAGCTGGTTTTGTGCTGTAAGCGACGCGATGTTATTTAGAATGCTGATTGCCATGGCCTTAGGCTCCTTTGATTTGTCTTCAATCTGTCGTCTTGGCGTGCCGGGAGCCGTTGGTGCGTGGGGCTTAGCCCCTGATTGCCTTTTAGTTGGCTCGCACTTCGCTGCGGTCCGCTTAAGCTCTCAGCATGGTTATCGGCGTAATCGCCAAAGCCTTTAGTGCTCTGAAACGGCTGATTGTGCGGCAGTTACGTAGTTGGGCACACTCGCTGTGTGGGTTACCGCAGACAGGCTCCGGCCCAACGTGATGTCGCTCGGATGCAGCTGTAAGCCGGCTTGGAGAACGGCCGCCGCCCGTGCCCAATTCTTCAGCCTGGCCCATAGGCTCGCGGCGCGCAGAAAATCCGCGGCATCAGGATGCTTGACGATTTCCAGCTTGGCCTCTGCGGCCCCGCCCGCTTCCTCGATGCGGTCCAGCCACACCAGCGATAGGATCAGCCGGTCGTGCAGTTCGCCGGCGCCCGGCTTGCACTCGACCGCTTGCCTGATCAAACCGAGGCCACGCTCCACGTTGCCGGCACGCACGATCGCCAGCCCAAGTTTGCTTTGCAGCAGCGGATTGCCAGGGTTGCGCTGCACTGCGCGATCGTAGTTTTCGCACGCTTGCGGGTACTCCTTCAGGTTGTAGTGAGCGTCTCCCTGCGTTTCGTACACCAGCGAGGTGAGATGCCCCTGGCGTTCTGCCTCCGACAAGCACTTCAACGCGTCCTGCAGCCGCCGCAGCTTCACCAAGGTAATTCCTTGAAAGAACCACGCCACGCCGAAGCGCGGATTCAGCTCGCACGCGCGTACAAACAGTGAAAGCGCTTCCTCCAGATTTCCGAAATTATCGAGCTCCACCAATCCCAGCTCCAGATGCGCCTGCGCGTCTTGCGGCATCTCGCGAAGCTTTTCGCGGCCCAGCCGGCGGTAGAAATGATTCTTGCGCGCGCGCGTTTCGTCGTTCGCAACCAGCCCGAAATGATGGATGCAGAATGCGGCGTGGCCAAGCTTCCGCCGCGTTTCCAGCACCCTGGGGCCTACGCTCTCGTGTACCCGCCCAACAAAATAAATCTCAGGAATGTGACGGAACAACCGCACGTTCTCGTGCTCGACATAAGCGGGAAAGTCTCGGGCAAAAGCGAATTCGGCGTCGTTCGGCTTGGCGGCACGGTCCCAGATGCGATCCTCCAGACTCAGTACATAGTTGCGGATCGTCACCTGATACGCAGCCATGGATTCGTCGGCAAGCAGAGGACGGATGTGCCGGTCGGCCGACGGGTCGAGTTGCTCGTCGGCGTCTAGGACCAGCACCCAATTGCTCCTCACCGCTGCTAGCGATTTGTTTCGCGCGGCGGCAAAATCGTCCGCCCACGCAACCGGAATCACTCGCGCGCCAAATCCCAGCGCGATCTCGATTGTTTGGTCCGCGGACCCGGTGTCTGCAATGACGATCTCGTCGACGACCCCTCGAACACTTTCCAGACAAGCCGCCAAAGTAACTGCCGCGTCCCGCACGATCATCGAGAGTGCCAGCGTGGTCATACCGGACCTACCGCATCACCATCACGGCCTCGCGCGGTTTTGTGTGCTGCGCCGCTAGAATGCGTTCCGCCGCTTCATAGAGCTTGCCAACCACCATGGGTGATTCCTCAGGTACGCAACGCTTTTCCAGGAAGGACGTCCACCGAGTCAGGATCATCGGGCAACCCACTTCTCACGGCCGCCCGAACATCATTGGGCGAATCCCCAATGAAGAATGTCGTAGCTGGCGCAAGCGGTGTTCCACTCGCGCTTGGCGGAACGCTACTTTATTGTCTGCGTGGTTCCCGGTCCGAACCTGCGTTTCAACTCCGTCCACCCTGTTAGAACATTCTCATCGGAGGCGTGAGCGGCGCGCTAAGACAAAAAGACTTATTTCAAACGCACGGTTGCCGACGTTCCGCGCAGCGTGCCCCGCCTGTCAAACGTGCACGAGCCTGGCCAATAAGCTCCTTCCAATGTGTTCTGGAAACGTTCATCGAAGGGAGCTGCACCACGGCCCCACACTTGCCATGAACCCTGCGAGGTCTAGCGCACCTTGAACGTAACGCGATTGCGCCCGAGTACCGCTCACCATGATTCAGCTGACACGTCTCAACAATCATCCCCTGATCGTAAATTCCGATCTCATCAAGTTCGTCGAGAGGGCGCCTGATACCGTACTGACGCTGGTGAGCGGTGAGAAGATCGTTGTCCTCGAGACCTCCGAACAGGTTCTGGAAAAAATCGTCGAGTTCCGCCGGCTGGTTCTTTCTGGGGCCACAGTGTGCTCCTCCAAGGTTCCCGGCGCACCCACGGATGAACCTCCGCCAGGCACCGGCGTCGGGGCCGGCTAAGGACGACAAGCATGGACAAGAGCAGCTTCGCCGGCATTCTCATCGCCTTAGGCGGAATCCTTCTCGGCCTAATGCTGGAAGGCGGAAAGCTGGGACAGATTCTTCAGCCGACCGCTGCCCTCATCGTTTTCGGCGGCACGCTGGGGGCCGTGATGCTGCAATTTCCGCTCCGCGTGGTCATCGCGGCGTTCCTCCGTCTGCGCCAAGTCTTCTTCGACAACTCAAAGGATCCCAAGGCGCTCATCGCCGAAATCGTGGAGTACGCCCATAAAGCTCGCAAGGAAGGCATCGTATCGCTCGACACCATCCTTGAAACTGTCGCCGACCCCTTTCTTAAGAAGAGCCTGATGCTGGCGGTCGACGGTACCGAGCCACAAGAGACTCGCAAGATGATGGAGTTGGAGTTGGACAATCATGCCGAGCACGAGGAGCACATCCCCCAGGTATTCGAGTCTGCCGGGGGTTTTTCGCCTACGGTTGGTATTATCGGCGCGGTGCTTGGACTGATCCAGGTCATGCAGCACCTCGATGACATCGGGGAAGTCGGCCGTGGCATCGCCGTCGCTTTTGTGGCCACCATTTACGGAGTTGGCGCGGCCAACCTCTTTTTTCTGCCCGTAGCTGGCAAGGTCAAGCTGCGCGTTCGCCAGGAACAGATTCGCCGCGAGATGATGCTCGAGGGCGTCATCTCCATTCTTGAGGGCATGAACCCCCGCATGATTGAAACCAAGCTGCTAGCCTTCTTCTCGGAAACGTATCAAGGTACAAACGCGGTCAATCCTGCGTGAGCCGGCGCAAACGATCCCGGGAACACGTGAGCCACGACCGTTGGCTGGTTTCCTACGCGGACTTCATCACCCTGCTCTTTGCCTTCTTCGTCGTTCTCTACTCATCTTCACAAGTGGACAAGCGCAAAATGGGGAAGCTCGCGCTATCCATCCAGGTGGCGTTCCAGGAGATGGGAGTGTTCGACACCTCCAACACCATGATTCCCCTGAATGACTCCGAGGCCATTCCGTTCTCGCAAGTCCAGGTGGTGGAGAACAGTGAGCGCACCACCGACCTGACCCGCTTCGTGCAGCCCATGAAAGGCAAGCTCAGCCCTTCGGTCAACGAGCCCATGAAGGATATTGAAGCGGAACTTCAGAAGGCTCTCGCCCCGGAAATTGCCCAGCACGTGGTGGAGCTGAAAAAGCGCAAGGAAGGCTTGATCGTCAGTTTACGGGAGATCGGATTCTACGAGAGCGGCTCAGCCACGCTGCGACCAACCGCGAAAAACGCTATTGACCGGCTCGCAGCGGTCCTGAAAGCACGCACCGAATCGCTGCGCATCGAGGGCCACACCGACAATGTGCCCATTCACAACGGGCGCTTTCTATCGAACTGGGAACTCTCCACTTCGCGCGCTACCGAACTCATCAAAATCTTCGTGGTTCACTACGCCTTTGAACCCCGGCGTCTTTCCGCCGCGGGCTATGCCGAATTTCATCCTGTCGCCTCCAACAACACGCCCGATGGGCGCGCGAAAAACCGCCGGGTTGACGTCGTAATTCTCAATCCCACTCCACTCGATGCGTTTTCCGTGCCTTCTGAGGACGCGTCGCCAGCGCCCCCATCCTCCGAGGTTCCGCCACAGTAGACCTCCGAATTCGCTCGAGGTGGCACAAGACTTTCGCCCGCGCTGGAGACCGTCTCGTTGCCATGTTCTTTCAAAAGCCAGTGCCGTACCACGTACGCCCCCGAGTTTTGGTTTCCAGCATCTCCGGAGGTCTTAAAAAAACGATGGCGTTTGGGCCATCACTCGGAATAGTTGCCTTGACACCCTTCTAGGGCCCGGCCAAACTGTCCCTACCCCCTTCCAAATTTAGCTCCTAAAGTGTGTGCTCATGCGTATTCTTGTCGCCGAAGACGACCCGCCGCTCGCAGAATTTCTTCATCAGCGGCTCGTCCAAGAGCAATTCGCCGTGCAAATGGTGTCCACCGGCATCGAGGTCCAGCGCCTCGCTGTTGAGCAAGCCTACGATCTGGTTCTTCTCGATCTCAGTGGGCCGGAGGGAATCAGCACCCTGGAGGTTCTTCGCCACATTCGCGCGAAGAAGCCGGACCTGCCGGTTTTCATCGTCACTGCGGCGTCCATGGTCGAGGAGCGCGTGCGTGGTTTGGATGCCGGCGCCGACGACTATATTGCGAAGCCCTTCGCCTTCGCGGAGCTTGCGGCGCGTATCCGAGCGGTCTTGCGGCGTGGCCGCCCCGGGAATGCCGTGCTTGCCATCGAAGATCTGGTTGTCGATCGCATATCGCACGCGGTCCAGCGCGGCGGCCATGCCATCGACCTGAGCCCCAAGGAGTTTGCGTTGCTCGAATACCTGATGCGTCACGCCGGCCAGCCGGTGACCCGCTCGGCGATCGTCGAGCAAGTGTGGAAACTTAACTTCGACACCATGACCAACGTGGTGGATGTCTACATCAACTATCTGCGACGAAAAGTGGACACTGGTTACGATCGCGCACTAATCCGTACCGTTCGCGGTGTCGGTTATCAGATTGGCGGAAGCGCCGGCGCAGCTCGCTCCGCGGTGGCCGGGTTAGCCGTGCCCGTCTGAGGCCTTCTCAATATCCCAACAATGTCATCCTGAAGTCATCCGACCAGGATACTTGAACGATCTCCACCCCAAGAGTTCCCAAAAACATCCTCAAGCGTTTGCAGCGCCGTGCGCCGCCGCAGTCTGCACCAGCACGCGGATTCCGGCGATGTTTTTTACCAGTTCTGCTGGAACATCGTGGCGTCCTGCTAGGTATTCCGGCGTGTTGTAGCTGAGCCAGGCTTTTCCGTCGGTGTCGTTTGCGATCAAGACCTTCAACGGCAAGTCCAGCGCCGAACTCGGCGCCGCCACCATCACCGGAGTACCACCTTTCGGGTTGCCGAAAACCAGCAACAGTGTGCGCGGCATTTCCAAGCCCGACTTTTTCGCGTCCGACGTGAAATCGATCTTCGCGAACAGGGTCATTCCGCGATCTGCCAGCAGCTTCTCGAACTGTTCAATGGTCTGGTCAAATCCTCGACTACTTTCAACCCTTTCGATTCCACGACCGCTCTCAACACCCCTCGTCGCCGTACTCATGGTGTCTGTCCTTTCGCGGCTAAGGCGCCGTCCACCGAAAACGCACCGGCTCCCCGGATCATGATCGTGATCGCCATCGCCAGCGCGAGCAGGTGATACTCGTAACCTTCGCCCTTCTGATTGCCGTACCAGTTCATGAATGGTCCGTTGGGCAGGTGCACCATCAACACGGCAACGGTCATGTTCACGGCAATGCCGAAGGCCGCGATCCTTCCGAGTAATCCGACGATCAAGCCGAGCCCTCCAAAGAACTCAGCGGCGATGGCCAGAAACGCGAATACCGCCGGAATGTGCATCTGCGAAGTGAAAAAGTTCATCGTGCCTGAAAACCCAAAGCCGCCAAACCAGCCCAACATCTTTTGAGAACCGTGCAGAAAGAACACGATTCCCAGCACTAACCTTATGAGCGTCAGGGTACCGTCATTGGGGGTAACCAACAGTTTCTTCATGAGACGCCTCCAGATCAATTTGGTTGCGGCGGCACCGCGGTCCGGCAGCCAGATTCTTCTTATCTCTTTATCCTCCCTAGATGCAAGTCACACGACGAAGGGCGCAGGCTTTCCCTATCCAGCAATCTTTACTGAGGTCGCCGCACCAGATTCTTGAGGGAGGCTGCCGCAAGGGTTTTTCTTCAGGAAGTCGGAGCTGCAGCTCCGACGACAAACGGTATCCCCAACGGGCTTTGGCCTCTGAGGAACGCCTTCGACACTCACGCAGCATGGTGCCGAGCGCAAAGAAAAAAGGGCGTTCCAGCTCTGGCTGGAACGCCCTGGAACGAAGTTGCCTTGTGACTACTGCTTCGGCTTTTGAGTCCCGCTAACAACGGCTGGAGCGAGCGACGAAACACCGACGCTGCCATCCGCCGCTCGTGGTGCCTCGGGCTCGTACGCCAGAAGCCCTTCGGTTGCGGACGCCGCGATCACCGTGCCGTCACGCCGCACGCGCACCGCTGGCACATAGCCCTCGGCAAATGCGGTGTTCACGTGCTGCCAGGACTTGCCCGCGTCCGACGACGCGATCAACCCGTGTCTCTGCAACGCCACTACCAGCGCATTGCCGGAGCCGGCCACGTCTTGGAACTGCAGGTCCCGAACGTCCGCGCGGTTCCAGTTGCGTCCGGCGTCCTTCGAGGAATACAAGCCCATGTTCGACGTAATGAACAGATTGGTGTCGTCGACGCGGTGCAGCCGCAGATTTCCGGAAGAAGCAAACGGGAGTTCTCTGGCGTCCCAATGCGCGCCGCCGTCCGCGGAGTAAAGCAGGTTGTGTTGCGCGATCGCCCAGACTTGCGAGCCATCCGATGAAACTTCCAGCGACTGTGCCGGTTGCTTCACCAGTTCGTTCTTGGCCGCTGACTTCCAGGTCGTGCCGTGGTCACGCGAAATCACCACGCCGCCGGTCGTTGCCGCAAACCAGCCGTCGTTCACGAAGACCATGTCGTTAACCTGGAACGCCAGCTGTTGCGGAGCCTTAGCCTTCGGCGCTGGCTTCTTGACGAGCACCGTCGTTTTCTTTCCGTTGACGATCTTGGTCACTTTGGTCGGTGCCGGAGCTTCCGGCGCATCCGGGGCGAACAAACCAGCCTTCACCCATTTGCCGTTGGTCTCTTCATACTTCATCCAACCGCCGTTGTTGAGCGAAGCCCACCACCCCGTCGGTGCTGCATATACATGCTTAAGGTCGGTGCGCTTTAACCCCGCTCCCAGCGGAGCCCAGGTCGTGCCGCCGTCTTTGGTAGCCAGAAATGCATTGGTATCAAAGGTCAACACCACCAAAGCGCGTTCCGGATGCTGGCTGTCCAGCGCGACATCCAAAATGTGCTGGTGGTGGAATCCAACGTTGGCTGACGTGTAGGTCACGCCGCCGTTCTCGCTGATCTGCACGCCTTCGCGCTCGGTGCCCAAAATCACGCGCTGCGTGTTCTTCGGGTCGATCACGATCGCGTTAATCACCCAGTCGCCGGGCGTCAAACGCTTCCATTCCGTGCCTTCGTTGGTGGTCTTCCAGAGGCCGCTGGTGGTTCCGGCATACAACGTGTCGGGATGCTGAGGATCCTGTTTGAGCAGCTGCGTGCGGCGGAACACGAAAGGAATGCCGTTGTAGCGCGTCCACTGCTGCGCGCCGTTGGTGCTGTGGTAGATACCGGAACACGCGGTGGCATGCACATTGTCCGGATTGGACGGGTCAACCACGACGCTCATGACGTCGGAGTCGTCGATCATGCCCTTGCTGATTGGAAACCACGTTTTACCGCTGTCAATCGTCTTCCAGGGCAGGTGAAACGTTCCTGCATAAATAATGTTTTCGTCGCGCGGATCGAACGCCACGGAGTCAAAGTTGCGAAGATCATCGTGCTTCGCCGGAGTGATGCGCTCCCAGGTATTGCCGTCATCCACGGAGCGATACACGCCGGTGAGAGTGCCCGCCACGAAAATGTTCTGCTTGGTCGGGGACTGAGCGATCGCTCGCACGGTCTCGTGTGCGAGCCCGATCACCTGCCAGCTGCGTCCCGCGTCGTTGCTACGATAAACGCCGCCGCCGCCGGAATACAACGCCCACGTGCTCGCGTACAACCGGTTGGAATCCCGAGGGTCCACCAAAATGTGCGTAACTACGTCGTCTTGCCCACTACCGATGCGGCTGAGCAACTGCCAGTGCCCGCCCTCGTCAGTTGAGGCAAATACGTGCCCATCCGACGTGCCCAGGTACAGCCTATTGGCGTCGTGAGGGTCGGCTTCCAGGGAAATAACCGTGCCGCCCGGAGGGCCCACTTGCCGCCACGTCTGCGCAGGCGCGACCGAAGCAGTCGCCAAGGCGATTGCTCCTATACCCAACCACTTAAGGTTCATAACCATGCATTCTCCCAGAGCGCAGAAGCGCCGACAAGGTGCTAGTTTAGGGAAATGATTTAAGATTAGCGCCTGCTCTCTGGTACAGATTTGGGGAGTGTCAGTTACTCCCCGGTCGAAGCCAGCCCTCCGTTCAGGCACAGATTCGGTACGGGCGCTAAATCGTCTCAAGGCAATGAAAGAGCCGGAATTTAGCCCGTCCCGCCAAGGTTACTTCCCGTCCAGCCTTAGCCACAGCTGGCACGGCCAGAAGTCCAATGGATTCCTTGCTACGGTCTATACCTTTATGATAACATAAAATGATGTGTACTATATTTGTATCAGGGTGCTCGGGCGTGTTCCGTACCGCTGTTCGGTTTCTACTGGGCCGCTCGAATAAGGCGGCGAATTTCTCGACGCGCGCCGGTTGGTGTACGCTCCTTTGGAATCAATGCTTGCCAAAGTGTACAAAATAACCGACCGTAACCCTCTTGGAATCAGTACTTACCAAAATTGCGGGAGATGGGAGTACCCTGAAAGCGATCCTTTGAGTAGGTGCGCCCGTCGCCGTGCAACTTCTTTTCCACTTCCGTGTTTTACTCTTGGGAGCGGTATAAAGGTTAGGCGGCGACTCCAGGCGGTGAACGCCGGATCGCGAGCGCCCGCATCTAAGTTATTGGGCCTAAACAGGGGACCCACACATGAAGACCTCACTCGCACGACGGGGCAAATTGTTATTGTGGCTGGCCGGTCTTCTTTGCGTCGCGTTTGTCGCGCCGAATGTCCGCGCCGACCAGGGCGAACCAGATCCACCATCGCGCGTGGCGCGCATCAGTTTTCTCGACGGCACGGTTTCTTTCCAGCCTGGCGGCCAAGGCGACTGGGGAGCCGCTGCCAAGAATCGACCGGTAACCGTTGGCGACAAGCTGTGGGCCGACAAGGCCTCCCGCGCTGAGTTGCAGGCCGGCCAAGCCTCGATCCATATGGGCAGCATGACCGCGTTGTCTTTCCTCAATCTCGACGAAAACATTATGCAGGTCCGCATCGCGGAAGGCGCGATGAATTTCCGCGTCCGCGAGCTTCGCGAAGGCGATGTCTACGAAGTGGACACTCCCAATCTGGCGTTCACGGTAAAGCAAGCCGGCGCTTTCCGCGTTGATGTCAGCGAAAACGGAGATGCCACCTCGATCACCGCCATTCGCGGTGAAGGCGAAGTGACTGCTGGCGGCAAGACCTACACCGTTCACGCTGGTGATCGCGCCGAATTCGACGGCGTCGATAATCCCGAATATAGCGTCGCGGCCGCACCCGCCACTCCCGACGGTCTGGATCGCTGGGCCGCCGAGCGAGATCTGCGGGACGACAACTCGACCTCATCGAAATACGTTTCACCGGATGTTCCCGGCGCTGCGGACCTCGACGATAGTGGCACCTGGAACGAAGAACCTGAATACGGTCCGGTCTGGTATCCGAGCTCGGTTGCCGTGGGCTGGGCTCCCTATAGCTACGGCTATTGGAACTGGGTTGGTCCTTGGGGCTGGACCTGGATTGGCTATGAGCCTTGGGGCTTCGCGCCGTACCACTATGGCCGCTGGGCGTTCATCGGCAGCCGGTGGGGCTGGTGTCCCGGTCCGATTTACGCGCGTCCGTTCTACGGCCCTGCGTTTGTGGGATTCCTTGGCGGTGCACATTTCGGAGTCGGTTTCGGGTTCGGCGGAGGGTTCGGCGTGGGCTGGTTCCCGCTCGGCTTTCACGAGCCGTTTTACCCGGGTTTCCGCTGCAGCCGTACATTCATCAACAATATCAACGTCCGGAACACCACGATCCGTAACGTCAACGTGCTGAATTCAGGCGGGCGTAGTTTTAACTACGCTTACGCGCACAACACGAGCGCGGTCACCGTGGCTTCTCGGAACGCTTTCGTCGGCGGCCAGGCGATTAGTCGCGGCGGGACGCGTGTGACGGAAGCGTCGTTGCGGGGAGCCGAAGTCAGCAACCGCACTTCGTTCAACCCGACTCATCAGAGTTCGTTCGGCGCAGCGAACATGAAGGCCCGGGCAACGCCGCCTTCTTCGGTGCAGAGCCGCGCGGTGGTAGCGCGCACAACTCCCTCTACGGCGGCGTCAAACACCCCGTTCCGTAGCGCAAGTCCAAACGGGCTTTCCGCAACTCGACCCGGCAACAACCTAGCAAATCGGACACCGCAAACGGCATCGGGTGCGAACCAACCCTCACGGGCACCTTCGACCGTCACCACCAATCGTCCGACGACCAGCACCGGAAATGGCGGGCGTGTCTGGGCAGCGCAGGGCAACTCCACCGACCGTGGTCGTGCTCCGGAAGGGTTCGGCAGCTCGAACCGGCCCGCGAACACGACGAGTGGTGGGACGCCTCCGCAGTCCGCCCGGATGACCCGCTCGGATCGTCCTCCGTGGGCAGGTTCGGGGTCCAACGGGGCCGCGCGGACCAACTCGTCTGGCTACAACGAGAGCCGCTCGGGTTACTCGAGTGGCTCTCGCACCTACGAACCGCCCTCTCGTTCGTATTCACCACCGACGCGCAGCTATTCGTCGCCGCGATCGAGTTACCCATCGTCACGCTCCTACTCGGCGCCGTCACGCTCCTACTCGGCGCCGTCACGCTCCTACTCGGCACCGTCGCGCTCCTACTCCGCACCCAGCCATCCCAGCTCAGCGCCACACAGTTCCGGTGGCGGCGGTGGCTCTCATGGTGGGGGCGGTCCCCACGGTGGCGGCCACCACTAAGCAAAACCTTTGTTGCGCTTGCTGGCCCGCGCCCATGCCTGAGCGTGGCCTTTTTGTCGGCACGCCAAAACTCGGGCGCACAACTCTTTTAGCGCCGGCGGGTTAAAAAGAACGATGCAGTCGAGGCCGGCATTTCCTGTTTCGACATGGGGAAATCGCTCGAAACGCTGCCAACGCGGCGACCAGTGATACTGTTGATTCCGATATTCCGGCCATCATGGATTCAGGTCGCAACGACCTTTGCGGCGCATCCCAACCTCGCCGCACAGCCGTTCCAGGAGAGAATCAATATGAGGAAAATCGCGCCCAAGTTTGTCGCCCTGCTTAGCCTTGCGTTGGCAGTTGCTTTTCTCACACCGTTGCGTGCCGCAGCGGACGACGAAGAAGATCCTCCGACCCGGGTCGCTCGCCTGAGTCATGCGGATGGGGCCGTCTCGTTCAACCCTGCCGGCACCGATGACTGGGTCAATGCCGTCATCAACCGGCCGATGACCACCGGTGACAAGCTCTGGTCCGACAATGGGGGTCGAGCCGAGTTGCACATTGGTTCTGCGTCACTGCGCATCGGCAGCACCACCGGTTTCTCCTTCCTAAACCTGACCGATAATGTGACACAGATCCAGGTTACCGAAGGCACCATTCGGGTTCGCGTCAAGCGCCTCGAACAGGACGAGACCTTCGAAATCGATACACCCAATCTCGCGTTTTCAGTCCTGCGCCCCGGTACGTACAGAATCAGCGTGAATGAAGCCGGCGACACTACCGTCGTTTCCGTGTTCGGTGGTGAGGGCGAAGTCACCGGCGGCGGACAGGCGTACTCGGTCCACGCGGACCAGACTGCTACGTTTATCGGTACCGACCAATTGGACGCGGACGTTCAGGAGATCGGCAGCGGCGACGATTTTGATCAGTGGTGCGCCGACCGCGATCGCCGTGAAGATCGCTCGACGTCGGTCCGCTACGTCTCGCCTGACGTTATCGGCTACGAAGATCTCGACGACTACGGCGGCTGGCGCCCCGTGCCTGAATACGGCACGGTCTGGTTTCCGCACACGACAGTCGTCGGATGGGCCCCCTATCGCTACGGGCATTGGGTGTACATCGCGCCTTGGGGTTACACCTGGGTAGAAGATGAACCGTGGGGATTCGCTCCGTTCCACTATGGCCGCTGGGTGACGGTTGGCGGCGTGTGGGGATGGGTACCAGCGCCCGCTCCGGTCGTCGGCGTAGTCTACGTGCGCCCCGTATATGCCCCTGCGCTGGTCGCGTGGGTAGGTGGGCCACACTTTGGTGTTGGCGTCGGGGTGAACGTCGGTTGGTTCCCGCTCGGGCCGCGTGAGGTCTACGTTCCTTCTTATCCCGTCAGCCGCAGATATGTGACCAACGTCAACGTGACCAACACGCGAGTGGAAACAACGGTGGTCAACAACTACTACACCAACGTGGTGGTCAACAAGCAGGTGAACGTAACCAACGTTACCTATGTGAACCAGCACGTCAACGGCGCGGTTACAGCCACCTCGGGCGCAGCGTTCACTTCCGGTCAATCGGTCTCACGAAACGTGGTTCGCGTGGACCAGCGCGAAGTCGTAAGCACGCAAGTCTCTGCTCCGGCGATTGCGCCCACGCGCCAATCGGTCATGGGCGCTGGCGCCGCAGCCAATGTGCGCCCTCCTGCAGCCTTTGCAACTCGTGCGGTCGTGGCCAAGAGCACTCCGCCTCCGCCGCCGCCTTCGTTTGACCGGCAACAGGCAGCCATCCGCGAAAACGGCGGCAGGCCCATCGCGGTAACCCAATATCACCAACTGCAGCCGGCAAACGTCCAAACTGCGGTTCGCACGAATGTGCGGGTCGCGCCGCCGGTGCGCGCGGTTACCCCGATTCAGTCGCGGAACAACGCGGCCGTGCGGCCAGTCCAGCCAAATAACAACACGGTCAACACCAACCGGACCAACACGCCCGTCAACGTGCCTGCGAACACGAACAATCGCCCGACGAACCCGCCGCCAAACACGAACAACCGGCCGGCAAACGTACCGAACAACGCTTCTCCGAACGTGCCCTCGAACAATGCCCAGCGCAACTATTCTGACCGGCCGCAGACGGCGCGCCCGAACGTAAATCCTCCGCCCAACCCGGCCCTCGAGCAACAACACCAGCAACAGCTTGAAAACCTCCGCAAGCAGCAAGATCTGGAACGCCAGAGGGTCGAGCAACAGCAGATCAAGGAACAGCAGAAAATCCAGCAGCAGAACGATCAGCAGAGACAGGTTCAAGTTCAGCAAAAGCAGCAACAACAGCTGCAGGAGCTGGAGAAAAGGCACGACTCCCAGCAACAACAGCTGCAACAGAGACAAACCACGGAAAGGCAGCAGCAAAAGCCTGCGAACTCCAAGCCTGAAAAGGACAACAAACCGCCAAAGCCGAATCGCTAGTCGAGGCGTATGGGTCAGCTCACGGCACGACTTGCGTCGTGCCGTGAGCTTTTTTTTGTAGCCCGACGACCGCTCGTGCTTGCGACTGCATTCGACTTACGTTCCAGTTTGCGAGTCGAATTTGCGACGTGCGCGATCGCGTTCGGGTACGTGCGCTTTGGCCCACAGACAAAGTTCGCGCAGCGGGACAATAACGCTTCTACCCATGGGAGTGAGGCTGTATTCGACGCGCGGCGGAATCACACTGGCAACTTTGCGGGAGATGAGGCCGTCGCGCTCCATGCGGCGCAAGGTTTGGGTCAGTACTTTCGAGGACACTTCGTGTACTGCGCGCTGTAGTTCCCCGGCGCGCTGCGGGCCAGCGGCAAGCGCGTGAAGTATCGGGATTCGCCATTTATCAGAAACGAGTTCGATCGCATCTTGAGCCTGTAGAACCCTGCCGCGAATCGTCTTGGCGACGGTCACCCATACCTCCAGGTAAGTACTTACCTGCAAGTGCCTAGAACCCGCAACGGCACTACTGCTAGAAGTGTAGTTGTAAATGTGACGCCCGGGAAAGCATTCAGAGAGGTCCCACGGCGTCGGTCGGCTAAATCTAGGGGGAAATGAATGAGCCTGAGAGATCCAAACGTAGTCAATTCCAGAAAAAAGAAGCGCGTGGCCATAGTCATCTCAAATCCTGCGGTATCCACGACCACCGGTTGGCCGGTCGGATTCTGGTGGAGCGAACTTACACATCCTTACTTTATGTTTCAGGAAAAAGGCTACGAGACAGAGATCTTTAGCCCCGACGGAGGGAAGTGCGAGGCTGATACGATGAGCGACCCGCGTGATCCGAGTGAGTACTCGGTGACCGACCTTATTAGCATGGGGTTCATTGCCACGCCGAAACTCGCCGCGCTCGTCGAAAATACCAGAAGGGTAACCGAGATTGAGGTGAGCGGGTTCGACGCATTGATCGTGGCTGGCGGCCAAGCGCCCATGTTCACCTTTGAATCTCAACGAACCCTTCAAAACAAGTTCGTGGAATTCTACGAAGCCGGCAAGATCGCTTGTGCCCTGTGTCATGGAGTGGCGATTTTACGCTACGCCAAGCGAAGTAACGGGCAGCTGCTGGCAGAGGGAAAGACCGTGACGGGGTTCACGAACTCCGAAGAGGATTTCGCCGACAACGCGGTATGGAGTATGGGCCTGTTGTCGCGCGATAAACACATCATGCCGTGGCGTATTGAGGACGAACTCAAAAAACTTGGAGCAAACTACATTCAGGCGGGTATGTGGAGAGGTTTTGCGATCCGTGACGGAAATCTTATTACCGGGCAGCAAAACTTCTCCGGTTCGGAAACGGCAGCCGTTGTACTGGAGGCGCTAGGGGAATAACGGCCGCGGCAGGCAGGTTGCTTTACCCGAAGCGCAGGTTCAGGACATGCGGAGCGAACGGTTTTGCGCCCTAATCAGGGAAGGCCCGTGCCGGACTGGCCTCGTGCACAATGCAATCTCGCGCGGATTCGCATAAGCTTTCTGTTCATTCGCGCATGAAGAAAGTCCCGCCACCCCGATTTAGCAGCAGGAAAGCACGACGTGCAGCTGCGTCCATCGAGATACTGTCGATTCCCGCTCTGCCCGAAATTAACGCGGGGGATGATCTACCGGAGGTACTGGCCGCTGCCGTACGCCGTGCGCACATTGCACTTAAGGACGGCGACGTTCTGGTGATCGCGCAAAAAATCGTTTCCAAAGCGGAAGGCCGACTCAGGCAACTTTCCGCCGTGGTTCCTTCGCCCCGAGCCATACGACTTGCAGCCAAGCTCAAGAAAGACGCGCGGCTAATCGAAGTGATCCTTCGCGAATCGCGCCGCATCGTTCGCAGCGATCCGGTTTTGATCGTGGAAACGCATCACGGCTTCATCTGCGCAAACGCTGGCGTCGACCAGTCGAATGTTCCAGGCCGCGACGTGGTCTCACTTCTGCCACGCGATCCGGACAGCACCGCGCGCAAACTGGCCGCGGCCCTACGCAAACGCACCGGCAAACGCATCGCGGTCATCATCAGCGACACATTTGGACGGCCCTGGCGACTCGGTCTGACCAACGTCACGATCGGCGCAGCAGGTGTCCCGGTCCTTGTCGATCTGCGAGGGCAGCGTGATCTTCACGGGAAGCCGCTTCACGCCACAATTCTCGCCGTTGCCGACGAACTCGCAGCCGCGGCAGGTCTGCTCATGGCGAAGGCTGGCGGGATCCCCGCGGTCATTGTGCGCGGGTACCGGTATCGGAGCGCACTTGATCCTGCCGTTCGCATCCTTCGGCCCGCCAGCGAAGACCTGTTTCGGTGAGCGGCTTGTGGGGTTGGAAGCCGCCCTTCGAAGCTCAGGCTGGACCCTTCGAGGCTCAGGGTAAACAAGGGTTGCGCGGACTCCGTCCTGCGCCTACAGGGTGCGCCGAGTAGCAAACGCGCTGCGATAGTGGCATCCTGAAACGGCTGCAGACTGGATCCATGGATCGCGAGAAAAAAAGCAGATTCCTCGCCTCGCTCGAAATGACCGTCTTGGTGGTCGCGGCGGAGGAACGAAAGGGCCGGGACGTTTGGGAGGAACAAAAGGGCGGGGAAGCGCTGAAGCGCGGCTCTACACAACCCATACCTGCCTATCCCTGTGTATGATCCGTCCCTGTATATGATGCGTGCAGAATCCTCATCACCCGGCTTGACCGCGCCCGTCGAAGCGATGCTCGCCCGAGCGGTTGACGATCAGCCACTCGATCGCGACGGCGCAATTGGTCTCGCGCTTCGCGCTCCGTTGCGGGACCTTCTTGCCGCCGCTACTGCGCTTCGCGCTCTCGGGAAGGGCAGCACCGTCACTTTCTCGAAGAAGGTTTTCATCCCGCTCACGACTCTTTGCCGCGACTATTGCGGCTACTGCACGTTCCGCAAGGATCCCGGCCAGCCCGGTGCGCACTTCATGACGCCGGATGAAGTTCTCGCGCTCGCTGAACAGGGGCGCCGCACGGGATGCAAGGAAGCGCTGTTCAGTCTGGGCGATCAGCCCGAACGCATTTTTCCTCAGGCGCGAGAATTTCTGCGCCAGCAGGGCTTTGCGCGCACGCTCGACTATCTTGCCGCCATGTGCGAACTCGTGCTCGACCGCACTGGGTTGCTGCCGCACGCAAATCCCGGCGTGATGGACCGGGCGGCGCTCGAGCGCCTGAAAAATTCGAATGCCAGCGTGGGCTTGATGTTGGAAACCGTCAGCGCCCGGTTGATGCGCGGCGATTTGCCGCACGCCAAAGCCCCGGACAAGGTGCCTGCGGTTCGGCTCCGCACCATCGAAGAAGCTGGCAAACTTTCGATTGCTTTTACGACGGGAATCTTACTCGGCATCGGCGAAACGATGGAAGAGCGCGTCGACTCCTTGTTCGCGATTCGCGAGCTTCACGAACAATACGGGCACATTCAGGAAGTGATCGTCCAGAATTTTCGCGCCAAGCCGGAAATTCCCATGGCGCTTCATCCCGAGCCTTCGCTGGACGACATGTTGCGGACAATCGCCATCGCGCGGCTGATCCTTGGACCGCGAATGAATATTCAAGCGCCTCCCAATCTCAGCTATGCCGATTTTCCCCGCCTTCTGGAGGCCGGCATCAACGATTGGGGCGGCATTTCGCCGGTCACCAAAGACTTCATCAATCCCGAAGCCGCGTGGCCGCAAATCAGCAAACTGGGCGCCGAAACAAACGCCCGAGGGTTCGCTCTCCGCGAACGCCTAGCGCTCTATCCGGAATTCGTTGAGCGCGAGGCATTCGCCTCGTCGGCGATCCGCAAGCGTCTCGCCGTCCTTGCGGGCACCGACGGCCTCGCGGTGTAGCTGCGAGGTCTGCGGCGGCATCCTAGTTCCGCATGAAAACCGCAAAACAAATCTCGATTGCCGCTTTGGCCGGTGGCGTTGGCGCCTCCAAGCTGTTGCTCGGACTCTACGATGTTGTTGATCCCGCGCGCCTCACAGCCATCGTCAATACTGGCGACGACATCACGCTCCATGGTTTGAGGATTTCGCCGGACCTCGACATCGTCACCTATACGTTGGCCGGCGTCATTGACCTCGCAAAAGGCTGGGGCTTTCGCGGGGAGACGTTTCACGCGCTCAAGCGGCTCGCCATCTTCGGCCGGGTCAACTGGTTCAATCTTGGCGATCGCGACCTCGCCACGCACATCCACCGCACCGCGATGTTGGCCGACGGCAGATCGCTCACGGACGCAGCCGAATCCATCCGCACGGCCCTCGGCGTGAAGTCTCGCATCCTTCCGATGTCCGACCAGCCCGTGCCGACGATCATTGAATCCGACGAAGGCGCGCTGCATCTTCAGGAATATCTGGTGAAGCGCCGGGCCGAGCCCATCGTTCGAGGCATTCGCTTTGATAACGTGGAGTCGGCCAGCCCCGCGCCCAGCGTGCTCGAAGCGATTCGCAACGCCGACCGCATCATCATCTGTCCCAGCAATCCACTCATCAGCATCGGGCCGATCCTCGCGGTTCCCGGCATCCGCGAAGGTCTTCGCGTTCGCCGCAAAGACGTAATCGCGGTTTGCCCCATCGTCGGCGGGAAATCCCTTAAAGGCCCGTCCGACAAAATGCTGGCGCAGCTCGGCTATGAATCTTCCGCCAAAGGCGTAGCCAAACTCTATGCAGATTTCACAGCGGTCTTTGTAGTGGACCCAGCAGATCGGTCTCAGGCAGAAGCAATCCAAACCCTGGACATGAAAGTAGTGGTCGCTCCAACAGTAATGAGGACGCGCACCGACAAACGCAAGTTGGCCCGCGCGCTGTTGCGATTGTAGAGCCGCAGCATCGCTGTGGTGGTCTTGGCCGGCTTGTTCCGCGGGTCAATGCTTATGAGGGCAAGCCGGTGAAGCGCACGCCTGCGCTATGCACCTTGTAACGAATATTCAGGCCAATCAAGAGCGCAGTGACCGACTCCACAATCCGCGCATTCTCCAGCTTCCCGCCGTTCAACGCGCGCACGCCAGGAATTTTCTCCGCCAGCTCGATGGCCAGCTGCTTGGCCTTGTCGTCGTCGCTGCAGACCAGGACGTCGCACTCTACCGGCGCGTCGCCCACCAGCAGCGCTGCGCCAAGGTTGTGAAACGCGGCGGCGATGCTCACGCCCTGCGGCAGTAACTCCTGGGCCGCCTCAGCGGCCGAACCTTGCCACACGCCCAGCATCCGGGTCGGCGCGCCGCCAACAGAAGCCGCCAGCGGGACAGTGGTATCGATCACGACCGTCCCCGGTTTCCACACCGTCTTCAATGGTTTGAGCAGCGCCGCCAAGCCTGAGAAAGGAACGGTCAGCAGCGCAAGCTCGCACTGCGCCGCGGCAGAAGCGTTGTCGGTCCCACCAATTTCCGCCGTCCCGACGATCTGGTCGCGCAATTGCTTCGCGGCGTCCTGGGCGCGTTGCGCATCACGCGAGCCAATCAGGACATGCTCGCCGGCACGCGCCAGCCGATTCGCCAATCCACATCCCTCTGGTCCTGTGCCACCCAAGATCGCCACCGTCCGCGCCATCAAGATCTCTCCATTCCGTTTCGGCTTTACCTGTTACCAGGGTCCGCTCTCTGCGAAACACTCCGGACGTTGCCCGCAACCGAGACGGTCATTATACGTAATACCGAAGCTGATTCCCGAAATGCGGGCGGCGGCCTGGATTGCAGTCCCAGGCTTCCAGGCCATCGTGTTCGGCATTAACTCTGCCATCACAACCGTACGTCCGGCCGGTGGCGGGGGCTAATTTCCGAGGTGACACTGGGAAGGCAACCAGGCCTGAGGAATCTCCCAAGGAGCATACACACATGGGCCTTCTTGACATCATCGCAGATCGGTCGTTTAGAGATGACCCGGCAGGCCGCGTGGTCGTTTTTGGCGGAGGCTTCCGCAACCGGGGCTATCTTGTGAAATCCAAGACCGAGGAACTAAAGATCAGATCGTTTCTAAAGATGTTTGGTTTTGCTGAGCTGTCGGTTCAGTGGCTCGGAACACTACTGGCGATCATGTGGATGGACACCTTCAGGCAAGGATCAGGCCGGCTGGCAGACCACATATGGAGAACCATAGGCATTTATCTGGTCACGTACGCGCTCGTAGCAGGACTCCCCTTGTTGTTGCTCTGGAGGTCCTCGAAAAAGGAGTTCTTGCGCTTTGTTTCGCCCGAAGATGAAGTCTTGGTAACGAGCAAACCTTCAAGGAACGGGCGGGTTTTTCCGATAGTCGTGCTGGTCGCCATCGGCGCCCTGATTTTAATGGGAGTGCTCTTTATTCTCGTGCGGTCCAAATAATTCGGACCTGATGATTGCGGCACTCCTTTGGCGAGGCTCAGGCCCGTCCGGTGTGATATCTTCGAAAATTCAAAATATGCCGACGAAAGCCCCCACGCCAGCCGAGTTTCGTTTAGCCTGCGGACAATTTGCTACTGGGGTCACCGTAGTGACCGCCGAGCGCGCGTCCGGCAAGGTCCATGGCATGACCGCGAACTCCATCACGTCGGTCTCACTCGAACCTTTGTTGCTCCTGATTTGCGTGGACCAGCGCGCACACTTGCTGCCCATGGTGAAGAAGCACTGCCGCTTCGGAGTCAGCATCCTGAAGGAAAATCAGGTCGGTATTTCGAGATATTTCGCGCAGACCGAAGAAAACCCGGAAACCGAAGCCAAGCTCGGCATTCGGTATCGCTGGACCCCAACCGGCATTCCGCTTCTCGAAGACGCGCTGGTCCATATTGCTTGCAATGTTGCCGCGTCCTACGTAGCCGGAGATCATACGATTTTCATTGGCGAAGTCGAAAGTACGGAAGTGTTCGACGGAGAACCCCTGCTATTTTTTCGAGGGGCCTATCGCCGCATCGCTCCTTGACAGGTGTTCCAAAAAAGCGATGGTCGCGGTTTTGAAGAAAAGCAGACAAACGCGCTGCGCTCGACAGGATAAGTTGTACGCGCTTTGTGAGCGCGCGGTGGGGGTACCGTGCTAGTGATGCCCGCCAAGCGAATCTCGCTTTGCCCCATACACCGCGCCCCATTTATCGGTCATTTCGCCGCGAATTTCCCACAATTCCGGGAAAAACTTGTGCCGCATGCCGTCTTCCAGAACCTCGACGGGCCTGCCTTTTAGCGATTTAGACCCGAAGCCAATCGTGCGATGAATCAGCTGCATATGCTCATAGCGGAATTTCTGAAATAGCTCGTCGAACTCCGCCAGTGCTTCGGCCACCACGTAGGCGTCGCCGTGCGAATACTCCGAGTCGTAGATTTTTTCGAGCGCCAGACCGTGCTTGTCCAGG
Source organism: uncultured Acidobacteriota bacterium (assembly GCA_963729595.1). Lineage (GTDB taxonomy): Bacteria > Acidobacteriota > Terriglobia > Acidiferrales > UBA7541 > Acidiferrum. Next base: position 1,777,118 of record CAVSNW010000005.1, read on the forward strand.
TAGTGTTCCTTGAACGAAGCCCAAAGCGGCTGGTACATCTTCAGCAGGACGCGGAATCCCGGCGACTCCTGCCCGCTGCCGTTACCGAGGCGCTTGCGAATCGCCTGATATTCCTTGGGTGACATGATTTCCAGCAGCGCGATCTGCTGGGTCATCAGCCGCTGCGCGGTGTGCACGCGGCGAAACAGCGTGATCACGCGATTGGTATTTTCCTCCTGCAAGTAGTCATCGATATCCAGCAGCGTGTACGCGATCAGTTTCATCCATAGTTCTTCGACCTGGTGCACAATCTGAAACTGGAGCTCGTCGGCGTTGCACAGTTCCTCGAATTTCGTCTGGCAGGAAAGCAACGGCTTGGTGTTCAGGTACAGCTCGTAGTCGAGCGTGCCTTCTCCACCCATCAAGGCATAAAACTGTTCGCGCTTCATCGTGTGATCCTCCCCATTGCGAGCGTGCCGTTTACGTCATTGTGAACTCATCCGGCTTGAAGTAACACAGATCACTCCCGCCGGTGTTCCGATTCCATCCAAGCAGGCGGTGCTAAATGAGCGGGACAAAAAGCGGGAGGGAATTTCTAAACCAAAACCAGGTTATCGCTCGGAATTGCCGGATGGCCGAGCCTGCTCCGCCGAATCACCCATTTCCTTGCGATGGCTTTTTACTTCGCGCAACGCGTAAATGGGTTTGTTCTGCGATTCGTAGTACGTGCGCGCAATGATTTCGCCCAGAAGTCCCATGGAAATGAACTGCATGCCGCTGACAAAAAGTGCGACTCCGGCAAGCATGAGCGGGCCATGCTGGGTCATGATGGTCACGCCGTGCGCGAACTTCTCGTACAAAAGGTATGCCGCGTCCAATGACCCCAGCAAAACGCCGGCGACACCCAACAAGCCGAAGAACTGCAGCGGCCGAGTGGAATAGTCCTGCAAAAACTTCACGATGATCAAATCGAGGAAAACGCGCAGCGTTCGCCCGATCCCGTAGTTGCTTTTCCCATTCTTCCGGGCAAGGTCGGTGATCGGCACTTCTGTGATGCGCGCGCCGGTGGAACCCGCAAGCGCCGGAATAAAGCGGTGGAGCTCACCGTACAGCTGAATTTCTTGGATGATTTCGCGGCGATAGGCCTTGAAGGTGGTTCCAAAATCGTGCAGATCGATGCCCGACAGCTTGGCCATCATCCAGTTGGCCACGCGACTGGGAAACTGCCGCATCAACCAGTGGTCGCGCCGCGCGTAGCGCCAACCGCTGACCAGGTCGAATCCCTCTTCGATTTTCTCGAGAAAGCGAGGAATCTCTTCCGGGTCGTGTTGAAGATCGCCGTCCATGGAAATGATGATCTCGCCGCGCGCGAAATCGAACCCCGCCTTGAGCCCCGCGGTCTGCCCGAAATTTCGCCGCAAGCGAACGATGTTGACGCGGTGATCGTGCTCGTAAATATCCGACAACACCTTGAAGGTATTGTCCCGGCTGCCGTCGTCCACAAACACCAGTTCGTAGGGCTCGCCGATCGCGTCCATTACCTCGGTGATCTTCATGTACAGCGGCGGGATATTTTCCTGCTCGTTGAAGAAGGGAACGACTACCGAGTAGCGAATTGTGGAGTCATTTCTCATGTTTCGCTGGCTACTAGTCCATAGTCTATCAGGCGAATCCCCTGTGATGCGACAAGATTTCTAATCTCCACGTCGGTCAAGATCTCTAGTTCCGTCTGCCGGGAAGCTTGCAATCGAGTGTGCGTTTGCTGCAGGGCTTCATCGGCGTATCCCGGGTGGCACATCAATTCTGTTGTGCCTTCCGGCAGGTTTCGCAGCAATTGCGCGACTCCATCTTTGGTCATCTCGCCGGTTTGCGCGATGCCGCAAAAATAGTCGGCCGTGGAGATTCCGACGCGTTCCGCTTGCTCGCGAGCATCGCGCGCCAGCAATTTCAATCCGCGCGCCTGCACTCCTTGTTTCAACACCGCCGCGGTGTGCAGTTGTTCGCCCGTCGAAAGCGCCGCGCGCAAGCTGGACGCCTCATGCGCCACGCGAATCGCGGCGATGGCGTAACGTTTCGCCAGCCGCAAAGCAATCTCAAACAATCCCGGCAGCATGTGCACGTGCTTGTGTCCATCCACGTGAGTCGGTTGGATGCCTGCGTCGCGCACTTTTTCGATCTGCGCTTCCCATTCCTGCTCGACCTCATGGAGCGCCAGCCCCCGGCTGGCGATGCGCAACAACAGGTTCTCCGGTCCGCCTTCGAACTCGCCGGCATCGTTCACCAGGCTTGTGACTAACTCCCGCGCCGCCACCGGCGCACCGTCACTCAGATTTAAATGGACGCCCACACCCAGTCCCGGCGTTGAGCGCGCCACCTCCACGCCCGACGCAAAGGCCGAACCGTTCGCGAGCAGCGAGGCGCTGGTGACAATTCCATGGCGATGGGCCTCGGCGATCCCGCGATTCACGCCCGCGGTCCAGCCTAGGTCATCTGCATTGACGATGAGATTTTTCACAAACGGTCGCGGCCTCGTGAGCCAACCTGTCCTTTCGACCAGCTACACAATGGTACGAGATCATGCGCGCGTACCATTGACCCTCTCTCTCCCCAACTTTAGCATGGCCTAGTCGAGGGATAGATGCCTGTAAAGAGCCGAGAATTGAAGCAGGTCGTGCCGCGCCACAGCGAGAATCGCCGCGGCCGGCGCATGAACTCGCGGGTACCGATCCGCCTCGAGTGGGACGATCCGAAAGGGCGGCGGTGCAGCGCGGACGCTCACACGCGCGTCGTCAATCCCTACGGCTGCATGGTGGTGCTCGATCACGATCTCAAGCTCGAGCATCGCCTAGCCCTCACCAACGTCGCCACGCAGACCAGCAACTCTGCCGTGATCGTCTGGAAGGGTACGCCGCGCCCGGAAGGCGGTTGGGAATACGGTGTCGAGCTAGTCGCGCCGGAGATGGACTTTTGGGGTTTGGAACTATGAAGCCGTTGACGAATACGAAGTCAATGCCTGTACCCTCCGCGCGTCCGGCCTTGAATCGCCCGCCGACTGCGGAAGAGCGTCGCCGCGCGCAGCGCGTTCTGTTGCGCATTAACGTCGTAGTTCACGTTGCCGGCAAACCGCCGATCCAGGGGCATACGCACACCGTCAGTGCCAGCGGTGCCATGATTGTGATGTCCGAGCCGCTCGCTGAGGGAACCAAGGTTACGATCGAAAACACCAAGACCCAAAACAAGGTCGAGGCGAAAGTGGTCCGTCCGCCGCAGACCACGGGTGATGGCTCGCTGGTCCCTGTCGAGTTCTCGGCACCTTCGCCCGTATTTTGGAACGTGTTTTTTCCGCCTTCGATCAACTAGCGATCCATTCGCTAAAACCGCGAGACAAACGCCTCCAGCAAATAGCAGCGGCCGCAAACTTCGCGGCCGCTCATCGCTACCGATCCCGATGTTTTAATGAACGGCGATCGTCACCGCTGCTGAAGTCGATCCCGCGTAGGTCCCGTCGCCGCCGTACACAGCGGTAATGCTGTCGTTGTGCGGTGTCGTGCCCCCGCCGCCTCCTCCTCCACCGCAACCCGCGATTCCTGCTGCGAGGCACGCCAAGAGCAGCGCGCCGCCACAAGCGTACCCGAGCCTTCTGTTGGTCGGCGCAACCCGCAGGCGTCCCAGAATTAGCAGAAACGAAGTGAGTATCAGCGAGGCGACGATAGACAAAGGTCCGATCGGCAAATGGGGCATTCGATGTGCGGGCTGCCCGGGCGGCGTCAGTAGCGCCAGCGTGGTCATCAGCGTTGCTGTGCACGTTCCCGGAGTGGAGGCAGTGCCTGCGGTGGGCATGCAGGTCTGTGCCGTGCCGAGCGCCGTGGTCCCATTCATGAATTGCACGGTTCCAGTGGGGCCAGCCGCATTGTTGGTGGTGCCGGTCACTTTCGCCGTCAGGGTTACGCTGCCGCCCGATGCCACCGTCGTGGCGCTCGGGGTCACCACGGTCGCAGTAACCTGCGTTCCGGCCGTGGCGGTGACGGTGATAGCCGCCGCCGTGGAGCCAGTGTAATTACCGTCGCCCGAGTACACCGCAGTGATGCTCTGCGCTCCAGCCGTCGGGAATGACACGGTTGCCGAAGCCGTTCCACTCGCAGGCGCCCCGGATCCCGTCAAGACCGCGGCCGTTCCCGATACCGTCCCGGTACCTAGCGTCGTGCTGCCGGATTTAAAGGTAACCGTCCCGGTCGGTCCCGCGCCGCTACTGCTCGTGCCGATGTTTGCCGTCAAGGTTACTGTCTGGCCGATCGGCACCGAATTCGCGCTGCTCGTTATTGTTGCGGTTGTCGAGGCGGGCGTGATCGAGATCGCGGTCGCCGGCGAAGTGCTGGTCGTAAAGCTGTTGTCTCCCGAGTAGACCGCCACGAGAGCGTGAGGGCCGGCGGCGAGTTGAACGGGCTGGTCCTCGGCAATTCCCTGGCTACTCAGCTTCACCGTATTGCTGCCGGAGAAATCCTTCAACGCAGTTCCGCCGTCGGTTAGCGCGACCGTTCCCGTTGGGCAGGCCACCACTGCCGTGACGCACTGGTTCCCGCTGCTATCAGAGACCGCTATCTGCACGATGTAAGGCGAACCATAGGCGGCTGTGGATGCAGCGTGGCTTACGATGTTGCCATTGCTGTCGAAAGTCACCAGATTCACGGCGGTCTTGCTGGCTTCCGGCGTCACCGTGACGGTAATCGCCGCCGACGTTCCAGGAGCAAATACGCCATCGCCTGAATATTCCGCCACAACCGGGTAAGCGGTTCCACCTGGCAGTTCATTGGTCGAGATATTGACCGTGCCACCGGTGCCGAGCGTTACCGTCGTGTTTTCCGTGAACGAGCCGATCCCCAATTGCGGATTCCCGGTCGGAGACGCGACCAGTGATACCGATCCCGTGGCGGTTGTGGGCGTTACCTTGACCGCGAAGCTGACACTTTGTCCGTGCGCAATGTTCACCGAAGATGGGCTGGTGATCGCCACGGTATCCGCAGTGAACGATGCCGAGCCCCAAGCACTCAGCAGGTTTGCCACGTTTAGCGAGCCAAGGCCGGTTGCGAAGTCGTAGCCAGCACTCGTCTCCCAAGCGGGATTGTTGGGGTGAGCAGGATCGACCAGGATCCCGAACTGATTTGCGGTGGTGCTCGTGTTGCTGCAGTTGGCCGTTCCGCCTTGACAGGCGACCGAATTGTTACCGGTGACGGTGTCGTAGAAAATGCAGCCAGTGGCCGTCACCGCGGCCGCGTTCGACGTGCAGATGGTCCCAGCCGCATTTTTCTTGTACAACTGATACAGCACGAAGTTTGCGTTGCCTTGCCGCTGCCCGGTCTGCTGGTTGACCAGCGCCATGATGCCCGCAAACGCGGGGGCCGCCGCGGACGTGCCTCCCACGCCTTGGAAATCATTAAACGGGGAATTCAAGTCGCACGAACTGGTGCTGCTGCCGGTGCCCGTATTGGCATCCTGTTCGCAGATGACGTAGAAGCTGCCGTTGACGCCATTGCCCGAGAACAACGAGATGTCGGGCACGTCGCGAACACCGTCGGCGAGGTTTCCGTTGGTACCCATCTGCCACAATGGCTTCGTATTGAGGGTAGTGAAACTGCTTGCTCCTCCGCCTCCGGCAACGACGTCGATCCCGAACGAAGGCGAGGTGGAATTGTTGTTTTGGTTGATGGTGGTCGCGGTGCACGTGTTCAAAGTCAAGTTCCCCGCGATTGCGGGCGCCGCACAGGAATCGTTCCAAGTCGATTCCGGAATGTAAGACTTCGCGGAGACCTGCGTCAGAGGGCCATTCGCGGCATTGGTGGTGTTCCAGTAAGGCGACGGCACCGTTCCGTTTAGAAAGTCCGTGCCACCCATCGCCACGTTATACGCCGTCGACGCCAGTCCACTAACAGCAAGCCCTTGCGTAGCGACATCCTGATTCGCTGGCGCAGCCGCAGGAGCGCACGCGGCCGATCCACTGTCGCCGGCAGAAAGAATCACAGTGATGCCCTGCGCCGAGGCCTGCTGCCAAAGCTGGATATAGAACTGCTCGCCGCTGGTTCCGAGGCCCGCTTCGCAGGCGCCAAAACTCTCGCTCAGGATCGGCGCGATGTTGTTGTCGATGATGTAGATCGCGGAAAGATCGATGCCTGCGAGGCCGATACTCTGGGGATCTTCGGAAACCACCAGATTGATCGTGGCACCGGGCGCCGTTGCGCCCGCCCATTGGACGTCGAGGTCTGCTTCGGTTTCGTCGCCGGTCAAGCTGTTCGGGCCCTGTGGGCCAGGATCGGGGCCATTCAAAATAATATTGCTGCTCGAGAAATTGGCGGGAAGTCCAAACAAACTGCGGAAGGAGGTGACATCGGCAATGTTGAGGTTGGAGTCCTGGACGATGGCGATGGTCACGCCGGTGCCGTCCTTGGTCCCTGCCACGTACGGCACGTTGTAGATTTTCTGAAAGTCACCTGGCCCGACCGCGTAGCAAGGCACGGCAGTGGTGCCCGAGCTGCACCCCGCAAAGGTGAACAACGGCTTCACCTCGCCTGTCGCTTTTGTCTTTCGAAAGGTTCCCAGCCGGTGCGCTTGCGATTTCGGCCGAAAGTCATGCAAGGAGAGCAAGCCCGCCACTACCGGCGCCAGCGCCGCCGGAATCTGCGGGTCCGACACGTTGGCGACGTGCATTTTGCCGTCCACAAAAAAATGGTGGATTTCGGTCTGGAATGCGTTGCGCACCTGCCCGACATTTCCCGAGAACTCAACGGTCGTGCGGCCCGTGCCCACCTTGACTCCGGTGAAACCACGCGAGGTCAACCAGTCCGTCACCGCCTGAATATCCGCGTCGGACGGACCGTATTGCTTTCCGAATTGATCGGGCGTGAGCCATTTGTGGTAGTTCGGCGAAGTCTTGTCTTGTTGCTGCTCGAGCAACTGGCGAAGCGCGGTCTCTTGATCCGGGCTGCGCTGCAACAAAAGCGCCATGCGGCTGGCCGGCTGCGCATCCGTCACCGCACCGCGGTCGAACTCTGCGCGCGCCATGGGATGCACATTGCCGCGCAGCGTCATGCGATTCCCCTCGTCCACGGTTTGCGTGATGCGCGCAGGAACCGGCGCGATCTGCGAGGTGTTGACCCCCGGTGCGTCCGGCGTCTGGCCCGCGGCGCTCGACCAGGCCAGCGTGGATGCCAGCAGGGAAGCAACCAGAGTCGCGCCTCGACTCCATCCGAACCCATTGATCTTCATGAACCCGCCCGTGTGTTGAATTTGTTGCTTCCGTGCATCACGCAGCTCCAGAGCCGCGAAGCCGCGCAAAATAATCTATGACTAGAAGATAGATTCTACCGAGGAATGGTTGCCCACCATTCACATCGATGTTGAACACGTCCTCATTTTGACATCACGGTAGCTGGGCAGGCCGCGCAGGCCGCGCAGGCCGCGCAGGTCCACACTCTCAAAAGGAGCAAATGGCAGGGCACTCCCTGTTCCTATCTCTTCCCCCGCGCTCCCTATGTAGTTCCCCAGCTTGCGAAGGAATTCCCATTCCTATTTCGAGTTGGCGCAACAATACTAGTCCGGCAAGATGGTCCTGTCGCTGGTACTCGGATACAACTGTACACTCGCCTGGCCCGGCGATCTAAATGGAAACCCGCCGCCCCGGCAAAAGTTTCGAGCCCATTTCCTCGAGTCTACCCAGTCCGCGACCGGCTCGGTCGGCCCGGAAAGGACCATTTCAGTATAATATCGGTCTCTCAGCGGAGGAGGGCACATGGCTGAACCATCATACGAAGAACTGAAAGCGCGTCTCGCGGAACTCGAGAAGCAGTCGCCCGGGCGCCGCACCGGTCAACTCGATTTTCGCGTCGGCGAAAAAGGCGGCGTGAGCGTTTACGGCCTCGGGCGCTTTCCCGTCACCTTGTATTACGAGCAATGGATTCGCCTGCTGGACACCGCCAAGGAACTCCGCGAATTTCTCGAAGAAAATAAAGCTGAGGGGAAGCTCAAGCTCAAAGATAAAGCTGCCGGGGTTTAGAGGGTCTTGCACCCTTTGGCAATGAGGGCCTCGGCTCATTCTGCATGTTCTGCGTCGCGCAGGTCGGCCGCCTCGCACACGCGGCTTTGAGGTTCCATCTATGAAACAGTTCCTCCTGGGCGTGGCGGCGACCCTCCTGCTGCTCGCGATCGGCGGGTTGGCCTACCTGAAGTTGGGACTGGCCGAAGTCCGCGCCGATCTTCCGCCTTCGCGGTGGGAAAAATCGCTCTTGTTCTCTGCGGCGCACGCATCGGTTCGCCGCAGAGCTCCCGAAGTCCCCAACCCCGTCGCGCCAACCGATGAGAATTTGATCGCGGGCGGCAAACTCTATGCCAACGAATGCGCCGGATGCCACGGAACTCCCGGAAAGCCCAACGAGTCCAGCGACGCGTTGTATCCGCCGATCCCCGATCTGCCGGCGATGAGTACCCAATATTCCGAAGCGCAGATTTTCTGGATCGCCAAACACGGCATTCGCCTTTCAGGCATGTTCGCTAACGGCAAATGGGATTCGGACCAAAAGCTTTGGACCATCACCGCGTATATCGCGCGCATCAAATCGCTGCCTCCTCACGTTCAAGAGGAGCTAGCCAAACCAGTTCCCGCGAAATGATCGCGCAACGAGCGGTCGAATGGTTCGAAAAAATGGGGAAAGGAAATACAAATATGCGAGCGACTAACCCAAGACCTGCATCGCTTTACAGAGCTGTCGCGCTGGGCGCTTTCCTGTTCATCGCGACCACGGCTTCGGCACAAACGCCCTCTCCGGCATTGTTGATCCTCGAGAAAAGCGACAAATCCCTCGCGATTGTTGATCCGGCGAGCCTGAAAATCGTCACTCGGGTTCCCGCCGGCGAGGATCCCCATGAAATCGTCGCTTCGCCCGATGGGAAAGTGGCTTACATCTCGAACTACGGCGGTAGCGATAGTAACCTGAACACGATTTCAGTAGTCGATCTGGTCACCGAAAAGCCGCTGGCACCGATCCATCTGGGCGCTTTGCGGTCCGCGCACGGCTTGGCGTTCGCGGGCGGCAAGCTTTACTTCACCGCAGAGACCAACAAAGCCTTCGGCCGCTACGATCCCGCCACGCGAACGATCGATTGGATTCTCGGGACCGGCCAGGATCGCACGCACATGATTATCGTGTCCGAACGGTTCGATCGAATCTTCACCTCAAACGTAAGCTCCGGCACGGTCAGCATTATCGAGCAGGCGATGCCGTCGATTCCACCGCAAGCTCGGCCGCCCGGTGGCGGTCCTCCAGCAGCGTCGGGGCCCCTGCCAGGAACGCCGCGCAAGACGTGGGAGATTACGAATATTCCATCGGGCCGAGGTTCGGAGGGTTTTGACGTCTCCCCAGACGGGAAAGAAATCTGGGCGGCCAACGCGCAAGATGGCACGGTAACCATCATTGATGTGGCCACCAAGCAAGCTTCGCAGACCTTTCCAGTGTCGGTGAATCACGCCAATCGACTGAAGTTCACGCCGGACGGGAAACGCGTTCTGATTTCCGGTTTAGGCGGCGGTCCCGCATCGGGTCCCGACTCCCAGGGTTCCAACCTCTCCATTCTCGATGCCGCCACGCACAAGGAAATCAAACCGTTGAATTTGGGAGGTGGCTCCGCGGGCATTCTAATTGTTGCCGACGGTTCCCGCGCCTTCGTGGCCGTCAGTGAGAAGAACAAAGTCGCTGTTGTCGATTTGAAGACATTGGAAGTAACCGGCGAAATTCCTACGGGCAGGCAACCCGACGGTCTAGCCTGGGCCCAGCGAAACTAAGAATGTTGGCCCCCCATTTTTTTTCCGACGAGCGCGAAAAACCGCACACCGTTTGAACCAGGCCCAAATCCCCGGTCGCGCGAGCCCAAAACATCGGGCTAGGCTAGCAGGGCAGCAACTTTTTTAACCAGCGCTTCGATCACCGCCTCGCCATCGAGTCCCAGGTCTTGTAGTTCTCCTTGCGCAATCGCGTCGCCCGTTCGCTCCATGGTGAACAAGTGGATCGCGTCATCTTCGCGTCGGTGAGGAGGTGCGCCGATCTCGCTGCGAATCCGGGCCATCAGGTCGAGCTGCCGTCTTCGCTGATGGCGGTAGAAGCGCTTGACCTTGGCATCGGTAAACACGAGTTCCAGCAACGACGCTCTGAGCCCTCGCCACCGTGTATGAAAATCGACAGTCAACGCGACCAGCCTGCGCGCGGTCGCCTCCGGCTTGCCACCCAGGGCCAGCTCGCCCTCAACCGCTTTCCATTCCGAGACCACCCAGGTTTCATAGGCCGCAAGAAAGATCTCCCGCTTGTCGGCAAAGTGTTTGTAGAACACGCCGGTGGAGTAGCCGGCCTCCTGCGCGATGCGATTGGAATCGGTGCCGTGAAAACCGACCCGATTGAAGAGCTTGGCCGCGGCGGTGACTAGCCGCTCTCGAGTTTGCGCTGGCGAGCCGCGGCGCGGCCGGGGAATACGAAGTTCCTGCTCCGGCGGATTTCTCATGCGCAAGCCTCCCGTTGACACCGTGGCCGCAGTAATGATACACCTATCACTGATAGTGATATTTTATTCACTACTGAAGAGGCGGATCGTTATGCGCTACCTCGTTCTGGCGGGCCGGATTCTGTTTTCCTTGATTTTCATTACCGCGGCACCGCGCCATTTTTCTACCGAGGGTATTCTGCACGCGGCCCAACTCGGCGTTCCGTTCGCCAGGTTGCTGGTGCCGATCTCCGGGGTGATGGCGCTGACCGGCGGGCTGAGCGTCGCTTGCGGTTATAAGGCGCGCTGGGGTGCCTGGACGCTGGTGGCCTTTCTCCTACCCGTTACGCTACTGATGCACGCATTCTGGAGGTTGCAGGATCCAGTGCAGGTCCATATTCAACAAGCAATGTTCGCCAAGAATTTGTCCATGCTCGGCGCCGTTCTGTTAGTCGCGTACTTTGGCTCCGGGCCTTTGAGTGCCGACGGGGGGCAATAGCGCCAAAGCGGGCTCCGAGAATTGGGAGCCATGGTGCGGGAACCAACCGCAGGAAACACCGGGGCCTGGTGGCCGTACGACGCTTGCTTTGGGAAACCGCAAGTCAGATCGCGAAGGGAAGCGCAGTTAGAACCTGCAGAATCTACGACGCTTTGGAAGCGGCATCTGCTTCGCTCGTGGATGCCATCGCGCCCTCGGCCGAACCATTGGTCGCGCTGCCGATTTCCCGCAAAGCCCTGCCGGGATCTTTCAAGCCGTCCAGGGTCGTTTTTGCATGCTCGTCCACGGCACCGACCGCTGCCACCAGGCACGAGTACAAAAACGCCTTCATGCCCGTGCGGAATTGTTCGGTTGACTGCTCCGTTGCTCGCGCCACGTCGCTCTCGATCGTCCGGCGTCGCGCTTCGCACGCCGCGCGATTTTCCGCATCCAGCGCCGCCAGGGAAGACATAACGCGTTGCGTCGATTCCGAGATGAGCAAATCCACTTGGACTTCCGACTGGCGCTTGAATTCTTCCATCGTGGCGTTTGCGGAACTTTGCAGTTGCGCGCGGGCCTCCGCGCTGCAGGCGTCGAGTTGCGCGGCCGCCTCGCGCGTCACCATCAGCTTGTCTTCCATCAGGCGAACCAACTGCCGGTCGGAAACGCGAGTGGCCGCCGCTTCAAAATCCTCGGTCACGCGCGCCAGCGACGTTGCCAACTTTTCGCGAATACGCGGCTCCATTTCGCCGCCAGCGTGTTCCAGCAATCGCTGCGACTCGGTAAGGTTTCGTTGTGTTTCCGCGGCCAGCTGTTCGAGACGCTGCGCAAGCTGCTCACTCCGGCCGCGGAACTCCTCCTGATGTTCTTCCCAGCGCGTCCGGTCTTCTACGAGCCGCGCTTCCATTCGGCTCAGCACTTCTTCGCGGGCCGTGCGCATCATGGTTTCCAGGCGCTGCTCGGAATGTTCTTCGATCTGCTGCACGCTGGCTCTGCATACGTCGTCGATTTTGCCCAATGCCTGACGCACCGCATCCATCAAATGATCGTTGATTGCGCTGTGAACGGCTTTCTCGGCAGCAGCCTGCAACTTGCCGTGAACCGCCGCCACGAGTTGGTCCGAAGTAATGACCACCCGCTCGGGTTTCGCTGTTGCGGCTGGTGGTGGCGCAGGAAACGCAGTGACTCCGGTGCTGCGATACTCCGGGCCGGCCGGTGTGGATTTTGGAGACAGCGTCGCCGCCGCGGATTCGTGTTCAGGCTCCGGAGCCGTCCCGGTCGCTTCTTGCATTCTCGATCCGTTTACTCCCAGCAATTTCTGCCAGTCTTCGGGCGGTGCAGGAACGCCCCAAACGTTGGCCGGCGATTCCAGTTCAACGCCAATTTGATACAGCTCCCGCGGGCTCATAGGAGGATGAATGGATCGCACTTGGGCGCGCATGACCGGCATGCTGCTTTCGCCATTCGGTTCAAGAACTTGCAGTCCGATCCAGGAGCCGACCGCATAGTCATGCCGCGACGGATAGCGGCACCCGTGCAGGTTCAAACTCACCGCCGAAGTGCGCTCTTGAAATGACAATCCCAGCTTGGTTTGGCCCACGACGACCAGCGGCACGGTCCGATCGATCCGTGTGCTCCGACGCGATTCAATACCCGAGAATCTAGCTGCTGCACCCACTTCTGACCTCCGCGACCCAATGGGGAAGCCTACCACCGTCTGCAGCGCCCGCAAGTGAAAATTTGGGCGAGGCGCCAAGTCCAAGACGGACTCTCTCCAAGCGGCATCGTACGGTACTGGGCCGAGGTGTTGTGTTCAAGGTAACTAGGCCAGGCCACCAGCCCGACCCCATGTGGCCCGCCTGCCGATCCGAGAGACCGGCCTACGGCCCAGTGGCGCATGCGTTGGAGTCGGGGTAAACTATGCAACCAACCCTGCTGTGCTCTGGAGAAGGCTGGGGATTTCTGGGCCGCCATACCTGTGAACCCAAGACTCGCCGCCATTAGCGGTCCGTTACGCGACTCGGTCTTTCCCTTGAAGGATGGAGCGCTGTCGATTGGGCGTGAACTCTCAAACGACCTGATTCTCGACGATAGCCTGGTCTCTCCGCGACATTGCAAACTCACCTTCGACGCCGGGCAATGCACTGTCCAGGACCATGGCAGCCTCTCCGGTACGTTCGTGAATGGCCTTCCGGTGCTCGAACGTCCGCTGGCCCACGGCGATCAGATCGTTGTCGGTGGTTCCGTATTTCTCTTCTACCGGGAAGAGCCCACCGCCGCGTTTCCGAATCCGGTCGAGTTGAGCGAAAGCTCCACCAACGCAGCGGCCACCACTCGCCTCCGGCGCGAAGATGCCCGCTATCTCCACCCGGAGGCCTTGGCGGCGCTACCCACTGGCGAACGAACCGCGCGCGATCTACAGACGCTGCTGAAAATCACGACGGCCATCGGTTCTATCCGTAACGTTGAATCGCTGCAGTGGCAACTCCTGGGTATGATCTTCGACGTTGTTCCCGCCGAGCGCGGCGCTATTCTTGCCGGCAGCGACCCCGCGGAATTCTCTTCGGTCGTCGCTTGGGATCGTGTTGCCGGCCCGCAGCACCCCGTCCACGTGGACCGCGATCTCGCACAGCAAGTTTTTCAGGAGCGTGTCGGCATCCTCAGCAACGATCCCAGCGAAACTCCGCGCACCCCGCCGGTGCATTCGCAGATCTGCGTCCCGCTGCTGAATCTCGATAAAGCCGTGGGATTGATTTATCTCGACACTGCGAATCCGGTGGTGCGTTTCACCGACGACGATCTTCAGCTGGTCACGGCCATCGCCGGTGTCGCCGCCATGGCCATGGAAAGCGCCCGCCAGGTCGAGTGGCTTGGCAGCGAAAATCTGCGCTTGCGGGCGGAAGTCAATCTGGACCACGACATGGTCGGCGACAGCGCGCCCATGCGCGAAATCTACCAACTCATCGAGCGCGTCGCCGCGACGCCTTCCACCGTGCTGATCTACGGCGAGAGCGGTACCGGAAAGGAACTTGCTGCGCGCGCGATTCATCGCAACAGCCCGCGCCGCGATCATCCCTTCGTCGCCATCAATTGCGCTGCGCTCACGGAAACTCTGCTGGAGAGCGAACTTTTCGGCCACGAACGCGGTGCGTTCACCGGTGCTATCGCTCAAAAACGCGGACAGCTTGAGATGGCCAACTGCGGCACGATCTTCCTCGACGAGATGGGCGAGATCAGTCCCGGGCTTCAAGCCAAGCTCTTGCGCGTGCTTCAAGAACGCGACTTCATGCGCGTAGGCGGCACGCGCTCGATGCCGCTGAATATCCGCGTGATCGCCGCCACCAACAAAAACCTCCAGAAAGCCACCAAGGACGGCACCTTTCGCGAAGACTTGTACTATCGCCTGAACGTCGTTTCCATCACCATGCCGCCGCTACGCGATCACAAGGAAGATATCCCGCTGCTCGCCGGATATTTCGCCGCCAAGTATGCGGAGAGATGTAACCGCCGCATCCTCGGAATCACGCCCGACGCTGGTACGCTTCTTTCTCAGTACGATTGGCCGGGCAACATCCGCGAATTGGAGAACGCCATCGAGCGGGCCATCGTTCTGGGCTCGTCAGGGATGATTCTCCCTGAAGACCTACCGGAAACGTTGCACGAAACCCCTGCGCAATCGATGCGTTCCTCGACGTATCACGAAGCAGTTCGCCAGCTGAAACGCCAGCTCATCCTCACCGCCATGGACCAGTCCGAAGGAAAAATCACCGAAGCCGCCCGGTTGCTTGGCGTGCACTCCAACTACCTCCACCGCCTTATCCGCAATCTCGATCTCCGTCTAACTCTGAAAAAACGCAACAAAGCCTGATCTCCGTCACGAGGCTGAACCACAAATCTTCTGCCTCCTCTGTGACGCCTGCGCGTTCTCCGGTGCAACCGCGCTTTTTCCCTATTCGCTATCCCTCCAGATAGCCGAAACTATCCGATCGGATTGCATCTCCGCGCTCCGCTGGCGCCACATTTCCGCAAACCCTTCTGCGTCAATCCATTTCACTCTTGTTCACACGCGGCGAAGTGCGGCCCTTTGGGTGCTTCCCAGTAAAGCGTGCGCCAAGCACAAAGCTTTGAAAGGAGACCCATCATGAAAAATACTCTGAGTCGCATCCTCGCCATCGTCGCGATCGGATTGATCGCTATTTGCGCCGCCCCGGCACCCGCCTCCGCACAAGACGCCTACCAAGGCCGCTTCACGCTCAGCAACGACGTTCGCTGGTCCCAAGTTCTGCTGCCGGCTGGCGAATACACGTTCGTGTTGAAATCCGCCGCGCTCCCAGCGCAGATCATCCTTCACGGACCGAACGGTTTCGCAATGGTCATGACCTCCGCCACCTCCACGAGGAAAGGCGACGCCCCCAGCAGCATTACCCTTCAGCGCCATGGTGGAATGCGCGTTGTTAGCGACCTGTATCTGGCCGAGTTGGGTATCGATCTTCGTTACGCCACTCCCAAGCTCCCCCACAACGAAATCGCCCAGGGACCCGCCGAGACCGAACAGGTCCTGGTTGCGATGGCCACGAAGTAAACCCACGTACCCACCTAACTCCAAGGGCAAGCCGCAACCCACCACCCCCGACCAAATGCGGCTTGCCCTCGGTTTCGCAACAAAAAAAGGCCCCGCCTGCCTCTTCGGCAAGTGGGGCCTTTTTCCTATTCTGATCGCGTCTCCCCAAACACGTGTCGGCTGCCGTTCACGGGCTTGCCGGTAAATTCGAATACAGCGTTTTGCCCCCAGTTTCCTTCACCAGAAATAGCTTGCTGCTCTCCACCGAATCGTGCAGATGTTTTATCCGTTCCCCATCGGAAAGCACGTAATAACGTTCGTTGGAGTTCCAAAGAGATTGGAATTGTCGGTCGTCGATAAACACCGGCGCGCTGCGCGGCGCGTACGAGCCGTATTCAAGATTATTGCCACGTCCGTTCCAGAGTAGGGCCGTCCGCCCGGTATAGAAAAACACGGACGAAAATGCGTAGTACTCGCCGTTGATAACCAGCGCCCCTTGCGGTGCGCGTACGAGCGCCTCCGCCAGGGGGCGCGAGGAAAGGTAGGGATCAAACACCACCAGCGCAAGCCGGCTGGCGTGGATGAACAGCACCATCATCAATGCGATAGCAAGATAGACGCGCCGGCCGCGCCCCACCCAGCACGCCACAGTCCCCGCGAGAAATGCGAGTCCAGCGACCAGGAGAGGCGTGCGCAGGTAGGCGAAGGACTGAATCGTCAAGTCGCCCATGTGCCCCAACGACAGCGTGTACGCTTCCGGATGCTGCTGCAGCGCCTGCGAGATGTCGCCGGGAGCTGCGGTCCCGCGCACCTGATACAACAAAATACCGATGCATACGGCGCAAAGTCCGGTGATCACTCCCAGCACGCGCGTGCCCCAGCGCGTCCAGGAGTCTTCGGTGGCCATGGCGCACCCCAGCAGCAGGGCTAAGGCTGGATAGATCGGCATGGAGTAATATTCTTGCGTCGTCGAAAACGTGAAGAAGACCAGCAGAAATCCTGCCCAGCAAAGGGCCAGGAGTCGCGTTTGCCCGGCGCGATCCACGGGCTTGAAACGCAACCGCGCGACCGCCGGAAAATAAACGCTCCAGGGGAACAGCCACAACAGATGCAAACCCCAAAATGCCGGCCTGGGCACGGTATTGTAATCGCGAGGGTAGCGCAGATTCAGAAAACGCAACACGTGTTCGTTCATGAAGTAAAACCAGAAAAACCCGTGATACTCCCCCGGGCCACTATGCATCGTGAAATTAAGATAGGGCGGCATTCGCAATGTAGCCAGAATGTGCCAGGGCGCCGCAATCGCCAGGAAAATCAGGGCTCCAGATAACAAGTGGAGTCGCCTCCACACCTCTCGCGAAAATTGCTGCCCGGTCAACAGCAGATAGACGAAAATTCCGCCGCCGGGTACTACCAGCGCGATTAAACCTTTCAGCATCACCCCCACGCCAAGGCTCGCCGCCAATACCGCTGCCCAGCGCTCGGGATGAGTTTCTTGGGGGTCCGTCGCTCGTTGAAAAGCCCAATACGCCAGGCACGTGCTCAGCGTCAACATCACGTCCGGTATCTGAATTCGCGTGAACAGAAATAGTCCCACGCAGGTGGCAATCACCAAACCCGCGTAGTATCCTGCGCGCTCCTCAAATGCCCAGCGCCCGTAGCGATACACCACCCACGCGAGAACAACCGCGGCGAACGCCACCGGAATGCGCGCCGACCAGTCGTGTACGCCGAAGATGCGATAGGAAATCGCAATCATCCAATAAATTAACGGAGATTTTTCAACGTAGGGAACGCCATCCAGGTGGGCAATCACCCCATCGCCGCTGTCCAGCATGTTGCGCGCGATTTGCGCCTGCACCGCGTCCACATCGTCCATCAAGGACGGCGGCGATACGATGCAACCGAAGAAAATTGCGGCGGCTAGCGCGATCAGGACAGCGCTTGTTTCGAAACCATTTCTTCCGCCGCCATCGGTAGAGTCAATTCGCTTGAACTTTGAATGTTCCAGTGTTTCATCCATAAAAAGAGAATCATCAGGCCCCACAAGTGGTAACCCAGGTTGGCGCGGCGTTCCATGTGGTCGTTCTTCAAGCGTTCAATCGTCTCGGGTCGAAAAAGGCCGTTCTGCCTGACCGCGGCCGGGCTCAGGGTATCTTCCAAGTACGAACGTAGGGGACCTCGCAGCCAATCATGCGTAGGGATATCCAATCCGGTCTTCGAGTGGCGCAACACGCTTTTGGGAAGTTTCGACCGCATCAACCGCTTCAAGATCACTTTTTGGCACCGGCCCCCGACTTTGAATCGGTCCGGCAGGGAAGCCGCGAATTCGATGATGTGGTGATCCAAATACGGTGGACGAACCTCCAGGGAGTGCGCCATGCTCATGCGATCCACTTTCTGGAGCAGATCGTCGGCCAGGTAGTATCGTTGATCGAACGCCAGAAAGCGGCTGAGATTTCCGTGGCCGTTCGTCTGGGGCAAATCACTTTCGAACAGGTCCTGCACTCGCGTTTGGTTCGTGCGCAGCAGCAGGTCGGCTTGCTGGGCTCGCGAAAACGCGCCGTTCCAGTAGACATGGGCTTCGTCAGGTGAGAGCAGCGATCCCTCGAGGAACCGCTTCATCTTGTATTCGAAGCTGATCTTGTCGTCGGAAACTGGCCAATACTTCAGTGCGTTCAACAGCGAACGCCGCGCCCCTTCTGGCAACAACCTCGCGTAACCTGCGAGATGGTCTGCGCGATAGGTGATGTAACCGCCGAACAGTTCGTCCGCTCCCTCACCGCTCAACGCCACGGTCACCCGCTGCCGGCTCAGTTTCGACAAAAACCACACCGGCAACGCTCCGGCGTCCGCAAACGGTTCATCGGAATGGTAGGCCACGTCCTCAATGGCAGACGCCAGGTCCAGCGTCGGATTCAAATCGACTTCCAGATGTTCGGTCTGATATTTGTGCGCGAGTTCGTGGATGTAAGGCGTTTCGTCGAAACTCCGGCCGCGGAAAGTGATGGAAAATGTTTTAAGGCGTTTCGTGCTTGCTTGTGCAGCGTAATGCAAGAGCGTCGAGGAATCGATGCCACCGCTCAGCCATATTCCCACTGGCACGTCCGATAACAAATGGTCGCGCATCGACCGCTTCAGAAGTCGGTCGAGTTCCTGTTCGGCATCGGGCAGCGTCCGGTGCTCGTCTTGTTCATACCGCAGCTTCCAATAGCGTTCTTCCAGAACCAAGCCGTCGCGCCACTCCAGGAAGCAACCAGGCCTCAATTTCTGGATTCCTTCGATCAGGGTGAACGGACCAGGCACGTAGTTCAGAGCCAGGTAATGATGCAGAGCGCTGAGATCGAGCCGCCTGGGAATTTCAGAATGACAGAGAATCGTCTTTAGTTCCGACCCGAAATAAATGTCGCCGCCGAACCGGCAGACATACAGCGGTTTGATTCCTACGCGATCCCGGACCAACACCAGCCGACGCTCGTCTTCGTTCCAAAACGCCGCAGCGAACATGCCCCGAAGCCGCCGAAAGCACTCCGTGTCCCATTGCAGGAATGCTCGCAGCAGAACCTCAGTGTCACTTTGCGTCGAAAACTGGTGGCCCAGTCCCTGCAGTTCCTGCCGCAATTCTCGGTAATTGTAGATTTCGCCGTTGAAGACCAGAACGGTCTTCCGATCGTCGCTGAAAAATGGCTGCGCTCCCGATCTCAGGTCGATAATCTTTAGTCGCACCGCGCCCAGAGACACACACGCAGACTGGTAGGTGCCCTGCTGATCGGGGCCTCGATGAATCAGAGTATTTGTCGCTTCTTCGATTGCGGACGGATTAAACACACGCCCACGGTGCGTGTAACCTGAGATTCCACACACGAATCGTTTCCCCCAATTTTGCGCCGTGAGGAATTGCTCTCTGGGGCGCACTCCGTATGTGCGGTTTAGAAGCGAGATAGGCTACGACGGGTTGCCCGCAGAATCGGTGGCTCTCTTCTCTCCTGAAGAAGAACTACCGTCTAAACCGCGGATACTTAGCCTGAATAGTAAACTACGTTGCGGGGAAAAGGTAGGCCTTCTGCCCAGATCCCAGGTGCAATCCCACCGGCGTCGGAACGGCGCGAGCCACCTGTTCAAAGAGTTTGTCCTTTCCTTCTCACGTTTAGTCCCCCGACAGGAGCCCCCGCGCTACTTCGGCGTATAGAAAACATAGTCTGCTTGGTACGCCACCCGAGCCTCCTGGCCGGAGCGCGATGCGTCGCACCCGGAACCTGGCGCTTTGCCACCCTTGGTGTTGACGCGCTGAATGGTGCTGACGCGCGACAGTGCTCCTTCACTGCCGCTATGGCCGATGACGTTGACCAGCAGCCACGGTATCGATTCGCTGTCGGGCGATGGCGCGTTCGCAATCGCTTTGCCGGTCACACGGCTCCCGTCGTTCGCTTCCCACGAGGGCCCGGCGAAATGTTTGCCGAAAGACTTTCCGTCCTTGTCGAAGAGCTGAGCTTCGGGAGCCTTCAGCACCCACGTAAATTGCGCCGCGTCAGCTTTGCAGGTGTAGATTTGATCTCCTTTCGCATGCACCTGGACCAGAATCTGTTCGTTGGCCGGCGGCTGAAGTTGCTGAGGAATCGGTAGCGTATCCTGCTGCGCAGCAGCTGAAAATAAAAGCGTCGTATATCCCGCGGCGAGTAAGGTTACTAGTGCCAATCGGCGAACGTGTTTGCGCATGGAACGATTCCTCCCAGAAACGCGCGGCTTCAAACTTGAAGCACAATATAGCCTAATTCGCCTCATTTCATGAACCCGGACAGCAAGAAGGGAACGCAAGCGATGCAAACTAGAATGGAGATTCAAAGAACTTCCCGTGACCCGGTTACCCGCGGGGCCCCCCTTGTGATCTGGTTGTGCCTGGTGGCTTCTCTCTGGTGCGCGTAGACGCGCTTCAGGCGCAAGAAAAAGCAGGGTTGGCATCCGGCACGGAATCGAGCGCTCCCGATGCCCACGTCGACCTCGAGCGCCGCGTGGAGGCATTGGAAGCGGAAGTCGCGGAGCTAAAGCATGCCTTTAGTCTGCGCGGAATCGTTTTGCCGCCAACGTACCCGAGCTACACACGGGCGGGTTGCCATTCAGAAAGCTGAACTGAATGGTGAACTGTCCAGAAAACTTGCTGGCGTCCGAACCAGAGACCATGACGTCCTCGCTCACATCCGCATTGGCCACGTAGCCCCGGCTTGTGTCGAACACCAGCTTGCGGAATTTCGCCTCAAACTTCGAGCCGTCTCGTTCCCATTGCCCGTGTCCATCGCTGGCGTTGAAAGCAAGCCCGGGGACTAACGTCGCGCTGTTCGCGTTCAGGATCGTGTTCGTTTCCGTCAGGGTTCCTCCTGCAGCGTACGAGGCCAACTCGGTAAATGGCGGCCTTGGCGATGCAATCTGAGGCCCGCCGCAAAGAAAGGCTGGCCCCGGGGTCGCTTCAACAACCCAGGAATCTCGTAAGTCCCTGCGCGAGTCTTCATCTTCAGCGCGCGACCCGGACGTCCAGGTCAGCAACGCCGCTGGGAGCAGCGCTAGAGTTACCGATAGCACGATTCGAAAGGTCTTCATAGTTTCTCCTTGGGATCACCCGCAACCCCGACAAGATGGTTGGGCGTTTTCAGCGGCAGAACCTGCACCTGGACGGAGTGCATGTCAATGTACGGCCGGCGAGTTTCTTATGAGGAAACTATGAGCCCCTAACTCCCGCAATCGATTGCAAATAACTATCGCTCGCATTGCTATCTCAGCGCCTAACGGTTGTATAATTCCCAGCCAATCCCCGCCGGCGCAACGTAAGAGGTGGGCCATAGGTAGCAACGGCAACTTGCCGCTTCCGTTATGTCGAGCATTCTGTTTCGTTAACTGGGCGATGGACGGAAGGTTTATGTATGTACACCTACCCGGAACGAGCCAAGTGAATGACTTCGGAAAAACTTTCGTACTTGCCGTCCAGCCTGATAATCCTTTTCCGGTGCTCCCGAGCGCTGGACTGGGTTCTGCAGCCGATCTCGGCGGTTTGCCGGGGATGGAGATGGTCGAAGGAGTCGTTTTTCCCGGACCCAACTCTTCCCTCTATGCATTCACCAGACAGAGCGTTCACCGGAACCTCTATCGCATCCCGATTCCTTGAAAGCACGTCGCGCGTCTCGCTAACAGGTCTTCGATTTTCGCGAGCGTCGACGTTTCCGTGAAACCTTACCAAACGAATTGTTTCCTACGCGTGGATCGGGGCAGGAGTGTTAGCTCGTTTCGGAAGCGGCCACCTGGAACACCGCGATTAGACTCCAGGTTCTGCCCACCTTCTGGATATCGCGCTCTTTGTGTGATATTTAGTGAAATCTCGATTCCGCCTGAACTACCTACTTAACCGGTAAACCGCTGCTTGGAGGTTCACAGCGATGGATGCGCTTGACCAGGATGACATCGACAACTTTATATTGTGCGTTTGGAAGGAAGCGCGAGGAGACGGAGAAATCGCGATGACCGCCGTGGCTCATGTCATCTTCAATAGGGTTGGCGCGCCGGGCTTTGCCAGCACCCTGCACGATGTGATCTACGGCAAGAATCAGTTTTCATCGATGAGCATCAGTACTGATCCCGAATACAATCTGACAGCTCCACGCCTTCCCGGCCCCGAATATTCGTCCTATCTGGCGGCTACCAGCATCGTCAACGCCATCGTTGCAGGAGCCCATAACGATCCGACCAATGGCGCTCGGTATTACGCCAATCTCAAGGAAAGCACCAGCGGGTGGTTTTTTCACCACATCGTGAACGATCCTGCAAATCATCCTTTGCGAGCGAAGATTGGTCATCAGGTCTTCTATGCCTAGACGGTGACACGGGTTATTCGCTGGCACCAGCCGTTGATTGATTCTTTGTCTTAATCATTGGTAAGCATTAAACTGAGCGCCCATGAGTGCAACTGCAGCCGCTTTAGCCCCCGACCCTATCATGGAGCGCCTTGAAGACCAGATCAATTGGTACGACCGAAAAAGTATCTCCTGCATGCGCTGGTATAAGCGCCTGAAGATTTCGGAAATCGCCTCTGCGGCAATTATTCCGTTCCTGGCGGCCTCCAGCATTCCTCGCGCGGTGTATGTGACCGGCGCTCTCGGCGTTCTTGTCACGGTGTTCGAAGGCATGCTGCAACTCAACCAGTACCACGAGAACTGGATACGATATCGCTCGACCTGTGAGTCTCTGAAACACGAGAAATACATTTATCTGGCAAACGCGGGACCCTATGCGAATGTCGAGAAGACTCGCGCGTTACTCGCGGAGCGCGTTGAGTCGCTGGTCTCGCAGGAGCACGCCAAATGGGCTACGGTTCAACAGCAGGATCCGCAAGGCAAGTCCGCGGCCTGATGGTTCGCTCGACCCGGCCTCTCCACCAGGGCTCGATGAGGCGCACGGAAGCAAACTCATCAAGTGCAAGTTTCGCATCGTGCCAGCGACGTACGTTCCGGTTGAATTGAGGAATCGCAAACTTGGGCGGCATCTTTGTCAGTTATCGGCGCAGCGACTCGCAGGGCGAAGCAGGCCGTTTGTTCGACGACCTGGTCAAGCACTTCGGCGAAGACACCGTATTCATGGATGTAGCCGCGATTGAGGCAGGTCGCGATTTTCGCAAAGCCATTGAAGAAGGCGTTACCAAGTGTGGCGTACTGTTGGTAGTGATCGGGCTCGAATGGCTCGATGCGAAAGATGAACGCGGCGCACGCCGTCTCAACGATCCCTCCGATTTCGTCCGTATCGAAACCGCTTCCGCTTTGAGGCGTGATATCCCGGTTATTCCAGTGCTCGTGCGCGGCGCCAAGATGCCTTCCGCCGAGCAGTTGCCCGATGAACTCAAGGAGCTCGCGTTTCGCAATTGCATCGAGTTGACGCACGCCCGCTGGCGATCGGACATTCAGCTGCTCACCGAATCGTTGCGTCGCCTCCTCGGAGATGCCGGTCAAATTCCGAGCGCCAAATCAAGCTCGATGCAGCCGGGTACTCCACAACCGGGAGTGACAGAATCGCCGAAGTTGGACGCAAAATCCACGGTCATCGATCCCGCGGACGTGCAACGCGTCATCGAGGATCTTGCGCTGCGCATCGGACCAATTGCCGGCGTCGTGGTACGGCGCGCGGCCCCGGGTTGTAGCTCCATCGACCATCTCTATCAGAAAGTCGCAGTAGAAATCGATTCTCCAGACGATCGCGAGAAATTTCTTCTCTCGCGCCGTAATTTCCGCGCCTGCACGCCGCGCCCCCGCGCGACCGGTCGCAGAAGCCACCGTCCAGGCAAATACTTCGCCAGCAGCTTCTGGATCACCTCCAGGCTCCGGGCGCGATGAAGGAGCGCTTGACAAACTTCCTGCGGCCGCACCGTCGCCGAATCGACGACGGTATCTGGTGTTGACCATCGTGGGAGCCGCCTTCCTACTGCTCGTCGTTGTGCTCGTCACACATTTCGCATCCTCGAAGGGAGCGGGTGCGTCTCAGGCGTCTTCGTCACGGGAACCCCACAACGCGGACTCGAGCTCGGTTACAAACGGTACTCCCGCATCAGCGGAAACGCCCCGCAGTAGTCTCAAACCCGCTATATCCCCTGCGAGACATACCGGACCCGAGAGTGAATCTGCACCCCCTCAAAGGATTCGCCTCTCCGAAGAAACCTCCAAGAGCCTCCTCATCAAGATGGCTCCGCCCGTTTATCCAATTCTGGCCCGCCAAGGCCACGTGCAGGGAATGGTGGTTCTCGATGCCGACATCGCAAAAGATGGCACGGTCGAGAATGTCAGACCGATTAGCGGACATCCTATACTGGTGCCGGCAGCGATCGACGCCGTGAAGCAATCGCGCTACAAACCCTACCTGCAAAACGGAAAACCGGTTGCGGTAAGCACCCAGATTAGCGTGAACTTCATACTCTCCGGCGAATGAGGCGCTTCTCGGATCCGAACCCACGCAAATCATTCGAGCATTTTGAATGCCTTGGCCAGACTGAGCTGCATGCGATTGAAGGACGCGGTCACCATGGCAATCTCGTCTTTGCCTTTCACAGGTAGCGCAGGCGTGTTCACGGCGCCTTTACTCACGCGATCGGCGGCATCGGAAACCAGCTTCAGCGGCCGGATCACGATGAAGTAGACGCCCGCATCCAGGACAAGCAGGGTCGCAACCAGAGTTACACCCAAATAGGTAAGCAAAAGATGAAACGCCTGGTTAGCCTTCTGCACCGGCAGCGACATCGGGACCGAAACGATCTGCGCACTTACGATCGAACCCGGTTTCCACCCAAAGCCGTTGGTGGACCCGTAGGTGGCCAGCATGGCCGCCGGCGCCTCCGCGGGACGACTGTGACACCCCAGGCATGGTGGATCCGCCCGGAGCGGCATCGCCAGATACATGGCAGGTCCCATCGGAGTCTGCCGCTCTCCGGTGAGTTGCTTCAACTCGGGATGGTCCCGCAGATATCCAATCACGTCGGCTTCCCAATCGGCGGCGCGATGCTCCGGATTCGTCGGGTTCAACGTCGGCTCCCGATAGGTGTACTCGGGATAGTCCTCCTTTAACTTTTTGAAGGTCGTGATGGCTGCAAAAGCGGGCACCGTCTCCGCCAGAAATCTGGTCTTGTGCAGCGGGTTCTGCTCGAGCAGCGGCTTTAGGTCGGAAGACGTGTAGTCGCGCACCGACTTGGCGCTTGCCATCATCAACTCCGCCTCCTGCAGCACTTCGCGCCGCGCATTGCTCAGCAGAAAGCTGGAAATGACCAGCGAAATAAGCAGCCCGCCAATCCCAAACACCACGAGCAGAATCAGATTGAACTTCGTAAGCAGTTTCATCGTCGGACCTCGTCGGGACGGCGGGAAAATACCTCAAAAGCCCCGCGCAAACAAAATGCATTCATCGTAGCTGTAAATCGATCAGAAATTAAGTTGAGTATACCGCGTTGGATATGTACGTTAGACGTCTCCTGGAAATTACGATGGAGACCGTCCTTAGAGAATTGCAGTACGCATCGCGCCAGGTACGCAGGTCGCCGGGATTCTCCATCAGTGCCGTGCTGATGCTGGCGCTGGGCATCGGTGCGACCACCGCAACCTTCTCCATCGTCGAGGGCATCTTGCTGCGGCCGTTGCCTTTTCCCGACCCCACCCGCCTCGTCGCTCTTTCCGACACTCTGGAACGAGTCGAGGTAGGTCCTGGCGGCGAAGCCGGTGTCACCGCCCCGGAGATCCGCACGTACATCCGCGATACCAACACCTTTGAGAATCTCGGTGGCTACCAACCCGGCGCTTATGAACTCTCTGGCACCGATGAACCAGCTCCTAGCAACGGCGCGCGGCTAAGCTCCGGAGTATTTGCGGCCTTAGGCGTCCCACCGCTACTCGGCCGCGTCTTCACTCAACAGGAAGACGACGAACGTCAGCAGGTAGTTGTCCTGAGTTACTCACTATGGCGAAGCCGCTTCCACGGCGATCCCCACATCCTGGGCACTAAGCTCCTCCTCGACCGCAAGCCGTACTTGGTCATTGGAGTCATGCCCCGCAACTTCGAGTTTCCGCTGATGCCAGGTCATCTCAGCCGCTCGGAACTCTGGATGCCAATGAGTTGTACGCAGGCCGAGCTGACGCAAGGCGCCGGTTCCTGGGCATTTCAAATGGTCGGCCGACTTAAACCCGGCGTCACCATCGCCAGAGCCCAAGCCAACGCCGACCAAGTCGCCCAGGAAATCACCCGTAACCTCCCATCGTTCCTTGCCAGCATCCGCATCAAAGCCATGGTGCGTTCGCTGCACGAAGATACGGTGTCCGACGCGCGCCCGCTGGTTCGCACACTCTTCGTGGCCGTATGCGTCGTTCTGCTGATCGCTTGCGCCAATCTCGCGGGCCTCCTGCTCGTGCGCGCCATCCGCCGCCGCCGAGAGATTGCTGTGCGCCTCGCTCTCGGAGCCCCTGCGAGCGCACTACTGCGCGCGGCCATCCTGGAAAGCATGATCCTTAGCGTGAGCGGTTGTCTTTTAGGCGTCGGCCTTGCTGCCATTGCCCTGCGCGTGTCCATCCAACAATTACCCGAAACGTTGCCGCGCATCGATGAAATAGGGCTCAACTGGACGGTCATCGGTTTCGCGCTGCTACTCGCCTTAGCCACCGGAATGATTTGCGCCCTAGCCCCAGGTTTTGCCGCCATGCGCACCAACCTGAACGACGCGCTTAAGGAAGGCGGGCGTTCCGGCAGCGGCGGTGGTCACGCCCGTCTTCGCTCCGCCCTAGTCGTCGCCGAAATTGCCATCGCCCTGGTGCTCCTAGTTACCTCGGGCCTTTTTCTGCGCAGCTTCGAGAAAATGCGCACGGTAGCGCTGGGCTTCCGTTCAGAAAATGTCGTAGTCGCCGCGTATACCTTGCCCCCAAAACAATATTCATCGCAGGGCGCTGCAGACGAATTCGGCCGCGAACTCCTGCGACGTCTTGAGCAACTTCCCAGCGTGCAGTTGGCAGCTCTAGGTTCGTTTATGCCCATGTCAGGCAATGGAGGAAGCAGCGTCTTCATTCCCGAAGGCTACCTACTTCCGCAAGGCGCGAACATGAGCGTCGCTACGATTTCGGTCACCCGCGGCGACTACTTTCGTGCCATGGGTATTCCACTTCTCCGTGGGCGCTTCCTGACAGATACCGACAATGCCACCGCGCCGCTGGTGGCTGTCGTGAACCACAAACTAGCCCAGCGTTATTGGCCCGGCCAGGACCCCATCGGCAAGCGCCTGCGCCTCGGCACCCCAGAAATGAAAACTCCGTGGCTCACGATCGTCGGCGAAGTAGCGGACGTGAAACAGAACGCTCCCGATGTCGAAGCGGGCGAACAATACTACCAACCTGTCGACCAATACGAAGCCTCGCTCGGTGAGCTTGCCGCTCCCACAGATATCATCGGAAACAGTGCTTACATTTTCCTACGCTCGGTGATGCCGCCAGAACAAATGGAAAATGCGCTGCGCTCGGTCGTACGTGCGCTCGACCCCCAATTGCCCCTGACACAAGTTCAAACCATGACCCAAGCCGTCTCCGACAGCGAAGCCCCGCGCCGCTTCAACACCGCCGTTATCAGCGCCTTTGCCGGAATGGCCGTACTGCTGGCCGTCCTCGGCATTTACAGTGTCGTAGCCTTCTCGGTCGTACAGCGCGTCCAAGAAATCGCCATCCGCATGGCCCTCGGTTCCCAACGCACCCGCATAGTCCGCCTGGTTGTCAGTTCCGCAGGCCGCCTAGCAATAGCCGGATGCATCATCGGGCTACTGGGCGCCGCCGCTGCCTCCCGCGTCGTGAACTCGTTGCTGTTCAACGTCAGCCCCTTCGACCCGCTCGTGCTCACCTTCGCCGCCGTTGCGATATTTTTGCTCGCGCTGGCAGCCTCTGCGATCCCCGCAATTCGCGCCGCATCCATCGATCCCATGCGTGCCCTCCGAACCGAATAGAATGCAAAAAAGCGCTCCGTATTCTAAAGATTGTTCAGGATGGCGGTGCCGTCCGGCGTTCCCAGGCCTGTGCATGCGTCCCATCCCGGTCCGGCGTCGTAGCCCTTGATCGTGTATTTGATCGCGTTGGTTCCTGACGTGACATCATGCACCACGCCCTTCGCCACGTTGGAGTACAGGAACGGATTCAGGAATCCCACGTTCTTCTTTTTGGCCTGATTCAGCCGCGCTACAAGTGCCGCCATCAACGGTGCCACCGCACTCGTTCCGCCCGACGCACCCTCCGAAGTGTCTACGCGCGTGAAATAATTCGTCGCGCTCATCGCGACGTCCGGCACGCCGCGGCCCGGATTTCCCGTATCGATCGATACCGGAAGCTTCGCGCCGGTCTGATACGACGGCACGGCGAAGATCTCGCTGATGCCGCCGCCACTCGCCCAGCCGCCGCCTCCCGGGGACGCTCACATCAAACGGCGTTCCGTCGTTCCAGACTACGTCGTTGCCGCCAACAATCTGCGTTCCGCCGCAGCCCAGCACCAGGTCGTCGCACGCTGGATGATCCACATGGATCTTTCCGTCCCAGTCGCTCGCATCGAGGTCGGCCGTGCCGTGATCGCCGGAAGCGATGCACACGGTGATTCCCACCGCTCCCGCCGCTGCGAACAACTCGTGGTAACGCATTCAGGCCTTGCTGGTCGGTGGAAACTTCCGGCCCGCCCCAGCTGATCGAAATAACGCTGGGCTTTCGTTGCGAGTCATGTACTGCTGCACTGATGGCGTCGAGAAACCCTTTGTCGCCGTTGTTTGGCGCAAAATACACCGCGAATTTTGCTTTCGGCGCCACCGCGCCCGCCACTTCGATATCCAGCATCACTTCGCCGTCGGCCGAGTCCGCCGTCGTCGGATCGTTTCCCGCGTGGTCCACCGAGATGGAAGAGACGTTCGGGGTGCTGCACGCCGATCTCCTTGAAGAACACCTTCAGGTCGCTGCTCCGAAATCCGCCGCCGAGCTCGATGATCGCGATGGTTTGTCCCGTACCGTCCAGGGTCGACGCCGTTCAAACTGTGAGGGGAAGTTGTAGCGCTTCGCGAATTCCGTCGCCGCCACGCCGTTCTGCGTTTCCCGGCCCGCTATGGCCGCAGATGCTGCGCACGGGGGCTCCGGTGTTTTGGCCGCGTATCGAAACCAAATACGCCGGTAACGATCTTGTCAGCTCTTGCGGAATGGCGATCTCTCCCTTCCTGCCGCGATAGGTCCCGGTGGAGTGATGGTAGATCTGCACGTCCGCAGGAAAGGCTGCCAGCAAGTCGCCCAGCTTTCCTCTCAGCACGATCGAGCGTTCCGCCGCGCTCCGATGCACAACGAACAGATCATGCTTCTGTGCGAAGGCCTCGATTTTGTCGAAGTCATCTGTTGGACGCGCCGTGCTGCGCGGCCAACTCCTCGCGCGTCAAATATGTTCTGTTCGCCAGCGGCTGACTCGCCTGCTCGTAGACTCGCTTCGCCAGCGCATCCGGATCTCCCGCGGAGCGCACGCGCACGGTCAGACTGGCGATCTCCGAGGGATCGACCGGCCCAGCCGGGCGCGAATTGGGCAACAAGGTGCGTTTACTGCCGGGAAGGGGGACATAGACGGCCATGGTTTGTCTCCTTGGCAGCGCCGAGAGGCCAGAAAGCGAGCGCGCTCGACGGCTGGGGAATTTGGGATTGCGGGTACTGGAACTTCAAACCATATTGGCGTGGGTGGTCTCTGTCAAGATCCTCGCGGTTATGCCGGTCGCGCGGGGGGCTTGAGGGTTCGCTCCGCCGGCAAGGTTTCGTCCAGTGCTGCTAGACCCTCCGCCCGGTATTTTTTATGAATTTCAATGCCAAGAACTTGCTAGAAAAGCAATTTGTAACCGATTGAAAATAAAGGGGGCTGAAGTGCATTGCAGCGTTTTATAACTAAGCTCCTAGCTCACTGCAGGAGGCACCTGGATGCCAGGAGGGCGCGGGATCGAGAACTCACGATCCATACGGCCACGATTCTTCTCTCAAACTCAGCACATATCTATTGAGGTATGGGAGTAGCAGAGGGCTATGGCGGAGCCAGGTGTCGATTCGGCGTGCTGTACTCACGCTCCCCGGCCTGCTTAGACCAGAAGGGCGGACAAATCCACGTTACCGCCAGAGAAGATTACTCCAAGCTTCGGCCTTCGGTCAGCGCGGGCCGGCAAGTTGAACCCGGCAATGACCCCCGGCTTCAGTAAGGGGGCGACGGCCACGGCCGAAGAGGGTTCGACAATAATCTTCATGCGCTCCCATACCAGACGTGTCGCGGAGATGATCTCCTCTTCGGTGACGCGCAGGATGCCGTCAACCTGTTGTCGCAGAATGGCGAATGTTCGCGGTGAAAGGGACGCTCGCAGACCATCGGCAATCGTGTTGCTGGAATCCACGGACTGCAAGATTCCGGTCTGGAGCGAACGATAGGCGTCGTCGGCCTGCGCTGGTTCGCACCCGAAAACCCGCACATCGCGGCGAATGCCCTTAGCGCCGAGGCACGTTCCGCTGAGAAGTCCCCCGCCGCTGACCGGGGCGAACACCGCGTCGAGATCGTCAATTTCTTCCAGAAGTTCCTTGGCAGCAGTGGCCTGGCCCGCGATCACGCGATCATCGTCGTAAGGGTGAATCAAGAGCGCGCCTGTCTCGGCCTGGATGCGGCTGGAGGTTTCCTTGCGCGAAGTCATCGTGGGTTCGCACAGCGTGACGCGTCCTCCGTATCCTTCGATTGCCAGACGCTTCACCGCCGGGGCATTTTTCGGCATCACGATCCACGCAGGCACGCCGCGCCACGCCGCCGCGCAGGCCACTGCCGCGCCATGATTGCCGCTCGATTGGGTCACGATGCCGTGGGCAATTTCCTGCTCGCTCAGCGAAAAAATCGCATTGGACGCGCCACGAATTTTGAATGAGCCGGTTTTCTGGAAGTTTTCGCACTTGAAGAAAACCTGTGCTCCGACCATGGCGTTGAGGGACCTCGAGGTGAGCACTGGCGTGCGATGAATGTGCGGCGCAATGCGATCGTGCGCATCGATGATGGCGCGCCAATCTGGCGCCGTGAAGTTGACGGTCTTCGCTGGGTTGGTTGAACTCATGTGTCAGACTGTTTCGCGGGCATCGCGTCCATCGTTTTCAGGTGTTTAGCGCGCCGCGCACACCGTCGCATTATGGCACAGCGGCGGTTTCCATTCGGATTTGCGGCCAATTTGGCGTGGGGATGAAGCGAACTGGCGTTGTCTGACGTCGCCGCCAAAGAAGGGCAAATCCTTCACCCCTGCAAAAACCGAGGGGATTCGGGATGACAGCTGCGGGAGCGGAAACGACGGCCATGCGAACGCCATTGCAATTGTGGGAACGGGAGGACGAGTTTGTTGTGTTGGGTCCGGGGAGGCCCGATGATCTCTCCCGCCTGCCGCCAGGTGATCTTTTTCGTCACTGCTCGCAAATTCAGTTCCTGTATCTTCATCGCCCGCTCCGCTGCCGCCCCCCCGGGTAGGTCTCCAAGCCTCCCTTCGAGGCTGGTAGCTCTACCTTAGCGGCTCGCAAAAGCGGACATTTCATGTGCCAATTCGACCGGACATATCATGTGCTACCGACAATGAACGAATTCTCACTTGACCTCGCCAGCGGCTCTGTTAGCCTTGGGTTCCCCTTCTCCAATTTCGCGAGAACCGGCGAGTTTTTCCCTCGTGCGGAGGAGGTTAGTACGACCATGAGTGCATCCGAACGACGCCAGCTGACCCGCTATAACATTCGCACGCCGTTGCGTTTCCGCGCCATCAACCTGACCGCCGACAAAAGCGATCATTTCACGGAGGCGTTGAACGTTTCGCGCGGAGGTTTTTATTTCGCGTCGTCGGCTCCGCTGCAGATCGGGACGCCGATTGAAGCGACCCTGCGCATGCCTGCCGAAGTGACCGGCAACAAAGCGGAAGAGACCAAGTGCACGGCGCGGGTGGTCCACGTCAAGAATCAACCTTACGGGGATGGCCGGATCGGGTTTGGGGCCGAAATCGAGAAGTTCCAAAACCCGAGCGTTCAAGAACGCGGCATCAACTAATTCTAGTCACCTTCAATTTTTCTATGCGCGCTTGAAACGGCGTGGTTGCATGGTGTTGCCGTGATCGGTGGTGTTTACCTGGGGTTGGTCACGGAACAGACGAGGACGTAAAAAAGACAGCCCCGCCCTTTGAAAACCAAAGGGTGGGCCACCCAGCACGGCCATCCGTACGACGTGTTGCTGAAATAGGGCACAGTAGTGTCGTGCCCTGCAACTGCTTGTTTGTGGCGGCACCCGGCGTCTGGTTAGGTGGAGGGTAAATTGTCGGGCGCCGGGAATCAGAAACCGGCCGCCACGGTCGGCGGCCGCTACAATTAGGGTTTTGCTGCGGGAACGGTGAGCGTGGTTTTTGCGCTGCCGACGTTGTCGAAGTGGTCGTAGGCGCGGACTGCGATGGTGTGCTCACCCAAGGTTAACTCGGGGAGCGAAAATTCATAGCGCTCTTCTAGTGCGTCGCTGATGTTACCAACCGGCGCGACGAGAACCCATTCGCCGCCGTCAACGCTGCATTGGGCGCGCTCGATGCTGCTGGTCGCGTCCCGCGCGGTGAATTTGACCAGGACGGAGCGCAAAGGTGGAGGCGTTCCGGTGCGCATTGCGATGCCGACCGCCTGCAAACCCTCGATCACCGGCGGGGTGTTGTCGATCACGAAGCGCTCGCTGTCGCGCGAAGTACTCAGCGTGACGCCGGGAGGGTTCGACGGGGAATCGCCCGCGGAAATCCTCAGGTAATACGCTCCGTCGGCCAGGGTGGTGGCGTCCCAGGAATAAAATTTCTGATCAAGCTTGTCCTTCAGGAGTTTCCACTGAGTTTCGTTTTCGCCGCGATAGAAGACGGCGAAGCGCAACTCGTCGTCGTTATCGTCGTGGGCGGTCCAGAGGACAGACTGATATCCCTTTTGCGCGAATCCTTGTGGGGGTTGCTCGAATTTCTGCGAGGAGCTTTGGGAGATGATCACCCCGGTGGGATTCGCGGCCGGCGGGGTTTTCAGATTGACCGTTGCCGGCCCTCCGGCTTGCATTGGGCTCACACCTTGCACGCGCACGTTGGCATCCTGCACGGCGACACCATCGATCACCGGCGCGACGTTGCGAGGAAGATACGCGAGGCTGACCCACTCGATGCCGTCGCCAGTGCGCCCATCATGAATGACCGCTTTCCATTGCGCGAAGCGGGCTGGCGGAGCTTCGACGCTGGCGCCGGATTTAGAGTAGGGCCCAAACCAACGTGACCATTCCTTGCCGGGATCTTCCGTGTTGCCGCTGCGCACAAAAAATTCCAGTCGTGGCTCGTTGGACGATCGCGCTGATTTAGCAGCCGCGGCGGGAGGCGGGCTCCACCACTCGATGCGTCCCCACTGCGAGAAAAGCAACGCGTCGAAGGAACGCGATTCGTAAGTGCCTTCGGGCTGGTATTCAGGTCCAACGGAAAAAACTTTCCCGGGATTTGCGGTACACAAGAATATCTTTCCGTTGGCGCCACGCGAAATCCCGGTGATTTGTGCGGAACCCGCTTTTGCGAGCTGTGCGAACACGCCGCGACCATCGACGGCGAGCAGCGCGCCGTTGTTGCCGGTTCCGGCAAGAAGGCGGTCTTCGGAATTGAGCGCAAGCGCGTAAACCACATCGTCGCGAGAGGTCCAAAGTTCTTCGGGCACACCATCGGGAGAGATTCTGTAAATGCTGCTGGAGAGCAGCGGCGGGAAGGGAATGAAAGGTGTCTGGTTTTGTGGCGTGCCACCGACGGGTCCGCCTCCGGTGATGGTGGTCGTACCTTGTGAGGTGGTGAGGATGGCGGTCGGCTGCGCGCTGGTGCGCTGTTTTTCGCCGATGGCTGCCACGTAGATGTTGCCGTCTGGCGCGACAGCCAGAGAGGTGACTTCGCGTTTGGAAGTCTCGTAGAGCACGAAACCTTCGGCGGCGGCAGCGTCTTTATCTTTACGTGAGCTCTTGTTCGGCAGCGGGGTGATGCGCAGAACACGGCCGCTGGGCTCCGTGCCTGCAAGCAAATTGCCTTTAGCATCGAAAGCCATCACGCGAATATGCGCTTCATCGCTGTTGTAAAACAGTTCGCTCTTTCCATCCGGCGAGACCGCGAAAATCTGGCCCTTGTCTCCGGTTGCGACATACAAAACGCCATCGGAACCGAACGCGAGGTCCCAGATATATTTTGTTTTGGGGTCGAAGAAGACCGATTTTTCACCCGAGGCGGATACGCGGTAGACTTTTCCGTCCGGAGAAGTGGCGACGTAGAGCGTACCTTTCGCGTCGAAGGCGATGGATTGAACCGCAAGGTCAGTAGACTCGAAGGCCGTCGAAGGCTTGCCGCTGGCGCCGAAGCGGAAAACTTTTGCAGGCGAACCTCCGCCGGCGTAAAGAACGCCCTTTGCATCGACGCGAAGGCACCACAGGAAGGAAGCGTCTGCGTCGGCGAGCAGGGTGAATTTTGGAGAAAGCTCGAGGCGGCCGTCACTGCGGACGGCGACGCCATTCGATGTGCCTTTGAGGAAATCGTCGTAGGTGGACTGGCGCCAGCTTCTCGTGTGCTCGGCCTGGAGAGGGGAAAAGGACGAAGCAAGGAAACAAAGAAGGAGTGAGAACACCGCCATCGCAGGGCGCGGGAAGACTCTGGCACTCCCGGCCGACCCACGAGCATTGGAGACTGCCAGATTTATGCTGGGCATTGAGTTCATCACCGGATTTGGAGATTCAGGGAGATAACGCCCGTCACCGGGCCGCTTAGCTGGACCGACGCTTCGCTGGCAAGAGATTCACGCAGAACCTGCACGGTGCCTGGAGCGGGCCGGCCGTCGATGACGTTGATTTGCGATAGCGGCGCGTTGGGGAGTTCTTTGTCGTCCCAGATGATGGTCGGGGACGGAACAAAGAGGCCCACGTACAGGCGGTCGTTGCGGCGCTCGCGATTGAGAAGGGTGATGAGCTGATCGAGCCCTGCGGGACCACTGCTGCCAGAAAACTGGAAGCCTTTTGAGGCGCGGTTGAGCAGATCGCCGTCGGTGACCAGTACGCGAAGCGTGGTGCCGCGGGCAATCTGATCGGGAATTTGCACGCTGGTTTCTTCGATGTGCGCGGGACCGCGATAGGGATGCAGCAAGATACGCACGCGGAGCGTTTCTCCCGGGGCGGCTTCGCCTTTCTCGAGCCAGGCGCTTTCGATGGTGAACGACTGGCGGCCCGGGACACTTTCCACGCGGAGAGCAATGTGCTCGACAGAAGGAACTTCGAATGCGTTGGTGAACAACCGATTGAAGATGCTTTGCACGCTGAGCGCGATCGGCAGGCCGTCCTGGCCGAGGGAGTCGCCTGGTGCGTAGGTGTTTTCGATTTGCACGGGGGCGTGACCCTGCACGCGAATTTCACCTGAGAGGTGAAGAGTGGTGCCCTCGCCGTAGATGGAGTTTTGCGTGAGGCCGTTGAAGGTGGTAAGCGCGACGAGCAGCGGTGTGAGCTTGGGATGATTGACGAGTTCGAAGTGGAGTTTTTTCTCTCCGACGCTGGTGGCGATGGAGAGATCGAGAGGAATCATGGCCGGAGGGGCGCCGAGTTTACCGGTGACGGCGGTAAGGTGGTCGCCGGTGATGGTGCCGATCGGACCGCCGACGTTGACGATTTTCGTGGAGGCCAGCGACGAGGATAGCGTGGTGACCACGCGGCTGCGAGCCATGGGGAGTGCGACGTCGCCGAGACTCAGGAAGGGATGGCCGCAGAGATAGACTTTGTCGGCTCGGACGGCAGTGACCGTGCACGCGGAATTGATGGACGCGTCACCCTGCACGAGGACCATTCCGGCCATGTCGCCGGCGACCAGTTTTTTGTCGTCGGGTTGGGGAGCCGCGGTGCCGCCTTGCGCCGCGACGAAGCCGTAGTTCTGGATTTGCGGAGCGAATTGCTGAAGCGTCGAGGTCTGGAAGCCGGAGAACACCAGCGGGGTGGCGATGGGTTCCAGGGAAGAACCGGAAGGCAGACTACTGCGGGATGCGGCTTCATTGGGCAGCGTAAATTGTTGTGAAGACGCGGTCGGAGCATTGTCCGGAGCCGTGGGATGCAAGATGTCTTCAATAGGTGTGACGCCGGCTATGGCTTCCTTGGTGAAGACCCCTAATTTCAAGGAGAGCGCGCCTGCGAGCTTGCCTTCGAGGTAGACAGGGCTGCCGCTCATCCCGGCCACTACGCCGGTATGCTCGACTTTGGGGCCTTTCAGCTCGATCAGGATGATGGACTGGCGGGGGCCCAGGAAATTGGGCATTACGCCGATGACTTCGAGGTCGAACTTCTCGACCTGGTCGCCAGCGAAGATGGTGTAGGCATAGCCGTGCATTCCGGGCTGGACTTGGCTAAGCGGGAGGATTTCGTTGGATTGGGCGGAAAGCGGCGAGTTTAGGACCGTGGCAAGGGCGATTGCCAACGCGAGGGCCGAAACGGTGAAGGCACGAGACCGGCGGCGGGCCGGTAGCAAAGTAGAACAAAACGAGATCATCAAGCGCTCATGATACTTGGAGGGGTACGGGGAAGCAATTGAACGACCGGAGACGGCTGCGTAGGTCAAGAAGGCTAGGCGTTCTAGGACTGGATCGCTGCCGCAGAGAAAGGTCGGCGCGAGATTTCCCGGTGAGGACGCCGTTGCCTGCCTGTGAGGTGTTGGAGCAAACTCGGCTCCAAAACCCCGCGCTCTGAACCGAGCGGCTACAGGATGCGGTGTGGTATGGTTTGCGCATGAAAACAGAAAAAACGAAGAAATACGTAAAGAAAATTGCGCCGATGGCGTTTCTGATGTCTTTCCTTTGCGCCGGGTGGGGTATGGCGCAGCAAGCGGTGCCGCGGCGGTTGACGGCCGGATTCGACACGATCAAAGAGGACGGCTTGCGGGCGGACCTTACGTTTTTGGCTTCGGATGCGTTGCAGGGCCGGATGTCCTTGCAAAATGGCGATGGCGTGGCGATTGCGTGGATCGCTTCGGAATTTGCGAAAGCCGGATTGAAGCCGGGCAAAGACGGAAGCTATCTGCAAGCCGTGCCCTTGGTGGAATACCGCGGGGATCGCGCGCAAAGCTACGTGGCGTTGAAGCGTGCGGGCGCTGAAAAGCAATGGAAATTTCCCGATGCATCGGGGGCTTATCGCGCGGATGTCGATGTAACCGGCGACGTAGTATTCGCCGGGTTTGGAATTACGGCGCCGGAATTGGGTTATGACGATTACAAAGGGATCGATGTCCACGGGAAGATTGTGTTGATTTTCGATCACGAACCTCAAGAAACGAATGCGGCATCGATTTTCAACGGGACCGGGAACACGCGGTATGCGACTACGCGAGTGAAGGTGTTGAATGCCCAGGCACATGGGGCGGTGGGTGTGCTGGTCGCGGGCGAACCGAACCGCAAGCATCCGTCGAATCAGGAACGGATGGCAAGAATCGGCGGGTCGGCGACGCGCGCGGTGCCGATTCCTTTGCAGGCGATTGTGGATGACGCGCTGCACACTCCGGTGGCGGTGATTTCGGATGCGGTGGCCGCGGAATTGCTGAACGGAGCGGGCGCACTGCCGGCGGAATTGCAAGCAGCGATTGATCGCGACTTGAAACCGCAATCGCGGGTTCTGGCGGATACGCAAGTGACGTTGCACTACCGGAATGTCAGCGGGTCGGTGGTGACGGGAACCAGCTACAACGTTGTGGGCCTCCTGGAGGGAAATGATCCCACGCTGCGCGCAGAGACAATTTTGATCAGCGCGCATCACGATCATGACGGCATGAGTGGGAGCGAGATCTGGCATGGCGCCGACGACAACGGCTCCGGTTCCGTGGGCGTGGTGGCTCTGGCGCATGCGTTTACGGCGAACACGCGTGCGAATAGCGGCGCACGGCCGAAGCGGTCGATTTTGTTTGTGGTGTTTGCGTCGGAGGAGCGCGGACTGCTGGGTGCGTTTTATATGGCGGCGCATCCGCTTCGGCCGCTGGAAACGACGCGGGCGATGATCAACTTCGACATGATCGGGCGGAATGAGACCGAGAGCGAACAGACCAAAGGCCTGATCGAGATACCAGCGGATACCACCAACCGGCTGAATTTGATTGGCGCGCTGTACAGTCCGGACTACAGCAAGATTGTGGTCGAACAGAACCAGCACGTGGGGCTCGAACTGGACGATCGATTCGACCACGAGGCGGCGCTGAACGTTTTCTTTCGCAGCGACCAGTTTCCGTTTGTCTTGCACAACATTCCGGCGTTTTGGTGGTTCACGGGATTTCACCCGGACTATCACCACACGACGGACACCGCCGACAGGATCAACTATGTGAAGATGGCGAAGATCCTGCGATTGGCGTATTTGTCGGCATTTGCATTCGCGGATGAACATACGCCGCCAAAGTTCGTGGAGAGTCCCGGCGGAAGCGCGGCAGCGGGACTTGCGAACTGAAGAATGCTATTGGGGAAATCCGATGCGATGCAGCAAGTCGGTGAAGCGCGGATCTGACCGAAGCGGCTCCCAGAAAGTCTCTTGTCTTAGATAAGCGAGGCGCGTGAAGCGTTCTTCGCGAGCTTTTTCCAACCATTCGAAGGCCTGCTGATGATCTCCAAGACCCGTGTAGATCCAGGCGAACGCAAACGCTGGTGTGTAGTTTTGCTTCGACGCGGCGGACAATTGCTCGAGGGCGTGGAGCGCCTGGCTGCGCTCGCCGAGGCGCGCATGCGTGTACCCGAGAAGGGCGAGAGACATGGCGCTGTCGCGACTAAGCTCCGCATATTTTTCGGCCGGCGGGAGTCCTTCGCGGTCCATTCTCTTGGCGGAATAGGATTGTCCGAGAAGGGCGTAGGCCACCGCCACGGTCGGATCGAGTTCCAGAGTTTTGCGGGATTGGTCGATGGCTTGATCAAATTGCCCTGCGAGGTATAGCTGAACGGCGAGATTGTGACTATTTCCGGGCGACGCCGGATCCTGTTCAAGCGCGCTGGTCGCCGCCGCGATCGCTTCCTGCGAACGGCCCACGGAGCTGAGATACAGTGGATAGAAGCTGTGCGTTTTGGCGTAGGTGGGATTGAGGGCAAGGCCCTGATCGAAATGCTTTCCAGCGGCGGCCCAATCGAAGTCGTAGGTGTAGCTAACGTAGCCGAGGGAAACGTGGGCTTCGCCGAGGTGGTCATCGATGGAGAGGGCTTTTTCGGCGGCGGCCTTTGCCTTGGGCATTACGTCGCGCGGAGGGAAAACGTTGAAGAAGGATAACTGGGCGTAGGTGTCGGCCATGCCGGCGTAGGCGAGGGCGTAGTCAGGATCTCTTTCGATCGCTTGCTGAAAGTATTCGAGAGCTTTGCGGTACCTCTCCGGGTCGCGCTTGTTCCACTGGTAGCGGCCTTTCAAATAGAGCTGATAGGCTTCGGCGTCCGCGGTGTAGCGCTTGGTGAGGCGCCGTTTTTCGTTGCCGGAGAGGCGCAATTTTAATTTTCCTGAAATTTCCCTGGAGAGATCTTCCTGGAGGGCGAATACGTCCTCCGGCTGGCGTGTGAATTGACCGCCCCAGAGGTGCCAGCTGTTGGAAACGTCGGTAAGTTCGGCGCGGACGATGAGAGTGTCACCGCGACGCAGAAGTCTTCCGGAGAGAACCGCGGTGACGTGCAAATCCTGGCCGATCTTTCGCGGATCGATTTCTTTGCCGTCGATTCGCCGGTCTTTGTAGCGGAAGACGGAGCTACGAGCGGCCACGCGAAGATTGGGAAGTTGCGAGAGATTGTCGATCAGGCTTTCGGTGAGGCCGTCGCTGAGATATTCCATGTTGCCGTCGCCACTGTCGTTGGTGAACGGCAGAACAGCAATGGAGTCGATGGCTTCCCGGGGTGGATGGGGGATGAAAGGCCAAATGGCATAGAGGATGGCGGCCGCGACGACCAGAAGGAAAGGGATTAGAGATCGTTTGCGGAGCACAAGCCCTGCTGTGGCGGACACCGTAGAGGTCGAAGCGCCTGGATTGGCGATGGCGCTGAATTTCGAATCGCGTGAGGAACCGGTGTCGCGTTTGAGCCGCTGCAAGTCGGCGCGGAGATCGGAGGCGTTTTGGTAGCGCAGCTTGCGATCTTTCTCGAGAGCCTTGCCGAGGATGCCATTGAGTTCTGGCGGTGTACTAGGATTTAACAGCGTGACCGGAGCGGGCGTAAGTTCGAGAATCGCGTGGGAGACGACACCAGGGGTGTTGCCGGAAAATGGTTGGCGTGCAGTGGCCATCTCGTAGAGCACCGTGCCGAACGAGAACAGGTCGGAGCGCGCATCGAGGTCTTCGCCGCGGACCTGCTCCGGCGACATATAGGCCACGGTGCCTATCATCGAGCCCGGACTGGTGAGAGATAACGCCTCGTTAACACTCTGTGTGGGGAGTGAAGTGACGTGCTCATCGGAGGTGGACTCGCGTTTGGTTAGTTTCGCGAGGCCGAAATCGAGAATCTTCGCGTGACCGCGGCTCGTGACGAATAGATTGGCCGGCTTGATGTCGCGATGAATGATTCCTTTCGAGTGGGCGGCATCGAGCGCGTCGTTGATTTCGATGGCGAGATCGAGCAGTTGGTCGATTTCGAGCGGCTTGCCAGAGATTTTCTCCTTGAGCGTTTGGCCTTCGAGGAACTCCATCACGATGAAAGCTTGGCCCTCGTCGCGGCCGATTTCGTGGACGGTGCAAATGTTGGGGTGGTTGAGCGCAGAGGCGGCGCGGGCTTCGCGCTGGAATCGTTCGAGGGCTTGCGGGTCTTCGGCGAGGTCTTCCGGAAGGAATTTCAGCGCTACGAAACGCCCAAGGGTAGTGTCTTCGGCCTTGTAGACGACGCCCATCCCCCCGCGACCCAGCGTTTCGAGGATGCGGTAATGAGAGATCGTGCGGCCGATCATAGTGGGAGCTTTGGGCGCTGGGTCAGACAGGGAAGTCTACTTCAATGGGTTCGATGAGCGGCAGCAGCCAGACGAGCAGTTTTTGATGGACGGGATGTGCGTTGTAGCGTTCGCACGCGGCCGAGTCGGCGAATTTCATGGCGCCGCCGAGTTCGTAGCCTTGGCTGCGAGGCGAGACGTTCAAACCCACCCAGGATTCGAGGACCTCGGGGATTTGAGCCTGGAGCTTGCGGATTTCCGTGACGACCCGATCTTTTTGGGCGCTGGTGACGTTTGGCTTGAAGCGAAACGCAAACATGTGAATGAACATGGCAGGTTCTCTCTCGTAAACGCAGTGTGATTCTTCAGTGAGGACGCGAGCTTTGTCAACCGGTCCGCCACCAAGGCGCGACGGGAAATAATTGCGACTTGACAGAGAAATGGGCCGAGAGCAGTATTCAATCGATTTAATAGAGGTGCCCCATGAAAAGCGGTTCAATTTCTGATGGCGATCGAGGCTGGCGCGGGCCGCGGGCAAGAACCTGCGTCGCGATCGCGAGCGTGGGCGTTTTGCTCTTTTTCGGGGCGTCGGTGGGCGGCGCTGAGAACGCGTTTGTGCGCGTGAATCAGCTGGGGTACGAGGCCGGATGTGGCGGGCGTGCCTATTTGATGGCTACCGGGTCGGAGAGCGGCGCAATTTTCCACGTCGTGAGTGCCCACGGCGAGTCCGTTTTTTCGAGCGTGATTGGCGCGAAGCTGGGGGTGTGGGGAAAGTTCACGGTGTACGCGCTGGACTTTACAGTCGGCGACGCGGGAGCCTTTACGATTGAGGTCAACGGACCGATGCCGGCGACTTCACCGGGTTTCCGGATTGGAGCATCCGAGCAGCTGTATTCGCAGGGTCTCGCGAACGCGCTGAACTTCTATCAGAATGAGCGCGACGGCCAGCACTTCATCAAAACGCCGCTGCGGTCTGCCGCGGCACATCTCAACGATCAGCGCGCATCCGTGTTCCGCTCTCCGCAATTCGATACGAACGACACTATATTGGGCGATTTGCAGCCCGCCGGTGCTGCGATCGATGCATCTGGCGGTTGGTGGGACGCGGGCGACTATCTGAAATTCGTGGAGACGCATTCGTATACCGTTGCGCTGATGTTGATCGGGGTGCGGGACTTTCCGAAACAAATGGGTGCGGCGGGCGGGGCCACCGATTTCACAAATGAAGCGAAATTCGGATTGCAGTGGCTGCAGAAAATGTGGGACGACGACAAGGAGACGTTGTACTACCAGGTTGGAATCGGCACGGACTTTGTGAACAACCCGAACTTGCTGAGCGATCACGATCTGTGGCGTTTGCCGCAGGTGGACGACACGCTGGGAGGAACCGATCCAACGCTCCGGTACGTTAGGCATCGACCGGTGTTTGTCGCGGGACCCGCGGGATCGAAGATCAGCCCGAATCTGGCGGGACGTCTGGCGGCCGACTTCGCGGAATGCTCGCAGATTTTCAGGGAAACGCAGCGGGAATTCGCGGACGATTGCCTGGTGGCGGCCGAACATGTTTTCGCGCTCGCGGATACGGCGCCATCCGGCAACTTGGTAACGGTAGCTCCGTTTGATTTTTACGGCGAGACCGAATGGCGTGACGACATGGAGTTGGGCGCAACGGAACTATACTTTGCGCTGGCGACCGCTGACGGGCCACTGCCCTCGGCTTTGAAGCGCACCGATCCGCAATTCTATCTTCGTGCTGCTGCGCACTGGGCGCACGGCTACATCGCCGGACCAAACGACGCGGCAGACACCTTAAATCTGTATGACGTGAGCGGATTGGCGCACTTTGAATTGTTTCGCGCGATTGCTGACGCCGGCCATCCCAGCGGACTCGAAGTCTCGCAGAAGGACCTGCTCCATGACTTGCGGAAAGAGTTGCAGAACGCCACCACGCAGGGCGCCACCGATCCATTCGGGTTTGGATTTCCATGGGCGGCGTTCGACACGGCGACGCATGGAGCGGGGCTAGCGGTGATGGCCCGAGAGTATTCGTTGCTTACGCAGTCTGGAACGTTTGACGAACTTTCAAGGCGCTGGGCCGGCAACATTTTGGGAGCGAATGCGTGGGGGAGTTCGTTCATCGTTGGGGATGGCGACGTGTTTCCCAACTGCATGCAGCACCAGGTTGCGAACATCGTCGGTTCCTTGGACGGAAGACCTCCGACCCTCGCGGGCGCGCTGGTGGAAGGACCCAATACGTTTGCCGCAACTGGATTTCTGGACGGCATGCGCAAGTGTCCCGCCGGCGGCGGAGACGTATTTAAGAAGTTCAACGCGGACGGCGCCGTATACAAAGACGATCAGCAATCCTTTAGCACGGTAGAACCTGCCATTGATCTCACGGCGGCCTCGTTCTTGATGTTTTCTTGGCGGATCGCCGGGGCGCCAGCAGCCTTTCTTCCGAGCCAGGATATTTCTCCAGCGCTCGATGAAGCCGTTGCTTATACTCCGAATCCGCAATGGCCGCCAACGCGAAGTCGCGCCAGTCGCAAAATACGCCGAAACCCATGAGCTGGCTTTAGGCGTTCCAGCGCAATCATGATCCGGTCGACCGCCAAGGTGTGCCGGCGCTTTTCGGGGTCGCTGCTTTAGGTGACGGCTTTTTTGTGAAATTGCACCAAACCGAAGGTAAGCAGCACGACGTTAAAGAAAAGCAGCCCGGACACTGCGGCGATCATCGGCAGGTGAGGGAATTGGGGCACGAGCGTTCCGCGCAGTCCTTCGCTGGCATACACCAGGGGATTGATCAGCACAATTTTTTGCATGATCGGGAAGTTTGCCAGCGCGCTCCACGGGTAGTAGGTGCAGCCAAAAAAGATCATCGGCGCCACCACTAAAGAGAACATCAAGCCAATGTGGGTCTGCTCGATGCTGCACCCCAGTGCCAGCCCACCGACCGCCGAGAACAGCGCGACGAGCACCGCCACCATGGCGAAAAGCAGCGGCGCGTGTAGGTTTAGCTGCACGCCAGGCCGCAACAGCAACCACGCGCACGGAATAACCATTAGACCCGCAGCGAGCGCTTGCAGGGTGCCAAAGACAACCTTCTCCACCGCCAGCCAGGATATTTCCATGGGCGCCAGCAGC
The DNA here is from genome assembly GCA_963729595.1 of uncultured Acidobacteriota bacterium. Lineage (GTDB taxonomy): Bacteria > Acidobacteriota > Terriglobia > Acidiferrales > UBA7541 > Acidiferrum. The sequence continues at coordinate 1,821,250 of CAVSNW010000005.1, forward strand.
CGGTCTTCGATCTCGCGGGTAAATTGAAATTCGGAAATCAGCGGCATGGCCACGGCCCAGATGCCGGTGCCCACCATGCTGAGAGCCATGATGCCGGGAAGCAGCAGGCTTTTGTATGCAGGGGGCATAAAGCCGCTGCCAACCATCACGCGGCCGAAGATAAAGACGAACATCAGCGGCTGCAAAAAGGTTTGCAGCAGCAGCGTAATGAGGTTGCGACGCGCAACCTGGAAATCGCGCCCGAGCATCGCCAGGAAGGTTTTGAAGTTCACTCGCGCAGACTCCTTCCGGTGTGGTGCAGAAAGAGATTTTCGAGGCTGGGCTCGGAGATGTGGACGTCGCACAATTCGACGCCGGCAGCGAGCGCGGCATTGGCGACTTCCGGGACCAGCGAGCCGCCGCGGTCGGCGTAAATGTCGGCGCCATTGCCGTCCGTCGCGCGCACTTCGGTGACACCCGACAAAAGTTTCAAGCGGGCGAGTACATCGTCGGAGGAATGACCGAAGCGAAGACGAAGCAGGTACCCGCCCGGGACCGAAGCTTTCAGTTCGCGAGGCGTGCCGATCGCGATCACGCGGCCGTGGTCGATGATGGCCAGACGCTGACAGAGCGCGTCGGCCTCTTCCATGTTGTGCGTGGTGAGCAGAATCGTTTTGCCGCCCTGGTTGTACTCGCGGACGATTTCCCAGAGCAGCAAACGGGTTTGCGGGTCGAGACCCGAACTCGGTTCGTCGAGAAACAGCACTTGCGGGTCATGCATCATGGCGCGCGCGATGGAAAGCCGCTGCATCATGCCGCCGGAAAAGCCACGCACCATCTGGTCGGCGCGGTCGGTGAGCTTGAAACGATCGAGCAACGCCGCAGCGCGTTTGGCGCGCTCGTGGGAGTCGATTCCGAAGTAGGCGCCGTGGAACAGCAGGATTTCGCGCGCGGTCAGCGAGAAATCAAGATTGGGCCGCTGTGCGACGACGCCAATCAGCCGCTTCACCGCCACTTGATTCTTCCAGACGTCGAATTCGCCGATCCAGGCTTGCCCGCTGGTAGGGCGAACCCGCGTGGTGAGAATGCCAGCGGTTGTGGACTTGCCGGCGCCGTTGGGCCCGAGGAGGCAAAAAATTTCTCCCGGGGTGACATCCAGCGAAATTCCATCCAGGGCAACGACTTGCGATTTTGCCGGCTTGCCCTTGCCGCGCGGCGCGGCATGGGCGAAGCCTCCGACGCCGGCGGCGAGAGGAGGAGCCGAGGAGTAAACCTTGCGCAAATCGTGTGTGCGGATGCCGGCTAACATGCGTAAAGATTCCTTCGAATTCACTAAGTAAAAACCGCGTTCCCGGACCGTCGGGTCGAAAACCACTCCCAGTAGTACGAAGGCGGACGGAGAATTGTAACAAGTTCAGAGCGACTGCCAGCACCCGAAATTCGGATCGAATCTTCGACTCTATTTTACAAAGAAGGGACTCAGCGGCCGCTACCGGTATGCTGCTGCTTCTGGCGCACCACCCCGGTCTGGCGCATAATCTCTCGCGAGACACTCGCGCTATGCCAAATCCTCCCAAACCGGGCATTTGCCCTCCGCCCCTGCCGCGCGCTCTCAGTTTGACGGTCCTATTTCTCATTTACACCGGGATCGCGGTCTTGCTTACGGGGTACCGATATCTTGACGATCTTGCGCGTCAGCATGCGGGAACCCTGCCGATCCGTGCTTTGGAAGAAATCACCGGCGTGTACTCGGCTTTTGTCCTTCTTCCTTTGGTGTTTCGATTCGCCCGTCTTTACCTGTTCCCGCGCAAGAGCTGGTTCAAGGTCGCTCTCTGGCATCTCGCGGGCGCCATCGGGTTCTCGGTGGCGCACACCACGCTCATGGCGGTCAGCCGCCAGATCATTTCGCCGCTGGTGGGCCTCGGTTCGTATGACTACGGGATCATGCTTTACCGCTATCCGATGGAATTCTCCAACGACCTGGTGGGTTTCACGAGCGTCGTCGGGCTTTACTACTATTTCCAGTGCTTCCGGGTGGCCCAGGCGCAACAGCTCTCCGCCGCCCAACTGCAAGCGAAGCTTGCCGAAGCGCAACTGGAGAATCTGCGCCTTCAACTGCAGCCGCATTTTCTCTTCAATACGCTGAACACGATATCGTCCGTGATGTATGAGGACGTTGCGGCCGCGGACGTTATGCTCACCCAACTGAGTGACTTGCTGCGTCTCACATTGCGTGCTTCGCGCACTCACGAAATTCCGCTCGGGGAGGAGTTGCAGATCACCCGCTTGTACCTGGAGCTGATGCAAAAACGCTTCGAAGATAAACTGCGCGTCTGCTATGCCATCGATCCGGCACTGGACAACTCGCTGGTGCCCCAGCTGATCCTGCAACCGCTGCTGGAAAATTCCCTGCGGCACGGAATGAAAGCGGGCGGCGAGGTGATGAGCATCTCGATTGCCGCACAGCGGGAGAACGGCAGCTTGGTGTTGAGAGTTTCGGATTCCGGAAGTGGCCTGGGAGCTCTGGATTCCGCTGCTGTGTTTGGCCGCGGCCTGGGTCTCTCGAACATTCGCGACCGGCTGGCTCAGCTTTATGGCGACGGCCAGGATTTCTCTATCGGGAATCGCGCGGCGGGAGGTGCGGAGGTCACGCTCCGCGTTCCTTACCGCACCTCCGCGCAAACCGCGCAATGACTACTACCGATGCACTTCAAGTTCTCGTCGTAGATGACGAAGCCCCGGCGCGCCGAAAAATCCTGCGCTTGCTGCGTGCCGAGCCCGGCGTGCAAGTCGTGGGTGAAGCCGACAGTGGGGAATCCGCGATCGCCGCGATTGCGCAGCACCAGCCAGATCTCGTGTTTCTCGACGTGCAAATGCCCGGCGCGGATGGGTTCGATGTCGTGCATGGCATTTCCGGCGTTCGGGACGCAAAAATGCCGCAAGTCGTCTTCGTCACCGCGCACGATCGGTATGCACTGCGTGCTTTTGAGGTGCACGCTTTCGACTATCTGCTCAAGCCAGTCGCGGAAGATCGCTTTCGGAAAGTTTTGCGCCGCGCGCGGCAGCAAAACGCGCAGAATAACGATCGATCCGTCTCGCGCCTGCGCCAGTTGATCGATCAAATCCAGCGAGAACGGGGATTCACTGAACGCTTGTTGATTCGAGAAGACACGCGCGCGTTTTTCGTTTCCGTTCGAGATATTTCGTGGATCGAAGCCGATCGCAACTACCTCACCCTGCATTGTGGCGGGAAAATGCATCACACCATGCGGGCCACGCTCGATTCCATCGAATCGACGCTTGATCCCAAACTTTTCGCACGCCTCAACCGCGGCAGCATCGTGCGGCTCGACGCGATCCGCGAATTACTCCCCTGGTTCCACGGCGAATACAAAGTTGTTCTGCACGATGGCACGGAGCTGCGCTGGAGCCGCCGCTACGTCTCGCGCCGTCCGGAATTGCTGAAGGCCCGATAGGAAGCAATCCGCTGGTTATGAGGCGGAGCTGGTGCGAAGGACAAGTTGCCGTCGTTTGCGAAACTGTGCGGTGGCGTGACTCGCCATGCCGGCGATCACGCCAAATGGAACGGCAGAAGACCACCAGCCGGTCACCAGGTGCACGCCCACAAACGTCAACAGGAAGCCGTTCCCCTCGAGTAGAAGGCCAGCAGCGACTCCCGCAAGCGCGTAGCTCGATCCGAGAACAACTGCTCCGATCAGTGCGGGGTCGAGACCCGAACTATAAAAACGTTGCACCACGACCGGCACCAGACGCCAATAGGTGAGCGACGGCAAACCAACGGCAATCAAGGCGGCCAACGTAAGGCGAAGAATCGAGAAGCGCTGCGAGAAAGGAATCAGGAAATCGCGGATCCCGCGCCAATGAGCCTTACTGCCGACAACATAGCCGCCGTGAGCCCGCCGGTAGGTGCCGCGCTCCGCTTGAAACTCAGAAAAGCGACGATGCTCCTTCTGATAGAACTCAAATAGGCGTGTTGGGCTCGCTGCAGGGGCGACCGGCACGCCTAGAGTACTCGCGCGCGCGTCAGGGCGCTTCTTCAAGGCCTGCACGTCCTGCGCGTTGGGGCATTCCTGAACGATATACTCCGGCGGTTGATCCAGCACGGTCTTTAGTCGCATGTTCCGCGTGGTGAGCGACTTTCCGTCCGTAAATTCGGTCCTGAATGCGACCAGAGAACTGTTACTGCTGGTTGCGACGCCCGCTACATTCAGCTGGGTTTCGACGACCATTACTTTGCAGGAAGCGCGGTCGGCCGGGTTCAGATACAAGCGTATCAAGTTCGAGCCGTAATTCCTGATGCGGTAGGTGCAAAACGGGCCGGTAGTTCATTTCGACTAGTTTCTGGTCGAAGCGCCCAAAGAATTTGCTTTGTTTCTCTGTCAGCGTGGGGTGAGAAACGTCTTCGAACTCATATTCCGCGGGAATAAATCGCAGGTTTCGTCGGAGCTGCGCCGGACCCGCGACCAGAATCTTGCCCGCGGTGAAAAGGAAAACCACCAGATCGGGGTCGATTCGCAACCAGGGCGGCATGTTCGCGTCCGGGTCGCTTAGTCCATGTGGTGGTGCATGGCGAAGATTTTGTCGAGCGAATCTTCATAGGGGTAGACGTGGACCATCCAGCCGAAGATTACCGGCGAGAATCGGCCGCCGGAGGCCTCGCACACATCTTTGGTGGTGATGGAGCCGTGCAATCCAAATTTCGTCCAATCGGCGGCGCGCAGTTCGGCGCGCGGCGGCATGCAAAGGTTCGTGTGCAAATGCCACAAGGCGACGCTCAGCGGAACCCGTGCATTCAACTGGTCTTCGGTAGCGCGCTTGGGCATCGTGAACATCGCGCCGACGAGTTCGTAACCCGAGGCCGTTTTCTTATAGAGAAGCGACGTCGGCCGCGCGGGATCGAAGGTGAACGCTTCCATAAACCCGTTGCGATAGCTCGTGAAGTGATATTCAGGTTGCGGAACGTTCGGCAGGAAGATTCGGAAGCCGTCGTTGAGCGCGGCGTGATAATCCTTGTATTTCTCGATGCCGGCGCGTAGTTGCGTGACGATCTCTCCTGCCCGCTGTACGTCTTCCGGTGTCCGAGGCCGCATCGCGGTCATGAACATGTGCGCGCTGTGAGCGTCGCGATGACCGGGCGTCATGTCGCTTACGGCGGCCTTTTCGTTGGCCTTCTCGTCGGACATGTTCATCCCTGGCATCGCGCTGTGATCCGCGTCTTGTGGCGCCGGGGAAGGGGAAGGTTCCTGCGGAATGACAACTTGAAATGCTTGCTCGTGATGAGCCGGAATGGCCGCCAACAGAACGGTGACAACGAAAAGCGCTCCAAAGACCATTCCCGCCTTGGCCGCTATCTTGAAAAAGCTACTACGCGCTGACATGACTTTTCTCCCACATCAATAATACGGACAGAGGGGCGGTCATGTTTCATCGTGTTTGGCAAACGTTCCATCAAAAAACTGTCCCGAAGACCAGTTACAACCTCGATACATTTTTTGCCCGGGCGCTCTCGCCAGCCCGGTGCGGCGCCTCGACCGCACCGCAGCAGGGACGGGCGAAGGGCACGTGCCTGCGACGCAGGTCACCATCCATAAGCGCCAAGACCTGTCATGCTAAAATCACGGCGTGAAAAAACAGACGATACACCCGGCGAAATACCTCACCGGCGGAGTCGAGCCTCCCGGCGACAAATCAATCTCCCACCGATACGCAATGCTGGCCGCTATGGCCGATGGCACCAGCGAGCTGCGGCACTTTGCCGCGGCGGCGGACTGCCACAGCACACTCGATTGCATGGGCGCCCTCGGCGCGGTCGTGAAAGTAGAAAAGGATACCGTGCGCGTGACCGGCCGCGGCGCTGAAGGTCTGAAAGGAAGTTGGCGCGCTCTCGACGCCGGGAATTCCGGCACGACCATCCGTTTGCTCACCGGAATTTTGGCTGGCCAAGAGTTCACATCGAAACTGTCCGGAGACGCCTCGCTGCAAAAACGCCCCATGGGCCGTGTCGTTTCCCCCCTGCGCCAAATGGGCGCCGACATTCGTGCGCGCGAAGACAATTTCGCGCCCCTGGAAATTCGCGGAGCGAAGCTGCGCGGCATTCACTACAAAATGCCCATGGCCAGCGCGCAAGTGAAATCCGCGGTGTTGCTAGCGGGATTGTTCGCTGAAGGTGTCACCTCCGTTACCGAACCTGCGCGTACCCGCGATCACACCGAACTTGCACTGGAGGAATTCGGCGTCGACGTCGAGAAGCACGGCAGCTCCATCCAAATCCAGGGTGCCGGCGGACGTGCTGCCGGAAAGCTGCAAGCTCGCTCTATCGATGTACCCGGCGATATTTCCTCTGCAGTGTTTTTCATCGCTGCGGCATCGATGTTTGCAGACTCGAATTTGCTCCTCCACAATGTGGGACTGAATCCGACGCGCACCGCGATACTGGACGTATTGGCATCGATGGGCGCCGCGCTGCAAGTGGTGTCGCTGCGCAGTGCCCATGGAGAAGTGGTAGGAGACCTATCCGTGAAAGGCACGTCGCTGAAGGGTGGCGTGGTCGAGAAGGAGCAGATTCCTCTGGTGATCGACGAACTGCCCATGCTGGCGGCGCTTGGGCCTTACACGGAAGAGGGAATCGAGATTCGCGACGCCGCCGAACTACGCGTAAAAGAAAGCGACCGCATCGCGGCCCTCGCCGAAAATTTGCGCCGCATGGGCGCCACCGTTGAAGAACGCCCCGACGGCCTTCGCGTCGAAGGCCGCAAAGCCGGACGTTTGCGCGGCGCCGAGATCGATCCGCACGGAGATCATCGCATCGCCATGGCCTTTGCGGTCGCCGGCCTGGCGGCCGACGGAGCCACCACCATCCGTGACGCAGACTGTGCCGGCGTCTCCTATCCGAAGTTTTATCAAGATCTGGAACGCGTGGCGGAGCGGTAAGAGCGAGAATCCAATCCTCGAACTAATTTTTGTGAATAGAGATCGACCCGTAGCTGGTCTTCAGGGTGATCTTGGGTCCGCGACCGTTGCCGTATTTCCCCTCAAGGTGCGAATCGCCCGACTCCGTGGTCGTTTTCTTCAACGAATCCGCTTCAAACTCGGAATCGATGTCTCCTGAGTGGCAATCCGCGACAATCTGAAAACTCGACGCTTCCGGCAGCCCTAGCGTGATAGCCGCGGAAGCATTGGTGATGTCGATGTCTTCTTTCGGCGGAGAAGAGAAGCGCACCTGCACGTTCCCGTTGCGATTGTCCACCTTGATTTTGCCGCCTGCATTCTCAATGTTGATTTCTTCCTCGTGCGTGCGCACGTTCACATTGCCCGGTGCGTCGACGATGTCCAGATTGCCAGAGCCCGCTTCCATGTGCCCGCTCAGCTGCGTCAGCGTCAAATCCGTGCGGTGCGAAACGAAGCGTACGCCTTTAGCCACCTTCTCTGCGCGAACGGGCCCCACAAATTCGCCGTTAATGGTGAAATTTCCCGTCGCGTCCACGACGTCCACGCTGTCGCCGGTCCCAGAAATCTTCACATCTCCCTTGGTTCCCGAAATCTTGGCATCGCCGCGGCGCATATCGATGTTGACGTCGCCATTGGTGTTGCGCACATCGATGTCGCCGCTGCCGCCGTTGATGTTCACCGGCGCGCCCATATCCGCCACGGAAATGTCGCCTTTTTCATTCCGAATCGTCACCGTGGATTTGCTCGGTACCACCACGTCCATGTCCACACTGACCGCGAGAGTCACTGCCGCCCGCGGGTTGCACTTCATAGCCGTCGCCATTCTGTACGATCTCCACCCCGACCTGCCCGGCCACGCGCTGCGCATCATTTCCGTTCCAACTGCGCACGTTCTTCTTGCCGTTCACGCGGATTTCCGGCTGGTCGGAAGCTTCGCACGCTGATATCGCCGTGAATCCCCTTGATGGTGATCCGCGCATTTATCGGTACCGGTTTGGGCGTTACGTCCAGATCCACCGCCGTCGTGGCTCCACGTCATCCAATCCGGAAAATGCTCCTTGACGCCCTCGACGGCGACGACTACTCCGACCAGCGCCAGAAGCCCAAGCACCAGAAAAACCTCGCCAGGAGTGATGTGCGATCCGCCGGTATCCGCCGAGCGCGACCCCGCGGTCCGCTCGTAGAGTTTGATGCGCACCCCAGAAAATCAGCAGCAGCGGCCACCAGTGCGTCAGCACCCGGCCCAATTCAAAACCGCGATAGTTGTGCAACAAGCAGCAGCACTCCGATGAAGATGAGGATCAGTCCGCTGAATACGCTGCTGCCGCGAGGGCGACCGTTGGCCATGTGCAGTTATTGTCCCTGCCCGGGGAAGGTGTTCTGCGTCGAGCCGGGAGTGGGGTCGGGAACGGAACCTGGCGCGGGCGGCGCAGCTGGAGGAACGGCGGCATGGGAGGAAATATGACCCTCCATCGGCGCCAGCGACGAAGCCAGCAAAATGGAGCCGATCACCACGAGGATCACCGGATACGTATTTCCGAAATCAAAATAGCCGCCGCGCGACTGTTGCAAGAGAAACAGCACGCCGACCGTGATGATGACCGCGGGCCCAACCAGAGCGCGAATCGTGCATCGCGCACATCGGCATCGAATCTGATCACTCATGGATTCCACCTTGCGACGGCGCTCACGGCCGCCCGCCGAGGCGCTTACGGAACATCAGCACGCCCACCACGATCAATATCACCGGCCAGAATTGCTGGATGCGCCACCAGCGGAAACCAGTCAAAATTGTGCAGTAGCAACAAAATCCCGATGGCGATGATCAGGAACGGCCCCACCGGCTTGCCCTTGCTGAAACCTTCCAACGGATCGTCCAGAACCTGTCCCGCAAGCTTGGCTTTCGCTGTGCGATACGCGTCGATCGGCATATACACCCACAGCGCTGCGATGCAGATCCACAAAGCCGCTTCCGCGCCGCCACTCAACGCTCCGTCTACGCCCAGGATGAACAGGAAAAGGAAAATTGCGAGATGAATCACGCCCTTGCCGTACTGCTCGTTGTAAAACGCTCCGAGCCCGGGCAAAAATCCCAGAAAAAAAGCCAGCGCAGGATTCTGCCCCACGCCAGCTTGCGGTGGCACCACCGGCATAGGCGCCGGCAGGTTTCCGAGCATCGGGAGCGAACGCAGCGGCCGGCGCCGGAAGTCCCATCACGCCCGCCAGGCAATCTTCGCAGTAGAGCACGTCGCGCACCGGACGCACGCACACCGCGCACATCGGCTTGCCGCAATTTCGGCAGTAACCCGTGGCGTCCACATCCGTATGGACCGCACACTTCATGGCAATCTCCTGGCCAAGATGGGCGGCGCTCAAATGGCCTGCCCACATCGGCAGTTCTTCGGCAAGCACTTGAATCTGGCGCGTCACATCGTCGGCGCGATTCTGCTGCCGCGGCATCGCGGGCTTCGAGCCATCCGTGCGGCCCGGCTGTTTCTCCGAAGGAGATGACGGCACCACGCTTTCCGGATTTGCCTGCAGATCATTGTCTTCGTCGCAAGCGCGATTGAATTTCCGATACGACGCGCAGGTCATTCACGAATTTCGTGCCCTTCGCAAAGACCAGGTGCGCTTGCCGGTCCGCGTTGTGATAAATATTCGCGGGTTGTAAATCCGCCAGCTTTGGTTTGCGCCAGGAGAAACCCACCGCGCTCAGCAAAATCACGAACGTGCCGGCCACCGAAAGCGCTCCATACGCGAAGCGCATCGAAGCCATGCCCCGAACCCAGCCCATGACCGCAGCCCAACCCGTCGCGGTTTCTCGGGGCCCCAGAGTTTTATCGAGGATGGAATAAACCAGTCGCGGTGGGGCTTCCAGCAGCTCCATCGAATGCATTCCCGACAGAAGCTGCGAAACATGGGCTACCACGGGCGCGCAGCGCTCGCACTCGCCAACATGCGCCTCGAACGCCGTCCGCTCGGTTCCCGCCAGCGCGCCATCCAGATAATCGCTAAGCCGCGCCTCGATTTGTTCGCAAGTCCAACTCATCTTCGTATTCCGTGTCTTCCCTAATCTCCTACTTCTTTTCGTTCTTACTTCTTTCCTTCTCCGTGTGCGCTGTGCCTCTTGGTGTCCTCTGTGTCAATTCCTAATATTCTCTTCTCTCAAGATGGCCGAACCCCCATCTGCTGCAAAATCCGTGCCAACTCAATCCGCCCGCGATTAATCCTCGATTTTACAGTTCCCTCTGGCACCGACAAAACCTGTTGAATCTCCGCATACTCCAACTGCTGCAAATCGCGCAGGATCACCGCTTCTCGCAAATCCGGCGAAAGCTTGGTCAACGCCGACTGCACCTGCGAACTCAGCTCGCCCAGCAGCAATTGTTCGTCCGGTCGCCGCCCCGCCGATTCCTTGTTCTCCACGACCGGCATGGCGTCGTCCAGCGAATCGGTCACGCGATCGCGCTTGGTGCGCCGATAGTGGTCGATCAGCAGGTTGCGCGTTACGCTGGTTACCCACGTCGTAAACCCGCCGTGCGCCGACCGGTAGCTCCCAAGCGTACGGTACACCCGCAGAAACACGTCTTGCGACAAATCCTCGGCTTCCGTTCCATTCCCGGTAAACCGGTAACAAATGTTGAAGATGCGGCGCGTGTGGCGACGTACAAGCTCCTCCCAGGCTGAAGCGTCTCCCTGGAGGCATTGCTGGACCAGTTGGGCATCCTGCTCCAACGTTTCATCAGCCTCGAATCCTGGTACGTCTCGGCCTGCACATTATGGAACGTAAATTGCCACCAAAAAGTTCCCCGCCGCGCACAGCCGCACCGATGGCTCGCACGCCAACCCCTTGCCCGCCAAGTACTTGCTCTGTGGTGTGACCCATGCCCGGCACGAATGGCCGCATCTTACCCACGACCCCGGCGAAACACAAGCGAACCATTCGGCTCAAAATGTAGGCTTTGGGCTTCCGTGCGGCGAATCACGCTTGCTCAATCCGCCTTTGCACTGCTATTCGTACTGCGCAACCCAAAGGAGCGCCATGGGCCAGAGACTCGGTCACGTCACGTTGCTCGTCCAAAACTACGACGAAGCGCTCAGCTTCTTCACCCGCGCTCTCGGTTTTCAAATGATCGAGGATACTCCGCTGGGCGATGGCAAGCGGTGGATTCTCGTAGCGCCGCCTGGCTCCGACGGCGCGAGTTTGCTTCTAGCGGAAGCCGCGACGCCAGAACAAGCCGCGTGCATTGGCAACCAGACCGGCGGACGTGTCTTTCTGTTCCTGCACACCGACGATTTCTGGCGCGACTATCGCCAGATGAAGGCGCGTCAGGTAAAGTTCCTCGAACAGCCGCGCGAAGAATCCTACGGAACCGTCGTGGTCTTCGAAGATCTATACGGCAACAAATGGGATCTTTTAGGCCCCCTGCGCAATTCCCAGCTTTAAGCCCTTTCCTATGCAGGGGACGGGCTTGTGTATCCGGAGCTTCCCAGGGCTCCGCCCGGCTTCCGCCTCTCTGCGTTCGAACCGCGAAGTTCACTTCGCCGCTTCCATGTTTTCCGCTATCTCCAACATTCTGGTGACGCTATTCCAATTTCGCCCGGTCCCGGACACCCTCAGCGTCTTTGGAATCGTCGACCACGAAAGCGTCGGGCGGCCCATTCCATTCGGGAAATACATGTAGGCCTCGCGCCCATCGATAAATAATTCATCCGGTGCACACTTTATTGCGCGTACCTTCACACGCGATTCTTCGCCCGGATCGCTCGACAAGAACGTAACCAACAACTTGCCAGGCTCGATCCCACGCCGTTTCGCAAAAGGGTTTCGCGCGATCACGTCTCGCAATTCAGCCGTCGATCGCAAAACCACGTCACTCTGAAATCCAAATTTCTTCTCGATCCCACCCTCAATCCGTTTTGCCAACTTGACTAAATCCCGCTCATTCGTCTTGAAGACCACGTTCCCGCTTTGCACGTACGTCTGCGGTTCCCGCAGCTTCAGCGATTCGTACAACGCCCTCAATTCCTCCATCTTGACGCGATTGTGCGGCCCCACATTCACGCCGCGCAGCATGGAAATGACAACGGTCATAGTTTCTCCTGGGAAACCACGGGGCCGAACGTTAGCTTAACGCGGCGCTGCCCAGAGCGCATCGTTTGTGCACGGCGGTTTCGCGCAAGTCCAAGCCCTCGCGCGCCGCGGGGCACGGCATTTACAAGCCATCGCAGGGCCCCGGACCGCTGCGCCCCAGCCCGGCAACCAATCATCAACGGCAGCCTTAAAGTTCGCTAAGCGGCTCATCGCGTCGCGGCCTGACTGGGGCTTGCCCACTCAAATCCCCGTACACCGCCGCAGGCTGCCTGCTTGACGCTGAGCGATGCGGCCAGTAGGCTGAAACGTTCATGCGCGCTTCGTCGAGGAAGCTTCTCCTGGTTGTGCTCGGGTTTGCCGTCCTGGGCTTCATCATTTACAGGTCGAGCGGATTCATCAACTTGGCCGACTTCAGCGGCGCCAAGCTCTGGCTTGTCGCGCGCCATGCGAATCCCTACGACCTGCTGCTCTCGTTGGTCGCCATTTACGGGTGCTACGCGCTGCGCGCCGTGCGTTGGAAAGTGTTGCAGCGCAATTTAGGCCCCGCGAATTTCTGGACCATTTACAAATTGACGCTGGCCGGATTCGCGTCGATATTTTTGCTGGGACGCGCGGGAGAACCGATCCGGCCGCTACTCCTGGCGCGCAAGGAAAAGCTTCCCGTAGCGGACATGTTCGGACTCTACGTGCTCGAGCGTTTGTTTGATACCGCGAGCACCGCCATAATCGCTGGATTAGGGCTGGTGCTGTTCCAGGCGCGCGCTGAACAGTCTGGCACGCAGCCCACCGGGTCGCCGGGCGCGCTCGCCGCTGCGGCCAAAACCACGGGTTCCTTACTCTTCCTTGGCGTGCTGGTCGCTGTAGCCGTCCTCGTGTATTTGCGGCTGCACGGTACGGCGCTGCTCGAACGGGGACTGCACGGGTGGCGCGTGTCGCATGGCTGGCGGCACAAAGTCGCCGGAATCATTCTGGGCTTTGCGCGCGGCGTGCAAACCATTCGCACCTGGAGCGAACTTGCGCTTGCGGTGCTGTATTCCGCGCTGCATTGGATCTTGGTGGCGTACATTTACGTCTGGATCGCCCACAGTTTGGGTGGCAAGCTGGCCGCCATTGGACTTGGCGGCTCGCTTCTGGTGCTCGCGTTTACCTTGGTAGGTTCCGCGGTGCAGTTGCCAGGCGTTGGCGGCGGGTCGCAGCTGGCTTGTTTCCTTGCGTACACCACAATCTTTGGAGTAGAAAAAGAGCCCGCGGCGGCTGCGGCGATTCTGATCTGGCTGATTACTTTTGCGGGGTGTAGTCTCGCGGGCGTGCCGCTGCTGATTCGCGAGGGCATGTCGCTTGGCGAACTGCGCCGCTTGGCCGAGCACGAGAAAGAAGAAGTCGAGCAAGAGGAAGAAGCTAACGAAGCGCGATTGGACGGAGACGCGAACACGTCGCGAGGGGAATCTGCCGCGTCAGGTGCATCAACGGTGCGGAAAAAGTCAGCCGCGCGAGGAGAGTCAACCGAGTGAAGTGCCCTTTCTGCGCGCATGTTGACGACAAGGTGATTGATTCGCGTGAAGGGCGCACTGGCGACACCATTCGCCGGCGGCGCGAGTGTCTAAAGTGCGGGCGGCGCTTCACCACCTATGAGCGCATCGACGAAATTCCCTACATGGTGATTAAGAAAGACGGCCGGCGAGAGCGCTTCGAGCGTCAAAAGATTTTGCAAGGATTGCTCAAGGCTTGCGAGAAAAGGCCCGTGCCGACGCCCAAGCTGGAGGCGATCGTCGACGAAGTCGAAGGCGTGGTGCAGGAAGCGACCGAGCGAGAACTCACCACGATCGAGATCGGGGAAATGATCATGCACCAGCTGAAAAAGCTGGACAAAGTGGCGTACGTGCGATTCGCTTCGGTTTACATGGACTTCAAGGATGTGCAGGAGTTCATGTCGGAATTGAAGAATTTACTAAAAGACCGGGCGAAGAAGTGAAGCAACGAGGTAACGAAGCGAACGTTCCCCGGCGATACGGACTGACGAAGGAAACATCCATGCGGAAATTGAAACTCTTCGCGTTGCTCTTTCTTGGCGGCATTCTTGTCGCGGGCCATGTTGCGGGCCAGAACAAGACGGTAACCAGAGCGCGCGTGACCGCAACCACCTTGAAGCTGCCCGACTCCGAGAAGATTCGGGCGCACGTCAAGTTTTTGTCTAGCGACTTGCTGGAAGGGCGGGGAACCGGGCAGCGTGGAGGCGATATCGCGGCGGAGTATATCGGAACGCAGTTCGCGCTGTATGGGCTAAAGCCCGCGGGTGACGACGGATCGTTTTTTCAGAATGTGCCGATGGTCAGCGTACACACGCTGCCAGCCACTGCTTTCAAGCTGGTTCCCAAGACCGGCGAGCCGCTCGCGCTCAAGAATCTCGACGATTTCGTCACCAACAACGAAAGCCAGACGGAATCTGCAGATATCGATGCACCGATCGTTTTCGTCGGCTTCGGAATCACCGCGCCGGAGTACAACTGGGATGACTACAAAGGCATCGATCTGAAAGGAAAAGTCGCCCTGCTGTTTGTGAACGAGCCTTCTTCGGATGATCCGAAGTTCTTCAAAGGCCGAGCGCTCACCTACTACGGCCGCTGGACGTATAAGTTTGAGGAGACCGCGCGCCGCGGAGCGGTCGCGACTCTGATCATCCATCGGACCGATCTGGCGAGCTACGGCTGGCAGGTCCCGCGAAACTCCATGGGTCTCGAGAGATCCTTCCTTCGCCGCGATGGCTCACCGAAATTGCAGGCGGCTTCGTGGATTCAGCTGGACGTTGCGAAAAAACTAGTGGCAATGGATGGGCTCGACCTCGACAAATTATTTGCGCAGTCGCAGTCGCGCGATTTTAAGCCGGTGGAGCTGCCGGTCCGCTTGCAAGCGCACGTGGCCAGCGAGTTGCGTCCATTCGTGTCGCGGAACGCGCTGGCCATGCGTCCGGGGTTCGGTGCCCACAAGGACGAAGCCATACTGTATTCGGCGCATTATGATCACCTGGGCGTTGTGCCCGATGCGAAAGGCGACAATATTTACAACGGCGCGGTCGACAACGCGACCGGCTGCGGCATTTTGCTGGAACTCGCGCGCGCCTGGTCCGAAAACGAATTGCAAGTAGGTCGCTCGATTCTGTTCGCCGCTGTGACCGCGGAAGAGCAGGGCCTGCTCGGCTCCGAGTACTTAGGCAAACATTCCCCGGTTCCGCCCGCGAAAATCTCACTTGATCTGAACTATGACGCGCTTGCCCCCATCGGTGATCCGGAAGAAGTAGAAGTCAGCGGGGCGGAACGCACCACGTTTTATCCCGTAGTCGAATCCCTGGCGAAGATGTTCACTCTCACGATTCGGGCGGACGCGCATCCCGAAGCCGGACATTACTACCGCTCCGATCATTTCAGCATGGCGCGCGTCGGCGTTCCGTCGTTCTCGATTGGTGAAGGCCTGAAGTTCAAAGGCCACGACCAAGCGTGGGGCGAGGCACAAGCCAAAGACTACGTCGATCACCACTATCACCAGCCGAGTGATGAGTACCGTTCGGACATGGATTTTACCGGACTAGCGGTCATGGGACGCTTTGGTTTCCTGCTCGGGCAAAGCGCCGCAGCCTCGCCCGAACTGCAAGGCTGGCAACCGGGCGATGAGTTCGAGGCCGCGCGCAAGAACTAGCCCCACCTCTCGGTAGTTCCTTGTCGATCGAGAGTTTCCGCCGAGTACCACTTCCTAATAGGATCCGATGAGTTAGCAGCTTCCACTTGAAACTTTTAAAACTCCGGAGCCGCGCTTCTACGGACGGACAACGCTTGCGAGCCAAGTCTTGGGAACGGTCTCACTTCGAGGCTCCTTCGCTGTGGTTGTACCTGTGTTTTCCGATTCTCATCCCGGGTCGGAGGTAGCCTGCTCGTTTACGTAAATGGGGGGATTCGAGGTAAAGTTTAGGGGTTTTGCCCGGGGGTTCCCATCTCAAATCATCTTTCAGAGAAAACAGATCGCACGCAGAAGTGGCTTCGGTCAATATTTTGGGTGTGGGCGTTGGTGTTTGTGTTTGTGGTGGCTGGGCCGGTTTACCACGGTTGGAAGAAGATGGGCGTGCCCTTTGAACTGGATTATGGCGAGGGGCCGTTGATGTGGCAGGCGCAGAATTTGTGGGACCACAACCGGGCCTACCGGTCGCTCGAGGAGGGGCCGCTGGTGATCTGGAACTATCCACCGGCATATTTGATGGCGGTGCGGGGAGTCTGGAAAGTGGATGGGGATTTGTTGTGGTCGGGGCGGTTTGTGTCGTTCGTCAGCGGGATAGGAGTTGCGGTCTTGCTGGCGGCGATCATTTACCGGTTTTTGCCGGCTCGCTTCGGCCGGTGGGTGCGTTTGTGTGCTGCGGGTACTGGCTTTTTGTTCTTGTCAACCATGCCGGCGTTTCTGTGGCTGCCATTGATGCGGGTCGATTGGCTGGGGCTCTTCGCGACGTATTTGGGAATCTTTCTCTTTCTCTCCGCTGGGGACAAACATTGGAAAATGTATCTGGCTTTTGTGTGTTTCTTTGTGGCTGCCTATGCGAAGCAGATGTTTCTTGCTGCGCCGATGGCGTGCTTGCTGGCGACCTTGGTGGTAGCGCCTTGGCGCGCTTTACGGCTAGGTTTGCTGCTCGCGATATTAGGCGGAGGGGTGTTCGCCCTCGGCATGGCGTTGACCAATGGAGGATTCGAGCGTCAGCTGATTTTGTACAACGTCCACAAGTTTAGCGTGGGACGGGCTCTGAGCGGTGTGGCGGAGAATATGGCGGATGTGCGGTTGTTCTTCGTGCCGCTAGGGATGATCGCCCTTTTGGGCGTTCTTCGCGCGTGGGAGAGGGGGTTTGCGCGAGCATGGGAGTCGTGCAGGGCTAGATTGCGCCGGAGTCCACTGCACATGGCGCTGGTGGTGGAGATGATCCACTGGTCCATTTGCTTTTTGTTTTCGTTTGCTTACGGAAAGACCGGAGCTACGTATAACTATTTCTTAGAACCGGATGCGGCGCTGTGTGTCGTGGCCGGACTCGCGGTGGGAATTCTGCTGTGGGAAGCGTTGCGAGTTCCGAGGGTGACGGCACTGGCGGCGGTGTCGCTGGCGCTGCCGCTGCTGCTGGCAGGGCAAGATCTGTACACCGGCATAAATTCGTTCGTGCCTGGAGAGCTCGTGAAGAGCCACGAGCGCGATGAAATGGAAGCCTATCGACAATTCATCCCGCGGCTGGCGAGCGCCCCGGGATCGGTTTTGTCCGACGACATGGTGCTGCAGGTGCGGGCCGGGAAAGACGTCGTGTTTGAGCCGGCGACCATGGGGATGCTGGCGGAAGTGGGTACCTGGGATGATTCGCGGTTCGCGCAGCGGATCGAGGCGAAGGAGTTCGGATTGATTGTTATTTCAAAGCCGGACATATGGGATCCGCGTTTGACGGCAGGAATGCGAACGGCTTATCAACTGGATGGCAGCATCGGGCGGTATCGAGTCTATCGGCCCCGATAACGTTTCGCGGCCTTGGCAAGCCTACGTGATTTCTTCACACGTGGGCGTCGTGGATTGGGTTGCAGCCATCCGTGCAGTATCGAGGTAACCAAGCATGAGCGTCGATCTGCAAATTGTGATGCCGGTGCACAACGAAGCAGGTTTGATCGGAACGACGCTGAAGGAATGGCTAGACGAATTGTCGCCGTGGGTGAACGTGCAGTTCATCATCGCGGAAGACGGGAGCAAAGACGGAACAAAAGAAGTCCTCACCAAACTGGCTGGGCAATATCCGATGGTGCTGGACATGAGCGAGAAGCGGCGGGGTTATACCGGGGCGATGATTGCAGGGATGAGATTGAGCACCGCGCCCTATGTGCTGGCGGTGGATGCGGATGGACAGTTCGATCCCAAAGACTTCCGGAAGTTCTGGGAGAAACGGGAACTTTGTCCGATATTGATTGGTTGGCGGCTGGTGCGGGCGGATGTTTTGGCGCGCAAGATCATGTCGAAATCGTTCAAAGCGCTGCACCGCGGGCTGTTTGGAGTGAAATTGCACGACGCGAGCTGCGGGTACGTGCTGATGCAACGCGCGGCACTGGAAAGATTGTTGCCGGAGCTCGGCTTGGTGCCGGAAGGGTTCTGGCTAGAGGTTACGGCGCGGGCTAGCCGACGGGGAATAGCCGTCGAGGAAGTCCCGATTCATCACCGGGCGCGAACCGCGGGGACGACGGTGGTGTACAAACCCTGGCGGGTGCCTGGAATCGCGTGGCGAAATGCGAGCGGGCTGTTGCGGGTGTGGTCCTCGCGAGCGTGAGCGCGAGCGCGAGCGCCGCGAGCGCTTGGTGGCTCCTCGAAGACCGCTCGAGTGGCTTCGAGACCATTGAAGCCGGGCAGGACAGCGGAGTCGCGGTCAGGGTTTGTAGCGAGGTCCAAAACCTCAGCTGGCGGTGCCAACGGGCACAGGTGCTATTCGTAGCGGAGGGCCGAGATGGGGTCGATGGTGGAGGCGCGACGTGCCGGAATGTAGCAGGCAGCGACGGTCACGGCGACGAGCAGTAGAGGCACAGCCACGAATGTGGACACGCTCATGGAGGCCATACCGAAAAGAGCGCTGACAAGGAGCCGGGCGACGGCGAAGGTGGCGATTCCGCCAGCCAAGACTCCGATCGAGGAAAGCGTAAGGCCCTGGCGTAGGATCATTGCGAGAACATCGCTTCGATTTGCGCCGATGGCCATGCGAATTCCGATCTCCTGGGTGCGACGGCTGACCGAGTAGGAGATCAGTCCGTAGAGGCCAATGAGGGCGAGCGCCAAACCGATCAGGCCCATGGCGCTGACCAGCACAATGATCATGACCGGGACCGCGACGGCACGCTGCTGGTAGAAGGTTTCGAGCGTGCGGACGTTAAATACTGGCTGGTTGGAGTCGAGCGATTGCACCAGATCGCGAATGGGATTGGCGATCGCGGCGGGGTCGCCGACGGTCTCCACAAGAAGCAGCATCTGGGTGGTGGGGTTCTGCGCAAACGGCAGGTAGATGAATTGGGTGGGCGGCTCGCCAATGAAAAGATATTTGGAGGTTTCGGTGAGGCCGACGACTTCAACCCACGGACCGTCGGGCCCGTTGAGCCGCAATCGTTTTCCGACGGCATCCTGATTTGGCCAATAGGTCTTGGCGAACTCTTGGTTCACGATGGCGACGCGGCGTGAGCCTTCTTTGTCGTCCGCAGTGAATGCCCGGCCACGGATGACGGCGGTGTTCATGGTGTCGAAATAGTGTTCGTCGACGTTGTTGCTGATCACGGAATCGGAATCCTGTCCCTTTGGCAACTGGTAGCCTTCGGGAACCACGGATGTGCGGGACTGATCGGGTAAGTAGGGAATGGAGCGGGCGAGAGAAACCGAGCGGACGCCGGGAACGGTACGCGCCTGGTCCACCAGTTTGCGGTAGAAATCGTAGGACTGGACGGGCGTGTAGCGCACGAGGGAAGTATCAAATTCCATCATCAGGCGATGATCGGAGCTAAAGCCGGACTTGGCGGCGAACAACTTATGGAAGCCATCAAGGAACATTCCGGAAGCGACGAGCAAGACCATCGACAGGGCGACCTGAGCGACGACGAGAATGTTGCGGCCGATGGTGCGGCCTCCGCCAATCGAACCCGCGGTGCTGGCTTTAAGCGTAGAGACGAGGTTGGTCTTGAGAGAGCGCAAGGCAGGCGCGAGGCCGAAGATCACCGCGCTTATGACCGCAGCAAAAAAACTGAATAGCAAAACGCGCGTATCCAGCTCGGTGGTAATGACGATCGGTGGGTCGCTCGGAATGTCGATGGTTTGCAAATACGATATGCCCAAGTAAGCGATCCAAATACCGAGCGCGCCTCCCAACAGCGAGAGCAGCAGGCTTTCGGTGAGCAGTTGACGAAGCAGGCGAATGCGGCTGGCGCCAAGAGAAATGCGAAGAGCGATTTCACGCGCCCTGGCGCTGGCGCGGCCGAGCAGCAGGCTGGCGACGTTGGCGCACGCGATCAGCAGTACGACGCCCACAAGACCCATCAACATGGTAATGAGCGCCGAATCCGGCGGCGAGCGACGCACGCGCATTTGCAGTTCGGTCAGCACGGCCGCCGCGCGGGGTTGGTTGGCGGTGGGGAATTGCCGCTGCAGTGCGCTCCAGACCGTGGTGACGTCGGCTTCCGCCGTTCGCAACGAGACGCCGCGCTTGAGGCGAGCCTTCACAGACCAGGAATGATCGGAGCGATTCTCCAGAGTATTCACGGTGTCGGCGTTCAGGCGTTGCAACATCATCGCGGGCACGTAGAACGATGGACGGAAATATTGCTCGACGCCGGTGAAACTTTCCGGGGCAACGCCGATGACGGTGAAGTCGATACCCTTAATGCGCAGGGTGCGGCCGATGACTTCGGGATCTTTGGCGAGCTCTTTCTGCCACAAATCGTATGCGAGCACAACCACCGGGTCACGTCCCGGGACTTTGTCTTCTTCCGGCAGAAACGCGCGCCCTAGGACAGGGCGAACGTCGATCACATCGAAGAAGTTGCCGCTGGCGATTACGCCGTAGCGAACTTGCGGCAGGGTTTTGGAAGAGGTGGAGATGCCCAGGGTGGAGGTCTGGTAGGCAAGCATGCCGTCGAAGGAGTGAGATTTGCTTTCTAGGTCGCGGAAATTCGGGTAGGAGACGCCGCCGGAGGAATTGTCGGGGGTGAACGTGGTTATATCGACGACGGAGCTGGGGGCGGCGATGGGAAGCGGTCGGAGAAGAATGGCGTCAGCGAGGCTGAAGATTGCGGCATTGGCGCCAATGCCGAGTGCCAGCGAAAGCGCGGCGATGAACGTGAAGCCGGGATTCTTGAGAAGGATACGAAACGCGTACCGCATATCCTGAAAGAAAGTCATCAAGGGCTGGCCCTCCGGTCGACACGAGTCACCGGAAGGAATGGGAGCAAGCGCCCTACCACCGAGAGCGTGGGTAAGCCGCTGAGGGTAGAGCATTTACTTGCGGGCCGGGCCGGGAGGCGGGCCGCAGGTGTTCAGAACTGGGACGGGTTGTCGCGTGAGCGGACAAGCCTGTGCTCCTCGGGTTTTAGTGCTGGCGGGGCGCTATTTTTTCGGAGTTACGGAAATCGTTTGGGGCGAGATGTTCCAGCCGCGAATATTGATTTGCGGCGTCGAGTTTGCTGCCGCGGCGGAGATCGGATACTCGATGTCGATTTCGCGGGTTTCGCCGGGGAGCAGAGAGACGTAGTTGTCGCTGTGATACGCGGGCAAGATGCGAGTGCCGTCTGTTGAGTTCATGAGTGTTAGTTTAGCCGCCAGGGCCGGGTAGGTGCCGCGATTTTGAAGTTGGATGTGGACGCGGGTTGTTTGGTCGGCGCGAGTGGAGGTGGCGGTGGCAGAGAGGGCTACAGCGGGCAAGCGATTCAGGGCGCGGTAGGCAGCACTGTCAGCAGCCAGCCAGTAAAAATTATCGGACAGGAGGCGGTTGTCGGCGGAGCGGAGTTCTAATTTTACGAGGATTACGCCGGCGGCCAGGTGCTGGGCAACATCGAGCTTGAAACCGTCTGTCGTTGCGTTGGCGGTGGCGTCGCGCTTTTCCGCGGTGTGGAGCAAGAGCTTGTTGTCGAGGGAGAAGACGTTGGCGGTCAGGGTTAGGCCGGGCAGCGGGGCCGTGGTGTTGTTTATGACTGCTACGTCGTTGTTGGAAGGATCGAGCTGGATGTGGATGGGTTCGCTGGCTTTTTTCACGGCGTAGAAACTGGCCTGGCTGTCGTAGTCGGAGCTTAGGATTTGCCACATGTTGCTGGGCCACGCGGGTTGCGTCATCCAGAGCATACGCCCGCTGTTGGGCGCCCATAGGTGGGCGTTCATGCCCTCGAAGATGGCGCGGTGCTCGACGTAGTTGAGCATCTGGGCTTTGCGTTCGAAATCTTCGAGACCAGTGGCGGCGCCGAATTCGGATTGCAGCTCGTTCATGAATGGCGTGATCTCGCCGTTTCCGCTGGCGTGCCAGTCGTGGTAGGCCCAGACGTCGTCGATGGGCCATTGGTCGGGTTGGGGGATGGAGGCGCGGAAGGATTCGAGGGTGGAAAAGGATTGCGTGCCGGTTTCTACCGAGAAGCCATGATTTAACGTTGTGAAATACATTGCCGGTTGCTGGTATTTGTAAGGGCCGGAGTTTTGGAGATTCACTTGGTTGGAGCTTGGGGAATAGTAACGGGTGCCGTCCAGTTCGTTGATTACGTCGGTTAGGCCCTTGTTAAGGATGGGTTGGGGGACGCCTTCGTTGCGGCCGCACCACATCACGATGGATGGGTGGTTGCGGAATCGCAGAATCACGTCGCGGGCATTGTCGAGGAACAAAGCGGGATCTTCGGGCTCGACGTTGTAATTTTGCGTGGAGGCCCAGAAATCGTTCCAGATGAGTAGGCCGTACTCGTCAGCCAGATCGTAGAAGACTTCTTCGGTGTCCTGACCCACCCAGTTTCGAATGATATTTAGGTGGGCTTCTTTGTGGAGACGGAAATAAGGCTCAAGGCGGGCGCGGTTTACGCGCTTGCGGGAATCGTCCATGCCCCAGTTTCCGCCGCGGGCGGCGATTCGAACTCCATTCACGTTGATCACTAAGTATGGTGCGGTACGGGTGTCTTCGACTTGGCGGATCGCTGGGGAAGATTCGGCGCCGGGAGTCAGGGAGGCGACCCAGGAGTGCCAGCCTTCGCGCCAGGCTTCGGGGAAGCTGGCGGGGAAAGGATCGGCGGCAGGTATTTCGCGCATGCCGTCGTGGGATACGTCGACGACGTGCTCATTTTTCTGGCGGGCGACGGTTGGCGAATACTCTAGACGGCGGAGATGGCCGGTGGAATCGAGCAAACTTAGCTCGTAGGTGATTTCGCGGATGCCGAAGCGGACTTGCTTGGTGTCGGATTCTTTGTCGCCTTCGGTGAAGGTGAGTTTCAAGCGATAGAGATCCTGATTACCGTAGCCGTTGGGCCACCACAAGCGCGGGTGTTGCACGATGAGCTGCGCAAATTCGGCTGAGGTGAGCTTGATCGTGCTTTTGCCAGGTGGCAGGGTTACAAGCTTAGACGCGGTGACTTGTTCGAACGACGCGTTGAGTGTGCCGCGAACCGGAGCCGCGTTTGCGTTATCGAGCGGAACGGAAATTTCGACATCGGCGCGCGAGGTGTCAGGCAAGGGCAGCGTGGTGACGATTTGTGGGTCACCGATTTGTACGCCGCCGGAAGCGGTGAGGGTCACGGGTTGCCAGATGCCCGTGTCGCGGTCTCGGATGGCGGGGATCCAGTCCCAGCCTTCGGTGGCGACAAACGTCGGACCGTCGAGGCACATGATGCCGCCATTTTCGCCGGGGCCACCTTTGATGGATTGCTCCTGCGGTATGCCGGGATGCGGCGGCGGAGAGACGCGCACGGCGAGAACGTTGGTCTGGCCGGGCTTGGCGGCCTGCGTGACGTCGAAAACTCCGCGGATGAATGCGCCCTTGATGGCGCCCAGGGATTGTCCGTTCAGCCAAACGGTTGCAGCGTAATTGATGCCCTGGAAGGTGAGCGTCAGGTGGCGGCCGGGGGAGAGGGACGGCGCTTTGAATTCTGTGCGATACCAGTAGTCTTGTTTATTCAGAGTTTCGGGGATGGCTAGATTGTTAAGTCCGTAGTCGGGGTCGGGATAGACCCCGCGATCGACCATGGTGGTGAGAACGGTGCCGGGGACAGTGGCCTGCATCCAGTTCTTTGTGTTGAAGCCAGGCTGCGCGATTTCCCGGCCTTCCGCGTTTACCTCCGGAGCGGCGCTGAGCATCCAGCCGCCTGCCAGCGTCCACGTGTTGGCTCCGGATTCCTGCAGCGCCGCCTGCATTTGAGAGGGTTGCAGCGGGCGCGCGACCGGGCGAGAGAATGGCGCTTTGCTGGCGGGCATGAGCGAAGCATCTTGTGGAGCGCGATAACCTGCTTGCGCGCGTGTTTGCACGGGCCACGGCTTGGAGCCTTCTTCATATTCGATGAGCGAGAAATCAGCGGGGTGTTGGTGGAGTTGCTTGATCTCGTCAGCGTCGAGAGCACGGCGAAGGAAGGTGAGCGAAGCGATCTTGCCGCCGAAATGCTGCTGGCCGTTTAGCCCTGGCGAGTTTGACGGGGCGATGTGGAGGACGGGGCTTACCGAACCCAAGTCGAGTTTGCCACTGCCAATGCGCGCGCCGTCGCTGTAGAGATGGAATTCGTTGCCATCGAATGTGGCAGCTAGGAAGTGCCATTTCGCAGAGCTGAGCACGGCGGGAGCGGTGAGGGAATTGTCTTTGCCCATCCAGAGAATGAGTTGGTTGGCGTCTAGAGCGAGATAGCGGGGATATTCTTCGGCGGGATTGCCGATTCCGGCGAGCAGGCTCGGCGCGCGCGGGGCAACATCGGTTCGCATCCAGCAGTACAGCGACCACGGAGAATCGGCGCGAAGTACGGAATCGTGTTCGACAAGAGGCTTATGCAGGCCTTCGCCGTCCGGGAGGAAGATAGCGTTGTATGGGCCGTAGGAGGGAGGATCGTTGGTGGGGATCTGGGCGCGGGTGGTGGGTGGACTCAAGAAAACAAACCAATAGGTGAACGCGAACAAAGCCGCGACCGAGCGTGACGTTAGCGCAGGATAGTTCATGCAGCCTCGTTTGAACCGAACATTCGTACGCGAGAGCGAGATCAAGAATAAGCTTATTCTTCGGTGATGCGACCGCGGCTGGCCATTCTAACCGAGTGAGTGCGTGGGTATGCAAAGAAAAGATGGGATACACCCGCGCTTGCAAAATCGGCCGCTGCGGCACGCACCGGAACCGAACCATGAAGGAGACGCTAGCGGGGCCAGACGCCGGCTGTGAAGGTGCGGATGGTCGAGAAGCCGAGGTTTTCGTAGAGTTGTACAGCGGAGCGGTTTTCGGTGGTGACCGTTAAAGTCAGTTCACGAAATTTCATGGAGCGAAGCGCGTCGGACGAGGTTTGCATGAGCATACGGCCGAGACCGTGGCCTTGGTAGCCAGGGAGCACGCAGATCTGCGTGGTGTGACCGACGCCGGGGGAAACTTCGCTGGTGAGTACCGCAGCGATCAGGTCGTCGCTGCCGGGTTGTCGAAGGACGAAGGACGCGCCCGGGACGAATTGGCCGCAGCCGGGCAGCAAAATAATATTCTTCAGAAATTTCAGCGCGCCCGAGCGGCTGCGATACTGATCGTTGATCTCGCCATCCACGTGATCGGTGTAACAGAGATATATGAGCTTGGCGCAGGGATCGAAAAAGCGATCGTTCCAGCGGTCGAGCCGCATGCCGGTCGCCGTGGAGGAGCGCGTCTCTGCCGGTTTGCGCAGATCAAAGAGCATGAACTGACGCGTGTAGAGATGGAATCCCTGTTCGAGCAGCGGCGCATCGACCGGGCCGCCGAAGGGCATGAGCTGTGCTTCGATGCGCGAAAGTTGCGGCACGGCGCGCATGGAGAACAGCATCTCTTCGAGCAGGCGGCGGCCGATGGCGGCTTGCGGATAGCGCGTCGAAACATAGAGACCGCCGATGAGTCCCTTTTGCTCTTCTAAAACATAGAAGGAATAGCCGGCCGCGGCGCCGTTCTCGAAGGCCACTGAGCCACACAGGGCGTGCGCTTCGAGAAAACGTTTGATGAGGTCGAGGGCGCCGCGGTAATCCCAGTGTAGTTCGTCGCGCCAATGCGACGCTTCTTCCTCAAGGAGCGGCTCAAGCTGGCGCACGGTGGTTTGGCGGAGGTCAACGATATTCATGGAATGGTGAGACCGGCGCGCCCTGGCCGGAACCATCCATCATAGCTGGCAAATGGGCGTAAATGAAGTGAAGGAGGCAAAGGAGATTGACCAACCAAGGGAAGAGCGCGGGGCGCGCGGCGGTGGAAAAAGGGCGTTAGTCATACGATACGCATGAGGCACAACGAGCACGGGTTGCGGAATTGCCAATTGGGTGGGTGTGCTAGCATGCGAATTGTCGCGTTGCTAACCGCGCCCGCAGGCCGGAACCTTATGGCGCAAACCTTAATGGCAAACTTTTCCGAACTCCGCTCCCCCATGCGCTGGTACATCAAGCTGCTGACGGCAGTGCTGGCGCTGGTGTTTTTCGCGGTGCTGGCGACGATGGCGATCGCGGGATTTTTGGTGTACAGGATCGTGAAGCCCCAGCGGACCAGCAATGAAATCAACATGCAGAGCTTTCCCGGGAGACCGGACGCAATGCAGTTTTCCGTGCCGGGCACGGTGGGAACTCGCGAGGGCTGGTTCTTTCCCGGGTTTCGCGGCGCTGCCACGATCATCCTTTGCCATGGATACGGATCGAGCAAGGGTGAACTTTTGACGTTGGTCTCCGCGCTGCAGGATCACCAATACAACGTTCTTGTGTTTGATTTCACGGCGCATGGCGCGAATGACGGAATTACGTCGTTTGGGTATCACGAGGCCGACGAGGTGCGTGCGGCCATTGATGCGGTGGCGACGCGGAACGACGTCGATCCTGCGAGGTTTGGCTTGTGGGGCTACAACCTGGGCGCGTACGCGGCACTGCGCGAGGCGGAGAGTGACAACCGCGTACGGGCACTGGTGCTGGACTCGGTGTACGACTTGCCGGAGCAGATGGTCAAGGTGGGAGTGGAGCGTCAGGGGTTGGGCGGATTTCCACTGATGACGAAGTCGGCGGAGTTTAGTTTTCAGTGGCTGAATCATCAGTATCGCGGCGAGCTTCCGCTGTCCAATACCAAACGCATGGCGTCGCTGGCTGGCGTGCAGAAATTGTTCGTCGATGCTGCGGATGAACCGGAATTGGGCGACGTTACCCGGCAGATGTATTTGAAAGCGCCGGAACCCAAAGATCAGGCCACGATCGGGCACGGGAATTTCGCGGATATGGGCGATGACGACAAGCGGGCGTATGAGAATCGTGTGGTTAGTTTCTTTTTGTTGCGGCTGCCGCCTACAGGAGCCGCTGCGCACTAGTGTTTTGGAGTGAGATGTAGCAGCTCGAAGTCATCGATTTTGTCGACCGGTCCCCACAAATCAAAGCACGACATGACCTCGGGTATTTTTGCGCAGGGCAGCCTCCCGGTTGCGAGTACGTAGGACTCGCGTGACGGATCGTGGTCCCATTCCTGTAAATCGGTTCGCAAATAGAAGTTAAGTCCGTACAGGGTGCTGCGCCGAATCCCAGACACCTGCAAATCCGCTAAAGGCACATGGTTGGCCTGGAGTTGGTAGGCAAGATAGCGCGAGGACAAAATCGAGACCGGTGTGAACGGTAGGATTTCGTCCACGAGAGTGAAAAGAAGAAGAATCGGCAGGATTCCGGCGAAGAGAGCGATGTTTCGGCGAGAGAACAGAAAAAAGATACCGAACAGACCGTTTGCCAGTGCAAGGGCGCCGAGGATCAATGCGAACAGCGGGGCGAAGCCGATGAGATTTTTCAGCAGCCGGCCGTCAAACACCTTCATCGCCAAGCCGGCGAACAATATTGCCGCAGCCAGCGACGCGAGTCCGAAGGACCGATGTTTCGATGACGTCAGGGATACGGCCGCGCGAGAGAGGATGAGTCCGATCGCGGGGACAGCCGGTAGAATGTAGCCCGGCAACTTGGACCGGGAAATCGTAAAAAATACGACGCAAAATCCTGCCCAGCACAACAGAAAGCAAGTGAATTCACTCAAGCGCCTCGTTTGACGCAAGCGTCCCAGCCCGACGACGAGAGCCCAGAGCAGCGCGGCGGTCCACGGCAAAAACGCAAGAAGGATGATTTCTGCGTAAAACCAGAATGGTTGGAGGTGCTGGAATTCGGGCGTGAGGAAGCGCTTGAAGTTGTGCTCAATGATGAAGACGTGAAAGAAATCGGGATTGCGTTGGGCGCAGAGGATGTACCACGGTAGCGCGGTGACGCAAAACGCGGCGAACCCGGCGGGATGTAGTAGACGGAGAGCGTCGCGCCATCGTCTGGTGATGAGGGCCCAGAGGGAGACGGCGCCGCCGCACAAGATGATTCCGGCGGGGCCTTTGGCGAGGACGGCTAGTCCAAGGAAGAAACCGAAAACGATGCCGGCAAAGTAAGCGGAAGAAGTGAAGGGTGCAAAGGACGAAGAAGACTGTGGTACGGAGTCTGCTGCAGAACAAACCGGGGAACGCTCGGGCGGAACCAGACGCACCAGGGCCGCGGCCGCGACCATGGCGATGGTGAACATGGCGCTGAAAGGCATGTCGGTGGCAGCAGCGTGGGAGAACCCGACCATGCCGACGGTGGTGGGAAGCAAAAGGAGCAGCCAACGCGCGGTTTCGGCGCCGTAGAGACGAAGAGCCAGCCAAGCAAGCGCGAGTGTGGCGAGAAGCGCGGAGACCGCGCTCGGCAAGCGGGCTGCCGCTTCGCTCACGCCGAAAAGTTTGAAGCTTAAGGCTGCGCCCCAGTAGTAGAGCGGTGGCTTTTCGAACCAAGGCTTC
Source organism: uncultured Acidobacteriota bacterium (assembly GCA_963729595.1). Classification (GTDB taxonomy): domain Bacteria; phylum Acidobacteriota; class Terriglobia; order Acidiferrales; family UBA7541; genus Acidiferrum. The sequence goes on from CAVSNW010000005.1 coordinate 1,849,801, forward strand.
CCATACAACCGTGGAGTTACCCAGTCACTGGTTTCGGCCATGGCGCGGGCGATCCCTGCGTAACGCGGTTCGTCGGGGCCGACCAGACCGATGGCCCCGAGATGACTGAAGTAACATACATAAACAGTGGCGAGGATGAGAGCGAGCCACCCGATGCGAACGGCTAAACTAGGCTTGGCTGCGGGCGGTGGCGCGGGCTGATTCGTCTCCACGCGGCGAGTCTAGCATGACAATCTGCTCAAGCTTGGGGCCCACGCTCGCGGTAGAGCACCATGCGGCAACTTGGAAGTGGCGTGGCCCAAGGTGGAGAATGCATACTGTCGCGCATCAAGGATTTGCAGCAAGACATGGGAGACGATGAGGGAGTGGTTCGAATATGCGATGGTGTGGGCGCTGCTCAAGATTCTGGGAGCGTTGCCGCGCGGGGTTGCGCGGAATCTGGCCGCGACTGCGGCGCGGGCGATCTATGCGCTGCTGCCGAAGTTGAGGAAAACGGCGGAGTTCAATCTTCGGCTGGCATTTCCGGAATGGGACGATCAGCAGCGCCAAGCGACGATTCGCGGGATGGTACGGAATCTCGGATGGATGGCCGCGGAGTTTGCCTGGCTGCCGCGCTACACGAAAGAGAATATCGAACAGGTTGTGATTCTCGACGGACACGAGAATTTTCTGGAGGGCCAGCGGCGCGGCAAAGGGGTTTTATATTTGACGGGGCATATCGGCGCATGGGAGCTGTCATCTTTTGCGCATGCGCTGTACGGATTTCCACTGCACTACATGGCGCGTCCGCTGGATAACTTTCGAGCGGACGGCCTGGTCAATCGGTATCGCTGTTTGTCCGGCAACCGTCCGATCTTCAAGAATGAATCGGCTCGCGTGCTGCTGAAGATTTTGCGCGAAGCGGGCACCGTGGGAATTCTGGCCGACCAGAACACCATGCCGGAAGAGGGCGTGTTCGTGGATTTTTTCGGCACCCCGGCTTGCACGACGGCCGGGCTGGCGCGCGTTGCTTTGCACACCGACGCCGCTGTGGTGCCTGGATATGCGTATTGGGATGAGGATAGCGGAAAATACCGGCTGCGTTTCGAGCCCGCGGTTTCACTGAGCCGAAGCGGCGACAGCGAGTACGATGTTTTTGCGAACACTCAGAAGTTCGCAAAGGTGATTGAGGGAATCATTCGCAAGCACCCCGAACAGTGGGTTTGGGTGCATGCGCGGTGGAAGACGCGGCCCAAGGGTGAAGCGCCGCTTTATGATTTTTTGAGCTGAAGACGGAAAGTGTCGAACGTTCAGCCAAGACGCAGGTGAATGCCGATGACAACGACAGCACAGGAATTGGCGGCAGACATTGGGGCCAGACTTGAAGGCGACGGCGCGGTGGAACTGCGACGGGTGGCTGCGCCGGAACGGGCTGGTCCGCACGATTTGATTTATGTGGAGGCCACGAAAAACGTGCCGCGCGCGGCGTCATCCGCTGCCCTCTGCGTGGTTGCTCCTGATAACGTAGCCATCGCCGGAAAGACCTTGCTGCGGCACGCACAACCGAAGGTGGCGTTTGCGAAGGCGGCGGCGCGGTTGCTGGAACCAGCGCCGATTGCGTCGGGGATCCATCCGACGGCGATAGTGGCGCCGCTGGCGCGGATTGCGGTCAACGTCAGCATCGGGGCCTACGCTGTGATTGGAGAGGACGTTCACGTTGGGGAAGGCACGCAGATTGGACCCCACTGTGTCGTGGCTGCGGGAGGCTGGATCGGGGCGCATTGCCGGATTCACCCGCGGGTCACGTTGTATGGCGGAGTGCGCATAGGTGATCGCGTGGAAATTCATGCCGGAGCGGTGATTGGCGCCGACGGATTTGGGTACGCATGGGGCGAAGGACGCTACTGGAAATTTCCGCAGATTGGGATCGTGGAGATCGGCGACGACGTAGAGATTGGCGCCAACACCACGATCGATCGAGGCTCGCTCGACGACACACGCATTGCCGAGGGCGTCAAGCTGGATAATCTTGTTCATGTGGGACACAACTGCAAGATTGGCGCGCATACGGTGATCGCAGCACAGACCGGCATATCGGGATCCTGCGTGTTTGGAAAGAACGTGGTGATTGGCGGGCAAGCCGGCTTTGGGGAACAGGTTCACCTGGAAGATGGCGCGGTGATCGGCGGCCAGTCGGGCGTGTTGGGCGGCAAGATTGTTCGAAGTGGGCAGACGGTTTGGGGGACGCCCGCCCGCGCGCTGGATAAATTCAAGGAACAGTATGCGTGGCAGGCGCGGCTCCCGGAACTCGCGGCGCGCATCAAAGAATTAGAGTCGAAAGTAGAGGGATGTAAGGGGAACGGAAAGTAGCGACGGTTTATGGTGGCGAGCGAAGGGAACTGGCGAATCGTTGTCGTGGGCGGGCATACGCGGAGCATCGGTAAGACCCAATTGGTCTGTGACTTGATAGCTGCGTTCCCCGAAGCGAACTGGATTGCCGGCAAGATCACGCAGTACGGCCATGGAGTCTGCGCGCAGAATGGACAGGACTGCGATTGCGCGCCCGATGAGCATATTTGTGCCATCAATTGGGAGAAACGCGCAGACACGGGCACCGACAGCGCTCGATTCCTGGCGGCCGGTGCTCGACGATCTTTTTGGCTGAGAACGAAGCAAGGTTTTCTTGCCGAAGGTATGCCGCTGTTGCGCGCGGCACTGCGGGAAATCGATACCAACCCCCCGGGGCCCGCCGAGCAGTCCACGAACGTGATCCTCGAGAGCAACTCCCTGCTGCAATTTCTGAAACCGTCGCTGTACTTGATGGTCTTGCATCCCGCGAAAGCAGACTTCAAGGAATCGGCGCAATTGCAAATGGATCGGGCTTCGGCTTTTGTTTTACGAGAGCCATTGGCGCGGGCATCGCGCGGCGGCGAAGCCGCGGCGATGTGGAATGCCATTCCCCAGCAATGGTTCCGGGCTAAGCCGCAATTCCTACAACGGCAAGGCGAAGCGCTGCCCGCGGGCTTGATCGAAGCGCTGCGCGCCACGCTCGCGGTGCCAATTCGGGCACATCGGACATCAAACTGTTAACTTCGCGGCATCTTAGAGGTTGACCACCGGTCGCCGGGCAGCGATAATTCAATAGTACTCCTGTAACCCGGCATTCGGGGCGTTGGTTGGGGGCCCTGGAACTAGCTGAAAGTAAGACGCTTAGGCGATCGAACTACATCGTTCTGTCATCTCTGGAGGATTCGTTGTCAGCTGGTACGCGCATCGGACTCGACGCCGCTGCATCCTCTACCACCACCGCAATCCGCGCCCGGCAGAACTGGGGCTTACGCCTCGAGCGGGCCATTGAGCGCGGCGCTGACCACTTGCTTTCCCTCCAAGTCGAGCCAGGCTACTGGCTGGGCGAGTTGGAAGCCGACAGCACGCTCGAATCCGATTACATCTACTACCTCCACGTTCTAGGCAAGGCCGATCCGGAACGTATTGCAAAGCTCGCGAACTACGTGCGCCGAAAGCAATTGGCGGACGGCGGGTGGAGCATTTATCCCGGCGGGCCATCCGAACTGAACGCAACCTGCAAGGCATATTTTGCCTTGAAGCTGGCTGGCGACAATCCCAATTCAGCCCGGATGGTGCAAGCGCGCGAAACCGTGCTGCGCCTTGGTGGCCTTGAGCAATCGAATTCCTACGTACGGTTTTATCTGGCGGTGGCTGGTGCGCTCGGTTGGGAACTGGTTCCCGCGATTCTGCCGGAGATGATGCTGCTGCCGAACTGGTTCTACCTCAACATTTACGAGATGTCGTCGTGGACCCGCGGAATCGTCATCCCCATGGCGATTCTTTCCGCGCTTCGCCCGGACTGGCGTTTGCCGGAGCGCGCCCACGTCGATGAATTATTCCGCGACCGTGCCCGCAAAGCCGCGGCGTTTGACTGGAGCGATCAGCTCATCTCCTGGAGGAATTTCTTCCTGGCGGCTGATCGTGCGATGAAACTTTACGAGAAGCTACCGTGGAAGCCCCTTCGCCAGCGCGCGTTGCGTGAGGCGAAGTCATGGCTCCTCGACCATTTGGAGCGCAGCGAAGGTCTCGCCGCCATCTATCCGGCTATGATGAATTCGATTTTCGCGCTAATGGCGCTGGGGCACGGCCCCGACGATCCGCTCACCGCGCGGGAGATTCGGGAGTTTGCGCGGTTTGAGATTGAAGAGGACGACACCATCCGCTTGCAGCCCTGCGTTTCTCCGGTTTGGGATACCGGCATCGCGATGGTGGCGCTGGAAGAAGCGGGCGTGGCCGCCGATGATCCGGCGTTGGTGAAGGCGGCGGAATGGATGCTGTCCAAGCAGGTCCTTGGTCCGGGCGACTGGCAAGTGAAAAACAAAGATGCCGCGCCTGGTGGTTGGGTGTTTGAGTTTCGCAACGATTTCTATCCGGACGTCGACGACACTGCGTTCGTTTTGATGGCGCTGCAGCGCGTGAAGTTCCCCGACCCTGCGCGCATGGAAGCAGCGGTGCGCCGCGGCATCCAGTGGCTGCTTAGCATGCAGAACCGCGACGGTGGATGGGCTGCGTTTGACCGTGACAACAATAAAGGCTTCCTCTGCGACATCCCGTTCGCCGACCACAACGCGATGCTTGATCCGTCTACGGCGGATGTGACCGCGCGCGTGCTGGAGTGCCTCGGGCGCTTCGGATGGAGCGCCAACCACCCCGCGATCCAGCGCGCGCTCCAGTTTTTGCTGAAGGATCAGTGCGAAGACGGTTCGTGGTTCGGACGTTGGGGCGTTAACTACGTCTACGGCACCAGCGGCGTACTGCGTTCGCTCGAAACGGTTTCGTTGACGGCGAAAGAATATTGCCAGCGCGCCGTCCGCTGGTTGCGCTCGGTGCAACACAGTGACGGTAGCTTCGGCGAGTCGCTGCGCAGCTACACCGAGCCACAGACAAAGGGCCAAGGTCCGAGCACCGCCTCGCAAACTGCGTGGGGCTTGATCGGATTGCTCGCGGCCTCGGATGCCGGCGATCCCGCGATTCACAGCGCGGCCTCCTATCTTGTGGAGCAGCAAAACTCGGACGGGTCTTGGAGTGAAAACGAATTCACCGGCACGGGTTTCCCGTGCGTCTTCTACCTGAAATATCACTTGTATCGTAATTCGTTCCCGCTCTACGCGTTGGCGAGGGTCCGCAACCAAACGCAACAGGCCAAGCAATTTTGCGCCATGACTTTTCAGCCGGCCGAATTTAGGCTGCGCAGCGGATTCTAGAGTACCGAATGGGGTTTCCTCTCCGGTTGGCCGCGGACCTTACCCTTGGCCTCGCCGCGCGTTCTTTGCGGTTACAACGCAACCATCCTTTAATTCTGAATCTCGTGGCCGGCGGCAACGCCGACGATTCTAAATCGCCGATTATTTGGATGGGAGGCCCCGAACCGCTTGCGCTCCCGGAAACTCCGCGCGTGGTGAACTCTCTTGCAGCCGCCGAACGTCATGTCTTCTTGCCGACTACGGGTGTGTTGTTGCGGCGTCGCATTCACGAATTTCAACCGTCGCCGCATTTGCATTTGACGATCTGCTTCGACGGAACGGAAGCTTCGCACGATGGCCACGCTGGTCGGCAGGGAGCATTTCGCGACGCGTTGGAAAGCATACGCACCGCAAGACTTTCGGGTTTTCTGCTTTGCGCGCAGTTGATTTTGCATTCGGCGAGTGAGGTTGCTGAACTCGAGCGGCTGCATGGCGAGCTTCGCAAGCTCGATCTCGACGGGTTCCTGATTTCCGCTTCCGAATGTGCTGGGAAAGATTTGAGAAGCAGTGTTGCTGCACTGCGCCGGCAACTTCTAAGCAGACGCTGGGCGCTGCTTTCCACATTGCTGGATTCGGTCCGGTCGTCCCGGGGGGCTACGGTCGAGCGCGCTCCGCATGCGGGGTCTGGTCATGGGCGTGGACACGCTGGACAAATGCCATCACAGAGTTGCGAACAAAGCGTGCAAGCGCCATGACCGCGTTAGTTACAGGCGCTTCCGGCTTTCTCGGCAGTCACATCGCTCGCCAGTTGGTCGCGCGCGGGGAAAGCGTCCGCGTGCTGCTTCGTCCTTCCAGTCAGAATCGTGCGATAGCCGACCTGCCTCTCGAATACGTCACCGGCGATTTGCGTGATACCGCTTCGCTGGATCGCGCGATGAAAGGCATCGGGCGCGTCTTTCACGTCGCCGCGGACTATCGCTTGTGGGCCAAACACTCCCAAGACATCTACGACTCCAACGTCGGTGGCACCAAAAATGTACTCGCCGCAGCCAAGCGCGCCCGCGTCGAACAATTTATTTACACCAGTACCGTCGCCACGATTGCCGTAGACCGCTCTGCGCAACCAAATGAGTTCACCGACGCCAAGCTTGAAGAAATGATCGGTCATTACAAGCGCTCCAAGTGGATGGCCGAACGCGAAGCCTTAAACGCCGCAAACGAAGGCTTGCCCGTAATCGTAGCGATGCCAACCACACCGGTCGGTCCTTGGGACTGGAAACCCACGCCAACCGGAAAGCTCATCGTCGATTTCCTAAATGGCAAGATGCCCGGTTACGTTGACACTGGTCTGAACTTTGTGGGTGTGGAAGAATGTGCCGCCGGCCATTTGCTCGTGGCGGAAAAGGGCAAAGTGGGCCAGCGCTACCTGTTGGGAAGCGAAAACCTCACGTTGAAGCAGATGCTCGACATACTCGCGAAAATTACCGGCTTACCCGCGCCGAGCTTGAAGATTTCGCACCATGTGGCGCTGGGTGTAGCGTACGCCAGCACGATCTTCTCGCGCCTGGTCGGCAAAGAACCCGGAATCCCGATTGAGGGTGTGAGAATCGCGCAGCACAAGATGTTTGTAGACTGTGGCCGCTCGCAACGGGAGCTGGGATTCAAGGCTGGTCCGGTTGCAGCCGCACTACAACGCGCCGTGCGGTGGTACGAGACCAACGGCTACGTCAACCCGCGCAGAGCGAAACGCATCGCGCGGGCCGCGGCATAGGGTTGTATCGGCCAACATTCTAGGTGCATCGTAGAGACCCATGCGTGTCCTGGTCACATTTGCAGTGGATGCGGAGTTCGCCCCTTGGCGCAAGCTGCGCAATCTGCGCCAAAATAAGGTTGGCGATATCGTTGTCCATCAAGCGCAGATCGGACGGGCACTTGTCGACTTCGTCGTCACCGGCATGGGCGCCGGAAATGCTACGCGCGTGGCCAACACGGTGATGATCGAGCCGTACACAATCTGCATCGCGGCAGGTTTTGCCGGAGCCCTCAAGCCAGAATATCCCGTGGGAACGGTTGTCGTCGCCGAAGTCGTCCAGCGACTGGGCAACCCCCAGACATTCACGGGTTCTCGCAACCTTGTTCACGCCGCTCGAGACGACGGCGCCAAGATGACAAAACTCCTGACCAGTGATCACGTTGTGCGCACCATCGAAGAGAAAGCGCAACTCGCGCCCTTTGCCGGTGCCGTGGACATGGAGAGTTTCGCGATTCTCGCAGCCGCAGCCGACCACCATCGGCCTGCCCTCGCCATTCGTGTCATCTCGGACGCTAGTGATGGCGAGATACCAGCTTTTGTCGATGCGATCGTGGACGACAAGGGAAGGATCAGCGCCGGCCATGCTTTGCGCGAGGTGACCCGCCACCCTCTGCAATGGCCGGCTTTGCTGCGGTTGGGAAGGGACAGCAGAACTGCTGCCGAAGCCCTCGCGCACTTCCTGGAAGCGTTTGTGAAGAAACTCTCCCTCGGTTCTCATGGATGGCCGCCGCCAGAGCTTCAAGAGGTGGCGAGCCGATGAGCCATGTGAAGGGCATGCTGGAAGCACAGTCGTTTGGTCCCGTCCCGAAGACCATGCGGGCCGGCGTTTACCGTGAAAAGGGCGTCGTCCGCGTCGAGGAAGTCCCGGTCCCGGAAGTCGCCGCCGAAGAGGTCCTCATCAAGGTGGCGGCGTGCGGCATCTGCGGTACGGACATCAAGAAAATCTTCCAGCGTTACGTGGAGCCTCCTCAAATCCTGGGCCACGAACTTGCCGGCACCGTGGTTGCCGTTGGCCCCGGGGTCACGAAATGGAAGCCAGGCGACCGGGTCATGAGTTTTCACCACACGCCGTGTGGCACCTGCTTTTACTGTGAAAATCGTCTCTTTTCGCAGTGCAAGCAGTACAAAACCACGGGTTTGACCGCGGGTTTTACTCCCAATGGCGGTGGCTTCGGCGAATACGTCAAAGCCATGCCGTGGGTTGCGGAGCGCGGCATTGTGGCCCTGCCCGACAATGTAAGCTTCGAAGAAGCAACCTTCATCGAGCCGATTAACACCATTGTTAAAGCGGTGCAGAAGGCCCGCATTGCCAAAGGCGAAACCGTACTCGTCCTCGGCTGTGGCCCCATTGGCCTCCAGCTCCTGATGGTCGCCAACCTTCAAGGCGCCAAGCTCTACACCAGCGACCCGATCGCCGAGCGCCGTGCCAAGAGCCTGACCCTGGGTGCCCTTGAGGCTTTCGACCCTACCAGTGGTAAGCTTATACAAGACATAAAAGCCAAGACCCACGGCCGGGGGGCCGACGCCGTTCTGGTCGCAGTAGCTCATCCAGCTGTGGTGGTGGATGCCTTGGCGGCAGCAAGGCCCGGTGGGCGCATCTTACTGTTTGCCGCGAATGACCCGGTGACCAAGATCGAGTTTCCAGCAGCGGCTGTGGGGATCGACGAGAAAGAAATCCTAGGTAGCTACAGCGCGGCAGTAGACATCCAAGAGTCGGCCGCCGAACTAGTGCTTTCGCGGAAACTACCGGTGATGGAAATCGTCACCCACCGGTTCCCGCTGGATAGAATTCAAGAAGCGCTGGATCTCGCGGCGCGGCCCACAGCGGAGTCTTTAAAGATTCTGATCACGCACGCATGAGAACAACTACCACCAAGAAGACCGAATATCTCGGCGAAGAAGCCGCTGCGGTTGTACGCGCGCTGGTTCCGTCAAAGATGACTGCTGCGGTGCTCTATGGCAGTGAGGATTTGCGCATCGAGAAAATCGATGTGCCATCGGTGGGAGCCGACGAAGTTCTGCTCCGCGTGCGCTTGGCGCTGACCGACGGAACCGATCTGAAAGTATGGCAGCGCGGCTATCACGCCCGCATGATTCAACCGCCAGCAGTGTTCGGTCACGAAGTCGTGGGCGAAATCGCTGCGGTTGGCAAACGCGTCGATTCGCGGTGGAGGATTGGGTTGCGAGTGGTCGCCGCTAACTCCGCCCCGTGCCTGCGTTGTTATCACTGCCGTCGTGCCCAGGAGAATCTCTGCGAAGACCTGTTGTTCAACAACGGCGCTTACGCTGAGTATTTACGCATCCCTGGGCGCATCGTGATGGAGAACATGCTCGAAGTGCCGCACTCCGTCGATGACGGAAGCGCGGCATTGGTCGAGCCTCTGGCGTGTGTGCTGCGCGGAATTCACGAAATGGAAGTCCGCACGGGTGATACCGCTGTGGTTATCGGCTGCGGCCCAATTGGTTTGAAATACGTTCGCATGCTTTCGCGTCGAGGGGTCCGGGTGATCGCTCTGGCCCGGCGAGCCGCCTCGCTCGACCTCGCACGGCGTTTGGGTGCTACCGCCACCATCAATGTGCGCAGCGTTCCCGATCTGGTGGCGGCCGTAAAGGACCTGACCGAGGATCATCGCGGTGCAGATTCCGTCGTCGAAGCAGCGGGAAATCCGGCTACCTGGAAACAAGCCCTGGCCATGGTGCGCCGTGGGGGAGTTGTCAATTTCTTCAGCGGCCTTCCGGCAGGCACGTTCGTTGAAATTGAGCCCGCGGAGATCCATTATTCCGAGATCAAGATCATCTCGCCATTCCATCACACGCCGCGCTTCATTCGCGAGGCTCTCGAAGCCATTCGCCGGGGAGACATTCTGGCTCACGACTTTGTCACGGAAGAAATCCGCCTCGACGAGCTCCCTCAAGCGTTCGAGCGCATGAAGTCCCGCAGCGGCGAAATCAAACTAGCCGTTCGCCCGTGAAATTTGCAACCGGATGTCCTGGATGGCGCTGTTTAGCGTGCCCGGTGGATTCTAACCTCTAAATGCTCCGTCCCAACGAACTCGAAATTGGCGAACACGCACCGCCCTCCGGGTGTTCTCCGGGCGTGGCTCAGCGATACACCCGCTGGCTCGCGACGCATCACTACGAAAATTTCAACGTCGTCTCCTGGTTGCTTCCTAAGGAACTCCACCAGCATTTTTACAACGTCTACGCGTATTGCCGCTGGGCTGATGACCTTGGCGACGAAGTCCCCGACGCCTCGCGTGCGCTCGAACTCCTCGATTGGTGGGAGCAGGAACTGAATGCATGCTATGAGGCGCATCCCTCGCATCCGGTTTTTGTTGCCCTGCGGGAAACCATCGCTGCCAAGGACATTCCCAAGCAGCCATTTGCGGATTTGCTCAAGGCTTTCCGCCAGGATCAAACGGTGAAACGTTATCCGACATGGGACGCGATGATCGGATATTGTGTCTTTTCGGCGAATCCGGTGGGGCGTCTGGTACTTTATCTTTGCGGCTACCGCGATGAGCAGCGCCAGCGCTTGTCCGATGCCACCTGCACCGCTCTGCAACTGGCGAATTTTTGGCAGGACGTCTCGCGCGATCTCGACAAAGGACGGATCTACATCCCGCTCGACATCGCCGCTGCCTATGGACTCAGCGAAAGCGACATTGTGGACCGCCGGTTCGATGATCGCTATCCGGGCTTGATGCGTGATTTGATCAGCCGCACTCGCGCGCTGTTTACCGAAGGCATGCCGCTGGCAAAGATGGTCGACGGCCGCCTGAGCGTTGACTTGGAATTGTTCAGCCTCGGGGGGCTGGCCGTTCTCGACTCCATCGAAGCATCCGGCTACGACACGCTCCATCACCGCCCCTCCATCGGTAAGGGCAAGCAAGTCCGCTTGCTGGGCCGCGCTCTGGTCACACGTCTGGTAGCGAAGGGCGCAAAGCCGGTAGCGCATACGCTAGCCACGCCGGTAAATCCTGCAGATTCCGTGGCGCCCTCTTACGAGCAATGCCATCGCGTTGCAAAAGCCGCCCGCAGTAATTTCTACTACGCGTTTTTCTTGCTCCCAAAGTCAAGAAGGGATGGCATTGTCGCGCTATACGCTTTCATGCGCCTCATCGACGACGTCGCCGACGAAGGCGATGATTTGACTGCAAAGCAGCGCGGTTTGGCGAATTGGCGCGCGGCGTTGGATGCCGCGGTCACCGGATCGGACCGAGCCGCCAGCTCGCTGCCTGCCGGAGCCGCGGAGGTTTTGCCGGCGCTGGTCGATACCATGCGCCGCTACAACATGCCCGCGCGTTACCTGCACGATCTGATCTCCGGCGCCGAAATGGATTTGACGTTGCAGACCTATCCGACCTTCGACCGCCTGCGAGAGTATTGCTATCGCGTGGCCGGCACGGTTGGCCTCACGTGCACGCATGTATTCGGCTTCAGCGATCCCCGAGCGTTGGACCTCGCCGAGAAACTCGGCCTGGCATTTCAGCTGACCAACATCGTTCGCGACGTCCACGACGACTACGCCCTCGGCCGCGTTTACCTGCCCGAAGAAGATCTTGAACGGTACGGCGTTTCCCCACAAGATTTCGGCCGCAGCGAAGCCACCCTGGGAGTGCGCGAACTCCTGCGTTTTGAAGCGGATCGCGCCTGGCAATGCTACGACGAAGGAGCTGCCCTGTTGAACCTGATCGATCCCGAAAGCCGCGGCACGCTGTGGTTGCTGACGCACACCTACAGCGCGTTACTCGCGCGTATCGAATCGCTGGATTTCGCCGTGTTCGGAGAACGCGTGCGTCTTTCGCGCGCCGAAAAGATGTTATTCATCGCCCAGGCCCGATTCGGGCGTGTGACGGAAGAGAATATCCTTGAAAAGTGTGATCGTGATCGGCGGCGGCCTGGCGGGCTTGGCAGCCGGCGTCGCGCTGGCTGAATCGGGTTACCGGGTCCGGCTGTTCGAACAGCGTCCCTTTCTCGGCGGCCGCGCCACGTCCTACGTGCTGCCCGACGGTGAGCACGTCGATAACTGCCAGCACGTAACTCTCGGCTGCTGCACCAACCTCGACGATTTCTACCGGCGTGTCGGCTCCGCGAACAAAATCAAATTCTTCGATCGCCTCCTGTTTCTGGACCCGCAAGGACGCCGCGGCGAGATGCAGGCCGGCTTCTTGCCCGCACCATTCCACATGACCGGCTCGTTTGCGAGATTCGCTCCGCTTGCACTGAAAGACAAATTTTCTATCGCCCGCGCCATGTTGACGATCCTGCGCACGAGCGGGCATCCGCGCGATCTGGACGAAAGTACCGCCATCTCCATGCTGGAGTGGCTGCGCCGCCAACGCCAAACCAAGCGGGCCATCGAGCGCTTCTGGCGCGTGGTCCTGGTTAGCGCTCTCGACGAAGAGCTCGACAAGACCGACGCGCGTTACGGCATCGACGTCTTCTGGAAGGCCTTTCTGTCCAACCGCACGGGTTATCGCCTGGGCGTTCCCGTCGTTCCACTTGCCGAGCTTTACGACGGATGCAGGCTGGCCATCGAAAAAAAAGGGGGCGAGGTCCAGTTTCGCTCCCCGGTTCGTCGTCTTTGCATCGAAGACGGTGGCGTCACCGCGGTGAAGTTCGATAATGATCGCGAAGAATCCGCCGACGCCTACATCTTTGCCATTCCGCACGGTGCCTTTTCCGACTTGATTCCGGAAGGAATACGTCAAAGCGACCCCGCTTTCCGCAATCTGCAAAATCTGAAAGACGCGCCCATCACCGGTGTTCATTTCTGGTTCGATCGCGAAGTCACCAAAGAGCCTTTCATCACGCTGTTGGACACCACCACGCAGTGGGTTTTCAACAAGACGGCCCTCTATGGACTTGCGACCGCGGACAGAAATGGCAAAAATGTGACAAATGGGCAGTACCTTCAGCTGGTCATCAGCGCGTCATACGATCTGTTGCAGAAGCCGCGGCAGGAGATCATCGACCTTTGCCTAAAGGAAGTGCGACAAGCACTGCCAGCAGCCCGCGATGCCGCTCTTGTGAAGGCCACGGTCATCAAAGAGGCAGGCGCAACGTTTTCTCCCGAACCCGGCGTGGACCGCTGGCGTCCCAAGCAGGAAACCAGCGTCCATAGGCTGTTTTTAGCAGGGGACTGGACCGCTACCGGATGGCCTGCCACGATGGAAGGTGCGGTTCGCAGCGGCTATCTTGCCGCCGAAGGCGTGCTCAAAGCCGCCGGCAGTTTGCAAAGATTTCTGCAACCGGATCTAGGCGCGGATGGCCTGGTAACGCTCTGGGCTTCCTAGCGTCTAAGTCTGAGACTCACGATGCAAACGTTTCGTGCGATCTGGCGTGCCGCTCCTTGGCGGTCCGTTGGTCGGCGATCGTGTCCAAGGGTTTATATCGAGCCTGCAGAAATTCTCCGTACGATTTGCGCGAAAGGCAGTAGTCGGCAGTGAGGTAAACGCGCGGTTTCCCAGTATCGCGGAACAAGTGACTTCCCGCGTGGTGGGGATCGCGCCCAAAACAGGGAATCCTGGTCACCGCCGGGTCGGTAGACTCTTTCAAGGCGAGTTTCGCAACCGGGCTTGACTTCGAACCCCCAGAGGACTAAAAACATAGATGTCCCATCTCCTGCTCGAACGTCGGTAATCCTTTTACGTAACCTTCTGGGGAAGATAGCGCAGGGCGGTCGAGTGTAGCAATCCGGTCGAGTGTATTAATCCGATTGGATACAAAGCCACGTTGGCGTGCGGATCATCCTGCAGCGAGCGACGCGGATCGTCCTGTAGCGCAAAGCGCAGCCTGCGGAGCTCTGCGGCTTTCGCGTGCCGCCGGTTCTACAGCAAGCTGTCGAAGTTGCTCGGGTTTAGCGCCGATGCCGTTTTCGCGGGGCAAAGACAGCGATTTTTGGTTGTAGTCCGTCAGGACTGACGGACGGAGGCGTTTGTGGATCGAAAGTACAGTCACCGCGGGTACCGCGACGCGGAAAAGAACGATAAGAAGGACAAGTCGCGCAGCAATGGTCACGATCGCCGGCCCCCGCAAGGCGGCCCGCGCGCGGATCAGTTCGGCCCGCGCACCCCGCGTATGGTCGGCACCGTAACCCGAGTCCGCTGCGCCAACTGCGGTGCGGTCCTCACCTCCGGTTTCGATCCCAACGGGAAATGCCCCAAATGCCAGCTCGAATTGCATTGTTGCAAACAATGCCGCTTCTTCGATTCTGGCGCGCAATTTGAGTGCACGCAGCCGGTCCCGGAGCGCATCACGCCCAAAGACGCGAAAAATAATTGCACGTTTTACGAATTTCGCACCACGGTGGAAAAGGACACGGCTCCGACGTCGTATGCCCAAAAAACGCCCGCCGCCGCGGCGACTGCGCCTCCTCGCCACAGCGACGCGCGCCAAGCCTTCGAAGACCTTTTCAAAAAGTAACGCTCGGTCCGTAGCGGTTCCGAAACGCTCCTCGCTGCCCCCTCCCTCCATTCCAGCATGGTTTCCACTCGTTGCTCGTATTGAAAATGAAAACAATTACCGGTAAAGTAAATGGCGACGGACGCCTGCGCTAGGTACGGCGTCCTGGTTAGAAGGAGCGATCGCCCATGGTCGCACGTCAAGATCGCTGGCTAACGGCGCAACAAGCCGCAGCGGAAATGAACAGCACGAGCGCCGAAGTTTGCCGGCTCCTGAGCCTGGGGCGCCTCTCGGGCTACAAACAAAAACAAGCGGGCCGCCCCGGCAATGGCCAGTGGCTGATCGATCCCCAGTCCATCGTCGATGAAAAACGCCGCAGCGCCAACCGCACCCGCCTACCCCGGAAGACCTCGCCGCAGAGGCTGGTAGACGCCGATGTCGCGGCCAGCAAGCGTGAGCGCCTTACGCGGACCAGGCGTGCACGTAGGCGTAGCGGCTGAGGATCACCACAGATTTAACTTTTTATCGTGCCCGAAGCAGGGTCCCACGTTGTCGGGGACTTTCGGAAATAGGATTCGTTGGCCATGTGGCAGGCGAGGGCGGCGTGGTGACCGAAAATGACATCTTCGGTGACCGCGCCACGCGAGCGCACGGCCTGGAAAAATGTCCAGAGGTGAGGTTTCAGTTCATCATACGAGACGCTGCTGTAGGTGAAGCCTTCAGGAGCAGGCTCTTTGCCGGGAACGGCGTCATGCTCTGCGTGCCATTTTTTTAAATATTCTTCGTGCATAGCCTTGGGAAAGCTTGCGGTGTAATAGCTGGGACTTTCGTCTTTGCCGGACTGTGGGGAATACGTGATGGATGTGGGGGTGACATCAAGGATGCCTTTTGAGCCTTGGAAACGATAGTTTTCCGACGTTTCCGTTCCGAGATTTAGTCGCAAGTAAACCGGCGCAGGCGTCGACTTATATTCGAACACAGTTGCCAGGACGTCGGGCATGTTGCGGCCGTCCTTCCAGCGAAGTATGCCGCCAGTGGATTGCGCTCGTGCGGGCGCTTCGTTGAGGCCGAGCATGAATAGTGCGCCGCTGACTAGATGCACGAGAAGATCGCCAGCGACTCCCGTGCCATATTCCTTCCAGCAGCGCCAGCGGGCGAAGGTCTTGGGGGATTTGTCGGGATCCCACGGCCGCTTGGGGAGAACATCGTACTGCCATGCATCCCAGTCGAGATTTTGCGGCGAGAGGTCCAATGGGGGCGGATATTCCCAAGCGCCATTGGGATCGTTCCGGCCCATGGAGCCTTCGACCAGCATCAAATCGCCGACTATGCCTTGGCCGATGAGTTCCTTGGCTTTTGCGCAGACAACAGAGCTAACCCGCTGTGAGCCGATTTGAATGATGCGGCCGGCGGATTTACCGGCTTGCACCATGGCAACGCCGTCGGCTGCGGAATGGGACATGGGCTTTTCGCAGTAGATGTCCTTGCCGGCGGTTACCGCGTCGACAACCACTTTCTTGTGCCAAAAATCGGGTACGGCGGCGATGATGCAATCGATGTCTTTGTTGTCCAGCAATTCCTGATAGCGCCGCGTGACCGCGAGATTCGGTTTGCCCGTGATTTCGCGAGCTAGCGTGTGGCGTCCGTCGTAGAGATCGGCGGCGGCAATACATTCTACGCCCGGGAGTTGGATGGCGTTGGGGAGCAGGCCGGAGCCCTGCATGCCTACGCCAATGATGCCGAAGCGGATGCGATCGTTCGCGCCGACTGCGGGATAAGGAGCGGCGTTCAGACGGGTGTCATGAAGAAAGATCGAATTGGCCGAGGCTAACGCGCCCGCGGTGATAGCGGTTCGCTGAAGAAATTCACGACGCGATAGGTCTTTTTTCATTGCATTGCCCTCCGAGAACCCGGAAGAATTCCAAAGCGAGATTCGCATTCGAACGACGGACCCAGGTGCATTCTGGAATTGGTTACCCAGATGAGGCACAGCACGGCAGTGCCCCCACAAGTCGGTTGGTGGACGGTACGGGTGCGGCCCATTAGTGGAGCGGTTGGACGGCTACTTCTTTGAAAAAGACGATGTCGTTGTCGCTGTGGTTTTGCAGACCGATGTAGCCTTCGTTCGGGCGCAAGCCGCGTTGGGGCTCGAAATCAAATTTACGGGCCGGAACGGGTCCGCCTTCCCTGTAGTCGGTGACCTTCACGTCGTTGAGGACGACGATTGTTTGGGGGCCGTCGAGTGTGATGACCATGGTGTTCCAGTCTGGGCCGGGTTTGCCGGGGCGGGCGAGAGGTTTGGTGAGGGAATAGAGCGTCCCGGTGGCGTGATATTCGTCTTCTTTGGAGTCTTCGGGCTGATTATCGATTTGGACTTCGTAGCCGTAGTGCACCGGCATCCATGGCTCGCGTGGCTCGATGGGAATGCGAATGAAGACACCGGAGTTGTCGTTGTGATCTCGCATTTTATAGACGACCCGGATTCGGCAATTCCCGAATTTTTCGGTGGTCCAGTAAAGGAGGCCCATGCCGCCGTGCGTGCGGATCAAGCCGTCTTCGACGGTGTCTTCGCCGGGACCTACGTGTTTCCAGCCGGTTAGGTCCTTGCCGTTGAAGAGTTGACGCCAATTGGCGGGCTGGGCTTTGGAGCGGCTGTGATTGGGAACGGCCAGTAGGGCGAGGATCGCGAAGGATGTGAGAAGAAAGTTGCGCATCGTGGGGCTCCTTTTTTCCGGCGGGTATCGTAGACGATGGGCGGCGCGGGGGCAATTGGTTAATTGACCCCTGCGACCGGTGACCCTTGCCGAGAAGGTGCGCAGCAATCGGCGCCCCCCAGAACGTGCACTGCCTAGTGCGACGTAGTGCGGATGCGCATGCCGTAGAAGGAACGGTAGACGAAGAAGAAAGAGATGGCGAAAAAGACGGCTGCGAGGATGTGGGTCAGCCCCGGGCCTTCGGAGGCGGTTAGTTGGACGGCGAGTTCGACTGCTAGCAGTCCGAACAGGGTGGTGAATTTGATTACCGGATTCAGGGCTACCGAGGAAGTGTCTTTGAAGGGATCACCTACGGTGTCGCCTACTACTGTGGCGTCGTGGAGTGGAGTCCCTTTTTGCTTTAGCTCGACTTCGACGATTTTCTTGGCGTTGTCCCAGGCACCGCCGGCGTTGGCCATGAAGATGGCTTGGTAAAGGCCGAAGATGGCGATGGAGAACAGGTAGCCGATGAAGAAAAACGGCTCGATAAACGAGAACGCCAAGGTAGCGAAGAAGACCGCGATGAAGATGTTGAGCATGCCCTTCTGCGCGTACTTGGTGCAGATCTCCACGACCTTCTTGCTGTCGGCCACGCTGGCAGCGGCTGCGCCGTCGAGCTTGATGTGCGCTTTGATGAATTCGACCGCGCGATAAGCGCCGGTGGTGACGGCCTGCGTGGACGCTCCGGTGAACCAGTAGATCATGGCGCCGCCGGTGATCAAGCCTAAGACGAACGGTGCGTGGAGCAGAGAAAGCTTATTGACGTTTTCGGTTAGGCCGTGGGTCAGCGCCATGATGATGGAGAAAATCATGGTCGTGGCGCCCACTACGGCGGTGCCGATCAGCACGGGCTTGGCGGTGGCTTTAAAGGTGTTGCCGGCGCCGTCGTTGGCTTCGAGCATTTCCTTGGCGCGTTCGAAATTGACGTCGATGTTGTAGTCCTTCTTTAGCTCGCTCTTGATGTTGGGGATATGCTCGATCAGCGAGAGCTCGTAGACCGATTGGGCGTTGTCGGTGACCGGGCCGTAGGAGTCTACGGCGATCGTTACCGGTCCCATGCCCAGGAACCCGAACGCTACCAAGCCGAACGCGAAGACTGGAGCCGCGATCATGAGCCCGCCAAGTCCCATGTTGCTGATCAGGTAGCCGACCGACATCAGCAGGACCATGGCCAGGCCGATATAATAGGCGGAGAAATTGCCGGCTACGAATCCAGACAAGATGCCGAGGGAGGCGCCGCCCTCTTCGGCGGAGCTTACGACTTCTCTCACGTGCCGTGATTCCGTGGAGGTGAAGACTTTCACGAGTTCCGGAATGACTGCGCCGGCCAAGGTGCCGCAGGAAATGATCGTGGCTAGTTTCCACCACTGGCTGGAATCGCCGCCTAGAGTTGGAATAATCAGCGAAGAAACCCAGTAGGTGAAGGCAATGGAGACGAGCGAGGTGATCCAGACCAGCGAAGTGAGGGGCGCCTCGTAGTTCATTTCGTCGGCTTGGCCATATTTAGCGTTGGCTATGAAGCCGTTGATGAAATAAGCGGCGGCGCTGGCGACCAGCATGACGATGCGCATGACAAAGATCCATACCAGCAGTTGGACCTGAACGGTGGGGCTTTTCACGCCGAGAAGAATAAAAGTGATGAGCGCTACGCCGGTTACGCCGTAGGTTTCGAAACCGTCGGCGCTGGGGCCTACGGAGTCGCCGGCGTTGTCACCCGTGCAATCGGCGATAACACCCGGGTTACGAGCGTCGTCTTCCTTGATCTTGAAGACGATTTTCATCAGGTCGGAGCCGATATCGGCGATTTTGGTGAAGATGCCGCCGGCAATGCGCAGGGCCGCGGCACCCAGGGATTCGCCGATCGCGAAGCCGATGAAGCAGGGTCCAGCGTAGTCGCCGGGAATGAACAGGAGGATGAGGAGCATCATCAATAGCTCAACGCTGATGAGCATCATCCCGATGCTCATGCCCGCTTCGAGCGGGGTGTGATAGATCGGATAGGGCTTGCCGCGAAGGCTGGCGAAAGCGGTGCGCGAGTTCGCGAAGGTATTTACGCGGATACCGAACCATGCAACACCGTAGCTACCCGCGATACCGACAAGGCTAAAGGCAAGAATGATCGGAAGGGTGACCGCGACCGACTTGCCCGGCACCGGAGCGAGCACGCCGAAGTAGAGCACGATGACCACGGCAATGAAGAGCCACAGAAGAAGCAGGAATTTGCCTTGGGTGACCAGGTAAGTCTTGCAGGTTTCGTAGATTAGCTCAGAGATATCGCGCATGGATCGATGCACGGGGAGGTTTTTGAGGCGGCTGTAGATCACCAAGCCGAAGATCAGTCCGAAGACGCAGAAAAGGATGCCAAAAAGAAGCAGTTTGTGGCCGTCGATGCCCAGGAACTGGACCTGCGAGAGGTCCGGAAGTTTGAGACTGGCCTCACCGCCGGCTTCCTGGACTGCTTGTGCGAAGGTCCGGGGAGCAGTCAGAAGCGACAGCGTGGCGGCGATTGCGCCGAATTTTGCGATTTGACATGCTAGTGACCGGGCACTCGTGAGCCAGGTGCGCATTAACACTCCTCCGTACCAGAAACGAATTGTGAGCGAAACTTTACAAAGTGGCCGCGACGCGGTCCACTAACCTGAATACTAGGTAACGCACGATACTTCGTTAACTCTAGGACTGGGACTTGCGATCAGAGGGCTGCAATCCCGCTCTACCCGACGGGACGACTTTGCCGCCTACCGAGCGCACGACGAACCGCTAAACAAAGTGGTGAGTTTATAACATTTAGCGGTTGGTTGGTCAAACCAGTCCCACGGCAGATACGCGCTTGCGGACCTTTGTTCGCCAGCACACGCTTGGCGAAACAAATGGTAACATTCCTCATCATTCTGGGCGTGACCCGCAGAAGGTTACCCTAGAATGGAGACCCTGGGGCGGGGACCATGAGTACTCAAGCTACGCCGGCCGTGCGGCCTCTCGAGGCTGCCTCGATCGAATTGCGGCACAACTGGAAGCGCAGCGAGGTCGAAGCGATCTATCGGACGCCGCTGACCGAGCTGGTGTTTCGGGCACAAACCGTGCACCGGCAGTCGCACGCGCCGGACCGCGTGCAGACCTGCCAATTGATATCAATCAAGACCGGCGGCTGCCCGGAAGACTGCGCTTATTGCCCGCAGAGTGCGCACTATGACGCGCCCGTGGAGCGGAAGGGCCTGCTGGACGCGCAACACGTAATTGGAGTCGCGCGGGAGGCTGCCGAACGCGGGGTGACGCGGTTTTGCATGGGCGCGGCGTGGCGTCAGGCCCCGGAGGGTGCGGAGTTTGAACGCGTGCTGGAAATGGTGCGCGGGGTGTCGGCGCTGGGGATGGAAGTTTGCTGCACGTTGGGAATGTTGAGCGAGGTTCAGGCGGTGCGTTTAAAGGATGCGGGACTGAGCGCCTATAATCACAATCTAGATACATCTCCGGAATTTTACGGTTCGATTATCAGTACGCGGGTCTATGATGATCGCTTGAAGACTCTGGCTGCTGTTCGGAAGGCTGGTATCACCGTTTGCTGCGGCGGGATTTTGGGTATGGGCGAGCGGGAGGCGGACCGCATCGGCCTACTTCACCAACTGGCAACGCTGCAGCCGCATCCCGAAAGCGTGCCGATAAATATGTTGGTACGCGTAGAGGGGACGCCTTTAGCGTCCATGCCTGCATTAGATCCCTTGGAAATGGTACGGGCAATCGCGACCGCGCGCATTTTGATGCCGGCTTCACGCGTGCGATTGGCTGCAGGGCGGAAGCAATTGTCGCCGGAGGCGGTGACGATGTGCTTTCTTGCAGGAGCGAATTCGATTTTTGTTGGGGAGAAACTTTTGACCACCCCCAACCCGGGACCGGATGAGGACGAGCAACTCCTGCAAACCTTAGGACTGAAGCCGCTCGAGTCGCATGCCACCTGAATTCCACAAAGCATTCCAGCGAGAGATTGAGGACGGCCTGCGTGACCTGGAGGCTCGGGATCAGCGGCGTTCTCTGGCCCAGATTCGTGGTGTGAATTTGTGCTCGAATGATTATTTGGGATTGGCGGAGTCGGACGCGTTACGGGCCGCGGTGCTAGCGTCCGTGCGAGAAGCGCCGCGTCTTGGCGGCACCGGATCGAGACTGCTTTCGGGGCATTCGAAGGTTTGGGAAGAGATCGAGGAGGAGTTTGCCGAATTCGCGGGGACCGAAGCGGCGCTTTATTTTGCGAGCGGGTATGCGGCGAATGTTGGGTTGCTGACTTCCATATTGCGTAAAAGCGATGTGGTTTTTTCCGATGAGCTGAACCATGCAAGCTTAATTGATGGAATTCGGTTGTCGTCCGCGCGGAAAGTGATTTATAAGCACCTGGATTTGAACGCGCTCGAAGCCGGCCTGCGAACGCAAGCGAGCGAAGGTGGCCCGGGGCGAAGATTCGTCGTTTCCGAATCGGTTTTTAGCATGGATGGGGATGTGGCGCTGGTCGCCGATATGAGCGAGTTATGCGAGCGCTTCGGTGCTGGCTTGATTTTGGACGAGGCGCATGCAACCGGCGTTCACGGGCCGTCGGGCCGTGGGATTGCCGTCAAAGCGGGCCTGGCGGCGGATGCCGTTGGTGTGACGCACACCTGCGGAAAGGCTTTGGGCAGCGCTGGAGCGTTTGTTTGCGGGAGCGAAGCGTTGAAGGAGCATCTGATCAATCACGCGCGAACGTTTATTTTCAGCACGGCGATGCCGCCTTATATGGCGGGTCAGGTTCGCGCGGCCCTGCGCATTGCGCAGGGTATGGATACCGAGAGGGTGGCCCTGATCGCGCGGTCGCGGCGCCTAGCGGAGGGCTTGCGGGCTCAGGGTTACGATACGGCGCGTAGCAGCACGCAAATTGTGCCGGTGGTGATCGGCGGAAATGAAGAAGCGCTCGCCGCCGCGGACTTTTTGCGGGCGGAAGGATTTGCCGTACGAGCGATACGCCCACCAACCGTGAAGGCAGGTCGCGCGCGACTTCGCTTGTCGGTGACCTGTGCGATTACCGAGGGTCAGTTGGAACGATTGGAAAATTGTTTGGGTAGTTGGCGCGCGCAGCGGCATGCGCTGGCCGCGGGGTGCTCGTGAGGAATCACTTTTTCATTACCGGCACGGATACCGGTGTGGGGAAGACGACGCTATCAGCGTTGTTGTGTGCGGCGCTGGATGCGGTGTACTGGAAGCCGATTCAGACCGGGACGCTGGAAGGGTCGGATCGCGTAACCGTCATGCGGTTGGCTGGAATTGGAACCGACCGGACACTGGACGAAGTTTACAAATTTGTGCCGCCAGTATCGCCGGATCTTGCGGCTCGATGGGCGGGCACGGAAATTGATTTGGCGCGAATTACTCTGCCGACGAGCTTGCACAATGATTGGTTGGTCGTGGAAGGCGCGGGAGGCGTGCTCGTGCCGATCAATCAAAAGCAATTCATGCTGGATATGATGGTGAAGTTTATGCTGCCGGTGATCCTGGCGGCGCGCAGCGGCGTTGGCACCATCAATCACACGCTGCTGACGCTGGCAGCTTTACATGCGGCGGAGTTACCAGTGCACGGCGTGGTGTTGATTGGCGATCAGAATCGCGAAAATCGCGAGACCATCGAGCGGTTCGGGCACGTGCGCGTGATTGGAGAGATTCCGCGTTTGCCGAATCTGCATCGCACCGCGTTGATGCAGGTATTCATGAACAATTTCGACCGGGCTGCGTTCGCGCAATAAATTCTCCCGCGATAAAGCCTTTGAAAGCTCCACATTCGCCGTGCCGCTCTGGCCATGCAGAAACCAACCTTATACTCTGAACCGATGACCGCTCCTGGCTGGTTAAATCTCGACCACATTTGGTTGCCATATACCCAAATGAAGACGGCGGAGCTACCGGTGCCGGTGGTTTCAGCGCGGGGCGTACGGTTGCAATTGGCGGATGGGCGTGAATTGATCGATGGAATTGCAAGTTGGTGGACCGCATGTCACGGCTATGGTCATCCGCACATTCTCAAAAGAATTGCCGAGCAGTTGGAGAGGATGCCTCACGTAATGTTTGGCGGTTTAGCGCACGAGCCTGCCTATCGCTTGGCGCAGCGGCTCGCGGCGGCATTGCCTGGTGATCTAAACCGAGTTTTCTTCACGGAATCGGGGTCGGTCGCGGTGGAAGTGGCCTTGAAGATGGCGGTGCAGTTCTGGCTGAACCAAGGCCAACGGCGCACCAAGTTCGTCAGCTTCCGACATGGGTATCACGGCGACACCTTCGCGACGATGGCGATTTGTGATCCGGAGGAGGGGATGCACAAAATGTTCCGGGGAGTCCTGCCCGAGCAGTTGTTGACGGCGCTTCCGGATTCGAACGAAAACCGCAATGCACTGGATCGCGTTTTGGCAGAAAATCGGAAACAAGTCGCGGCAGTAATCGTCGAACCCTTGATTCAGGCGGCGGGCGGAATGAAGTTTCATGACCCTGGAGTGCTGGCCGATCTCAAGGCGTTGTGCCAACGGCACGGTTTGTTGCTGATTCTGGATGAGATTTTCACTGGGTTCGGGCGCACCGGCACGATGTTCGCATGCGAGCAGGCCGGCGTCGTACCCGACATCCTCTGTCTTTCCAAAGCGCTCACGGGCGGCACCATGCCCCTAGCCGCAACGGTTGCGACCGATCACGTCTACCAGAGATTTCTGTCGGATGGTCCGGATACGGTGCTGATGCACGGTCCCACGTACATGGCGTATCCACTGGGCTGCGCGGCGGCGAACGCTTCGCTTGATTTATTCGAAAGCGAGCCCCGGCTGCGCCAAGTGGCCGCGATCGGGGGGCAGTTGCGGGAGGAATTAGCGCGCTGCCGGCGAGCGCCGGGGGTCCGGGACGTTCGCGTGCAGGGCGCCGTGGGCGTGGTGCAAATGGATAGTCCTGTCGACCCCGCCAGGCTACGCGCGCGTTTTGTGGAAAAAGGATTCTGGATTAAACCGTTTGCCAACGTCGTCTACCTAACGCCGCCATTGGTCATTCAGGGACAGGAATTGTCAGGCTTGACCAGCGCGATTGCGGAAGTCTTGAACGGCCGCTAGGGTTTTTCAGGGAAGGTCAACACACCATCAGCGGCGATGGCGAAAACCTGCCCTCTGGTAGACTCGATAAACCTTCGCGTAGGAGGAGCGTCGTTTGCCGGCTCATTTGAACGGGTGGAAGCAAAAGATTGTGGCGTTTGCCGGCGGACTCGGCGCCCCAGGATTGTTTCTCATCTCCTTTCTCGATTCTTCCGTTCTAACATTTCCAGTGATCAACGATTTGTTGCTGATCGAACTTTCCGTGCAACGTCCCCCGCGGATGGCGTTGTATGCGGCGATGGCGATGCTCGGCTCAACACTCGGGTGCGTGCTTTTGTATTTTCTGGCCAAGAAGGGAGGGGAAGCCGTTTTCCATCGCAAAGTGGGACCCCGAGGCGCGAAAATCCGGCAATGGGTGGAAAAAAACGGATTCGCGGGGATGCTGGTTGCAGCGTTACTGCCTCCTCCAACCCCATTCAAGTTTTTCGTGCTGGCGGCGGGGGTGTTCGAGGTGCCGTTGCTGAGTTTTATATCGGCCATTGCCTTGGCGCGTGCGGTCCGGTATTTCGCGATCGGATATCTGGCGGTGCGATACGGATCGCAAGCGCTGCCATTTCTGGGACAACACAAGTTGGCGGTCGCGGCGGTCGTGATCGTGCTGGTGGCGGTGAGTTATGCGATTTCGCGGTTTATTTTGCGCGAAGAGCAGATCGTCGCAAGCGGGAAATAGGCGCGCGGAACACCCGGCTTAGCGCCGGCGGAAATCACGCCCCCACCGAAGTTCGTCCTGTATTACCCGTCCATTCGAATCGGTCCGGATCACCGCGACGACCTCGTGCTGGGTTTCGCCGGAGACGGCGTAGCGCAGGTCACGGATTTGTACTTCATGTCCTTCCGAGGTTTTTTCAATTGAGGCTTTCGGGAAACTCGCGGACTGGAGAAATCGCTTGGCCGCGTCGGTATTCTGCGCGTTTTCGAGAACCGGCGAAGGCTCGGGCTTGAACAGCGTAGTGCCGTTTTCAGGGTCGAAGGATGCGCCGGGCGTAACGTCGATGGTGAGTTCCTGCAAGGCGTGGTCCGTTTCCACGATGGCGTGCCAGGTGAGAAGGGATACGGATTCTGCGTAGGCACTAGAACGGCGCGGCGATTCGCCGCGATAGGTGCGCGCTTGGATGGCCGCCAACGCGCTGGAATGGAAGTTCGCTCGGACGCCGACGTAGATCATGATGAAGATCAAACCGAGGATCGCGCCGACCTGCCCTCGCGGGCCCTTGGCTTTGGCGCCGATCTCGTCACCGACGAGCCGCGACAGTTCCGGCAGCAAAAACGCCACGATCAGTATCGCGATGATCCACGGATCAACGCTAGCGAGCCAACTGGCCGCGATGCGATGCCCACTAAACGGCCAGAAAGGCGTGATTCCATCGGCCGTGCAGACGTCCATTGCCAGATGCAGAAACCCGGAGAGCAAGACCGCACCGAGAAATGCTGTCGTCGACATTTCGGCGGCCATGTCTTTGCGGCGGATCCAGAGATAGATGAAGCCCAGCACTAGCCCGATCCCGGCGGAGACGACGATAGAGTGGGTGAGAGTGTGGTGCCAGTCCAAGTAAGCAGATGGCCGGAAACTGGCGCTCAGCGCGTCTAGGTCTGCAACCGTTCCCGCCACGGGGACGAGAATCCAAGCGGCAAGCGGTGCCCGGGGAATAAGAGCGCGCGTGACCAACAACGACGCCAGGGCGTGTGTGCCGACGTCCATTTCGCAGCGTTCAACCGTTCGCGCGGGATTTTTGCGCGATGCCGTTCCGCGGAACCAACAGTTTCAGCGCGCGCGGCATGATCTTGAATTCCACAGGCAAACGCGCGAGTGGTTCGCCGTCAATCTGCGCGTAAACCGGATTGCTGTCCAGGGGTTCGCAGACGATCGATTCCGCCTTCCAGAAGTGAACCCCATCCGTCCCACGGAGCTTATCGAACCACAAGCTGGGTAGGTAACTCAGGTAGCGGAAACCGCTCTGCGTTGTCAGCGCCATCAGCTCGAACTTATCTTCATAAAGATCAGCCGCGGTAGTGATCTTGAACGGGCCGCCATAGTGCTTCGTCCTTCCGACGACGACCAGCGTAGCGTCAACCTTCTGATCGCCGGTGACTACCTTGAAATGCGGGAATTTGTAACGAAAAACTTCGCGCGCGCCCTGCCACCAGTACGCCAGAATGCCGACTCGTGCCTTGAGATCGAGATCGATCGCGTAGACGATCATCCCGTCTGGTCCGGCACCGGCGACACTCAGAAAATAACGCTTCTTTTCCGGCTCCAAGAGCGGCGTGGCGAGACCCAGCGCGATTTCTTTGATTTCTCCGTGAATCAACTGTTCGGCAGCTCCCGGGATGTCCCAGGGCAAGTTCAATTCCTTGGCAAGGACATTGGCGGTGCCGCCGGGAAGCAGCCCGAGCGGTACCCGATGACCGTTAACTGCGTCGGCCAAACCGTTCACGACTTCATTCAGTGTCCCGTCGCCGCCGCAGGCGATTACCAGCTGACGGCCCTCGGTGGTCGCGCGTTGCGCCATTTCGGTGGCGTCGCCAGGGCCCCGGGTTTCCACAAGTTCGGCCTCAATGCCGGCAGACGACAAAATTCTGCGAGCTTCGTCGAGCATGCGACGTCGTCCGCTGCCGCCATTGCCGGCATTCGGATTGTGGATCAACAATGCGTTCCGTAAATAATCCGTCATGGACCGTCCTGGATTGCGTTTGCGCGGCACGACAGCCGCGCGTGCCGCGAACACTTCATTCTATATAATAAGATGCAGATTGACGTGAACGTTCTTCCGAGGATTCCATGGCCAAGGTTGCGACGGCAAAGCGCGAGATCGAACAGCTGCGGGACAAAATTCGCCACCACGACTACCGGTATTACGTTTTGGACGATCCGGAAGTGTCCGACGCCGCCTACGACCGGTTGATGAACCGCCTGAAAGAATTGGAAACTGCCAATCCGAAGCTGATTACGCCGGATTCGCCGAGCGCACGAGTTGGCGGAACCCCACGATCGGGTTTTCAGACCGTGCGGCATGCGCGCCCGATGCTCAGCCTCGACAACGCATTTTCCTATGATGCGTTGCGCGATTTTGACCGGCGCGTTAGGCAGGGGAGCGGCCGCGAAAAGATCGAATACGTTGCGGAACACAAATTCGATGGGCTGAGTATCTCCCTGCAATATGAGGACGGCGTGCTGGTTCGCGGCGTCACCCGTGGCGACGGCACAACCGGCGAGGATGTGACACCGAACGTGAGGACGATTCGGTCGGTGCCGTTGCGAATGGACGCAGCGATCCTGAAGAAGGCCAAGCTGCCGGGGACGTTTGAGGTGCGCGGGGAAGTCTTGATGACGCGGAAGTCGTTTGAGGCGATGAATCGGCAGCAGGAGCAAACCGGGGGAAAAATCTTCGTCAACCCTAGAAATGCGGCGGCGGGCTCGGTTCGTGTGCTGGACCCGGCTATCACCGCGCAGCGCCGACTCGAGTTCTTTGCCTACCACCTGCTCGTGGATGGAGAAGAGCCGTTTCCTAAGCATTCCGAGTCTCTGCTGGCGTTGAAGCAATTGCGCTTCCGCGCGTCAGATGATTGGAAGCTTTGCGAGGGAATCGAGAAGGTTCTCGCCTATTGCGATGCGTGGGAGCCGAAACGCGCGGACTTGCCATACGAAATTGACGGCGTGGTGGTCAAAGTAAACTCGACGCCGATTCAGCACGAGCTTGGATTTACGGCCAAGGCCCCACGCTGGGCCATCGCCTACAAGTACCCCGCGCGGCAAGAGACCACCGTGGTGAACGATATCCGCGTCCAGGTCGGCCGTACGGGCACGCTCACGCCGGTTGCCGTTCTTGAGCCGGTGCAAGTCGGAGGCGTCACTGTCAGCCGTTCCACGCTCCACAACATGGACGAAATCGAACGCCTCGGCTTGCATATCGGCGACACCGTGTTGATCGAACGCGCCGGCGAAGTGATCCCCCACGTTCTGAAGGTGGTGAAGGAAGGCGCAAATCGCCGCGAATTCCGGATGCCAAAAAATTGTCCGGAGTGCGGCAGCGCGATCCACAAAGCGGAAGACGAAGTGGCGTACCGTTGTGTGAACGCTGCGTGTCCTGCCAAGCGCAAAGAATCGCTGCTGCATTTTGCGAGCCGCCACGCGATGGATATCGACGGTCTGGGTGACAAGATCGTAGATCAGTTGGTCGACAAGGGATTGGTGAAAGATGTTGCCGATCTCTATTCGCTAAAGCTGGAGGAGGTGGTCGCCTTGGAACGCTTCGCGGAAAAGTCGGCCCAAAACCTCTTAAACGAAATCGAAGCCAGTAAGAAAAACTCGCTCGCCAGACTGATCTACGCGCTCGGTATCCGCATGATCGGGGAGCGGACGGGCCAGCTTCTGGCCGCGCATTTTTCCTCGTTGGACGAATTGGCGGCGGCAACCGAAGAGCAGTTGCTCGAAGTGGGCGAGGTCGGACCCAAGGTAGCCGCGAGCATCGCTGAATTCTTCTCGGAGTCGGCAAACCAGCGGATCATCAAGAAACTCGATAAAGTTGGCGTGCGTCCCACCACGGTAAAGCGTGTACTGAAGAGCCAGAAGTTTGCGGGCAAATCGTTCGTCTTTACCGGTGGTCTTGCGAACCGCTCGCGCGAAGAAGCCGCCGAAATAGTACAGCAACACGGAGGCAAAATTTCAAGCTCCGTCAGCAAGAAAACGGACTATGTTGTCGTGGGGACCGACCCCGGCTCGAAATACGACAAAGCCAAGGAACTCGGCGTCCCTGTCCTTACAGAATCCGAATTTGAAAAACTTCTCGGCGCCAAATAGTAGCGCTGTCAGGAAACTCCTCAACGGTCGCTCGGATTCTAGTTCTGGGCTAGCTGCTTTCTGATCCAGGCAAGCACAGTGGGGACTACTTTTTCGCTAAGCTGATTGTTGACGGTGAGGAGATGATCGGCTCCCTCGATCTCTGTGTAGCTGGCGCTCCCAGGACGAACGCGGTTCACAGTGTCGGCAATCGCGCGGCTATCGGATTGGCTCATGATGGTATCGGCGCTGCCATGAAGAACCAGCACGGGGGACTTCACGTTTTCCCATACTTTTCCCAGGTTCAGATCTTGCAGTTGCTGGTAAAAAGCAGCCGGGCGCCCGTATTGACCGTCCGGGGCGTCGTACCAGAGCCCTTTCCACTCAGGATGCTGAGCGACCACTTCGCCAGGACTCATGCGATGGATCAGGTAGAGCGAGTAGAAATCGGTGAAGACCTTTACCGCCGTATTGACTTCGGCCGCAGACATCTTTAGATCGTGTGAAAGGCGCACACGCTCATTCTCGATCAT
Source organism: uncultured Acidobacteriota bacterium (assembly GCA_963729595.1). Taxonomy (GTDB): domain Bacteria; phylum Acidobacteriota; class Terriglobia; order Acidiferrales; family UBA7541; genus Acidiferrum. Next base: position 1,879,448 of record CAVSNW010000005.1, read on the forward strand.
ATGCTCGTACCAGGTGCGGCCCCAGGAAGAGGCTGCCACAAACCCTCTCACTGCGTGCTGGCCCGCAGTGAGAGGCGAAGTTCCACCGCCATTGCTCAGCCCCACGACGAAGATGGCATTCTGATCCACGAAAGAATATTTGGAAAGCGAATCGAAAGCCGCGCGATAGCTATCTAGTTCGGTCTGAAAATCAGTCGTCGCACAATTGCCTTCACTCTCGCCGACGCCGGGTTTATCCATGCGCAGCGTAGCAAAGCCCAATTGTTCGATGAGCCGCCAAAAAATCGCGCCGAATCCGTCTGTTTCGCCGTCAGGATATTCGACGCTGTCGCAGCTCAACCAGCCGACGAAGAAGATCGTAGGAACTTTACCGGTGACGGACCGTGGCCTGGTCACGAAGGTTCGAATTCTCTGGCCGCGAGGGTTGGTCACCCAGTCATAGGTGATTTCCGCGTTGCGAAACTGCTCTCGTTTGCGCTTCGAATTTGGCGCAACAGACTGACCGCATGTGACCGCGGACAGCCCCAAGAGGATGACGGCGAGGATCGCGCCGGAACGAAACGAGGGCATTGAATCTCCTCCGAACGGAAGGGATATCTTGTGTTGGATGGACGAAGTCGACTGGCAAAGGTGAGCGGAATTCGATGGGAATTCAAGGTTATAATAGATGTGGCGGGCGGGCCGGGTGATCGCTGGTCTGGCCATCGCAAGATGGCTGGACGGGAGGAAAGTCCGGACACCGTCCTGAGTCATCAGGGAACCCCTCGTCCGCTTACCGCGGGCTCGGGGTAAGGGCAACGCGCCTGGTAACGCCAGGGGGGCGATTTGGGTAGCGCGGGTTTCGACTCGCGCTGGCTGTTTCGCTCACGGAAAGTGCCACAGAAAATGTACCGCCGGCGACACGCAGCACGGTGGCATCCCGCAGGAAAACCTGCGAGACGTCTTCGAGCGGCTCGTTTCGTTTGGCAAGGGTGAAAAGGTGGGGTAAGAGCCCACCGCTCGTGTGGCAACACACGAGGCACGGAAAACCCCGCGTGGTGCAAGGCCAAATAGGAGGAGAGAGCCGGCCCGGCTCGTTGAGTTAGCGTTCGCGAAAGCGGACGCGCTCCCTTTGCAACGGTGCAAGCCTTTGCAGAGAGCAACCCTCGGGTAGGCTGCTTGAGCCACGGCGCGAGTCGTGGCCTAGAGGAATGATCGCCGCCGCGCGGCGCTTTTTCGGGACGCCAGCGGCACAAAATCCGGCTTATATGGCTCGCCCGCTATTTTCAATGACTTACAGACGGCTTTTCTGCCTGGACTGAACCCTTAACTTGAGACATTCGGATAAGGCACACTTTGCAAGGAGAGGCACTGCAAGTGGCGGAGCGACGAGTGGGACGGTATCCGAAGGAATTCCGCCGTCCGGACGCGGATCGCCTGACAGATGGGAGTTGGGATCGGAATGATCTATCGGGCCTGTTAGTCAGACTTTCAGGGATTTTCTTTCAGATTTGAGCTGGAGGCTTTTCAACCGGGCCTGTTCATCGTCAAGAATGCGAGTAATTTGCTCGGCAAGTTTCTGCAGTTTTTCAAGGTCGTCCTCAACCTCAGCCTCGCCGCACAAGTCGCTCCATCGTCGCTTGTTTCGTGCGTTCATAAGAACAGACCGTCCGAATCCGTTGGCCGCTGACGGTTGATTGTCGCACTAACGCCACGATGCATGTGCCGCTATCTCCTTTGTGTACGCCAGCGTACTGCGCACGGAATCGCGGAGAACTTTAAGCGCAATTGAAGCAGCAGATGCTACGGTTCATGGCTGCGGATGCCAAGCTGGCCAAGGGCAACTAACACCCGGCCCCGCGCTCTTAGAAGTAGCGGCCAGATACCTGGAAACGGAAGGCGGCTCGTTTGATGGTCGGCCAGGCCCGTGCTTGCGAACCCCCTTGGACGCATCGGGATGCATTCGCAATTGCCGGCGCGTCGCGCACTAGCCCCTCACCTGGTAGGTACAGCGGAGCAAGCCTGCTCCGTCATCTTGCGGGTTTGCCACCTCGCCGCCCCAAGCGCATCGGCCGAGCTCCTCGAAGGTGGCATTTAGCAAATACTTACAAAAAAGACACTAAACCTGTCGATCCCGCTGCCCCTCATTCGACGTGTAAGTAGAGCCAGAAACCTCAAGGAGAGACACCCATGCGATTCATGATGATGGTCAAGTCCGCCGAGAACTCTGGCCCTCCGCCCAAGCAGTTGACGGAAGCCATGGCGAAGCTCGCCGAAGAGGCCGCGAAAGGCGGCACGATGGTTGGGGGCGGGATGCTCGGTGCAACTGCGCTGGGCGCCCGCGTCCGGCTTTCCCGGGGAAAGGTTACGCTGATCGACGGACCCTTCACCGAAGCCAAGGAGGTTGTCGGCGGGTACGTTATGCTCGAATTGAGATCGAAGGAAGAGGCGATCGAGGGGACGATGCACTTCATGGAACTTCACAAGAAACACTGGCCGGGCTGGGAGGGCGAGACCGAGATTCGTCAGGTGGTCGGGCTGGAGAATTCCACTCCTGGGACATAGGAGCGCCGGCGCGTTGTTCGCTGCAGGTGAAGTAGTCGCGACGTCCCACAGCATCACAACTCGTTGGTGAGGGAAACCCTATAAATGGGGACCGCAAAGGGTTCTTCTGCACTTCTCTCCATGCTGACTTGGACTACCTTCCCGGGGCTCGCCTCTGCGTCAACAAGGGAGCCTTGCTTAGGGACAGCTTTGTCACCATTCATGTCGAGATCGCTCTCTTTCGTGGCTGGGTCGCCGTTGTACCGAAACACGATTTGCTTGGCGGCTCTTATGCTTCACTCTTGTTGCTTGCGCGTAATCGTCACTCCCTTCTAGCATCGACCCAGAAACTTGATCGGCCGACAGCGATGACATTGTTCGTGCGTTCGTGAAACACGACATACTCACCCGGGGATAGTGCAATCAGCTCTTTAATGCGAATGTTGGCAGATGCAAGGTCGTTCACCGCCTCGAACCGGCAGAAACTTCCCTCCGGTTTCTTCTTCAGGATGTCAAAAGGGGAATGCATGGATACCTCCTGTTGCATGGTGCTGTAAGGCAAACTGAAGGAGGGAAAAAGGTGGTCGCGCTCACGTGAAGACTTGGCGCGGAAGACCGATAACTAATTCCAGTGGCTCGGACAATTTGCTGGCTGGAGTATGGGCGCTAGTTTCGTGGAAGTACAATCTATTCGGAGTGGCAGCCATCACTCAACCATAGAGGTATTCAAGCCTTCGACGTGCTTTGGTCGACACGTCTGTATTCGCAACAACTTAAGTTCGGCGGCGAAGCGGGTTGTGAAGTTGCCCACCGGCAGGGAGGTCAACGCCAGCAAATACGCCATGAATCTCGAAGGAGAGTGATGTCCTGGGTTGCCCAAATCGTCTAGCGTGGTTTTTGGCAGGTGGGCCCAGGGCCGATATTTCTCGCACCGAACAACGTATACTTTGCGACAAACACCGGTCTCGGCTGAAGAGGTGCGAAAATGCCAGACGAAGAGTGGGTCAAAACACTGGAAGATGGCAGGAGAGTTAAATTTATCTACCAAGAACTGCCGGGCGACGGGGCATTTATCACCGCGCAGATTGAAGGTAATAAGGTCGTCTATTCAGTCGTATTGACCGAAGCAAGAAACCCGCTGAGTCGTGAAAATGTTGAAAGCCATTTCAAGGGTGAGCTTTCAAAGAAGTAGTACCTCTCATTTTGGAACATTTGCCCCGCTAGCAAACCAGTTCCGGATGCAGACTGAAGGTGGAAGACGAGGACGAAACCATTCTGCTGAGGCGCATTAAGTAGACCGGGATAACACGATGAAAGCGGTTTCACACTCAGTTGCATACTCGCTGCCGATGGTGCGAAATCGAGCGCGGGGTCGTGCCCAAAACGTGCCAAGGTTCCTGCCGTCGCTGACATCTTTGACAGCAACCTCTCACTGATTCCACAGAACTTCTTTCCCTTCAACATGCCTTAGGGAATCCGGCTTACAGGCTCGCCGCCCGCTATTTTTCAGCCACACCCGCGTCTCCAGTGTTGCCACAGACAGCCGTCGCCGCGCATAACAAGAGCAAGGACAAACCTGACGCAGTGATTTCTGCAAATTCCATTAATGGTGTTCACCACCGCCATACCCGCATCCCTGGCAACCTCGAAGAGGCAGAAGCCGGGAAACACAGGTATTCCCTGACCACACCCTGCCGAAAACGGTGGATTTGACGCGAATTGCCGTTAGGCGTGTAAGCCTTCGCTGGCACTAGGTCGTTGTGAGCGATCGCGTACTTTATGATGTCACGGCTGACACTTAGTGGTTGATTCTAGAAATAATTCGCTATTCGCGAATCGCGAATATAGAAAGGCTGTATGAATTTGAAGCCCCAAGACATCGTGGTGGTCCTGAAGCTGTGTGGCTATGCGGGCGCACGACCAGCCATATCCGTCGTCGCAACCGAACTCGGACTGAGCCCCTCAGAAGTGCACGGAGCTATCAAGCGTCTCCACCGTTCTCGGCTCCTTCTTGGGTCGGAGATGCACGATAAACCCAAGATATCGTCGCTGGAAGAGTTCTTGCTGCACGGCTTGAAATACGCGTTCCCGGCCGAACACGGACAAGTCACACGCGGTGTGCCGACTTGATATGCTGCCGAGCCACTCAAGAGCGAAATCCAGCCGGGCCATGAACTTCCACCAGTATGGCCTTGGCGAGACGGTGATACACGCGGTATCGCGCTCGAGCCGCTCTACGAAACCGTCCCCTCAGCCGCGCTACGCGATCCAGCTCTCTACGAGTTGCTGGCTCTCGCAGATGCCATCCGCAATGGCCGCGCGCGCGAGCGCAAGGTAGCTGAACGAGAACTGATAAAAAGGCTGCGGTCGGTGAATGGCAAACCCTAACCTGCAGTTGCTTGTCGATGCCTCACGTCTGCTAAGACCGATCCTCAATGAGCTTGTTTTCGGCCAGCCAAGCTCGTATCGCAGCAGTAACCTCACGTTCGAAAGAAATCGCTGCGCTTTAGTTGGTATCAATGAGGCGTCTATCGCCAGCATCGTTGATGCAAAAAAAACAACTTTCGTAAACACGCTAAGGAATTGCGCGATTCAAACTATGCTCTACAGTACCGATTCCGGTTTTGCTGCCTGCTGCGGGGATTTCCGTTCGGGGCAATGGTGAAGCCCTCAGGTTTCACGATGTCGAAGCCTAGGGAGCCTCACTAGATTTTTTCATTGGCCTGCCAATCGCGAGCAGGAAGATGGCACTTTTGTCTTTCGCATGCGGCGAAAAGAAGTGAGTCACGTCGTCGTCGAAAAAAGTCAGCCCGGTTGCACCCAGGTGCTGGGCATACGCGGCAAGATACATTTTGCCGCCGATCACGCCCGCCTCCGACTGCACGGCGCGGTAGCCGCGATTTCCACATCGCTCCAGGATACGGTTTAAATCGACGAGAAAGAAAACGTCCAAGCAGGCATCCGCAGGAAGTTGCTGCTCCAATCCAAGATGACGGGCATCGGCGCGGAATTCTCCTTCCTTCAAGAGCTCCAGCACGTTTTGCTGACGGCGGAAGAAGTAAGCGCCCGACCTGAGTCCCTGTACCGCGTGGACGATCAGGTAAAGGTCATTGAGCTGCGTGCCGGAGGGCTCAAGGAAGTCAGCCGGGATGCCTCGCGTGGCGGAGTCGAGAATGGTTGATAGTTCAACTAGCGTCATCGATTTAGCCGGGTCGAATTTTCGGGAGGATCCGCGGCGCAGGATGACCTGCTCGATGGTGTCTTTCGGCTCTTTTTCTTCCGGTAGTGGCTGAAGCCAGACGGCCTCGCTAGCCGCAGCGTAAGATGCGAAGACCGGTTGCTTCCCGTACCATTGCGCCACTTCCTGTTCGGACTCGAGCGAAGATGCGTCGTGCATATCCAGCATGGCGGGATACTCGACCTCATGTTCGGAAAGCGGGATGGTCTCCAAGCCGAGCGCCATCGCGTCTCTCGGTTCTGGCGTCGAAATCTCCGATGTTCGGCCGATAGGTACAAGGCACCAGGAAATTTCTCGCCGGGTATCGAGATCAAGCAAGCGATTCACCTGAGCGTCCACAAACCCGAGCACGATCTCTGCTAGCAGCCTCGAAGCAGCACAAACAGCCAACATATTTGCGAGCAGGGTGCCGTGATCCCAACCGAAATGGCGATAGGTGCGCGCCTGATACTTCCAGGAGTTGCGCCAGTACGTTCCGGTACAGACGATGGTGGCGGGCGCCCGCGCCACTGTGGGTCGCAACGCCGTCGCCCGAGCCAGGTTTCCGCGAAAATCACCCTTTCGCAGGAGCCGTAACGATACATCCGCCGGATTAAAGTGGTACACGCCGGCATCGAGGCCCTTCAGATCGCCGGTTACAACGTACAGTTCGATCTCGTAGAGAGCTCCCGTGCAGGCCGCGGCTCGAAAGGAGACTTCTCCGCCCGGATGTTTGCGCTGCTTTGTAATTCCGGCCGAGAGATAGAGAATGCGCGCCAGGTCTCGCACGTCCGGAGCCGAATCGCCGCTCCGCGGGAGTAGGGACTGTGCGATGGCGGAGAGCGCGGTTACACCTGTTTGCGGCACCTCTCGCGGCAGCGGAAGAGGCTCTATCGTGGGATAGATTTTGAAAGGCAGCGGTCGATTCGCCCAGTCCAGGAAGTGAGGATTGCTGCGAATACTCCAATAGGAATGCTTTGTGCCATTGTGATACTTCCAAGTCGCCTGAGTGTCGCGGTTTTTCATCGCTTATCCCGTCAGACTAGCACGTACTCAGGCCAGGTACGCACGCTATGAATCTTGCGAGGAAACACCTACATCCACGTCTTGCCCGCAAAAAGTGTTTTACGGACGCCTCGCGAACGCCGCTTCGTCGGCGATGCTCGCGTAAATTTTGAGCATTCTCCAAATCACAATCGATAGAGCACGATGTGGGGGGCCTTCCTCTGGAGGGCTCTGTCTTAAATGTCCGGCAATGCGATTCTCCCTCATGATCCACAGCCCACGCTTGCGCATCATATCAAATGATCTTGCAAACGCTTCTCGGACCGAGAATGTCCAAAAAAGAGGGCTCGTCACGGCTGATCATCCCTCTATCCGGTTTCTACTTCGGTGTCTTGTAGAGACCGAGCAGTTCACAGTTTGCGGAGAAGCTGCGAACGGTGCAGAAGCGATTGAAAAGGTCAAAGCGCTCGTTCGTGACCTGATCCTCTTAGACTTCTCTATGCCTGGTATGAACGGCGGAGAGACCGCTAAGATTTTAAAAAATCGATTCCCCAGGCCCCGATCGTCCTCTTCACGTTGCACGAGGAATCCGCGAATGAGGCCCTCGCTGCGGCAATGGGTGTTGACATGGTCGTCGCGAAACCAGGTGCGGCCATTAAGCTATTGGAATGTATGCGCAGTGTACTAGGCCTCGGGGCGGGACCTTCGACCACGGTCGGCCCGCTAGCGGTTCCGATTGATACTGCACCGGAGCTAAGTCAACCTGCGCAGCCCTCGCACACCGAAGACGAGCCGACCGAGCCCGAGTAAGTCCGCATCATTCTGCGTCGTTCGGTCTAGTACCAGCGCTCTTTGTTTCGATCGTTGAGGTATTCCAAGGTGCGGCACTACTTCAATCCGGTTGCTATCTTTCCGAAGCCCTGCGATCTGGTTTGTTCCGATGGGTCCAAGGAGTTCCAAGTACCGCTTCTTCATTTGCTTCTGCGTCTCATCGAAGGCGACGTAGGCTTCTTGCGACTGGCGTATCAGTTGTCGAAGGGCGTTGGCGGTTTCCGGTGAGATATCGAGGGCTTTCATGGAACCCTGCCGGGAAGGGCGAAATCAATCCTTAGCAGTGTGACGAGCGGCGAAGGTTTTTGGGGTACAACAGGGGCTGCAGCCAACTGGCAGCAACTCACTGTGGATTCTTGAGAAGGTCGCGAACAACGGGCAAGAGCAAATCTGCGGCCAGATTTTTGTCCAACGTCACAGCGGCGCCCAGAAACTTGGCGACTTGATTCATACTCCCTTGCAAGAAACCCGAAACCACCACTATTTTGAGTTCTGGATGTTTGGAGCGAACCGCCCGTAGCACGTCGAACCCATCCACGTCGGGCATGCTCAAATCGAGGATCATCAAATCGAAGTTCGTCGTTTGGAGCGTTGTCAATGCCTCTTTCCCGGAGTTGCATTCGACTACAGAATATCCGCCATTTTCCAATAGAATTCTGAAGCCCTTACGATGATCTGAATTATCGTCAACAACAAGGATCACTTGCTCTTTTGTCTCAGCCATCTTTCCATTACCTCATAGGTAATAGTAACCACATTCAACCACATTAGCCTACCATAGCTCGTCCAGACTTCTCGGTCCTTGGAGTGGCAATGCACAACACCGGAGGAAACAGCTGGTCCACCGACCGTCTGCGGTGCGAAACATTTGCCCTGTTGACATCCCACAGGTCTTTCGTCATACTCCTGTGGATTCACCACAGGAGGGCGCGTGCCTGATGACAAGTCCGAAATTCTTCAGGGCACTCTCGATTTGATGGTCTTGAAGACCCTCGAGGCCATGGGGCCGTTGCATGGCTACGGAATCGCCCGCCGCATTGAACAAATCAGCGAAGAAGCTTTGCAGATCAATCAGGGCACAATTTACGCTTCTCTGGTGCGCTTGATACAGAAGCGCTGGATCTCAGGTGCCTGGGGCACGTCGGAGAACAACAGAAAAGCGAAGTTCTATTCCATCACCAGAGGTGGACGCAAGCAGCTCAATACCGAAGTGCGGAATTGGGAGCGCGTTTCTACGGTGATTGGCCGCGTACTGCGCATCGCGGAGCGAGGATAAGCCAATGTTTGCCGGGGTAACAAGGCTGGTTTCCAGAACTCGAGTGTGGCTTTCACGCCGCCAGGTAGATCAAGACTTCGACCAGGAGCTTGAGTCCCATCTCGATTTGCTGACGGAAGAAGGTGTCCGCCGAGGCATGTCACCCGAACAAGCCAAGCGTGCCGCTCGGATCCGGTTGGGAGGGCACACACAACTTAAAGAAACCAATCGCGAACTCCACGGCTTACCCGCAATCGAAACATTTTTGCAGGACACGCGCTACGCGTTTCGCATTCTGCGCAAGAATCCCGGCTTCACGGCCGTCGCGGTACTCACGCTTGCTCTCGGTATCGGCGCCAACACGGCTATTTTCAGCGTGGTTTATGCTGTGCTCTTGAAGCCGCTACCCTATACGAATCCCGATCAGTTGTTCACGGCGTTTCAGGCGAACACGCAACAGGGAATAGCGGAGACGGGCTGTTCGTATCCAAATTTCGAAGAGTGGCGGGCGCAGAATCATGTTTTTAGCGAACTGGCGGGAATCAACGCCCACCAGCTCACGTTGACGGGACGCGGTGAGCCTTCCGTTGTGAACACGTCCGTCGTGACTCCGGAGCTGTTTGCACTTCTGGATGTTAAGCCACTGGCGGGACGCATCTTTTTCACCCAAGACGGCAAACCGGGTGCGGCGCCGGTGGCTCTCGTGAGCGAAGATTTGTGGCGAGGTCGGTTCGGTGCAGATCCCAAGATGACCGGAACTTCGATTGACTTGGACAAACGTCCGTTTACCGTCGTTGGAATCATACCTGCCGCCTTTCGCACTCCTTTTTTCAACACCAAGCAGGAAGTCTGGATCCCGCTCGTTCAGGATCCTCTCTTTAGCACCTTGATGCCTCAGCGCGGATCGCATTTTCTACCAGCCCTTGGGCGGCTGAAGCCGGGCGTTACCGTGGCGCAGGCTCAGGCGGAAATGGATGCCATCAGCGGGAGGCTGGCCGGGGAATTTCCGGCGGAGAACAATGGTTGGACAATCCGCCTTGTGCCACTGCAGAAAGAAATTGTGGGAGAGGTACGAACCGAGCTGCTGGTGCTCCTGGGCGCCGTAGGCATGGTGCTCCTGATCGCATGCGCCAATATCGCCAATTTACTTCTTACCCGCGCGACGTCCCGCTCGAAAGAGATTGCTGTTCGGACAACGCTGGGCGCCGGGCGCGTCCGAATCATCCGCCAGTTGCTCAGTGAGACCGCGGTGCTCGGTCTGCTTGGCGGAGCTGTAGGAATAGCGCTCGCTTACTGGGGGGTTAAGGCTTTGAGCTCACTGCTGCCGTCGAGTTTGCCGCAGACGAACCCCATTCGCGTCGACTATTTTGTCTTGGGTTTTGCGCTTCTCCTTTCCGCTATCGCCGGCGTGGCTTTTGGTTTGGTTCCCGCCATGTTCGCGGCCAACGCGGATATACAGAACGCCCTTCGCGAAGGCGCCCGATCCGGCGAAAGCCGCAACCGCCGCCGCGCGCGCAGTTTCCTGGCTGTCGCGGAAATTTCGCTCGCCATGGTTTTGCTGGTGACAGCGGGTTTGCTGTTGCGCAGCTTTGCCAGGCTTACCTCGGTCAGTCCGGGGTTTGACGCCCAGCACATCGTAAAGGCGGATATCTCGCTTCCACAATTTCAGTATTCCACGCCGCAACAATGGGCCGCCTTCTCCGAAGAATTGCTTGCGCGCATTCAATCGGACCCTGGATTGCAGGATTCGGCGGTGGTTGTTCCCAGGCCGATCGCTGACGGCAACGTGAATCTGCCGTTCGATATCGTCGGTAACCCGCCTTCGTCTGCGGGCGCATCTAGGACTGCGAACTATGTTTCGGTTAGTCCGGACTATTTTCGTGTCATGGGGATTCCGCTGCTGGCCGGACGAGTCTTCAACCGGCACGACATCTCATCCGCGTCCCGCGTTTCGATTATCAGCGAAGCCATGGCGCGGCTTTATTTCCCAAATCAAAGCCCCCTTGGCAAGCAGATTACCTTTGGTTTTCCTCCCGGGAGTGGTGAAACCATGCGCGAAATCGTCGGAATCGTCGGTAATGTGCGCGATGTTGCCTTAGGTAAGAATCCCGGAGCGATGATGTACGTGCCATACGCCCAAGCCCCATTTTGGGGCGCGAATCTGGTCGTAAAGAGCACCTTGAGCACCTCGAGCGTGGCCGCCTCGATTCGCCAGGAAGTACAGAGAATAGATAAAGATCTTCCCGTGACCGATGTCGCAAAGATGCCAGACCTTATCGACGCTTCGGTAGCGCAGCCTAGATTTCGCATGTTCTTGCTCGGCCTCTTCGCAGTTATGGCGCTGGTGCTCGCAACTACCGGAATTTTTGGTGTGATTTCCTATTCGGTCTCGCGCCGGACCAACGAGATCGGCATCCGTGTCGCGCTCGGAGCGTCGCGCAACACAATTCTGAGCATGATCTTGCGCGAAACTCTAATACTGACGCTCGCCGGCCTTGCCGTCGGGCTCCCGTGCACGCTCGCGGCTTCTCACCTTGTCGGCCACATGCTCTTCAACGTCTCGGCCAACGACCCGGCTACGCTCGTCGCCGTTGCATTTTCTCTCGCCGCCGTGGCCGCTGTTGCCGGATATATCCCCGCGCGCCGCGCCATGCGCATCGATCCTATGGCCGCCCTCCGCTACGAATAAATCATGCCGCCTTGGGGCGCCACAAGCGAACCATGAAAATATTCTCGGGAAGGAGGTTTCTTGGGGCGCCGTTCAGGTGGACGAAGGCCGACCGATTCTGGCGCGATTAGAGCCCGAGTACGAATATGACCTGGACGTCGATGGGTGCAACGAACTGTTGCCTCTGTCGTAAGACAGAGAGCACGCCTCGAATGCCCGCCGCGGCTACGGGGCAAGCGAAATTGGCCAAAAACCGCTTGCGCGGTAATGCGGGCGCTCACCCTCACCCATCAGGGCACGTTAGTCATAGTCACCTCTGCGCGCCTGGACTCTTGTGCGCCTTCATGGCAATGCCATTTTGGGTGCGGGTCGCGGATTACTTTTCGCGGGTTCCGCGCTGTCTGGGGCTCGCCGAACTGTCCCTAAAGGGACAGACGGCGACACATAGGATCAGTTAGATTTTCCGTTCTCTGGTAATACGCTATCAAAGGTCTACTTAACGAAGGAAGGATCGAACATGATTCCCTTATTCGATATTTTCAAGACCGACAAAAACGGTGACGTCTCGTGGCTTTCTTACGCAAAGGGCCTAGAGGCCGCCAAGAGCAATGCCAAGCGATCGGCCGCGCAGACTCCCGGGGACTATTTCGTTCTCTGCCTGGCCACACGCGAAAAGCTAATGCTCAAGGCTGACGGGTCGTTTCAACAGACAGCTCGTTAGTCTCATAGTCCTCAGGTCCAACGGTAGCCGGGGTCTTAGGAGGAGAAATGGATAAGTCTAGCCGCCGGGTGATTCAGTTCCTCGAGAAGGAAATCAAGACATACGCGGCTCTCTCTCTATTCTTGACGAAGAAGGGCATCAACGAGCATGTGCGCGTGGAAGGCAAACGGATCCTTCTGAGCCCAACGTACTACAAGGATAGGGTGAAAGAGGCCAAGATGCTCGTAAACGAGCTTAGAAAAGCAAATTAGGACATCTCTAGCCTAGGCGCTATGGGTTTGGGGTTCGCGTCGTCTCCGCATCCCGCGGCCGTTGCATGGCCCTTTCTTACAGGACTGCGACTATAGAAAAACACGGAACGTCGCCTGCTAGATATTGCTGCATGCAGGCGAAGCAGCAAACTTCACCGCCGCCCCGCCCGTCGCCGCCACCGTGGAAGAAGCGGGCCTGGCCGACCAGGTTAGGACTCGAACGGTCCCGAGTATGTCACTCGTGGAATTAGTTCTAGGACAGTCCCGGGACTGTCCTAATGGAATGGCGTTGATCAGTCCTGGGACTGTCCATTTGAGCTTAGTATTTTGAACGCCAGAAGGATGGGCAGACGTCATTGGAGTAACGCATCGATCGGAAAAAGTATGTACTGGCCAAGGCCTCCGGTTCGCCGCGCACTCCGACACTGCCCCCCGATCATCAGGCCGTGCTATTAGGCATATCGCCCACAATATCCCCAATATCCATGAATTTTGGTCAATGCTTAAGCCATAAGAGAACTCTAATGGCGATTAGACTCTTTCAGAACAGCTTTGCAGCCCGCCCCGGTGGAAGACTGAACAGTGGAGCAGGGGAGGGCGTAAATGTTCAATTCTGCGGTAGCGAGCCTCAAAAGCAGCGGCGATGCTGTGACCATTGAGAGTGTGGCGGAAATCCTCGACCGTGAACTCTACGCAGTGATTCAGGATTGGCTCTTCCGGGTCGAGAAGGAGCCAGATCTAACGTGTATTCCGCTGAGCTTCCAGGATCGCACGGGCCACCTTCCTCAGCTTCTGCACGACGTGATTGCACGGTTGCGTATGAACGCTGGAACAAAAGCTCCGATTTCGGAGGCTGCTGCCATCCACGGAGATTTACGACGCAAACAAGGTTACACGGTAGCGATGGCGGTAGAGGAGTCTCGTCTACTGCAGGTGAGCATTTTTTCGATGCTACACAAAGACGTGAAGCGTTTGGATTTCAGCACTCTGCTTCCTCAAATTGTAACCATCGCGGACGAGGTGGACGCGCAATTGAAGCAACAGATGCTACGGTTCATGGCTGCCGATGAGGCCGAGATAGCCAAACGGAATTAGCGCACCTTGTCAGCCTCCATCTTCGAGTTGCGAAACAAACGAACACGAAAGACATGTGCACGGCGGCACAAAACGTTCGCCTTTGTCGGCCAGTTCATTTTAGTTCTCGCGCGAACTGCCAGCCTACTCCCCGGCATTGTAAGCATTGCGCGTTGCGCTTAACTCCGATCCCCTGACAGGACACGCACTCCTGCCAGTCGCCATCGCTAGTGGCGCTGGAGTTGATGCCTTTGCAGCGTTCCCCGCCGATATGTTTTCCGCAACGCCCATTGACGAGGGTGAGGTTGTATCCGGCGTTCCCGCAGGCTGTGCAAGACGTCAAAGGTAATGGTCGCATAATTGGATAAATTCTATCTGTCTAGCAAGCCGCCAAGTTAATGGAGTTTCGCCCGGTGATGCTTACTTGCTGCGCGTAGGTTCACTTCAAAAATTCTCTTTCGTTCCAAGGCCTCAATGGCGCAGAGCTTTCGGTCTAAATGCGGTTCGATGCATGTGGAACCGGAATGCAGATGACAACGGTTTCCGGCGGCAACACCGCAAGTTGGACACCGGACGGAGCACAGCTCGCTGGGCGTAAGTTCCAGCATTCTCATCTAAGCATTGTGCGGTAACATCGGCCTTGAAACAGTTCGATTTGGAACACTGTCGGGGGCCAGGCGTGGCCTGCAAATTCGTAGAGCTTCTGCTTTAAGTGGCTGGTTAACGCGTTTACCTGCCCGTCGCCGCACGCCGATAAACGAAGCCAATACCCACGCGTGCGGCAGGGCCTTCCTCCAGAACCCAGATGTCATTCCTGGCCTTGCCACACACGATGAAATCAGCATGGAAGGCATGACGGAGCTCCTTGCAGAAAGCGGCATCGTCACAGGTAAGAATATGCGATGCACGATTCCCCCTTACCGACGAACCAGAGGAGGCGGGCGTGGCGGTTTTAGGCTTCAGAGGTCGAAACAGTCCACCGCGTGATTCGTAATCCTACGCCGGTGCATCCACAATGCGGTAAACACCGTAAGGTTTATCCTGTCAAACAACAAAGGGAAAGTGTCAGTCTGGAACTTTGCAGACTAACTAGGGAATTGACATAGGCGGAATGTCGAGCAAGGGCATCGTAACGCGCGACCGCTTTATAGATGGCCGTGCTTCCGGTTGATATGGTCACTCGCTAGGCTTAAGGGCGCGGCCTGGTAGCCACCGATTTGGGCCAAAACGTGCTCAATTGACTTCGCCTGGTATGAGGGCGAACAACAAATCGTGGCCAGAAGGGGATGCGTGAATGGTGATTTGCGACCGACTGCGGGAATTGCGCGTGGGTAAGAACCTCTCTCAAGGAGATATCGAAAAGAGAAGTGGTTTGCTGCGCTGCTACATATCACGTGTTGAAAATGGGCACACGGTTCCGGCCATTGAGACTTTGGAGAAACTGGCGCGGGCGCTGGAAGTACCGCTCTACCAGCTTTTCTACGACGGTGACAAGCTCCCGGAACTGCCGAATCTTCTGAAACGCAAGTCTTCAGACGATATTGCCTGGGGAAGGTCCGCCAAGGACGCGGCATATCTTCATAAACTGAGAAAATGCCTCAGCAAAACAGCGGAGCGCGACCGCAAGATCCTGTTCGCGGTCGCTCAAAAGCTGGCTTCGGGTCACAGTCGCTCCACGTAAGCCTAGCTTGTTCTTCGAGTGTACGAGTGCGCCAATCAATCGCGCTAGGGGTCGAGAGTGCGGTGATGTTTGTATCTGGATGAGAAAGCCGAGTTTGTCCCTGCAGGAATCTTGCGATGCTGAAAGCGTCAATTCCCCCATAGAAGAGTAACGAAGCGTTCGGCTTCTCGCCCTGTAGGTACCCTTGAAAATCGCCGATTGTGGACCAGTTTGCCCTCTATCAATTCCTGGGCGAATTGACTGGAGGTCGTATAAATCCCGACGCGATCGGACATCGCGAGGGAATCGAACAACCGCGAGACAGCGTTGCGAACCGGTAGGGCGTTGTCGTTCGACAAGTTCGCGTCATCCACGACCACGGCGACAAAACGATGCGGCAGCGTCGCCGCCGTCGATGCCGACGCCGCAGCAGCATTTACGTCGCCTACCATGGCTTTCTCTGGAAACACGCTGACATAGGAATCGCGCGTTTCAACAGCAAAGGTGGAAATGGGCAGGGGCTTGCGATTGTCGAAGAGTTGAAAGTCCTCTTTTGTCAAACTGAGGACAACATTGCCCGCCCCATCGCGCACCACCACGCGCACGAGCACTAGGTTCACGCGTACTTTAAACGTCGCGGAAGTATCCTGGCTGGAAACTTCCACCTCGCTGGACGCGGCGTTGGTCGAACTCGCTGGCGTGGGTGCCGGAGTCCCCGGTGATGCCTGCGCGGAATCTGCTCTTGGCGGGATTTTTGGATCAGGAGGCGCTTGACCGGGGGCCGGGGTGGTGAAAAAGGGCAGGCCCACAGGAAAGAGCAGGAGGGGTGCGAATTGGATGGCTCGAGCCAACAGAGAACGCCGCATGCGTTCCTTTCAGCGTTGACTCTGCTTCCCTTCGGCGAGCACAGAATGCAAGGCGACTGCTCGACCTGGACAAGTAGGGTAACTATACGCGTAACTTTATTCTTATGTCAACGCAGCGCAGCAAGTGCCCGCCCAAAACCGTCGAGCCAAGTGTCTCGAACCGCACAGACACAGATCGGCAAACCATTCACAGTAAAGCTCTACCCCGCACGTGAGCGAAAGAGCCGACATTTCGAGGCTCATCAAAAGACAGGAGACACACAATGTTCGGATTCGGAATACTTGGCACCCTCTTGGTTATTTGCTTGATCGTTTGGCTCGTAAGACGAGCGTGAAATCCCACACGTTAGGCGGCCGGCCCGAATCGACGGCGAAAAATGGAGTATAAAGAAGGCTCTACCGTAACGGTCCGGCTCTATTCTGGCCAGGAAGTAACAGCCGAAATCACGGCCATCGTTAGCAATTCTGCCGGTCGAAAAATACGAATTGTCTACGAGGGTAAAACTGCGCTAGTGAATCCTGCCCAAGTCGTGGTGGTCTTAAAGTAAAACACTGTGACTATTGAGACAGTCCTAGTCCGTCCGCATACGTACAATCTTTTTGCCTGCCATAGAAGGAGGTTCTATGAACCAGCCACGGACCTACTTATGGCTTCCAGCCTACACCTCTGCCGTTTTGGAGACCGATGACGCTCTCATGCCGACTCGGATTTACGAAGCACTCGCCGCAATCGAACAAAGGCTCCTCAGTCCGATTGAAACGGATAGTATTGAGTACCGAGAAATTGAGAACGCTCAACGGGGACTCCTGACGCTCAAAGCCGAGCGAGTCGAAGAGGGAAGCGCTTCAGAGAGCACTCGTGTCACTTGTGCGGGGCAACAGTCAGAAGGGACTTGTTGATTTTGACTCCGCCGTTGTATTCAACAAAGCCTAGCTTCCTGAACTTGTTCATGAACAAATTCACCCGTGAGCGGGTTGAACCAATCACTTCTGCCAACATCTCTTGAGAAATCTGTCGCTGGCACGAGGCACCGTAGCCGTGCCCAGGCGAATCGTCTGAACCGTCATGCTCCCTTCTCCCAAAAGGTCACCGGGCAAAGAGAGCCACAACCGCTTCCTTGCCGCCCTCGCTTACCACCATCAGCTTCACATTCCCTTTCAGGATATACATGGCGCCATCCGCAGGTTCGCCCATGAGAAAGGAATGCGTTGCTTTTTTACGGAACTCGGCAACCCTTCTCGAAACCCCGGCGGATTCGAGATAGATCTGCGAATCGAAGGGATTCGCAAGCTTAGATTTTATGTTCGGCTATCCGGGCTGTTCAACGAGTCAGCTGTGTGCGAACTGGCGAGGCTAGATGCAACAGATCGGTGCGTCGGTAGACCGCGCTCTTTCCGCAATTCGGGCACGCACATGCAATGCCGCCCGGCGGAACGTCTGGTTTCGGGGCAGTTGCAAACGAGAAATCCTGTGAGCGCTACGTGAACCGCATCTTCCGGAACGTCATCGCCATGGTACGTCTGGCCGAGGCGCGCGGGGTGCGACTCAAGAACGCAAGGCCTCTGCCCCTACCACGACGATCACGAGCCGAGTCTCGTCAATCAGCGTGCGCAGCGTTGTTCGCGTCTCACGATGAACGTTATGATATACTTGTATAGCGAGGTAGTTATGCTGGCCATTCGACTTCCGCAGTCCATCGAAAAACGCCTGGAGAAGCTTGCCCGGCGTACCGGGCGCACCAAGACCTACTATGTTCGTGAAGCCATCCTCGAGCACCTGGAAGAGATCGAGGACTTGTATTTGGCCGAAGGCGCCCTGGAGCGCATCCGCAGGGGTGAAGAGCGGACCATCCCCTTGAAGCAAGTCATGAAGCGGCATGGCTTACAACGTTGAGCTGTCTGAGTCAGCGGAGCGGGAACTCGGCAAACTCGACGCGTCGCAGGCCAAGCGCATCCTGAAATTCCTGCATCAACGAGTCGCCAAACTAGACGATCCGCTCAGCATCGGAGAGGCGTTGCACGGCTCGCCGCTTGGAGAGTTCTGGAAATACCCTGTCGGCGAGTACCGGCTCATCTGCAAGATCGAAGACGACCGCTTGATCGTTCTTGTCCTTCGCGTCGGCCATCGCAAGGAAATCTATCGCTAGTAAGCAGCCTGAAACGACCCTCTCAATCAGTTTTCAGGAATCGAGAGGGGGTATTTCCAAAGCCTCGCACCTGGCAGCGTGAGCTGGCTTCCAGCGATCGGGAAGCCAGGCATCGAGGTCATTTGCCGGCCACGAGGGAGGATTCATCAGCAGTTGCATGAAGTAGAGTTGCGGATCCATCTCGTGCCGGCGGCCTCGCCCTACTATCAGGCTCCGGCTGTTCTGCAGCCGGACTTCGATCCGCGAGTCGCCCGGTAAGTTGGTCGGGGACTCCGCCACTTGCACTTCCACGAATCTCGCCGTCGTGTTTTCCCGCAGCCGTTTCTTCCACCAATAGAAATGCGACGGGCAAAACTTCCGCTCTCGACAGAACGCCACCACACTCTTCCCGCTCCGCATCTGTTCGGAAATCAGCCTGCGCCACTTCGTCCGTGCTTTTCGGCTGCGTTTTCGTTGCGTCATCGCGCAACTTTGCTATGCGACGACCTTCTTCCGCAAGATGCGGTTCACGTAGCGCTCACGAAATCCTTACATCGATAGTCTGGGAATGTTCAAATTTAAATCTTCAATTTACACAGGTAAGAACCCATTGAGGCACATTCACCTCGGATGGGTGACAGCCAAAAAGATGGAAAGCACCACTACTGCTCGCCACCGCAGGAGCAGACTGAAAAGCAATCCACGGTGGCTTTCTAACGTACGCGAGCGTACAGTCCCATTGTCCCCAGGAAAGAAGGCCCCATGTACAACCCAGTGACCTACCCATGGCAAACGGCCTACGTGTTTGCAATTTTGGAGACTGACGAAGTCAAAATGCGTCGCCGACTTTATGAGGCGATATCTGCCATTGAACAAAGACGCCTAAGCCAAGTAAATAGCGATGAAGAACTTGCGCTGACCGATGCTGAAGCCGGACTTCAAATTCTCATATCGGAAGCAGCGGCCAAGATTTTGTGACGGCTCGAAAGGTTCCTACCAACTTAGCGCGCCCCGTGCGTTTCGCTGTTTGAGGGCAATACTCGCACTTGCAAAATCCTAGGTTGGCTCGGTCTTCCCGTTCGTATATGTATCCCCAACGAGATTCGATGGTCAGTGACGCGCGATCGCACCGACGGGGCAGCCCTAACAGCGCGCACTATTCTGATACTGCGGTGTTGGCCGATTTCCTGACGGCTTGTTGTGACCGCTCGTGAGCCTTATTGGAGTATTCCAGTGCCTTTTTCGAGTGTTCGTGCGCGGTTTGGTGATCTTCTTTGCCATGATGTACAGCCGCCGCCCGATGAGCGTGCGCGGCGAGGTCGTGGAACTCGGCCGCTCTTTGATGTGAATTGTTTGGCATGGTGCTTCCTTCCGTTATCGACCCGTCGTCGACAATCCCTCAGGTTTTGCCTTGCAGAGAGAAGCTCATTCAACAACGAAGAATTCTTCGCCCTTCACCGCTGACTCGATCGCGCGGACCAATTGTTCGTCAGCATTCGACTTCTCGATGTAGCCGTTTGCTCCAGCCTTTCGGGCTTCCGCAATAAACTGGTCATCCTTGTGAGAGGAAAGTATCACGATGGCGCAATCAGAAAAGCGATTCCGGATGCGTCGGGCGACCTCAAAACCCGACATCATGGGCATGGTCACATTGAGAACGATCACATCTGGCTTCAAGGCTTCGGCGAGAGCTACGGCATGTTGGCCGTCGCGGGCTTCGCCAACCACTTCAAAGCCCGGATATGCATTCAGGATGTTTTTGACCAATTCAAGAATCGCTGGGAAATCGTCGGCAATAAGAATACGGACATTACGCTTCGTGATGCTTCTCTTTGATACCGCGACCGTACCATTGGGGAGCTGAGCTGTGGGAATTTCTCCCCCGACTTCGCTCGCGGCCTTGTACGAATGGCTAAGGCCATTGCCGGGCGTGCCTGGGCTGTCGTGATTTTTACCGTATTGGCGGACGTGATGCACTACGGACACATTTTGACAATCGAGACGGAGTCAAGTCTGTCCCCTTTCGGACACTAGGGGAAATATCGGAAGCGGAATTGAGTGTCTGATGTGGCGCGATCAACCGCCTGATGGCGGAACTCATGGAACATCACAGTTTTAACCAAATGCTGAAGAATTCGAAATCCGCACAGGAAACCGCGGAGGACGTGATTCAAATCGTGCGCCCATACCTAAAGTAATCGCCCTGGGAGCGGCGGCGGACGATGACACAACTGCGCCACAAGACTTATTCGGGGCGCCGCGAAACTGTCCTGCCACCGGCAGCACCTAAGTCCGATCCTTTCCCCTGTTGCGCGAGGGGCCTTATAGACAGCCGGAAATCTCGCATCAGATTTGCAGGATGCCCGGGCGCACTTGAATCAACCGGAAGCGGACGTTTCGCGGGTCGTTTTGGTAGAGTGCTTCTGCCATAGTCCAGCAACGGCGTCCGGATCGTCTAGGAAACCTGGAGAAGCGAAATGGACATTCACCAACTTCAGTTGTTTCTCGCGGTTATGGATTCCCCAAGTATGACTTGCGCCGCAGAAAAAGTTCATTTGTCCCCAGGCGCCGTTAGCCTCCAGCTGCACAACCTTGCGGATGAGCTTCGCACAGAATTATTCGTGCGCCGCGGCAAACGGCTGGTCCCGACGCCCGCTGCGCAGCGCCTCGCGGAGCGTGCTAAGGAAATCGTCAAGTTGATGAGCCAGATTCACCAGGAGTTTGAAAACGATCTATCCAAGGACGTGCGCCCATTCGAATTCGCGACCGGCGTTACGACCCTGATCTATCAACTTGGGCGTCCTCTGCGTCAATTGCGAGAAAACTATCCCAAGGCGGACATTCGAGTCACCGTCGGCGTGACCGAAGAAATGGTTGCAGGTTTGCTCGACCGGCGTTTCGACCTGGTGCTCATCTCTCTTCCGATAGCCGAGCAAAATCTAAGACTGACACCTCTTTTCGATGAGGAGTTGCTCGTGGTCCGCCCCTCCACGAACAATGTTATGACCGGCCGCGTCGGCTCCATCCGCGCCGCTGAACTTGCGGGCGTTCCATTTTTGCTTTATCCGAAGCGCAGCAACATGCGGCGCGTGATCGACAGTTTCTTCAAAGAGTTGAACATCGTTCCGCGTGTTGCGATGGAAGCGGATGACACCGAAGCGATCAAGCGGCTCGTTGAATCAGGTTTTGGATACTCGATTCTTCCCGAGCATGCCGTGAGCGACAAATCTCGTTTTTTCCAGAGGTTTCGAATCGAAGGCCATCGTCTGAAAAGAACCTTGGCGTTGGCGATGGCTCCCACCGAGTGCCCGCGCAAACTCACCGAATCAATCGCACGATTTCTGCACGATGCCTTGCTGGAAGAATCAAACCAAGAATGACAACGGCTAACCCCGTTGAAGTCCGGTCCACTGCTCAAAGTTTGTGCGGAAGAGCCTTTGGACATCGCGCTCGATGTCGAGACGCGTCACCGCGCGCCCGTCGGCGTTCAGCGAGCGATACGTGTCCCGCAGAACCTTCGCGAGAGTCACTCGCGTGTTCCGCCACTTGTAGATAACCTGCTCAAGAACCCGTGCGTCGGAGTGTTGCGGGATGAAACTGGTTCCCAGCATTTCGATTCGTTCGCGGGTGATTTCCTCCACGATGGAGGTGTTATTCATGAACCACCAGCATCCGAACGGCATCAGGTTGCTGAACTTCCGCGCGGACACGCACAGTTCGTGTTGATTTTCACGACTGAGCATACTGACCAGGAAGCGGTTTGCAGGAAAACTCCGGCACAGATTTTCAACGGCTCGCAAGTCGGCTCTTCCAACCCCGTCTCCAGCCAAGCGAATCGCAGGGTTCACTTGGCGTCGTACGCCAATCATGAGGGACATGGGGCGATCGAATTCTTGGCAGGAGGGTAAAACGGCCTCTGTCAGTATCTTGTTCGTGACGCTTTCGTCGGGAAAGCGAAAGGTGTCCTCTAAGGAAACTGCCATGTACAGCGGGCGCATGCGCGCGCACCAGTCCGCCAGGAACCTGCGAATTTCGTTCACCGAGTTTCCTGACGCGCGCTCGTCGACTGCGTATCCTTGGCTAGCCAATAGCTTCCAATGGCTGGACCAGCCCCAGAGGACACGGTCCAACCGTAGCACCGCGTGAAATTGGCGGTCTTTCAGGCCTCCGTTCTCCCAAACCCGAGACTCGGCGGGGTCGAGCGGGTCGTTGGTCATCACCACGGCGTTGACGCCGGCCAACTTCAATACTCGTCGAAGGTGTGCCTCCACGGGTTGCGCCGCGAAAAACGCTCGGGCTTCGCGCAGGTCGAACGCGTCTGTCGACAGGCCGAACGCTTGCAGGACCGCGACAATGCCGCGCGTTGCCTCCGATATGGGGCTGTTCTCGACGAACAATGCCCGCCAGATGGCATCGGCCTGCTCTTGCTTTGACAGCGCCCAGTACTGCTCGGGACGTATGGGCGAGGAGCGAAACAGCTCTGCTTCGAGGTAGTGATACGTCAGCAGTTCGTCGATTCCCCGTAAACCGAGATTGCCGAATTCCGGAGCAAACAGGTGTGTGTGAATGTCAATAAACTCGGTGGAAGAAAGCACGCCTTCCACCGCGGATTGAATCTGTTCGCCGGAAAGCAAAGCGGCCGAGGAAGGCTCGCCGTTCTGGTCGGACGGTCTTATGGATGCTCGCGTATGCACAGCCATACCCCATGCGCTTTGCCGCTCGCGCTTCTAATTCACGTAGTCTTGAACCGGGACGGCGACCCATATCGGCCCGAGCTCCCGACCGGCGGCTGTTTTCCGCGTCGAACTGGCCAGCAAAATCCCGTCCCGGAATAACTCCTGCGAAATATAGAAACCGATCGCAGGAGTGTCAAAGCGAAAAAACTGATTTCGAAATTCAGCGAGACTCAACGAACCCGAGAAGAAGCGGGGCGCTCCTCGATTGTCTAAGGGCCACACGTTTCTTCCAGTCCGCAATCGAACTAGAAAAAGAGTTTCACGGCCAGCTGGGCCACTCGTGGATCCCCGGCCTGACCGGCCCGGAACGTACCGAACGTGGAGTTGCCGTTCAGCTTGTCGAACGCGCTGATCTGATCAGTACCGTTCACGGTTCCGGCGCTCGTACTTTCCGGAGCGAAGTTCGGATGGTTGAAGATGTTGAAGTACTCCGCCCTCAGTTGGAGTTTCCAGCGTTCCGTAAAGTTAATGTACTTCGAGAGTTGCATGTCCCAGTTGAACGTGCCCGGCAAACGCAAGGCGTTCTTGCCGATGTCTCCAAATGTGCCGAAGATCGTTGCGTTGTTCGTCCCACCCACTTTCGTAGGTTCAAACGCCGCCGCATTCAACCAGCTCACGCAGGTTGCCGTTACACCCGCGCACGAGTTGTTGCCGTAAGCGGTGATTCCAGCCTGACACGCATCGCCGGCCGCGCCTTTCCCCGTGCAATACGTTCCTCGGTCATTGCCGAGACCTGTTCCGGAGATTTCTGTCCCCTGCAACACAGTAATCGGTCGCCCGGTTGACGCCGAGACGATTCCTCCAACCTGCCAATCGCCCAGTACGTGGCGCACCACTCGATTGGCCTGCGACAGACTGGGCAATTGCCACACATACGAACCGCTGAACACATGTGTGTGATCGAACGAGGACGGTCCGTAGTCGAACCGGTGGCGGTTCGGATTGCTAAGCGGGAGCGCCGAATATCCTGTGTCAAAGCCGGCGACCCCCTCTCCAAATGGCAAATCATCCATGCTCTTGGAGTACGTGTAATTCGCCAGGACCGTCAGCCCGTGAGACATTCGCTTCTCTCCGGACACTTGCAGCGAATGGTAGTTGGCGTTGATGTCGGTGATGTCCGCCTGCACGGTTGAGAACGTGTTGGTCTTAAATGCTCCGCCGCTTGCTGCCGCTACCAGAAGATTCGCGGCCCCGGTATTGGCCTTGCCTGTCGTAGTGCAGCAAGCTCCGGCGTTGTAGTCCTGCGTTTCCAGAATGCGCAGGCTTCGCGAGCCGACGTACGCCACGCGCAACAAAATACTTGACGAAAGTTCCCGTTCGACGGTCAGGTTCCACTCATACACCGTGGGCACGTGGTACGTACCACTCGGATCGTAGGTCACCGCGATCTGATTGAACGGGGGGCTATACGCAAAGTTGTTGGGCGCCGGGAAAGGACTCGGAAACTTGGGATAGGAAGCCGCTTGTGCCCCCGTACAATTCAGCGCCGCCTGTGTCGACGGCAGCGTGCAGAGCGGATCACTAAATGACCCCGCGGTTGACGCAGGCGTTGGCGCGCTGTTCCCCGCCGTGGACAAAATGAATTGTGGGCTGAACGGCCACTCATCCACATAGCGGTTGCTCAACATGCCCATCGCTCGCGAGTCGTAGAAAATTCCCCCTCCACCCCGCAAGCTCGTCTTGCCGTCGCCGAATACATCGTACGCGAAACCCAGCCGTGGCAT
Source organism: uncultured Acidobacteriota bacterium (assembly GCA_963729595.1). Classification (GTDB taxonomy): domain Bacteria; phylum Acidobacteriota; class Terriglobia; order Acidiferrales; family UBA7541; genus Acidiferrum. The sequence continues at coordinate 1,904,105 of CAVSNW010000005.1, forward strand.
GACGCCCTTCCAGTTTGGATTCAGTGCGTTGTTCGGCATTCCCGGGTCGCTCGGAATGCCGTTCTGACTCGAGTAGAGGATGCCTGGAGGCGCATTCGGGTAAACATTGGACCGCACATCCGCCGCCATCGCCGCCAAGTTCACTTGCGCCCAGCGATGTCCGTTGTCGCTCCACGGAAGCGCCGGCTCGTATCGCAGTCCGAGATTCAGCGTCAGCCGCCTATTCACACGATAGTTGTCCTGGACGTATACGCCTGGAAACTTGTCACGGTTGGCCTTGAATTCCCCGGCGCCCTGCTGGAACGCATACCCGTTGCCCGCCGGGCCACCGTCGCACATATTGCCTGCAAGGAAATTCTGGTAGGTCGGCAATCCGGGCGCTTGTTTCAGGTAGGTGTCTTGCGTGCAGAAATTGACAATCCCCGGCTGGTTGAACTGGTTGTTCAGGTCTACTTGGCTCCACTCGATGATTCCGCCGAAATGGAAGTCGTGCTTTCCTCTTTCCCAGCTCACATCATCGGCATATGTAAAATTATTGCGTGTGAACACACCGCTCGGGTTGTCTCCGATATTGAATCCACCCTGCACCCCGATTCCTTGAATCGCGCTTGGTGTGGGTTCGAACGGCAGCGCGACGCCGAAACCCGTCAGATCCACGGCTTGCGGTGAAGGTCCACGTGTGGATACCTCACGCGAATAGCTCATGCGAAAATCGTTGACCAGTCTGGGCGAGAAAATGTGTGTCTCGTGCACCAGCGCGTTTTGCGCCACGATAGAAAAAGTGGCGTCCGTGTATGCCACGAGTTCCAATGGCTCGAAGACCGCAGCCTTAGTGAAGCGGTCAAACTCGTACCGCCCGGTGATTCTGTCCCTTTGTCCGATGGCGTGGTCCAGTCGGCCCATTCCCGAGTCGTAGTTTTCGATATCTGGCTTCGAGAAGGGTATTGTCGGGTTCGACCCTGCTGGTATTGGTCCCGCCAAGCTGAATTTCGCACTCGAGCCCAAGTATGCGCCAGTCGTCGGGTCAATCCCCAGCACCGTCGCTACCGCGGGATCGATCTTTCCGCCCCCCGCCAGGAATTTGCTGATATCGCTTTGTCCCACCGTTTTGGAACTGCCGAGCACCAGGTTGCGAAACGCCGTTCGTTGGTACCCCAGGAAGAAGAACGTCTTGTCGCGGATAACCGGCCCCCCAAACGTTCCTCCATATTGATTGCGTTTCACTCGGTCTGGCGTCGTCGGGGTCGCGAAAAAATTCTGCGCGTTGAAATAGGGGTTGCGCACAAACTCAAATGCGTCGCCGTGAAAACTGTTGGTGCCAGATTTCGTGATTACGTTCACCACTCCACCCGCATTCTCTCCATACTCCGCGCTGTAGTTGCTGGTCTGCACGCTGAATTCCTGCAGCGCGTCCGGAAACGGAAACGGCTGGTTCACGTTCGTGTATTCGTCGACGTAGTTTCCGCCGTCGAGTTGATAGCTAATGGTGTTTTGCCGCGATCCATTGGCGGAATAGGTTACCGCGGACGGAAACGTCTTCGTTGCTCCCTGGTCTGCCCCCCCGTTCGGCGCATTTACCGCGCCAGGCACCAGCAGTGTCAATTGCGCTGCGTTACGCCCATTCAAGGGCAATTCCGAAATCCGTTCCTGCTCAATCACCTGTTTCAACGTTGAAGTGGACGTGTCCACTTGAAGCGCGTTGCTCGTCACCGTCACCACTTCCGTCGTGGAGCCCAGCTTCAGGCCTATGTTCACCGTCAACGTCTGGTCCGCAAGCAAGACGATCCCGTTCTGCTTGGATGTGCTGAATCCGGGAGCGTCAACGGAGATGATGTAGGTCGCGGGTTCCAGTGACGGTAGTACGTACAACCCGTCCGTATCCGCAGTCGCCGTGCGTGAAAATCCCGTTCCTTCTTGCATGACCACGACTCGAGCGGAAGTTACCGGCGCCCCATTTGGGTCGAGCACCCGCCCCGCTATGCTTCCCAGGCCTTGAGCATGGGAAAGCAATGGGCCTAAGAGAAGTGCGAAAAACAGCTTGGCAAATTTCGCTTTCATTTCCGCTTTCCTTTTCCGGGCTGATCCGCAGCCTCGACGTTGCCGGACCGGATCAGCCGCCTCTATGGTCTGTGACGCAGACACACGACGGCGTCCTGGCAACGGGGATCAACTCAACCTCGACGCTGAGCCCACAGCCAACGATTACTTTCCTTGCTAGTCGCTATCGATTACTAAAATGGGTGTCGTTGTCCGCACAGTAGGAGCGATACCGCAATGATGTCAATCCGAAAAATCTGAAGCGGTAGTTTAGCCGGACTAAAGTGAATTTGTGGGCGCCCGTTGCGCGCTCTCCCAGGCTTCGGCGCGAATGCCTGGTCTCAGTCAGGTATTCGTTACGTTTCTCGTCTTTGGCCGTGCCAAATTGTTGATTCAGCTTTTCCGCGTTGACATTCGGGCCGTGCGCAGCCTATCTTTCGAGGAAGTCGGTCATTGCGCTCGGCCAGGACCGATCGGGTCTCGAAAATCTTTAATTTCGGATTGCGTCATGTCCTACAAACTTACGGTAAATGGGAAGCAGTTCACGGTCGACGTTCCGGAAGACATGCCCCTTTTGTGGGTTCTCCGCGATGTCCTCAACTTGCGTGGCACAAAATACGGATGCGGAATTGGTCAATGCGGTGCCTGCACGGTGCATTTCGGAGGTCGTGCGGTCCGTTCGTGTCAAACGGTAATTGCCGCCGCGGCCGACGCGCATATCACTACCGTCGAGGGACTTTCGCTTGACGGTTCACACCCTGTGCAGCTTGCGTGGGCTGAATTGGACGTGCCACAGTGCGGTTACTGCCAGGCCGGCCAGATGATGTCGGCGGCGGCGTTGCTCGCCAAAACTTCCAAGCCCACAGATCAGGACATCGATGCGGCCATGAACGGCAACATCTGCCGCTGTGGCACGTATATCCGCATTCGCAAGGCGATCCATAAAGCCGCTGCACTCACGGCTAGTCGTTCGGCACAATCGTCCCACAATCGCAACGGGGCGCACCGATCCTAAGGAGAGTAGCTATGGCTACGGCAACGATGACAGCTCCCATCGGGCGGCGTTCCTTCCTTCGCGCTACGGCGCTCGCGGGCGGCGGCATGCTCCTGGCTGTTTACATCGATCCTGGTGAAAAGCTTTTCGCTGCGCAGCAAGCGGCTCCGTCGCCCGTACTGACGCCAAACGCTTTCATTCGCATCGCGCCCGGCGGCATCGTCACCATCACCGCCAAGAATCCCGAGATTGGGCAGGGCATCAAGGTAATGCTGCCCATGTTGATTGCCGAAGAACTCGACGTTGACTGGAAGAATGTGCGCATCGAGCAGGGCGATGTGGACTACGCAAAGTATGGACCACAAGTGGCGGGCGGAAGCACGGCCACTCCTACCAACTGGCTTCCTATGCGGCAAGTCGGTGCAGCTGGACGCTGGATGCTCATCGCTGCCGCTGCGCAAACCTGGGATGTGCCGGCGTCCGAATGCACGACTACTCCGGGCCAGGTGCACCACGATGCTACGAAGCGCGTCCTCAGCTATGGCGAACTCGCGGCCAAAGCGGCGACAATTGCGCCACCCGATTTGGCTACGGTGACGCTGCGAGACCCGAAAGACTTCAGAATCATTGGGGAGTCGATGCCGAACGTTGATCTACCGGCGATCCTCACCGGCAAGCCCCTGTTCGGAATCGATTTCACCGTTCCCGGAATGCGCTGGGCCGTTTTCGAGAAGTGCCCTGTCTTCGCGGGTAAAGTTGTCAGTGCCAATATTGACGAAATCAAGACAATTCCCGGCGTTCGGCACGCTTTCATTGTGGAAGGTGGCTCCGATTTGACGGGCTTGCTCTGCGGAGTCGCCATCGTCGCCGACAGTTGGTGGACCGCTCGGACTGCCCGCCAGAAACTTCGCGTCACCTGGGATGAAGGCAAGACTGCGGAGCAGAGCAGCGAAGGCTTTGCTCGCCGCGCTGACGAGCTTTCGAAGCAGCCGGCTGGCCGCTCCCTGCGCAAAGACGGCGACGCCGACGGCGCGCTGCGCAGCGCAAAAGTTGTCGAAGCGTCTTACTCCTATCCCTTCATCGCACACGCTCCGCTGGAGCCGCAAAACTGCACCGCGCACTACCAAGATGGGAAACTTGAAATGTGGGTGCCAAGTCAGACCCCCCAGCGCGGGTTACAACAGGTCGCGAAAACGCTCGGCATTCGTGAAAGCGACATCACCATTCATCTGACGCGCATGGGCGGAGGATTCGGCCGGCGCCTCACCAACGACTACATGATCGAGGGCGCTTGGATCGCCAAAGTCGTCGGTGAACCGGTCAAGGTTCTCTGGACCCGCGAAGATGACATGCACCACGACTTCTATCGGCCCGCCGGTTACCACTATCTGAAAGCCGGCGTCGACAATTCCGGGAAGCTTGTCGCCTGGCGCAATCACTTCGTCAGTTTCGGCGAGGGCGACCGTTTTGCATCTGCTGCGGGAATCTCTCCGGACGAATTTCCTGCGCGTTTCGTTCCTAATCTTGCTTTCGACAGTTCCGTGATGGCTACGGGAATTCCCACCGGCGCCATGCGCGCTCCCGGCAGCAACGGCATCGCTTTCGTTATGCAATCGTTCATCGACGAACTCGCGCACGCCGCCGGCAAAGATCCCGTGGAGTTTCGCCTAGGGATCCTTGACAATCCGCCGCTGGCTGCCACCTCGGCAGCCGGAACGCCGGCTGGCTCGCCGCCCCCGCCAATGTTTGACGCAGAACGCATGCGCGGCGTACTGAAAGTTGTCGCGGAGCGGTCCGCTTGGGGTGCTCGCAAACTTCCGAAGGATACCGCGATGGGCGTCGCGTTCCACTTCAGTCATCGCGGCCACTTCGCCGAGGTGGCGGAAGTGCGGGTTACTCCCCAAAACAAAATAACGGTGAACAAGGTGTGGGTCGTGGGTGACGTGGGGAGCCAGATCATTCATCCCAGTTCCGCTCTTAACGAATGCCAGGGTGCGGTGATTGAAGGGCTGAGTCACATGATGGGCTATGAAATCACCATCGAGCGCGGCCGCGCCGTTCAGAGCAACTTCCACGAATATCCGCCGGTGCGCCTGACGCAGGCTCCGCCTGAAATCGACGTGCATTTCCTGAAAACGAATTACCCACCGACTGGATTGGGCGAGCCCGCACTTCCGCCGGTTCTGCCCGCAGTGTGCAACGCGATCTTCACGGTCACCGGCAAGCGGATTCGTTCCCTGCCGCTCTCAAAGCACGGCTTCAGCTGGGCCTAGCGCGGACATTGCTGAGCGCATCGGCCGCGCCGCAGGCGAATCTCTGACTGCAATTTTGTAGAAAGCGGCGTCGGTTGCAGGTCCGGAATCGACCTCCGCTTCTCAATAACCTAGCGTTTTGTCCACGACGTTGAGCAGCGCCTGGCCTTTCCGAAACCGCTCAAACTGGGTAAGGAACAGCTCCATCGATTGCTCGAGCCAGTCAGGAGTATTGTCGGCGCAGTGGGGTGAAAGCAAGACGTTGTCCAGCTTGTAGAAGGCGTGGCCTTGCGGCAATGGTTCCTGATCGAAGACGTCCAGCGCGGCGCCCTTGATTCGCTTACTGGACAGCGCTCCGATCAACTCTTGTTCATGGATTACCGGCCCGCGCCCGACGTTGATTACAACCGCAGTGGGCTTCATCGCGGCAAACTCCGGTGCACGGATCATCCCGCGGGTTTCTGAGGTTAGCGGCGTAGCTACAACGATGTAGTCGCAGCGCGAAATCATCTCGACGCGATGCTCCGGAGGAAAAACTTGTTCGATCAGAGGGTCCGGGGCGGCGCCCTGTGCCGGTACATGTCGCTTCACGGCCAGGACTTTCATTCCTAGGGTTTGCACTCTCGCGGCAACCGCGCGGCCGATGTCTCCATATCCGATAATCCCGACGGTACTGCCCGCAACCGGCTGCACGTCAAACGGTTCCCAAACTCCGGCATCCTGATTGCGAATCATTCGCCGAAAACCTTTGGCGAAATACAAAATGGCCGCGAGCACAAACTCGCCAAGCGCCGGGCTAAAAACTCCGAGTCCATTGGTCAGTATCACCGGGCTCTCTACAAACTCCGGAAATAGAGTGCGCTCCAGTCCGACAGAGCGAGAATGCACCCAAAACAAATTGGGACAAATTCTAAAAACTTGCTTTATCAAGTCGAGAGAGCCTGACCAATTGAAGAGCACTCGCGCTTCCGCAGCGCCCTGTTTAAATACGTCCACGGAGTTCCCGACGATGATTTTTACCTCGGGCAACGACTCGCGCAATCTCGCGAGCTGTGGTTCTGCTGGATCAGCGAGAACAATGATGGTGTCGTTTTTCATAGGTGCAGCGTCAAACCGCTAAACATTTCACCACAATAAGGCCAATAGTCACAGCAAATCGCCCTTTAGAAAATTCAAACCACCTCTTTAGTGCTGAGAATTTGACACCATTGACGGCTTGACTTCAAACTTCTACGATTTTCCAATCGACGCACTGCGCCGCGGAAGGAAGCCCATGCCGTCACGAGACCCCAAGTCCTTGAGGAGTAACCGCTGGTATGGTCCCGATGATCTTCGGTCGTTCGGCCATCGTTCCCGGGCGGCTTCGATGGGCTGTACGCAGGCGGATTACGCAGGCAAACCCGTGATCGCAATCATCAACACTTGGGGTGACATCAATCCATGCCACAGCCATCTTCGCGAACGCGCGCAAGACGTCAAGAAGGGCATATGGCAGGCCGGAGGGTTCCCGGTGGAGATGCCGGCGTTCACCCTGGGAGAGACCTTTCAAAAGCCAACCACCATGATGTATCGCAATCTCCTGGCGATGGAGACTGAGGAGTTGTTGCGCTCCTACCCGGCGGATGGCTGCGTGCTCATGGGTGGTTGCGACAAGACCACGCCGGCACTGTTGATGGGCGCCATCAGTATGAATCTCCCTGCGATCTACGTTCCCGCAGGACCAATGCTTCGCGGCAATTGGCGCGGTGAAATCCTGGGAAGCGGATCCGATGTCTCGAAATATTGGGCGGAGCGCCGCGCAGGGAACATCGATTCGCAAGCTTGGACGCAGATCGAAGACGGCATCGCGCGGTCAGCTGGAACATGCATGACCATGGGCACCGCCTCCACGATGACCAGTGTCACAGAAGTGTTGGGCTTCAGCCTTCCGGGCGCGAGTTCGATACCCGCCGTTGATTCCAACCACCCCAAAATGGCCAACTGTTCCGGAAGGCGCATCGTCGAAATGGTTTGGGAAAGTCTTAAGCCACGAAACATTTTATCCGACAGTTCTTTTAACAACGCGATTGCCGCGGTCTTTGCCCTTGGGGGGTCGACGAACGCCGTGATCCATCTGGTGGCATTGGCCGGACGCGCGGGAATCAAGCTCACGCTCGATCGCTTCGATCAATTCTCCCGAAAGACACCCATGTTGGCCAATCTGCGTCCCAGCGGGAAGTATTTGATGGAAGATTTCTACTACGCAGGCGGATTACCGGCGTTGTTACGCGCTCTTGCCTCGCACCTTGACCTGAATTGCCTCACGATCACTGGGAAAGCGCTTGGAGAGAACATTGCGGGGGCTGAAACATTTAACAAGGATGTCATCCGCACTACGGACAATCCCATTCTTCCGTCGGGAGGACTTGCTATTCTTCACGGAAATCTTGCGCCCAATGGCGCGGTGATCAAAGCTTCCGCCGCCGAGCCCAGGCTTTTGAAGCATACCGGCCGCGCCATCGTATTCGATAGCTACGACGAAATGAATGCGCGCATCGACGATCCTGCTCTGGCTGTCGATGAAAGCAGTGTGCTGGTGCTGCGCAACGCCGGTCCGAAGGGCGCTCCGGGTATGCCGGAATGGGGCAATCTCCCGATTCCGCAAAAACTGCTGAAAGCCGGAATTCGCGACATGGTGCGCATTTCCGATGCGCGAATGAGCGGTACGAGCTACGGTGCCTGCGTCCTCCACGTCTCACCCGAATCCTTTGTGGGTGGGCCACTGGCTTTGCTAAAAGAGGGAGACCTTATCGAGCTCGACGTGGCCGCGCGTCAACTGAACATGCGCGTCAGTGACGATGAACTCGCCGCTCGGCGCGCGGCTTGGCGGCCGAAGGAAGGAATCTATCCGCGAGGATATGGAAAATTATTTATGCAGCACATCACCCAGGCTGACAAAGGATGTGATTTCGACTTCCTGGAAGGAACCGCACCTATCCCTGAACCTGAGATTCATTGAACTCCAATCCCCGAAACGTGACGACGTCCGGCTCCAACGGCCAGCATCAGGATTCCCGAAAGGCACAGACTCCCAACCAGGTAAAGCAGTCCTGCATGAAAAGAATGGGTTCGGTGGACCAGGTATCCCATCATTAAAGGACCCACAAACCCCCCAAGGTTTCCCAACGAATTGATGAGTCCGATGGATGCCGCGGCCGCCGACTCCGTGAGGAAGGCCGTTGGAACTGCCCAGAAGCACGGATGAAAGGAAAAATAGCAGCCTCCTACGAGCGTAAACAAAATCACCGCCACGGTCGTGTTTGTGGATCCAAAAACCACTGCGAGCAATAAACTTATCCCGGAAAGAAAGACAGCGGCTGCCGCGTGCCACCGGCGCTCTAGCTTTCGGTCCGAGTGCCATCCGTTGACCTGCTGCAACAGAAATCCAGCGAGATAGGGGAGGGCTGCAAACAAGGTCACGCGAACATCGCTTTGCCCGGAAAGCCGCTTCAGGATTGTTGGAAGCCAAAATGCGATCCCGTACCCTCCGGTCGTTGCGAAAAAGTAACAGCAAGTCAGCAAAATGACGTCGCGCTGGACCAGCCCCTGCCAGATTGTGTACGAACGAATTCTTTGTTTCGCCTGCTTTTCCTGCTCCAGCACGGCAGTGATCCAATCGCGCTCGTCCTCCGGCAGCCATCTGGCTTGCCGCGGCCAGTCCGTCAGATAGAACATTGTAATCACGCCAAACACGATCGCAGGAATTCCCTCGAGTATGAACAGCCATCGCCACCCTCGTAGACCCCACCATGAGATGCCCAACAGCAAGCCGGCAAGTGGAGAGCCGATGACGTAGGACAGCGGATTCGCAGCGTAAAAGCTCGCCACCGCCTTCGCACGATCCGCTACCCTGAACCAGTGAGAGATATAGACGATAATTGCGGGGAAAAAGCCGGCTTCCGCGGCCCCCACAAGAAAACGAACCACGTAGAAATCGCGGGGCGTGCGGATGAACGCCATGGCTACGGTCACAATTCCCCACGAAATCATGATGCGTGCGATCCACCGGCGCGCGCTCCAATGCTCGGCAATCAATGCGCCCGGAATTTCGAGCACCAGGTATCCGACAAAGAACATTCCGGCTCCGAGACCCACCACGCGGTCGTCGAAGCCCAGATCGCCCGGCATTTGCAGTGCAGCGGCGCCCACGTTCATGCGATCCAGGAATGCGATGATGTAAAGCAGGAATAGAAAAGGAAGAATTCGCCACGCAATTCGTTTTCGCGCGCGCTGAGCTACCGCTGGATCGAGCGCCAAGACGGCCATCTTCCCTCAATTCGCCAACGATCTCAGAGACTACCAGAGTTATCGTGCATCATTTCTTTTTCTGTCGAGGAATTCGCGGCAAGGAATTATTCCATCCGAATCAGAACAGGCTTCCTGCGCCTTGCAACGTCGGCTTTGTGCCACCCTGGAAGGGAATCGTGAGTTTTTGTGCAGAAGCGTCGAAGGTGTACTCGGATCGGTTCGCGTAGTTTTGTGCCATTCTTTGTGACTTGTTTCGCTTTGTGAGGTTGTCGCTGAAGGTCGTACCGCCAGTCTGTGACACCAGTACCTCACCAGTCGAACGCTCCATCACTCGATACGAAAACGGGCTCGAATTGAGCGCGATCTCCAAAGTCGGCGAGGTCAGCGTTTCAGTCATGGCAGCGCGAGCAAGCGGAACAACCGTGAGGGCTAGCGCAAGCAGCGGCGCGTTGGGCAAGGTCTTGAATATCGTTGGTGGCATCGACGCGGACTTTTAAGTCCGGTTCGCCGCCCTGTCAAATCAAGACTCATAAACGATCGCGTTAGCAAGGCTCAATGCTTGGAGCTTTGCAGCGATATCTCTCCAAACGAATCGTCAGTCGAAGGGTATGCCGGTCTTCTTGGAGATTTCGCGAAGGTCTTCTATGACCGGCAAAATCAGCGGCACGCCGTTCTGGCGCCGGATAGCTTCCGACTCGCGCTCCGGGTCGCCGGGAATCAGCGGGCCGCTGGTACCCGGAGCCGGTTTCGTGGCTCGAAAAACTCGGATGTATTCGTCAACCTGAGACTTGAACGAATCGACGTCAATAAATCCATCGATCCGCATGGCGCCAAAGAAGTGTCCGATTCCTTTGCCGACGCTTCGTGTTGGAATGGTTTGGCGCAGCGCGAAAGGCGTAGCGAACGGCCCCCAATTCGCGCCACTTAACGCTCCGCTCAAAAGGTCCACCATCACCGCTAGCCCGTAACCCTTATGGCCGCCACGTTCGCGATCCGATCCCAGCGGCAGCAGCGCTCCTCCTGCAAGCACATCGGCGGGTTCGGTAGTGACGCGCCCTAGGCTGTCGATCGCCCAGCCAGCGGGGACTTTCTCACCCCTCCGCAGGGCGATTTCGATTTTTCCATACGCCGCAGTGCATGTGGCCATATCGATCACAATAGGCGGTTCGCGTTTACCAGGGAACGCGATCGCAATCGGGTTCGTGCCGAGCATGCGCTCTATACCCCACAACGGCGCGACAATCGCCGTGGAGTTCGTCATCGCCCACCCGATCATGTCGCGCTCCACCGCTTTCAGAACATAGTAGCCAGCGATACCGAAGTGGTTGGTGTTCATAACAGAAACCCAACCAGATCCGGCCTTTTCCGCCATTTCCATGGCCGTTTGATTGGCACGCGGCCCTACCACCAAACCCAATCCGTTATCGCCATCCAGAGTCGCGGTACTGGGCGTCGACCTCAGCACTTTGACTTGCGGTGTTGGATTAATGCGCCCTTCGCTGAGGAGGTCAAAGTAGCTCTTCACGCGTGCCACACCATGCGAGTCGATGCCTCTCAAGTCCGCAGCGGCGAGCACATCGGCGGCTTGGGCGGCATCGCTTTTAGAAACACCGAAATGCATGAACACGCGAGCGCAGAATTCCTGAAGCGCTTCGACCGGAAAAACCTTCTCCTCTACGTTCGGCACGTATGAGCGCCTCACTTGATTCAGTTCAGAACTGGATTCCCGCCATTTTGGGCGTGGAATGAGATTGTTTAGTTTTCACGTGGAATGATCAAGTCCTCAGATCTCGCCGTCGTCAGCTATTCGAAAGCTAGGCGGATCCCGCCCCAGGTCCAACGGCGACAACGAAATAAGTAGCCGGAGTCGTGCCGACATTCATCACTCCGTGCTCATCATTCGAGTGCACGAATCCGACACCGCCTGGTCCCAGGCGCAACTTCTTGCTGCCATTCACGGTGACCTCGATCGTGCCCTCGCGAACCAGCCACATCTCCGAGTGCACGTGATGATGCGCGCCGTGAGGCATGCCCCCTGGCGGCAGCGTAGTCTCGTGTACTTCGATAAGCTCCCCGGTGGCCAGACTCCCCTTCATCACGGGGCGAAACTGATCATTGTTTGAAGAATGAACGGGCAGCTTTTCGAACGCAAATCCTGCAGAGGGCAGGGAACTATCTTGCTGAGAAGCCGCTTCCAGTCGCGCAACCGGCGGCAGCAGCAACGCCGGCAGGCCAAGGATCGGTAGACCACGAAACAATTCACGCCGTGTGATGGACATCGCTCCTTCTTTCTCTCAAGTTCGACAAGTCCACTCGATTTGCTAGCCTTGCAAACAATCGCCTGTCCACAAATTGCCGCTCGACGTCGAAAGCAAGGAAACATCCCAGGTCTCGTCCAAAGTGAAGTGTTACCTTCGCTGCCGGATGAACCAGAATCCTCTAGCAATCCTGGAAAATCAGGTTTGCTCATTTGCACCGAAAGTGTACAATTTCCCAACTTCTGTGGCCACCACTGTCGAGGTTGCCCCCATCCTGGACTCTTCCCGCCCCAGTGTGCCGGCCGCTTCAACCGCTTTCGTCTGGTTTTGCATCGTCGGGCTCGCTGTTTGGAGTCTCCCGAAACGAGGAAAGGTGGAATGAGCAACGGACCTATTCTGCGGCTGGGCTCGTTCAAGGACCCCCTCCGTTTTCAAGCGCACTTGCGTTCACTCCAGGTTGCGATCCCCTGCGACACCGAACTGTTGCAAGCAGCCGACTCCCCCTTTTTGCTTCCTCTGCATCGTGGCGAAATCAAAATCGGCAACCGCATCGCCATCAATCCCATGGAGGGTTGGGACGGAACTCCGGACGGCAACCCAAGCGACTTCACGTTCCGTCGCTGGCGAAAATTTGGATCGAGCGGCGCTAAACTAATTTGGGGTGCAGAAGCGGTAGCGGTTTCAGCCTGCGCCCGCGCCAATCCCAACCAATTGGTCATGGCGTCTCACACGCTAGAGAATTTCGCGCGCTTGCGAGCGGTGTTGGTGGAGGAGCATCGCAAAGCCGTCGGTTCCGACGACGAGCTGCTCATTGGGATACAACTGACGCACTCCGGCCGCTACTGCCGGCCGCACGTTCACGATCGGCCCGAGCCTCGCATTCTCTATCGCCACCCGATCCTCGATCGCCGGTTGAAGTTGCCGAATGACTATCCGCTCCTGACCGACGCGGAAATCGAAACGATCATCCAGGATTTTCACACTGCGGCGCGCGCCGTCTGGGAACTAGGGTTCGACTTCGTGGACATCAAGCATTGCCACGGCTACCTTGGCCACGAATTTCTGAGCGCGCACACCCGCGAAGGGAAGTACGGAGGAAGTTTTGAGAATCGCACGCGCTTTCTCCGCGAAATTGTGCAAGGTATCCGCGCAAACGCGCCCGGCCTAAAAATTGGCGTGCGACTTTCCGCCTTCGATGCCGTGCCCTTTCAGCCGGACCTCGCGCAGCCCTCAAACGGGAAGCTCGGCACAGGAGTTCCCGAAGACTACCAGTCCCTGATCCCCTATCGCTGGGGTTTTGGCCTCGATCCGCAGGATCCCACGCAGGCCGATCTCCGTGAGCCGGTTCGTTTTCTCTCTTTGCTCGAGGAGCTGCAAATCCCGTTGGTCAATTTGACGGCGGGAAGCCCTTATTACAATCCGCATCTCCAACGCCCCGCGCTGTTTCCCCCATCGGACGGATATTTGCCTCCGCACGATCCGCTGATCGAAGTGGGCAGGCAGTTGAACGCCGTTCGACAGTTGAAGCAGCAGTTTCCAAATTTGATCATCGTCGGTACTGCGTACAGCTACTTGCAGGATTTCCTGCCCTACGTGGCCCAGGCTGCGTTGCGCGAAGGGTGGGTCGACGCTGTCGGCTTGGGGCGCATGACGTTGACTTATCCCGAAATGCTTCTGGACGCTGCCCACGGGCGCGCCCTTCAGCACAAGCGAATTTGTCGCACCTTCAGCGACTGCACCACCGCCCCGCGGCACGGCTTGCCGTCGGGATGCTATCCGCTCGACAGCTACTACAAACACTCCGTCATGATGACGCAGTTGTCCGCCGCGAAAGCGAAGCGATGAAAATCGAAACCCTGCTCGAACGCAAAATACCTGGGCGCAAGGTCCGCGGCATTGCCGCGGCGCTGTTGCCATTCGAAGCCGATGGCCGCATCGCCGAGCAAGCTTTCGCGCTGCATTTGCAAGCCACGCACCGCGCGGGCTTGATGAACGCCGTCAACATGGACACCGGCTACGTCAATTACTTGACCGGCGCGGAAAAATTGAATGTCCTCCGATGGACGCGTGACGCTCTCGGCAAAGACGTTCCCTTCGTTGCTGGCGCATACATCGAGAACGAAGACGGCGACGCGGTCTCCCTGTACCGGCGCGAGACGGATCAAATCGCAAGTTTCGGCGGCATCCCGATCTTGTTTCAGACCAGCCGCCTTCATCAAAAGTCATCCCAGGAAAAGGCGTCCATCTATCGAGCCGTCTGCCATGGATATCCGCAAGTCCTGGCTTTCGAGCTGGGCCGGATGTTCGCTCCAAACGGCGAAATCTTCGATCAAGAAACAGTCAAACGCCTGATGGACATCCCTGAAATCAAAGGAATGAAGCACTCTTCGCTCGATCGCTTGGTGGAACTCGAGCGTCTCGCCCTGCGCGACGCCCAGCGCCCCGATTTTGTGATCTACACCGGAAATGATTTGGGCATCGATATGATCGAGTACGGATCGGACTATTTGCTGGGGCTTGCCACCCTCGCGCCGGAAAAATTTGCCGAACGCGACCGCCTTTGGCAAGCCGGGGACCCCCAATACTACGCACTGTCCGATGCTCTGCAGTACCTTGGGAACCTGGCCTTTCGCGATCCGGTACCAGCGTACAAGCATTCCGCTGCTGTTTTCCTGAAGTCTGCCGGCCGAATTCCCACCGACCAGACCCATCCGAAAAATCCGCGCCGTCCGCTCTGGGAGTCCGAACTGTTGTGCGATTGCGCTCGCCGGCTTCAGCTCGTCTTGGACTGAGAACTTTCGTGCAGCGCCGATAAGGCCATGTGAGTTTCGGATGGTCCTAGCTCCGGCGCCGCGATCTCACGGGTTTGAAGCGACGAATTCCTTGTATGCGGCCTCGGTACTCTCCGCCGTTGTCTTGCCGGACGTGATCAGCACTCGATAGCGAAACGTAACGCTTTGCTTCGGCGCGAGCGTGAAGTTCAACGCAGGTTCTTTGCCGTTGGTGAAGATCTTTCGCCCCAGGGGATTGACGGCAAAGAGTCCGTAGCCGCGGGCGTGCCAATATGCAGGGAAATTCGTGTTCGAAGGGTAATCGAAAATGCTGATCGTCACCGCTTCGCCGTCCACTGAAGCGCTCAGGTTGCACCACTTTCCCCTCGTGCCCCAGGCTGCGTCGCCGGTTTTTCCTTCGCTCGTGAGATACGCGCCGTTTACGCCGGAATTGTCTAGCTTTGGCACCGTAGTCGGGCGGCCGCTAGCGTCGGTAAATACTTCCGGCTTGTCTGACGGCATCTCCAACGAACGCGCCACGCGCATACCCAGCAACCCTTCCTTGTCGTCTTCGAAGGCAACTTTTTCATCCTGCGCGGTAAGTGTGGAGGTCCAGTCAATGCTCCGGGTATTCGTGTCGCCGCGAAAAACGAAGCGGGTGTATTCTTTCAACAAGGTTTTCTGGTCTGCGGTATTCCAATCCGCTTCCGTTTCAAGTACGCCGCTGTCTGATCCTCCCTTCGCTGTCACGATCTTGCGGTGGTACACCGTTCCCATCTTGTGTTTGTCTTCCGGCTTGATGGCATCGGAGTTGTTCCAGAAATCGATCCCGTTCACGCTGCCGTAGTTGAACCACATACCCGCGTGGTGCGGATGATCGGTGCGCTCGCCGGGCCGCGGCTCCAGAGGGTAGCCGCGTGTAACCAGCGTGCCGCGCGCAGATCGCAGTGGATACAGCACAGGCTTAGCCAATGTAGTGGGCCAAAGGTAGGAAGTGAACGGCTGATCGTTAATGAGAATATCCACGCGGCGTTTAGCTTCGTGGACCACTACGCGAATTCGTTCATCACCGGAATTCTTCCCCGCCGCGAGGCAACAAGCGAAAAAGGCTGCCAGAAGAAACATCGTGATGCAAGCGCCGCCAACCAGAGTACGCATTCCCGAATGGACCTCCCTGCGAAAACCACACCGTCGTGGTCGTCAAAATCCGCCGTTTGGCCGACGGGTCGTGCCTGACACCCACACAGCGGGCCCATACTAGAGTAAGGGATGCGCTTATGGTGTTGAAACTTATTAAAGCAATCGTTCACCGCAACTCACAAAACAGTGGTGCCCGTCGGCTAAGCCCGCCACGTTGCTTCACTCCGGGCGGGACTGTTTCACCAGCATCGTTTGCAAAGAACCTGAGATCGCATCCGTGAGTTTGCGCGGAAATGCAGATTGCGCCGTTGCCAAAGCCAACGTTCGCGTTACGCGATGTCCCGGTACCCGGAATCTATGGAAGAACCCGGACTGCTCCCTCAGTGCATGTTCCGGCAGAATCGCATATCCGAATCCAGACTCCACCAACCCCTTTATCGCTTCGGTATCGTCGGCTTCCATGACCACTCGCGGTGTTACCTCAATTTCCTTGAAGAAGCGGTCGATAATCAGGCGCATGTTGCTTCGTTTTGGATACAGCAGGAACGGAGCTTTCCCGAGTTCGGCTATCGAGATCGAGCCCACGCGCCCCCCGCGCACGCGGCTTGTCGATGGACGCATCACCAGCAATTCCTCGTCAAAAAGAGGTGTAATTGTCAGATTCTCGTCTGGAATTGGGAGGGTGACCAGCGCCAGGTCGAAACGCCGCTCGTGTAGCCCGGCGATCATTTCCTCCGTCATTGCGACGGTGATTCGGATTTCTGCATTTGGAAATTGTTTTCGCAGTTCGCGGAGAGGGCGTCCCAATTGATAGATGAGCGTCGTTACCCCGGTAGCGAAATGAAACGGGCGCGCGTCCTGCGACAGGTCGTCTTCGAACTCTTGCAGGATGTGGCTCATCATTTTGACTACGGCCCTGGCATGTTCCGCTAGTCGCAGTCCTGCCGGAGTGGGAACGAGCCGCTTTCCACGATGCGCGAAAAGCTCAGTGCGCAACTCATCCGCGAGATTTCGCAACTGCAAGCTCACCGCTCCGGGCGATAAGTGAATTTTCTCCGCGGCGCGTGTCATGCTCGGCGCCTCGATAACCGCGAGGAAGAGTTGCAGCTGATGAACGTCCATTTAGCCCCTCGAACAAACTCAGTCGTCACACGACGGCGAAAGTGGCAACGCTACTGCCGAAAACAGCCAGCAAATCGTTCGTGCGCGAATAAAAAATGATTTTAAAGATCGGGCGCTCGCATTCTACACCGCCGGCAAACGCTTGCAGCAAGTTGCGGCGTCATGTACTCTCCGCATTCGCAAAACCATTTTTGAAGGTTGCGGGAGCGGATACTCAACAATCAGAGAAAGCGGAAGAAAATGAGCGGCGATATGTTTCGTTTGGAAGGCAGGAACGCACTGGTGACGGGTTCACACAAAGGATTGGGCGCCGCCATCGCGCTAGCGCTGGCGGAGGCTGGCGCCAACGTTTTTTGCCACGGGCGTGATCCCAAACCAGGTGACGTATGCGAACAAATTCGCGCGCTTGGACGGAAGACCGGCTACTTTGCCGCGGATTTGGTTGATTCCAATGCATCCTCGGCGCTGGTGGACAAGGCCCTCGGCGAATTGCTTTCGATCGACATCCTCGTGAACAATGCAGGAACGATTCGCCGCGCTCCTGCCGCGGAGTATTCGGCTGAATACTGGGACGAGGTTATCGCCGTCAATCTCACTGCGGTCTTTCGATTGTCCCAACTTGCCGGCCAGCACATGCTCAAGGCCGGGCGGAAGGGAAAGATCGTGAACCTTGCGTCGGTGCTTTCCTTTCAGGGCGGCATTTTGGTCCCAGCGTATGCCGCGGCCAAGGGCGGTGTCGCGCAGCTCACCAAAGCGTTAGCCAACGAGTGGGCGTCAAAAGGGATCAACGTGAACGCCATTGCACCTGGATATATGGCCACGGACAACACCAATGCGTTGCGTAGTGATCCCGTTCGTAGCAGGCAAATCCTGGACCGTATTCCGGCTGGACGCTGGGGTGCCCCCAGCGATCTGGGCGGCGCGGCCGTTTTCCTTTCTTCCGCAGCAAGCGACTACATCCACGGTCACGTGCTGGCGGTGGATGGCGGTTGGCTTTCCAGGTGACAGCCCGCGGGTTTCGGCATTCGCTGCGAAAATCCGTTGAGTCTTCCTGAAGACGTACTTCACTTTTTCCAATTTGACTTGCTTCCGCGGCGATTCCTATATTCGCGCTGCGATCGGTTTGAAAAGTACGCGTGTCCCACGCGTCGCGCGTGCGTCCTCCTCAGCGCCGATCTCGGACAGAAGTACGCACTCGAGGGGTTCCTTGGGATGGAGTCTGCATGAGTTCGCCGGAAACAGTCGAAAGGAACGAGATGGTTTTTCGCAGGACCAATGCGCGCATCGGTAGACACATACCAGTCAGTCCTGCGACGAGCGCGATGCGGCACTTGGCCTACGGCCGCATCATTCTCAATTCGTCGAAACCTGCGGAATCATTTGTCACCAGGGATCGCGAAACAGGTTTTATCGTTCTGTCCGGCGAAGCGACGGTGAACGTTGGCGACAGCAAAACTCTGCTTGAAAAATACGACGCGATCTATATTCGGCGTGATTCCTCCGTTCAGGTCGCCACCACTTCGCACGTGGACATTGCCGAGTTTTCCGCTGACGTCGAAAATCGCTATCCGTTGCAGGTAGTGCGCTTTGCCGCGATCTCCAAAGATCCGGGCCTGAAGTTCGCTACCGGCGGGCCGGGTTCGAAGCGGCAACTGCACATGCTGCTGGCGAAAAACATCGAAGCCGGAAGGTTGGTTGCCGGATTCACATTTTCTGAAGCCGGCAACTGGACGAGTTGGCCTCCTCACGAACACGCCAAGATGCTGGAAGAGTTGTACGTCTATTTCGACATGCCGGACCCGGCATTTGGAATTCAGCTGGTTTACAACAATACGCAGCAACCGGAATTGGTCACCGTCGTGCGCGATGGGGATGCCGTGCTGATGCCGAGCGGCTACCACCCCAACGTTTCGGTTCCGGGTCACCGCATTTGTTTCCTATGGGCCATGGCGGCGCGCCGCGAAAGGGAAGACCGTCAGTTCGGTGTCGTCAACGTGCAACCCGGATTTGATGCAGGTGGTTCCGGGCTGGAGGCGGGCCGCAACAAGTAGTGGGACTTGCAGGTCATCGGTCGCGGCTCAAGCAGCAAGCTGGTCGATGCCGAGGTCCTTTCCTCAGACCAACACTTCATAACGCGGATTTTGACGCTTTGAACAAGCGCCTGGACGAAATACTGGCCACCGGAAGCAAACAACGTTGCTGCGAGATTCGCGTTCGTTTGCGGGGTTCCACTGCGATTGCGAAGGCGCGGGAGACGGGAAGTCATTTTCGAGGTTTCTACGATGACGGAAACGTGCGTTAGCCAGCGGTGGCCCAATTCGATCTGCCCATGCTCTTCAGCAAAGGCATTCGACGCAGCGCGGCTCTCGCGTGAAACATGCGCGCTTTCGCAGCCGCAGCCGAAATGCCCAGCACCTGAGCGGTTTCCTTTAGCGAGCGCTCTTGGATCTGGTGAACCTCCACAACACTCCGCGCTTTCGGTTTCAGCCCATCAATCGCGGCGGTTACAATTTGCTCCCGCTCGCGCCGGCGATATTGTTCTTCGGGATCGGGGCCGCTATCGGCGACCTCAAAAAACGCAGTGGTTTCTCCAGAGGGACTCGGTTCATCCATGGGAATTTCCCGTATTCCGCGTTTCTTGCGTAGCTTCGCCAACGCGGAATTGATCGCGATACGCGTCAACCACGTTACAAACTGCGACCTTCCATCGAAGTCCTTTAGATGAACGAACGCACTAAGAAAGGAATCCTGCACCGAATCTTCCGCGTCTTCCCGATTGCGCGTGATGCGATGCGTTACGCGAAAGAGTTTGTCCGCGTGGCGGTTGCAAAGTTCTCCGAACGCGCTTCGTTGTCCGTCCTTCGCCGCCGCCAAGAGTCTGGTGTCGCTCGAGCGCTCGAAGTCGCCGATAACTGCGGTACTGCTGTCGCTCGCACTGGTTACGCTCTCTAGATTCGACATTACCTGCTCCTTCCCGGTAATCCGCTTCCATTCCCCATGAACGTTCCTGCCGGTGATGGCTCGCGACGTGTACGGACCGGCGCCGCGAACCTCAGAGTTTTTCTTTTTCCATCCATTCGCGGATGTAGGCGGGACAGTTTTCGAGTTTTATGCCATGCTCCTCACACTGAGCCAGAAATCTGACCGCATCGCGATCCGCCAGCCTTAGCTCTTTTAGGTCCATGACAACACTCTGATCCTCGCCCCCAAACAGCTCGGTCAGTTCCCTGATCCGCGCCGCTTCAAGTCGGCCACTCAGCGCGAAAACCGTAAATTGCCGCCTGGCCGTCCGCTCGATCTTTAACGTCATCGTTTCCTTGTCTGGCCTGAGTTTCTAAACTAGTCACCGAGATGGCTGAACTCGTGATCTTCGCCAACGCACACCCGCGCTGTAACGCACGGAGACGGCCAAGCGTAAGTTATTGAAAATACAAGCTTAGAGTGACCCTGGGGGGTGACGGAAACTTGGGAATTGCTGAAATGTTGGCACCGGAAAGTGGGTACTACTCAGACTCCGGCACAAACTTGTGCTTCTTGATCTTGAGTTGCTTAATCTTCCAGTCCAGCGTAGATCGTGGGACGCCGAGTCTGGCCGCCGCGCCCTTCGGACCCGCGACCCGTCCGTTGCTCACTGCCAACGCCGCTTCAATGATTTCTTTTTCCTGATTCTGCAGGGTCGCGGTCAGAGGACCAGTCAACTCCGGGCCCGGCTCCTGATTTGAGAGCCACGCTTCATCCACCGAGAATGTGCCGCCACTGCAAAGGATCACGGAGCGTTCGACAATATTTTGCAGCTCGCGAATGTTACCCGGCCAATAATAAGATTGACACAAGTCGAGCGTGTTCCTGTCGATCTTGCGGATTTGCTTGCCGACCTTTTCTGCGTATCGCTTTACGAAGTATTCCACCAGCATTGGAATATCCTCTTTGCGCTGCCGCAGCGAGGGCACTTCGATGGGAAACACATTCAGGCGGTAGAACAGATCGGCGCGAAATGTTCCCGCCGCGATAGCCGCCGGTAAGTCCCGGTTGGTTGCCGCGATCACGCGGACGTTGGTGGTAAGAAGCCGGCTGCCTCCCACACGCTCAAATTGCCGCTCTTGCAGCACTCGTAATAGCGCAATCTGCGTTTCCGTGGGGAGCTCTCCGATCTCGTCCAGGAAGATCGTACCGGAGTGCGCTAGCTCAAAACGGCCCTGACGCTGTTGCAGCGCGCCGGTGAACGCGCCTTTCTCATGACCAAACAGTTCCGAAGCAATTAAAGGGGCGGGGATGGACGCGCAATTGACACTGATGAATGCCTGGCTCGAGCGTTGCGAGCGTTTGTGAATGGCGCGAGCGATCAGTTCTTTGCCAGTGCCGGTTTCTCCGGTGATCAGCACCGTGGAATCGGTGGGCGCGACTTTTACGATGTTCGACAGCACGAGTTGCAGGGCCGGGGAAGAACCTACAATCTCCTCGAACATGAACGCTTGATCGATTTGCTCGCGCAGCGCCATGTTTTCATCGTGCAGTTGATCTCTCAAGCGCTTGATCTCCTCGAAAGCGCTTTCCAATTCAGCCTTGGCTCGCAACGGTTCGGTAACATCCATCGCGGTGCCCAACACTTCGACGACTTCGCCTGACTGGTTCAGAGTTGCGTGCCCGATATTGTGGATGTATCTTGTCGAACCGCCGGGAAAGATGATGCGGAAGTTCATCTCGAAGTCGCACTTCTCTTCCAAAAGCCTTCGATACGCCTCTTCGACGACAGGAAGATCCTCAGGATGGATTCTGGTAAAGAAAAACGCAGCGGTCGAGTGATCTTCATCCGGTCGGATACCGTAGATCCGATGGACTTCCGGCGTGATCGTCACCCTTCCCGAGGCAATATCGTGGGTCCAGCTGCCCGTGTGCCCAATTCTTTGCGCTTCCAGCAGGTATGCCTGGCTGCGCCGCAACTTCTCGTCGGCCCTCTTGCGCTCGGTAATGTCGCGATAGATCAGGTAGACCGCAACCTGCCCGGGAGCTAGCGAAACACGCGACGCGGCCACCGAAACGTCAAAACGAGAGCCGTCTTTCCGCTGGCGCAGCGCTTCAAGATAAAGCTTTTCTCCCGAATCTACGCGCACCCGATTCTGGAGCGCGTCGGCGCGCAACTCCTCGGGAACGATCAAATCCGGGAGCCATCGACCCCGGGCCTCTTCGGCGCTGTAGCCAAACATGCGCGTGAACTCCTTGTTGACTCGCAGCACATAGAAATTCTCGTCGGCCAGGATTATCGCTTCAGGCGCCAACTCGAATAGTCCGCTGAGCTGCTCTTTCTGCTTCTGCAACTCGTGTTCCGCTTCCCTGCGCTCCGCATTCTCAAGTTTCAGATCATCATTTGCCTTCGTCAGCTCGACCGTGCGTTTCGCGACCTTAGCCTCCAGCTCGGTCCTGCGCCGCGTCACCCAAATCATGAGCAAGGCGAAGATCACAAACACCAGGTCGTAAATGACCCGAGAGAGCGCCGTAATGTTGGGCTCGAAGAAATAACTGCGGATCAGCGACGAGAGCACCACGGCGAGAATGCCGGGCTTGGTGCCTCCGTACCAGAAGGTGATCGCGATTGCGGATAGAGCGAATGCGGCAAACGGGTGAGGTAAATGAAAGTGCCCGAACGCGAGTTCGAGCAGCAACGCGACGGCCACCGAGGCGCACGCCAACCCGTAGCGCAGCAAAAGGGCGGTCCTAGGCCGCGTCATCCGTTTGGCAATGGGCGATTCGGCCATGGTTCCCGACCCAGAATTGGATGCGGCGTCTCCGCTGGGTGTCGCAGGGAAAAAAGCCCGAATCCGTAGCGGCAGATTGCTCCGGAAAGAGCCATTTCGCGGAAAGGCCGCGATGGAGGCTTGCTAACGTACCAAAGAAGTTTGCATCCCGGGCCAGACTGCCCATATCTAAGTCGGTGGAAATGGGAAAGAAGGATATGGGAACGCAGCCTCACTCGAGTCGCCGAGCATTCCTATGGATCGCGGTTGTTTTGGGCATCGCACTGGCGGGAATTCAGTTCATTCGCCCTGAACTGGCCAATCCACCGGTCACTGCGGAACTGCAAGCGCCTCCCGAAGTAATGCAGATCCTCAAAAACTCCTGCTACAACTGCCACTCCAATGAAACCAAGTTGTCCTGGTTTGACCACCTGGCACCGGCGTATTGGATCGTCGCCAAGGATGTGAACGAAGCCAGGAAGCATATCAATTTCTCGGAGATCGCCAAGCTGCCGGTCGCGCAGCAACGCGCTGCTCTTTACGAAGGCGTATTTCAAGTCTCGTTTGGTGCGATGCCGCTGCCGTCCTACAAGCGGCTCCATCCGGGGTCGGCGGTGACGCCAGGGCAATTGGCGGTCTTGAAACACTACCTGCAGTCGACAACGACTAACGCACCCGCCACGCCTGCTGCACTTACCGCCGCCGCCGCCGAACATGACCAATGGATTCAGGGGGACAGAGCGCCGCAAAGTGTGGCCCCAGCGCCCAACGGATTCGCGTTCCTGCCTGACTACAAGAACTGGAAAGCGGTCAGCAGCACCGATCGATTTGACAACGGAACGATACGCGTCGTCCTTGGCAACGAAGTCGCGGTGCAAGCCATCGCCGAAAATCACATCAATCCCTGGCCGGACGGCACGGCGTTCGCCAAGGTCGCTTGGTACCAACAGGCGGACCAGGCCGGTTTCGTGCAGACGGGGGCGTTTTTTCAGGTGGAATTCATGGTTCGAGACAGTCAGAAATATGCCGGAACGTTGGGGTGGGGATGGGGAAGATGGCGTGGTGCGACGCTGAAGCCTTATGGGAAGGACGCCAGTTTTACAAGCGAATGCGTCGGTTGTCATCGCGCGTTGCGCGACACCGATCATGTCTTTACGACGCCAATCCGGGCTCATCAATGGGGCCGACCATGAAAGCGATCTATGTTCTCTGCGTCGTTCTCGCGCTCGGCGGTTTTGGATGCTCGAGCCGTGGCATCACCGCCTCGGCGGCTACGAATACGAGTGCAGCAGTGATCGCCGAGCTTCCTGCCAATCCGCTCCAGTGGCGTGTCATCACTTCCGCGATCAACAGACCGGACTCGACTATGTGGACCTTATACGGCAACGACCTTGCCGTGGGCTACGCCAGAACAAATTCGCAGCACCAGTATCCCGCGGGCGCGGAACTCTCGCTGGTGACCTGGACGCAGAGGGAAGACGACCGGTGGTTTGGCGCGCGGATTCCGGATCATGTCAAATCCGTCGAATTTGTGCTGGTTAACGGCGGGCCGAATGGTAAGCCCACCTATTCCTACGTGGCATATGAAGGTTCATCGCTCACGAAGGTGTCTGCGCACGACGACGTCATCACGACTGGCCGAACAGCGTATCTGCTCTCGCAACGCGCCGCGGTCATGCCTTAGTGGACCGTGCCATGGTCCGAACCGAGGAAAGTTTGAAGCGAGTCGCCGTTTTGCATCACGAACCTTAAGACCTAGACGGAACGACATATTTCCGCCGACACCGGGGCAGCAATAAATGGAGTAAGATTGCCGCGCGAAAAAATGGCCTTGCGCGGATCCCATGATTGACCACGGTGAACCCCCCCAAACCTCCGGCATCGCAGAGTCGACTGAGGATCCCACGCTGGCCGGAGGCAACCCTTCCGGCATTTCCAAAGCTGCTGTTTCCTCTCGCGCCGGTCACTTTCGTTGGGTTATTTGCGCGCTTCTACTGTTCGGAACCACGAAGAATTATATGGATCGCCAGGTCCTGGGAGTTCTGAAGACCACGCTGCAGCACGATCTCGGCTGGAACGAAATCGACTACAGCAACCTGGTGTTTGCATTTCAGGCGGCGTATGCGGCGGGAATGGTGCTGGTCGGGCGGCTGATCGATCGCCTAGGCACTCGCCTGGGCTATGCGTTAGCCATGGTGTTCTGGAGCCTGGCTTCTATGGCCCACGCGTTCGCCGGCTCACTGCTAGGGTTCGGCGTTGCGCGCGCATCGCTGGGATTCGGCGAAGCGGGCATTTTCCCAGCAAGCATCAAGACGGTTGCCGAGTGGTTTCCGAAGAAAGAGCGAGCACTGGCCACCGGAATTTTTAACGCCGGAACAAACATCGGGGCAATCGCCACACCGTTGATGGTGCCGTGGATCACCGTTCATTGGGGCTGGCGCTGGGCGTTCATATTGACAGGTGCGGTCGGATTCGTCTGGCTCTTGTTTTGGCTCTGGCTCTATCGCAAACCGCAAGAGCACCCGCGCCTTTCCAAGGCGGAGCTGGACTACATTTGCAGCGATCCTTCCGAACCGCCAGGGAAGATTAGATGGATTCGGCTGCTTTCCTACCGCCAAACCTGGGCATTCATGATGGGCAAGTTCATGACCGATCCGATCTGGTGGTTCTATCTATTTTGGGTGCCGGATTTTCTGCAGCGCAAGCATGGTCTGGCGTTGATGCAGATTGGCTTGCCGATCCTGGTGATTTACGTGATCGCGGACGTGGGCAGCGTGGCGGGAGGCTGGCTTTCGTCTTCGATGATTCACCACGGCAGGAGCGTGAATGTTGCCCGCAAGACGGCACTTTTACTTTGCGCGGTGAGCGTGGTTCCCATTGTGTTCGCGTCTCGGATCGAGAGTATGTGGGGAGCGGTGATGTTGCTTGGTCTTGCGGCAGCAGCTCACCAGGGATTTTCCGCCAATCTTTATACCTTGACCTCGGACATGTTCCCGGCGCGGGCGGTCGGGTCGGTGGTGGGCATCGGGGGGATGGCCGGTGCGATCGGAGGGATGTTGATCGCAAAGGTGGTGGGGTATGCGTTGCAATGGACCGGCAGCTACTTGATTCCGTTTCTTATGGCTGGCTCGGCGTACTTGCTGGCGGTCGCGGTCATTCAGGGACTCGCGCCGCGGTTAGAACCTGCGTTGATTCTTTCCACCGATCCACGTTGATTCTGATGGATCTAGGTTGGTGAGGCGGATCTCCAAAGTCTGATTTCACCAGTGATCGTGGACGGTAGGGCGGATTTTTGTGTTGTAGATGCGGCGGAGAGCAGCCATGGCGCTTTCGGGGAGCGGCGGGAGGCCGGAGGCGCGACAATTGTCGGCAACCTGTTCGGGGCGTTTGCCGCCGGGAATGGCGCAGGAAACGGCGTCAAACATGAGAATCCAACGGAGGGCGAACTGACTCATGGTCACGCCCGCGGGCAGGACGGCGCGAATATCTTCCGCAGCTTCAATCCCGGTCTGGTAGTCCACGCCGGAGAAAGTCTCGCCGACGTCAAACGCCTGGCCGTGACGGTTGAAATTGCGGTGGTCGTCTGCGGGAAACTTGGAGTCGCGACGAAGTTTTCCGGTCAACAAACCGCTGGCCAAAGGAACGCGGGCCAGAATGCCGACCTGTTGTTGTTTGGCGAAAGGAAAGAATTCTTCGGCGGGGCGCTGGCGGAAGCAATTGAAGATAATCTGCACCGTTTGGACGTTGGGGAATTGAATGGCCTTTAGCGCTTCCTCGATTCTCTCGACACTAACTCCGTAGTGGCGAATTTTGCCGGCCTTCACCAAGCCATCAAGAATTTCGAAGACTTCCGGGCGTTGGTAGAGCTCGGTGGGCGGGCAGTGGAGTTGCAGTAGGTCGAGGCCATCGGCGGAAAGGTTGCGGAGACTGTCGTCAACCCAAGCGGTGAGGTTGGCAGCGGTGTAGCCCGCGACGGATTGCTTTGGCAATCGCCGGCCCGCTTTGGTCGCGACAATAATTTCCTGTTTGCAGCTCTTTCGCAGTTTGGCGATGAGTTGCTCGCTGCGCCCGTCACCGTAGACATCGGCGGTGTCGAAAAAATTGACGCCGCAATCCACGGCTTTGTGGAGGGCAGCCATCGCTTCTTCGTCGGGTACGTGGCCCCAAGAACCGCCGATGGCCCAAGCGCCGAAGCTGATTTCGGAAACGTTCCAACCGGTGCGACCTAGAGGGCGATATTCCACGATTTGGTCATCTCCATGAGCGTCGTGATGGCCTAGGGTATGACAACGTCGGCGTGGCGGCAAAGGGGGGCGCGCCGAGTGCGTCGGCACCTCTGACACAACTTGGGGCGCTCGCGTTTGAGGTTGCGACCCTGACCGTTTTCGGCTGGTGAGCGTGTAATCGCTCTACTTGTCGGCCGTGGTATCAGGGGCGGCGACGTTGGGAGCTTTGAAGGTCATTCCGTCCAGCGGCGCAAGAGCGGTCGAACGGCGCAGCACCAGAGTTGTCAGCAACTCGTACTCGCTTCCTGCGGGGCCTGTCGAATTTCTCTGCGCTTCGCTCAGCAGCGCTTGAAATGCGTATTCCGCGAGCAGCGTCTGCGACATTTGAACGGTGGTTAGTGGCGGGGTGGTGAATTGCGAGAGGCGGATATCGTCGAAGCCCACCAGGGACAAGTCCCGGGGAACGACGACACCGTATTCGTAGGCTTCGCGCATCACGCCCACGGCGGTCATGTCGTTCGAGCACAGGATCGCCGTCGGGCGCACAGGTAATCCGGCGAGTCGCACAAGTGCGCGCATGCCACCTTCCATCTTGTGATCGCCCTCGACAATCATTTCTGGGGGAACGTCCAGACGGATTTCCTGCATAGCAGATTCAAAAGCGGCCCTGCGGGCCATGGCCGATTTAAGATTGGAAGGTCCGGCAATAAAGGCAATTCGGGTGTGCTTCAGTGCCGCCAAATGCTGAATGGCTTGGCGAATCCCGTGTTGGTAGTTGACGCGGATGTTGCTTACGCCGGGTACATGCGGGCCAACATCCACGAAAACCAGAGGCACTTTGCGAAAGCGCAGATCTTCAACTAGTGAATCTTCCATGCCGAAGGTCAGGATGGCGACGCCATCCACGCGGCGCTCGATCATGCGGCGTACCGCCAACTCCATGCGCTTGGGATTGTGGACCGTGGACGTCAGGAGAATTTCATAATTATGCTGAACAGCGATGTCTTCGAAGGCCTGGACAATCTCCGGAAAGAACGGATTGGTGATTTCGGACACGATCAGGCCGAAAATTCTGCTTTTCCCGGAGACCAGCGCGCGAGCCTGAGTATTGGGGTAATACCCGAGGTCCTCGACTACTTTCCATACGCGCTTGGCGAGTTGCGGATCGACGGTGGGGACGCGATTGATGGTCCGTGATACCGTCGCCGTCGAGACTTTGGCACGTCTGGCAATTTCGCGGATATCCATGGGCTCGCTCGACCTACTGGAGACTTCCGCTGCAACTATAGAGTACGTTTTCTCGATAATCCACTTCGACAGGCGATGCCGGCAAGGAATGCGGGATTAGTGCCCCGGCGCTAGTCGCGGCGGCGCTTTTCAGGAATTGGCGCCTGGAGGCGGTCACTATTTCTCCTTGAGGTCTTTCTCCCCGGGGTTGGCGCGAACGATGGGACGCGCAGGGCGAAATGCGGTAAGCGTTTACCGATCATTTATAGGGCGCGGGAGTGGCACTGTCAAGCGAGGGACCATTCGCGCCAAGCATCCTCGATCGTTTCGGGTCCGGTTACCACGTGATTCGCAAAAGCGAGAGCGCCTGTCTAGGCAGCGAAAATTGCAAGTGCACACCGGCTCGCTCGATGGGAATCCAACTAGGGGAGTTTAGCAGTTGCAGTTGCCCCGCATCCTGGAGCAGCTGATATTGCGCGTCGGTCGGTTGCCTGGGAGAACCCATCTGCTTCCAAGCTTCGAACGCGTTGCTGTGACCCGTGTCGATTCGAAAATGTTCGCTCTGTGCGCGGTCAGCGTTCGCTGGTAAACCCTCGATGGTTAGGTCGATGACGGATGCCGCGGAAGGGAGGTCCTCGTCGTGATAGTTCCAGATCAACACCTCAATCTCA
This sequence comes from uncultured Acidobacteriota bacterium, assembly GCA_963729595.1. Lineage (GTDB taxonomy): Bacteria > Acidobacteriota > Terriglobia > Acidiferrales > UBA7541 > Acidiferrum. Next base: position 1,932,822 of record CAVSNW010000005.1, read on the forward strand.
TGGTCCTTTCGTGTCGCGATCGCGTTGATATCCGGCTTGCCGCGTACTCCGTCGGCGACTACGGAATTGCTTGGCAATGCGGCGGAGCTGGTAACTTTGATTCGCTTGTCGCTGAGTAGACCGAGCATTCGAAACGCGTTCAAGACGGGCTTGTCCAATCCGTTCGAAGCCATCTCGCGGAATCCTGCAAAGTATGGCTGGTCCTCGAACTCGAACGACCAGTTCACCGCGCCGAGAAATTGAATGCGCTCGCGTTTCGCCAGGGCGTCGATGTGGTAAAGGGATTCAGCCGTGTAGGACGCATAAAGCGGCCCGTTTCGATAGGAATTCTGTGGATTTTCCTTTGCAGAGCATGCGGCGCATCCTTCCGGATCGGACTCGCCGAGAACGATAGGGGTGTGGGCAAATTCTGGAAAGGAAGCGACCACCTGGAAGCCCTGGTCGACGGCCTTAAGCTGCGGAGCAATGCCCATCTGTACGTGATCGCCTTGCCACTTCGGTGAACCCTTGGGATGGAAACTGATGAAATCCAGAGGGGAGCCTGTTTTGCCGTTCGCGTAGTTTTGCCCGTGAGCGCAGTGCTCGAGGAACGCACGCAGAAACGCGATCGCTTTGGGTGAACCTGGCCCCGTGGTGTCCGGACCTCCTATGCGCGCTCCCGGAAGAGCGCGCAACACGGCATCTGCAGAAAAATCGTACAACTTCATAAATTCCTCGGGCGTTCCTTTCCAATAGTTGATGTCCGGTTCGTTCCAGACTTCCCACATCCAAGTTTTCACCTCGGCGTCGCCATAACACTCGCGTAGATGATGGACAAACTGGAAGACCAGCTCGGACCATTTCTTGTAGTCCTTTGGCGGATAGGCCCAACCGGTGAAGATCGTGCCGTTCGGGAAAGAGTGTCGGTAAGGTTGTGGATGAGTCGAAAGCGCTTCGGGCATGAAACCAATTTCCACCAGCGGCTTTACGCCGGACTGGTGAAATGTGTCGAAGATGCGGTCAAGAATCGTCCAGCTGTAAATTGGGTTTCCGGCCGCGTCTTCGGTGTAGACATTGGTCGAACCCCACTTCAGCGAGGCGGAGCCATCACCGGTAGTGAAGAGATTGTGGACGCGAATGTATACCGGCACGGGACTAAGGGCGGCCAACTCGCCGAGAAGCTTTTTGCCGTTGCCGGGGTAGGTGTAGTTTGGCTCATCGTAGCCCCAGTAATTCCAGATTGGGGGCATGGCTCCGTCGGATTGATCAGCTTGCACCTGAATGTCCACGGTTTCTGGAGCTTGCTGGGTTCTTGAAACGGGGCAGAGCAAGGGCAGCAGCGCGAGTACCGGCGCGAACCTGAAGGCAAGCTTCTTCAAGACCACGGTCAGCGCCACAAACCAGGAACGGTTCTGCATCCATCCTCCGGTCAACGGTTTAGCAGGAAGACTGTATCCCTAATCGTTGGGAAAGAAAAAGACGCAAGGATGCGCGTCGCCGTCTGGTTCTTTGACGAAAAAAGTGGGCTGAAGCGAAAAACCTCAGCCCATTCCGTTTCGAAGTATCGATTCAGTCTAGAGCGCTGCGCACACCGATTTTACTTCGGTGTAGTGCTCGAGCACTTCGTGTCCCATTTCGCGGCCCCAGCCGGATTGCTTATATCCACCGAAGGGTAGTGCTGGATCGAAGACGTTGTAGCAGTTGATCCATACGGTGCCCGCGCGAAGTTTAGAGGCGAGTTTGTGAGCTTTCTTGATGTCGCGTGACCAAATTCCGGCCGCCAGACCATAAACGGTGTCGTTCGCTTTGCGCACGACTTCGTCGGGATCGGTGAAGGGAATTGCGGTCACTACCGGTCCAAAGATTTCTTCTTGCACAACCTTCATATTTTCTGTGGTGTCGACCAGGACGGTCGGTTTTACGAAGTAGCCTTTGTCGCCGTACCGCTCGCCGCCGGTCACCGCCTTCGCCCCTTCCTTCTTGCCGGATTCGAGGTAGCCGCAGACGCGGTTCAGCTGTTCTTCGGAAACGAGCGGACCCATATCGCACTCCGGGTCGAAGCCCGGGCGAACGCGTATTTTTTCCGCGCTCTGTGCCATGCCGTCGACCACCTTGTCGAATATTTTCTTTTCGACGTACAGTCGGGAACCCGCGCAGCAACATTGACCGTGGTTGAAGAAGATGGCACTCGCAGCGCCGGGAATGGCAGATTCGAGGTCGGCGTCGTCGAGAATTACGTTGGGTGACTTGCCGCCGAGTTCGAGCGAGACCTTCTTTAGATTGCCGGCCGCGGCGTGGATGATCAGCCGGCCAACTTCGGTTGAGCCGGTGAAAGCGATTTTATCTACGTCGGGATGCGAGGCTAGCGCCGCGCCGGCGGTTTCTCCGTAGCCTGGAACGATGTTGACCACGCCGTCTGGGAATCCAGCTTCCTGCAATAGTTCGCCGAGACGCAGGGCTGTAAGCGGAGTCTGCTCTGCGGGCTTCAGCACGACGGTGCAACCGGCCGCCAGCGCTGGGCCAAGCTTCCACGCGGCCATCAGCAACGGGAAATTCCACGGAATGATTTGGCCGACCACGCCGACTGGCTCGCGCACGGTGTACGCCAGGAACTTCGATGGTGGCGCTAGTGTGAGCGGAATGGTATTGCCTTCGATCTTGGTGGCCCAGCCGGCGTAATAGCGCATGTGCTCGATCGTCAGCGGGAGGTCGGCGACGCGCGCGACGGCGAGTGGCTTACCGTTATCCAGCGATTCGAGTTGCGCGAATTCTTCGAGGTGTTTCTCGATCAGGTCGGCGAGCTTCCAGATCATCTTTCCGCGAACAGCGGGAGAGGTTCTGGACCAAGGGCCGGTTTCGAAAGCGGCGCGGGCTGCTTTTACGGCTCGGTCGATATCTTCGCGATCGCCTTCCGCGACGTTCGCCAGCACTTCACCGGTAGCTGGGTTGTACGTCGCAAAGGTCTTTCCAGAGGCGGCTTCGACCCATTTGCCGTTAATGAGAAGCTTTTGTTTTCGAGCGACGAAGCTTGAAACGTTCGAATCAATCGATGGGGCGGTGACTGCGGTTGCCATAGATGCACTCCTTTACCATGTCCTTGTGGAATCGTCCGCGAACTTGGCGGCCAGACTGGACCAGCCCGACGCTACTCCACCGCCCTGCGGAATTCAAGCTTTCGAATATCGGGTTAACTTGTCAGGGCTTGCGGGAGGACGGGTGCATTGACATCCTCCGCATTGTCCCGCAATATCGCGCATCCATGAGACGCGCTCTGGTCCTGTTCGTTGTTTTGTGTCTGCCCCTGAGTGTTCGCGGGCAGGATTCTCTCGACAAGTTGGCGACCGATTTCTGGGCCTGGCGCGCGCAATGGCAGCCATTCAATGCGGACGACATCCCGCGCATCGAGCGCCCAGCCGGGTTGAAGCCTTCGTGGTCGGCGGAGTCCATCGCTCACCAGCGCAACGATCTTTCGGCGTTCGAAGTTCGCTGGAAAAAGTTGGATGCCTCCAAGTGGCGTGTCCCCCAACAAGTGGACTACCGCCTGATGGGTTCGGCTTTGGCGCGCGTTCATTGGGAACTCGACATGAATCGCCGCTGGCAGGACGACGCCACTTTTTACGTCGATCAAGCCATGACCCCTGTTGTGGAAGCGATCCTTCCGCCGCCGCCGTTCGACAAAGCCCGTACCGCTGATCTCATCGCGCGCGTACAGAATATTCCGTCGATCGTGGAAGACGCCGAAGCCAATCTGCAGCATCCTTGTGCGCCATTCGCGAAGCTCGCGATCGCGTCGCTTTCTGACATTCGCTCACAATTGTGGCTGGTGGCTCACGATGTGGGGCCATTGCTTGTGGGGGACAACGCCCAGGAACTCGCACCCGCGGTCGAGCGCGCTGCCTCCTCTCTTGAATCCTTCCGCGACCGGCTGCAACAGCGCCTTCCCACTATGCCGCCGCACACGCCGGTCGGCCGGGACGCTTACGTTTTCTTCCTGAAAAACGTCGCACTTTATCCGTTTACGCCGGAGCAGCTGCTGGACATGAGCCGGCAGGAGTGGGCGCGCTCGGTCGCTGCCGAGCAAATCGAACACCAGCGCAATATTGAAGTCCGCCCCTTGGAAGTATTCGATACGCTCGACGAACAGATCGAGCGCACCAACGGTATGGAGACTGCAGTCCGGCGTTTTCTGGCGCGACAGGAAATTCTTACCGTGCCGCAGGATTTTCCGCACTACACGGTTCGTGCGATCCCTCCGTACCTGGTCGGCCTCGGCGATTTTTCCGAACTTGACGACTTCACCGGCCCGTCGCGGATGACGCAAGAGGGCACGCGCTGGACTCCGAAACCTTCGCCGAGCCCCGGTTATTTCGAGGGCGCCAGCCAGCGCGACCCACGTCCCCTGATCGTTCACGAGGGAGTGCCCGGGCACTACATGCAGCTGTGGTTGTCGTGGCGCAATCCCGACGCCATTCGCCGGCATTACTATGATTCTGGCGCCAATGAAGGTCTGGGCTTCTACGCCGAAGAGATGATGTTGCTCGCTGGACTGTTCGAAGATTCGCCGCACACCCGTGAGATCATCTACAACTTTGCGCGTCTCCGCGCGCTCCGCGTCGAGGTCGACGTCAAACTGGCTCTCGGTCAGCTCAACAACGAAGAGGCTTCGGCGTATTTGGCAAAGACCGTGCCCATGAATCCAAAAACCGCCCAATCGGAAGGCGCGGCGTTCGCCACGCAGCCAGGGCAAGCCATCTCCTACCAGGCGGGCAAGATTCAGATTACCAAGTTCCTTGCCGATGCGCGGTTCCGGGCGGGCGAGAAATTCGACATCCGAGCGTTCAACGATTTTGTGTGGCGTAACGGGAACTTGCCCATCGAACTTCAACGGGCCGAATGGTTCGGCGAATCCCCGCTCGTCAAGCCGACGACGTCATCCGACGCAGAGGCGAAACGTAAGCGCGCCCAATAACGATCGTCGTAAACCGCCGTTGTGCAACGGTCCTGTCATCCTTGAGCCGGTCCGGTGCGGACTGGCGAACGACCTCAGCCGCTCCGGTTACAGCGCGTTTAGGTCCGCTAGCGTTTAACGAACCTCTTCCATTTGTTACCCTAGCAAACCGAAAGCAGCGCACCGCTGAGGCAAACTTATGACCCTCAACCCCAAACGAGCCGTCGCCGAGCTGAAGGAACTGCGCACTCTCACCAGCGACGCGAACGGCGCACAGCGCGTCGCCTGGACCGACACCTGGCTCCAGGCTCGCGAATGGTTCGCGCAAAAACTAACGGGCCTTCCGGTCGAACATCACTACGACGTCGCCGGCAACAACTGGGTCACCCTCGCCGGCCAATCCGAAAAATCCCTGCTGATCGGCGGCCACCTTGATTCCGTTCCGAACGGCGGCTGGCTCGATGGTTCGCTCAACGTTCTTGCGGGCCTCGAAATCGTTCGGCGTATTTCGGAGGAATTCAACGGCCGCCCGCCGGTCACGATCCGCCTGGTGGATTGGGCCGACGAGGAAGGCGCGCGCTTCGGCCGCAGCCTTCTCGGCTCTTCGGCCTTTGCTGGTACGTCCAGCATCGCCGCGGACCGCGTACGCACCGATCGCGACGGCGTTCGTCTTGAAGACGCGCTCCGACGCTGCGGCGTTGAGATCGATCGTTTCAGCGAAGCCGCCCGCGAGCAAAAAAACGCCGGCGCCTACATCGAGTTGCACATCGAGCAAGGTCCGGTCCTCGAACGCATGGGCTTCCCGCTGGCGACGGTGCTCGGAACAAAAGGAGTGGAACGCCACGCCGTTACTTTCCACGGTCAGGAAGCGCATTCAGGATCGACCCCGATGAACGCCCGCCGTGACGCTCTGGCGGCCACCGCCAAACTCGCTCTGGAAATTCGCGCCATCGCGGGCAAACATGCCGACGCCGTCTGCACCATGGGCAGCGTCAAGACTTTCCCCGGAATCGTCACTGCGGTTGTCGGGCGGTGCGAAGCCACCCTCGATCAGCGCGACCTGGATCCCACGGTGCTCGCCACGATGTTTCGCGAAGCGCGCGAAGCCAGCGAGTGTTTCGCTCGCGAAGAGCGCTGTACCGTCGAATGGTCGCGCATATGGAGCATCGAGCCCATCGCGTTTGACCCCGCGCTTCTCGATTTATGCGATCAAGCGATCCGCGAAGTCGCCCAAACCACGCACCGCATGCCCTCCGGCCCGCTGCATGACGCAGCCGAAGTCTCCCGCGCGGGTATCCCTACGGTAATGATGTTCGTGCAATCGGTCGGCGGCATCAGCCACAACAAAATCGAGGATACCCGCGAAGAACATCTGGAATCGGCGGTAACCGCGTTTGACAAGCTGGCCAGCAAAACGATCGGCTATTTGCGTTAGTTTGTTCCAAAAGCGTTTTTGCGTGTGAAGCAGAAGCGGTAGAAGAATCGAGCGCCTTGTCCACGGTCCATCAGTGAAAAACGACTCGCCGCATCGCCTTGACGAGAGACGCATTGGAGTCCTTTGCATCGTCGCGGTCGTTGCCATTCTCTGTGCCACCCTGTGGCCCTTCAACCCTTGGCCCGTAAATCAAGTCACCTGGCTGCCCGACGGCAACGGAATTCAGCTCGGGCACGATGGTGTGGTCGTCAGCGAAAGGCCGCTGCAGCCGCCACCGGAACCCTCCGCTGGAAAATCCTGCAGCATCGAGCTGCTGCTTCGCACCGGGAGCATGGAAGTCTCCGACACCATCCTCGGATTCTATGTCCCGGGTCATTCGACACACCTGCTGGTTCGCCAGTGGATGGATGGACTGTTGATCTCACACGACTCCGCAGACGCACGGGGAAAAGTGAGAGAGGCCAAACTCGACGTGAACCATGCATTCCGGGTTGGAGAGCTACTGCTGGTGACCATTACGTCCGGTCCTAGCGGCACGGTCGTCTACCGCAACGCCACTCATGCCCAGTCTTTTCCCAAGTTCACGATCGCACGGAACGAACTCGCCGGTCAGATCGTCCTGGGAACCTCCCCCGTGGACTACCGACCATGGACGGGAGAAATCCGCGGCTTGGCCCTCTACTCGAGGGAACTCACTCCTGCCGAAGTGTCCCGCCACTACGCCGGATGGACCGCAGTCGGTGCTGCCAATCCTCCCAACCTGGACGGGGCACTGGCGCGCTACTCCTTCGGCGAACGCACCGGTCGTGAAATCCGCAGCTCGGTGCCGACCGCCCCAACCTTAGAAATCCCCGTCAGCTTCAACGTCCCGCACAAAGCCATACTCAAATCTGCGGTCAAGGAGTACGACCCAAACCGCTTATACGTAAACGATATCCTCGCAAACATCGCCGGGTTCGTGCCTCTGGGCGCTATCTTTTGCGTCTACTTCTCGCTGCGGCATTCTCGTGTGCAGGCCATTCTCAACGCCACTCTGGTCGGCGCCTCCCTCAGTTTCGCCGTGGAGATCCTGCAGGCCTACATCCCGCGCAGGTTTTCCGGTACGACCGACATTATCACCAATACGCTGGGCGCTCTGCTCGGCGCCGCGATAACCAACCCCGGCCTCATCCGAAAAATCTTGCGATCCCAAAAACTTCTACCTGCTTCCTAGGGGCATGTTTGCTTTGAGGGGATTGCCGAAGGGCGACCAGGTGTCCCTAGGGAAACTGCGCACGAGCCAGACCAGCGACGAGTCGAACGCCGTCGTGCCCTCTATCCCAACTTTTCTCCATTCGTTACATCGAAAAGTTTCAACTTAGATTGTCGTCTCCGCGCGGTATGCTCGGCCACAGCAATTCACATAAAGCGAGGGCACCATGTCCACTACCCAAGTCATCCTCGAAGAAAGCGATCCGCCGCAAGCGCTCTCCCCATTCCGCACCCGTTGGGGCCGGGAACTGGCCGTCCACGAAGGAAATCCCGACTTCGTCTTGTCCCTGGCACGCGGGCTGCGGGTGATCGAATGCTTCGCAGGCCATCCCGACGGCCTGACCATCGCCGAAATCTCCCGCGCCACTGCGCTTTCCCGGGCTGCCGTGCGGCGCCTGCTGATCACTCTCGAGCTCCTCGGCTACATCGAAGCCAATGCCCGCAAATATCGATTGCAGCGCCGGGTCCCCCGAGCAGAAGTGTAAGAACCTATCGGTCTCGCTAGTTTCTCGCGACCTCTCCTGCCAACAGTACGCGTCCTGTAGAATGGGGCGCCTTGTCCGCACAGACTGAATTCGATGCACTCCGCGTCGTGCTCGTCGCCACGCGAAATCCTCTAAACATCGGCGCCGCTGCCCGCGCCATGAGCAACTTCGGCGTCCTTAATCTTTGTCTGGTCAATCCGTACGAGCCATCCTTCCGGGAAGCTCGCTCGGCAGTGGGCGCCTCGGAATTGCTCGCCAATGCGCGCGTGGTCCCGACCGTCGCCCAAGCCGTAGCCGATTGCACGCTCGTCGTGGGAACGACCGCTGTCGGCAGCAGGGAAGTACGCCATCCAGTCAAAGGCTTGCAAGGCGCCGCGCCGCTGATCCGCAAGCGCCTGGCAACCGGCCGCGTCGCGTTATTATTTGGTTCGGAAAAATTCGGTCTCTCGAACGAGGACCTCAGTCACTGCCACTGGCTGCTGCGCATTCCCACTCGCGAACAGCACCGCTCGATGAATCTTGGTCAGGCCGTCGCGGTCTGCCTCTACGAGCTCGCGCGTTCTTCCCGCCACGTTGCAATCCCGGAAAAGGGACAGCCCGCTACCGCCGGCGACATCGACCGCGTGGCCGCGTTGCTGCTCGAAGCCCTCGACGCCAGCGGCTCACTGAAATCCCGCTCCGCTGCGCGCACTGAAGAAAAGCTGCGCCGCCTGATGCGCCGCCACAATCTGACCGCCGAAGACGCCAAGTTTTGGCTAGGTATGTTCAGTCAAATCGTCTGGAAGCTCCGCGGCTCTCAATAACTCCCGACGGTTATCGCTGGCCGTCGCTGGCCGCGACGGTCTCCTCGCCCTGCTGCTGGCTTAGTGCTCGGGCTGCGGCGTCACGCACCGCCTTCACCCCGGGGCTTCGCGGACTATCCGGCTCAATGCGCAAATAGGCGTCCAGCTCGTCGACCATGCCGGCCGAATTGTTCAGCCTTCGATCGATCTGCGCCAGAAGCAGGTGCGCCATCGCAAAATTCGAGTTATACAACACTGCTTGCTTCGCGCTCTGCTCGGCCTCGACCACGCGCGCCGCGCCGAACAATACCCACGCTAGAGTAAAGTGCCCGGTCGCATTCGTGGGTTCCAGCTGTAACCCCGCCCGGATGTACCCTAAGGCATCGTCAAACTGTTTCGCGTTGCCAAGCGTCAAGCCCAGCCCGAACAACGGCGCGGCCATGCGTCCCTCGCTCAGTTCGACGGATTTGCGAAAAGCCGCTTCGGCGTCCCCGCTGAGTTTCAGTTCCAGGTCCGCGATTCCTATCTTGTAGTACGCCTCGTAGAAGTTGTGATACGCCGCAATCGCCCGCTGAAACTCCGGGATGCTGCCGGCCCAGTCCTTTTGCGTGAGACGTTGCGTGCCCTTGTTGTAGGCGTCGCGGGCCTTCGCCGGAATCTTTAGCTCGCGCACCGAAACCGTGGGAGCGAAGCTGTTGGCGTCACTTCCAGCGGCTTTCTCGGGCCGCGCTTGTCCTGCGGCTATCAGTGGAAACACAAAGAACGTTATGCAGCTGGTCGCTACTAGGCGGGCCCCGGTCATCGCAGCACCTCTTGTTGCAGGAAGGCAACTCGTCCCCTGAGACGAGGGAAGCCAACGCTTCCTATGAATTGGATATAGTTTGAAGACGAATGGGGCTCACGGAAGCCGTAAATTTAACGGTGTGTAAGGTAAAGCACCTGCCCATGAGTACAGGTCTCCCTGTACGTCGACGGCGAGGCGCTCTATTTGTCCTATAAACATGTCGTCTTACGGGGAAGGGTTATGGCCGTCATTCGACAAGCCCCAGTACCTATGGATCTTCGAGCCACGGGCTGGCCGTGCGACACCAATTCGTCTTGCAACCGCATGCGACTCTGTTCTGGAAGCGGATCGTCTCAGCACTGCGGTGCGAAGTTCGTGGGCCGCCGTAGACTCGCTGCCTTGGTAAAGAAGATTGCGATCGCTCGAAAAGTCGAACCCGCGGCGCAGGCGTTTTGGGAAAACATAATTTGTTCGCGTGAAACGATTCTTTGCGTTTGACGGTGCGCGCATGGGCGGCTACGGTAACCGCATGAACGAGGGGCTTGCGCGCGTGGAAGACCCGGCGATTGAGTTTCTTCATCAAATTGGCAGCAGGATGGCTGCGGCTGATCCGCTGAACGAGGTCCTCGGGAAGATTGTGGACTTTGTGGTGGCAGTAGTAAGGTGCGACTCCTGTTTCGTATATGTGCTCGAGGGCAAGCACCTTATCTTGCGGGCTTCAAAGAATCCGCACCCTGAGATTGTTGGGCGGTTGAAGATACCCGTGGGGCAAGGGATCACCGGGTGGGTGGCCGAGCATCGCGAGCCGGTGGCGGTGGCTTCGGATGCTTTCAAGGATTCGCGGTTTCAGTCGTTCAATGAATTGCCGGAGGATCGCTACGAGGCGTTTCTTTCGGTGCCGATCCTTTGCCGCAACAAGCTTGTTGGCGTGATCAATTTGCAGCATCGCCAGCCGCATACTCATAGTGAAGCGGAAATTCAGCTGATTTCGACGATTGGGTTTCTGGTGGGCGCGGAAGTGGAGTTGGCGCGGCTGGAGGAAGAAAACTCGCAGCTTTCAGAAGAGTTGGAGTCGCGCAAGATTGTGGAGCGTGGCAAGGGCATCCTGCAACGCGATTTGCGAATCAGTGAGGAAGAAGCCTATTTGATGTTGCAGAAGCAGAGCCGCCAGCGGCGCTTGTCGATGCGCGAAGTGGCCGAGGCGATCATTTTGAGCGAAGAGATCAAGCGAGCGCAGGCGAAGGGGGCTTCGGTCTAGACTTCGGGTTTTACGGTTTTTCTTCTCGTTCCTTCTTTACGCGATCCTGAAATGCCCGGAAAAATTCCGCGCTGGCCAGGTTGTGCAGTAATTCCTTGCGGTCTTCGGCGCTCATATCCTTTGTTGCGATCTCGGCCCGGGCTTCCCCCAGGGCGGTTACCCACGCTTCGTACTCCGGACCGAACTGGACTTCCAAGTCTTTGCGAAGACGCTGGGCCAAGGCGGGGCTTTCGCCTGCGGTAGAGATGGCGATTTGTAGCGGGCCGCGGCGGACTACCGCCGGATAGTAGAAGTCGCACAGGTGCGGGACGTCTACTACGTTGCACAGGACGCCGTGGCGGCGGGTTTCGGCGAAGATTTGTTCGTGGAGCGGCGTGGACGAGGTTGCGGCGATTACCAGGAACATTCCTTCGAGGTCGGCCGGTTGGAAGGGGCGCTGATGCCAATCAAGCTTCTTTGTTTTGGCCCAGGACTCCACTTGCGGGGTGGCTTGCGGGGCCACTACGCGGACTCTAGCTTCGGCTTCGAGGAGACCGGCGATTTTGCCTTCACCGACTGCACCGGCGCCTACGACCAGGCAGGGGCGATGTTCCAGCTTTAGGAAGAGTGGGAAGACTTTTGCGGGCGGTGGGCGGTTCATTCTCGTGGTTCGCGATCTCGTTTTTGATTCTAGCAGGGTGCGGACGGAGTGTTTTGTGGATTGACGGCCGCTGGGGAGTTTGCGCGTTGGAGTACACCGACCGGGGCGTGTGCGCTAGGCGAGGCGGTTCGTGGGATTCTTAAATTTGTGGCAAAGTAGTTGGCGATGGCTGCGCCTCTGACCTCCATCGCCCCAGGGCGCGTTGCGTTCACCTACCCAAGTTTTGGCCTCTACCAGGCGGCGCGGTTTTGCATCGTGCTGGCGACGGAGATGCAATCGGTCGCGGTCGGCTGGCAGGTGTACGAAATTACGAAGCGGCCGTTGGATTTGGGGTTGGTTGGACTGGCGCAGTTCCTACCTGGCGTTTTGCTGTTTCTGGTTTCCGGGCATGTGGCGGATCGTTATGACCGGCGAAAGCTGGTGGTGGCGTGCTATGCGGCGTTTGGCGGATGTTCCGCGCTGCTGCTGTTTGCTGCGCTGCGGCACACGCGATCGGTGTATCCCATTTATGGGGTGGTGATTCTGATTGGGATTGTGCGTGCCTTCAATGCGCCGGTGAGCCGTGCGCTGCTGCCGCAGTTGGTGCCGGAACAACATTTCCCAAACGCGGTGGCGTGGGCGTCGAGTGTGTTCCAGACGGCGACGATTCTGGGGCCGTCGGCTGGGGGCGTGGTTTACGCCATCGCGCGAGGACCGTCGGCGGTGTACGGGTTGGCAGCGGTGGCTGCGACGGTCGCGACTTTTTGCGCTTTCCAAATCAAGGTGGAATCGAAGGCGCGGTCGCGAGAGCCCCTAAACACGAGCAGTGTCCTCGCGGGGCTTCACTACATATGGCGCAAGAAAATAATACTCGGCGCCATCTCCCTGGATTTGTTTGCAGTGTTGCTCGGCGGAGCGGTGGCGCTGCTGCCGGTATACGCGCGGGAAATTCTAATGACCGGGCCGTGGGGACTGGGCATCCTGCGGAGCGCGCCGGGAATTGGGGCGGCGACGATGGCCGTGTACTTGGCTCACCAGCCGTTGCGCGGGCGGGTGGGAGCGAAGATGTTGTGGTGCGTGGCCGGGTTTGGTGTGTTCACGATTTTGTTTGGGGTTTCCCGCAGTTTGACCCTTTCACTGATCGCGCTCGTGCTCGTGGGGGCTGCGGACATGGTTAGCGTGATTGTGCGAAGCACGCTGATCCAGGTGGCCACGCCGGATGAAATGCGGGGACGCGTGAATGCGGTCGATATGGTTTTCATTGGGGCTTCGAATGAGTTGGGGCAGTTTGAGTCGGGGTTGACGGCGCATTGGTTTGGGACCGTGCCTGCCGTGGTGTTAGGCGGGATGGGGACGTTGTTGGTCACGGCGGGTTGGGCTTGGATGTTTCCGCATTTGCGAAATGCGGACCGGTTGACGACGGTGCGGGATTGAGCAGCGTCGCTATTCAGCCGCAGAGCTTTTGTTGCAGGCGGCGCTCGGAGCCCTTCGCAATGCAGGGTAAACGAGCCCCGGCCCTGCAGCGGGAGAGAGGCACGTCCGGAGACAATTTACGAATGCGACTTTGCTCGTTCGTTATTTTGTCGGGACCACAACGGTGGCTGGTGGGGCTGTGGCGCTCGCGGAGGAAATGGTCAGCGCGGCTTTGACCGCTGGGGAGATTTTGTCGGCGTTGGCCAGTAGTTGGCTTACTTGCCAAAGTTGGGCGTCGGTCAGGCGGCCCTTGAAGCCTGGCATGCCGGTCAGGCGGATGCCGTTGGCGGCCTTCCAGTAGGATTCCCACGCGGGGTCGTCGGTCACGCCGGTGCCTTTGAACAGTTCGGGAGGCTTTGGATATTCACCTTCCGAAATCGCGGTGGGGGCTACGCCCGGTAGGCCGTGGCAAACGGCGCAATTATGCTTGTAGACTTCAGCGCCTGCGAGGAAGTTGGTCTCGTCCGCGGGAACCGCCGGCTCAGAGCGCTGCTGCTTATCGAGATGAGCATTCAGCGACGCGTGCGCGAGCTTTTTTTCGAATGGCAGAGGAGGGTCGGTGACCGCGACCGGAGCGCGGCCGCTGGTGAAGTAAAGCCAAACGCCGCCCAATACCAGAGCCGCTCCTAATATGACGCCAACGATGAGCGCTTTAAGCATGTTCTCGGGATCCCCTTAGGTAGATTCTCTCGATCTAACAGCGCCTCCGCGAATCGTAGCCTCACGGTGAGCGAGTCAGTGTACGAAATCTTTGCAAATCTCGCATCGAGTAAATTATCGAGTAAATTTAGGTTTCCTCCAGACATCCCGGGCGTCCCGGACGCCGGGGCGCTAGGGCCGCGTGCGAGGCGTTTTGCGCGAGAGCTTGCTACGTAACCTTTCGCCGCGAAGGACCGTCTTATCTAGGTATAGGCCAGGTTTTCCGATAGGCTTTGTCCCGTGCTTGAACGGCCTTAGATCACTCGAGATCCCGCGCGTGAACGCCTTGAAATCGGCAGGCCCGACGGCAGTGTTGCCGCTAGGACAGGAGAGAAGGAATGGGTCATTTGAAATCGACGGAATTTCCGGAGCCGTATACGCGTCCGGTGAATTCTGGGCAGACCCCCGAAGCCAAGAGCCGCTGGTGGCTATGGATTATTGCGCTGGTGATCGTTGTTGGGCTTGGAGTTTGGTATTTCCGGTCGAGGGACAGCACGTCGGCACAGGTTCCCGCGGCGGGAGCGGCGGGCGGGCGTCCGGGGGCAGGCGGAGCGGGGCAAACCGTACCGGTCGTGGTGGCGACGGCCGCACGCGGCGACCTACCCGTGTACTTCAACGGGCTGGGCACCGTTACGGCATTCAACACGGTTACCGTGCGGAGTCGCGTTGACGGGCAAATCGTAAAGATCAACTTTACCGAAGGCCAGACCGTCCACCAGGGCGATGCCCTGGTGGAGATCGATCCGCGGCCCTACCAGGTGCAGCTGGAGCAGACCGAAGGGCAGCTCGCCAAGGATCAAGCGCAACTTCGCGACGTGCAGGTCGATTACGAACGCTATCAGTTGCTCTTCAAAGAGGGCGTGATCCCGAAACAGCAAGTCGATACGCAACAAGCGCAAGTCGGGCAATATCAGGGGGCCATCAAGGCGGATCAGGGGGCGATCGATAACGCAAAGCTGCAGATCGTGTACTCCCACATCACTGCGCCGATCACCGGGAGAGTGGGATTGCGGTTGGTGGACATGGGAAACATCGTTCACGCCGCCGATACCACTGGTCTTCTGGTCATTACCCAGCTGCAGCCGATCGCGGTGATTTTCAGCTTGCCGCAAGATCAGCTGTCCCAGGTATTGAGCAAGCTTCACAGTACCCAACTTCCGGTCGAAGCCTATGATCGCGATGACGTCACGAAAATCGCCACCGGCAAGCTACTGACGATCGACAATCAAATCGACACGACCACCGGCACCTACAAACTGAAGTCTGAATTCAGCAATGATAAAAATCTGCTGTTTCCGAATCAATTCGTGAACATCCATTTGCTGGTGGACACCAAGCACAACATAACCATCGTTCCGTCGACAGCCATCCAACGCGGACCGCAGGGTAACTACGTTTATCTGGCACAGAAAGACAACACCGTAAAGATTCAGCCGGTGACGATCGCGCTTTCGTCCGGGAACTCCATTGGAATCGGAGCGGGACTTCAGCCGGGCGACAACGTGGTGGTGGACGGTCAAGACAAGCTGCAGGACGGAAGCAAAATCGAAGCGCGCGGTCCGACCGGTGGTCCAACGAATCCGCAAGGGCAACAGTCGCAAAACGGAGACCGGGCAGCGACTCCCGCGCAGGCATCTCCGCAAAACTCGCCGTCGCCATCTACGCACAAAGGCAAGCGTCAATGAGTCCGTCACGGCCGTTCATTCTGCGGCCAGTTGCAACGACGTTGTTGATGGTCGGGATTCTGCTTGTGGGTTTCGTAGCGTACAGGCAACTGCCGATCTCGGCGCTGCCGCAAGTGGATTACCCTACGATCCAGGTGTTGACATTTTATCCCGGCGCCAGTCCGGACGTGATGACGTCGTCGGTTACCGCCCCGCTCGAGCGGCAGTTCGGCCAGATTCCCGGCTTGAACCAGATGACCTCAACGAGTTCGTTTGGCAGCTCGATCATCACGCTCCAGTTCGTGCTCGATCTCAATATCGATGTGGCGGAGCAGGAAGTGCAGGCGGCCATCAACGCGGCGTCGAACCTGCTTCCGACCGATCTTCCGAACCCGCCAATCTACAGTAAGATCAACCCCGCCGACTCTCCGATTTTGACGCTCGCGCTGACTTCGTCGAGCCTTCCCCTTTCGAAAATTGAGGACCTGGCGGAAACGACGCTGTCCCAGAAGATCTCGCAATTGCCGGGCGTCGGCTTGGTCAGTATCAGCGGCGGCCAGCGGCCAGCGGTGAGGATTCAGGCCAACCCTACCGCACTTGCCGCGTACGGCCTAAGTTTAGAGGACCTGCGCACCGCGCTCGGCCAGGCGAACGTGGACCAGGCCAAGGGTAATTTCGATGGACCGCACCAGGCTTACACGATTGGCGCGAACGACCAGCTACTGACCAGCGACGGCTACCGCCCGTTGATCATCGCTTATCGCAACGGCGCACCGGTGCGATTAAGCGATGTGGCCACGGTTTTCGACGGTGCCGAGAACGTAAAGCAAGCGGCGTGGGCGAATGACCATCCTGCGGTCATCCTGAACATTCAGAGGCAGCCGGGCGCAAACATCATCGCCGTGGTGGATCGCATCAAAAAGCTGTTGCCTCAGCTGCAAGCGTCGCTGCCGGGGGCCGTGCAGGTACAAATTCTTACGGACCGTACGACCACCATTCGCGCCTCGGTGGACGACGTCCAGTTTTCACTGATCTTGACCATCGCTCTCGTCGTGATGGTGATCTTTCTGTTTCTGCGTAGCGCACGAGCAACCATCATTCCAGCTATGGCCGTGCCGTTGTCGATCGTCGGCACGTTCGGCGTGATGTATTTGCTGGGCTACAGCCTGAACAATCTATCGTTGATGGCGCTCACGATCTCGACCGGCTTCGTCGTCGATGACGCGATCGTGATGATCGAAAATATCAGCCGGTTCATCGAAGAAGGGGAATCGCCGCTGCAAGCCGCGCTAAAAGGTTCGGAGCAGATCGGGTTCACCATTTTGTCTTTGACGGTTTCGCTGATCGCGGTGCTGATTCCGTTGCTGTTCATGGGCGACATCGTCGGGCGTTTGTTCCGCGAGTTCGCGATTACCCTGGCGGTGACCATCATCGTATCGGCTTTCGTCTCGCTGACGCTGACGCCGATGATGGCGGCCAAGCTATTGAAACATCAGGACGAAAGCCAACAAGGCTGGTTCTACCGGACCTCCGAGCGAGGCTTCAAGACGGTCATCGACTTTTACGGCCGGACGCTGCAATTTGTGTTGCGGTACCGCACGACCACATTGCTGGTTACCGTCGCGACGCTGGTGGGCACGATCCTCCTCTATATTTACGTGCCGAAGGGCTTTTTCCCCGTGCAGGACACCGGCATCATCCTGGGCGTCTCGGAAGGCGCGCAGAATATTTCGTTCGCGGGCATGGCGCAGAAGCAACAGGAGTTGGCCAGCGTAATCCTGAAAGATCCCGCCGTCGAGAGCCTGTCGTCGTTTATCGGCATCGACGGCACGAACGCCACGATTAACAGCGGACGAATCCAAATTAACCTGGTACCCCTGAAGCAGCGCACCGGGTCCGCGTCGGACATCATTCGCCGGTTGCAGCCACAAGTGGCGAAGGTGGACGGCATCCAGTTGTTCATGCAGCCGATCCAAGACCTGACGGTGGAAGACCGCGTGAGCCGCACCGAATTCCAGTACAGCTTGGAAGATGTCGATCAAAAGGAGCTTGCGTACTGGACGCCTAGATTTATTGAGAAGTTGCAATCACTGCCGGAATTGCGCGATGTTGCCAGCGATCAATTGAATTCCGGATTGCTGGCGACCTTGACCATCGATCGCGATACCGCTTCTCGTCTGGGCATTCTTCCCGCAACGATTGACAACACGTTGTATGACGCCTTCGGGCAGCGGCAGGTCTCCACGATGTTCACGCAGTTGAATCAGTACCACGTGATTTTGGAAGTGAACCCGCAATTCCAGCAGAACCCGGATCAACTCAAGAATATTTACGTGCACTCTTCGACGGGCCAGCAGGTGCCGCTGAGCTCCTTCACGCAGTTCGAACCTGGGGCTACTTCGCTCGTGATCAACCACCAGGGGCAATTTCCGGTGGTAACGCTTTCTTTCAACCTAGCGCCGAGCGCGTCGCTGGGAGACGCGGTGAACGCGATCAACAAGGCCAAAGAGGAAATCGGCATGCCTGCCAGCGTTCAGGCGACCTTTCAAGGCACCGCCGCGGCTTTCCTGAATTCTCTGGCGAACGAACCGATTCTCATTCTGGCGGCGATCGTTACCGTTTATATCGTTCTCGGCGTGCTGTATGAAAGCTACATCCATCCGATTACCATCATTTCCACGCTGCCATCGGCTGGCGTGGGCGCCATCCTCGCGCTGCTCTTATGCCGTACAGAATTCAGCGTGATCGCGTTGATCGGCATCATCCTTTTAATAGGTATCGTCAAGAAAAACGCCATCATGATGATCGACTTCGCTCTCGAAGCCGAGCGCAAGGAAGGCAAAGCGCCTCTCGACGCCATTTACGAGGCGTGTCTGCTGCGTTTCCGGCCGATTATGATGACCACGATGGCGGCGCTGCTAGGCGGCTTGCCGCTCGCTCTCGGCAGCGGCGTGGGTTCGGAACTCCGCCGTCCGCTAGGTATCACCATCGTCGGCGGCTTGTTGCTGAGCCAGTTGCTGACGCTGTATACGACGCCCGTTGTCTACCTGTTCTTTGATGAGCTGGCCCGGCGTACCCGCGAACGATTCCACATCACCAACCCCGCGGAGCAGCCAGCGCAAGCGGATTAAGCTGTGCAATCTTCCTCCAATTTCTCGGCGCCGTTCATTCGTCGTTCCGTTGGGACCACGCTGCTGTCGATCGCGATTTTTCTCTCCGGGGCTATCGCGTTTCGATTTCTGCCGGTTGCTCCCTTGCCGCAAGTTGATTTTCCGACAATTTCGGTAGGTGCGGGTTTGCCCGGCGCCAGCCCGGAGACCATGGCGTCTTCGGTCGCTACACCCTTGGAACGCCAGTTTGGGCGGATTGCCAGCGTCACGCAGATGACCTCGACGAGCCAACTTGGCCAGACCGGCATTACGCTGCAATTTGATCTCAACCGCGACATCAATGCCGCGGCGCGCGATGTTGAGGCGGCCATCAATGCGGCGCGAGGGCAGCTTCCGGCGGGGCTTCCTACCAAGCCGACCTATCGGAAAGTGAATCCGGCCGACGCGCCAATTATGCTGCTGAGCGTGCAGTCGGACAATCTGACGCTGCCCGACATGTACGACACGGCGAATTCTGTTTTGGCGCAGAAACTCGCGCAAGTACAGGGCGTCGGCCAAGTTTTCGTCGGCGGAAGCTCGAGCCCCGCGGTGCGCGTGCAAGTGAATCCGCAACAGCTCAACAGCTACGGCATCAGCCTGGAAACGATTCGCTCCGTTTTGGGCTCTGCGAACGCCAATCGTCCCAAGGGCGAGACCTCCGACCTTCAGCGCGAATGGGGCATCAATACCACCGATCAACTCTTTAAGGCGCGTGAATATCAACCGCTGGTGGTCACCTGGCATCAAGGCGCTGCCGTGCGGCTCTCCGATGTCGGCAACGTCATCGACTCGGTGACCGATGTGCACAACTCCGGCGTCACCAATGGCAAGCCCGGCATCATTCTGGTGATCTTCCGGCAACCCGGCGCGAACATGATCGAAACCGTCGACCGCGTCCGTGCTCTTATGCCGTTTCTGCAAGTGTCCATCAATCCCTCGATGCGCTTGGGCGTGATCATCGACCGTACCAGCACCATTCGCTCTTCGATTCGCGACGTCGAGATCAGCCTGCTGATCTCCGTGGTGCTTGTGGTTCTGGTGGTTTTCGTTTTTCTACGCAGCTTTTGGGCGACCATCATTCCCAGCGTTTCCGTGCCGCTTTCGCTGGTGGGAACCTTTGGCGTGATGTATCTGTGCGGCTACAGCCTGGATAACCTTTCGCTCATGGCGCTTACCATCTCGACGGGATTCGTCGTGGATGACGCCATCGTCGTGCTGGAAAACATCACGCGGCATATCGAAGAGGGAATGAAGCCATACGAAGCGGCGCTGAAAGGCGCGAGCGAAATCGGGTTCACGGTTATGTCCATGAGCATTTCTCTGATCGCCGTGTTTATTCCGATTTTGATGATGGGCGGAATTGTGGGCCGGCTGTTCCGGGAATTTGCCGTCGTGCTGAGCGTGGCCATCGCCGTTTCACTAGCCGTCTCTTTATCGACGACGCCGATGATGTGCGCGCGTTTTCTGCGGCACGACGAAGGGCGGCATGGTCGCTTGTACAATTTCGCGGAAGGCGCTTTCAACCGGCTCGTGCGCGGCTATGACGTCGGGCTGACCTGGGTGCTGCGCCACCAGTTCATTACTCTGTTGATTCTATTCGCCACCATCGCAACGAACGTCATGTTGTTCCGGGCCATCCCCAAGGGATTTTTCCCGCAGCAAGATACCGGTCGCATCAACGGTCTGATTCAAGGCGATCAAGACATTTCCTTTTCCGCCATCACGGCGAAAATGGAGGCCTTTTCCAAGATTGTGCAGGAGGATCCCGCCGTCGATACGGTGTCAGCGTTCACCGGCGGTGGCAATGGGACCAACACCGCGCGCTTGTTCATGCAGCTCAAGCCCAAGAATGAACGCAAGGCCAGCGCGGATCAGATCATCGCTCGTCTTCGTGGAAGACTAGCGAAGATTCCAGGCGCCTCGCTTTATCTTCAGTCCGTGCAGGACGTAAACGTGGGTGGTCGCATTTCCGGCGCTCAATATCAATACACGTTGCAAGCGGACCAGATCGGAGACCTGACGCACTGGGCCCCGATCCTCATGGAACGCATGCGAAAAGTCCCGGAGCTCCGCGACGTCAACAGCGATCAACAGTTGAAAGGTCTCCAGGCCTCGGTGGTCATCGATCGAGACACCGCTTATCGTCTGGGGGTTTCCATCCAGGCCATCGACGACACCCTGAACGACGCCTTCGGCCAGCGCCAGGTCTCCGTCATGTATGAGGGCATCAATCAATATTACGTGGTGATGGAAGTTCTCCCGGAGTTCCAGCAGCACCCCGACTATCTCAGCCAGGTTTATGTGGCGTCGAGCACCGGAAAGCTGATCCCCTTGAGCGCCTTCTCTCATTTCGCTCCCTCGAACAGCCCCTTGACGGTGAACCATCAGGGAGTCTTTCCTGCCATCACTCTCTCGTTCAATCTCGCGCCCAACGCTTCGCTGGGCGACGCCGTGCGTGATATTCAGACCGTTCAGCGGCAAATCGCCATGCCCGCCACCATCCACGCCACCTTCCAGGGCACCGCGCAAGCGTTCCAAGACTCCCTTTCGTCCGAACCTGTTCTGATTCTTGCCGCCCTGGCCACCGTCTATATCGTGCTCGGCATTCTGTATGAGAGCTACATCCATCCCATCACCATTCTTTCGACGTTGCCATCCGCTGGTGTGGGCGCGCTCCTGGCCCTCCGCCTTTTCAACATGGATCTCAGTATCATCGCGCTTATCGGAATCATCCTGTTGATCGGTATCGTCAAGAAAAATGCCATTCTCATGATCGACTTCGCACTGCAGACCGAGCGGCAGGAAAACAAATCGGCCGTGGAGTCCATCCATCACGGCGCGCTATTGCGCTTCCGGCCCATCATGATGACGACCATGGCGGCATTGCTGGGCGCCGTGCCTCTGGCCATTGGGGGCGGGGATGGCTCGGAGCTTCGTCGTCCACTGGGTGTGGCCATCGTAGGCGGCTTGATTGTCAGCCAGATGCTCACGATTTTCACAACTCCGGTCGTGTACGTTTATCTGGATCGGTTGCAAACATGGCTGCAGGGTACCCAAGTTCACGCCCCGGCGAGCCAACCCGCTTCCGCGCACTCCGATTGAGCCGTCTTGACTCTCCTTCGGCGCTACCAATCGTCTAAACTAGGTGCCTGACCGACCACTGTGAATTTCTCATCCAATTTCTCGGCGCCGTTCATCCGCCGCCCGGTCGCGACCTCGCTCATCTCGTTGGCGATTTTGCTCGCCGGAGCGGTGGCTTTCCGGTTCCTCCCGGTGGCGCCGTTGCCGCAGGTCGATTTTCCTACCATCAGCGTGTATGCCAACCTGCCCGGGGCCAGTCCCGAAACCATGGCTTCTTCCGTGGCCACGCCGCTTGAACGTCAGTTCGGCCACATCGCCAGCGTCACGCAGATGGTCTCCACCAGCCAGCTGGGTAACACCAACATCACCCTGCAATTCGATCTCAATCGCAATATCGATGCTGCGGCGCGCGACGTCCAGGCGGCCATTAACGCTGCCCGCGGACAGCTTCCCGCCGATCTGCCTGGCCAGCCCGGCTACTGGAAGGTCAATCCCGCCGACGCGCCGATCATGCTGCTGGCGATGACCTCCGACAACATCCTGCTCCCCGAGATCTACGACGCCGCCGATTCGGTCATCGCTCAGAAACTCCGCCAGACCTCCGGGATTGGCGAGGTCTTCATCGGGGGCGGCGCGCGTCCGGCGGTTCGCGTCCAGGTAAACCCCGGCTTGCTCAATACCTACGGGATCAGTCTCGAGAACATCCGCTCCGTCTTGAGCTCGGCTAATTCGAATCGACCCAAGGGCCAGCTCGACAACGTCGAACACGCTTGGGGAGTCACCGACACGGACCAGCTTTTCAAAGCGCGCGAATACCGTCCCCTCATCGTCAGCTGGCACAACGGTTCGCCCGTCCGCCTCTCCGATATAGGCATCGTCTCCGATTCCCTCGAAGACGTGCGCAACGCCGGCTTCATCAACGGTAAACCCGGCATCGTGCTGGTTATCTTCCGCCAGCCGGGCGCCAACATGATCGAGACCGTCGATCGCGTCCGCGCCATGATGCCGCAATTGCAAGCCTCGATTAACCCCTCCATCCATTTGGGCGTAGTGATCGACCGTACGACGACCATTCGCGCGTCCATTCACGACGTAGAGATCACGCTCGTCATTTCCATCTTCCTCGTCATCCTGGTGGTTTTCGTTTTTCTGCGAAACTACTGGGCCACGCTCATCCCGAGCATTGCGGTGCCGCTTTCTCTGGTTGGCACGTTCGGCGTGATGTATCTGTGCGGCTACAGTCTCGACAATCTTTCTCTCATGGCCCTCACCGTCTCCACAGGATTCGTAGTCGACGATGCCATCGTCGTCATTGAAAACATCACTCGTCACCTGGAGGCTGGTGTAAAGCCCTTCGCCGCAGCGATGCGCGGTGCTCGGGAGATCGGCTTCACGGTGGTCTCCATGAGCACCTCCCTGGTAGCGGTCTTCATACCCATTCTGCTGATGGGCGGCATCGTCGGCCGGTTGTTCCGCGAATTTGCGATTACGCTCAGCGCAGCCGTAACCATCTCTCTGCTGGTTTCGCTGACCACGACGCCGATGATGTGCGCCCTGTTCCTGCGGCGCGACACCCGCCGCCACGGGCGCTTGTACTACATTGCGGAAAGAGCCTTCGACCGCTTGCTACAAACCTACGACGTCAGTTTGCGCTGGGTCCTGAGGCATCAATTCCTGATGCTTTGCGTGACGATTCTGACCATGGTCGTCAGCTCGGCCTTGTACGTCGTCACGCCGAAAGGATTCTTCCCGCAGCAAGACGTGGGACGCATCATGGGTTTCATCCAGGCCGACCAGGACATCTCGTTCAGTTCCATGCGCGAGAAGGTAAAAAACTTGACAGAGATTGCGCGCCAGGACCCGGCCATCGATACCCTGACGGCTTTCACCGGTGGCGGAGGCGGCAACAACAGCGGCCGCTTTTTCGCCCAACTCAAGCCGCTCGATCAGCGCAAGATCAGCGCCGATATGGTCATCGAGCGCCTTCGCCCCAAGCTCGAGTCCATTCCCGGAGCGACACTTTTTCTTCAAGCCGTGCAGGACATCAACGTAGGAGCTCGCTTCGCAAGCGCGCAATATCAATACACGTTACAGTCCGACCGCCTGAGCGATCTGGTCGAGTGGGCTCCGCGCCTGCTGGAACGCATGGCAAAAATCCCGGAGCTGCGCGACGTCAACACCGATCAGCAGTTGAACGGCCTCCAAGCCTCCTTGGTTATCGACCGCGATACCGCCGGGCGTCTAGGTGTCTCGATTTCCGCCATCGACAACACCCTCAATGACGCCTTCGGCCAACGCCAGGTCTCCAACATCTATCAAGGCATTAACCAATACCATGTGGTCCTCGAAGTGCTCCCCCAGTTCCAGCGAACCCCCGACACACTGAGCAATATCTACGCCGCTTCCAATACCGGCAAGCTCATTCCGCTCAGCGCTTTCGCCCATTTCGAACCATCAAACAGCGCGCTTACCGTCAATCACCAAGGCGTCTTTCCGGCGATCACTCTCTCCTTCAACCTCGCACCGGGCGGCTCCCTGGGCCCTGCCGTCGAAAAGATTGAAGCAGTGCAGCACGAACTCAACATGCCCCCGACCGTCCACGGCACTTTTCAGGGCAGCGCTCAGGCTTTTCAGGATTCTCTCTCCTCCGAGCCCCTGCTGATTATCTCCGCTCTCGCCGCTGTCTACATCGTCCTCGGTATTCTCTACGAGAGCTACATTCACCCCATCACGATTCTTTCCACGCTCCCGTCAGCTGGGGTTGGCGCGCTGCTCGCGATTCGCCTGATCAATGCGGATCTCAGCATCATTGCGCTCATCGGCATTATTCTGCTGATCGGCTTGGTGAAAAAGAATGCCATCCTCATGATCGACTTCGCCGTGCAAACCGAGCGCGAGGAAGGGAAGTCCAGCGTGGACGCGATTTATCAGGCGTGCCTGCTGCGTTTTCGTCCCATTATGATGACCACCATGGCTGCGCTTCTGGGCGCACTTCCGCTGGCCCTCGGAACGGGTATGGGCTCCGAGCTTCGTCGGCCGCTGGGCATCACGATCGTCGGCGGGCTCATTTTCAGCCAGGCACTCACCCTATTCACCACTCCGGTCGTGTATTTGTACCTGGATCGCGTGCAAACCTGGATCCAGCGTTCCCGAGCGCAAGCCGTTTCGCCCGCCGTCGCCCAGACCGACTAGTTCTCGTTTGCTTCTGGTACTTTTAATCACTAGACAGCAAGGGGTGTTAGCGGTTATATGGAGGCACGGAAAGGTTCCGGGCAGGCCCTAGCTGTCGCGAACTCCCGAAATGGGTCTCCAGGATTCCCCGCCCTTCGCTGAGACAATTCCGTGACCGCCTTGGGACATAAAATATCTTGGCTTCGTCCCGACGATGATCTATCGTTTGGCGCCGCCCCTTGCCCTGGACGCGTGACGATCCGGCAGAAGTCAGGTCCGACGCCGATTTCCGCGAAGTTTGATAAATTCTGCGGCTCTCGGCGGTCGGGTAGGCGAGTTGTGCATGCGCGGTGCAAACTTTCTTGTTTTTTGCATCATCAGTATAAATTTTCTTTCGGGTGTGTTAGGTGTGTTAAGGGTTTGGGGGTTCCGGCTATGAAATCTCTTCTCTGCCTGCCCGTGGTTTTGTTTCTTTCTCTTTGTTCAGGATCGTATTTGGATGTTCGTGCTCAAGACGCGGCCCCCCCTCCTTCTTCGCAAACCCCGGTAGCTCAATCTACGCAAGCGCCGGGCGTCACCATTGCCATTCCCGGCCCGATCCGCTCGTTCTTGCGCATGGCTGCCATCAGCCAGAAGGTTTCCCCGGAAGAGATCGCGCCGTTGCTGGCGCGCAACATCTTCTTGCTGGGTTACGAGGGGCCGCAAAATCAGGCTCGCGAAACCGAATTTCTCATTCTGCTGAATCGCTACGTGCAGCAGGCCCGGGAATTGGTGGTCCTGGCGGGACCGACGGGCGTGATTCACGTGTCCAATTGCGAGGACGCCAAGCCTCTACTGCAGGTCTTGGGCTACCGATCCCGGCCGGATTGCGGACAGAAAGGCACCTACGTCGAAACGGTCGATCCGCAAAAAGCTTTTTTGACGATCGATTCGGGGTTCCCCTTGCCCGAGCTTGAGAAAGTGCTTCAGGCGGGCAAGCCTTTCGCTTACTCGGTCCCCACCTCGCGGGTTCCCGTCCTGTTCACGGAAGCGGATTGGACCACGGCGTCGAAGAAAGCAAAGCCCAACGAAAACAAAGACCTCATCGAAACCCTGATTCACGATCCCATTTTGGCTCGCCTGTACTGGGGCATGGGGCGGATCGACGGAGATACCCAGGCAGCTTTGCGCCAGTCGCCCGGCCTCAAGAAGCTTTACCCGGTTGCCGCCGTCCTGGACTTCTACGGAAGCCACATTCGCATTCGTTCCGGACGCGTGCTCGTTCCTGGCGGATCGCGTGCCGAGGCTGCCTGGAAGGATTTGGTTGGGGTGAGCCCCGACTCCCCGGGCGACTTTGTTGCGCGGTTGCTTTCGAAGGACAACGGCTGGCTGGCGGCGTACTTTGATTCGCTGTCGCGCGTGAATCAGGTTCAGCAAGCGCACTTCACCGAGCCGCGCCGGTTGCGCCGCGATTACGAAGCGCTCCGTGGGAAAGAAAACTCCAGCGATGCCACGCGCGGCGTGTTCCGTTCGGACCCGCGCTTGTTGCTGTTGCTGACCCGCCTGCAGTGGGATCCCGACGGCCAACCGCACGTCCCGGGCAACATCGACGCATGGAAGAAAATTCTCAGCCAGAAGAGCGATTCCAACGTCGTTCGCGAGTGGGGTAGGCGGTCGCGACACTGGGATACGTCCGAGCAGTTGCTGGAAGGGATGTTCGCGCTTTCCCGCGTGCAGTCCGAATCGGGACCCCTGCAAGCCTACCTGATGATGTGCGACCTCGACAGCCGTCGCCCGAGCGATCACCGCTTGGGACCCGATACCGTCGAAATCCTCGCGAATAAATATTCTCAATTCAGTGATCAGTATCTGGTCTTTTCCGAGTTTCCGGATCTCGATGACACCTCGATAGGAAACTTCATTACCGTGACTTCCGCGCTCGACGGTATTCACAATCAGAGCGTGCGTGGCAATGCCATGGGTACGTTTCAAGCGACGGTTGGCATTTGGCAAATACTCGCGCGGCAGCGCCAGATACCCCCCGGGCAGCTGAACAGTTCCTTCCAAAAAGTCATCAAACCCTTTGGCAAGGTTAACTCGGCGCCGCAGCTTTTCGATGCGGGCAGGAGTTCGCTGCGAGACGTCGTACTGGTCGCGACAAGCAAGCCAGAAGCTTCGCAGGACCAGATCATCGACTTGCTTGCGGGTCCCGTTCAGGTAAGCGCCGACGGTCAGCGGATGCATCAAGCGCTCGCGAATCGCATGCGCGCGGTGCTCGATGCCCAGCGACTGGTTTCCCTCGATACGCTTATAAGTCTTGGTGACGGTCTGCACGACCCTGCGCACGTGAAAGCGCAAACCAATATCTTGCTTCCGCTTGCCGCGGAGCTTCACGAATTTGAAATGCCGCAACCCATTTTCAAAAACAGCGAAAGAGACCAGTGGGCCGCCGGCATCTACAACAATCATCACACCGAAATGCAGATGCGTACCGACTTGACCAAGGTCGTCAAGGCGCCGAACTCTGTCGAGCAGTTAACGGAAGCGCGTGGGCAGCTGGCCTCTTTGTTGCGAGATACGCTGGTCGGCCTCAACTATGCCTATTACGAACCGCCGGGCGCCCAGATTTTACACAATAATCCGCTGTTCGTTCGCTCCCATGACTTTGCAGGAGACACGGTGACCGGTGTTGAGAAGCAAGCCTGGCAAGCTCCGCAACTGTTCGGTGCAGGTTCCCCTGCCGGCGGAGGTGCACGGCTGGTTGGATCGCTGGCGGATCTTCCCTACGTTCTCGCCGATGCGGAACAGGACTTCATCGCTCCGGAAAACGTGCAGGCTCTGATCTGGCGGCAGGTTGTGCCCGGTCTTTTGACCAGCGCCGTTGTGCCCCGGTGGTGGGGCGTAAGCCGCAACGAACTTCATGCCGTCGCACTGTATCAGCGAGCCGGTGAGGAGCTCCTCGAAGCCGCGCAGGACAACGATAACCTTCGAGGTCAGGTGCAGAGCATCTTGTCCGATCGCATGTCTCCGCAACGCCTGGAGTTTGTCGAGCAATCTCTCCACGCCGGGCATGCAACGCAACTTTCCCTTCAATTGATGCCTGCCGACACGTTCTACCTTGCCGCGGAATACCATCGAAGATTTTCCGATCGCAAAGACTCCTTTGGCTCGGCCGGAGCGGAACTCATCACTTTGGGACAGAGCAATCCCGACGATGTCAGCTTGGACCGTTTGTCGCAAGATTTTGGCGTGCCACATCCGGCGCTCGAGCAGAGCTACGGGCGTCAGCTCCTGAACGTACAGCCGTTCCCCGCCTTCATGGGCTATTCCAGCCGGTTCTTGGCAGAATCGTGGGACTCCAACAACTTATTTTGGGCCCGGCTGGCCGACGAAAAAGGATATCCGCCGGTTGCGTTGAACCGTCTGGTTCCTGAACTTACGCGCCGCATGGTCGAGAAGATTTTTGCTACCGACCTAGAGGATTGGCCGGCGCTGTTGCGCGCGGCCAGAGAGACCGGTGACGAGTTCCGTTTGGGAAAGAACGCCGCAGCCACAAACGCGGGTGAACTTTCCCAGCCGTAGTTCGACTACCACTGGTTCGGTAGTTTCTGGAGCGGTAGATCGTCTAAAGAGCGGCACGACGAAGGGAAGACCGGAGAATAGGGACGCCATGGCTAAACGTTACTTTGTGCTTTTCGCTGTCGTTGTCGGCTTTCTGTCGGGTTCAGGAACGCGCTTGACCGCTCAGCAGGACGGCACGCGTTTCCGCATTTCGGTCGATCTCGTGCAGTTAAACGTCGCCGTTACAGACGGCAAAGGCAACTACATTACCGGTCTCAAGCCCACGGATTTCGTCATTTCCGAAGACGGTATCGCGGAGAAGATCGCCAGCTTTGAAGAGGGCAATGGCCCCACGCACAGATTGCTGGAGGTCGCGCCGGAAACCGCCAAGGCCGCAAGCGGAGGCAATGGTCACGAAACCAACGCATCGCAGGATCCCAACGAGACGCTGGGTGAAGCTATCGCGGGAGCCAACGTCTTCATCCTCTTCGACACCAGCAATTACATGTATCGCGGGTTTGTCTTCGCGCAAGACGCTATTTCCGATTTCGTTCGTTCCCTGGAAACTGCCGATAAGGTTGCCTTTTATTCCTACAGTCGCGACCTCTATCGCTCCGCGCCGCTCACCGCCGACCGCTCGGAAGTTGTTCGCGGCGTGCGCACTACGGTTGCCGGCGATGACGCTGCGCTCTACAACTCGCTTTTGCTAACGTTGAAAGATGCCTCCAGCTTTACGGGAAGGAAAGTAGTCGTGGTGTTTTCCAACGGTCCCGACAACGCCAGCATGGTCCCGCCCGAAGACGTCGCCGAACTGGCGCAGTCCACCGGCATCCCCATCTACATGATCAGTACGCGCGAAGCCAAGCTCGAGCCCGTTTCCACCGTGGTGTTCGAACGCATGACCGCCGCCACCGGCGGCAAAGCCTATTTCGCCAATAGCTGGCGCGATGAACGCCGCGCTTTCGCCTCCATTCGCGACGACCTTGGCCATCTCTATTCCTTCAGCTACTACCCGGAACCCAATCCCAACCGCGGCTGGCGCTCCATCAACGTGAGACTTGTCGGCGAACACGCGAAGAAATACCACGTGCGGACGCGCAACGGCTATCGCCCGCAAACCAACCGTTTCTCGTCAGAGAGCGCCCCATCGTCGGTATCGCAAGCCATGCCAGCAACGGATACCAGCTCGCACTAGCGAAAACTCGTACGCCGGCAAACCCCGTCCGCATGCCCCGCTGCTGATCCCCTGGAGGAGCTGGGCTGGCTCTGCACGGCGTCAACTCCGGACACTGCATTCGCAGCAAAATGTTTTTCAACAAGCCGTTCACCGGCGTTCCTGGCTCAATCAACGTTGCGCGGCGAGCACCGGCCGTGAAACAATTCCCGCCCATGCGCACCCGCAAAAACACGTACGCCGTTCCATTGTTTGTCGCTTTGCTGTTCTGTGCGGCAAGTCTTCCTGCCCAGTCCACCAGGCCAGAACCCGAAAGAGAGCTAGCCCACGACATCTACAAACAATTCATCGAAATCCAGTCCGGGTACACCACCGGTTCCACGACTCCGGTGGCCGAAGCCGCCGCGGCTCG
Source organism: uncultured Acidobacteriota bacterium (assembly GCA_963729595.1). Taxonomy (GTDB): domain Bacteria; phylum Acidobacteriota; class Terriglobia; order Acidiferrales; family UBA7541; genus Acidiferrum. The sequence continues at coordinate 1,962,726 of CAVSNW010000005.1, forward strand.
CTTGAAGGCCGCGGGCTTTCCCGATTCCGACATTTTTCTGGGTGGCGCCATTGCGAAGAAGGGCAATCTCGTCGTTCGCTATCACGGCACCGGTGCCCACAAGCCGATCCTGCTGCTCGCGCACACCGACGTGGTCGAAGCGAAACGCGAAGATTGGACGATGGAGCCGTTTCAACTCACGGAGAAGGACGGTTTTTTCTATGGCCGCGGAACGGGTGACGACAAAGCGCAAGCCGCCGTCTGGATTGCCAACCTGATCCGCTACAGGCAGGAAGGCTTCAAGCCTGATCGAGATATCATCGTCGCGCTTACAGCGGACGAGGAAGGCGGAGGTCCCTACAGCGGCATCCAATGGCTCCTCAAGAATCATCGCGAACAGATTGATTCCGAGTATGCGTTGAACGAAGGCGGTTGGGGCGAATCGCTCGACGGCAAGAAAATCTCGAACGACGTGCAGGTGAGCGAGAAGTACGTCATCAATTTTCGCTTCGAGGTTCACAACAAAGGCGGACACAGTTCGCTGCCCGTCCCTGACAACGCGATTTATCATCTAGCCGTTGCCCTGGAGCGCCTCTCGAACTTCGGCTTCCCGCTGAAGACGAACGAAGTCACCGCAGCGTATTTCCAGCAAATGTCGAAGATCGAAAGCGGTCCTACAAAGGAAGATCTCGCGAAAGCAGCGCGAGGCTCGCAAGCAGCGATGACCCGTCTAGCCGCCGCCACTCCGGCATTCAATGCCACGTTGCGCACCACCTGTGTCGCCACGCAACTGGAAGGCGGGCACGCGATGAACGCCTTGCCGCAATTGGCCGCCGCCACCGTAAACTGCCGCGTCCTGCCGGAAGATTCCGCCGAGTACGTGCAAAGCACGCTGCAAAGAGTCGTAGGAGACGATCAGGTGAGCATCAAGATCCTGGGCGATGTAAACGCGGGTCCGGCGTCACCGATGCGCCCTGACCTTTTTGGTGCGGTCAGCAAGACCACCGAAAAAATCTGGCCCGGCGTCCCGACCGTCCCCATGATGGTGATGGGTGCCACGGATGGAAAGTACTTGCGCATCGCCGGAATCCCGACGTACGGCGTCCAGGGCTTTTTCTTCGACCGTAACGACATCCGCTTCCACGGCCGTGACGAACGCATGTCGGTCCAATCCTTCTACGAAGGCCAAGCCTTCCTCTACGACCTGGTCAAGCAGTTGACCAAACCCTAGCGCTTCCGCGATTCCTGCCTGCCGCGAGCCGCGAAGAGTCTGTGCGCGGAAGCGCGAACTCCAAGTTTTCGTCGCAGGGGCAGGGCGCTGCTGGGCCCCCGCTTGCGCGGGACACGAAACCCGCGAAGAGCTTCTTTTTGACTTCTTCCAAGCGTTCCGGGCAAAGCTTACGAACTCCCGATTAAATAACCGGTAAAAAACACTAGCAAGCCGCCAACAATCACTTGAAACGCCGCCTGCAAGAACGGAGTGTCCATATACCGATGCCGGATGTAGCTGATCGCTGCAAGTTCCACCATCACCACGACGATCGCAATCGTGGTGGCCACATGAAAACTTGAAATCAAGAACGGCAGCGTGTGCCCGATTCCTCCAGCCGTCGTCATCAGTCCGGTCGCCGATCCGCGAATCCAGGGCGACCCGCGCCCGGTGAGCGACCCATCGTCCGACAGCGACTCCGCAAAACCCATCGAAATCCCCGCGCCAACCGAAGCTGCAAGGCCAACCAAAAACGCGTCCCAGGTCTTGTGAGTGGCAAACGCCGCCGCGAACAGTGGCGCCAGCGTCGAAACCGATCCATCCATCAACCCCGCAAGCCCCGGCTGAATCACCTGCAGCAAAAACAATTTCCGGTGCGATTCGTCCTCTTGCGCCTTAGCGCTTTGCGTCAAATGCTTTTCTTCCAGATTTCCGGCCGTCTGTGTGTGCTTGCGTTCCTCATCGGCCAGCTTGTTCAGTAGTTCACGAGTGGAAGTATCGGTGGTTCGCGCGATGGCCCGTTGGTAGAAGCGCTGCGCCTCCAGTTCCATCACCTCGGCTTGCCTTCGCGCCACGTTCACGCCCAGAGGCCGCACCAGCCAGTTCGGCCGCCGGGTCAGAAATCCCTTCACGTTCTCCCGGCGAATCAGCGGGATGTGCTCGCCAAAGCGCTGGCGGAACATCGCCAGAAGTCGGTCACGGTGCACGACCTCTTCCTGGCGCATCTCCTCGAACATGGTCGCCGTTGCCGGATAGGATTCGCGCAGCGCGTCGGCAAACTCGCCGTAGATTCGCCCGTCCTCCTCTTCCGAGGAAATGGCCAGCGCCAGAATTTCTTTCTCCGTCAAATCCTTGAACTTTTTTAACATCGAGCCTTTCCTCAACTATTTGTGAGAGAGCAGCATCGCACAAGCCCGCGCCAGTGTCATCTGGCTTGGCCCGTGCATCTACTGTGCGGACCAAGAAAGCTAGAATCCCTTTCGCTGCAATCAACAGGAGACATTCCATGCCGGAATCCAAATCCGCTGAGAGTGAAAAAGCAATGACTTGCGATGAATTGGCAAAGCTGCTGAATGAAGATCTTTCTCGTGAGTACCAGGCGATCATCGCTTACGTCGTGTATTCGCAAGTGCTGAAAGGCGCCGCGTCCATGAGCATCGCCGATCAACTCCAGATCCACGCGGGACAAGAACTGCAGCACGCGTTGGCCCTTTCCCGCCAGATCGACTATCTGGGAAAAATGCCCACCGTGACGCCCAAGCCGCTGAAGACGTCGGAAGACGCGAGGGAAATGCTGCGTTTCGATCTGGACAACGAAAACGAAACGGTACGAAATTACCGCGAGCGCATCAGGCAATGTGAAGCTCTCGGAGAATTCGCCATGGCTGAGCAAATCCGCCAGATCCTGATGCAAGAACAAGATCACCAGATCGACTTGGCGACCGCCCTCGGAGAACAAGTCCCCGACATGAGCAAGCCCAGTAAAAAAGGCTAACCGTCAGAACGGGCGCCTAGTAAAAAAAACTGCACAGAGGGAGCGCCACTTCGCGTTTTATAACCGTTCTCTGTTCGATCCGGTCCGGCGCTAGGAGCGCCGGCATTTGGGACCGGCTGGCCGCTCGCAACGGCGAACCCGCCGGTCAGTCACCTGACCGCGGTTTCCAGGGGAATCGCTTCGAAGTACTTTGGCACGATGACCTTTGTCTTCGGCGAAGCAGCCAGGATCTCTTGTACGAAAGACTGCAAAGCATCGACACTAGCTTGCTGCGAAGCGCTATAAGGCGCCAGAAAATTGTCCCAATGAGTTGGCAGCACCATGGCTGGATAGTGTAGGTCGCGCATGAGGCGACCGCTGTAGTCGTAGATTTCCTTTCGAGAAGCGCCAGCTCCGATCAGTGCCACGTCCGGCTCCAGGCCTACAATCTCCCGTTCGATGTAGTTCATCCCACCAAAGGCAAGAATCTGATGACCTTGGAAGCGAATGAAGTAAGCGAGAGTGCCTCCCTCTGGGTGGATCTGTTCCAAGGTCAACGGTGCCTTCCTTCCCGCCGGCGCTGTGGCGGAACTAAAGTAGCGCTTGTGGTCGAGAGGGCTGTGAATGCTGGGAATGACTCGGAGTGAAAAGGAACCGAACTGGTAGTCCTCTCCGCCCCGGGCCGTAAGTAACTGTTCTTCAGGCACCGCGTAAGCGCGCATCACATTTTCGGTGCTCTCGGTGCCGATCACCGCCGCGCGGGTTTTGAGGGCGATGTGAGGAACGTCCAGGATGTGGTCGTAATGTGTATGAGTAACGAGAACGAAATCTGCTCGTTGAATGTGCGCATCGATGGCGGCCACATCCGGCGAGGCAACGTCACCCCACCCATACGCTCGACGAGTATCACCAGCTATAGGGTGGCCGCCCGGTGGCGGCGGTCCGTTGATCCGCGACAGATATGGATCGATCAGAATGGAGGTGGTGCCATCGGTGATCTCCCAGCCCGCCGCTCCCAGGTATTTCAGAGTGACCGGGTTGTTTTTCCCCGCGTTCGGCTGGTTCTGAGCGGCTAGAGTTACCAGGACAACCATCGTGAATGCACAGCACGCGAGCCCAGACTTCACCATCGGCCATGCACCTCCAGGTTGACCCTGCCGTGGGAGTATATTTCGAACGGGAGTCCCTGTGTACGGAACCTTGGAACGATCCCCACGCGCGCCTCGGTGCCCACAGGGGGAAAACATATCGCACCCAGCCAGTGTCGATCTTGTGCTCGCTGGAATATTTCGAGAACTGCGATTCGTGTCAACGTCGTTTCATCGCGGGATCATCGAACCTCAACTACTCGGTCGGTTTGAACGGCGCGCAAAGCCCGTGCCGATTTGAGCAGGGCCGTTTTCTTTGGCCTTTGCTGTGTGCGTGCAAAGTGGTATTCCACAACTAGGCCCGGGCCCCAGTCGGTTCGAGGAGGCACAGCCATGAAACTATTCATCACCGCGGCGGTTTGTACCCTGGCCCTGATTTCTGCTGCCACGCGGTTCCCTGACGCACCCACGGGCTTTGACGACAAAACGAACGGCTTCGTTGATGATGCGACTCATCAAGCCGATCAAACCACGTTCGAGGAAGTCGAGCAACTAAGCAATGGCCTCGGACCTCTCTATAACGCGCAGTCCTGCCGCGAATGCCACCAGAATCCGGTTTCAGGGGCGGCTTCACAAGTCACGGAATTGCGCGTCGGCCACCAGGGGCCGGACGGACACTTCCGCAATCCGGAAATCCCCATTGCTCACGGAGCGGAAGTGATCGTTGGCCGGTCCCTTGTGAATGATCGCGCGATTTGCCCCAATGCTGCTTTTCCTAGCAACGAGATACAAGAGCGCGTTCCGGAGACCGAGACGATTCGGACGTTTCGCCTTTCTCTGAATCTGTTGGGGGATGGTTTCGTCGAGGCTGTCGCGGATCAAACCCTCATCGATCTCGCCGAGCAACAATGCAAATCTTCGCATCGGAAAATCTGCGGCCAGGTCCTCGAGGTCCCCATCGTGGAAGCGCCTGGACAGATGAGCGTAGGTCGGTTCGGCTGGAAGGATCAGCACGCCAGCCTGCTATCGTTTGCAGGCGACGCTTACCTCAATGAGATGGGGATCACCAACCGCCTTCAACCCGATGAGGTAACCAACCTTTGCAATACTGTTTCGGAGCCCAACGATAAGCCGGGGCCCGACGGCCTGTCCGACATTGATCACTTCGCCCGATTTATTCGCGCCACAAAAGCGCCCGCGCGTGATTCGCAACTCGCAAACAGCGCGGTTGCAACGAGGGGCAACGGTCTGTTCAACAAGACAGGGTGCGCGACATGTCACGTAGAGACGTTGAACACTGCTCCGGCCGGAACAAAGATTGACGGCGGAACGTTCACGATTCCACCCGCGCTGGGGTCCGTCACGTTTCATCCTTATGGGGATTTCCTGATGCATGACATCGGGACAGGTGATGGAATCCTACAAGCCACGCGGGAGCACTATGGGAACAAAGTCTTTCAAATGATGTCGGGATACCTTTCCAGGCAGAATTTCGAGAGTAGTCGGAACAAAATGCGCACGGCCCCTTTATGGGGAGTCCGCTTGCGTCCGCGATTGATGCACGACGGCGCATCCCTCACATTTCGCGACGCCATCCTGCGGCATGGCGGCGAAGCAGCTCATGTAACCAAGCAATTCGACAAACTCAAAAGGGACGAGCAGGAAGCCATCATCGAGTTCTTGAAGTCCTTGTGAGCTCAAACGAACCCCCAAGTGCTGGGTGAGGGCCAAGTATTTCGTGGATGCTCACTCCTTGCGCGACCAGTCCGCTGCGAGTTCGCAGAATAAAAAACGGCTGAATTAGGCAGGTTCCTCCCGATCCCCAAAAGTCTGCGCGCCGGCCCCAACTACAGCAGAAAGCCCTGCGTACGGAACCTCTGCACAATGCTTAGCCGGTCTTCGGCCCCAATTTTGTGCTTCATGCGGTACAGGTGATTCTTTACAGTTTGTTCGGAGAGGCAGAAGTGACTTGCGATTTCCTTGTTGGAGAGGCCTTTGGCGATCAACGGAACGATTTGCTGCTCGCGGCGGGTTAATCCTAATCGTTGCCGCGGGCTGGCGTAAGGGAGTTCCGGTGTTTCACGTTCGAAATAGCGAAACAGCGCGGTGCACAACACTCCAGGGCAAACCGCCTCACCGGCTTGCACCGCCAGGATGCCCTCCAACACATCGTCCGCCGAAGCGTCCCGCCACAAATAGCCGCTGATTCCGGCGCGCACACACTGCAGGAATTCACCGTCTTCTTTCGCTGACCCGATCAACAAAATTGGCACAGCAGGAGCCGCTGCGTGCACCCGCTGAATGGTCGTAAGGTCCTCTTCAATACGACCCTGCGACACCAGCAATAAAACCTGCGCTCCTTGGTTTACGAGCGCTGCGGCGTCAAACGCCGGGACCGAATTCGATCCAATGACATCGACGATGCCCCGTTTTACGAGGATTTTCGCCAACGTTTCCCGAAGCAGCCGATTGTCGGCGCACACATACAGTCGAATCCGTTGTTCGCGGTGAGAATCCGGAGTGCCGCGGGGCTCCGTTTGTGAATTGGTGCCCGCGGGAGCGGCGTGCCGGCCAACCGCCTCTTCCGTTTTCAGGGCGAGTTGGACACGCGACAAATCCGAGGGGCTTTGGCGAACGCAGGCGTTTATCATCGAAGACTCCATGACGGGGCGCGACTCCCGCTCATCCGCGGTACCTAGGTCGCGCCAGAGACGCTTTCACTCTGCAATTCCGCGTCCGCTCGCGTGAATCCCGCCACTTCTCCACAAACCGCTAGGTCCTTCGATCCACGCGCTTTGGCGTTTTTTCGGTCGCAGGTTTTGGCGCCCCGAGGTCCCGATTTGGTACCAAGTGCCCGGCTGGCTGGTCAGTTCGGAACTCGTCATTGCTTCTTCCGTCTCGCTTTTTTTTCGCCCCCTTTCCCTGAGGGTACTTCCGTACTACTATCGCAAGCGAGCGTCCTACTTTTTCCGGAGTACGGTCCCTCTATTTTTCCGGAGTACGGCCCCTCTATAGGTTTTTTTTCGCTGGCGGCTTAGACTTTCACTATTGCAGGCAGTCTCTTTCGCAATCGATAGTGAGGGATCGAGCCATGGCGACACAGGATTTTATGAGCAAGACTCCACAAAACGGTGTTCCACCGAAACGCGTCACGACGCCCAGCGAGCGCCGCGGCACCCGGCGCTGCAAGATCACCCAGTTGATGCGCATTCGCCCTTCTGACCCCGAAAAGGAACACTTTGAGGATCTGCGCGGCACCATGAGCGTTTCGCGCACGGGCGTCTATTTTCAGACCAGCGAAGCCGGGTACGAACTCGGGATGCGCCTGTTCGTCACCATGCCCTATACGCAAGGCGCGGCTTCCATGAGCCGCGAATATCTGGCGGAGGTTGTCCGCGTAGAGCCGATGTCCAATGGCATGACCGGGATTGGATTCAAGATCCTGATGGAAATGGGTATGCAGGCGAATCACTCGTACGGGCTCTCGACGTCGAGCAAGTAGCCTCGCAAGTCATTTCGCCTCTCAAAATTCGCTCAAAAAAAAAGGCGTCCAGGGACCTGGACGCCTTTCTCTTGCTGTTTGGCGTGAGTCGCGGATTACTCGCTTCGTCCGAGGATGCGCATTGCACGATGCCGCAGCAGGCCAAGCTGCCGGTTCACAGGATGCCTTCGCGTCAGGAAAGAAATCACTGGTTCGCGGCGCTGCATCAGCTTATTCATCGCGATCGTCAGCCGCACGTCGCGGCGGGCAAATTTTAAGCCGGCCTGGAGAGCATCGACTGCTTCATCCCGCCTTCCGGCCGTAGCGTACACCTCGGCAAGATTCAAATAGAGTTGCGCCTGGTTGCGCTTCATGCGCACGGCGGCATCGCACAATCTTTCCGCCTCGCCCCACTTCTGTTCGGAGCGCGCCAGCACGACTCCCAGGTACGACATGTAGTAGGGATTGTTCTTGTCGAGGTCCATAGCGCGCTGCATGTGCGGCAGCGCTCGGCCGGCGTAATTGTCACGCAACAGGGTCAGCCCTTGCTTGAATTCGCGGAAGGCTTCCGTGTCGAGCATCGTTTCACCTCATCGACCGTTCTGCGGTCGCACAGCATGAGTAGTTGCTGGGTCTAGGGTACGCAGACAAACGCGGCGCCACTTCGAGGAGTTCGACACTGCCCGGTGAGAGGCAATACCAGCGCCCCGATAGCCCAGGCCAGCTTCGGCCTGAACATGGGAGCGGTGAACAGCGTCGCGCTTAAGGTTCCCATTCCAGTCCTTGGCGAAGGTACGCGCTCTGTTGGTGGGATGCTACTGACCGGTGGGACAGTCTTGGGACAGCGGAACTCGCGTATTACCCGGAGGTTATGCGATGCAAGCGGTCGAGTGGACTCCGCAGTATTTTCGGGTTGCGCGGTAGGCAGCGTTATTCGGCTGGGATCGCGGGCTTTTTCGGCATCTGCTTTTTCCAGTTCTCGCGCCAGTCTTCCCAGTCTTTGTGGGTGAGCTTCGCCATGGCTTTGGCTGCCTTGTGCAGCCAGCGAGCTTTACGGCTGGCTAAGTCACGCTTAATCTTGGCGATAGCTTTTGGAGTGCCGAAGTGCATGTTGGCGGTCTCCCAGCCCATATCGTACAAAAGTCGCGATTCGTCACGTTCGGCCGGCAGCGATGCCAGTTCGATACGCGAACAGTCCGGTGCCAAACGCCGCACCAACCAATGTCCTTGAAAACGTACGCAGGGGTCCTTGACCCGAATCGCCGCGTCGTTCAGCTTGGGGCCAAACAGGTCATCGGATGAACTGTTCTTGAACCAGACCCAGGCGGAAGTGCGGATCCCTTTCGCTTCGCGGGCGATGAAAGCTCCCTGCCACGACGACAGCGCCAGGATGCGGGGGTGGCCGAGGCTTCCGAGCCCAGCGATGCGACGCTTCAATTCGTAGGGCCGTTTGGGCAACGGGAAGGAATCTTCGATGAGTTTACGGGCTTCTCGCGGAGGCTTTGCGGGGTAGGGCGGATTTTCCTGCATTCTCTGCCAAAAGCGAACGGGATCGCGCAGCTTGCTGGTTGCCAGAAGGCGGAGCCACTGGTGATGCTCGGCCAGGACAAACGCTTTCCCGCCCGCCGCGAGTGCATCGCGGTAACCCTCTTCGATGGCCTCGGCGGCTTCGCGTCGGGTCAGACCCAGGTGGTCGCCCGCAATTGCCAGGTACGCGCTGGTTGTCAGCCGGACCAGATCGAGCGTGTAGGCTGCTGGGAAAGCTTCGTCCAGATCGTTCACGCCCCAGATCAGGCGGCCCTCTTCGTCGCGCCACGTGCCAAAGTTTTCGATGTGAAGGTCGCCAACGCCCAGGACGTCAGGCGCCTTGGCCACATCGCGGCAGACTTCCGGCCAATGTTGCAGCCAAAGATAAAAGCTGGCGCGGAAAAAAGAGAAGGGTCCTTGGGCCATGAGGGCGTGCTTGAGCGCGACGTCCTGCCTGACGACCGGGAGGCGCTTCGCGAGCCATATCTCGAAATCTTGAGTCGCTTTGAAGATATTCATAGCGGGCTTTTTGCCTTCTCGCAACCCTCGGGCGCGAATGCTGGGGCGGGCTCGCCGGGCGCTTGCCCGGACACGCTACAGCGCGCCTCTATGTGAGTTCTGCCCCGATTTGCTCTCCACCGTTAGATCTTTGCGTGTTCGGCGCGGCTTGTGGCGGCGTTCCGGCGCGATTCGTAAATGGGGAAGCGGCCGGCGAGTTCGGCTACCTCGCTGCGGACACGGTGCTCAATGGCGGCGTCGCCGACGTGACTGAGGATGTCGGCGATCCAAGCGCCGATTTGCTCCATTTCCGCCTCACGCATCCCTCTGGTCGTGACCGACGGCGAGCCCAGTCGGATTCCGCCCGCTTTCATCGGGGGCAAGGGATCGAAGGGGATAGCGTTTTTGTTGACGGTGATGCCCGCGCGGTCGAGGGCTTTTTCGGCGTCGGTGCCCGTGATGCCGCGCGGGTGAATTTCGACCAAGAAAAGATGGTTATCGGTTCCGCCGGTCACGATGCGGAATCCTCTTTTGGCGATCGATGCGGCCATGGCTTTGGCGTTGAGCGCAACTTGTCGCTGGTAGTCGCGGAAGGATGGTTCCATCGCTTCTGTGAGGCAGACGGCTTTGGCGGCGATGGTATGGACGAGCGGGCCGCCTTGGGTCCCGGGGAAGGTGAGCTTGTCGAGTTCTTTGGCAAAAGCCGCCTTGCAGAGGACCATGCCGCCGCGAGGGCCGCGCAACGTTTTATGCGTCGTGGTGGAGACGATGTCGGCGTGCGGAACTGGGCTGGGGTGTACCCCTGCAGCTACCAGGCCGGCGATATGCGCCATGTCCACGAAGAACAGCGCGTCCACGGCTTTTGCTACTTTGGCGATGCGCTCAAACTCGATGATGCGGGAATATGCGCTGGCACCGGCGACGATCATTTTCGGTTTGTGCTCGTGGGCAAGCTTTTCGATTTCGTCGTAGTCGATGCGCTCGTCTTCTTTGCGCACGCCGTAGGCGACGAACTTGTACATGCGTCCGGAGAAATTGAGGGGGTGCCCGTGGGTGAGGTGACCTCCGTGGGCGAGATTCATGCCCAGCACGGTGTCGCCGGGTTTCAGTGTGGACATGTAGACGGCGACGTTTGCCGAAGTGCCGGAGTGCGCTTGCACGTTGGCATGTTCCGCGCCGAAGAGCTGTTTCGCGCGATCGATCGCGAGTTGCTCGACTTTGTCGGCAACTTCGCAGCCGCCGTAGTAGCGCTTACCTGGGTAACCTTCGGCGTATTTGTTCGTGAAGATCGAGCCCATGGCTTCGAGCACGGCTTCGGAGACGAGGTTTTCAGAGGGGATCAGCTCGAGGCCGGTGGCCTGGCGCTTGGCTTCCTCGCGTAGCAGGTCAGCAATAGGCGCGTCGACGGTGTCGAGAGGGCGCTGCATGCGGTCATTGGCTTCGGTGGTGTTGGTCGTTGGCGTCGTCATCGATAGCGTCCTTGGCGTCGTGGCTGGCATTGCGACGTTCCATCTTACCTTGCTTTCCTGAATTTCCTTTAGGCGTCGCCATTTCCAACCGCGAATGCCCGAATGGTTGAGGAAAGCGGTGCGATCCATGCGAACTCGATAATTTGTTCCGGCCCGTTTCAGTGAACGTAATAGCCGCTCTTGGCAAGAACCATGTAGTCGCGGCCCTTTTTTCCAAACGAGGCCGTGAGACGGAGGTCCAGCTTGTGGGGTTTGCCCGCAGCTGCGGTGGCGGTTGTGTAGTATCCCAGCGTATAGCGTGTTTTGATGCGTTCGATCAAAGCGCGGAATGCGGAATCGAGATGGGCCAGATCCTGGACGTCGAAGATTTCTCCGCCAGTTTGATCCATGACCTTGCGAATGTTCACCAGGCCCGGAACCATGCTAGCGGCGAAGAGCGTTGCGGGTGGGTTGTAGCCGGGAATCTTGAGGTTATATAGGGCCGCGTCGGCGGCGATCACTTCGGTCACGATATCGCGCGTTCCCTGTCCACCTGCGTCGGTGCCGACGTCATCGCTGATGAGAATGATCACGCGGCGGGTCTTTGGAGGGATAGGGAGAAGCTGCTTGGCGGCGACAAAGATGCCGTCATTGATATTGGTGGCGCCGCCCGCGTGGAATGTATTGAACTCGTTGGCGATGGCGGTCTTGTTGTTCGTAAACGGTACACGCAATTCGGCTTCGGTGGAAAAGGTAAACAACGCCACTTCATCTTCCGGCTTGAGCGCTGCAAGAGCGGTGGTCGCGGCGTCCCGCAGCGGCCCCAGAAATGGGCCAATCGAATCGCTTAAATCCAATACCAGGGCAACGGTGAGGGGTAACTCGTCGCGGCTGAAGACCTCTATTTTTTGGGCGACGCCATCTTCGCGGAGTTCGAAGTCGTCTTTTTTCAGGTTGCCCATGATTTGGCCGGACTTCGCTTTAATCGTGGCGTCCACCATAACCAGGTTCACGTCCACGCGAACGACGCTTTGGTCCTGGTCCTGCGCTGGAAACGGGATACAGAAGAAAAAAGCCTCGCAAACGGCTAGAGCGGAGCATCGCAATACGTTTCGCCCAAGAGTGGACATTGCCAGTATTCACCATCCCACATGGTACGGCCACAATCCTAAGGAGACCAACTCCGCGCGGGCGCCGCCAGTATACAGATTCCTTGCCCTCCGCCCCATTTTGCGCCAGTGGAGCGAAAGAAAGGAACGTTCGCCGCGAGGAGTCGGCGTAGGTGGTGTTGGTGACAAGCCAAGTCCAAAACATGCCATAATTCGGCCCCGGAACCGACCCGGCCATGGCCTCTGGTTTTGGAACAAGCAAGGGGAACGCGCGGCTTGTGCGCCTGCCACGCTTGCTGGTGCTTGTCGTCGGAATGGCGTTTATCTGTTGCAGGGCCCCGCTGCTGACCGCTCAGAGCAGCAGCGCAGCTGTTGAACAGCCAGACCGTCTTCGCGGAACGGTAGTGAACCGTTTGACGCAGGAACCCATCGGACGTGCGCTGGTTTTCTCGCCCGACAACCGCTTTGCCGCCATGACCGATGACCGCGGCCGGTTCGAATTCACATTCGCCCCCGTAGAACGACACCAAACGGGCGGCTCTTCCGGTGGCTCCAACTTTCAAGCGCAGTCCACATTTCCAACAGCGCAGATGCTGCCGCCGGGCACCGATCGTCCCGGCCAACTTATGGCTCGCAAGAACGGATTTCTGCCGCTTCCGGGACATGAAACGGTCCTGGTCCGGCCAGAACAGCAGGAGCTTACGATCTCGATGGTCCCGGAGGCCCGGGTTATCGGCCACGTGTTTCTGCCAGGTGCCGATGGGTCGGACAGCATGCAGGTGGAACTTTACCGGCGCCAGGTGCGCGAGGGCCGCGAGCATTGGGAATCGGCCGGAACGGCGATGTCCCGGGCGGACGGGGAATTCCGTTTTGCCGATCTTTCTGCAGGGTCCTACAAGCTTTTCACGCATGAACTATTGGATCGCGATCCACTGACGTTCAATCCGCGCGGGCCGTTGTTTGGGTATCCTCCGATCTACTACCCGGCGGCTGCGGATTTTGCGACTTCTGCGGTCATCCGGCTATCGCCCGGCGAAACCTTCCAAGCGAGCCTTTCTCCGACCAAGCGAGAATACTACCCAGTCAAATTGGGGATCGCGAACGGCGGGCCCGGACTGCAGGAACAAATTCAGGTGTGGCCACAGGGAAACGAGGGGCCCGGCTACTCCCTGGGATATGACTTCCGAGACGGATCGATACAGGGAATGTTGCCGAATGGCACGTACACGTTGGAAGTCTCGACGTACGGACCGAATGCGATGAGCGGAGGGTCGAACATCACTGTGGCAGGCGCGGCCCTCACCGGGCCGGTCGTCACTCTGGTGCCCGCCAGTTCCATTGCGGTGAGCGTACGAGAACAATTTCAGCGGACGCCAGCTGCATCCACAGTGACGGTAGGAGATGCTTCGGGGCAGATGTTTACCGCAAGTGCGCGACGCCCAAATTACCTGCAAGTCACCCTGGTGCCAGAGGGGTTCGGCCAGAAGCAGGATGTCTCCCTGCGTCCGCCCTTGGGGCCTGAGGACGATTCGCTTGTGCTGGAGAATGTCGCGCCAGGTCGCTATCACGTGCGCGTGGACACCTCAATCGGATTTGTGTCGTCAACCACTTCCGGCGAAACAGATTTACAGCGGCACCTGTTGATGGTTGGCCCGGGGGCGGCGCCGCCGCAGATCGAAGTTACCGTGCGAGACGATGGCGCCGAGGTGCAAGGGACTATCGAAGGGATCAAGAACGACGAGGATCGTGGCGTAGAATTTTTCACGCCGGGGCAGGCTCAGGCGAACGTGTATTTCGTGCCCATGTCGGGTAGCGGTGGCCAGTTGAAAGAGGCGTGGGTTAGCGCGGGCGGAAAGTTTCAGGCGGAACAACTGCCTCCGGGCACGTACCGGGTGCTTGCTTTTGACCGCCAGCAGCAGGACTTGGAGTACGCAAGCGATGAGGCGATGCGGCAATTTGATTCCAAAGCGCAGGTCATCAGCGTAGTTCCCGGCCAGAAAGTTCAGCTGCGGCTGTCGCTAATTACCGCGAGCGAGTGAACGATGCCAGGACGAGCACGATCGATTTCACGGACGGTGCAGGTTCTTGGGATTGGGTGGTTGCTCCTGTGCTGCGGGCTGGTGCGGGCGCAGAGCGGATCTCCTCGGCGGAGGGCTCTGGCGGAAGGGAAATTCAAGATCGCGGGCTTGATGGTGAACTCCCTTAATGGAGCGCCGCTCGGGAAAGCTCGGGTTTCGCTGATTGATACCAGGAATCGAGACGCCGCTGTTTGGATGATCACGACAGAGGACGGGCGCTTTGCATTCGATTCGCTTCCGCAAGGTAAATTCTCGCTGGAAGGCGAGAAGCGAGGGTTCCTTGCCGCCGCCTACCAGCAGCATGAACAGTTTTCAACGGCGATTGTGACCGGCGCTGGCTTTGACACCGAGAACCTCACTTTGCGACTGACGCCCCTGGCGTGGCTGAGCGGTAGGGTTGTCGACGAGTCGGGTGACGCGGTTCGCAATGCGCAGCTGATGCTCTACGTCGAAAGTCATGAAGGTGGTGTAAATCGGATTGCGCGAAGCAGGTACGCCACGACCGACGACGAGGGTTACTACGAGTTCGCTGCGTTGGCGCCGGGGAACTACTATGTGTCGGTTGCCGCGAGACCCTGGTACGCGGTGCATCCTTCTTCCACCTACGTCGATGGGGTGGGCGACTTAGCCCCGGGCGTGAATCGGTCGCTCGATGTTGCGTATCCGAGGACCTTTTACAACGGAGCGACCGATAGCGATGGCGCGACGCCTATTGCGATCGGCGGCGGGGACCATGTCACGGCCGATATTCATCTCAGTCCAGTTCCCGCGCTGCATTTGTTTGTGCATGCTTCTGAAGGGCAACGAGGTTTTAGCATGCCTTGGATTCAGAAACATGTATTTGATCTGTCGGAATCTGTCGAGAGCGAAGCAAGGGGGCAAGTAGCTCCTGGGGTGTTCGAAATGGTGGGGATTCCCGCGGGGAGATATTCGGTCGGGTCGCGAATGGCGCCGTCTGGGCAATTGGCGGCAGCAGCCGAGATGAATCTGACAAAAGACACCGTGGTACCGGACGCGGGATCCAGCGAGCCTGCGGGTACGGTGAAAGTGACGGCGAGGATGGCGCGAGGAGAACCTCTCCCGAGAGGGTTAAACTTGGCGCTGCGCAACGCGAAGATGCAGTTTGTGGCCTTTGTGCCTCTCGAGGCGAACGGTGAAGTGACCTTCGACGAGGTCCCGCCCGGTAAGTACGCGCTTCTGGTCAATTCGCCCCTGCCGCCCTATACCATTGCGCGAATTGCGTCTCAAGGTGTGGAGACCGCCGGGCACGATATCAACGTTACCGCCGGCGCATCATTGGAATTACGCGCGTCCCTCGTAGCTGCCGTAGTTCGTGTGGCCGGGTTTGCGAAGCGTGGAGGACGGCCGGTGTCGGGCGTGATGGTAGCGCTCGTGCCGAAGGATCCCGAATCGCATCCGGAACGATTTCTTAGAGACCAGACCGACTTGGATGGCAGCTTCGAAATGCCAGGCGTGCTGCCCGGCGTATATACGATCATCGCCGTGGAAGACGCGTGGGACTTTCCATGGATGCAGCCCGGCGCACTTGCGAAGTATGTCCAGCACGGGCAGAACCTTACGATTGGAGAGCTCATGCAAGGTTCTGTGGAGTTACCGGATCCTGTCGAAGTGCAGCTGCGGTAGAGTTGCTGTCGGCGGCCAACATCTGGACGGGAACGCCACCTCGAAGGAAACTCCGTTTCTCGATCGCCGCTGGCGAAGGCGCGCCCATTCTGGCTGTGCTGCATCGTCTAAGATCTCACGAGCGGCCATGGGCGAGGACCGTGGTACCACGTTGGGCCGACGGAATAAGCGCCTGGGCCACTTCCGGAATATCGCTAAACGGTCCAGAAGGGTTTACACTCGGCGGCACCTTTGAACGTCGAAATACCAAGGAGACTCGGTTGCTATCACGACGGCGTTTTATTGAGCGGTCCAGTTTGATCGCGGGTTCGGCGGTAGTCGCTGGTTCTGCCCTCGCGAGCCTAGGTACGGCAAGCGACAATCCAACGACTACGGATCCGAAATTGCTCGACCGCGCGAAGGCCCTTCTCGAACGGGCTCCGCTCATTGATACCCACAATGATCTCCCATCCGCGTTTCTCGAAACCAAAGCGGGTGACCTGACCGCGTTCGATATGACCAAGCCCCAACCCACGTTGTGCGCCGATATTCCGAGCTTGCGCGAAGGGCGCGTCGGCGCGCAGTACTGGTCGGTGTTTGTCGAGTCGGCCACCCAGAAGACGCACACGTCCTTGCACGAAGCGATGCGGGAGTTTGATGTGGCGCTACGCTTTATTGAGACCAACGCCGATCTTGAGCAAGCCCGCACTGCCGACGACATCGAGCGCATTCACCAGTCGGGACGCATCGCTTGCCTTCTTGGTGTTGAAGGCGGGCACATGATCGAGAATTCTCCCGCGGCGCTGCGGAATTTCTATGCGCTCGGCGCGCGCTACATGACGCTGACGCACTGGGACAATATCGACTGGGCCGATTCCGCGACCGATCGCCCGGAGCATTTTGGTCTCACGGAGCTCGGCGAGCGCTTCGTGAAGGAAATGAATCGCTTGGGCATGTTCGTGGACATCTCCCATGTGAGCGCCGACACCATGCGGGACGCGCTGCATGTCACGCGTGCGCCGTTGATCTTCTCGCACTCCAACGCGTTCGCTATCGATCCTCATCCTCGCTGCGTTCCAGATGACGTGCTGCGGCGGATGCCCGCGAATGGCGGCGTCGTGCACGTGAATTTCATCCCGACGTTTGTCTCGCCGAAGGCCCCCGAGTGGCAGGAGAAACGCACGGCGGCGCTCAAAGAGTTACACGCGCACCTGGATAACGATAAAGCGATCGCGAAAGGCATTGCCGACTGGGGAAAAGCCAATCCGGAGCCTCGCGGTAGCATCTCGGAGGTCGCCGATCACATCGACCACATTCGCAAGGTCGCGGGCGTCGACCACATCGGCATCGGAGCGGACTATTACGAAGTCAACCCGGAGTCCATGGTGCTGGGACTAGAGAATGTCACGCGCTACCCGCATCTCTTCGCGGAACTTCTGCGCCGTGGTTATTCGGACGATGATGTGTTGAAGATCGCTGGACAGAATCACCTGCGGGCCATGCGGCAAATGGAAAAAGTTGCCGCGCAACTGCAGAAGACCGAAGCGCCGCTCGTCACGGAGGGTTTGGTCCCGAAGTGGACCATGTAATTTAGCGGCGGCGATGGGTTACCATCAGCGGACTTCGTGGCTAGCTGGCAAAGGAGTCGGTAGTGTCTCCGTTCCATTCGGATTGCTTTCAGGGGAGTGTCCTTGTGGCCGATGAAGTAAGGCGTGAGCCAGTGCGTGATCCTCAAGATTTGGAGCTGCTGTTGGTTTCCCGGGAGAGGGCAGGAGACGTCGACGGAATGGCCGCCCTTTATGAGCCCCTTGCCGTCCTTGACTGCGGTGGCGGACAGTTGACGCTAGGCCGGCAAGCAATACGGACCTTCTACGCCGGACGAGTGGCAATGGGTCAAAAATTTGCTTTCGGAGATCAACGCCCGGCCATTATCAGTGGAGACTTGGCACTCACCTCAACTCGCCTTCCGGATGGCAGCGTGACAGCTGAGGTCGCCCGCCGACAAGGAGACGGGACATGGCTATGGGTCATCGATCAGTTCTCCATTGCGTAGCGCGTCGACCCGGTGGTTTGTGCCGGTAACAAGAAATCCAAACTGAGGCACTACCAAGGAGTCTTGCCCTTGGCTTCATCCAACTCCTCGCTCGCGCGTCAATATCTCCTAGCGGTGGCCTCGCTAGGTCCCTTCGATGACGTCGCCAATTTCTTCAGCCCCGATATCGTTTTCCAGGAATTTCCAAATCGGATCGCGCCCCAAGGGCGGGTCCGCCGCGCCGCGGACCTGCGTGCCGCTTATGAACAAGGGCGGCAGCTTCTTCGGTCGCAGACCTACACGGTGCAGCGCATTGTCGAAGCGGGCGATGAGATAGCTGTTGAGTTGGAATGGGTCGGAACCCTCGCCATTCCCGTGATGAATCTTCCGGCGGGCAGTGAAATGAAGGCGTTTGTCGCGATGTTTCTCACGTTCCGCGACGGGAAAATTATTTCGCAGCGAAATTACGATTGTTACCCGCCATTCGACGCATAGCCTTCAGGGTTCTTCCTTCCGGATCGCAGCGTACAAACTTCTTTGCGCTGCAACCTTAAAAAATAACGGTCTTCGTGTCGAGGGATCCCGCTAGGTCCGAAATCCGAGGGAAAGCCTGTAAAACATGTAGAATCTCGCTCTGCATGGGTCGTTTCGGTGCCGGGAGGCCGCATGTTTCGATTGAGCGTGTTGCGAATCACCGCGATCACCGTCATGGCGCTGGCGAGTTTTGCTTCGAGCTCTCGTCCGCAAGGCAATAGTTATGTGCTGAAAGGGACGGTAGTGACCCCGAACGAAGCGATTGAAAATGGGGCGGTCGTGGTTGCCGGGGAAAAGATCGTAGCCGTCGGCCGCGATGTGGCGGTGCCTGCGGGGGCCAAGATTGTTGAGACCGGGGGAGTAATCTTGCCGGGATTTGTGGACCTCCATAATCATTTGACCTGGAATGTTCTTCCGCGGTGGCGGACATACCGCGAATTCGGCAGCCGGTACGACTGGCAGCAACTTCCGATGTACCTGATCGCGCTGGTTACACCGCACGCGCAGCTTACCGCCGAGAAGTTGGGATGCGCGATGAATCGCTACGCGGAAGTGAAGGCGATCACGGAAGGCGAGACGTCCCTGGTCGGAAGCCTGAACGACAGGTGCATCGAGGGAATGGCGCGGAATCTGGACTTCTATACGGGATTTTATGGATCCGGCGTGTTCGGAAAAGAAAAACTGCGATACGAAGTGTTTCCGCTGGAGCTCGACGAAAGGACTGTAGGTGCGATCAACCAGGGCCTCGACACCAAGGAATTGACGGCGTTCATCGTGCATATCGCGGAAGGGAAGCCAACCGACGCGAGCTCGGCGCGGGAATTTGCAGCCTTTAAGGCCAGAGGTTTTCTACGGCCGGGAGTTTCCATCATCCACGGCGTGGCGTTGAAACAGGGTGATTTCCATCAAATGGCAGATACGTCCGTGGGATTGATTTGGGCGCCTCGCAGCAATTTCGAATTGTATGGTGCGACGGCGGATGTCGCGGCGGCTTTGCGCGAGCACGTGACGATCGCGCTGTCGCCAGACTGGAGCCCGACCGGAAGCCAGGGCCTGCTGGAGGAATTGCAGTTCGCGAATACCTGGAGCGCCGGGCAAAGCGCGCCGCCGTTTTCAGCGAAAGAGCTCGTGCGCATGGCGACGGAATATCCGGCGCAGTTAGCAAGTGCGAGCGACAAGATCGGCGCTTTGAAAGCGGGCCTTTATGCCGACATCCTGGTGTTGCGCAGCACGAAGCCGGACGCCTACCAGTCCATCGTGCACGCAAATGCCGAGGACGTTTCGCTGGCCGTGATTAATGGCGAGCCGGTGTACGGGACGCCTGAGATGATGAAGGCGTTGCTGCCGGAGGAAAAGTTCGACACCGTCACCGTTTGCGGCGCGGATAAGGCAATTTATTTCGGCAGCGCGAACAGATTGCAGGCGGTGCCGGCAAAGACCTGGAAGCAAACTACTGAGGAATTGAACGTGGCACTGCGCGAGTGGGGAAGCTCGCTGTCGCCGCTCGCGGATTGTTCCAATTAGCAGGTAACCTCCAAAGGGCGCGACGGTGGTATATTCACCGCGTTGGCCTTGGCACATTGGGTGATTCTTTATGTTTCGAACCTTTTTGCGCTGCTTTCCGCGGCGCGGTCTACCTGTTCGCTTCGGGACTCGCGGCGCACTTTTGTTTCTGACGCTGGCACTTCCTGCGGGCTTGCGCGCGCAAGACAAAAATCCGTTTGCCGGTGATTCCAACGCGGCGAAGCTCGGCGAGTCACAGTTTCGCGCCAATTGTGCATTTTGTCATGGGCTGGGCGCGCGAGGTGGCGGGCGCGGCCCGGATTTGACGCGGGCGCAGAAACGCCATGGGAACGCGGATGCGGATCTGTTCCGTACCATCAACGAGGGCGTGCCGGGGACCGCGATGCCTCCCAACGGAGCGACGCAACAAGGCGTGGGTATGACCGGGGATGAGGTCTGGCAGGTAATCGCCTACATCCGCAGCGTGCAAAAAAAGGCCGATGCACCAGCCATAGGAAACGCAGCGCATGGCAGGGAATTATTTTACGGACTAGCGGCTTGCGCTACCTGCCACATGATGCACGGGAAGGGCGGAAGGCTGGGTCCGGATCTGACGGCGACGGGAGCAGCGCGGTCGATGGACTACCTGGTGGATTCGGTGCGGAATCCCAGCCGGAGACTGGCGCAGGGAATTTCGGAAGCGATGAAGGAATTCTCGCAGGAGTATCTAACGGTAACGGTGGTGGATGGCAGCGGGCAGAAATTCCAAGGAACGGTCCTTAACGAGGACAACTTTACGTTGCAGATGATGGATACTCGCGAGCAACTGCATTTGTTCGACAAGAGCAAGCTGCAATCACTTGAGGAAACGCGGCAGTCGTTGATGCCGGCCTACGATCAGAAAATGCTCCCGGAGAAAGATTTGCAGGACCTGCTCGCGTTTCTCCTGACGGTTGATTCCGGCGCGGACGGTGTGAAGTGAGCGGCACTAGCGGGAACAAACGAGTTTGTATGCGAGGAGCGGTCTCTCTATTCTTTGTCCGTTTCGTTTGTCTCCTGACGGTTTGCGGCACTGGGGTGAGCGCGCAGGTTTCGCCGCAGCGGCTGCTGGATTCGGCGAAGGAGCCACAGAATTGGTTAATGTACTCGGGCGATTACGCCGGGCAGCGCTACAGCACGCTTGATCAGATCACGACTGCGAATGCGGCCGGGTTGGTTCCGAAGTGGGCGTACCAAACCATGGCGGGCGGCAAATTCGAAACCACGCCCCTGGTCGTGGACGGCGTATTGTATGGCACGGGTCAGGATGATCGAGCCTATGCGCTGGATGCGCGCTCGGGTCGGCCCATCTGGCAGTATCAGCGAGCACTGCCGGCCGACATTCGTCCTTGTTGCGGGCGCGTAAATCGCGGGCTGGCGATTTTGGGCGACAAAGTCTTCCTGGGAACGCTCGACGCCCACGTGATCGCGCTCGATGCGAAAACTGGAAACGTCGTATGGGATGTCGCGCCGGTGGATTATCGCGGCGGATATAGCTTCACACTTGCGCCGCTCGCGATCAAGAATCTGGTGATCTTCGGGGTGTCCGGCGGGGAATACGGCATTCGCGGATTTATCGACGCATACGACGCGACAAGTGGCGAGCGCAAATGGCGCTTTTACACGACACCCGGGCCGGGCGAGCCGGGCCACGATAGCTGGGAAGGCGATTCGTGGAAGATCGGCGGCGCACCGGCGTGGATAACCGGCACGTACGACGCCGCGACGAATACCACGTTCTGGACTACCGGAAATCCTTCGCCATCAAATCGCGGTGAGGGCCGTGCGGGCGACAATTTGTACAGCAACACTCTGCTGGCACTCGATCCAGATACCGGGAAGCTGAAGTGGCACTTTCAATTTACGAAACACGACGATCACGACTATGACGCAACGCAAGTGCCGGTAATGATCGATCCGGGAGACCGGCATCTGCTCGTTCAGGCGAATCGCAACGGATTCTTCTACGTTATCGACCGCACCACGGGAAAATTGATCTCGTCGAACCCGTACGCCAAGGTCACCTGGAGCACGAGCAAAGATGCCGAGGGACGCCCCGTTGTCGATAAAAATGGTGCACCTACGCTCGAAGGGAACCGCGTGTGCCCCGGCGCCGCTGGCGCGACGAATTGGATGTCGCCCACCTACGACCCCCAAACGAAACTCTTCTATGTGACCGCCCGCGAGCAGTGCGACATCTTCAGCACCGCGCCGCAGCAATTCGAAAAAGGTCATGCCTACTACGGGAGCGCATATTTCCCGAACGACGATGCGGAACCGTTCTGGGGTGCGCTGCGTGCGATCGATCCGCTCACCGGCGCGCTGAAGTGGGAGTGGAAGCACCCTTCACCAACATGGTCAGGTGTGCTCTCTACAGCGGGAGGTTTGGTCTTCACCGGCGATGCGGAAGGAAACTTCATGGCGCTGGGGGCTGCCTCCGGCAAAGTATTGTGGCACTTCCAGTGCGGAGCTTCGGTGTACTCGTCGCCGATGTCGTTTGCAGTGGAAGGGAAGCAGTACGTCGC
The DNA here is from genome assembly GCA_963729595.1 of uncultured Acidobacteriota bacterium. Lineage (GTDB taxonomy): Bacteria > Acidobacteriota > Terriglobia > Acidiferrales > UBA7541 > Acidiferrum. Next base: position 1,985,153 of record CAVSNW010000005.1, read on the forward strand.
CGTTGCCGCAGGCAGCGCGTTGTTCACATTTGGCCTGCCGTAGTTTAGAGGATGAATGCAACCAGAACGCCGGCGTACTCTACGGTTTCCGTTCGACGCGACAGCCGAAGTTTCCTGGGAGAACTCTGTCCCGCAACTCCAGGCCCGCGTGACGGAAATCAGTCCAGATGGGTGCTATCTCCAGATGGTGAGTCCCGCCGACACGGGAAGTTCCGTGTTTATTAGAATTTTTGCTGACGGCAGTTTTTTTGAGGCTTACGCGACTGTCGTATATTCACAACCAAATTCCGGCATGGGCGTGGCCTTCCGCGATCTGAAACCATATTTCGTCGATGTATTGAAGAAGTGGCTGCTGGCGGCTATGCATACGAAACGAAGGCCGGGAAACTAACATTTTGGCTCCAGCGGCGCGCTAAAATGAGTTCATGCAGAGGAAAGTCTTCTGGGGCACGTTTACGATTCTGGGCCTGGCCGCGGACCTGGCTTTGCCCTTGTGGTGGGCGTTGGCGGCCACCATACCGATTGGCGTGCTGAGTTGGTGGATCGCGTATCGCAGCGACTGGTTTTAACTCTTTTTTTGTTGGGGAAGGATCGTCGTGCGCTTAGCTGCCATCGCGCTGTTTTGCGCCGTGTTCGCGGCCGCCGGATACGGCCAGACCGCCGCAGTTGAGAAAACGGTTAGCGGCCGTCTGGAGATCACCGGTTCCAAAATTTATTACGAAGAATGCGGCTCGGGTTCGGCCGCGGTGGTCTTGTTGCACGACGGGCTACTTCACTCGGTCACCTGGGACGGCGTGTGGAAGCCACTGTGCGGAAAATACCACACCGTCCGCTACGACCGTCGCGGGTACGGCCGGTCGGAGGCGCCGAAAAGCCAATTCGCGCCAACCGAAGACCTGTTTGCGTTACTGACCCACCTGAAGATCGAGCGTGCCGTCGTGGTCGGCAATTCCTCGGGAGGCGCGCTGGCCATTGATTTTGCGCTGGCACACCCGGAGATGGTTGAAGGATTGTTTCTAATTGGCCCCGTCGTCGACGGCATGGGCGTCAGCACAGCGTTCATCGAGCGCGGCGAGAAAAATATGGCGCCACTCAAAAACGGCGATACCAAAGGCGCCGCGGAGAATTGGTCAAAAGACAGATTTATCATCGGGGAAGGGCATGACGCGGTGCGGACTAAACTCCGCGACCTGCTTGCGGACAATCCGCAAAACCTGAGATACACCGGTGAGTTTGAGATTCGCAATTCGCGGCCGTCCAATTCGCGTCTGGCCGAAATTCGTGCGCCCACCTCCATTGTTGTCGGAGAGTTCGACATTTCCGACGTTCACGCACACGCGGGAGCGATCGAAGCCGGAATTCCAGGCGCTGAGCGCGACATCATCATCAACGCCGGCCATCTGGTGCAACTGGAACAACCAGACGTGTTGATGGAAAAACTTGGACCCTTCATCGAACTGCAGGAGCGCAAGACGGCGAACGTTCCACTCGACGTTCTCCAGGCGTACACCGGCTTATACAATGCGGGTCAATCGGTGGTCACCATCGGGCTGGAGGGCGGCCGTCTGACCATGCAGGTTCCCGGGCAAGCGGTGTTCCCCCTGTTCGCGGAATCGCCGTCGAAGTTTTTCCTGAAAGTGACTGACGTGGAAATTGAATTTGTGAAGGACCGCACTGGGAAAACGACCCAGGCGATCATTCACCAGGACGGAGAGACGATCAAGGCTCCCCGGATGTGACTCCTCACTTTAGCGGCTTTCAGCCGCAATTGGTCAACCTGTCTCACCCGGACGCCGCTGAAATTGTTGATGCCCTCGCAGCCCCTTAGAATCACCGCGGTTTGCTTGCCGCAACGAATCAATGTGAAGATAGGTGCATGCGAAAACGAACAATATCGATGGCGACTTTGTTTTTAGTGGCGGGACTCCTGCCAAAGGGCAGTTTCATGGCGCAAGACCCGCCGGCCACAAAACCTACCCCCGCTCCGGCCCCGGCCGCGAAAACGGCACCGACGCCTGGCGTTAAGAGTTCACAAACCGCAGCCGCGAAGCCCGGACAGGGCACAACCGCAAAGAAGCCCGCCCCGGCTCCGCTCGTTCTGAAGACTCAAAAGGACAAAGCGAGTTACGCCATCGGACTGAATATCGGAAAAGACTTACACAAGGCTCCCGCAGATGTTGACCCGAACATCCTGATACGCGGTTTGAAAGACGCGCTCGCCGGCGGGAAAACCCTGCTAACCGACGACGAAGCAAAAGCCGCGATGGTCGCGTTTCAAAGCGACCTGCGTAAGAAACAGGAGGCGAAGATGGAAGTCGTCGGGGACGCGAACAAAAAAGAGGGTGACGCATTTTTGGCTGCGAACAAGACCAAAGATGGCGTCGTCACGCTGTCGAGTGGCCTTCAGTATAAAATTCTAAAAGAGGGCACGGGACCAAAGCCGTCGGCTACCGATTCTGTCGTTTGCAACTATAAGGGCACGCTGCTCGACAATACGGAATTTGACAGCTCGTACAAACGAGGCCAACCCGCCACATTCCCGGTGGGACAAGTGATCAAAGGATGGACCGAGGTCCTGCAACTGATGCCCGTGGGGTCAAAGTGGGAAGTCTTCGTGCCCTCGGAGCTTGGCTATGGGCCGCGCGGCGCAGGCGGCGCCATCGGTCCCAACGCCATGCTGATCTTCGAGATCGAATTGCTCTCGATCCAGGGCAAGTGAGCGACGCGCGGCGTAGGCGCGACGGCGCGTGTCTTTGCCATAAGGGCGCACTGGTCGCGCACAAGGCCGCCTGCTGCGACGGCATGCCCGTCGGACTTCTCCAGAAGGCGCAAATCAAAGAAGCACTCCCAGAATTGAAATGACCGTGGTGCTTCGTTGACACGCCGCGACGCCTCCATTACGCTTTTGAGTTTACTCGCGATGATTTTTCTCTCCTGAGAAGAACGGACGAAAACGCCGCATGGCTGAAGAAAAACTCCCGACCCGCGCACAAGATTTTTCCGAGTGGTACAACCAACTGGTCTTGAAGGCGCAACTCGCCGACTATGCTCCCGTGCGCGGCTGCATGATCGTACGGCCATACGGTTGGGCTCTTTGGGAGAACATGCAGCAAGCTCTGGACCGCCGCTTCAAGGCTACGGGCCACCAGAACGTCGCGTTTCCCCTGTTGATTCCTCGCAGCTTCATCGACAAGGAAAAACATCACGTCGAGGGCTTTTCTCCGGAGCTCGCCGTCGTCACCATCGGGGGCGGAGAGGAACTCGCCGAACCTTTGGTCCTGAGGCCCACGTCGGAAACGATCATCGGCCACATGTGGTCGAAATGGATTCAGTCCTACCGCGACCTGCCGGTCCTGATGAATCAATGGAACAGCGTGGTCCGGTGGGAGTTGCGCACGAAACTCTTCCTGCGCACCCTGGAATTCTACTGGCAGGAAGGTCACACCGCTCACGCCACGCGCGAAGAAGCGGAAGTCGAAACCCGCCAGATGCTCGACATCTACACGGACTTCGCAGTCACCGACGCGGCCATTCCGGTCATTCCCGGCAAGAAATCCGACGCTGAAAAATTTGCCGGCGCCGACACCACCTATTCCATCGAAGCCATGATGGGAGACGGTAAGGCGCTGCAATCGGGCACTTCTCACTTTCTCGGCCAAAACTTCGCGCAAGCCTTTGAAGTCCGCTTTCTTGATCAAAACGGTCAGCTGCAGCACTGTTGGACCACGTCCTGGGGCCTCTCCACCCGAGTCATCGGCGCCATCATCATGGTTCACGGAGACGACCAGGGCCTTGTCCTGCCCCCGAAACTCGCGCCCTACCAGGCCGTCATCGTCCCGATCTTTAAGACCGACGAAGAAAAATCGTCGGTCCTCGAAGCCGCGCGCAAGCTGAAAGCCGACTTGGTCAAAGCCAATGTCCGGGTCACTCTTGACGAGCGTGAAGGCAATAGCCCCGGCTGGAAGTTCAACGACTGGGAGATGCGCGGTGTCCCGGTCCGCGTCGAACTAGGCCCGAAAGACGTGGCCAAGCAATCAGCGGTTCTCGCCCGCCGTGATCGTCCCGGCCGCGAAGGCAAGATCAGCGCGTCTCTTGCCGATCTACCGCAAACGGTCGAGCGCCTGCTAGCCGAGGTCCAGCAAGCCATGTATGACAAAGCCCTGGCCTTCCGCAAAGCAAACACCCACGACGCCAACACCTACGACGATTTGAAGAAGGCCGTCGAGACCGGCTTCGCCTTCTCACCCTGGTGCGGCAGCGCCGACTGCGAGGCCAAGATTAAGGAAGAGACCCGCGCCACCATGCGTTGCATCCCATTCGATCAACCGGGCGCACCCGGCGCCTGCGTATTCTGCGGCGAGCCTGCCCCCGAGCGCGCCATCTTTGCCAGGGCTTACTGATTTGCGTCTTCCCGCCTCCGCCCCGTTCCTTTCCGGGAACATCCTCATCGCCTGCTTCTCGACACCCTCTCACCCGGGTGCTAGTTTGAGAAGACATCGCAGCGGCATTCATTCTCGATCGACTACGACGAATACCCGTGGTGCCGGGTCGATGCCAGGAGAGACCTTGGTGTTTCAGGCCGGAATTGGCGAACAGAGCACCCCGCGGTCGCGTTCTCAGCGCGGCGGCGGGACGATCAAGGCGATCCTGTGGACCGCGATCCTGATCTATGGTGCTTTCGTGGCCTACAGGATCCTCCCGGCCTACGTTGCGGAGTATCAACTCGCCGATAAGATGCAGGAGCAGGCGCGTTACGCAAACGTGAACCGCTATTCGGAGGATCAAGTCCGCGACAACATCTTCAAAGTCGTGCAGGACCTGGATATCCCGGTCAAACGCGAGGAAATTAAGGTAGTTGCCAATCAGGCGATGGTGAAAATCGACATCGAATATACGGTCCCCGTGGACCTTCTGGTCTACCACTTGAATCTTCATTTCACGCCGTCGAGCGAGAACAAGTCCTTAACGTAGACCGGTTTTGCTGCGCTTGGCGCAAGAATGTCGACCGTAGATCGCCGGGATGCGCATGCAAAGGGGGCCAGGGCATCCCCATTGCGTTCGAAGCGCGTCTTTCTTAGTACCCGAAGCTGCGAGACAATAGAAGTCCAGCCCCACGAGGTCATGGTTTGCGCATTCGCATCGAAAAGGGTTTCTGGACGTCCATTTTCGGCCTCACGCTGCTTGGCGTCGTCTTCGCCATTTTCATCACCTGGGTCAGCGTAGTCACCTATTTCTACGTCAAGTATTCCCGGATGATCGATGCGCGTCTTTCCGGGCACGTCCTCCAGAACACCACGCAAATCTTTTCCGCTCCGATGCGCATAGCGGATGGCGAGGTGTGGAATGCGGCGGAACTCGCCACCTACCTGACGAAGGTCGGCTATCGTCCCGAAAAAGACGACAACGCCCTGGGCCAGTACACGGTACAAGCCAACACCGTCGATATTCGCCCTTCGAAGCTTTCCTATTTTGCTGGATCAAACGCCATCGCCGTGACCTTCGGCGGCAAAACCATCAAGGCCATTCGACCTCTCGGCGGCGGAGCCGATTTAGGTACGGCAGACATTGAGCCGGAACTCGTCACCAATCTGTTCGACAGCGCCCGCGAAAAGCGCCGCCCTGTCCGTTACGACGACCTTCCGCCCACGCTCGTCCACGCCATCATCTCCGCGGAGGACAAACGCTTTTTCGAGCACGGTGGCTTCGACTTGGTACGCATCGTCGGGGCCGCATGGGCTGACATCCGCCACAGCAGCAATCACTATCAGGGCGCGAGCACGATCACCATGCAGGTGGCCCGCACGTTCTTCTTCTCCAACGAGCGCACCTGGCGGCGCAAGATTGCCGAAGCCATGGTCTCCATGGAGCTCGAACAGCGTTTCACCAAGCAGCAAATTTTCGAGCTGTACGCCAACGAAGTTTATCTTGGAAATCGCGGCAGCTTCGGCATTCGCGGATTCTCCGAAGCCAGCGTGGCCTACTTCGGAAAAGATCTGCGACAATTGTCGCTGGCCGAGTGCGCCTACCTCGCCGGAATCATCCGCGCCCCCAACTATTATTCTGCCGCCGACAGCCACCCGGAGCGCGCCATCCAAGCTCGCGATCGCGTCCTCCCGCAGATGCTCGAGAACAAGTACATCACCGAAGCCGACATCCAGGACGCCAAGCGCACCCAGCTCAAAATCGTCCGCACCTCGGTGGCCGGCAGCGAAGCGCCCTATTTCGTCGACATGGTGAAAGACCATCTGCTCGATAAATATTCAGAAAATGAGCTGATCAGCGAGAACTTCCGCGTCTACACCACGCTCGATCCCGCGTTGCAGCGCGCCGCAGCTTCCGCGATTGAGACCGGTATGAAGAGTGTCGATACGCTCCTGGCCAAGAAATACGACCAAGCTGGCGCAAGGAGCAAGAAAAGAAGGGAACCAACGAACCGATCCCGCAGGTTCAAGGCGCTCTGGTGGCGCTCGATCCCCGCACCGGAGAAATCAAAGCGGTCATCGGCGGGCGTGATTATGGCCAGAGCCAGCTCAACCACGCGCTCGCCCATCGTCAACCAGGTTCTGTCTTCAAGCCCTTCGTCTATGCGGCGGCGTTCGACAACGCGATTGACAACGTCCAGCCCATCGTTACTCCTGCCACCACCGTCGACGACGAGCCCACCACTTTCGAGTTCGATGGCAAGGAGTACACTCCCAACAATTTCGGCCAAAAGTTCATGGGTCGCGTCACGGCCCGGGAAGCCCTGACGAATTCCCTCAACGTCGCCACGGTCAAAATCGCAGAGCTGATCGGCTACGGCCGCGTGGTGCAGATCGCCCGCCAGATGGGACTCGGCAACAATATCCAGCCCACTCCGGCAGTCGCCCTCGGCGCCTATGAAATGACCCCTGTGGACGTCGCCGCAGCCTACACCGCGTTTGCCGATGGCGGCACCCGCGCGGAGCCGGAATTCATTAGCAGCGTCATCGGCGCCGACGGCTCCACGCTCGAAAAGATCACCCCGCAAACGCACGCGGTTCTCGATCCGCGCGTAACCTTCCTGGTCACCAGCTTGTTGAAGGACGTGATGAACCATGGCACCGCCGCCGGTGTCCGTGCCCGTGGCTTCTCGCTGCCCGCCGCCGGGAAAACAGGTACCTCGCGCGACGGCTGGTTCGCCGGGTTCACTTCGAATCTGGTTTGCGTCATCTGGATTGGTTTTGACGACAACCGCGACCTCGGCTTGGCGGGTGGCGTCGCAGCCGCGCCGATTTGGGCCGACTTCATGATTCGCGCCACCGCGCTTCCCGCCTACAAAGACGTGAAAGATTTCGTACCGCCCGACGGCGTGCAATCGGTCATGATCGATCCCGAGTCCCTGGAACTTGCCACGCCCAATTGCCCGACGACTCGCGAAGAAGTCTACGTCCTGGGTTCCGCTCCCACGCAATTGTGCGAACTCCATGGCGGAGGCCACGGCATCGTTTCCTCCACGGGTTCCTGGCTCTCTCACGTCTTTGGCGGCGGCGAACCCAAACAACCGCCTGCGACCGATGCCAACGGCCAGCCTCTACCCTACGACCCCAACCGCCCGCCGAACGCTACGGGCCAGGGGGTCCCTGTGGACGCAAACGGCAAGGCCGTCGAAAAGAAAAAGAACCCTTTACAGAAGATTTTTGGTATCTTTGGGGGTAAGAAGAAGCAAGATCCGGATAAGTCAAAGCCGGATGACAAAGGAGACTCGCCATGAAGCTAGTTTCTCTGGCGGTTTCGGTAAGTATCCTCCTACTGACTTTTGCAGTTCCTTCCCATAGTCAGACGACCAACCAGGATTTGACGTCACAGATGTTTGCCGATGGCGATCACTCCATCCCCATGCAGGCGCCCTCGCAGACTTCGACTGCCGTAGCCCCGCCAGCCGCCGTTCGAGAACTTTCGGGCGAGGAGACTGGCGATCTGTTTATGGCGCGCAAGCAGTATTTCGAAGCCGCGAAAGCCTTCAAACGCCTGTCGGACGACAACCCGCGGAATGCCGTGTATTTGAACAAGCTGGGTATCGCGCTTCATCAACAGGAAGCGCTGAGTCTCGCGCTCAAGTATTACGAGCGCGCACTGAAGGTTAATCCGCACTACGCCGATGCCCAAAACAACATTGGCACCATCTGGTATCAGCGCAAAAGGTACGGTAAAGCCATCCGTGCTTATGAGCGAGCGATCAAGATGCGCGACGACATGGCGGTGCTCTACAGCAACCTCGGCTACGCGTATTTCGGCGACAAGAAATATGAACAGTCGATTTCGGCGTTTCGCGTTGCGCTCGCCAAGGATCCACAATTCTTCGAGCACAATTCGTCGCGATCAGGTTCTCTTTTGCAGGATCGTTCGGTTTCCGACCGCGGCCGGTTCTACTTTTTGCTCGCGAAATCCTACGCCGAATCCGGCAACATCGAACGCGCCGTCCTGTACCTTCGCAAAGCGAAAGATGAAGGCTACGCCACGCTGGTGGCGGACCTGAAGAAAGACAAAGCCTTCGCCGCTGAGCTACAGGTCCCCGAGATCCAGGACATGATCGCCCCAAAGCAAGCCGCCGACGCTCAGCAACCGTAACGTGCAGTAGTCGCCTCCGCTGCAGGGCGGGGTTTTTGTGAGGAAGGTACGCGGGACGTTCAGTTCCTCGCTTCCGTCAAAACCGCAATCTCTCCCTGACCTGCGCTTCCGTAGGTATTTGCAGCACAACCGCTTCACTCGGAGCCGCCTCCCTGCATTCGGTCTGCTACAATCCAAGTCAGCATGGGGCGAAACGTTTCGAGCGCACGCGCTATCGGTTTTCTCTGCGGCGTGGTCTTACTCGCCAGCAGTTCGGGCCAGGCGCAACAATCCGCCGCGGCTTCCCGCGTATCTGCGGCCAGCGCTTCCCAACAAGGCGTTTATCTCATTTTCCCTTTCGAAAATGCAGGCGCTTCTCCGCGATTGGACTGGTTGGGGGAAGGCTTGGAAGAACTCACCATCCAGTACCTTTCCGATTCCGGCGTCCAGGTTTACTCCCACGCGGGCCGCGCCGGTGAACTCGAACGCTACGGTCTTCCGCCCTCGGCGAAACTCAGTCGCGCCACTATGCTGCGTATCGCCCAGGATCTCGACGCTGACTACGTCGTCTTCGGCTCCTTCACCTCCGATGGCACCTCGCTCACCGTAGACGCTCGGCTCCTCCGCGTCGAACCTCCCGCCTTGCTCAAACCCGTCCGCGAAACCGGCGCGCTCACTTCTCTGATGGACCTGCACACCAGCGTCGTGTGGCATTTGCTCGCCGCCAACGACAAAGCCTATCCGTTGACCCTGAAAGATTTTGCCAAGCTCCAGCGCCCCCTTCGCTTGGACGCCTTCGAACATTTTGTACGCGGCTTGCTGGCCACCGAAGACGAGCCTCGCCTCCGCGAATTGCGCGAGGCCGCCCGCCTTGAGCCGGCGTGGCCCGATCCCGCTTTCGCTTTGGGTGAAACGTATGCCGCGCGGGGCGATTGCAACTCGGCCCTGCCCTGGTTCGCCCACGTTCCAAAGACGCATCAGCGTTACGTGGAAGCGGTATTTGCCACTGGTGTTTGCCGTCTTCAACTAAACCAGCCTGACAAGGCAGAGGAAGTCTTCACGGCCTTGCAGGGGGCGCTCCACAACAATTCCGATCGAGGAACGCCGGCGAGCAATGGCGTTTCCGGCGCCGACCTTCCCGAAATCCTCAACAATTTGGGCGTCGCACTCGCCCGCCAGGGCAAGACGTCCGCGGCGTTGAGCGACCTGCAGCGCGCCACCGAACTTGATCCCGACGAAGACGACTACCCCTTCAATCTGGGATTGCTCGCGTTTCGCGCCAATGACTTTGCCGCCGCCGCTAAATCGTTCCGCGAGGCTGCGGACCGCGAGCCGGACAATCCAGAGGACCGCGCATTCTTGATCGAATCGCTTGAAAAGGCCGGAAGAAAGACAGAAGCCGACGAAGAGCGAGAAGCCGCCAACGAGGCTTTAGGCCCCAATGCACTGTCGGCCGTTCACGTTGACGCCAAAGGAGACACGCAACCGCGCCTCGATCGCGTCATGACTGAACTTGACATCACCGCGTTGCGCCTGGAGATCCAGTCATCGGGCCCGGTATCCGCCTCTTCATCGCCCGGCAGCGCCACGGAGACGCCTGGTACGCACATTCGCCGCGCGCGCCAGGAATTAACCGCCGGGCGGCTCGACGCTTCTGAAAGCGAGTTCCGCGCGGCGCTTGCAGCCGACGCGGCAAACGCCTCTGCGCACAGTGGTCTCGCGGAAGTGGATCGGCGTCGAGGCAAGCTCGACGATGCTGTCAAGGAACTCCAGGCCTCGCTCGCCACTCGCGATTCGGCTGTTGTGCGCACCACACTCGCCAGGGTCTATCTGGACCAAAAGAAATTCGACCTCGCCCGCGCCGAGGCCCAGCGCGCTTTGAGCCTCGCGCCAAATTACGCCGACGCCAAGGAATTACTCGACCACCTGCAGAATTCGAAGTCTAATGGAACTACCCAATGACTCGCAGTCGCAGTGACTCTCGACCGTGCCTCCTCGCATTTGTAGCGGCGAGTTCAGCACGCCATCCAATTGGTCCCAACCGCGATCGCCGGACAAGCGGCTTGACAATATTCTCACTCTCCACGCTACTCTGCGCCCTCTGCGTCTCCGCCTTAGCCTTGGCCTTTCCTTCCGCAGCGGCCGAAGAACGCGCATCGGCCGCCACGGTCCTCGAACTAAGACTCGACGGCGAGGTCGAACCCATCCTGGCCACGTACATCAACGAAGGCATCGCCGATGCCGCGCATCGCAACGCCGCTTTAGTGCTGATCACCATGGACACGCCAGGCGGTCTGACCGACTCCATGAAAGACATCATCCAGCACATCTTGAGTTCTCAAGTGCCGGTAGCCGTCTTCGTATCCCCGTCCGGCTCGCGCGCCGCGTCCGCCGGTTTCTACATTCTTCTTTCCGCAGACATCGCCGCGATGGCCCCCGGAACGCATACCGGCGCCGCTTCGCCCGTAATCGTTGTCGGCGGCTATCCCATGGCCATCGACGAAACCATGCGGAAAAAAATCAACAACGATGCCATGGCCTTTCTTCGCAGCTTCACCGAAAAACGCGGCCGCAATCCTGTGTTAGCGGAAACCGCGATCACCGAAGCCAAAGCCTTCACTGAAAAAGAATCTCTCGACGGGAAATTGATCGATGTCGTGGCCTTGTCTGAAGAAGACCTTCTACACCAACTGAATGGTCGCGAAATCACGCGTTTCGACGGCCGCAAAATCAAGCTGGCGCTCGCCAATCCCACCCGTGTGGAGTTTCAGCTTTCCGGACGCCAGAAATTTCTCGCCCGCATAGTCGCCCCCGATATGTTCTTCCTTCTTTTGATCGTCGGCGCCCTCGGCTTGTACACCGAGTTCACGCACCCGGGGATGGTCGCGCCGGGGGTAATCGGCGGCATCTGTCTGGTTCTGGCCCTCTATGCAATGCACATTCTTCCCGTAAACTTTGCCGGCGTATTCTTGATCGTGCTTGCCCTGGCACTTTTTATTTTGGAGGCCAAGTACACCAGCCACGGTGTCTTGTTGGCCGGCGGCATTATCTCCATGCTCCTGGGGGCGATGTTCCTCATTCGTTCCCCGTTGACAGCGGGCGGCGTGAGCCTGGGTATGGCGATTGCCGTTACGCTCCCGTTCGCCGCCCTGACCGTCTTTCTTATGCGGCTTGTCCTGCGTTCCCGCACATGGAAAATGGCCACCGGCCGTGAAGAAATGCTCAGCGAACAGGGCGTCGTCGTTTCGCCGATCCCCAGCGGAGCGGAAGGAATGATCCGCATCCACGGTGAACTGTGGCGTGCCGTTTCCGCGCAACCCGTGCCCGAAGGCAAGCCCGTGCGCGTTCTAAGAATCGAAGGCCTCAAACTATATGTTGAGCCGGTGGAGTCAACGCTCTCGGCAACCTAGAATTCTTTAGGAGGTCCGGGCTTCCGCTCCAACGTAAGGGCGATGCTAGGACCGAGCTTTAGCCCCTGAAGATAGCTTTGGCTTCTCGTTGCGGCAGTTCGAACTGCTCGAGAACGCGTCGAGAAAGATTTGGAGCGTCGAGGAGGTCACATGTTCGAATTTGGTATCGGAACGATGGTGGTCATCGGCTTCGTCTTGATCTGGTTCTGGAATTCAATCTACATCATCAAGGAATGGGAGCGCGGCGTCGTCCTGCGTCTCGGCCGCCTGCTGCCGCAAGCCAAGGGAGCCGGCATCAACCTCGTCTTCTGGCCCATCGAAACGCTGCAGCGCATCAGCCTCCGCATCGAGACTCTTGACGTTCCGCCGCAAGACATCATCACCCGCGACAACGTCTCCGTGAAAGTGAACGCCGTTTGTTATTTCCGCGTCGTGGATGCCAATCTCGCGGTGTCGCAAGTGCAAAACTACACGTATGCCACATCACAACTCGCCCAAACCACCATCCGCAGCGTCGTTGGCCAGTTCGAACTCGACGAAATTCTCTCCCAACGCGACAAAGTAAATGCCAAGCTCCAGGTCATCCTCGACACGGAAACCGAACCGTGGGGCATCAAGGTCAGCAAAGTCGAAGTAAAGCAGGTCGACATCCCCGAGCAGATGCAGCGCGCCATTGCCAAGCAAGCGGAAGCCGAACGCGAGCGCCGCGCAAAAATTATTCACGCCGAAGGCGAGTTCGAAGCCTCGCAAAAACTTGCCGACGCCGCCAAAGTTCTTGAGACCCAGGGATCCGCGATTCAACTGCGCTATCTCCAGACCCTCACCGAGATAGGTGTCGAGAAGAACACAACGATTGTGTTTCCGCTGCCTATCGATATCATTAACAGTTGGGTGCAGACTCTAGGGGGGCAGAAAAAGTAAGAATGGCTTCTCGCGGAAATCGAGGGAGCGCAGGAGACCGCGTGCTGGAGAGCCGGCACGTCATCGGCTTGTTCATGCTGATGCTGGTCTTCTCCGGCGTATTTTTCGCGCTCGGCTACGTGATGGGGCGCAATCAGTACGATGGCCAAGTCCGCGCCGCCGGCGCTCCGCGCGCTGCCGTAGATTCAGCAATTTCTCCCAAGCCGGACGTAGCTCCCAAGCACTCGAGGAATTCGCCTCCGCCAACATCGTCCACCTCAGCGTCCGATGAGAATTCGCAACCAAGTTCCGATTGGGGTTTTTACAACGCCGGCAAAGTCGCGCCCGACGATCGCTTGAAACCCGCGCCTTCAGCCACGCAACCCGCCACCGTGCCGGCGGTCGCCAACAACAAGACGCCAACCCGTACCTCAAACGTATCATCGAAATCCGCAAGCATCGGCCCGCAGCAGCCGCCCGCAGGCACCTACACCTTGCAGGTGGCTGCCCTGCGAAAAGAAGCCGACGCGCACGCCGTTGCCGCCAGCTTACTGAAGAAAAAATTCCCCGCCTTCGTTGTCTCACCGACCTCCGACAAATATTTTCACGTACAAGTGGGTCCCTATTCCGATTCCAAATCCGCGGAAGCTGCCAAGAAAGGCCTCGAGAACGCCGGTTTCAAGGCCATCGTGAAGCACTGATGCCGCAGCGTGCTTGGGCTGGTTTCTTTCGTCCTCAATTGGGATCGGCGACTCCAGACTCTTTCCGCTTCGTCTTTGCGGCGTTGTCCGGCGCGGCTTTGTCATTTTCCTACACTGGATTTTATCTCAGCATCTATTCATGGATTTGCGTCGGCATTCTGCTCATCGTTCTGTTTGGCGCGCGGCCTAAGGTAGCGTTTGTTTGCGGCTTCCTTCATTCCATGCTTTTCGTGATCACCTGCTGCCCATGGCTGGCCACCGTGCTTGCCGTCCACGGTGGTCTCTCGAAAGCCGGCGGCTGGGGTATCCTGCTTCTAATTGGTTGCGTGTTCGGTATTCTCACCGGTGCTTTCGCCTGGGCCGTAAATCGCCTGGCTCGGCAAAGCATTTTTCTGGCGTGCGTGGGCGCTCCGTTCTTGTGGGTCACCTTTGAATTCGCCCGGGCACGCTTGCCGGAGATCAGTTTCCCCTGGGGCCTGCTTGGTTACCCCGCTTCCGCCAACCTGGCATTGCTGCAGCTGACGACGATCACCGGTATCTACGGCCTCTCCTTCTTGGCCGCCTCCATCAACGCGTTGCTCGCGTGGTGCGACGCAGCGTCAACGGTACCTCCCGCTCGCCGCCTGGCCATTCTTGGCACGACGATGGCGCTCCTCCTCACGGTCATGTTCGCTAGCCCTCGTCTGGTCCCGCAAGCGGCTCCGAATCACTACGCGCGCGCCGTGCAACTCAATTTCCCCGAAGTCATGGAATATCCCGCGCAGTGGTTTGCATCTCACGCCGCCGACCTCAACGAAGTCGAAAATCTGAGTCTTGCCCCGGACGCGCGCCAGCCCGACCTGCTGATTTGGCCAGAGGCCCCCGCGCCATTTTCGTTCGAGGATCCACAGTTCGCGAAAATTGCCTCATCCCTCGCCATGCGCTTCCGCCATCCATTCCTTGCCGGCTCGATCGAGTGGCGCCAGCTCTCCGACGCCGCAAACCCGACCATGCGCCACGTTCAGGTTCCGTACAACAGCGCGGTCCTAGTCGATCCGCAAGGCCAGGAAGTTTTCACCTACGACAAAATTCACCTCGTTCCGTTCGGCGAATACGAGCCGTTTCCCCTGATTCATCGCGTCGTGCAAAGCGTCTCGAGCGAGGTCGGGGGCTTCCAGAAGGGCAGCAAGTATGCCGTAGCGCAACTACCCGGCGGACATTCGCTCGCCGCATTCATCTGCTACGAAGCGATCTTTCCCGGCGAAATCCGGAATTTCGCCGCCAACGGCGCCCAGCTCTTCGTAAACATTTCCAACGACGGCTGGTTCGGTCGTTCCGCCGCCGCCGAGCAGCATCTGCGCATTGCGCGCGTTCGCGCGGTGGAAAATCGCCGCTGGATGCTGCGCGTCACCAACAACGGCATCACCGTCTCGGTTGATCCCCATGGCCGCATCTTCAGCCCCCTGCCCGCCGATGAACGCGCCGCCGCCGATCTACCCTACGACTTTCGCACCGACGAAACCCTCTACACTCGCTTCGGCGATTGGTTCGCGTGGCTCTGCGTAGTCATTTCCGCTATCCTGTTAGCTTCAACTTTCCGGAAAGGAAACACGGCGAACGAGGAAATCCCGATCCCGGTCGGCATCACACCCGAACCGGCCATCTAAACGCCCAGTGCCGCTGCCGAACTCTCGGGCAGCGTCTAGAAGGGGGTAAAAAACTCTTAAGCTGGCCCGGATCGCGAAAACCTCGTTGCACGCAACCCATGATCCTCGAAGACCTCCAATACCGCTACGAAAACCTAAAACCCCGCATCTCCATGGTTCGGAGTTTTCTTTGACGCCCCGCAGCATCGTGAACGCCTGAAATCGCTCGAAGCCCGCGCCGCCGACCCCGACTTCTGGAGCAATCAAGACGCCGCGCAAGCGGTCCTGCGCGACCGCAAACGCTCCGAAGATCAAATCGCCGCCGACGAAAAACTAACGACGCTAGCAGGCGACATCGAAACCTACATCACGCTGGCCACGGAAGAAACAAACGCCGAGCAGCGCCAGGAGCTGCTGAAAGATCTTGACCGCGAGCTAACCACCGCCGAAAACTACATCGCCGAGATGGAAACCCGCACACTGCTCTCCGGCGAAACCGACCACCTCAACGCCATCATGACCATCAAGCCCGGCGCAGGCGGCACCGAATCCCAAGACTGGGCCAGCATCCTCCTACGCATGTATTTACGCTGGGCCGAGCGAAAGGGAATGAACGCAGTCGTCCTGGACGAAACCCCCGGCGAGGAGGCCGGCATAAAAAACGCCACCATCCAGTTCGAAGGCGAAAACGCGTACGGCCTGCTGGCAGGCGAAACCGGTGTCCACCGCCTGGTGCGCATCTCCCCATTCGACCAAGCCGCCCGGCGCCACACTTCGTTCGCCAGCGTCTTCGTGATCCCCGAAATCGACGACCGCATCGAGATCAACATCCGTCCGGAAGAGCTGCGGGTAGATACCTACCGAGCCGGCGGCAAAGGCGGCCAAAACGTAAACAAGGTTGAAACGGCGGTGCGCATCACCCACCTGCCCACCAATACCGTAGTAGCCTGCCAAGCCGAACGCAGCCAAGGCAAAAACCGCGCGCTAGCCATGAAAATGCTCCGCTCCAAACTCTACGACCTCGAAATCCAAAAGCGCCAGCAACACACCGACAAGCTCGACGAATCCAAGCTGGAAATCTCTTTCGGCAGCCAGATCCGCTCCTACGTAATGCAACCCTACCGCATGATCAAAGACCACCGCACCAAGTTCGAAGTAGGCGATGTAGACAAAGTCCTCGACGGCGACATCGACCCCTTCATCCGCTCCTACCTAATGGCAAAAAAAACAAAAGGGAAGGTAGACATCCAGCCAGACGAAGACGTCGAATAGCGAGCCGAGGTAGCGCAGAAAACTCCTGCGGGTGCCCAAGGCCGGCTCACTCCTCGCGCAGCAGTATCGAAGGCTCGATCGACAGCGCGCGTTGCGCGGGGATCCACGTAGCCAGTAGCCCGAGCAAGGCCATCGCCAGGACAACACCACCCAATACCAGCGGATCGCGAGGAGTTGCCTGATACACGATGGAAGCCAGCACCCGGCTCGCTAAGATTCCGAGCAACAATCCTGCGGTTGAGCCGAAAGCCAGCAGTTTAACGGCTCGTCCCAACGCAGCCTGTAACACTTCTTTATTCTGCGCGCCGAGGGCCATGCGAATCCCCAACTCGCGCAGCCGCTTGCTGACCGAATAAGCGGCCATTCCAAAGATGCCGGTGATCGACAACATCGCGCCCAGCGCGCCCAGAACGCCTAGCGACAACGTCGCCATACGCGAAGGAAACAGAGCGCTTTCAAGTTCCTGGCTCCAGGTTCGAATGGTAAAGGGCAGCCCGGCATCCAGGTCCTGCACGATCCTCTTGATGGCTGCCGTCAACAGCTGCGGATCGCGATTCGAGCGCACCACCAGGCACGCTTGAGGAGAAGGCGATTGCAGTATGGGGAGAAACATCGCCGGCTGTGGATCTTCAGCGAGACTCGCATATTTCCCGTCTTCTACAATGCCCACTACTTGGATGCGCGTCCCATCCTGCTTCTTGTAGTATCGGCCAGTCGCATTGGTCGCGGAACCAAAGATTTTGCTGGCGAATTCCCGATTGACGACGGCCACGCGAGGCGCGTTTTTGTCGTCATGCCATGACAACGGCCTGCCCGAGAGCAAACTCGTCCTGGCCGCATCGAAGTATTCAGGAGAGATGTTATACACCACGGCTTCGGCAGCGGCATTCGCTGGCCTCAGATCGGTCGTTTTGTCGGTAAAGACACTCGTGCCGTTCGCGCCGTAATACAACGGCAAGCGATCGACCAATCCCACCGACGTTACGCCGGGCACGGTCTCTAAAGCGTCGATTATGCGCTTTTGCATTGCGGGCACGGCGTCGCCGCTGTAACCGGCCATGCTCAGAGCGGTTTCTACCAGCATTGCATTCTGCGGTTGAAAACCGAAGCTGCTGTGCAGCGAGCGCACCAGCCCGCGTACCGCGACCAGCGAAGAAGTCACCAGCACTGCGCAGATCGCAATTTGCACTACCAGCAACAAGTCGCGGACCGTCATCCGCCGACCCGCCGTGCCGGTTGATCCCGACTTGATGACCTTATAGGGGTCGGCGCGAAGCACCTGCCGAACCGGGACCGCGCCACAGAGGAATCCGCTCACTAAACTCAACAGCAACGCTACTCCATAAACATTTGCGTCTGGGCTTACCGGCAGATGGAGAGGGGCGGTCGGAAGCGGTTCCCATACGCTCAGCTGGCCCATCAGAACAACGCTGCCCCACAGACCGACCGCGCCTCCGATCAGGGAGATCAGCAGGGCTTCGGTAAAGAGTTGCCGCAGGATGCGCATCGTGCTGGATCCAAGGGCGATGCGCATAGCAATTTCCCGCGAACGATCGGCGGCGCGTGCGGCAAACAGGCTGCCC
Organism: uncultured Acidobacteriota bacterium; assembly: GCA_963729595.1. GTDB lineage: Bacteria > Acidobacteriota > Terriglobia > Acidiferrales > UBA7541 > Acidiferrum. The sequence goes on from CAVSNW010000005.1 coordinate 2,003,212, forward strand.
AGGTTGGCACACGTAGCCAGCAGAATTAATCCCGACAGCAGCATCAATCCCGCAAGGAACGCGCGTAGCGGACGGCCCAGCCAGTCACCGGCAAGACCTGGACGCGCCAAGGTAAAGGTCATTTGGCCATCATCTTTCGGGTAGGTCTTTTCCAGATACGAGCCAATCGAATTGAGATCGGCTTCAGCCTGCGCCGGTGTGACTCCCGCCTTCAGATGCCCCAGCACCATCAGAATGCCGCGATTCCCGCGCGCATTCAGCACATTCTCCCCTTCCAACTGCTCCTGGTTCACGATCGGCACCCAGAAATCGGGAAAGACAAACACGAGCGTCCCCCGGAATTCAGGTGGCGCCACCCCCAGGATGGTAAAAGGATGCTTGTTCAATTGAACGACACGACCCACCACGCTCCGGTCATCCTGAAAATGGGCGTGCCAATACGCGTACGTGAGCACGATATACGGAGCGCTGTTCGACCCATGCTCGTCGGCGCCGTGAAAGAAACGCCCAAGATACGGGTGAATGCCCAGGGCGTCGAAGTAATTCCCGGTCACCTCGAGAATCCAGGCGGCGGACGGATTGCTGCCCGTATCGAGCCCTACCGACGTGACGTTATACGCTGCCAGATCCTCGAAGCTGCGGTTACGATCGCGCAGGTCGACATAGTCGGGATACGATTGATTCACGGCGTTATCGCTCCCGCGTTCGATTCCGTAGAGGCTCTGCGCTTGTGGCACGTTCAACGGCCGCAGCACCAGTGCGTTTAATACACCAAAAACCACGGCGTTTGCGCCGATGCCCAACGCCAGCGTCGCAACGGCAACCGCGGTAAAGCCGGGAGACTTGCGCAAGACGCGCAAGCCGAAGCGCAGATCCTGCAGCAAATCCTCGATCAACGGCAGCCCTCGCTCCGCTCGATAGTCTTGTCTGATGGCCTCCACCCCGCCAAACTTCAGCATGGCTTGGCGACGCGCCTCGACCGGTGACAAACCTGCGCGAATATTTTCGCCCGTTTGCAGCGCGATATGCTCCTCAATCTCTTCCTTCAATCGCTCGTCCTGTGTCCGCCTGGTCGCAAAGTTGACCACGCGGGCGAGAAACCGCTTCAGAGATTTCATGAAAAATCCTCCGCTTTCACTTCGAAGAACCTACCGATGATGGCTGCTGTCTGCTCCCAGTCTTGGGTCTCGACCTGCAACTGTTTACGTCCTTCGCGTGTCAGCTGATAGAAGCGCGCCCTGCGATTATTTTCCGAGGCACCCCACTCTGATGCGATCGCGCCTTCTTGCTCGAGCTTCAACAACACCGGATACAAAGTTCCTTGATTCACGGCCAAGACATCCCCGCTGATCTGCTCGATGCGCCGCGCGATGCCGTAGCCGTGCTGCGGTCCCAAAACATCGAGCGTCTTGAGGACCATCAGCGCTAAAGTGCCTTGTAAAACGTCCGTTTTTTGTTTCATAGCGCCGCCATTTGGGTTTCCAACAGGAAGGATGACACACTTCCTTTGGGAAAACAACAGGAAAATTTCCCAGCATCGTGACGAGCCTAGAGGAACCGGTCCCGATACCTCGGCCCCTTTTGTAAGTGCGGGTTCCAAAGGACTTAGTGTCTTGGCCTTCGCCTAGCCCACCGACCCCCGCCCTACAGGGAGTTCTGGGGGCAAACCAAGGCCCTGCAGGATTGTTCTCCGGCAAGTTTGAACGGACCATGATCCCAGGTTGATCTAGGTAGCGGCATGGCGACGGCAAAGAGGAATATCGCGCAGGCGACGCGCAGCTACGAAGCGTGGATGCGCAACTGCACCACGGTGGTCGAGAGCCATCTGCGGTTGAAGCATCAACAAATGAAGGACGACGCGTTCTTGTTTTTTCGCGGGACGTTTTATCGCTGGTCGCAGCTTTTCCCGGAGGTATGTCCCGACCTGCGCCATGCTCCGAAAGTGCTGGCCGTCGGGGATCTGCACGTGGGGAGTTTTGGCACTTGGCGCGATGCGGAAGGCCGCATGGCCTGGGGTGTCGATGACTTCGACGAGTCGTATCCCTTGCCGTACACGAACGATCTGGTGCGGCTGGCGGCAAGCGTGAAGATGGCTGCCGATGCAGAAACGCTGACCGTCAGTGTCAGGGACGGCTGCGACGCCATTCTGGAAGGCTACGAGGGGTCACTAAAGGCCGGCGGCTGCCCGATTGTGTTGGCGGAACGCGAACGCAACCTCGAGCGGCTTGGAATCGCGGCGATCAAGCCGCCAAAGGATTTCTGGAAGAAGCTTGCGCAACACCCGCCAGCGAGCGGATTGCCGCGCCAAGCTAGGCAAGCCATCGAGAAAACGCTGCCCGACAAAAAAATGGACTACAAGTTGGTGCGCCGGGAAGCGGGCATGGGAAGCCTGGGCCAACAACGCTTCGTGGCCATCGCCGACTGGGAAGGCGGGTGCATCGCGCGCGAGGCGAAAGCCACGGTACCGTCGGCGTGCGCGTGGCTCAGCGGGAACGTAGGCCGCGGCCAGTCCAACTATCAGCGAGCGATACGATCCGCAGTGCGATCACGCGACCCGTATCAGACGATTGTGGGCGCGTGGCTGATCCGGCGGCTTTCTCCGGATTCCAACCCGATCGAGATTGACGATCTACCGAAACAGCGCGACGAGGAACTGTTGCTGCATGCGATGGGCTCCGAGGCGGCCAACGTACACCTGGGAACACGCGGACAAACAAACAAAATTCTCAAAGACCTTCGGCGCAGAAAATCGAACTGGTTGCGTTCCGCAGCGAAAGACATGGCCAAAACCATGGAACGAGAGTGCAAGGAATACCGGAAATCCTGAGTCTTGGGTAGCCACGCACGCTGATTTACCTACACTCCTCGCACTCCATCGACCAGGGCAGCACCAGTCTCGGTCAAAACACTTATTCCGGAAGAGGGAAGATGGTCACAGCCGTAGCGGGTCCAAGTGTCACCAAACTGCCTGGCGGTTTGCCGGGCCGGCGTTACGATCATCGATTTTTTTTGGGTATGTCGCTGCTGATGCTGGCGAGCGTCTTTGTGGGATTTGCACACACCTATTATCTAGCCGGAGTATTTCCCGCGCCGCTGCCGAGCTTGACGATTCATCTACACGGAGCGGCATTTTCCTGTTGGATCCTCTTGCTGGTGGCGCAAACATCGCTGGTATCGGCCGGCCGCGTGGACATCCACCGGCGACTGGGGATCGCCGGTTTTGTTCTGGCGTGCCTGATGGTGATCCTGGGTGTTTTGGCGGCGACGGATTCTTTGGTGAGGCAAGGCGGACCGCCGGGCCGCGACCAGCTATTCTTCTATATCATTCCGCTGACGGACATGCTGATTTTCGCGACGCTAGTTTTTTCCGCGTTGCGCGCGCGCTGCAATCCCCCGGCGCACAAGCGACTCATCTTGATCGCCACCACCGGGCTGCTCATCGCGGCAATCGCGCGCTGGCCGATGATGAATCACAACGCGATCTTTGCGGCGCTTGTTTCGTACGTTTTCCTGATCGTCCTGGTGGGGTATGACCTGTGGTCCACGCGCAAAATTCATCGCGCTACGCTCTGGGCCGGTACGTTCTTGATCGTCGTACAACAAATCCGGTTGCCGATCGGGCAGTCAGCGGCGTGGCATGCGTTCGCCACCTGGGTGCAATCCGCAGCCCGCTAATTCCAGGGATCTATTTTTCGACCTTACGGGATGGTGATAGAAGGTTTTCGAGTTGCGGGTTTGCGTTCCGTTTGCTCGATGGATGCCGCGACCTGGTCGTCAATGAGCTTGATCTCCAGGGCCAAGCGAGTGTCTTGGGGATTCTTCAAGTACTGTGCGAAAAGTAGATTGCGCTTGGTGGTCAGCGCTTTGCGTTTGTTTCTCTCGTCGGTGATGGCAGTTTCCAGCATAAAGACGGCCTCTACAATCACTATACGCTCCTTTCACAGCGGGTAGGGCCTGCATTCCCGGGAAGTCAGTGGCAAAATGAAATGTGTATCGGTTTACCGTACGTTAGCGTACAGTGCAAGCTGGCATCCTACCTAAACGAAGGCCCATCTCTTGACTCCGGTTTGTACGAGTGGCCGGCGGCCCAGGCCACTTGCACGATAAGTGTCCGCCCTCAGAACAAGGAGCACGACATGGAAAGCCGTGGATTTCCCCACCGAAGGTCTCGCCGCCAGGCTGCGAGGGTATTGCGCGTTTCCGAGCGACCATTGGGGGCAGCGGCGACGAGCGAGCCCGCGCGACTTGAAGACATCCTGATCACCCACAAGCTGAAGTCGCGGCGGCGCCGAAAGCCGAATACCCATTCCGAGAATGCGGCGCTTCATGCCTTAGCACGAGTGATGGCGATTGCTCCGGACGACTTGATCGACACGTTGCTGCGAACATCCCTTGAACTATGTAGTGCCGGCACCGCGGGGTTGAGCCTTCTGGAGACTCCTGCCGAAGGCGAGCAGATCTTTCGTTGGACCAACGTGGCTGGAGCCTTAGGCAAGCAGCTGGGAAAAACCACGCCCAGGCATTTCAGCCCTTGCGGGGTGACGCTCGATCGCAATGCGCCGCAGCTATTCAACTATCCGGGCCGACTATTTCAATACTTCAACGGCTTCGATTTCACGATTGTCGAAGCTCTGGTGATGCCGGTCGATCTGGGAGGCGAAAGACCGGGGACGATCTGGATTCTGTCGCACGATGAGGAAGTGAAGTTTGATTCAGAGGATGCGCGGATCATGACCGGGCTTGCAGAGTTCACGGCTTGCGCTCTGCGCCTGACCCGACAGTCGGAAACACGGAGAACGGCGCGTGTGGAAGGCGAGAAAAAAATTGCGGCGCACAAGCGCACCGAAGCCACGCTACGGAAAACACAAGCGAGCATGGAGGTGGACATCACGGCGCACGCAGCTCAACTGCGGCAGCTCTCGGCGAGCCTCCTGAAAGCGCAGGATGAGGAACGCAGGCACCTTGCGCGCGAATTGCATGACAGCGCCGGTCAATATCTTGCGGGGATTCAGATGAACCTGAGCGCGCTGCTGCGGCCAAATTCCGGGCTCGAAGATGCGGCGAGAGAGCGCCTGGCCGATTCCCTGGACATGGCGAAGGTCTGCACGTCGGAGATTCGCACGATGTCCTACCTGCTGCACCCGCCGCTACTAGACGAAATGGGGCTGGGTTCGGCAATAGCGTGGTACGCCGAGGGTTTTGCGCAGCGCAGCGGGATCCGTGTCGATGTGGAAATTCCGGAGACGCTTCAGAGATTGCCAAGCGAAATTGAAACCACATTGTTTCGCGTGGTGCAGCAAAGTTTAGCGAACATCCACCGGCACTCCGGGAGTGCCATGGCGATGATTCGAATCAGCATTGATGAGGATTCGGTGGGCGTAGAAATCCGCGATGAGGGCCGCGGGATTTCGTCGGAAATTCTGGCAGGACTCCGGTCGGGGACGCGACTGCTCGGTGTCGGTCTGGCGGGAATGCGGGAACGGATACGGGATATCGGCGGGAGTTTCGAGATCGACTCCAGCGAAAAAGGCACATCGATCCAGGTGGCTTTGCTGCTGCCGGCGAGTGCCAAATCGGGAACAGGCTAGGGTGAGTTGCCGGCGAGAATACAAGTAATCAGTCATTGCTTGTTAGGCGGATACCTGCTCCACTGATGTCCTGCCCTGGAAGTGAGGGTCTCCCCTGAGGCCCTCCCATGATTCAAATTGTGGTTGCCGATCCTTTCGAACATATGCGGCGGATGATTCGGGCTTTGCTCGAAGCCGAGCAAGAGTGGCGCGTTTGCGGCGAAGCAGCCGACGGACAACGAGCTATCGATCAATGCGACCTCCTGCACCCGGATTTGGTGGTTCTCGACATTCAGATGCCGATTTTGAATGGTCTTGAGGCTGCGCGGCAAATCCTGTTGCGGATTCCCCGAATGCTAATTTTACTGCTGACGCTGGACGAGTCGTCACATTTCGCGGTCGCTGCGGCGTCGTGCGGAGCACAGGGGCTCCTGATAAAGGGGCGTGCTAGCGAAGATCTCGTGGACGCCGTGTCCGCCCTGCTTCGAGGAGAACGGTACTTTGCCGAGGTCGCCTAGCGGCACGGCTAAGAGGGTAAGGCGTCCGGTAGCGACGGGTAACGCACGCACACTGCGGCCCTAGTCGGTTGCCGCCGCGGTGGTCATCTTCGCGCCCAGGAAGCTGCCAACTGCGTCGGCCTGCGCGTCGTAGACGTCGAAGATGGTCAGCAATTTGGTGATTTGCAGGACTTCGTGGAATTTTTTGCCCAGATGGCACAAGCGCACAGACGCACCCTGAGTCTTGGCGCTGACGTGTGCAGCGATCAGCGTGCCAAGGCCGGCGCTGTCGATATATTTAACGTTGTCCATGTTTAGAACGATTTTGTGGTGTCCTGTGGCTGTCAGGCTCTTCAATTTCTCGCGCAGGGAATTACTTTCTTCGCCAAGCACGATACGGCCGTCCAATGCCAGGACAGATACGCCTTGTACCTCACTGTAGGTCATCTTCATAGCCATACTCATTCCTCTTCTCTTCTCGACAGAAATCGGAGCCGCATTGCTGCTCTTGCAGTAGAGCACCCCCACGCGAGGCAATCTGTCCGGAAAAGCACACCGGGCTTGGGCGCGGGGAGTAGGTGATCTGTGAAGTTGTGCGGTATGGGACATACAGAACAGAGAACGGAGGTCCATAGTGAAGGCGACCGGGATTATAAGATTCCGGATTGGGGGATTAGATGAAATACATACACGGTACGATCGGCGCACTTTTGCTGGCAGCCGCAATTGCGGCCCCGGTACTGGTTGTTGCGACCGACGCGAGCGCGCAAGAAGCTAGCGTCCAGGTGCGCGTTTACGATCGGCACCATAGGGATTACCACAACTGGGACGACCACGAAGACCGCGCTTATAGAAACTATCTAGGCGAGCAGCACCGGGACTATCGCGAATACAACAAGCAGAAGCGCAGAGATCAAGACAACTATTGGAAGTGGCGCCATCAACATCCGGACCACGACGAAAATCGATAGAAGCGAAGTCGAAGCTATGGTTGCCTGGCGGGCGGTGTCCGAACCGAGAAGACACCGCGAGGCAGGGAACTAGCGCCGGTGGCCCTGCTGAAGGCGCCGGCTACACAGCCAGGAGCTGCTGAACTATCCAGAAACCTTCTTCGCTTGCGCCCGGAATTTGGCCCAGCGCTTCTTGGCGGCTTTTCCAATTTTCGCTCTTGCGGCTGCGGAGAGTACGCGCTTTTTCACTCCTTCGAGTTCGCGGCCCGTTGAATTGCCGAGGGCTTTGGCGGCGGCACGCACGCCGTTCAATTGATGCTGCAGTTTGCCTACCTGTTTTTCGAGTTTTCTTTCTTCACGCTTGATGGCTGACAGAATATCCATAAGACCTCCGCGAGAGAATTTATCGTAAGACGGTGATTAACACCAGCCGTACAGTAACAAGTAAGTGATCATCGAGTAGAAATAGGGTAGAACGCTTGTTCCGCGCGCGAGGCATCGGGCCGGCCGTCGACCGCGGAGCGTTGTCTACGTGGGTTGTGGCGGCGGGTTATCTCTCTTTTTTTCTTCGGCGTTGCTGGATCCGGGCGCTTCGCCTTTTTCCGGAGCGGCGGCGGCTTTGGCGGTGCCGCGATCGGTGCTGTGGGTCTCGCGGCGGCCCGCTCGGTCGCGCTCTGTGGGTGCAGCGTCGTTTGGTGGAGCGGCTTTAGGGTCGGATTCTCTCGGTTGCGCGTCTTCCGCTTTAACGTTCTTCGTTCTAGCTTCCTTTGGTTCGGGTTCCTTGTCCTTGGTCTCTTTTTCGGGCTCGGTTGATTTTTTTGGGGCGGGCGCAAGCAAGAAGGTCATCCTTGCTCGTGCAGCGCGCCACTTGACGCTACTGGCGGCTCCCGCTCGTTCGAGATACGGGGCGAACGTTTCGTCGGTGACAATTCCTTGATCCTTCAAGAACTGAACTACAGCGATGTTCTGGGTTTCCAGGGTTTCGAGCAACGCAAAGAGGTCGTCGAGTACTTCTTTTATTGGTTCGGCATTGGTTTCCATAAATCACCTCGTCGCCGCGCTGTTGGAGAGAACTGTACCTGTAGGCGAACTGCGGGAGAACGGTAGTCCGCGATGGGATTTGCGGCTCAAGTGCTAGAGGCTAGCATACCCGGTGGAAGTGTCTATTGGTGGGATTCGGCAGGGCGTTCAGGAGTTTTCGTGTAGGAGGGAACCCGGTCCGTGGCCCGCCGGATGCAGAATAATGCTGTTCGGGGGCAGATTTGTACCGTTCGGTGCGAGTATAAATCGTTGGGATTCAACACGTTGATTCTTGCCAGAGGCGATGGTAGCTTTATAAAGTACTGCGAACTATACCCAGCGGAATCAGGCGGGGCTGTGCCCCTGCCACCTACTTAAGGAGACCTTCTTTTGAGCGAAGCCTTACGCAACTTTCTGTTTACCTCCGAATCGGTTACCGAAGGCCACCCCGACAAGATCGCCGACCAGATTTCTGATGCCGTGCTGGATGAGGTCTTGAGACAGGACCCCAAAGGTCGCGTTGGGTGTGAGACGCTGGTCACCACCGGGCTTGCCGTAGTTTCTGGCGAAATCACCACCACCGCTAGCTTGGATTACGACATGCTGGTGCGCGAGACGATACGCGGGGTCGGGTACGACCGCGCGAAGTATGGCTACGACGCAGAGACCTGCGCGGTGATGTGCACGGTGAAGCGGCAATCGCCGGACATCGCCATGGGTGTGGATACCGGTGGAGCCGGCGACCAGGGGTTGATGTTTGGTTTCGCGTGCGATGAAACCGAAGAATTGATGCCGATGCCGATCCAGTTGGCCCACCGCTTGACGCAGCGCCTCTCCGAAGTCCGTAAGTCCAAGAAAGTCGAACACCTTCGTCCTGATGGCAAGTCGCAGGTCACCATTGAATATCGCAATGGGCGGCCGGCGCGCGTGGATTGCGTGGTGATCTCCACGCAGCACGGGGACAAAATTTCGAGTACCGATTTGCACGACGCCATCCTGGAACACGTTATCAAGCCGATCGTTCCGGCGGCGATGCTCGACCGCAACACGAAGTATCACATCAACCCAACGGGGCGATTCGTGATAGGCGGGCCAATGGGCGACGCGGGATTGACGGGGCGCAAGATTATCGTGGACACCTATGGGGGATACAGCCGTCACGGTGGCGGTGCCTTTTCGGGGAAGGATCCATCGAAGGTGGACCGCTCGGCCTGCTACATGGCGCGCTACATTGCAAAGAACGTGGTGGCAGCAGGGCTGGCACGCAAGGCGGAAGTGCAACTGGCGTATGCGATCGGCGTGGCGGAGCCTGTTTCGGTGATGATCGACGCGTTTGGCACGGCGACCGTGCCGGAAGAGCGGATCACGTCGCTCGTGCGCGATTCATTTTCACTGACGCCGAAGGCGATCATCGAGGCTTTGGACCTTCGCCGGCCGATTTACAAGGCGACCGCAGCGTACGGACATTTCGGGCGCAGCGGGCCGGGCTTTACGTGGGAGCGCACCGACCGCGCGGACGCGCTGCGCAAGGCCGCGGGGCTTGGTGCGGTGGTGGGGGCGGAAGTCGGGGCGCGCCGCTAGGGTTTTTGGCCGAGGCGGCTCTCTACATCGTGTCGGTATCGTTCCGTTTCTCGGTGATGGTTGCCGGACGAAAAGCAGATCCCGTACCCCGCAAAAGGCACGGGGATCCGGGATGGCAGGTGCTTGAGTCCGGGCTCCCGGAACAGACCTGGCGGTCTTGACGGTTTTCTTCTGCGATTTCCCTTCGCGGATATTGCTCGCTAAATAGAATTGTTCGCTGGATAAAATTCAAATGAGGAGCACCACTTGGCTATCGCTGAACTGAAAAAAGGTGATGTGAGAGATATCGGGCTCGCGGATGCGGGCAAGCGCAAGATCGAATGGGCGGCACAGCAGATGCCCGTGCTGGAGTCGATCCGAAAGAGGTTTTTGAAGGAGCAGCCGTTGAAGGGGCTGCGCGTTTCCGCTTGTTTGCACGTTACGAGCGAGACCGCCAACCTGATGATCGCGCTGCGGGATGGCGGGGCGGACGCGGTGCTGTGCGCGTCGAATCCACTGTCGACGCAGGATGAGGTGGCGGCTTCGCTGAATCGCGATTACAACATCCCGACATATGCGATCAAGGGAGAGGACAACGATACGTATTACTCGCACTTGCGCGCGGCGCTGGATCACAAACCGCAAATGACCATGGATGACGGCGCGGACCTCGTGACGATGCTGCTGACCAAGCGGACCGACTTGGTGCCGCACGTAATCGCGGGCACGGAGGAAACGACTACCGGCGTGATTCGTTTGCGCGCGATGGCCAAGGACGGGACGCTAAAGTATCCGATCATCGCGGTGAACGATGCGATGACGAAGCACTTCTTTGATAATCGCTACGGAACGGGCCAATCGACGCTGGACGGAGTCATTCGCGCTACGAACGTTCTGCTGGCGGGGCTGAAGGTCGTAGTTGCGGGATACGGGTGGTGCGGGCGCGGCGTGGCGATGCGTGCGAAGGGGCTTGGCGCGGACGTGATCGTGACGGAAATCGATCCGGTAAAAGGCATCGAAGCGGTGATGGATGGATTCCGCGTGATGCCCATGGCCGCGGCGGTGAAGGAAGGCGACGTGTTCATCACCGTAACCGGAAACAAGAGCGTGATTCGCGGTGAGCATTTCGAGAACATGAAGGATGGCGCGATCGTCTGCAATTCGGGACACTTTAACGTGGAGATCGATATTCCCGCGCTGGAGAAGTTGTCGAGCGGCAAAAAAGAAGTGCGGCCGCTGGTGGACCAATATCTTCTGCAGGGCGACCGCAAAGTCTACCTGCTGGGCGAAGGGCGGCTGGTGAATCTGGCGATGGCCGAAGGACATCCGGCTTCGGTGATGGACATGAGTTTCGCGAACCAGTCGCTTTCTGCGGAATATTTGATGAAAAATCACAAGACGATGAAGCCGCAGGTTTACGTTGTGCCGGAACATCTCGATCGCGAGATTGCGCGATTGAAGTTGGAATCGATGGGGCACAAGTTGGACAAGCTGACGCCCGAGCAGGAGCACTATTTGGCTTCGTGGCAGGAAGGGACGTAGGGTTTACTCGCCGCCGGGAGGGGGGCGCGGCAGTGCTGCGCCCTTACGATCGTTCGGCGGACCACCTAGTCGAGCGAGAACGATCGGGTTTTTCTTGGGGACGAAGCGTGGAATGGCTTCGCCCCATTTTTCTTTTTGGGCAAAGCGTTGTAAGTTGATGACGGCTTAATGCTTATGTGGGATCTATCCATTCAGGCTCTCGATACGGCTCGTCTGCGCGGCGCGAAGTATGCTGACGTGCGCGTGATGCATCTGCGGCAGCGCGATCTCACGACGAAGAATGGGTTGGTAGGGACGCTGGCGCAATCGGAATCGATTGGATTGGGGATTCGGGTGCTTGCGAACGGGGCTTGGGGATTTGCGTCGACGGACCGGCTCACGCGCGAGGGAGTTTCCGCTTGTGCGGCGCAAGCGGTGGCGATTGCGAAAGCGTCGGCGATTGCGAAGCGCAAAGACGTGGTGATGGCGCCGGAGGATCCTTACGTTGATAGTTGGCAGAGTCCATTTCGCAAGGATCCGTTCGAGATCCCGCTGGAGACGCAGCTTGCGTTGCTGCTGGCCGCAGATGCCGAGATGCGGCGCGTGAAGGGTGTAACGCTGACGGAAACCGATCTGCAATTTCGCAAGATCGATTCCTGGTTTTCGTCGAGCATTGGATCGCGGCTTCACCAGCGAAAAGTGATTTCTGGCTGCGGAATTGTGGCGACTTCATTTCAAGGCGAGGAAATTCAGAAGCGATCATATCCGAATAGTTTTGGGGGGCAGCACGCGCTGGCGGGCTACGAACTGGTGGAATCGTTGGAATTGACTGCGAATGCGCCGCGGGTTGCGGAAGAGGCGGTGGCTTTGCATTCGGCGGAACAGTGCCCGCAGAAGAGCGGGACGCTGCTTTTGGGAGGGAGCCAGTTGGGATTGCAGATTCACGAATCGGTGGGGCATCCGATTGAGCTGGATCGCGTTCTTGGCGAAGAAGCGAACTTCGCGGGAACAAGTTTTCTGACGTTGGATAAACTCAACAAATTGCGCTACGGCTCTGAAATCGTGAATGTCGTGGCGGATGCGCGGTTGGAACATGGGCCGGGGCTTGGGAGTTTTGCTTACGACGACGAAGGTGTTCCGGCGCAGTGCACGGACATTATCAAGGGCGGGGAGTTTCGAGGGTATTTGTCGAACCGGGAAACGGCGCATTTGGTAGGGCTCGCGCGGTCGTCGGGAACGATGCGGACGGAAAGCTGGAACCGGCTGCCAATTATTCGCATGACGAATATTAGTCTGCTGCCTGGGTCGTGGAAATTAGGCGATCTGATCTCGGATACCGATGACGCGATTCTGATGGAGACCAATCGTTCGTGGTCGATTGACGACCGGCGGTATCAATTTCAGTTTTCGACCGAGATCGGTTGGGAGATCAAGGGCGGGAAGAAAACGCGCATGCTGAAAAATCCCAGTTACAGCGGGATCACGACGGAATTCTGGAATTCGTGCGACGCGATTTGTAACGCCGACGAGTGGGTTCTTTGGGGCACTCCCAATTGCGGGAAGGGGCAGCCGATGCAGACGATGGGAACGGGCCACGGCGCTTCTCCTTCGCGGTTTAAAAACATCCACATCGGGGCGGCGTTTTCAAAGTGATGAGTTCGCTGAAGAAAGTTTCGTCGCGCGATTCTTCGACGCCTGGATCGAACTCTGCCGGGCTTCTGCCGCAGAGCGGTGTGCGCCGAATTATCGACAGCGTGCTGCGTCTGGCCAAGTCCATCGGAGTGGCCGAAACCGAAGTGCACGTCGACGAAGTCGATGATGCGCTTACCCGGTTCGCCAACAATGCCATTCATCAAAACGTAGCCGAGCGTGGGCTGACGGTTTCCGTGCGAACCGCGGTAGACGGACGCACCGCGCGGGCTACCACGAATCGCATCGACGAAGATTCGTTGCGGGGTGCCATCGAGGCGTCGCTTTCGCTGGCGCACAGCCAGCCCAGGGATCCGAAGTTGCTGCCGTTGCCCGGAAGACAGCGCTATCGCCAGGTCAATCGTTTTGCAGCGCAGACTGCGGCACTCACTCCTGAAGATCGGGCGCGCGCCGTTCGCCGCGCTTGCGATCTGGCGGTGAAACGCGGGCAAGTTGCTGCGGGGATTTTCGCCAGTGGGCAAGCGCAGGCGGCGGTGGGAAATTCGCGCGGGTTGTTCGCGGCGTATCGCGAAACGCACGCGGAATTTTCGATTACCATGCAGGAGCAACCCGCGGCGAGTTGGGCGAAGGCCAACGCAGCGAATGTGCGGGCCCTCGATCCGCAGAAGCTGGCCGAGCGAGCCAGTGAGAAGGCGCATCTTGCCACGAACGCGCAGGAACTGCCGCCTGGCCGCTATACCGTGATTCTGGAACCGTCGGCCGTTCTCGATATCGTCGGATTCCTGTTTTATGACTTCGCGGCTACGGCGCTCGCCGACAAGCGATCTTGCCTAAACGACCGCATGGGCAAACAGATATTTGGGGAAAATATCACGATCGCCGATGACGTCTATCATCCGTTGCAACTGGGTGCGCCGTTTGACGGAGAAGGAATGCCCCGGGAGCGGGTTTTGTTGGTAGATCGCGGCGTGCCGATAAATCTGGTGTATTCCCGCGCCTCCGCGAAGGTGGCGAAGAAAAAGCCAACGGGACACGGCTTTGCGCTGCCGAACGAATACGGCGAAGCGCCGATGAATCTGGTCTTCGCGGGTGGCAACTCACCGGTTGAAGAAATGATCGCGTCGACCGATCGGGGGCTGCTCGTCACGCGGCTCTGGTATATCCGCGAGGTCGATCCTTACGAAAAGATCATGACCGGAATGACGCGCGATGGCTTGTTCCTGGTCGAAAAGGGGCGAGTAAAGTCGGCGGTACGCAACTTTCGCTTCAACCAATCGCTGCTGGAGATGCTGCGCAGCGTCGAATTGCTGGGCCCTGCGCTGCGCGCCACAGGGGAAGAGGCGTTCGAAATGGTGGTCCCGGCGATGAAAGTGCGGGATTTTCACTTTTCGGAAGTAACCAAGTTTTGACGGTTGGCGGACTGCTCGCAACCGGGCGAAAGCCCCCAAACTCGAGACACCACCCTTTCCTCCGGACCGATCTTCGATGGTCGTCAGGCCTTATCGCTGGGTACCCAGAGGCGTGCTTTTCGCGGACAGGGGCAAGCTGACGCCGGGCAGGGATCGGCCTTGCCGAGATGCGGCACAGCGCCGGGTTGCGGTGAGCCGAAAACTGCCACTTCACGGCATCCTCCAGAAAACCGATTTGTCTTATTGAAAATCTGCGTTGTACAAGGAATGCCTCCCCGGTCAATAAACAGGTATGTCTTTGTGTCATGAGGGGCCACAAAGTGTTCGGCGCAAACACCCAAACTGGGGGCATCCGGACCATGACGCTTGTGGTACGGGCTTTGTGGCGCAGCTTGGCAGTCCACCGAGTCACGCCATTGTTCAATATGCGTTGACCGCTCTCGAGCGGCTCACCCACCGCGGGGGAGTGGACGCCGATGGAGCCAGCGGCGATGGGGCTGGACTACTTACGTCGATTCCCGAAGCGTTTTTTCGAGCGCGCGCGGCGGAGCAGGGAATTGACCTGCCGGAACACTTCGGCCTGGGTTTTGCGTTTTTTCCAGCTTCTGCGTCGGTTGAAGCGCGAGCGGCGGTGGAAGCGGCGGCAGATACGGAGCGGCTTCGTATTGTGGGCTGGCGCCGCGTCCCGGTGGCAACCGCCTCGCTGGGGCGCATGGCACTCGAGACCATGCCGGAGACGTGGCAATTCTACGTCGCACCATTTCATGCCACCCGCGGGCCGTCGCGGTTTGAGTGGAGATTGGCGTTGCTGCGGAAGCGGGCGGAATCTTTGCTGCCGCCGCGGTGTTATATCTGTTCGCTATCCTCGCTGACGGTAGTCTACAAAGGACTGCTGACACCCTGGCAGTTTCCGCATTTCTACGAGGATTTACGCGATCCTTCTTTTGCCACGACGTTCGCGGTGTTCCATCAGCGGTATTCGACCAACACGCAGCCTTCCTGGCATCTCGCGCAGCCGTTCCGTTATTCGGCGCACAACGGCGAAATCAACACAATTATTTCCAACCGGCGCTGGATTCGTGCGAAAGATCACGAGTTGCGCGCGAAGCTCACCGTGGGTTCCTGGTTTCGGATTCTGGAAGAAAACGTCAGTGACTCGGCGAGCTTTGACAATGCGTTTGAGCAGAAGCTGCTGGAAGGACTTTCGCCTGAAGCAGCGATGCTGTCGATGGTGCCGCCCGCGTTTGAGAACGATCCGCTGCTTTCGCGGGATGTTCGTGGCGCTTTGGCATCGCTTTCGCAAGCTGGCGAGCCTTGGGACGGGCCCGCTGCTTTGGTGTTTTCCGACGGCCAGTTTGTAGGTGCAAAACTGGACCGCAACGGCCTTCGTCCACTTCGCTACACGCTGACGCACGACGGCCTGTTGATCGCGGGTTCCGAGACTGGCTTAGTCGATCTTGAGGAATCGCGCATCGCCGAACGCCAAAGGCTTGGGCCCGGCGAAATGATTCTCGCCAATCCCGTCACCGGCGCCGTTTTCCGTTGGCGCGAAATACTAAAGCGGCTGGCCACGCAACAATCGCGCAACGCGCTGCCGCAGGTGAGACAATTGGCGGCCACGGCGCCCGTTTCCGCCCCACCGGTTGAGCAACCCAAGCGTGTCGCTGCTGCGGCCGGCTGGACCGAGGACCAATTCAAGATTCTTTTCAGTGCGCTTGCTCACGGTAAAGAAGCGGACTGGAGCATGGGAGACGACGCTCCGCCGGCGTTTCTGTCGGCTTTGCCACGAAGTCTTTGGGATTACTGCAAACAGCGCTTCGCGCAGGTCACGAATCCACCAATCGACCCGCTACGCGAAGCGCACGTCATGTCGCTGGCGGTCAATCTTCCGAATGGCGTGGTTTTGCCCAGTCCAATTATCGCCGCGAGCCAACTGGGGGAGTTGTCTGCCACCTTTGGTCCCGTGCATCGAATCGATTTCACTTTTCCTGCCCCAAAGGGAGTCTCGGGCGCGCGCTGTTGCATTACTCAGCTGTCTACCCCTCTGAGTGGCAGCGGACGCCCGGGCCTCCTCCTCCTATCGGATCGCGGCATTAGCAATGAGCACGCTGCGCTTCCGGCGCTTCTTGCGACCGCGATGGTGTGGAAGGCGATGGTGCGCGACCAACTCTGGGATGTGCCGTTAATTGTGGAGTCAGCGCAAGCTTTCGATACACATCACGTGGCGCTGCTGGTAGCTTCAGGAGCCAGCGCCGTGGTGCCGTATCTGGCGGACCAATTTGCCGAATCGCTGGAGCCGGGCGGTGCCGAACGCATGCGTGCGGCGATCAATGCGGGGCTGCGCAAAGTCTTGGCGCGTATGGGCGTCTCGACGCTCGCGAGCTATCGCAACAGCCACCTGTTTGAGATTGTCGGACTCAACGAGGATTTCTGCGCGGAATTTTTTGAGGATGTGGCTGATTTTCCCGGCCAAAAGAGCTTGGACGACCTGTTGTCGGACTACCTGCGCATGCACAAAGCGGGTTTTTCGGGTGCGTCGGACGACCTCGCGGATTCCGGCTTGTTCAGGTTCCGCAAAGGCGCGGAATTGCATGCGAATTCGCCTGAAATTGTGCGGCGATTGCACGCGCACGTGCGCGCGCCGGAAGCAGGAAAGTACGCCGCGTTCGAGGAACTCGCCGAAAGCCAGGGGACAGTGTTTCTGCGCGATTTGCTGGAAACGGTACCGGCGTCATCACCGATCCCCATCGACGAGGTTGAGCCAGTTGACGCGATTGTTCGCCACTTCAGTACCCAAGCTATGTCGCTTGGCTCGCTGGGCTTAGAAGCGCACCGCACGCTCGCGCTGGCGATGAATGCGCTGGGCGGCCGGAGCAACACCGGAGAGGGCGGCGAGGACCCGTCACTGTATCGGAACGAACCTCACGCAGCGAACAAAATCAAGCAGGTGGCTTCCGGACGCTTTGGGGTGACGACGGATTACCTGGTACACGCGCAAGAACTCGAAATCAAGATGGCGCAGGGATCGAAACCTGGCGAAGGCGGCCAGCTTCCGGCGAAGAAAGTTACTGAATACATTGCGCGCATTCGACACGCGACGCCGGGCACGCCGCTCATTTCTCCGCCGCCGCATCACGACATTTACAGCATCGAAGATCTTGCGCAGCTGATCCATGATCTGCGCGCCGTGAATCCGCGAGCGCGGGTCGGCGTCAAGCTCGTGTCGAGTTCAGGCGTCGGCATCATTGCCGCGGGCGTTGCCAAAGCCGGCGCCAATGTCATCACCATCAGCGGGCACAATGGCGGCACTGGTTCGTCGCCACTCACTTCGATCAAGAATACCGGCTTGCCCTGGGAAATCGGGTTGCGCGAAACGCATGAAACTCTGGTTCGCGCCGGCCTCCGTTCGCGTATCTCTCTCCGCGTAGACGGAGGCCTGAAGTTTTCGCGCGACATCGTGATTGCTGCGATTCTGGGCGCCGACGAGTTTGGCTTCGGAACCGGGGCGTTGCTCGCCATTGGTTGCGTCATGGCGCGCCAGTGCCATCTCAATACCTGTCCTGTCGGCATCGCCACGCAGGATGAAACGCTGCGTATGCGCTTCAACGGGAAGCCAGAGATGATCATTGCGTATTTCCGCTCGCTGGCGGAAGAAGTGCGGCAGCGCATGGCGAAGTTGGGCGTTCGTTCGCTCGGCGAACTTCGCGGCTGGTACGATCGGCTGGATACGCGCAGCGGCATGGATGCATTCATGGTGGTGCCGATTTCGGAAGGGACGCGCGTGGCTCCGCAGCAAATTCAGGTGGAGCACACCGGCGCGGAAGACGATTCCCTGTACTTCAATAAATCTCTGGGAGAGCGCGTCGAATCTCAGCCCATTCACAATTCGGATCGCAGCGTCGGTGCGGGATTGAGCGGGGAACTTATGCGCCGGCGCAGCCACGATCTGCCGATCGACGGTGAGATCACGCAAGCCTTCGACGGTTCAGCGGGACAAAGTTTTGGTGCATTTCTCACCGAGGGCGTTACGCTGAAGTTGACCGGAGAAGCGAACGACTACGTCGGAAAAGGACTTTCCGGCGGAACCATTTCTCTCGCGGCGGGTTCCGCGGCGTCGCGTCGCGGCGATGTACTCGCAGGGAACACCGTTCTTTACGGCGCGACATCCGGGCAACTTTATATTGCGGGACGCGCGGGTGAACGCTTTGCCGTCCGCAACAGCGGGGCGCTTGCTGTGGTCGAGGGCGTTGGGCAGCACGGCTGCGAATATATGACCGGGGGCGTGGTTCTGGTCCTCGGGTCCCTGGGCCTGAATTTCGGGTCAGGGATGACTGGCGGCCTGGCGTATGTTCTGCGCGCCGAGGTCGATGAAGTTCTCCACCGTGACTTCGTGGCGATTCACGACCTTGAGGCCGACGAAGAATCCTCGCTTCGCCGCGTTTTGGAAGAGCATGTACACTTTACCGGCAGCCCGCGAGCCAGCCGTTTGTTGTCTCGACGGAATGGATTGCCGTTTGTGCGGGTGCAACCAGTGCACTTGCAAGCATCGATCGCGGACACCTGGAAGCCGGTTCTAGCGCGATTCAAACAGCGCGAAACCCTAGTTGTTGGTCATGGTTCGCGAGTTTCTCAGGCCGCGTTACACGCTTAACCTAAAGGAGGTTTTACCCGCACTCGACCGCACGGTTCCGATATAATGCTCGGCGAACGGTTCACTTATGGACTTCGATCAACTTGCCACTTTTGTATACGTCGCCAAACTCAAAAGTTTTTCTCGTGCAGGCCAGAAGGTTTTTCGCTCACAATCCGCGGTAAGCGCGCAGATTCGTCAACTGGAGCAGGCGTATCGAGCCAAACTACTTGATCGTTCCGCCAAGTCGGTAGAACTCACACCTGCTGGAGAAGTGCTGTTTGAGTTTGCCGAGCGTCTTTTGCGTTTGCGCGACGAATCGATTCAAGTCGTCGCCGACCGTGGCAACGTGGTGCAGGGCCCGGTGCTGTTCGGCGCGAACGAAGCCACTTGCTTGTATCTTCTGCCGGATATTTTCGCGGAGTTCCAGCGGCGCTTTCCGCTGGTGCACATCAGCATCTACCGAAATTTCAGCCATAAGATTTTGCAACGCATTGAAGATGGTTCGATAGACGTAGGCATTGTTACCTTGCCCACCAAGTCGCCGAACCTGCGAGTGCATCATATTCACAAGGATCGGCTTCGGTTTATGGTCAGCACGCGCAATCCGCTGGCGCATCGCTCCAAGATCACGCTGGAGGAAGTGGCGGCGCAGCCGCTGATTTTTCCGAAGACGGGATTCACGCGGCAGGTGCTCGACAAGCTTTTTCGCCCGTATCGTTCGCGGATTCGTATCAGCATGGAACTCCCCAGCATCGGCATGATCAAGCGCTTCGTTGCAGCGGATGCCGGTGTATCGTTCATCAGTGAGAGTTTTGCGAAGGACTATATTAAGGCCGGGGAAGTGAAATTGCTGACGGTGGAAGGCGTGGATCTTTGGCGCGAGCTAGGCTTGGTTTACCGCCGAGATCGCAGTCTGCCGCGCGCGGCGCAAGCGCTGATCGCGTTGATCCGCGAACATCGTAAGATTGCGGAACCGGTTGCGGCTGGCGCGGACTAAAACCCCGGAGCAAAGTTTCCACCGCAAACTCTGACTGTTTGGCTTTTGATCGTCACGGAGAGCCAACTCCGGTCCGTCTTCGTTCGTCGCATGCCGCCGGATCCGGTGCTCGCCGGACCGCGAGCCCTTCGAGGCTCAGGATAAAACACAACTGCTTGCGCGCTACTTAGCGAACGTTGAAGTCGAGGCTGGCAATCGCTCTGGCGATCACGTTTTCCTGGATCTGAATCAGGTCGGAGTCCGCGTAAGTCATACCCAGCGCCGTTAAGATGTCGCTCCCGCGAGAGACGACCACCAGCGTGCCGGACCAATCGTGCTCCTCGGCTTTGCCGCGGTAGCGATACTCGACGGCAGGCAGCCCACCTACGACAGTTCTCCGCTGCGATGTTTGGCGGTAGTCGTCATAGACATCGTGAAGGCGCTTCTCCACGACGTTCGCTGCCGCGTCGAGCGACTGCTTGGTTTTTTCGCGCCCAACGACGAGCAGCGTGGATTCGTTTGGAGTGCCCATAGCCACGATCGCGTTTGGCAGTTCGGTGGCATCGCCAATCAATTGCCAACTGGGGGCCTTGTACATCCGGAAGCCATAGACATGGTTCGTGTATGTGTTGCCTTGTACTTCCTCGGGAATCTGTGGGGTCTCGGCTTCCTTCGAGGGAGCAAGAGGCGCTGCGGGCGAGGCCAGCGCCGAGGCAGCCGCGGACGGCATCGACTTAATCGACGGAGCTATTGCGCTCGTCTTGGGCATATACGCCGGGGGCGCCGGGCGCACCGCTGCACCCGATATTCTTGGAGCAGGCTTTTCGAAAACAGATTCGACCGCAGGCTCAGCCGTAGGTTGCACAGCACCTGCCTTTACCGGTTCTGGCGCTGGTTGCGAACGTTCCAATCCGGCTTGCTTGTTGGCGCTGGCGGCGCCGGGCTTGGTCTCACCTTTGGCATCGGCCTTCGCGGCGTCGGCTCCGTTTGGGAGGATCGCTGCGATCTTGCTCTTTTCCACTAAAATGTATCCAAAGTCAGTTTTGACTTTGAACATATTATTGTCGTACGAGACGATCACGCCGTAGAAGGTTTTGCCATCCTTGAGCTGAATTTCGTCTGATTTTGCGGGAAGCGCGGCGACACTCATCGCGACGAGCAGCGCTCCGCGAGTTAGTACTCTCATAATTGGAAGTATGCAACTAGGCTCGTCCCCCATGCAATCCCTGCGTAGGCTCGGTGTCGGCTTGGTCAACCCGGAGCGATGAATGCCAAATCGGAGACGTGCGGTGGTGGACCAAGGGCAATTCAGTGGGCACTGGGCGGCTACGCGCGCACCGCTTCCAGCATCGGATGGCCGAGGTGATTCTCACCCTCTCGAAGGGGAACTGTTTCCACACTGGTGACGGTGAGTTTTACCGAGGACACAGACGTGGTTCGTGTAGGCAACTGGTTCAGCAGCAACTTCGTCGCTGCCTCGGTGATTTCACCGACGTCGTCGGTTGGCCGGGGAAAGTGCGTCCGGCTTACCATCGACTCGCCACCTGCGAACGTGATCGTTAGTCCGATCGCCTTGGCTAGCCTTCCGTGTCGGCGAAGCGCCTCCGCCGCCTGCCGCCCCAGATATTGGACCATTCCGGCCGATATCTCCGCGTTGGGGACCGGGACTTCCACGTTCGCGGTGCCCTTCGACCCTTCGCCGCCTCTCTGGCTCCAGATTCGCCGCCCCAGCATGCTCCCAAATACGCTTTGTAGCGCCGGCTTGGGCACGCCACGCAGGTCGTCAATCATGCGGTGCCGGTGTTTGCCCGGCCTCACGATGGACAATGTCCAAGCCGGTGCGGAGCTATCCGCCAAGGTGGTAGGGGTAGGAACGCAAGCTTCCATGACGCCTCCTGAAGGGAACCAGGGATGGTTCGACCGAGCCCGGTTCTGCTGGGGCACGATATAACGGCGGACGGCTCGGGAGAGCCTAGGGAGGCAATGGAGCCGCCCGTCGTTCCCGTTCCTCTACGAGCACCACTATAGCGAACAAAAGGCGAAAGTCAAGAGAGAATCGAAGGTGGGTAGTGGGTCAGTTTGAATTTCGCTTTACTGGAAGGGGTCCCAATATGAGCCTCAAGAATAGAACGAACAATGCAATCGAGATAACCGCTATCCACCACGGCCTAAGCACCATCGGAAACAAGACGACCAGCAGCCAAACCCACCAAGGCGCTCGTGACCACCGATTGCTGCCCGATTTTGTAGGTTTCGCTTGATCCTCCATGCCAGGGGAAGAGTAAGTCCAAATTGGCGTTAGATTCAAAGGTTAAAATCCCACGTCAATGGGCTGGAATTTCAAACTAGCCCACTATCCAATCTCTGCGAGGCAGCTTCACGACCGTGTTCTTAGCTACGCCAGTCATTCTGACACCAAAGCGGAGATTAGTTGAGTTTGCTTTAATGCACTGATTCGATTCATATTACCCAGCGCATGTTGATAACCTACGGCTTACATATTTACAATATTATGCCCTAAGGTTTGCAATGTAAATGGACAATGTTGACAAAGTACGCCGCTTATGTTTACAATGTATCAGTCGGGGGTAACCCATTATGGTGACTAGAGTTAGGGCGCGAGGGCAAGATATTCGGCAGTTCATTTTGGAGAACGTGGAGAAGAGTTCGAGCGGGATAACGACGCTAACCGCGCACCATTTCGAGATTACACGGCAGGCGGCGCACCGCCATCTGAGGAATTTAATTGCAGAGGGAGCGTTGACCTCTTCGGGCAAAACGCGAAACCGCGTCTACAAGCTTTGCCCACTATTGGAGTGGCGACAAACCTACGATCTAACACCTGGCCTTGCTGAAGATTTAGTATGGACCCACGACGTAGAGCCAATTGTGGGTCAGTTCCCCGAGAATGTGGTCGATCTCTGGCACTACTGTTTCACAGAGATGTTCAATAATGCGCTCGATCACTCCGGTGGGACTCGGATCACCTCCAGCATTACAAAGACTGCGGCCAATACGCAGATGTCCCTTAGTGACGATGGGGTGGGAATTTTCAAGAAGATTCAAGCAGCACTGAATCTTGCTGACGAACGGCATGCAATATTGGAGCTTTCAAAAGGGAAACTTACTACGTCTCCAGAAAAGCATACGGGACAGGGTATTTTCTTCACTTCGCGATTACTGGATTCGTTCGATATTTTTGCTGGCGGCGTTTACTACAGCCATGAGCTTGGAAATGAAGAAGATTGGATAATGGAGAGGTCCCAACCGGGCTCTGGAACCGCTATCTATATGAAATTGAACAATCACACTGCACGCACTTGCAAGAAAGTCTTCGATCAATATTCAGATCAAGAGGATCTAGGCTTTGTCAAAACTGTGGTTCCAGTTAAATTGGCGCAATACGGCAACGACAAACTTATCTCCCGATCTCAAGCCAAACGCGTGTTGTCTAGAGTGGAGCTATTCAAGGTCGTGGTTTTCAATTTTGAAGGAGTTCAGACTATTGGACAGGCATTTGCCGACGAAATATTTAGAGTCTTCGCCAATGCACATCCCGAGATAGAGCTCGTTCCAGTTCGTACCAATTCTGAAGTAAAACGAATGATCAAAAGTTCGAAGCTGGAAAGATTGACATTGACACCTATCCCTAGTTTGTCGCCTGTTTAACGATTTGTGCGGCAAGCTGATTCACATCAGCTTTCGGCGCGGGCTTCTTTTTGGATGGTTTTTTCTTGGCCTTCTTTTTCGGCATGCTCGCATGGTAGCACCTAGTCGGGAACAGTCAATTGTGTGTTACCCCGTTACAATTTCAAACTGACCCACTACCCGAAGGTGGGAAACGAGGTGTACACATGAACGAACTGTATCTATGGCAACACGCCTACAACGCCGCGATTTTAGAAACGGACAATGGTCTAATGACGATTCGGATCTACGAAGCGTTGGCGGCTATCGAAGAGGGACGGCTAACCCCAGTACCACCCGGCAGTGAAGAAGATCGTGCGCTAACGGCGGCTGACTTGGGGCTTCGGGGCCTGATTGCGGAGCGAACCCAAAACCCTACACTATCCCGAAGAAGTTAGGGAATATTTGGCGAGATAGATGTTACAGGGCTGCCTCTAAGAAGGGTTTCTTTGGCTTCCAACAACTCGTTTATTTCTGCGATCAGTTTGTGCAATTTAACTGGGTCTTACTCTATCGTGGCCTGTTCACACAGTTCTCGCCAACGCTGTTTATTTTCCTGCACACAATAGCCTCGGATTCTTCGATACCCAACTTGTACCACTAATGGTGAGCGTCAGAGGAAGCGCACGGTTGACGGGTTTTGTAGTTTCCGGTAACCCGTGCCAGCATCGGTCACCAGCGTGACTGAAGTTTGCAACTTCGCAGAACGTGCCTTCTGGCTCGCTTGCACTCCGGCATTTCGACTCGTAGGCCGCTTTGGGTTCAGCGTGCCGCAGCCTTCTCCATTCTTGCTAGCCTGCTCTCCAAAGTTTCACAAACTCCTTATCGCAATGACTGGATCCACTTTCGTTGCCCTCCGCGCCGGAATATAGCAAGCCGCCAGGGCCACAGCGGCAAGCAGCAACGTAATGAACAGAAATGTCAACGGATCCGTTGCGCTCACACCATAGAGCATACTTGCCACCACTCCCGACAATCCGATCGCGCAGACCATTCCGGAGACCATCCCTATAACAGTGATTATCACTCCCTGCTTCAACACCATCTTCCACACATCGCTGGCGCGCGCCCCGAGCGCCATCCGGATTCCGATCTCGTGCGTGCGCTGACCCACGGAATAGGCCATCACTCCATAAATTCCGATGGCCGCAAGAATCATGGCGAGCAACGCGAAGCTCCCGGCCACTACTGCTCCCGCGTGTAATGGGAATAGCGCAAGCCGCATGTGTTCCTTCAGGGTCTTTGCGTCATAGATCGGCAATCGGGGATCGAGTGTTTGCACTTCGCCCCTCACGCTGGATATTTCCGCTCCTGGATCGACGCTTGTCCGTATCACCAGGGCCGCTGACGTCGCATAGTCCTGCGTGAGCGGATAGTAGACGACCAGCGCCGGAATTTCTCCCAGGCTCTGGTACTTGCCGTTCTTTGCGACTCCTACCACCTCAAGCACGTCTGTGTTCCCGGAGTGCAGACGCTTGCCGATCGCGTTCTGGCTCGGCCAAAATCGCTCCGCGAGCGTTTCGTTGACGATAACCACTCCTGGCGATTTCGCGGTATCGCTCCCGGCAAAATCCCGTCCACCAACAATCGGAATTCCCATCGTCGCAAAGTAATCCGGGCTCACGCTCTCGTAGATGGCAGACGGCATCTCTTCAGCGCGTGGTTCCGCTTGTCCCTCGGGATATACGCCCGTCGTGCTCACATCCAGCGCCAGCGGCAATCTTGCTATCCACCCAGCCGACTTCACTCCAGGCAATGCTCGAACGCGCTCGGCCAACTGCTGATAGAAATTCTCACCGCGCTTCTCATCGTAGCCTTGAAGCCCCAGGTCCACCGACATGGTCACGGCATTGTTCGGATCGAAGCCCGGGCCAAGGACCTCCGTGTGTTCCAGGCTTCGCACCGTTAATCCCGCCGTGATCAGCAAAACGAACGACAGTGCAACCTGCATCACCACCAGCACGCCCCGCAACCACGCTCGCCTTCGGCCGCCCGACGTGTCCTCTTTCAGCGCGTGGACAACGTCGGAACGACTCGCCTGCAGCGCCGGTACGAGTCCGAAGCCGATTCCCGTGACCACCGCCAGCGCCACGACGAAACTCACGACCCGCCAATCCATCCGCAGGTCCAGTGTCAGCGCAAAATCGGTCCGAGGAAGCGACGCCCGTGCCACCAGGATCAGCGCCTGGCCAATCGCCAGTCCGAAAGCCGCCCCAATCACGGAAAGCATCACGCTCTCGATCAACAACTGCAATGCAAGCCGCGCGCGCGTCGCTCCGATGGCCATGCGCACCGCAATCTCTCTCCGCCGCTGCGTGGCGCGCGCCAAAAGCAAGCTGGCGAGATTCGTACACGCAATCAGCAGCACCAGCAGTACCGTTAACATCAGCGCGCCGCTAAACGCGATCACCGCGCTCCGCAGATTCGGATCTACCAATCCCGGCGGAGTCAGTCGGAGCGTCATTCCCTGGTCCGTTTTCGGGTACTCCTGCCCCAGTTGCCGGGCCACGGTGTTCAATTGCGCCTTTGCCTGCTCCGCATTTGTGCCGCGCTTCAGCCGACCGAACGGAAGCCACTGGCCGTTGCCGCGGCCTTCCAGCCCGCTCCCTGTTTCGATCCACTCCTGCATCATGCTGGGCACCCAGAACTCGGGTGTGAATATGCTCTCCGTCCCCGTAAATCCGGGCGGTGCCACGCCAATCGCTGTAAAGCTGTGACCATTAATCTGAATAGGGCTGCCCACTATTCCTGGCTCGCCGCCAAAGCGCCGCTGCCAGCAGCCATAACTCAGCACCGCCACCGGATGCGAATTTGCAGTGCGATCCTCGTCGGCCGTAAACGTTCGCCCCAAAAATGCCCGCACGCCCAGCACGTCAAAGTAATTCCCGGAAACGAGGTAGCCCCAAACACGCTCGTTGCTCCCGTTGTGGCTCAAGCTCATGGGATCGAATCGATACACTGCCATTCCGGACAAAACCGCATTCCGATCCCGGATGTCTTTGTAATTCGGATAGGACATCGACTGCGAGTACGAAGCATCTTTTTCTTTCCCCTGGTGAATCGCGAAAACCTGTTCTGGATGGCTAATCGGCAACGGCCGCAGCAGAATCGTGCTGATCAAACTGAAAATAAGGGCGTTCCCTCCAATCCCCAGTCCCAGCGAGAGCAGCGCCACAAATGTGAATCCGGGGCTTCTGCGCAACTGCCGAATTCCGAATCGCACGTCCTGCCGGAGAATTTCCATGACTCCTCCGCCCCGCACGTCCCAGCTCACATCCTTGATATATCCCGCATTTCCAAAACGTTGCTCCGCGCTTCGCCGCGCCTCCTCCGGTGTCATTCCGCTCCGGATGTTCTCTTCCGTCCGCAAATCAACGTGAAACTGCCACTCTTCCGCGATCTCGCCATGCACTTCCTCGCCATGCCGTAGAGCGCGCAATCGCATCCTGAGTTTCGCAAGCCATCCCATGCTCTTCTCCTTCAGGCGGTCCGCAGCACCTTGCCCACGGCCATCGATAGGTGCGACCATTTGGCCTCTTCCACGCTCAGTTGCTTGCGCCCCGTGCGCGTCAGTTTGTAATACCGCGCCCGCCGGTTGTTCTCCGATACTCCCCACTCGCTTTTGATCCACCCGCGTTGCTCAATGCGGTAAAGCGCCGGGTACAGCGTGCCCTCTTCCACCTTGAGCATGTCTTCGGCAAGCTGCCCGATGCGTTGTCCAACTCCGTACCCGTGCATCGGCCCCAAAGAGAGTGCCTTCAGCACCAACATGTCGAGCGTTCCTTGCGGCAGTTCCGACTTTTGCTTACCCATATCACCCTCTCCTCTTTGCTTCTAGTGGAGCATGCGCCACTCTCCCTAGAAGGTCAAAGGGAATGTTTCCCGAAGCGAGGGTTTCACGCATTCCGGAAATGTCTGCCATTTTCGTCGCAGCGAAAAGCGCGGTCCCGGGTGGGATTTGCCTTGGAGAATCGTCGAGCTAGGGGTTCAGGTCAGCTGTTGGGCTCGCTCCGACACTGCGGGATGATCGTCGTAGATAACGGACCGGAATTCGTCAGTCGCGATCCAGAACGCTTACATCGAAAGCTACAGCGTAGTTCTCTCGTTTTGCTGCGAACCCCCCCTTCGCTCGGCAACTGGTCGAGCTTAACTTCTTAGCTCCTGTGGGGTGAAGTAAACGATTCGTTTTTGAAGTCCGGCGCAGGACCTGCCGTGATTGATCATGTTTTCGTAGTGCTCGCGGAGCTCGATACGGAACTCATCCGACGGGACGCATACGTGTATTTCATCGTCGTTCGAAAAAACAAACTGGATCGGCGCAAACCACGTTCTGAACAGGTCTCGCTCCGTCCACGTTTTCACGAGCTTTAGAATGTGCTCCCAGTCGTTCTTGGGAATGTCGAGCGCGGTGATGGAGCGAGTTCCCATCTCTAATTCCGTGACGAAAATGCCCCCCCCGAGTAAATTGCGGAAGAGCCGGAAACGCAGCGACAGCGATGCATTTCTATCGCAGCATGTGAAGCGCAGTGCCCACGAGCGAGGTGAAGGCAATCGAGCTAACCCAACATTGTTGCGGTCGATCTGGACACTGGCAGGAGCCCGACAGGCCAGTGGGGCACATGGTCAGGCACCTGCACCGAATTAGTCCTCGGGTTCAGTTGTGCGGGAAGTCCGAATCGTCCATTTTCACTACGTGTGAGTGTCACCAAGTCATTCTCTAGCGTTGTCCAAGGGAATCCGGCACCGACTCAAGTTAGGAGCGCTCGGTCAGGAGATTCCGGTCTGCAAAGGCCTGCCTGGGAACGCTAACCCCTGGGTTGACTGGGCGTTGATGCCAAGCTTAACGAAATGGACGAAAGATAAATTCAGTATGGAAAAGCGCGTACATGCTTGGCAAATAGCAATTTGCTGCTGGTTGGTATCGGCGGGCTGCGCTGGAGTTACCGGCCCATCTGCACCCCCACTACACGCGGCACCACAGGGGGCGCCGCAGATTTCAGTTTCGCAGCCTAGTGTAAACGTGTCCGCAGGCGGCACAACAAGCTTCACGGTGACGGTTACGGGCACTCCCACACCGAACCTAAGCTGTGCCGTAAGTGGTGGCGGGAGCGTGCAGCTTTCGGGTTTGACGGTGGTCTACAATGCTCCGAGCACCGTACCGGCGGGCGGGCAGGCCACAATCGGGTGTACCGCCACCAACGCCGCTGGCTCCGCCAGTGCTTCGGTGACCGCAAAGATTTCATCGGTTTCGGGAACGCAGGCGGCCCCGCAGATCAGTGCTTCGCCGAGCAGCATCAACGTGTCCGCAGGCGGCACAACAAGCTTCACGGTGACGGTTACGGGCACTCCCACACCGAACCTAAGCTGTGCCGTAAGTGGTGGCGGGAGCGTGCAGCTTTCGGGTTTGACAGTAGTCTACAATGCTCCGAGCACGGTACCGGCGGGCGGGCAGGCCACGATTGCATGTACGGCCACCAACGCCGCTGGCTCCGCCAGTGCTTCGGTGACCGCAAAGATCTCATCGGTTTCGGGAACGCAGGCGGCCCCGCAGATCAGTGCTTCGCCGAGCAGCATCAACGTGTCCGCAGGCGGCACAACGAGTTTCACGGTGACGGTTACGGGCACTCCCACACCGAACCTAAGCTGTGCCGTAAGTGGTGGCGGGAGCGTGCAGCTTTCGGGTTTGACAGTAGTCTACAATGCTCCGAGCACGGTACCAGCGGGCGGGCAGGCCACCATTGCATGTACCGCCACCAACGCCGTTGGCTCCGCAACTGCTTCGGTAACAGCGGAAATCCTAGCCGTCACTCCGGCGTACTCGGGGTCGGTTCCGGACAGCTTTTTCGGAATGAGCCTCATGAACTCGAGTGACTGGCCGCTTATCCCATTTGGCGCCTTAGGAAAGGCACCGGGCGTGCCGTGGCCGTACGTGGAGAGGACCAAAGGAACTTTCAATTGGGCGCAACTCGATGCTTTTGTTGCCCAGGCCAATGCTCACGGCGTGAGTTTCGTTTACAGCAGCGAATACGTTCCTTCTTGGGCTGCTGCCGATCAGTCTAGTTGCCATCCTTACGCTTACAACACCACTGTTTGCACCGGCACAGTTGCCAATATCCAGGACTGGAAAGACTTTATGACTGCGCTGGTCACCAGGTACAAAGGTCGAATCCAAGTTTATGAACTTTGGAACGAGCCCAGCTGCTTGTGCACTTTCACGGGCACGGTGGCCCAATTGGTTGCTCTGACAAATGCCGAGCATGACGTCATCAGGTCAATTGACCCCGCGGCGCTGATTGTAGGTCCTACCATGCAGGGCTATGCGAGCGCGTATCTGGACAGTTATTTCGCGACCGGAGGAACCAAGGACATCGACGCCGTAGGGATGCATTCGAGTCCGAATCCCAATAATGACGTCGCCGAATTCCTGATGGGGTCGGTCACCACAGACATAAAAAACGTGATGAAAAAGTATGGCCTCTCTAGCAAACCGCTCTGGAACACGGAGAACGATTGGGGTAACAACGCATCACTGACAGACCCTAACGAGCGGGCAGCTTTTGTTGCCAGGGACTTACTGCTTAATTGGAACGTGGGAGTAGCGCGCGACTACTGGTATGCCTGGGATAATCCCAGTGTTGGTACGTTTTGGGGTCCTACAACCGGGGTTTCCGAGGCAGCGACCGCGTATGAGCAGGTCGAGTCTTGGATGAAAGGAGCGACGTTTGTTCCTTGTTCGCTGAACGGCTCAACTGACTCCTACCACGCTGTTTACACCTGCAACCTAACCCGAAGCGGCGGCTATCAAGCGCAGGCTGTGTGGTACACCGACGGAAATAAGACTTATACGGCGCCCAGCCAATTCACTCAATACCGCGATTTGACCGGTGGCACGTCTCCTATTCCGACGAACCACCAAATGGCGATCGGGCATAAACCGATCTTGCTCGAAGCGCCACCAGCACAGGCGGCTCCATAGAGTTTCAAACAGCCTCGCTACCCGCAACTACCTCTAATGGTTTGGCGTTCCAGGTTATCGTGTACTACTGAGCGCCGAAAGCTGCCGAGTCAGCCGATCGTACGTTCGAGTAACCAGCGTTTCGATACCGGGCGCAGCGCTGGGCCATCCTGCGTAGCCCGGACGAACGCAAAAACGAAGGCGCAGTGGATCGCAGTCGCAAGCTCTGTCGGCAATTACCCGCTCCGGCTTCTGGCGCGTGCGCCCCCGGTGATGCCGTCGGCCTATGCGGTCGTAGCCAGCGTCATCTCCGCGAGCGGGACTTCCGTCGGGGAAGCAGAGTGAAGGTGGTCTCACTAGAGGAACACCCTGGCCGTCGACCACCACCATCCACTTCGTCCCTTGCCCCTCTTGATTTTCCCGACTCGGTAGCGCGCTTTTCGTTGAAGCAAAAACGGCGAGTTGCTCGCGCTCGTTCAACTCGCTCCAAACGTGCGCCGGACATTTACCAAACACCCTGCTCCTCCCAGACGTGCCGCCAGCAGGTGGAAGGATGCGGAAATTCCTCTGGCAAGTCCTACCATGGGCCCTCGCTCGGCATCGCCGACTCTGCTTATCCCTCATTTTCCAGAACTCAACCAGCTTTGTTTTCAATGGTTTGTCCGCGGTTATGCAACGGCTTCTAGTCAGGAAAACCCGCTTCTCCAAGAAACTGCAATGGCTTTGATCCTAAAACGTCGTTGGGCTGTTCAGAGTCCCTGTCCATACGACTGAACCTAATTGGTACCTCTGGCCAGTTGCTCGGAGAGCCCGGATGCCTCACCTTCGAGATCCGGAGTTTTGAGCACTTCCTCCCATAGCCCTGGAACCCCGGAATTGTTGCTTCAGGTTCACCGAGGAAATAGATCATGTCTTTTTCGTGCTTTTGCACGTTTGTTAGAAGAATCAGCCTGCTCTTCGCGCTCGCTCAAGCGGTGTTCTTGGTCGCCATCTCAAGTGCAATGGCCCAAACGCCATCGGGGCCGGTTCCGGACAGCTTTTTCGGAGTGACCCTCATGGACTCGAGTGACTGGCCGCTTATCCCATTTGGCGCCTTAGGAAAGGCACCGGGCGTGCCGTGGCCGTACGTGGAGAGGACCAAAGGAACTTTCAATTGGGCGCAACTCGATGCTTTTGTTGCCCAGGCCAATGCTCACGGCGTGAGTTTCGTTTACAGCAGCGAATACGTTCCTTCTTGGGCTGCTGCCGATCAGTCTAGTTGCCATCCTTACGCTTACAACACCACTGTTTGCACCGGCACAGTTGCCAATATCCAGGACTGGAAAGACTTTATGACTGCGCTGGTCACCAGGTACAAAGGTCGAATCCAAGTTTATGAACTTTGGAACGAGCCCAGCTGCTTGTGCACTTTCACGGGCACGGTGGCCCAATTGGTTGCTCTGACAAATGCCGAGCATGACGTCATCAGGTCAATTGACCCCGCGGCGCTGATTGTAGGTCCTACCATGCAGGGCTATGCGAGCGCGTATCTGGACAGTTATTTCGCGACCGGAGGAACCAAGGACATCGACGCCGTAGGGATGCATTCGAGTCCGAATCCCAATAATGACGTCGCCGAATTCCTGATGGGGTCGGTCACCACAGACATAAAAAACGTGATGAAAAAGTATGGCCTCTCTAGCAAACCGCTCTGGAACACGGAGAACGATTGGGGTAACAACGCATCACTGACAGACCCTAACGAGCGGGCAGCTTTTGTTGCCAGGGACTTACTGCTTAATTGGAACGTGGGAGTAGCGCGCGACTACTGGTATGCCTGGGATAATCCCAGTGTTGGTACGTTTTGGGGTCCTACAACCGGGGTTTCCGAGGCAGCGACCGCGTATGAGCAGGTCGAGTCTTGGATGAAAGGAGCGACGTTTGTTCCTTGTTCGCTGAACGGCTCAACTAACTCCTACCACGCTGTTTACACCTGCAACCTAACCCGAAGCGGCGGCTATCAAGCGCAGGCTGTGTGGTACACCGACGGAAATAAGACTTATACGGCGCCCAGCCAATTCACTCAATACCGCGATTTGACCGGTGGCACGTCTCCTATTCCGGCGAACCACCAAGTGGCGATCGGGCATAAGCCGATCTTGCTCGAAGCGCCTGCCGGCACAGGCAAAGGTAATCCCATAGTGTTCCAGACAGCGTCGCTGCCCGCAACCACTAATGGTGCGGCGCTCCATGTTATCGATAGGACAGGCACGATGCTCTTCGCCACTGCGGTTGGCAACTATGTCACCAATACTGTCACCGTTCCGGCAGCCGGAACATACGACGTCAAAGTTGGGGTCAAGGAAACTTTCAATCGGGGGAAGTGGCAGCTTTCAATCAATGGAACTAATCAAGGTCCGGTTGAAGACGAGTACGTTCCTGGTGGAGCTTTGGCAGAATTTGATCTGGGTGTGGCGACGATTAGCTCATCTGGCCCTAAGTCCTTCAAGTTTCTGATCGTCGGCAAAAATGCGCAGAGCACCGGCTACTTTGCCACATTTGAATATATTAAGCTGACACCGCAATAGTGTCTGTGAGCAGTTACTCGCAGCTCTGCGCTATGGCACAAACATAATCGGATTGTACGTTACCGTAACTTGCCGGTCCCGGGGAACCGCAGTTGTCCTCCCACTGATGTCTACGTATTTGCTAAACTGCGAGGGCGCGTTGTAGATGAACGCCTGCGTCGAATCAGGTGACGTTTGCCAAACGATTTGCTTCTGCGAACCCGTTGCACTAATAAAGTTGCAAGTGTAAAAAGACGCCGCGTAGTTGTAGTCAAAGTTATATGGAGCGGGAACAGGGATGCTGGAGTACCCGCCAGTAGAACTACATTGTCCCCTATATGGGCCCGTGATAGCCGCCCCAAGCAACCACTTGTACACTTGTTGATAAGCGAGCGCTGGCAAACTTGGATTTTTGCCCTTCAGATTATAAAGTGTACCCAAGGCGAAATTGTCCCAAGCATACCAATACGTTCGCTTCACTCCTCTCGACCAATCCAATATCAAGTACCTAGCGATGAATGCGGCTTGCAGGTTTTGGTCGGAAAGCCCACTACCCCAACTTGCTTCGGTGTTCCATAGTGGCTTACCTGCCAAACCGTACTTAGCCATTACTAACCGGACCGATGAAATCCAAGAACGTGTAAGCAGTTCCGGATCTTCATGCGCATCTGGGTAGGCATGAAAGGTAACAGCATCTACGTCTTTTGTTCCTCCAGCCGCAAAATAGGCATCTAAGTTAGTGCTGACGGTATAAGAAGGAGAAATGACTAGCGCGTTACGGTCCAGCGCTCTGACGACATCGTGAAAGTGCTGTGAAAGCGTTACCATATCAGCTATCGTTCCCGTGAAAGCAGACGTATCCGGCTCATTCCAGAGCTCGTAAGCGTCAATTTTGCCTTTGTATCTAGTAACGAGTGCCCTTGTGAAGTCATCCCAATCCTGAATATTGGTAACCATTCCAGAGCATTCGGCAGGTGCTCCGGCAAACGGTACAACGCATGTGCTCTTATCAATGACTGCCCACTCGGGAACTGCGACCGGGCAATAGGTCATCTTAACCCCATGGGTTACCGCCAAGTTCACATAAGCGTCCATTCTGCTCCAATCATATACGCCTCTCGATGGTTCAGAGAAAGACCACACGATGCGGGCACCCTTGCCCAAGACCCCAACTGGCACAGTCGGCCAAGGAGGGTAGGTCGAAAACGGGTCCATAATATGCATTCCGAAGAAGGTGGAAGGAATACCATTCTTACTGACGACCGTAGTCGATCGCGGTTTAGTTGCGCTTCCCTGTTGTGGACACGATGAAACCACGACCAAACATGCTATAAAGAACGGCTCCAAGAATGGCTTCCTGGTGGCTCTCATGTCGGTCCCACCTTTAAAACCTGCCAATCAATTTCTGCCTGGAAGGGGGCAAACTGGGGTTGGGCAACCTAGCCCAACAAAGCGGCGAGACTGCGATGGTTAAGAGGGAACAGGCCAAAGTACGTCACAGCATTTCAATCCAGCGCTCAACCTGAAGATCGCCCGCGCAATATGTAGTCTGAACAAGGCGATGACTTCTTGAACTCGTATGGTGCTCGCTGCTTGTTTCGGAAGGGGCCTTCATCAGGTAGAGGCAGAACCACAGTCGTTCGTGGGCCACTTTTTGCCGACGGCTTACGGGGCCAGCTTTGTGGGTTGTCGCTTTCGTAGCCGTATTCCTGATGAGTGTCTGGCTCCATTGCGCAGCCGCGACCAAAACAGGACCGGGTGGAAGGCGAACGCCGCCGATGACCGCGAAGGTCGCCCCGGAAAACAGCCAAAAGCCCCGCCGCGAGAAGTAGAAGCAACACTCTGGCGGAAGTGGAGATTGCAGGACGTGGTGAAGGTGTGCGTCATTTCCGGTCTCGGGTCTATTCGTGGTGCGCAGCCTATCGAGCTACAAACCACGCCTTTAGTCCTTCACGCCCAAGATCAATGAAAGTGAGGTTAACTCACGAAAATCGTGTGTTCGACGAGCGTACAAAGCGTATTATAAAGCCACATATTCGATCATGACTTGACCACCTGGGTGTTTCCAGTTCCCAATGTAAGACGGTTTCCATCCCTGTGACTGACCGAATGTCTCCATTTGTAGCCGTGTGTAAAAAAAGCTCAGGTGTGAATGTGACCTGCTGTAGTTTTCTTGTGGACGGTCGCATTCAAAGAAGGTGCCATAGAGGACGCATCCCGTAGGTGCGACGTTCCGCAGATTTTTTAGACACAATTGGATATCCTCGGGCGAGAGGTGCGAAAAAAGGGACTGAGCTACTGCGCAGGTAGGCTGCTTCGAGAACTTGTGGAATTCGAAGTGACTCGAAATTACAAACTCTGGAGCCCTCTGTCGCAACATTTTATCTCCTAGCTCCCGCTGCACGCCTTCTTTGATCAAGCCTTCCTCTCGCTCCAAGCCGAGATAGTGCCCACGGTTCAAATACCGGATGAAGTGCACGCCACCTCGCAGAGAGCCACAACCGACGTCCAGGAACACGTCGGATTCTTGTAAACCATGATTTAGCATGAATTCGAATTGGAGCTTTCCCATCCTGTCCCAATCGCCACCAACGTATTCCCGATGACCGAACTTGGCGACGCTCCGAGGACCCTCTTCGCGCGGGATAAATAATCCCCAGTTACGAAGCATAACGATTCCGTGATTCACCGTCGGGAGGTGGCGGAGCGACGAAATTATAGAATTTCTCTTAACATTGTATAGTATGTTCATATATTATTAACCTTTTAAATACTATGTGCTATTGTTTATTGGAGAGAAATCGTAAGCGGCTAAATTTCAATTGTCCCCTGGGGCCAAGCTCAAGCGCCCAATTTTATCTTTTTTCAGAGTCTTATATATATTCGTCATGAAGCAACCCTTTTGGTTCCATTCGAAATAAGCAGCAACCCTCTTTCGTCCGCCTTGACCAACGCGGAACCGCAGAGCACCGTTTTCAGCAAGCCGTATCATGGCGACTGCCAGATCACTTACTGCCGCTTCCGGCGAAACTGCGGGAATCTTAAAACCGGTCTCATCCGTCACTTGTAGTGCA
Source organism: uncultured Acidobacteriota bacterium (assembly GCA_963729595.1). GTDB lineage: Bacteria > Acidobacteriota > Terriglobia > Acidiferrales > UBA7541 > Acidiferrum. Next base: position 2,039,257 of record CAVSNW010000005.1, read on the forward strand.
GGTCCTCCCAGGTCCAAGCAGATAACAGGGCGGGCCGCCGCCATCGCCTCCAGGCAAACCCACCCGCCGGAATCGTGCAAGCTGGGATGCACAAGTACATCACACTCGCTCAATTTCTCCAGCACCTGTGATCTGGGTAGGTTCCCCCAAAAACGGACGCTTGTGCCCACGCCGAGGTTCGCCGCCAGTGTTTGCAGCCGTTTTCGCTCGGGGCCGCCGCCAATGATCCAGTACTGTGCCCCTGGGTACCGGGAATGGAATTGAGCGAAGGCTCTCACCCCTAGTTCGCAACCCTTCCAGTGGAGAAGGCGCCCAAGAGTTAGCAGGCGGAAGGGATTCTTCTGCCGGAAGGAAAGGCAACCGAGCGAGTTGATTTCTTCAGCCCGCAGACCGGCCTCGGAGAAGATTGAGACCCTTTTGCAACCAAGAACATTCAGACGCCTCTCCGTTTCTTGTGTCGTCGCGAAGGCCCAGGCAGCCCGGCGTGCCGTGAGCCGTACAAAGGGATCTAGCTGGGCCAAACTACGAATTGCGTCGCGCTGCATCTCATAGAGCTTTCCCCGGAGGCTGAAGGAATGCCAAAAACTATGAGGTGCTGATTCTCCACCACCCACTGGACCCCAAACGAAAGGTATCGGGAGCATCGCGAGGAAGCTGGGCATCCAGTAATTCACAAACGTCACATGGTGTACTAGGTCAAAGATGACTACCCGATGCGCCTTCCTCGCGACGAAGTACGCGCCAATCTGCCACAGATAGTAATAGGGGTGCAGGCCTCGCTCGCCTTTCTTCCAAAATCGCGCCCAACGTGGCAGATCGAAGTATATCCAATGAACGTTTGGCAAAGGCTTCGTCGCCAGCGATTTCTCAATCGTGTCCCGGTTGTTCGCCCGAGTGACTACCCAAACTTCATGGAAGCGTGCGATCTGGCGAACCCAGTTCCAACCTACGCCAGGCTCCGAACCCTTGTCAGGCTCACACGCATAAGCCGAAATAAGTACGCGCAAGGCCAGTTGCCCCCTCTCGCTCCAAACCGAGATAGTGCCCGCAGTTCAAATACCGGATATGAAGGCGGAACCAAAAGATGCTTGCCGACGAGTTGCACGGAGAAAGCGGTGGTGTCGTCGCGCCCAACATCCTGTTCTACATTTCCTGCTCAGGGATGCCCGTCATGGTAGGAGGTTGCCTAGGAATGTAAAGGGGTCTTGTGAGCGTACTCCCACGCGCGGTCTATTTGTCGGGCAAACCTATTCCTCTTTGATCAGTTAAACCGCTCCGAAAGAGCTCCCAGGCAACACTCCAAAGGAATTCGGAGCCGTAGATCAGGTAGCGCCTCCAGAGCCTCTGCGGTTCGTGCCATAAACGAAAGGACCACTCGAGGCCGTGCTCACGCATCCATTGCGGCGCTTGTGGAATCCTTCCACTATTAAGATCAAAGGCGGCACCGACGCCAACCGCGACGGGGACTTGAAGCTTGTTTCTATGCTCATACATCCATCGTTCTTGTTTCGGCGTGCTTAGACCAATCCACAGAACATCGGGTTTTGTTGTATTAATCCGCGCGAGAATTTCCTCTTCTTCTTCCTTCGAGAGCGTTCGAAAGGGAGGTGAGTAAGTTCCGGCAACATTTATTCCGAAGTCTTTCAGCAGAATCTGCCCAAGGGCAGTGGCCACTGCGGGCACCCCGCCATAGAAGAAGTGGCGGTACTTGGAGCCCGTTGTACGAGCGAAAGTCTGCATAAGTTCCGGTCCATAGACGCGACGCTGCAAGGCACATCCCTGTCGGCGCCCGAGCCATACAAGAGGCATTCCGTCTGGCACGACTAGATCGGCTGAGTTCAGGACCTGCTTGAAATAAGGCTCATGTTGAGCCTCTGTAACCCCATGCATACCAGTTACGGCGATAAAGTGATACGCGTTGCGCTCGTGAATCCAGCGTTCCATTAGCGCCACAACGTCAGGGATCTGCACCGCGTTTACTCGAACTCCCAGCACCGTGAACATCCTAGGAGACTGCCGTTGGTGAACCGATACGTAGTGAACCGCTTGATCATTCATCGCTAGTAGTCCTTAATGGCGAGAGTATTGCGAGTCGTTCCTCGCCAGCCGATCCAAGAGTGCTCGGGGTTGCCAGATGGAAGCTTTTTTAAGTTGGCGCAAATTCAACGCGCGACTCCATAAACAGAACTAGCGCGCGCACTGAACAATTAAGTTAGCTCGCTCCGGTGCGGGCATGAAGCGGTTCAAATCGCGAGTCGCTTAGAAGGCACTTGCGCGGTTGTGCAGAAACATCATGCTAGGATGCTCTCCGTAACTGACATTAGTTAGCTAAGAAGGGCCTCGCCTCAAGAGGTACATATTTCAGCTGCTCGAAAGAGCGCCTGTAAATCTCCATCAGCAATGGATAATTCTTCTCTGCTGTGTACTTCGTTTCGTACTCATGACGCGCTTCTTTCCCCATCAACCGCATACGTTCCGGATGATTCCAAGCCCACTCCACTTTCTCAGCCAAATCTTTGCCGTCACCAGGTGAGAAATGAAGTCCTGTGCGGTTATCTTGAACAATCTCTTCCATTGCTCCTCTTCGAGAACAGATGACCGGAAGACCGCAAGCGAAGCTCTCTACAATCGTCATGGGGAAATTCTCATACCACTCGCTGGAAAACACTAGAAACCGTGCTCCATGCATGGCCGCCAATGTCTCGTCGCGAGACAAATGGCCCCGGAAACTGACCTGGGTCAGACCACTGCGGAGAGTTTCCTTTTCTAGCTCTTTAAGCTGAGCGCTGCTACCGATAACCATCAGGGGGATGCGGGTCGTGGAGAGATGATGCCAGGCCGCTAACAGAGTTCTGATTCGCTCTTTCGAAAGCCGCCCCACGAACAGGGCATAATCTCCGTCACCGTTCGTGCGAACGCTGGGATCGGGGTAAACGAAATTGGGCTTCACGAATACCTTGTCTGCCGGCAGCCCCGCGTTTAGAAATCTGCTCCGAGCAAATTCGCTAAGTGCGATGTAACACTCCACATCTCGGGTCCAGGTTTGGCGATGACGATGGACGGTCAACATCACGGCCACGGCGGCGGTGGCGGCGCGCGAGTCGCGATAGCAACCGTGAGCTATTCCCTGCCACAAAGTGTGCTGCACGCACTGTTCACAGACATGGCCATCACGAAAAAATGTGGAAGCCGGGCAATACAATCTGTAGTTGTGCAGCGTTTGCACGACGGGTACACCTAGCTGCCGACAAACTGAAAAGATCGATGGCGATATCATAAAAAAGGTGTTATGAGTGTGAACTAGGTCTGGTTTCTCCCGCTCCAACAATCGCGCGAATTCTCTTCGCGTGTCGACGGCCCACACAGTTCGCAGCGCCAGCTGGAACTGCCGCAAACCGTGATAGCCATCGGCTTCCCAATTACTTCGCTGATATACCAGCACCTGATGATTTGCTCGTTTCAACAATTGGGCCTCTTGTTGAAAAACGACATCCTCTCCGCCTGGTTGCTGGTATGAGTTATGCACAATCAGTATCTTCATTTTACACCGAGCTCCTTTCCAAGGTTATTTGGGGTCCCTAGATGCTTGACCATTGACAATTGCTGGCACTTTTCACGTAGCATCCTTGGAGAGAACGAACGAAACAGCTACCGCTGAGTTTGTTTCATCTAGCGCTAGCAAGAGGGAAGGGCCAGGCCTGGGTGACCTGGACCTGTGGTGGCCCGACGATCCTCTTGGTTGCGAGGGGCCATACTCGTGTTCGACTGGTTTTGATTGAATGTAAGCACAGGCGATCTCATGGAGTCGTCAACGCCGCCAACCATAGTTGGCAACGTCGGATCACGACGAAAGTTGCGGCCCACCGAATAATTATTCCCACTTGATGTGTTCCGGGGTATGCAGGTCGTCATGAGAGATAATATCCATTCGCGGCAGCCGCCGCACTAACATGCAACGCTTCCTTTACGTCTCTACGTCTCCCAGAATGAGGTCATTTCTCCTTCCGATTCCTCTTCGGATCTCCCGCGGGAGTGTCGAATGCGCGGCCACCCCGGTGTCGATTACATAGTCCGGTCGCAACGCGCGCACAATGTCGTAAGTAGACGAGCATGTTCCGAGCTGATTCCGCCATGCCGCCTGGGGCAGCATTTACTCCTGAAAACATTGAATCAAATAATGGCCGCCTGCTCGCGTAACACGCCGACGCGCGGGCAAGATCGATTCCGAGAGGAGCAAGCACGAGTTCTGACCTATCTACCCGTATGGCGCATGTATACCAATTTGGCGTACGTACACAGAATTAGTTCGCGCGGGTTGAGGCCGTAGTAGGGAGAACGCGCGAGTTCCCAAGATGCCGGCGAACAACGTAGATCTATGTTCTTCCTTGTACTTACGTGCTAACTAGGTTTAACTGAGGCTTTTGCCTCGCGAGTGCCGTCGTCAGATTGGAGGGTCTGAGGACTTCGAGAAGGGCGTCCACTCGGATCCCACTCCGCCGTCGGAACAACGAGTCAGGCTATAGTGCTAAACTCTTTATCATCCTTAACAACCAGGTTTGCTTTGCGGAGTTCTTTATCGATCCAGGGGTAGGTTCGTGACAGTCCTTGCCGAAGGGTTATGGATGGCTGCCAGCCCAAGATTTCGTATAGCCGGTGGTTGTCGCTATTGCGCCCACGTACTCCTTGCGGTCCTTCGAGATTGTGGTTCTTGGCAATGCGCTTGTGTGCGACGTCGGCGACTAAGTCTGCTAGCTGATTGATGGTGACTAGTTCGTCGGTACCCAGGTTCAGGGGATCGCGATAGTCGCAGGCCATCAGGCGAACTAAGCCCTCAACGCAGTCGTCCACATACATGAATGAGCGCGTCTGATCACCGTCGCCCCAGATCTCAATCTCGCCCGGGTCATTGGCAAGGGCAACTTTTCGGCAAATTGCTGCTGGTGCCTTTTCCTTGCCCCCATCGTAGGTGCCTAGCGGGCCGTAAACATTGTGGAAACGAACGATCCGGGTCTCGAGCCCATGGTCGTTCCGGTAGTAGCGACACAACTGTTCAGCATATAGTTTCTCCCATCCGTAACCCGGCTCGGGATCTGCAGGAAAAGCATCTTCTTCACGCAGCGGGGTAACTGCGGCGTTCGTTTGCTTGCTCTGCGCGTACACACAGGCCGACGATGAGAACAGGAATCGTTTCAGGCCGTTCTGCCGGGCGGCTTCCAGCATGTGTGCATTGATCAGAATATTGTTGCGAGCAATGTCGGCATGGAATGCGGTGATGTAGCCGATTCCGCCCATGTCTGCAGCTAGGTTGAACGTTTCGTCGATACGACCTCGGGTGGCCATCAGGCAGTTGTCCCAGCGACGGAGATCGAGAATGTCAAACTCATCCGCGGTCGAAGCTTCGTATTCCGGATATTTTAGGTCAACGCCGCGCACCCAGTGGCCATCGGTCTTTAGTCGCTTTACCAAATGGTGCCCGATAAAGCCACCTGCGCCGGTTACGAGCAAGCGTTTTCGTGTATTCATAGTGTGCTCCTATCGTTTGTTTTTGTTCCAATGTAGAACAAATCGTGCCCTTCGAAAGACTAAGTCTGGCTTGGAGTGTTATGGTAGGGTACGGGTCGAGCGGATTCGCGAGCGCTCTTGTGTGTGCCCAACCCTCCCCGATTTCTGAAGCGAGATCCGCGAACGGAAGCTAGTCTCCCTTACTTGGAACGAGATGCAGCCAACCACGCCGGTTTGGTTTGCAGGCGAATTCCGTTCTTGTTAGCTTTTTTGCCAAGCTCTCACCCACTACGAATAGAGCGAGAAACAGCATGAAAAGTGTGCTCGGCCTGCCTCCAATCGTTGAGTTGAAGAACGCACTTATCACTAGATTCGTGTACAGTGCTAGAGACCCTGAAGCAACATCACAAAGCCCACTCGGCGTGGTCGGGGATTTGATAACGCGTAACGGGTTTCTAATGATGATGGCATGCATGATCAGCACGAGACACAGCCCGACAAGGCCATTGTTATACAAAATGTCCAAAAAAGCGTTGTGCATATGATCCGCCTCCCAACGAGCCCCGGGCCGTCCCCAATCCAAATGGGGCGCCGCGAATCTCGAAGACAGATATCCGTGACCTAAGACGACGTGCTGCTGGATAAGGGGCAGAGCTGCAACCCACAAATCAGTTCTTCCGGTTAGGGTATCGGCCCCGCCTTCGTTAGCGTATGCATCGAAGTAGGATCCCAATGGAGTAAACATGGAGAGAACCACACCCAGACAAACCATCCCGATCAGCAGTGCGACGGCGGCTCCGACTTTCCTCTTCGTCAGGTAGAAGACCGCCGCGGATAAGGCGCCAGATACAATACCGGCCTTCCCGCCCGCCAGAATCATAATAGTCGATGCAAACAAACCAGTAATGAACGACCAGACAGAACCCATCTCACGACGAAGTGCCAGCGACAAAATCAGAACAGCGCCTGCAATCACTGACAAGCTATTCGAACTCTGACCGAAGCGCCCCCCTTCAAACGCGCTTGAAGGATCAGCCAAGCCTAAATAGACCTCCACGATAAGATAAAAGATGCAGGCCCAATGCGTGGCCTTCATGAAAGCAATCAGGTCGCGCGAGTCTCGCATTAAGGTGTAGCACATAGCTAGGAGCCAGACGACTAAGCAGAGCTTGAATGCCCAAGCCATACAATACAGAGGCTGTGGTGACTGCGCCGTCGAGGTCATACAAAAAATGGACAGCACCGAGACCCATTGATACTGCGCAGAAAACGCATGACGCAGATATCGCGGGCTTTTAAGTGAGATGAGCAATAAGACCAGGAAGCACACAATCCACAGGCCGAACTCGCCGTATGCCGCGACCGAAAACCGCTCCCGCAAAACACTACCAAGATCGCCTGAACTTCGGCTAAAAAGCTCTTCCGAGACGAGAAGAAACATCCAAATCACCAGCACAGATCTGAAAGCGACCTTGGTAGGATCGTCAGATGCCGCGGTTGTGGCAAGCGCCCAATAGAGAGCACCCATCAAGGAGAAAATTACGCCTGCAACCGGTATCACGTCCCAGGAGAACAGCAATCCTGGCAGTGAGCTCAAAATCAGCGCGCCCCCAGCAGTGAGCACAAGCAAGGATAGGGCGATCCAAAATGACCCGCGTGCACTGGTCCTTGTTATTGCAGAACCTGGGTAATCATAAGAAATCATAAAGATATAGCCGCTTTAATGGCCCTAGGCGATTGAAGCCCGTGAGCGCAAGTCCCGCGTCGCAATTGCTGGAACGGCGGTCAAATTCCGAGGGCCGTTGTCCGTGGAGGGGCTGACAAGTTGCTTCAAGTTTCGCCTTGAATCCTAGTCTGGTCGAGACCACACCAGCCGGCGTGCTGTCGTTCAAACCGGCGCGACAGGTATTCTACTATCGCGCTACCGGCGTCAACTGTAACCTGCCAGGCTGGACCCGTCGCATCGATGATCCTAGTGCCGGGGTATTTCTTCATGCACTTCGCGTACAATCGTCTTTGCCGCCGCACCTCGCTCGGCGCCAGTTCCTGCTTGCGAGCAGAAACGACTTTCTCCGTGGCGTCCAGGACCAGGATCAGATCAGGTTTCGGTATTAGGGGCCGCAGCATCCGCACCAACCACAGCGGTCCCCCGTAGCGATAACGTTTCGGATCGATCAGCATGTCATCGAAATAGCGGTCGAAGAGAACCAAGCCGACGCGGGCCAGCAGCGGCCGGATTACTAGCCAGTAGCCAAACCAATAGTCGAGAAGGTGAGCAATAAGTCTTGCGCTCGACCACCAACTGAGGTGTGGAGGGTGGCTGTGAGGTTGTGTTGTCAAGCGTGTAGTCTTTCGTCGCCAGAGGAGCATGGGTCGCCAGTGGAATATTCTATGCCGTTTAAAAGCTGGACCGACCGTCTGAACGAGATGGTCTATGACAGTGCTTTTGCCAGCTCCGTCTGGTCCCAAGACCACAACGAAGAGACCTGTCGGCTGTAGCCATCTGCGAATGTACCGCATCACTTCAGAAAACAGGTTTGCCGTCAGCTTGAACGGATTTCGTGCAAGACTCGCCTTCCACGACTGCGTTTTAAGCTGCATAAGGACGCCATTAACACGTCCACTGGCACATTCCTCAACGACGTGTATGTTCAATCTGCCGAGAAAGAGTTGACCGGCCAATTTTTCCGCCGTTGCTCGGCCGAGCTGTTCAACGAGCATTCTCAGACGCAACACCTGACTGGTCGAGGCCATGCCTTTCCAGGCCTTCTTTGCTAAGAGATACGTGAATTCTGCCTGGGGAGCAGGTGTCCAGAACAGGCCGTGTCTGCGGCGGCCGGACAGAAGCTCCTCGACTGACGGTACGATCAGGGCGCCCTTTTGATGCCCAAAGATGACATCGACTGACACAGAATTGACCACCGGCCCGTCGAACCAGAGAAAACGAAAACATTGGGCGTCCAAAAAGTAGTTAATAACCTGCACAGGCGTATAGTTCTGCTCTCGCAGAAACCACAGGACCAAAGCCAACTTCCGTTTGTCTCCAGGATGTACTGCGATATCCAAGTCACTGGCTAGTTTCTCTGGTAATTCCTCCCAGGAGTGAAGTACGCAATAGCGCACCTGGTTGCTATCAAGAGCCCTGAAAAGGGTCGAAAGGAAATTCTTGTGGCCCCTACTTTGCTCACTGGTACAGATTGACGGTGCGTGGGCAATCATCACTCTGTCTCTTATCTTCTGTGTGTGTCAGATGTTCGTTTAGTTTGTTCGCCAAAATCTCAACGTTAGGTTCGAGAAAAAACCTGGCAACCCAATTCCAATGGCCCGGGACCTTATGGAGGTCTAGTGAAGCCGAGAGGTTCCTCCAGTATTGGCCCTGCCAACCACGCTCGGATGGGCGGTCAGCGGCTTGAAAGAGGGTTACTCGTCCAGGAAAGAGTTGAGGTTGATAATCGCGGTAAATGAGAGAGAAGTCTGCAACATGACCGAGATCCCGAGGCTTGCTATCATTCTTGCGCGATCGCAAGTTGTGAACCATGCGCAACAACGGTGTCTTAAAGCGGTCCAACAACACTTTGGCCCGGTCTTGGTAGTATGCTCGCCCTTCTTTAACTTTTAATTGCTTGAGATTATGCAGGTGAAACTTTAGCTTCTGGCTCAGCGAATGTACCCATGACCCATTCGGATGCCTATTGTAGTCGGCAGGAGTCTGAGGCTCAAACAAAGCGAGTAGCTCAACCTGCTGGCCGTGAGCTACGAGTTGGCTAGCAGCCTCGAACGCCATCAATCCACCTCCGCAAAAACCTCCCAAGTAGTAAGGACCCTCGGGTTGTAGTTCACGGATTTGTCTGACCAGACTAGCCGCGATCGATTCCACACTAAAAGGAGAAGTCAACTCGTTATCCCGCAACAGCGTCGGATCGACACCGAGCAGCGGCTGATCAGAGCCAAGACGCTGCGCTAAAGGCAGGAAGATAGGTCCGGCGTTGAAACCAAAGCAGAAGAAAGGCGGCTTTGAGCCTGCAGGCTGGACCGCAACCACTGCTGAATGTCGCAGGAGAGCGCTGCCGCTGCGCAGCATGGACGCTTGTTGTTCAATAGTCCGTGCATCAAAGATCGCCGCCATCGAAAGCCTATTCCCGAACGCCTGCTCGATTCGGCGAAGCAGTTTCCCGACTAACAGTGAATGCCCTCCAAGTTCAAAGAAACTTTCCTTGACGCCAACAGGGCGAATATTGAGAACAGATTCCCATATTTTCACCAGCTGAGATTCGATTGCGTTCCGGGCGGCAACGTATTCGTTCTGCTGGGCGAATACCACTTGTGTTGGTGCGGGCAAAGCTTTGCGATCCACTTTTCCGTTCGGAGTCAACGGCAAGGCGTCCAGGAATATGAATCGCGACGGCAGCATATAGTCCGGCAGCTTTTGTTTCAGAAATTCGCGCAGCGCATCCTCTGCAAGCGAATGCCCTTGGTCGACAACTACATACGCCACCAGCCGCTTGTCGCCCGGGGCGTCCTCTCGAGCTACAACCACGTTTTGCCTAACGTCCGGATATTCGCTCAATAATGATTCTATTTCTCCCAGCTCGATCCGAAATCCCCGCACTTTCACCTGATTGTCGATTCGCCCTAGGCACTCGATCTCGCCGTCCGCACGATAGCGGGCTAAGTCTCCGGTCTTGTACAGGCGCGCTCCGGAACCCTGCTGGCCGAACGGATTCGGAAGAAACTTCTCATTGGTCAAGTCAAGCCGATTAAGATAGCCTCGCGCAACCCCCTCGCCGCCAATGTACAGTTCGCCAGGCACGCCGACCGGCACCGGCTGCAGATGCTTGTCAAGGATGTAGATCTCAGTGTTGGCGATAGGCCGACCAATGGCGATTGGGCCGTCGCCCGAACTGATCCGGCAAGTAGTAGACCAGACCGTGGTCTCGGTGGGGCCGTACATGTTCCAAACAGAAGAAACCCTCTTTAGTAGCTCAAGGGTTAGTTCGCGAGGCATGGCTTCCCCGCCGCACAGAGCCTTGAGATCCTTCTTACCTTGCCAGCCGGCTTCTAACACCAACCGCCAAGTCGCAGGCGTAGCCTGCATCACAGTCGGCACGGGCTTTTCCAAGAGTTGTCGCAATTTATATCCGTCTGCTGCCGTCTCGCGAGTAACTAGCATTACGCGAGCGCCCACCGTCAGTGGCAAATAAAGTTCTAGGGCGGCGATGTCAAATGCTACGGTCGTCACTGCCAACAGGACGTCCTCCGCCCTTATTCCAGGACTCGATTTCATAGAGATCAAGAAGTTCACCAGAGAGCGATGTGAAATCTGGACGCCTTTGGGCTTGCCAGTCGATCCCGAGGTATAAATCACATATGCCAGGTTCTCGGCCTTCGCTCCTCCGGATCTGTTTTCAGCGCTCTCATGGGAGATGGCCTTCGCCTTCTGGTCAAGACAAACCAATTGGCCCTGATACTGAGAGAATTTCGATCGAAATGCTTCCTGGGTTACGATCACATTGAGCGCGGAATCCTCTACCATCATCGAGAGACGACCCGTTGGGTACAGTGGGTCCAAGGGAACGTAAGCGCCGCCAGACTTGAGGATTCCCAGCAACGCGACGATCAGTTCGGGAGACCTCTCTACGCAAACTCCTACGAGGGTGTCCGGCCCCACGCCCAATTTCCGCAAGAACTGTGAGAGCTGATTCGCTCTCGCGTTCAGCAGCTCGTAACTCATTTCTCGTCCATCCTGCACGATAGCCACAGCCTCAGGCGTTCGCTCCACCTGGGCTTCGATCATCTCGTGCAGGCAAGTGTTTTTTGGGTAGGCCTCGCCCGTATCATTCCAGGCTACGAGAAGCTGATACCGTTCGGCGTCCGTGAGGATCGGCAGCCTTGTTATCGGCTGCTGGGGGTGGGCCAAGATCGCCTCGAGCAGGATCTGCCAATGCCCCAGTATCCGGGCTATCGCTGCCCGCTCAAAGACGTCAGTCTTATATGCAATGTGCCCAACCAGACCCTCAGGGCCATCGTGCAGCTTCAGGTGCAGATCGTGCCCCGGCACCTTGCCGTCGGAACCAATAGAAATCGCAGTGCGCTCCAACTCGGGCACCGGAATGTGGGGCAATAGGGAAAACATCACCTGGAAGACCGAAGTGTGAACGGAGTCGCGCTCGGCCTTCAATCCCCGAAACAGGTGTTCGAATGGCACTTCGTGGGACAAAGCCCCCAGGGTCACGTCTCGGAGTCGCTTGAGTAACTCGCGAAAACTCGGATCGCCCGAAAGATCCGTACGCAGAGGCACCGCGTTGATGGAGGAATTATCGGAATCCCCAATCGGTGCAGCGTCCCAGTCCTTCATGAGACTTCCAATAAGCAAATCTTCCTGTCCGGTGTGGCGATAGAGTAAGGTACTGAAAGCTCCTAGAAGAGTCACAAAAAGAGTGACCCCCTCTCGAGAGCTGAGTGACCTCAGTGCTTCGGTCAGGTTGTTGGAGACCGCAACAGGGATGGTGTCCCAGGTTACGCGAAGTGAAGCCTGCGAGTGCTCAGAATACAGCTGGACAGGCACCTTGCCAACGAGCTGCTTTCGCCAGTACCTCAAGCGAGCCGGAACGTCCAGCTGTGTCTCTCCTGCAAATGGGTGCATTAGACGTACGGGTTTAATGGGATTGATTCCTTTCGCCATTTTAGGCTCTTGAGCCGGATTATAAGAGATGGGTGAGCAAGGGAACGAGCCTCGATCGCGTTTGGCATCTCTAGGGACGCTCGGAAGTTGAGGAGCTTAGGGTCTGGACTCTCCAGAAACTTCTTTGTTGGTAGTTCAAGGATGGGCTGCAGTGACCTGCAGGCCGAGTTGGGCTGCCTTCTTTCTGAGGAACTCGATTTGTTGTTGGCGGTTTCTTCGCTCGTATTCTGCGCCTTTGTCGACGTACTCCTGCCTATACTTGAGCATTCGATTGACCAGTCGGGCCAGGCGATGAGCTATCGTAGTGATGGCTTTCGGGGCACCGAGCTTGCCACACATTGGCAAAAGGGAAAACTCTAGACAAGTTTCTGGCACTAGCGACGCCTCGAAGACGCAGTTAGGGCTTATCTGGAGGAAATTCTTCACTACTTCCGACCGGAGCGACATGACGTGCGCCACCAATAGGAAAGTCCACTAATCTCTGTCACCAGTTTCCTTTGCAAGAAGTCAACTGAGTTCTTGCCCTCGTACAGTCATCAATGTGAGGCTAACATCAAGAGCTCGTCATGGACGCTAATTGTATTCATCATTCAGCTCGGCCGCTAAGCACTGGCCGATGCGTGATTATTCCGTGGATGTCGTCGCAGGGCTGGATTGCGTTCTGTGCGCTCAGATTCAACGCCACCCTTGCAAAAATGGCCGCGGCACGTTCGGGGGTATAAGGGGCAATAGTCTCGCTCGACTTTGCACCGAATCGCATGATCAAATCTGGTTCGCTGATAAAGCGGCCCATGTAACTGGCTAGTTCTCCAGCATTGCGAGGGTCGAAGATGAATCCGTTGACGCCATGTTGGACCATCTCTTTCGCACCGGCGTATTTCGAACACAGTATAGGTTTACCGAAAAGCATTCCCTCGACGATAACCGTTCCCCAGACATCTTCCAAAGTGGGGAGAACAAAGACATCAGAGGCTTCGAAATAGTTGCCGAGACTCTCGTAGCGTACCGCACCTAAGACGTGGACAAAGCTTGAAAGACCGTCAGTAGAAACGAGTTGGCGCAATTCTTCCAGGTCCGGTCCGCCCCCGACGAGGACAACAGAAAAGGGATATGGCACCTGCTGTCGCAAACATCTCACGGCTTCCAACAGCTGGTGCCATCCTTTAGCTCTTTGGATCCTCCCGACACACAGAAAGACGGGGCGAGGGTCGAAGCATGGCCGGGGGCCGTTGTCACGGGACAGAAGCGCGTCGGCCTCAGGGACTATATAGGGATAATGCACGAGCTTGGTTTTTGGCATTCCGAGCACATCTTGCAAGTATTCGATACCTTCTCGCGTGTTGCTGACAGCGCCGTCAAGAAAATGACCCATTAGCCTGCGGATTCTGTGGCGCATCGGGCGATCTAGGCACATGGTTGACGGTGACACGCCATCACAAAGCGTGATGACTCGACACCGGGTGAACAACTTTATCGTTAGCGCAGCCAGAGTCCACATGCTAAACGCCGATGTGAAAATGACAGCAGGACGGAGTTTCAGTAACTCCCAAAGGATGGATGGAGAGACCAATGCGAACCCTTCGCTCTCTCCTGTCGAAGTGATCTTCGTCGTAACATATTTGAGACCTCGGAGATACCGGACCGTGAATCGGCCCTCATATCCCGGAAGGAATCCCTCCCAATGGCTTGTAAAAATGACCGTATTCGGGAAAAGTCTGGTAAACTCCCTGAACATTGGTTGGGAATAGAAGCTCCTGGCAAGCGCTGGCGATAGCCAAGCAACCGGCATATTTTTTGCGTCGCAGTCAGACCTCGATTTCGAGCTCACAGGCAATACCTCCTTCAGTCTGGCACGGTATCGGTAACTGATTACCACCCAAAATGCGAAGGAGGAACCTGCAAGGCCGAAGGCAGCTCCGATCAACCCCCAATGATGGGTCAGGAACACGCCCGCGAGAATCGTGGGAATGGCCGCCGCCGTATAACCCCAGAACACTTCGGACGGGACTTGCATTGCCTTTAAGGCAACACTGGGCCCTTCGGCCATGGCTGAGAACAAGATGGGTAGGGCCATTAAGGGGATTAGGTAAACGAACTGAGCGTATTTTCCGCCATATAACGCGTCGGTCAGCCATCTTCCAAACAACAGCAAGAAAGCGAGATACATAATTGCGGCGGCGGTGAAGATCATGCTGATGTTGCGGATACCGCGCCGAAAGGCTGAGCCAGCGCGGTCAGCGAAGCGCGCCGAGGCCCAGGGTACGAGGAGAAGATTAACCGATGCAATGAATTGACCGACAGGTCTGACGTAGTTCTGGATGACTCGGAAGGCCGCAACGTCCGTTATGCTCGCCACTGATCCTATAATTAGGTAGTAAACATCTCCCGCCAACCAGAAGACAAGGGCGGTTACAACTACCCACCGACCGTAACGCCAGTGTTGCTTTAGGACAATAGACATCGGCTCGTCCGCCCATGAGACTGCAAGCCGCGGCCGACACAAGAAAATTAAGACCGCACTGGCGACAATCCCGGCGATCGCCTGCAGGGCAAAAGCCGTGAACGGAGAAAGCCAGCCCCGCGCGTGAAACAGAAATATCAGTGTTACGAACGTGAACGCATTGGCCGCGGCGCCGAACACGGCGATATCTGGTCTCAGCTCCAAGTAAGCTGCACGGCGCCAAAGCCAGAAAAGCAACATCCACGGCATCCCTATGCTCACTCCCCAAAATGCGGAAGGCAGGACACGGTTGTTTGACAAAAACTCGAACAATGTGGCACAGACACCCACCAGCAGCCCCAGAGGAACAGTAACGGCAAAATGGAGCCGGAACAGCCTTCCCAAATATTCGGGCAAAGCGTTTCTGTACGATGCTGGCCCAAAGACGCTCATGGGCTCGAGTAGGAGGGCGTTGTGAAAGCTGGCCACGAACAGATAAATCGAAAAGGCCAACGCGTAGGCGCCGTACTGCTCCGGAGCGAGCCAGCGCGCAAGAAGGATGTTGACCAGAAATCCCGAAGCCGCAAAAAGGCCTTGATCGGCGAAAGCTATCGCTCCCTTCCGCAGCCAAAGAAAGTTTTGTTCGAGGGTCATCGAGTACGTGAGTCGAGAAATGGCCGGGAGATAGGTGGTTGCGAATGATTCGCCAGGTCCGATGTACTGTATCTCTTTCTAGATGCTTCCAAGTTAAAGGCTAGAATCGCCATCGAAGCAAGACAGGTCCCAAATTTTGGGATCTCTCAAGCGCTCCGCAAGTTGTCGGTTGTTTGCCTTGTAAAAGGAGAGCCAGGAACACAGCTTGCGCCGATAGGGAGTAAGCCTTTCGACTAGTTGTGCTTTATCCTGGCAGAGACCCATGATTTCCAACATATGTATTCCGGTGCACCGGCAGCGCTCCAGCGCGCGAGAAAGCATCGGTATCAAGAGCAAATTGTCGTTCGTAAGCGTCTGGAAATCAGCCAGGCGCACGCGCTTCAACCCAAACTTAGGATTATCCTGGCAATAAAAAATCGAGTAAGCTAAAAGGCGGGGACCGTCGGTGACACAAAAGATCCAAGCATTGCGCCGCAGCAGTGCGTATTTAAAGTGCCAATTCAGCATTTCCCGCGTGCGCGTGCCTAACAGCCTGTGAAACTGGTTTACTTGCAAGTTTTCCCAAAACGTATCAAAGCGTTCATCGAAGCTCCAGCAAGATTGAACGTTGATTTGCGTCGCAATCTTGTCGACGCTTCGTCTGCTCAGCTGATCCTTAATAAACAGTGGAATTGAGAGCGGATAGCTCAAAGGCTTGGCGAAGGGAACGTCCCTTACGGTCAACGAACTGGCGAGAAACCCTGCATAGTTCGTTACCCAAAAAGTCGAGTGATCCCAGTCACCGACCGGCACAGGCGAAGGCCCAAAGAAGCGAAATCCTTCTAAGGCTTCCGTATTCAAGGTTGTCGTAAGAAACAGGTCAACGTTGGTTTGAGCAAAGAAATAATCCAGGAGTAGGAGTGAATAGCCGCGGTAACCGGCGTCCACTACCCATGAGCGGCTGGTAGCTGCCAAGAGTTTCTTGCCTTCGAATACATAAGAGAGAGGAATGTTCCCGATGTAACCGATGATCTTGCGGTTTGAGTTCTCCAGCACCCACCCGGTGGGCCAGCTCTTGGTTAGCGGCTGATAAACAGGATTGTCCAACCATAGATGCTTCCACTCGTCATAGGTCTTGGTCTCAAGACCGTGCCGGGATTCCAATTCTGCAATCTGCTCATAATCCTCCATGGAAACTTCGCGGACGTCGACGGGCGCAATGTCTTTAACTGCGAGCATTGGAGGACAAATTACGTCTCACGGAGAAATGGAGGTTCATTGTAAAAGACTACTGTTGCAACAACTCAGATAGTTGCTTATTCGGATCGGCTGCAGCTGCATCAAGAAGAGCTTGGTACGTTCGGATCATCCGATGAATCGTGGCGGCTTGAAAGAGGTCAGGGTTGTATTGCGCACGCCCAAAGGTTCCATCCGGTCGATCGTCCAGCACGAAGTACAAATCCAACTTGGCACCTCCCGTTTGCAGATCCATGGGTGTCAGATTCCAGTCCGGGACCGGCGGGGAAATCGGCGGTTCAAGTGAGAACTGCACTTGAAAAAGTGGGTGACGGCTCAAATCGGAATCAGGCTGAATTGCATCCACTAACAGATGAAAGGGGATTTGGTCGTGTGACAAGGCTCCAAGCACGACATCGCGCACTCGTATGAGCACTTCTTTGAAGGTCGGGTTGCCTGCCAGACGGAAATAGAGCACGACGGGGGTGAGGAAGTACCCGAGGAGATGCCGCAGTTCAGAGCGACCGCGCGTCGGAGCGACCGTGCCAATTACGATCTCCTCCTGGCCTGTATAGCTATAAAGCAGTGTCGCGAACACCGCGAGAAACGTCACGAAAAGCGTGGTTCCTTCGGCCCGCGTCAGCGCCTTAACTGCATTGCTCACCTTCCGGGATATCGCAAAAGGCTGAATAGTCCCGCGGAAAGTTTGCAACTGTGGCCGCGGGTGATCGGTTGGGAGGCGGAGCACAGGTACTCCGCCGGCAAGCTGCCGCTGCCAATAATTCAAGTGTTCTGAGAGTGTTCCGTTCTTAAGCGTGTCCCGCTGCCATTGTGCATAATCTGAATACTGAACCGGCGGCTCCAGCAAGGGCGAGGATTTGCCGGAAGCAAAAGCTTCGTACAGCGCAA
Source organism: uncultured Acidobacteriota bacterium (assembly GCA_963729595.1). Classification (GTDB taxonomy): domain Bacteria; phylum Acidobacteriota; class Terriglobia; order Acidiferrales; family UBA7541; genus Acidiferrum. The sequence continues at coordinate 2,056,659 of CAVSNW010000005.1, forward strand.
CCAGCTCAGTAAGAAACACATGGTAGGCGGAAACACCATCCAGAACAATCTGATGCGCAGTCAAAAAGAGCCGATGCTCCCAATCATTGAGCCTCACAAGTTGGAACCTGACCAAGGGGCCTTCTGCCAAGTCGAATGGCTCTTGGGCGTTCATCTCGGCAATTTCGCTTGTCGCTAGTTCTCGCTTCGACTCGGGAATACGGCTGAGATCCACGACGTCCAGATAAACCTCCGGAACTGCATGTACAGACTGAACCGGTATGCCGTTCATCGGTGCAAATCTGGTGCGCCAGGCTTCGTGGCGGCGCAAAATTTCCGCCAGGCTAAGCTCGAGCGCTCGGACATCAAGACTGCCTGATCGGTGGATGGTTATGGTCTCGTTGTACAAACGTGAACGTGGAGCAAGCCGATCTGCCAACTGGGCGTGAAGGTAAACCTGTTCCTGGTTGTAGGAGAGGGGAGCCGGAGCGGACGCCGGACGGCGAGCAAGTCTTGGTATTTTGTCAGAAATGGCGTTTACTTCGCCCCTGAGTAGCTTCTCAAAAAGGGCGAGTTTCGCAGCTTCCATGTACGGCGTGTTTTGCATAGCGGTTTGGGACCAACATTACTTTCCAGTCTGAAAAGAGACCTGCAATGTTTTCAGGCCGCGCAGGCCTAGATTTTGCCTCCAGGCAAGCGGCAAGGGTTTTAGTGTGAGACTCGGAAAGCGGCGCAAGAGTGTGGAGAATGCGATCTGCGCCTCAAGGCGAGCCAAGGGTGCTCCAAAGCAAAAATGAGCGCCCCAGCCAAAGGCAACGTGGCGATTATCTTTACGGGTGATGTCTAATCGATCTGGCTCAGGAAAGCGTTCCGGGTCGCGGTTGGCTGCGCCCATCACAGCGATTATGGCGTCGCGTTTGCGAATCTCCTTGTTGCCCAAAGTAAAGTCGTCCGGAGCAATGCGAGCGGTGTGTTGGCTTGGGCTGTCATAGCGCAGGAGTTCTTCAACTGCCGACGCACCCAGCGACCAGTCGGCACAAAGGCGCCCAAGCTCTGCGGGATTGCGCAGCAGGGTCAATATACCATTACCGATTAGATTTGTGGTCGTTTCCTGGCCGCCTACCATCGTTATTATACAGTTAGCAATAATCTCTTCTTCGGTAAACGTGTCGCCAGCTATCTCAGCCGTCAAAAAAGAGTAAATGAGACCCTCTCGCGGCTGGCATCGCAGCTCACGTATGGACGACTGGAAGTATGCAGTCATTTCTTGCACACTTCGTAAGACGCGTATGGCTCGATCCGGATTGTGCTGAAAGTTGCCCAACATCTCGGCAAAATCCGCGGACCAGGCCTTCAATTGAGGGTGGTCGGAGCTAGGTACACCCAGCATTTCCGCAGTGACGGTCGCTGGCAAAGGAGCAGCGAAGTCAGTGATGACGTCCATGCAGCCGCTTGGCTCTACCTTATCCAGGAGGCGGTCGGCTATATCCTGAATGTGAGACCGAAGCACCTCGACTCGCGCCGGCGTAAACGCTTGTGAAGCCAGGTTCCGCAAACGCGAGTGAGCGGGGGCATCCATGAAAAGCATCTGCTTGACCATGACTTGAGCGATCGGATTAAGGACTGAAAGGCCCATGGCAGTTAGCTGTTCCGGCTTAGGAGTCCGGTCTGCAGAACAGTGGTGAAGCACCTTTACTACGTCCGCGTAGCGCGTGACAACCCAGGCGTGGAGGAAAAAATCCCAGTGCACGGGATCGTGAATGCGAAGCTGGCGATATAAAGGATACGGATCGGCTAGGATTTCCGGACTGAGTAGATGGTACAAACTTAGCGGCGCGTCCAAAGGTACGGGAGTTAACGTAGTCTGCATGCTGGACATAGCAATTAACCTTGAGTCTCAATCTCAGCCAGCGCTGCTCGCAACTCTTCAGACGTGAATGAGTCGATTCTGGCTAACAGCCACTTTTCAACCTCACCCGACAATTCTGCAGCTGTGGGTGAATCGAAAATAGTCCGCAACGGCAGCTCGGCGCCAAAGGTGTCGCGAATTGAGGCAATCAATTGCGCTGCTAGGAGCGAGTGCCCGCCACGGAGGAAAAAGTTGTCGTTGATTCCGATGAATTCAAGGTTTAGCAGTCTAGCTAATATCTCCACCAGCCTTTGCTGGATGACTGTGCGAGGCGCGACGAGCTCGCCGTCGGCGATTGAGTTTTTTATGTCGGGCGCCGGCAGGCTAGCGCGATCAACCTTTCCGTTAGGAGTAAGCGGCAGGGATTCGAGATTTACAAAAACCCGTGGGATCATATATTCAGGTAGTTGCTGACGCAGGAAGTTTTGCAAAGCCGCTGCCGTAAGCTGTGAGCCCGGAGCGAGAACTACGTAAGCGATCAAGTGCTTGTCGGTTCCAGTGTGCTCACGAGTGACGACCGCACTCGCTCGCACGGCCGGATGCGACTTTAATGCCGCGACCACTTCGTTCGGTTCGACACGATACCCTCGGATCTTGATTTGTTCGTCGATCCGACCTAGAAACAAGATCTGGCCATCCGGCAAATAACGAGCTACGTCGCCTGTCCTGTAAAGACGACGATCGTTCGGACTGGTCTGGAATGGATTGTCGATAAACTTTCCCGCGCTGAGTTCGGGAGAGTTCAGATACCCTCGCCCTACGCCGGCTCCGCCAATGCAAATCTCTCCGGGTTGCCCCACCGGAACCTGCTGTAGCCGTTCATCGAGGATGTAGATCTGCACATTGGAGATGGGTCGGCCGATTGGGGGAGGCCCGTCATGAGGGCTCGGTAGCACCGCGCACGATGTCGCGACGACGGTGCATTCGGTCGGTCCATAATTGTTAACCAGCGTAAAAGGTAAGGTAGGCGGCGGATAGAAATGCAGCAGGTCTGCACCAGTTAGCAATATGCGAAGCGCCGACTCACCCGGCCAGTCCAGTGCAATCATCTGCTCTGCTAGTGCCGTTGGCACGAAGCCGATGGTAATCCGCTCGCGAACCAGCCAGTTGCGGAGGGCTACAGGCTCGCTACGGATACCGTCTTTTGCAAGATGCAAGCTGGCTCCCGCCGCAAGATAAGGCCATGTTTCCCACACTGCGGCGTCAAATCCTGGACTCGCGATCTGACTCGCCCGGTCGGAAGAGCTCACTTCAAATGCCCGTTGGTGCCAAAATACGAGGTTTAAAAGACTGGCATGGGTTATCTGGACGCCTTTTGGGCGACCGGTTGAACCCGATGTGTAGATGACGTACGCCAAGTTCTCCGCCCTCCCGTCATTCGATGTCGACGCCCTACTATGCTGCTCGATTTGAAGCGCATCAGTGTCCAGCTTGATTGTTCGCCACTTACCGACAGGGAGCCGCATGGCGAGACGCTCTTCGGTGACCAAAACCTTGGGCTCGGCATCTTTCAATATGAACTCAAGGCGTCCCTGCGGGTAGGAAGGATCCAGTGGGACATAAGCCCCGCCCGATTTCAGAATACCCAGCTCCGCCAGAACCAGTGTCGCGGATGGCTCCATACAAAGGCCAACTAGGGTATCCGGCCCCACACCCAAAGAACGTAGAAAGTTGCCAATCTGGTTGGCGCGCTCATTCAGTATCCTATACGTCAGAACGTGATCGTCCGCCACCACCGCCGCATGATTCGGGAAGGCTGCGGCCTGCGCTGCCACCAACTGCTGTACCAATGCACCTTGCGCGGGCGAGCTAGATAGGGTTAATCGCTGTCGATCGATGCCGACCTGGATGGATCCGGATTCTGACTCGACTGTTCTGTCGGGCATGGGGGTCTCCTGTCTTGAAAGGCCGTAAGCACATCGGTGTCCTCAGTCCTTACGAAAGGGTTATTCAATTCCTCGATTATCTAATTTTCCTCTCGATAACAACTCGCCGTTGGTAAGGTAGATCACACCTGGTCGATGAGATACATAGTCAAGCATTTCGCGTAGCTCGCGCCAAAGGGCCAGCTCTTCGATCTCCCACGAGTGTCCATACAAGTGCCAAACTCCTCCGTGCTCCAGGACCTGCCGAAAAAGTTTCTTTCCAAGGTCAATCCAGCTTTCGAGCTGACTCAGTTGTGTTGTGAACATCCACAAGCCCAGAATGTTTCTAGCCCGGCCGAGGTCCCTGAGATAGCCAGTCCTGGGATGAGGAAACGCCTGTACTGTTGTGGGCATTTCGAAAGGGAAGAATTTAGCCCCTGTCGATAACATCTGAGTGGTGCGTGCCCCCTTGTAGCCAGCGCATTTTAGCTCTCGAACCACATTTGCGTTGTAGCGACCGTTCGGGTAACAGAACATCGGTACTTCCTTCCCGATTAGCTGCTCCAGCGTGTGTTTGCAGGTCCTTACCTCGTGCGCCAATTGTTTATCATTCAAATGTGTCAGAGTACGATGAGACATACTGTGAGCGCCGATTTCAAAGGCTGCACTAGATAGGTTCCGCAGATCGCTGTGTGTGAGTGTCGCTCTTTCCAAATAGCCCGACATGGGGATGTAAAATGTTCCGGCGAGTCCTCGAGAGTGCAGCAGTTCGGCGACCTCGATGTCGCGCGGGTCCCCGTCATCCCAACTTGTAGTCACGATTCTCGGCAAAGCAGTCCGTAGAATTGACGCCGAGGACGTCGGATTAAACCCTATTTGACTCTCGTCCGATTGCACAGCTTTCGCTTTGGCACTTCGTTCATCACTTCGTACGTCGAGTATTCCCCTCAATTCGCTAAGCAGCAGCTTTTGCCGATGATCGATTGCAGTCCAATTCTGTTCCTGGAGAAATTGGTCGACAGAATTCAAAAGATAAAGCAGATAGGCTGCCACACCGTTGTCCGCAGGGAGGCAGCTCTCAGTCCCTTTGTTAAGGCACACTGCTGTTTGCGTACTGAAGTGGAAGATATCCCATGACGTTGGTGCCTCCCAATGAGTTGATTCCCAGTCAAACAGCAACAATTTTTCTTCATGTGCGCGAGTGTTCCATGGAGTAAAATCGCCATGACTTATCCCGCAGCGTATTGTTTGCTGACTCAGTTCCTGAGCTGAGCGTCGTAGTGCCTCCTGGCCTAACTCCGCCCACTTAGGGCCGAGCAACGGGACTGCCTTATCCCAGTTTGCTGCTACTTCATCGACCAAGCTCAACCCAGGCCGCGCCGTTTGATTCACACTCCATAGCGTACGCAAAAAGCTCTCATGCATTTCCGTAAGGTGTGTGGGACCCGGCTCGCCGGGCAAAGGCGACTGAAAGAGGACAAAACTTTCGCTACACATACCGGCGTGTAACAAGCGCGGGATATGCGGATGCAGCGCTGGGAATTGCCACAGGCGCTCCAAAACAGCAGCCTCGTGCCGAACTCGCTCGATCGCGGCGCCAGTAAGTGGCAGTTTAATATAGCCTAGGATTTCCCCACTCGGACGCATCACCTGTACCGTGAGCTTACGGACAGAAGGCTCCCTGCCCAATGATAGGGCAAATCGAGGGTGGGGCTCTCCAGTCACATCAGCTACTCTGGTCTCCAAAGGGAATGGCTCTTTCGACGCCATCAGAATCCGGGAGCCCGACCAGCCGTTCCAGCCCATTTTTATCATCCCGGCGCAGATCTGCCTGATGCTTCGTGACGTCCACTTGTGCGGTAGGTAGATCCGAGTTCCCGCTAGCGTCTGACTCGCATCTCCGATGGGCAAGAGCCAACGTGGCATAGAGAGAGACGGTAATACGGCAAAATAGCGGAAATGCTTGTAGCCCTTCCTCCTAAGGTCATGGATCAGCCTTTGTGAAGGGGAGAATGAGAATACCGTAGGTGAAACAAGAGTATCGAGATCGGGCACCTCATTTTCGGTTCGGATCGGTTCCCTGGCGGATCCCAGGAATGCATTCAGCGCCTCATACAAAAGTGCATTCATGAAAAAATACCTCGAGAACCTCTTCGGACTTCAGCTTCTTGCATGGCAGGCGAAATTATGACAATGGTAAAGGCGAAAACAATTTCAGCCGCGGGAGCGGTTTGCCGAGCTCTGGTGCATATTAAGAAGATTCGCAATCTTTTCGATGCACCGAAAATTCTCAATATCCAATTCATATAGGCTGATGGGCCCGTCGAACGTGCGCTCGAGATGTACTAACAACTCGATGAAGTTTTGCGAGTCGAGAATCCCTGTTTTGAATAAATCGGTTGTTGGCGATGGCACTTCAACTCCTAGTGTGCCGATGAAGAAGTTTGCTATCTCGGCATAAAACTTCTGGTTTTCGAAGCTCAGCATGACTAACGGGACGTTCGCCCAATCCTAGAGACCGGCATCTCCGTCAAAACACGACGGATCCCATGACCTGGGGTCTTCCAAAGCTTTGGCTAGCTCGTCATTATTAGTTTTGTAGAAATATGACCAAGACGGAAGCGCGCGTCGGCGGAGCACGACAGCGTCGAGGATTCGTTGTTTGGCTAAGCTGAGGCCAATGATTTCCAGCATATGGATGCCTTCCATGCGACATCTCCCCAAAGCCAGGGACAGGATAGGAATAAGTAGTTCATTCCTATTGTCTAGCGACTGAAAATCTATTAGTCGCAGCCTGTCAAGACCCAATCTCCGATTGTCACGTCGGAGAAAAATCGCATAAGCGGCTAGCTCGGGTCCCTCCTCCGCGATAACGACCCACGCTCGACTCTCATCAAGTGAACGCCGGAAGTGCCACTCCAATATCTCCCGGGATCGCGTTGCAAGCAAGATACCGGCATTGGTGCATTGCAAGTTTTCCCAAAAGCTGTCGAAGCGAGTATCAAAGCAGTTGGCAAAGGTTATCGATACTCTATGCTGATGAACCCTTAGCTTTCTTCTCGCGAGTTGGTCTTGTGCAAGGAGACCAAGGGAAAGCGGATAGCCTAAAACCTTCGGAGCAGGGATTCCTTTATTGGCCAGGAGGCTAGCGGCAAAGCCCCGATAATTCGTTATCCAAAATATTGACTCATCCCAAGCTCCAACCGGTACACGGCAAACTCGAAATGCTTCATATCCCCTGACCGAATTCTTGTTGACAGTATTGTTGATAAAGAGGTCGACAGTTCTCTGCTGAAAGAATCGGCTTAACAATAAGAATGAATAACTTCGGAAACTAGAATCGACGATCCAGGCCCGGCTGGTAGCCGCTACAATCGGCTTACCCCGAAATACGTATGGAAGAGGGATGTTTCCAAGATAGCCCACGATCGCCTGATTCTTTTCTTCCAAGACCCAGCCGATTGGCCAGTCGGCTAGCTGGTTGTAAAGGGGATTGTGAATCCAGAGACTGATCCATTCTTCGTGGCTCTTGGTCGCAAACCCGTGACGGTCATGCAAGGTGGCAATACCGGAATAGTCTTCGAACCTGGCCTTGCGCAACTTGGGTATAGCTTCGGGTTCTTGCTTCCCGGTTTTCAGCGCAGTCAAAGTTGATGACAATGTACCCATCGAGGCGTGCGTTACCGCTGTTCAATGCCCAATTGCTTCATTCGAGGGATTGCACGGTCTTCGCACTAAGATGTCCCAGGTATTCCAAATATGTTGTAGTCTCATAGCTAAGTGCTTTCCTTGATAGTCAGAAGGCTCCCGAGCCCCTAAAAACAGCAGGAATGGTTAGCACTAGAATTTGGAAATCTAACCACAGAGACCATCCATCGATGTATTGCAGATCCAACTCCATCCATTTTTCAAACGAGATGGAACTTCGGCCGCGAACTTGCCACAGGCACGTCATGCCCGGCTTCACGCTAAACCGGCGACGCTGCCAATCTTCGTTGAAACCTTCATAGTCGCGAACGGGTAGGGGCCGAGGGCCCACGAGACTCATTTCTCCTCTGAGCACGTTAAATAACTGTGGCAGCTCGTCTATGCTGGTCTTTCGAAAAAATGCTCCGAGCGGGGTAATGCGAGGGTCGTGTTTAATTTTGAAGACCGGTCCACTGACTTCATTCAGGTGTTCGACGTCGCGTGTACGCTTTTCTGAGCCCAACACCATGGTCCGAAATTTGAACATACTGAATAGCCGCTTGTTCAGACCAAGTCTCTTCTGAACAAACAAAACCGGCCCGGGCGAAGCTAGCTTGATGAGGATAGCCACGACAATCAGGACGGGGAAAAGCCAAACAATCAAGAGCGAGGAAATCGCGAAGTCCAGGGTTCGCTTGGCAACGGCCTGCCATCCTTCCACCGAACCCGTAGAGTGTGTAATGAGGGGATTGCCCACGAGCTCGCCCGCCGAAGAGTGAGCAATTTTCAAGTCAAAGATACTGGTGAGCACACGAACAGTGATGCCTTGCTCCTCGCATAAAGCGGCAATCCGTCTCGCCTGCGCGTACATAGAACGAAATGGCAATGCTATAGCGACTTCGTCTACCACCGCGTTCCGCAGAAACGTCGGAAAGCAATCGAAGTCGGATACCAAAGCGAACTCACTTCTCTGAAATGCCTCCATACCTCCCCAATCACAGTCTACGAAACCAGCGATTCGGTACCCCAGCTCGGGATTAGAAGCGAGTTTCCCAGCAAACCCTAGCGCCCGATTGTTGGTCCCTACTATTACGATGTCGCGGAGATTACGACCGCGCTTCCGCACAAACCCGAGTATGGTCCTCAGAACGAGTCGGGCTGAAACTGTCGAGCACATGCTGGTGAGCCAGAACACAAACAGGAACAATGGGCTCACCACGGTGATGCGAGCGATACTGGCGACGATGAAAATCACGAATGTCCCCAGTGTAGTCGCCTTTATAATGTCAATCGATTCTTCGTAACGGTGACGAAGCCTGCGAGAGGTGTACAAATCGGATAATGTAAAGATTACGTACCAGACGAGTATAAACAGCAAAAAGACGACAAAGTTCTGAATCTTGACGCGCATTGAAAAGAATTGAAAGATAGTAATGGTGGCCCGATGGTGGATGACAGCGGACACCGCTACCATGAAGGCCAATATCATCAAGCTTGAATCCAAAAGCTTTAGCGCTTTTAAGAGTAAGCCACGGCCTGCATTATTCATGCGAGGGTCACCGACGAAGAACCGTCCAGGTGTTACAGCTCACAACAAATCGTTGATAACACTGTGCTGTTGCTAAACTAAAGGCGTACAGAACCATGTAACTGCTGAGCCGTCGCTGCCGCATTCCAATTCCACGTTCTAAGATCGCAATCAGTTCCTTGCACTACAACCGCAGCAGCATATTCAGGGAGGAGCCTAGGTGCGTGCATCGACCAATTGCCATATCGACCATTCGAAACCTCAGGTTGCTGATCCGGAATCAGCGATACGTTAAAACTGTCTAGTCGCATATGAAGGCCCGCCCCGTTTGCCTTGACGTACGCCTCTTTGCGCGTCCAACAATTAAAGAACCCCTCAACTTGTAAGCAGGCTGGTAATGAACGCAGCGCAAAACACTCCTGGCGAGAGAAAAATCGTTCTGCGATCTCTTGCCCTGCAAAAGTGGGATCGATGCGCTCCAAATCAACTCCGACTTCTCGATTGCGGGCGATCCCATATAGGGCCATACCGTTCGAGTGAGACAGATTGAAACGCAGGTCCGACGTACTGGAGTCCTGTTGCAGAAACGGCTTCCCGCATGGGCTGTAGCCGAGTCGCAAATCCCTCGGGCCTCGGTCGACGTATCGCGCTAGAATTTGCCTCAATATTCCGTGAGCTGCCACGAAGTGGACCCGGTCTCTCTGAAAATGGAAACGCGAAGCGCGAACTCGTTCGTCGCGTGCAAGGGTCGTTGCGAGGCCGTCTAGTTCGCCTGGGCCGACGTCCAGGTCGGCATACCAAATGTGCACCTGGTTAGCCGGCAGTGTCAGTGGCTCCATAGGGACGACATAACGCAACAAACGTCATTGCAGACGGTGTCTGGGAAAGTTTTGTGCCAAGCCAGACCATTGCGCGCGATGGAACCGACCTTAACGAAGGCGCGATGACCGGCTCCTGGGTAGCTTTCATCCATTTCCGAAAGTGCTTTCGTCATTTCGTTGAATTGAATCCTTCCACGGTGGCTTGCTCGGGAATTTCACAGTTCTAGAGCTTTCGGTAGAGAGCTTCCGGAATCGGGAAAGTACGATTGTTTAGGACCGCCCCCAGCAGCTTAACGTTTGCGCTTTCAAGAGTTTCTTTGGCTATTCGTGCGTTCTCCCGTCGCGTGGAATTAGCTTCCACTACAAGAATGATGCCGTCGGCCATTTGGCCCAGCAGAGCCGCATCTCCGTAGGAACTCAGGGGAGGCGCATCGATCAAGACGTATTCGAATTGTTCTCGTAACTGTCTCATCCAAAGGCGCATTCTGTCCGAACCCAAGAGCCGCTGAGCCTCAGAGCGACGCGACCCTGCGGGTACCACCCAAAACTTGCCGCCGGCAATCCCCACGGCAAATTCTCTGATCGGACCCGGTTTGAACGCTGCGTCCGCGAGGCCAGGAAACTTTTCGGCACCCAACAATTTGTGAAGGGAGGGCGCACGCAGATTTCCATCCACGAGGCATACTGACCCGGTTCCCTGCGCTGCCAGAACACCACCGGCCCGGTAGCAGATTGCAGTCGACCCATCGCCTTGGACACTTGAGAACACCACTGCTTTCGGGGCGTGCGAATGTGGAAAAAGAAACAGGCGCTGAACAAGCTTGACGATCTCTTCATCGGCAGGCTTTTCACGGAGAAGTGTGCGATGTCCGTTGTCGTCGGTCGGCGGATGAGTCCTATGGTCGTCAACAACCGCATGATCTTTCCCAACCCCTTGTTTAGCATCGAAATATGTGGTCATCTTTTCGCCCTGCCTGACTCGGAATTTTCATGAATATTGCCAATTGATCCAGCGTTCGCGGTTTGTAGCCCGTTTGGTCTGAGGTACTTGGACATCGATCGCTAATCTGTCACTAGTGAGCCGCGAAGATACAAGTCGGCAATGGCAACGCTTATATGGCTTCAGAGCCGGTTGGTGTCGAATGTTCAAAAATCCCACTCACTTGGGCGAGTCAACTCGGGGAATAGGTAACAAACGAGCTTGCGTGACTTACATGCGTCTGAAACAGAAAAGCCGTGCGAGTCCGAACTTTTCAGCAGCTCCCGAAGGCGAAACAGCAGGGTTGTCTTGTTTATTGCTGGCTCGGCAAATAAGCCCCTGAAATCCTCGTCCTGCCTCACTGCCATAGAATAGCGATGAGCGCTTCACGGTGTGTCACGCTAGGTGCAAGTAACAAGGATCTGGAGTTTCGCTGAAATATTGCTCTCAAGGTGATAGCAATCCATAAATATCCATCTTTGCGTTTTTCTCACCATTCGCCGGCAGCGCCGCCAACACAGAAACATTCAAAAACGCCCTGACTTCATCGGGAGTTCTGAAGGTGGGATCCAGAAATTCGCAAATCCAGGCCATTCCGAAGCTGCACATGACAGCGAGCAGTAGGCCAACAAAAAGAGTCAGTGTGCGGTGAGTCGAAGGAAACGCTGGCATCGTCGCAGCCTCTGCGACCGCCACATTGATAATTCGCCTGCGGTCAAGGGCGTCCGATATGCGCGCCTCGTCTTCCTTTCTGAGGTAAAGAAGGTAGCGTTCCTCTTCGGCTTTAACTGTGCGTAGGAGATCGCTTTGAGCTATTTCTTTCGACTCGAGGGATCGGGCATTTTCTCGATACAATTGCACGTTTCGAGCAGTGGCCTCAGCCCGTGCCCGCAGGCCTGCGAGGTCTGCCTTCGCTTTAACCATTTCAGAACTTAACATTAGGCGTGCCGGATCGATATCGGTGGTCTCTTCATGCAGCTGTAATTTATCTGCGTCCGCCAGAGCCGCTCGAGCCTGGGCGATTTGGACGTCCAATTCCCGAACCGGTCTGTAGGAAGGTGCGAACTTCAGTAAGAGTTCTGTCCGCTTGAGTTCGAGCGTCACTAGATTCGCTCTAAGTTGCGATAGAAGTGTGGCATCGTCCAGTTTACGAACCTGGGTAACCATTCGAATCGGAATGGAGGCAAGCTGGTTCTCGAGGGTTCTAACATGCTCCTGAGTCTCTGCGATGGCCCCTTCCGTCTGCCTGCGGTTAGATTCGAATTCAGTGAGTTTCTGCAGCGCCGCCTCTTTTTCAAACTGTGAAGAAATTACGTTCGCATTTCGATTGAACTCGACCAGCCGTGCCTGTGCTTCAGCGAGCCCCTTTCGGTATCGCTGGGTTTCTTGGTGAAAGAAGTCGAGCGCCCCTGAAGGTCGATGTACGTCCAGATGCTTTTGGAGGTAAAGATCAGCCAAGATGTTCAGAACCCGAGCGGAAAGCACTGGATCCGACGATTCATAACTTACCAGGATAAGGTTGGTCTTCTTCATAACCTCGACCGACAGCTTTTTCTGCAGTGAGTTAACTGCTCGAGGTACTTGTGTGTCCGCGCGCGAAGTTTGCTCCGATCCTGTATGCGTGCCAAATACCGCGAGTGCCTTGGACCAGGCAGAATCGCTCTGATCTTGAAGGCTGCATTCTCGAACAACCTTTTCGAGTAAATCTCTGGTTTTCAATAATTCCACTTCAGAATTTAGTTCCTCTTCTGTCACCTCGGGGGCGAACTGCGGCCCCGCTGAGGCTTCGGGAGTCACGATTGGATCGACTCGCTCTCTCTTGACCATAATCTTCATTTCCGAAGCGTATCTGTTGGGCTGCAAGATCGCTACGATGATCGCTCCGAGCAGGACACCGCAAAAGCAAACCACAACTAGCCGCCGCTGTCTGAACCCAATAGCCACCAACTCTCGGAGTACAGGAGAATGCGAATGCCGATGGCTATCAAAGGTATTTAGATTTAGCTGCTCCACGGTACTTAAATTCAGCTGATCCACACTTGCCTCCTTTGGGTCGTCAAAATGTAGGCGTGGCGCCCGTAGATACAGATGTGTAGGGAATCCATTTCTTAATCTTTGAAATGCGATTCTGGGGCACAAAGAACATGTCACCGGGTTGTAGATGGACGTCTTCTGCTAGGTGTTTGGACTGAAACATTTTCTTTACGTCCAGCACCCTCACTTCCGCCCAATCATGCGAGACACGACGAAAGAGTAACACCTGGGAATGTTTTGAGCTCTCGGTGAATCCACCGGCGATCGCGATGGCTTCGGTCAGAGTGGTGTCCCCTCGCAACTCAAATTTTCCGGGATGGGCGACCTCTCCACCAGCAATGAAGTAGGGCTTCTCGAAATCCTTCAGCACCAGATTGATGGCAGGGTCGTGCAACACCGTTGCGTATCTGGTCAGAAGTAATTCCTTTACCTCTGACACGGTTCGCCCTACAACGTATAGATCACCGACCTCTGTAAGCGTCACGAATCCGTCGGGATTGACCGTCACCGTCTGGTTGAATTCGGGTGTAAAAGGAAAAAACAAGTCGACGGTATCACCTCGGCCCAAGTGATAACGAGGATTTCTGTGTTGGAGCACAGGCTCGTCGGATCGTTTTTCCGCGGCGGTGTTGCTGTCGCTCTTGGCTTGTCTTAAAGCTGCGACGTCGGGTGGGCTCTGGGTTTCTCGCGCCACAATGCGCGCGAAGGACCCACCCAAAAGCGCTATTCCAATACAAGCCAGGCAATTCATTAGTGTCTGGTTACTTTTCATTGAGGTCTCCAAAAAAGTATTTCTTCGAAACCTATCAACGTGGTGCAAAAAAATCGTGACACCGCGATTCTCTCGATTTTGTTTGTATGCTGAATTCCAACACTCTCTGCGCAATCCGATACTGTTGACCGAATTCCAGATGTGGGTACATAGGCAACGAAAGAATTCCCGATGCGACTTCTTCCGCAACCGGGAAATCCCCTGGTTTATAGCCTAGGTTCCGATAAGCCTCCTGGCAGTGGATGGGAACGGGGTAGTGAATCCTACTGGCGATATTGCCCGCGATAAGATGTGATTTTAGTTGGTCTCTATCGCGCGTGCGGATTGCGTACATGTGGTACACGGCTCTCGACCACGAAGGCTCGTACGGAATTGTAACGGCTGAGGCAAGCAGTCCGTGATAACAAAAGGCGTCTTCGCGGCGCTTTTTGGTCCAACCCGGAAGGTGTCTGAGTTTGATCTGTAGGATTCCGGCTTGTAAGGAATCCAACTTACTGTTGTATCCCGCGGCTTCATCATAGTGTTCACGGTCTTCACTTCGAGGATGCAACCGGCGTGAAAGTGAACTACGTGCGCTCCTCGGATACCCAGATCATGGCCAAGGTGGCGATCGAGAACCGCGCCGGCCAGCGTACCTGGGACATCGCCTTCACCACCACGGTGCCGCAATTGCCGGCCGCGTATCTCGCGCCGTTCGATCCGCCGGAAGCCAAGGGCCTGATGGCCGAAGCGCGCGATCTCTAATCACCGCTGGTACGGCGGCTACGCCAATTATAATGCGCCGGCCTACAACACCAATTTCGTCCACAAGGCGGATTTGCCGAAAACCTATGAAGAGTTCGCCGCGCACAAGGAATGGGCCGGCAAGATCGCCATCGACGACACCGACGACGAATGGCTCGCCGCGATCTGCGCCTTCTACGGCGACGCGCGCGGCCAGGCGCTGGTCAAGAGCATCGTCGCAGCCCTCGACCCGGTCATCACCGACGGCCATCTCGCGCTTGCGCGTTCGGTCGGGTCCGGCGAATATTGGCTGGCGCTCAACAACTACCTGCCGCTGACGCTCAACGTGAAGATGTCCGGCGCGCCGACCGACTTTTGGCTGATCGAGCCGGTGCCGCTGATCTTCGGTTCCGTCGGCGTCAATACGCTGGCGCCGCATCCCAATGCGGCGAAACTTGCCGGCAACTTCGTGCTAAGCCAGGAAGGCGAGACATTCATGACCCACAAGGGGCGTTTGCCGACCCGGCCGGATGTGGCAACCAATCCGCCCGAAATCGGCGAGATGCTCAAAGAGAGAAAGATCATGCCGGTGGTGTTCAGCGGCGACGATCAGAGGAAATGGCAAAAGACCTATAACGAGCTGTTCGGACGCCATTGATTCCGAACGGACGCATGCACTCAAGGAGACATTCATGAAGCTCTGCCGCTACGATGACGATCGGATGGGAGTTGTGCGCGGCGACCTCGTGCACGACGTGACCGAGGCGCAAACCGAAATCCGCAAATCCATGCCCTATGCGATGAAGGGCGATGCCGTGGTGGCGGCGCTGCCGCAATGGCGCGAGCGCATCGAGCGCATGGCCGACAAGGCGCCCGGCAAGCCGATCGCGCAGGTCAAGCTCTTGCCGCCGGTGGCGCGGCCGACCAAGCTCACCTGCGCGCCGACCAATTACCAGGCCCATATCGCCGAAATGGCAAAGGCCGCCGCGGAGCCGGGTTCGCAGATCGTGCGCTCGCAGTCGTCCAAGATCCTCGAAGCGGGCATGTTCCTGAAAGCGAACTCCGCGCTGGTCGGCCCTTCGGAAGGCATCCCGATCCGCTTCCCCGACCGGCGCAACGACCACGAGGTCGAGCTGGTCATGGTGATCGGCAAGACCGGCAGCGACATTCCGCAGGCGAAGGCGCTCGACTATGTCGCCTGCTATGCGCTCGGTCTCGACATGACCGTGCGCGGCCGCGAGGACAGAAGCTTCCGCAAATCGGTCGACGGCTACGCGGTGCTCGGCCCATGGATGGTGACGGCGGACGAATTGCCCGATCCCGACAACATCCCGCTCAGCCTCACCGTCAACGGCGAGACGCGGCAGAACAGCAATACCAGCCAGTTGATCTACAACTGCCGCCGGCTGATCGAATTCGCCTCCGAGTTCTACACGCTCTATCCGGGCGACCTCGTCTATACCGGAACGCCCGACGGCGTCGGCCCGGTGAAGCCCGGCGACGTCATCGTCTGCCGCTCGGCGCCCGTGCTCGGCGAACTGAAGATCGCCGTGCGGGCCCATGAAGCCGGCCGCGTGCCGAGCGAACAGCGCGTTCCCGCCTGAACGGCGCGCATAGGGAGAATGCCATGTTGCAGATCAAACGGGCCGGCCATTCGACGCTGACGACGCCCGATATCGAGCGGATGATCGACTATTTCACCCGCATCGTCGGCTTGAGCCTCGCCGCGCGGGAGAAGAACCGCGCCATCCTCGCCACCAAATCCGGACTGGAGGCGATCGTGCTGGAGCGCGGCGGCGCCGTCGACGCGCCGCGGCTGTCGTTCCAGGTGGCGCCGGGCAGCGATCTCGGCGAGGTGGCATCGCGGCTGAAGAAAGCCGGCATGAAGAGCGAGCGGCGCAGCGACATCACGCCCGGCATCGGCGAAGCGGTGACGTTCGCCGACCCCAAAGGCACCACGATCGAGATCTTTTCCGATTTCAAGTTTGCGCCGGAGGACAACACCTTCACCGGCGTCATGCCGATAAAGTTCGGCCACATCGCCTATCAGTGCCCGGACGTGAAGGGCATGGTGAAATTCTATTGCGACGTGCTCGGCTTTCGGGTGTCGGACTGGCGCAGCGATTTCTTCGCCTTCCTGCGCTGCAGCCGCGACCATCACACGGTGAATTTTCTGCGCAACGACAAGACCGCGATCCATCACATCGCCTTCGAGGTGCGCGACTGGTCGGACATCAAGCGCGCCTGCGACATGCTCGCGCGCAACGACATCAAGCTGACCTGGGGGCCGATCCGCCACATCATCGGCCACAATATCGCGATCTATCACAAGAACCCGGACGGCGTGGTCATCGAGTTCTTCACCGATCTCGACCAGATGCACGACGAAGAGCTCGGCTTCTTCGAGCCGCGGCCCTGGCACCAGGACCGGCCGCAGCGGCCAAAGGTGTGGGGCGACGATACGCCGTCGAACTGGTGGGGCCCGATGTCCCACGGCTCGCCGCAGCACGCGCAAGCCCTGGCGCAGCCAGCCGCCGCGCCGGTCCATCACGGCCTGCAGACCGCGCCACGCAAGCCGGCGCTCGCCGAGGCCCGCGCCAAGCAGACACAAAAAAAGAGCCGCGGCAAAACCAGGCCGCGGCGCTAGCAACGATACTTGGAAAATCGGCCGAGATGGCCTAAATGGTGCCGTCGCTTGGCGGCAGCTCGAATGAGTGCACCGGCGCTATTTTGCTGCTGCCAAGCAGATTTCACGATTTCGGCTAATATGCTGATAGCGTGAAGGAATTGGGGAATAGTTCAACGGTAGAAC